>CAVYQD010000002.1:0-876257 GCA_963770575.1 uncultured Acidobacteriota bacterium
GGCGGTAAGGCGAAAAGCGCAAGATGCCGTGAATCGTGACTTCCGCCACGGCGGACCTTCTCGATAACGACGAGCGGCGTGATTTGTGAGTCCTGATTCGCATTTCGTAGCGCCGGCATCCTGCCGGCTCTTTTGACTCTGGTGGCGCAGGCACTCTGGTTTACCCCGAGACTCGAAGGACCTGCGCGATTCACGCGTCGCGACTGAACTCGTATGCCAACCGATCCGTTCTCGATTATTATGGGGCGAGTATTTTAGAGTTGCGGAGCTTCCATGGCACGTCAATCGCACGCACTTCGATCTCGCGCACTTCAATCTCCCGCACGGCGGGCCCGAGCACCGAGTCGCACACGGCGCTCGCTGAAATTCGCGACACCATCCTCGAAACCTACGCGGCGAACGACGCGATGAACCAGCTCATCCTCTCTGAACTCGACCCTCGCGCGTGGCGCGCACAGCTGCCGGGTCAGAAGGGAAGTGGCCGCACAATCGCCGGCATCTTCGCGCATCTGCACAACAATCGTCTTTCGTGGCTGAAAAATTCCGCGCCGCATCTGAAGTGTCCGCGGCCACTCGATCCCGACCGCTGCACGATCAAGCAGGCTGCCGCCGCGCACAGGAAAAGTTCCCGTCAGTGCCTGAAGATGCTGTCGGACGCGCTCTCGGCCTCGCCGAATCGCCGCGTCACGAAATTTTCGCGCGGCAGCTGGTCGCAAACGTGGCCCGCCGGCGGCACGATGTTCGCCTACATGTTCTCGCACGACGCGCATCATCGCGGCCAGATCCTGATGCTCGCCCACCAGCTCGGCTACCGCCTCCTGCACACCACTCCCGGCGTCTGGCACTGGGAAAAGCTCTGGAAGAAAGCAGGGCTTGCGACGCGCCCGCGGTGAGTCGTAATTTGTGACTCGTGACTTGTAGCGTGTGACCCGTGGAGTTCTTCGTCTTTCGGGGTTGATGTAGCTCACCTCTTCAGAGGTGAGGCCTCGCCGTGAATGTGCCGAACGCCAAGCGTTCCGTTCTCGGCTATAATTAGTAGAGCCTCCATGCCAATCGTAGTGATTCATCCGGGCGAGCACCTTGCCGAAGAATTGGACGCGCTCGATATGAGCGCCGCCGATCTCGCGCGCAAGCTGCGCGTCCCGACCAATCGCGTGACGCAAATCCTCAACGGAACCCGCTCGATCACCGGCGACACAGCCCTGCGCCTCGCCCAGTTCTGGCTCAATTTGCAGACGCTTTATGACGTGCGCCTCGCGCAGGGGCCTAAACAGCGCTCGTCCTAGGGCGATTGCCCAAGAGATTCTTTAAGATAGGCAAGCCCGAAAAATCCCCTGAAATGCGACGGAAGAAGGGTGTCCGGAAACCTCCGTGCCACGCTGGCGGCAGAGTTGCGGATCGGTGCGGCGTTTTCTGACAATATCGCACTAGAATAATCTTCTAGTGTTATAGACCTATAGTCATCGTAATACATTGCATACACGCAGGTTATGTGTTAACAGTGTTATATTCATTGTGCACTAGTGCGTTACAAACGGATAGCTAGCGTCCAATGCCGCGTTGGCATCGCAATTGAACGAAGTCGCGGACCTCGAAGTAGTTCGATCGTGGCATCGGTTAAGGCGAAACGGTGCTGCGATTAGCGTTTCTAGTGCGTAAACAGGCTTCAAGTGACTTCTCCCAGATTAAAGGAGCGACGGAAGAAGGGTGTCCGGAAACCTCCGTGCCACGCTGGCGGCAGAGTTGCGGATCGGTGCGGCATTTTCTGACAATATCGCACTAGAATAATCTTCTAGTGTTATAGACCTATAGTCATCGTAATACATTGCATACACGCAGGTTATGTGTTAACAGTGTTATATTCATTGTGCACTAGTGCGTTACAAACGGATAGCTAGCGTCCAATGCCGCGTTGGCATCGCAATTGAACGAAGTCGCGGACCTCGAAGTAGTTCGATCGTGGCATCGGTTAAGGCGAAACGGTGCTGCGATTAGCGTTTCTAGTGCGTAAACAGGCTTCAAGTGACTTCTCCCAGATTAAAGGAGCGACGGAAGAAGAGTGTCCGGAAACCTCCGTGGGGAACAAGGGAGATTAGCGGACTGGCGTGCGGCAACTATTGGACAAGACGCACACTATTGGTTTTAGCTATATCGCTTGCTCTAATCAATGTGGTTGGGTATACTCCTAATGACCTTGGGTCCGCGGATTGTTCAGATGGCGCTCGGAACAATCCGCGTACCTTCGCGGGGCAAGAGGAGGCGAAATGAACCTAGAAGCATTGGCAAAGAAATTCATTGTCACCGATGATTGGCTAAGGGACCGGCTTGAAGTGATTGCTACGAAGTTATTTAGATATTGTGTCATTCAAAAATCGGGTCACGTTCATGTATCAGATCAAAGCCTCAGCTCGAAACAGAAAGTGATGGTGGTTCTAGCGGCACGCGCCGTCGGGTTTCAACTCGATTCAACAATCTCCGAGTCGGTAACAGTTAAGGATCTCGCGAAGTTCACTGGTTTGCCGGAAAACCAAGTTCGTGCTCGAGGCAACGATTGGGTGAGGGCGAAGTTTGCGGAGTCGCCGAAACGAGGCACTTTCCGGGCGGTTCAGCACAAAATTGAGCAGTTCATAAACATCTTGTCTAAGGAGGGGATTGGTCATGACCAGTAAACAAGACATGCAAGAAAGTTCAATCGGAGAAGCACGAAGCGCGGCGACTACGTCAGTTCTTCGAGATGAGAATTTTGAACTCGACGCTATGGCGACGGTCTATAAAATCCTTCAAAGGTTGGTTCCAGATGAACAAGCACGAGTTCTTTCTTGGGTCGAAGAAAAACTGGGTTTGAGAGCAGAACCCCGACTCGGAAGCGACATCGGCGCTGCTGGTGTAGCAAACGGCACGGGCCCAATGTCTGGCTCGCTTCAGGTAAGCGCGAAGCGATTCCTTGCGGATAAAAAGCCGAGCACTGATGTAGAGCGAATGGCGTGTCTGGCCTTTTTCCAGACGCACATGAAGAGCAGACCGAAATTCAAGACTAGGGAACTTACTGAACTGAACAAGGAAGCGGCGCAACCGCCATTATCTAACCCTGCGTTCGCGGTCGTCAACGCAACTAATGCGAAGTACCTGGCTCCGGCCGGGGGCGGTTACAAGCAAATTACGGTTCGCGGCGAGACCCTCGTCGAGGCACTTCCCGATCGAGAAAAAGTCAAAGCAGCGCTTAACGCGAATCCTCTCGGTCGGCGTAGAAGGAGAAGCGGCAGATCATCTCGGGGACCGGCGGCAACTTAAATGCCTGGTTCCTTGCTTGAAACTGTCGAGGTTGGCCTCGCGTGCTTCAACGATTGCAATCTTGTTCGAGAACTCTTGGCAGCCTACTCTGAGGCCAAAAAGAATTTCTACCTCGGTGGTTTACGTCTGAGCGCTGTCGAAGGTGGCCGATTTTGCGAGGCTGCATTCCGCATGCTAGAGCAGCATACGACCGGATCCTTCACGCCTTTGGGAAAACAATTACAAACGAATACCCTAGTTAAGGACCTTGAGTCTTTGCCAGCTGCGTCCTACCCAGATTCAATTCGAATTCACATACCCAGGGCGTTGCGGATGATCTATGACGTCAGAAACAAGCGGGACACGGCGCACTTGGCGGATGGTATCGACCCTAACCTACAAGATGCGACCCTTGTTACATCGACTCTGGATTGGGTGCTCGCCGAATTTGTGCGGCTCTACCATACGGTACCAGCAAATGCCGCTCAGCGAATCGTCGAGGACTTGATCGAACGACGGGCCCCTGCTGTCCAGGATTTCAATGGTTTTCTCAAAGTCCTGAATCCGGCCCTCCCACCTAGATTTTATGTCTTGCTGCTTCTCTATCAAACAGGCTCGGAGGGAGCAACCTTTGAAGACCTTGAACGGTGGGTCAGCCCAAACATGCGACCGAATCTTCGAAGGAATCTCGCCATCATGACTCACGGGCGCGCATTCGCCCACTATGATGGGACAAGGTTCCATATCACCATGACAGGAGTCATCGAGGTGGAGAAACACAGATTGTTCGAGATTCCGGACTAGATCAGCGCTCAATTCAAATCTGCTTTATTTCTCCTCAAACCATAATTGATGTGTCGATTTCCACAGGCTGTACGTAGTTCTACGGAGTTCTCAAACTCCCTAATTCGCGCTACCATTCTCCGTTTTTGTGTGACGGTCCAATCGTCACTATGGGAGGGAGAGATGGCTGTGGGAGACGTTGCGACACGTCACGCACTCTCTCGACTCTTTCGTTATTCACTCGTCAATTGGCTCTACTCACTCCGCTTCTAATCGGCCGCTTCCGCGATTAGAAATGCTCGTAAGGCATTGAAAACATGACTCCGCGACCCATTCTAATCGGCGGTAAACGGGGGTCGTTGAAATCTAGTGGCGTCGGCCTCGCGAACACCACAGATTGTGATTTGCGCGAAATGATGGGCCGCGAGCAGACCTCCGGCGAGACGTCAAAACCGCCGGCAGATACCGACGAACGAAGTCAGCGACCGTCCCCAGAGGCGTATAATGTCGCATGGAGGCCGCACGCTGCCATGTCCGAACTCAAAATTCTGCAAAAATCGCAAACCCTTGCACGAAGCTCGCTGGTGGGAGGCCGAGGCGGGCGGCAACCTCGCCACGGCGAGCGGGCCCGCCACGGCGGGCAGGGTGCATTGCTATCTTTGTCCGCGGCATTGCCACATTGGGGAAGGGCAGGCTGGGTTCTGTTACATCCGGGCGAACGAGGGGGGCAAGCTTTACAGCCTGGGCTACGCGCATCCGGCTGCGTTGCAGATCGATCCGATCGAGAAGAAGCCGCTGAATCATTTTTTGCCGGGGACGAAGATATTTTCGATGGGGACGGCCGGCTGCAACATGGGCTGCTTCTTCTGCCAGAACTGGGACATTTCGAAATCGCGTTCGGACCAGGTGAACTCGTCGTACATTCCGCCGGAAGATGTGGTGCTGCTCGCGATTCGCAACGGGTGCCCGTCGATTGCGTTTACTTATAACGAGCCGACGATCTGGGGCGAATATGTGATCGATATTTGCCACGCCGCGAAAGAGCACGGGATCAACACGGTGATGGTCTCGAACGGATACATCACCTACGAGGCGTTTCACGATATTTACGATCACGTGGACGCGGCGAACATCGACCTGAAAGCCTTTACCGAAGATTTCTACGGCAAAATCACGCTGACGCATTTGCAGCCGGTGCTCGATACGCTCAAGTGGCTGAAGAACGAAACGAACGTCTGGTTCGAGCTGACGAATCTGGTGATTCCCACGCTCAACGACGGCGCGGCCGAATTTCGCGAGCTGTCGGAATGGGTGCTCGAAAATCTTGGGCCGGATGTGCCGCTGCACTTCACCGCGTTTCATCCGGATTTCAAATTGCAGGATAAGCCGCGGACTCCTCCTGAGACTTTACACGCCGCGCGCAGAATCGCGCTCGATGCGGGGCTGAACTTTGTTTATGAAGGAAATGTGTACAGCGATGGGGCGCATACGTCGTGCCCGTCGTGCGGGACGCTGCTGATTCAGCGCTCGTGGCACAGCGTGGAGAAAAATCGGCTGACGCCGGATGGCTGCTGCCCGAAGTGCGGGCGCGCTATTCCCGGGCGTTGGACGAATCCTCACGGCAAGACACCTGCGAAAATCGTCGCTCGCGCTCAAAAACTCGCCGACTCGAAATACTCCGATTTGAATCTTTGTAGGTTGCGTACTTGAACGCTGTGGCGCTGGAGCCGAGATCCTCAGCATCCTGATCGGATGCCCTCAGGCGCAGGCTTGGCTGGGGCGGTGAGAGCAGACGAAGTGAAAAACGAGCCGTGTGCTACAAAACTCGCATCGTGCAGATGCGTTTACCGATAGGCAATTCGGCTCTTCCGTTCGAAAGTCTCGCGAATCGCGGAGAGACTCAGACTATTCTGAATACGGAGTTTTGTACCTCTCGTTGCACGCGGAGCCGCTGTGAGCCGCATTTGGGATGCGCTGAAACAGGCGGAAGGTGAACGCTCGCGCGCGAAGGGGCGCAAGCAGGGGGGGCATGCTCCTGTTGGGGCGCCAGAACAACGACCAGAACGTTTACCCGAACACTTACCCGAACATCCGAATTCGGATGGAGCTGATCGTCGGCGCAGCCAGCGTTGGGAACAGCCGGTGGTGGTGCTCGTCTACGGCTCGGATTCCGAGAAGCAGCCATTCCATGAGGAAACCGAGACAGCAGATATCAACGACGATGGGTGTTCGTTCATTCTCGAGACGGCAGTGGTGAAGGGGCAGCGGCTGTTTCTTGTGAACATGCGCAACGACGCTGAGCGAGAATGCCGCGTGGTGCAAACGGCTGCGCAGAAGCGCGGCAAGGCACGCGTGGCCGTGGAATTCACTGGCGCGGCGCCCGATTTTTGGATGAGCGCGAAATCGTAAGCGGGCTCGGCATTTAGTGAACGCACTTCGTCGTAACGCTTTGATTCCTCAGCTGACAATTTGATCTGCACTGGAAGCCTCATCGATGAGCCTCCGCAGCGCGCTCGCGCATCTATAATAGTTATTTGATATCTTGCAACTGCGCCGATTGCCGTAAATCATGCGGCGACGAAGAATTCAAACCACAATGAAGCTCATGTCAGCGCCAGTGGCGCGCGTTCACGTGAATGGCTAGCGAACCCAACGCACCGTCGATCGTGGAGCACAATCCGTGGCTGATTGCAGCCGCGGTGATGCTCGCGACGTTTATGGAAGTGCTGGACACGTCGATTGCGGCGGTCGCGCTTCCGTACATCGCGGGGAGCGTTTCCGCGACGAACGACGAAGCCACGTGGGTGCTGACGAGTTATCTGGTGGCGAATGCAATCGTGCTGCCCGCTAGCGGATGGTTTGCGCAGAAGTTCGGGCGCAAGAATTTTCTCGTTGTGTGCATCGTGATTTTTACGGTGGCGTCGTTTGCGTGCGGCGCGGCGACGAGCCTGCCGATGATTCTGATTGCGCGCGCGGTGCAGGGAGCAGGCGGTGGCGCGTTGCAGCCTTTGTCACAGGCAATTCTGCTCGAGACGTTTCCGCCGGAAAAGCGCGGGCAGGCGATGGCTGCGTTTGGATTTGGCGTGGTGGTGGCGCCAGTGCTGGGGCCTACGCTGGGCGGCTGGATTACTGTGAACTACAGCTGGCGCTGGGCGTTCTACATCAATATTCCCATCGGCATTCTCGCGGTGATTCTGATTTCGCGCCTGGTAATCGATCCAAAATATATTCGCGAGGCGAAGCCGGGAAAACTTGACGCTATCGGGCTCGGTTTGCTTGCGGTGTGGTTAGGCGCGCTGCAGATCATTTTGGACAAGGGGCAGGAGGACGATTGGTTTGGCGCGATCTGGTTGCGATGGGCGGCGGCGGTGCTGGTGGTGACGTTTGTAGCGTTCTTGTGGCGCGAGTTGAAGCTGACGAAACCATTAGTGGATTTACGAATTCTGCTAAATCGGAATTTTGCCGTCGGCTGCTTACAAATCGCGATATTCGGCGCCGTCGTCTACGGAATGATTACGATTCTTCCGCTCTTTTATCAGACGCTGATGGGATACACGGCGCTATCCGCCGGGCTTGCGGTGGCTCCGCGCGGGATTGGCGCTATTTTCGCGATGCCGCTGGTGGGAGTTCTGCTTTCGAAATTTGACGGGCGCAAGCTGATCGCGATTGGTTTCGCCGGCGTTGGCGTTGCGAATCTATGGCTCGGCCACATGACTCTTGACGTCTCGCAGTGGTCGATGTTCTGGGCGGTGGCGGTGAGCGGGTTTTTTATTGGGTTTGTGTTCGTCCCGCTTGCGACGCTGGCGATGGGTGGGCTGCCCGACCAGCAGATCGGAAACGCGAGTGGACTGTACAATTTATTTCGAAACGTGGGCGGCAGTGTCGGCATTTCGGTGGTAAACACGATTATTTCGCGCCATGAGCAGCTGCACCGGACGGAACTTGCGCATTCGCTCTCACCGCAAAATCCCGTGCTGCAACGCGCCGTGGATGGATTTCAAGGAATGATGAGCCAGCACACGGATCCGGTTGATGCGCTTCATCGAACCTATAAGCTGATCGAGGGAACGCTCGATACCCAGGCAGCCCTGTGGTCCTACATTGACGACTTCCGTTATCTGGCTTTGATGTGCTTTGCCACCGTTCCCATCGCGTTTCTATTGACGAAAGTGTCGGCTCGCAAACCGGTTGCGGTTCATTGACGAATGTCAGGCGCTGAATTCAATAACTCTCGCACGAGTGCCTGGACGTGGGCTGCATCGATCATGAGGGTCACGAAATACGATTCCCATTCGAGTTCGGGGAATCCGAGCCGCGTCACTTCCGCTTTGAGATGATCGCGAAGCTCGTCCGCGGGGCGGTGGCCCGAGCGGCAAAGCGCTGCGTAAATCACACGATGGTCCGGCAGATTCCAGCCGTATTTCGAAAGTGCGCCAATCGCGGCTGTGCGATTCGCGACCGAAAGCCCGGCGCTGCAAAGCGCGACGAGAACGGAATGTTCGAGACTGGGAATGTTTGAATCTTCGGGTGACATGCAATTCGGCTCGGGCGCTCGAGTGGCTATTGTAACCAGGGATGCAGACTGCGGAACACGTCAAATCGCGGATTGAAGCTGAGCGGTTCAGTGGGGAATCTTTCGACGTATCGATGCGCCGAACGCCGGAGAAACCAAAAGCAGCGGATCGCGAGAGCCACGACTTCCCAGGTTTAAGCGGCTGAGGAAATAACAGGCCGAACGAAGTCGAGACGATCAATCGTCGCCGCGACACCGTACAGAGGAGATATTTCGCCCGGGAGAGCGCTGACACGCAGGGCCTTCGCGCTGGCCCTTACAAGCACTGCCGTGCCACGGTCTTTATCGCCAGGAAGTGAGAACGTAAGCTCCACGCGTGTGCCAGGCTCGAGCGGGACATGTGAATGGAAGAAAATCCCGCTGCGAGAGACATCGCGAAGCTGGCCGGTATGAAAATCGGCGGGGCGACGCTTGGCGATGCATACTTGCACCGGCAGGTAAACTTCATAACGTCTCGCTTCTCTACGTTCGCCCATAAGGACCTCTGCCAGATGGGATGCAATATGGTCGCCGTTGGAGGCATCAAGTTTTCGGATGCTGATAACACGGAGGTTACAGGGAGATAAATTCGAACTAATTCGGAAACACGGCAGTAATATTTTCCTAGATGAGGAAATAGATGCCTAGTCACCTTAGTCAAATCGGTCTAGTACGGCACCGGCAATGCTCTGCAAGATAAAGACTTCCAAAGAATCGCCCGCGCTCTTCCGAATTGGGCCGACTTCCGGATTGGGGATGCAAAGATGGGATGGCAGAAAGCCGTTACTAGATACGGTTCCGTGTGTAGTCCATTTGGGTGTGGGTGAATCGGTGCACGCGCGGTTACAGAACAGGATCTATGAGAACAGAGGCTCCTTCAGCTTCAGTTAGAATCCCCTTGCCGATCATGAGCTGTACCAATCTGACGAGCGAGGTTTTCTGACTGGCTGCTGGCTTTTGCGACGAGACGCGAAGCGCGGCGCTGGCGTCGACGGAAATCTCGTGGGTGTGCCGTTCGCCGGTGAGATCGGCTAGCCACGCTTCGAGCGCCGTTCGGCGATCGGGTGTCAAGTCGTTGAACGCAATTCCCATTCCCAAGCCATTCTGTGAGTAGACGACCATCCCGGTGGTCTCGAAGGTGGTCTTACCCTTGTGCAATTTCACGTGCAAAATGGAACCGGTGGGGAAGGGATTGGTCGTGTCGACGAAGCATCCGCCTGGACCGAGATCCGTGGTGCGCGTTGAAAATCGCGCCCCAGAAGAAAGTTCGACGACATCCGCGGAGGCGGTAAATACATGGCGATCGCCGCCACGTCGCTCTGCTTCCTTCACGGTGGTTCCGCTAGTATGCGCGGCATGCGGCGCGTGCTGCTTATCCCGATGGTCCTGCGTCATTAGTTTTCCTGCCTGCCCGCGCAATTGAATGCTCATGGATGATGCGAATGCAGCGGGCGTTTCAATTTGCTCTGGTGGTATTGTCGCCGGGGAGTGTCGCGACTGACAAGGCAGAAACCCGCGACGCTTGCCCAAAGGCAAACGGCGTGTTACTACCAGCCTGAATTTTTGTTAGAGGATAAATCGCACGGCGATGCCACGGTTTCCGTCCGGACGGTCTTCCATGCGGACGATGGTACCAAGAAATCGCTTGTGCGCCGAAACCTGTTCGCCGAACGGAAAGGTGACAATCAGGCGCATCCCCATGAAGTAATGGGGCATACAGGTACTGAAATAGAGGCCGTCGCGCGTGAAATCGCTCACTTCGCCCACGTCAATAATGTCGATAAAGCGGGCATCGAAGGGCTGCACTTGCACTGGCAAAGAGACTCGAAGGCGCTCACGGCGTCGTCCGGTTCTCGAGCTGGGTCGCTGAACGTCCGTGTCAGGATGTTGGATCTGGACCGCCGTAGCCATCTTATCGCCTCCACTTGCTTGATTCGGCTGCAGCGAATGTACTGAATGCACGGGAGATAGGCTATAGAACGGGCGTACTATCGGGTACCGGACGAAAGTTCGCGATATGTGGGACATGGACCGTAACCTTTCGCCTGGTCAGCGGTTTACGTAAGTGATGACGAAATATGGGGAGAGTTAGTTTGACATACGGCGCGAGCGAGGCCGAAGAGCGGCTTCTGGTGGAGGCGGCGAAAAGGGATCGTCGCCGCTTTGCCGAACTCTACGAACTTCACTTTGAGCGGGTCTACGCGTTCATAGGCCGCCGTGTGCGCAATCGCGCCGAAGTACAGGACCTGACCTCCGAAGTATTCCGGCGTGCGCTGGAAGGACTGGACCGGTTCGAATGGAGAGGTGTCCCATTTTCGGCGTGGCTATACAGGATTGCGAGCAACGCAATCTCTAATCATCGTCAGAAAGCGGTGAAAGAAATCGGCGATCCGGATCTTGAAGAGAAAGCCGGGCCGGGCATCGCGAGTGTCGACAAGATTGAAAATCGCGCAGCGCTTTATCGCATGGTTCTCGATTTGCCACCCGATCAACGCCGGGTGATCGAACTGCGGTTCGCGGACGAGAAGGGAATTCGCGAAATCGCGCAAGAACTTGGTCGGACGGAAGGAGCGGTGAAACAGTTGCAATTCCGCGCGATTCAAAATCTGCGCGAACGAATGGGTGAAAGAAATGGCTAGTCCTAGCCAAATTGAACAACTCGATCGGATGGTGGATGTGACGCTGGGCGGCGCCGCTGGCGAAATGCCAGGTGGCGACGACGAACTCGCCGCGCTCGGGCGCATCGCAGCAGCCTTGCGAGGACTGCCTCGCGAAGAATTCAAGTCTCGGTTGAAATCGGATTTACAAAGGAGATCCACAATGGCCGCTTCCGGAGTGAAACCAGTTCGCGAAGGATTTCACACCATCACGCAATACCTGATCGTCCCTGATTCGGGGCGCATGCTCGATTTTCTGAAGAATGTGTTCGGAGCCGTCGAATTATTCCGGGCGAAGATGCCAGGTACGAATTCCATCATGCATGCTGAGGTCAGGATTGGAGACTCGATGGTCGAGTTGGCCGATTCGTCGGATAAGTTTCCGCCGGCGCCTGCGGCGCTGCACGTGTTCGTCGACGACGTGGATGCGGTGTACGCAAGAGCGGTGCGGGATGGCGCGAAGACGCTCCAGGTGCCAGTCGACCAGGAATACGGTGAACGCGGAGCGTCCATCGTGGACGAATTTGGAAACCACTGGTACATTGCGACGCCGCTGAAAGGGGAGCGCATTCCCGAAGGGCTGCGCAGCGTGACTCCGTACCTTGCGATGGAAAAAGCTGCGCCGTTTATTAGCTTCCTGAAGGATGCGTTTGGCGCGGAAGAAAGACTCGTGGTGCCCACTCCCGACGGAGGCATTGCGCACGCAAAAATCGCGATCGGCGATTCGATCCTCGAAATGAGCGATGCGCATGCTCCTTATCTTCCGATGCCTTGCGCGCTCCATCTGTACGTGCCGGATACGGATGCGATCTACGAGCAAGCTCTTCGCGCGGGAGCGAAATCGCTTATGCCGCCCGCCGACCAGCCGTACGGTGACCGCAGCGCAGGAGTGACCGATCCATTTGGCAATCAGTGGTTTCTTGCGACGCACATGAAGGACGTTGCGTTCTAGTTTTATCGTGAAGAGCCAGACCGCGGGTTACTTCGATTGAAGCACGAAATTCTCCGCCGCGTCTGCGGGCGTGGGGTAAATGGCGAGCGCCTGATACAGCTGCGTCATTTTCAGGACTCCCTCGACCATTCCATGCACTCCGGAAAGGCGCAACGCGCCGCCAGAGCGCTTGAGCCTGGTGAGGCACTTCACAATCTGGCCGATTACGGCGCTATCCACGTGATTCACGCCGGAGACTTCGAAAATGATTCGGTTCTGATTTTTTCCGATGTAACGCTCGACTTCGGAATCCAGAAGCGAGCAGTCGTCGCCCATCGAAACGCGACCCGTGATTTCGAACAGAATGATCCCCGGCTTGATTTCCCGCGTGGAAAGCTTCATGGGCATCGGGCGAATTACTCCTCTTCGTAAGGAAAATCGCGAATCATCCGCAGGCAGCCGGCCAGGGCTTTCAGAACCGAATCGCCCCACCCAAATGGGAGAAGCGCGGTGGTTTTCTGATTTACTTTCTTGTCCGCTTCGGCAAAGAAACGAGTGTGCTGCCCGGGCGGGGGGCAAACAAATTCTTTCAGAGTGATGTGAAATTCAATCTCGCGGCCCTGAACGTGTTTCTTGACGGAATAATAAGACACCTGTGCCAACTGCTCGGATTTATCGGCCTGCGCATATTGCCAGTCGGACACGATTTGACTCCCCCGATCGAAATCTCAAGCACCGCAAAACGTCGCAAGCGGGCCGCGAATGCGCAAATCTTAGGCCCGTGGGCGAGGCAAGTCAATCGCGGGGCGGTGGCTGCATTTAGAATCAGTAGCGAGGGCGAATTCCAGGATGGCTGGGAGATGCGCTCGGTGATATGATTCCGGGCATGTCGACTTCGTTGCGTTTCCGGCCGATCGCTGGAGGAGTGGCGGGGGCAATCGCAATTCTGGCCCCGGGGGCAGCGTACGCTCAAGGTTGCGCGATGTGCTATCAAAGCGCGGCGAGTTCCGGCTCACAATTCATTCAAGCTCTTCGGCACGGCATCCTGATTATGTTTTTTCCCCCGATATTTATCATGGCTACGATCTTTTTCGTGGCGTATCGCAAGCGAAATCAATTCAATTCCGCCGAAGGCGCGGTGCTCGCGAAAGAATCCTTCGGCGAAGATGTGCCGCCCGAGTGGGGCCTCCCAGACGAAGGACGACAGTAGCAATCTCGCACGGTCCGAAGACGTTCATGCCGCAAGTTCTGCTTGATCGATAGCCTCTGCGACCGATAATAATCATGAACGATCCGGGTCGGCCATGAGAGCATCTAAACGGACATGGCGAATACGTTAAAACCAGGAATCACCACCCGCCTGCTGCAATCTTCTTTGCGTGCGGGCTTCCGCCGGGCTTATTTCCACATTAAAGTAAATCCTGAAATCTATTTCAAGCACCTTCAACGCGTTCACCGGCTGCCGGTTCAATCCTGGAAAGATATGCTGCATCTCGACGAGCATACGTTAGCTCCGATCGCGGGAAAGGTGATTTCAGCGTCCACAAAAACCGCAGCGCTCGAAGGTATGGGCATGGGGCTCGGCGGGATGCTCACTCTCTTGCCGGACATGGGCATTCTTTCAGCGATTACAGTTCGAATGTTGCAGCGGCTGAGTCTGATTTATGGATTCGAATACTCGACTGAACAGGAAGAAACAGATTTGTGGCTTGCGGCCGCAAGCGCCGCCGGATTGGATCTGGGTCGCGAGTTCATCGAGAAACAGGCGATCGAACGGATCGTTCCGCGAATCATTGATCGAATCGCGGTGAAGGTGGGCACGGAAGTTGCCGAGAAGTGGACAGCAAGGATCGTTCCGGTTCTGAGCGCTGGGGCGGGCGGTACGCTCAACTATTATTTTGTGCGGTCATGGGGACGGCGCGCGCAAAAGCATTTCCTCGAGCGTCATCGAGCCGCGCGAACGCTGCCGGCGCTTCCGCGTCCGGCATTGCCTAGTGGCACGCCACAAAACCTTCGCCGCCTGCACTAGCGCATCGACGCTCGTGCGCTACTGATCCGTTCGCGTCATCTTCCCATCGACCACGTTCACTTCGAAACTCGAGCCGTTTGTCCCTGTCCACGACTTCAAATCAAACTTGGAACCAGCGCCCGCGGGCAATTTATAAACTTCCAAATTGCGGACCGTCAGGGGCTGTCCGGCAACGCAGCGCTCGGGTTTGTGTTTCAGTGCCATGAAATATGCGGCGTTTTTTCCGACGACGGTTGCTTTGCCGTCGGCGTCGACGAGCACTGCCGTCGTCTCGTCAATCCCGATTCCGTGCGCTTCTTCCGCCCATCCGTCTTGTACGATTCGGGACATGAACACGACGCTGCGGCCCATACGCTCGCGGGCCGAAAAATGGCTATCGGTGATGACTCCTTTCAGCACCGGAATTTTCAGGAACTCGCGTTCGAGAGTTACCCGCGGGTTGTAAGGGTTCGCTAGCGCCTCCGGGCTGGTGACCGTGTCGACGAACGACGCGAACAGAAATTCGCCTTGAATCGCAAGTCCTGCGCTGATTCCTCCGACCGGCACACCCCGCGCAACGGCGTTGTTGATTTCGTCTTGCACAGGTGTGCCGGACCAATACTTCACGTAATTGGATTGATCGCCGCCGGAAAAGAAGATCGCGTGCGCTTTTCGGAGTGTTTCCGCTACCTCCGGAGTGCGGGCTCCTTTTTCAGATGTGATTACAAACGTGGTGACGGAGTTCGCGGGACACGCCTTGTGAAATTCGTCGTTGTATTCGCCTTTGCCGGATGCGCTCAGCACCACAATCGTGCCGCCGCCGGAGTGATCGCAGAGGTAGCGCGTTGCCTCGTCCACGCTTCCGTGCCCGCCGAGCAGGACGTCGCCAAATGTTGGCGGTTGCGGTGACTTGGATTCCTTGGCGTTCGTGCGATAGGTCTTCAAACCTGACCCACGCGACTCCTGCGCCCAAAATGGGATTGAGCAGCCAACCACAATTCCCAGAAATGCAATTCCCATTACTCCGATTCTCATAGTGGCGGAGTTTATGACACATCGCGTGGCGAACGGCAATCGCGCGTGCTCGAAATAATGTTTACTTGTGGTGTGAACTTCCATTGACATCGTTGCGCAGGTGTTCTAATTTTCGCGTATTATTCTTCCAACTATGGGGTGCAGTCCAACTGAAACGGGAATTTTGGGCATGTGGTCGCGATCCGTTCATTTCGCGCCGAACTGCCTCATTGACCTCGGGAAACTCGCCGCGGGCCTGTAATCTCGTCCTCCTTCGTTTTCGATCACGCTCCGACCGCGCTGGTATTTCTAAGCACTCGTACAGCACAGCAATAGAAATAGAATCACCGAGGCCAAAGGAGCAAGCGATGAACCGTTTCCGCTTCCTAAGTGTAATGGTTCTGGCAATTGCGATGTTTGCAGGCGCAGCGCGCGGGCAAAGCAATGAAGGACGGATCACCGGCACGGTTCGCGATTCGTCTGGCGCTGTAGTCGTCGGTGCTGCTGTTACGGTCACGAACACGGGCACGGGTGTGTCTCGTGCTCTGACGTCCAACACGGCGGGCGATTACTCAGCGGCGCCCCTCGCTCCCGGACGTTATACGGTGACTGCGGAAGCCAAGGGATTTAAGAAAGCGGAGAGCAAGGATATTTTGCTCGAGGTAGGGCGCGAAATCCGCATCGACCTCGACCTTGTAACCGGATCCGTCAGCGAAACGGTCGAGGTAAAGTCGGAAGCGACAATCACCGATACGACTGACACGACCTTAAACGGCGTGATGTCCAATAAAGCGGTGAACGATCTCCCTGTGCAGGGCCGCGATTTCCAGAACCTCCTCAATCTTCACCCAGGCGTGCAACGCTCTCCGGGGGGTGGATTTCACTCGGTCGTATCGAACGGCAATCGCCCCGATGACAACAATTTCTTTATCGACGGCGCGAATGGCAACGACGTCTACTACGGAGAGTCTGTCGCCAACGAAGCTGGCATTTCTGGCGCGCCCTCGAGCCACTTGCCCCTCGATGCAATTCAAGAGTTCAATACGCAGGAAAGTCCCGACGCCGGATACGGCGTGAAGCCGGGGGTGGTCGTCAACATTGGTTTGAAATCGGGAACCGATCAGATTCACGGATCCGCTTATTACTTTCACCGGAACAGCGTGTTTGATGCTCGCAATTGGTTTGCGCCGGCGCCGGACCCTGTGCCCGCTCTGTTGATGCACCAATTCGGGGCGTCTCTGGGCGGTCCAATCAAGAAAGGGAAGTGGTTCTACTTTGTGAATTATGAGGGTTTGCGCGACAAGGTCGGAAACCCCAGTAACGTCGACAGCCCGGTTACAGAATCGCTCGTGGGGCGCTTGGATCCCGAAATCGGCGCGCCGGAAGACTACAGCATTGTGGACGCTTTGAATGCGTGCGGCGCGACGTGTAGCGCGCTGAGCCGGCAGTTGTCGACGCTATTCCTGCCAAACCCGGGATTCACGGCAAGTCCCGATGATCCAGCCCTCATTAATTTTGATTTCAACAACAAGAGCCGCGAAGACAATCTCGTTGCCAAGACCGATTTCGTCGTGAACCCGCACAACACGCTCTCGGCGAGCTATATTTTCGCAAACTCCTCGCAGATCGAGGAGGACATCAACCCGCTTGCTTCGCAATGGCTTTCCTCAGCCTACCCGGTTACCAACATTCTGGGATTGGCGTGGGCGTACACTCCCAACGCAAACTGGGTGAACCAATTGCGCTTCAGCCTGAACAGTTTCAACGAAGGCATCGCTCCTGTCGATCACGCCGTAAATCCCACGGCCTACGGTATCAACACCGGAGTGACCGACCCGCGCCTGTTTGGTTTCCCGCGGATCTATTCCGGTTCCGAAGTGTTCGACGGCATGGGCGGAAACGATAGCTGGCCGCTTTTGACGACGCCCAGCCGCACCTGGACGATATCTGACACTCTCGCCTACACCCACGGCAAACACACGATACGATTTGGCGGAGATTTCAGCCGCGGTTCGGTGAAGTATTTCCGCGCAGGAGATGGGCGCGGGTACGTCGACTTCGATTCGCTTGAGGGTTTCGTCGCCGGTGATACGAGCGACATCAACGAATGGGCGTTCCTCTACGGCGATCCCGGCAGAAATATAAGCATGAAATCATTCGGGCTCTTCGTGCAGGACAACTATCGTATTCGGCCCCGAATTTCGCTGAACATGGGGCTTCGGTACGACGTGACCTATCCAATAAAGGATTCGCGCAACCTTCTGGCGAACTACGTTCCAGACGTCGGCGTCGTTCAAGTGGGCCGGGGAATTAATTCTCCTTACCCGACGCAGTACAACAACATTTCGCCGCGATTTGGGATTGCCTGGGACGTCTTCGGGACGGGGAAGACCGTTGTGCGTGCCGGCGGCGGAATTATCTTTGAGCAGCCTTCTGTCCGGACGTTCATGTTTAATGGCGGCGGACTGAACTTGAATCCGAGCGGCGTAAACGGAGTGCTTCCGGGTAACGGGAATATCACGTCATTCGATGTTGATATCACCTCCAGCGGCGACCTCATCAACTGGACATCTGCGGGTCCCGTATTTCCTGCGGCGGATCAAGTGAACACGATTGGTTGCGGCCCTGACTTGCCGTGCAAGATTTTTGGTGTTAGCAGGCATCTCAGCACTCCGTACGTCGCAAACTGGAACCTGAACGTCCAACAAGCCCTGACGCCCACAACTCTTCTACAGGTCGCCTATGTTGCAAACCACGGAATCAATCTTCTCAGCACCCAGGATCTGAACCAACCTCTTCAGTCGCAAAGCGTCCCTTGCATCATTGATGGCGGATTTACAGATGATGCCTACTTTACTTGCGAGCAAGGTGCCCGGCCGTTGACAACGCCGTGTGCGCCGCCCGTCGGCATCGGTAGCAGCGGCTCGTGCCTGCCGTTCATCGGTTTCCTCGAATTTCTTGGCAACCACGCGAATTCAAACTACAACTCGTTGCAGGTTACGTTCACCAAGCGCTACTCGCACGGACTGTACCTCCTCGCCGGCTATACGTACGGGCACGCGATTGACACCGCCACTAACAACGTGGCTCAAAGCGCAGGTGTGCCGCAGAACAGCCTTGATTACGGCGCGGAGCGCGGCAACGGCGACTACGACATTCGCAACCGGTTCACGCTGTCCGCGACCTACGATCTTCCTTCGCGGGAAGCTCCGCTGCAAATGCTGAAGGGCTGGCAACTGAACACGATCCTGACTCTCGAGGGCGGCGAGCCTTTCAACCTCGCAGACTTCAGCGATGACATCAGCGGCACAGGAGAACTGAACGATCGCTGGAACATGTTTGGCCCTGCTAAAAATGTGAAATGGAGCACGAGTTCGGCGAACTCGTCGAATTGCAATCCTCAAAACCATTTGTGCTACTACAGCTTTGAAGACGATGCTTCGTCAAACAGCCTCTGCGAGCAGCATGCCAGCCTCGATCAGCTCGAGTTTTACGGCTGCTACCAATCCAAGAATACCGTGATCGTTCCGCCCGACTTCGGCGATTTCGGAAACATGGGCCGGAACATGTTCCGTGGCCCTGCATTCAGGAACTGGGACTTCTCGGTGGGCAAAGTTTGGAATCTGAACGAGAGGCTCAAGCTTCAATTTCGCGCCGAGTTTTTTAATTTCCTGAACCACCCGAACTTCGACGTTTTTACGATGAGGACAAACCTCGCCGGGCCCAGTAGCGTTGGAGTCGTACGGTTCACTCCCGATGTGGGCGAATCCAATCCGGTGATGGGCTCCGGCGGATCGCGCCACATCCAATTCGGATTGAAGTTGCTCTGGTAGGGACCTGCGTCGCGCTGGGTCGATGAGCGGTAGGCTGCCCCCTGGCTTGGGCGGGGGAGCCGGACTTCAGTGGCGCGGAGATTCGTTCCAGCGCATGTGAGTAAGCCTTCGGGCAGTGCCAAGCGAGGCGCCAAATCGAAAGCGCCGCCAACTTCTACTTCGCCGCGGAACCAGCAATCTCGCTTCGTTCCAGCGCGGCGCGGTCCCATTTCGCAAGATTCGCCGCCGCTTCATACGTAGACTGGCAGAAATCGAGCAAAGCAGAGCGAGGGTCGGCGGCGGTGCGCACGTCGTCGTACGACAACACGAATTCCTTCAGCTGATCGCTATACGCGGCTTGCGGTGGTATTACCTTGTACTCTTTCACTCCCGCAGGCTCAGGCGCCGCATAGGAATAGAACGCGGGGTTCGCTACATCTCCGCCGCCGGGCCACCATCCCACGCTACTCACCTCGTGCGAGTACGCTTCTTTCGTGACCGGGTCAGCCCCCGGACGTTCCGGCGCGGGCCTTCCCGAAAAGCGAGTGACGGCAAGATCGAAACTGCCCCAGAAAAAGTGCACCGGGCTGTCCTTGCCGATGAATCTGCCACGGAATTCCTTGAACACTTTGTCCACGGCCACGAGAATTCGCCAGAATCGCTCGGCGTATACCGGGTCATAAGAGGCGTGCGTTGTGTCCTGATCGAAGCGGATCGGATTCGGAATCTCCACGGGCATCGGCCAAATCTTCACGTCAATGCCCATCGATTTCAACGTGGCCATAAATTCGCGATAGAAATCGGCGACGCTGCGCGGCTTAAGATCGAGCAATTCGGTCTCTCCTGTGCTGGTTTCGATCCGCAACACGTGCTCGATGAAATCGAACTCCACCTCAAAAATGCCCGCGGCGTACGGAATCGGCGACGTCGTCAAGCCACGTGCGCTCACGTAGAGGGGAACTTCCCACCAGTGATTCAAGTAAGGGCTGAGGGCCAGCCGAACTTTGCCAACGATTTGCGTCCACATGTGGAGTGTGGCGCACGTATCTTTCCATGCGGCGTAAGGGAGTGCCGGCCAAATTTGATCTCGATCGGATGTTGAATGCGCTGTCATGGGGACTCCTTGGCTTGAGTCCAAGAGTGTGGCGCATTCGCGGCTCAGCTTCAAATGAAAGAATCGCGCGCCGATTCCGCTATCATAGATCGGTTGCGAGGGTCCGCCAGAAACGAATCGATGCCGAAAGCCCACGCATTTCACAGGAAGTTACACTCGAGAGCAAGCGTTCGCATCCGACGCCTTCGACTTCGCGAATTACCCGTCGATGCCGTCGATCTCGCAAAATTTCTCATCGGCAAAATCCTCGTACACGACGTGCCGCAAGGGCGCCTCGCCGGGCGTATTGTCGAAACCGAGGCGTATCTGGTCGGCGACGCCGCTGCACATTCCTTCCGCGGCATGACCCTGCGAAACCGCTCGCTCTTCCTAGAGCGGGGCCATGCTTACGTCTACTTTTGTTACGGTGCTCATTTCATGCTCAATGTGTCGGCCGGGCATGCCGGCATCGGCACGGGAGTTTTAATCCGTGCCGTCGAGCCTCTGGACGGCATCGCACTTATGCAAGACGCTCGGCACACAACCCGGCTCCATGACCTCGCTCGCGGCCCCGGACGCGTGGCCGCTGCGTTCCGAATCACCAAGCGCGACGATGGCACAAATTTAGTGGGCAATCGCAAAGCTCCGCTTTGGATAGGAGCTGCTGCTTCGCCCACCGGACCGATCGGCGAAAGCATCCGCATTGGGATCACAAAGGACGCTCACCGCGTGCTTCGATTCTACGAACGCGGCAACGCGCACGTGAGCGGCCCGAAGCGCCTGAACGCGTAGGCGCCTGGAATGTGAACGGCTCCGCAATTCGCAAGTTCCGGGCCGGGACGCGTGAAATCGATTCGTGCGTTTTTCCTTTCCACTCTGCTGCGTTTTCCGTAGAATCTTTGATTGTCCCGGTGCCGAGGTAGCTCACCGGTAGAGCGCGGCCCTGAAAAGGCCGGCGTAGGCAGTTCAACTCTGCCCCTCGGCACCATTTTCCTGACCTTTCGCAGCAGCGCCCGCCCCTTGGCCTTCCGTCACGCGAACATGGCCTCAGCCTTGCTCCGTCTTGCGAACCGGTGAACAAATTCTCTCGAACATTCGTATAACCAGTCGGAGGCCACGCCGCTGATGAAAGACATTCGTTACGCGCTTCGACAATTTGCCAACGCCCCTATTTTCACGGCGACAGCTGTGCTCACGCTCGCCCTCGGCATCGGCGCAACTACTGCCATTTTCACGCTCGTTCACGCGGTGCTGCTGAATTCGCTCCCGGTTGCGAAGCCGGCCGAACTCTATCGCGTCGGCAATATTGAGAACTGCTGCGTCAACGGCGGGCTCCAGGATAATTGGTCGCTTTTTTCTTACGACAAATACAAAACCTTTCGCGAGAATACGCCGGGCTTCCTCGAACTTGCTGCGTTCCAGGCTGGCACGTCGCTGACCGGCGTGCGCAGAGGCGGCAGCAACCAGCCAGCTCAATCGCAACGGACGGAGTATGTCTCGGGAAATTATTTCGCGATGTTCGGCATCGGCCCATTTGCGGGACGAGTGATCGCTCCTTCGGACGACCACAAAGGCGCCGCGCCAGTGGCCGTGATGAGCTACCGCGCCTGGAGACAGAAGTATGGCAGCGATCCGTCGGTGGTCGGTGGCAGCTTTACGATGAACGGGCAGCCATTCACGGTCGTTGGCATCGCGCCATCGGGATTTTTCGGCGACAGGCTGCAAGCGCCACCCGATTTCTGGATCCCACTTTCAGACGAACCATTTATCGACGGAGTGGCCGCTCTCATTGATTTTCCGCAGCAGGACTGGCTCGACGTGATCGGACGCATCGCTCCAGGTGCCGATCCCAAGCAGATCGAAGCGCACATGCAGGTTGAGTTGCAGCAGTGGCTGCTGACGCCCATCGCGAAACTTCAACCCGGCGAGCGCGACCTGATCCCCAAGCAGACGCTTCATCTATCCCCCGGTGGAGGAGGCGTTCAATCGCTCCGCGACGAATATCAGTCGGGACTTCATCTCCTGATGTGGATTTCGGCGCTCGTACTTGTGATCGCTTGCGCCAACGTCGCGAATCTGATGCTGGTCCGCGCGACGAACCGGAAGCTGCAGACTTCGATCCGCGCTGCATTGGGTGCGCCGCCCGCGCGCCAGATTCGGCAGGTGCTCACGGAGAGCGCCGTTCTCGCGGGGCTCGGTGGAATTGCGGGTATCGCGCTTGCCTATGCGGGAACACACCTGATCCTGCGCCTCGCGTTTCAACCGGGCTCGAACGTCGCGATTCATGCATCGCCATCTCTGCCCGTTCTCGCATTTACGTTCGCCATCTCTCTACTCACCGGGATTCTCTTTGGTGTCGCGCCTGCGTGGATGACGGCGCGGACTGCTCCGGCGGATGCGTTGCGCGGCGCCGGGCGTTCCACAGGGCGCGGTGGAGGGTGGACGCAGAAGTCGCTCGTGATCGCGCAAGCCGCACTTTCGCTGGTGCTTCTGTCGGCTGCGGGTCTACTGACGCAGAGTCTGCGCAATATGCACAATCAATACTTTGGCTTCGAAACACGGGACCGATATATCCTGCACATCGATCCGTCGATGGCTGGTTACAAGCCGGCGCAAATTCAGGCTCTCTATCGCCAACTTCACGATTCGCTCGCCGCTATTCCCGGTGTCGGGCAGGTCAGCTTTTCACTCTATAGCCCGATGGAAGGCGACAACTGGGGTGAGAATATTTTTATCGAGGGTCAGGCGCCACCGCCGCCCGATTCGAATGAGTTCAACGCGTCATGGCTTCGTGTGAGCAAGGACTACTTCGAAACTCTCGGGACGGAAATCGTGCAGGGACGACCCTTCAGCGACCAGGACTCGCCGACATCTCGGCGTGTGGCGGTTGTGAATCAAACGTTTGCGAAACGCTTTTTCAAGAGCGAGTCGCCGCTCGGAAAGCATTTCGGCGATATCGATATGTCACACGCCGGAGATTTCGAAATCGTCGGCGTGACTGAAGACACTCAGTATCGCGAGCCGACTCACAAGATTCCGCCCATGTTCTTCCTGCCGGACAGCCAGAGCATTGCGTATGCCGACCCTCGTTTTGTTGCGTTCGAAGATCGCTCGCACTATCTGAACGCTGTTGAACTGAAAACGCTCGGCAAGGTTCCCGGACTTGAATCGCAGGTTCGCCGCGCGCTTGCCGACGTGAACCCTGATCTCGCAGTGATCGATATGAACTCATTCGCGGAGCAGGTCGACACGAACTTCACTCAGCAGGAGATGATTGCGAAACTCACGTCGCTATTTGGCTTCCTCGCGCTCCTTCTGGCTTCGATCGGACTCTATGGCGTGACGGCGTACTCCGTGGAGCGGCGCACGAACGAAATCGGCATTCGCATGGCACTGGGCGCGAACCGAATGAGCGTGTTGAAATTGGTCCTCAAGAGCGCCCTACTGCAAATGGCTATTGCGCTCGCAATTGGCATTCCTGTTTCGATTGCCGCGGGTCGCGCTATGGCGGCGCAGTTGTTTGGAGTGAAGCCCTACGATCCGGGCGTCCTGCTATTCACAGTCGGCGCACTGATACTTGCCGCTTTCTTTGCGGCAGTGGTCCCCGCTCGCCGCGCGGCCACGCTTGATCCGATACGAGCGCTGCGAACGGAATAGTGCGAGTCGCCGGGTTCGAGAATCTATTCAAGAGAAGAGCTCCGGGGATTGCGCCACGCGGCAATCACGCATTTCGCAGGGCTATCCTCCGGGCAAGGATCTTCAGTAGTACGATTTGTAGATTCTTCGGCAGTAAATTCGGTGCTATTCTCACCTTGTCGCTGCGTCCTGGCTGAGCCAACGACATTCATGATGAAGCCCACGCTTCGATCTCTCTTTGAAGATTGTGACGAAAACGTCCGGGGAAGAGTCTTCGCGATTTACGGCTTTTTGTTCGTCTTCAACCTTGTTGCGTGGGTTTGCGCTGTGGCCTCGTTTCGTCACTATCCCGTTCTGCTTGGCACAGCGTTTCTCGCATATAGTTTTGGCCTTCGGCACGCCGTCGACGCCGATCACATTGCGGCGATCGACAACGTTACGCGCAAACTGATGCAGGAAGGGAAACGGCCGGTCGCGATTGGCCTGATGTTTTCGCTGGGTCATTCTACGGTGGTGGTATTCGGCGCGGCGGTAATCGCCGGAACAGCGCTTGCGCTGCAGCATCGTCTCGACGGATTCAAAGAAATTGGCGGTGTGATCGGTACGCTTGTGTCGGCGTTTTTTTTGTTCGCGATCGCGCTCGTAAACCTGATCATCCTGCGGTCCGTGTATCGCACGTTTGTGAAAGTCCGCCGAGGCGAGCCGTACGTGGACGAAGATTTCGATCTTCTTCTCGGCAATCGCGGAGTCATGGCGCGGATATTTCGCCCGATGTTCAACTTGATTACTCGCAGTTGGCATATGTATCCGCTCGGCTTCTTGTTTGGGCTGGGTTTTGACACGGCCACTGAAATCGGCGTCCTTGGAATTTCCGCCGCGGAGGCAGCCAAAGGCCTTTCGATTTGGGCGGTTCTGGTGTTCCCGCTGCTTTTCGCAGCAGGAATGGCTTTCATCGACACGACGGACAACGTTTTGATGTTGGGCGCATACGGATGGGCGTTTATCAAGCCGGTTCGCAAGCTTTACTACAACATGACGATCACGAGCATTTCGGTGGTTGTCGCGCTTGCGGTAGGCGGAATCGAAACGCTCGGACTTGTTGCGGGACATCTTCATCTGGACGGGAGCTTCTGGAGCGGGGTACTCAAGTTGAGTGAAAACTTTGGAGCTCTCGGCTATTTCATTTTGGGATTATTCGCGTTGAGCTGGGTGGTGTCGATCGCGATCTACAAATGGTTTCGGTTTGATGATCTCAAAGTGCAACCGTCGGGTAATCCAGTTCATACTCCTTCCACAGCAGACCAAGAAGCGCACGAACTCTCGTAGCAGATGTGATTCCGTGCGCGTCGCGTCACCGATCTCTACTTCATCGAATCGTCAAACTCCTTCATCCATCCCTTCGTTTTCAGCACTTCGCGGGGCTTCGAACCATCCGGCGGCCCCACAATCCCGTCCTTCTCCATTAGATCGATCAAGCGCGCGGCCCGTCCGTACCCAACGCGCAGTCTTCGCTGCAGGGTGGAAGTCGAAGCGCGTCCCATCTCGCAAACCACGCGCACCGCATCCTGATACAGCTCGTCGTCCACTTCCTCGCCGCCTTCGGCACCCGCCTCGCCCATGGCGTTTTCATCGCGCGGCGGTTTCAGCAATTCCTCGTTGTAAATCGCTTTCGCCTGTTCGCGCCAGAATTCGCACACGGCGGCGACTTCCGATTCGTGCACGTAAGGCCCGTGAATGCGGTGCAGCCGCGACGAGCCAGCCGGCAAATACAGCGAATCGCCTTTGCCGAGCAGCGATTCCGACCCATTCGCATCGAGAATGGTGCGCGAGTCGATTTTGCTGGCCACGCGGAACGAAATCCGGGCGGGGAAGTTCGCTTTGATTAAACCGGTGATCACGTCGACGGATGGCCGCTGTGTGGCGAGAATCAAGTGAATGCCGACCGCGCGCGCCATTTGCGCGAGCCGCGTGATCGATTCCTCCACGCCGTTCGTATCGACCATCATCAGGTCGGCCAATTCGTCGATCACGATCACGATGTAGGGTAGCGGCTTCGCTTCTTCTTCCTCCACATTGTCGAAGAGCGAAAGCGACTGACCTTTTTCGAATGTCTGGTTGTACTGCGCGATGTTTCGCACGCTCCGGCCCGCCAGAAGTTTCAACCGGCGTTCCATTTCGCGCGTGGCATTGCGCAATACGTTGGCGGCGACCTTCGGATCGGTCACAACCGGCGTTAGCAGGTGAGGAATGTCCGCATACATTCCCAGTTCCACCTGTTTCGGGTCGACCAGCACCAGCTTTCAATTCGTCGGGCGTCGCTTTGTAGAGCATGCCCATCAGCAGGGAATTGATGAAGACGCTTTTGCCGGTTCCTGTAGAACCTGCAATCAGAAGGTGAGGCATTTGCGTCAGGTCAGCGGCGCGAATTCTGCCGATTAAGTCCTTACCAAGCGGCACGGTGAGCTTTGAAGGCGAGTGGCTGAATTCGGGCGCTTCGAGAATGTCGCGCAACGCAATCGTCTCGCGATGCGGATTGGGAACTTCGATGCCGACGGTTGATTTACCGGGAATGCGCTCGATCAGGATTGATTCCGCGCGCAACGCGAGGCAGAGATCTTCCGCAAGCCCTGTGATGCGGGTGTACTTGAT
This sequence comes from uncultured Acidobacteriota bacterium, assembly GCA_963770575.1. Taxonomy (GTDB): domain Bacteria; phylum Acidobacteriota; class Terriglobia; order Acidiferrales; family UBA7541; genus Palsa-295. The sequence continues at coordinate 26,406 of CAVYQD010000002.1, forward strand.
GCCCGCTTCGGGCTTGAATTCGAATGTGGTGACCACCGGGCCGGGATTGATCTGCGTTACCTGCCCGTTTACTTCAAACTCCTGGCATTTCAGTTCGATGGCGCGAGCGTATTCCTTCAGCTCGTTTTCGTCCATTTTCTGCCCGCGCTCTGCGAGTTGGAGCAGGCTGGGAGAGGGAAGTCGATAGGCCGTTTTGCCACTTGCGATTTTCGGTCCGGACGCGCCCTTCTTGGGCGACGGCTCCGGCTTCACGCGTTCCTGCTCGTGGAATTTGATCACGGCAGGGCCAGGACGAGGATCGAACCGCGGTTCGGACGATCGCTCGCCGCGTTCCTCGGCTTCTTCGATTTCTTCTTCCGTCTCCTTTGTTACCAAGGCTTCACGCGCAGAGATTCGTTGCTGTGCTACTGCCGGGCGCCCTGCAATCTTAATTTCTTCCACGCGCTTCTTCAGTCGCACCGATTCGCGCTCTTCGCGCCAGTCTTTCATGCGCGCAGCGAACTTCCCGAAAACGCCTTCCGGATGCATTGGTTTCTTGAGCCAACTGCCCGCAGCGCTGAGCGAAAAACTCGTCGTTAGAAAGAGCGCGGTAAGAAGGGTTGCAGTCGTGATTAGAATCGCGCCGGCCGGATTGAATGCGGCGCGCAAGCCCTGTGCGAGGACCGTGCCAAGCAGTCCGCCGGCAGGCAGCGCTCCGCGAACGTCCGGCATGTGCGCCAGCACCATTTCCGCCGAAAGCGAGGCTAGCAGCATTGCCGACCCAATCATTTTGGCTACAGGGGCCTCGAGCAATTGGCTTCGGAACCATCGGATCGCCACCAGAAACATCCCCACTGGAAAGAGGAAAGCGCTGAATCCGCAGAACTGAAAAAACAAATCGGCAATGTGCGCGCCAACGGGCCCAATCCAGTTTCGCGCGGGGCCAGACGCGGGAGCCCTCGCCGCCACATTGAACGATGCATCATGCGGCGAATACGAGAGCAAGCTCAGCGCCAGCAGCACAGCCAGGCTGAGCCCGACAAATCCGATCATCTCGTTGATGCGTTTATTTTCAGTCGGTGTGAGGATGCGCACTTACTTCTCCTTTGGCCTCATTTCCGAGCGACTCACTTTGACGCGGAGTCGCTCGGACAAGAATACCCCCGAACACAGATGACTGCGATATTCGAAGGGAAAGCAAAGGGGAAGGCGCTCGCTTGAATTTGGGGACGCGGGCGCTGTGGCGCGGAACCCAAAAGCTCCCGCGCAAACCGCGGGACTCGCAAGTGACGCAGTGACTATATCAAACGGAAGCGGATCGCAAATCGGGTAATTCGAGTATGTGTGCTCATGTTGCACAGGCTATTCGTAATCCCGGCCGCCTGCCCGCCCGAGTCCCATCGCGTGTACATTCTCGAAGTCAGGTCTATGGATTAGCGCGCCGGGCCGGAATCGCGCAGCAGCACGACGTCGGAATCGAGGCGCCCACGCAAGATGGCGAGCGACTTGCCGTCGGGCGACCAGGCAAAGCCGCCGCGGCTTTGCTCGGAGGCGAACTTGGTGATGTAGTGGCCGGGGCCGCCTTCGATCGGCTGGACCCAGACGTTGTCGATTCCGTTTTCGCGGACGGCGTAGGCGACCGATTTGCCGTCGGGCGTGAAATGGACGCTGCCGGTGATGTGCGGATTCGGCGTGAGGAACTGGTGCGAGCCCTTGGCAGCGGGATCGAGACTGACGAGCGCAATTTTCTCTTCACTGGCCCCTGCGACGCTCATGGCGGCACTCGCTTCGGTGAGGACGAAGGCGAGCTTGGAGCCGTCGGGCGAAAGGTGAGCGGCGAAGCCACCGTAAATCGACTCGGGAATGGTGGTGCCGGGAACGTCTTCGACGGTGCCTCCGTCGATCGAGACGCGGCGAATACGGTCAGGATTATTGTTGATGAAATATACCCATTTGCCGTCGGGCGAACAGCTCGGATCCTGATCGCCGTGGCCGTTGGTGAGTTGTTTGAGATTTGAGCCGTCAAGGTCGACGCGATAGATGCTGCGCCCAGTGGCATTCTCGGCGTGGCCAGCCCAGGCGAAAACGATCCGATGAGATTCAGGAGCGTTCGAACCAGGAGCAGCGGGAGTGGTGCAGCTTTCGGGTGCGTTGAGAAACGCGTTGGGATCGGTGGCGAGTACGGCGCGAGATTTTCCATCGAGCGAAAAGCGCACGAGCTTGTCGGCTTCGGAAACGACGAACTGGTCATTGCCAGCCCAGGCAAAGTTTCCAATGTCGCGTTCCTGCTCGAAAATGGGCCGCGGAGAAGCATTGGCGCCGCCGCCGTCTGCGGGAAGCAGGTAGAACGTGCGCGAGGCCTTTTGCTGGGCCGTGGCGATGGTCTTGCCGTCGGCGGAGAGGCTGACCGAGGAATAGTTATTCGTGTCTTTCGTGATGGCGGTGGTTTCACCTGAAGGCAGCGCGACAAACGCGAGCTGATTGCGGCTGTAGCCGGATTCGCGACCGAGCCTAGAAATCAGCAAGCCGCGCATATCGGGAAGCCAGGTGAGATCGGTGACTACGCTGGCACTCACAGAGGCGAGCGGTTGCCAATGGCCGCCGTCGGCGCTGGCCGATGCGTCAACAGATTCGAGCGAAGTGAGACCGCGATCGTTGTGGAACACAGAACCGGCAATCAATTTTCCGTCGGGCGACCAGTCGACGGTCGTCGGAGCGTCGTCGGTGGAGCCCGTAACGATCGAACGCTCGCCGGAGCCGTCGGAATTGGCGATCAGCAAATGATACTTGCCGACCTCGGGATCGTTCTGGCGAACGTAGGCAATCAATTTTCCATCGGGAGAAAACGTAATGTTCGAGTCCACATCCTTGACCACGACCTGCGGTTCGCCACCGAGAACGGGGATGCGGTAGGCGAAGCGAACGGTTTCGACGGTGTTTTCCGAGCGGCCGAAGTAGATGTAATTGCCGTCGCGCGAAAAACCAAGACCGGTATAGCTGCGCGGCGCGGGAGGAAGCACTTGCGTATCGCTCGACGTGGGAATGTTGCGGAGCCAGACGCTCTCGAGGCCGTTGTCGGCAATCCCGCTGACTACATATTTGCCATCAGGCGATATGGCGGCGTTGACCGATTTTCCGGTGTTGGTGATTTGCGTGATTGTGAAATTCTGGAACGGCATCGCACCTTTGCCGCGGAGAAGCGAGAAGACGCCGTAGGCAGCAGCAATCAACACGACGAGCGCGACGATCGCGCCGGTGATCAACTTTCCTCTGTGCTCGCGCGCGGCTTGCACTGTGACGGAGCCAGATCCGCTCGCATCGCGCGATGGTGATGCGGTCGCGTAGCCCGATGCGGTCGCTGCGGAACTCGATTGCTGCTGAAAATTTGCTTGCTGCACCTGCGATTGCGGGCCCGATTGCGTTGGCACACCTGACACGGGAGTTGCTTCCCCTACGAGAGCAGCGCCGGAGGGGTCTGCGTATTTCACTTGAGCAGCCGAGCGGCCGGAACTAGTGTCGCGCTTGAGGCGCTCGAGATCAGAGGCCATATCGCGCGCGGTCTGGTAGCGCAGGCGGGGATTCTTCTCGAGTGATTTCGTAATAATGCGGTCGAGCTCTTGCGGCAGCGCGGGATTCAGACGTGCCGGCGGAACAGGCTCGCGTTCGAGAATGGCGGCAAAAATGACGCCGGTTGTGTTGCCCGAAAAAGCTTGCCGTCCAGTGGCCATTTCGTAGAGGACGAGGCCAAAGGAAAAAAGGTCGGTGCGAGAATCCAGTTTTTCTCCGCGGACCTGCTCAGGCGACATGTACGCGATCGTGCCGAGTGCCATGCCGGGGCTCGTGAGGTTCGGATCGCTTTCGAGGGCACCGCCGGCCGTAACGGTTTCAGCCACGGCGCGGGTGGCGACTTGCTTCGCTAGTCCGAAATCGAGAACTTTGGCGCGGCCGCGCGCAGTGACGAAAAGATTCGCGGGTTTGATATCGCGATGAATGATGCCGCGGTCATGTGCGGCTTCGAGAGCGTCGAGTACGCCGATGCCAATTTCGAGGAGCTGATCGAGCGGGACGGGCTGCCCGTTGATGCGATGTTTCAACGTGACGCCTTCGAGGAGTTCCATCGCGATGAAAGGGAGGCCGTTCTCTTCGTCGATATCGTGAATCGTGCAGATATTGGGATGGTTTAGCGCGGAAGCGGCTTGCGCTTCACGGCGGAAGCGTTCGAGAGCAGCGGGATCCTTAGTGACGTCGTCCGGGAGAAATTTCAGCGCTACCTGGCGCTTGAGCTTTGTGTCTTCCGCTTTATAGACGACGCCCATACCGCCGCCGCCGAGTTTTTCAAGAATGCGATAGTGGGAGACTGTGCGGCCTTCGAGGGGAGTGGGTTCGGGCATCGGGGATGGAGTTTAGAGCGAGGATAAAACTAAGTCAATGAATTGGAGCCGAGCTCGGGTCCGAATGAGTTCGGCTATTCTTCACTCACTGCTTCCAGAAATGTGGCGGAGGGAACGAAGAACAGGGTGCCGGTGACGGCGCGGCTGAAGTCGAGAAGATGATCGTAGTTGCCGGGTGGACGGCCGATGAACATGTTCTCGAGCATTTGCTCGGTGGTGCGAGGCGAACGGCTGTAGCCGATGAAATAAGTTCCGAACTCGCCTTGCGTGGGGCGGCCGAAGGGCATGTTGTCGCGCAGGATCTTGATTTCTTTTCCGTCCTCGGTGATCGACGTGAGCGCGTTGTGCGCTGAGGCGGGCTTTTCGGCATCGTCGAGTTCGATGTCCGACAATTTCTTGCGGCCGATGATTTTTTCCTGCGCTTCGGTGGGTAGCGCGTCCCAACCTTTCATGTCATGCAGGTATTTCTGCACAATCACGTAGCTGCCTCCAGCGAACGTAGGATCCTCGTCGCCGATGAGAACGGCATCGACGGCCGCCTGGCCTCTTGGATTTTCCGTTCCGTCAACGAAGCCGATGAGATCACGGTCATCGAAATACCGGAACGCTTGCACTTCGTCCACTGGCGACACGACGTCTCCAAGACGCGCCATGATGTGGGTCGCGAGTTCGAAGCACAAATCCATGCGCTTCGCGCGAATATGGAACAGCAAATCGCCCGGTGTAGAAACTGCCGTATGTTTCGCGCCGCGAATTTCGCGAAACGGGTGCAACATCGCCGGCCGCGGCGACCCAAAAAGCTGGTCCCAGGCTTCTGAGCCTATGCCGATGATGCAGGAAAGGCCGGCTTCCAGAGTCGCGGGTTTCGACCGCGCGCGTGAGGCCGGCGAGGTCTCCGCAGAAGGAGCGAACGGCGGCGCGAGTCTGTGGCAGCGGTTTCAGAGTTACAACCAGAAAAATCGCGGCGCGACTGAGCGGTGCGGCTACTGGCTGCGCGAGGGTGCGCAAACCGCGTGGCGCGTTGTTTAGACTTTTCGGATCGGCTTCCATCGATGTTGTCCTGGCGGGCTAACAGAGAGCCTCGCGTGCAACGGTCGAGCGCGGAAGATTATCATCGTCGGGCAACTATCGTCCATATCCCCGAGGCAACCAAGGACAAGAGAGAAGAATTCAAGCCTGCGAAGACGAGGTGATGACTCGAAGCAACGTCTTTAACACAGAGGACACAGAGATTGCACAGAGGACGCGGACAATTCGAAGCGGACATGCGAGCTAATGAGCGGGGGCGGAGTCGCGGAGCAGGACTACGTCGCTATCGCGATGGAAACGTAGGACGGCGAGTTTTTTGCCGTCAGGGCTCCAGTGAAAGTCGAGGATGCGCTCGGGAGTAAAGGCTGTGACGACGTGGCCCGCGGACCCGTCGATGGGAGAAATCCAGAGGGCGTACTGCCCTTTTTCCCGGATGAAATAGCCGATGGCATTGCCGTCAGCCGTGTAGCGGATTTCGCCGCCGGCGCGGGGATCGCGCTCGAGCGTTTTGATTACCTGCAGGGTGGTGAAATCGAGAATTTTGATTCCGATGGGAGCGCCAGTGGAAGCCTGAGTCTGAAAGGCGATGGCTTTGCCGTCGGGCGAGATATTGATGCAGCCGCAGGTGAGAATGGAATCGGAGAGCGTGGTTGTGGGACCGCCGTCCACGGAAACTCTCTGGGCCGTGAATTTTCCGCCGATGAGTCCGGAAAAGACGAGCCATTTACCATCAGGGGAACACATGGCGGGATTGTCATAAGTGCCGAACGTGAGCTGCTTCAGATTGCCGCCCGTCGCGTCCATGCGCCAGATATTAACGGCGGATTTCCCGGCGCGAAGAGCGGAGGAGAAAATGATGTAGCGGCCGTTGTCGCAGGAAATGGGATCGAAGGACGGGAAGTCATCATGAAGAAGGGGAGCGCGATTCGAGCCATCGGGGCTCATACTGAAAATGCCGTTTTCCTGCTCAAGAAGAAGTTTGTCGTTTGAGCCCCAGGTGAATGTGAAGGTGGGTGGGCGCTCGCTGATGGTGGCGGGTTGGGTGGAGGTTTTTCCATCGTACGAAGCCATCACGACTGAGCCGCGCGGTTGCGATTGAATGGTGGCGATGGATTTGCCGTCGGCGGGGATGCTGAGGCTCAGGTAGTCGTTAGTATCCTTCGTGACGGCGCGCAATTCGCCTTTGGGATACGAAATGATCCCGATCTGCTTGCGGTTGAAATTCGAACTGGCATCGGCGGACAACAGAAGGAGCGCGTGGCCATCCGGGCATCCATGCGATGGCATCGAGCAATGAATCGGATTTCATAAATACGGTTTTTTGCCCGGTAGCGGCGTCAAAGAGGTCGATGGAACCCGTGGTGGAATCGGACGAGAGAAGATTGATCGCGGCAATCGTTTTCCCGTCTGGAGACCATTGCGGCGAGCTGAGAGACGTGGATTGCTCGGCGAGCAGTTTTTCGTTCGAGCCGTCCACATTTGCGATCATCAGGTTGCCCTTGCCTTCGTTGAATTTGTACCGGACAAAGGTGAGGCGAGCGCCGTCGGGGGAGAAGGAGATGTTCGTCCCCACATCATGGATGACGCGCTCGGGATTGCCGCCGAGGACGGGGAGTCGGTAAAGACTTGCGACGTTGATTTCCTCGCGCTCGCGGCGCGCGAAGTAGATGCTATTTCCGTCCGGGGAAAAAGTGACGCCCTCATAGCGATCGTCGGTCGGTGCGACAATCTGGGTATTGCTCTTGGTGGGGACGTTGCGGAGCCAAATGCTCTCCTGGCCTGCGTCGAGTTGAATGCTGGCGATGTATTTCCCGTCGGGAGATATGGCGGCTTGGGAGGCTTTGCCGGTGTCCGTCACAGGAGTGGCGCTGAAACTTTCGTAAGAATTCGTCGCTTTGTGCGAGAAGAGTGCAAATGCGCCGTAACCTGCGGCGGCAAGTAGAGCAAGAACGATGATAGACGTCACCGAGAGACCGAATTTGTGCTGCGCAGCCACCTGGCGGACCGTCGAGCTTGATCCCGAACTGCCCGCCGCCGGAATGGACGCGGACGAAGCAGGAACGGCGGGATTTGAGCCGGATGCGGGAATCGGGGTGCTGCCCGACGATTGTGCGTCGACGGCGCCGGAGATTCGGCCAGAGGAATCGGCTTCGCGGCGGAGGCGTTTCAAATCCGCGCGCATTTCTGCCGCGAACTGGTAGCGCATTTCTCGGTCTTTTTCGAGCGCCTTATGCAGGATTTCTTCGAGGCGCGGAGGAATGTCAGGATTCAGGCGCATCGCCGGTGGCGGTATGCGATTCATGATCGATTCGAAGACGACACCGGATGTTTCGCCGCGGAAGGGAAGCACGCCGGTGGTCATTTCGTAGAGGACCGTGCCAAATGAAAAAAGATCACTGCGGGCGTCGAGTTCTTTGCCGCGGACCTGCTCGGGCGACATGTATGCGACGGTACCGACTGCGGTTCCGGGGCTGGTAAACATTTCATCGGCGGCGACGGTGGCGCCGGAAAGGACGTTCATGCTTTCGCCCATCGCTGCACCGACAGGGGCGCTGCCGGCGCGGGTGGGAACTAATTTCGCGAGACCGAAATCGAGAATTTTGGCGTGTCCGCGCCGGGTGACGAATAGATTTGCCGGTTTGATGTCTCGATGAACAATTCCTTGGGAGTGGGCGGCGTCGAGCGCGTCGGCAATTTCGATGGAAATTTCGAGGAGGCGATCGAGTTCCATCGGCTTACCGGTGATGACGTGCTTGAGCGTGGCGCCATCGAGAAATTCCATGGCGATGAAAGCTTTGCCGTTTTCTTCGCCGATGTCGTAGATCGTGCAGATGCTGGGATGGTTCAGCGCGGACGCAGCCTGGGCTTCGCGCTGGAAGCGGCCGAGAGCCTGCGGGTCGCGAGCGACTTCTTCGGGAAGAAACTTCAGCGCGACGAAACGGTGGAGGCGTGTGTCTTCGGCTTTGTAGACGACGCCCATGCCTCCGCCGCCAAGTTTTTCGACGATGCGGTAATGCGAAATGGTCTGGCCGATCAGGGAGGACTGAGAGTCAGGCATGAGGTTGCGAGTTTAGAGCGAGGATAAATCTAAGTCAATGAATTGGGAGGAAAGCGCATTGATTTGAGTTAAACACTCTATGGGGCCGAGGGAAGACGCACGATTGGCTCCTATGGAATTAGCAGGCGTGAATCCGCGTTGGCATTTGTCTCACGCGCTGGGCTTATCTACGACCTTGGTGATCGTGAGATCGGAGTGCGAAACCTTCAAGGGCCGCTGCGCTTCCAATTGCTTGCCCTTCTTGAGTTCCTTATTCTTCTTTGCTTTTCTCATCGTCAACTCCTCTTAGTTCTCTGAGGTGCTTTCACACTCCGCTGCAGTCCGGAGCTATTTCTGTTTTGATTCCGCGATGAGCTGGGCGACTTTCGAATTTGGATTCACGGGCTCGACCATTGCGATGTGGTGCGCGTTTAGGTACATGCGGTCGGGCGCGTGCCATTCCTTTCCACGGCGAACGAGAATGTTCGTGACTTCTTTCGTCTGCGGATTCGTGACGCTTTGCACGTAATAAACGTCAGTGATCACGGGAAAAGCGGAGCCCAGCCCTTCCAGGTGGCCGTAGTAGACCTGGCCGGTATCGAGCAGGATTGCCTGGTTGGGCGTGGTGAATGCGACGACGCGGTGATGCATCCATGCAAGCGTTGCCGCTGAACCAATTGCGCTGCCAAGAAGCAGCAAACCCAGCGCTTTCAGCGAACTCATTCGCGTACCAGTCGCCTTCGGCCGCGGAATCCAATCATTGCCGCGAGACTGAGACCGATCATTGCAAACGTGGACGGTTCAGGAACCGTCGTGTTGCCGCCACCACCGCCATCTCCACCGCCGCCCGTTCCCGCCAGACACGTCCAGAAAGATTCCATTTGCTTCCTGGTCGAGCTTGAAGAAAAGCCCATCGCCAAGCGTGGGAAATAGCACGTCCGCAAATGCGCCGCTGATGTTTCCACTGAGAATTTTGAAAATCTCTCCCGCGGCGGGATCAAATCCTGCGAAAAGCTCCACATCGAGCGTCCCGCCAAGCTGAGCGTTTCCGTTCACGACGAGCTCGCCAAATTGACCCGCTCCTGTGCCGCCGAGCAGAATGTCCAGAATGGCTCCGGCATTCTGGGTGTAGTTCCCATTGATCGTAAAAATTCCAGGAGAATCCCCGGGGCGCATGGTTCCCTGCATGATTACATTTCCGCTCACGGCGCCGGTCCCGCTGAGAGTTCCAGTGGACGTAACAACCATCGGAGGTGGGGGCACGAAAATCGGGATGTCGCCCTGCAAAAATCCACCGGTAAGTATGACCGAGCCGTCGTTGCGAAAATTTCCTCCGACCGTCACGGTATTGCCGGAGAGCGACATCGATCCCGTGTTCACTACTGTGCTATTTGCCGCGGTTCCGAACCCGGAGGTCAAATCGCTGATCAGCGATCCGGAATTGTTGAGCGTGCCGCCGGCCTGCACGGAGAAAGACCCGCCGACAGTATTGCCGATCGAACCAGTGTTGTTGAGGATGCCACCATTGCCGATTTGGAAGTTTCCGGAGTTGCCGAGACCGCCGGAATTGTTCATTGTTCCCAAGTTCGTCACCGTGGCGAGGGCAAGATTTTGCAGCGAGCCGGTGTTGTTGGCGGTGCCATAGTTCACGAGCAAACCGCTATTGGTTAAAGAACCGGCATTGTTGAGAGTGGCGCCGCTGTCATTGTTCAGAATAAAGGTGTTCGTGAGTGTGCCGCCAGCCGAATTGATGATCGCGCCGAGATTCTCGATTACGTTGTGATTATTCAGAGCGGCGCCGCCCTGGTTGACGATACTGGCGCCGAAATTGTTATTAAACTGGGAGTTGTTGTTGAACACTCCTCCGTTCAGGTTGCTCAGGGAGCCGCCCGAGAGGTTCGTGATGGAGCCGCTTGAGCCGCTTTGGTTTTCAAACAGGCCGGCATTTTGGATCAAGCTCGCATTCGTGAACACGCCGAAGTTGGTGAGCGTGCCGCCGGCCTCGTTGTTGATCGTGCCGCCGAACTGGAGGTTCAGCGTTCCCTGGTTGAACATCGTGTTGAAGTTGTTCACGCCCCCCAAGAAAATGTTCATACTTCCGGCGTTGACTAGGATGCCGGTGGTGGGCTCGACGATGATCAATCCGGAATTCGCGAATGTCCCTGAGTTGAACAGCGTGCCGAAGAAAGCGGGCGGCTGGTGATCATCACCTACCAAGATCGTGCCTTCCGCTTCATTGAAAAACGTCCCAGTACTGGAGATATTCACGATCGCAAAGACATTGCAGCGCACGTTGTTGCGGAAGTCTGTCGTGAGGTTGACATCCGTTCTGACGGGACAAGGAAGCTGAGGGCTGTTCTCGGTCTGGCCGTGGGTCACTGCTGGCAGCATGCACCACACGAGTAGAGCTAGGGCGAGTAGCCTCAGGGAAATGGAGCAACTCGCAGGACGGGGCTGACAACCGCTCACCACCGAAGAAAAGCAGGACAAAATCGTAGCGTTTCTGAACATCGTAGCCTCCGGGTACACCTAGCCAACAGCACTCCCCTCAGAGTTCGCGATTAATGCCATGCTGCACACAAGACGGTCAATGTGGTGCGGGTACTATCCCGGTAACATTGGAGGTAAGTGGGCAACCCGCTCAATCAGCAAAGTTTATAATTGTATTGCCAGCAGCATACGGGTGAGAATGGCAGCTCGCCCTATGGTGCATCGGCTTGCCAGAATCCACCTCAACCATCTTTCGGTTTGGTCCCTTCGAATCGCGCCCTCGATCGCGAGAATTGTACAAGTACGACGTCCGCCTGAAACTACGCCCTCAGCCGTTATACGTGTTGAATCTTCTGCTTGGGCGTGCCGGTGACGTGGTATCGCGGGAGGAGTTCCGCCAGCAGCTCTGGTCTTCGGAGACATTCGTCGACTTCGAGCACGGGCTCAATAATTCCGTCAAGGAACTGAGAGCAGTGCTGGGTGATTCTGCGCAGAAGCCTCGCTATATCGAGACGCTACCACGGCTGGGCTATCGGTTCGTTGCACCCGTCGAAGTAGTCGATCAGCCGACTGCTGAAGTGATCCCAACATTGCCCCTTCGCGATCCGGTAGTCGCCGGCTCGGCCGCCCTCGTGAATGCCGTTGCTGAAAAGCGCACCGCCCCTTCGTCCCCGAGCGCGATTCCGCCGCTCGCGTCGGGACGGTTACCTGCCCTCCTAGGACTATCGCTGCTGCTGCTCGCGGGTGTGCTCGCAGACCTCCGATGGGGCCATTCCCCAGAGCAGCCACAAGCAGGGAGCGGTGGGCGAGCGGTCGTCGCTGTGCTCCCGTTTGAGAATCTCACTGGCGATCCGGAACAGGAATATTTCAGCGACGGCCTCACCGAGGAAATGATCACGCAACTTGGCCGAGTTAACCCGGATCGTATCGCCGTCATCGCCCGCACTTCGGTGATGCACTACAAACACACGCAAGAGCAGCTGAATCAGATCGGACGCGAGCTCGGAGTGCAGTACATCCTCGAAGGCAGCGTTCGTCGCGATGGCGAAAATGTTCGTATCACCGCGCAGCTGATTCAAACCAGCGACCAAACCCATATTTGGACGCAGCAGTACGATCGGGAACTGACTAGCCTGCTTTCGCTGCAATCCGAAATCGCACAGACATCCGCTCACGAGATCCAACGAACGCTGGGTGATCGAACGCCAACGGAAGTGGCGCGCAACGCGGAAACTTATGCTCCAAAATCCTACGAAGCCTACGATCTATACCTAAAGGGCCGCTATTTCTGGAATGAACGAACTGCCAGCGGATTCGTGCGCGCTGCCCAAAGCTTCAATGAGGCCATCGCGAAGGATCCCAACTACGCGCGCGCCTATGCAGGACTCGCTGATACCTACGCACTGATGAGCGCGTACGATTTTGCGCCCTCAGCTGAATTCCTTCCCAAAGCGCGTGATGCAGCTCAAAAAGCCGTCCAGCTCGACGACAAACTCGCCGAAGCGCACGCCTCACTGGCCTTGATCGCACAGAATGGTGATTGGGATTGGAAAACGTCTGAAAAAGAGTTCCGGCGCGCGGTTGAACTCGACCCGAACTACGCCACGGGGCATCACTGGTACGCCGAAAATCTTGCGCTGCAGGGGCGTTTCGATGAAGCTTTTCCGGAGATGGAGCGAGCGCGCAAGCTTGATCCGCTCTCGCACATCATTCAGACCGATGCCGCCGTGTTCCTGTATTTTTCACGCCAATATGAACCGGCGATCCAGCAATTTCGAGCCGTACTCGATTCCGATCCCACTTTTCCTCGCGCGCATCTTGTGATGATTGCGTATGTCGAAGACGGGAAGCTTTCTGAAGCAATCGCCGACGCCAAAAAATGGCGCGGGATGGACGATAGCCTCTGGGCGCGGATGCTTCTAACGTACGTGTACGCCCGCGCGGGCCAAATTGACGACGCTCGGCGCGAGTTCAATGGCGCTGGGAAAATTATCGCGCACGCGCCACCTGACCCGCTGCCGGTTGCGATCGCCTACCTGGGGATGAAAGACAAAGAGCAGGCCTTCCTGTGGCTCGAGAAAGCCGCCGCAGCGCGCTCGTCCTCGCTGACCGCGATCAAAGTAGATCCAGTTTACGATTCGGTCCGCTCCGATCCTCGATTCGCGATGCTACTGACCCGGGTCGGATTCACAAAGTGACTAGTCAATTTGCTAGCTGTGGCCGGATTTAGATTTCGAATGGCCCTTTTTGTGCGACTGCTTATGATGAGCTGACTTTTTCTGTGGAGCTGGGGCGGGCGCGGGCAAAGGGACGTCGGAATTATAAACGTCTGCGACGACCTTCCACTTGCCGTCGGCCTGTTTCTTCCAAACCTCAAGAAATTTCCCATGGTCCTCGCTCAGCTTTCCTTGCGGGCCTTGGATTGTCACTTGATATGCGCCCGTGCTGTATCCCAGGTCGCCAGAACGCGCTACATCAACTTTGCTCGACAGCCAGGACAAGGAATTGTTGGGAGCCAGAAGTTCGGTCCACACGGCGCGAATCGATTGTTTATCCGCCGCGAGCGGTGCGTTCGGTGGAAGAAGGGTGGCGTCATCGGTATAGAACGCGACTGTGCCGTCCACGTTTCTGGTGCCAGCCATCTTTGACCATTGCGCGTCTAAGTCTCGAATGGAAGCTTCATCCGCGGCGCGGGTGTCTTTCGGAGTTGGTTGTCCGCAACCTGAAGCGAGGAGGAGCAATGCAATGCAGCCTGTAAGGATCGTGTTGGACCGTTGATTCTCGTCTTGACGAAATTGCATTTTCAAAATCCTCCGGGAGATGGGAACTATTGCGCGAACTGTTCCAATTACGCGGCAACATCTTAAGTTGCGTGACCACGTGAGTCAACGAAGGCCGGGCAGCATTGCAGCGGCGCAAGAACGCTTCGACAAGGCCTGCTGAGCTCCGAAAGTCGCACCGTCGGTGCAAATCGGTTGTGTGCGAGGAAACAGACGCATACGATGTGCGAACGAGAAGTCCGGGAGCAGAATCCGGACTCGATGGAGGCTGCCGTGAAGCGCATCTCACTTATTGTTCTCGCATGCCTAATTCTTTTTGCCCGATCCAGTTCAGCGCAGAAGGAAGAAATCCCGAAGAGCTTTGCGGAGAGCGTCGGCGGTACCATGAGCTGGGCGGAAAAGGGGTTTCTCGGTGTAGCGGAAGCCATGCCCGAGGACAAGTATTCGTACGTACCCAGAAACGGAAACTTCGAGGGCGTGCGCTCGTTCGGAGAACAGGTGAAACACGTCGCATGCGCACAGTTTGCTTTTTTCAATGAGATCGAAGGGAAGGTTCCACCGGAGCATTGCGAGAAGGGCGGGCCTTCGAACGCTAAAACAAAAGCTGAGGTGGTTAAATATCTGCGCGAATCATTCGAGTACGGCGACAGCGTCCTTGCCGCCATTAACGCGCAAAATGCGCTCGATCGCGTCGAGGGGCCCTACGCCGGGCCGAATACACGAATTGGCATGGCTGTCACTGCGGTGTGGCATATCACGGACCACTACGGCCAGATGGTTGTATACCTGCGTTTGAACGGGATCGTGCCTCCCGTCACTCAGCAATATGGGCTGAAAGTTCGCTGACGATGGGGACGAACGAACCGGAACGTCTTGGTTACATCGCGAGATGCGATGCCCAGTAGAGGACGGCGGCTCCCAAGAATATTCGATAGATCGCAAAGGGGGTAAATCCTCGAGTGCGAACCCAGTTCATGAACCAGGCGACGCTGGCATAGGCGACTCCGAAAGAAACGACGAAACCGATGGCGAGAACGATCCAGCCGTGCGCGTCAATTTGCGAGACTCCGATGGGATTTTCTCCTGCTTGGCCGCGCAGTGACTTCAGGAAAGTGTAGCCGGTGGCGGTGACCATCGTGGGGATCGACAGGAAAAAAGAAAATTCCAGCGCCGAGGCGCGGGACATTCCGGCGAGCTGTCCGGCGGCGATTGTGGACATCGATCGGGAAACTCCAGGGAAAACAGCTGAAAGAATCTGGCAGGCTCCGATCCAGACAGATTGGGCGAGAGACATGTCTTCCATGTGCCAGGTGTGAATGCGGCTATCGGGAGCGCCGGGGCCGGCTTTTTCGGATGCGGCGTGGAGCGCGTCAACGATCCACATCACGATCCCACCGATGAGGAGAGCCGCGCCCATGATGTAGAGATTTTCGAGGTGCTTCCCAATGATTTTCGTGAGCAGAAAGGCTGGGAGAGCCGTGACGACAAACGCCACGATGACGAGGCTGAGCGGGTGCGTGAGGAACGTACGGTCGCCGCGTTCGCCTCGGGGAAACGTGGAGAGAAATTTGGCGATGCGCTCGCGGAAATAGATCGGGAGGCAAAGGATCGCGCCAAGCTGAATGACAATTGTGTACATCTTCCAGTAGCCGTTGCTGAGGTTGATGTGCAGCAGGTATTCGGCGATGCGAAGATGCGCGGTGGAGCTGACCGGGATGAATTCGGTAAGGCCTTCGACGATGCCGAGGATAAGAGAGAGTATGTAGTCGTTCAAAATGCCTCCGGGTGCGAATGGTTGGTGCTTGCTGCGCGTGTGGCTCGCGACGAATTGGTTGCTGGTGCTTGGCGCTGAGATCCTTCAGGCATCCTGGACGGATGCCTTCAGGATGACAACGTGTACAGATTTGCGCCCGCTACTCGGCAATGGATTTGATCATCGCGTAGGCGTCGCGGCCGCCGGGATAATAGTGTTTCCAAATGCCGCGAGTACGATAGCCATGCTTTTGCCAGAAGGCAATCGCGGAGTCGTTTTCGGTTGCGGTTTCGAGAAGTACTTCGCGGACCCCGGATTTTGCGAGGTGTTGTTCGACCGCTTTAAGGAGCCGCGTGCCGATCTTATGGCGCCGAAATTCTTCTAAGACATCGATCGTGATGATGTGGCCGCACGCGGCTTGATGTGTGGTTAGACAAAACCCGACTGGTTTGTCCCGAATCGTTGCAATTAAACAATCGGCATTGGGAAACCGGAGGTAGTAGCGCAACTCGGCGCGGGAGTAGGCAATTTCGGAAGGGTAGCAGGCTTGGTCGATCTCGAAGAGCGCATCGAAATCTTTGACCTTGTAGGAGCGAAGCGTGATTCGCGGCGGCATGCCTGGATATTTAAGCACGAGCTCTTCAAAAGTACGAATTCGAGCGATTTTCAAGCATCGAACAGCTTCGCCGGTTGATACGGTGGCACAGCCTGAACACTGAACACGGTGCGACTAAACTTCGAGAATCACCGGGAGGATCAAGGGACGCTTTGAGGTTTGTTTATTGAGGTAGCGCTTCAAGTCGGCTCGTATCTTTTCTTTGATTACGCCCCAGTCAGTCTTTTCTTCGGCGGTCGATTGCTCGACGGTGCGGAGAATCACTTCGCGAGCTTTGGCGAGAATTTCGTGGCCATCTTCGGACAGGAAACCGCGCGTGACGATTTCAGGTGAACCCTGGAGCTGGCCGGTGTGTTTGTCGATGGCGATGATGGGAACTACCACGCCGTCTTCCGAGAGGTGGCGGCGGTCACGAATCACTACTTCTTCGATTTCTTCGAGCGAGCCGGAATCGACGCACACGCGTCCGGCAGTGACGGGCTCGCGGCGGTGCGCGCGGCCGTCCGGCGTGAATTCGAGCGGTTGGCCGCTCTCTAGTAGAAATATTTCGCCGGAGACAGCGTTCATCTGCTCCGCGAGGGCTGCGTGACGGAACAGGTGGCGATATTCGCCGTGCAGCGGGATAAAGAATTTCGGCTTTACGAGTTGCAGCAGAATTTTTTGTTCTTCCTGGCTGGCGTGACCGGAAACATGAATCGGGGCGGAGCGTCCGCCTTCGTAATAGACGAGAACGCGGCGGCGGAACAGATGATCGATCATGCGGAAGATTGCCTTTTCGTTGCCGGGGATCTGGCGCGCGGAGAGGATTACGGTGTCGTTCTCGGCGATGTTCATCAGTCGGTGATTATCGACGGAGATGCGCGACATCGCGGAAAGCGGTTCGGCTTGCGTGCCACTGGCCAGGATGACGATGCGTTTGCGGTCGAAGCCTTTAATGTCTTGCGGGCGGACGACGCTGCCATCGGGAATGCGCAGCTTGTCGAGGCCGTGCGCTATTTCGGTGTTGTCGACCATGCTGCGGCCGATGAAGCCCACTTTGCGGCCCACGACGCGCGCCAAATCGATTACCTGCTGGATGCGATGGATCGAACTCGAGAAACAGGAGACGACGATTCTTTCGGGCGCGGCGCGAAATAATTCTTCGAGTCGCACGACGACGGACCGTTCGGACGGAGTGAAGCCGGGGCGCTCGACATTCGTGCTGTCACTAAATAGCGCGAGGACACCTTCCTGGCCGTAGCGCGCGAAGGCGTGAAGGTCGAAGGGCCTGCCGTCAACGGGAGTGGGATCGATTTTGAAATCGCCGGTGTGAATGATGACGCCGAGTGGAGTGCGGACGGCGAGGGCTACGCAATCGATCGTGCTGTGCGTCACGTGTAAGTATTCGATTTGAAATGCGCCGAGAGTGGTGACGTCACCGGGCTCAACTTCGTGGAGCTTGACGCTATCGAGCAGGCCATGCTCTTCGAGCTTTTTGCGGACGATCGCGAGCGTGTATTCAGTACCGTAAATCGGGACGTTGAGGTCGGCGATGATGTAGGGAATCGCGCCGATGTGGTCTTCGTGCGCGTGCGTGAGAACGATCCCGCGGATCATGCGCTTGTTCTGTTTCAGGTAGGTGGTGTCGGGAATGACGATATCGACGCCGAGGAGTTCCTGCTCCGGGAACATGAGGCCCGCGTCGATGACGATGATGTCGTCGCCGGTGCGAAGAACGAGCATGTTCATTCCAAACTCGCCCAGCCCGCCGAGCGGGATGGCCCATACAGACGATTGGCTCAATTTAGTCTTTCACTGGTACGAAAAGATTCCGGACGTCGCGTACGGAGTGCCTGCTGTTCCGTCGAGATTCTTCGCTTCGCTCAGAATGACAAGCAGTTGCCGGCGGACCACGCTACAAGCTAGAGAATGACATGTAAGCTGGGGCAGTTCAATCCCTGCTGCCTGCGAAGAGCCGAGCTACGGCGACGAGTAAAACGGCGCCCACGGTAGCGGCTGCGAGAGTGCCCCAGAAGCCCCACGGTGCGATCGCGATGCCAAGTTTTATGAAGAGCCAGCGGCCGATCACGGCGCCGATCAAGCCGAGAAGAACGTCTACGATGCAGCCGAATCCGCGGCCGCGGGTGATGTGTCCAGCAATCCATCCGGCGAGAAGTCCGATGATGATGGTGCCGATGAAGCCGGGAGAAGTAACTTCGACGTAGACGGTATGTTGATCTATTTGTTGAGCTGTAGCAGCTAAGATCGCGAAATCGAGCATCCAGATTCCTCCGAGTATTATTCCTGGCAGAAAATATAGCCCAGACACTTATACACGAGTTTGGCGGCCAGAAAATCGGACGCGTGATCGCCGGGCTGCGGCAGCAATTCGACGACGTCCATTCCGACGATTTTTTTGTGGTCGGCGACCGCGCGAATCAGCGAGGTGACCTGAGCCCAATCGAGGCCACCAGGCTCGGGCGTTCCGGTGGCGGGAACGAAGGCCGGATCGAAGCCGTCGAGATCGATCGTGAGATAAACATTCGGACTCAGATCTTCGAGTACTTTTGCAATCCAGGCTTTCATCGGGGCGCGAACGATATCCTTCGCCCAGTAAACCTTCGTGCGCAGGTGGGGGATCGCTTTGGCTTCCTCGACCGATAGCGAACGAATGCCCACTTGAACGGCAGGACACACTTCGACCACGCGCCGCATGGCACAGGCGTGACTCGCTGGATTGCCTTGATACTCGTCGCGAAGGTCGGCGTGGGCGTCGATTTGCAGGACGCTGAGATCCTTAAATTTTTTCGCAGTTGCGGAGACGAGGGGAGGAGTAAGGGAGTGTTCTCCGCCAAGTGCGACGGGAAATTTCTTGTCTTCGAGCAGGGCAAGTTGCGCCGTAAATAGCTCGGTGATTACTTCGTCGAGCGTACCGTCGGATGTGTCGATGGCCGGAAGCGTGTGGATGCCGATTTCTTTGTACGGCTCGAGCTCGAGTTCTTCGTCGTAGAGTTCCATGTTGCGGCTGGCAGCGATAATGGCAGCCGGGCCGTTTCGAGTGCCATGCTCGTAGGAAGTGGTGCGTTCGAGCGGCACGGGGAAAATCACCGCGCGAGAGGTTTCGTATTGCGAATGCTCGTCGGAAAGGCCACCGAAATTATCGGGCGGCACCGGAGTGTATCGTGTCATCGTGGATTTGGGCTCACTGGTTGATTTTGGAATTTATCTTTTAACAGAATTTTCTTTCAACGGCAGCCTCATCTGTACTATCAATGAGACGCGCGCGAACAAACATTTCGCGCAGAACCAGCCAGGTGGCACTACATTACCTGCGAGGACGCTGAATGGCAAAGAAAAAGGGCGCGACCGGAAGAATTCTGCACGACCCGATCAAAGACAAACTCACTCCAATTTATCCGCTCGATCTTTCTCGTATCTCGACGATCGACGATCTCGTGCGCGCCATGGGGCAGACGGCGTTCACGGCGCGGCAGATTGGCGACGCCGCCGACGTTCTCGAGACAATGGCGCGCGACAAGGATTGCTTCGGGGTGATGACGCTTTCGGGCGCGCTGACTGTGGCGAAGATGGCGCTCGTTTTTTGCGATTTGGTGGAAGCGGGAGTGATTAAGGCGATCGTGTCAACCGGCGCGTTGATGGCGCACGGGCTCGTGGAAGCAGAGGGGCTATCGCATTACCGCTACGACGAGAAAATGGACGACCGCGCGCTTTTCGCCGCTGGCTACAACCGCGTTTACGATTCGCTGGAGCCGGAAACGAATTTGGATCACGTGGAAGAAGTGATGCAGCACATTCTGGAGCGATGGGACCCGGAAGAAGTGCTGTGCAGCTGGAAAATCAACCGAAGAATCGGAGAATATCTTTCGAAGCACACGAAAGGGCGCGGGATTTTGAAAACGTGTTATGAGCACAAGGTTCCGGTGTTCGTTCCGGCATTTACGGATTCGGAGCTTGGGATTGACGTGGCGCTGCATCAGCGGCTGAGGAAGAAGGCGGGGCAGAAGCCATTGCGTTTCGATCCATACGAAGATTTCGAGCACTACGCGTCGACGATGCTGGCTACGAAGCGGATGGGAATTTTTACGATCGGCGGAGGTGTGCCGCGAAACTGGGCGCAACAGTTCGGCGTGTACGCGGAATTGCTGGCGCGCCGCGGATACGAAAAACTTCCGCTCAAACGGTACAACTATGGAGTGCGGATTTGTCCCGAGCCGGTGAACTGGGGCGGGCTTTCGGGAAGCACGTACACGGAAGCGGTGTCGTGGGGGAAATTTGTGCCGCCGGAAGAGGGCGGGCGATTTGCGGAAGTGTTGGATGATGCGACGGTGGCACTGCCGTTGATTGTTGGAGCGGTGTTGCAGCGGATCGGTTATTTGAAGAAGGGGAAGTAGGGGAGAACCGGTTCGTTTGCTGCGACGGCAGCGCGTTGGGGATTTGCTTGCGAGAGCAATCGCAACTTCCACATCAACACCTGCCGGTCTGAAGCCCGGCGCTACAAAAGCACGATCGAACGTTAGTCGTCTTCGCCGAGGAGTATGGCGGCGGCGAGGACGGTGCTCCACAGGCCACGTTTATCGCCTACTGCCGATTGAGTGATGTTCATGGTGCGGACAATTTTATTCGAGATGCGGTAGACCTCTTTTTTCTCATCCCACGAGAGATCCGGATCGAATTCGACGTTGAGAGTGGTAGCGAGCATTTCGGCGGCGAGCTCTTCCGTGTAATCGCCGGCCACTTCTTCGGGTTCGCCGAACGAATGGTGTTCGGAAAGATAGCCGAACATGGATTTGTCAGCAGGGAGAGCCAGTCCGACGCCGGCAGCGATCAAACGATGCGGTTCACGCGTTTGATTTTCGCTGATGACGGTGAATGCGACCTGGCCCGCTTTGAGGTGTTTCAATCCCTCGCTGCGCGATATCAGTTTGCAGTACGGTGGGAAAATCGAAGAGACGCGAACGATGTTGCATGCGGCGATGCCTGCGTTGCGCAGGGCGAGTTCGAAACTCGAAAGCCGCTCTCGATGTTTTCCGACTCCCTTGGTGAGAAATATTTTCTTCGCGACGAACGCCATGAGCCGGTTAGCGGTGCCTCCACTCGATTCAATCGGAAATTTCTTTCGCATCGGAAAACTAACAAGCACCTAATGCGATGTCAATGATTATTCATCGTGTAAGGATTACGGGAGTGTTACAGAGAGTTAAGTTGGTGAGTCGGCGTGGGGCTACTAGGCAAACGTAAGGCGATGCGAACGAAATCGGCGGGAAGATTTTACTGTGTGCGGGGGCGCGATTGAGATCCTTCGCTGCGCTCAGGATGACAGGCTCCTTAGGTTTGGAATTCTAGAAAATTTGAGGACTGAGCCTGCCTACGCGTGTACTTTCGCGCCGAGCGAAATGCAGGGGGCGAGCGCGTCGGCGATGGTTTTTAGTTCGCGCAATTGCTGATGCGTAAATTCGGGACCCGCTTCGGCCATGGATGCGGCTTTGCGGGAGATTTGGATCACGCCGACGACTTTTTTCTCGTGCACGATCGGAGCGCTCATGATTTTTTGAATCGCTTCGCCGGGCTGGCCTTCGGAAATCGGGACAGCTTCAAAGACGGACGAATGCGGTATCACGGCGAAATGATTAATTACTTCGGCGCGGCGCTCACGGGCGGTACGGGCAGCAAGCGAATGCGTGCTCGTCATAGGAATCTGGCCCACTTCGCGGAGGCGATCGGGCGTGAGAAATTGCAGGAAACGGTCGTCTGGAGTGAGCGCGAAGATAGCGACTTCGTGCGGGCGGACAGCGAAATTCCGGCTGACGAGCTCGACGGCGCGGTTCAAGCCAACCTCATTGCCTTCGCCGCTGCGTCGCGCGAGCTCCGTGGCCCATTTCTTCAACTCACTAATGAGTTCGGCGGCCATGTCCCAAGATGACCTCTACTGAAAACTCTAGCACGACATTCCGGGCGGATTTTTCTTCCGTCAACCCCGTGACACCATCTTGCAAACTCCTCTTCGGATGCATATACTTTGATTTCACGCGTTCGAAGTGAATTCATTCGGAGTGTGCATGGCGGCCGCAGCTGCTGATTCCAAAACGAGTTATTTCCTCGATAAACTGCAATCCCTCAGCGGCGTAGTTCCTATTGGGGCTTTTCTTCTCGAACATTTCTGGTCCAACAGCTACGCGCTCGTAAGCGTACAGAAATATGACGAAGTTTCTGTCGAGCTGCAGAGCATTCCGTGGCGAATCGTGGTGGAAGCGAGCGTTCTGTGGCTTCCGATTCTGTTTCACGGCTTCTACGGCATTTATATCTGGTGGACTGGGAAGTCAAACGCGATCGGCCATCCGTGGATGGCGAACTGGTTGTACGTCCTGCAGCGGTGGACGGGTATGATCGCGCTGGTTTTCATTTTCTGGCACGTATATCTGGAGCGCTTCGTTGGACACGGCCGCACGAACTACGCGGACTTGGCGCAGGCCATGTCGAGCCCGGGATATCTGGCGTTTTACATCATCGGGATCACGGCCGCTTCGTTTCACCTAGGCAACGGACTGTGGAATTTTGCATGTAAGTGGGGGATCGCGGTGTCTGTGAAGGCGCAGCGCGCGGCGGGGTGGTTTGGCGCGGCTGTAACCGTAGCGCTCACTTGCGTCGGCATCGCGATCGCGCTCGGCTTCCACAATCACTGGTTCCCGCTAGGAACGTACGTCCAATGAGACAGCCCAAAATTATTATCGTCGGTGGAGGACTGGCCGGCCTGATGGCCGCAATTCGTGTGGCTGAGCTCGGCGTTGAGTGCGATCTGTTTTCGATCGTGCCGGTGAAGCGATCGCATTCCGTTTGCGCTCAAGGCGGCATCAACGCGGCGAAGAATTTAAAGGGTGAAGGCGATTCCACCTGGAAACACTTCGACGACACGATTTACGGCGGCGACTTTCTCGCCAACCAACCGCTTGTGAAAGGGATGTGCGAGGCGGCGCCCGCGATTATCGATTTGCTGGATCGCATGGGCGTAATGTTTAACCGGACGCCGGAAGGGCTGCTCGATTTCAGGCGCTTCGGCGGCACGCTGTTTCACCGAACGGCTTTTGCGGGAGCGACTACCGGACAGCAGCTTCTGTATGCGCTGGACGAGCAGGTGCGGCGCTTCGAATCCGAAGACAAGATCAAGAAATTCGAGGGTTGGACGTTTCTTTCCGCCGTGATCGACGATGGCGGAGTCGCGCGCGGAATCTGCGCGATGAATTTGAAGACGATGGAAATCAAGACGTTCGCCGCGGACGGCTTGATTTTCTGCACTGGCGGCAACGGCGCGATTTTTGGCCGTTCGACGAATTCGGTGGTCTGCACTGGTTCGGCGCAGTCGGCGCTATTCCAGCAGGGCGTCTATTACGCGAACGGCGAATTCATCCAAGTACACCCAACGGCGATTCCCGGCGAAGACAAATGCCGGTTGATGAGCGAATCGGCGCGTGGCGAGGGTGGACGCGTCTGGGTGCCGAAGCAGCCTGGAGATAAACGCGCGGGCAAAGATATTCCTGAGAGCGAGCGCTTTTATTTCCTCGAGGAGTGGTATCCGAAGTATGGGAACCTGGTGCCTCGCGATGTAGCGACGCGAGCGATTCACAAAATCGTGTTCGAAATGAAGCTGGGACTTCCGAATGACACCGCGGTCTATCTGGACGTGTCGCATATTCCGGCAGACGTGCTCGACAAAAAGCTCGAAGGCATTTTGGAAATTTACGAGAAATTCGTTGGCGTCGACCCGCGCAAAGAGCCGATGAAGGTTTTCCCGGCGATGCATTACACGATGGGTGGCTTGTGGGTGGACAACGAGAACCAGGCGACAAACGTTCCGGGGATTTATGCTGCTGGAGAGTGCGAGTATCAGTATCACGGCGCGAACCGGCTGGGAGCGAATTCGCTCGTATCGTGCATTTATGGCGGAATGCTAGCGGGCCCAGCCGCAGTGCGGTACGCCCGAGGCCTGGAGCAAGGCGCGGAGAGCACGCCGGCGAGCGTTTTTGAGCGTGAGCGCGTGCGGCAGCAGGACATCAACGACGCGCTGCTCAATCAGCATCAGGGAACTGAAAATCCGTTGACGATCTGGCGCGAGATGGGCGAGACGATGACGGAGAACGTCACCGTGATTCGCTACAACGCAAATTTGCAGAAGACGCTGACGAAGCTCGATGAACTGAGTGAGCGTTTCCGGAAGATCAATTTGCAGGACCGCACGCAGTGGGCGAATCAAACGCTGAATTTCGTCCGCGAGCTCGGAAACATGCTGGTGCTCGCGAAGGTGATTGCGATGGGGGCGCTCGCGCGCAATGAAACGCGCGGCGCGCATTACAAGCCCGATTTTCCGAATCGCGATGACGCCAATTGGCTGAAGACGACCAAAGCGAGTTTTCAAGGCGGCGAAATTAAGCTGGAATTTGAGCCGGTGGATACTTCGTTGCTTCCACTGCGGGAACGGAAATACACCGCGGCGAAGTGACGTTGCGTAATCGTGCGCGCTTCAATGTGGTTCTGTAGTGCAGTTCGGGTGAGGCTGCTTTATGGCTAGCAATACGACTGGATCAACATTTATCGTCAAGATTAAGCGGCAACAGCGGCCGGACGAAGCCGTTCGCTGGGAAGAGTATGAGCTGCGCTACCGTCCGCACCTGAACATCATCCAGTGCTTGCGCGACATCGCGGAGAAGCCGTACACCCGCGACGGGAAAGAATCGACGCCCGTGAGCTACGACGCAAATTGCCTCGAAGAAGTTTGCGGCGCATGCGCAATGCTCATCAACGGGGCGCCGCGGCAGGCGTGTTCGGCGCTCGTTGACAATCTCGAAAAGCCGATCCGGCTCGAGCCGCTGACAAAATTTCCGCTGGTGCGCGATTTGGTGGTGGATCGCGGGTTCATGTTCGAAAGCTTGAAGCGGACGCAGTGCTGGATTCCCATCGACGGGACCTACGCGCTGGGCGAAGGGCCGCGGATGTCGCCTGCGACGCAGGAAGTCGGCTATCCGCTGTCGCGCTGCATCACTTGTGGGAATTGCCTCGAGATTTGTCCGAAGGTGAACGAGCATTCGCAGTTTGTTGGGGCGGCGATCGTCAGCCAGGTGCGGCTCTTTAATATGCACCCGACGGGCGCGATGCATGCGGCCGGGCGCCTGGAAGCGTTGATGGGTCCTGGCGGAATTGAAGATTGCGATAACGCGCAGAATTGCGTGAAGGTGTGCCCCAAGGGCATTCCGTTGACCGAATCGCTCGCTGCCGTGAATGGCCAGGTGCTCGTACACGCGGTGAAGAGCTGGTTCCAGGGGCACGATTGAAGCTCGCGACTGGCGCGGGGGTGGTGGCACGATGAATCGTCTCGGAGTCCTTGGACTTTCTTTGACGCTTGGTGCGACGCTCGGCGCAATCGTCCCGCTACTGACGGTGACCGCCCAAAACGACATCTCGAAGAGAGCGCACGATCTGCATTTCCGCTCTATTGTTATCGACACCCACGACGATACAACGCAGCGGCTGCTCGATCCGAAGTTTGACCTTTCCGTAAGGCATGCGGATGGCTCGATTGATATTCCGAGAATGCGCGAGGGTGGCCTGAGTGCAATTTTCTTTTCGATTTGGATTTCTGGCACGGTGACAGGGCCACAAGCAGTGAAGCGTGCGCTCGACCAGATCGATGCGGTGCGCGAACTGCCTGTGCGATTCCCGAGAGATCTCGCGCTTGCGACGACGGCTGCGGACATTCGCCGCATTCACGCAGACGGCAAGATCGCGGTGTTATTGGGCGTTGAGGGCGGGCACATGATCGATAACGATCTCGGTGTGCTGCGCGATTTTGCGCGCCTCGGCGTGCGATACATGACGTTGACGCACATGGTGGACACCGACTGGGCGGATTCGTCGACGGGAAAATCCACGCACAATGGATTGACTGAATTCGGCAAGCAAGTGGTTCACGAAATGAACCGTATGGGCGTGATGGTCGATATTTCGCATGTGTCGGACAAGACTTTTTACGATGTACTTGCGATGAGCGAAGCGCCGGTGATCGCGTCCCATTCATCGTGCCGCGCGATTTGCGATGCCCCGCGCAACATGACCGATGACATGATCAAGGCGCTTGGCGCGAAGGGCGGCGTGATGCAGATCAATTATCACGTCGGTTTTCTGAGCCAGGAATTTCGCGACGCTGATCGCTCGCATCCCGAAGTGAGCAAAGCGATCGGCGAAGAAGTGAAGAAACGTTGCGGCGAGGAAGAATCCTGCCAGCTGGTGGAAGGAGAGAAGGTCACTCGTGAATTTGTAGCGCAGGGGAAGTTGCCGCGCGTCGATTGGACGAAGATCATCGAGCACATCGATCATGCAGTAAAACTGGTGGGCGCGGATCACGTGGGGTTGGGATCGGATTTTGACGGCGCGAACATGCCGTACGGCATGGAAGATGCGACGCATTTGCCGCAGATCACGAATGCGCTGCTAGCGAAGGGATATTCCGAGAGTGACGTCGAGAAAATTCTTGGCGGCAACACGCTCCGCGTGATGGAGCAGGTGGAAGCAACGTCGAAGAGACTGGGAGGGAAGCCGTGAAGCGAATGATTTCGATTTTCTGTGTTTTAGTCATGATGGGACTTGTGTCGGGTTCGGTGTGGGCGCAGGATCAGGCCCCCGCCACTAAGGCGCCTGCTCCCGCTGCGAAACCAAAAGCTGCCGCGGCGAAGACGAGTTCCGATCCCGGGCTGCTGCATCCGGCGACGCTGAAGGCACAAGCGCCGGCTGAGTACGACGTAAACTTCGTAACGACGAAGGGTGATTTTGTGGTTCATGTGACGCGCGCGTGGGCGCCGAACGGCGCGGACCGGTTCTACAATCTCGTGAAGCACCATTTCTATGATGGCGCGAGCTTCTTTCGGTTCGTCGATGGGTTCGTCGTGCAATTCGGACTGACAGGAAATCCGGCCGTGAATAAAGCCTGGACCAATGCGAACATCAAGGACGATCCACCGAAGCAGAGCAATAAAGCCGGTTACATAACGTTCGCGATGGCAGGAAAGGACACGCGCACCACACAAGTGTTCATCAATCTCGGCGATAACTCCCGGCTCGACACGATGGGATTTTCCGTGTTTGGGCAGGTGACTTCGGGAATGGACGTGGTGAAGAGCCTGTATGGTGGCTACGCGGACGCGCCGACGAGCCATCAGGATGAAATTACGAATCAGGGCAAGGCATATCTCGACAAGAATTTTCCGAAGCTCGACAGCATTAAGACCGCGACGATTGTTGCGCCTGCGGGCGCGGCTCCCGCGGCGGGCGCTGCTCCGGCGCACAAGCCGGCGGCAGCGGCGACGAAGCCCAAGCAGCCATAGCGGACGTCTGCGCAAGACTCGACATGGAATTCTGATCGACGGAACCTAATTCGTACGATGGGAATGTGAAAATGACAGCGAATGCGGAATTGCTTCAGCCCGGAAATTTGAAGGAACAGGCGCCTGCGGAGTACGACGTCAAGATGTCGACTACGAAGGGCGACATCGTCATTCATGTGACACGCGCGTGGGCGCCGCTGGGCGCGGACCGGTTCTACAACCTTGTGAAGAATGGGTTTTATACGGATGCGAGTTTTTTCCGTGTACTGCCGGGGTTCGTGGTTCAGTTTGGATTAAGCGCCGATCCGAAAGTGAGTGGCGTGTGGCGCTCCGCGAATTTCAAGGACGATCCCGTTACGCAGAGCAACAAAGCGGGCTCGGTGACGTTTGCGACGGCTGGAAGAGATACGCGGACGACTCAGGTGTTCATTAATTTGGGGAACAACGCGAATTTGGATTCGATGGGTTTTGCACCGTTTGGGCAGGTGACGGAAGGGATGGACGTGGTGAAGAAGTTGCACAGCGGGTACGGCGAAGGCGCGCCGAGCGGGCGCGGGCCGGATCAAGGCGCAATCAGTTCGCAGGGGAAAGCGTATCTAGATAAGAATTTTCCGAATCTCGACAGTATCAAATCGGCGGCAGTTTCATCGTCGGTGAAATGAGGCCGAGATCTTTGAAATATTGGTTCGTCTCAAGGTCGCGGAAATGTTAGGGAGCTGTTCCTCAAGGGCTGAAGCCCCTGCCTTTCGGCTGGCGCTATGTCGGAGCTGAGGCTCCGACCCCCTAAACTGCAAGGCTTTTTCGGCCTTCCGGCGTTTTCGAAGGCTTCCTCCAGAAGTTCACATCACCTCGCACCTGAGATATATCTCATGTACGCCACTACTCTGCGGCTCTCGCCAGTGAGCTTCGGTCGAATTCGACTCTCTGCGATTGGATCGTGATGAAGCCCCGGAACTCTCCATCTGCCGCAGCTTTTAGCACGACGCGTGCCGGTTCGGATACAGGCCATGCTTCCGCGACGGCGCTTTTGTTCGGAGTTGCGGGCGTCGCTATTCTCTTGCATTTGCCGGGGATGGCGCGGTATGGATTTTTTCGCGACGAGCTCTACTACGTTGCTTGCAGCGAGCATTTGGCGTGGGGCTATATCGATCAACCTCCGCTGATTGCTCTGATCGCGTGGATATCGCGGCACCTGCTGGGTAATTCGCTTGCGGCGTTTCGCGTGTTTCCCGTATTGGCAGCAGCAGGCACAGTATTTTTAACTGGCAGGCTCGCAGGAGAACTTGGCGGCGGACGAATGGCGCAGTTTGTGGCCGCGGTGGCGATCCTGTTTGCGCCGCTGTATCTCGCTTTCGACAGTATTTTGACGATGAATGCGTTTGAGCCTTTATTTTGGCTGGCGTGCGCGTGCATCTCGGTTCGGATTGCGAATGGCGGATCGCCTAAACTGTGGCTTTTGTTTGGCGCAATCTCAGGCGTGGGACTTCAAAACAAGCACACGATGGCCGTGTTTGGCTTTGCGGTGGTTCTGGGATTCCTGTTGTCAGGGGACTTGCGTCCTTTCCGGACGCGATGGATCTGGCTCGGCGGGCTGATCGCGCTCGCGCTCGCTTTTCCGAATCTTTTTTGGGAGGCACGTCACGGCTGGCCACAGATCGAAGTGGTTCGCAATGCGCAGCAGTTCAAGAATGTGGCGATTGGGCCGCTGCGATTTCTTGGAGAGCAGGTGCTGTTTTACTCGCCGGTTACGCTTCCGCTGTGGTTGGGTGGGCTTCTGTGGCTGTTTTCAGGGACCGATGCAGCGGCGATTTCGGTTCTTGGGCTGGGCTTATCTTGCAATTCTCGCAATTTTTATATTCGGCGATGGAAAATCTTATTATCCGATGGGCGCCTATCCGATGTTGATGGCTGCGGGTGGAGTGGCTTTTGAGGGATTTGCGCGGACTCCCGACCGGAGGGTGCTTCGTGTGGCTTATCCGGTGCTAATCGTTTTGGCCGGACTCTTTACGCTCCCGTTCGGCGTGCCGGTGCTCCCTGTTGAGACATTCTTGAGATATTCGAACGCGCTTCCATATGCGCATGAGGTGAAGACCGAAAGAGATTCTACCGCGCCGCTTCCTCAGAATTACGCGGACATGGTGGGCTGGGACAATGTCGCGACGAGCGTCGCGCGGATCTACCACGCTTTGCCTGACGACGAGAGAGTTGGGTGCGCGATTCTGGCTGGGAATTATGGCGAAGCCGGTGCGATCGATTATTTCGGGCCGGCGCTCGGGCTGCCAAAGGCTATCAGCGGGCACAATAGTTATTTCGACTGGGGGCCACGGAATTATTCAGGGGGGTGCGTGATTTTGATTGGTGAAGAGGGCAGCGAGTTCAGGAAATATTTTGGGGACGTGCAGCAGGTGGCTGTGGTCGATAGTCCTCTTGCGATGCCGACCGAGCAGCATGTGCCGATTTACTTGTGCCGCAAGCCAAGGGGATCGATGGCGGAATTGTGGCCGCACTTCCGAATGATCATCTGAACGATTACCGGAGCGGGGCGTGACGCGGGTTTCTTGCGGCGCGTTCGAGGCTGGAGATATCGAGTCCCGTTTCGCGGAGGCGGCGCCCGATTTCCGAGCCATCATTGAAAGCGATGCAGAGCAGAACGCACTCGCTGGTTAAAATCGGGATGGCGCGGCCGTCGACCGTGTCGTGGTGCGGCGCGATTGCTTCTGAATTGCGCAGGACGAGATCGAGTTCGGCTGATCGTGGCAGAATCGGAGCCTTCTTCTTTCCGGCTTTCTTCGGTTCGGCAAAGAACAGCGGAGGCTTTTTGTCCGCTTCCTTGCGGGTTGTATCGTAGAACTCGATCCAGCGATGCCAGCGCTGAGGACTGATCTGGCAAATTCGCTGCAACAGCGCTTCGATTTCTTCGTGGTCATCCCAAAAGCGCGATAAGCGCTCCCATTCGTAGATGTACATGCCCGCGAGAAAATCCGGGACGTCGACGACCGCTGCGGCGCGGCTTGTGGCGAGCATTTGCGCGAGTCTTTCGGCGCGAACCAGGTCTCGCGTGAGGCGGTGGGTAAGACTTGCGCGAATTTCGGCACTCTCCACGTCGGGCGAAACAGTGGGGCGGAGTTTCGGTGAGCGCGCTTGCTTGCGTTTGAATAGTTTCATCGCCAACAGATGGCTCCTACCGGCAAGTGTAGCAGTCGGGACATGAGCGGACGGGTGAGTTGAACTTGAAGCGTTCGTAAGAAAAACTGGCCTTTTGGACATGTGCGCGCGAGGGGGCGGAAAGAGCGAAGAGACTCGGACGGACGACGACAAATTCAAAAGAGCCGGCAAGATGCCGGCGTTACGAAATTCGGGAAACGGGCGTTGCGCAATGCCTGGATGGGGCGCGAGTCCGGTCTTCGCTCGCACGACAATCGATTTCGGCCCTTCGGCCCATCGCTGAAAATCAGAGACCCAGGACCGTCACGAGCTCACGGACGGAGGCCGCTGATTTATCGAGCGCCGCCTTTTCATCGGCGGTGAGCTTTATTTCGATGATCTGCTCGATACCGCGAGCGCCGAGTTTTACGGGAACGCCGACGAAAAGGCCGTTGATTCCGTACTCGCCTTCGAGATAGGCGGCGCAGGGGAGAATCTTTTTCTTGTCCTTCAGGATCGCTTCCACCATTTGAACCACCGCCGCCGAGGGCGCGTAGTAGGCCGAGCCGGTCTTGAGCAGGTCGACGATTTCTGCGCCGCCGCGCCGCGTGCGGGCGACGATGGCATCGAGTTTGTCCTTCGGCAGCAACTCGGGAAGGGGAATGCCGGCCACGGTCGAATAGCGCGTGAGCGGCACCATATCGTCGCCGTGGCCACCCAGCACGAAGGAGTGAACGTTTTCGACGGACACGCCGAGTTCAGCGGCAACGAATGTGCTCATGCGCGCGGAATCAAGAACGCCCGCCATTCCGATGACGCGGTTACGCGAAAACCCGCTGATTTTAAATGCGGCTTGCGCCATGGCATCGAGCGGATTCGTGACGACGATCAGAATCGCGCCCGGGGAAAGTTTCACGATCGCGTCGACGACGCCTTTGACGACGTCGTAATTCGCTTTCAGGAGATCGTCGCGGCTCATCCCGGGTTTGCGCGGGAAGCCGGCGGTGATCACAACGATGTCGCTGTTCGCGGTTTCGCGATAGTCTCCCGTCGCCGTGGAAATTCCAGCAGCATGCGAGTCGGTGCCGAGAATAGGCGCAGATTCCGCCATGTCGAGGGCTTTCCCGGCTGGAGGGCCGTCGAGAATATCCGTGAGCACCACGTCGGCGAGTTCCGCATCATGGATTCGCTGCGCCGTGGTGGAACCGACGAAACCACCGCCCACTACCGTGACTTTCTTGCGCATTCCCACCTCTCCTTATTCGAATTTGTGGATTGCGGCAATGAAATCAATCAGCTGCTACCGCAGATTGCATGTTTTCGATGATCGCCGACGCGAATTCGGAGGTGCGAAGTTTCTTCGCGCCCGGCATCATGCGTTCGAGATCGTAGGTGACGCGCTTCTGGCGCACTGTTCTTGCGATGCCGTCTTCGATCAGGCGGCCCACTTCCTTCCAGCCCATGAAATCGAACATCATCGCGCGCCTGAAAGCATCACCGAACTCGGATTGATGACGTCCTTATCGGCGTATTTCGGCGCTGTGCCGTGAGTGGCTTCAAACACTCCGAATCCGTCGCCGATATTGGCGCCGGGCGCCATGCCAAGACCGCCGACCTGCGCGGCGCAAGCGTCGGAAAGGTAGTCGCCGTTCAGATTGGGTGTAGCGAACACTTGATATTCATCGGCGCGAGTGAGAACTTGCTGGAATACGGAGTCGGCGATGCGGTCGTTGATCAGAATTTTCGATTTCCACTGGCCCTTGCCGTGTGTCGCGTAAATCGAATCAAGCGTTTGCTTCACCTCGAGGCCTACGGCTTTCTGGAACGCTTCGGTCGCTTGGCTCGAGTCCGGGTTCGATCATTTCAGCGATTCTGCTCGACGGTGAGCGTTTCATCGCGGTCTTTGTTGTCGAGGATCCAGCTTTCGCGCTCGGTGACAATCTGTTCGCGGAATTCAGCCGTTGCAAGGTCGTAGCCCCAATCGCGGAAAGCGCCTTCGGTGAATTTTTGGATGTTTCCCTTGTGAACGAGGGTGACGATTGTGCGTTTGTTCTCGATCGCGTGCTGGATGGCACGACGCACAAGGCGCTTCGTGCCGGTGGGTGACATCGGCTTGATGCCAATTCCGGAATCTTCGCGGACTTTCTTCGTAGTGCCTTTCAGCATTTCGTTGTTTAGAAAATCGATCAGCTTCTTTACTTCCGGAGTGCCGGAGCGCCATTCGATGCCGGCATAAACGTCTTCGGTGTTCTCGCGGAATATCACTACGTCCATGCGCTCCGGATTCGTCACGGGTGATGGCACACCGTGGAAATAGCGCACGGGGCGCACGCATGCGTAGAGATCGAGGACCTGACGAAGTGTTACGTTGAGCGAGCGAATCCCGCCGCCTACCGGAGTGGTGAGGGGGCCCTTGATTCCAATGCGAAAGTCTCTGAAGGCGTCGACTGTATCCTGCGGCAGCCACTCCTTGAGTTGTCTGAAGGCTTTTTCCCCGGCAAATACTTCCATCCAGGCTACAGCGCGCTTGCCGCCGTAGGCTTTCTCGACGGCTGCATCAAACACGCGGCGCGAGGCGAGCCAGATGTCGCGGCCCGTGCCGTCACCTTCGATGAAGGGAATGATGGGATTGTCGGGAACTTGAAACTTGCCCTCTGCGTATTCAATCCCTTTGCCGTTTGCCGGAACTGCCACGCCGCTGTAAGAAGTTTTCATGGGCCTTTGGACTCCACGTGCGGCGACGCTGGATATGCACTCATGCGCGTCCGCTACGAAGCCGTTAAATTTAACACAATCGGCGGCGATACAGGAGTAGCGCGACGAGCTTTGGAATCATGCGAGGCTCGGCGCAACCCTCCTGCCGGGCAAATATCCCGTCCGTCCCAACAGTCCGTGACAGAAACCAACGGGTTTTCGTTAAATGTTTTTGCGGCTGGGAATAAAGTGCAGCGCCGCTATGTCTGTACAAGGGAACGATGGCTGAGGCGCTTCGATTCACAGCGTCCGGCCCAGAGAGGGGGGCGAGTGGCCAAATTCATCACGGAAAACCTGACGAAGGACGGAATTGACCGCCGCGGTTTTCTGCAGTGCATGGCGTGGGCGGGGACGGGCACTCTGTGCTTAGTACAGGGCGGTGTGCTGAAGTCGTTCGCTCTGAGTGAAATCGGAAACGTGTCGCCCAGATCGATGAAAGGGGAGCTGAGCTTTGTTCAGATCAGCGATAGCCACATCGGATTCGATAAGGCTGCAAATCCGGATGTGACGGCCACGCTTCGTGAAGCAATCTCAAAGATCAACGAGCTGAGCGAGCCGCCTGCGTTCGTACTGCACACGGGCGACCTCACGCATCTATCAAAGCCCTCGGAATTCGACACACTCGATCAATCGCTCAAGAGCATTCACACGGAAAGAATTTTTTACGTGCCGGGCGAACATGACGTGCTGAACGACGACGGCCAGCAGTATCGCGAACGTTTCGGAAAGGGCACGCAAGGCGATGGGTGGTACAGCTTCGACCAAAGAGGCGTGCACTTCATTGGCCTCGTAAACGTGATGAACCTGAGGGCCGGCGGACTGGGCAATCTTGGAAAAGAGCAGCTCGAATGGCTTGAGAGCGACTTGAAGCTTGTAAAATCGAGTACGCCGGTAGTTGTGTTCGCGCACATTCCGCTCTGGTCCGTGTATCCCGAATGGGGTTGGGGAACGGACGACAGCGCGCAAGCGCTTGGATATTTGAAACGGTTTGGGTCGGTGAACGTGCTGAACGGGCACATTCATCAAGTGATGCAGAAAGTGGAAGGCAATGTGACGTTTCACACGGCAATGTCGACAGCATTTCCGCAGCCGCAACCTGGGACTGCGCCATCGCCAGGGCCGATGAAAGTTCCAGCGGAGAAGCTGCGGGGATGGCTGGGAATCACAGACGTGAACTTCGTTCGCGGCAAGCATTCGCTGGCGGTGGTTGATTCGACTCTTGCTGTATAGATTCCACAAATTCGATAAAAGGGAAAAAGAAATGACAAAAACGATCACCAAGGTACTGGTGTGCGCGGCGCTTGTGGGGGCTCTGGGATGGATCGCAGTGGCCCGGACGCATCTCTTCTCCCGAACGGCAGGTGCGAATGGGACGGAGATCGGAATCGACAACTACAGCTTCATGCCGGGAGATATCACCGTGAAGGCAGGAACCACGGTGAGCTGGGTGAATCACGATGACGTCCCGCACACAGTGAGGAGCACTGGCGACCTGTTCAAATCGAAAGCGCTCGACACTGAGGACAAATTCTCGTTCAAGTTCGACAAGCCCGGCACGTATGAGTACTACTGCTCGGTACATCCACGAATGACGGCGAAGATCATCGTCCAGTAGGTGAGCGACGGGCATACGCGGCGGAAGAATTTGCGCGAGTTGCAGGTACGGTTGTTGGGCAGAGCGGCTTGCTTCCTCGCGGGTTGAAGCCCGAGCCACTGCTGCCGGCCACCGATATCGGAAAACTTTGCGGGAATAAAACAGATGGGTTTAGAGTCTGTAGACTAGGCGGGAGTAAAGACGTACGCGACGGGAGCACAGCGGACGCAATGCAAGAGGGCGCAAACGGCGGGCGGTTCGAGCAAGTGGTGATGCCGCATCTTGATGCGGCATACAACTTGGCGAGATGGCTCGTCCGGAAGCCGCAGGACGCGGAGGATGTAGTGCAGGAAGCGTATCTGCGGGCGTTCAAGTTTTTTAGCGGGTTTCAAGGTGGCGATGCGCGGGCTTGGCTGCTGAAGATCGTCCGCAACACGAGCTATTCTTTCCTTGAGAAGAATCGCCCAGCGGCTTTGGCCGAGGAATTTGACGAGCAGGTTCACGTGCAGGAGAACCCGGTGCCGGACGTGGAAACAAAGATGGTTCGCAGCGTGGAAAGCCGGATGCTGAATGAGGCGCTGGCGGAACTCCCAGTGAATTTTCGCGAAGTTCTGGTGCTGCGCGAACTGGAAGGATTGTCGTACAAGGAGATTGCGGAATTGGTTGGCGTACCGATCGGCACCGTGATGTCCAGCCTGGCACGAGGCCGCGAGCGACTGCGCGAAGGTCTGTTACGCGCTAGGGCGAAGGAGGGCACGCGTGGTTTGCGATGATAACGCGCGATTGCTTCACGGCTATCTCGATGGCGAACTCGATCTGGTTCGCAGCCTGGAGATTGAAGAGCACTTGAAGGGCTGCCCGGATTGTGCGCAGGAAATCTGGAACCAGCAGACGCTCCGGAAAGCCTTCCGGTCGTCCAATGTTTACGAGCGGGCTCCCAAGGCCCTTGCGGATCGCATCCGCGCTTCGATTGCGCAACAAAGTGAGGCAGGGAACATCGAGGTTGAGGACACCTCAAGCAACGCAGCCGAAACGGAAGCAACGGAGTTAATGCCAACAGAGGTTTCTGAAGCACAGAAAGCTCCGAAACGCACTGTGACGGCGAAGCGCGCGGCATGGAACTGGCTCGCGGTTGCAGCGGCGATTCTACTTGGCGGTGTTGCTCACCTGGCGGATGCTTCCCGGCGTGGCCGGCCGAGGGCAATCGCGATTGCTCGCGCAAGAACTCGTTTCGAGTCATATTCGGTCGCTTCAGCCGGAGCACTTGTACGACGTCCAATCGACGGACCAGCACACCGTGAAGCCCTGGTTTAACGGAAAGCTCGATTTTTCGCCGCCTGTCCGAGATCTGCGGGAGGACGGTTTTCCGCTCGTCGGGGGGAGGCTTGATTATGTGGACCATCGCGCGGTGGCGGCGCTGGTCTA
Source organism: uncultured Acidobacteriota bacterium (assembly GCA_963770575.1). Lineage (GTDB taxonomy): Bacteria > Acidobacteriota > Terriglobia > Acidiferrales > UBA7541 > Palsa-295. Next base: position 62,764 of record CAVYQD010000002.1, read on the forward strand.
TCAGCGGAACCAGCATTTGATTAACGTGTTCGTATGGCCGGAGGACGCGCAAACCGAGGAAAAGCTTCCGGTAAAATCGCTGCAGGGTTACAACATGATCTTCTGGGAGCGTGGCGGGATGTATATGTGCGCGGTTTCGGATTTGAACATCGGCGAGCTGCAGGAGTTTGCGCAGCTCTTGCAGAATTGATGATCCAACGTGCCTCACGACGAGGGGAAGGGGCTGATGGCGGTCAGCCCCCGGAGAGAATCGCAAACAGCGGCAACTGCGCAGAACTGCGTACACGGTGACAACTCTGAAGGTCGAACCCAACAGCTGAAACAAAATTGTGGACGAGGCGGACGCACATGGTAAGCGCGACTGCCCCGGGCGGCGTGAACTTATCGCTTATATTCGCCCCATCACTGCAAGGATGATGAGAATTATCAAAATGAGGCCCAGGCCTCCGCTTGGGTAGTAACCCCAGGCGGCGCTGTACGGCCAAGTCGGGAGCGCCCCCAGGAGCAGAAGCACGAGAATGATGAGCAGAATCGTTCGCATGTAGTTCCTCCGTGTAGTGCGACGGTCGAACTTTTTTCGGCCTCGTAAGCTTTTCGGCGGTGCGGGTCACGTCAAACGCCCGAATCAAGCTCAAGCGTTTTCTTCTTGCGTACTCTAGGCGTTCACTGCGGGTCGCACCATGCGGGGAAAACTGTAAGGCCTTAGGTGATTTACTGTAGCGAAAACTCGGAGCGCGTCGGCGCTAGTGAGCCGCGGCGTAAGTTTGGATATCCGCCAGCATGCGATCCAATTGGGCACGCGAGTAGTAGCGGCCATTTGAGAACACAGCGGCAATCTTGCGTGTGTTGGAGATATCGTCGAGCGGATTCGCCTCAAGCAGAAGAAGATCGGCAATCTTGCCCTTTTCGACCGTGCCGAAATCGCCCAGCTTGTCGAGGAATTTTGCAGGATTGATCGTCGCGGTCTGTAGAGCTTGCAGCGGAGTGAAGCCGGCGGCCACGAATCGCTGCAATTCTAGGTGAAGGCTGAAACCAGGAAGCACGTCGACGCCTGCTGGCGTGTCGGTGCCTGATAAAAATGGGACGTTTGCTTGGTGCAGTTTTTTGACGATGTCGAGCTCATGCTCGACGAACTTTTGGCGCACTGGAACAGGATCGGTGTCCAAATCCTTGATAATGCCTGCTGTGAATTTCGGCCAGCTCTTTTCGCGCCAGAACACAGGCGCATATTTCGCGTCGGGATCTTTGGTAACGTCAATCACATCGACGAGCCATTGCCCGCGTTCCCAGTAGAGCGTGGGACATTGCCAGGTGTTGTTTTTTGCGAGGAGCTGAATGATGGCGGCTTCTCGCGCCGGATCGTAGGTGTCGAGAAACCGGCCGGGGCCTTTTGGACCTTTCAGCAATGCATCTTCGACCGTAGAGCTGGCCTCAAAGATTCCGATCAGATGCTCGAAGCTTTTCTGTCCAGCGTTGGAGGCTTCCGAAGCGCGAATCGCATCAGGAACGTGGCCGACGAAGGTGATGTTCTGCTTCTTGCACTCATCCGCGATAGCGAAATAGGCTTCGCGCGGAACGTAGGATTGAATCTTGATGAAATCGACGCCGCGGCTTTTCAGCATGTCCACGGCGCGGCGGCCGTCTTCTGGCGTAGCGATCGCTATCGAAGCAGGGAACTGAGTTTTTGGACCGTCGAGCATCGGTCCTGCAACAACCATGCGCGGGCCGAGCAATGCTCCGGCGGCGATATCGTGACGCGCCGCGAGAATCAGATCGAGGTCGCTGCCCATGTCGCGCACACCCGTGATTCCGTTCGCGATGAAAAGCGGCAATGTGACTTCTTTTCCTCCCGGCACCCAATCGCCGAAGAATGTGTGAACGTGCATGTCCCAGAGGCCTGGGATCAGGAATTTTTCGGTGCCGTCAATCACGTGCGCCGACTTGGGAACTCTCGTGAAGCTTTTCTTGCCGACTTGAGTGATGCGATCGCCCTCGATGATCACCGTCATGCCGGGATGCGCAGGGCCGCCGGTTGTGTCGATGACGGTGACGTTGGTGACGGCGATCGGCACGCCTGAGCCTTCGAGCGATTGCGCAGGCAAACTGATGCCGCACACGAACAATGCAGCTACCGCGAACAAAAGCGTCTTCATCGATCGTCCCACCGATTCACCGAGCAGGCGCGATTGTACCCGGTGAATCAAACTCGGCATTAGGAAAATCGCAGGGCGAGTTCGTCGATAAACCAGCGTGGTCGGCCAGATTTTCGCCGCCGCGTTTTCGAGGGAATAAAACAGCCGCCAAGACGGTTATCCGAAGTGAGAGCGCCACTCAGCGGCCTCCCAGCGCAAAACTGCAAAAGGGGGAGCGGAATGAAATGTGCGAGGATTTCAAGTGCAGTTGAGACGTCCGAATCAGAGACGATACGTATGGCGCAGAACGGGGATCCCGCGGCGTTCGAGACTCTATACCGGAGACACAATCGCCGCGTCTACGCCGTCTGTCTTCGAATGGCCCGAAACGTCAGTGAAGCAGAAGACCTGACGCAAGACGCTTTTCTAATGGTATTCCGCAAGATTCAGAGCTTCCGGGGAGAATCGGCATTTTCGACCTGGCTCCACCAAGTGACGATAAATACTGTTCTGATGAGATTACGCAAGAAAAATCTGGCGCAAGATTCAATCGATGAAGCATGTGATCCCGGCGAGGAGGACGCTGCACCGCCTCTTCAATTTGGCGAGGAGGATTTACGTTTGCGCGGCGTGATTGACGGAGTGATTCTTCAACGCGCGATCGAGGACCTGTCACCGGGCTGCAAGAAAGTCTTCCTTCTACATGATGTGGAAGGCTATCTCCACACCGAAATAGCCCAAATCGAGGGATGTTCCGTAGGAAATTCGAAGTCGCAGCTTCACAAGGCCCGGATACGCCTGCGCGAGACATTGGGTGGCGAATATCGCGGTGCCGCCAAGAGCCGGGATCGCGGGGCGAAGCTCGAGTTTTCGCATGCAGGCGCAGCGGCCGGGTGACACCTGCCTGCTAAAGCCACTGTATCCAGCAATTTTGGCACGGAGCTATCCAATTTTTGGATTTGACGGTCGCGAGTTGGCCGCGATACCCTTGACGCGGTAACCGCTCAGTGTGGCTCCCTTTGGCGCTTTCACTGAGTTGAAGTTTACCTACATTCGAGGAGGATCATGTCGAACGAACTTCGCGATTTCCTGGCGCTCTCGTACAGTGAGCTCGAGGATTTGAATCTGAAGGCGAAGGAGCAGCGCAAGAGCCGCGTCGCCCCGCACAAGATTCAAGAGGAACGCATTAAATACCTCACCGACGAGAAGCGCATCAAGGCTGTGACCGTACTTTTCAGCGACCTTGAAGGCCGTTTGCACATGCTCGACTACGACAAGAAGTTCCTAATTAAAAATTGGGACAATCTCACCTTCGATGGCTCTTCGATTCGCGGATTTACGGCGCAGCGCGAAAGCGATTTGCGTCTTTCGATGGATTGGGGCGCATTTTATTGGGCGCCCGCGGACGTGTTTGGCTCCGGCAAGGTGCTGGTGTTTGGCCAGGTCATCGATAAAGACGGTTCGCCCTACAGCGCGGACATTCGCGGAGTCTTGAAAGGTTACGCCGACGAATTGCACAAGCGTGAAGGCTATACGTTGAACGCGGCGAATGAAATAGAAGGATTCCTTTTCAACGGGAAAGACGCGGAGAGCCGTTACAACGAAACCGGGAAATTCGAGTATGTAAACACAGGCGGCTATTATCACTCGCTGCCCGGCGATCCGCTTCGCACCTTTATCGACACGTGCGCCGAAGTGCAGCGGTCGATGGGATTTCAAAATGAGAAGGATCATCCGGAAGTTGCGCCTTCGCAATTCGAAATCAATTACAGCTACGGTGAAGTGGTCGCCGCCGCCGATCAGATCCAGCTCTATAAGTTGATTTGTCGCCAGGTCGCTACTCGGATGGGTCTGACGGCCAGCTTTCTTCCAAAGCCGGTGGTGGGCGTGAATGGCAGCGGCATGCACACGAACGTTTCGATTAGCAAAGGCTCGAAAAACATGTTTTGGGATCCGAAGGGAGACGAGAAGCTCAGCAAGTTCGGATGGGGTTTCGTTGACAGGATTCTCACGCACGGCAACGATATTTGCCTTCTGTTAAATGCCAGCGTGAACGCGTATCGCCGCCTCGATCCTCACTTCGAAGCTCCTAATCAAATTAAGGCGTCGCCGGTCGATCGCGGCTCGATGATTCGCATTCCGATCGGAAACGAAAAGAGCATGCGCGTAGAAGTGCGGTCGGTGAGCCCGGACGCAAGCCCGTATATGGCGCTGCTCTCGATTTTCAAGACGGGTCTCGACGGGGAGACGGCGCGAATCAAGAATTTGAGGCAGGCCGAGCGGTATCTGCCTGACAACATTTACACGGCGTTGCAGGATTTTCGAAAAGCGGAATGGACTACGAAACTTTTGGGCGACGACGTAAAGGGGCGTTACGCGGATTTGAAACAGGCGTCCGCGGATCGTTGCCCGCGGTTGCTCGGGACGTTTGTGAAGGCGCCCGAGGTGCAGTATCACCACGAGGTCTACAACCAGTTCCTTTGGAACTTGTTTTAGCCAAGCGCGGTACCGGAAAACAGAAACGCCCTGGCAACGAAATGTTGACCAGGGCGTTTTGCATTTTGTACGGCCAGTTTCGAGAGAACTGTCGCCTATTTTGAAGTTTCTGATGCCACCGCGAGGAAATCGCGGTGCATAGATCCATCCGTGGCATTGCCGAACGCCGGCCCGCCCAATGGATTGGCTTTGCCGGCCGAATCGAGCGCCGCCATGAACTTGTCGAGCCCATCGGCATCGTTCGTGACGATTGCAACATCGACCGTAGCTGGATCACTCGAATGGACGGCTTCGCGATCGATTGAATAACCATGGATCGCGCCATCGGCGAGAAGTTTTTCGAGGATTGGAACCATGTAAGCCTTGATCGCGGTGTTCAACATTTCTCCCTGACCCGGCTTGGCGGTGTAGGTCGATACGCGTAGATATCCGTTCTCAACGGTACCGGAGTGCACTCCATACTGCTTGCTGGTGAGAATCAAATCCCAGTGCTTGGACTCGCCAAGAACCTTGTTCATGTCCGATGCTCCGGTCTGTGCCGAAACCGCGCTGAGGGCCTTCAAAAGGTTTGCCATAGACGTCGCCGTCCACCAATCACCGTGAGTGGGTTGGCCTTCCTGATGCGATACGACGCGATATCTTCCGTAGGCGATGATCGTCCCGTCGGCAAACAGTCTTTCGAAAATCTGTTTTTGAGCCGCATCCACTTTTTCCATGGCGGGCCAATTTGCGCGAGAAGCGGACCATTGCGCCACATACGTGTAGATGGGCGGCTTTTCTTTTTCGTCGGCATTGGATTGTGCGCGCGATGATTGAAAGCCCGCGGCAGTGACCAAAAGAGTCCCGATGAGCACAAGACATTTCAGCAACCTGCTCTGCATGGTGATTCCTCCTTAAAGGAATTGGTTCGAAAGTGTCCGCGCGAGCGGAGGAAAGTTCGATTAATAGCCTGGAAGTGAAGCACAGGAATTGGAGCTAGCCGGACACTACTCCGCAGGCCGCAGAGTGTCAAGCTGGCATTGTGAGGCTGAATTTGGAACGAATCTCGCGAATTAATCGTAATACTCGGCGCCTAGATGCGTGATGAGTTCCTCGCCCATCATCCAACGCAATGTGTTTTTCAGCTTCATCAGCTGAATGAAGAGGTCGTGCTCGGGATAAAGCTCTTTCGCGCACATCGGCGACTTGAAATAAAAGCTCAGCCATTCCTGAATACCGCGCATACCTGCGCGCTTCGCAAGATCAAAAAACAGCGCGAGGTCGAGGACGATGGGCGCCGCAAGAATCGAATCGCGGCATAGGAAATCGACTTTGATCTGCATCGGGTAGCCGAGCCAGCCGAAGATATCGATGTTATCCCAGCCTTCTTTGTTGTCGCCCCGCGGCGGATAGTAATTAATTCTGACCTTGTGATGAATCTTGCCATACAGTTCGGGGTAAAGATTTGGTTGCAGGATATATTCGAGTGCGCCCAGCTTTGATTCTTCCTTGGTCTTGAACGAGCCGGGATCTTCCAGAACTTCGCCGTCGCGATTGCCAAGAATATTTGTCGAAAACCAGCCGTTCATGCCGAGCATCCGCGCTTTGAAGCCTGGGGCGAGGATCGTCTTCATCAATGTCTGACCGGTCTTGAAATCTTTTCCGCCAATGGGAACCTGCTTCTCGTGGGCAAATTCCTCAAGAGCTGGGATATCGACGGTAAGATTCGGCGCGCCGTTTGCGAAGGGAACGCCCTCAGCGATCGCGGCATAAGCGTAGAGCATGGACGGAGCGATCGACGGGTGGTTTGCTTTCATCGCCTTTTCAAACGACGCCAAATCCTTATGCACGTCTTCGGCTTTCAGAAACACTTCCGTCGAGGCGCACCAGACCATCACGAGGCGATCGAGCTTGTTTTTCTTTTTGAAGTCGCGAATGTCGTCGCGAAGTTGTTCGGCGAGATCGAACTTCGTCTTACCCTTCTTGACGTTTGTTCCGTGCAGATTTTTTACATAGGTCTGATCGAACGCAGCCTTCATCGGCTTGATGTTCTTCAGAAACTTCTGCGCTTTGGCCAAATCTTTCGCGTCGAGGACACCTGCTTTCGAGGCCGCCTCGTAGGCATCATCCGGAAACACATCCCATCCGCCGAAAACGAGATCGTCGAGTTCCGCGAGCGGCACGAAGGCCTTAATTTTTGGCACGCGATTGTCGGTGCGCTTCCCGAGGCGGATGGTGCCCATCTGCGTCAGCGAACCAACCGGCACCGATTGCTTGCGCCGCACCAATTCGACACCCGCCATAAATGTGGTGCCGACAGCCCCCATGCCCGGCGTCAGTACTCCCAGTTTTCCTTTTGGCGGAGCAACACTCACAGGCCTGCGCATTCAGCTTCCCCCCCGTTCTTTGTAGAAGATTTGCGATGTAGCGATGCGAATGAAAGAAAGCCATGATGCTGCATCGCGTCTGATTTTGCAACCTGAGCACGGCGAACGGCAGAGAAACGGGTTTGTGCGGGTAGTTTTGAGGTGTTGAATGCTACCGATGGCGATTCCATGCTTTCTTGCAGGAATTCAAATCGCGCTCGGGCTATCTAAAATCGCCAGCTTCCACGCCAACATCTGCTGTCTGATGCCCGGCACAACAAGAGAAAAGCCGACAAAGGTGCTGCACCCGCGCGCCCGGGATTAGAGCTTCTGAAGATGAATCGACCCGTCGCCGGAACTTATCGAAACACTACCGCCGCCATTGTTCAGCATGCCGTGAATGGAAGAATGGCTGAGCGAACCGGAAACTTTAATCGGCAGATCGAGCGTGATCTTTCCGTCGCCGGTATGCGCGTCGAGATCGGCACTGAAATCGCCGGGCAGCCACAAATTGATATGACCGTCGCCTGAGTGCACCCGCCAGCTGCTGGCGACTTTCGAACCGCTCGCGGCGCGCGCTTCGATGTTCCCATCGCCGGTCCTCAAATTCAGGGAATCGAATCGGCCATCAACCGATAGATGTCCGTCTCCGGTATCGATGCTCAGCGTACCGTCGAGATTCGAGGCCTGAATATTTCCATCGCCGGAATGCATGGTGATATCACCCTTGAGTCCGCTGACGTTAATTTGACCATCGCCGGTATCGATGCGAATGCGGCCTGAAATCGCCTGCGAATTCACGTTGCCGTCGCCGGTGTGCACGTCGAGGCTCAAATCCTTGGGAACGCTCAGTTCGACGCGCACCGCCCGGTGGTGTCCGCCAAAGAATGAGAAATTGAAATGTGGCATCTTGACGCTGACGGTTACGTTGTCGCCTTCCTGATGTTCTTCAATGTGGACGTCGCTCGGTCCGATTTTCAGCCCATCCGTTGTGACACGGGCGTCAATCTGGTTGGCTTGACCGATGACGATATTGACGTCGCCGTCGTCCGTTTCGACGTGCAAGTTTGGCCGGCCAGTCACTTTGTACGTCTTTGACCATTCGTCCGCGCGCGACGTCGGCGCACCAGCACCGATCGAAATCACTGCTGTGGCGATGCCTGCTGCCATCCAGATTGATCGCGTCATTGATGTGGCTCCGTTGGTGTCGCTCTTGCCCGCACCGAAAAGACCGTCCGGCAGTCTCGCTTCACAGTTTAGATACGCGGAAAGAAGCAAGAATGTTCCCTGCGCGCGCAGTTAAGCCGACTTCTTCTTGGCCGATTTAGCCTTCGCTGACACCTTTGCACCACTCCGACCCGCGGACTGCGTTAACGCTGGTTCGGCATTCGGTTTCGGCCGAAGTGCAGCGAGAAACTTTTCAAGAGGAAGAGCATTGATCACATCTTTTTTCTCAATCCATGCTCGGCGAGCCGTAGCAACGCCGTATTTCATGAAACCGAGGTGAGTGGTTGAATGTGCGTCGGTCGAAATAACGATTTTTACGCCGCGCTGCTTCGCCATTCGCAGGTGAACGTCGTTCAGGTCGAGCCGGTCCGGGGCCGCGTTGCATTCCATCGCGACGCCGTGCTTCTTGGCCGCGTCAAGAATCCTTTCCATATCGTAGGCGAACGGGTCGCGACGAAGGAGCAGGCGTCCGGTGGGGTGCGCGATGATGTGCGTGTAGGGATTCTCGATCCCCGCGAGCAAGCGCTCCGTCATTTCCGCCCGTTCCATGTTCATGTAGGAATGAATCGATGAGACGACGACGTCGAGCTGCGCGAGTACTTCATTGTCGAGGTCGAGTTTTCCGTTTTTAAGAATATCGACCTCGATTCCGGCAAGTAGCCGGATTCCGGGAACGCGAGCCTGCGCTTCTCTGATCTTGCGCAAGTTCTCGAGTGTGCGCTTCTCATCCATTCCATTCGCGACGGTGACGGCTTTCGAGTGATCCGTGATCGCGATGTATTCGTAGCCGAGGGCCCGCGCCGCTTCACCCATTTCTTCGATTGTGTTACGCCCGTCAGATGCGGGCGTGTGCATTTGCACGTCGCCGCGCATGTCCGATAGCTTAATTAGGTCCGGGAGTTTGGCTTGTTCGGCGGCTTCGATTTCGCCGCGCATCTCACGCAGTTCCGGCTCGATGTAGGGGAGCTTCAGCTTCGCGTAAATCTCTTCTTCAGTTTTTCCAGCGAGCGACCGGCCGCCTTTTATCGTGGTGAGCGCGTATTCATTCAGCGTCCAGCCCATGTCGTTCGCGCGGCCGCGGAGGGCGACGTTGTGTTCTTTCGATCCGGTGAAATAGAGCAGGGCAGCGCCAAAGCTGTTCTTGTCGAGGAGCCGCACATCCACTTGCAGTCCGCTTTCGAGGACCACGCTTACTTTATTTTCGCCGTGCGCGAGGGTCTGAACGATTCGCGGATACTTGAGGATATGGTCCGCGACAGCGTCGATATTTTTCTGCTTATCTTTTCCTGGCCGCATCGTGACGAGCAAATCGAGGTCGCCGATTGTTTCGCGTCTTCGTCGCAGCGAGCCCGCTGCAGTGATCGATTCAACTTCGTCGCCAACCCGTTTGATGAATTCGATCATGCGCTCGGCTTCGAGGTCGCCGGTGTTGATGTGAAATCTACCCGCCGAGCGTTTGGCGGTTTCCGTAGCTTTGAGAATGTTTTGCTCGCTCTTTTCGCCGAAGCCGGGCAAATCGCGCAGTTTGCCCTCGCGTGCCAGCTTTTCAAGATCGGCTACGTTCGCGCATTTAAAGTTCGACCACAGGAATGCGACTTTCTTCGGTCCGAGCGACTGCAGATTGAGTAATTCGAGAAGTGTGGGTGGATATTTCTTCAGAAGCTTTTGGCGCAGCTTGTAGTCTCCGGTGTCGAGGATTTCACGGATGTGCTCGGCCATGTTTTCGCCGATGCCGGGGAGCTCGCGCAGTTTCTTCACGTCCTTGGCGATGTCTTCAATGCGATCAGGCAGGCTGAAGAGCATGTCCGCAACTTTGTCGTAGCTGCGATAGCGGCCGATGATCGCGCCGTCGATTTCGAGGAGCTGAGCGGTTTCTCGCAGGATAAGTGCTACGTCTCGATTTTCCATAATGCCTCTCGGGACTGGCTGGCGATTATATCGAGTTTCGCGCGGCTGAGGAAAAGGCTTCGATTGAACTCACGATCGGACTAATCGGCGCGATGTCTTGAGCCGAGACGCCCGCAACGCAGCCGGGAATCAGTTCATCGTTTGCGTTTCGAAAAGCGGGCGTAATACAGGAGGCCAGAGACGGACTTCGCGTCGCGGATCTTACCGCTGCGAATCCAGCGCTCGACTTCGGCGACCGTCAAGATGCGCGATTCGATCTTTTCATCCTCCTCGGGATGCGCATCACCCTTTGTCAATCCTTCAGCGAGGAAGATCACCATCCTCTCGCTCAACAGGCCCGGGCTGGGGAAGATTTCAAGGAGTTTCCGATAACGGCGCGCCTCGTAGCCGGTTTCCTCCTTTAGCTCGCGCGCTGCCCCGCGACGAAACGTTTCATTCGGTTCTTTGTGTCCGGCAACGAGTTCCCACATGTATTGTCCCGTCGCATGCCTGTACTGGCGGATCAGCAGGATACGGCCGTCTGGAAATACGGGGAGCACAACGACTGACCCAGGATGTACAACAACCTCGCGAGTGACTTCTGGGACTCCCGGCTCGATGATTCGATCGCGGCGAATTTCGAAGACGCGTCCCTTGAACATCACTTCGCTGCTCAGAATTTCCACTCGCGCAATTTTCTTCGCCATCCCCGCTCCTTTCCACTTTGACCCGCGATTTTATCCTATACTGGTTCGGGAAAATCATATGGCTATCACCACAGTGATTGTTGACGACGAACGCCCGGCCCGCGATGAACTCGCCTTTCTCCTTCGCGGATTCCCGGAAATCGATCTTGTGGCGCAGGGAAAGAATGGACTGGAAGCCCTTGCACTGATCAAGGAACACGATCCCGACCTCGTTTTTCTCGACGTGCAGATGCCCGGGCTCGACGGATTCGGCGTTATCAAGAAGCTGGTCGAGCGAAAACTGAAGGTCCCGCAAATCGTTTTTGCCACCGCGTTCGACAATTACGCAATTCAAGCTTTCGAGGTGAACGCTGTCGACTACATCTTGAAGCCGTTCGACAAGGCGCGGATCGCGAAAGCTGTGCAGCGAGCGAAGAAACTGGTCGAGGCGAATGCGTCGCCGGTCGACCGGCTTGAATCGCTTGTGGATCAGCTGGGAGCTCCCAAGGCGAAATCGGCGCAACCGGTGAAGCTGTTGGTGAAATCGCAGGCGCGTATGTTTCTCGTAGATGCGGAGGAAATGATTTACGCGTCGATTCAGGATGGCACGATCACGATTTTCGCGCGCGACGCCGAGGGCGTTTCGAATTACCGCACGATCGAAGAGCTTGCGGCCGCGCTCGACGGAGACGTCTTCTGGCGCGCGCACCGCAGCTACCTCATCAACATCAACCACATCAAGGAAGTGGTGCCTTGGTTCAAGTCCAGCTATATGCTGAAAATGAATGACAAGCGCCAGTCTGAAATTCCGGTATCACGCGCGCAGACAAAACGGCTCCGCGAATTGCTAAAGCTGTAGCGTTTGTTTGCGCGGGCACTCAACCCTGTGCGCTTTGGCTTTTGCCTGCCTGATTTTCGACTTTTCGTTTTCCGGCAGCGCTGTGCTAGCATCGCTCCTACACCTTTCAGAATGGATTTTTCTTTCACAAGCGATCAGTTGCTCATTCGCGACACCGTCCGCCAGTTCATGGAGACGGAGATGCGCCCGAAGATCCGCGAATACGAGCGGGAACACAAGTATCCGATCGCGGAAATCCGAAAACTCGGGGAACTGGGTTGCTGCGGAATGATGATTCCCGAAGAATGGGGCGGCGCCGGCACAGATACGACCAGCTATGTGCTGGCGATTGAGGAAATCGCGCGCGTCGAGGCGTCGACGGCGGTCGTGGTCAGCGTTACGAACACGGTCAGCGCTGGGCCGATCCTCAAGCACGCTACCGACGAGCAAAAGAAGAAATACCTCTCGCGGCTTGCCCGCGGCGAGATCATTGGGGCTTTCTGCTTGACCGAGCCGCAGGCCGGATCGGATGCCGGCGGGATTCAGGCGCGCGCGGTGCGAGATGGCTCGCTCTATGTTCTGAACGGCACGAAGATTTGGGTCTCGAACGGCGACATTTCCGGCGTCTACGTGGTTTTCGCGAAGACCGATCCTGCAGCAGGCGCTCGCGGAATTACGGCGTTCTTGGTGGAGGGATCTTTCCCAGGTTTTCGAGTAAGCCGCTACGAAGAAAAGATGGGCATGCATCTTTCCCCGACGGTAGAAATTGTCCTGGAAGATTGCCGCGTCCCCGCTGAAAATCGGCTTGGCGAGGAAGGGCAAGGGCTTCGGATTGCTCTTGAAGCGCTTGACGGCGGCCGAATCGGCATTGCGGCGCAGTCGGTGGGGCTTGCGCAGGGCGCGCTCGAAACGGCAACGCGCTATGCGAAGCAAAGGCGCGCATTCGGCCATCCAATCGCCGACTATCAGGCGATTCAATGGATGCTGGCAGACATGCAGACTGAAATCGAAGCTGCGCGCATGCTGACGTATCAAGCCGCGCATGTTCGCGATGTCGAGGCGCGCAAGAAAACTTCGGGAGCGCCGGGACCGTCGCGGCTTGGTCCCTATTCAGCGCGCGCAAAACTCTACGCGAGTGAGATGGCAAACCACGTGGCGTACAAGGCGGTGCAGGTTCACGGCAGCCTCGGCTATTCCCGCGAGAGTGACGTAGAAAGATACTACCGCGATGCACGCGTGCTCACCATTTACGAAGGCACTAGCGAGATGCAGCGACTGGTGATCGCGCGCGATTTGCTTCGCGTCGGTCGGACTTGATTTGGGTCCCATGTAGCTCACCTCTTCAAAGGTGAGGTTTTTTTGACTTTCCTTGGTTTTCGGGGAGAACATTTTCAGCGTGACAAAACGGAAACGAGTCCTCAGCGGCATGCGGCCCACGGGCCGATTACATCTCGGCCATTATTTCGGCGCGCTGTCGAATTGGCTTAAGCTGCAGGAAGAATACGAGTGTTTTTTCTTCGTTGCCGATTGGCATGCACTCACTACGCACTATGAGGACACGTCATCGGTCGCCGAAAACACGTTGCAGGTCGCGATTGACTGGCTCTCCGTCGGCCTCGATCCCAAGAAATCGACGCTCTTTGTCCAGTCCAACATACTGGAACACGCAGAACTGCACGTGTTGCTTTCGATGATCACGCCGCTTAGCTGGCTCGAGAGGGTTCCCACCTACAAAGAACAAATTGAAAACTTGAAAGATCGCGATCTCGGCACGTACGGTTTTCTCGGTTATCCGCTGCTGCAATCGGCGGATATCGTGATGTATGGCGAGCCGAAACAGGAATTGCTCGTGCCGGTGGGCGAAGACCAGGCGCCCCACGTGGAACTCACGCGCGAAGTTGTGCGCCGGTTCGATACTCACTTTGGATTCCAAGTGAAGGACGAGCTGTTTGCGCCTTCGAATCAAGTGTTGCTAGAGCTCGCGATCGATAATGCCAGTGTCACGCTGCCGCGCGTCGAAGTTCCATTGCGAGGGAAAGAAAGAAATGCTGCGCTGGCTGCCGCTTTTCGAAAACGCGCCTTGGAGATTGGAGTCGAAAACTTTTTTGATAGCGTAGGCAGGAACAAGAAGTTTTTTCGCATCGAGCCAGTGCTCCGCGAGCCCGCATATCTGCCCACCGAAACTCCGCGGCTTCCGGGGCTCGATGGCCGACGCATGGCGAAGAGTTACGGCAACGCGCTGTGGCTTTCCGATCCGCCCGACGAGATTCGCACGAAAGTCCGCAATATGATGACGGACCCGCAGCGCGTGAAGCGCACGGATCCCGGCCGGCCTGAAATCTGCCCGGTCTTCGCATATCACAAGCTATTTTCATTGCCCGCGACGATCGAGAAAGTTGACCAGGATTGCCGCACTGCGGCGATCGGCTGCGTGGATTGCAAGAAGCTGATGGCGGAAAACCTCGTAACCTGGATCGAGCCTGTTCAAGCACGCCGCAAAGAATTTGAGGCCCACCCCGGGCGAGTTTGGGATATCCTCGACGCCGGTTCGAAGAAAGCGCAGAAGGCTGCGCGGCGGACGATGAAGCGGGCCCGTAGCGCGATATTTAAGTGGGACGAAGCGCGCAAATAGCGACGCGCACGAAATAAACGGGGGATCACAGGCTGACGAATGGCATCACCCTATCGAATTAATTTGCCAATCTACGAAGGTCCGCTCGATCTTCTGCTCGATTTGATTCGCAAGCAGGAGATGGACATCCACAACATTCCCATCGCTAAGATCACCGAACAGTATCTGGATTATCTTCACCAGCTCGAAAAATTTGATATCGACGTGTCGGCTGACTTTATTTACATGGCTGCAACGCTTATCCATGTGAAATCGAAGATGCTGCTGCCGGCCGATCCGCTTGCGAATCCCGACAATCCGGAAGACCCGCGCGACGAGCTCGTCCATCGGCTTCTTGAGCACGAGAAATTCAAGAACGCCGCGCAGTTGCTCTATCAGAAACAGCAGATTGAGGATCACGTCTGGTCGCACCCGGATAAATCGCTTTACGGTGGCGAAGAAACGGAAGGCGAGCTGGTCGTGTCACTCGTCGACCTCGTGAAAGTTTTCTCGCAGGTACTGGAACGGCGGAAAGAGGTTCCGAAATTCGAGCTGCATCACGATACGGTAACGATCGCCCAGATGATGGACCGTCTGCGGCAGCGATTGATCGGGTCCGAGGAAGCTGTATCGCTCGTCGAGTTTTTTGAAACCTGCACCACGCGCAATGCAATGATCGTTGCGCTGCTGGCCGTACTCGAAATGGTGCGAATGCAAGCTGTGCTGCTGGTCCAGTCGGATCTGTTCGCCGATATTCGCCTTCGCAAACACAAAATGTTCGACGCCGTATTCGCCGGACCCGACGCAATGTCGCAAATCGAGCAACAGTATCTGTAACGACCGCCTTCAGGCAGGCAGTTTTACGCATCACAAGCAACAAAGGTGCCACGAATGACGCCAAACGAAATACAAGCTGCGCTAGAAGCAATCATTTACGCCGCCGATGAACCCGCGACGATCGACCAGATCGCCCGCGCTCTCGGTGTCGAAAAAACCGAAGCTCGAGCGGCGCTCGATCTCCTCGCCGCTGCGTATCAGACGGACGACCGGGGCATCGAAGTTCGCAAAGTGGCAGGCGGCTGGAAGTTCTACACGAAAGCACAGCATCACGACGTGGTGCGCAAGTTCATCAAGAGCTTGCAGCCACCCATTCGCCTCACGATGCCGGCGCTCGAGACGCTGGCCGTCATTGCATACAAGCAACCAGCCACGGTACCGGAGATCAACGAAATCCGCGGCGTGAACGTAGGCGGCGTCATTAAGACACTTCTCGAAAAGCGGCTCATAACAACCGCTGGCCGCAAGGCCGTGATTGGCCGTCCAATTTTGTACCGCACGTCGAAGCAATTCCTGATGCGTTTCGGGCTATCCGATCTCGAGGAACTCCCGAGCTTGAAAGAATTCGAGCAACTCGCGCAAGCCGCGCTGGGCTCGGATGAGGGCGTCGCGCCGATTGAACCTGAAGACGGAACAGCGTCCAATCAGCTGGGTGAAGTCTCAGAATCGGCGGACGCAATCGCGGGCGCCCAAGAGACAGTCGTCGAAACGGAATCGCTCGATGCTTCGCCCGAACTTTCGGCCGAAGCCGAATCCGGTGATTCGCCCGCGCAGTCAGCCTCCGAAACTATTGCCGAAACGGAGTTGCCTGCCTCGGACTCGCAGGCCAAGGGCACTTCCGCCTAAGCTCACGCGTGCCTGAGCGCGCCTAAAGTCTCATTTGCAAATTTCGTTTCAGGAGCGACCTTCCACGTTCGCATCCGCAGCACTTTTCCGCTACTCTAGTGGGGCATAAATCAAGCTTATGACTCCTATTCGGCTGAACTGATGCAAGAACGCCTGCAAAAAATTATCGCGCGTGCTGGGATC
This sequence comes from uncultured Acidobacteriota bacterium, assembly GCA_963770575.1. Lineage (GTDB taxonomy): Bacteria > Acidobacteriota > Terriglobia > Acidiferrales > UBA7541 > Palsa-295. The sequence continues at coordinate 78,852 of CAVYQD010000002.1, forward strand.
GCTTCGCGGCGGCATGCGGAAGAACTCATTCAGTCGGGCTTCGTCACCGTGAACGGACATACCGTCACCGAACTTGGCTCGAAAGCGGATGAGTCGACAGACCACATCAAAGTTTCAGGAAAACTGCTGCGGCCTGAGCAAGGTCGCGTCTATCTCGTGTTGAACAAGCCTCCGGAAGTTGTTTCCACGATGAGCGATCCTGAAGGCCGCCGCTCTCTTCAGGATCTGCTTCACGGCGTTCCACTGCGGGTGTTTCCCGTGGGCCGGCTCGAATACCATTCGACAGGACTCGTATTTCTTACGAATGACGGCGAACTTGCGAATCGCATGTTGAAAGCTCATCACCTGAAGCAGTCGTACTTGCTGAAATTGAAGACACTTCTCACATTCGAAGAAATCGAGCAGCTGGCGCGTACGACCGGCGCGCGCATTTCACGGCTTCGCGGCAAGGAATCACCGTGGTACGAAGTAACGCTTTCCGAAGCGCGGCGGGATGCGCTTCGCAACAAATTGTTTCAGACGGGTCATCCCGTCGAAAAAATCAAACGCATCCGGCTAGGAAGCCTTGAGCTCGGGTCGCTTCAGCCCGGCGAGCACCGGACTCTTTCCTCCGAAGATGTAGCTTCGCTCACAAGAGCGATTGAAGGGAAGTTGCCCCTCGCTCCCGGCGCTTCGCCGAAACGAAAACCGATCATCGGAGAAAATCTCAGCAAGTCCGGCCGCAGCAAGAGCATCTATCGACCTGCGCGAGATAAAGCCCGGCATTCCCACGGGGAACCAGCCGAGCACCGTTCAGAGCCGGCAAGGTTCCGGCGCTCGTCGGGCAAGCCATTCGAACGCGACGACAAACGCGGCGATTCCCGGCGCGCCGCACCGAACAACTCTCGCCGAAAATCGGGCGGCTCATCTCAACAACGAGAAGAATCCGGGCGCCCCGGCCGCGCAAAGGGAAGCAAACACACCTGGCCGGTGCCGAGAAAGCGCCTGTGAAAGCTAACCGCGCATGAACAATTTGATTCGCGAACTCGTCCCGGACTATATCCGCGAACTTGCGCCTTATGTTCCGGGAAAACCGATCGAGGAGGTCGAGCGGGAATTGAAAACCACCGCCATCAAACTCGCGTCGAATGAAAATCCGCTGGGCCCTTCGCCGCTCGGTATCGAAGCGGCACGCAAAGCGCTCGCAGGCTCAAATCGTTATCCCGACGGCGCGGGCTTCTATCTCCGCGAAGCGCTTTCAAAAAAGCACGAAATTCCGATCGAGAACATCATCCTCGGCGGCGGTTCGACCGAACTGATCGATCTTTCCGCGCGCATGGTGCTGCGGCCGGCCGATTGCGGCGTCACGTCCTACGGTTCGTTTCCTCTCTATTACATCGCGATTCGCGCCACCGGTGCGCGCTACATCGACATTCCGATGCGGGACTACCATTTCGATCTTGATGCGATGGCGCGATTTCTGCCACCCGAGACGAAGCTGATTTTCCTTGCGAATCCGAATAATCCCACCGGCACTATGTTCACCGCGGACGACCTGGACAAATTCCTTGCGCTCGTTCCCGCGCACGTGCTCGTAGTTCTTGACGAGGCATATTGCGACTACGTGGACCACGCACACTATTCGCGCTCGATCGAACTCGTGCGCGGCGGCAGGAACATGATCGTGCTACGGACCTTTTCGAAAGTGTATGGCCTCGCGGGACTTCGCATCGGGTACGGAATCGGTCCGGCGGAATTACTCGATGAGATGAACAAGATACGCGGACCGTTCAACACTTCCGGTGTTGCTCAAGCTGCCGCGCTCGCTGCCATAGGCGACGCGGAGCACGTGAGCCGCTCAATCGAATCGAATCGCGCCGGACTTGCGCAGCTTTCTGCAGGTTTAAAGAAACTGGGAGTGAAATTCGTTCCTTCATTCGCGAATTTCGTACTCTTGGATTTTGGGTTCGAGACCGAGCCTCTTTCAGAGGAACTGTTGAAGCACGGTGTAATCGTGCGTCCGATGCGCTGGATGGGGTTTCCGAATTGCATTCGCGTATCGGTCGGCGCGCACGGCGAGAACGAGAAATTCCTGCAAGTACTTGCCGAATTGCACGCACCCGCGCATTCCAAGCCCGGTAACCACCAGAAGGGAACTTGATGGTCCCCGAAATATCCGCAACAAGCGACCCTGTTCTCCAAATTCTAAAGCAGAGCAGGACAATCGCAGTGGTCGGACTATCGAGCCGCCATTCGCGGCCGAGCTACGGCGTCACCGAATACATGCAAGCGGCTGGCTATCGAATCATTCCGGTGAATCCCCATGAGACGGAAGTCTTGGGCGAGAAAAGCTATGCTCGGCTCGAAGATATTCCGCGAGCGAGTCGATATCGTCGACATTTTCCGCCGTGCTGAACATGTGCCGGCGATCGTTGAATCGGCTATCCGCATCGGCGCTCGCGCGATTTGGATGCAGGAAGGCGTCAGGCATGCCGAGGCTGCAGAACGAGCCCGTGCGGCGGGGCTATTTGTAATGGAAGATTCGTGCATTCTGAAAGAACACATGAGCCGTCGCGGAATTCTTGCATCGAAATAAGCGTTTACTGCAGCGGATACACCTTCAAGATGTGTTTGCCCGGTTCGGAAATCACGATGGATTCACCGTCCGGCGCGATCTGAAAAGCGCTCACGAGCAAATCGTGCAGGATCGGGCGAAACGTACCGTCGGTGAGTCCAACCCATACAAGATTGCCCGATCTATCATCCGGTCCGCGTTTCAACAACACGCGGTTTTCGTCCCGTCCAAATTCAAAACGGCCGAAGCCGGCGCGCGTCCGAATCGGTTGCGACGCGTGCGCGATTTCGCGAACCTCAATCGTGTCGGCATCAACGAAATATCCAACGCGGTTGCCGGAAGGCGCGATCGTGAGCTTCCCTTGAAATTCCGGGATGCGAGTGAGTTCGCGCACTCCTTCATGAATGAGATCGAGCTGCACAAGCACATTTTTGCCGGACAGACTGAGGTTCTGCCCGATTGCAAACGCCTGATTGTGTTTTGCGTCCCACGTGATGCCATCGAACGTGTGCCCGTCAAAGAGAGTGACGGCTTTTCCTTCAGCTGGCTTCAGACGCACAATCTGATACGGACCGCCGCCCGTGAGGTAGACGATTGTCGCGCCATCCGCAAGCCACGTTGCATTTCCCGCTTCTTCGATGAAGCGATCCTTCGACCCGGCAACTTTCACTTCTCCACCATCTTCGTCGAGGAGCGCGATGCCTTTCGCGGTCGCAGGCGACGACTCATCATCCGGAGGTGCTTTTTGAAATGTAATGTCGAGCGCGAGGTGTCGGCTGTCCGGCGACCAGGAAATCGAATCTACCGAATAACTCAAAGGCGGTGGTGCCGGCATAAATTTATCACCCTCGACGATCCGCTTTTTGCCGCCGTTTGGCGAAACGACCCAGATATCATCCCGTTGAATCGTGATTTTTTTGATCCGCTTCTGGTGCTGGACGACACAGGCCAGCTTGTTGTCGGGTGCAACCGCAAAGTGCGCGCAATCTTCCTCGACTACTAGCTTTGGTTTTTCCTGCGCCGCGAGCGAGATCGAAAAAACGGGTGAAACAATCGCAACGAATGCGAAGCGAATAAAAACGCTGCGAGGTGGCATCAGTATTCGTATTCTCAGTTTAGCGCCTCACTTTCGTTCAGCGGGCTTCTTCTGAATCCGCCGGACTTCTTCGAGCCGCTGCCGGATGCGTACTTCGAAACCCTGATCGGTGGGCTTGTAGTATTGGTGGCCGAGCAGGCTCTCCGGCAGGCACGTCATGTCCGTCACCTTGTCAGCCGTGTCGTGCGCGTACTGATAACCCTTACCGTAGCCGGCGTGGCTCATCAAGCCGGTCACCGCACTCCTTAGATGCAGAGGCACAGGTTCGGCAATCGTATTCTTCAAATCCTCCTGCACGGCGCCGTAGCCTTTGTATAACGCATTCGACTTCGGCGCGAGAGACAAATACACCGCCGCCTGGGCGAGCGCAAGATTCCCTTCCGGTGGACCGATAAATTCGAAGGCTTCCTTCGCTGCGAGCGCGACGGCAAGCGCGTTCGGTTCGGCAAGGCCGATGTCCTCACTCGCCATTCTCACCATGCGCCTCGCGAGGTAGAGCGGGTCCTCGCCCGATTCGAGCATGCGCGCAAGCCAGTAGAGTGCCGCGTCCGGGTCGGAGTTGCGCACCGATTTGTGCAGTGCTGAGATAAGATTGAAATGTTCTTCGCCGGACTTGTCGTAGGGCAGAAGTTTTTTCTGCAGCACGTTTTCGAGCACGGCCTGCGATACAACGCGGCGTCCGCTCGCGTCCGGTGCCGTACCCAAGACGAGCGCTTCGAGCGTGTTGTAAGCGGAGCGCGCGTCGCCGTTCGCCAGAATCGCGACGCGTTCAAGAATTTCGTCGCTGATTTCGATTGTCTCGTAACCCAGACCGCGCGCCGGGTCGTCGATCGCTCGCCGAAGAAGCGCGACGATCTGCTCCGCGGAAAGCGCCTTCAGTATGTACACCTTCATGCGCGAGAGCAGAGGTGCGATCACCTCAAACGAAGGATTCTCGGTGGTCGCGCCAATCAGAAGAATATTGCCGGCTTCCACGTGCGGCAAGAAGGCGTCCTGCTGGGCACGATTGAAGCGGTGCATCTCGTCGACAAAAACGATCGTGCGACGACCGTACTGCCGCGCCCCTTCCGCCCGAGCCATCACCTCTTTGATTTCCTTAATTCCGGCAAGGACGGCGCTGAACGGGATGTATTCCGATTTCGTGCGCCGGGCGATGATGCGCGCGAGAGTCGTTTTCCCGCATCCCGGCGGCCCCCAGAAGAGCATCGAACTCATATCGTCGCGCTCGATTTGCGTTCGCAGCGATTTACCGGCGCCGAGTAGCTCCTCTTGGCCGATGAATTCGTCAAGCGTCCGCGGACGCATCCGGTCGGCTAGAGGCCGGCCCGCGAGCGGCTCATCCTGCGGCTGGACCGCGCTAAAGAGTCCCACGTTGTGCCTCTGCGCGGCTTCGATTGTGAGTGTGAGTCATCGCTGATTCAGGCTAGCACGAAGCGACAGGTGTACGAAACGGCGCATCGCTGCGCGAGAGGCGAAGCGGCTGGCCGCGGCCAGGCTAAAATTAAATGCAATGCGGCACGCCCTCTCATTCGCGGTTTTGCTCGCGATTCTTTCTGTGTGCGCGGATAGTCCGATCGTTGAAGCGAAACTTGTCGCTGCGCCCGGTGAACAGATCACTTCCTTCGATGCCGATATCACCGTAAATCCGGATTCGACGCTGACCGTGCGCGAAGACTTTGTGGTTCACAGCGAGGGCTCGTATTTTCGGTACGGCTTCATTCGCGATTTGCCGATTGACGACGAAGCGCGTGCGGACACGCGCTACGCGGGCAAATGGGTGGCGGACAACGGCATCCGCGTCAGAATTCTCGAGCTGACGGAGAATGGCGCGTCCGCCGATTACCAACAGTCGAGCGGCGCGGGTTACCCGCAGCTTCGTATCGGGCCGCGTGATGTCCCGCTTGCGCCCGGCGATCATCACTACGTGATTCGATACACGGTGTTCGGTGCGTTGACGCTGGGCGCCGCGCGCGACCTGCTCTACTGGAATGCGATCGGGTACTACTGGGGTCTGCCAATTCGAGAAGCGCGCGTGAGGGTGCATCTGCCGGCGCAGGCAAGCGCCGCGGCGGACGTGACGAGCGAGGCGCACGCGGGCTACCGCGGCGTTTCAAGCCTTCACGTGGCACCGCAGGTGAACGCGGAAGCGCTCGACGGAGGAGGCCGCGGCGCCGCTTACTCGACGATCGGACTGGGGCCCGCGCAGAGTCTGAGCGTGGTGGTGACGTGGCCTGCCGGGACGATTCAGAAACCCGCCCTCGGAATCTGGAACCGCGACAAATGGAATCTGGCCGCGCCGATCGCTCTGTGCCTTTACTATTTTCTGGCGTGGCTGCGAATCGGGCGTCCGCCGAAACCGGGAACTGTGGTGGTGCGGTACGAGCCGCCGCAGGGAATTTCGCCCGCAGCTGCGCGCTACCTCACGACCACGGGCAGCGACGGCCGTTCGCTGGCGGCGGTGATTGCATCGCTCGCGGCGCACGGCTGCGTGCGCGTCGAAGCGCTCAACGGCGCGTTCAAGCTGACGCGCCTACCGACCGATGCCGCCGATGAAAGCAAACTCGCGCCCGAAGAGAAGCTCGCGCTCGTATTTCTGTTCGAGCAGGGGCCCAGCACGGAAATCAGCCCGGCCACAACGAACGCCAATAGCGCGCGCAATAGCCACTACGTAGCGAATATTCAGGGTGACCTGGCGAGTCGATTCGAAGGCGTCTACTTCACGAGGCATATCGGCTACATCGCGGTGGGCGTGCTGGCTACGTTCGCGGCAGCTTTTGTTCTCGCCGCAACCGCCGAGGGACGCGACACGACGGCGGCACTCTTCATGACGACCTGGGTTCTTTTCTGCGGCCTGATCATCGGCGCGATTGTCGAGACAGGGCTTTTACCCGCCTGGGTTCGAGTGTTTCGAGGGATGGCCCGGTGGACGGCGCTTGTTGGTGCCACGGCGGCTGTCAGCGTCTTCGGAGTTCTGTTCGTGGTGCTGCTGGTGCGGCTCGCGCGAGGCGTCTCGCCTGCGTTTTCGCTGATGGTGGCTGCGATGGCGATGGTGAATCTGTTGTGGGCGCCGTGGCTGAAACGGATGACGCCTGAGGGCCGCGCGACGCTCGACGCGATTGAGGGATTTCGGCAGTTCCTGATGACCGTGGAGCAGGACCGGCTCGAGCGGCTGAATGCGTCCGCCGCGGAACCCGCCGCGGACGCGGAGTATCTCCCGTACGCGATTGCACTCGAAGTGCGGGAAGCTTGGGGCGATCACCTCGCCGATGCGCTCTTCGCAACCACTAGTCAGCGCTAAGACGAAAAGTTCAGAGCGCCGTCCGGCGCTGGCGGGCCGCCTCGAAGAGAACGATCGACGCGGCGATTCCGGCGTTGAGCGATTCCACGGGCGAATTCATCGGAATCGAGACCGTCGCATCGGCCGAATGCAACACTTCGTGGGGAAGTCCGGCACCTTCGCTGCCGATGAAAATCGCAATTGGCTCGCGTAGATCCGGATTCGCGCGCACACCGGTATTCAATGCCGCGCCGGATAACGATTCGCCAGCATAGCCGCTCGCCGCCACGATTCTCACGCGAGCCATCTTCAGTTGAGCGAGTATCACGGGAATTGCAATCCCGCGAAGCAGCGGCAATCGCAACGACGATCCTGCTGAAGCACGCAATGCTTTCGGCGACCAGGGATCGGCCGTGCCGCGCGCTGCCATCGCTCCCGTCGATCCAAACGCTTCCGCCGATCGCACAATCGTCCCGACGTTGCCCGGGTCCTGCACGCCCACCATCACAACCACGAGCGCGGGGGCACCGCCAAATGCGCCTTCAGCGTTCGCCGCACCGCGCAACAGATCTTCAAACTCCCACTTCGGCGAGCGGACCAGCGCGGCAACGCCTTGCGGCGATTCCGTGCCCGCCACACTCGCAAATAGCCTGTCTGACGTCCGGAGAATTCGCGAACGCGCTACGCCCGCTTCAGTCCCACTCGCCGCACGCAGAATCGGTTCGATTTCACGTTCCGCCGACTCACTGACGAGTATGGCTTCCAACTCCAGCCCCGACCGCACCGCCTCTTCAACAAGCTTTGGCCCTTCAATGCCTATCGGCTCGCCTTCGGCTGGCCCTGTCCCGCGCAGAGCCGCGCGAAACAATTTCAGCCAGCGATTCTCGCGGCTGGTGATGAGGTCGGAGGGCTCAGGTGCGTCGTTCGCGCGATGCATCATGCAGGAAGCGTAACAAACGATTCTTCCAACGTAAACCAATGGACGGAGTTCGACGCACGCAAGCGAAAAACGCGCCTCGTGGCTACCTCTGTGGGAGGCGGGGCACAGCAAACAACGCCCCTACACGAATGGAAGAAGGCCAGCCGGAATCCGTCGTTGCTTCCCGAAATCTCTCGCGCTCAATACTTCCAGCTCTTCAAATCAGCGCCGGCAGGTGCTGTGTCCTCGATGTGCTTCACCATTTGCCAGATGAGCATCGGCAATTCATTTGTTCGTTCTATGCGAGGTGCATCCAGGTTCATGCCCTGGTAGCAGTGCGGCTGAAGCGGGCCGTATTTGAACTTCGCATTCGCGGGCGGAAACAGCTTGGGATCCGTCAACCTCGCCTCCGTGAGATGCACGGCGTTGTTCAGGTACCAGGTGTCCATGTCGCCGACTGCAAAATTGAGTTTGCCAGCAAGTTTTGGTCCGAGCGTGGCCCAATCTCGTTTCATGATGTAGCTGAGATCGTAGTGTTCGCGCCAATATTCGGCGACCGAAGGATCGATTTGTCCGGTGCGCTTGTCCCATATCGGCTTCGGGTAACCGTCGTCGCCCATCGGGCTGAACACTGCCTGCCAGATGTCCCACTGCTCGCCGGAACGGCCATGCGTGCCAAGCACGAGTTCGTGGCGATTCTCCATCTCCATTGTCGTTTCGATCGAACCATTCGTCTTGCGTTTCTCAGCCAACGGCACTTTCAGAAAGGGGCCCTGCCGGAAATATGCGTTTGTGTCTTCGTAAATATTCACCTGGCCGTAGGCACGGAAATCAATCGGATCAGGACATCCCGCCCACGCGCCATTGATTTCATCGGGATAAAACACCTGCACTCCGAGAGTTTCCCACCCGCCCGTTGAGCCTCCGAACGTCGTCCGTGCCCAGCCCTGCCCCAGTCCGTGGAATTTCTTTTCGATCATCGGCAGCAATTCGTGCATGATCGCGTCGCCGTACGGGCCAACGTTCGCGGAATTCACTGCATAGGAATCGTCGAAGTATGGATTCGCATGCTGCGGCATCACGATCAGTACGCGCGGCAAGCGGCCGCTCGTCCAATCTTGAAAAAATCTCCATCCGGATTCTTGAAGTTCTCGCTCTTTGTCCCGGCCGAGCGTCCAATTTTGAACCGGTCTCTCTCCCAAATCCGCAGCGGTATCTCTCTGCATCGAATCCGGAGGCGTGGTTCGAAATCCGGGAAAGAAATGCCGGTGATAGTGGTCCTCGGAGAGCAGGACGGGATAACGCGCATCGGGATGCTCATCCCAACCGTCCGGCAGCAGCACCACGGCACTGATGTCCGTGGGCCGCCCCCAGAATTTGGAGAGTAATTCGCTGTGCATGCGGACGTGCTTTTCCCACTTATTGTCATCGCCGCTATCGGGATGGGTGATGGGTCGCCAGTCGAGCAACGATTCCACGGCGGGCAGTTCCTGGTCGAGAGGCGGAACTTTGTGGTCGAATCGAATCCGAATGACGCCGGAGCTTGCCGGGTCAAGGCGCAACCCCTGCGCGGCGCTCAGAAAATTTCCCGGTTTCGTCTGCCAGTGCTGACCTTCGCCCTTGTCCGGCGGGAGTTTTACGACTTTGCCATTCCCAAGGTGAAATGTCTCGTAGATATTCAGGACCGCGCGCACCGAATATTCGCCGGGTACCAAATCTCGCAGGCTCTCAAGCGGATAACCGAGCGTTGTCGCATCCACGCGCGCGATTGCTCCGGGCTGAAAATCCTCCACATCTATGCCAAAGGCCTGCTGCGATTCAATCCCTTCCACTACACCGTAGCTGTCCAGGCCCGCTGCTTGACCGCTGTCCTTGGAAATAATCAGCAGGACGTGCCCGTCAACCGCAGTTTCCGAAAGTTCTTTTGGGTACGAGATCTCAAACACCAACGGCTTCGCAGGTTCGGTCTGTGCAGACAGCGGCACGGCGGACAGCATCAAGAACACAGCCAGCACGCGTAGGTGGCGGGGCATCAACTTCCTCCCGTGAATTGTTTGTGTGTCCGCAGACATTCGGGGCGCGCATTCATGCTTGTCTGCAAATCTTCTGCGGAATGGCATCTTAGGAGCGCCCAACACCTGAGTCAAGGTGTTTGCCGTTGTACTCCGAGCCCTGCGCAGCGCCGCACATCGCACCGCCTTGCGTCCTTCGCGCTGCCTATGGTACGTTGCCGCAGCACCGAAAACAGGGGCGTAACCCGTCGTGAGAGAACACTTTGCCCGTTGAAGTCCTAAAAATCTCGCCCGAATCGCCGGAAGCAAATGTCGTAGACTATGCCGCCGATTTCATCCGCCGCGGCCGGGTCGTCGGCTTACCGACCGACACTTTCTACGCACTCTCCGCAGACCCGTTCAATCTTTCCTCGATCGAAGATGTCTACCGCGTGAAGGGGCGCCCCGAAACCAAAGCGCTTCCGATCCTCGTTCATTCCATCGAGCAGGCCGTCACGCTCGCGCGCGATATTCCGAATTCATTTCTCGTTCTCGCCCATAAGTTTTGGCCCGGCGCTCTCACACTCGTGGTCGAAGCGACTCACCGGCTGCCTCTGAAGGTGACGGGAAACACGGGACGCGTGGCGCTGCGGTGGCCGAACTCCCGGATTACATCCGCGCTCATCGAAGCCATCAACGGTCCCATCACGGGAACGAGCGCCAACTTATCCGGCTTTCCCTCCTGCACAAACGCGGGGCAAATCGTCAAGCAGTTGGGCGAACGGCTCCCGCTGATTCTTGACTCCGGCGATACTGGCGCAATTCTCGCGTCCACGATCGTGCGGATTAATGGCAACGAATGGTCGGTGGTTCGCGAAGGCGCGATCCCGGAGTCCGAAATACACGCCGCACTGCAGTAAGGCTCTTCCACCCCAGTTCGCGCAGATGTCCCGTTCGCTATGCTCTCGAATCGGAAACGACGGAACTCGAAGTCTACGGCTTCACTCTAGGCGACCTTCATATTCGGAGGAGCATTTTCGTAGGAGGATGGGAATCCGTAAAAGCGACAGTCGCAACTTACGCACCGGTAGGGCCGTATGCCGACTGCGCGAAGAAGGTATTTTTCAAGCGTGCCTCGACGATGAGAGCGAAATATCTCGGGGCTCCCGCACCGCCGGCACGGCCTTCTTGCATTCAAGTTCCATTTCGAACAAATCCCTCGAGTCGACTTCCGCTGGGATGGTAGAATCGGAAACAGCGCTCTGCCATACAGGATTTAATGGATCGGGCGGATGAAGATCGTGTAGCCGCAAAAGCGCGGCGGAAGACTGGCGGCATCGCTACGTCTCATTTTCCCTGTACCGCAGGACAGCGCATTCGCCCTGTTCCCTTTCTGGTCTTGACCGTTTTGCGTTCCCGTCGTTTACTCACGCCCACAGCAACAGGCGATTTCAGACTCCGCTGATCGTCGGTCGATCTTTGCTGGATGTTCGATCAACGATCAGCAACTGTTACAGCTCTCTCAGCCCGCCCGCCGATTGCTCGGTTCAGGGGCCGCACTTTGATCCCTCCACCGAATTCAATTCCTATGCTGGCCTCTCAGTTCATGGGAACGAGGGGAAGGGGAGTTCTATGGAAGGTACTCGGAAGAGGAGTCTTTGGGTGTCGGTGCTGGCCCACGCAGCGCTTGCCACGTTAGCTTTCGGAGCGAGTGCCCGAGTTGTGACAGCGCAATCCCACGACAATCACGACGGCAGAGATAGCCGCGACAGTCGTGATGGCCGCGATGCCGGTTCCAGTTTTGGCAACCACGCGCAGGATCCCGGCGTTCGCGCCGGAGCTCCCGGCGCAGGCGGCCCGATGGCTGGCATGAGCAGCGACTACCAAAATTTTTTCAACGCTGCCCTCGAGCGGTTTCAGGAAACCGATTCAGTCTCCGGCACAATTACGAACGAAGACGGTAGGGGCCTGGGTCCTCGCTTCAATGCTACAAGTTGCAGCGGCTGCCACGCGGCTCCCGCAATCGGTGGGTCAAGTCCCGCAATTAACCCCCAGATCGCCGTGGCCAGCGCCGATGGAGCGACAAACAAGATTCCACGCTTCGTCACAGCGAATGGCCCTGTGCGGGAAGCGCGGTTCGTTCGCAACCCGGACGGTTCGCCCGATGGCGGCGTCCACGATCTGTTCGTCATCACCGGGCGCTCGGACGCCGGAAGCTGCAACATCAGTCAGCCGGATTTTGAAACAGCGATGGAGCAGAACAATGTGATCTTCCGCATCCCAACGCCAATATTCGGCGCCGGACTTGTGGAGAGCATCACGGATAGCGCCATCCTCGCGAATGCTGCGAACCCACATAAATCCGCGTTTGGCATTTCGGGCTCAGTCAACCGCAGCGGGAATGACGGCACCATCACCCGTTTTGGATGGAAGGCTCAGAATAAATCGCTCGTGATGTTCGCCGGCGAGGCCTATAACGTGGAACAGGGCGTCACCAATGAGCTCTTTCCAAACGAGCGGGACGAAACTCCCGGCTGCATGCTGAACGCATTGCCGGAGGATGCGACGGTGCTTGTACCGGGCGCCAGTTCCATTTCGTCAGCTTCCGACTACTCCTCCGATCTCATCAACTTCGCTGCGTTCGGACGCCTATCCGCTCCGCCAACTCCAGCTCCCGCAACCGCGCAGACGCAAGTGGGCCAACAGATTTTCAGCCAGATCGGCTGCAATCTCTGCCACTCGCCCTCGATTAAAAGCGGAAGCATGTTCTACGGCACTGGTCAGGCGAACGCTTCAGTGAACGCGTTTTCGGACTTCCTGGTCCATAACATGGGAACGGGTCTTGCGGACCGCGTGAGTCAGGGAATTGCGAACGGGATGCAGTTCCGAACGGCTCCGCTTTGGGGCGTCGGACAGAGAATCTTCTTCCTGCATGACGGCCGCACGTCGGATCTGGTTCAAGCAATTCAAGCGCATCGGAGCCAGGGCTCGGAAGCCAATCAAGTCATCAACAACTACAATCAACTCTCCAACAACCAGGCAGCGGCACTGCTCGCCTTCCTGCGTTCGTTGTAGGGGTTGCCATGCGAAAGTTTTAGCGTCTCCTTGGGTAGGAAAAAAGGGCCGCGGAGCAGCTTCACGACGCTCCGCGGCCCTCTTTTATATCAGCACTGCTGCCGGAGGGACGCGCTTCTCGGCGGATGTCCGCACTTCACCGCGTGCTATTCGTTTGCGGGAATTGAAACAGGATGCCCGTTTCCACTTCTGCCGGCGCGCCGTCTACGACATACGGCTTGAACTCCCAATGCGAGAGCGCGTCTGTGATGCTCTTCACTTGTTCAGGGAACCCAGCGATGGCGTGAACGTGCTCGATTTTTCCGTTTGGCCCAATCGTCAGACGAACCGGAACACTTGCAAAGCGCGGCCCAACCATTTCGGGCGTTACTCGGTGAGTGATGTATCCGCGGTAGTCGGATTCACTGACGCAAAGCGGCCACTCCGCATTCGACTGGCTCGCTGGTTTTGAAACTCCGTTTTGCGCCACCTGTAGGAACGATAGCTTTTTCAGCGATTGCGTGAGCTTCGCAACCGCTTCTTTGTTGTGCGCCGTAATAGCGAAAATCACGGTGTGACAGCGAATCTCCGTCGCGAACACCGCATGCTCCAGTCCCGCACCGCTGTAATCGAGCCGCGCAAACGATTGGCCTCCAAGCTCGATCGATTCCACGGCGCTGGCCGCCGTTAAACTAGGATCGAGATGCTCCTTCATCCCGGCCAGATAGTCCGTCGCGTTATTTACGGAAGCAGGCGCAAAAAAATTGTCCTGCGCCGATATCTGCATCGTCCCCACAAGCTCCCCCGCAGGCCTCAGCGCTGCAAGCGAGTAGAAACCCTCCGTCGAGGGTTCCGGTCCCTTGAGATCCTCCACCCAGCCTTCCGGCAGTGGATAACGCAAACCAAAATACTCGCTCTGAAACGCGCCGTTCGCGACGGCAACATCTTCGGGCTCCGGATATGTAACGCCAGGACTGCTCTTCGCCGTCCACGCGACTACCAACATAACTCCGCCGAGAATGATAAATCGCAGAATGAATCGGGGTCGGTCCATCGCAACTCCTGAAAATGCTACGAACGTGGCTGCATACCGGCGGGCAATTTCAAGTTTACCGCTCACGCGGCTTCACGCAAGCTCAGTTCGCGACAAGACCGCCATCTCGCAACCGCGAATAGACGGCGAAAGGGCGAGGAGAATCGAACGGCCGCATTTCGCCTTGAGTGCGACCCCATTCGCCCATACACTAGTCGCGGAAATGACCACGAGCGCCCAGTGCACAGCGACCGCGGCGGTACTGGCAGCGCTCAGTTTGGGCGTGGCCATCCTGGGCGCGGCGACTCGACCACAACAGCCAACCGATCTACAGCGTTTTGGTCTCGAGAATGGCGTCTCGATTCAACTCGCGTCCACCTGGAAGCCCTCGGGTTCGGGCACCGAGCCTCCGCCGGGAGGCCTCGGCCCGTACGCGCCCCCATTTCATTTCAATCAGATACTTTTCCTTTCGAATGCCGCGCAACTCGCGGTCTTGCAGCTCGCGACGTCCGACAACCCTTTGATCGGGCACGACGCTTACTGGCTGGATACGCAGATGCATTCAACAAACGGGACCGGCGTGAGCCTTTCCGATTATCTTTTCTTCCTGTTTCTGCCGCCATCGCACTCCTGCATGCAAGACGCATTGGATAAAGTGACCGAAGCTACCCGCGCGGCAAAGACCGACGACCACGAATTTTCGCAATCGGAATTGCAAGTAACCTACGCGTGCACCTACTCGCCCACGCTTTCCGATTTCTATTCGCAGCAGCTCACAACCGGCATCACGTTCCGGCAATCGCTGAGCGGCCCCCGCGCCTACGGTGATTTCAAGAATCTCGATTTGCCGCCGATGGAACAAGTGGATTTTTCGGGGATGACGTTCTTCGTCTTCGAAGCTCAGTCACGCGAACAGATCGGGGAAAAAGCGGTTCACTACTTCAACTTGCCCGCCGAAACGCAGGGCCTACACGCGGACTTTTTCTGGGCCGTAGGCGCGCCCAGCCCGTACCCGTTTGTTGCCGATCCATCGCGGAAGAATGTGCCCATCATTCACATTGCCTACGCGGCCGCTGGTTCGAATAAACGCGCTGATTTCTTGCGCATCCTGCAACGAGTGCGAGCCGACTAGCAAAGCCATCTGAATCTGATTTCCCGCATCTCGCCGAGCCTTGCTACCGCAATCGCGCTCCTTCGATAAAATCGTAATCGCCCGCCGGAGGAATCACGATGTCCGTCAATCGGTCGCGATGGACGCACACATTGTCGGGATACCACAAATTAATGTACGGTTCATCCTCAGCGACGATTTTCTGAATCTCCCACAACAGCGCCTTCCGCTTTGCACGATCTAATTCGACTCGCGCCTGGTCCAGCAGGGAATCGAGCTTCGAATTGCGATAATGTCCGCGGTTCGCGCCATTCGGCGGAATTTTCTTCGAGTTGAAAACATAGTCGAAAATGTCCGGATCGTTGTTCGCCCCCACCCATCGCTGCGCCGACACCTGAAAACTTCCGCGCGATAGGTCCGCAAAGAAGGTCGCAAATTCCAGAGGCCGCAGATCAACTGCCACACCCGCACGCCTCCACTCGTCCGCGATCGCTTCGCTCAGCAGGCGCGAAGATTCCTCCGTCGAGGTCTTGAATTCCAGGTGGAACCGCACGCCGCCAGCGCCGCGCGGGAAACCTGCCGCATCGAGCAATTGTTCGGCGCGTGCGAGATCGAAATCGTATTGCGGAATGTCTGGATCGTACGCCCAGTGGTTCGGCGGCAATAAACTCCCAGCCGCACGCGCCTGGCCGCGCAACAGATAGCGAATTAGCGTCGCCCGGTCGGTGGCGTAGGCGAGTGCTTGCCTCACCTCGCGGTGCGCGAGAATCGGATCCTCGAGATTGAAACCGATGTAAGCGATGGTCGTTCCGGGTTGCTGGTCGGCCACCAGGCCGCGCTCTTTCGCGAGTGTCACAACCATGTCCGGACTGAGCGAATTCACTGCAACATCAGCCGTACCCTTGCGGAGTTCGAGCGCGCGCACAATTGCATCCGGCACGATCCGGAATCGCACTCGATCCACGTTGCCGCGCATTGCAGGCGCTTCACCCGCCTTCACGCCAGATGGGTTTGTTGGGTCCGATGACTCCGCCGCGGGTATCTCTCCGAAGTATTTCTGATTCCGCTCGAGCAAGATTTCCTGGTCCGCAATTTCGTTCACAAATCGAAATGGTCCTGTCCCCACCGGATGTTGTGACATTTCAGCGCCCGCGCCGCGCGGCACCACACCAATTCCCGGCCGCGTCAGATTCCACAGAAACGAAGCGTACGGCTCGCGCAGATGAAACACGATTGTCCAATCATCCGGCGTCTCAATCGACGCAACCATGCGAAAGGCTCCGCGTTTCGGTGTCTTCACAGTTCCGTCCATGATCGAATCAAACGTGAATTTCACGTCGGCGGAGGTGAGTGTGCGGCCGTCATGAAACTGCACGCCGCGGCGCAAATGAAATACGTACGTGAGCGCATCACGCGCGTCCCAGCTTTCCGCGAGGTCTGGGACGACGTTCATCTGCGCATCGTGCGCGACGAGGGAATCAAAAATTAAGCCATCGAGGTGCTGCGATTGCGCGTCCGTGCCGATGCGTGGATCGAGATTCGTAGGCATCGACTCAATGAGGAAGTTCACCGTGCCTGGCTCGCCCGAATCGCGACTGCGCGAACAACTTGTCAGGCAGAGGGAGCACAGAAGCGTTGCGAGAACAAGATGCCGCATCCTAGCGTAACCGTCCGTGCACCAGCTTGCCCATCACCGCCGGATGCCGCGCACCGGTCGCAGACGGAGATTGTTCGCGCGTCCGTGGTAGGCCTCATGGGCCAGCACCGCAAATGCAAACGCTTCCTTCGCATCAGTGGGAATGCCGAAATCGCTCGCGGGCACGATTCGAATGTCTGGTAGCGCTGCGGCCAAGCTGCGCCATCATAAGCGGATTTCGCGCGCCGCCTCCGGCGACTATAAGTTCATCCACATGCGCGCGTGGCAGAATAAATCTGTTGAACGCATCAGAAATCGAAAGGGAAGTGAACACAGTCGCGGTTCGCACCAAATCCGCCGGACGCTGCCGCGCGGATTTTTCCCAAGCCAGCACTTTCTCGGCAAACGCCCGGCCGAACTGCTCGCGCCCCGCCGTCTTCGGTGGCTTCTCTCGGAGGTAGGGTTCCCGCATCAATCGACTGAGCAATGCCGGAATAAGTTTCCCGCTGCACGCTATTTTCGCGTCGCGATCGTATCTCTTTGCGCCCGTGTGTGACGGATTCCACGATCGCGTCGAGGATCATATTTCCCGGCCCGGTGTCGAACGCGAATACGTCCTCGGGTCGTGCGTTCGCGGGAATCACGGTGACGTTCGCAATTCCGCCGATGTTCAGCGCAACGCGCCCGAGCCGTTTGTGCCGATACAAAAGATAATCGACAAACGGAACCAGCGGCGCGCCACCTCCGCCAGCAGCCATGTCCGCCGGACGAAAATCCGCAATTGTCGTCACGCCTGTTCGCTCTGCAATAATGCTCGGCTCGCCGATTTGAAGCGTCGAAGCCACGCGACGCGCTCCAAGAAATCGCGCCGGAATTCCCTGGTGAAAAATCGTCTGACCGTGCGAACCGATCAGCGATATCTGCCGCATCGGAACGCGCCAGCTCCTGCAAGCTTCGATTGCCGCGCGCGCAAACTCCTCGCCCAACAGAAAATTGAGCTGGCTGATTTCCGCCGTCGTCGTCGGCTCGCCATTAGCAAGCCGCAAAATCGCGGCCCGAACCGCGGCAGGGAATCGAACGTGATAGTGGCCTTGGAATTTTGCGGAAATACGCGGCGGCGCGCCTGCAATCTCCACAAGCGCGACGTCGATACCATCGGCCGATGTTCCCGACATCATTCCCAGCACTCGCATCGATCGGGCCTTTACCATCCTATTTCAGCTGCTTCTGCAGCGCCGCCAGCAAATTCAGTGCTTCCAGCGGGGTCAGCTTGTTCAATTCCGCTAAACGCAACGCCTCGAGCACCTTCTCGTCGATCGCCGTGAAACTCACCTGCTCCGCAGCAGGAATCGTTGCACCCGGTGAAAGCTGCTCGGTCAGTTTGTCTTCGCTCTCTTCATGTTTGCGTAGGATTTGCCGCGCGCGACGAATCACGGCATTTGGCAATCCTGCCAGCCTCGCCACTTCGATGCCATAGCTCTTGTCGGCGCTACCCGGCTCGACCCGCCTCAAAAACACAATTTCGTTTCCTGCTTCCTGCACTGACACGTGGACGTTTTTCACGCCGGGCAAAAGCTGCTCAAGCTCCGTCAATTCGTGATAGTGCGTCGCAAAAAGTGTCTTCGGCCGGGCACCGGAGTGCAGGGCCTCGACGACCGCCCATGCGATCGACAACCCATCAAATGTCGACGTTCCGCTGCCCACTTCATCGAGCAGCACCAGACTCGCAGAAGTCGCGGTATTCAGAATCGCAGCTACCTCGCTCATTTCGACGAGAAAAGTCGAACGTCCTCGCGCGAGGTTGTCGGACGCGCCAATCCGCGTAAATATCCGGTCCAGCACTGGCAACTTTGCCTGCGCCGCCGGAACGAATGACCCCATCTGCGCGAGAATCGAAATGAGTGCCGCCTGCCGCAGGTAAGTCGACTTGCCGCCCATGTTCGGGCCTGTAATCACCAACAGGAATTGGGATTCATCGTCAAGATACAAATCGTTCGGTACAAAACGTTCACCGCGTTCTTCGAGTAGCTTTTCGATCACGGGATGCCGCCCGCCCGAAATCATCAACGCGCCACGCTTCCCCTTCGCGTCGATTCCCGTGTCAGTGAACTCCGGTCGCGAATAATTACGCGAAGCCGCAGTGCGCGCAAAATTCACCAGCACATCGAGTTGCGCGATCGCCGCGGCCGTCCGGCGCAGGCGACCCGCTTCGCGCGCAATCGTTTCGCGAATCTCGCCGTAGAGCCGGCGCTCGATTTCAAGGACGCGCTCCTCGGCAGACAGAACCTTTCCCTCGTGTTCCTTCAGTTCGCTCGAGGTGAACCGCTCCGCGTTCACAAGCGTCTGCTTCCGCTCGTAATCCGGGGGCGCAAGGTGCAGGTTCGCTTTCGATATTTCGATATAAAATCCGAACACGCCGTTATAGCGAATTTTCAGCGACGCGATGCCGGTGCGCTTTCGCTCGCGCTCCTCCATCGCGGCAATGATTTGGCGCCCTTGTTTCGTAATGTCGCGAAGCTCATCGAGCTCCGCATGGTAGCCTCGACGGATCACACCCGAATCATTCGCCATCGCCGGCGGATCATCGGCGATCCCGCGAGCAATCAAATCGCGCACGTCAACCATCTCATCCATCTGCGCGTGAATCGTTGCAAGGCGAGGCGCGATGCCCGACGCGGCGGCCCTCTCAGCGCCCAAGTCGATTCGCGCACGAACACGAGGAATCTTTTCAAGCGATGATTTCAACGCCAGCAAATCCCGCGGAGTCACGACGCCGAGCGTAACGCGGCTCGTCAACCGCTCAATATCAAGAATCCCCTCCAGCTCGCTGCGAATTTCCTCACGAGCCACCGTTCGTGATTTCAACTCCCCCACAGCCTCGAGCCGCGCGTCGATCTCCGCAAGCAATATCTCCGGCCGCAGAACCCAACTCCGCAGAAGCCGCGCGCCCATCCCGGTCGCGGTCTCATCGATGGCCGCAAGCAAAGTTGCTCGCGTATCGTCCCCGGTTGAAGCCTCCACGAGCTCCAGATTCCTCGCCGTCACCTGATCGAGAATCATCGCGTCCTGCTGCTCGTAGTAGGTGATCCGGTCTAGATGTTCGAGGCCTGTCCCGGCAGGCCGCATCGACGGCACGACCGCCGCATCCTCCGGGTTTGCGCGCTCCGATCGCCGACGTCTCGCGCAAATAATGGACGAGTGCGCCGGCCGCAGCAGTCGCCTGCGGATGCTCGTGCAATCCGAATCCTTCGAGCGCGACTACGCGAAAATGCTCTTCGAGCACCCGCGTCGCGTGGTTCGGCTCGAATATCCAGTCATCGAGCCGTGTTTCCACGGCGCCCAATCCGTTCAATTCTTTCGCCGCCGCTGAAGTGGGAAAGAGGGATACCGGTTGCGGCAGCAGCACTTCCCGTGGTCGCAGGATTCCCAGTTCATCGCGCAAACGCGCTTCGGCTTTCTCGCCCGCGAATTCCGTTGCTCGGAATTCACCCGTTGAGAGATCAACAAATGCGAGTCCGATCACGCTCGCATCGGTGCTGCCGCGGGAAACAGCCCGACCGCCCGATCCAACCGCGGCGCTCGCGGCCGCACTTCGCGCTACCGCGGCGAGAAAATTGTTCTCCTTCGCTTCCACCAAGCCCGCGCCGGTCGCCGTCCCTGGCGTAAGGACGCGGATCACTTCGCGCCGTACGATTTTCTTGCCGGGGCCCGGCTCTTCCATTTGCTCGCAAATCGCCACTTTGTGGCCCGCGCGAATCAGTCGCGCGATGTAATTCTCAGCCGCGTGATAGGGAACGCCGCACATCGGGACGGACCCTTCTTTCTCCTTGTTACGCGCGGTCAATGTAATCTGCAGGATTTTCGACGCCACTTTCGCATCGTCGTAGAAAAGCTCGTAGAAGTCGCCGAGGCGGAATAGCAGCAGCGCCGTGGGGTGCTGTTTTTTCACAGCGTGGTACTGCTGCATCAGTGGAGTCGTCGGTTCGGTCATCTTTGCGAAGTCATTTTGGCATGTTTCATTGCGCGCGTAAGCCTTCGGTAGGGAAGCGATTATGCTGGCTCGCGCACGGTCTGGCAACACCGTTCGAGGCGAGCGGCGCTGCGTTATAATTACCGTAATGTCGCCGGTCGGCTCCCAATGAAACGAAACGCCAATCGCTCGACAAACCGCGAGATAGAAGTAAAGCTTCGCGTCACCGAGGTGCGGCGCATCCTCCTAGCGTTGCACGGCCTCGGGGCCCGATACGGCGGCCGGGTCCTCGAGCGGAACACCCTTTACGATACTCCAGACTCCGCTCTCCGTAGTCGAGGCCGCCTGCTGCGCGTTCGGCTGGAAACAGCCGCTCCAACGCCACACAGCGAGTCGCAAGCGCACCAGCTGAAACCTAAGATTCCGCCGACCCGGACTGTGATCACTGCGAAAGCCCCTACGCGCCCCACCGCCGGCCTGTTTCGGTACAAAGAAAAACTCGAAAGGGAGTTGGTTGTGACCCGCATGCGTCCTTGGTATCAAATCATGCGACGCCTCGGTCTGCGTCCGACCTTCCGCTATGAGAAGTTCCGCACCACTTTTCGACTCCACGGCCTCGCGCTCGAACTCGATGAGACTCCCGCGGGCGTTTTTCTCGAACTCGAAGGCCAGCCGCTCGCGATCGATCGCGCCGCACGCGCCCTAGGTTTCACGCCGCGCGACTATTATCGCGGCACATATTGGGACGTTTACGCCGCCGAATGCCGCCGGCTCGGCAGATCTCCCCGCAATATGTTATTCCCCAGACAAAAAAGATAAAAATCTCGCGAATCATGCACTCTTCGCTTGACAAAATTTCCGTATCCCTTTACTAGTCAATCGGGGACTAAGGCGCAGCGCAATGGAAGAGCGTTCGTCTAATCTGGAACCGGGAAGTAGACGCCTCGCAGGGCGTTTTGCGGCGTCTATCGCGGGGTCTGACACTCGGCCTGCGCCTTTCCGGATGCATTCGATCGCTGCTCTCCGCCGGTATCGGGGAGCAGGGAGGCGAGGCCCGGCCTGACCTAATCCGAGGGCGGCAGCTTTTGCCCGTGGCCGGATACATCGCCGGTTTCGGGCTTTTTTTTTGCCTCGGAGCTTCGGGTCTCCAGGCCATCAGCAAAGCTGCCCCGTTTCGCTTGGTAAGGAGCCGTCATGCTTCACGCCACAGAAATTCTAGGCGCAGAAACCTACGATTCATCTGGAAACTTCGTAGGTCGCGTCAAAGAAATGTTCATCGAGCCGGCCGACCAGCCGAATCGCGTTGCTCGCCTTCTCCTCGGTCGCGGCCAGTATCGCCCTATCGTTGCCCGCTACGACCAGATTGCATCCGTCGCTCCCGGCCGCGTGAAGCTCAGCACCGACGAATCCGCCCTCGAACTGTATCAGCCCAACGAAGCGTGGCTTGCGGTACGCAAGGACCTCCTCGATCAGCAAATTATCGATACGAACGGCCGAAAAGTCGTCCGCGTGAATGACATCGATCTTTCCGAGCATCGCACCAATGGCAACGTCGAAATGCGCATCACGCAGGTGGACGTCGGAGTAAAAGGCGCCGTGCGGCGCCTGCTGCAAGGCCTGGTTCCGCCGATGGGCATTCGCCGCATCGAAGAACGATTGCCGCCGCGGTCGATTCGCTGGGAATTCGTCAACCTGATTGAGTCCGATCCGCTTCGCCGCGTGAAGCTTCGCATGTCCAGCCAAAAACTCTCCGCTCTCCATCCTGCAGACCTCGCCGAAATCATGGAAGCATTGTCGCCGGCGGAGCGCCAGGGCATCATCGATTCACTCGACGAGGAGAGCGCCGCAGAAGCAATCGCCGAGCTCGACAAGCGATTACAGACGCAAGTCCTCGAAAAACTCGATCCCGAAAAGGCCGCCGACATTCTCGAAGAGATGAGTCCCGACGAAGCCGCCGACTTGATCGCGAGCCTTCCGCCTGAGACCTCGAAAGAAGTGATGCAGGAAATGGAAGGCGACGAAAAAACTGAAGTGGAAGCGCTGATGCGTTACGACGAGAATACCGCAGGCGGCATGATGAATACCGAGCTTGTCGTCGTCGGCGAAGACGCCACCAGAGGAGAAGTAGTCGACCACATTCGCTTCAACGAAATCATTCCGGACCAGCTCGACAACATTGTGCTCATCAATCATTACGGCGCGCTCGCGGGAACCGTGCCCATCGCCCGCCTCGTGATCGCAAGTTCCGAACAGCGCATGGACGAGCTTCGCTTCGAGCCGATACTTTCCGTTCAGACCGATACGAGCGAAAAGGAAATTTTCGACCTCTTCGACAAATATAATTTACGCGGATTAACGGTCGTCGACGGAGATAATCGCCCCATCGGCGCTATCACAGTGGACGACGTCGTAAGCCGCATGAACGCAAAGCTATAACACGTCAAGCCGCGGTGTTAGCTTTCGCGTCATAGGGGCACGGCATTCCGTGCCCTCAATGGCAAGGCCGTCGAGAGCGGGCGCGCATTTTTGAACCTTTGAGGTTTGGGAAGCAGTGAACACCTGGGTCACAATCGAGCGCACGTTCGCCGACTTGAAGTCGCGAGGCAAGCAGATCAGCCGTCGCACGCGCTTCATGCGCAATCGGCTACTGCTCCTCCTCGCTGTCGTCGGCCCCGGCCTCATCACCTCGAACGTCGACAACGATGCCGGCGGCATCACCGTATACACCACCGCCGGCGCACAGTTCGGTTACACGCTGCTCTGGTCGCTGATTCCCATGACCATCGCGCTCTACGTCACCGAAGAAATGTGCGCGCGCATGGGTGTCGTCACGGGCAAGGGTCTGTCCGATCTGATCCGCGAAGAATTCGGTTTCCGCTCCACATTTTTCGTGATGGCCGCGGCGTTGATCGTCGACCTTGGGAACACGGTTGCCGAATTTGCCGGCGTTGCAGCCTCGATGCAAATCTTCGGCATCAGCAAGTACATTTCCGTGCCCATCGCCGCCATCGCCGTTTGGCTTCTGGTCGTGCAGGGCACCTACCGCCAGGTGGAAAAAATATTTCTGGTGGCCTGCGCTTTCTATCTGTCGTATGTGGTCTCGGCGGTACTCGCAAAGCCCGACTGGCTCCTTGCAGCCAAAGAAACCATCGCGCCCACTTTTCATTTCAATGCGGAATATCTTCTGATGTTGACGGCTCTGATCGGTACCACCATCGCTCCGTGGCAATTTTTCTATTTGCAGGCAGGCTTCGTCGAGAAAAACGTCGGCCCGCGCCAATACAAGCACGCTCGTCTCGACGTTCTCGTCGGCAGCATCTCCTGCATGTGCATCGTGTTCTTCATCATCGTCTGCTGCGCCGCCACATTGCACGCGAACGGCCTCACCACCATCAGCGATGCCGCCCAAGCCGCCGCTGCTCTCAAGCCGCTCGCAGGGAAGTGGGCCGGCGCGCTGTTCGCCTTCGGCCTGCTGAACGCGTCGCTCTTCGCTGCATCGATTCTTCCGCTCTCAACCGCGCACGTGATCTGCGAAGGCCTCGGTTTCGAAGCAGGTCTCGACCGCAAACTGAACGAAGCCCCGACGTTCTATTCTCTCTACACGGGCCTGATTGTCGTAGGGGCGGGGATCATCTTGATTCCCAAAGCTCCGCTCCTGAAAATCCTCGTTCTCTCGCAGGTCGCCAACGGCGTCTGGCTCCCGGTCGTCCTGATCTTTATTCTTCTGCTCATCAACCGCCGCGACTTGATGGGCGAGCATGTCAACACGCTCGGCTTCAACATCGTCGCGTGGACTATGAGCATCATCATGATTGCCCTTACGCTCGTCCTGGTATATGCCACCATTGCCCAACCGAATTCCGCGGGCCTATCCGGCTCACTGATGCATCGATTGCACTTGTAGCAGCCGGCTTTTTGTTCTCTGAGCCGCCGAGGGTAGGTGGGCCAGTTTGTCTCTCGCCCCCGCCTGAACTCGCCAGTCGGCACTACTCGCATTATCGTCGCCGATATAAAATAAACCCGAGCGTTGCAGCGAAGGGAGCCAAAATGTCCACTCAATCTCCATACTCCATAAATCTGAACACAAAATTCAATCCGCTCGAACTCGTCGACCTCAAATCCCTTGTAGATGCCTGTACGGACAACTGGTACAACCAAACCCTCTGCCGGGTAAATGATTGCGTCGTCCGCCTCGGCATCATGCAAGGCGAATTTCACTGGCACAAGCACGACGACGAAGACGAATTTTTCTACGTCGTTGACGGCCGTTTCCTCATCGACCTCGAAAACCGGACCGTAGAACTCCTGCCCAAGCAAGGCTTCACAGTCCCGCGCGGCGTCGTTCACCGCACGCGTGCCCCGGAAAAAACAGTCATCCTGATGATTGAAGGCGCAGGAGTGGTTCCAACCGGTAGCTAGATCGAAGCCGCAGTAACAGCTTAAGCGTCGCGTATTCGGATTTCGCGGCGATCAGCAGGGGAGTGCATATCGCCGAGGCAATTACAGCAAGGAAGTCGGAACTTAGGATGCCTCCGCACTCAAGTGAACGCGCCGATGGACCGATACCTAGAGAGTCTGGCGCATGCTTCGTTGGCGCGATGTGCACGTATCCGGTAGCAAGCGTCCTTGACTTCGAGTAAATCGGCTGCGTACACTCGGTTTAGTCAGACGAATTGCCAGCCCGCTTTCGCTTAAGAAATCACTTCACAGGAGGTAGCTAAATGCGCTTTCGAGCAGCTCACCGCTGGATTTTCTTGCTGTCCTTCGTGTTCCTCGGCTATGTCGCAACTTCAGCCGGAAAGTCCTGGGTATACCTCGGTTCGTCGCACGTCGACGGACACGCTGACCACGACAAAATCAAGGTCGGCAACGGCGAAGGCTCTTTTCGCGCACTTCGCCTCAAGGTTCAAGGCACTTCGGTGAAATTCGACCATGTGATCGTACATTACGAGAACGGGCAGGAGCAGCAGCTGGCCGCGAACTTCGTAGTCCACGGAAATTCCAGCAGCCCACCGATTGATCTGCCTGGCAACTACCGCACCATCAAGAGCGTCGAACTCTATTACGAGCGCGGCAATTGGGGAGGCCAAAACCCCAAAGTCTCGCTCTACGGGTTGAGATAACCGCTGCAGGTAGCGACGGCGGGGAAGGTGAATCCTCAACCTACCCGCCCCTGCACCTCGTCGCGATAACCACAGCCATTGCCGTTCTCCTTGTCGGCGACTCCATCTTCGGACCCCATGCCGGAGTGCCTCCACAGCGAATCACAAATCGCAATCCGCAAATCACGAGTTACAAGTTACGAGTCACGACTCCCCGCACTGTTGCGCCTCTCCACCTCGTATGCTACTTTCCCTCGCGGACACGCCTCGAGTGATTTCCGAGTGAAAACCAGCGAGATTTTGAAGTCTGTCAATCGCGACGAAGCCGAGCTTCTCGAGAAGCTCGATCTCAAGCGTTTGCCGCATCATGTCGCCGTCATCATGGACGGCAACGGCCGCTGGGCCGAGCGCCGACACTTGCCGCGCGTCGCGGGCCACCAGCGAGGCGTAAAAGCAGCCCGCGAAATTATCGAAACTTGCGCACGGCTGAAATTGCCGTGCCTCACGCTGTACGCGTTCTCCCGCGAGAATTGGAGCCGACCGCAGGCGGAAGTCGACTTCTTGATGCGCCTACTTCGCGAATACCTCAAGAGGGAACTGCCTTCGATCCATAAAAATAATATTCGCCTCATTGTCATCGGCCGTGATGCCGACCTGCCGGACGGCGTTCGCAAGGATCTCGACCACGCCATGCGCCTCACGGCGCAAAACTCGGGAATGAAACTCGTCGTCGCGCTGAACTACGGCGCGCGGGCTGAAATCGTCGACGCCTTCAACGCCATGATCGAAAACGCCCGCTCGAATGGTGCGTTGGAATTTCGCGCTGACGAAGAAACAATCGCGGCTCACCTGTATACTGCGGGACTGCCCGACCCGGACCTGCTGATTCGCACAAGCGGCGAGATGCGCGTCAGCAATTTTCTATTGTGGCAAATTGCGTACGCTGAGATTTACGTTACCGAAACACTCTGGCCGGATTTTTCGCGAGCCCGCCTCCTCGAAGCCTTTATCGACTACCAAAAACGCGAGCGCCGTTACGGCGGACTTGGAGCACCACGCTCGACATCATCCCGCTCATCCAACACTCACCGCGCAAACCAAGAGCATCCTGCCGCGGCAAAGGGCTAGCCGTAATGCTTCGACGCATCTTTACAGCGGTCGTCCTGATCCCGGTGGTCGTTGCGCTCGTCTGGTGGGGACCCGCGTGGGTGCTGGCAGGCGTGGCCGCCTTGATAGCGATCCTGGCGCTCGTGGAATTCTTCGATCTTGGCGAGCGTATGGGAATGCGTCCGTTTCGCAAATGGACAATCGTCTGCGCCGCCGGATTATTTTATGCGCAATATTCTCAAGGACTGGTTGAGACGCATGTGTTCGGCCAAGGATTGTCGATCGTGCGAAATGCTGCGGGCGGCGTGCTCTCTATCGACGCTGTGCTGCTCGTTTTTATCTTCGGCGCGGCTGGGATTGGGCTCGCCACTCGCTGGGCGCTCCACGAAGTGCTTCCCGCCATCGCCATCAGTTCGGCGGGACTACTATTCGTCCCGCTTCCTTTCAGTTATCTCGTCCGGATCAACGAAATTCCCCTCGAGGGCCGCCGTCTCGTTCTCTTTACCCTGTGCCTCGTCTGGGCCGGCGACATCCTCGCTTACTTCGTCGGCAAGGGCCTAGGTCGAGTTCCGATGGCTCCTGCGCTCAGCCCAAACAAGACTTGGGAAGGCGCGATGGGCAATATGCTCGCGTCGCTGCTCGTGGGCGTTTTCTTCGCGAAGTGGCTGCACACCGATGCACTCACGATGCTGGTGATTGCCGGAGCGGCTAATATTGCCGGACAAATGGGTGACTTGATCGAATCGGCGTATAAGCGCGGTGCGGCGGTGAAGGACTCAAGCACCTTGCTCCCGGGCCATGGAGGAGTTCTCGACCGCATCGACAGCCTGATTCTCGCGAGCCCGGTTGTCTGGGCGTTGTACCAGTGGGTGACAAAATAGGGCGGGAATCGCGTACTCCGATTGTGCGGTTTCTCGTAACGCGCGGGGACTCGTCTGTAACGCTGTCGAACTTGAAGTTAGCGGCGGGGAGGCGTCGTCGGCAGCTTCGGAGACGGCGCATTTGATGCACGTTTCCGTTCTGAAGGATCCCAATCTTCGGGCGGAAATGCGATGCGCCAGAAAAGCGGTGACGGTTCGGAAAATTCGATTCCCACTTCCATCTTTCCGGCGTCCTTTTGGCCGATAAACGTCACATTGCAGGGAAGTTCTTCAGCGGTCTTCGGATTTACGATCGAAATCTGCTGAGCGCGGGCTACTCGATTCGTCATTCGCACCATGCAACCGTTCGCGTTTACCGCGACCGTGAAAGTTTCTTCTTCGAAATTCTGCGTGCCCGTCTTTCCGCGGACAATCACAGGCATCGCGATTTGAACGCGCTGCGTCCGGCGCCGTTCCGAACTGCTTTCGCCGACCGCAGATCCAGGAACCTTGATCTCAGCCATCCACCATCTCCAATCTGTGACCAGGGACGAACACCGCGGAAATGGTTTGCACGGCGCTCACGCCCAATCTCTGTTGGAAGTTTACACCCGTGCTCTCAAGGAGCGCGCCCGATGTCAATCGGACGCATACCAATGGTCAACACGTGATCCTTGCGGCGCCGGTGCTGAGGAGTGATATGCGAAGGGCGCGAACCCACCGCGCAGGCGCGCGCTCGGGGCATGCCGAATTATCACGAGACCGCGGAACGGTGTTCGCAAAATCTCTCAAACATCTATAAAATCGCTTCATACATGAAGCGCGTCTCGATTCTAGGGTCAACGGGCTCGATTGGCAGGCAGTCGTTGAGTGTGGTCGACTCGCTGCCCGGCGGCTTCGAAGTAGTCGCCATTGCTGCCGGATCGAACATCGCGCTCGCGGCGGAACAAGCGGGCCGATACAGGCCGAAAGTTATCTCGGTTGGAACCGAAGCTGGTGCACGCGACCTGCGCGAAGCATTGAGAAAGTCCCGCCTGGTGCCTGGGCCGGAGATCCTCTTTGGTGCCGAGGGAATCGAGCGGGTCGCCACGCATCCCGACGCCGAGATCGTAATTTCGGCCGCCGTGGGCGTTGTTGGACTGCCCGCCACCTACAAAGCCATTCAGTGCGGCAAAACCATCGCCCTTGCAAATAAAGAAGTGATGGTTGCAGCCGGGGAAGTAGTGATGGCTGCGGTGAAGAAGCATGGCGTGGCGCTGCTGCCGGTGGACAGCGAACACAACGCAATTCACCAGTGCCTCCGGGCAGGCGAAGATCGCGAAGTTCGAAGATTGGTTCTCACCGCGTCGGGCGGCCCGTTTCGCAAGACTCCCATTTCGAAGCTTTCCAAAGTGACGCCCAAGCAAGCTCTTGCGCATCCAAACTGGAAAATGGGGCAGCGAATCACGATCGATTCCGCCACGCTAATGAACAAAGGTTTTGAGGTGATCGAAGCGCGCTGGCTTTTTGGAATGAATCTCGACAGGATCCAGGTGGTCATCCATCCGCAGTCTACGATCCACTCGATGGTCGAATTTGTGGATGGTTCAATCCTGGCACAGCTTGGTCCAACCGACATGCGCATGCCCATCCAATATGCGCTAACCTATCCGGAGCGGTTCCCGTCGAACGGTTGTGCCCTCGATTGGTCGGCATTACGAAAGCTCGACTTCGAGGAAGTTCCGGCGCGAAAATTCCCGTGCTTGAATTTGGCGAAAGAGGCGCTTCGGCAAGGCGGTCCTCTGCCTTGCGCTCTGAACGCTGCCGATGAAATCGCCGTGGCCGCATTTCTCGAACGCAAGTTGCCATTTCTAGGAATCGCAGCGGTGATCGAACGAGTTCTCGATCGGATGCCTCGGACTGCGATGACGAGTATCGACGACGTGCTCGGGGCGGACTTGGAAGCGAGACGCCTCGCGCGCGAAGAATTGACGCGGCACAAGAATTGAATCGATGGAAGAGTTCTCTGCCGTACGCACCTGCAGCGGCACTGGATTCGCGAGTTTTTGCCGGCTCCTGTACAATTGATGTGAGGGACCCATGGGAATGATGCAAAACGGACTCATCGCGCTCGTATCCGTCAGCCTCGTGCTGGGAATCATGATCTTCGTGCACGAGTGGGGGCATTTTATCGCCGCGAAGTTGGCCGGGGTTCGAGTGGAAGTGTTTTCATTTGGTTTCGGGACGCGCCTGTTTGGCGTGAAACGCGGCGACACGGACTATCGCGTCAGTGTGCTGCCTTTTGGCGGCTACGTCCGGATGGCCGGCGACAATCCGGTGGAAGAGCGCACTGGAGCGGATTACGAATTTCTTTCCAAACCGCGATGGGTCCGCGTCCTAATTGCCATTGCGGGGCCCGCGATGAATATCCTTCTCGCATTCCTGATCTTTTGGGGAATTTTCTGGATGGTCGGCATTCCTGAGCCGCAGTACTTGAAGCAGGCGCCGCAGGTTGCGGCCGTGCCACAGAATCCTCCCGCCGTGAGCGGCATTCAGGCCGGCGATATGATTCTCTCTGTTGACGACAAGAAGACCCCGACTTGGGACAAGGTCTTCGAGCAAATTAGCAAAGGCAAGCCCGGAAACTCCGTGTCTATCGTCGTTTCCCGGAACGGGTCCGAGCAGACAATCACCGCCCCCTTGGCGTTATCGACCAAAACGGACGCATCGAGTGTGGTTGGTTATCCCGCGATGTCTCCCACTGCTGACGAAATCGCGATCGGATTTCCCGCGGAAAAGGCGGGAATGAAACCGGGTGACACCGTCACCCAGATCGACGGGAAGCCGGTAGTCACCTGGCCGCAATTGGTGGAAATCGTCCGAGGCTCGAGCGGCCGCACGATCAATTTCGTAGTCCGGCGCGACGGGCAGGATATTCCGCTTGAGATGACTCCGATGCAGGGAATGGGTAGCGATGGCGAACCGGCCTGGCAGATTGGCGTCGCGCCCCGCACGAACGACGACTACGAGCGCCTCGGGTTCACTTCGGCGATTAAAGATGCCGGACTCGCGACGATGGGCGGAATGCGCCAGATTTTTGACGTACTCGCCGGACTCTTCACTGGAAAAGTTTCGATCCGGCAGTTGCAGAGCGTCGTTGGAATTGCCCGTGAATCAGGACGCGCCGCCAAAGGCGGGCCGATGCGGCTGATCGAGTTCATGGCAATCATTAGCTTGAATCTCGGCTTGCTCAACTTGCTTCCGATTCCAATTCTCGATGGCGGCCATGTATTGCTGCTGGCGATCGAAGGATCGCTCCGCCGCGATCTAAGCATCGCAGTGAAAGAGCGATTTGTACAGGTGGGGTTGGTGTTCTTGCTGGGGATTTTTGGATTCGTGATGTACAGCGACATTGTGAAATTGATCCAGCATCATTAAGGCGCGACTCACAGCGCCCAGCCGATGGGCCGTTTCGTTCCAGCCCACTCGCGGCCATGGCATGCGGTACCCATGCCGAAACCCGAACCTTGCCGATGCCAGTAGATTTTCGCGCGACGATTCATCATTTGATATAATCTTCTGCAGGCGAAAATGTCCTCCACACCCGCACATCGCGTTTCCACCGGCGAACGGATCAATGTTCACGAAGCTCCCGGACGTCTTCAGCGTGAACTGGGAGAACGCGGGATCCGGCTCACACGCCAGCGACGCGTGCTGCTGCAGGTGATGGAAACGGCGCGGCGACATCTGGATGCCGGAGAAATTCTCGAACGCGCGCAGAAGATCGATTCGAATATCACGCGCGTCACCGTGTACCGCACGATTGATCTTCTGAAGCGGCACGGGCTGATTGACGAGCTCGATCTACTGCACCTTCGTGGCGATCGCCACTTCTATGAGAGCCATGGCCCGCGCGACCACATTCACGTGGCGTGCCTGCGGTGTGGAAAGGTCCGTGAGGTGGAGAGCCCGCTTTACGAAGAGCTAAAAAAACAGATCGCGCGCGACTGCAACATCGACATCACGGTGAGCCGCACCGAGATTGGCGGCACGTGCGCCGAGTGCCAACGGCAGCACAGCCAACAAAAAGCACGCGCCGTTTGATGAAGCATAGTTCTTCTTTCTGTTGCCGTGTTTTTGCCCCGCAGTGTGTGTCGTTGACAGTCCGCCCGTGCGCCCCTATACTTTCTTGCGGGACACGCCAAATCCTGGGTGAGGTAAAGTATGAAAGGAATCAAAGCGCCGAAGAAGAAGTTGGCGGCGAATAGGAAGTCGCCGCTGAAAGTAATCCGGCTCCAAGAAGTGCGATTCACCACCAACAGTAAATCGAATGATTATCCGTCACCCCCTCGGCTAGACTAACCGGCCCAGTCCGCCCGTCCTGCATCTTTAGTTTGGTCCGCGCAGGAAATTGTAAACAGTCAACGCCTTTCAGCCAGTGACGCGAAATAGGCTTGCGCCTCGCCAATATCGCGGAGCACTTGTTCCCGCAGCGCTTCCGGGCCTGAAAACTTCTGTTCGTCGCGAAGCCTCTTGCAAAACCGCACTTCCATCGGCCCGCTCGTCAAACTTTGCGAAAAATCGAAAAGATGAGACTCAATCGCCAGTCGATGCCCATCGAATGTGGGACGCACACCCACGTTCGTTGCCGACCGATACATTTTGCCGCCAATCACACTCTCGGTCGCATAGACGCCGTTCTTCGGCAGGCACTCCTGTTCGGTGTCAAGGTTTAGCGTAGGCACGACGAGTTTTCGGCCCTGTCCCGTGCCCGTCTTTATTTCTCCGCTGAGCTCGAACGGACGCCCTAGCAGCCGCGCAGCTTCCTCCAAGCGTCCTTCGCGAACAGCGTTGCGCACCGCGGTGCTGGAAACCACCACTCCGTCCTGGATCACGGGTGGAACTACGATCACTTCGAAGTCCTCGCGCTGACCTAACTTCACTAGGAGGCTGACATCTCCAGCCTGTTTGTGTCCGAACCTGAAATTTCCGCCGATCAATACAGTTCGAGCGCGCAACGTGTCTATTAGAAATTTTCGCACGAAATCTTCAGCAGTCACTTGAGCGAGAGCGTGGTCAAACCGCAGTACTAGTGTCGCTTCGATGCCGAACGATTGGAACGCGTGCAGTCGTTGCGGAAGCGTCATGAGGAGAGCAGGTGCATGCTCGGGGCGCAGGACGCTCGAAGGGTGCGGAAAAAACGTGAGCACTGCGCTCATCGACTCCGTTACTTGCGCTCGATCGATTGCGCCGCGCAATATTTGCTGATGCCCGAGATGAACGCCGTCAAAATTGCCGATGGTTACAACCGTTCGCTTTCGCGCGTCGCCGAACTTCGCCATCCACGCCTCAACGGAGTTCAGCACTTCGATCCCCGGAAATTCGGGTCGCAGGCGGTTGTCATTGGCATGGAAGCTCATCACCTCGTAGCCTCGATGCGCAGACCGTCATAGGCGAGACGCACATTTCCGGGAAATTTTGCGTTTGCATCGGCATGTCCCAGATCGTGGCAGATATGCGTGAACCAGGCCTGCTTCGGCTTGAGTTCGGCGACGAGTGCGAGCGACTGCGCCACAGTTGAGTGCATCGGGTGCGCCACGTACCGGAGCGCGTCCAGAATAAAATGATCGAGCCCGCCGAGTAGCGCCTTCGAGCTTTCCGGGATGGTGCTGAAATCCGTCAGGTACGCGATGTCCCCGATTCGAAAGCCCAGCACCTCGCCGGGGCCATGCTTCGCAGGAATTGGGACAACCTCGACGCCAAACAAGGAAAAAGGACCATCGATCGTGTGCAGTTCGACGCCCGGAAGCGAACTTTCTGTCGGTGTGTCGTCGAAAATGTACGCGAATGTGCGCCGCAGAACGTCTAGTGTAGCGGCCGAAGCATAAATCGGAATCGCAGCTTTTTGCTTCAGATTGTAGGGGCGAATATCATCAAGACCAAAGATGTGGTCGGCGTGAGCGTGCGTAAAAAGAATGGCGTCGAGCCGATCGAGATGCGCCGTGATGGCCTGCGTGCGAAAATCAGGTGTGGTATCGACGATTACGTTTCGGCCGCCGTAGGAGAAGAGCACCGACGGGCGCGTCCGCTTGTCGTGAACATCCTTCGATTCGCAGACCGCACAGTGGCAGCCAAGCGTCGGCACCCCCATCGACGTGCCGGAACCGAGAATTGTGATTTCTAACTTTGACATCGGGATATTTCGACCCAGAACATTAGGCGGTTCGAAATCACCTGCCGAGATTCTCGACGATCGAAATTCGGGCGGCTGGGGTGTAGGCCAATAACGCCGGGAACGACTGGGTCCGCGCCGCCACGTTGATCATAGGTACAAAGCGTTCGGAGGTACATCTCGATACTATTTCTTTTGCGCGGCTTTTTTCGCCATCGCGTCAGCAGCCACTTTCGACATTTCCATAAAAGTGAGTTTGAGCTGGCCGAGAACTTCGATCAGTAAATCATCGTCCGCCTTCGATAGATTTCCGCGAGTCTTGTCGCGAAGGGCGTCGAGCATGTCGATCACTTCGCGCGCGCCTTCCAGATCGAGATACGCCTGTCCGGTGCGGGGATCAGCCATTCCGCCGAGCATCGCAGCGGCGTTGCGAACAAGGAAATCAACGAGCATCTGAAAGCTGCGCGAACCTTCGGGAATTTCCGCGCCCGTTTCTGAGCCGCTTTCTGGCGCGAGCGTCGAAGAAGGCGTGCTTCCGGACGCCACGGAAGCCGCTGGTTGAGCCGCCACGTTTGCGGTCGGCTGAGCTTGAGCTGTTTGAGCGGCGCGGTTCGCGGCCTTTGCGGCGGCTTCTTCGTCGCGCCGGGCTTCCTCCTCCACTACATCTTTGCGGAGCGCGCCATCCTCTGAAAACAGGCGCCTGTCGATAACCTTAAATGATTCTTCCTGCTTGGGATCAGCCACGGAGGTGTCCTTTGAGTCGCTAATTGTAGGTGAGAATAAAGTTTAACATCCGCTCCCGGTCATCACAAGTTGAGGCCCCTGTGCGGCCGTGCGCGGCGAAGATAGCTGCACCTTATGAGTTGAGTACGAGTGCGGTGCTTTCCGGAAGCGTGCTTCGGTGTTTCAAGTACACTTGCGTTTCTCGATTGAGAAGATTTCTTGGAGGACGGATGGAACCAGCCAGTCGCGCAACTCGATTGTTCGTCGCCACAAGCTTGTCCGTGGTTTTTGCGCAATGTGCGATGCTGTGCCCAAGCCGCGTCGCGGCCCAAACTAACGGACAATCTGCGGCGCCCATCACACCGCTTACCGTTGAGGCTATTTACGACCAGCCCGGACTGGGCGGTCGATTGGCGGCTGCCATCAGTTGGTCGCCCGACGGCAAAAATGTCGCATTTATCGAGTCGAGCGGCTTGGCTAAGGATGCGAAGCGAAAATTTGTATTGATGAACGCATCGACCGGAATGCGCAGCGTATTGATCTCCGCAGACACACTCATGGCCATCCTTCCGCTGCAACCGTATCCGATCCGGCAGAGAACGGGCGCAGCCCGTAGGCCGCCTAACGCGTTTGAGTTTTCGCCGGATGGAAATGCATTGCTGTTCCGCGGACAGACTTCAATCGTGTGGTACGACCTAAAATCGCAGAAGGCCAGTACGCTCGTCAGCGGAAGCGCGATGCTCGGCGATGAGAAAATCTCGCCCGACGGACGATGGGTCAGTTTCGTGCGCGATTACAACATTTGGATTGTCAGCACGAGCGGCGGCGATGCGCGGCCGGTAACGACGGGTGGCAGCGAAGCGTTGCGAAAGGGCCAGTTGGATTGGGTGTATCCCGAGGAATTGGAAATACGTTCGGGATATTGGTGGGCGCCTGACTCCTCTGCGATTGCATATCTTGAAATGGATGAAAGTGCTGTTACGCGGTATTCGATCCAAAACAATATCGACGACCTGACTGAAAACGAAACGGATCGTTGGCCGCGCGCGGGCGAGGCGAATCCTGTGGTCCGGGTGCTGGTTGTGTCCTTAAACGGTGGTGAACCTCGATCGATGGACATCGGAAGCAACAAAGAAGTATTGATTCCGCGTGTCGCGTGGCTGCCAGACAGTAAGCGTTTGGCTATTGAACGCCTGGCACGCATTGGAAATGTGCTGGAACTTACAATTGTGGACGCGGCAACGGGCGTCGCGCGCGTGGCGCTAACCGAAAAAGATAAATGCTGGGTGAATGTTACCGATATTCTGTGGTTGTCGAAGGACAGCAATTCATTCCTGTGGGGCAGCGAGCGAACCGGCTATCGCCACTTATATTTGTACAAGACCGATGGCACAGAAGTGCGGCAGATCACGCACGGCGATTGGGAAGTGGAATCTCTCAATGGCGTGGATGAAGATCGCGGGCTCGTCTATTTCACTGCTACGGAGAAGAGTCCCCTGGAGCGTCAGCTTTACCGCGTTGCTATGGACGGGTCGGGATTCACAAGAATTTCTCGCGACGAGGGCACGCATTCTGTGATGTTTTCCCCAGACGCTTCGGCATATGTCGATACGCACTCCAACAGCTTGACGCCTCCTCGGCAGGAGCTGTTCCAATCGAACGGCACGTCGATCGCTGCGATCAGCGAAAACAAGTCGGACATCGCAAGCTACGGCCTGTCGCCAGTGGAATACTTCACAGTGACCGCGAAAGATGGTACCGCGCTGAACGCGTCAATGATCAAACCTCCGAATTTTGACGCGTCAAAGAAGTATCCCGTCATCGTCTACACCTACGGCGGACCTGCTCAAGTGGTCCGCAAGCTGTGGATGGGCGGGAATTTTCTCTTTAATGAAATGATGGCGCAGAAGGGATTTGTGATTTTTTCCGTCGACAATCGCGGCTCGGGCGGGCGCGGCCACGCGTTTGAGCAGAGTATTTATCGCAACGCGAGCGCACTGGAGCTATCCGACCAGCGGGACGGCGTGGCATATCTTCGAACGCTTCCCTTCGTCGACGGGAACCGCATTGGCATTTGGGGCTGGAGCTACGGCGGACACATGACTCTGCACGCGATGTTCGAAGCGCCGCAGGATTTTAAAGTGGGATTTGCCGGCGCGCCCGTGTCGGACTGGCTGCAATATGACTCGATCGCCACGGAGCGGTTTCTCGGGCTTCCGAAGGACAACGCTGAAGGATATCGCCGGGCTTCACCGGTCCACGCGGTGAACGGGCTTCAGGGAAAGCTGATGATCGGGCAGGGAACCGGCGACGACAACGTCCATTTAATTCACACGATGCTCGTGCTGAATGAAGGGATCAAGAGCGGAAAGGACATCGAAGTCGTGCTCCTGCCGGGGCGCGGCCATCCGGCGAGCGATACGGCGGGTCGCATCTACTTGATGAACCGCGTCGCGGCTTTCTTCCAGAAATACCTCTAAATAAGTTCGGGTATAGCGTTCGTTGCCTTGCGGGATTGGCGTTTTGGCTCTTGTCACTCGCGCCGCCTGTCTGTAAATTGTCCCATCGCGGAGGAGCGCGCACACTCTCTGTTGTCGTTACGCCACAAGACGGGACGCAATCGGCCGGGCAAGCGCTGTGCGAAGTTGCGCGGCCGCACGCGCAAGGATTCGCGCGCGTGCGATTCCAAATCGATTGTGCGCGTCGACAAGCGGGCGAAATTAGCCGGCGAATGGTTCGCGAAGTTGGTTGCACTACAGACGCGGTTGCGCGCTCCCGGCGGCTGTCCGTGGGACCGCGAGCAGACGCACGAGTCGTTGCGGCGGTTTCTCGTCGAGGAAACGTACGAAGTGTTGGACGCCATGGATGGTGGAACGCCGCGCGAATTCGCGTCTGAACTTGGCGATTTGCTTCTGCAAGTGGTATTCCACTCCGTGCTGGCAGACGAGGCCGGACGATTCACGGTCTCAGATGTAGTCGAATCCATTCACACGAAGATGGTACGCCGCCATCCGCACGTTTTCGGGAAGGTGGCGGCTTCGACTTCGGTTGAGGTGCTCAAGAATTGGGAGCAGATCAAGGCGGAAGAGCGCGCGACGGAAGGGAAGCTTGCGCGAAACAAGGACGTGGACGACTCGATTCTGGGCGGCATCCCACGGTCTCTTCCCGCGGCACTCGAAGCGTATCAGATGACGCGCCGTGCCGCTCATATCGGCTTCGATTGGGACAATATCGAAGGCGTATTCGATAAAGTCGACGAAGAGAAACGCGAGATTCTCGAGATCGCGGCAGGAGACAAATTGTCCGGACGCCCGCTCGCCGCCGCGCATGCGCGAATTGAAGAAGAAGCCGGCGATCTCTTATTTGCAGCCGTCAATGTCGCGCGATTCCTCGGCGTCGATCCGGAGATCGCGCTAAAGAAGGCGAATCGCAAGTTCAGGCAGCGATTTGATTTCATGGAGTCGGCTGCGCAGCGGGAGAATCGCCGCCTCGCAGATCTGCCGCGCGAACGCATGGAAGAATTGTGGAACGAAGCGAAATCTGCGAAGTCCGCGAAGATGAAGGGCGTTCGTCATGGCCGCTAACCGGCACGGCGACAAATCTGCGCACAAGTCGGGAAACCCGACGGCCAAGAAACCCGGAGAAGGCACCGGGGCAGCCTTCCGGGAGATCGAAATCCGGCACTGCCACTCGCTCGCCGAATTTGAAGAAGGCGTCAGCCTGGAGCGCACAATTTGGGGCGAAGAAATCACAGTCCCTGCGCCGATTTTTGTCGTCGCGGATCACACGGGCGGCCAGGTGCTAGGAGCGTTTGATGGCGACAAAATGGTCGGCGTCACCCTCGCGCTGGCAGGCATTCGCGGACGCCTGCAGTTTCTTCATTCGCACATGACCGGCGTGCTTCCCGAATACCACAATCTCGGCATCGGCCGCCGCCTGAAGCTTTTTCAGCGTCAGGACGCCCTGAACCGCGGCATCCCGCTAGTGGAATGGACATTCGATCCGCTGGAAACGAAGAATGCCCATTTCAATTTTGCGGTGCTCGGCGCCGTCGCGCGACGATATGTTCCCGATTGCTACGGCGTTACGGCCAGCCCACTGCACGCCGGACTGCCCACCGACCGGCTCGTCGCCGAATGGTGGCTTGATTCCACGCGGGTAAAGGAAATTCTGGCTGGCAATCAACCACCGACGAACCCGGGCGCGCAACGCATCTCAATCGCCTCGAATATTTCAGAACTCAAGCGCACCGATCGCGCTTCGGGCGCTCGCGTGCAGGCGCTTACACGACAGAGTTTTCTCAAGTGGTTCGGCAAAGAGTTTGTGGCGACGGGCCTCGAGACCCGTGAAGACACCATCGATTACTTGCTCGAACCGCGCGATTCCGTGGCGGGCGTTCATCTTCCTGAATTGACGCCTGAGTGAGAGCTGGCTGAATCCAAATATGCGTCTGCGCAAAATCACTCTTCGCGAAATCCATCTGCCGCTGATCGCGCCGTTTGAAACGAGCTTCGGGACAACGCAGCTTCGCAGAATCCTGCTGG
This sequence comes from uncultured Acidobacteriota bacterium, assembly GCA_963770575.1. Classification (GTDB taxonomy): domain Bacteria; phylum Acidobacteriota; class Terriglobia; order Acidiferrales; family UBA7541; genus Palsa-295. The sequence continues at coordinate 117,980 of CAVYQD010000002.1, forward strand.
TCGAGACCGATGTCGACGGCGTAATCGGCTGGGGCGAATCGACCGCGGGAGAAGATCCCTATTATTCCTACGAAACCGTCGAGACGGCTTGGCACATCATTCGCGACTATCTGTGGCCGCTTCTGCGCGAGAGGGAATTTGCTTCAGCGGAAGATATCTGGGACATGCTTGCGCCCGTTCGCGGCCACAACATGGCAAAAGGAGGCCTGGAAGCCGCAATCTGGGACGCGGAAGCGAAGCACAAGAACATCCCGCTCGCGAAACTTCTCGGCGGCACGCTCAACGAAATTATTTGCGGCGTGTCGATCGGAATCCAGACTTCAGTGGATGCGCTAATCGCGAAAGTCGAAAAGGAACTGGCCGCCGGATACCAGCGCATCAAAATCAAGATCAAGCCGGGCAAGGACATCGAACAGGCGCGCGCCCTGCGCGAACGATTCCCACGCATCCGCCTGATGGTTGACGCCAATTCCGCCTACACGCTGGAAGATGCGCCGCTTCTGAAGCGGCTCGACGAGTTCTACCTGATCATGATCGAGCAACCGCTCGGCTGGGACGATATTTATTCGCACGCGGAACTGCAGCGGCAGCTCGAAACGCCAATTTGCCTCGACGAGTGCATTCACGATTACGAACACGCGCGCGCGGCAATCGAAATCGGCGCATGCCGCATCATCAACATCAAGCTCGGGCGCGTCGGCGGACACACAGCCGCGCGAAGGATTCACGATCTCTGCCAGTCGAAGGGAATTCCCGTGTGGTGCGGCGGCATGCTCGAATCCGGAATCGGCCGCGCTCACAACATCGCGATGTCCACGCTTCCGAATTTTTCATTGCCGGGAGACGTCTCGGCGAGCCGCCGCTATTGGGCCGAAGATATCATCGAGCCCGAAGTGGAAGTGACGACGCAGGGAACGATTCGCGTCCCCTCCACTCCCGGCATCGGCTACGCGCCGCGAATCGACCGCATCGAATCGCTCACTCACCGCCGCGAAGTGATCGAGTAGACTTTGAGCACTTCCGCGCCCGGAGTTTCCAATCCCTCTGCGAAGCGTCCGAGCTCTCTCCTTTTGGCTTTTTCGCTCGCGGCAATGCTTATCATGTGGTCGGTCAATTACGTTGCCGGCAAAGTCTCGCTTCGGCATTTCGACCCGCTCACGCTTGCTGCGTTCCGAATTGAGCTTGCGGCAGTGGTCATGGTGCCGATGTATTTCTTGCGCCGCAATCGCCAATCGTTGGACCCGCAAGATATCTGGACGCTGTCCTATCTGGGATTGTTGCTCTGCACAAACCAGGTTTTCTTTACGATCGGTCTCGCTTACACGACGTCTGGCCATTCTTCGATGGTGCTAGCGATCGGTCCCATTCTCGTCCTGCTCCTCGCTCGAGCCATGAAGCTTGAAGCCCTCACGGCGGCGAAGATCTTGGGCATGGCGATTGCCTTTACCGGGGCCGGCATTCTCGCCGTGGAGCATGGACTCGATTTGCGCCATTCGCCCACGTTGACCGGCGATCTGCTCACATTTTTGGGAACCATGTCGTTCTCCGTATACGTGGTGTTGAGCAAGAAAGTCGCTAGCAGGTTTGACAGTATTACCATGAACGCTTTCAATTTTTTCGCCGGTGCAGCGGTACTTCTGCCCATCGCCGTGTGGCGAGGGATTCATCTGGATTGGAACAGCGTAGGCCTGGCCGGGTGGACGGGACTGGTATACATGTCGGCAATCAGTTCCGTTGCGGCGTACACGCTATTCTATTGGGCGCTCAGGTATATGGAGGCATCGCGAGTTGCCGCCGTCAACTACTTTCAACCGGTCGGCGCAATTCTCGTCGCTGCTGCGTTTCTTGGTGAGATTCCTACGCGGCACTTGTATTTGGGAGGGGCGCTAATTCTTTTGGGAGTTTATATGGCTGAGCGGGCGAAGGCTTAGAAGTTGCGCATTTCTGACGCGAATGCGAGGTTTGCATTTAAGCGTTGATCGAGGACGGCGGCCGCGTAACGCGCGCAGGCGACCAGCTCGGTTTCAGCCCATTCGGAAAGTGCTGGAAGATGCTTTTCGCACATCCGGTCGAGCCCCGCAACAATATGGAAATACACGCGAACTTCCCGGAGCCAGACGTTTTCTTTTTGCGTTGCAGGACACATCTGCTCGGAAGTGCGAGCCAGCAACTCGAAGTGATCTGAGTTGATCTGGTCAGGGGTGAGTCCGACGGCAGCATGCAGACACTCTGAGAGTGGCTGGGCTGCCACCGTAATCCACATCGATCTCCACTGGCAGACCGCGAACTGAATCAATGCGGTGACCGAGACGGCGAGAATGAGGAGTGCGATCATTGGTTCGCTCTAGGAACAGTTTCAATCTCGGGCGTGATTTGGACAATAGCCCGGTCGTACTACATATTGAAACCCGTTAAAACGAGCATTTCTAGTTACTTGCGGGGCACTTCGACCGAAAACAGTAATTTCAACCCCGGCACGAGCTCGACGAATGGGGCGAAACGGTACAACCCAAGCGTTGCAAATAGGAACGTCGCGCCCGAACGAAAATTGACGCTCTCCCCAGAAGGCAGATAATTTGAGGTAAGGGGCTGGCACTGCAGCCCGCTCGTGTTGGCCTTTTCATGGATGAATTGAGCCCGAAAATTGAAGTGAAAATTGACACCACTGGCGATACACCTCGCCAGGAGGGCTATTCCGCTCGCCTGCTGGAATTGCAGCGCCGCGAATGGTGGACGTGGGGCGTGTCCGTCGCGGTGATGTTGTTTCTCACCGCGGGCATCGCGTCGCTCGCGTTTCCATCAATTCTAGAAAGCCAGAAATCGCTCTGGGTTTCAGGAGTGTTTCAGGCTGTGGCAGGATTGATCTTCCTGATCGTTTTATTCGGCACGTATCTTACCTACGAAAAACACCTGATCAACCGCTTGCGGATGGAGTTGGCTGAACGCCAGATTCACTCCGCGCAGTGGCGCAATCTCGCTCTTGTCGATCCGCTCACGGGCCTTTACAACCGCCGCTTCATGGAGCGAACTCTGAAATCGGAAATCGGGCGGGCTCTGCGCAAGCACTACGAACTCACGGTGGTGATGTTCGACTTGAACAATTTCAAAGCGATCAACGATCGCCTTGGCCACGCCGCCGGCGATCTGGTCCTGACGGCATTTGGTCGCCATCTCTGCGACGTGATTCGTGAAGCGGACACCGCCGCGCGATTGGGCGGCGACGAATTCATGCTGATCCTCCCGGAATGTAATATTTCGCAGGTCCCGGCGATGCTGCGCCGACTCGAACCCATTTCTGTGGAAGTAAACGGAGAAAAAGTCCCCATCCGCTTTTCGCTCGGCTCCGCCGAATATCGCCCCGGCATTCAGACCGAAGAATTGCTCGCTGAAGCGGACAAGGCGCTCTACGCTGACAAGCTAGCCCGCAAGAACCCCGTTGGAAGCGAAGCGGTCCTGACAGCTTAGTTCTTCCGCGCTTCGGCACTTCTCGTTATCTCCGCCCCGCCGTACAATCATTCAGGACAGACATGGATGCTGATCAGACAGGAGCAATGTTGAAGCCGCCGATCGCGGATGTGCTCGTCTACGCGCTCCGCTACCGCTGCCCGAATTGCCATCGAGGGCCGATCTTCAACGGGCGGTTCAATCGCGTGTTTGTGCGCTGCCCGGCGTGCCATCTGGCTTATTTCCGAGAGTCAGGCTACTTCGTTGGCGGGATGGTGCTGACGTACGGCTTCACCGTGGCGGTTCTGATCGCGGCGTATCTCGTGATGCCGCTCGTGCCGGATATCACATGGTTGTCAGACAACGCGAAGTACGCGCTGTGGATCAGCTTCACCCTGATTCTTGCGGCGATATTTGTGCGCCCGGCGTACGCGCTTTGGCTGTCGCTCGATTACTGGCTCGAGCCTTGGCCTGCGCCGAAACTCAGGTCCGAGCCGCGAGTTTAACGGTCTGGAGGATAGGTATCCGGATGCTGCTTCTTCCAGTCGTCGGCGAGTTGTTGAGCTAGCTCAACTTGCGCAGGTGTCATGTGCGATTTGAATTCGTCCAAGTCGCGGCTGGGTCCGAACAGCGAAAGCCAGAAATAAGCTTGAACGTAATCCTTCGGCACTCCCAATCCGTCTGCGTAGAGGTAACCGAGCCGAGCCCGCGCCGGACTGGCGCCGCCGCGAACGGGGAAGTGCTCAGCAGCGCGGCGATACCATTCCACCGCCAATTTGTAGTCTTGTGAAAGTCCGCCCTCACCCCATTCGTACATGCAACCTAGAGAATATTCCGCATCCTCGTATCCTTGCTCCGCGGACACCCGATACCATTTCGCAGCTTCGACAAGATCAGTCGTACCGTATCGGTTTTGTTCGAACGCGACACCGAGCCAAAACGCGGCGTGTGCTTCGCCATCCTCCGCTGCTCTTCGCGTCCACATTTCAGCCGTGACCGGATCGTGGCCTTCCCATCGGAGCATCGCATACTCAGCGGCGCCGAAATTTTGCGCGGCAGACTGCTGCGTCCACCTGCGTGCCATGTTATCGTCTTTCGGGACGAGCCGGCCATCTTCGTAGATTTGACCGAGCCAATACTGGTCCACCGCGTCTCCGGAGTCAGCCGATGCCGCGATTCTTCTCACGTCGCTTGGAGTGAGCGTCTTAAGCCGCGTCGGTGTTTCGGAAACTGCCTCAGTGGCGATGGAAGGGGTTTGTGCGAACGACGGGTGCGACCGTGAGAAGAAGGAGCGCGGAAATTGCGAGCCGGGGTCAGGAGCCTCATATAGCCTCCAGTACTTGGCTAAATAATACACCCCGAGCGACTCAAAACGACAAAACGACCAGCGAGTCCTTTCCGGCAGCGACAGCTGCGTTACGCGTGGGCGCTGGACTGCGCGTCGTTCGCAACGCGCAACACAATTTTTCCGCGAACGTGGCCCGCGAGGCCCTTCTCGAAAGCCTTCTTCGCGTCGTCGAGCGGAAACACTTCCGCGACGATCGGCTTCACGTGTCCCGCATCGATCAGATTCCCGAGTTCGACAGCTCGTTGCGATTTGGCTCGACGATGAAAAATATCTCGCGCACTCGTTCCGCTTCGGCCCTCTCTGGAACCGGGAGAGGATCCACGATCGTGACGAGGATACCCGTCGCGCTTAGCACGAGTCTTGATCTCTCGATGAGGTCACCGCCCACGTGTCGAGCACCAGGTCGACGTCCTTCACGATTTCTTCGAATTTGTCTTTCGCGTAGTCAATCACTTCATCGGCGCCCAGTCCGCGCAGAAATTCCGCGTGGCTCTCGGACGCTGTAGCAATCACGTGCGCGCCTTTCCAGTGCGCGAGTTGCACTGCGAACGTTCCGACGCCTCCGGCAGCGCCGTGAATCAGCACGCGCTGATTGGCAGCGAGCTTTCCGTGATCGAAGAGCGCCTGCCAGGCGGTGAGACCGGCGAGAGGTACCGTGGCTGCCTGCTCGAAGTCCAGCGACTTGGGCTTCGGCGCGAGGTCAGACGCCGCGACCGCGACATATTCCGCCGCACTGCCATTGCGCCAAAAGGAGGAGAGCCCGTAGATTTCGTCCCCAATTTTCAGTCCAGCAGAGGCGTTCGGCTCCGGCATTTCTGGCGCGAACGCGTCGACGATTCCGGCGAACTCGTGTCCGGGAATCGTCGGAAGGCGGACTTGTCCGTTCTTCGTCTTGTAGGTCGGAGGCCAGGACAGCTCGTCCTTTGTGATGGAGGTCGCAATCACGCGCACCAGAGCGTCGCCAGGGTCGAGAAACGGTTTCTCTGCGTCCTCATAAACCAGTTGCTGAGGCCCACCCTGCGAGTGCATTCGAACAGCTTTCATTCTGTCCTCCCCACGCTCACGCCGAGCGCTTTTTGGTTCACGGATGCTATCACCGGGCGGCACATTCGTTCAATGCGTACGAAGCTGCAGAATTGAGGGCGAAAGAATGCAGTTGGTTCGAGAGCAACGCCGTTCGAAAAGGAAAGGGGGGATGCTGCGAGTGAGCGGACGCGGCTCGCCCGTATTCACAAAATCGCGGAGGCATTCCGCTACACGCAATTGCAGCGGGGCTCGATGCGTCAAACGAGCCGCAAAAGTCTCTGATTAGGCGACGATCTGTCGTGGAGGCGCGAGTTTCGGCGTCGGTGTGAAAACGTGCCAGAAATCGCCGCGGTCCTTCATAAACTCGACGGCTACCCTTTTCTTTCGGCTGCGCTGCGCCGCTTCGATGTAAACCACGCGGCATTCGCGTTCTTCCTGCGTGAAACTGTTGACGAGCAGGATCGTCTGGCCGGGCTTCACCTTCGGCACCAGCGGAACGAGCGCGCCATTCATATTCACGGACTTCGCAACGGTGACGTAACGAAACGGGCGACCTTCTGGAGTACGGCCGTACACGTGGACTGGGATGGAAAGCGGGAGCCGCTTACAGCGTCGTTTGTCTTCCATGCGTTCCCTCGGGTTAATCGGGTTTTGATTGGGTTGCGCCAACGGCATACAAGTTAGTCCGCAAGGGTTCTTGATTGCAATAGTACTTGAACATCTCACGGGCTCTTCCGTTGGGCGGAGAAAGGCGATCCACGGGTTTCTTTCGGTGACTGTGAATACGAAACCGTACTGAAATCAATAATTTAGTCATCCAAACTCACGCGGAATAGTCCGTCTCAATATGAGGACATCGCAATCCAGATGAACAAAAATTAACGCTCGGGTCGGCGTTTTCCTGAGGCTTCGAAGTGTGGGCTTGCTGCTCGCGATCGGCGGAAATGCAAACGAGCGGCAGTCATCTGCCGCTCGTCAGCCTGCATACCGAGAGGCGACTACTTCGCTGGCTGTTTCGCGATGATCAGTTTCGAAATCTTGTTGTATGTCGCCTGTGGGAGAACTTTCTTCTTCACGAGATCCGTTTTTGCGTGGTACGGGCGCCCGTCGATAATCTTTTGCGAATACGCCGACCCGATCCCGGGAAGGGCATCGAGCTGGTCCTTTGACGCAGAGTTGATGTCTACGAGATCGGCCGAAGGTGCCGGCGCGGCAGTCTTCGATTGGGTCACGCCAGAAGAGAGCGTATTGTGGGCCGTAGCATCTCCTGCCCAACCCGCGAGAACAAACACGAAACATAGGACCGCTCCACAAAGTGCGATCGTGCTTTTCCTATTCATAAATGTGCCGCTCCTTTTATTTTTCATTCACTACTCGTTCTTCGCGGCGCGATAACCCGCCTTCTCTGCATCGGCCGCGGACATATATTTGCCAGCTTTTGTCTTCCCGTAATATCGCGTACCTTCCTTGTGATACACGCCCGAATCGGTATTCACCCACACCATTCCGCTGCCGGCGGGAGGCGCCGGTTGGCTGGTGTTGGCCGCGGGCGCAGCTGCGGTGCTGGATTTTGTCGGCTTCGAAGCGGGCGCGCTAGCCGGGGCGGCGGCAGGTGTGTCGGCAGGCTTGGCGGCCGCGTCAGTCTTGCTCTTGCTCGACGACTTTGCTGCGGGAGCCGGTGCGGCCGCAGGTGCTGCGGCTGAATTCGTCGCATTGCTGTCTGCGGAGGCTTTCGTGGACTTTGTCGACTTCGACTTCTTTGTGGTCGCCGTCTTTGCTCCGGCATCGGCGTCTGCAGAAGCATCGGCGGAAACTGCCTTCGTTGATTTCGACTTCTTTGAACTTGTTTTCGCGGTAGTGGAATCTGCATCCGTAGAAGCTGCCTTATCCGCTGAAGTTGCCTTCGACTTCTTCGAGGTTGTCTTCTTGGCGCCGGAATCCGCATCCGCCGAGGCCGTGGAATCCGCCGAGGACGCCTTGGATTTCTTGGAGCTCGTTTTCTTCGCGCTCGAGTCTGCGTCCGCGGAAGCCTCCTTGTCGGCGGACGCAGCCTTCGATTTTTTCGAAGTGGTCTTTTTTGCGCTGGAGTCCGCATCGGCGGAATCGGCGCTCGAAGCCTTTGTCGACTTCGACTTCTTCGCAGTGGTCGAGGCGCTCGAGGACTTCGAATCGCTATCAACCGCCGCTTTGGTCTTCTTGGATTTTGACGTCTTCGCCGTGGACGCGTCGGTCGACGAATCCGTCGCGCTTGCGTCTGTGGACTTCTTCTTTGACTTACTCGTCTTCTTCGCGGTCGTCGCGGTGCTCCCGTCAGTCGAATCCGACGATTGCGCTCTTGCCGCCGGCGCGATCGAGAGCCCGATTCCCAGTCCCGTGCTAACCAGCAGCACGAACAGGTATTTTTCAAATCGCTTCATGGCCAATCCTCCCCAGTCGATATGCGGATATTTATGCGTCGTGCCCGGAAAGCTTGCTACCCAGCCCAACTGCGAAACTTTTCGCTTTCTCGATGAGACTCTGAGCTTCTGGCGATTCGATCTGGGCGAGCAGGCCGTCAAGATGCGAGCTGATCGATGCGGGGAGTTTTGCGCGGCAATGGCTGATTACCACGTCGACGACTTCCTGTGCTTTGTCCTGAGGCAGTCCTGTCTTCTGCATCACAAGCTGAACGAGTTCGTTCATTGCCGTGCCTCCAGAATGCTGCATCTCCAACCGCCCAGAGTTGGTGGATGACTGTGGTGAGCCTGCGAGTCGAGCAGCCGGCGTATTGCGGCTGCCCCAAAACGAATCAATGAGCGGGATTCTAATGCGGAAACCCGAGCATTACAACTTACATCGCCGAATTGCACTTCCGTGAGCCGAATGCGCGGGGAAGGGGATTTTTGCCGGAGATTCGGCCCGGATCGCGCCCGACAGGATGCAGCGCTCGCACGAAACCAGAATCAGATTCATGCTTGGACGACAGCACACGTCGAAACCGTGTTCGAACGCCTTGAGCAACTGCCCGGCGCACGCCGCGGAGCGGATATTCACGGCCACGCCCGCGCGATACACAGTTTTCTATGGAGTCTGCTGGGTCAAGCGATCCGAAAGTCTCAAGTAGAACTGGAACGTTGTATTGAATCTTCGACGCAATTGATCTACCACGAAATGTTCGAGGACGCCGAAGCTGCGCAGCAACGGCAGACTGGAAACGCATTTCCAATGATAATTCCTCAACAAACACTTGAACAAACAGATTCGCGCTCGTCATCTCGTCGCCATGCCGACAGTTCGAGTGAAATTTGAGTTGCTTGAAAATCCGCGCCGGCTAAAGTCGCGCTTGAATACACCGCTAAACAATTTTCCCGTTACTCGCGCTTGAATTTTCTCGCGGGTCGTGCGAGCGTTAGACGCGATGAGCGCAAGTCCTCTCTTGAAAATGAAATCGCTACTTACCGCTCAGGTTTGGCGGTTGAGACGGTGACCTCCTGATGGCGCCAGCCCCGCCAGCTTCTACGAGGAATCGGGTCGCGATCATTCCAGGCGACGGGATCGGCAAGGAGGTAATTCCCGAGGCTGTGAAGGTGCTGAGAGCCGTAGCCGCAGCCGGCGGCAAGAAATTAGCGCTTACGGAATTTGACTGGGGCGCCGACCGCTACCTTCGCGACGGCACCACGCTTCCCGCCGACGCCGTTGAAATGTTTCACCGCGATTTTGACGCGATTCTGCTCGGCGCGATGGGCGATCCCCGAGTCCCAACGAACATTCATGCCGCCGACATCCTTCTCGGCCTGCGCTTCAAACTCGACCTCTACGTAAACGCGCGTCCCTGCGTTCTGTTTGACAAACGCTTCACGCCGCTGAAGGACCGCACCGAGAAGGACGTGAACTTCATAGTCTTTCGTGAGAACACCGAGGGCCTCTACGTCGGCATGGGCGGCTTTTTCAAGAAGGGAACTGCGGACGAAATCGCAACTCAGGAAGACTTGAACACGCGCAAGGGCGTCGAACGGATTATCCGGTATGCGTTCCAATATGCGGGCACGCATGGGCTGAAGCGCGTCTGCATGTCCGACAAGTCGAACGCGCTTGCTTTTGGCCATGATCTCTGGCAACGCGTCTTCAAAATCGTCCGCGCCGAATATCCGGAAATTGAATCGTCGCACCAGTACATCGACAATTTGCTGATGCAAATGGTTCGCGATCCGTCGCAGTTCCAGGTGATCGTCACTTCGAATCTTTTCGGCGACATCGCGAGCGATCTAGGAGCACAACTCGCAGGCGGCCTCGGCCTCGCGCCTTCCGGCAACATTCATCCGGGCCAGGTCTCGCTCTTCGAGCCCGTGCACGGCTCAGCACCCAACATTGCGGGGAAGAATATTGCGAACCCGATGGGATCGGTGCTCACCGTCGGAATGATGCTCGAATATCTCGGATGGTCTGCCGAGTCAAGCGCAGTCGAAGCCACAGTGCGCGCCGCATTCCGCGAGAGGGCAAGACGCCAGCGGAACTCGGCGGGTCGATGGGCACACGCGAAGTCGGCGACTGGATCGCGAATCATATTTCGAAGACAGGCGTATCGCAGCGGCCGTAGTTCAAGTGTTCGTTGAATGTGTTGGCGCGACAAAATATTGTAGTGCTCAGCGATAATTGTCGACCGCCCGACCCTTTCCAGTCGATCCATCAATCTTCATGTAGCGCTTTAAACTTGAGATATGCTCGCAATCAATCGGCTTTGTGCGACTACTTCAATTCCGATCCTTCGTTCGCAACACTAGCCGGCGCAAGGTCCGTCTTCACTTCCACCTTATGGTTGGCCTGCACCACTACATCAATTTCGAAGTCGCGATAGCCGGGTAGTGCAATCTTCATATGGTGTTTTCCAGGAGCGATCAGCATGGCCCGGTTCACTCCGCCAAACTCGTGAACGTACCCCGCAAACTTCCCGTCAACAAACACCGCGGCGCGATCCGGTGTCACTTTGAGCTTCACCTCGCCAGTCACACTCGGCAGTTGAGCCCGCGGATCTTTATCCATGTGGACGATTACAATGGTCGTGCCGCCCGGCTCGACGGCAACGTCCTGATTGAAATCAAGGTATCCCGCTTGCCGGATGGAGATCTGGTGCTTGCCGGGCAGCAGCAGCACCTTTTTATTGCCTTTGAGTTCCTTCACGTAGCCGACATACTGCCCGTCAATCCACACGCCTGAGCTTTTCTCAATTTTCGTCTTGCCTTCGAAATTCACCTGGCCCATCACCTGGTTGGAATTCTGCGCGCGCGAAACAGCGCCGAGAATCAGGCAGGAAAGGAGAAAGGCGAGGAATGCCGACCGCGGAATGCAAAGAGTTTTCATAAATCCGCCCCCTTCAATTTTACCGCCGTCGAATCGGCTGGGGCGATTCGGCTCTTCGTCACAACGCTCAATCCATTCTAGACGCAATTCTACAAACCGAGGTCGATTCCTCATACTAATACTTCACATGAACTGCGCGATCGAAGCGATCGAATGAAATCGAGATTCCGATGCGACTACGCGGACCGATAGCCGCTAGAATCCACTTGAAGTTTTTCGGTCCCGCCACGCGCCTCGTCTCGAAATCTCAACTATATGTATAGCTGTCGGCTCGTCGACGGCCGCTATCGAAGATCTTCGCAAGCATTACCCCCAGCACGAATCCACCGACATGCGCCCACCAGGCAACGCCTCCAAGATTCGCGCCGTGCGGCGCATTGATCGAACTGACGCCGCTGAGAAACTGCACGGCAAACCAAAGCCCGATGAACACGATCGCGGGGATTTGAACGGTAAAGAAAAACACGAAAAGCGGCACGAGCGTGAATATCCGCGAAGCGGGGAAGTAGACGACGTACGCTCCCAGTATTCCAGAAATCGCGCCACTCGCTCCGATCGATGGCACGTTCGATCCCCAACTGAATGCAGCCTGCGCTAGTCCGGAACCTATCCCGCATATCAGATAGAAGAGCGTGTAGGGAACCGGGCCCAGTCGATCCTCCACGGCACCACCGAAAATCCAGAGAAACCACATGTTCCCGAGAATGTGCAGAAATCCGCCGTGCAGAAACATGCATGTAAATAGCGGAATGAATGCTTCCATCAGCGAGTAGCGATGCCCAGCGAGCGCCATTTGCATTCTCAGGGGCACCACGCCGAATGTGCGAATAAACGCATCGTTCGCTGCGTTCGAAATTGTGGCTTGGTGGATATAGACCAGCACATTTGCCGCGATGATGAGGATCGTCATCACCGGAATGGTGCGTCGCGCCATCATGTTCTTCAGCGGAATCATGATTCCGTGTTTCCTGGCGCGGTTTCGGTGGCCACTCGCGCCGCCTCGCTCAATTCCGCTTCCGAAAATGCACGCTCGGATCGCTCGTTCCGGTGGCGCAGCCGGTCGATTTCAACGAGCGTTGCGATTCCCCCGCGAGCTCCGTGCCCCTCGCAATTCAGTGCTGCTGCGGCGCAACTAAACTCGAGATTCGAAATCGACGTCCAATCCGCGCACGAGTCCATAGGCGAACGCCCCGTGAAAGATATCGCCCGCGCCGGTGGTGTCAACCGTGCGAACGCGAAAGCCAGGACACAGATGAAAGCGCACGCCGTCCCATGCGATCACTCCCAGCCGACCAAGCGTTGTCCCTGTCAAGCGACACTTGAACTTCGCTTTCACTTTAGGGAGTGACTTCAACAAGTCCGTTTCGCCGGTCAGGCGTTCAGGAAAATCTTTCGATGTGATCACGAAATCGACATACTCAAGCAACGCTTCAACTCCTGGGTATCGATTGTCAAAGTCCCCGATGACCAATACTTTTGCTTCGTGAGCCCACTTCGCCGCCTGTGTAGCAGCGCCAGTGTCATGTCCGTCAACGAGCAGAAGCCGCGCATCCGCAATCCACTCTCTGCGAATATCTGCTGGTTGAAGTGCAATCTGACTATCGCGCTTCCAGAGCACGGTTCGCTCGCCCGATTGCTGGTCGACCAGAATAAATGCAGACTGGCTCATGCAGCCCGACGCAGTAATCCAGTGCGCGTCCACACCCTCGCGAGACATTTCCTCCATTTGAAACTTTCCGGCATCGTCGTCGCCGATCTTACCTGCGTAGCGAGTGCGCAAACCCCAGCGCTGGCACGCGACGATCGCGCTGGCTGTTTGGCCTCCGGCCTTTCGTTCGGCTGTGAGAATTTCAACCTTGGAATCGAGAGCAGGGAAGTGCGGCAGGCGGATGATTGTGTCCGTGGCGTTGATTCCGATTCCGACAACATCGATCGGCGTGGCTTTGGTTTCAAGCATCTTGCAATTATCTTCAGACGCGAGGTGAAGCGCGAGAGAATTTCGAATGACCATGACAGGTTTTGCTTGCGGGAGAATTGTGAACAATCACTTGAGGAGTTCGACGCGGAGTATTCTCTAAAGTAAATTCTCGCTTTCACCGCTTGTCGGCAAAGTGAAATTCAAACTTTCATGTTTATCGTTTGCACCGCGCTCGCGCCTGTGATAAAAATTTTTGTTTCGCATAGGCGCGTCGGCGCGCCGACACCTGATGCCAGCACACGAATCGGAAGCCATCATCCTCCAAGGTTATCCACTCGGCGAAGCCGATCGGCTCATCAGTTTTCTTTCGCGAACCATGGGGCGTGTTCGCGGTGTTGCGTCAGGTGCCCGAAAAACGAAGAGCAGGTTCGGCTCGACCCTCGAGCGTCTTTCCCACGTACGCATCTGGTTCTTCGAGCGGCCCACGAGCGAACTCGTGCGGATCAATCAGTGCGAGTTGATTGAATCGTTTCTCGACGCCTTTGGCGATTACCCTTCCGGCGTCGCGCTTGCGATATTCAGCGAAGTCACGGAAGCAGTTCTGCCAGACCATGAAGCGTCCGATCCGAATTTCCGGCTGCTATTGCTCGCCGCACAATCAATCAAGAAAACCGGAAAGCCGGAACTGCCGATGGCTTATTTCACCTTATGGACGGTAAAGCTCGGAGGCTGGCTCCCCCATCTCGATGCCTGCGCACGTTGCGGAAGGGCTCTCGCGCAGAACGAAACAGCGTATTTTTCGCGAAGCGCGTCCGCGCTCACTTGCGGTAAGTGCCGCGTTCCTGGGCTTCGCGTAATTTCAGCCGCTGCACTCGCGGCGGCGCGTAGAATGCTTCTCGAGCGGCTTGATCGCCTGACGGAAGAAATAATCTCTCCGCGAGCCGCGCGCGAGTTGAGCGATGTTATGCTCGACGTCATCGAGCATCAGATCGATCGCAAGCTGCATGCAAGAGAACTTCTGGAGTCTCCAGCGTGAAGAAGCAAGTTAAGATTGAAAAATCCATGCCTTCTGTCAAGAAGCCAGGCGGGAAACTTCAAGGGCTGTCGTTTCAAGACCTTCTACTAAGACTTGAAGAATACTGGACTAAGCGCGATTGCATCTTACAGCAGCCGTACGACGTGGAAGTCGGCGCCGGCACGATGCATCCCGAGACATTTTTGCGCGTCCTGGGCCCCGATCCGTATCGCGTCGTCTACGCGCAACCGAGCCGCCGCCCAGCCGATGGTCGATATGGCGAGAATCCGAATCGGCTGTATCGGCATACGCAGCTTCAAGTGATACTTAAGCCCTCTCCGCCTGACGTTCAGAATCTTTATCTCGAGAGCCTCGCCGCCGTTGGAATCAACTTGAAAGAACACGACATTAAATTCGAAGAAGACAACTGGGAAGCGCCTACGTTGAGCGCGTGGGGAATGGGCTGGCAGGTGATGCTCGACGGCCTTGAGATTACGCAGTTCACCTATTTCCAGCAATGCGGCGGAATTGATCTCGATCCGATTTCCGTGGAGCTAACTTACGGACTCGATCGCATCGCAGCCTATTTGCAAGGCGTGGACAACGTGTTTGATGTTCGCTGGTCGGACACTGTTTCGTACGCAACGGTGCGCCTGGCCGAAGAGCAGCAATTCTCTGCATACAACTTCGAATATGCGGACGCCACGGCTACGCGCAAGCAGTTCGATCTGTACGAAGCTGACGCAGCTCGCCTGCTTGCGGCCTACGCGGAGTCGAAAGGGAAGGACCGGCAGCGATTTCCGATCCTGCAAGCGTACGAGTTCTGCCTGAAATGCTCCCATCTATTTAATGTGCTGGATGCGCGCGGGGCGATCTCGGTGACTGAGCGTGCAGCGATGATCGCACGCGTGCGAAAGCTTGCCACGCAAGCTGCCAAGGCATGGCTCGATCAGCAGGCTCCTCCGTCAACGCAACTCGTGGAGGCGCGCGCATGAAGTCCCGAGCGAAGAAATCCAGCTGCGTCGGCTTTCGGCGATTTTCTTTTTGAGATCGGCTGCGAAGAACTCCCGGCCGGAATGATCGCCAAAGCATCGAGCGAGCTTAAAGCGATACTTGAGAAGTACTTTTCGACGAACGGACTCATCGATGCGAGCAGTTCGCTCGAAGCGTTCGGCGGACCGAGAAGACTGGCCGCAATTGCGCGCCACGTCCGGTTGCGGCAAGAAGATGTTGTGCGCGAAGTCAATGGTCCGCCCAAATCTGTCGCCTACGATAACGTCGGCGAGCCGACCCGCGCCGCGATGAGCTTTGCGGAGAAGCAGGGAATTCCGATTTCCAGGCTTGCAATTGTGAACACGCCGAAAGGCGAATATATTTCCGCCACGCAAGTCATTGAGGGACGCCCGGCTTCGAAGATCCTTGCCGAAGTGCTGCCTCAAGTGATCCAGGAAATCGGCTGGCCACGTTCGATGTACTGGACGGGTGCGCACGGGCCGCGATTCATCCGCCCCATTCGGTGGATCGTAGCGTTGCTCGACGGCAAAGTCGTCCCGTTTTCATTTGCAGGAGTGAGCGCCGGAAATCGCACCGACGGACATCGCTCTCTCGGCAAGCGGAACATCAGTTTGAGCGGCCCCAACGACTACGAGTCGAAGTTGAAGAAGAACTTTGTACTTGTTCGGCCGGAGGAGCGCCGCAAAAAAATTGAAGCGGAAGTACGGTCGCTCTCGAGCCGCAAGAATCTGCGCGCACATGAAGATCAAGCGCTACTTGAACTCGTAACTTACCTCAACGAATTTCCGACCGTGATCACCGGAAATTTCGAAGCGAAATATCTGGCATTGCCCGAAGAAATTTTGATCACCGTGATGCGCGACCACCAAAAGTATTTCGCTCTCGAGTCGCGTGGCGGAGAACTCGCGCCGAGTTTTCTCGCCGTAGTAAACCTCAACAAAGACTCGAAGGGACTCGTTCGCGCGGGCCACGAGCGAGTGCTGCGTGCACGATTCGCTGACGCTCAGTTCTTCTGGGAAACCGATCAAAAGCGTCGGCTCGCCGACTACTTACCAAAGCTCGCACATGTCACTTACGAGCGCAGGCTCGGTAGCTATCACGACAAAGTCGAACGCATGCGCGCGATCGCTCGTTGGATCGCCGAACAATGGTTCAGCTCCGGCATCACGGGTGGCG
Organism: uncultured Acidobacteriota bacterium; assembly: GCA_963770575.1. GTDB lineage: Bacteria > Acidobacteriota > Terriglobia > Acidiferrales > UBA7541 > Palsa-295. The sequence continues at coordinate 134,258 of CAVYQD010000002.1, forward strand.
ATGTGGCTGGCTCAGATCGTGCAGCGGAACTCGCGAAGTGCGATCTCGTTACGGAAATGGTGAAAGAGTTCACTGAGCTGCAGGGAATCGTGGGCGGGCTCTACGCGCGCGCGCAGGGAGAGCCGGAAGAAATCGCGACAGCCGTGTATGACCACTATAAGCCGCTAGGACTCGATGATCCGATCCCTCGAAATCTAACCGGATGCGCGGTAGCACTTGCCGACAAGCTTGATTCGCTCATTGCGTGCTTCGCGGTTGGCGCGGCGCCAACCGGTTCAAGCGATCCTTTCGCTCTGCGCAGAGCTGCGCTGGGAATCGTGAAGATTATTCTCGAAAGAAAGATTTCGCTTTCACTTTCAGCCGCGATATCGGCGGCTGCAAAGTCCCTCCGAGAGCGCGCACCGAAAATCACGGCTTCCGAGGCCGTCGAGAAGCAAGTTCTCGATTTTCTTCTAGAACGCACGAAGTTCATCCTGCGCGAACGCGAAGGATACGCATACGACGAAATCAACGCAGCTTTCGCTGCAGGAGCGGATGATCTTGTGGATGTTGCGGAGCGCGTCAAGGCTTTGAAAGCAATACGCAACACTAAGAACTTTCCGGCACTGGCGGCTTCGTTCAAACGCATTCGAAACATCTTGGAGAAGTCCGCCGTGTCCGGCGACAAGAATCAGCTCGTCGTCAACCAAGCTCTACTACGCGACCCGGCCGAGCAGCAGCTGAACTTAGTGACTCAAAAAATCGGCGAAGAAGCGACGAGGCGCAAGAAGGCTGGGAAGTACCGGGAAGCGCTCGAAAAGATTTCAGAGTTACGGCCCGCAGTGGATTTCTTTTTCGACAAAGTTCTAGTAATGGCTGAAGAAGAGGATGTGCGCCGTAATCGACTCGCCCTGCTCGGGAATTTGCTAAGAGAGTTTTCGACGATCGCGGATTTTTCGGAGTTGGGCGGAGACGAAGCAAGAGAAACGTCGAAGCTATCGAAGACGTAGGCAAGGCGATTGTTTAACCCTTACTTTAATCAGCTGCGGAACTGGCTCGGTCGCCACGCCGACGTCTAAGATAGCGCTTGAAGGTGCCTAGCTGGAGAAGTTCACGTAACTTTCGGTCCTCGTCGACTTGAGGTCAAACATGAAATACGTCTATTTCTTCGGTGCGGGAAAAGCAGACGGCACCGGCGACATGAAAGCAGTCCTCGGCGGCAAGGGCGCCGGCCTCGCCGAGATGACGCGCATCGGTCTCCCTGTGCCAGCCGGGTTTACGATCACTACCGAAGCTTGCGACTATTACTTCAAGCACGGCCGCAAGTACCCGAAGGAGCTTCGCGCCGAAGTTGCGAAGCATCTGGCGCACCTGGAGAAACTCACCAAGAAAAAGCTCGGTGACGCAAAGAACCCGTTGCTCGTAAGCGTTCGTTCCGGTTCCGCGAAATCGATGCCCGGGATGATGGAAACGATCCTCAATCTCGGCTTGAATGAGAAATCGGTCGAAGCGCTGGCAAAATCCACGCAGAACGAGCGATTCGCGTTCGACGCCTACCGCCGCTTCGTGCAAATGTATGCGAGCGTCGTCATCGGACTGCCCAAAGAAGACCTCGAAGCGCGACTGCGTGCGATGAAAAAATCGCTGAACGTTACCGACGATACGCAAGTGACCGCGCAAGGCTGGCGCCAGCTCGTCGCCGAGTACAAAGAATATTACAAACGCAAAACTGGCCAAGCCTTCCCGGAGGATCCGGAAGAGCAGCTTTGGGGCGCGATTGGCGCGGTTTTCGAATCGTGGATGGGAGATAAAGCTGTCACCTACCGCCGCGTCGAGAAAATCACAGGGCTTCTAGGCACCGCTGTAAACGTTGTCCAAATGGTATTCGGAAACACAGGCGAAGACTCCGGAACGGGGGTGTGCTTTACGCGCGATCCTTCCACAGGCGAGAAAATCTTCTTCGGCGATTTTCTTCTAAACGCGCAGGGAGAAGACGTCGTCGCCGGAATTCGCACACCGATGCAACTGAGCGAACTCAAGTCGCGTATGCCCAGGGTCTACCAGCAGCTCGAAAAAGTTCGCGCCAAACTCGAGAAGCATTATCGCGACATGCAGGACATGGAATTCACCGTCGAGCACGGCACACTGTACATGCTGCAAACGCGAACCGGGAAGCGCTCGCCCAGCGCCGCCTTCCGCATGGCCATGGACATGAAGAATGAAGGCCTGATCAAACTTGAAGAAGCACTTGAACGTATAAAAGAAGAAGACGTGGAACGACTTTTCTATCCGGTGCTCGACCCTGCACTTCCGCGCAAAGAATTTCAAAGCCGTAAACTAGGCGAGGGCATCAATGCCGTTCCGGGTGCCGCAGTCGGGAAGGCCGTTTTTACCGCGGCCGCAGCGGAAGAATGGGCATCGCGGGGCGAGAAAGTGATTCTGGTGCGCCGCGAGACGAGCCCGGAAGACGTCGGCGGCATGTACGTGGCGCAGGGAATTCTCACCGCCACCGGCGGCAAGACGAGTCATGCAGCAGTGGTCGCTCGCGGGTGGGGCAAGTGCTGCATCGTAGGCGCCGAGAAATTTGACATTGACGCCGAACAAAGGCGTTTCAGTTCCAACGGACGCGTGGTGAAAGAGGGCGAGTGGATCACGCTCGACGGCGGCGATGGCTCGGTCTACACCGGTGAAATCGCGCTCGTGCGCCCGAACCCTCCGAAAGCCTACGAGACCATCATGAAATGGGCTGATTCCGTGCGAAAGCTGGGCGTTCGCGCGAACGCCGACACTCCCAAAGACGCGCGCGTAGCCCGTGAGATGGGCGCCGAGGGAATCGGCCTCACGCGCACCGAGCACATGTTTTTCAAGGATTTCGAACATCCCGAGCAGAGCATTCACCGCCAGCGCGCCATCCAGGAAATGATTCTCGCCGACACGCAGGAAGCGCGCCGCAAAGCGCTCGACAAGCTGCTACCGTTCCAGCGCCGCGATTTCATCGGCCTGTTCGAAGCCATGAACGGCCTGCCGGTCACAATTCGGCTCATCGATCCTCCGCTTCATGAGTTTGTCCCGCACGATGCCGGCAAACAAGAGGAGCTCGCGAAAGAACTCGGCACCACGCGCGAAGCAATCGAGCGCCGCGTTCAACAATTGCACGAGTCGAATCCGATGCTGGGCCATCGCGGGTGCCGTCTGTGCATCACGTATCCAGAAATTCTCGAGATGCAGGTGCGCGCCATCATCGAAGCCGCAATCGATTGCCAGAAGCGAGGCATTAAAGTGTTACCTGAGATCATGCATCCGCTCACGCTCGATAAAAAAGAGATGCAAATCCTCGAGCAGGCCACTCGCAAAGTCGCCGACGAGATAATCTTTCAATCTAAAGTAAAGCTTCATTATCTTGTGGGCACGATGATTGAACTTCCGCGCGCGGCACTACTTGCCAACGAGATCGCCGAGGTCGCGGAGTTCTTCTCGTTCGGCACCAACGATCTTACGCAGACGACGATGGGTCTTTCCCGCGACGATGCGGGCCGCTTTCTCCCAGAATATGTCGATGAGCGCAAAGCCGGAATTTTCCCCTCAGACCCGTTCCAGACACTCGACATCCCCGGCGTCGGCATGCTCGTCGAATGGGGCATCAAGCGCGGCCGCGCGACGCGTCCAAATTTGAAGATTGGCATCTGCGGCGAACACGGCGGCGATGGCCCCAGCGTGAAGTTCTGCCATCGCGTGGGGATGAACTACGTGAGCGCGTCGCCTTTTCGCGTCCCGATTGCTCGCCTGGCTGCAGCGCAGGCGGTCATTGAAGAGAAGCGCAACGCTAATGCTGCCAAGAAAAGGCACGGCAAGCGTCGCTGACGGAGTTCAACGCCATCCGCCCACTCGATAGTCGTCCGCTCATCATCGGAATTTGCGGCGGCACCGGCTCGGGAAAAACTACCATCACCAGCCGCATCATCGAAGCAATCTCCGAAACAAACGTTCTCGTGCTTCAGCAGGACAACTACTACAAAGACTATCCGGGCATGCCGTTCGAAGAGCGCGTGAAACAGAATTTCGACCATCCCGATTCGATGGACACGCCTCTGATGGCCGAACACGTTCGCCGCCTGCGCGAAGGCCAGACGATTGAACGCCCCACATACGATTTCGCAAATTTCCGCCGCGCCGATTCCACTGTGCGATTCGCTCCGCGTTCAGCGATTATTGTGGAGGGAATTCTGATCTTCGAAAATAAGACTCTGCGCGATCTGATGGACATAAAGATCTTTGTCGACACCGACGCCGACCTGCGCTTCATTCGCCGTCTGGTGCGCGATATTCGCGAACGTGGCCGCACGATGGAAATGGTCGTTGACCAATACATGACGACCGTCCGACCCATGCATATGGAATTCGTCGAGCCATCGCAAACGCTATGCCGATGTAATCATTCCCGAAGGCGGCTACAACGAGGTCGGAATCGACCTGGTAATCCAGAAAATTCGCTCCCTCGTCCCGCATTGAAAATCCATCCGCCTTGCTTTTGTAGCGCCGGGCTTCAGACCGGCAGGTGTTGACCTGGAAGTTGCGCACCGGGCACGGCGGCCCACCACGAAATCTACGTAGGCATCTTCAAGAAGAAATACACGGCGAGAAATCCAAAGACCGCATCCGGCGTCCAGGCCGCCAGTATCGGCGGCAACTGCCCGGCCGATCCGAGCGCTTCAAACAGTGCAGCCGTCGCCCAATACACAATCCCAATCGCAACCGCCAGTGCCAACCCGCCGATGGCCCCGCGCGTTCCCACCAGAAACGCAAACGGAGCCGCAAGAAAGACGATGATCGCCGCAATCAACGGATACGCAAATTTCTTCTGCCACTGAACGGACAATCGTGCCGTGTCGAATCCGGCTTTCTGCAGACCATCAATGTAATCGCCCAGCTGCCGCCAGTTCATCTGGTAATACTGCCGCACTTCGCGGCGGAAATAGCCAGGGGGCTCGGTGAGTTCCGCGAGTGACGAAACTTTGAAAGGAACGTAGCGAGTGATCCGGCCGTCAGCGAAATCGCGGACCCACCCGCCGGCCAGCGCCCAGGTATTTTGAGTCGGCTCCCAAGTGGCACGCGTCGCAAACACGCGACGGCGAATCTGAAAGGTCGCGGGGTCGAGTTCAAACACGTTCAATCCGCCGAACAGCTGGCGATCCGAATCAAACAGCTCGTAGTTGTAGATCTTATTGTCCTCGCCCATGATCCACTGCCGTGCCGGCTGGAAATAGGTCTGCGCAGGACGTCCCTTGATTTGATTGCGCAGCGCGTCCTGGCGCTGATTGGCGTAGGGAAGAAACGTATCGTCCAGCAGGAACATGCCACCCGCGATTAAGCATCCGGCAAGCGTCAGAGGCAGGACGAGCCGGTAGAGGCTGATGCCGCTCGCCTTGAACGCAATCACCTCGTTATTTTTCGCGAGAACCGCAAGCGTTACGAGCGTTGCCACGAGCGTCGCAAGCGGCGCAAGCTGATACACCATCAGCGGCACGAGATAGCGAAAATAATCCAGCACCATCAAGAATGGGACGTGGTTCTTCGAAATATCGCCGAGCAGATCAAACAACGTAAAGGCGTCAAAGATTAAAACGAATCCCGCGAGCAGCACGCCAAAAAAATAAAAGAACCGTTCGAGGACATAAAAATCGATCAACATCGGGAAAGCAGCAGCGGTACCCGCGCCCGCGGAGCGGCGAATTCCGGCGACCGTCTGAATCCGGGCAATCGGGCCATCGGCCGTCAGCACATTGCTCTTCAACGCGCCGTTCGACGCCGGTATCGGCGCCGCCTCGGATTCCAGCCGCTGATTCTGGCGAAAGCGCGACCAGCGCGCCTCAAACCAAGCCACCACAATATTCGGTTTGCGGATATTTTCGATTCGACGCAGAAAATACAGCCCGATGACGATCGCCGCGAGGTTGGCCATCCAGATTCCCAGCCACGGCGATATCGAGCCTTGCTGCGCCATGTGCGCGCCCGTCACAAACAAAAAATAATATCCGCCAATCAGCACGAGAGTAAGAATCATCCCCGTCGCTCGGCCGCCGCGGCGTGGACGTACGCCCACGGGCACGCCCAGCAGCGCAAAAATCAAACATGCTGCCGGAAACGCAATTCGCCGGTGAAGCTCCACGCGTGCGTCGCGCCAATTCGCCCCGCGTGCTCTCGCGAGAGCCCACACAGACTGCTCCGCGTTTGAAATCGCCACACTCTTCGCACTGGAACTCGCTCCGGGCGCGGCGGAAATGTCGATCGGAATCGCGCTCTCGCCAAAGGTCGTCACATTGTAGTGATTGGCCTCGCGCGGATCGTACTCATGGGTACTGCCCGTACCGAGATGAAGCTCAATCTCCGCATTTTGGAGCGCATTGTCGCTTTGGAGAATTGTCGCGTCTTCGGCTACCGTCACCGTTGAGCCCATCTGTCCGCCGGAGGCTGCCAGAAAAACGCCGCGCCAGTGCGTCGCTGCTGCTTCCACGTCCTGCACGTATAATACGAAATGCGGAAATCGTTCATCGAACACCCGCGGCTGCACCGCGAATGGCGCTTGCGAGGAACGAAGCTCGTCCTCCAAACTACGCAGCGTGCGGACAGCAATCGGGCTCAGCCAGAACGTCATCACCAACGTAATCGTAGCTGCCGCGGCGGCCACGAACCCGACGGGCAGCAACAATCGCCGCAGGCTGATTCCGCATGCGTGCAGCGCGACGATCTCGCTGTCGGCGGAGAGGCGTCCGAGGCCGATCAGCACTCCGACGAGCACAGCCATCGGCAGCGTAAAAGTAAGTACCGGCGGCAACGAACATAGAAACAGTTTCGCCACGGTCCATGAGCTTCCCGAATGCCGGACAATCAGGTCCATTAACCGCACGAGTTGTGGTACAAAAAAAACGAACGTGAAGACAGCGAGGCCAAGGATGGCGTGGGAGGCAACTTCCCGGGTGATGTATCGATCGAGCAGGCGCATAATTGCGCGCTGCCATTCTAGCATGGGCCTTCGTTCGGAGCGGTTTGTGACGGAAATTCGACGGCAAAGATTCAACACAGAGAACACAAAAGACGGCCACAGGGTTCACAGCGGCAGCACGGCTTCTCTCCGTATCATGTCGGCCCGCCAGAAGTTGAGCCGTTTCGGGAGATGTTCGCTGTTGGTTCCTCCGTGGCCTCTGTGCACGCCTCTCCCTCTCTGTCCTCTGTGTCTAGTCTTTCCGAGCCAAAGGCCGCGAATTTGAGCCGCGTTAACCTCGTCATCCTCTGGCACATGCACCAACCGCAGTACCGCGACCCCTCGACCGGCCGCTATCTTCTCCCATGGACGCGCCTGCACGCGCTGAAGGACTACTGGGGCATGGTGAAAATCCTGGGCGAGTTTCCCGGTGTGCACGCGACTTTCAATTTCGTTCCGTCGCTGGCCGCTCAAATCGAAGAGTATGCCAGCGGCAAATTCAACGAATCGTGGTTTGAGATCGCATTCACGCCCACCGATTCGCTTGCTCCCGAACAAAAGCGCGAAGCCCTCGAACGTGCCTTTCAGCTGAACGATAATTTCCTTCACCGCTGGCCTCGCTTTCAGGAACTTCGCTCCCAGGTGCTTTCGGCGGGCGCGGAAGCCTGCGTCGCGCATTTCGGCGCGCGCGATTGGCGCGATCTGCAAGTGCTCTCGCAACTCGCCTGGATGGACGAGGAATATCTCGCGAAGGATCCGATCGTTTCCGAACTTTCGCGAAAGGGAAGCGACTTCACGGAAGAGGACAAAACGGCGCTTCGCGACAAGCAACTTGAATTGATCGCCGCCGTTCTACCCGAATACAGACTCGCGGCCGAGCGCGGACAAATCGAAATTTCCACCACGCCCTTCTACCATCCGATTCTCCCGCTCGTTTGCGATACGGACATCGCGCGCGTTTCGAATCCTCACACGCCTCTGCCGCACCCCGCGTTTCGCTATCCCGAAGACGCACGCGAACAACTGCTGCGCGCGCGAAATTATCACGAGCGGGTTTTCGGCAAGCCGCCCGCGGGTTTGTGGCCCTCGGAAGGTTCGGTGTCCGACCAGTCGCTTGAAATCGCGATGGATCTCGGGTTTCAGTGGTTTGCAACGGACGAAGGCGTGCTCGGCCGCACGCGCAACATCGGATTCTGGCGCGACGCCACCGGCTATCCGGAAAACGGCAACGCACTCTATTCACCGTGGAGACTTGAACGCAGTGGCCGCGCAATGACCGGATTCTTTCGCGATCATTATTTGTCGGACCTCGTCGGCTTCGTCTACAGCCGCATGGGTGCCGACGCAGCGGCCGAGGATTTGCATCGTCGCATTCGCATGATCGGCGATCGCCAGCCTGCCAGGGAATACAGCCACCATCAGCTTGATTCTCGATGGCGAAAACGCCTGGGAGTTCTACGCCGGAAACGGCCGCGAATTTCTCCGTAAAGCCTATCGCCTGATCGAGCAAGATCCCGACATTCACGCGCTCACCGCATCCGAGGCCATTCAAGCTGCGGCCGAAATCCCGAAACTCGAAGGAATTTTCCCGGCCTCATGGATCAGCGCGAATTTTGACGTGTGGATTGGCCATGGCGAGGATGTCCGAGCCTGGGATCTGTTGCGCGACGCGCGCGAAGCGTACGAACGAGCTTTGCAGCGCTCCAACAATGCTTCCGCAATCCCGATAGGAGCGCCTGGCACAATGCATTCGAAGCGCTGCTCGCCGCCGAAGGCAGCGATTGGTGCTGGTGGTTCGGCCCGGAGCACGGTTCGTCGAACGACGCTGAGTTCGACGAGCTTTACCGCAAGCATCTCGCGCAGGTCTATTTCGAAATCGGCGAATCCGTGCCCGATGCGCTCGCGCGCCCTATCAAGCGCGCCGCCGAACGCGGCCAGCGGGAAGCGCCCAGCGATTATCTCGATGTGAATGTCGACGGCCGCGAGAGCAGCTACTTCGAATGGATGGGCGCAGGAATGTATTCCACTGACCAGCGCAGCAGCACCATGCACGGACGCAGCTACGTCCTCGGCAATTTCTACTATGGTTTCGGCCCGAAGCACTTCTACGTTCGTGTCGATCCCGTTCCGGAAGCGATGGAAGAAATTCCCGATTTTCAAATGCGCCTGACGATGTGGGACTCGCGCGAAACGCGCATCACCCTGCGCATCGAGGGACGGAAGATCGCGCAATGCATCGTCGAACAAGAGGGCGCCTGCATGCTGCATTCGGAACCGGTTGTTTCGGCGGCGTACGGAAAGATTCTGGAAGTAAGTCTCGCGCGCGAACTCTTCGACCTGAAGCACAGGCGCGAATTGCTTCTCAGCGTCGCACTGTGGGAAGGCGGACTACCACTCGATGTTCTGCCGGTAGAAGGAATGTTACAAATACAGCTAGGGGAAGAGAACTTCGCCTGGCCTATCGAGTATCAGCGGCTTCAGGCTGTGCGCTCCCTTCGTAAATTTTCAACTTCAACTACTCGCCCCCTCGATACGCAATCATGAAAAGCCGCCGAAACGGAAACAACACGCGGCCGTCCGCGCGCGGCGGGTACAGCCCGCGAATCCCCGCGAGATATTCCGCAGCAAATCGTTCGCGGTCAGCCTCTGTATCAATTGCCTCCAGATACGGACGCATCCCCGACCCCTTGTACCACTCCACAATATCTTCAGCGCCCGAAAATATGTGCACGTACGTCGTTTCCCACAAATCAAGCCGCGCCGCGTGAGGCGCGAGTACGTCATAGTAATGGGCCAAATCACTGCTGTGCCACTCGCGAACTTTGCCGCTCGGAAACCAGCGCCGCCATAAAGCCGATGCCGCCATATCGCGCATCAATTGGTGCGTCGGCCCGTCGTGATTGCCCGGAAGTTGTGCCGCGAACGCACCATGCGGCGCGACGCGCGCAAGCAATCGAGGAAAATTCGCGGCGTGGTCGGGAATCCACTGCAGGGACGCGTTCGCGAACACAACATCGAACCGCCGCCCATCCGTCTGCGTGGCCCACTCGACAATGTCGCCCTTCACCCACTCGCGCTCGGGGTGTTCGTTGCGCGCCGTTTCCAGCATCGCGACGGAGCTGTCGAAACCAACAATTTCGGCGTCAGGCCAGCGCGCCGCCAGCACTCGCGTGCTATTCCCGGGCCCGCAACCAAGATCGATCACGCTCCGCGCGTCCGGCACAGCGATTCGCGCGGCTAGATCGTGGCAAGGCCGCGTGCGCTCGTCCGCAAACTTCAGATACTGCTCTGCACTCCAAGTGGGCATATGAGGCTACAAGACTAGCGCGTCGACCTCAGCAGTCAAGCGAAAGGCAGTAACATATTTCGGCACAGTCTTCAGGCTTCTCGGCCGCCTGCAGCGATCCCGAGCTGTAGCACTGGCTTCAGCCTGTGAGGTGGCCGCTGCCTGCGGAATTGCCTCAGTCAGGTTGCGGTGGGAAGGCATGACGCGTCTCAGGGTGAAGCCTGTGCTACAGATCGTCCGTCTCTTGGTTGAAGAATTCAGTTCAATTGTAAGAACCCGCATCGGAACGCGCGCCAAGTCATGTACACTCCCCGGGCAACGCGCAGCCGCGTACAATACGCACCACGAGGAGCAATCACGAATGTTCTTGATCCTTACGATTGTGCTGGTTATCGCTCTCATTGGAAGCATCCCGCGATGGCCACACAGTCGTGGTTGGGGCTATTATCCAAGCGCCGGAGTTGCGCTCATCCTTCTAATCCTGCTCGTTCTTTTCCTCACAGGACGCCTCTAATCTCCACTCGGAACTCTAGGCTTCCACATCAGCTCGTTATAAACTCGACTGAGCAACCTCAAGAGGCGCAATCGCCCGCGAGCGGGAACTTCATGAAGCCGCCAGCCCAAGGAGAACTAGACAATGGCATCCAAAAAATGCGCGCATCCAATTTGTACGTGTCAGGTGACCGACGGCAAATACTGCAGCACGGAATGTGAAGCAATGGAGAAGATGCCGGACGTTAATTGCACCTGCCCGCACCCAGCCTGCAAGGGTAAAACCGAATAATTTTCGTCGCGTTCGGCTCATAGTGAAAAACTAGGACGATCACGCAAGCGACGACCTCTGTTTCGAACGTCGAAGTCGAGCGTGCGCCCTGCGCTATGCGCCGGGAGGTAGCCTCATGCTGCGCTGGACCGTAATCTTTCTCGTCATCGCAATCGTCGCTGGCATCCTCGGTTTCGCGGGAATCATGGTCGCCGCCGCGGGAATCGCGAAGCTCATCTTCTACCTGTTCCTGATCCTCTTCCTGATCACGCTCATCGCCAGCACGGTTAACAAAGCCTGACGCGGTTCAACTCTCGCGGACTGCGTGGCCCCCATGTCGTCACATCATGGTAGACTCTCGCCGTAATTTTTACGGGAGATTGCCATGCGGAAATCATCCGCCTACAAATATTGTTTCGTGATCAGCAGTGCCTTGTTTGCGATAATTCTTGCGGCGTCCGCACCACCATCGCGCGCACAGGCGCCAACCACCGCGAGCCTCGCTCCCGAAACGCGCAACAAGATCGATCGTGCCGCGCAAGACGTCCTTCGCACCACCGGTGTCCCCAGCGCCTCGATCGCCATCGTAAAAGACGGTCAGATCGTTTATCTCCAAGCCTACGGTGATGCGAAACTCGATCCCCGCACCGCCGCTCGCTCCGGAATGCGCTACAGTATCGGCTCGATCAGCAAGCAGTTCACGGCCACCGCCGTCCTGATGCTCGCCGATCAGGGCAAACTTTCGCTCGACGATACCGTCGCAAAATATCTGCCCACTCTCACTCGCGCGAACGAAGTTACGATCCGAGAGCTCCTCTCGCACACGTCCGGCTATCAGGATTACTGGCCACAAGATTACGTTCCGCCCTTCATGACGCATCCCATCACGGCCGAAGAAATTCTCAAAATCTGGGGACACAAGCCGCTCGATTTCGATCCCGGCACAAAGTGGGAATACAGCAACACGAATTATGTGATCGCCGGCCTGATCATCGAAAAAGTGAGCAGCACGCCGCTGCTGCCGTTTCTCGAAGCGCAAATTTTCACGCCGCTCGACATGAAAAGCGTTGCGAATATCGACCAGGATCGCCTCGGCGACACCGACGCAACGGGCTACATGCGCTACGCACTCGGGCCGCTACGCCCAGCGCCAAAAGAAGGGAAGGGCTGGCTTTTCGCTGCCGGGGAACTCGCCATGCCCGCGCAGGATCTCGCGAAGTGGGACATCGGAATGCTCGATCAGCGGTTGCTGAAACCGACGACCTACAAGGAAATGCAAACGTCGATGGTTCTGACAAATGGCGTCGGCGTGAAGTACGGCTTGGGAATTTTCGTCGACAGCAAGTCCGGTCACCGCTATCTCGAACATGGCGGCGAAGTTTCCGGCTTCACCTCGGAAAATATAGTTTTCCCGGACGACCACGACGCAATCGTCGTCTTCACGAACCAGGATTCCACCGGCGCGCCCGCCGAAATTGGACGCCAGATCGCCAAAGCGCTATTCACCGTGGCCGACGCCGCTTCCGCCGATGATCAAAAGCAAGCTCAGCAAATTCTGGAAGACTTGCAGCACGGGAAAATCGATCGCTCGCTGTTCACCGATAACGGCAACAGCTACTTCAGCGACGACGCGATCAAGGATTTTTCAAGCAGCCTCACTCCGCTTGGTGCAGTGAAGGAACTGACTCCACAAAACAGCGGAAATCGCGGCGGAATGAGTTATCACAGCTATCAGGCGGCGTTCGCCCAGAAGACAGTCGAAATTTCGATCTATAGAATGCCCGACGGCAAGATTGAACAATACGAAGTGATCGTTCCGAACTAAGAGGTCTTAAAGATCGCGAAATTGTCGACTACGCGAACTTCACAAACAACAGCGCCACAGAGTTCATGCAGTAACGCAACCCGGTCGGCGGCGGCCCATCTTCAAAAACATGCCCGAGATGCGCATCGCAAAGACGGCACGAAACAGCCGTCCGCGCCACGCCCAGGCTTCGGTCCGTCGACCGATCGATATTTTCCTCCGCAATCGGCGCCCAAAAGCTCGGCCAGCCGGTTCCGGATTCGAATTTCGTATCAGAACTAAAGAGCGCCGTATTGCAGCAAACGCAGCGGAACAATCCCTTCTCGTGCAAATCTCCGTACTCGCCAGAGTAGGGAATCTCCGTGTCGGCGTTCCGCGTAATGTCATAAGCGCCCACGCTCAGTTGTTTCCGCCATTCCTCGTCACTTTTCACAAACTTGGGAACCTGCACGATCCCAATCCGTTCGCCCTTGCTCGAAAATTCTACAATCGACACAATCGGCGGCGGCCCGGCCGGCGCTGCAGGCGCAGCCCGAGTCTTGCCAAATCGAAAGATACCCGCCGCGCCAATCCCACAAGCAACCAAGGCGAGGAACACTCGTCTGGTCATCGCACCGGTTGATTCGCTACTAGCGAGTTGGGGATCAAAGTCCATCCCCTACAATTTTACACGAACGCAGAAGCCTCCCCGCACTTTCGTCTCTTCGGAGGGCATCCAACATAAGGATCGAATTCGCGGAAGACCAATCTCACGGGGCGAGGACCCTTATGATCGCGTTTTTGTGGGGCGGAGCTTTACCTCAGACATCAAACACAGACGCGCAACCGTCTTCCTCTCGCGACGAATTTCCCGCGAGCCTTCGGTTTGATTGAACTGCGACCTCCGCTCGATCGGGGATCAATTCCCAATTCGGTCCGGATCGAAGCCCTCGGAACCAGTAGTGTCCCCATACCTTCCGTACTCCTACGCCACTTATTTCCGTTTCGACGTAGAACCACGCATTGACGCCTCTTACACCACAGCAGATAGTTCGCAAGTGCTTCACTCGGCGCATTTCTCGAGACGGACGAAAGTCAATTCGCTCCGCTGCAGATGAGCCGCCTCAACGCCAAGCCTGGAAGCGTTTCTCGCGTCTCGCGGAGGTCCCAAATGATTGGCACTCAATGAGCCGTGCGCGCTCCCTACCATTCTTGTGGTCGCTCATCGGCTGCGCACTTTTTGCGTCAGGCGCTCTCTATCGCTTTTCGCCAAGCAGAAGTCCCGGCCGCGTTGCGGACTATTTCAGGAGCGTTTTTCGTCGCAAGGTTCCAACTCATCCTGTCCCCTCCGACCTACAGCCCGGCTCCGCCACGCCTCACATCCCGCCGTTTTCGCTTCCGCTGACCCTCGAAGCAAATCTTGGCCAGGCCGATCCCCGAGTCCAGTTCCTCGCGCGCGGCCAGCGCGTATCCATTTTCCTCACCCGAACCGGCATCGAACTTCAGCCTCTTGACCGCCCGGCTCAGAATTCCAATCCCGCACGCCTGCGCATTGCATTCTCGACCGTCGATCGGAATTCGATTCACCTGCGGAAAAGTTCATTTCCTCGCCGTCTCCAATGGACAAGCAACGAACGCCTTCGCGCCGAAAGCAATTACTTCATCGGAAGCAATCCTGCCCTTTGGCACACGCACGTCCCTCATTTCACGCGAGCAACCGCGAACGCCGTACTGCCTGGAGTCGATCTCGTCGCCTACGCCAATGACGCCGAGCTCGAATACGACTTGCGAATCGCTCCAAACGTAAACGTCGACGAACTTCGGCTCAATATTTCCGGCGCTGATTTCTTGCAGTTGAATTCTACTGGCGACCTGTTGCTGTTTATAAATGGCGGCGTAATTCGAATGCGTAAGCCCGTTATCTACCAGGAACTTCAGAGCAGGGAAGACGGCCACCTGAAAACCAACGGTTCTCGATCGCCCGCGCGCTCGCCGATCGAAGGCAATTATATTCTCGAAGCCGATAAATCAATCGCCTTTCGGATCGCCAGGCGCGATCCAAACGCCACGCTCGTGATCGATCCCTCGCTCGCCGTTGAATATTCCACATTCCTCGGCGGTGCAGGAGAGGACACGGCCAACAGCATCGCGCTCGACTCCTCCGGCATGGTCTACATCGGCGGCATAACCGCTTCGCCGTCGACGTTCGCGGAAATCCCGGTCAAGTTAAACGGCCCGGGCGGCGGCTCCGATTTTTTTGTCGCCAAAATAGATCCCTTCGCGTCCGGCGACAATTCCCTCATCTATCTAACGTTCATCGGCGGCTCAGGCATCGAGGCTGGCGGCATGATCGCCGTCGACAATTCCAACAATCTCGCCATTACCGGCACTACCACGTCCCACGACTACCCCGTCACCGACGCAAGCGCTTTCTCCGCGGGCTTAAACGACATCGCGATCACCGAACTCGGCCCTGCGGGCGGCACTCTCGTCTACTCCACTCTTTTTGGGGGAAACGGTTCGGAATCAACCCAAAATCCGGGCGGCATCGCCTTCGATCACGCCGGAGAAATTTTCATCGCGTCCGATACCACGTCCACCGATCTTCCGGCAACCCTCGGAGCATTCCAGCTCCTCAACGGTGGCGGCATTAGCGACGGCTTTCTCGCAATCTTTCGTCCCACCGTCGCCGCTCCCACCACTCACCTCAAGTACTGCACCTACTTCGGAATCAACGCGCAGGTAGGCGTTGGAGGAGTGGCAGTCGATGCGGGAGGCAATGCGTACATCGCTGGCTTCACGTCCGATCCCGGCACAACATTTCCGACACTGAACGCCTATCAAACCACATACGCAGGCGATCCCGCGGATGCTTTCGTAATCAAAATCCGGCCTTCAGGAACCGGCGCAGACGATTTGGCCTACGGTACATTCCTCGGCGGCGCCGGACTCGACAAAGCTCTCGCCATAACTGTTGGCGCCGCGATGCCGGCCACCGCCTACGTCACCGGCACAACGCAGTCGAAGAATTTCCCAATGAGCGCCAGCACGGGTGCCGCACAAACTCAATTGAAGGGAACTGCGAACGCGTTCTTTTCTGCACTCGGCCAGGATGCAGCGACTTTACAATCATCGCTCCTTTACTCCACATACGCAGGGGGAACGCAGTCAGACGCTGGGCTGAGCATCTTCTTCGTAGCTCCGAATGCCCTGTACGTCACTGGCAGGACTACCTCGTGGGACTTTCCCTGGCAGAATAATCTTCAGCCCTTCACCGGTAACGAAGACGCATTTGTTGTGAAGTTTGACCCTACACTGGGTGGTGCATCTTCCTTCGTCTACGCGACTCCACTTGCCGGAACGGCGCCTCCCGGAGCCACCGCAGTTACCGACGGCAAAGCCGTCGCTGCAAGCACCTCCGGCCAGGTTTATGTCGCGGGTCGCTCCACCGCGGCCGATTTTCCGCGCGCAGTAAGTTCCGGAAATGGGGTGCAATTGATCTGCGCGAGCTGCCAGGAAATTCCTCCCGCTGCCGACGCATTTCTTGTCGCGTTTCAGGAGAGCGCCATGCTCTCTCCAAGCGTTTCGTTTAACGCTCTGAAGCTGAATTTCGGCGCGCAGGCTGTCGGCACTCAAAATATCCCTCCGCTTTTCGCTTCAGTGATCAATACCGGAAGCGCCCCCCTCAATTTGAGCGGAATCGCCGTCACGGGACCCAACAACACGTCGTTCTCACTTGTGGGAACCGATCCTTGTATCGGAACGTCGCTGCCGCCCCGCGGAGCCTGCACCTTTGAAGTCGCTTTCATTCCTTCCATCGTTGGCCCCGAGGAAGCCTTCGTCGCAATTGACGACGACGCGCCCGGCAGTCCGCAGGTTCTCTCGGTCGTAGGCGTCGGCAGCGGCCCTCTTGCAGTGCCGTCATTGTCGAACCTCACGTTCGCAAATCAACCGCAAGGTTCAACCAGCTCCGCACAGACCGTTTCAGTTCTAAATGAAGGCAATCAAGACCTGCACCTTACGAGCATCTCAATTCAAGGCCCGGATCTCGTCCAGTTCGCACTCGAAGGCGATGATTGCGGATCCAATCCGATTCCCCCCAGCGTCGCCTGCACCGTCAACGTCGTCTTTAAACCCAGCGGCGCAGCTCCCTATCACGCAGAAATTGATGCGGTCGACGACTCGGGCGGCGTGCCGGGTTCCAAACAGGTGATCACACTTTCAGGCACCGGCACCGCCGCGGCTCCCATCGTTTCCGTTTCACCGGTGGCTCTTACTTTTGGAATCCAGTCGATCGCAACTACAAGCGGGTCGCAGTCACTTACGTTGAGAAATCTTGGCAGCACAGTATTGACGTTGACGCAGATCGCAATCACTGGCGCCGACGCCGCCAGCTTCGGAATCGTTTCCGGTGGCACCAACTCGTGCCCGATTCCGAGCGGTACTCTCGCCATCGCTTCCAGTTGCCTCGTCGCCGTCGACTTCGCTCCGCAAACAGCCGGGCCGAAAAGTGCGACCCTCATCTTCGTCGACAATGCATCGGGCAGTCCGCAAGCGATTTCACTATCCGGCAGCGCGATCGCACCGACAATCCAGTTGTCCCCCGCAAGTTTGGGTTTCGCGCCTCAAAGTGTCGGGACGATGAGTGCCTCGCAACCAATCTCGCTTTCAAACACCGGAAGCAGTTCGCTCACAATCAATCAGATAACTGTCGTAGGTGCAAACGCGGCAGACTTCAGCGAATCGCACAACTGCTCGTCCATTCTGGGCGCGGCGACTAGTTGCAATATCAGTGTGACTTTCAACCCTTCGGCAGCAGGGAATCGCGCAGCTTCAATTCTGGTCTCCGACGATGCCGCTGGAAATCCGCACTTGATCGCTCTCACTGGTACGGCCACTCAACCCGTCGTTTCCCTCTCGCCCTCGAGCTTGAGCTTTCCGAACCAACTCGTGGGCAGCACCAGCGCCACTGTCCCAATCTCAGTTACCAATTCCGGATCGGGTGCGCTGCTCGTCGGCGCCATTTCCTTTACCGGCGCAAATCCGGGCGACTTCCTCGAGACCAACACGTGCCAGGGAACCGTTGCGCCCAGCGCAACCTGCGCGATCAATATCACGTTTAGTCCAGCTATGATTGGTGCACGAAGCGCCCTTCTCGTTCTCCCTGACAACGCCCCGAACAGTCCGCAAACCATCCCTCTCAGCGGAGCGGGAACTGATTTCGCCATCCTCAGCACTGGCGCGACATCCCAGACTGTGCAGTCCGGTGCGACAGCCCAATTTCAACTCGACATTCAACCGATGAACGGCTTTACCGGTCCGATTTCACTCAAATGTGCGTGGGCAACTTCTCAGCCCGCCGGAACCGCCTGCGCCTTCGTCCCCGCAACGCTCACGGTCGCCGCCAATGCCCCCAATCCCTCGTTTCAGGTAAACGTTTCAACCACCGCGCGCAACCAAGCTGCAGCCACAGCGTCCATCAACACCCGTCTTCCGTCCTCAATCACACTGCCGACTCCGCGGCCTGTAGGAGACGCCTTCAAATCGCAACCAGCCCCGACACATTCCCGAAACCCAGTCCAATTCTCGGATCCCCCCTCGGAATTCCAAACGCTCGTGCCTTCGATGCTCGTCGCCGAGTTTCTCCTCATGCTCATTGTTGCCCCTACAATCCTTCGCAAGCCCCGGCGATCCTTCTCCGAAAATCACTTGAACCTAATTTCCTTCCCAACTGAATCCGAAACAAGACCGTTCCAAATTCGCCCATCCCTCTCTGGACAAAAGCCATTTCAACCTCAACCGCCAATCCCGTGGTGTGAATATCTCGTGCGACCCTCAAACCAACCGACGTCAATCCTCAAATCGATCACGCAGCGTCTCTACCGCGAGCAGCCCGCCACGCAACGCCTAACAATTATCACATCTGCCGCCGTACTCTCACTCGCTCTCGCGTTGGCGCTATCACTAGCCTCTTGCAGCGCCAGTTCAACAAGCTCGCACCCCGCAAATTCCGGAACCCCTCCAGGCACCTCCACCCTAATAGTCTCCGCCACCGCCGCAAACTCGCCTCGCACGATTACCCTGACCCTAACGGTGAACTAACCCACCGTTCTCATCGTCCGGCTCCCAAATTGCCGACTTTCCACAAGTAACATAATATTCATTAGCGGATGTCAATTGAATTATGGGGTTGAGGCTTCGAGCTTGGTCGGGCGCTACCTTTCGGGGAGTTGGCAAGTTGGTTGGGAGATCGCAAGAGGGAGCAACGTGGGAGTCGAAGGGTGTGGGGGTGGACGGTGCTTCGTCGGGATTTCGGAGGCGTGCAGGAGGCTGGGTGAGTGCGCTGGTCGGGCAGAAACTGAAATGGGCTGGCGCGGGGATTTAGAATTGTTCGAAGACTATCTCGACGGGACCGTGCCTGCGGCGATATGGCGAGCAAGAGAGGCTTCTCGCGAGAGAGCGGCGGACTGAGAGTTTTCGCGGCAATGGCGCGGGCGGAGGAGGATGTCTGCGGAGGCATGTGCGCCAAGAAAGCGCCGGTAGAAATTGGGGCCTCGCCGGCTGCTCCAAGGATGAGCGAGAAGGAATTGCGGAGGATTATCCGGACGGGAGTCTGCCCACGGCAGTGTCGCGATGAGTGAAGGCGTCCAACTGAATGCGCCGGTAGGAGCCCTCCCGCAAGATCGCGACGAGTGGAGGCGTCCAACTGCATACGCCGGAAGGGGCCCTCCCGCAAGATCGCGATGAGTGAAGGCGTCCAACTGAATGCGCCGGTTGGAGCTCTCCCTCAAGATCGCGACGAGTGGAGGCGTCCAACGTGAATGCGCCGGACCGGGCGTTAGCGGCAATGGCCTGAGGCGCAGAGCGCGCCTGCGGAGGCGGCTGCGCCAATGCCGAGCCAGAGTGCATTTCGGCGAAGGCGAAGCCAAAAGGTTCCGCCTTTGGCGGACGCGAGGGCGGCGTCGCGTTCGCGAGTGAGCGCGGTGATTTTCAGCGCGTTGTCTGCGGCGTCCTGCTTTGCGGCGGCGAGCTGAAGTTGGCACGCGCGGCAGTCCTGCACGAAATCGTAGAGCGGCTTTAGGTCGGCGGCTGGAATCTGTGCGGTTGCGGTTGCAGGAGGCGAGACGGCGGATTGGTTTTGCGCGGAAGGAGTTGCCGGGGTGGTTGCGCGAGGAAGAATTTCGGATTGGTTTCGACTGGGAGGATCTGTCGAGAGAGATGCGGTCGGGCTTTCGAAATTTGTGGCGGAGGAATCGGGCGAGCCTGAATCAGAATTGGCGGGGCGCGATTGCGTATCTGCGTTCGGTTCGCCGGCTCCGCAGTGAGAAGTGGGCGCGAGAGTTGCGGAGCTGGAAGCGGGCTGGCCAGGCGGAATGGGTGGCGCGGGGAATCCGTCGCGCGAACGGGAGTCGCCGTCGCTTGCGTGCGGGTGCAGGAGCGATTGCCAGAATGATTTTGCGGACGCGGCAGTTCCCTGCTTCGCGGGCGCGCGAGTTCCCTGCTGATTGTCAGCGGATCCCGCGCCAGGAGCGGCAGCGTGAGCGGACGACGGGGAACCATCTTGCTGCTGCGGAGATTTTTCTTCCGCGCATGCGGCCGCGTTTGGGTGCACGCCGGAATCTTTGGCGGCGCCCGGCGGCGAGAGCGAGATCGGTTGCGGCAGCGGAATGTATTTCGGGAGTTCGCGGAGAATTTGTTCCGGGGTTTGCGTTTGGCGCTTCAGTGCGTCGATCTGCGCGAGCGTGTCTTTGAGCGCGGCGTTGCGATCGCGCTCGCGAGCATCAGCGGCGTCGAGGATTTGTTTTTGAGTGGCGAGCGTGGACTGGAGGCGAAGTTGGTCGTCGTGCGAACTAAGCCATGCGTGGAAGGCGAGCGCGGCGATGAGCAGGACGATACAAAACGCGATAATTTCAACGGTGCGTCGAGTCATTTTAAGGTTTCCAGGTGCGTGCGAATTGGGAAGGCGCGGCGAGAAGTCGTGGCCAATTCGTCGGCGGTGTCCGCAAGGGCACGGCCCGCCTACGGCAGCAGGCATGTCGGAGATCCGCCGTCTTTCCTGGCGGACCGTGCCCCTACGGGTGTGATGGTGGAGTGCTCGGCGGATGAGCGGGCGTGGCGAAGGCGATGGCGCGCACCGATTTCGCGCCGCGTCAGAATGGCCACCTACTTGGCGGTTGCCGCGGGCGCACTGGGCGGAGCCGGGGGAAGAGACACCTGGACGAGCGCCGACGGAACGGACTCGAGGCCGTTCGCAACCGCGGTGACGTAGTAACACGAGAGGCCGATGAGCGGCGCTGAGTCGGTGAACGTTCCGGCTGTTACGGTCGTTGTGTTGAGTTTTGTGAATCCGCTGGGCGCGCTCGAGGGGCACTGGCCTGCGTTGCGGTAGATGTTGGTCTGCGGCGTGTCGACGGAATTGGTCCACGTGAGCGTTGCGGTGTGTTGCGCTTGCGCGGGCAATGCGAGGATAAGAAAAGCTGCGGTGAGGAGAAGCGCTGCGTGCGTTTTCATTTCCTGGTGCTCCTTTTCATTTTCATTTCATCGAAACGAAACGAGATTCGAGATTTATTTCAGATCTCCGAAATTTGTGAGATTGCGCGGCGCACAAGCACTCGTGCACCCCGGCGCGCTTTCGCGGACGTTGGACGATGCAATATTTGAGGTGAAGCCGAGACGCATCCAGCGATGGCGAGCGTTCGAGCGCCACCAGAATCGAAAATCGGTGAGAGTCCAGAACATGGGAAGGCAGTGATGAGTGATGAGTGATGAGTGGGACGCGGCTCTGCCGACTGTGGCTCGGACCGGCTTTCTCGGTAGTACAGGCTTCAGCCTGTGGGGCTTGCTGCCGCAAACCCGAACCGCGCTGCATTCCATCACCACCTGCGTCACAAGCTGAAGCCTGTGCTATTGATCGTTCGAGGGCGAATAATTCGCGATGCGGGCTTGCACTTGCGCGGCGTAATCGCGATTGCCTCCGCCGTTCCAAAGGTTGAGCGCCCGCGTCACGTCCTGCGCGGCTGCATTTAGCTTCGCTGCAAAAACCGTGCAGCCGATTTCGAGTGCTACGGCCGGATGGCACAGAGTCGCCAGACTTTTTTCTGCGAAGCCGTGTTCGCGCGCCACTTGCCCCATCACCTGCATCAGCCCCCAGGAAATCGAGCGCGCCACTTCTTCGGTGGCCGGCAATCCCAGCGGCGCAACGTAACGTGTGCGGAATGCAGCCTCGTAGCGGATCGCGCAGGGGTCCCACGCGGATTCCTGCTCAACGATCGCGCAGACAAGCGCGGGATCGAGCGAGTGCTGCGCAGCGGCGAAACGCGCGAGAGTGACGAGTTCTGGTTTTGGTCGGCAAATGGTGAGAAAGCGCAAGCCGGCTGGAGGCGATTTTGCGCGCAGGTACTTCTTGCAAGCGTTCCAATCGTGTCAGCGGATGTTTGGTGCAGTCACGCCAGCAATCTCGCGTCGCTATTTCTTGCGGTCGTTGAGGCTGATCCAGCTGATGTGCGGCGGTGGCGCGCGAACGATTCCCTGCTTGTCGCAGAGTTTTCCGAGCAATTCGTACATGTGCGGCAGGTGATTTGTTGCGATGTCGGCGACGAACGCGGTGGTGATCTCGTCATTGCGAATGCGGCGATAGATCCAGCGAAAAAAAATGACAAGCTGAACCAGGGATGTGAGCGCGAGCGTCCACCCGTTGGTTTCCAGAAATTTGAACATCTGAATTGTGTGCGACACGTGCAAGCGGATTCGGTGGCTCGGGCTTCAGCCGGTGACGCACGATGTGGCCCGCAGCAAGGTACAGGGGACGCTTCTTCATCCCGCGTACCGTGCCCCTACGGACACTCTTCAATCGCGTTAGCCAAATAGCGATGCAACGCTGGCGCCGACTCCGAAAAGGCTGCCGAGCCCGCCCGTTGACGAGCCGGTGGAAGCGCGCTGCCTGACGCCGAGCAGCTCCGACGGAATACCCATCGCGTGGCCGAGAAGATTTGTGTCGATGCCGTAGGTTTGGCCGAGCGCGGTGAGTCCGGCGAGCTGATCCTTCGTGCGCTGATTCGCAAACGCGATTTGATTTTGCTGCGCCTGGCTGGCGAGCGACTGCGCCTGCTCGCGGCCGAGTTGCGCGGTGAGTTCAGGCGCGGCGGCAGTGTCGTTCGTCGCCGCGACGCGATTGGCGGCGCGCTCGCGCAGCGCATCAAACGCCGTGTTCGCAGCGCCCATACTTTGCTGCGTGATGGCGGATTGCTCGGCGGGCGTGTAGCCGGGGCTCGTCAGCAAACTTTGGATCGTTGGCAGAAGAAGCGAACGATCCTGCGAGCCTTCCTGATCGGATTGCGAAATCAGCTGATTCTGCTGCGCGAGTTGCTGGTCGGTAAGCTGACGTGTGCTGCGCTGTGCGCCTCGTGACATGGTGCCTCCGGATACAGTGATGAGTGATAAGTGATGAGTGTTCAGCAATGAGTGTTAAGCGATGAGCGTTCAGCGACGAGTGATGAGTGAAAAACGCGGCAAGATCGTTCAGTAGCACAGGCTTCAGCCTGTGCGGCGCGATGCTGCCCGCGGCAACTCTTGCACCGTCGTAGTCGTGTGTCTTAACCAAATAAAAACCTTTGGCACCTGTATGGTTGCGCGTACGTGAAGTTCACGAAGCACCTTACATTTCATGGCACAGGCTGAAGCCTGTGCTACTGATCGGCGATGCACGATGGGCGCATTATTTTTCGTGCAGGCGGCGGCAGTACGGCGTCCAGGCGTCGTCGCGAATCCAGCCGAGCGCTTCCAGGCGGCGGCCGAAGCGTTTTGCAATAGGAGGCGGCAGCCACGCGTGCGCGTCGTCAAGGCCGCGCGAAAGTAGATCGCGCTTCCCTGCCGCATGAAGCGCAATTAATTCGCTGTATCGATTTCGCGGCGTCCCCGCTGCGGGATCGGCGAGCAAGTACATCTCGCAAGTGATGCGCGCAAGCGAAGCCATCACCGGGCGGCCCGCATCATTTTCCACGACGAGCTTCGAAATGAAAATGGGATCGGCGAGGTCCGGAAACGCGTAGTCGAATCCTTGCTGCGCGTGAATTTGGCGGAGCGCGTCCAGATCGTCTTCGGTGTAGGGACGAACGAGCATTTATTTGACGTGCAACATCAAAAAACGCGATGGCGCAGCAATGGATGCGTGCGCGCCACAATTTCAGCCGCGTCGAATGTCGTAGCGCCGGGTGCAACGCCGTGTGCGGCAAGCGCAGCGTGCGCCGCATCCGAAATCGGTTTCTGCGCGAGCGGATGCGGCAGCGCTTCGAATGCCGGATCGTCTTCCAGCGCGAGATGCAGGCCTTCGTCCGCTTCGATGAGTACCAACACGCGCGTTGCGTCGGCTGCCGCGTCGGGCGAGGGCGCGATCGTGCATTCGTCAAGTGCAAGCCAGTGCGAATTCGAAAAGCGGTGCGCTTGGCGCTGCCAATCGGCAAGCGACGTTACGTAATACCGGCGGCCCGTCATATGCGCCTCAAGAATTGAACGATCAGTAGCACTGGCCTCAGCCTGTGACTCGCCGAAGCTACCCGCAGCAGGATTTCAAAGTAACGTTGTCGTGATGCCGGACGAATACAAGCGCCCGCGGCGGCAAACCCTGTTCGTACGAGAATCTCTGCAATCTCTTACATCTCATGGCACAGGCTGAAGCCTGTGCTACGGAACCCAGTCACGAGCTGAACGTGTAGTTGTGCGTCAAGATTGTTGCCGCGTGATGGCCCGCAAAAAATTGCTGATACGGCGCGCAGCTTACCGTCACCTTGCGGCTTTCCTCCACGATCGTTTCTATGCGCTGCATCGTGATGCGTCCAAACCGGCCGACGAGAATATCGCTGAGGCAAAGCCGCTCGGCGCGCATCGGCGAACCATCGGCGAGCGTGAAAATGTGGTGCGGCGTCACGTCGAGCAATTCGGCATTTGAGAAATACAATCGGATGAACGTGTCGGCGTCGCGGACTTCGTGGCGAATGATGCGCGTCCAGGATTCCCCGGCGCCGCTGATGCCCGGGCAACGCAAATGTTCGCCGAGTTTGCACGATTCGATTTCCACGGTGCCGCGCTCTTTCGTCAGCACCATCGTTCCGGCGCGCAGGCAGCTTCCACTTCCGCCTCCGGATCCGCCGCCGGTGCCCGAAGATGTAGTTGCGGCGACCACAGCGCCTTGCGAAAGCGGAACGCGCGCTTGCAATGACTGTTGCTGCGCCGCGACATTTGTTTTCGCCGGCAGAGCGCTGGCGGGAGAACCCGCACCGCCCGCAACCCAGCCGATCGCATTCGCGGCATCGTCCCAGTAAGGATAAAAATAATAGGTGGTGCCGGCGGAGAGCCCGGTAATCGCGAGCGATCCGTTCGGAATTGCCGTTGACGATCCATCGGCGCGAAGAATTGTGAGCGCGCTCCACGTCCAGGTGATGCTCGACGTCGTCGAAACGTACGTAAACGTCCCGGACCATGTAGGCGGCACCGAACCTTTCATCAGTACGCCGGATTTTGTGGGATCGATCTTCCCTTCCGTGAGCGCGCCCGATGTGACGCGCGCGAAAATCGATCCGTCGGTGATTTGATCGTCGATGCTCCAACCCTGGTTCGGCCCGAGCGAAGCTTCAGCCAGCCGCTTCAGCGCCTCGTACAGCTGCGGATTCGTGCGCCGAAGCGATTCAATTTGCGGAACGGTTAGCATCGTTTTGGCTTCCTGTTCGTTCGGAGTTGTCGAGTGCCTCGGCCGATCAGTAGCAAAGGCTTCAGCCTGTGAGGCTGGTTGCTGCCCACGTGGTGATTTGCAAGGAGTTGCTGCTGGTGGCAGCACGCTTCAGAAGCTGAAGCCTGTGCTACTGGGCAGCCACCGTCACGTCAGACACTTGTCCCCTTTTGTGTCAGACACCTATCCCCTTGTTCATCTGACGTTTGTTTGATAGAATGCCTTGGGCCGATGTATAAGGCTGATTCTACGTAGAATAAGAGGTAACTCAATGGCTCGCAGAAAGAAAGTCTCGACCACAATATCGCCTGAAGGATACGCGTTCCTTCGCGCATTAATCCGCTCGAAGAAAGCCCAAAATCTCGCCCAAGCGCTCGATTACGTTCTCGACGAGATTCGCCGCGCCGACAATCGCGCGCGCCTGGAAGCCGCCACGAAAGCGTATTTCGATAGCCTCACGCCTGAGGAAATCGAAGAGGACGATCAAATCGTCGCGTCATTCACAGGCACAGCAGGCAATATCAATCTCGATGAATAAAATCGTTCCCTCGCGCGGCGAAATCTGGACCGCAAACATCGGCCAGCCGCCAACGCCACACTGGGTCGTTGTGGTTTCTCCCAACTCTCGAAATCACCACTCATCCATTCGTAGCGTCCTAATCGTTCCCTTCAGCAGCCGGCTGCGAGAAGGACCGACTACGCTCGTTTTGGATATTTCTGAGACAGGATTGCCCAAGCGCTCCAGTTTGCGAGCGCATTTCATTCAGCCACTCGCGAAATTGCAACTTGCTCAGCGTCTACCTCAAAATCTTTCTGCTCGTCGGCTCGCGCAACTGTGTCTTGCGATTCGCCGCTCGTTCGACCCCGATACGCCAAGCGACGACATGAAAAATTGAAGCGTCGCTTCTCCGTCGCCGTGCACTTACAGCGTCCGGCACCCAAACGCTCAGTAGGGGCACGTCGTCAATTCCCGCCGCGCACTACCGCGAACGGATCGGGCTTCGCCCACGGCACCAGCTTCGTCAGCGAAAACCACGAGCCCACCGCATTCGTGCCGAATTGCACGGAGATGCGCTCGGCGAGCACGTTCGTAAATTGCTCGAGGTCGCGCGACGACGGCGATGAAAGCGTCCACTGCCCCAGCGGCGTCATCGTCACGTCGCCCGGCGACAGGGACGAAAGCGCGAGCGATCCCGCACCTTGAACGTACGCGGTGACGTAGCCGAAAAGATTTCTGCCGCTGATTCCAGTGGCCGACAGAAACGCTGTGGTGTAGTAGGAGTTGATCGCGGCGCCGTCGTCGGAGAGTTGCCCTTTGATCAGCGCGCGAATTTTCGATGTGCCGTCGTTCGACCCGAAGAAAATCTGCGCCACACCGTTGGCACGTTCAATCAAGCCGCAGGAATTCGCGGAGATAAACCACGGTGCCCATTTGCGCGAACGCTCCGCCGAAGAAAACGCCGCGACGAGCGGATCCTGCAATCCCTCCGTGTAGTCGAGCATCAGAATTTGGTTGGGCTGCGTCGCGGCGCCCATCGGGACGCCCACGAGAATTTTCTTGTGTTGCGTATCCACCTGCACCCAGATATTTTGCGCAAACTGCCAGTTGATCGCGTCCCACGTGGGCTGAATTTCCTGCGAAAGTTTTACGGGCTCGCCGCCATCGAAATAATAGAGTCCGGACCTGCCCGCGATCACCACCCACTCTTCGCCGAGTCCGATGCCGTGCGCCGAAGGCGTGCCTACAGCGTTTGAAACTTCCTCCACTCCCCAAAGCGATGGCTCGTTCACGCCGTCCGTGGCCGTGACGTACAGACTGCGCTCTTTCGCAAAATACAAATTGTTTCTGAGCTTGAACGCCGCGCGAATTCCTTGCCCGTTGTTCGCCGCGATTTCCATGATGCCGCTCACGCCGTCGTACGCTTCCGGTTCTTCGGTGCCGGACGCGCGCACCAGCGAAGAATTTTGCGCGGCGGCGGTGGGAAATATCTCGATCGCGTCAATCAGAAAAGATTCGCCGAGCGGCGCTGGTGTTCCGTCTGCATACACACGCAAGACCAAATCCGCCGGCAACGACGCTTGGGCAGGAAACAGCTCCGCCGAATATTCCTGGTAGCCGGTCGTCGCAAGGCTCGCCGAAACCGACAGTCCCGTGCCGACTAGCCCCATCGTGGGACTGAACGCATTCACCCGCAGGGTTCCGCCCACAAGTCCGCCGCTACGTTTCACGCGCGCGCGCACGGAGTAGCCGGTGTTCTGCATCAGAAGCGGATTGCCGGCGGTATCGACGCTCGCGCTTTGCGAAATCAATCCGCGAATCAACGTAGCGCCATCGCCGGTGACGCGATACGCGTCGCCCCAAATCACGTCTGTGGACTCGCGGCTGCCGCCCGCGCCGTTCGTGGGATCGAGCGTCCAGCCGAGCGGACGCCCGCCGATCGCCGCGTCCCAGCCGCCGTCGAACGAAAGATTGTTCCAGTTGGACATTTTCGAGCGCTCGCCCCACCAGAAAAGCCGCTCGGTATAGTCGATCACGCCCAGCTGGTCGGGCAATTCGATTTGCGCGAAAAGATAATCCATACTGACGCCGCTGAGCAGAATCGTGTCCGAGAAATCCACTTCGAGGGACGTCGTCGTGTTGTCGTTGAGCACCATCGACGCCGGCACGTGATAAAAACTCGCGCCGCCTTCCGCCGTGAACGCGAGCAACCGCTGCACCACATTCGAAGGGCCGGTGGGAATATTTGTCACGCTCGCTTTTTTCGATCCGGCCGCCGTCCAGGTTGTGATGGGCGATGGCGTTGTCCAAAAGCCCTGGCGCGTGACGAAAACCACGACGCACTGATGTGCGCCTGCAGAAATATTTCCCGCGGTCACGGAATCAGCCGCGCCGGGGCCTTCGCCCGGGCCCACCTGGCTCACGCGGTCGAAAAACGTGTCGTCAAACTGCCGCGGCAGATCGCGGCCCACAAGCCCGTCGGAGAACGCGAGGTATTCGCGGCCGAAATGCGTGGTGGAATCGAAAAAAAGATTGGGCGCAAGCCCTGCGGCCATCACCGAAAGCGAGCCCGGAGAGGTTTCTTTGTAGATCGTCCCGAGCGAATCGAGAACGAGAAGGCGCTGCACCAGATTCGGCGTGATGTACGTTTTCAGCGAGTTCACGTTGGGCGCGCCGCCGAGCGGCGAAAATTGCGCCACCAGTCCGGGCCGCGTGCGCACTCCGCCTGGGAAAAATTCCACGTCCGCAAGATCGGGCGACATTCCCGCGGGCGCGTCGGAAGGATCGAGCAGCGTGATCCAGGTTCCGAAGATCGATAGCGGCAGCGGCGAAAATGTTTCGATAGACATGTGTCCGTTCGCAGTTCTGGCCACGGAGGCACAGAGAGAAGAGAGAAATGTGGATGAAGGTATTTCCCATCGATCAACGGCACGATCGCCCAGTAGCACAGGCTTCAGCCTGTGAGGCGTCGAAGCCGTCCGCAGCGATGGTCGGTCTTGATTCCGGTGGGAGCTACCGCATTCATGAGAGAGAGCCGAGCTTCAGCGATCCGAAAGGATTTCAGTGTTTCGATCGAGCGCGCTAGCGCCGCGGGCTCGAGTTCCCGCGGCTAGAGCCACCTTCGAGTGCATGCGCGATTCACTGGACTGAAGTTCAGTTCCCCATGCTAGAGGAGAGCGCTCCCACCAACTGCCACGGGCAGCTACCAGCCTCACAGGCTGAAGCCTGTGCTACGAAACCCGAAGCTTGCTGTCGTCCGCGCCTACTGCAGTTTCTTGAATATTCCGTAAAACGTGATCGAATCCGACGCCACTGCGCCCGGATACGCGCCCGACGCAAGCTCTGGAAACGCTCCCGCAGCCGCGCCCTGCTGAAATATTTTTACTTTGTTCGAATTCATCGCCGCGCCGGGAATGAAAACGTAATCGTAGCCGGCGAGCCCGTCCATCCACGCCGTGCCATTGATCGGCGGCTGCGCGGAAGCAATTAACGGTGACTGCGACAGATCGAGCGTGTCGCCATTCGTAGCGTAATTTCCCGATGCCACAATCGTGCCGGACACGTGGATGCGCTTGCCGTCATCCCACGTATCCACAAGCGAAAATGAAAGCGCCATGTTTCCTCCTGAGAGTTCTTGGGTGCAATAAGAATGTGATTCGCAATACGGGCTACGAAGGCCGCATCGCAGTTCCCCGGTAGCACAGGCTTCAAGTCTACCCGCCGCCTTCTGGAGGGCCTGTGACGCTCGATGCCGCCCGCAGCAACCTTCCGCACTGGCACCGCTGCCTGTGCCATGCTCTCTCGCTGTCGTGCTATCATTTCTCGTTTGCGACGCAACCCGAACGCTCGCATGCGAATCCAAACGCACGAATCGTAGGAAACCCCATCCGGGGCAATCGAAAACGGCAGCCCGAAGCCAGGGCCAAGTACGGGAGATCGATTTGCGGCGACTGCGAATTGTTGGTGCTCTGGCGGTGATGGGAACCGCCGCTGCTACCTATTCCATTCCGAAACTGTACGCGCAATCCTCGTCCGCGAACGCGGCTTCCGCGAATGCAACGACTGCCGCCGCAAATGTTCCCATCGCGGTTGCAAACGGAATTTCCGCGCGCGCACTCGCTCTCGGTTTCACCACCGCGGAAAGTTCCAAGCGCCCGGACATTTACCTGACGGCGACGGATCATCCCAATCAAGTGCTCGCGCTCGCCGCTGCGATTCGCGGCGTCACGTCCGCAAACGCCGGCGCCAATCTCGTCGCGATCGGCGGGACCGGCGAAGCCGGCTCGCTCGGCGACGGCGGCGCTGCCACCGCCGCGCAACTGAATCTGAAACTCGATTCGCCGAACGCGCGCAGCGGCGTGGCCATCGCAGCCGACGGCACAATGTTTATCGCCGACACGCGCAACAGCACGATTCGCCGCATCGCCGCCCCTTCATCCACTGAAGTGGACGTGATTCGCAGCGTTGCCGGAAAATGGGCGCCGCAGCAGAACGTGCAGCTCGTCGAGCCGATGGGCATCGCGCTCGACCGCGCCGGCAACCTCTATATAGCGGACCACGGCGCGAACGCGCTCATCGAATTGCACTCCGCCACTTCCGCTTCCGCCGGCCGCCTTGAAATTCTCGCGCACATCGCGCAGCCCGCAAGCATCGCGGTAGCGGCGGATGGCAGCCGCATTTTCGTCGCGTCACCGGAAAGTGGAAACGTATTCAGCTTCGAAACGCAAACGCGCGCGATCGCGCAAGTGTTCGGTGCCAGCGGATCAACGACGGTTTCAACGTCGTCCAGAGCAACCTCGCCTACAGCGACTCACGCAGGCGCGTGCAGCGTTTCCAGCAATTCCGTAGCCGCGAGTGCCGCCACCGCAATAAATTCTGCCGCAACTCCCTGCCCTGCGGGTGTCGCAGTCGACGGCGGCGGAAATCTTTTCGTAGCCGACTCTGCCGGCGGCAAAATCCTTCGCCTGGACGCGGCGACGCGCCAAATCACAACGGCCGCTTCGAGCCTGAGCGCGCCGGGTGAAATCGCGTTCGATGTGAACGGAAATCTTTTCATCGCCGAGCAGGGCCGCACCCGCATCGCCGAAATTCAAGGTTTGGGCCAGCCGGTCTCGAGCGTCACGCTCACGCCGCCCGCTCCCATCACTCCGCCTGCCGGCGTTCCCTGCCCCGCGATCGCGCCGCCCGGCGGCTCGTCGTCCAATTTCAATTTTTGCGCAGAGCCGCTGGCGGGAACCACGCCTCTTTCTGCGTTCACGCTTACGAACGATTCGAATGCGGACATTACCAACATCACTGTTGGCTTCATCGGTCTGAATCCGGGCGATTTCGTCAGCCCCACAAATTCCTGCACCGCAACGCTGCGGGCAAATTCCAGCTGCTCCATCAACGTCGGCTTCGCGCCCACCGCCACCGGTTCGCGAACTGCCATGCTCGTTGTGAATTATTCCGGCGCTTCGCTTCCCTTGAACACGGCGCTTGCCGGAACGGGCGACGATTATCAAATCGCTCTCGCCAGCGGCCAGCTGACGGAAATTTCCGTCCTCGCCGGCAATGCGGCCACCTTCATGCTGCAGGTTGTGCCCGACAATATTTTCACCGGCACCATCACGCTGGTATGCCCGGGAAATCTTCCGGCGCAAACAACCTGCGCATTTTCGCCGGGCGCAACGGTCGATGTGACGGCTCCCGGAACTCCCGTTCCGTTTTCCGTCACCTTTCAAACCACGTCACGCACGCCGACGAACAATCTTGTGCCGCGCAACCCCGGCGCGAATTATCCCGGCATTTTCGCAACCACGCACCACCGAACCGCCGCCGAAAGACTTTCCGCATTCGCGCGCGCATTGCTTCCTATGGCGTGGATCGACCGCATTGTTCCTGCTCGCACAATGTTTCCCGTGAGCTCGAACCATCGCGCCGCGCTTGCTGCCGCATTCAGCGCGCTCGCAATTTTCTTTTGGGTTGCGCTCGCATCCGCAAAGCCGCGCCGCCGCACGCAACTGCTGCGCGTCGCTACCCTGTTCGCGCTCGCCTTGAGCGTGACGGCAGTTCTCGAAGGCTGCGGAGGTGGCGGACCGGAAGGCACCGCCGGCACGCCCGCGGGCGCCAACAAGCTCACCGTGCAAGGCGCCACGCAGGGCGCATCGCGCGGCCTTACAGTAACTCTCGACGTCGAATAGTTCGCAAAAGTGTCAGCCCATCACACCTCGGCACCACTGTCCTAAATTATTTCTGTCGCTTCTTGTCAGGCGCAGCCCGCTCAGTAGCACAGGCTTCAACCTGTGAAGCAAGTTGCTATGGCCAGCACAGTTTCAAAAAAGGTGATGCGGGCAGCGTCGGCGAGTCACAGGCCCGCCAGCAGGCGGCGAGTAAACTGAAGCCTGTGCTACCGGTAGGCGGTGCTGCGTCCGGCGCTGTTTCTCTCACAAATAAACAACTCGCCGCCGGTGTCCGTACGGTTTTCTTCGCCGCCCTTTGATTTGTTCCGGGCGCACGTACCGCTGAATCAAATTCTCCGTCGCCATTTGCGCTGTGCCCAGCAAATCCTGCGCGAGAGCACGCGCTCCCCGCGAGCGCGCGGCCAGCGCCGCCGTCGCAAATCCGAGCGGGTCCGTCGCCGAGCGGATCTGCACCGGATCGGTTCCCAGCGTAAGCGCCGGCAGCACTTTTTCGTAGCGAATGCGCACCGTGATCGCTTGCGTCGCTCCAATGAGATTGATTTTGTCTTCGCGCCATTCCCACAATCGCAGGTAGGAGCTCGGCTGCAGGTTCAGCATTCCGCCGCCACTCGTAAATTTTTCCATTGGGACAAACACATCGCCCGTGTTCGCCGTCGCGCGCTCCCACAGGACGTGCGGCATCAGGCAGTCGGCGGGAAGCTGCGGGCTGGATACGTCGCTGATTTCCAGATTCGTGACGCCGGCGATCGGATCGGTTTCGAGGTCGATGTCCTGCTGCTCGGCCAGCACGCTCACGCCGTTTTCAGCGAGCTCGCGCTGCAGCCCGCGGTACGCCGAATTAATCAGCGGCATCAGCAGCGCATCCGTGAACACAGCGCCCGCCGAATCGTTCATCAGCGCGCGCGCCAGGGTCAGCGCGTCATCCGCCTGCGAATATGCGGTTGTCGGTACAACGGGCATCGGTACCTCCGAATTACAATGCGCGCACGAAAACAATCCGCCGCGCACAATTCACTCACGAACACGAATCGCTCAGTAGCACAGGCTGCAGCTTGTCCTGAGGCACGAAGGGCCTGTGAAGCAGGTTGCCGTCCGCAGCATCGATGTGCAGGTCGTCACGGGCAGCATCGACGCTCACAGGCTGAAGCCTGTCCTACCGGCCGGCGTTGCTAAAATCGGTTTTGGCAAGTCACGAGCTGAAGCCCTTGATGCCCGTAAGCATTGCATTACTTTCCGCGCGCGTTTACAGTGGCGGCGTACGATCGGGAGATCCCATGGACGCATCGGAAACTCGAACGCATTTTGCGCCGCCAGGCGGCTACGCGGCGTGGCCATTCAGCACCGGCGTGCTCGTCGGCAGCACGTTCTATTTGGCCGGCCATCTCGGCATCGATCCCGCTACGAAGAAAATTCCCGCCGAAGTAGAACGCGAAATCCAGCTGATGCTCGATGGTTTCCGCGCCACCCTCGAAACAGCCGATCTCACGATGCAGGATCTCGTCTACGTACAGATTTTCTGTTCCGATGTTTCGCTCTTCGACCGCTTCAACGCAATCTATCGCAGCTACTTCAAGGAACCGTTCCCCGCGCGCGCCTTCATCGGTTCCGGCCCGCTGCTCTTTGGCGCCCGCTTCGAAATTCAAGGCATCGCCACCGCGCCGTAAGCGTTCGCTCGCGCGCGGAAAACGAAAGCCCAACACAATTCAAAAGAGCCGGCAAGATGCCGGCGTTACGGGTTGGCAGTGATTGCCGCGTGCAGATGCGAGGTCTGCGCCGATATTGCTGGCTCAATCTTTCAAGGCAAGCGGCAAAATCCCCGTAGCGCGCGCAGTCAGTTGACGCAGGAATGCAAAGCCGTAACGCCGGCATCTTGCCGGCTCTTTGCCATTGCGTTGCCGGCGCCGGTGCATTGCCGTTGCGTTGCCTTTTCCTGCCATCAACTATTCACCGCGGGAATTTCCTTCTGCAGAAACGGCACTTTCGCCGTCGCCCAATCGATCATGCTGTCGCCGGAAAGTCCAAACATCGCCGCCGTCGCATGTCCGGGCTCAAGCGTAAGATTCACGGGAAATCCCACCGCGCCGATCGCGTGCGTCGCAGCATTGGGATGCGCCAGCCAGTAAGAAAATGCCGCCGCGTTCACAAAACATCGGATCGCAAGGCTGAGCGCGTTCGTGCGCAACCATTCCGCGCGCGTCTTCGTGCCGGATAGGCGCGACCCAGCCGAAAGCCCCGCGCGCTTCAAAACGTGCAGGCCGTGGCCCGCCGCGAATAATCCCCACAAATGTAGCGATTCAGGTAGGTGAATCAAAGTTTTGGCCCCAAGTGAGATGAAGCAATACGTACCGGTAGCACAGGCTTCAGCCTGTGACTCGCCAAAGTTGCCCGTAGCAACTTGCCGAAGTTCGCGTTGGACCTGGTAAATTGCATCACAGGCTCAAGCCTGTGCTACCGAGCGGTTTGCGATGGCGCAATACGTCAAATTCTTTTCAGCCGCGCGCGAACTAATTCGGATTGCCGACGCAGATCCAGTCGATCGTGTCCGTGCCGCTGGCTTGCGTGAGCGTCAGCGCGGTTGCCGACGGCGTCACGCGCACCGTCGCCGTCGCCGATTGATCGTTTGCAACGCAGGCGGGCGCGGAAACGAATGGAGTGGGAAACGTGATCGTCGCCGTGCCTGCAACGAGCGCCACCGTGCCCGCAAATTGTCCCGACGCTCCTTGATTCAAATGCTGCGACACCGCGAGCGAGCCGTACACCGCCGAGCCGCCCGAATCGCGTACCGGCGCGGTGCGAATTTCCGGAGTCACCGGGCCCTGACTCAAGATCACATCGTCGAAGTACATGTAATTATTTGCGGCCGCGGTATTTTCCAGCAGGAAGACGCGCATCGAGTGCGTCACCGTGGTCGAAAGCCCGTACGCATTCGGAACGCGGAAGATCACGCCGTAATTTCGCGTCGGCGTCCATGCGTTCGCCGTCGACACTTGCCAGTCCGCGCCCGTCACGTTGCAATTGCAGGTGATGCCGTTGTTGTAGGTGAGCGAAGCGTTGGTGGATTGCCAGTTGCCGGTGCTTGTCGACGTGCCATCGTAGTTTACGGGCGCGAGAACGCGCGCGTTCGAGGAAGCCGTGGTGATGCGGTCCGCTTCCGTGCAGTTTGCGTCCCAGTAAAATCGAAAGCCCGGACGGAAATTATTCGTGGTGAGCGCCGACGCCACGCGAAACATCAATGTGTATTCGCGCGTCGAATCAACCTGCACGCATCCGGAGTTTACGCCGAGCCCGGCTGTGGCGCCGTCGCCAACGCGCACATTCGACGTGCCCTGCGTGTACGTATCGATGCCCGGATTCGCGCCTGCGCTCGTTTCTTGCAAATAAATTCCACTGCCGGCCTGGTTGACGTTCGTTCCCGATACGCCGCCCCAGTAATAGAGCGTCGTCGAATTCTGCCAGCCTTCCATTCCGGAGTTGCCGAGCAGGTTTACGCCGCCGAGATCGTTCATGCCGTAGTGCATCGAAGGCAGCCAGTTGTGCCCGTTGTTGTCGATCGCAATTGTGGCGGTGGCGGGCTCGTTCGGATTCACCTGGTTCGTATTGCTGATGGAAAGATAGGGATCGAGGATGTGGATTCCGTTCGCGGAGCCGTCGGAAGGAAATTGCAGGCAGTTGTACACCTGCTCGCAGCGATTGTTGGGTCCAAATGTAATCGAAAGCGCGCCAATGATGTTGTAGCAGACTTGCCCGAACGCAGCGGACGGTGCTTCGCAATCGTTGCCGTAAATCTCGTCGTTATCGGGATAGTTGCCGCTGGAATCTTTTTTGAAAACGTATCCGAACGAGGATGCCGGCGCGAGCGTGCACACATTCTGCTCGATCACGATCGCATTGTAAACGCCCGCCAGGCTCACGCACGTGTCGCCTGTCGAGTTCAATCCAATATTGTTGTGGCGAATCAGTGTGTTTGTGCCGTCAAAGCCGCCCGTAGACGTGTCGCCGAAAACTCCGTACGAAGTTCCGCCCGTTCCCAGCGCCAGATTATTGCTCTCGACGATCGAGTGGCCGATGCTCGTGAGGTCCACCACTTTGGAATTCGCGCCCGTGGCGCCCAGATACATACCGACAATGTGAACGTAATTAATTTTCGACGCAGCGGCATTCGGTTTGCGAACCGTGGTGCAACCCGCCGTGCCGCAGGCGATGAAGCCGGCAGTGTCGGGCAGGCTGATGGTTCCGAGCCCGCTTTCCTGATAGCCGTAGAGAGACGCGCCGTCGCCCGTCAATTCAATCGCGTCGTTCGTCGTTGCGTCGGAAATCGTGAGCTGCCCGGCGCCCCACAGCAGCGTGGTGCCTGCGGGAATTGAGATGTGCGCGGAGCCGGTGAGCGTGCCGCTCATTCCCCGCGCATCGCAAACGCTCGAGGTGGTGGAAGCTGCCGCAAGACACGCATTCAGTTTTGCGGCCGCGTCCGCGCCGGGAAAGCGTTCCGCTTTCTGCACCAGATTCAGCGAATTCACCGCAGCCGTTCCGTTCACATCGAGATTCGATTGCGGATTCGTGGTGTTCACGCCGAGCGACGTTGCCGTGAACCGGTGCACGGACTGCATCGGGCTCACCGGAGCGGTCAAATCGCAGCAGCCGGCGAAGCCCGTGTCCGTAAAACTAGTGGTCGAGCCGCCCGAAACGAAAATGCTGCGCGGCGAATTTCCGAAGTTGGGGGCGGTGCTGCGAAAAACGCAGTACCCGGTGATGCTCGCGGCAGCGGCGGGCGGCAGCGTCCAGGAAAGATTCACGGCATTGTTCGCGCCGGCGACGAGCACTCCCGCCGAAAATGCAGATGGCGCAGACTCGGTGGCGCAACCGGTGGCCGAGGCGGACGAGCGCACCCAATAATAATAGGTGGCCGCCGCGAGCGTTCCTCCGGTCGTCGCGGTGCCGCTGACGTTCGTGGGCGGCAGCACGCTTGCGAATCCCACGTCGATCGATTCCTTCGCCGTCTGATTCACCTGCGCGGAATATCCGTGGCTGGCTCCATCGGCAAACATCAACCCGTTTACGGAATCGATCGCGACCGAAGAGAATTTATTTCCGGACGAGGTTGCCCGCAACGGAGTGGCGGTTGTGTCGATATTCAGGTACGTATCCGTCCGCAGGCGGTCATTTCCATCGTTGACGTTCACCACGTAGTCAAAACCATTCTTGTTCTGCGAGGTCACGTTGCCGGTGGGATTTCCGCTGCCGTCGACAACGGCCGTCACGCAGCCGTTACAACTCGTGATGAATATGTTGTCCACTTTCCCCGCTGTTTGTCGCACGGCCACCGCGCCGCTTACGGCTCCCGAGCCCGCCATCGCGTGATTCATGTACACGCCGCTGAGCGAAAGGGTCGCCGCGTTCACCGAAAGCATCGCGATGGAAGGATTGGCGGCGTCGGAAGTGTTCACGTGGTCAAACGTCATGCTTCCAAAAGCTCCATATGCGGCGCCGCTCTGCGAGGAAAAAGTGAACACGTCCGTGGAAAGATCCTCGATCGTGATATTGCGAAAAACAAAATTACCGGCGCTTCCGGCTTGATTCACGCGCTGGATGTACTGCATGCCGCCGCCCGCTGCTACGATGTCCTCCATCGTAATCAGCCCGTCGAGCGGCGCTTCACCAGACAGCGAAGTCTCGCCCGAAAAAATTACGATCGGCGTGGTGGTGCTGTTCTTGGCCATCAGGCAGCCGCCCTTGTACCAAATCCAAAAGCTGTTTGTGATTTTCAGCGGCGTGTTGTCGGTGAGCCCGGCCACGCCATTCGCCGCGAGGCACACATTGCGGAAGGAGACGTCCACCACGCCGTAGAGAGACACCGCCTGGTTCGAGCCCTGAATCGAAAGATTTTCTATCGTCGTCCAGCTCGGCAGCGCAAACACCGCCGCGGCATTCGGACTCGCTCCCGGAGTTACGACGATCCCTACCATCGGCGCAAACGAAAATTGCTGCAGCTGCGTCGTTCCCGCCACGTTGCCTCCCTCGAGATGCAACCCAATGCATCCGGCGGCGGGCGTGGAAAACACAGAAGCCGTGGACGGCGTCTGCGGCTGTACAACTTTGTAATAATTTGTCGGCGCAGGAAAAAACACAGAGCCGCCTCCGCCCAGTGTGCTCGTGCGGCACGCCGCGTTGATCGCTGCCTGGATCGCCGCGGTGTCGTCGGTGACGCCGTCGCCTTTCGCGCCGAATGCCGTCACATCCACGCGCGGCCGCGGCCCTTGCACATTTTCGTTTCCGCTCACGCTGAGCGACGAAGGCGCAAACACTCCCGGACTGAACGTTCCGGTCGTGAGCGTTCCGGCGATCGACGCGTTTCCTGCCACGGTCAAATTTCCGCCGAGCGTGAGGCCGAATGCGGTGATGTCGCTGCCCGAACCGCCCGAACTCGTATCGGACGCGAGGATCACATCGGGCGTGGTGATCGTGCCGGTGATTCCCGGCCCGCTGATTTGCAATTGATAGCGGCCCGACGGCGCATAAAAATGATAATTGCCGATTCCATCGCTCTGAAACGGATTGGGCGAAGGGACCGTGAGCGTGGCGTCGGTATAGATCGTCGCGAGGGGATTACACGGCGTTCCCGTCGCCGCCGATGCGCACACGCGGATCGTCGCGCCCGCCACGGGATGGCCCGACGGCCCAAACACCACATCGTCCTTGCGCGAACCCTGCGCGCGGACCGACGGCGCAGCCAAAGTTGTGGCCGCAAGAATGGCCGCCGCAGCGAAGAAAAGTGCGCGCACGCGTAAATTTCGTCTCATCACGTTTCCTTTCGTCGAGAATTGTTAATTGGCAAGAAGTGAACCAAATAAAAATCGATCCCTAGGGGCACGGTTCGCCAAGAAAGACGGCGGATCTCCGACATGCCTGCCCGCGTTAGGCGGGCCGTGCCTTTACAGACGCCGTTTTTGTTCGGGTGCGCTGATGTTGGCGCTTGTGCCTGAGCTTGCGCTGGTAACTGCGTTCGGATTTGCGCTGGAAATCGCCTTCGCGCCGCCACCCAATCCATGCTTCGCAGCTTTTTCCGCGTCCAATATCGCGCTGCAGTGCTTGCAGACCGCCACTCCTGGCTTCACTTTTTCGCCGCACGCCGGACAATCCGCAAAGCGCGTTGGCACGTAGGCCCATTCGCGTTCGACGCCCAGCGCAATCGCCGCCCGCCGGTGCAAATCGGAAATTTCGCGGAACGAATGGCCGCGCGCCCACATTGTATCGCCGTCAGCGACGAGGCGATGATAGTAAGTGTCGCGGCGTTCGTTCGCGCCGGCAAGCTCTTCCGCGGTCGGCCGCGCGCCGGCGCAAACGAAGATGCCGTGGTCCTGCAGGTCCTGCAGCAAGTCTTCGGCAATGTCGCGCGCCGAAATCGTAAACGGAAAGCGGCGATTGTCGCCGAGATCGAGCGCGTCGCCGCGCGGCGTTATCAGCAGCAGCGCGTACGGCTCGCCCTTCGCGCACGCCGGAATGTGATACACGCCGTGCGTGCGCGAAACGTACCAGTCCTGGTCGGAGATCGACGCGATGTACGCCGTCGCCGCCGTATCGCCATTCGCTCGCGTATCCACCAAAATATCCCGCGGCCCGCGCTGATTGAATGTAGCCATGTTCAAGTGAGTGTCCTTTTTTGTTTTTGGCTGAAAAGTTCGAACTTCGGCCATTCGTTAACAACGGCAAGCCGCATCGGTAGCACAGGCTTCAGCCTGTGAACCACAATGCTGTCCACTGCAAAGTTCCGTATTGCTCGCCTGGCTGGCTCTGCGATCGCACCGCGCCTCACAGCCTGAAGCCTGTGCTACTTAAACCGGGTCCGCGCTTGTGCAGCATCGATGTGAGGCAAAGCTGCCTCGTGTGTGAAACCGCTACTTTCCCGAAACCCGAATCATATAAGTTGCGTCGAACGTGACGATTGAGTTACACACTGCTCATGGAGGTCCCATGATCCCAGCCTCATCATGGCCGTCCCGGTTTCGAATCGTGTTTCCGTTTTTGCTTGCCGCGTTGCAAGTACTTTTTCCCGCAGTCGCAAGCGCTCATGAAAATGACGCTCCCGCGAATGACGATACTTTCGCTCAGATCGCGCAGGCTTTTTCCGGCGCGCTGAAAAAGGCGCACATCAAGCGAGTGGTGATTCTGGATTTCGTCGGCGTCGACGGGCAGGCGATACCCTTCGGAGCCTGGCTCGCCGATCGGCTTTCATCCGCAAACGGCTGGTCGTCGGTGGATGTGCTCGATCGAAAGAAGCTCGCGGCGGAACTCGGCGGCTTGTATTCCATCGATACGAACGAGTTCGATCGCGAGAAGGTCAAGAATCTTTCGTTGACGCAGGATGCAGCCGTGCTTACGGGAAGCTACGCACCCGCGGAAGGAGGCATTGGCGTCACTCTCTCGAGCATTGGGTGGCATAAAGTGAAATCACCTGACGTGATGGTGATTCGCGCAAAAATCGAATTGACGAGCGAAATGCAGGCGCATCTGCCGGGCTCGCTCGATTCCCTGGCTCCGCGCGATGGTATCTACTCGGAGGGACAGGGCGGGCTCAGTCCCTGCGATTGCGACAACCAGGATTTCAATATTCAGCGCACCCACGCTGGCGTCGAAAAAGGCAAAGCCAGCTTTTCGATGTTGATTCATCCGGACGGCAAACTTTCGGACTTCTCTGAATGCAAATCCAGTGGAACCCTTACGGCTGATTTGTGCAAGGATTTGCTGGACGCGCCGAAGACATACAGCTGGGCGTGCAAGCCGGCTAAGAACGTCGACGGCAGGCCTGTCCCCGCGCGTAAGTACATCCGCGTGTCTTACACTTGCGGCGAGAATGGCAATAACAGGTGCTATCTCTACGCCGAAAAACCACTCTGAAAGCGCGCGGCATTTCGCGCACTGTAGCGCGTCAAGACGCAAATACTTCATCGACCGCCGCGTCCCACTCGTGCTCGCGGCGCGCTTCGCGATTCATGATCGCACCGCGCACTTCCCTGCGCGGTTGACGTCGCGACCATTCCACAGCGCGGACGATCCAATC
The DNA here is from genome assembly GCA_963770575.1 of uncultured Acidobacteriota bacterium. GTDB lineage: Bacteria > Acidobacteriota > Terriglobia > Acidiferrales > UBA7541 > Palsa-295. Next base: position 175,505 of record CAVYQD010000002.1, read on the forward strand.
GCACGCCGCAGCCGTCAGCGGCATAAATTCGCCGGCGGCATTTTGCAATGTGTGGCAATGTTCGTACTCGCCGCGCGAAGGATACGGCCCGAGCGCCGCGACGCGAATGCCGTCCTCCACTTCCGTCGTCTGCGCGAACCAATCTTCCGGCGAGCCGTACGATTCTGGCGGCATCCATCGCTCAATGTGCCAGCGGTCCACCGGCAAATATTTCGGAACGCGGCGCAGCTCGATCGTTTCGCGCGTTTTGTTGCCGTGCGCATCGCAATCGGCCCACTTGCCGCCGATCCAGGCGAGCCGCGAGCCGCCCCACACCACGCGGAAGTTCGCTTCGCCGTAACGGTTCGTTCCGCCCGCGCGTGTAACGCGCTCTTCGATCGCAGCGGGCGCTTCGTGCGTTTCGCGCATGACGCAAATGCGCGTTCGCGATGAAATTTGTTTGCTGCCTGGCAAAGGTAGCCTGTGGAGACACTGCGAGGATTGTTCCAACTTCGTGCAGAAGAAATATTGGGGCGGCGTCTCCGGGGAGATTAGCCGCCCCTTTCGCGTGCCGCATCAAGCGGAGCGCTGGAGCATGCGCTTTCCGAAACAAAACGCAGCGACAACGAATTGTTTAATACCCGCTGGGAATCGCGAGATTGTCAATGAACGCGCCGCTTCTCGGCGATTCGTTCCACACCTGAAATCCCGTGACGAAATAAAAGATGTACGCCGAAGCCAGGCCGCCGCTGGCGCCGTAAATCGGAAACACGGTTTGCCCGCCGACGTCGTAGAAATCGATGTCCTGCATCACGGCGCGTCCCCAGTGCGAGAGGTCCAGAAAATCCACGCGCGACTGGTTTGCGTTGATCGAAGATTTAATCGGAACGCCCGCCATCGATTTTTCGCCGGTGAAGAGCAGATCGAGATCGCTTGCGCGCCCGCCCGCTCCTTCCTTGATGATTTGCGAGATGGTGACGCCGAGCTGCTCCCACTGATGTTCCTGCTCGAGCGAGGTGTAGGCGATCAGCTTGCTCACTTGATTCGAGCCCAGCGCTTTGCGGACTTTGTTGATCGCAAGCCGCACCGCGCCAGGAGTGAGCGTGGAATTATTTCCGTTCACGCGAGGCGTTGCGAGTTCCACCGGATACGTGGCGCGATTCAAATTGAGCCAGGTGCCGGTGGTCGCGTTCGACTGGTGATAGAGCAATCCGAAAAGCGAAACGGGCTGCGCGCCGGTGAGGCCGTCGTGAACGATCACGTCGTTCGCCGTGGTGCCGGCGGGAACTGCATCGACGGTAATCGTGCTGGCAAATGGATCCACCGCGGTGACGTTGCACGATCCGCGATTCGTCGTCAGCGTCGGGTCGTACACCTGAATCGTCTGGTTGTAATAAACCAGCATCGAGCCGGGCGGCTTGGCCATCGTGAACGTCGTCGACGCGATCGAGCTGATCGTGCCGAGGACGCCGTTGCCGTTCGTCTGCATCACTTTGTCGAGAAACGCGCGAAATTGCGCCATCGCATTTTTCACTTCGCGCTTGGCGGCATTTTCGATCGCTTTTTCCGGTGCGTTCGACGCGTATTCCACGAGCTTCGTGATTTCCACAGCGTGCCGGAAAAATATCGGACTCACTTGCGCCACGTCGTAGATCGTTCCCGAGCCGCGGCCCAAATCGCCGCCGTCCATGTTGGCGAGGCCGGCTTTGCCTCCGGGACGAATCTGCAGCGGCAGCCGCATGTTGCGCGAGCTGACGCGTTCCACGTCGCCGCGCTGCTGGATCATTGTCAGCAGGATGTCGTCGCGCTCATACAGCAGCGGAAGTTTGTCCCGGACTTTTTCGAGTTGCAGCGCAACGGATTGAGAATTCTGCATCTGTGCCATTGGTGAATCTCCCTTGGGATTGGAATTGTTGTTACGCGGCGCAAAAAAGCGCGGCGGGTGTGCATAAAGCGAGGTGCGAAGTGCGAGGTACGTGCAACGAAGTGCGTGCGATTGTTGCGGGGTACTTCAGCGCGGCAAGCGCTGATCGTAAATGTTGCGGGGTGTCCTTTTCGGACGTCCTACGGAAACTTTGTCGACTTCGCGGTCAGGGACAGCCACCGTACCATGACCATTCGCTGCCCCTGCGGCCAGTTACGCAGCGCGCGCAAAAGCGCGAAGATGGAACCGCAAGCAGAGATTACAAACAGCGGCCGCCACTCCCCTTCCTCGTGGCTCAGCTCGCCGCTAAATTTAGAGCGTTCAAGGAGCCATACAAATGGGCCTCAACAAAATTGCGCTCGCCGGGGTGTGCCTGAGCGTGTTCGCAGCATCCGCGTCAGCGCAAAGTTCGCGCTCGCAATTTTCGTGCACGTCGAGCCAGGACGCCGCGGTGAAATGTTTTGTGATGAACGCGGCGGCAACAAATCTCGCCACGCCGCATTTTGGAATGTCGCTCACGCAATTCGAAGCCTACGGCGTCGCGGTCTCAAAGATTCTGCAAACGCAGCACACCTACCTCGTGCTCGTCGGCACATCCAGCGCGATCGCAGACGCTCTGCCGCCAACAAACGCCGACGGATCGCCATCCGCCACTGCGCAGACCGCGCAAACCGCCGCCGTAAATTCGATCGTAAGCGCGGCGCTCGCCAATGGATTTGCTTCCACGCCTTCCGGAGTGAACGCGCAGCAATTGCAATGGTTCGCGCTCGATCTGGTGGACGCGATGAATTCAACGAACGGCTTCATGCAACTGCTGACGCCCGGAGTGGGCCTGCGCCTGATCGATTCCTACGTACTCACGGCCACTGCGAACGGCGCAGTGGACTGGACGCAGGTGCAGACAAGCTTGTCGACCGCGGTTGACAACATGGTCGCCGCCGGAATGATGAAGCTGCCTTCAGGCATGTCCGCGTCGCAAGTGAAAGCATTCGCAGTCTCGCTCGCGCAAGCAATCAACACCTACAAAGTGGCAACGGGCCGCAAGAATTTGTAACGCCACGAAAACGAAAACACAACGGCCCACGGCCATGAATAGTCGTGCGTTATTTCGTCAGTGCGTGAGAGGCGTTGGTCAGCGTGCGGCGTCGCTCCGAAATGAGTCGAAGCGTCTCTGCGCTTGCCTCCCTCCCCTTTTTCTGTTCCCTCGCCAGCGCTTCGTCCACGACCGCCTTCGTCTCGCTGCGATCCCCTGAGAGCTCGGCGATTTTAGAAAGGCTCACCAAAACGATTGCACTTGCGTCCGACGGGAGTTTTGCCTTGTCTTGAGCCAGCAGCTCCCGATAGAAGCTCGGGTGAATTCTGCTTTGATTTTCGAAGCGGCTGCCGTTCCAGCCATAAATAGTTGGAACGTCGAGAACGCTAACGTCACCGTGCGCGACAATCACCGGCGGTTTGCTGCCATCGAGACTCTTTATTTCAAATTGAGAGCCGTCGATCCGTAGCAATCGCCCGAAGCGCCCGGCCTGCTTTCCGATCAAATCCAATTGCGACGAGGCGGCGCCAGTTTGCCGTTCGACGAGCGCCACACGCGTGGATTGAGTCAATATTTCCGGTATAAAGTGGATCTGCGGAGCGTATGCATTTTCTAGCTCCGACTGCCACAGCAGTTTCGCTGTTCCCAGCCGGTCCGTTTGAAACACAACAATTTGAGAAAAGTATCCGGCATTTTTCTCCGGCGCAGCCCAGCAGAGAATGCGAACATCTTCGCGGCCTGGAAAATCTTGAAGGACTAAGCTTTGACCTTGAACATTTGTTGCGAGGACAGCGGTGCAAAATCCGGTCAGAGCGATTAGGCGAAGAACGGTGTTCAGCATAAAATGTGGAGTCTCGGTGCTCCACCGGCCCTACCCTCACCGAATGCCGAGCGGGTCCTGATTTATCGGTGGGTCCGTTGAAAAAGGAACGGCGGGCGACCAACGTATCTCTGACATTTTTCCCGACTCACGACTGAAAACGAAGAAGCGAATGTTCGTGAGTTGTGCCTTTCCCGCGGTGCCGTCAATGTTCCCAAACTCGGTGATCCGGGCACGAGCGTCAATTAAGGCAACGACCGGATAATTCTTCCCCCGCTGTTCTTCAAGATCATTTAGAACTCGAAGCAAATCCGGGGCAGGTCTTGAATCCACTTGGTAAACCATCCGACCGTTCGCCAGTTCAGCCATTATCACAATGGGTTTAGCATTTGCCGAGCCAGCTTGTTGTCCGCCAATCGGCGAACAGAACAGAAGAATACTCGTGAATGCCATAGCCAAGGTGATCATCCGGGCGTGTGACATTAGTGGCCTCCCGAGTATCTACGGTATGTTACCGCCCTTTCGGGAGCCGCATTAAATTTTTCGTCTGGGCCGACTACATCACGGTGCGCCGCAATGCCGTGAACGGCTCCAGAGGCATCAACCGAAGTGACTATTCCTGAATGCCCCGTGTAGTCAGCATGACCCGGCAACTAGTACGCAGCGACGTCACCAGGTTGTGGTGTCTCATTCGGCCCGAGCACGCGCCAGCCGGAGATCGGTGTTCTCGAGTCGGCCCACTCGCTGGCAAGCGGGGGCCGGAACTTGCCATTGCTTGCAATAACATTCGCCTCGGCACCTGCTTCCTTGGTGACGTCATAGACGAACTTGTTACACTTGTCCGTTCGCGGTGCGAAGTTGTCCTTTTGCTTGTCACGTCCCCAGTTCGCGCTGCCATTGTACCTATTCGCGATGGCGGCAATCTTGTCGCGTATGGATGACGCGACGTGTCCAGTCTGAGGCTCGGCGATCCGCACATGGCGGCCGCCGATAGTCACCCAGCGGCCGTCTTGATCTTGCGCGCGAGAAGCGCCCTGCTTCGCGTCCGCGGCGCGACTGGACTCAACCGATCGGCCGAAAACAGGATTCATATAAAACTTGCCATTAATAAAGGGCAAAGAATTCTCCGCCGACGACACTATCGCTTTCACCGACAGAACACCGCGCGCTTACAAATTCAAAATATCGGCGTCGGAGAGCCGCGAATAATCCAGATCGCGCGGTGACATCGACCGTCTCCCGTCGTTCCCCGCGCCGCTCGAACCTGCGATATCGACGCGCCTTTCCGCCGTGCGCTGGCGGGTTCGCCGCTCCTGATTTGCGTTCACGAGGGTTGACGTCCACTCGTTCAGCACGCGTTTTGCCACACCCGGCAGCGCCTGGCGCGCGCGGCTGGTAATCAACGACACGATGGCGCGCTGGTGCTCCGCATCGAGCGAGCCGGAACGAAAGGCGTCGCGCATTTGTGATGCAAGCTGTCGATTCGAACGCAAATTCGAATCCAGTTCGCGATAAATTTCACCGACCACGCGCGCTCGCGCACTTTTCGCAATTCCCTCCGGCAGCAGGCGCTCCACCTGCGATTCGATCGCGGCGACGACGCCTTCAACGGCGGAAGCGTTTGTCGCGTGGAAGAATTCGGTTTGAGCAAGGGATGAAACTGCGTTCGATTCGTGCGCGGGTGGACGTGACTCGTGACCCGGCAATCGTGACTCGTGACTTGTAACTTGTGACTCGTGAACGGCGCGGCCATTGTCGGCGCGCGTCTCATTCGCACCGCGTTGCGCGCGCATTGCGTTTGCATCCGGCGCTGACGATTCGTGCGCGTTGCTCGTCGCGCGGATCGCATTCGAATCGGACGCCGGCGGTGCGGTGGGAAGAGCGTCGGGTCTGAAGACCCGAGCTACATTTGATTTATTCGTTTGCGCGAATTCGCCGATCGCGCGGGCGAGCGATTCGAACGATGCGGGATCGAGATCGGCGATCGCGCGCGCAAGCGCAGCGTGATCTTCCGGACGGCGCGAAAAGAAGAGCGCGTCCATCCGGTTCACGTCCGCAAGAAGAGCCGTCGCTTCGCGCGCGGCTTGCGGCGTTGCAAAAGCTTCGCGGTACGCGTTTGCGTCCTGCCAGGCCGCGCGCAATTCCGGATTCGCGTCAAACACCGCCCGCAAATTCTCCGGCTCGGCGGCCGATCCTCGAGCTAGCGCCGCATTTTCGTCCGTGGCGCGGTTCGGATTCGCACCGGTATCATCGGACGCGAGGCGATCCGCGCCCGAACCGTCAGAATCAAAATCCAGCTCGAGTTGGTCATCCCCGCGCCGCGCATCTTGTCCCGGTGAAACAATGCCGAGAATTTCGTCGTCCGTCGCGCGCGGCATCGGCGAAGGTACTGCAGGTGTCGCAGCGCGCGAAGCCGATGCAATCGCGTGAGAGCTCGTCGCAGCAGCGCGCGTGCTCGACGCCGCAGCGCGTGAATTTGGTGCAGCGACGCGCGCGGGCACAGCCGCAGGCGTCACCGTCGTCACTGGCGTCATGAAAATTCCTCCACAGAGTGAACCGAGCAATCCGCGATCGAATGGACGCGGTTCTTGTAGCGCCGGCATCCTGCCGGCGTTTTTGATCTTGTCGTACGTGGGAAAAGAGCCGGCAGGATGCCGGCGCTACGCAAAACAAAGCCGCGCCCAGTGCCCGATGCCCAGCAACCAACGATCAGCAGGGGCACGGCATGCCGTGGTCGCGCGCCCCCGCAAACTCCCCGCAAGTACAGGTGAATTTCCAAAATCGCACCTGTACTTCGCATCCGACTCCAAAACCCGCCCCTCGCAACCGCCTGCAAACGCGCCACTTACGGAGTACCTGTTCAAAACGGTACGCCGAGTTTGCACTTTGAAACCAACGTACTATTTCGCTGGCCTTCGCTTCTGCGTACAAATACTGCAACGGGGAGCATGTCGCCGCAGCGGCACCAGAATCATAAGTCCTGAGGAAGCGCCCCGGAATTTCTGAGGTGTAGCATGAACAGGTTGTTCACGACGCCCTCCGCAGAGGCGCAGTCAAGCTCCAAGCTCCACTCCGCAATTTCAAAATCATCCGCCACTTCATCTTCAAGCAATGCGTCAAGCATTTCCGCCAGCTCGCCGGGTAAATCGTCGAACAGCAATTCCGGAATCGAGCGCCGCCGCCGCAAACGCGCGAAGATTGCCGCGCAGGTTCACGTGCGCGTGGCAAACTCGCCGGAACCATTCGAAGAGGTGTGCACGAGCATTGACGTCTCGCGCGACGGCCTGCTTTTCCTGAGCGCGCGCGCCGGATACTGGAAAGGCCAGCAACTCGAAGTCACGTTTCCGTATTCGAATGCCGCCGCCGCTTTGAACACGCCGCAAACCGCAGACATCGTGCGCGTGGAACCCGCCGGCGGATCGCAACACAGCGTCGCCGTGCAATTCGTCGCCGCAAAACAGGAAGCGAAAAGCGAAAAGAAAACCGCGCAAGCCGATCCTTTCAGCTTCGGCGCAGAATCCGCGAAAAAACCGGCGACCGTAAAACAACAATCCGTGGTCCTCGCCGTTGAACCGGACCAGCGCGCCGCCGACATCATGCGCAATCTCTTGCAAGCTGACGGCTACACCGTGATCATCGTTTCCACCGCGCAAGCCGCGCTGGAAATTCTGCGCACCACCGTGCCATCTGTTTTTCTTGCTGAGGTGGAAGGCGAAGACATGGGCGGCCACGATCTTTGCCTGATTATTAAGAGGAATGACCGTCTACAACACGTTCCGGTGATTTTGCTCACGCGCTCGGCGCAGCCCGCCGATTATTCCGCAAGCCATCAGCTCGGCGCCGTCGTCTGCATGGCAAAACCATTCAAGCCCGAGCGGCTCCTACATGTCGTGAGACTGGTAGCACCGCCGCCATCGCTCAAAAGCGTCTACGGCGCATCCAAAGTTTCCACCAGCCACATCGAACGCACCCTGTAAACGCTACCGCCAACCAAACGAACAATCGCGCTTGTGCGCGCGATATCGTTCACCCATCCGTTCTCGTTGGCGTGCGGATGCCTCGCGAAGGCGTTGCGGGCTCACCGGAAGATCCAGTGCGAATTTCTCTCGGGCAGAATCATGCTTCAACTGGCACAGCGCATCGTCATTCACAAACACGGTGCGCCGTGAGGGACTCGTCGGCGGGAAATTCCATTCGGGGTGGCCGTACAAAATGGCAAGGCCGCCGTGATCGACAGAATATTCGCGCTCAACCTCGCCGATGGGGAGCAACCGATAGATCACGCTGCCTTCGTCGCGGTCAGATTCGTTGGCTTTCTTGACCGTGGGTTCAAAATAGACGGGCAGCTCATATGACTTTTCATTGTGTGTGGCTGCAGCGTCGAAACCGAATCCCTCGCAACCCTCGTCATAGATCTCGTCTTCGATCGCCAGAATCACCGCTTCCCGGATTTTATCTGGCGGCAATGCCTTCGATGTCTCAGATTGTCCGGTATTCGGCGTACGATCGGATGGTTGCGTCTGATTGTTGCCAGTCGGAGGAGCGTGAAAACACGAACTCGTCAACACAGCCAGAATGATTGCGATTCGTTTCAATGGCTTTCTCATCGCTAAGGCAGTATCAGGATTTTTACGTTCTTCCCTCTTCTTACGTCTCCGCCACCAGCGACGTTCCGAAACGGTCCGAACGCGGCAACTGCGCCCTTGTCGGCGCCCCGCTGGGGATGGGTTCCATCGTCGAGATAAAAATGCATTGCGCCCTCAGTCGGGTCCGGGTGCTTACTCGCGTGGTGGGCTGCGTAGACCGCTGCTCCATGGGCATCGTATGCTTTTGAGCCGAATTTACTCATGTCACGGAGATCAGCTGGCGACCCGATATTCGGCGATCCAAGACCTCCCCGAATCTTGCGAGCTGCGCGATTCTGAATCACGTGTGCCATTGCTTCGCGTGCTTGTTGCAAATCGAAATCACTTCCGGCCCCGTTTCCAGTTTTGTCCGTCGGCCGTAATCCAGCGCTTTCATTGTAAATTTGATTAGCGACCCCTGCCGGCGTAGTCGCCGCATCGTAATCATCGGTACCATAATGCCTGGGATGCGAATGCCGGTGGCCGCTTGCTTGCGTTTTCCCAATTCGGGCCCGCTCGACCGCCCTGCCATAAGCGGGATTCGCGTAGTATCGTCCGTTGATTTCTGGCATACGATTCCTTTTCGCATCCTGGCGTGTTTTACTGCAATCGCGTGGCCGTTAGATAGCCGTATTACTACGGCTTTCGCGACACTCCCGCCGCAGGCGGCGTCTGCAACAGCGCTCCCTGCTGCTTCAGCACGTACGATTTATGCAGCATCGCGTGCGCGCGCACATTCGCGTAACCTGCCGGCGCTTCGATTTTCGCCACCTGCCCCGCATCCGACGAGAACCATCGCATGCAAATTTCAAGCTCGACGCCGTGATTGTCCGCAAATTCATCCGGCACAATGCTGGGCAGAATGGTTTCGGTCGCGCCGAAATCGTTCGCACCAGACGAAGCAGGCTCGCCGTTCGAATCCGCCGAAGCACCACTCGACGTAGAATTCGCACCCGCGTTGGGCAAAGCTGCAGACCCGTAACACCGGCGTCCCACCGGCTCTTCTGAATTTGCCTGCGTCACTTTCACAATCGGCGACTCCGCCACAAGCTGCGCGATCTCGCGATACTGCTTCGTTCTCGACTCCTCGTTCGGAATCACAAGCTCCTCGAGCCCCACGAGCCGCTTCACCAGCGCCATGTTTTCAGGATGCGCGAGCACCGCTTGAATCTCCGGATCGGGATTCGCGAGAAGTTGCAGCAGCACGCCGCGCTGTTGCGACCACAGCGTGGGATATTGCTCGTCCGTTTCGGGATAGCTAAACAAATTTCCTTTCAAGTCCGCGAGCCGGATCCATTTCGATTCGAACGCAGCTCCTGCGCCCAGCAGCGTCACTTCCACATCGTTCGGACGGTTCCTTCGAAAACAATCCACCGCGAGCAGCATTACGTCCGCGTGAAAGAATTTCATGCGCCGCCACACAAGCCCGATGCGGCCCATCGCCTGGTCGCGCGCCATGGCGTAACCTGCGGCCGTGTCGTTGTTTGTCATCGAGCCGCCAAAAAGCGCGGGAAATGCGCCGGTGAGAAATTGCGCCACCGGTCCCATCAAATTTGCGGCGTGCTGCGCGAGATCGGGCGGCACTTCCGCCGGCGCCGGCTGAAAAAATCCGGAAGCGAGCGACTGGCCCGGTTTCGCGCGCGCCGGATAATGCGCGCCCGGTTCGGCGGTTTGATTTTGCAGCGCGTCGAAATCGAGCACTTCGCTATCGGCGTAAATCGGCGGGATGCCGTACTCGTACGTTTCAATTTGCAGATTCGAAAGCGTGTTGAAACGTTCCTGCACGCTGATCAACGCATCGCCCAGCGCAGGACGCCCGCTCGATCCGTCGCCCGGCAGCGCATGCAGCACGCGCCAGTGGTCGTCCATATTTTCATTGCGCGCTTCGCAGTAGCAATCGCCTGCCAGCGCAACGTACGCGCCATCGGGAAATAATTGCAGCAGCTCGTCGCGCAACGATTTGTCGTCGAGCGCGAAAAATGCCCATGGCCGCAGCCAGGTCCGCTGAAACGTGATCAAGTTGATGTTTGTGTCGCCGCCTTCGGTGACAGGCCCGCCCTGCGATTGCCCCAGCCGCGCGAGCCGTTCATATTGCTGCGAGCCCGACGCAACCGGCGACCCGATTTTCTCCGCCGCGTGCGGATACGCCGCGCGCAAACGCGCCTGGTGCACTTCCATGTTCCACTGAAGGTAGGGATACTCGTGCATTTCGTTCGCCCACGGCGGAGTTTTCAGCTCGAGCCCGCCGACCGTAGTAATCACTTCCTGCCCATTCGGCACACGCAATCGCGTTTCCGCCGTCGGCACAGTAACGGTCTCCGCCGCCACAAAGTTTTCTTCGGTCAGCAAAGCGCCGCATTCCGCGCAATTGGCTGGAGCGCCAGAAGCGCCAATGTAGCTCGCCTCTTTAGAGGCGAGGGTTTTCTCCGGCATAGCAACGCCCTCAGGTCTGAAGACCTGAGCTACATGAACCGGTGCCGCAGTTTCCTCCCCGCACTCAGGGCAAACGTACACATCGTCGCCAATTTTCACTTCGCGTGCGGCCAGCTCCGTCTCCGGATGAAAACCAAATCGCTGCCCATCCACGACGAACCGCACATATGCGCCCACTTTTCCGTCCGTCCACAAATTGAATGCTTCGTCCACGATCAAATTCCCGATTCGATTATTGCGCTCGACCAGCCCTGCCACTTCCGTGGCCGCTTTCGCCGCCGCTACATCCTCTTCCGCCTGTGCCGACGACGGAAAAAAACGCACCCGCGGCACGTCCTGCGAAAGCACTGACACGATCGAGAGTCCGAACGCCTGGTAAATATTCGTCACGAATTCGTAGCGCGGCAAATCTTCGAGTGAAGATCCATCCGCCAGTTTCTGCTCAAACGGCAAATGCCAGTTCTGGTCGCTTTCGTTCCACCACAAATACTGCAGCCCGCGCCAGAATTGGTGCGCCTGCTTGATGCGCCGGATTTCCTGCCGCCGCGTGGATTCCGACTCCGCCGCAAATTGCTGCACGATCCGCCGCAGCGCCTCCTGCAAACGCTCCGGCAGCGCCTCGTTGTTCGGCCCAAACGGATTCGCTCCGGGCGATGTATTCCCTGCTTCGCCGCCAAGCGCCGCGTGTCCGCGGGATCCGTTCGACGAAGCTGTGGTCACCGGCCCTTCCACAGGAACCACGGAAGCATCTGCGCGCGAGACGGTCTGATCAAATGATTCAGCGATAGGCATGATTTTCTCGGTTGTACGTCGCACAAGCGCGAGCCTATGCACGTGAAATGACAACGCAACGAAAACTACTGCGATTTGATTGCGCAGATATCCAGAAGCTGTAGCGCGCTCGGACCGATCAGTAGCACAGGCTTCAGCCTGTGAAGCAGGATGCTTAGTCCTTCGCCCGCTCTATGCAAACACTCGCCAACGTAATTCATCCGCACACCGAAAGTTGCTGCGGTCTGCGGGTACACTCACAGGCTGAAGCCTGTGCTACCGATCCATCGCGATGTTTCGTCGTACAAGCCGGCCGACGAGTATTTCCTAGCTGCCGCAATCTTTCTTGAATTCATCGCTCAAGAAATTCGTCAGGTCATGATGATCGGTGAACACGTGCGTCTCAGACGTCGGGTGCGGCGCGAATTCGCGTCCCGCCGGCTGTCCACCGCGTCCCACGAGCGCGCCACCGCCGCCATTTTTCGCGCCGCTCTGCACATGACGGTGCACGCGCGCCACAAATCCTTTCTGCGCGCGCCCCGAATGCGACGGCACCAGTTCCGCCGACTCTATCTCCACGCGATGAATCGGCCCAGGCAAGCCGCGCCCGGAGCCAGCCGCGTTATCAGCGGAATTGTTGCCGTCGTCGGCGTTTCCAACGGCATCACCATCGTCGCCATCTTCCCGCCCGCGTTTTCCCGCGTGCTCGAGCGCCTGCAACGCCGCTTCCGCTTCACGCGCCGCTTCCAGCGCCTGTCCAATCACCGGATTAATGTGGTAACGCCCGCGAATAAACGGCATGTTGCCTCCTGGTTAAATCATTTGCTGCGTTTCAAGCGTGCGCGCAATTCGTGGCGTTCACACTTCTGCATTTTTTCGTATGCGACCGAAAAGCGTGAACGATCCAGCCCCCGGCGGCAGCCAGCGGCTTCGCTGCCATTCTGTAACGCCGGCCTGCCCTGAGAAACGAAGGGCGTCTCGCCGGCTCTTTTGACCTGGTTTGCAAACTTGGCCGCCAAATCTAGAAATCAGCTATGTACGTCCACCCGCCATCGCATCCACGCCCGGCTTGTCTTTCCGCGCCGATTCAAATTCCAGCATCCGGTTAATCTGCTGCCACGAACGTTTCCGCATCGGCACCGCAACATGCGCACGCTCCGCGCGTGCTCCGGCATTTCGCGGCGCAGCGATCGAGCGATTCTCCACCACCGCAAGATCCTCCGCCGAAGCCGGCACCGGCGGCACCCCTGCAATTCCCAGAATTGAATTCAGCAGCCCCCGATTCTCCGCGCGTAATAGCTTGTTCTCACTACGTAGCCGCGCCAACTCCACTTCCAATTCGCGCGCATAACGCGTAGTCGTCAGCCGCTTCCACATTTCACGCATCTTCATTTTCACGATCCGTCCGTTCATCGCGTTTTTAAATTCAACGACAGTAGGGGCACGAGTCGCGCGTTCACCTTCGCCGCCGCAAGAACGACACCGGCTGCGAACGATGTGACTCCTCGATCTGCGCCTTTCGCGCCTGAATCGCGCGCACCGTGGGATCGGCAGACACCGCCCGCGCCGCAAGCCGCGCTTCATACGGCAGCCGCTCGATCGAATTGGCCGCGCGCGTCGCGTAACGCGATTTCAATCCGTAGCGCGCCGCATCCGCGGGATCGTCACCATCCATTTTCTCGATGTCCTCCACGCGCGCCATGTCGCGCACCAGCGTTGGAATCGTGCGGATCAGCTCGACGCAATTTTCCGTCAAGATCCATTCGCCGGCATCGAGCATCTGGTACATCAGCATCCATCCGCCGATGCGATCGTTATCAGCGGGAATGGGACGCGGCAAGCCAGCCGCGGCAAACACGTCGCCCATCTGTTCTGCGATCGACGCTTCATCAGTGCGCCGCGCAAAAGCATCCGGCGAAAGATAAATCGCGTCGATTTTTTCAGCCGCGTCGTCAAACGCCCGTCGAACGCGCCACAAGTTCACGCGCCAAATCGCGCGGCGCCGTGCGATGCGTCACAAATTCGCGATACGTAACGACTCTCGACTTCGGCGCAGCCTGCGCCACCCGCCCCGCAACACTGTCATCCTGAGCGGAGACTCGCGCGCCTTTTTCTTCCTTCGCGAAGCGAAGGCGCGAGTCGCAGTCGAAGGATCTCTCTTGTCGTTGCCGTGCCGCCGAATCAGCGCAATGCAATCCCGGCGCGGACGTATGCCAGTACGCCGCCGCCGGATGCTCGAATCCCCAGTCGATAGAAATCCAACGCGGCCACCACGGCTTCCAATCCACTTCCTCCGCGCGCAACACGTGCCGCGACACATCGAAGCGATCGAAATATTGCCCCGCGAAAACGTCCCAATCTCCGTCAAGAAAAGCGCGGCGCAATTCAGAAGGCAAAGCGTTCAGCGACTTGCGATAATTGTCATCGCCTGCATAAATCGGATTGTCCGCCAGGCGCGCGGGAACGAAATCGTAGTCCGACGGATCGTACAGTTCGGGATTTTCCATTCCGGCCGCCGGCTGCTTATCGATCCACAGCGCTTTCACCCACGTGTGGCCGATGTTCCCGGGGTTCGTCGCGCCGGCCATGCACGGAAACGTGCCCGGCACAGGACATCGATTGCGGCTGGTGAGAAATTGCCACTGTCGCAGCGTGAATAGCGTGAGCTCGTCGACGCCGATGAAAAGATATTCGGCGCCCTGGTACTGGTAGACGTCGTTTTCCGACTGGCAATATCCGAAGCGCGTGGTCGAGCCGTTGCGCCACGTCACCACATGTTTTGTCTCGTTGAAACTCGAATAGTACTCGCGCGGAATATCGCGCCGGAAATACAGCAGCAGCGATTGCTCGAGTTCAGCAAACGTGCGTCGCAGCACAAGGGTGTTCGCGCCCGGATTTTCGAGCGCCTGCATCACCGCTTCCATCAGCAGCGCTTTCGATTTTCCCGGCCCCGCCGCGCCGCCAAACAAACGATACTTCGCCGCCGATCGGTGAAACAGTTCCTGCTTCGGAAATGGTTTGTAAGGAAGTTCGATGCGCGGGCGCATAGCGGATTGGATACGTCATCATAGAGAGATGAGAAGACGATGGAACTGTCAGATAATATGGCAATTCATTGGGTGGGCTATGTATTTGCGTTTCGTGGTCGCGGACATCGATAGGAACTCAAACAGGGAGCTTGGATTGTTCCAAGCTATCAATAGGCTACGCAAACGTTCAAAGTTGTATCCGTACGAAGAAGCACAAGACGACCTGATCGGACGATGGTTCGACGAACACTTAAAGAAGCCGACACGTTTCACCGCGTCCAAACCGCCCTATTATCGCAAGCAAAGTAAGGCAATCTCTTGGTTCAAGGACAGCGCTCACGAACACATCGCACATGCCCGAGCTCTGGTTGCCATTCTCGAAAATCACGGAGTCGTGGTGCAGATGTTAAAAACAGATCGAGTGGGATACGTGGTCTACGAGGACGAATTCCAGATCGTAGCAGAGCCATTTGCCGGGGAATCGTAGGATGATTTACGTCAGCGCCCGAATTTTTTGCCCCACGAAATAAGCCGCTGCTCCTCCCACAAACGACGCAGCAATCGCAGCGTGATGAAAACTCAAGACCGCACCAATCGCAAACGAAGCGACACCGCCCAGCTGTACCAAATACCCAATCGTGGTTTTACTCGCGCTCATGGCGCCTCCGGACGTTCTGCAGCAGAAAGTGGAAATTAGAATATAGAAAGTGGAAGATGATTGTAGCGTCGGGCTTCAGACCGGCAGGTGTTGACGCGTTTATTCCGGCGGCTGCGTGTTCTCGTTCTTGGCTGCCGGCTCGCGCACAGGCCGCGGCATGTGATGAACCAGCATGAACGGCACCGAGCGATCGTTCGCCTCGCGTTCCAACGTGCGCGGCGGCTCCAAATACCGGCTCCATTCCTTGAAATAATCGAAAAGCGATTTAGTCACCCCGCCAGGCTTGCCCGCCGCTTCGATCAATCTGTTGCCGGCGGCGGCGAACATCTCCGCAAATTTGTGTTCATCACGCTCACGCTCGCGCAGCGCTTCACCGATCGAAACGCGCTTCTTCCGCTTCGATCGCGACTGCGATTTCGGTTGCGGCGTTGACTTCGCCGGCAACGCCGAACCTGCCGCCGGTTTCGGGACCCGTTGCCGCCTTGCCTCTCGTGAGGACGCGATCTTTGTCGCTGCTTCCGGCGCCGAGGTCCGTACCGAATCTGGAACCACTTTCGAGCGCGTGCGTGTGCGCCGCTTCCCGTTTGTCTTTTTTGCCATCAGCACGTTTCGCAATATTCTGAAATCCCAGCATCACGCCAAGAAACGCATCGTGGTGCGCCGCGCACAGCAGTTCGCCTCGCACTCTCGCACACGCGCAAGGCTCCCAACCCGCGCCGCATTCCCCAGCAGGCACAACAGCAACGCAAAATGATTTATTTCGGCGCAACGTGTTTGGTGGGAGCCCCCGCATTCATGCGGGCAAGGAGCGCATCTGCGCTCCGACAAAGATGTCGCGCCTGGCCTGCGCTTTAGCGCTGGGATCAGGACGCCCGGGCTAAAGCCCGCTTCAATTCTGATTGCATTCCCGCTGGACTGAAGTCCAGCTCCCCCCTGCTGAAGCAGGGGGCTCCCACCGAAAATATTTTGCGCCCTGATGCAACGGCGCGCTAATCATTCAGTTGGGATGAACAGGTACAATCCTTACCCCAGCACCTGCACCGTAATCCCCGCGCCGCCGGTGATCGACGAAATCTTCGCGCGAATGAAATTTCCGTGTACGCCGGAAACGCTGCGCGCCTCACCGGCCGGAGCGGCCGACGTATCGATCGTCGTGTACTGCGCGTCCACGTCGCTCATCGCCGTTTGCAGCACGATGCTCACCGCCGATGGCGCCGTTCCGAAAATTGTCTGCCAGCGAATGCTGCGCCCGTTTTCCGGAAAGCCTGCATAACTCGGCAGCGCGAACTGCTGGCTCGCCTGGCCTGCCGCGGGCGCTTCGCTGTTGAAGGCGAGCGCCACGTCGCCCGGAAAAATCGAATACGGAGGCACTTGCGCGTTGTAATTCGGCATGAATTTCTCCTGGAAGGTTTTGGGTTCTGGGATAAAACGCAAATGATTTGCTGCGGCGGTCTGAAGTTGGCAGTGATTCCCGTGCTTCTCGTAGCGCCGGCATCTTGCCGGCGTCTTTGACTTTGCCACGCTCGCAGAAAGTGCCGGCAAGATGCCGGCGCTACGAACGGCCGTTCCACAGCCAAAGCGATCAGTAGGGTCGAAGCTGACTTAAGCGATCGGGAAAGTCGCAACTGTCTTTTGTGCTTGGCGAATCGTCTTGCGGGATCGCCGATGCGCTTCGCATCGACGCTTTACGAGGCTAACAAGAAAGGTTCTACGCTCATGCACGAAAGAATGCAAGTGCATGTTGGTGTAAGGAATTTAAGTCCAAGGTGTTTTTCGTTTGCAACCTGTTCGCGCGCGAAATGTTTCTCGTCAAGAAGTCGACCAATACAGCGGAACGCAGCGCCGGGTCTCGTAGCACAGGCTTCAGCCTGTGAAGCAACTTCTAAGAAGCAGCTGCGGTTGGACGTTGCATCAGAAAATGCAGTAGATGTCGCAGTAAGACTGGCGGCACAAAATCGCTGCGGGCCGCTCCCAGTCTCACAGGCCCTCCAGAAGGCGGCGGGTAGACTTGTGCTACCGATCGATCCTGCTGCGGCTTATTCTTGCGGCGCGGGCGCGGGCGGCGCTGCGTGCTCCTGCGCTGCCGGCGCGGGCTTCAGCGTCACGTTGATTCCGCGCTTCGCATTCACATCGACGGTGCGTTGCATATCGATCTGCTCGAGATCGATCGCGTTCTCGCCGCCGTAATTTGTGACGTAGTGCAGCTTGCCGCCGGCCACCCAGTAATCGCTGAGCGCGTAGACGGTGCCGTCTTTTAAATACAGCGCCATCTCCGGCGCGATCGCAGCGTAGTCGCCGCCGTTTTCAGGCGCGCCGGCGCCATCCGGCGCAACGCCAATTTCCGCAGCGCCGCTTTCCGGTGAATTCGCGTAGCGGCTAGGATTAAATTCATTCGAAACGGAGCTGTCGTCCGTCGACGCGCCGTAAATCACGTTGCCGTACGAGCCGCCGTTGTAATATCCACCGTTATACACGTTGCTGTAGCCGCCGCCGAACCAACCCGGGCATCCCCAGAAAGGATCGCAGCCCCAGCCGTAACCGTAGCCCCAGAATCCGCCGCCGAAAAATCCGCCGCCGCAGAATCCCGGATAAAACCCGCCGAAGCATCCGCCGCCAATAAAAAATACCGGCTGAACGCGCCGCGGAGGAAATGGACCAATGTGCGGCGGCAAACCTGAAACCACCGAGCCCGTGTACGTGCCGCGCATCGCCGTCGAAGCACTCAGCGGCCCGCGCATTCCTCGCGGCTCGGTGGGCGCACGCACCACGCGCGCTCCGGACGCTGCTGCGTCAGCCGAAGAAAGAAAAGTTCGCGCCGGCGTTCCCGCAATTCTCGCGCCCGCGGCGTTCGGCGGCGCCTGCCACGTGTTGTTACCGCCCGCGTAGCGCGCGGACGAGACGCGCGATGCATTGGAACCTCGCGCCACACCGCCGGAAACAAAAGTTCCCGGTCCCGTTGAAAAATTTCCAGTCGAACTTCGCGCGCCCGATCGCGCACCGGCCGATGTGGAACCGCTCGTTGTCGTGCCAGCCGTTGTGGAACCGGCAGTTGATCCGCCGCTCGAACTCCCGCCGCGAGATCCAGCCGCCGTTCCTGTAGACGATCCGCCGCTCGCGTGCCCGCCACCACCACCAAAATGTCCTCCTCCGCCAAAATGCCCGCCACCGCCACCGCCGAAGTGACCTCCGCCTCCTCCGCCCGCGTGTCCGCCACCACCTCCGCCGCCATGCTGCGCAAACGCCGGCACCGGCGCCAGCGCAAGCGCCGACACGAAAGCAACTCCGAGAAACGCGCGAAGCAATGCGAAAGAAATAGTGCGAGTGCCGGACGAAGGAGTAACTTCAGGACGAACTATCGAACTGACTTCAGGAGTGCAGCGTACAAAAGTACTTGGCCCGTTCATCTTTTCACCCTCCTCACTCCCCGGGACGAGCGAAGGAGAAGCACCTACACGCCTCTGGTACAAGTGACTCTAGTACATTGGACGCCCCAACGCACGCATTGGTTGCAGAAAGCGGCACGCGCCAACGAATCGGCGAGGTCTGCCTCGATTCTGCTCTTCGCATCGCTCAATCCAAGCCCAATGCCGAGCCAGACCGCCCAATCAAGTCGCGCCGCGGTTGCTCCCCCGTAACGCCGGCATCTTGCCGGCTCTCTTGAATTTCCCCGCCATCCACGCCAAAATTACAAATTGAAGCCGCGGGCAGCACCCAGCTTCACAGGGTGAAGCCTGTGATACTGATACTTCTCGCTGCCGTCTCCATCCGCCCATTCGCGCTTCTCACCGTGCGCTGCGGACGATACACTTACCGCGCGATGATTCCGTTTCTACATTTCGGCTGGCTCACAATTCCGACGTACGGCCTTTCCGTCGCGTTCGCGATGCTTCTCGCGTTTTTCGTGCTGCGCGCCGATCTCGCGCGCCGTGGCATTGCAACTGACGCGGAACTATTCATCGCCGTTCCGTGCCTCGCGGGAATCGTGGGCGCAAAGCTCTACCACGCGCTCGAAACGCCCGCCGATTTCTTCGCACATCCCGCGAGCGAACTTTTCAGCCAGTTTGGTTTCGCGTGGTTCGGAGGATTGATCGCTGGATTTGGCGCGTTCCTATGGCTCGCGCGCCGCGAAAAAATTCCGCTGCTCACGATGATGGACGCAGGCTCGCCCGCCGCCGCACTCGGCTACGGCATCGGCCGCATCGGCTGCTTTCTTTCCGGTGACGGCGATTACGGCGTCCCCACTTCCCTGCCGTGGGGCATGAGTTTTCCCAACGGCCTGGTGCCGACGACCGAGCGCGTTCATCCTACTCCGATTTACGAATTGATTGCCGCGTGCGCAATCGCGTGGGTTCTGTGGCGCATCGGCGCGCGGCAAATTGCGGCGGGTCGGAGTGGAAACAGAACTTCAACCGCGCCGGCATCCTCCGCAGCGCTGCGCGACGGAGTTGCCGCGAAGATGGCGAAAGGCGTTGAAGCCACAGCGGGCGCGCGCGATCGCTCCACAACCGTAAACAGCGGAGCTACGAACCCGACTGGACTTGTCGCGACAGCTACGGCGGGAGAAGTATTCGCAGCGTATCTCGTGCTCACCGGCACGGCGCGGTTTCTCGTCGAATTCATTCGCATCAATCCGCGCTCGATTTTCGGAATGTCGAACGCGCAAGCCGCGAGTTTAGTTTCGATCGTAGCGGGCGCCGCGCTCTGGTGGCGCGTAAAGCAACGTTAGCCGCTCGGCGGTCCAAGCGCATTTGCGGATAGCACGTCAAACCGCAGCAAATTGTGTTTCACGGGACGATTCATCCCCATACGCCAGTGCTTGCGACGGCTCGATGAAGTGGGCTGGATGACTCATAACGTGGGCGCGTGACAGGCTGGTTGCTTCACAGGCTGCAGCCCGCAAAATCCGCGACACCCGCAACAAACACAACGCACCGGCGCGACTCGTTACTCCATCACTCGCCGGACGCGAGTATTTTCGGCATGCGCAGGCCCAGCAAGCCGTCCGCTAGGACGGCGATGGCGCGTGACGCGTCGACTTCAGCAGGCAATTCGAGAATCGCAAACAGCTGAGGCGGCGGCTTCGATGGCTTTGCTAACAATTCGTAGTGGCCGGATTTTTCGTCCGATGCCGGCTCGCCATTCCGCCCCGCGGCGCGGTTCGCCGGTTCGTCACACTTTCGCTCGACAACCAATCCTTCGCGTGAGAGGGCCCGGCCGACGAACGTGTTAACGTCCAGGATGCGGCGGCTTCCATGCAAATCGTCGCAAGGCCCAATCGAACCTGCGCCGTTTCGTTCCCGCTGCCGGTAGCCGTGAACGGCGCGAGAGAACTCCGCCACTTTTTCGGCTTCGATTTCATCACAAGCCTCGTCGTCGGGATCCCGTGCATCCGGGTCGCGTCCGTCCATGCCTCTGCCGCCCTCTTCGGTGTGATTTTCAGGGTTGGCCGCCGCGTCACCATGCCGCGTGTATTTCCCGGCATCGTTTTCGCGATCGCCGTCGCGTGCGCTTGACCGCCGGCTTACGATCACGAGCCAGCGCGATTCGATTCCGATTTTAATTTGCGCAGCGTGCAATCCCGGCACGCTCACCAGGGCCGTAATGTTTTCGCCTGAATCCTGGATATCGGCCGGCAGGTTGTCGAGCAGCTCGTGCTCGGCGGTGAGCCAGTCGTCCAGTTCGCCGCCGGCTTGCGCGCCTCTCGCGACAAACTTTTCATAGGCGAGCCGCGCGACGCAGTCGTAGGCTTCGATCAGGCAGTCGGTAATGTCGTGAACGGCGATGTTTTCACGCAGCCGGGCTGGGATCCGGGAAGCTCCCGGTAGGGGGGCCGGATGACGGGTCATGATTTTTCCTTGCCGTCTGCGACGCGGCCTGCCGCCACGGCCGTCAATGCCATCCGGTTCGCCATGCGGCTGGTTCGCTGCGCTCCGAGGCCACGCGGCGCCGCTGCAGGCTCCACGCGGCGATTCTCGCGGCGAGCCGGCGTTAATCCTCGCGCGCGCGACACGGCAACCGAGAAATCCGGCGCGGCGGAAAGCAGTGAACTAGGCGAAGCGTCGCGCTCCGCGAAGCGCGGAAATGCTTTTAGAAATTCGTCGCCCCGCGGAAGGGGCGCCGGGCGCGGCGAGTGGTTCGCGCGATCTCCCGAAAGCAACTCCACCAGCTGAGCTTCAAATTCCGCCGGATCGAGCGCTCGTTCACCCAGCGTTCTTTTGCCGTATTCGACCGCCGGCAGCCACAAATGCCCCTCCGACAAATCAATTTCGACGAACAAACTCGCCGAACGAGATGCGACCGCTTGCGAAAGCTGAAAGCCGCGCCCGTCGGCAAGCTCTTCCCGCGCCAGCACCACGTCGAACTGGAGCGTGCGGAAGACGGTTTGCGCCTCAGCATACGACTCCACTCCGTAGGAGCGCCAACCGTGGTTTGCAAGCCTCTGAAGGAGAGTTTCCAGGTGTGAATCGGCATGGCCAACTACTAGAATGCGGACGTCTCGTGCGGGCATATAGGGTCCCCTGCACCAATTCGGCTGTGGGCCGAACCCAGCTCATTCGAGGAGTGCGAAGAGAAGAAACCTTGGGGGGTCGATTTCAATTGCCACGACCGAGCGAGGTCTCACCATCCGCCGGAACCACGTACAGTCGGTTATCTGGGCGTGCGGAGGCACGGTAACTGCACGTAGCCCCGGCAGAATGGCCGTTCCGAGTCGCAGTACCCAATCACCTTATCGGGCCTGGCGGTCAGGAACATTAGAGACGCTCCCCTTCCAGCTAGGCTTTCACCGTAGGCGCGCGCCCGAGCGATAACAAGTCGGAACAATACCCAATTTGCTTCTGCGGGGAATACGCAAGTTCGCAGATACTAGCACGTCGAATAAAGTTGACAATGATATTAACCTAGAAGTAATCTACGCCCCGTTCCGGCGACCAATTCACGCTCTCATGCTGCCTCCGAATGCGGCCGCGAACAGGAGAAAGCGATCATTTCGAAGCGCGCTGCGATGCTTAATTCTGCTCCCGCTCCGAACAAAAAACAAATGCCGCGCCGCCGGGACAATTCGAAAAGGCTGAGACCGCGCCGCGCAAGACTCAAGCCGGCGTCCAAATCCGCGGCGTCGAAAACGCCGATGCGGTCTGCTGGGCAGCGCTCCAACTCCCGGCTTTTACCAAGAAAAAAGCGGTCCCTGCCGCACCGTCACCCTCCGCCTTACAACCACACCGCCGCTGAAGTTCTCGCGCACACGCAGGAAGTCGCCAAAGTCGGCAACTGGGAATACGATCCCGCCGGCAAGACGTTTCACTGGTCCGCTCATTTGTATCGCATGCTGGGACTCGAGCCGAGCTCTGATCCCGTTTCGCTGGAGACCGCTTGCCGGCTGTTCCACGCGGACGATCGCGCGCGCGTCTGGAGCGACGTGGAATCCTTGATCGAAACGGGAGATCCGCTCGAAAACGAAGTCCGCTTACAGGCTGCGAGTGGAGAGATCCGCACCTTCTTCTCGCGCGCGATTCCGGTGGTGGACTCTGCCGGAAAAGTGATCTTGATCCGCGGAATTTCGCAGGACGTCACCGAACAGCGGGCCGCCGAAGAAAAGCTGCGGAAGAGCGAAGCGCTTCTCGCGCAGGCCGAAGAAATCGCCGACCTCGGCAGCTGGGAGCTCAACGTCGATGGCACGGCCACGATCTGGTCGGAGAATCTGCACCGAATCCTCAAGACGGCCCCTCAGCAGCATCCCATCCCGCTCGACAATCTTTGGAAACGCGCTCATCCGGAGCATATCGAACGGAGCCAGCGCGACCTGACGCTCGCCATGACCCAAGGCGTCGCTTTTGAACACGAAGTCCCTTATCCATTGCCGGACGGCGAAGTTCGCACGCTGCTCGTGCGCGGAGTGCCCATTCGCGACGCCGACGGAAAAGTCGCACGCGTGATTGGAGTTTCGCGCGACGTCACCAAACAACGAGAAGCCGAAGAGCGATTGCGCAAGAGCGAAGCTCTGCTCGCGCAAGCCGAAACGCTCGCCAATCTCGGCAGTTGGGAACTGGACCTGCAGACCGGCGAAGTGAATTGGTCCACTCAAATCAGCCGCATGCTGGGTTTCCATCCTCACCAGGCTTCCCCGCCCCTCGAAGTGTTCTCACAATTAATTCCTCTCGCCGACCGCGAAAAGATATTGCGCGAGAAACGCCGCGGGCCGGGCGCGCGCGTTCCCGTGCAGCACGAAGCCCACTGGCAGCTTCCCGACGGCACGACAAAAATTCTTTTCACGCGCGCTTTGCCGGTCTACAGCGAATCGGGCGAACCGCTCCGGCTGATCGGCACCACCGAGGACATCACCGAGCGAAGGAACCGCGAAATCGAATTGCGCCGGCTCTCGCAACAGCTGCTGAATGTCCGCGACGAAGAGCAGCGGCGCGTGGCGCGCGACCTGCACGAAAGCGTGGTGCAAACCATGGCCGCCGTAAAAATGCTTCTTGGCCGCGTGGGCGATGCCAAACAGGAATCCACCGCGCGCGCCGGCGAACTGATCCAATCGGCCTCGGAACTTGCCGATGAAACGATCAGCCAGGTTCGAACGATTTCCCATTTGCTCCACCCTCCCTTGCTGGACGAAGCCGGTTTGTACCCCGCGCTTCGCTGGTACGCCCGCGGATTCGCCGAGCGCAGCAGCATCGCGACGCGAGTGGAAATGGACGAGGACTTCGGCCGTCTGCCGCAGGAAACCGAGCTTGCCGTTTTCCGGATCGTGCAGGAAGCGCTCACCAACATTCACCGGCACTCCGGCAGCGCGGACGCCATCATCCGCATTCATCGCGATTCCGCGAACGTGCGCGTCGAAATCGAAGATCACGGGCGCGGCATGGCGCCGCCTTCGCTCGCGATCGCGCCTGCGGAAGTGCGGCTCGGCGTGGGAACGGCAGGCATGCGCGAGCGTGTGATGCAGCTCGACGGCAAGTTTGAAATCAAAAGCGAAATCGGCAAAGGCACCAAAGTTTGCGCCGTGCTGCCGCTCGCGGCACCGCGGCGTGAACTCGACGACGACTTTCAGGGGGCATAGCCATGATGAATTCCACACAGCAGAGAAATTACCGCGTACTCGTTGTTGACGACCACGCCGTCGTTCGCCAGGGCCTGCGCATCCTTCTTGAAACCCAAGCCGGCGTCGAAGTGCACGGAGAAGCTACGAACGGCGCCGAAGCGCTGGACCACGTAAAAAAATCGAAGCCCGATCTCGTGGTGCTCGATCTCACGATGCCGGAAATGAACGGCCTTGATGCCGCTCGCGCCATCCGCGACGCGTCACCGGAAACCGACATCCTCGTTCTCTCGATGCACTTCTCGGAAGAGATCGCCCGCGAAGTGTTGCGTTGCGGCGCGCGCGGTTACATGCTGAAGTCCGACGCTAACGCCGAACTCGTCACCGCCATGCAGCGCATCCGGCGCGGCGAGCAATACTTTACGAGTTGCCTCTCAGCCACCATGGCGCAAAATTTCGCGCACAGCGCCGCTAACGGCGAAGAAGTTCCGCTCGCAGGCACGCCGCTCACTCCGCGCGAGGTGGAAATCGTCCAACTCCTCGCCGAAGGCAAGAGCAACAAGGAAACCGCCGCCGCTCTCGGCGTTTCCACGCGCACGATCGAAAGCCACCGCAACCACATCATGCACAAAATGAATTTCGACAGCTTCAGCGACCTCGTCCGCTTCGCCATCCGCAAAAGCCTGGTGGAACCGTAGCCACCCGAAGCTGGCCCAGCAATCGCGCATCTTCCGCAAAAACGCTCAGTAGCACAGGCTTCAGCTTGTCCTGAGGCACGAAGGGCCTGTGACTCGCTAAAGCTACCCGCACACTCGTCCACGTCAAAAGAGCCGGCAAGATGCCGGCGTTACGGGGGAGCAACCGCGGCGCGACTTGATCGGGCGGTCTGGCTCGGCATTGGGCTTGGTTTGAGCGATGCGAAAAGCAGAATCGAGGCAGACCTCGCCGATTCGTTGGCGCGTAGCTGCCAGTCCGTAACGCCGGCATCTTGCCGGCTCCTTTGAATTTCTCCTCCATCCACCCCGAAATTACAAATCGAAGCCGCCGGCAGCATCCAGCCTCACAGGCTGAAGCCCGTGCTACGAAACGCGAATCGTGCCGAGCGTTTGCAATCTTGTAAATACATCCAAACACACCACCACCTCGGGGCCAAATTTCCGGCCCGAGGCATGGCGTTAATTTTTACGTTGGATTGAAACTAGCTGGCTGCTACGGCTGCGACTTTCTTCACGGACTTGCGGCGGCCGCGACGGCGCGTGGGAGGCTGAGCGGGAGGTTCGCCGATCAATTCGGCGGTCCAAATGGAGGTGACGAACTTCTTCACGCCATGATTGTCGAAATCAATCGTCGTCCGCTCGTTGTTCGACTCGGTGACGACGCCCATGCCGTACTGCTCGTGCTTGATTGCCTGCCCTTCGACTAAAGCCTGCATTGTGCCTCCTTCTTGAATTAGGACGACCACTTCCCCGCTGCATTTCTCAACCAATGACTACACCTATGAATAATTCGCGTTCGATGAGTCCGCCGGAACCACTGCTCGCGCCAGTCGAAAGCCGCGCGAATTGCCCCAGAACCGTCCCGATCCAATCCTTCGGTCGGGACTCATTGAAATCGCTCCGAAGAGCGAACCACCCAGAAGGGGCGGGCTTCACCGCCCCCACGGGCCCCAAATCTTTGTTGCTGCTGCGTCGTCTGGACGGGATTAGAGGGCGGTAACGCTCTCTGCCTGCAAGCCTTTCGGCCCTTGCTTCACTTCGAATTCAACCGCCTGCCCTTCGTTCAAGGACTTGTACCCCTCGGACTGAATCGCCGAGAAATGTACGAAAACGTCTTCGCCCGACTGGCGCTGGATGAAACCGTAACCCTTTGCTGCGTTGAACCACTTCACTGTACCTTGCTCTCGTGCCACTTGTGTTACTCCTAATTGATTCATAGGAAAGCCCTTAGTGCAGCGGGCCTCCCCGAAAGCTATTTGAGCTTGCTTCCTCTACCCCGTCACAAAAAAAGGCCGCGAGGCGGTTGCCCGGCAGCCTTCTCGTACGCGCTAAAAGGAACTCAAGAGCATCAAACGCAAAGCCATTATAACACAAAAACCCGCGCTTTCACAACGGGGTTGGACCTGGCAGCGGCAGCCCGGGTGGCACCGATCAGTAGCACAGGCTTCAAGTCTACCCGCCGCCTTCTGGAGGGCCTGTGACGCAAGTTGCTATGTCCTTAGGACGGTTTGGGCGCGGGCAAGTTCGCTTGATTCGAGCTACGCAGGCGAAGCCGACACCGAAACAACAATACTTGCGGCGGGCAACATCCTGCCTCACAGGCTGAAGCATGTGCTACGAAACGAGCGCGATGCGGCGCCACAACAGGAACCCTGCCTGCCGCGCTGCCCTACTGCACTGTGACGGTCAGCGGCACCGTAACGGTCTGGTTGTTCGCGGCTGTGCCGGTGATGTTGATCGTGCCCGAACCGTGATGGCGTGGCGTGCCTGCGCAACCGGCGACTAACGTTGCGACCGCCAACAACAGCGCGACAGCGTATGCCGTTTGCAACCGGCTGCCAAATCGCGCGCCAGCGCCAGCGCCGCTCTTCGCCGCGAACTTCCTGCGGCGCCGGATTCCCGCGAGCAGCAGCAGTTCGCATGCGAACAACGGAACAATGAGCGCCTTCGCCGCCTTCGCGAACTTCCCCGCTCCGCCGTTTCCGGTGCTGCCAATTCCGCGACCGCCGTCACTTCCGCCGCTCGCGAAGCCGGCCGATTTCGCAGAACGCGCGGCGTTCCCCTCATCCACACTCACGGTGAGGTTTGACGTCGCAGGTCCGCCATCCGGCGTCACCGAGCCCGGCTCGAACTCGCATTCAATATCTTCGGCCGCCGAGCACGAGAGCTGCACCTGCTCGTTGAAGCCGTTGATGGGCGTTACCGTAACCGTCACCTTGCCGGGTGCGCTCCTTGTCACCGTCACGCTCGACGGAACGATGGCGAGGTTGAAAGCCGGAGCACCGTTGATGACGAGCGAAACAGCCTCCGACGTCGACGTCGCGTAATTCGCATCGCCGCCATACATCGCCGTGATCGAGTGCGTGGCCACCGACAGGGACGTCGTCTGCAGCGTCGCAACACCTCCCGCGCCTACGCTTCCCGTCCCGATCGAATTCGCGCCATCCAAAAATGTGACGGTGCCTGTGATCGCGCCGGCTGTGGTGGACGTCACGGTCGCAGTGAGCGTCACGTTCGCTCCGGCAGCCGCCGGATTCGGCAACGCCGTCAGCGCCGTCGAAGTTGCCGACAGCGCCGGCGCGGATGAGTTGATGACGAGCGAGACGGCCGTCGAGGTGGACGCTGTAGAAATTCGTGTCGCCGCCATACTTCGCCGTTATCGAGTGCGTCGCAACGCTTAGCGAGGAAGTTTGCAACGTGGCGACACCACCTGCGCCAACAGCCTCGGTGCCGATCGAATTCGCGCCATCGAAGAACGTAACGGTGCCGGAAATCACAATCGCTCCAGAAGTGGATGGAGCCACAGTTGCTGTGAGCGTGACGGTCGCTCCCACTACAGCGGGGTTCGGCGCTGCCGTTAACGTCGTCGTGGTTTGCAAGGGCGCAGGCGGAGGCGTGACGCCGTTCTTACTCAGCAGCACCACGCTGCCGACGATCAAGTCGAGCTTGCCGTCGCCGTCAAAATCCGTTGCCGCCGCAGGTCCCCACACATTCAGCAGAAACACTTCCGGCGCCAGCACCTGCCCGTTCGTGAACGAAAAAGTTTGGAACGAGCCGTCTCCCACTCCCGGAAAAATTCCGGCAATCGAGCCTGCGCCGGAGACAAAGAGATCGAGCTTTCCATCGCCATCGAAATCGCCGAGAACCGGCTCTACCATCGGACCGAAGCCTGGAAATTGCAGGATCGTAGAAGGCTGGAACGTGCCATTGCCGTTGCCCAGCGCGATTGCTACCTCCGGGACGGTCCCGTCCGCACTCGAGCCCGACGCGACGAGGTCCACTTTCCCGTCGCCGTTCAGATCCCCGACGGCGATCGGCGGCCCGCTCCTCGAAAAACCGGTGGGAGCCAACATGTTGCCGGTGAGCGTAAGGTTCGAAGGCGCCTTGAAACTTCCATCGCCATTCGCAATGAACAGCTCCACCTGATGTTGCGCAACTTGATTGACGACGACGGTCGGCGGGATCAGGAAAACGTCCGGAAAATTGTCGCCGTTCACATCGGCGACGGCGCCGAGGAAGTTGTTGAAAGCGAACTGAGGCGGGGTTGTGCTGGAGTAGACGAGGGTGATTACAGCCGGCTGGAACGTGCCGTTCCCGTTGCCGAGTTGTACCGTAACTCCTTCCGTGATCACGCCCGTTAGGAAGCTGATATCGGTGAAGCTGTAAATCAGATCGAGCTTGCCGTCGTGATTGAAATCCGCGGCGCGGATGCCGGAAATCTGCTGGTTGATGTCAATGTCGCCGGGCCCCTCCATCGTGGGCGCGGGGACGAACACCGGCGTGTTGAATCCGCCGTCGCCTTTTCCCGACGCAAAAAAGTAACCGGCCACGGGAATCTCGCCCTGCGCGGGAATGTAAATCAGATCGGGAATCTGATCGCCGTCAAAATCCGCGACAACAAACGAATCGGCGCCCGAGATCGGATAGTGCGTGTTCACGTTGCTGATGTAATCCGGCGCCACCAGTTGCGGACCGTTCGTGAAAACTCCGTTCGCATGCCCGAGCGACGTGGTGAAGACAAGCGTGCTGGGCGCGCTCGGATTGGGAATGGACGAAGCTCCCACCAGGTCCGGATGCCCGTCGCCGTTCAAATCAGCAAGATTCGTTCCGATGTACGCAGCCGGCAGGCTCTGTGCGCCCTGAAAAGTTCCATCGCCATTGCCGAGCAGCGGGTACGCCGCTTCGATCGCCGAAGGCCCGAAAATTCCGGCGCCTGAGTAGCCGCTCCAAATGTCCACGTTGCCGTCGCCGTCAAGATCGGTCGCGGCCATGAATCCCGAATCGGCAATCGTGGCGTAAGCATGGCCGATCGAAAACGTGCCGTCGCCGTTGCCAATGTAAGTGCGAATGGTCGACCCGTCGTTCGTTGCAAGATCGGTCTTTCCGTCGTTGTTAAAATCCGCGGCGAGAAGCTGCGGCCCAAACGTGCTGCTGCCGTTGGTGACCGGCGTGAACCCGGGCTGCGCGACGCTCGTGTAGTTCACTCCATCGCCGGAGTTGAGAAACACGGCGCCCTGCACGGTGATGATGTCCGGGTGATGATCGCCATTCACATCCGCAGTGATGAACGCGAGATTCGGGTCCAGGTTGGCGACGCTGGGAGTGAACGTCTGCACCGGGCTTGAACGTGCCGTTACCATTGCCGAGAAAAATCGAAAAACTGAACCCGGGAATATCCGGAACTCACCATCAGGTCGAGATTTCCGTCGCCGTCGAGATCGTCGATCACTCCAAAACGAGTGGCATTGCCCGGCACCGAAATATTCACTCCCGGCTGGTATGTGCCATCCGCTTTTCCGAGGAAGATCGTGATCGACGACGCGAGCCCGCTCGAGTTCATCGAAACCAGGTCTGGAATCCCGTCCTTGTTAAAATCACCTGCAAGCAGCCCGATGGGCGTCAGGTCGGTCGGCTGCGACACGGGCGCGAGAAACGTTCCATCCGCCTTCACCGAAGTGACGAGCACGCCCGTGCGTCCGACCGTGGCGACGCGCAAAGCTCCGCTGGCGTCAATGCCCGCCAAGACGAGGGGACGCGCGCTGATGCCCAGACTCGAATCCGCGCAGCCGTGCGGCCACACTCCTGGCGTGGTGGTCGAAAAAGCGCTCGAGTGAATTGTGTTTTCGTAGTGCGGCGTTTGCGTGCCGGGCGTCACCGTCACAGCAGTTTGGGCGTTGTTGAAGCCCGCCGTGAATTCCACCCGCGTCAGCGAACAATTCGTCTGCCGCTGCAGGCCGAAAAATTCTCCCGCCGGAGCGGTCGGATCCACGGAGACCGCGGAGAGGTTTCCAAAGAACGGCGCAATCTCTTGCGTCGTCGGATTGCCGGGAACGCCCAGCGGTTGCGCTCCGTTCTGGAGATGGTGGATGCCCTGCGCGTGCAGCCGGGCGGCCGGCGATTCGGGTACGCCAAAAAAATCAAGAAGGAGATCGACCAACGCATCTTCACCATAATACGCGGCGTACATCAGCAAGGGTCCGCAACTGGGGAGCACCACGGTGCCGCCGATCAGCGCGCACACAATCAAGAGAGTTCCTAGACGCTTGCGAATTGCCGTTGAAAGTTTCATGCAGGCCTCGTGATTGAATTTCTTCGCGGAGGGATTGCCCGCGTCTCACATAAATTTTGTGGAAGCATCTTAGGAAGCGCAGCGCTCGCATGGCAGGAAAACGAAACGTGGATCGAGGATAGCGACAGCGAGACTGTCGAGGCGGACGGACCACTCCGTTGCAAGCGGTACTCCCAACAAGAAATTCCGCCAGGGCTGGGGACGAAGACCCGTCGGTTCTAAGTATTGCGCCAGCGATAATATCGAATACAGGCCGAAATCAAAGCGATAATTTTTGCGGGAGTGGGAAGGGTTCAACGCACAACGACACGCGCGGGCGAGACATTCGCGTTCAACGCGAACGCCTCAGCCAGCAATTCGTACGAACGCCGGCGATCCTCGTGATCGTAAATCAGCGAGGTGACCATAATTTCTTCCACGCCCGCGCGATCGGCGAGCGCCGTCAGCCGTTCGCGTACTGTTTCGGGCGAGCCTGTGAACAAACGATCGCGATTCAAGCTGACGACTTGCCGCTCTTCCGCCGTGTACGGATACTCCGTCGCATCGGCAATACTTGGCAGGCGCCCCAGCCTTCCCTGCCGCAGCTTCAGCAAACTCAATTCCACCGGACGCGCAATTTCCGCGGCGCGCTCGTCCGTCTCCGCACACACCACCGAAACGCCAACTATCGCGTTCGGCACCGCAAAATATTTCGACGCCCGGAAATTATCGAGATACAAACGCAGCGCCGCAATTGCCGGCGAAGGCTGAATGTGATGCGCGAACGCAAATCCCAAACCTAACTTCGCAGCAAGCTGTGCGCTGAAATCGCTCGAGCCCAGCAGCCAGATCTCCGGCGTGCCCACGTCCGAAGGCATCGCCGTCACGTGGCGGAACGGATGTTCGTCGGCAAAATCATCCGAAAGAAAACCGAGCAGCTCGGCGAGCTGCTGCGGGAAATCGTCGGCGTAGACAGCCTGCCGCGAACGCCGGAGCGCGAGCGCGGTGATCGTGTCCGTGCCCGGCGCGCGTCCGAGGCCGAGATCAATTCGCCCGGGATGCAGCGCCTCGAGCACGCGAAACGCTTCCGCCACTTTCAACGGCGAATGATTCGGCAGCATCACGCCGCCCGAACCCACGCGAATGCGCTTCGTCGCGTTCGCCACGTGCCCAATCATCAGCTCCGGCACAGAACTCGCGATCAGCTGCGTATTGTGGTGCTCCGCGAGCCAGTAGCGCGTGTAGCCAAGCTCGTCAGCCAGCTGCGCAAGATCGACGGTGTTGCGCAAAGCCTGCGCGCTCGTCGATCCGGCCGAAACCGGCGAAAGATCCAGCACGGAAAGGCGATAATGTTTTTGCGTCGCGATTTGGTTCATATGCCCGATTGGATGAAGGTCGCCGTCGAAATGATTCTGACGATCGCGGCCGGGCGCCTCGCGCTCTACAACGCCGCAATCACGTCCGCCACCGGCGCGTTGTCGCCAAACGTCTCGCTGATGTGCGCAAATCGATCGACATTGCCGGGACCAAACACAAAACTCGCTCCCAGCTGAAACGGATTCTTGCCGAGCTTCCCCTGCCGATGCCCCGCCGCGTTCGCGCGCTTCCGCGCAATCGCATTGTCGCGCCGCAGCAAGTGCAACAGCGACGCTTTCTTCAGCCCGGCAGCGCGATATGCTTCCAGCTTCGCGTCGACGAGCAGCGGAAACGCAGTCCCCGTCTCCTTGCGAAAAATCCGCGCGTATCTCAAGTCCCCGAGGCCAATCGCCGCGAGATTCGCTCCGCGCGCCTTGATTTCCGCCTCATGCTCGCGCAACTGCGCGACGTGCTCGCGGCAGAACACTCACCCGTAATGCCGTAGGAAGACGATGATTGCGGGTCGATCAGCCCACAACGAACCAAGCCGTACCGGACGCTCGTCCGAATCTGGCAGCGTGATTGCCGAGAGTTTTGCGCTGAAAGTTTCGGTCACCGGTGATTGACTCCGCAGCGAGATGGCTCTGGCCGGCCGGCTACGAGCTTGAAGCCGGCGGACTACGCCGGCAAAGCGAAGTTGCCGTAAAACACTTTCTGCAACAGCACGCCACCAAGAATCGCGATCGAAATACTGAGCAGCGTACCGATCAGAAAATATTCCGCAAACTGCTCGTTCCGGAATTCGGGATAGCGCGCAATCGATTTCGCCGCGATAATCAAGCCCACCGTCGCGGGCGAGTGCAGCAGAAGCGCCGTCAGCACCAGGAACCGTTCAAGCCATCCGATGTACATTCCCGCGTGGATCAAGTCGGCGCGCGATTCTCCGCTATGAACGTTGACGTGCGCCATCAACGGCCGCGTCATCGACCGGATCAGATAGCCGCCCGCAAAAATCACAGCTACGTATACAGAAAGCGCGAGAAGTGTCCGGTTTCCCGCATCGCGAATCACATTGATTTGCGCGACGAAAGCGCTGAACGGCACCGTGCCGACGACCAGCCATGCCGCACTTACAACGGTGACAGCATGTATCAATTGATCGACGACGAATGGCAGCGTGCCTTCACCGGTGACGTGCCTTTTGGCCAGCTGAATTTTTCCGATATCGATGACGAGGTGCGCGAGAGTAAGCCCGAAAATCACCAGATAAAACCGCGGCGAGAAAATCGCCCCGCGAAGATAGAAGGCGCCGATGACAATCGCGCACACGCAATGAATCGCGCCATGCTTCAGATAGCCGCGCGCATCGCCGCGCTGCTTCTGCTGAATGAGTTGGGAGTTTTGAAACACAAAATCGGTAAGCAGATGAGCTAAATAGAGGACCAGCGCGACTCTGAGAACAGTTTGCATGGAAATATGCAAATTCTCTCTTTTAGGACGTTTTCGTGCAAACTACAAATGGCTGGCCCGAATCAACGCTTGCATCCCTGCCGCGGTTTGCTCGAGTTGCCGGAAATGCGCACGCTGCAGATTCCGCCACACCGTGGAAGCATCCACCTTCAGCGTTTTCGCAGCGCTCTCGAGCCGCCGCCTCTGCCGGAATACTGCGATAGTCTCCCACTGTTTCTTCGTAATCCGCAACACCAGAGTATCGTGCAGCCCGTAAATCAAGTTCGCCGTGGAATCGAACGTCCGGCGTCCCGACCGGAAAGCCGTGAGCACATCGAATTTAAATTCCGGATCGCGCTTGATCGATTCAAGCGCTTCCCGCGCCAGGCGGAACGCAGGCCCTCCCAGGCGGTTCACAGGCGCGTGTACCCGGCCTGTAATCGTACCCACGCCGATCCCGATCCGTAGATTCAAAGGCCGCAGCCGGATGCGCAAATCCAGAATCACTTCCGCGAGTTTCGGCAGATCGGAAACGATGGTCTGAAATTCATCGCCCGCCGTCACCGCATACGGCAAGCGCACCCAGCCGCGCTGCAGATGTTCGCGGGAAGCCCGCACGAGCGCCTTCCCCAGAATCGCGCGCAAGTCGAGACGCGCG
Source organism: uncultured Acidobacteriota bacterium (assembly GCA_963770575.1). Classification (GTDB taxonomy): domain Bacteria; phylum Acidobacteriota; class Terriglobia; order Acidiferrales; family UBA7541; genus Palsa-295. The sequence goes on from CAVYQD010000002.1 coordinate 209,544, forward strand.
CTCGACTCCACCACGTCCGCTATCAGCACCGCATGTGTTTTTCTGTTTTGCACGTTTTCGTCCTAATTCTATCTATTTGCACATAATCGTGCAATACCTAAATTCCACCCTGTTCTGCAATCAAAATCATTCGAACGGCCGCCGCGCAACAGCCATACCGCGCCACCACACACCCCGTGCTCTCCCTTGCAGACTTGCACATAACAGATACACTGGCGAACGCCTCGCTCGACACGAGGCGCGGTGCAGGCGGTGACGCGAAGTCGCACCCCGCGCGCAAGTATCGTATTGAAAATCACGAGGTGAATAACGATGGCGCAGTCAACCGACGCTCCAAAAACAAGTTTCCACATGACGCCCGACGAATTCCGCCGCCACGGCCACGCAGTGGTCGACTGGATCGCGGACTACTACGAGCGCGTCGAGTCGTACCCGGTGCTCTCGCCCGTGAAGCCCGGCGAGATTCGCGCAGCGCTGCCCAAAATCCGCTCCCGGAACGGCGAATCGTTCGACGCAATGCTCGCAGATGTCAATCGCATCATTCTGCCCGGCATCACGCACTGGCAGTCGCCGAATTTCTTCGCCTACTTTCCTTCGCAACAATTCGGGGCCGTCAATTCTCGGCGAACTGCTTTCCGCCGGGCTGGGCGTGCAGGGCATGCTGTGGGCGACCAGCCCGGCGTGCACGGAACTCGAAACGCACGTGCTCGACTGGCTGGTCGAGATGCTCGGCTTGCCCGCGGCAATTTCCTGTCGACGCAGCAGCGGCGGCGGCGTGATTCAGGACACGGCATCGAGCGCCTCGCTGTGCGCGCTGCTCGCCGGCGCGCGAACGCGCCACGAATTGCGCAGCGAACGATCGCGGCTGCGACGGCAACCTGGTCGCCTACACCTCGTCGCAAGCGCACTCGTCGATCGAGAAAGCCGCGAAGATCGCCGGGCATCGGCAGCGGAGAACCTGCGCCTCATCGAGGTTGACGAGAATTTCGCGATGCAACCTGAAGCGCTCGCGCGCGCAGATCGAGCAGCGATCGCGACGCCGGCCTGATCCCGTTCTTCGTCTGCGCCACGGTCGGCACCACGTCTTCGAATGCGATCGATCCGGTCCGCGCCATCGGCGACATCTGCCGCGCGCACAAATATCTGGCTGCACGTCGACGCCGCCATGTCCGGCACCGCCGCGCTTTGCCCGGAATTCCGCGCACATGCACGACGGCCTCGAGCTTGCCGACAGCTACTGCTTCAATCCGCACAAGTGGATGTTCACGAATTTCGACTGCGACTGCTTCTACGTCGCCGACCGCAAAGCGCTGATTCAAACGCTGAGCGTTCTGCCGGAGTACTTGCGCAACCAGGCCACCGAATCCGGCGCGGTGATCGACTATCGCGACTGGCAGATTCCGCTCGGCCGGCGCTTCCGCGCGCTCAAATTGTGGTTCGTGATCCGCCACTACGGCGTCGAAGGCTTGCAGCATCACGTGCGGCGGCACGTCGAACTGGCGCAGCAGTTTGCGTCATGGGTACGCGCCGACGATCGCTTCGAACTCGCCGCACCTGCGCCGCTGAATCTGGTGTGCTTCCGCCATCGCGGCGGCGACGCCGCAAATCAAACCATCATGGACCGCCTCAACCAAAGCGGCGACTTGTATCTGACGCACACTAAATTAAACGGCCGCATCGCCCTGCGCATGAGCATCGGCCAGTCGCAAACGGAGTTGCGCCACATCGAGCGCGCTTGGAAGCGCATCCGCGAAGAAGCCGCCACGCTGTAGTAACCCGTACTCGCACCGCGTGCCTCCCGACGCAAAATCGTGCATAATACCGCCTGCCCAAATTGCCCCAGGAGTAACACAATGTTGCAGGCTTCTCCATCGCAGTCGAATCGTAAAGCCCTTTTTGCCGTCATCGGATTAATTCTCGTGCTCGCCGCCTACACTTTGACGCGCGGCGCCGACTCGAAAGCTCCCGCCGTCGGCTCGGCCGCTCCTGATTTCACGCTCAACTCGCAGGAAGGCACGCCCGTCAACTTGCGCGATTTCAAAGGCAAATGGGTTGTCCTCTATTTCTATCCGAAAGATTTCACGAGCGGCTGCACCACCGAAGCCCACAATTTCCAGCGAGACCTCGCGCAGTATGAAGCGAAGAATGCGGTGATCGTCGGCGTCAGCGTGCAGGATGCGGATTCGCACAAAAAGTTCTGCACGAAAGAAGGGTTGAACTTCAAGCTCCTCGCCGACACCGACCACAAGGTTTCCGAAGAGTACGGCTCAATCATGAATTTCGGCGTCGCAAAACTTTCCGCGCGCCACACCTTCCTAATCAATCCCGATGGCGTGATCGTGAAGGAGTACTTGGACGTGAATCCCAGCAAGCACAGCGAAGAAGTGCTAGCCGCATTGGCGGAACTGCAAGCTTCAGCCGCGAAGTAGAACGCGCACCCCGATCCACGACGCGATCGCCCAGTAGCACAGGCTTCAGCCTGTGACTCGCCGAAGCTGCCCGCAGCAACGTCTCTGTCTGGCACTGCACCTTTATCTGAAAGCTTTACGCAGCGCGCGCTTTGCCGCCAGGTGTCCGCACATTCCGTGGACGCCGCCGCCCGGCGGCGTTGACGCCGAGCAAATATATATGTTCTTCGCGGGCGTGCTGTACAGCCGACGCGTGGGCCGCAGGAAGAATTGCCCCGGATACGCCGCGCCTCCCGTAATATCTCCGCCAATCAAATTCGCATTGTGCTTCTGCAAATCGACGGTCAGCATCACGCTGCGCCGCAAAATCCGCGCGCGAAATCCGGGCGCAAATCGTTCAATCTGCGTCTCGATCACGTCGGACATATCCACGTCCGACCCGTTCGGCACATGGCAGTACGCCCACACCGTGTGCTTCCCTGCCGGCGCGCGCGAGGGATCGAAAAGCGTCGGCTGCGACAGCAGGACAAACGGCGCGCCGGAATGGATTCCGTTCCACGCCGCGCGCTCGGAAACAGCAATTTCTTCGAGCGTGCCGCCGATGTGAACGGTCCCCGCGCGCGCGCACTGCCGGCGCTGTCCACGGAATCGGCGCATCGAGCGCCCAGTCCACCTTGCAAACGCCCGGACCGTAAAAATATTCGTGCAGCTTGTTGCGGAAACGCGCAGGAAATTTCGAGCCGGCAATTTCGAGCAGCTGGCGCGGCGACACATCGCAGAGCACCACTGGCTGGCGTCTGTGGCGCTCACCTCCGCCCGCAGCAAACTCCATCGCTTCATCGATGTTCGCGACGCGCACACCTGTCCGAATCTCGCCGCCCAGCGAACGCAGATGCGCCGCAAGCGCGTCCGCAATCTTCTGCGAGCCGCCGCGAACGATCGGCCAGCCCACCGCGTGCGCCGTCATCGTCAGCACCAGTCCAAATGCAGCGCTCGGCACATCTTCAAGCGGCAGAATCGAGTGCGCCGCCATTCCCGCGAAAAGCGCGCGCGCCTCGACGTCGCGAAATTTCTCCTTCGCAAGCGCCGACGCAGATCGCATCGCTCGCAAACCAAATCGCGCTGCCGCAAACGGATGCTCCGGAAATCGCAGCGGACCAAGCAAGGTTGACTGAAGCTTCGGCCAGTCGCGCACCGAGCGGCCCAAACATTCGCACATAGTTTTCGCCGTCGCGACCGAGCCGCGCCGCTGTAAGTTCCACCGAGCGCTCGACGATCACCGCCGTCCCGCCATCGAGCGGATGCGCGATCGGCACATCCGGCTGAATGAATTGCAAACCGTATTGCGCGAGCGGCAGCGTGCGGAAAAACGGCGAAGAAAAAGCCAGTGGATGAACGGCGGAGCGATACGTCGTGCGTAAATCCCGGCAGCGTCGATGCAGCAGAGCGCGTCCCGCCGCCGATGGTGTCTTCCGCTTCGAGCACCACGACGGATCGGCCCGCCTGCGCCATCGTAATCGCCGCAGCCAATCCATTTGGCCCCGACCCGACGACCACAGCATCGTATTGGCGCGCGGAAGACGGCACGAGGAGAGTGTAACCATTTCCGCATCGCGTCCGGCAAATTTTCGGCTGTAGAGCCACAGCAGTCCTGATCGGGGCACGGCTTCAGCTACCCGCCGCATGCTGGAGGGCCTGGACTCGCGATGCCGCCCGCAGCATCCTGGCCGCGACCGACGCTACGAACATCGATTGAGCACGGATCGCGACGGCGTGAGCTGCCAGCCTCACAGGCTGAAGCCGTGCTACTGAGCGGGCCGTGCGGCGTTATCATGTACATCACTGGTGCGATTCAATCGCCGGTCGCGCCCAGCGGTTTACTTGGCCAGCCGATCAAATACGTAATTTGAAACGGCAGCGCGCCGCCGCCATCTTCGCCAATCTCCCATTTGTAATTCTCGCTCGCAAGCCCGGCCGTTAATTCGCGGAGCGCCTTCAACGAATATGCGCGCAAACACGAACTCACGCCGTCGAACACAAGCACGAGCGGAACCACGGGGACCGCGTACGTCCAAAATAATCGCGACCAACGGAACGGCCGGCGAAACGGCGTGAACGCCCAGGTCACAAGGGGAATGAACAGCAGCGACAGCAATGTAAAAATATGTCGCGAAGGCGCTTCGAAAATTGCAATTCCCTGCCCGCGGCCGGCACTGTCTTCCAGAAGCCGGCGCGCTTCGCTTGGATTGAAATGATGAAACGCTGAAAATAATGTGCGGAATCCGTTCAGGCCCGCGGGGATTTGCGTCGCGTCAATCGATTCCCGGATGAAATGAATGTTGTTCGCAGCCAGCGGCTCGGCTTGCGCCAGTTTCGCGGCGCTGGGAAATTTATCCGTCAGACAAATTTCCAGATGGCTCCGATCCCTGCACCTGAAAACCGCGCACCAGCGACGGCCACGGCCCTCCCGCTCCCGAACACAAATCCAGCACGCGATGCGCGCCGTCGCGATCGAGCGCTTCGCGCAGCCTCGGCGCGATCGGCTCGTACGCTCCGGTCACTTCCATAATCATCTGCAGCCCGTCCACCACTTCCCGGCGCAAACATTCCGGAAACCACGGCTGGTCATGAATCTCGAAAAGGCGCACGAAATCAAGTAGACGCCTTTCCGCAGGACGCGTCTGTACCAAAAGGAACAGTTGTTGCGACAAATCGAAGTGGTTAACACAAGCAGCGCGATCCGGGTTCAGTAGCACAGGCTTCAAGTCTACCCGCCGCCTTATGGAGGGCCTGTGCCACGCGATGCATCCCACATCACAATCCGTTCCGCCGTATGAGAACGTCAGCATTTCACCGTAGGGGCACGGCTCGCCTACGGGGGCTCACTGTCGGAGATCCGCGATCTTTCTTGGCGGACCGTGCCCTACCGATCGTTTTATGACTGCCATCGACTCGCGCTGGCTCCCACCGCCATCGTTTTCAACCACCCGCCCATCGTTCGTTATAATGGCTGCATGTCCGATTCGCCGAAGCAGCACATGCAGTGCATGGAAGTGTGGGGCGGCAGCCAGCTCACATCCAGCGGCGTCGAACTCGGCGGGCTCGACGCGTGGGTGTACAGCAAGCCATTCGGCGAAGCGCAGCGCGGCGGCGACGTCTACTACGTTTCCAGCTGCGCCACCGGACGAATCAGCCGTGTGCTCCTCGCCGACGTTTCCGGCCACGGCAACTCGGTCGCCACCACCGCGGCCGATTTGCGCACGCTGATGCGCCGGTTCGTCAATCAGCTCGATCAGAAAGAATTCGTGCGCCTGCTCAACGAGCAATTTTCCGCGCTCTCGCACGCCGGAACATTTGCCACCGCCGTCGTCACCACATTTTTCGAGCCCAGCCGCCGCCTCGCGCTTTGCAACGCCGGACATCCCCGCCCGCTTCTCTTTCGCGCCGCGGAAAGCAAATGGTCGCTGCTTGGCCATCAGGACCATCCCGAAAAGAAATCAGCAGCCAACATTCCACTGGGAATTTTCCAGCTCGCCGATTACGAACAGTTTGACGTGGAACTCGAGAAGGGCGATTGCGTCGTCAGCTATACCGACGCGTTCATCGAAGCCAGCGATGCGGACGGACAGATGCTCGGCGAAGATGGTTTGCTGCGGATTGCGAATCTGCTCGGCGCGGTTCCAGCGGAAAAACTCATCCCCGCCCTAATCCAGGAAATCTCCGAGCGCTATCCGGACAATCTTGCAGCCGACGACGTCACCCTACTCGTCATCCGCGCCAACGGAGGCTCGCTCCACTTCAGCCTCCGCGAAAAAGTTTTCGCCTTCGGCCGCTTTCTGAAAACTTTGCTCCGCTCGTTCACGACCGGCGCCGAACGCGCTCCGTTCCCCGACGCAAACCTGGCCAACCTCGGCGGCGCCATCATTCCTGCACTAGCCCGCCGCTGGCGTGCTCCGCGTCGCGCGGATTAGCCAACCAGCGGGTCTGTGTTGAAGGAGCCTGATTCTCGGCCCTATTTGTAGAGCTCCGCAGATTTGAAATAGGTGAATACGCTCTGGCCGTCTTGTATCGCTCCTCCCGTGACGAGCACGTCGCCATTGTTCAGCAAGGTAGCGGCGTGATACGCGCGCGCCGTCGCCAGCGAGCCTGTGAGGGCGAAGCTGTGGGAACCTTGATTGAATATTTCGGCAATCCCCGTGTAACCGGCCGCGCCAAATCCTCCGGCAATCAGCACTGTGCCATCGTTGAGCATAGTCGCCGTGTGAATACTTTGATCCGAAGCCAGCGAGTTCGTTCCTGTGAAAGTACCTGTCGCGGGATCGTACAGCTCGGCGCTGGCTATGGCATCCAAACTATTATCGACTCCGCCGGCGATCAACACTTTCCCGTCGGCAAGCAACGTGGCGCTATGGCCCCACCGCTCTGCGGTCATGTCTCCGGTGGCTGTAAACGTACCGGTGGCAGGGTCAAACAATTCAGCCGTGCCGATCGCCACATACGAAATATAGCCACCAGTGATCAGCACTTTTCCGTCATTCAGCAAAGTGGCGGTAGGGCCGTAGCGAATGGCTGTCATATTTCCTGTGGCGGCGAACGTCTTCGTAACGGGATCGAATATTTCCGCCGAACGATTCGAAGTCCCTCCGGCCAGCAGCACTTTGCCGCTATTGAGCAGTACGGCTCTGTGATCGGTTCGCGAATCAGTCATGGCGCCGACGGCCACGAAGGTTCCGGTGGCTGGATCGTATAGTTCCGCCGTCACATGACCATCCCCTCCCGCCATCAGCACTTTGCCGTTGGTGTCTGCCGGCCCTTGCGAAAGCAACGTAGCCGTGTGCGTGCTGCGCGCGGCCAACATCGAGCCGGTAGCGGCAAAAGTTCCGGCCGCAGCATCGTAAAGTTCCGCGGTGGCAAGGCCGCCGCTATTATTTACTCCACCCGCCACGAGGACTTTGCCGTTGGGAAGCAAAGTGGCCGTGTGATAGGTGCGCGCTGCGCCCATGTCTCCTGTGGAATGAAAGCCATGCAGGGCCGGATTCGCCCCCACCTGAATCGAGCTGGACACTCCTGTGATCGAAGCCGTAGAAGTGTCGGTCACCGTGATCGTCTGGTTTCCCTGAGCTTTGCAAGCGTTGCTGAAAGGCTGGCTGTGCCGCTCGTCAGCTTTGTGTTTGCTGGCAGCGTAGCTTGCGCGTCGCTGCTCGTAATATGCACGGTCCCGGAATAACTGGCGGCCACATTGTCCGAAGCATCGAGGGCGACGACACCGATATTGAAGGGTGCCGCGACAAGGGTAGATCCAGGAGTCGTGACTCTGAAGTGCGTGGCGGCGTGCGCGCCACCACCGCCACCTCCGCCGTTCGCGCTGCCACCGCAAGCATTAAGGACGCAAAGAACACACACTGAAAGAGCGGCTGAGAGAGATCGTTTCATGTTTCCTCCGGTCGTGCGCTGTCGTGGTGCAGGGCCCGGGGCCGCGAACGTCATCAGGTAAATGGAACGAAGGAAACGCCGTCCTTGAAAGCCCGGCGGCAGGCTCATCGCATCGTTTCCCTCGTGAGTTGTATCCAGGCTTTCGCGCCGCCATGGGCGCAGCCAAACGTGACCAGCGTTGGAATGGGAATGCAGCGGGAAAATCGAATTTCAGGATCGAACGCGCGCCTCTCGGTCGCTGATGTTGGAGGCTCGAGGGATTCCCGGCTAGGTGCGCAGGATGAAGCGAGAAGTGATGGCATCGGAGAGAATCAACGACGCCTCAATCAAGCTCAAACGTGAAAAATGAACGTCTATCGCAGCGGCCTTCGAATCCGGATCAAACAATCGAGCGTGCCTGCCCGCGCAAGGTTGTAGCGTCGAGACCCGGGAATCTGAGAGGCAGATGGTAAAATCGTTTGCTGCATTGTCTGTGAGCGAGAGAAACCCAGGAAATTCCGCAGCGACCATTCCGCACAGCAGCAGGCACACCAACGCTGAAGCCACAGCCTTGCCGATACGGATTTGCTTACTAACCATTGTGTAACGACCTTGGAGCAAGTCTATACACCCGCCCCGAATAAATAGCGAGAAATAAAATGGAACGAGACTGGTCCCTGCGGGTATTTCGCGGTTCGGCACCCGGCATACTGCTTGACGATCGGTGTTATTCCAGTTTGGCTTCCGGATAGTTTTCGATGTAGCACTCGTCGTGGCAACCAAAGTAGGAGCACGTTCGCGCCGCGAAATCGACGTCGTAACGCACCACCCCTGCGCGCCAGGTAGCCATCAGGAACTCGGGGAAAGTGCTCTTCCCGGCCTGGTCGGTTCGCAGCGCCGCGATGAGCGCTTCCCGGTCAAATCGTGGCACATCCGCAGTTCCCGATAGCAGCGGTGTGCCCTGGATCACGACGGGCCCGTCCTTAGTTAAATAGAGGCTCTGGCACGAGGGCAGAAACCATTGATTGCGCGTGACGCCGGCGCGCCGCAACGTCTCCGCCAGATACGGAAATCCGCCGACCTTCGGCCGCCCGGCCATGGCCCGCTGCAGGGCTGCCTGCAGGTGATCGATCGCTGTGCTCATCGCTATGTTCCTTCTCCGCTCGCGCTGATTTCGAGCGCCACACGATAGCGCGGTCAAGAAGACGCAGGCAAGGGCGAATGCGGTGTTTGCGATTGCGGCTTTTTCCGCAGGATCGCCGCTGAAATCAGAGTGATGGCGAGCCCCACCGGAAACGGCTCAATGAACGTCATCAGCGAATTGAACAGCGGGTTTTCGTACTTCACCTTGAATTTTGCCAGCTCTTGCGCCTGCGCTTCGATCGCTGCGGCACTCGCGCCCGACGCTTTCATCTTCGCGATTACATGCGCTCCGTATTTGTCCATGAAATCGTGCATGAAATTGAAGTAGAGAATCTCCCACGTAATCACGTAGCAGATGCACGAAATCAGGGTGATCGCGATCCCACGGCAAATCCTTTGGCGAACGTGATGTGGCCGTTGCCGACATTGTCGCGATAGGATCGAATGCCGAAGTAGACCAGCAGGAACGAGAGCACCATCGTGGTGTAGCCGAGCAACAGGCTGTGGCCGAGCTTGTCCGCAAACGGGATCGTGGCCAGCATCAGCGCCGAAGAAATCGCGCCGGAAATCAACCCGAAAGTGAGTATCGTCTTTTTCATCTGTCCCTCCTGTGAGTGCAGTCGTGAATTCGCGCTCACCATACCGCGACAACCAGGGCCTTTGTCGTCATACTTTCGGGTGATTTTAGCCGCGGAAGCGAAAAATCATGCGTTCGCGTGACGAGTCTCAGCGGAGCAGGCCGAATTCTTTGCCAAACTGTACCGCCTGCGTCCGCCGCTTAGCGCCCAATTTGTCGAATACGCGGCTCGAGTGCGTCTTCACCGTGTTCTCGCTCACATAGAGCTTGGCCGCGATTTCGCGATTGCTCATTCCCTGCGCGATCAGCTCAAGGATCTCGAGCTCGCGGGCCGTGATGCCAAGCCCCTCTCGCTTTTTTTCGTCGGGGACGAATGGTTCGCGATTGAAAATGACTGGTTTCCCGCTCGGCCCAATCGGTTCGCTGCTCGGAACGAGGACTTCCTTCACGACGACCCTCTCCCGCGAGCGCGTCAGCTTCAGTCCAAGCCAGATGCCCAGCACAGCAAAAGTCGCCGCGATCAGCCCGCCATAAATTTCGATCGAATGTTCAATTACGAGGAATCGGTACTCAGTCCACTTCAGCAAGGCAATCAACACCCCGCCGATAAGGCCGTAAATCAACGCGTGGACCAGCACGTTCCGCTTCATAAGTTCCCGGGAAATGGAATCACGCCCAGCTGATCACGCCTCTCGTGGTTTGGATCATACTACTGCACCAGAACCACATCGCCTCGCCGAATTTTGCCCGCGCGCAGCCGGACTCGCGAATGCTCCGCACACCTGATGGCCGCGTGAACGGAACAACCGGCGCAAGCGCCCGATCTGCCCGAAAACCTCGCAAATCCCTCGTTTTGCCGCTCTTTGCCTCTCAATGCACGTTGCGGCGAGGTGGACGCAGGGCTCAACCTCTCGCGTAAGCGGCTTTCTCCCGCGATAGCTCACTTTGGTCTTTCGGATACTCGTCACTCTCGCGCAGAGCTCGCCGCAAGGTGCCGGTACCGAGGCAAATTCAATATCAGGAGGCAAGCTATGAGGCGTTTCAGCATTCCGACTTTGTTTTTCTTGCTCTGTTTTGTTTCCACCGGATGGCAGCAAGCGCAAGCACAAGAAAAAGCACAGGCACAGGCACAGCCACAATCACAAACGAAAACCCACTTTATCGCCTTTGACGTCCCGGGCGCCGGTACCGATCAGGACGAAGGCACCTTCCCTAGTCAAATCAGCAATACGGGCGTGATCGTCGGAAATTATGTCGACGCGAATGGCGTGAACCACGGCTTTGTGCGGAACCCTGACGGCAAGATCACAAAATTCGATGTGCCAGGCGGCGGTACTGACCCCGGCGAGGGTACCGTTCCAAACGGCATCACGGACACTGGCATTGTCGTCGGAGGACTCTTCGATCGGTCCCACGTGTTTCATGGCTTTTTCGGCCGCCCGGGCGGGCATTTTACGATCTTCGATGCCCGAGGAGCGGGTACCACTCCCACCAGGGCACAAACGCTTTGGCCATCAATTGGGAAGGCAGCATCTCGGGAGACTACGTCGATTCGAACGGTGTGCCGCACGGCTACATTCGCAATCCCGACGGCAAGATCACGAGTTTCGATCCTCCGGACAGTGCGTTTACCGCCGCGGATACCCTCGGCATAAATGCGGTCGGTGCCATCACGGGCCCGTATCTCGATGCGGACGGCCTGCTGCACGGCTTCGTGCGACTCCCCAATGGCAAAATTGCCAGCTTCGATGCGCCGGGGGCGGGGACAGACCCAGAACAGGGCCAAGGCACTGTTCCCTCGATGATTAACGACCTGGGAATGATCCCCGGAGCATATCAAGATGCGAGCAATCTAATTCACGCCTTCGTGCGTTTTGCGAATGGATCGATTATCACCTTTGACGTGCCAGGCGCCGGGACGGACCAGTTCCAGGGCACTCTGGCCAACGCCGCCAATGCGCTGGGCGTCATCACCGGAGAGTTCTTCGATGAGAACTTCGTGGGCCACGCCTTCGTGCGCACTCCCGGCGGCAAAAACTCCGTGTTCGATGCTCCGGGCGACGGAATACAAGAGACGTCACCTCTGAGCATCAACCTCTGGGGCGCGGTGACGGGAACATTCGTCGACGCCAATGGCGTCGGCCACGGCTTCGTTCGATTACCGTAAACGCATCAGAAGCTCGCCGCGCACGTCGATCTTGAATGCCGCATTTCCGGTAAGCCACGTGACTCGCAACCACGTGGCTTTACCGGACGGCGTCTCGACACGGTCTCTTCAGTCTTTCGAATGGCGGGCATGGCTGCTGCTCATCAAAGATTTTCGCTTAATCCAGCAGCGGCATTGTTCGCGCGAAGAATCATAAGCTCTAGCTTGTTGTTTCTGCTTCTCGGCGGGGGAAGCGTATCTGACGGCAAGGAAAGTCTAGTCGCGAATCAGCGCACGAAATATGGCGCTAGTATCCCAATGGGTTCTCAACAGGTTTCGTTGGACGGTCTCTGCATCTGAATTCAGCGCTTCCATGAGTTCGCCCGAATTTAGGGGCCTCGAACGAATCGACACTGCTTCGGGCACCGAATTCCGTCGGTCTAAAAAGGATGTGAGCGAATTTCCGGATAAGATCGACGTAGAGGTCTGGGCGGTCCCGTACCTGTGTGGTTCGCTTGACCGAGACAAGCAACCCAGGGATCTAGGAGCGGACACGGTGGGCGCGCTGACGTTTCGTTTTTCTTGGAAGCACGAACTCGAACTCCGCCCTGCTCAAACGCTGGATTCTGTGAAAAAACACTTTCAAACGGGCAATATCTGGTTTTTTTATATTCGGGTGAAGGGAACAGAAATTCCCCTGACTGATCATTTGATACTTCACATTTTGGATCGCGAAGGAACGGAGAGAGCGAAATTGTCCGGTCGGCTCTAGCATTCTGTTGCGGCGAGACCACTCTGAAAATCTAGAAGCACGCAGTTAGGACAGAACGTGAGTGCTCCCGGAGCGTGAAAAATCCCCATCTTTTGTCCGCAGCGGAGGACAAAGGACGCGCCCGGCTGTGCTCGGACAACCCACCGCCCCCGCGATTCCATAATGATCGCCAAGCCGGAAACGTTCCGCTCCTGTTACAGTACGGTTTTCGGCTGGAATTCAGCCTACAACTAACTGTGAGGCGGTGACTATGGCCAGGATTGTTCACTTCGGTTTAACCGCGGCAGCGGCTTTCATTTTGGCAACGTGCGGCGGAAATGTACTCGCGAACAATGCAAACGGCGATGACACACCTGAAAGGACCGCTTCGACCGGACCTACGAAGGTTGCACTTATAACACTCGAAAAGAGTGCGTACGAGGCTTGGAAGACCAAGGACGCAAAGTTCTGGGCTACATTTCTTTCCGACAAGTTTGTCGGGTGGGGTTCGTCTGGAAAGCTCGACAAGGCATCCGCGACAAAGGAATACACCGGCGCGGATTGCGAGATCAAAAGCTACGCTCTCTCCGATGAGCAACTGAGCTCGCTTGCTAAGGACGCGGCGCTGATCACCTATAAGGCGACCGTTGACGGCACATGTGGCGGACAACAGTTGCCGACCAACAGCCGGGCGGCAGCGATCTATGTTCGCGACGACGGTAAGTGGAAACTTGCCTTCCACGCCCAAGCTGCGATTGTCGATCCAAAAGCGACTCCCGCGAAAACAGTTGACAGGCATCAGGCGCCCAATGAAGACAATGCTCAACCGGCCAATCGAAATGCCGGCACCGCGGCCATGCTACGCGACCGAAAAGAATGTCTGGGAAGCCTGGAGAGTGCACGATGCTAAAAGGATTGCGGAACTGACGGCCGAGGATATTTCATTCATCAATATTTTCGGCGTGTATTTGGCAACGAAGAGAGATGCGTTGCAGGACTGGTCCGGAACTTATTGCGATGTGAAGAGCATCAGCCTCACCGACGCCGCTGGCACGATGCTCTCGCCGACCGTGGGCGTCCTGACATTCAAGGCCAGTGCGGACGGCACGTGCTACGGTCAGAAAGTTGGACCTATTTGGGGCTCGTCGGTCTACGTGAAGCACGGCGATGTGTGGAAATGGACCTTTGGCATTAATCTTCCCGCGGGCCGGGAGGGCACTTAGAGGCTGCGGGGCAAGCCGTATGCAATTATAGCGGCGAAACCACCTACGCAATGAAAGGCGATAGGCTCCGGGAGCATACCATCAAGGTCGGCTAGAAATTCAGGCCAAGGTGCAGGAATAGCATCAGGCATAACGCAGCATATCGGGGCGAAGATCGCTTAAGAGGTTCCACTTTTCCGCCTCTGGTGATCGGTGCTCCAGCAACCAACGTCGCTCACCATCAGACAACTGCCGGCAAAGGGAATCTTGTTTGACGAGTTTGCTGTCTTCCAATTCCTCTTCTAAATTAAGAAGAGCCGCATTGTTACTAGCTCTTTGCGCCAGAGTCACAGCAAAACCTAGACGGTTTTGTAGGCCGTTAGTTCGTGCATTCTGCACCAACCATTGAGAATCCATGTCGGGATATTTGGCGACAACCCACGGAAGTCCTTCGGCTGTCCTGGCATCCAGATTATTTTGTGACAGAGCCAGCAGAAGAAAGTCAGCAGGGTTCATTTTCTTCCTATCCGCTCTCAGGTGTGCGAAACCTGGATAACCCAAACCACCGAGCTCCCTAGCCAAAAACCCAGGCGATACCTCAACAGAGTGAAATGGAACTGTTGGTAGCACGGTAGGAGGCAACTTGTAAAAGCGCATGAATCTCTGAGCCAATTTTCGAGAAGGCCTTCTGAGGCCTTTTTCAAGCATCGAAAAGTATGCCTGGCTCACACCGAAGTGATCGGCTGCTTCTTGTTGATTCTGTCCTCTATCCAATCTAGCTTGTTTAAGCTGCTTCATCATGGTGAGTCTTTATAACTCACCCTTGTCATAATTGTCAAGCTAGTCGTTCTAAGTGTCTCTATGGGTGTCACTTAGGAGGATAAGCAGAGTGGCGCTTTCTCTCCGTTTCCTATGTACTACGAGACTGCAAATCATCACTTTGATTCGGACAGCGCCGAGAGCATGGGCCACGCGCGAAAGGATGCGCCACCGCCTTTGCGGAAGTGGACAGAGCCCGGCGAGTGGATTGAGGAGCTACCTTAGCTCCTGGGCGATTTTTCCCCGCCACTTGTTAACGTACGGCAGCACGAACAAGTACAAGCCGGTGAGCAGAAGCAACGCGAGTATGGCCACTGCCGATAGACCGAGCCGGTTGCTGTATTTCCCCTGTACCACAGTGATGCCGTTGATGATGACGGCCACTGTGAAGATTATGGACAGCCAGCGGTGAGCCTGCCGAAACCATCTGCTCCAGTTCATTTGAACCTCCTGTCAGTTTTCGACGAATCGCGCCACTACGAATAGCATTTCTTACCCGGTGAGAAACGCACACGTTCAGGGGTTTCGATATGCTTTGAGCAAAGCGAAAGCGCCTAGCGACCCCGGTCGAAACACGTTGCCGCAATATACAACAAGCATCCGATAGGTATCTTGCTGACGTTGCTCCCGGACGCGGGCAAGGGATGAGTCTTTTTTCAGGCCTCGTTCGTAGTACGGATTTGATCGGCAGCTTGCACGAGCGGCCTTTCCGTAGGAGGTTGACATGCACGACACAAAGGAGCGGTTGTCACTATTCTGGATCTTCGCGTTACTAAACTACCTGTATGCGGACGTTGTTGCCCTGTTTGCGATTGTTGGCTCGCCAAATCTAGCCGACGCCCCACATCTCCCACCATGGGCTCTGCTGGGTTCAGCGGTCTTGATGGAAATACCCATCGCCATGATTGTGGCGTGTCGACTGCTTCCGTTTCGAGCGAACCGGCTGGCGAATATCATCGCGGGTGCTATTCTGACCCTCATAAACGGTTTCCTGACCTTCATTCCGCCTCTTGTCGGTGCCCGGACGCCCGCTCTTCCTGAGTACTTGTTCTTCGCGACGATCGAAACGGTATGCACCTCGGTCATCGTCTGGCAGGCGTGGACGTGGTCAGCGGGTGAAGGCGCAGTTCGTTCGGAGCGGATCGTCGGCCAACCGGCAACTGGAGTAACTTCTTCTTAGAGCCGCTGCTGCGCTCGCAACAAAATTCGCTCCAATGAGGTGCATGTGAAAAGAGAACGCCTGACACAGATCGTCCTGGTGATCGTGGGGCTGATCGATGTGTCCCTAATTTATTTTCTATATATGGATCTGCGGCATTCCAGCTGGCTTTTGGAGCAGAAGAACGAGTGCGAGCCGATGTTTCTGAGCTTCTTTATTCCGGCCGGGGTCTTTCTACTGATGGCCGCAAGGAGACCATCTGAGCATCGCTCGATGATTGCTCTAGCGGCTTGGTGGAACATCTGCCATGGCGCGGTGATGGCGATTCAAACCGTAGAAGCGCGGATGCACGGCGTCCACAGGGGCTTTGCCGATGTAGTCTTGTTCATTGCGATCGGAAGCGTCCTGCTAGCGCTTCTGCCAGCAAAACGAGAGGCAGTCGAGTCGAGCGTTGCGTGAACGAGGTTGCGTGAACGAGGTTTAGTGAAAGGGCGCAGAAACCCGCACGTCGCGCGATCGTCTTCCCCCAAAGTTCACACAAATGCGAGCAAGCATTTCTCGGCTCGACGTGGCAACATTAGCTCCCGCCCAGGCCCGAAACCATCCTTCCGTGATGAGACGAGAGACGAGGCGACCATGAGTCCGATGGCAATCAGCTTGATCGTGTTTGCGTGCGTATTCGGAGGTGCGTTGTTCGGCATGCTCCTCCGTTCCGTTCTGCCCGAACATCATCTGAATGCCAACTCGAAAGACATCGTGATGCTGGGAATGGGGCTGGTCGCCACGATGTGCGCGCTTGTTCTCGGCCTGCTAATCGCGTCGGCAAAAAGTTCGTATGATGCGCAGACCGACGCGATCACGGACATGTCCGCCAAAGTCGTCCTGCTCGACCGCGTGATGGCTCATTACGGACCGGAAATGAAGGAATCGCGAGACATATTGAGAGGCTCCATTGCTGACGTAATCGATCGCACGTGGCCAAAAGACCGTGAAAGCAATTCCCAATTGGCGGCGCCGACCGGCAGTGGCGAGATTCTGATCGACAAGATACAGGATCTCTCCCCACAGAGTGACAGGCAACGCGCGCTCCAATCTGAGGCTTCGGCGATCGTGATCGATCTCGGACAAACGCGCTGGTTGCAGGTGGCAAAGAGCACCACTTCGATCTCCATGCCGTTAGTAGTGCTGGTGGTGTTCTGGCTCGCCACTCTTTTCACGAGCTTCGGCCTGTTTGCTCGTCCGAATGGAACGGTCGTCGGCAGCCTTTGCCTTTCTGCGCTGTCGGTTTCTGGCGCGATTCTCTTGATTTTGGAGTTGTACACGCCCTACTCGGGACTCATTCAGATTTCGAGCGCCCCGTTGCGTGCAGCTCTCACGCATCTGGGGAAGTAGGGTGATTCCACTTGTCTCGTTAGCCGACTGGCAGGATTGACGGCGGTGTTTCTTTCGTCAGTTGGTATGGCTCATCGGGAGTTGACTCATCGGGTGGAGTTGGAAATAGAGCGGCCGTTGACTTCCGCGAGAGTCATGCGCCGGTAGTAGAAGACCAAACCGAGAATCAAAATCGGAATCGCAATTTCAAAAGCCAGAAATTTTCCGGCGTTGTATTCGGCGTGGTTGTTGTTCACCACCATTTCCCTGACGTGGCCCACCGCGTCCCCGAGCAGCCACACGGCGTCAGCGATCGCGGTTGCCAGCCAAAATTCCCCGCGAAATACCACGCAGAGAACTCCCAGCACTCCCACGGTTAAGTCTGCCATGCCAACTTCGTACTCATAAGGACTGGTTGACCATCCGATGGAAGCGGAAGCCTCGATGGGCCGGAATACGTGATAGTAGGCGGTAAAAAGTCCCATCAAGCCCACGTAGATGAACAGCAGGTATACGAGGTAGGTGCCTACAATTGTGACTGCGCTGCTGCGCCGCTTTGCTGAAAATGCAAGGTGGATCGACGCCGCGACGAGCGCGAGAACCGCGAAAAATACTTGAAGCATGTATTTCTCCCCTTCAGCGAGTTTCCTGCCGGGGCATCATACTTCAGTTTTTCGAACAGCAGAAAGTTTGCTAGATTTCGAGAAACCTTTTTTGCGCCGGTAATTTCAAAGCGCAGTAGGTGGCGATATTCCCCGTTCGCAACAGTTGTCGATGCGCACACAAGTCAGTACCGAGTCTCTTCCCCCTCCGTCGTCTTTTTCTACGGCTTGAAACGCTCGCATTGGCGTTGAGCGCCAATATCCCAGTGTAGTAGTCTGGCGGAACGTGACGGGGTCGTGAGATGCTCGAAAACTGGGTTTTTATGACTGCGTTTTTAGGCTTCTCCCTGATCTTCCTGTTCCACGGTTGTATCTTGCTGTTTACCCCGGACAGATACCCTGCCCGTTACACTTGGGGCCAGCCTAGACTCATCCTTGTTCGCAAAGGCCCTTTCGAATTTGGCAAACGCTTTCTGGGACTGTGTTTCTCGGGAATGTCATTGGTATTTGCCCGGCCCGCTATTACTTGGATGTTGCATCCTACGAAAAGTGAAATAACTTGGGGTGCTTCACGATCGCCTCAGAGCATGGCACGTTGGGATATGTTGGGATTCGGTGTTTTCGCTTTGGTTTGTGGCTATTTTCTGTTTACGCGGCCGGAAAAGTCAGTCGAAGTCATGCTCACGGCGGATAGAACTAAGCTGGAGGACAAGACAACGCTTCGTCTTTGGACGCTCGAAACGCAGGTTTTCGCTTTTTTATTAATGGCCTGGTCGTTGCTCCCACTCGCTGACTTCATCGGAAGTTTTCGTCGCTAAATTAACGCCGGGCCAGCTTCCTTGCTGTTGACAGTGAATCACGAACCTTTCAGGGTGCAGGCGGATGGGTGTTGAGAAATCCTGTTCGCGTCGGCAAATTCAGATCGAGATCGCTTGCGATAATCCGCGTTCGCGGCATCTATCTGGAAATATCCTCGCTTCCGATTAGCGGGTTAATCGGGATTTGGCGCGACCGTTCCGTCCGACCAATTTTGAACTGGAATCATGAGCTCGGTGATCGGCTCCGGGGGCGCCCGCATGACCGTGGAGTACGGCAACGCGCAGCTTGCATTGTACGACGCAGATGGAAAAGTGACATGGTCATCGGGGCTCGCCACACATTGCTGAACCACTTTCCGATCCACTCGCGGAACCTCTTACGCAACCAGGGGTAGCGAATGGTAAGAAATAGATAGTGGTAAGCGGTAGTTCGTGAGAACCGCACTTCTTTTACTTGCATCCCCGCCGGCTCCTGTCCAATCCACTGCGAAGCGCACTCACCCGATGTTAAAATGCCGGCGATGCGTGAAGCCTGGAGGAAGCGATGAGCACGAACGATGCCCGCAGCAATGATGCGAGCGGTAGTGACGCAACCCCCGCGGCCGGAGCGTCCAGCAATGCTGGCAACGCGAGCGCTGCGAAATTCGACATGAAGCTCGAAGTGGTCGTCATCCCCGTCTCTGATATCGACCGCGCGAAGGAGTTTTACGCGAAGCTCGGCTGGCGGCTCGACGCCGATTTCGCCGCCGGCAGCGACTTCCGCGTGATCCAGTTCACGCCGCCCGGCTCCGGCTGCTCGGTGATTTTCGGCAAGAGCGTCACCGCGGCGGCGCCCGGTTCCGCGCAGGGCTTGTACCTGATCGTTTCTGATGTCGAAGCCGCGCGCATAGAGCTCGCTGGCCGCGGTGTGAAGATCAGCGATGTGTTTCATGGCGCCGCCAACGAGTATGCCGGCACCGACGAGCCGTTTTTGTTCGGACGAAAACGCGTCGGCGGTCCCGATCCCGCGCGCGGCAGCTACCGTTCGTTCGCCTCGTTCCGCGATCCCGATGGCAACGGCTGGCTGCTCCAGGAACTCACCGCGCGGCTGCCGGGTCGCGTCGATCCGCGCGTGACAACTTTCGCCTCAGCGAACGATCTGGCGAGCGCGCTTCGGCGCGCGGAGGCCGCGCACGGCGAGCACGAAAAGCGCACCGGTCAGCGCGACGAGAATTGGCCCGCGTGGTACGCCGAGTTCATGGTCCGCGAGCAGTCCGGCGAGGAGCCACCCAAATGACCCGTCGCGAAAAGGTGTCGCGAAGAGGCGTCGCGATGTCCCGTCGCGATGATCCGTCGTAATCAATCGCGCGCGCGGTAGCATTCGCGGATATGTTCGGAGAGTTTCACATCTGCTGACCGATCGCATGGTCAACAAATCAATCGCGCCTCACCCAACAACCTGCTGCACCGGCCTGCCGGCAGGCGGCGGGTGAACTGAAGCCTCCGCTACGAAACCCGCATCGCGATTGCGCAGTAGCACAGGCTTGAGCCTGTGACTCGACGAAGCCGCCCGCAGCAATCCCCAGATTTAACTTTGGCCGTCGTTGCCTCCGTCGAAAAAAGCTACAGCCTAGAATCGGGATGATCTCCGCCCATTTTCACACCTTCCGCGCAATCGAAATGCCGGACTCCGGCGTCGAGTGCGTCTCTCGTCGCAGAAATGGTCACGGCTGCGTCGGGAATCAACGTGCCAAAGCCAAGTGCCGGCATGCGGCCCGCTCCGTGGCTGAGCGGAAAACTCTTCACCCGCAAATCAGATGATTGAGCTGAAGGTTGACCGGAAGATTCAGTCAAGGTTAAACCCTCCAAGCTATTTTGCGTCCGCCGATCGGCTGTGGCTTAACGCTGCGCGATAAACAGCCAGCGCCTCGCAGCGAGGAGTTGTACTTACGCCGGTGAGGGCTGCTGGTTGCGGTCGAGGGCCAGTATGCCCAACAATCCAAGGATGGCCAAGTTCGGGAGCAGTAAAGGAGCTAACGGCGGGGCTCCGCTGATTACGTTTTGATACAAACTCACAGACGGGCCTTGCCGATCAGCGATGACGTGAAGTAAGAACCCGAGTCCTCCGACGAACATTTGGAAAAGTAAAACGAACGCGCATAGCCACAGAAAGGCCCGCGTGGCCGGCAACATCAACAACACCAAAAGGAAGCCTACGGCCAGCGCGCTGCTCACCACGGGAATCCATTCACTGCGATGGTAGAAGCCATTTATCGCATGGTCCGTTAGACTGAGGCCGAAATTACCCACAAAACCACCCATCGCAAGGAAGAGCACCCACTCGGCCCATTCGCGTGAGTGTGCCGCAACCATCCGATTCATCAGCAGCAGGCAGCCGAGTCCAACGTAAGCAAGCGGAGCGACAAATGGCGCGGCATACGTGAGGCTTTTGATGGTGCGCACGTAAAAGAAGCCGCTATCAAGGTGATAGATAACCCCTGCGACGCCCACGGCAATCGACAGCCAAGCGGCTGTGTAGCCGAAAAATTTCCAGGCGGTCCATTGGCGCGATCTCACTCGCAGCGCCAGACCGGCCAGCACCAAAACTCCTGCGGCTGGGGAGATACCGAGCGGAATATACTCGGCGTGATTGCGAAAATGATTTGAGCCGTGGGCGAGCAGGATATCGCCGCTAAGACACAGGAAGTTGAATGCGACAAACACATCCAGCCATAGGTCTTGCGCTCCTCGCCAGACACTGAGGTGAACTGCGTCGGCTTTACTTGCCATGGCTGTGCTTGCTGCGCAGCTCTTCGGCCATCTGCTGCAACTCCACTTGCTTCTTCAGCAGTTCGTAGTTGCCGTGCCATTGTACAAAGTCTGCGCCGCCCATAAACGCGCCATGTTTGGAGGTGCGGCCGTCATAATGCCAGAGATCGAAATAGAGGAAGTCGATGGGCTTCTGAAATGGTTGCGACCCCAGGACGCCTTCTTTACGAAGACTGTCGACTAACTCCTGCGCCTTTTGAACTTTTTCGTTCGTCGACGCGACCACTTGCTCCGCTTGCTTGTATACGCGTTCGACGAGCGGCATGGAATGGCATTGATTGCAGATCAGCTTCATGTTGATTTGGGCCTGGGCGAAGTCTGGGCGTGGTTTGGTGATCATGTCAGCGAGGAAATAAGAGAGGCGCTCGCCGGGATTGTGGGTGACTTTCGTGCCGTTAATTCCGGAAAGATGGCAGGTCGCGCATGTAGGAATGAACATGTCGCGCGTCGTCAATTGCTTCGGAGGTGCGTCGAGGTTCAGCAGATTGCGCTGCGCGGCAAACATGATGCCGTGGCGCGACTCGGTGTAAATCTCGAGTTGGGAGTGATCGGGACCCATGTGGCACTGGCCGCAAGTTTGCGGAAGGCGCGCGATGGCCACAGAACTGGTGTGGCGCGTGTGGCAGGCGGTACAGTTGCCGATGGTTCCGTCTTCATGAGGCTTGCCGATGGCGTGGCACTGAGCACACCCACCGGCGATGGAAGAAACGCCTTCAAGTTTCGCGAGCGCATTCGCCGGGCGCTTGACGTAGCCGGGATGGAGTTTCTCGGAGAACTCGGCTTGCTCGGCAGTCAGGCCTTCCGCCCCGAAAACCGCAGCCCAGGACGGCGCGGCGTGCCGGCTGCGTACGAATTCCTGATAAATCTGGTCGTGGCAGGCTTTGCAGTTAGCGGGCGTGATATGAGCGGTAATCACAAAACCGTTGTGATCGAGCTTGTCTTTTTCCTGGCCCTTTTGAGGCTGATGGCAATCGAGGCAGTTCACTCCCACCGCGGCGTGCTTGCTCATTTCGTATTCGTGAACGATGGAATACTGCTGTCGCGAATGGCATTCCGCGCACTTCCCGGTGGCTTTGACGAAGTCCGCATTCGGCTGATCGACTTCCGACCGCGGCCGGGCGCGGTGCACAAGAAAAGCCCCTACGATCAACGCAAATGCAATCACCAGCGCAATGAAGACGTTGCGGAATGGCATCAGCCCTCCAGCCCGCACACAATTGAAAGGGGAGCAAGCGCACAGCTCGCTTGGTGACCAAGAAATATCACGCGCCGACTGATGCGCGCAACAAGAGAATATCGCAAACCGGATAGCGGATTTTCTAGTAAACGCAGCGAGTGGCCGCGCGCGGAGCTGTAAGGCGATTCGAGCGAAGCTCGTCCATGGCAGTCCGCGCGAAGTTGACGATCAATGAGACGCCCGCCCCCGGCAGGAACCTATTCAGAAGCGGATCGGACCGGTCAAGCCAGTATCAGCTTCGACGACTCGGATGCAGACGTCGGATTCGGATGAATCATACATCGGCGAGCGTCAGAGGACGGGGTGTCTTGCCGTCGATGTCTGTGAAGCCATATTCCTTGGCGACGGCGGCGGCCACTAACACCTTTCCAGTGTAGCGGAGCACATCCGAATCGGCCGCGAGAGCGGCAACGGCGCGTCCGATGAATTCGGGTGATTCGGAATTAGTCAAGTCGAGCCACTTTGCCGCTTCCATCACCTTTTCCGTTCGGACGAGTCCCGGATAGAGCGAAACAACGATGACGCCATGCGGCTCGAGCTCGGTCGCCATGTCCGCCGTCAACTTGTCCGTCGCGGCTTTGGACACGCCATAGGCGACGTTGCCGATGTGCTTCTGTGCCGCCCAAAACGAGATGTTTACGATCAATCCCCGCCGCTGGGCGATCATCGACGGCGCTGCAAGCTGACTTGCGTGGTAGTGCGCCCGAACGCCCGCGCTAAACATCTCGTCCCAACGCCAGAGCGGCTGCTGCCAGAACGGCTTGGACTAGGTAAAAGCACCATCTTCGATCATGCGCTCGTAACCACCCCACACGTTGTTCACCAATATATCGATCGCCTTCGCCTCGCGGACGATCAGGTTGAACGCCGCTTCCACCTCAACGTCGAGTCGATGGTCGCAGCAGATGCCTGTGATTCGCTCATCGAGACGCTCGTGAGCCGGCGCTGAACGGCCTGTGACGAAGACGCGCGCGCCCTGTTGAGCGAGCTCGCGCCCGATGCCGCGGCCAACCCTTTGGTGGCTCCCGTCACGACCGCAACTCTACCGTCTAGATTCATGTCCGTGATTGTACGAGACCGGAAGCCGGATGTATTGGAAAAATGGGAAAGCGCCGGCCCTTTGCGAGATTTAGTCGAAACTCCCCAGCCGCAAATTGCGTCTATCCGCTCGACGTCCCGCGCCACTCACCCCGTGCAGCCACGAAGATCGAAAGGAGAGCATCCATGACCGCCGTGCAAGTGGAACAGAAAAGCTACGAGATGCCCCCGCTTGAAGGGATCAGCATCGCGTGTTTTCTCACCGTCGCCGACGTCGAGCGCTCGGCTCGCTACTACGAGAAAGTTTTCGGCGCTCGCATTCTGACGATGGGTGACGGCAACGCGCCTCCCTACCTTCAGCTTGCGAATATCTGGATGATTCTGAACGTCGGCGGCGGGCCGACTCCGGACAAGCCGACGGTAACGCTCAGCGTCCCCGACCCGAATCACATCAACAGCTTCATGAATTTCCGCGTCGCGGATATTCACGCCTGCTACAAATTGTGGAAAAGCCGGGGAGCCGAGTTCATCACCGAGCCGATTCCGAAGTACGGCGAGATTCGCTGCTACATCCGCGATCCGGACGGTTACATTATCGAGGTCGGACAGAGCACAGACGTAAAGTACGGTTAACGCGAGGCGCGGGCGTGCGGATGCCGGCCTGGCGCCTCGTCGTCGCTCGGGTGTTGTTTGGTTGTTGTTCGGGAGTTGTTCGGATTCGCGGCAGCCATGACCCACAACACTTCCCTTCTGCTGAAGCGTTTAGCTTCTTGTTAAATTGAGGATGCAAGATGAACGATAGACAAAAAAACGATCCACAAAAGAAGAAACCATCTTCTTCAGCGCGCGCTCAAGCGATCCGTGCGGCGCTGGACCAGCATTGGGCGGCGTCCGATGCCAACGATTTTGAAACCGAGCACCTCATTTATCACGACGACGCGGTGCTGGAATATCCGCAATCCGGCGAGCGAACCCGCGGCCGGCGCAACATTCAGGGCCAGCGCGCGAGTCAGCCGAGCAATAAACGGTTTTCGATCCGGCGAATCATCGGCAGCGGCAATCTTTGGGTCACCGAATTTATCCTCACGTATGACGCGAAGCCGTCCTACACCGTAAGCATCATGGAGTTCAGCGGCGTGAAGGTCGTGCGCGAAACACAATACTTCGCCGATCCATTCGTCGCTCCCGCATTCCGCGCCAAATGGGTGGAGCGGATGGACACATAATCTCGCGGCGCGGGGATCGAAGCCGCCGGTTCGATGCAATGGTTTCTGGAGTTGATGGAAGAGATGGAGATCGACTGCCCGGTGAACCATCCGGCACAGATCCGCGCGGCTGAACCGCGGAAGCAAGAGCATGATCGAAGAGATGCTCTTTTTACCGCGGCTCCACAGAAAGGGATTAGAACGTAATCGCGGCGGAGATCTGTAGTGTGTATCCCTGGTAAGTAGATCTGCACTCGAATTCATGAAAATACTTAACACCGACGCTCACCTTCTGCTCTGGTAGTACTGCGTTTGCTGCGAACCCCAGAGCATTAACTTTGTAGCGCGCGGCTGCCTGTTCCGGCGTAATGTTCGGGCCATGTTTATCGGTCGTCTGCCACTGGCCGTAGCCCACCAATCCAAGCTGAAGGCGCAAGCCACGTTGAAGGGGAAAGGTATGGGTTAGCGAATAGTCGAGGTTAAAGGTCTGGCCAGGGTGGATCATCGTGCCCTCTTGGGTACCGTGAAATTCGTACATCTGAAAGGCAGATAAGGCAGTGGCTTTGCTCGAATTCAGATATATCGTCTGTCCACTCGCAACGACTGAGGTCCAGTAACCTGAACCGACATTCGTGTTGGCACCCGCGCTAAATCTTCCGGTGGGCGCCAGAAACCCATAGATCGCCCGAATGGCAAAGCGCTGCTTGCGCCAGCCGAGAATGAACGGTTGATAATAGGAATCCGCAAACCCGCCACCGCCGCTGAGGGCACCATTGACATCCGAAGTGAGCGAGTTGTTAGCAATCGGAAGGGTAGCGGATGCCGAGAATACTGCTCCACCCAGGAGACCCATCTCCTTCTTGCTCACCCACACAAAACTGTTCATATCCATCATGATCGAGTTCTGGCCGGTAGCCAATATTTCGCCATGAGGGCCCTTTTCTTCGTCACGCGAGAAAAAAACAAAAAGGTTTGAATAGGTGATTCCGGCTTCGGGTGTTACCCCAGAGTTCGTGGCACTCATGCCTACAGGATAGACGCCTCTGACTTGCGCTTGGACGGGAGTCAAGACAACAAAGTTAGCGACCGCAACGAACGACGACCACAGCAAAGAGGCGCAATGCCAAGTGTGCTCTCATCAACGTTCACGGTTCGCTGTTCCAAATATGGGGCACTCTGCGGTCCTGAACCTGTGGTGTTCTAAGCCGGAGTTTCCGCACTTCGAGTTCCCAAGACACGCGCCAGCGGCATGAGAATAAGCAGCCCGACAACGGCAACGACGACAATCATGACGAGTACCTTTGGGTCGTCGAAGTCCTTGCCGCCAACCACAAGTGCAGCGGCAATATTGCGCTGTGCAGTCGCTAACGCCAGCACGCCCTTTGTCCCGAGGCCCGGACCGCCGAGGAGCCACCCGATTCCAGCACCGGCGAAAAGAAAGAGGATGCTCGCCAAAATGCCGCGTGTTCCGAACAAGGAGATTACATTTTGAATGTTCGTCACCAAGAGCAGCACGATCAGGAGTGCCAGGCTGAGACGTGGAGATTCGGTTAAGCGGCGCACGCATTCTTTCAGCAATGCTTCCGAACCGGGCGTTCACTGCAAGCCCGGCACCCAGCGGAAGCAACATGAGAAGAACCAGCGAGCGTGCTATTTTCATCGGGTCGACCGAAACGCCCTTCAAGAAGCAGAGGCAGGACGAGCGGCATGTAGGCCACGGTCAAGACCATGAGTAGCACCATCAATCCCACGGCAAAGGCAAGGTTGCCCTTGGCGATTCCTGCCAGCTTGGGAAGGAATGGTGCACCGGCAGCTGCGCCTAGCAAAAGCAGGGCTATGCCGAGCGGCTGGTCAAGCCTGAGAAGTCTGGCGATGGCTAATGCCCCCAGCGGCATCAGCACAAAATTGGCGAGCAATGCGAGGAAAACAAGTTTTCCATTGCGCAGAGGAGCCACAATCTGCCGAATGGTGAGACTCAAACCAACCGCCAGCATGCTTGAAACTACAAAGGCGAGCATCGTGATCGGGACTGCCTTACTCAGGAGTTCCATTCGACCTTTCCCGTGCAGTGCTTGTGCACTTCGCGTTTCGGATCAGGCGACAGCCTGAGTTTTCTTCGCTGGCATCCCGCTTGCCAGTGGCATCGTTGCCAGGTTTTTCCAAAAGGTCTCCAACGACTCGACGCCGCCAAACAAGGTAGTAAATATCGTGGAGTCCGCCAGCAGGATGTTTCCGGCGCGTTGTGCATTCGGTGGCATCCAGATGAACGAGTTGAACTCGGTATTGCCCGCCTGGGTGAAAGGATGCGGTCGGTCCAGATCAATCGGTTGGCGTGTAAGCACGTGGACGGACTTTGTGTCATCGGTGGTCAGCGCGTAATGCGGCAGGTGGGGATGAAAATTAAATGTGGTAACCCCGTTGAGGAGGCCAAGCTTATCCAGGTCTTTGTTGATTGTGAGCGGCGCAATTTGTTTTGTGCCTTTGACGAGGGCCGGGCGAAGTCCGAATTGATTCATCACCGGCACCCCAAGTGCTTTCATCATCGAACGCGTGTATTGTCCGAAGCGCTGCTGGCGAGGGACGAGCGCATCCCCGTGGTGCGTATATTCCAGTTGGCGCTGCTTCAGATCTTCTGTAAATCCCACATCGTGATGGGGCCCAAGCAGAAGGCAAGTTCCTTCTCGTTTCAGCCACTCGCGGACCGCCTCGATCTCCCCTGAGGCTCGCCTCCTGCTCTGAAACCAGGTGATCGAGACCGAACACCATCAGCGTGTCTGTGTCCGCCAGGATTCGTTCGTCGATCGGAAGCTTGTACCCGGCCTGGTCGATTCGTTGAAATACTGCAACCGAATGTCCGGTGACTTCACCTACGACCTTCTGAAACGCGAGCGTGGAGCGGTGGAACAGTTCCAGGGTCCCAGCAATTCCTTGCAGGAAATGCATCTCATCCCATTCCGTTCCCTCATACGCGGGCCAGGCGACTCTCCGGACCTCGGTCATGGTCGAGAAGCGATTGTCTAATTCCGTGGTGTCCCGGTTGGCTTCCCAGGGGTAACTCCAGGTCCAGTAGATTGAAACTCTCCGTTTGCCCGGAGTGTACTTGCGGGGCGCATGATTCTGGTTGTAAGTACGCGGCGGTTGAGGAACGGAGCTCATGATTGCCTGCCTTTCTGTACTTTCCAATGACCTTTGTTTCAAAGACCATCACTCAGCGACGCCAGGTATCGGAGCGCCTTTATACCCGGCAAAAAGAAGTAAGCGCCGCCTCGGATCGTGGTGAAAGCTGGCAGGCCCTTGATCTTTTTCCGAATGGGCCGCTTTGGGATGGTCATGTCAAAGGTGCCGTCCTGTGTACCGAAAATCGGATCGCGCTCGTTTCCCAGCTCGTGAAAGTTTGGGTCGTTCGCCCACACATTCATCGCAAATTCAAATTGGCGGACGAGGCTCGCACAGCCGACGAACGCGGCGATGCCTCGCTCTATGCCGTCGTCGGGGACACCTTCCGGCAGAGGCGGACCGTAAGTCCCCCCGCGCCGGATCATCTTCCGCCGGTTCATGTTCACTGCGGTATCGCGCGGGTTCATGCGCCGGATGTGCGCACCGAGCGGGCAGCCATAGCCGTGAGGGTCCATCTTTGCGTAATTGAAATCGTTGTTGCGCTGAGAATCAGCACCGAGCTTTGGATCGTCCTTATCCGGCGCCAGGACAAGCGGAGCGCCGCTCCGCCATCGTCCCATCAGCTTGGCAGCTATCAATTCCTGCTGTTCCGGTGTTTCGCCATGGGCTCGGAGGAAATCGCGAAACGCGCCTACGTGCTCTTCCATTCTCAGATAGGCAACATAGCTGCCGTTGCGAGAAAGAATTTCCGGCTGCGGCATTCCGGCAGCAGGACCTTTTTCGTCAGGATAGCCAAGAAAAAATTCGCCTGGTTTGATCGGTGGGCCAGAGCCGGGTGTCGGCTCCGCTCCCGTTCCCTCGATGACCGGCTGTGAGAGCCGATCCCGGTAGCCGAAGTGTTCGTGAGCGTAGTCGAACGGGGGGATGGCTTCCAGATCCAGAGCTGATAGCACTTCGACTCCGTCGCATTGCTTCAGATAGTTTGCGTGCTCCTGCCGACAGCGCTCGCGTTCGGCGACATCGCGGGCAAACAGTATGACAATGGCATGCAGGTTCGGACTGGCGAGCCCTCCAACCCAATGATCCGGCTGATTCGCGCCTGTTAGTGCCAAGGATGTCCGCCCGGGCAGCCATCCCCTGACGAAACTCCTCCGGGAAGGTGGCCAACGATGCTTCAGCCACACCGAGCGCTCGCAAGACCGTTCCAGGTGAAGCCAACGGTCACCCATCTTGAGTCAAGTAGGCTCGATCCGACAGCACTTGCGGTGCCCACCTTGTCGATCAGGCCTGCCAGCCACGCGCGTCCGCCTGCCGGACGCCGAAACGTCAAGAACTCGTAACGTGCTGCCCGCGCAGGTGGCCTCGCCATCAGGAAATGTTGAATATCGTCAAGACTCAAGCGAATCTGGTTCTTTCGTTCGTTCGGTCAGATCGCCTGAGATGCCATGCGATTGTTGCAAGATGCCCACGGCCTCTCCGTCGCGAGTTAAGCAAGAGGTTCTGCTACTGCATTAGGTCGAGCATGTCGCCAAAGGCAGCCTTGAGCTTAAGAGCCTTCTTGATTTCGTCGCAACTCACATACGGGATGCTCGCTGTATTCGAGGAAGCTCGGGCACTGGTGTTCGCGGAAAAACTTGACGATGGACGCAGGATTCGTCGCGTAGTCCGCCGGCCATCCTTCAAGGGTCTCAAAGGCCGACTTGATGCCCGTCTTTCCGAAGAGGACAGAGGCGTCTTCGCAGTATTTATCGAAATCGGTGTCGAAGATGCCCTGATACATCAGGTAGCTCTCCCCTTTAATGGTGAAGACCAGCCACCTCAAGTAGTGTGCCTTGAGTATAGCGAGCGTCTTCGGGATCATCTGCGATTGCTTTCTCGATGACCTTGGCATGGTTGTATATGTGTTCTTCTCTTCCGGGGATGACCTTTGCGATGACGGAGAAGCCGTAGCACGCTGGAGTCATGGGAAAGATTGGGCCGTACCTGCCTTGCTCAACCTTGTCCGCGAAAAATCCCCCCTTGGGAATCGCCATCGCCTGTGGTTTCGTCCAATCGCGCTCTTGGCGTTGAGGTTGTTGCGGTCGCTGCTGTGGCCATGTCAGTCTCCTTGGACAGCCGATGAGATTCTCACCTACATTCAGGTTCTTGTTTTCCCCCGGAGGCTAGTTTCTCCTCCCTGGATTCAGCGGAGCCTAACATGATGAGTGCATGGCAACAACTAGGGGTTTCCCTAATCGACCTCTTCCTTTTCGCGGGGGGTCGGCTCATTAGCACGCTAATGTCGGCTCGTTGCTTCAATTGATTTGCGTGGAAGATTCTCGTTTTGAGATCGCTGGTGATAATTCCTGTTCTCGACACTTCTCTGGTTGAATCACAAAATCTAGTGGCCCAGAGCGATGACTTTCGCTAGTGTGGCCCCTTCGAAGGGCTCCGCGCAAATACTCAATACCGGCCCAACGATTGACATATCAACGAGTTCGGGAATGTTGTGCGTGACGGTGCACCCCCGCAAAAAAAATCGTCACCCGTGTCGATTCTGCACCTTCTCGCTCGACGTATGGGTAGAGCAGCAATTAAGCTCTGAACGTGAGCGTCAGCTCAACTCAACTCGAAAGGACAAACACAATGCGATTCATGGTCATCGTCAAAGTCACGGAAGACGCCGGAAACGAAGCCGCACTCCCTGATCCCCAGCTCATGGCCGACTTGAACAAATTCAACGACGATCTCTTGGAAGCCGGAGTCTTGATAGGCTACGACGGTCTTCACCCCTCTGCCAAAGGCGCCCGCGTCCACCTCTCCGGCAAGAACCGCCCCACCGTCATTGACGGCCCCTTCACGGAAAGCAAGGAACTCATCGCCAGCTTCTGGTTCTGGCAGGTCAAGTCTCTCGAAGAGGCCATCGAGTGGGTCAAGCGCTGTCCCAACGAAGGCGAGACCGACATAGAGATCCGCCAGGTCTTCGAGCCCGAAGAGTTCGCATCCGCCTTCAGCGACGAAGAAATTCAGCAGGAAAAAAACTTCCGCGCTCGAATGGCAGCGAACGCAGCTAAGAAATAGTCCCATTGGCACTGACGTATCCAAACCGGTGCGAACGGTAGCCCACTAAATGTTCGAAAATGTAGGTGCGGTCGAAGTGTGATCGGCCCGAGTAACTGTTGAGAAATCCTCTTCGCACCATCTATCTCGTTTTGAAATAGGTGGTGATGATCCCTGTTCGCAATATCTATCTGGTTTTCAATGTCCGGTTAGCGCGTTATTCAGGAGTTGAAAAAGGGTGGCACTCCCGATAGGGTGTATCCGCTATCATTGGCTATCCGACGGAATCGACGATGGACTTTCTCTCAAGAGCTGCAATTTTCTGTGTCTTGGTCCTTGCCGCAACGTTGCTTTTTTCGCCCTACGAGGCGCTCCTCGAAGGACTAATAGCGCTCGCCATCTTCACCGCCACCGTGGTTGGTTTCCTAATGCATCCGCGCAGGGAGGTGTTTTACGTTCGGACAAGCGTTCGACTGATTGCCCCGGATCGAAGACTAGTTACTGAGAAAGACCTGCTGGCGGTGAAGGTTGAACTCGCGAGACTATGGCTGTTGTTTGTGCCAACGTTTCTGGCACTCGCCTTCCTTGTGTTCTTCGCAGCCGGTGGCCCCACGAAATTCAGTCTCCTGAATTGGATCTTCACGTCGCGGCAAGCGTATCTAGCTTTTCTTGTCTGTCAATATCCGCCTCTTTTGGTTCTTCTCTTACTCTCGGAATGGATTGCCGAGCGAAGAGTCATGCGGGATGCCGATGCGTGCAGCGCGAGATCCTTATCCATCTATCCCACGCGAGCGGGGCTATATGGGCGGGTTTCTTACCTGTTCATGGGAGAACACGGAGAATATTACGGCGGGCATTGCCTCTACTTTAACCTGATTCACTCCCAAGAACTGGAGTCGATTGTTTTTCACAACGTTCGAAAGCCGGAAGTGAACAGGATCGCGATGGGATTTTTCTTCCATCGTCTGATTGTCTTGGGACGCGGCGTGACCGAGTTAGACAAGCAAACAGCTGCGGCTCAAGCCGTCTTGGCCGAAACAGCGTCCTTGTCTTAGTCTCAACTCCTGGTTAGTCGCGTAATCGGAAACTTCTGCTGACGGGTCGGGACGTTCTCGGTCCGGATAGATGTCGAGAAATCCTCTTCGCACCAGCTATCTCAAGACGAGATAGCTGGTGATAATCCCTGTTACCAACAGTTATCCGGAAACACGCAGGTTTCTGATTAAGGTGCTAACCAAAAATCGAGCTGCACTCAGTTCGGGAATTCGGTCCGGTTTGGTGGACAATACTTTCATAAGGGATTGCCGACCGCCCGTGGAATGTTCACTACTTTGTTTTCAAGTAGTCGCAAACCTTCTGCGGTCCTGCTTCGCCGAGCTGCTGCTGCGCGTTGGAGTTGTGACATTGGCAAATCAACGTGAGCCGAAACGCGTAGGAACAGTTGTTGTGTTTCGCCGCGTCGATGGCTCTCTCCATGAGGCAGGCACGCCCACCACCTGCGATGCACTTCGGCTCTGTCGCTGTGTACTGACCGGCGCAGTCGGTTCCTCCGGGATCAGTCGTATGATGCCCAATGCACCAATCTATGTGGTTCTGCCAATCCGGTTTTTGCGCTGGAGGCAATGCGGCATGAGCCGGCGCGGGCTGCGCCGCGGCGCTCGTCGGCGTGCTGGCCGATCCTGCACCGGAATATTTCCAGCCGGTTTCTACGGCCGTTCCGCGAAGACTGCGAATGGCATCAACGTGCTTTTGCTTGTACGTTTGTTCCGCGGCGAAGGTATCTTGTATGTCGCAGGAAATCATGTAGCCTTGAGGACCATATTTTTGCTTGAGGAAGTTCATAAACGCCACCCCCCACGCGTTCCGCTGATCGGCTCCAGTGGTAAACACATTGCTGAAATATGCGATGCGCCGGCTGTCGTACGTGAAGCAAGAACCATACCGGGTAACCCCGGAAGCGGGCGCAGTTGTCGACGGCGGTTGATTGTGGTGCTTGCGGATTTCCTCCCAGCTCTCTTGAGCCGACGCGCCTGAAGCCGAAAGAAGCACAAAAAAGAGCACGAAGCCAAAACACGTCAGACGTCGAATCTGCTCCATGGCCCGTTTCTCCTTTTCCTTCGCGACGATTTTTCACGGGGCCCGTATCAGCAACAATTCAGGACAGGTCAGGGGGTTTCTATTTTCGATACTTAGCCGAGGGTATATTGCAGTCGAACTGGCGCGGAGTATGAAACTGGTCATTGCCGATGTCAAGTTCTGCTGGACGATGAACTGTGCATAAGCAGATGACGCGCCTGTGGTTCGCCCGCACCTGTTTTGTCGCTGACAACGAGTAGCTTCGCGACGGTTGGTGAGTTGGTTCTAAACGGAGTAGGAAGTGTTCCCGTCTGAATAGATATTGATAAATCCTCTTCTCACCACCTATCTCAAAGCGAGATAGATGGTGATAATCCCTGTTCTCAACACTTATCGGAGAACTCGGTTGCCGGTTCTCAACCAGCTTCTTGGTTAGACAGTTGAAATTGGGAGGCAGAGAGGTTTCGGCGTACAATCGACGCCACGCCGCACCCATGCGAAGAGCTCTCCTAATTTTCGCCTTAGCCTGTGCTGCTATTTTCAACGCGCCCGTTTCGCACGCACGGCACGAAACCATTTCGGGCCGCGTTGTTGCTTATGCGGGAGCACTAACATGTTTGAATGGAAATGGATACTGGTCGATAGTCATTCGCGTCCAGCAGCCTAAACACGTTGCTTCTGAATTCATTCTCGTGGACTTTAGCCTTCCCTGTGGTAAATCCCCCGAATGGGTTTCAACCAAGCCATCGGTTCAGAAGTTTCGGTTACTCAGACAGAAAGACTGCGACTCAGTCCTGAAAGAATTCACGACCGCGGAGCGTGAACAAGACCTAGTTGTCCCAATTTGGAATTTTCCTCCTGGTTCTGAACACGAGAAGCTTCCGTTTGGTCAGCTTCTGCCATGCTATCGTTCGGTCGACCTGCCTCTGACACCCGTTGTTTAGACGATTCGGCCGGATAAGTATTGAGAAATCCTCTTCGCACCACCTAACTCAAAACGAAATAGCTATTGATAAACCCTGTTAACAACAGTGATCCCCACCGGTCGTATTTGTCGGGTACACAGTCAATCGTGAGTTGAGCTTCTGTTCGGCCAATGAATGCTGCAGGTCTCACACCAAGGGTTTTCCCTAGTTGACGAGCGCCGGGACTTGCGACACCGTTCATCGGGTCCGCCTGACTCCAATCATGTGGAACGTGTGACGAATCGCGTACTTCGCAACTCGGAGGAGCATTCTATGAGATACAGAATAGTCGCATCGATGCTGGCGTTGGTTTTCCTGTCCGCAAGCACATGTGTTCGCGCGGATGACGACCAGGAAAAACGAGAGAAAACTCGCAAAATGGCTGCTGAGGTTTTGAAGGATCTGTACAAGATGGAACCTCATTCCAAAGCAGCAATCAAGAAGGCGGCGGGATACGCCATTTTCGACAACATGGGAGTGAACCTATTGCTGTTGAGCACGGCACGAGGATCAGGACTGGCCGTCAACAACAAGACCAAACAGGAAACGTTCATGAAGATGGTTTCGGTGGGAGGCGGCTTGGGCATGGGAGTGAAAGACTATGACGTAGTGTTTGTCTTCGAAACCGAGAAGGCGCTGGCACAATTTCTGGATTCTGGATGGTCAGGATCAGGGCAAGCGGACGCTGCCGCCAAGGCTGGCGACAAAGGCGGGGCGTACTCGGGAGCAATGGAAGTTGCCCCGGGAGTATGGATCTACCAAATCACCAAAAACGGTCTGGCTCTGCAGTTGACCCTGCAGGGCACGAAATACTACAAGAACGACGACCTCAACAAAACGAATGGATCGTAGCCGTTCGTCATTAGGCGAGATTGGGAGCCATAACAGGGCGGCAGGCCCGTCGGTTCATCCGATGCGACATCCGAAAATCAGCGAGGCTGACTAGAAAACACGGAGGAGTTCAGGGCCGGCGAAATGCGCACCGGAAATAAAATTCAGTAGTGGGCCGTAGCTCCATGCCGCAGGCTTTCCTACGAAGTGAAGACCGGGCACCGACGATTCCAACCCGCGGGCCAGCACCGGGCAGCCTTTCACGGTTTTGAGGTTCTGTTGGATCGCGGGGCTGAAGAATTGGTAGCGGCCGCAGTCGACGCGGTAGCCCGTAGCGACAATCACATGATCCACCAGGCGATCGGTGCCATTGCTCAGTTTCACGTGGACCTTGCCGCTCAATATCTCCGCAGAGGTGACCCGGCAATCCACAGTGATGGGAACTTTCGCGAGGTATGGCCGCTGCCAGCCGGTGCCCGCCGGGCGGATGGCTCGATAGCTGATGCGGTCCTGCATTTTGCGTGGCAGCTTACTGAATATGTTCGGGAAAGCCTACCAGGCGGCTGATACCCGCGGGACCTACGTCAAATTTTGAATATAGCATCCAGGAAAAAAATCCAAGGCGGTGCAGCCATACGTGCTGGCCGACCCAGTAAAGCCTCGGCTGTTTCGCAATCACTTCGGTTTGCGCGTCGTAGGCGGAGAGGATGCGCGCGGCATCGAGTCCGCTCTGGCCGCCGCCGACGATCAGTACCTGCTGTCCGCGGAAGATACTGAGGTCGGTGTGATCCGACGAGTGCGACACATGTGATTTCGGCAGACCGTCGAACTCCGATGGAACATAGGGAAAGGGAGCGATGCCGGTGGCGACGATCACGCGGCGTGATTTTGCCGTTTGCCCGTCGTCGAGCGTGACCTTGAATCCGTTGCCGTTTTTCTCAATGGCTGTCACCTGGCGGCGATGCGTCTCCGGCACGGCCGTTTGCTGAAACCAGAGGCCGTAGTCCACAAAGTCGTTCGAGCGGGATCGGAGCTTCAAACTCCTTGCCGGTATCGGCCTTAAAATGATCGAGCGTGAATTTGTTGCTGCGGATCTGAAATATGCGATGCCTCCCAGTTGGATCGCAGAAACATCCCGGCGGGCATGTGATCTTTCCAGAAGCTCAGCGGGTCGCCGAAGACGGCAACACCGCGGCCGCGATCCTTTAGATAGGTTGCACTGGAGAGCCCGTAAGGACCCGCTCCGATAATGATGGCGTCGAAATCCATGTAGATTCTATTTTTCCTTGAGGCTGGCAAATCACCCAATGCTTTTCGTTTCGAGTGTCCCCAACCAGTACCTTATCGTGAAGGACAAAAGAGCCCGGGTGTAGCAACTCTAATGCTTTGCTTTCGCACGGAGGCCTTGCCAGAGGCTCGCCTGACCGGGTTTTGCAGTACCAGCCTGCGTTAGAGAGGTTACACGAGAAGGACGGCTGGATGCGCGAATGAAGCGGTGCCAAGCACAACAGATCGCGACGATCCTGCGTCAGATCGAAGCAGGAATCGCGAACGGAAAGACTCGCGGCCGCGTAGACGGCGCTTGTTAGCAGCCCTTCCGATTTTCGGGATGTCGTGCCGCCCGATGGCCAAGGGAAACGAGAAATCAAATAGCGGCGCGGCGTGCAATTTCCCTCTGCTTCACTACTAAATATCAGCTTACGAGTCGTATACTTGGCGAATGCGTTTCTTGCCCACTGTAATCGAAGCGGTTTCACTTTTTATCTTCGCAAATTTGGCGCAACAAGCGCCGGTGGCGCACCAAGAGACGCAAGATGCATGTATCGCGTCGCTTTCAGGATTTCCGAAAGACACACCCGCGCTGCCGAAACCACAGTATCCGACCGAAATGACGGGCATCACGATCGAATACTTTGCCTCCGGTTGCTACGGGAAATGTCCAGCATTCACTCTCACGATTGCCAAAGACATCGCGACATTCGACGGTCATGCTTACGTACGCGCCAAGGGAAAACGAACGACTAAGTTGAGTTCGCAACAGTTCGAGACCTTCCTTCGCCCCTGGTATGACGGGAATTTCTACGCCATGCGCGACGACTATTGCTCTATCCACTGCTCGGACGGAACTGTGATTATTGTGACGGACATTCCAGAGTCGTCCATCACTCTGACTACACCCGCTTTCAAAAAGCGGGTCTTTGAGTGCTTTTCCTCCATGAATGGTAAACCTGAAACTCCGCATCCTCCGGAGCAATATTTCGAGCTCTCGCGATTACTGCGGGGATTTGCTAAAGCCCAACATTGGTTGTGAAGTAGATTTACTGCAGCCAAATCCTGATTCACGCGGTTACCGGACAATGGGATCGCTCTAACAAATTCGAGGAGAAGCCGATGCAAATCGCTGCGATCGGATTGATTTTTTTCCTTATGTTGGCTGCGCCTGGCGGAACGGAGCCCGAGACTGGAAGCATTTGTGTAGCCGCCCGAGCCTTGGATCCCTTCCGAGGGCAAGCCATTCCGGCAACCGGGGAAGTCAGTTCCGGCGGACTCCAAGTGAAGGTCGATAAGCGCCCGGCAGTTCCTTGGCCGCAAAGGGAGAGCCTTAAGGTTGAAGGTTTGGATCTAAAGGAACGTCATCTTCTCGCCGTGGTGGACGCACACGGCAAGTCCGTCGAATCCGTTTGGTTTCGGTTTGCAGATTACAAGAGCCGCCACCTATGCATGTTCTATGATGGCTACCAAGGCATCGGATTGGACGAAGACGGGAAACATCGCCCGTGGTGCAGGTGTAAGTACGCAGACTGAATGCTCTTCACATACCCGAACGACGCTGTCGGCTAGCGGAAAACTCGACCTGTGTGATATGAGATGTCACTCTTCGCCATCCCCGGAGTAAAGAAGCTGAAGCGCAAGGAGAACAGGCGATGCCTTTCGTTCGTGCGTGTGTTTGGGCCTCTGTTCTAGTTCTCGTTTCTTCGACGACGCTTGCAGCGCAGGTGTTGCGGCGAGACACGGCGGATGAACCGGAGGGATTGGACCCGCACAAGACAGAGACCCTGGCGGCTTCAACCGTCGAACGAGACTTGTACGAAGGTCTTGTCATCTTCGCTCCGGATGGAAAGATCACCGGCGGAGCAGCGCAGAGCTGGGAGATCAGCGCCGACGGCCTGCAGTACACGTTTCAACTGCGTCCGGGTCTGCGGTGGTCGAGTGGAGAAGATCTCACTGCCGACGATTTCGTTTACAGCTTCGGCCGATTGGTGAATCCCGCCACAAAATCCCCGTACGCATTCATGGCGTTTCCCATCCGCAATGGCAGAGAGATCAGTGGCGCGAAGGATCCCGCAGTCGATCACCTGGGAGTTGCAGCGGAGGGTCCAAACCGGCTGAAGATTACATTGGCCCGGCCAACTCCGTACTTTCTCACTGCACTCACCCATCCAAGTTTTGCGCCTGTGAATCGCAAAGCAATCGAACAACAAGGAGCAAGTTTCGGCAAAACCGGAACTCTTGTCGGAAACGGAGCATTCACATTGCAGGAATGGACTGCCGGCGTCCGCATCGTGCTGAAGAAAAATCCTAATTACTGGGACCATATCCACGTCAAGCTGGAAGAGGTGCAGTACTTTGCCCCTCCGTCCGACGAAGAAGAAGCGCGATTGTTCTTCGCAGGCGCGACGGATATTACCTGGGGCGTCTCCCCCAGCCAGCTTCCAGAGATTCGCGCAAAGCACGCCGACGAATTGAAGAGCTATCCGGATCTTGCGGTCTTCTTTTACCCCTTCGATCTGAAATCCGGGCCATTCAAAAGCAGCGTCAAGCTAAGGCAAGCTCTGGCGATGGTGACCGATCTTGAGTACATCACCCGCGAGCTCACTGGCAGAGGCGAGAAGCCGGCATACAGCTGGGTGCCTCCGGGGATCCCGGATTACGTCCCACAGGAATTCAGTTGGGCAAAATTTTCGGACGCACAACGGCTGACTGTTGCGCGTCAACTCTATGCAGACGCCGGCTACGGTGCAGGCAAACAATTGAAGGTAGAACTGCGTCTCGGAGAAAGCGAGTCCCGTCAGCAAATGGCGCACGCAATAGCCCGGCAGTGGAAAGAGGCCCTCGGAGTCGAGGCGCAAGTCGTTGCGTCAGCCTCTGCTGTGAATCCTCCTGAAGATCCGGCGACGGGGATCGTCACGGCGCGCGGTTGGGTAGCTGATTATGCTGACGCCAACACCTTTGCCGAGATCTGGCTCACCGATTCCACCGAAAATACATCCGGCTATTCCAACCATCAATACGATTCACTCGTGAGCCGCGCAAACTCGGAACGCAACCCGGCGGAAAGGGCAAAAGTTCTGGAGGAAGCAGAACGGACGCTGCTGAACGACTATCCGATGATCCCGATTTACGACTTTGTGCAATTGCGACTGGTGCGCAAAACCGTGGCGGGATATGCGCCCAATGCTGGCGGAGTTTCGTATTCGAAAAATATTGAAATTGTGAGCGCCCGGCAGCAAGAAAATCGAAGCGCGCAGCCTCAATAGGAAACGGCGGGCCAGACTCGAAAAGTACCTTCATGGCTCCGGCCGGATGACGCGCGATTCGGAACTAGTCCAGATGCCTGATGAACGCCGTTAGCGGAGAGCTCGACCTGTGTGGTATGAGATATCGCTGCAGCACATCCTCCAGTGGAGGGATACGAGGTGGATTGGAAACAGCTGATCCAGTTGGCGCTGCTCGGTAGCGGCGATTTAGAACCATACGCCATCCTGCTGGTGCGCGTTTCGATTGGTTTGTTCTTCGCCATCTCCGGGGCGAACAAATTGTTTTCCGCCGGTGGCATAAAACCTGTTTACGACACGCTCGTTCAGGCCAAAATCCCATTCCCCCGCCAGACCGCTTATTTCGTGGCGGGCGTGGAGTTCGTTTGCGGATCGATGCTGGCCGTGGGGTTTCTTTCGAGCGTAGCTTGCGTAGCTTTATTGATCGATATGATTGTCGCCATCCTCACCAACACGCTTTCCACCGTGCCGAAAGGACTTTCCTCGCTGAACTGGCTCGACGATGTCCTCTACCTTCCGGAAGTCCTCTACGTCCTCTTTTTTATCTGGCTGATCTGCTCTGGGCCGGGAAAATTCAGCATCGATACCTGGCTCGCTGGGAAATTATTGAGGTGAGCGCCCGAGAGCATCGGTCAAGGTAATTGACCGCGAAGCGGCTGGTTGCCCAGGCAACGGGCCAGGATCGATCCGCCAACGGGCCGCCGGCGGGTACCTGACTAGATCGCTCCCCACTTGAGCGAAGCAACCAACTCAGTTTCCAGAGAATCTATCTTCTGTCGGGCACGGGCTAGTACTCCCCCTTCTACTTCTCTCCCACTCCTACTAGCCCCGCCGGATTCCGTTCAATTTTGCTTCGAGGAGAGATAATGATGATGAAGAAGGCATTCTTAGCTGGGTTTGTTCTGCTGTTCGGTGGCGTGGCGTTCGCGCAGGACGCTCCAAAAGTGGAGGTCACTGGAAACTATTCGTACATGCGCTTCAATCCGGAGAACAGCGACATCATTGCTCCCTTCTCACTGAATGGTGGCGGCGCTTCCGGCGTGTTTTTCTTCAATCATTGGATCGGTATCAAGGCTGAATTCGAGGGCTACGCAGACTCCACGAGAAACCTGAAGGCAACGGGGCAGCCTATCTCTGCCAATCTATTCACCTACAACGTGGGTCCGGAGATCAAATTCCGCACGAAGCACTTCGAGCCTTTCGTGGACGCCATGTTTGGCGGAGCCCATTCAAACGCTACCGTCAACGTATGCAATGCCACGGAGTGCGTGGGTTCCCCCAGCAATAACGCCTTCGACTTCATTCTCGGCGGTGGAATTGACATCCCGGTCACGCCGCACATCGCCATCCGGCCGGCAGAGGTTGACTACGTCCTCACCCGCTTCGGCAATGCTTTCACCACAGGCAACAACAATCAGAGCAACCTCCGCTTCCAGGCCGGTATTCAGTTCCGGTTCTAGCAGCGATCCGCGCTAACTCCATCCAGCACTGAAACGAAGTTTGCTGGACGAAGCTCGCAGGGCTTGGGCGCAGCACCATCTTCCCAAGTCCTGCGCGAAGCGCCTCCTCGCTTACTCCCATTGGCAGCTCGTGGCTTGCGACAATCACCTGCTGTTTGAAAACAAGCCATTTTGCAATTTTTGCTACGAAGAAAATCCATCAACTTGTTTTCGGATTGCGCAGCCTTCCGCTGTGATCTTTGTCGCAGTTGGTAGCGTCAAAATTCCGCGCCCGGCTCGGAGCCTCACAATGCCCTTCAAAAAATAATCTGGAGTACTACGGTGAGTTTCAGGAACCCGCAAGCTCGCCAACTGGAATCATTACAAAGGGGGGTGAATTGAAAGGCGGCAGACGCCGCAAGGAGGAACAGCAGATGAGTACGCTAAAAGTAGCCGGAATCATTGCGAATATCTTATTTTTCGGAGTTATCTTGATCGCTGTAGCGCCGCGAGTGCAAGCGCAGGATGAAAGTCGGCCAATGAAGATTACGTTTAGCCAGTCTGTTCAAATTCCGGGCCGGGTGTTGCCGCCGGGAACCTACATCATTCAACGCCGAACGGTAGGGGTCGGCGCCGATGAAAACATGATTCAGATTTTGAATGCCGCGGACTCGCGGGTCATCGCGTTTATTCAAACCATACCTGCCACGCGCAAGAATATTTCCGGAGACATCGAGTTGACGCTTGCCACAAACCTGGAAGGCCAGCCTCCCGCGCTGGTGTCCTGGTCGCTTCCCGGCTCGCTCGGCGGGCGTGAGTTTCTGTACGCGCGGCGGATCGAGCGGAAGGTAGAGAAAGAACAGCACGTCGAAGTGGCTGCGAACAGCCGGAACGAAATACTCATCCCCTCGGTGGCTGGAGATTAATACAAGAACCTAACCAGAAGTCGGAACGTTTCATAACGCCGGCGGCCATTCAACGCCGCCGGCATTTTTTCTTCGGTCCTGGGACGTTTTCGCCTATTCAAAAATCGTGATGCCTGACGGCGCTACGAGGCGATCACCCGATCGCAGCTGACTTCTCCCTCTCTGCGAATGTTTGGGATCCGGGCGCGATTCC
Organism: uncultured Acidobacteriota bacterium; assembly: GCA_963770575.1. Taxonomy (GTDB): domain Bacteria; phylum Acidobacteriota; class Terriglobia; order Acidiferrales; family UBA7541; genus Palsa-295. The sequence continues at coordinate 251,382 of CAVYQD010000002.1, forward strand.
AATATCATTCCATGCAGCCCGAGCGCGAACCAACAAAGAGGCCGTCAGCCATGGACCGTTTCTTGAGACTCAAGCGGTTTTCTATTTTCACCGCCATCGCGGTATTTCTGGCCGTGTTGGCCGTGCTTCCCGCGCTGGCCGTGCGTCCTGCCGATAAGTCTGTGACCGTGCTCACGTGGCCGGGCCATCGCATGTTCGAAGATTTCAGCGCCCGCTCGGAAGTGAGTCCGGATGGGCAACGGGTGTTGCGCACATTTGTGGATGGAAATCAGGCGCTGCTGCATCTACCCGCAGGAACCCCCGATAGCGCAACGCTCCACGGAGGTTTGCAGGATTTCGAACGCGCAGCGTGGTGCGGCTCGCAGCTTTTGCGGCTGGGGAAAAATGACGGCAAGCGGAACTGGTTCCTGAAAAGCGGCAGCGGTTTCACCGCTCTTTCAATACCTACGGAAGCCTCGCCCGTCTGCAGCGCAGCCGGCGATCGCCTCGCGCATTTCACTTCGTTTCCCGCGCGACGTGAATTGCCGCCGCCTAAGGACATTTACATCGGCACGCAAACGAACCAAACCCGCGTGGAAATCGGCGGAGTGGTGCTTGCCGCCAAATTTTCTCCGGATGCCAAATTTGTGTACGTGCTGTCGCGCCAGGAAAGCGGTGCGTCCACGCTTTCGTCTGTTGACGTTGGGACTCTGCAAGTGTCGCAACTGGCCCGCGATCTCGACGCGTGGCCCTTTCCCGGGCCCGAACTTGCCGTCACTTCTGATGGCAAGTCGCTCATCCTTCCTCTCGCCACGTTGACAGCGCCGGATGATGCGCGCCGCCAGTCGACGCATGCAAAAGAACGGTGGCTGAAGCTCTATCGCTTCGATCTCGCCACCCGTCAATTTTCTCTCCTCGTTGCGACCGCGGATTCGGATCAAACGGATCCTGGCATCGTGAACGGCGATCTGTATTGGGTGAGTAGCCAAAATAAAAAAGCAGTGGTGGCGTTTCCTTCGAGCGGCGGTGCCGTGCACACGGTTGTCGGAGGACGCGACGCGTATCTGCCCACCTGGTCGCGCGACGGCAAACGGATCGCCTTTGTGGAGGGCGAATACCGGCTCGCGGATTGGGCGCTTTCGCAGGATGTGGGCATCGTTCCGGTGAACGATAAAATTCTCCCCACCGGCGAGGCCAAACCGTTTGTCACCGGCAACCACGAGGACTTCCCCGTGGAATGGTCGCCGGACGGACGCTGGATCGCGTGGCACTCGCACCGCGATCCGCAACGAAATGCTCCGTATTACGACGAGCCTGGAGCCACTGACGACATCTGGGTGCGCAGCGCCGAAGACGTCCACGCGCCGGAAATCAAAGCCACGCGCAATCTTTGGGAAACGGGTTGGGCCTACTGGTCTCCGGATGGGACGGAATTGATCTACACCACGTGGGACCGCAACGGCGAGCCCGGCATCTATCAGGTTCGCGTCACCACAATAAATACCTCGACGGGCCAGCCAATTCAGGAACGGAATTTTCCGATGCCCAAGCAAGTCGCGAGTCCGGAAATTGCCGTGTGGTCGCCGTCAGGAAACGAAATCGCCGTCGAAGACGCGGTCGGTCCGGCGGAGCGCGTTCTGTGGGTAGTTTCGAAGGATGGCGCGCGCATCGAAAAAATTCTTTCCTACGCTTCGGAAACGTACGGAGGAATTGACTGGTCGCCGGATGGCAAGACGCTGTACTACAGCGCAATGGAAAACGACACGATGAAGATTTTTGCCGTCTCGCGAGCGGGAGGGCCCAGCAAGAAAATCAGCGAAGGCCCGGGAAATTATCTGAATCCGAGAGTCTCTCCGGACGGCCGCTGGATTGCGTGCTCAGAAATCGAGACGGTGCAATCGCTCGAGCGACGAGCGCTGCGGTAAGCGCTAACTGCGAATCGCCCTCGAAAAGCTCGAGTCGAGCCTATTTCAATCGCACCCGAGAAAGCGGCATGGTCACAATGTTGGCCATATCACCAACCCATTTGGGCCATCCGCGTAAGAATTATCGCGCTGTAATTGTTCATGCGCTCGGGCCGTCGCTTCAGCGGAGCAGGAAGAATGGCGGCGAGACGCGCTGCCTGTTGCCGGCCGATATTTGCGGCTGAAGTTTCGTCGTAGTAACGCGACGCCGACTCGGCGCCATAAATACCCGGGCCCCACTCGACCACGTTGAGATAGATCTCGAGAATGCGCTCTTTGCCGAGGACGAATTCGGCCACCGGCACCAGCGAGGCTTCGGCGCCTTTGCGGAGAAACGAGCGACCCGTTCCGAAGAATAAATTTTTTACGAGTTGCTGCGTGATGGTGGAAGCGCCGCGCATGCGCTCGCCTTCCATATCTTCATCCGCAGCGATTTGGATCTCGTGCCAATCGAATCCATAGTGCTGGTAGAAGCGCGCGTCTTCCGCGGCGATCACGGCGTGCTGAAGATCAGCCGAGATTTGGTCGAGAGGAACGAATTTATATCGCTCGCGATAAGGCGTGCCGCGAGACCAAGCCTGCATGCGGCGCTGGATGTGCACCGCGGTCGTCGGCGGATCAACCCACCGCAGTTCCACAAGGGTCAGCGCGGCTAATAACCAAATCAGCGCCACGCCGATCGCAAGCCATCGAATCAGCGAGCGCAGCAAGTCCATCCGACGCGGAGACTTCGTGTCTGTGTTCGACGCTGCAGGCATTTCCGGCATTGCTGTCACAACTCGGAATGATAGCCTGAGCCGGGTCGCCGCCGACGGATGAAGTTGTGCGCGCGAACACCATTTTTAATCACCGCATATTTCGTCGAATCCCCTGCCCCCGCCGCAGCTCGCAGCGCAGCCATCGCAGAAGCCGCCCGAATCATCGCACTCAGATTCGCATGAGCGCGTGGCCCGCTCGAAGTGAGATACGCTCTATGGTGACGGAGGTCTAGCTATCGCGCGGAATTTTTTGATTCGCAACGTAACTGCTGAAACGCGATCATCATTAGTATGGTGGAACGGCACTTGTCCGGTAAACTGCCCGGCGCGAATACCGTTACAGGCGAAGGAGAAATGATGAGAAAAATTAACGTGCTTGAATTTGTCTCCCTCGATGGAGTGATACAAGGCCCGGGCGGGCCAGAGGAAGACACCAGCGGCGGCTTCGCTTATGGCGGGTGGATCATTCCACATTCCGACGCTGTTTCTTCATCGGCCATACGAAAAGAGATGGACTTGCCGTTTGACTTGCTGCTGGGACGGAAAACTTTCGACATCTGGGCCAAATTCTGGCCGCAACATAGCGACATGTGGCCGGGCGTCACGACAGCGACCAAGTACATCGCCTCGAATACCATGACTTCGCACGAATGGCAGCCGTCGGTTTTTCTCGGCGGAGATGTTGCGGAAAAGATTCACAAAATCAAACAGCAGGAAGGGCCGGATTTGCACGTGTATGGAAGCGCCAATCTCGTTCAGACGCTTCTCAAACATGACTTGGTGGATGCGTTGTGGCTGAAGATATTTCCGGTCACGCTGGGGAGTGGAAAACGATTGTTTGCCGATGGCACGATCCCGGCGGCTTTCAAATTAACGGAAAGCACAGTCACGTCGAAAGGCGTAATGATCGTGAATTACGAGCGCGTACGAAAGCAAGCGGGGCTTTGGGAGCTCGGCTTAACGCCCCAGTCCTGATGCACGCGTTACCGTTGCTAAAAGTAAGTGTGTTGGGCGCGGACGACGTATGCTCCGCGCCCAAAACATGGGGGTCTAGTTGCTTGGATTTAGTTTTCGCATCACTTCGTCTAGGTTGAAGCTCGCGGGTTTCTGGCGAATGGGATATTCCTTAAAGCTCGAGAGCCAGTGGGCCACCACTTCTTGCGCGGGGACCTGCACGAACGCGCGGCGCATCATCCAGTCGTTATAGAAAATAGATTCAGGTCCGCGCTCGAAGGGGTCAGAGCGCAGGTTATACAACATCGGAACCCGGAGCTTGGTGTATTCATTCTGCCAGACGCCGATGCCTTCGTGGTATTGCTCGAAGAAGGCGATTTTCCAGTCGAGGACGCGGATGGCAAAGAGATCGCCGTCATCACTCCAGTACAGGAATTCTCTGCGGGGCGAGTCCTTCACTTCTCCTTTGAAGAACGGCACTAAGTTGTAGCCATCGAGATGGACGTGATAGGAGCTGCTGCCCAGCTGACAGGTTTTCATGCATTGTTCGACGATGTTCGCGTTTCCCGCTGCTGCGGCAAATGTGGGGATTAAATCCTCGTGGGCAAACATTTGATTGAAGATCGTGCCGGGCTTAATTACGCCGGGCCAGCGAATGAGAGTTGGCACGCGGTACCCGCCCTCAAAATTGGTGGCCTTCTCTCCACGATAGGGTGTCGCGCCCCCGTCGGGCCAGCTCATCACTTCGGCGCCATTGTCCGAGGTGTAGACGACAATGGTGTTGTTCGTCACGCCCAAATCATCCAACTTCTTTAGCAACTGGCCGACGTGCCCGTCGTGCTCAACCATGCCATCGGCCTCAAGCCCCAGACCCGTCTTGCCCTCGGATTCCGGCTTCAAGTGCGTAAAGACATGCATACGCGTGGAGTTGTAATAGCAAAAGAAGGGTTTGCCGGATTTTGACTGCGTGTCCATCCAGGCGAGCGCGGCGTCGGTAAATTCATCGTCAATCGTTCCCATGCGTTTCACGGTCAGAGGACCGGTGTTTTCGATTTTCTGCATCCCGACTTTGCCGTAAGCAGGATCGACGGTTGTGTCGTCCGTAGTGGTTGCCGTGCATCTCAACACTCCACGCGGTGCAAATTTCTCTCTGAACTTCGGATTCTTTGGATAATCAGGGTTTTCCGGCTCCTCCTCGGCGTTGAGGTGATACAAATTCCCGAAGAAAACGTCGAAACCATGCACGCAAGGAAGGAACTCATTGCGGTCACCCAGATGATTCTTTCCGAATTGTCCCGTTGCATAACCGAGCGACTTGAGCACATCCGCAACGCTCGGGTCCTTCGCGCTTAAACCTATATCGGAGCCCGGCAGTCCCACCTTTGTCAGACCGGTGCGGATCGGCGACTGCCCGGTAATAAATGCGGCGCGCCCGGCGGTGCAGCTTTGCTGGCCGTACCAGCTAAGGAAGAGGCCGCCTTCTTTGCCGATGCGATCAATATTTGGCGTCTGGTAGCCCATGTCGCCGCGGTTGTAAATGCTGGTGTTGTACCAGCCGATGTCGTCGCCCATGATGACGATGATGTTGGGTTTCGTTGTTTGCGCGTGAGAGATGCTCACGAGGAGAAAGGCCGACCAGATACACACGCAGAGAATTCGAGCGAATCGCTTGATTCGTTTCATTGTCGTATCTCCTTCAGGCTTCGGGCGGCTTACGAGAATTTTTTAGCATACCAGGTGGTCAGTTGTCGTCGAGTTTATGAAAAGCTTCGAGTAGACAGTCCTCTTGCCTGACCAACACCGCTAGCGGACAATGAGATTCTGAGCGATCTCGAGAACACGAATTAGCTTAGGCTTCGCCCCGGGCCATTTTGCGAAGACGCTCATTCGCGAAATACTGGGCTTGGCCTTCTTCGAAAGCCTGCAGCACGAGGCCGGCTACGAATTCGGGCGTGTCGCCATCGGCATAACTGGCCGCCGGTCCGCCGCCGGCTGGATTCCCCATTCTGTTCTTGCCGAAGTTCGTCGCCGTGATGAATGGGTAGACTTCGCTGACGACGATTCGGTCCTTCTCCAACTCAGCGCGTGCCGTGAGGCTAAAACCAAGAAGCGCACGCTTCGACGAGGAGTAAACACTGTACTGAGGAAGAATCATAAAAGCAGTTCCCGAATTGATGTTTACAATGCTTCCGCCGCCTTGAGCCCGCATCACTGGAATCACGGCCTGCATGGCGATGATTGGTGCGAGCACATTGAGATGGAAGATTTCGTCAAAAGTCTTCGGCTCGATCTCCTCTATTGCGGCGGCATAGCTGCGGCCTGCGTTGTTTACGAGCCCGTCGACGCGCCCGTAATGCTGGTGCACAACGCCGACGGCTTCCCGCACCCGACCAAACTGCGTCATGTCTACCGTGACGGGCAAGCTGCCCGGAAGCTTCTGTGCTAATTCTTTCAGCGCATCGGTGCTGCGAGCGAGAATCGCGACTTTCGCACCGCGTTCAGACAGAGCGATTGCCGTGGACTTCCCGATTCCTGATGACGCGCCCGTGATAATGAATACGCGATCCTTTATCTGCATCGTGTTGCCTCCCTGATTTAAAACCTCTCTCCGACCATTTCTTCGCTTTTCTTCCAGAGCGCTTCCGCGTTGTTTGGATCGAGCGCATAACCGCGCACGCCTTCGCTGACGCTGCTGATCGCCGCGGAGTCCGCCACAACCTCGCCGACGTCGCAGTTTTCGCAATAATTGCCGCCAATCTTTTCTGCCGGAGCGACCGCTGCCGCCCACACCGATGTTGCCGCACCTTGTGGAACCGTCTTCCATTGGAAAGGGTCCTTACCCTCCGCAGCACGTTCTTTGGTGATTTGGTCGATCAATACCTGAAGGCGGGCCGGATCTACACTGCGCGCAAGCTCGGTTTGAATCACTCCCGGGTGGACCGCGGCGGCACGCACGCCGCTTTCACGGTGACGCCGGTCAAACGCAACAGAGAACAGAATGTTCGCGGTCTTCGAGCGGCCGTAGGCGACGAACGGTTCGTAAGCCGTTCGCTCAAAATTGGGATCGTCCAGGTCGACGTTGGAAAAACGGTGACCTGAAGAAGAGAGGTTGATCACCCTGCTGCCTTTGCGCAGAAGCGGCGCAATCCGGTTGATCAGGACAAAGTGGCCGAGGTGGTTGGTGCCAAGCTGCGTCTCAAAGCCATCCTCCGTGTGGCCCAAGGGAGGGGCCATCACGCCCGCGTTGGCGATAACCACGTCGAAGAACTGCCCCTTCGCCAGCAGCTCATCCGAACATTTGCGCACGCTCTTGAGGCTGGCGAGATCAAGCGCAACCAACTCGAAACTCCCGCCGCCCGTCGCAGAATCTCGTCTCACCTGTGCCGTCGCCGCTTCGGCCTTTTTCAAGTCGCGCGCGGCACCGACTACTTCTGCTCCATGCGCTGCCAACGCTCGTGCCGTCTCAACGCCCAGGCCCGCCGAAACGCCGGTCACCAGGATTCGTTTTCCCTTCAGATTCACGCCGGACAGGACCTCGTCCGTTGTCGACGTTGCTCCAAACACTTCCACCTTGTTCATATTCTTTCTCCCTGTGGGCGGCTCGCCCGGATGGGGCCCGAAGATCGGTATTGACAAGCCGCCGCATCTCAAATAAAACGGAGAGTGTCTCCGCAACATATAAGATAATCGGAGACTGTCTCCGGATTCAAGTATTTTTAGAATGGCTCCCAAACATTCCAAACGCGCCCAACGAAAGTCCCGCGCAGACGCTCAGCGGAATCGCGAACGGATTCTCGAAGTAGCGAAGGCAGCGTTTGCCCGGCACGGCGCAAACGCCAGTCTTGACGAGATCGCCAGGCAGGTGGGCGTTGGACCTGGAACGTTGTATCGCCACTTCCCCACGCGCGCGGACCTTCTACAGGCGGTTTATCGGGCCGAGTTGGAAAAGCTGGCCGAAGCCGAACAGAAGTTCTCTCAGACGATGGCGCCGGCAGACGCACTGCGCGCTTGGCTGTTGCTATTCGTTGATGCCATCGCAGCGAAGCAGCTCATCGCGCCCGCGCTCAATACGCTGCTGGGTGATCCCAAGAAGGTGTTCGAAGCCTCTTACGCGAAGATGCACCATGCGATTCGTGCGCTGGTGAAGCGCGGCGTGCAGAGCGGCGATATACGCAGCGACCTCGATCCGGTTGACTTGCTCCGCGCTCTGGTCGGCGTCTCCAATGTGGCATCCGCGCCCGATTGGCAGCCAAGCGCGAGAAGATTAGTGGATATTCTCATCGTCGGCTCGCGTCCCCTCAAGTAGTCCGGCGATTTCGCTCCCGGATGTTCGCGTCGAACCATATAACATTCGAGAGCGGCGCCCGAGCGCGGTTAGGCTAGTTGCTTGCATTCAGTTTTCGCATCACTTCGTCGAGGTTGAAGCTCGCGGGTTTCTGGCGGATTTTATTCGTCGCGGAGGGCGGCCATGGGATCGAGCCGCGCCGCGCGGTGCGCCGGCAGATAGCAGGCGAGAATAGCCACGGTGGCTAGAGCAATGGCGGAGAGCGAAATCGTCAGCGGATCGTAAGGCTTGAGGCCGAAGAGCATCGCACCCGCGGTTTTGCCCAAGGCCAGCGCCAGCGCGGCGCCGACGGCCAGGCCGATCACCAGCATCGTGCCGGCTTCGCCCAACACCATACCCAAAATATTTCGTCGCTGCGCGCCCAGCGCTATGCGCAACCCGATTTCTCCGGTACGGCGCGCGACGGAATTAGACATCACGCCAAACAACCCCATCATGGCCAGCAAAGTAGCCAGCGCGCCGAAAAACCCGGAAAGCGCGGCCATCAAACGCTCGCGCAGCAGCGAATCGCGGATGTTCGCCTGCATCACGTGAAATTCCTCTCCGATCTCGGGGCTGGCCTCGGCCAGCGCGTTTTTCAGTTCTTGCGTCAGCGTTCCCATCGGGAGACTGGAGCGAATCAACAATCCCGCTGATTCGTCCGGCTCGTCATCCTGCGCGGTAGTCACGTAGACTTCCGGCGCGAATTCATCGCGCAAGTTGTAATACTTCGTGTCGCGAACTAGTCCCACCACCTCATAGACCGGCCGCGCACGGCCCACCGCCTCCTCAATTTGAAAGTGCGCGCCAATGGGATTGGCGCCGTTGAGGATTTTCTTCACGAAACTCTGGTTGACGATCGCCACCTTCGACGAGTTGGACGAGTCTCGCTCGTTGAATGCGCGACCGGTCATGATGCGGATTCCCATTGTGTTAAAAAAATCGGGGCTCACTCGGTTGAAAAGAGGTGCCACGCCCGCGCGTTTTGGGGCGCCGGCCAGAAAAACGTTTTCCTGCCAGCCAAAGCCGCTCAGCGGCACCACACTGGCGTCCGCCACTCCGTCGACGCCGGGAAGTGCGCGCAAGCGGTCAATCAAGTTCAGCTTGTAGCTCGGGCGTTGCGACGCGGGAATTTTCAGTTGGCGAAAGTCCAGATCGGCTTCCATGATGCCGGCCGTTTGGAAACCGGCGTTCACCGAAAGAATGTTTTTCAGGCTGCGTACGAAAAGTATCGCGCCCACCAGCAAGACCAGCGAGAACGCCACCTGCGAGACAACCAAGCCGCGGCGGAGACTGAAGCGTTCGCGCCCGCCGGCGAGGTTCCGGCCCGCGGACTTGAGCGCTGCTGCCGGAGCGATGCGCGTGGCGTGGAAAGCGGGAGCCAGGCCGAAGAGAATTGTAGTGAGCAGCGCGATGGCCAGTGTGAAGCTGAGCACGAGCCAATCCGGATGGAGATCGACGAAGACGTCGGCCGCGCTCGTCCCGATGAAGGCCACCAGCAATACGGCTGACCCATTGCCCCAGGACCGCGCCCAAGGCGCTGCCGGCAACACCGATCAAAAAACTTTCCACGAGCAGTTGCCGGATGAGACGCCCGCGGGATGCACCGAGCGAAAGCCGCACGGCGATCTCGCGTCCACGGGCGCTGGCGCGCGCCAGCAACAGATTCGCGATATTGGCGCATGCGATCAGCAAGACCATGGCGGCGATGCCCATCAGCATCCACAGGGGTGTCTCGTAGCTCCCGCGCAGATTCGAGAATCCCGTAGCTGCCGGAAATGCGCCGAACTTGTATTGCAGGTAGTGCGTTTGCGCGTCCGCGTCGTATTGAGGGGGTGTGGTCGCTTCCAGAATTCCCGTCGAAAGCGCTGCCATTTCCGCGTTGGCTCGCTCGATCGTCACGCCGGGCTTCAGACGCCCCACGGCGGCGAGCCAATAGCCATTGCGCAGGTCAATCAGGGACGATTCGCCGTGTATGAGCGGTTCCGAGCACAGTGGCACGGCTACGTCGAATTTCCGGCCAACATCGATGCCCGTGAAACTTGGCGGAGTGATGCCGACGATTTCGAAGGGATGGCCTTCGAGTGAGATGATCCGACCCAGAATGTCCGGCCGGCCGGCGTATTCCCGCTGCCAAAAGGGGTAGCTGATCACAGCGGGCGGTGAGCCGCAGCCGCGGCGGTCGTCATCGGCCGTTAGCGTGCGGCCGCGCAGTGCGGGGATTTCGAGTACCTTAAAAAAATCGCCGCTCACCCAGATGCCTTCGGCGTAGCGTGCTTCGCCGCCGCGGGCCAGGTTGAATCCCCCTTCGGTCGCCCAGGCAAACATGCTCGAAAAAACTTGCTGATGATCACGGATCTGTTCCCATTGCGCGTTGGTGATGTCGGCGTAGCGGCCATGGACACGGCCGGAACCCCAGGAGCGATCCAGGATGCGCACGCTCGCGAGCTGCTCGGGGTGCGCGACCGGCAGCGTTCGCAGGCGGAGCGAATCGATCAATTGAAAGATGGCGGTGTTTGCGCCGGTGCCGAGCGCGAGGGAAAGCACCACAATAGCGGTGAAGCCGGGATTGAGGCGCAGTAGCCTGAGGCCGTAGCGCAGGTCCTGCCAGAGGTTGCTCATGTTTTCTCCGCCGCTGGTTGAGATACGCGAGAAGAGGCGTGGATGTTCCGGTCGAAGTATGCTTGATTAGGGTTTCGCGCCAACGGATTCACTGTTGCTAACAGGCGCTGTCACAAGTAACCGGGTGGCTGTGAATCAAGATTTTTCAGATAGGTGTCGATAACGGGGATCATCACAGCAGCACGTTATTTTGAGACGGCTGGTGCGAAGAGGGTTTCTCAACACCTATCCAACTTTTTTCTAGAAATCGACCGAGGATAACTTTCGAGTAGCCGACCATCCATCCGCGAACCCTGCGGTTCTTGAGCGAGTGATGCTTGACGGTTGTCACGTCGAGAGGAACTGAGTTGTGCTCTTATTTGGTTGGAGCCGAACACTGTTTACTACTGCTTGCCGCCTGAGACTGCTCCCGAGTCGCGTGCGATCTGCAGCGTGTCGAGATATTGCTGGAACTTAACGGCCCGTCCTTCGCGGATTGTCCAGATGTGAGCGACCTGTGCTTTGAACTCCTCAGCTCTGCCGCGAAACCTGCCGTGGTAGTAGCCGAGAACCACAACTCTTCCGCCCTCGCACTCAAAGATCTCGTCTACGGCGACTACGAGTTTGTCGAAACCCGTTGTTAATCGATTGAAGATGCCCGAACGAACGTCAGCTATCCCATGATAAGGGCTTCGGTCCGCAAACGGCGAGTTGTCGGCCACGATCCAAACGATGTCGTTCCCTAAGTGTGACATCACTGCTTCGTAGTCACGTTCGCCTAAGGATGCGTAGAGTTTTTCTATATCGGGGATGGTGTTCATGCTCAAGAACATATCACTTTAAGTCCCTCTGCATGAGGCAAAACGCAACTTCTGGTTTACGGGCCACTCAGAAGTAATCCATGCCCGATCAACGCGCCAGTAGGAAATTGGCGCGGTTCCAGACATAGGTGTCGCGAACCAGCATTATCACTCGCTATCTCTTTCTGAAATGGAGGGTGATAAGCGGATTTCGCGACACCGTTCCAACTTTCTGCCAGAAATCGGCCAATGAAAACTTCCGAGCGCCCGACCACCTCGCCCAGAACTTCATCTTTGCGCTTCACAGAACTCCGTTGGCTCAGGTATCGTAGGCCGATTCGCGCACCGCTCGAGCGGAGGATCGGATGAGTTTCGACCGGCGCCAACTGCTTCAAACCCTGTCCGTCGCGTTCGGCTCGAGCGTCCTCTTCGCGCGGAACAAACTCGGCATTGTCACGCAGACGGCGGCGCAGACCGCGACGCAAACAGCGGCGCAGTCAGCCGCACAGCCAAAGGTCTCCCCTGCCGCTGCGGGGGCCGCTGTTCACAATGGGATCGCTGGAGGAACGGAAATGGAAAAGGTAACCGGAATCGGTGGATTTTTCTTTCGCGCCAAAGATCCGAAAGCGCTCGCGCTTTGGTACGAGCAACACCTCGGGATTTTGCCGGTGCCAACGACCGAGGGCGCAGCCTCGTGGCAGCAAGAGGCTGGAACCACCGCGTTCTCTCCGTTCAAGGAGACGAGCACCTACTTCGGAGATCCCGCCAAAGTCTGGATGCTGAACTTTCGCGTCCGCGATCTCGACAAAATGGCAGCGCAACTGCTAGCCGCGGGAGTCGCGGTGAAGGTTGACCCCGAATCTTATCCCGGCATCGGCCGGTTCGCCCGCTTGCACGACCCAGAGGGAAATCCCATCGAATTGTGGCAACCGGACAAGCCAGCCGCCCCGAAGTAGTGTGGGAAATGGCGAGCATCATTTCTTCTCGCGCGGAGATCGCTGGTGCGAAGAGGATTTATCGTCAGCGATCCGGCTAGTTTCTGAGCTGCGACCGCAGATGGCTCGACTCATTCGGACGGAGCGACCTCATCGCAGAGCGACGAAGCAGATGCGATGAGGTCTGGTTCGACCTAGCGAGAACTATCCAACTTTCTTCACGCCGGGAACCTTCCACGAGCCGTCCAGGATGCTCGGGGCCTTTTCCTTCGGCCAATACAAACGCATCATGAGAACGAAATCATCTTTCGGCGACGGAAGCCAATTGGACTCTTTGTCTTTGCCCGGCGAATCGGCCTGAATGTAAATGTCGGTCGAGCCGTCTGCATTTGTCTTGAATTTATTGCGCTGGCTGACGTTGTAGCGGTTGAGCGGATTGTCCACGAAATAATACTTCGCGTTATACATCGTCACAGACCAGAAGCCGTCCACAGGCGGCATCTCGCCTTTGTCAAAATGCAGAACGTATTTGTTCGCACCGTTGTATTTCTCAGCGATGTTTGGGCCTTCGGACGTCGGGTACACGGCGTCTTGCGGACGGTTCGCGCCCAATCCAAACCACGTAATCATCGCTCGCTGAATGTAATTCGTGCCGTACAGCCCGGTCTTTGTGGTAAACGACCAGCCGTTTTCGATCTTCGCATCGCCGGCCACCACGCCCTCTTTCATCCACGCGGCAATCTTTTCCTGTGCTGGCTTGGGAACTTTCGCGAGTCCGGCCGCTGCGCTCGGATCCAGTTTGGAAATGTCGAAATCCCGTCCCGGAACGATCCCGATTTTTGCCAGTTTCGCCACCATCGGCGCGTCGTCCGCGGAGGGGGGATTCGTCTTCAAGAGTTGCGCGAAAAGTTTGAAGTACGATGCGGCGTCCATCGCATTCAGTTGATCGCGCACTCCGGTCTTGGAGTCGATTGAAGGATCCACCACGCCTGGCGCGGGAGTGTACGGCTTGCCGTACGACGAGAGCGGCACCGCACCCATTTGATCTTGAATGGCGTGTACAGCTTTATAGTCTTCAGGCGTGCCGGTGCAATAAATGCGGCCCAGGAGCCAAACGATCCCGGTAGGCGATTTATATTCGGTCACCCCTGCTGGAAGAGTGCCGCTCCAGCCCGGCCCGGTGATCGCATATTTCTGCGCGCCCGTTCCGGTGGTGCGTTTGCCGGGATCCTGAAATACGTTTGTCCAACCATCGAGCATTGGGAAGAGTGCGTAGCGTCCCTTCAAATCCGGGATGCTGATCACCCACGGCTCTTTCGTCACGTCCAACCAAATGACCGTGTACAAGGTGTCGGCGTTTGGCGCCGTGACCGCATTGAACGAAGCATTCGGATACTCGCGCAGCTTCGCGAACTGTCCCATGGGCGCAAAGGTGCCCTTCGGTTCGACGAGATTCGTGGAAACGCGGCGCGTCATTTCCATCGTCAGCAATGGATAGGCATAGATGTACGCATCTTTGCCGGTTTCAAACGCTTCGACTTCTTTTGTATCCTGCGCCACCTTCGACGAGCCGCCGCAACCCGCGATGAAGAGACAAACCGTGGCGATGCAAGCCAGGGCATTCCGCTGAATTCTGGTCATGGGACCTCCGATGAGAGCCTGTCAATCAGGCACTGAAGCGTAGGGAATGCGACGCCGGGGCGATATTGTCAAAATGTACGGGGTTTGTGAAGAATTCCGTTGGGGCATTCTTGCGTGGTGCACGCCGCTCGCGGACAACAGGATTCTGAAGAATGTCGCGGACGACGGCTGTCACCACCTATCCCACGCGGAGATCGCTTGTGCGAGGCGGTACTCTCTGAACAGTTATGCGGGTCGTTCGTAGTAGGAATCCCCCGCACGAACCGATCACTTCCGGCTTGGTCCCCATCCAAGACGAATATCCGGGAAAAATATCCAGCACGGATAAGCTCGCGTCGGCGTGGTTCTCGTCAGCCTCGCCGCGCTGCTTCGATTTTGGCGATGTCGACCTTCTTCATCGTCATCATCGCTTCGAACGCGCGCTTTGCCTCGCCGCCACCAGCCGCAAGCGCGTCCATCTGCGCCGTCTATTGCTTAAAGACTACAGGAGGCCCGCTGATTCGCTTCCCCTTGAGGGCGACATTCACTTCGACACGGTCGGCGATCTTGATGAAGGGAATGCCGCTGTTCATTCCGTATTGCTTGCGGTCGAAGGCCATCGTCCCTTGAATCGTGCCTGAGCCAGTCCCCTTGCCGGATAACACAAGCGTGAGTTTCTCCGGTTTGGTGACGCCGCGGATCGTGAAATTGCCGTCCACCTCGAAAGTATCGGGGCCCGTCTGGATAATCTTGGTCGACTTGAATGTGATCAACGGGCTCTTCTGGACGTCGAAGAAGTCCTTGCCCTTCAGCTTTCCGTTTTTCATGCCGCTGCCGGTATCCACGCTGTCTGCCTGGATGTTGATGGTCAACGAGCCGGTTTCGACGTCCGGAGACGTAAACGTGAGGCTGGCATCCCACTTATTGAAATTTCCCTTTATCGCCACCGACGCTTCCACGTCAAACTTGATCGAGCTTTCGACCGGAGTGATCTCGAAAACCGGAGCTTGTGCTCGAGTCAATGACGGAAACACGGCGATCACGAAAAGGCACAGAACGACCCATCGCAGACGTGCAACATTCGGCGTGCCGGAACCATTTGAACGTTCGGAATTCCACATGCGCATCCTCCACGAATTCATTGTTTTCATTTTCACTTCCTCCCTGTCGCTTCTGAATAATTCGAATCATGAATCGCCGCAAACCCCCGCGTTATCGGTGAGCCAGTTCCTGAACCCTCGCGCTGACTCCTGATCGAGGATGAGTTCTCCCACGACTGACCAAACTATCGGAGCTTGATCGGCTTAAACGGGAACACAGCGGAAATAACCATGGTATTTCCCTGTGTCGTGGTCCGTGCATAAACCTCAAACTCGTACCGAAACGTAAAAAAACCATAGAGTGTGCTTTTTGTGGCGATGGGAAGCGCTAACTCCGGCCCGACGGCGGCGACGCGATTTTTCCCGTTGACCAGCAGCGGCGCGAGGCCCGTCAGCGTGTCCTCCGACAGCTTCCACTGCGCGTAATATGCGGCACCGAGCTTTGCGGCACCCTTCAAGAAACTGCGTCCCACTCCACCTTCCAGCGTAAGGATATTGCCAACGTGCTGACTCGAGTCTCGTTTGTCGGTGTTGAACTCGAACGATGCAAGTGTTGCCGCATTCCAGGTCTTAGCCTTATTCAGATGGACCGTCGTCCCGATCGAGGGCTCAAATCCCCACATGCCCAGGCCGGTATTATCTCCGTTTGGATTTCCTGCGGTGTATCGGCCCGTCGGCGCATATATCGCGAAGCCTGCCACTACGTCGGCATGCTCGAATTTCCAGCCCAGATTGATTGGCTGAAAATACGTATCACCAAAACCGGCAGACGGATTCTGGCCAAATTCGGGCGCCTCCAGGCTGCTATTCAGAACGACGGCCGGAATCGCCAAGAAACCGTAGTTCGCTCCCAGGATTTTTTTCTGGGTTACGACACTTACCAAAGGGGCGCCGGCGAAAATGTTGAGATTCCCATTGGGATTGATTTGATCACCTGATTGGTCGTTGATCCTGCCCGTATCGTACCCGTAAAAAAGAACTCCCCAGTAGGAGCCGGGAGGCGTTTGCGAGCCGGAGTCGAGGCCCGCGATGCCCTTCAGGTGAAGGCCATTGAGTTGAGCGTTGGCAGCGCCACCTGCCGATAGTACGACGAGCAAAACTATGAAAGAAATTCTGAAAGTTTTCATTTCGTCCTTTCGACGTTCTCTTGATTGCGCAGGGACTCCACGCGATTCGTTCAGACGTAAACCTGCCACCTCACGGTGTTCCTCTTGAGGCCCCGTCAATCCACTATGGGAGCCTCCTCGGCCTCCTCGTGCTCGATTTTCTTCTCACCGGCATTTGCCTTCAGCTCGACGGTCACTTGCTTGATCGTTCCGGTGAACTGATTCCCGTCCTTTGAATAGTCGGAGGTAACGGGAGTGTAGAGGTCCATGCCCACGTCGGCGGTTTCCGTTCCGAATATCAGCGGGATCGTGCGATCGATTCTGCCGGAGGCGACCTTCTTCCCGTTTATAGAAATTGTCCCCGTGCCGCCAGCCCCCAGCTTGCCGCCGTCGTAGGCGAAATCGTACGCAACCGTAACGGCTCCGGAGGGCAGGCGCTCGCTGGAGGCAATGGTCGTGACGGTGCCAAGAAAGTTGTATGCAAACATGGGCTTATCGTCTTTGACGTAAAGACTCCAACCGGAGTGACCGCCGCCCTGCGCGAGGATCACGCCCGAAGCCCCGCCCGTCGGAATCTCAAGCTCGGCCGAAATGGACGAGCTCCGATTCTTCACATCGATGAAAGCATTCTCTTTCATTCCTACCATGCCCGGAAAAACCGTCAGTGACGTCCGGCCCGCCATCAGATCGGGACGTCCGGCAATGGAAGCAACAAATCGCTCGTGAACGCGGTCATCGAGCGGCAGAACGTTGTATTTCATCGCCTCCGCCAGAAAGGTATCCTGCAGCTCCTTGAGCTTTTCGGGATACTTCGCGGAGAGGTCCACGGCGCAACTGAAGTCTTCCGCCGTGTTGAACAACATCCATTTGTCGTCGGCGTAAGAGCTGCGGGGTTTTGCCTCCCATGCGATTTTATGCAGGGTCATGGCGTACCAACCATCCTTATAGATGCCACGATTCCCGGCGAACTCGTAATATTGAACGGTGTGAGCGGACTTCGCCTGAGCGTTATTGAAGGAGCCGAGCATGCTTACCCCTTCAATAGGCTTCTGTGGAATGCCATCGACGATCTTGGGCTGCGGCAGACCTACCGCTTCGAGAACGGTCGGCGCGACGTCGATCACGTGGTAATACTGGTTGCGTATCTCACCCTTTGCCTTGATCCCTTTCGGCCAGTAAACCACCGCACCGTTGGTGGTGCCGCCGTAGGCTGTATGGAATTGGGCATACGCGAAGGGCGTGTTGTCCGCGATTGACCAGCCGGCTGCCGGCGTCATCGCCGAGTGCGGCCCGCCAACCTCATCGAGATGTTCGAGCTGAAATTGCAACGTCTCAGGCGCCTGGTTGAAAGAGCTGAGGGTGTTAAAAACGCCGAGTCTCCCGCCATTGGGGCTCGCGCCGTTGTCTCCCGTAACGAAGATGACCAGCGTGTTATCTCCGGCGCCCACGTCATCAACGGCCTGCAGGACCCTTCCGATCTCGTAGTCGGTTAACTCGGCGAATGCCGCGAAGACTTCTTGATACCGTACAGCCAACTTCTTTTCGTCGGCGCTCAGTTTGTCCCAATCTTCCATGATGTCGGGCTTCGGAGTGAGCTGAGTGTTCTGCGGAACGATGCCGAGCTGCTTCTGGCGCGCCAGGATTTCGTCGCGATACTTGTCCCAACCCTGATCGAACTTGCCTTTGTATTTGTCTCGCCAAGCCGCCGGCAATTGAACCGGATCATGCATGCCCTGCGCGGCGTAGTAGATGAAGAAAGGCTTGTTGGGAGTCAAGGCTTTCTGTGTCTTGATCCAGGAGATGGCATGGTCCGCGATATCGCTCTGATAGTAGTAGTTCGGGTCCTTTGACGGAGGGACGAGCGTGGTGTTGTCGTGGATGGACGGGGAGAACTGATCTGACTCGCCGATCACGTTGCCGTAGAACCTCTCAAATCCCAGTCCGGTAGGCCACTGATCGAACGGCCCCGTGAGACCGGTTTCCCACGCCGCGTATTCGTGGGATTTCCCGAACATCGCCGTGCTGTAGCCGTTGAAACGCAAAATCTTTGCGAGCGGCGTCACGGTGTTCGGAAGCAATGAAGTCTGCCCCGGGAAAGCCGTGGCCATCTCGGAGATAGACCCCATGTTGGCGCTATGGGGATTGCGTCCCGTAAGAAGCGCAACGCGGGTCGGCGAGCAGATCGGCGCCACGTGAAAATTGTTGTAGAGCAATCCGTTTTTGGCGAGGCGATCGATGGTCGGCAGGTTCATCACGCCGCCGAAAGTCTTGGAGCCGGCATAGCCAAAATTATCGAGGAGAATCACGACCACATTCGGCGCGCCCTGGGGCGCCTTCACCTCGAAGATCGGCGGAGCCTTCGCCTTGCGAGCGTCGAGCTCGGTGATCGGCGGATACTTCGGTTCGGGGATGGGCAACACAGTGCGGTCGTTCGGATTATTTTGTGCGAAGAGCGAGACACACGAAAAAGTAAGTATCAAAGTCAGTGCTGACAATACAGCCTTAAGCAATTTCATGAACAACTCCTCCGATTTGAAGCCGGGCTTCCTATTTTTTTGTTGGTTCAGGACTCTTCGATCGTGTGACCGAAGTTAAAGCGTGGGTGGCTACGTTCGCAGCACCGAATGAACGGTGACAGGTTCAGAAGGCAGCAGAGTTGCGCTCTCGAATGAGCTCAGACGTGAAACAGATAAAGTGGAAGGAGTGACCTTGCAATCCATATCCGCGTTTTGAATCGGTTTTCCAGCGCTGGGGAGCACGTGCGTGGCCGTGGCAAAACGATTGCCGACGGTAAAGTCGTTTGAAGTGTTGTCCGTCAGAGACATCAGCTCCGGAAACTCCGCAGCGACAATTCCGCATACCAATAGGGAGAGCAGAAGCGAAACGACGAATATTCTCATTGGTTTGCGGGCAGCCATTTTTTAGTAGCAGGAAAAAATCATACACTTTCCGGAAATTAACGGAAAGAGTAAAGACGTTAGAGATTTCGTGAGGATTTGCCAAATCACATTTCGGATAACAGTTGCGAACAGGCCGCGTCCGCGTGTTTCAGTTCTCGTCAGCCTCGTCGCGCTGCTTCGATTTTGGCGATGTCGACCTTCTTCATCGACATCATCGCTTCGAACGCGCGCTTTGCCTCGCCGCCACCAGCCGCAAGCGCGTCCATCAGCGCGCGCGGGGTGATTTGCCAGGAGAGGCCCCAGCGGTCCTTGCACCAACCGCACTCGCTTTCCGCTCCGCCATTGCCGACGATCGCGTTCCAGTAACGGTCGGTCTCTTCCTGAGTGTCGGTCGCCACCTGAAAGGAAAACGCCTCGCTGTGCTTGAACGCCTTGCCGCCGTTGAGACCGAGACAAGGAATGCCCATCACGGTGAACTCCACCGTCAGCACATCGCCCTTCTTGCCGCTCGGATAATCACTGGGAGCCTGGTGAACGGCGCCAACTTTGCTGTCCGGAAAAGTGGCGGCGTAGAAGCGCGCCGCTTCAAGCGCGTCTTTGTCGTACCACAGGCAGATCGTATTCTTTGGCATCATGTTCGTGTGCTCCTTGGGCCCGGCTTGCGACTGCGACGGCGATTGCCAGTGCGATGAGATTTTGACGAGGCGTGTTGCTTCGCCGTTTTCGCTGTCTTCGCCGACTTCGCCTGCCCCGACTTGGTCTTCAAGCGCGATTGTTCGTACATCTCGATCCACTTCTCGCTCGAAATCTCAGAGATCAGCTTGCCAATCGCTTCGAGCGGCAAATCGTCCGGCGTCTCGAAATGAACGCAACACTTCCCCATGTCCAGCTTCTTCCCTGCCGCTTTGAAAGCCGCCTTCAACTGCTCGAGCTGGCTCGCACTCCAAAACGCGCCCATCAGGTAGAGCGAGCAGTAGTTTTTCTGCGACGCCACCGCGACGTAGCAGATCGGCTGCTTGTTGTAAGTGTCGGGATATCGGGACAGGGGGATCGTCCAGCCGATCGTGCCCCAGATGAGGCACTCATCGTAGCCGCGCGGAATGTGTTTGTTCACGAGAGCGCGCACTGTCGCGATCGTCTTCGCGCGATCGGCGGGGAGTGAAGCGATGTATTGCGCGGGCGTCTTGACGTTCGCTGCTGGTTTCATGGATTTGTCGCGCTTCCCAAACAAATTCTATCACCGAACATTTGAAAACCAGCCAGCGGCAGGGGCTGTGAGCATCGCGTAATTCGTGGCCGTGCACGCAAGCACGTCGCGTCCCGGCCTGGTCGCTTTGCATCGAACTGCCGCTTGAAATCGTTTGCTAAATTGATTCGGCGTGGCTGGTTTGCTAACGTCGTCGTCATGTCCGAGCGTTCCACCGAGCGTTCCACCGATCCCGCCTCAGTGCACGCCACCGAGCGGGTACGCGAATTGCTCGACTCGCTGTATCGCGTGGATTCGGGACGAATCCTGGCAACTCTGATCCGCTTGCTCGGTGATTTTGATCTTGCCGAGGAGGCGATGCACGAAGCGTTTGCGGCGGCGCTGAGTGTGTGGCCGAAAAGTGGAGTCCCCGGCAACCCGCGGCCGTGGTTGATTTCGACGGCCCGGTTCAAAGCCATCGACACTCTGCGTCGACGGGCAAGATTCGACGCGTCGCAAGGCGAGCTCGCGCACTATCTCGAAGCGCAATCGAGTTCCGCGGAAAGCTCTAATAATAATGATGGCCTTGAGAATGACGGCCTCGAAGACGACCGGCTGCGCCTGATTTTTACCTGCTGCCATCCGTCTCTCGCACCCGAAGCGCGCGTGGCGCTCACCTTGCGCGAAGTGTGCGGGCTTACCACCGAGGAGATCGCAAAGGCTTTCCTCACCACTCCGGCTACGCTCGCGCAACGCATCGTGCGCGCAAAAACAAAAATTCGCGAGACACGCATTCCGTACGAGGTGCCGGCGCCGGAGGAATTGCCGGAGCGGCTGGACGCGGTGCTGCAGGTTGTCTATCTCGTATTTAATGAGGGCTACTCCGCTGCAGCGGGAACGGAAGTAACGCGCGCCGAACTGACCGGCGAAGCGATTCGATTGGGCCGGTTGCTGGCCGAACTTCAGCCAAAAATGGAAGTTGACCCGGACGTTGCGTCGAAAGTGGAAACGAATCGTTCACCGGAAGGTGAACTGGTAGGTGACACGGGAGGTCACTCGGGCGCTGACCCCGAAGTGATCGGGCTGCTCGCCCTGATGTTGCTGCACGCATCGCGTCACGCCGCGAGAACATCGCCGAAAGGAGAAATGATCTTGCTCGAAAACCAGGATCGCTCGCTCTGGAACCGGGAACAGATCGCCGAGGGAGTGGCATTGCTCGAGAAAGCGCTGAAGTCCCGCCGCTTCGGCTCCTACACATTACAAGCCGCGATTGCGGCCGTTCATGCGGGGGCGGAATCGGTCCCGGCCACTGACTGGGCGCGGATTGTTGCGCTCTACGATCGATTGGCGCGAATTCAACCTTCGCCCGTGGTACAGCTGAATCGTGCCGTGGCGATTGCGATGCGCGATGGCCCAGAAGCCGGTCTCGCGCAGATCGACGCGGTGCTCGCGCAGGGCGAACTCGCAAATTATTATCTGGCGCATTCCGCCCGCGCCGATATGTGCCGCAGGCTCGGCAGGACGGCTGAAGCGCGGGCGTCGTACGAGAAAGCTCTGGCGCTGACGCAGCAGGAACCCGAGCGCCAATTCCTGCAAGAGCGAATCCGCCAGCTGAAATAAAAAGTAGGAATAAAAAAAGGCTCGTCAGAAGCTGACGTGAGATCGGCCAGGTGCAGCCCCGGCGAGAGTGATCGGTAGCACAGGCTTCAGCCTGTGAGGCTCGGTGAGGCCCGCAGGTCGGGATTTTGGTTGCAAAAGAGTATTGACTTGCCCCGGGGCTCGCCGGAGCAAAAGAATTGACTACGCGCTACCACGGAACAGTCAACGGCAATGTTTGTGGACCTACCGCGTTGCTACGAAACTGATAAAAGCAAAAGCTCGGGAATGGCACTTAGATAGTCGCTTGTCAAGCGTTGCAGAACTTGGCGAGCGTAGTTTTAAAACGACCACAGGCGTGGAAAGTCCAGTTGTCGCTATCTTGCGGAGCCAAAGCCCTGTCGAGCCGGATTCGTGATTAGCCTGCGCGGAGGCAATCCACCGCGGACACCGAGATGACCATGCCCACAGCTTCGTACTAAAGCGCGGAAGATGCAAACATTTCTTGGGCGAGCTGTCGAATTCCGGTGCCGCCGTTCGACCAGTCAGTGGAGCCGCACCGCGCATCGGCCGCTCGCCACGGACACCTCGAAACGGGCGCTTCGCGACTTTCCAGACCCAGCGCGGTCCAAGCTCCTATATATAGGTAGCGGCCCTGATACGGCGTCCGCACAACATTCAAGGAGAACACCATGCGTTTCATGATGATCCAGTTTCCGAAAATCTACCAAACCGCGAAAGCCGGATTTGTGCCCGACTTCAATGAGATGGAGGAAATGGGCAAGTACAACGAGGAACTCGGGAAAGCCGGCGTGCTGCTCGCGCTCGACGGACTGACGCCGCCTGCGACGATGAGCGCGCGCGTCACTTTCAAAAACGGAAAGGCGAAAGTTACCGACGGGCCATTTCCAGAAACGAAGGAAGTGGTCGGCGGCTTCTGGATTATTCAGGTGAAGTCGCGCGAAGAGGCGCTCGAATGGGCCTCGCGCATCCCCGCAAAGGATGACGAAATGGTCGTCGAAGTCCGCCGGCTGTTTGACCTGACCGACTTCGATCCCGAGACCCAAAAGGAAATTCAAAAGAGGTTCGGCGACGACGTCGCCTCTGACATGAGCAAGTAGCAAAAACCTCTCCGCGCTTTGTCGAATTCCGGCGTCCGGCCGTTCGTCTATCCAGTGAAGGCAGGCCAAACGCCCAGCCCCAAGAGCGTTTCAAGACAAGGAGACATCATGCCGCAATTTTTAGTTGCGATTCACCACCCCGACAATTACAACGCCTCCCTCGAAGGCGAAGCGATGATGCGCGATATCGACGTGCTCAACGAAGAGATGGAAGCTGCCGGCGCCAGGTTTTTCGCGGGCGGACTCTCCGCGGCCGGCAAAGCGAAGTCGCTGCGGGCGCAGCCGGATGGCAAGGTGCGCATCACCGACGGGCCGTACCTCGAGACCAAAGAGCACATCGGCGGCTTCTGGATCGTGAACGCCGCGAACATGGACGAGGCTCTCGCGTGGGGACGCAAGGCCGTCGTCGCCTGCCGGGCGCCCGTCGAGGTGCGCGAGTTTATGTCGATGGAAGGCTAGAAAAAGAGCGCGAGAAAAAAAGGCGAGAAAAAAATGGACCAGCTGTCGATTTTCCGTCTCCCGAACGACTATAGGACGAAAGAACGATGCGCTACGGCTCCTGCCTGAACAAGAAATGAACAGGAAACGAACAGGAAACGAGTCATCGGAAATAAACCACAGAGACCAAGGAGAAAAAGCGATGCCGCACTATCTGGTTGCGAATTACCTTCCCGACGACTTCGACCCGTCCAAAGTAACCGAAGCGATGATCGAGCAGATCCACGCGGTGAACCGCGAACTGATTGCTGCCGGCGTGAGAAGGTTTGCCTGCGGCGTTTCCTCGCCTGACACAGCGAAGACGCTGCGAAAAAAGCCCGACGGCAAGGTGCTCGTCACCGACGGGCCGTACGTCGAGACCAAGGAACACATGGGCGGATTTTGGATTTTGGAATGCGCCAACATGGACGAAGCACTCAAGTGGGCGCGCAAGGGCGCCATCTCCACCGATGCGGTGGGCGAGGTGCGCGAGCTTCTTTTCTTTCCGGATCCGCAACAGTAACCCGGCGGAAGCAGGTGAACACGCGGGCTGCGGCGGCAGCATGGCAAGACTGATCGGTAGCACAGGCTTCAGTTTATTCGCCGCCTGCTGGCGGGCCTGTGAAGCTGGGCGATGCCCGCACGCCGGGTTTGGGTTGGATGTTGCTGGATGCGATGCGAACGCGACGAAAGTCAAAAGCAAAAGCTGAAGCTAGATATTGCTGCGGGCAGCTTTGGCGAGTCACAGGCCCTCCAGAGGTCGGCGGGTAGACTTGAAGCCTGTGCTACTGAGAAATGTTGCCGGATTTTCTCGCGCGCGAGGCAAGTACGGGAGCTAAGAATGAAAGCGAGCGACCATAAAATAAGGAGCGGCGCAACCAAATGGGAAAGCTAACCTACGCAATCAACCTTAGCCTCGATGGCTGCTGCGACCATACCAAATTCAGTCCCCCTGACGATGGCGAATTACTTGAATATTACACGCGCCTTTTGCGAGAGTTTGACCTGCTCGTCTACGGGCGTAAAACCTATCAATTGATGGTTCCTTATTGGCCGGATGTCGCAAACAATCCTTCGGAGACAAAAGCGGATATCGAATTTGCGCAAGCCTTTGTCTCCCGGAAGAAGATTGTTTTTTCACGATCGCTGGCCGGCGCTGAAGATGAAAATACGAGAATTGTGCGCACCGACCTTCGCGACGAAATACTTAAACTGAAGCAAGAACAGGGCAAAAATATGTTAGCCGGCGGTGTGGACATTCCTTCGCAACTGATAGAGCTTGGCCTGGTGGACGAATTTCGTTTTGCCGTTATGCCAACCATTGTTGGAGAAGGCAGACGATTGTTGGAGGGCGCGAGCCTGCCCGAGAAATTGCAATTGAAACTGGTTGACTCCAGGATTTTTAAATCAGGATGTGTTGCGCTTCGTTACGTAAAGCAGTGACGGAAAAGTGCGCTACAAGTGCGCTGCTGTCTCTCACCAAGAAGACGAATTGGAGAGGAACCATGAAATACATCTGTTTGGGCTATCTCGAGCCCGGCAAGTTCGAAAACATGTCGGAGAGCGAACGCAACACCGTGCTCGATGAGTGTTTCAGCTACAACGACGAACTGCGCAAGAACGGACACCTGGTTGCCGAGGAACCTCTTCAGCCCCCCAACACGGCTGTCACCGTGTCCTGGAAGAACGGCAAGGTTGCAGTCACCGACGGGCCGTACGCCGAAACGAAAGAGCAATTGGGCGGCATTCAGGTGCTGGAAGCGCGCGATCTGAATCACGCCATTCAGCTGATTTCCCAGTCTCCGGGAGTGAAATTGAACTGTGGAACCATCGAGATACGCCCAGCGGCGGACATCAGCGAATTGATCCGCGAGAGCGAGCAGCGACGGCTAAAGGAAACCTCGCGGTGAGGGCGGCCACGAGGCCCGCCACCAGCGAAGGCCCGAAGGTAAGCCCGGGCCAAAGCCCGAAGGAAATTACGCGCGAAAAAAGGTAAAATTTCTTGGGTCACTTGTCGATTTCCGGCCCGGCCGTTCGTCTATATAGTGAAGGCGGGGCAACCAGCGCGGGTACCGTTGCCTCAAAAGTAGAAACCACGGCGGCGAGGAGGTCAGTAACATGTC
Source organism: uncultured Acidobacteriota bacterium (assembly GCA_963770575.1). Lineage (GTDB taxonomy): Bacteria > Acidobacteriota > Terriglobia > Acidiferrales > UBA7541 > Palsa-295. The sequence goes on from CAVYQD010000002.1 coordinate 276,926, forward strand.
ATTTTTCCGCGATATAAAGGTAGCGTTCCACTCCCTGATGCGCTCGAAAGGGCTTGCGACCATCGTGGTCCTCACGCTCGCGCTCGGTATCGGCGCCAATGCCGCCATCTTCACGCTCGTGCGCGGCGTGCTGCTCAAGCCGCTCGTCAACCGCGACGAGAACCGCCTGATCTACATCCGCCAGAGCGCGCCCTCCCTCGGATCCGACAACGTCACTTTCTCCGTCCCGGAAATCAGGGACATCGAACCCAGCGTCCGCTCCGTGAGCGAGTTCGGCGATTTCTCGGAGATGGGCTTTACGATGATCGGACTCGGCGAACCTCGCGGAGTCCGAGGTGGCGTCGTCAGCGGCAACTATTTTGAAGTGATGGGTCTGCGTCCTGTTCTCGGCCGCCTCGTAGGACCGCAAGACGACGGCCCCAACGCCGCGGGCGTCATCGTGCTCACGTATCGCTTCTGGTCCACCGTCTTCAAGAAAGATCCCAGCGTGATCGGCAAAACGGTTCGCCTCGAAAGCGTGGGCGATCGTTCCGCCACGGTCATCGGCGTCCTCGAACCCAGTGTTCCCTACCCCGCGGACACGGAAATTATTGGCAACCTCGTCACCAGCCCTCACCACATGTCCGCGACGATGGTCACCGGCCGCGTTCACCGCATGACCGAACTCTTCGGCAAACTTGCTCCCGGCGCCACGCTCGAGGAGGCTCGCAACGAATTGCGCACCGTCTACGCCGCGATGGTGAAGGACCACCCCGAAGCCTATCCCGAGAACGACGGCTACCGCATTGAAACCCGGATGCTCCGCGACCAGATTACTTCCGGTGCGCGCACCGTTCTGCTCGTCCTTCTCGTTGCTTCGGGCCTCGTCTTCATTATCGCGTGCTCGAACGTTGCCAACCTGATTCTCGCTCGCACCGTTCGGCGCGAAGGTGAACTCTCGATCCGCGCCGCGCTCGGCGCAGACAGTGGCGCGCTGCGGCGCATGTTGCTGGCCGAAAGCCTTCTGCTCTGCGGAGCGGGCGCGACGATTGGCGTGCTGATCGCGCAGCCGCTGGTGAAAATTTTGGCTAGTTACGCGTCGCGTTTCTCGGTTCGCGCGCTGGATTTGACGGTGGATTTCAGCATGCTCTGGGTGGGAGTGGGGCTGGCGCTCGCCGCCGCCGTGATTCTGGCATTTGTGCCGCGCCTGCCCACGGCCAACTCTTCGAACGGAATGAACCTCGCGAGCGGCGGCGTCCGCATCACCAGCAGCACCAAGCGCCGCCAGCGCATCTTCGCCGTCACGCAAATTGCCGCGTCTTTCGTGCTGCTCGCGGGCGCGGGCATGTTGATCTCGACGCTGATCGCGTTGCAAAAGTCCGAGACCGGTGTGGATACACGCAACGTTCTCGCCCTCGACGTTCCGGCGCTATCTTACGGAAAAACCGATCAGCAGATCGCCGATTTTTACAAGGAATCGATACGTCGCATCAATCAGTTGCCCGGCGTCACCGAGACGTCTTTCGCTATCGTTGCTCCCTGGCGCGACGCCGACACCTTCGGCCCCGGTTTGCAATTCTCCGGTGATGGCCACGTCCACGGCAAAGATGATCCTCGCGCGCAGTGGCGCACCATCTCTCCCGGCTTTTTCAACTCGCTGGGCGTTCCCGTTCTTGCCGGGCGCGATTTCAACGAGCAGGATGATGACAAGAGTCGAGACCCGGTCGTGATCGTCAGCCAGACTCTCGCGCAGCGCATGTTTCCCGGTCAGGATCCGATCAACCGGCACGTCTATTGGACCGATCCTGTGCTCGAATTTTTTGGGGGAACCGACAGTGAAAAGGCGCGAATGAGGGGGCCGCACCGCATTATTGGCGTCGCTGCGGATGTGGACGACGAACACGTCGTTCGCGCGCCCACCTCAACCATTTACAGCATGTTTTCAGATGGTCCCATGTTCGGCGGCCACCTCTTCATCCACTCGACCGTAAATCCCTATTCGCTTGTCACACCGGTGACGAAAATTATCCGCGACATGAACGCCGATGAACCCGTGGAGCACGCTGCCACACTCGAAGACATCCGCGCAAAAGTGCTTGCGCCCGATCGCTTGAACTCGCTCGTGTTTGGCGTGTTCGCAGCGGTCGCATTGTTGATCGCCGTCGTTGGCGTCGCAGGCGTGCTGGCATTTTCCGTGAGCGCGCGGACGCGCGAATTCGGCATCCGTCTCGCGCTTGGGTCGCAGCCGAAAGATCTGCTCAAAGGCGTGGTGAAGGACGGCGTCGTGATGGCCGGCATTGGCGTTCTCGCGGGCGCCGCGTTCGGGCTTATCGCAGCGCGCGTGGCAGGCAGCTATTTCGGCGAACTAAAAATGCCGGGCGCGTTACCCGTGATCATTTCCGCGCTCGTGCTGTTGGGCGCGGCGGTAGCCGCTTCGATGCTCCCAGCCGCACGCGCCGCCCGCGTCGACGTGATGGAAGCGCTCCGCTCGGAGTGATTTTCCCGGCGCGCCAAAGTTGAAAACAATCCACATGGTTGATAAACGGGGTAATCGGAAAGTGGTGGGTTCCCGAATAGCTGTAGCAAACCGTGATTTTCACCAGCTTTCCGAAAGACTCCTGCTATGTCAGTAGTCATCTTCTTGGAGCGGGGTATGTTTCCACTCCCAATAACGGAGCACCTCTTGTTGATCCGAGTCGAAAGCTGAGTTGAATTTGTGGACGTGTGGGGAGGGAAATTTAACAGCATCCACCTTCGTCAAACCGCAATTCAAGGCGATCTGCTCAAACTCTGGCAATCGACCGTAGGCATATATGACGTTGTGGTTGTCGTACACGAGCAAGTCGGAATTGGACGTTGACGCTACCCAGACATGATGACGTCCATCGTATTCAATGAAGTCCCTAAATCTTTTCAGAAACTCCTCAACTACATGCCTTGGGACCGCGTTCGCTGCCTGGTAGCGTCCTGGTTCTCCTTCACCTCGCGGTACTGCCAAGACGTAGAGAATTCCGAAGGGTGCGGACATAACCTGAAGAAGGTCGATCATGACCGAAACGTGGTTTGCGGAAGGCGCGATTACTAGTCGCTCCGGGCCCGAGGTCGCCTCAACAGCAAAGACGTTCGGGTATTCATAGCTCCGCTCCTGGTCTGGAATCCAACCGAACTTATAAATTGCGTCCATATTGTCTTTCGCAGTCTACCCGAAGGGCTGATGCCGAGGCTCGGTGAAATTGAATGTCGCGAAGTTGGATTGTCACCATCTATCCCGGTCTGCAATCGCTGGCGCGAAGAAGATTTCGCAACACCTATCCCAACGCAGCGATCACGTATATTGCAGTGGTATCAGCTGCGAGAAATTCGTCCGAATCATCTTTGAGATTCCTTGCCGCTCTCGTGATGTATAAATCTGGAAAACAGGTTTGCGACCCACGGCCCGAGGCGCCATTTGGCATTTTCTTTCATGAGTTTTTTCACCCGGTCTCCCGCATATGGCAACGCCTGCTCGCGGACTCCCTTATTTCGGCTAATCGGTTCAACAATCTCAACCTGTAATAAATCCAAGAGCGCAAAACTCTCGGCTTCCGCCATTTTCTCAAAAAAAGAAAATACTCGCCGGAGTTCATCCTTGTTGACTGGAGTTTGTAGCAGTTGAAGGACGTACGGTCGCACGACCTCGCCAAAGACTGCGTAGTTATTCGGAGGTATCCCGGTCCACAGCTCCGGTTGCCGATCACGCAGAATGCCCACGGTTGGGACGTCGTGAACGAGCTTCTCTAGAAGGTCGTCGGTGCTTAGCTTCATCGATGTCGAGCCGCCAAGGCTGACCACTGGTATCAAATTCAGCACGACTCCGCAAGCGCTGCCCGAAATTTTCCCTTATGGCTGACGGCGGCTTAATCTTCTAAATTGGCGGCCTTCGAGTTACGTGTCGAGAACACGAATTATCAACACCTGCGCGCATGCTCGCGGCTAGTGCGGAGCCGCGATGACCACAATCAGAGCGAAGTAAGCCAATGCCAGGAAGCCGCCTGCAAAGAACTGTCCCCATTGTTTCATGCGCGGCCGCAGTTGGATGAACCCGGCCATCAGGAAATGATGAGGAGAAAATGGCCCACACCACCAACCATCACCATCAGCGTATCGGGCCGGCTCACATGGTCCGTGCGCACCAGAGACCAAAACTGTCCCGCCCCTGCCGGGTGCCGCATCCTTTGTCCGCCGCGGCGGACAAAGGGTGGGGGTTTTTCACGTTCTGATTCACCGCCATCTCCGCCGCTGCCTTTCGCTGTCGCCTCCATTTGAAATCTCAAATTTCAAATTTGAATTCGATCCGCTGATTTTCTCCTCTTCGATTCGCGCACCCGCCTGTCCACGGCTCACGGCGAACCGCTCAGTAGTTTTTGCACCGTTTTTCTCAGGCTTACTACGTGCCCTTCGCTGAAACCACGTAGTTCTACGGTTAACTAATTCAGAATTGTTTTAGAACTACCGGTATCGCACGCGGCTCGCCATTTCGATCACCGCGCCAGTTATCGCGGGCAATCTCAAAACGATTTGTTTTGGAGAGTCGAGGGGTATAGGCTGTTTACGATGCGTTTGCACTTGCCCACGTTCAGAGCAGCCGTGGCCGCCGGCGTTTCCCTTTGGTTGGCCGTCCTGGCATGCCTCATCGGTTGCACGGTTCCAACCCTCGCGAATTCCGGTTCCCCCCACGTGGCTTCGATCCAGGAGAATGCGGCCGGTCAAAGCCAGGCGGGCTTGATGGCCAACATGGAGAATTGCCCTCACCATTCCAGTGGCAATACTCCGGTAAAACGAAACGGCCCCAAGCCCGTACCGGGCGGCAGGATGTCGTGCTGTCCTGTGGAAGTCACCGTAGCTTCGAAGCCAGACACGGCCCCGCGGCACGTCGAGCCTGTGAGCGGTTTTGTTCTGGAATCCGATTTTAGCGCGGTGACGATTCGATTTTTTCATTCCGTGGAATTTGTTCCCCCAGTCTGGCACAGCGGCAGAGACACACTCCTCGAAACACATCTGCTTCGCGTTTAGAGATTGCTCTCCGAAGTTTGCTCTCACTCATCGATGGCGCTGCTATCGATCGACAAAAACCACATTTGGTTTTTCAAAGGAGAAAATCCATGAAGAAGATCAGAGCATTTGTGTTGATGGCAGTGATCGCGCTCGGTTTTGCAGGTGCGGTGAAGGCGGCGAACGCAGCGTGCTGCGATTCCGCCGACTGTTGTGCCTCCTGCGACGGGTGCTAGAAGCCGATAGTTGAACGAGGGAAGGCGCGAGCCATTCGATTCGCGCCTTCCTCATATTAACAGTTGGCCGCAAACCGTGAGGATCGGGGGCCGTCAGTCGAATTGCTCCGCGAAAGGGCGAAGCCAGACTCGAGAGCTCAACAACAACCGCACGCGCGTCCACGAATCGCTTCTTTGCCTTCCCAGAGGATGAGGGGCGTGATCGCCAGCGCGGCAACGGGATCAGCCCAGCTCACATGCCAAATCGCATTCACCGCGAGGCCAATCAACGCAATCACGGAGAGATAAGCGCAGAGGCCAGACTGAGCGGCATCTGCTCGGAGCGCAGCACTACCTGTGGTCGCTGAAAGCTTTCGTTTTTCCTTGGCCAGCCAGGGCATCACGGCGGCTGCGGCAATCAAAATTGCGATGCCCAGGTAAGTTGGCCTGGGCGCGTTGTGACCCAGCAGGCTCATCGCCGAAATCGTGGCGACGTATGCGGCCAATGCGAATAGAAGCGAACCCGCTATGCGCGACGCCCGCCGTTCCGCACCACTTCCCACTACGGGGCTGCGAAAGCGCCACAACACCACCGCCGCGGAAAGAAGTTCAACGGCACTATCGCCGCCAAATGCGAGTAACGCAGGACTACGCGCTATCCATGCCGCCGATAGAGAGATACCCGTCTCAACCATCATCCAAACGATCGTAATCGTTTGAATCCGTTGAATTCGGTTGAGTGTATTTGCCCCGGCGATTTGAAATGTGGAAGCCATATCGACGCCATTATGACACCGGAAAGTGAACAGCTCGAACGATTCTCCTCGCGCGTGGCCCACAGCCAAGTGCCCCACGCCTCGCTCCCCCCACGCTTCCCAACCCAAGGATGGGATCTTCTCGTAGCGCCGGCATCCTGCCGGCTCCTTTTGCCCGTTCCGTTTTCTCAGTTCTTATTCGGCGTTTCAGAATCTAGGTTGTTCTACGGTTAACTAATTCAGAATTGTTTTAGAACTACCGGTATCGCACGCGAATCGCCGGGTGCCCCACCCTTTGCCGATTCCGCAAAGGGTGGGGATTTTTCTCTCTCCCGGGGCACTTACGCTTCGGCCTAACTGCGTGCTTCTAGATTTTCAGAGTGGTGCCCGATGGGCGAAGCGAATGTTGTTCTCACTAGAACTTGCTTGTACTGATGTGACAGAATCGGCGAGATGCCGAATCGTGCAACGTACCGTCCGGTTAATCCGATAACGCTTCCATGCCCGATATGCCGTGCGAAACCGGGCGCGGACTGCCAAGCCTCCTCGGGTACTGTTGCAATGATGCACGTCAAAAGAATCAAAGCTGCCGCCAAATTGGATTTGGCAGCGAGAAAAGCCGCAAGGCGTTTCTCTAGGTGAGGAGATCCCCAACCAACAAGGAGAAATCGATATGAACGTAAAAGCGATTGTGATCGGACTAGCAGCGTTCATTCTTGGATTGTTAGTCGCGAGCCGCCCAATTGCGGCAGACGCGAACGGCTATACGATTACAAGAACTGCGGCTACGGCTGGTAGCGCGAAGGTTCAAGGTAACGTCGTAGGGTTTTCGTGTCTTACGGAGAGCATCGATTCCGGGCACGGCGTTTTTTGCTACACATTATCGAAGCCGTAAGACCCGATTTAGACCCATTCAAAGAAAAGGCCGATCCTGATTGCGAATCGGCCGGGTGCTCCATCCCCTGCCGCTTTCGCAAAGGGTAGGGATTCTTCACTCTCCCAAGGCACTCACGCTTCGGCCTAACTGCGTACTTCTAGATTTTCAGACTGGTCTCGCCGCAACAGAAAGGCCCCACCCTTCCCGCCGCGGCGAGCGAAAGATGTGGCACCCGAAAAATCTAAAGGCTCGACACGTCGAAGGCTGGGCCACACGCCGACGTGTCATGAGGGACTTACGTCAACAAAGGATAACACAACGCGGTTAGAACATCTCGCCATCACCCGGCGCACTTGACTCGGCTGCTGCGTGTTTTTTCTTCCTGACGGTAAGTTCTCAGTGGCCACTTTCATTGTAAATATGCGTGGGGCCGCAGCGGCTTAATTCCTCGGCCGACGTGACCGAGGACCGTCCGTGTTCCGTGGAGCTTGGCGTAACGCCCGATTAATCGGTGTGTATTTCGTACCGCCGGCATCCTGCCGGCTCTTTTGCCTTACTTACTGAGATCAACGCCGATCCACCGCCAATCTCGCAAACCCGCCTTCTTCGGGTTCTCTGCAATGTAACTCACGACGCGATAGAACTCGTCTTCACTTCGAACGATGTGGTCGTAATACTCGCGCTGCCAGAATTTCCCCGAGCGCCTCAGGATCCGATTGGCCCTATTAGAAGAATATGATTTCCATGCGTGAACGATCTCGGCAAGCGCATGCCGCTCGAAAATCCGGAAGAGAACATGCACATGATTCGGCATGACGCACCACGCGTACATGCGATATCTGCACAAATTGAAATGCTGGAGCACGTCGGCGACGAGGTCTCCGACCGCTGGCTTTGCGAGAAAACAGTGGCCGGTGCCGGCGTCCAGTTTGGTCTGGATCTGATCGCTGAAAAGCTCCTCGAGCCGCTTTCCCTCTTGCAGTGAGAGTTGCCGGCCCATTTGCTGCGCGATTGCGAGGATGTTTTTTCTTTCAAATTCGAAGGCGCGCAGAACGGATTTCGGCAACGAGTCCGCGAGTCGAAACGTAACGAAATAAATTGCATACTCTTCTTCCCAGTGCGGAAGTTTGCCGCGCGTGCGGACGGTGGGCACGGCGTCATTCTAATCGAAAAGAGCCGGCAGGGATGCCGGCGGTACGGGTGCTGCGACTCTTGCCGGGTGCCCCATCCTCTGTCCGTCGCGGCGGACAAAGGGTGGGGACTTTTCACGCTCCCGGGGCACTCACGCTTCGGCCTAACTGCGTGCTTCTAGATTTTCAGAGTGGTCTCGCCGCAACAGAAAGGCCCCACCATTCCCGCCGGGCGGGCGAAAGATGGGGCACCCGAAAAATCTAAAGACTGGCAACGTTCGAAAGGGTATGCCTCCGCAGCGAAGCGGTTTGCAGAAAGGTTAGTTGTACAATTCGCGACCAGCTAGAACTCGCGTTAGCTACTTGTCTTGAAGCATTCTGGGCTGATCGCGACAGGTCGAGCTGACAGATTTGAATCCCGATGCTACGTGGACGGCGGTAATTCAGCAGTATGTCGCGGCAATTACTCGTGTGGACACGCCTGAACTTGAAGGATTTGCTCGTCGCCGGGGCGTTCGTCCGTTGTGAAATCCTTTGGAACTGCTGGCGAAATGCTGCTCGGCCTAGCATATTCAGTCGCCCATCCGAGGACGGGAACTGAAGCGCGTTTCAACATAGTTGCGCCGAGTTGTGACGTCCGCAACATCGCGTCGTTGTCGGTGGTGTATGCAGACCTGAGAATCGAAATGTACGCGTTAGCTGAAGTACTCGATGCCTCGATTGGATGTCAGCGACGTTAGATATCGTAGGCGTTATTTCACTGCGACGATCAAGCGTCTTCACTTGCTCCGAGTTCGCACAAACGATCCGACATGAGAGGCTCACGAATTGCGTGAATCGCTGGCCATCGTTTCAATGACGAGCCGAGCAAGATCTGAACCGTGGGAGGAGAGCCGCGATCATGTCTTCGACGAACGCGAACTCGGATCTGACTAGAGTTCGGAACGATATCTGGGGGACACTATCGGCCCATGCCGCCGCTCGCTACTGCTCAGGGATTCGACGCTAGCCATGAATGCAGCCAACGGGCTTCGTCCGTGCGGAAGTATGCACCGCAAATGACTCATTTGGAGTTCGCGGTGAGAAATAGCCGCCACGGCGATATCAAGACACACGGGACAGCGACGAGAGGCCGTTACGCGATTAGGGATCTACGCGCGTGGGTTTGGACGCGATCGAATGTGTACGTTGTCAGCTCTCGACGTATTTGTGGGACGATTCGGGTCGCTGGTACCAAAATGGCGTGGCACGCAAGGCACGTGTCCGAATCAAGAACCTCCAAAATTCAGCGTAGATGCCGCAAAGAAATGCGCTCGCAAATGACGATGGCACCCAAAGAATCTAAGGCCGTAACGTCGAGGATTGGGCGACCGCCAAGCATCGTCATCGGGAGGACGAATTGGCGTAGATCGCAGTCAGGAAGGATCAGTCAGCCGATGTTCTATACGGAGTTCGATGGCCCGAGCCGTCTGGCGTGACCTGTCGTCATGGACACCACTAGCTCGAGCAGGGCTCGTCAACCTTCTCCGCTCATTGCATCGCGCTCACAATAAGGGGGAGGCCATGTTGATCGTGTGCGGCACTCAGGAACGGAAATCCGATCATCACCAGTGTTCGCCCAAAGAAATGGATGTTATATCCCCATGATTCCAACCGGGTGGTGTCGCGACTCTTGGGATTGTCTATAGAGTTCGTGGCTCCTGCGTCGATCCGATCACGTTGGCTCCTCGATTATTGGCCCTCGATACGTGACGGTACTGTAACGGATCGTTGACGCTATCGGAGGCTCGCATATGTGCGGACGCGGAAACAGTTGGGTCAGAGACAATAGAAGCCGGGTGCCCATCCTTTGCCCGTCGCGGCGGACAAAGGGTGGGGATTTTCCCCTTCTGATTCGCCCCCGATCGCCCACTCCTCGCTTTCTAAGAGTGTGATCCTCTCCCGCTCAACCCACCCCAAAATCCTTACACCAACCACCATTTGCTTTCCACTCCACACTCTGCTAAAAGAATTAAAACCTCAACATAACCTAATAATTAATTGTACGCGCTCCGGCTGTCGGAGCCTTGGAACCGCTGCGTCTCGACGCTGAGACCGCTCCCAGCCGCTTCGCTCCACGTGCGCGCACCGCGTCCCAAAAGGGAACGCCGACAACTGAATAAAGGACGAACCGACATGCCCGCCAAAATTCTCAAAACCCTCCCCAAACCGGATTTCGACCGCCACAGCCGCAAATGCGTCATCTGCCACCATCCCGACCGCGCCGCCATCGAAGAGGAATTCGTCGGCTGGCGTCCCCCCTGGCGGATTGCGGAAGTGTACGACCTCGACGACTACCGCGCCGTCCACCGCCATGCTCATGCCACCGGACTCACCCTTCGCCGCCGCCAAAATGTTCACGCCGTGCTCGATTTGCTCCTCGAACAAGTTCACGACGCAAAGGTCTCCGGCGACTCCATCCTTCGCGCCATCCGCGCCTATTCCTGCGTCGATGCAAGGGGACGCTGGGTCGATCCCCCCACTCAGGTGAATTTTTCCTCCGTCGCCTCCGTCGCCTCGGTGTCCTCGGTTCTCGTCCTCAATTGCCCCCGCGCTCCCCGCAACCACCGCGCTCTCCGCGAACGTCTCCTCCGCTCGCGAAACGCGCCGCGCAGCTCCCGCCTCCCGCCGGCATCGAAGTTGCGTGCGAAGTACGTGAAGAAGCCGAAGTACGTGAAGAAGTTGAACTTCTCGAAGGTGAAGATGCCGATGCCGATACCGATGCCGACGAAGAAAAAGATACGGATGTTGGCGTAGACGTGACGTAGCCGTCGATCCGAATCACGATGCCGTCGTTGATGCCGATGCGAATGTCGATGTCGACTGTCGATGCCAATGTCGATGCCGATGCCAACGTCGAACTTGACGAAGATGCCGCCGCAGATCGCGCCACCTATGCCTTTGCCGACGCATTCGCTCGCAAACTCGATTCGTTCCCCGCGCTCGCCAGACGAATCACTCCAAAATCCACTCAACGCACCCGTTCTAATCGCGCCACCGCGATTAGAAAGCGCCGCAAGTCACTGAAAAGATGAGCCGCGCACCCATTCTAATCGGCGGTAAACGGCGGTCTGCGCCGCCTCCGATGACTCCGCCAGCCGCGAGTTCCCCCGCGCGTGATAGACTCCTGCCGTTTGGAAAACGAATGCGAGGAGAACGAATGTCAGGAGAACGTACGCCCGGAGAACGCATGCCAGGAAAACGATTGCGCGGATGGATCCTGATGGCGAGTTTGCTTCTTGCCGTGCCCGCCTGGGCCCATCGCCAGCCGAACCCGGCGAGCCCGCAGAGCCAACCGAGCGCGCCGAGCGCACAAACTCAAAACGCCCCGATTCAAATCACCGTCGATCTTACGGACGCGCCTCGCAAGCTCTATCACGCGGAAGTCGATCTGCCGGTTGCCGCCGGGCCGGTCGCGCTGATCACTCCCAAATGGATTCCCGGCACTCATCAACCTTTCGGCCCCGTCTCGAGCATCACCGGTGTGGTGTTCACCGCCAACGGCAAGACTCTCGCCTGGCGCCGCGACAATGTCGACCTCTACGAATTTCACGTGACGGTTCCCGAAGGCGTCTCCACACTTCACGCGCATCTCGATTGCATCGTCACCACAAATATCACGCAGAAGATGGCGCTCTTCGATTGGGAAACGCTCATGCTCTATCCCGCGAACACGCCCGTTCGCGACATTCCCATCCAGCCCTCGTTGATTGTTCCCGCGGGGTGGAGCGTCGGCACGGCGCTCACTCCGATCGGCGGCGGCGCGTATCCGCTTCCCTCCCCCGGCAGCACCACTCACTTTGCGGTCACAAATGTGGAGCAGCTGGAAGATTCGCCGATACTCACCGGCCAGTACTTCCAGGAATTTGCGGTGGCGCCGGAAATTTCGCCGAAACATTTTGTCGACGTCGCCGCCGACGTTCCCGAAGACGTGAAACTTTCGCCGGCTGTGCTCGCGGGAATTTCGAATCTCGTTCGCGAAGCGGACGGCTTGTACCGCTCGCACCACTACCGCGATTACCATTTCCTGATCGCGCTATCGGACGCGATTGGCGGCGACGTAACTCTCGAGCACGAGCAATCGTCCGAATACGGCGTGCCGGAGAAATTTTTCGCCGAGGAAGCCTACATGGTGGCTGAAGGCGACCTGCTTCCCCACGAGTACACCCACTCGTGGTGCGGAAAATATCGCCGCCCCGTGGGACTTTACCAGCCCGATTTCGCGACGATGCAGCAAGGCGCTTTGCTCTGGGTGTACGAAGGCATGACGCAATATCTCGGCAATGTTCTCGCCGCGCGCGCAGGCCTGCGAACGCAATCGCAGTACCGCGATATTCTTGCCGGGTCCGCTGCCAATCTTGATTACACGCCCGGCCGCGAGTGGCGCTCGACCGAAGACACCGCCGTTTCCGCCAGCATTCTTCGCGCGGGGCCGCAGGCCTGGTCGAATTGGAGGCGTGGCCAGGATTATTACGATGAAGGACAACTCGTCTGGCTCGATGCCGACACGCTCATTCGCAAGTTGACCAACAATCAAAAGTCGCTCGACGACTTCCAGCACATTTTTCTGGGAAAAGGCGGCAACACCGGGCCGCTGATCGTCACCTATTCATTCGAAGAGCTGGTGCAGGACTTGAATTCCGTCGCGCCCTACGACTGGGCCACATTCTTCCACGACCAGATTGTGAAAATCACTCCGCGCGCCGATCTTGCCGGTATCGAACGAGGCGGCTACAAACTCGTCTACGCCGACAAGCCGAATGCTTCCGTCGCAGCGGTGCAGGCGGCTCTCGCCGCCACAGCCCCGGGAGGCATGCCGCCTACCGACGCCTGGTACTCGATTGGCCTCGTCGTTGGCGGCGACGGCAACATTCAAGACGTCCGCTGGAACAGCGCCGCCGCAAAAGCAAAAATTGCACCGGGCTACAAAATCATCGCCGTCAACGGACAGGTTTTTTCCGGCGACCGTCTGCGCGCCGCAATTCACGACGCGAAAGGCAAACCCGATCCAATTCACATCACTCTGCAGGCCGACGCGTTCCTCTCCACCGCCGACATCGATTATCACGACGGCGAACGCTACCCCGCCCTAGAGCGCGTCGAGGGCACCCCCGCCTACCTCGACGACATCACCAAGCCAGTAGCAACGTCGCCCCCAGCGCAACCAAAATAAAAAGACAATCCATAGATGACGGCAGAGAGGCGCGAAGGATATCCTTTTTACAAACTGGAGCACCGATTGAGGATTTTGCAAATTCTCGTTTTTTTGGTTTCAGTTCTGGCGGCTTCAACGCCGTCCTCCGCTTGTTCTTTGGCTGGTTGTACAGGTGATGGGATTGAGACGCGCCGAACCTTCGTTGTCGACATAAATCACGGCGGCAAGCCTCTCCCCGGAGTCACCGTCGAAGTCCGGGGATTCGGCGGAGCGAACAACAACATGAAAGTATTTTCGAGTGTTACCGCCCGTAACGGCGAGGTGAATGTCGGAGAACTTCCGCCCGGAACCTACTGGCTGTATGCCGAATTCCTGGGTATCTCGGCAGGTAGGAATTGCATCCACGTGTCACCAAAATCGTCACGTTCCTCTAAAAAGCGATTCGTGTACGATTGGGGAGACTTGGCACCCGGAGTCCATCGGATGGCCGGACAGTTAGTCGATTCACAGCCGGGTCACGGCGGCAGCCCGATCATGAACCTCGTACATCGCGTCGATGTGCCGATCGTGCACGCAAAATTGAAATTACAAAATCCTGTCACTGCTGCTGTCTACAGCACCGAATCGGATGCGGACGGCCATTTCAACTTCGGTCCGATACCTCCGGGAACCTATGTGCTTCACGTTGACGGCGGAACGGTAACTCAGGGACGCGACTATGAGTCCACCGATTTGCTCGTAGCCGTGGGCGACACAGCGAAGTGGGACACGCTGCTGTTATCTCGCGCAGAACCAGATAATTGCGGTGGGACGTCCCTCGAACTCCGCAACCAACCAAACTAATTCGCGCCTCGCGCAGCAACTTGATTCACAGGCCCGCCAGCCGGCGGCGGGTGAACTGAAGCCTGTCGTACGAAACCCGCATCGCGATCGCTCGGTAGCACAGGCTTCAGCCTGTGACTCGCCGAAGTCGCCCGCAGCGACCCACCGGTTCGGCATTGGACATCGAATATCTCCAAGCCCCTCGCTTAGAACTGCCTTTGCCGCTCCCATACGCGAAAATCAAACAGGATGTCGACCGCAGCATCTTTCTCGTTTTTGCGCAGAACGAGGATTTCACTCGCTGTCACGTCTGTTACGTCGGGGAAGTTCGCTCCTATGAATTCCTCGAGGGGCTCGTTTCGGAAAATGTCCCCTGGTTTCAGGTTCGGCGTGAGCATCGCCGCTTTGCCAGGCTCGAGACCCAGTATTTCGATTTTGCGGACGCGAAATTGTCTGCCTTCGGAGAGTTCCAGCACCAGCGCGATGCGCCGAGTATCGTCGTCTACCTCGGTTAAGGGCGTGGGCACAAAATCGATATATCCGCGAGATGAGTAGAGTTTTTTCAGCGCGTCGAGGCTCTCTCGGATTTTCATGACGTTGAGAATATCGCCTTCCTGCAAATCCAGCAGCTTCCGCAATTCCTCCCGCGGAAAAACCAACGTCTCCGGGTCGTCCGGGTCGGACGATCGGAACCGGACATCTCCCAGCCGGTATTGCGGTCCCGGATCGACGCGAATCGTCACGATTACGTGCTCGTATGCGGAATCGGACGAGACAACTTCCGAGTGTCTGTCAATCATTACCTTGAAGAATCCTTGCTCGTCCCAGGCGCCGCGTATTCGGATCTCCAGAACTTCGTCCAGCCCGTTTTGACCGTCGTCGAGCGCATGCTTCTTGAGTTCGGCAACGATCGCAGGCTCATCGCTCGGGTTCGGCATAGAAATGGCTCCGACAAATTTCACATCGTCTACGATGACAATCGGATTGACCTTTTCCCCGGTCATCTCCTTGAGCTCGTCCTTGGAGACGCAGGCTGGCGCACACGGTTGGTTTTTTTTCGGCAGCGATTGCGCGCGAATCATCGGACCGACGAGGAGGGTACACAAGCTGCAGAAAGCTGCGATCGCGATCCGTGGTCTGCTAGGCACCATTCGAATATAGGCTTCGATATAGCAATCGTGCAAGGCTGGAATCGATAACTGTCGATAACAGGGATTGTCACTCGCTATTGAGCTTGAGAGTGCTGGCCGGAAAAAGTTTTGCGAGAATAAATAAGACGGGCCGGGATGTCCCGGCCCGTCTGCAAAAGTAAGTTTTCGATTACGCGAGTTGAAACGAGATTACGCCCCGGCCGTCCGGCTCTCGCCGGCAGATGGAACGTACGGAAACTTCTTCGACGGTTTCGACGTGACCGACTCCTTGCCGATCCCCAGGCTCACGGGAGTGTTCGCCGCGATTGAAAACATTACATTCGGCGCGTTGTCCGTGAGCGAGCGGCCGTTCCATTCTAGGAAGCCGAAGGAAGCAGGCGTTCCCACTTCGTACGGGAGGATGTTGGGACAAAACCGGCGCGCGACTTTTTCGCCGTATGCGCGCGGATCTTCCGCGGTTCCGTTTGCGGCCACCACACCTGCAACTGCTTTGGCGACGGTCGCTCCGTGAGTGTCGAGATCATCGGCGGGGCGCCCGGCATTCAGACGATTGCCGAGGTCTTCGTTGAACTGCGTGAAAAGCGGATGGATCATCGGAAGGGCCACGCGGTTGATCGAACGCCAGCCGCCTGCATCCGTCGCGAGCGTTGACAACGCAAAGACGCCGATTCGACGCCTGCCTCCCGCATCTGCGAGCAACTCCTTGTCCGGAACCTCGAGCACGATCGAGTGTACCGTGTGGCCGGCAAACAGATTTTTTGCGCGGCTCGGATCCCATCCGGAAAGGTTTATTGTCGTGCCGTCCTGAAATGCGTGGCCAACCGCGTGCAACACATCGGGCTCAATCCAGAAAGGGTCGCCCGCTTTGCCCGCCCATACCCGCAGGCCGGTTGGCGTGGTGACCATCTCCCCGGTTGTCCCCTGCGCGACCACAGTGCCTGCGGCGTCGGGATTCGTCGCGTCGGCGCCGGTAAGGCGGCGCACTGTGTATTTTTGATTTCCCTGCGGGTCACGCTCGCTGAAAGTAAAACGGTAGGTGAGATCTTCGACGGCATCGCCGTTCAAATCGATTTTGAATTCGTACATTCCCTCCGGATGGTAGCCAGGCGCCGGGATGTGGCCAAAAATCGAGTGGCAGACGTTGATCGAGAACACGGTGCCTGTTTCGCCACGGAATACATAGAGGTCCGTGATGTCGAGGCGGATATCTTGAAGAGCGATGGGTGAATCGAGGTGATGAGACACGGGGTTTCTCCTTTATTTGGGCAGGTTGGCCATTCCAATCGTGATTGAGATGAGCGCCTGCCTGCTTGTGAAATTTACGGAATCATAGCATTTCATCTCGGACGCATCTCGCCGTGAATTGCCGCGCCGCGAAACCCGTTCGAACCGAATTGACGGACGTGCGAGGACTACCAAACGGCGGCGCCTCGAAGCGAGAGGCGCCGCCGTTCAGTCGAGTGCCGGACAGCGCCACGATTGGCGCGCTGTCCATTTTTTTTGGCGCCGAATTCCTGACGCCAATGGTTCAACGCCTACTGTTTGATCGCCACGTACAGGAACGGCTGGTCGTTAGCGCTATCGGAGTCGAATACCAGCATGTACGTGCCGTTGGTGACGAAGCTCTCCTCGCCGCCGTCGAATTGCCCTGAGCCGTCCTGGTTGATCTGAGTGGTTCCGGTGAAGTCTTCATTGGGATCGACGGCGCCGCTGGAGATATCGACAAAATCGACGATGGCCGAGTAGTGGTTCGCGCCGTCAAAGGTAAACGCTCCCACCAAAGAACCGGATATGCCGAGCACGTCTTCGGTGGAACCCAGCGCGAAGTTGCCCGTGAGCTGGGCCGCTCCGAAATTGGGCGCGGTGGTGGATTGCAGCATCAAAATGCCGGATGTGGCCGTCGGATCGGTGCCCACCAGAAATGCCACGATGTCGTCCTCGGAATTATCGGCGGTCTCGTACGCGACGGGCGGCTGTGTGCCGACCAGCGTAAGAGAAATTCTTCCCGACACTGTTTCGAGGGCGTAGCTGCCATTCGTGAAATTCTTGGTGTCAACGTTTCCGGCATCGTTCTGATAGATCGTCGCTGTGGGGACGGCATTCGCGTTGGTAAGTTGCGCGGTGCCGATCGCAGCGACGTTGCCGCCGATATCGAAGTCGTATCCGCTTGCGCCAAACATGTAGTAGCCGTTGGGGACAGGCGGACTCGTGCTTGAAACAATCGCCCGGCCGGTCAGTTGGAGAGCGCCGACGGGGTCGGGATCGTCGTCGCTCAAAATGAATAGGTCATTATGGTTCACCACGTAGTAAACGAAATTGAACGTGAAAGGCTCTCCATCGTTCAAAATCGTGTAACTTCCCTCTCCGCGCCCCGTGGTTGCTGACACCGCGCCGAGTGAGCCGCTTCCGCCGGACAATTCGCCGGAAGGATCGCCGTCGATGTTGGCGTCGGCGAAACTGTTCGAAAGCGTCCCGTTCGTATTCGTGGCCGTGCCGGCGATTGCTGCGCGGTCAATCTCGACTTCCGATTGGGTGAACCAGCCCGCCGCGCCGAATGCAAAATGTGTGGCGAGCGTGTTGAGCGAGAAATCCCCGGAAGTTTGAACGTGCAAGTTTCCAACCGCAGAGAGGAAGGAAGTGAGGCCGGTACCGGTCGGGTCGAGGTCAAACGTCTCAATTCGCCCGGACTTGTTGGTTTGGCCGAGGACAAAACTGAGAGTTGTGATATCGGTGGCTCCGCCCGAGCCTGCCGGGCGTCTCTTGGTGGTTGCTTTTCTGCGGTTGTGAGCGTGACTGTGCTGCTTGCTTCTCGCATTGGCCGCGATAGGAAGGCGATTGCCGGCGAGGGCTGGCGCGGATGCCAATCCGAGAGTCAGGCAGCCGCGTCCGTCTGTGCCGTACGAATACGTGCCGCCCGTCACCTGCAGCGTCAGCACTTCCTGGTCCGTGACGAAGTCGAGCGCCCCGGTGGTGATGCCGCCTTCCCCATCGGGAGTAAAACTTCCCGCGATCGATACGGGGATGTCGTCCAGGTCGGAACCAGCCATCACGAATGCAAACGGCGCGGTGAGCGCTGCTTCGTTTCCGCGCGGCGTGGGATTCGGCGCGCACGCGGCGGCTGCCGCGGCCGCGATTACGATCGTCATGGCCGGGGAGTCCGCGGTCGTGTTGTCATGGTCCGTCACCGTGAAGACGTAGGGACCAAATGTTCCCGCCTCTGTAGGAGTGCCGGAAATCGCGCCGGAAGCCGCAAAGGTGAGGCCGGCGGGTGGAGCGCCGCCTGATTTTACCGACCAGGTATAAGGAGTCGAACCGCCGGATGCCGCGAGCGTGGTGTTGGGATACGCGGTGCCAACTGTGCCGCCCGGAAGCGATGTGGTGGTGACTGCCAGGGCGCCCGGGGCACTAATCGTGGGGGTCACAGTAAAGCCAGCCACATGGTTGGAGGAGTCAGTAACGCTGACTCCGATGTCGAAATTACCTGCCGCCGTGGGCGTGCCGGCGATCGTGATCGACGAAGCCATGAGCGACCCCTGCACGGCTACGCCGGGAGGCAAGCCGTCAACGGCCCAAGTGTACGTGCCGCTTCCGCCGGAGGCCGTGAGCGTTGCAGGGCCGTAGGCGGCTCCTACAGTTCCCGTTAAAGGGAGGCTTCCGGTGATTTGGAGATGCGAAACGTTGCCGCTGCATCCGACAATGAAAATGGATGCAAGGAACGCGGTCAAAAGTGCGATCGAGGATTTCGAGCTGCGCATGTCGTCTCCTTGGTTCGGACTGGATTCGTGTGCAGTCCGGCAAAACGCAAATTTGAAAAGCGGGGCCGAAAAAGCGAGAAACAGTTCGGTTTGGCGTCGGATGCGTGGCTTTGGGAGTTGCGAGACGACAACTTGCGACGGCTACGACACGCCGGCGCTGCGACTACGTGCGGAGAACAGGGTGTAGCGCGAGAGTGGCTGTGAAAGGTGATGCCGCCATTTCGGCGAGTCGCACGCGCGAAAACACTCGCGTGGATCCGGGCGTATTTGAATTTGTTTCGGCGATGCGAGCAGGCTGGTTCGCGTGCGAGAGCCCGCCTTTGACCAATGTGCTTGGGTTGCGAACGGTAAAATCGTTTGCGGCGTTGTCAGTGAGTGACAACAGCTCCGGCAATTCCGCCGCGACGATGCCGCACAACAGCAGAGACACCACCGCCAGAGCCAGTAACGTTCCGATTTTCATTCGCGCCGACGACATCATCCCGCCAGTAGGCGAACTTATACACCGACTCAGTGATAATGGGAAGTGGCAACTGTTGCCGCGCCTGGGAGGGGGCACCCGTCGAGTCGAGCGCGAAGGAACTAAGGCAGCGGAGGCAGGCCGACGTTTGCGAGGAGTTCGCGGAAGCGAGGCTCGTTGTGCAGGGTGGACATCGTTGGGTCGATGCGCAACTGAGTGAGTTGCGTTTCGTGCTTCGCGTAGGAATTTTGCAACTGCTCGAGCGCCCCGGCCTTGTCACCGAGCAACGCCGATGTACGAGCCACGTAATACGCTGGCTCCTTTCCGTTGGCGCTCTGAAGCTGCTGCTCCTTCAAGATTGCCTTCAACATGGCGCGCGGACCGCCGGCAGCGAAAGCTTTTTCGCCCGCTGCGACCGTTGCGAGCCGCGCGTCATCGTGAAGCAGCGTGGCAGATTTCCTCGCCTCCGCCAGATAGTCCCTGTAATTGCCCTGCGCGAGGTAAATGTACGCGAGGTAATTGTGGAGGGAAAGAAAAGTGGACTCGGTCGTTTCGAGTTGCGTCAACTGGGCCATCGCCTGGTCCTGCTGGCCGGCAAAGAAAAGGATCAAACCTTTGTCCGCGAGAATCGAGGTTGAGCCGGGGTCGAGCTTCTGGGCTTTCTCGATTTCTTCGATCGATTCCGGGAAGCGGACCAGGTTCATCAGGAACGTGGCGTACCAGTGGTGCGCGAGCTTCGAGCTTGGGTCGAGTTCGATCGCGCGCTTGAACTCGCGTTCCGCCGTCGCAATGTCCCAATACCAATAAAAATCGACAAACGCCAGGGCGCTGTGCGCGCCGGAGATGGAATCATTCAGCGCGATGGCGCGTTTCGCTGCCGCAGCGGCGCGCGGATACGCTTCTCCGGGCGGCATCAGAGAGTATTCGCGAAGCAGGTTGTAGGAATTGGCCATTCCCACATAGGGTTCCGCGTAGAGAGGATCGCGCACCACCGATTGCGTGAAATAGTCCACGGCTTGATTCAGAGACTCGGGAGTCCGCTTGTTAAAATAGTAGATTCCTTTCAAATAGAGTTGTTCGGCCTCGGGATCGGTCGGATGCGTTCGAGAGACGGCGGCGTTTTTGCGTGCCGCTCCGGCGGACAAGCTGCGGCGCGCTACGGCGACGATGGCAATCACTGCGACGATCGCGATCGCGAGCGCCAGGTACCGCAACTCGCGCCTGTGAGGGCCATGCTCCCCTTTGCGGCGCCGCACGCGGCGCCGGTCGTTTATAGCTGAATCAGGCACCGAAGATTCCGACGTCAGGTCGCGCGGAAGACCCTCTTCGCTGGCTGCCGCGAGCTTTTCTACCGCGGCTTCTCCCTGTATTTCTTCCTGCGGGAAATTCGGCGTCTCGAGCCATTGCGATAATTCATGGGTGAAGGCGTACACACTTCCGCGAGGCCTGCCGGGCATCCGGCGAACGGGGAGGGAGCGCTCTTTTTCCCAGCGCCGGACCGTCCGCTCGTCGCGGCCAAAGAAAGCAGCGATTTCCTTCCAGGAGTCCAAGCGGCGGTTCGCGGGGCCGGAAACGGGTTCAACGTGGCTCATAGCCTGAGATGTCCGGAAATGTCCGCTTAAGTCTGTTGCCAGTCAGATGGTGGCGAAGTATAGCCGAATGTCGCTATAGCTTCTACTGCTCGTCACTTGGGCGATACGTTTGCCCATGCGTAGGCACTGGCCTACTCGACGAGCTGGAAGACTGAGCGACACAAGTCACAAAGGAGACCATCTGTCCATGACCGAAAGCCGCTCTGCTCGTCGTCGACGTTCGCCGAAGGCCGCCGCATCGCTTTTCGCTATGGCGCCATTTCAATCTGACGGTCGCGAGGGGATCGCGGGCGACAGGCGCAGTCGAAGCAAATGGCCTCTGCGGGCCTCGACGCTCGCAGTGTGTCTGGCGTTATTGCTGGTGGGTTGGCCGATGCGGAGCGGCGCGCAAACGCCCGATGCGGCGGCCACTCGGAGGACGGGAGGATTCCCCGACGGCGTCGCGACGAACGCGCTGACGAACAAGACCTACGTAGTCAACCCGGGAAGCAACAGCGTTTCGGTGATTGATGGAGCCACCGGCACTGCCTCGACGATCGCGGCCGGAACAACTCCGCACACCGTCGTCGTCAATTCGGTGACGAACAAGATTTATGTCGCCAATGAAGGCAGCGATAGCGTGACGGTGATTGACGGCGCCTCGAACGATGTCGCTTCGGTAGCGATCGGGCTCGGCCCGCATGCCATGGCCGTGAATTCGGCGACGAACAAAATTTATGTGGCGAATGAAGGCAGCGCCAGCGTCACCGTAATCGACGGCGCGAGCAACGCCACGACCACAGTCGCCGCCGGCTACTTGCCGGAAGCCGTCGCGGTGAATGAAGCTACCGACAAGATTTATGTGGTCAACCGGTGCGGAAGCGACCGAACCTGTGCGAGCGCCGGCAGCATGACGGTGATCCATGGGCCTACCAACAGTACGATCAACCTGGAAACAGGAACCGGACCTCGCGCCATCGCTGTAAATCCGGAAACGAACCGGATCTACGTCGTCAACGCAACGAGCAATACGATCAGCGTATTCGACGGAGCCACCAACCTCGCCACCGCCATCGAAATCGCCGGGCCCGCCGCCATCGCCGTGAACAGAGCGACGAACCGCATCTACGTGGCCGCTCGCGGCAACAAACTCGCCGTAATCGACGGCGCGAACAACGCTATCACCATCGTGCCGCTGGCCTCGGAAGCGGCCGCTCTGTCTGTGAATCCGGTGACGAACCAGATTTACATTTTGAGTCCCGCCGGCAAGTCGATATCCGTTGTCGACGGAGCCACCAACGACATCAACACCCTTCCCGCGGCCCACGCGCCCATTTCGGCGGCCGTGAATCCGGTGACGAATCAGTTCTACGTCGCCGCAATTAACAGCAACGATGTCGCGTTGATGGACGGCGTGACGAACAGCTTTGCTGCCGCGACGGTGAACGCTTCCATCCCGCCTCCGGCGAACAGCGAAGTTCCCCTCGCCACGACAACGATGTCCGCAGATGAAACCGCGCCCGTGAGGACGATCATCGCGCCCATCGCCAGCCCTGTGAGCGGCACTCCCGCTTTCGCTTTCACCGCCGCGGGTTCTTCCTCCGCCACAGCTTCCGCTGCTCAGGGCGTCTTTTTTCAAGTGGACTCGCTCGAGGGACCGTGGACCGCCGCCACGCGCGAAGGAGACAGCTTCACCGGATCGGCTCCTTCCCCGCTTTCGCCCGGCGCGCACGTTCTCTACGCTTTCACGGCGGACGCGCCCGACGCAAGTTCCGCCGCCGCGCCGCACCCGCTCGGCGAACCAATCGTGGCGCAGATTTTCACCGTGAGCCCCGATGCTCTTAGCCCGGGCCTGATGACGTCGCTCGTCCCGAACACAGCCGTGGCTGGCGGCCCGGCTTTCTCGATGACCGTGAATGGCTCCGGCTTCGTCCACAACGTGCCCTCCGGACTCGGCGTTGCGAACTCGGTGATCCAGTGGAATGGATCCGTCCGTAACACCACGTATGTAAGCGCAACGGAGTTGACCGTAGACGTTCAAGCCTCCGATATTCAGACGCCAGGCACCGCCACTGTCACCTTGATCCTGCTCACAACCATCATGGTCAACGGCCGGCCCGCTACGGATGTTGCGCCCGTTCCCGACACCACGGCGGGATCGACCACGCTTCCGTTCACGATTACTTCGGCGGGAGGCAATCCTTCGCCGACGCTCACGATGATTTCTCCTAATTCCGCTACCGCCGCTGGCGCCGCTTTTACTCTCACCGTGACGGGCACGAATTTCATCAGCGCTTCGGTGGTGAACTGGAATGGCGCGCCGCTGGCTACCACTTTTGACACCGCCACGCAGTTGACGGCCACGGTTCCGGCCGCCGACATCGCCTCCGCTGGCACCGCTTCCGTCACCGTCTTCAACCCCACGCCCGGCGGCGGCACTTCGGGCGCTCAAACGTTCACCATCAACGCGGCGACGAATAATCCCTCGCCCACGCTCACGATGATTTCACCCACTTCCGCCACAGCCGCTGGCGCCGCTTTCACTCTCACCGTGACGGGCACGAATTTCATCAGCGCTTCGGTGGTGAAGTGGAACGGTGCTGCGTTGACCACGACTTTTGGCAGCGCCACGCAGTTGACGGCCATGGTTCCAGCCACCGACATCGCCTCCGCTGGCACCGCTTCCGTCACCGTCTTCAACCCAACGCCCGGCGGCGGCACTTCGGGCGCTCAAACGTTCACCATCAACGCGGCATCGAACCCCTCGCCGACGCTGACGATGATTTCTCCTAATTCCGCTACCGCCGCTGGCGCCGCTTTCACTCTCACCGTGACCGGTACGAATTTCATCAGCTCTTCGGTGGTGAAGTGGAACGGTGCGGCGTTGACCACGACTTTTGGCAGCGCCACGCAGTTGACAGCCATGGTTCCAGCCACCGACATCGCCTCCGCTGGCACCGCTTCCGTCACCGTCTTCAACCCCACGCCCGGCGGCGGCACTTCCAGTGCGCAAACATTCACCATCAATGCGGCGACGAATAATCCTTCGCCCACGCTCACGATGATCTCTCCTACTTCCGCCACAGCCGCTGGCGCCGCTTTCACTCTCACCGTGACGGGCACGAATTTCATCAGCGCTTCGGTGGTGAAGTGGAACGGTGCTGCGTTGACCACGACTTTTGGCAGCGCCACACAGTTGACAGCCATGGTTCCAGCCAGCGACATCGCGGCCGGGGGCACACCTTCGGTCACCGTCTTCAATCCAACACCGGGCGGCGGCACTTCCAGCGCCGTCACGTTCACCATCGCGGATTTCTCGCTGCCCAATCCGCCCGCCCCGCAAACGGTTGTGGCGGGACAGACCGCCATGTTCACGATCGCGACTGCTTCGGTGAACGGCCAATCCGTAGGAACACTCACGTTCGCGGCAAGTGGATTGCCCTCTGGCGCTGCGGCTACGTTCACTCCGGCGTCGGTGACGCCGGGGACAAGCACTGTGATGGCGGTGACGACGACGGCGCGGACGAATTCCGGCACGCTCCTGCCGCCATCGGTTCCGAGCGGGCGCGGATTGCCGGCGTCGCTGCCGGGGTCGCTTCCGATGTTGCTGACGTCCTTCCTGCTCGTCGCATTACTCGCAGGCGCGGCTTTTAGGCGCTTCGGACAAAATCCGGCGCGGCGCTGGGTGCAGGCGGGCGCGTTGGCTCTACTGATTGCAACAGCCGGATACCTCGCCGGATGCAGCAATACTCCGCATGTGCACTCGAATGGAACGCCCGCCGGAACTTACTCGATCACTGTCACCGTGAGTGCCGGAACAGACGTGCACACGACGACCGCGAGTCTGACGGTGCAGTAAAACATTAAAATCGTCCGGCTGATTCGTCGCGTCACCGGACGAATCAGCTGCGAGATGCGGGTTTCAGTAGCACAGGCTCAGCTTGTCCTGAGGCACGAGGGGCCTGTGACGCGGGCAGATGTGGATGACGGGGATTCGGGCTGGCTCGAACGGGAGCGGCTCTTCGAAGCTCGAAATTAAAAGTTCGCCCGAATTTCAGGCGTGGCTCGATCCGTGGACGACGATTCGGTGATGGAATTGATTCGTGATCGGAACGAAGTCCTCGATTTGGCGGAGAATTGAGTCTGAACTTTTCGACGGAAACGCTAAATCTGCGGAGACGCATTTCCTCCGTCGCGAAAGTCCTTACTTCACCTCCTTAAACAACACCACATCGCTCGCATTCGCGCCTCGCGCGATCGCCACTTTTTTTGCATCCTGCGACCAGTTGAAATCCCAAATCATTCCCGACTTGTAAAACGTCAACTGTTTCGGCTCAGCCTGGGCTGCATTCCTCTTCTCTCCTGCTTCCCCGCTTCCCGCTGCGAGCTGGAACGCCCAAAGGTTCGATGCCCCGCTTCTCACGTCCACCACCACCACGTCCTTGCCGTCCGCTGACCATCGCGCCACCTTCACGTACGGATCCATTTGAACTGCGAGCTCAATCCCCGCCTCTTTCTTCCCGGTTTCCAACTCGACGATCATTCCTACGACGCCCTTCTTTCCAATTCCCGGAAATAGAACGCGCTTGCCATCCAGCGTCAACAGCGGCCCGGCGACCGTGACCCGATCATCTACTTTCACTGCTGCTCCTCCCTTCGCCGGCATCTTGTAAATGTACGTGTTGCCCCCTTCCACGGCCTGTCCGTAGTAAACCCATTCTCCATCTCCCGCGCACGCCGGTCCAAACTCTCCTAATCCCTTCGTTAACTGCGTCTCCGCTCCGCTTTGCAGATCCAGCCTCCACAAATGCAAAACTCCGGAGGAGTTCGAATCAAACACCACGCTCTTTCCACCCTCACATCCCGTCGGCGATTCATGCAGACGGTCTCCAAACGTCAAACGCCTTTCGTTGCCCCCATCCGCATCGATCTGGAACAGGTCCCAGTTTTCTGCGTGATCTCCCGCGTAAATCACATGCCCATCGCGTGTCCATGCCACTCCGTTTTTCCCATCCAGTCTTCCGTTACTCACCTGCTGCGCTTTGTCTGGCGCATCGGAGGGGCCCACCCAAATCTCGCTGGACATATTGAGTTGCACCGCCGCAATCGCGTTTCCGTCTGCCGTCACCGCCACGCTCTCGTACTCGCTCAGATCGTTTGAAATCTTTCGTATGTTCCCCTCTGGATAGCTCACCACCCACAGCTGCGCCTGTGTAGCGCTCTTCCGCAGCGCCGCCAGCAGCAGACCGCTCCCATCCGGAAGCCATCTCATATTATTAATCTGCCGCCATCCTCCGCCTTTGATGGGCTTTTCCGCCCCGCTCGTGGTATCCACCTCTACCAGCTTGTAGTTTTGCCCATCCACTGTCGGATCGATCACGAACGACGCAATCTTCTTTCCGTCCGGACTCCACGCCGCCATCACATAATACCCAGAGAGCATGCTCATTTTACGCGTGGCCAGTTTGTGCGCCTCGCTTCCGTCAAAATTCGCGACCATCAACGCGCTCTCCTCTTTCTCGAAATCGGATTTCGTGTACGCCAGTTGCTTTCCATCCGGCGAATAACTCACCCCGAAAAAAACCTTCTCCACCAGTCGCTGCGGAGTGCCTCCCAGGATTGGCACCCGGAATACCGTCCCCAGAAGCTCGCCCTGCCCTACTTGAAGATAATCCAGATAATTTCCGTCCGGCGTAACCTCCACGTTCAGCAGATACGTCGCAGTCGGCGCAACGATCTCCACGGCATTCGCGACCGCGATCTGTCTCACCCACAAGCTGAATTTTCCGAACTTGTTCGATATGTACGCGAGGTACTTTCCATCGGGCGAGATCGCCACCATCACTACGTCGCCAGAGGACGTCAAGCTCGCCACGGACGCATTCGCGTACCCTGTCCTCGCCAGCCCTCCCCGGAACCAACCCTTCCAATACCCGATCGCCAACGCGCTCAAGCCCACAATGAGCACCAGCGCCGCCGTTCGCTTCCACTTCTTCGCGCGATCTCGCTTCAGCGTTCCCAGCGCCGTCGCGCTTCCCGTCGCCGCGCTTCCGGCGTCCACGCCCACCGGAGTTGTTCCGCTCGTCTCCCCGCTGGCCCGCGCCACCTTCCCCGAACTCGTGTCACGCTTGAGCCGCCTTAAATCCGCGCGCACTTCGGCAGCGCTCTGATAACGGAGGTCGCGATCCTTCTCCATCCCCTTGTGGATCACCTGCGCGAGCTCGGGCGGAATGGCGGCATTCAGACGGAGGGGATCCACGGGATCCTTGTGAAGGATCTCGTCAAAGATGGCGCCCGAGCTGTCGCCCTTAAACGGAAGGGCGCCCGTTGTCATTTCATAGAGCACGTCCGCAAACGAGAAAAGATCGGTGCGTGGGTCTAATTCTTTCCCGAGAACCTGCTCCGGGGACATATAAAGTACGGTGCCCAGCGCGGCGCCAGGGCTCGTCAAGTGGTCCGAATCTATTTGCAGAGTGGCCGTGTGGCCATCCTTGCTGCCAACCACGTCTCCCAAAGTAACTTTTGCGAGTCCGAAGTCGAGGATCTTGGCGTCGCCCCGTTGCGTAACAAAAATATTGGCGGGCTTGATGTCGCGATGGATGATGCCTTTGGCGTGCGCCGCATCGAGCGCGTCGGCGATCTGAATTCCCAGATCCAACACTCGCTCCATGAGGAGCGGGCCTCCGCCGATGTGATGCCGGAGCGTTTGCCCGTCCAGAAACTGCATGGCGATGAATGACCGGCCTTCGTGTTCGCCGATCTCGTAAATCGTGCAAATGTTGGGGTGATCCAGTGCCGAAGCAGCCTGCGCCTCGCGCTCGAAACGGTCGAGCGCCTGGCGGTCTTGCGCTACGCTATCGGGAAGGAATTTGAGCGCCACGAATCGGCGGAGGCGGGTGTCTTCCGCTTTGTAGACGACGCCCATGCCACCGCCGCCAAGCTTTTCCAGAATACGGTAGTGCGAAATCGTGCGGCCGAGGATGGATGAGGAGTCCGTCACTGGATGTGCATCTTACCCCTGCTTCCCGATTGCTGTCGAGAACCGGGATGCTTGCTATTTGCCGTCTTCTGAGATCGGCGATGCGACGAGCACTTCTCAACAGCTGTATGGTCGGAAGTAGGTGACCGAATAGATGGCTGGTGGAACCAGACTCCACGACGGCGGAGGCCTGTTCGCGCGAACGCCGCCTGGCAGGCAGGAAATACATCGCGCGCACGGCTGGGAATTGGCTTAAGATGCCGGGACACTCACCTACTAGGAGAAAATCATGGCCACCACAGCTTCGCATCCGCAGCCCACTCCGCAGCGTTTTTTCGATTCCATCAACGCCTACCAGCAGACCGAGGCCATCAAGGCGGCCATCGAGCTTGAGATCTTCGCCGCCATCGCCGAAGGAAACACGGCTGCCACAACCATCGCAAAGCGCTGCAAGGCGAGCGAGCGCGGCGTGCGCATTCTGTGCGATTTCCTGACCGTTCACAATTTCCTCGCAAAAAATGGAACGGAGTACGCGCTCACGCCGGAGTCGGCTTTATTTCTCAACCGCAATTCCCCCGCCTATCTGGGCGGCGCGATCGAATTCCTGCTCACTCCCCGGATTCGCGAAGCAAACGCGATGCTCGCCGAAGCCGTTCGCCGCGGAGGCACAGCGCTGGGCGAAGGAAACCTGATCGCTGAAAATCCCGACTGGGTGAAGTTCGCGCAGGCAATGATGCCGCTGATACACATGCCCGCTCAGGTGATGGCCGCGGAACTGCGCAAGGGAGGCGAGTCGCAGAAAATTCTCGACATCGCCGCGAGCCACGGCGTCTTTGGTATTTCCGTCGCAAAAGAAAATCCGTCCGCGCACGTCTACGCGGCGGATTGGAAAAACGTGCTGGAAGTGGCGTCGAAGAACGCGCAGGCGTTGGGAGTGGCCGATCGTTACCACCTGATTCCCGGCAGCGCGTTTGATACGGATTTCGGCACAGGTTTCGATCTCGTGTTGATTCCGAATTTCCTGCACCATTTCGACGTGCCCACGTGCACCACCTTCATGCGCAAGGTGTATGCAGCGCTGAAGCCAGGCGGACGCGCCGCCATCGCGGAATTCGTTCCCAACCCCGATCGCGTTTCGCCGCCCACCGCCGCCGCGTTCAGCCTGATGATGCTGGCCACCACGGCAAGCGGCGATGCGTACACGTTTGCGGAGCTTGAGAGCATTTCGAAGAACGCAGGCTTCGCTCGCGTGGAACTCGCCGCGCCGGAGATTGGCCTCGATCGCCTCGTCATCGCGTACCGGTAAGTTGAATACGAACGTCCGCGACCAACGCCCGTAACGCAGGCTCACGGGCGAGAGAAAACAGCTGCGCCCCACATCGTGCGGCGCTGCTGCAAAAGGAAACGGCCGCCCGGAAGTTGAGCGGCCGCTTTCAATGCGCGTCGTGCGATCGCTTACTTTTTTATTTGCGATACATGGCTCGCCACGCACTGCCACTTGCCGCTCGGCATCTTCACCCAGGTATCGGTCCAGCGAACGTGCTCATCGAGCGGTTTTCCCTGCGCATCGGTGCCCTTCGCTTTCGAAGCGCCGGATGCGATGGCCGCGTTGCCGAAGACCGACACCTTCACGTCTTCATATTCGATGCTGGTATATTTGGTCGCTTTCGCGTCGGCGAGTTCTTCCGCCTTGCTGCTCACTTTTCCATCGGCGCTCGTACCCACAAACTTATCCGCGAGCAGCGGCGCCACCAGGTCCGGATTGTTTGTCTTTTGCGACTGCAGCCACTGCTGCTCGAGCGCCTCCACAGCTTTTGCGGTGCCGCCGCCTGTCTGCGCCCATGTGACGCCGGCCATCGCGAGCAACACAATCGTGCAACCTATCCAATTTTTCTTCATCTATTTCGTCTCCTTGAAAGCGTTACCTTGCACTTACGGTGGTTGGATTCTTCCAAATCGTGGCCGGAAAATTCTGTTCCTAGTGTGCGCATTGGATACCCACGGTAAGCGCATGTCAAGCATTCGCGCGCGTGGGTAGCGGGCAAGTTTGAAGCCGGGGTTGCTGACTCTGCGAATCGGATTTATCAACACCGCACCTAGCCGGAGCGTTTCGTTGACGCGGCGTTCAAGTAGCCAGCGCGCTCCGGCCCTTGTCTGGCGCTAGCTTCCCACGCACAATGGCCGCCGGCGAGGGAGGCCAACGTCAGATGACATTCAGAAATTCCTCACGCTCGACACGAATCTGCGCAACCGCGGCTTCCCTGCTTGCGATTGTGCTTCTTCAGGCTTTGCTTGCGTTGCCCGCTGCCGCGCAAGGCGCGAAAGCTGGCGAGTCCGCCATGCAGAAGAAAATCGCGGAAACAAAATGGTCAGACATTCACGGCATCAATTTTGTTCCCATCTATGCCGAAAACACCTACCAGATTTGGCGCAACTACGACCATGCGGAAGTCGACCGCGAGCTGGGCCTCGCCGCGAGCGTGGGATTCAACAGCGTCCGGCTCTGGCTGAACTACGCGGCCTACGAAGAGATGGGCACGAAGATGCTCGATCAGGTGGACGACGCCGTGCGTCTTTCCGCAAAATATAATATGCGCGCCGTGGTCGTGCTGTTTGATTCTTGCGGTGTTCGCGCGCGCAAAGACGCGAAGATGATGTCGCGCAAAGAAGCGTACGAACTTTTCCAGCAGAGTGCGCGATTCTCGCCGGACCAGAAAGCAATGATGAAGCAGCTATTCGGCAACTTTGTGCTGACCGTCGATGGCGAGACGCAGGTGCCGATCGGCGCCGATAGCCCGATGATGTCGGTGATGTGGGGAAATTGGCAACCCACGCCGGGCAACGATCGTCTGGGCCCCGAATGGTATCCGAAGCTCGAAGCCTATGTGGATGCAGTCGTTCGCAAATTCAAGGACAACCCCACCGTGGTGCTCTGGGATTTGATGAATGAGCCGGAGTTTGCGTCGGAAGGGCCGCTAAGCCCGACGGAATTTATCACGCCGGAAATGCAAAAGACCATGGACGCATTCCTGCAGCATTTCCACGACTACGCGAAGCAGCGTTTTCCGGACGCACTCGTCACCGAGGGGTGGGCGAATGTTGGGAACGCGGATAAGAATGCGGCGTTAGCGGATGTGTTGACGTTCCACGTATACGGAAATGCCGAGAAGATTCAAGGAGTGATCGAAAAAGGCCGGGCGCTCAGCGAACGCTACGGCAAGAAAGCTGTCATCACGGAGACGTTGAGCGATTTCGATTTCGGTTCGGCCGATTTCGGAAAGCCGGCCCCCGGACATACTCAACTCGCCCACTATCAAAGTGTGCTGCCCGTTCTGATGAATTCCGGCATGGGATGGATGAGCTTCGGACTTCTCTCTAATCGGAAGAGTCCGCTCCCGGATTCCGATCTCGGCATTTTTTCGTCCGAAGGGACTCCGCGTCCTGCCGCTCTATACTTGCAGAAGACGCTGAAGGCGCCAGAGCGAGCGCCCTAGGCTGCCCGAAGGGACTTGCAGGATGGTTGTTACGAGCGCCGGCGTAGCCTGAGCGTCCTTCGCTATCGCGATTTTTGTCCCCGCAAATCCTACCTGCCGAAGTTGCAACGGCCAATCCCTGCGAGACCCGGCAGCGAAACGCTCAAGAGCTTCTCGCGATCCTGATAAGGCTTTTTCAAGACAGTTTTGCGGTGTTTCCTGTTTTACCGTTGCTTCACCATTTCTGTCCCTTCTGTTTTCCTAGTCCTGCCGGCGAAATAATCCCCAAGGCTCAGCGGGAATGCAACCGCAGAGTGTGACTCGGCATCCGGTTTATCACAGGGAGTACCTTATCTTCGGAGGAACCGATGCATAGCAAATTTTGCGGGACGAGCGCATTTACGCGTTTTGTGCTGGTTGTCGCGCTAGGCGCGGCTTGGCCGGCGCATGCTCAGGACGCCAAAACACCCTATCCGAACATGGCTTCGCTCGACCAATACCTCATGGAGCGAGATGCGGAGATCGCGCTGGCGCGGAGCGCGGCCCCGGATTCCATCTCACGCGACGCCGAAGTTATGGTGCTCGCGCAGCATGGTTACGAAACCGCGGTGAAAGGCAAGAACGGATTCGTCTGCATCGTGGAACGGGGGTGGACCGCTGGGCCCGAGGATCCTAACTTCTGGAATCCCAAGCTGCGGGGGCCGATCTGCCTCAACCCGCCAGCCGCCCGAACCTACCTTCCACTCACAATCAAGAAAACCGAGCTGGTGCTGGCTGGGCGTTCCAAATCTCAAATGGTTGACGGCATCAAAGCCGCTTTGGATAAAAAAGAACTGCCCACGATGGAGTCCGGCGCGATGTCCTACATGCTGTCAAAGGATGGGAACCTGGGCGATGGGAACGGGCACTGGCGTCCTCACCTGATGTTTTTTGTTCCGAAAACGGAGGCTATCTCCTGGGGTGCCGATCTGCCCGGGTCTCCCATTCTGGCGGCTAACGACGACGTGGACCGGCTGACCGTTTTCCTGATTCCGGTGGCGAAGTGGTCAGACGGGACGGCTGATTCCGGGGATGCGCACTGAGTTCGATCTGAACAAGTCACGGGAAGTTGTTTGCCGAAAATTCGAACGCGAACATCGCCCAGCCGCTCGACTGGCACAAGCCGGCACAAAACGAAAATATAGCCGGGTTCACAATTCGGATTTATAATTCTTTGCAAGGTTGCCGTCTGAGGCAGCTGCCAGCCACTGAAATTCCGTTGGAGGAA
Source organism: uncultured Acidobacteriota bacterium (assembly GCA_963770575.1). Lineage (GTDB taxonomy): Bacteria > Acidobacteriota > Terriglobia > Acidiferrales > UBA7541 > Palsa-295. The sequence continues at coordinate 309,585 of CAVYQD010000002.1, forward strand.
ATATGGCCGCCAGCGCAAACCCGCCCAAGTATCTTCTGCAGCCGAAACCCGAAACTGTGAACGCGCGCAGCAGCGTGGTGCTGCGCTTTCATCCTCGACGCGAAAAGCGTCCGTAGCACAAGGAGGCCAACATGAAAATCGTAGTCATCGGCGGCAGTGGGCTGATCGGATCGAGGGTCGTCACCAAACTTCGCGAGCAGGGGCACGAGGCGCTCGCGGCATCACCAAATTCCGGCGTCAACTCCGTCACAGGTGAAGGACTGGCGGAAGCGCTGAAGGGTGCGTCGGTGGTCGTGGACGTATCGAACTCGCCCTCGTGGGAAGACGCGGCGGTGATGAAATTCTTCGAGACCTCCACGCGCAACCTTCTCGACTATGAAGCGGCGGCAGGCGTGAAACATCACGTCGCGTTGTCCGTGGTGGGAACGGACCGCATGCTCACGAGCGGATACTTCCGCGCAAAAATGGCACAGGAGAACTTGATCGAGCGTTCCTCAGTGCCCTACTCGATCGTCCGCGCCACGCAGTTCTTCGAATTCGTCAAAGGCATCTCCGATATTTCCACTCAGGGCAATACAGTGCGCCTGCCGTCTGCGCTGATCCAGCCGATGGCGGCCGACGACGTTGCCAGCGAGGTGGGAAAAATCGCGATGGGCTCACCGGTGAATGGCATGATCGAAATCGGAGGGCCAGAAAAGTTTCCGCTCGATGAACTCGTCCGGCAAGCTTTGGCGACTTGGAAAGATCCGCGCGAGGTTGTTACTGACCCGCAGGCGCGCTACTACGGCGTGGAAGTGAGCGAGCGCACACTTGTTCCCGACGACGACGCGCAACTCGGCCCCACGCGTTTCGCAGACTGGCTGAAACAGCCCGGAGCGAAAGCAGTAGCGGCTCCCCACTCGTAAAGCTTTCAATGTTCGAGCCACCCGGAGAGGCGGGCTCTTTGCTACCGGCCTCATTCCAACGAAAGGATTATTTATGACGGTTCCAAAACTGATTTTGATGCTGGTGTGTCTGATGCCTGTCGCGCTGGGGTCGAATGACGCGAAAGTGACGCCGCTCATGTCGAAAGACCTCGCAAACATTTCCGGCAAGGAAGGCGTGATGCTGCTTGTGGAGTATCCGCCGGGCAGCACGGATCCAATTCATCGCCACAACGCGCAGGGATTTATTTATGTGCTGGAAGGTTCGATCGTGATGCAGGTGCGGGGCGGAAAGGAAGTGACGCTCACGCCCGGCGAAACTTTCTACGAAGGTCCCGACGATGTTCACGTGGTGGGGCGCAACGCAAGCCAAACGAAACCAGCGAAATTCATCGTGTTTTTCGTGAAGGACAAAGGCGCTCCCATACTCATGCCGGCCACCTGAATCAAACATCTACTGAATCGCAGCGACCGGTGCGCCGCAGACGCGGCGGCGGACCAGGCCGGGGCGGAGCCTTGAACCGAAATCTCAAGTTTGCGCCGCCCGCCGAACGAGACTTGCTATACTGCGCCGTCATTCCGACGTGACGCTGAAACGCGGAGGCATCAACGCAATGAGCGCGACGAACGCAGCGAGTGCAGCGAACGAGCCGCAACCCGATCGCATCCTGCAAACGGGCCTGGCCTTCTGGGCCGCGAAGGCGCTTTTGAGCGCCGTCGAAATCGAGCTTTTCACCGAACTTGCCAGGCATCCGGCGGATCTGGAAACTTTGCAGGGACGGCTCAAACTGCATCCGCGGTCGGCGCGCGATTTTCTGGATGCGCTCGTCTCGCTGAAATTTCTCGAACGCCGCGATGGCCGCTACTACAACACGCCCAGCACGGATTTATTCCTCGACAAGCGCAAGCCCTCCTACATCGGCGGCATTCTCGAAATGGCCAATAGCCGGCTGTATCCCTCCTGGGCGGCTCTCACCACGGCGCTGCGAACGGGTCTGCCGCAAAATGAAACGAAGGACGGCAATCCCGACGCTTTCGTGGCGCTTTACGCCGACCCGGCGCGGCTCAAACAATTCCTGAAAGCCATGACCGGCGTGAGCCACGGCGCAAACCTCGCCATCGCGCGCAAATTTCCGTGGAGCAAATACCGGACCGTGGTGGATGTGGGCACCGCGCAGGGCGATCTGGTCACACAAGTGGCGCTCGCGAATCCGCATATCGAGGGAACTGGTTTTGATCTGCCGGAGGTTGGGCCAATCTTCGAAGAGTACGTGGAAGCGAACGGGCTTTCGGGCCGCGTGAAATTTTCGCCCGGCAGTTTCATGGAAAAGCCGCTGCCGAAAGCAGACGTGATCATGATGGGCCACATCCTGCACGATTGGGGCCTCGACACGAAGCGAATGCTGGTGCGCAAAGCGTACGAAGCTCTGCCGGCGGGCGGCGCGTATATCGTCTATGAAAGCATCATCGACGACGACCGCTCCGAAAACTCATTTGGCCTATTGATGAGCTTGAACATGCTCGTTGAAACTGCCGATGGCTTTGACTACACCGGCGCGGACTGCGCCGGATGGATGAAGGAAGCCGGCTTCCGCGAAACGCGCGTGGAGCATTTGGTCGGCCCCGATTCAATGGTGATCGGCATCAAGTAGCGCGCGCGGTGAAATCTTCCGGGGGAAGCGCCGGGGAATTTGTAGCGAAAGCGCGCATCGTGGGAATCACGCACACGCTGGAATTCAGTCGCGTGAGCGCCGAAAATCCCACCCCTCTTGCCAAGGTGGGATACGCGGCAGCCATTCAACGAGACGGCAGCACATTCTATTCCGCCTACTGCCGGTGCGAGGATTTATCGGCACCTATCGAGGGTTCGCCGTTTTTCAGCGACCTACTCCACGGATTGCCGTTTCAACTCTTCGTTCTGCTGCATCTCTTCGGTTTGTGCTTTGTCGAGCGGCTTGCCCGGTTTTATGTCGATGGTCACTTTGAAGATTTTCCCGGTGAATTTGCTTGGCTCGCCGGCTTCGATAATCTTCGCTGACCGGCGTTCCGTCATCGACGCCGACGTCGGCTCCTTCATCCGCCGAGAAAATACAGCACTGAGTATGTTCGATTCGTCCCTCGGCAACTTTTTGACCATTCACCGAAATCGTTCCGGTGCCGCCTTTGCCCATGCCGCCATCGTAGGCAAAATCAAAACGGATCGTTGCTTTCCCTGGAGCCAGAGCTTGCGTGGAGCTGACGGTATAGCGCTGCAAGCCGAGATAGTTGTAGGTATACGTCGGCTTGCCGTCCTTTAGATATAGGCTCCATCCACCGAAACGTCCGGCTTGGGCGATGATCACTCCTTTGGCCCCCGCCTGAGGGATGTCCACATCGGCGGTGATGCTGAGCGAAGTGTTTTTCACGTTGATGAACACGTTCTCCGACATTCCCTTCATTCCCTCGTAGACGGTCAGTGCGGTGCGGCCTGCCATCACGTCCGGCCTTCCGGCAATCGCGGCGTTGGCCCGCTCGGCTCCGCGGTCATCAATCGGCAGCACATAATTTGCAATTGCTTCCTTGGTGAATAGCTCCTGCATTTCTTTCAGCTTCGCCGGATTGCTCTTCGCCAGGTTGTTGGTCAGGCTGAAATCTTTGGTCGTGTCATACAGCTCCCACACATCCGCGGAGAGCGCTTCTCGCGGTTTGGCTTCCCACGGTGCTTTGTGAACGGTGCCGGCCAGCCAGCCATCGCTGTAAATTCCGCGATTGCCGAAGATCTCGAAATACTGGGTGGTGTGCGTGGACTTTGCTTTGGGAGCATCGAACGTGTAGACCATGCTGACGCCTTGAATGGGAGTCTGCGGAGTGCCATCGACGATCTTCGGCTCCGGCAATCCAGCGGCTTCGAGCACCGTGGGCGCAATGTCAATCACGTGGTGAAATTGCGGCCGGACCCCACCTTTATCCGTAATGCGCTTGGGCCATTGAATGATGAGCGGATTCTGCGTGCCGCCGTAGCTGCTGGCAATTTGCTTCGTCCACTTGAAGGGAGTATCGCCGGCCACCGCCCATCCCGCAGCATAGTGACAGTAGGAATAGGGGCCGCCGAGTTCATCGTAGTGCTTCATGATTTCGGGAACCGTTTCGGCCACGCCATTGAAGTAAGTCATCTCGTTGAAGACGCCATTCATCGTGCCTTCTGCGCTGGCGCCGTTGTCACCAATTTCATAAAAGATCAGCGTGTTATCGATCTGGCCCATATCGCCGATGGCGTCGACTAACCGGCCGATTTCAAAGTCTGTTTGTTCTCCGAAGGCGGCGAAAACTTCCATTTCACGCGCGAATAGTTTCTTTTCTTCCGCGGACAACTTATCCCAGTCCTTGATCGCGGTTGGCTTGGGCGCAAGCTGCGCATCCGCAGGGACAACTCCCAGCGCCTTTTCTTTGGCCAGCGTCTCTTCGCGCAACTTATCCCAGCCCTCGTCGAATTTCCCTTTGTATTTTTCGATCCACTCTTTCGCCACCTGATGAGGAGCATGCGTGGCGCCCGGCGCGTAATAGATGAAGAAAGGTTTGTTCGGCGTGAGAGATTTTTGAAAACGCATCCAGTTGATGGCCTGATTCGTCATGTCCGTGGTGAAGTGGTAGTTGGGGTCGTGCGGCACTTCCACCTGAATCATTCCGTCGTAGACCAACGGCGCCCACTGGTTTGTTTCACCGCCGATGAAGCCGTAGAACTTGTCGAAGCCAGAGCGCGTGGGCCAGCGATCCGTTGGACCGGAGGGGCTAATCTCCCAGGCGGGCGCCTCGTGATATTTGCCGAAGGCGGCGGTGCTGTATCCATTGAGCCGCAGCATTTCGGCAAGCGGCGCCACGCTGTTGGGACGGACACCGGTGTTTCCGGGGAAAGCAGTGGCGGTTTCCGAGATGGAGCCGAAGTTATTGATGTGGTGATTGCGTCCGGTCAATAAGCGCCGAGCGCGTGGGAGAACAAAGCGCGGTGGTATGAAAATTGTTGTAGCGAAGGCCATTGCTGGCGAGGCGCTCGGCAATGGGCATGTGAATCGGGCCGCCGAACACGCTCGACTGGCCAAAACCCATGTCGTCGATCAGCACGATCAATACGTTCGGAGCATTCGCGGGCGCCGTGACATCGAAACGCGGCGGAGCTTTGGTGTTGCGCGCATCCAGCACCGTGCTGTGCGGATAGTTGGGCTCCGGGATGGGCAGCACCGTGCGATCTAGCGGCGCATTCTGGGCGAACAGCGAAGCACAGAAAATCAAGGCAATCGTCATTACCAACGAAACGATTCTGAGTAATCTCATGGGTCTCCATTCCACCGAAATAGTTTTTTCGCTTGTAGTAATTACGAGGCTCGAAACCGCAACCGAAATGAATCGAACCTAGGCTACGTGCGGAGAATGAAGTGATGGGTTAAAACGTCTGAGGGTATCCACTCTGCTTTTTTTTGCGGAATCGTGCGCGAAATAAGCGGGTCGTCCGCAGACATGGTGAGCTGTAGATCCGAGACTCGAGCAGGCCGGCTGGCGTCCCGGGCAAGCGGGGCAACCGCCGAAGTTGTCTTGCTCACCGTAAAGTCGTTGGATGTATTGTCCGTAAGGGACAGGATCTCGGGGAATTCTCCGAAAACGATTCCAGACAACAACAGTAAGACCAACGCTTGAGCGACAATCTTGCCGATATCGGTCTTTTTTCGCGCGGTCATGCCCGGGCAAACTTTACCACTTGCCCGCAATCCATGGGAAGAAAAAACGGTGATAGCGTTTGGAATTCCCAGCTGCAATATGCACATCGGAAATAAATAGGATGGTAAACACCGCCCATGCGGTATCGGTGGTTCCCATGATTCGCAAATGGGCTCGCGATCGCGGGCTGCCAGATCGCTGCCGGGAACCGGAATGATCGCGAGCAAGTTCATAATTGAATCGGTCGCGCGAACTGGATTGGACTGAACGAAGCGAGGATTGCAGGTTACGAGCGCGCGCGGAAAAACCCGATCCGGCCCGCATGGAACTTTTGCGCGAGGCGATCGTGCGGCGCTGCGCGAACAACAGTGAAGGCCGCCGATCCCGCCACGTTCCGCCTGGCGGCTGGCGCGGCCGGCTGCGGGCAAGAACTTGACACCCTTTGAGTGCCGGGTGTAGTGTCGCGCGGAACTTTACTCCTGAGCTCCTGATTCCGGGGCCGCCACAATTCTCAGCCGCGTTCGGCGAGGAAAAACGAGGACAATCGCGATGCGTGCAATGGCAATGGCAGTTTTTCTCGTCATGTGTATGGCTTCCAGCGCGGCTGTGGTCGCGCAAACCACCCCGTCGACGGATACGTCGACGAAGACTCCAGCGAAGACGGCGACGAATCCAGCGGCGAAGCCGGCTGCGAAGACGGCTGCGAAAGCACCGGACGCAGAGGAACTGAACATTCGCGAATACATCACACTCCTGCGCAGGGACGTGAACAAGGAAAAAGCAACGCTGCTGGGCGCGGTGATGCAGTTTGACGCAGAAGACGCGGCCAAGTTTTGGCCCATTTACAACGACTACGCCGTTGAACTCAGCAAGCTCAATGATCTGCGTATCGCAAACATTCAGGAGTACGCCAAGTCGTACACGACGATGACCGACGAGAAAGCGGACGAATTGGCAAAGAACGGAATGGCTTTTCAGAAGCAGCGGGGCGAACTGCTGGCGAAATATTATGAACGGGTGAAACAGGAGTTGGGAGCGATCACGGCCGCTCGTTTTCTGCAGGTGGAACATCAATTGCTGGAGATCATCGACCTCAAGATTGCCTCGTCGCTGCCGGTGGTGGGCTCATGAAGACCATCCAGGCGGGACTGAATATGCGAGTCGTGAACGCGAGAGTTGCGGCGCTGCTGCTGGCGGCGATGGCCACATTGTGGATGGCGCCACTCTCCCGCGCTCAAGGTTCAAATAAAGTCGAGGTGCCGGCAGGGACGCGAATTTTAGTGCGGATGATCGATTCTGTGGATTCGAGCAAACAGAAAGCGGGCTTTCGATTTAAGGCGTCGCTGGAAGCCAATTTGCAAGCGTACGATGTGACCGTGGCGCGGAAAGGGACCACTCTTTACGGAATCCTCGCGCAAGCATCTTCGTCCGGGAAATTTAAGGGCAGTTCCCAACTCGTTCTGGAACTCACGGACATTGTGATCAACGGAACCACCTATCCGCTGATGACCAGTGAATATGAGGTTAAGGGGAAGGGCGAGGGTGGCAACACGACCAAAAAAGTTTTGGGCGGAGCAGGGCTGGGCGCGCTGATTGGCGGGATAGCTGGCGGAGGTAAAGGCGCAGGTATTGGAGCGCTCGTGGGGGTCGGCGCGGGAACCGCCGTCGCTGCGTCAAAGAAGGGCGAGCAGGTTTCCGTGCCAAGCGAAACTCTTCTCGAGTTCCGTCTCACCCAGCCAACGAAACTGCCCGTGGCCAGGTAGAGTCGCGAACTCCCGAACTCCGCCCGGGCAGATCGCCGTGGTCCCCGCCGGCGTGAGGGACGCCGAGACAATCGCGGGCGCTGTGGGCGTCAACCGATCCCGTCCCGGCAGTTAAGGGAAGTCGTCGGCAAGGAGGCAGCTTGTCTCCGCAAATATTTCCGTTCCCGCACATGGCCAGAGCGGGTTCCGCCACACTCGCAATTGTTGTCCTTGCACTCACCGGCTGCTCTTCAACGCCAAAATCGCCGGCGCCTGCGGCTCCCGCACAAACTCAGCAACCCGCTCCCGCCACTGCCCCGGCCGGCGTCGAGACCACGGACGCCGATACAAGCGTGCAAACCACCGCGCTCGTGCTGCCGAAGAACTTTGGGCGCTTGACGGGCGATTGGGACGAAATCGTGAAGCGCGGTTATCTCCGCGTATTGGTTGTGAGCAACCGATCGGGATTTTTTTATGACAAGGGGCGCCCACGCGGTGTGATCGCCGAAGGCATGGAGGCATTCGAGCTCGACACGAACAAGAAACTCAAGACCGGCGCCAGAAAATTCAAGGTTGTGTTCCTGCCGATGCCGCCGGGCCAGTTGCTGGAAGCTCTGAATGGCGGCCTGGCGGATATTATCTGCACCGGCATCATCGTCACGCCCGAACGCGAGAAGCTCGTCGATTTCACTCTCCCAGTTATGAACGACGTGAAATTGGTGGTGGTCGCCTCTAAAAAAGGCCCCGCTATCAATAGCATTGACGACTTGAGCGGCAAGGATGTCTACGTCAGCTCGATTGCGGTTGCCAAAGCGGAACTCGAAAAAGTGAATCAGCGCTTCAAGCAAAGCGGCAAACCCGAAATCGGCATCAAGGCAGTGGACCCGAATCTGACCGAAGAGGATTTACTCGAGATGGTGAATGCCGGGCTCATCCCCGCCACTGTTTCGTTCAACTTTCGCGCCGAGCTCTGGTCTAAAGTTTTCACCAATATCGTGGTCACTCCCGCCGTCCTCAAGGACGATGGGCAAGCTGCCTGGGCCATGCGCAAGGGCAGCCCCCAATTGAAAGCGGTGATGGACGAATTCATCCAGGGCCATTTGAAAGGAACCGTTTTCGGCAACATGATGATCCAGCGCTATATCAAGAACACACGGTGGCTCAAGGATTCTGCGTCCCAGGCGGAGATGGCGAAATTCCAAACGTACATAAAATATTTCCGGCAGTACGCCTCCGAGTACAACTTCGACTACCTGATGCTGGCCGCCCAGGGATATCAGGAATCGATGCTGAACCAGGATCTCGTGAGTCCTCGCGGAGCCGTTGGCGTGATGCAGGTATTGCCGCAATACGCGGCCGCTAACCCGATTAACATCCCGAACGTCCGGGACGCGCAGGACAACATTCACGCCGGCGCCAAGATGCTGGCGCAGATCACCAAGACTTACTTCAACGATCCCGGCATCAATCAGCTGAACAAAACGCTTTTCACTTTTGCGGCCTACAACGCGGGCCCGAACCGCATCGTCCGCTTGCGCAAGGAAGCGCAGGCCCAGGGACTCGATCCCAACAAATGGTTCGGCAATGTGGAGCTCGCCGTTGCAAAAGATATCGGCCAGGAAACCGTGCAGTACGTAAGCAACATATATAAATACTACGTCGCCTACAAAATGGCGCTCGAACAAAAGCAAACCCGGGATCAAGCCAGGCAAGCCGTGAAATCAAACTGACGATCACAGAGGAAGCAGCACATGCAGCGCCGCGTGGTTGCTCCGGGCCTGCCCGCTGGAATGCGCGAGTACGGAAGTTGACGGTGCTCGCGCCCCGTGATACAGATTCGCCAAACGACGGGCAAGCTGCGAGGCTGCTGCCATGATTCTGATGATCGAGATTGCAACCGGTGTGGTCTTGGGTCTGCTGGTCTATACCCAATTCGATTGGATCGTCGGGATGCTCGCCAAGGGCCTCTCCGGCATCATTCCCGCGTTGGTTTGGATCTGCTTGCTCTCCGTTGTCGCCGGTCTTGTGTACATTGCCTACGCCTATCCGGCATGGCGCACGGGCATCGTCGGAGCTTGTCTGGGCACGGCTGTCGCGCTGGCGTGGAAGGCGAGACGGCCGCCTGCGGCATAAGCCGATAAAGCGTTTTGAGCGCGTCTTCAACCACCCTCAGGTGCGCGGCGATGAGGGCGACGGCCATGGAGAAAAAATAATTAAGAGCGCAAGTCCGGTTGGTCGCTTGTGCGTCGCGGCGGATGCGCTCCTCTGTGCCGTTTTGGCAGAGCCGGCCGCGCGGGCGGCAAGTCGCGCATCACCACCCGATTCGAGTACGCGAACGTAAGCGCGCCCTCGGTTCACTAGCAGGCCCGATCGAACGGCCCGCAAGAAACGCGCGCGATTCAAAATCCTGCAACCAACGCTCAGTAAGGGCAATGTACGACGCGCGTTCGCGCCGAAGCGCCGTCGCGCCCTTCGTACCGCCGGCCTGCCCTGAGCGAAGCGAACGGGCATCTTTGGTTTCGGGAGTCCGATGGAATCCACCGGAGTCCTGAGATCGGACCGGCCGGCGCTTTCCACGCGTCGGGCAAAATCAAAAACGCCGGCAGGATGCCGGCGCTACCAAACCCGCCGTCCTGCTGCACGATGCAGCCGTGCAGGAACCAACTTCGCGCCGTCGCGTTGACTTACCCGCGGACGTCGGCCTAACATGCGTCGCTGGGACGCGCTTTTGCATGATTGGTAAGATCATCTCTCACTACCGGATCGAGGAAAAAGTGGGCGGCGGAGGCATGGGCGTCGTCTACCGCGCCATTGACACAAAACTCGGCCGCCCCGTTGCGCTGAAATTTCTGCCCGCTGAAACGGCGAACGATCGCGGCGCGCTCGAGCGTTTCCAACGCGAAGCCCGCGCCGCCTCCGCGCTGAATCATCCCAACATCTGCACCATCTACGAAATCGACGAGTTCGACGGCCAGCATTTCATCGCCATGGAATTTCTCGATGGCCACACGCTGAAGCACCAGATCGCAAACGGCCCCCTGTCGCTCGACGATCTGCTCGAAGCCGGCATTCAAGTCGCCAGCGCGCTCGACGCCGCCCACGCCAAAGGAATCATTCATCGCGACATCAAGCCCGCGAATATTTTCTGCATTCGCGGCGGCCAGGTGAAAGTCCTCGATTTCGGACTGGCGAAAATTGCTCGCCTCCGCGTCCGGCGGCACCGGCGTCATCGGTCTCCGCTCTGCCCACCGCCACCGCTGAGCAATTGTTGAGCAGTCCCGGCACGGCGATGGGCACGGTGATGTACATGTCGCCCGAACAGGCGATGGGCGAAGATCTCGACGCGCGCACCGATTTGTTTTCGTTCGGCGCGGTGCTCTATGAAATGTCCACGGGCTCGCTGCCCTTCTTCGGCTCCACGTCCGCCGCAATTTTCGACGCCATCCTGCACCGATCGCCCGTGCCGCCGACCCGATTGAACCCCACGCTTCCCTCGGAGCTTGAGCGGATCATTCACAAAGCGCTCGAGAAGGATCCAAGTCTGCGCTACCAGCATCCTTCCGATCTGCGCGCCGACATGCAGCGGCTGAAGCGCGATACAAATTCCGGCCGCGTGCCCATCGCCAGCGGCAGCGCCCCGGGAAGCCCGGAGAGCGATCGAGCCTCCCTCAACCATCCTTCGGCAGCGCAGGCTTCGGGCAGTCACCCGCCGGAGCCGCCCGCAGCAACGGCCGGCGCGCAAGATTCCTCGTTACAAGTTTTATCGAGCAGCACCGCCGTGGTGGAAGCGGCCAAGCAGCACAAAGGCAAACTTCTTGCCGTCGTCCTCGTGATTCTCGCGCTCATCGCCGCCGCCGCTTTCGGAATTTACTCGCTATTCCACGCGAAGCGCGCCGGTCCCTTCGAAAATTTCACGATCACGCAGATTACCAACAACGGCAAGACCATCGCCGCCGCCATTTCCGGTGACGCCAAATATCTGCTCAGCATCGAGAAGGACGGCGGCAAACAAAGCATGTGGCTGCGCAATATCCCCACCAACAGCGACACGCAAGTGGTCGCGCCTTCGGAAAATTTATACCGGGAGCTGGCCTTTTCGGCGGATGGCAACTACTTCTACTTCGCGAGAGCGACAGACACCGCGCAAACCGAGTTCGATCTTTTTCGCGCGCCTTTATTCGGCGGCACGCCGCAGGAGATCGTCCGGAATGTGGATAGCGGCATCAGTTTTTCGCCCGATAACAAGCGCCTGCTGTTCGTGCGGCTGATCCGTCCGAAATTTGAGAAATTCCAGGTGCTTTCGGCGAAGCTCGATGGCTCGGACGAAACGCAAGTGGCCGAAGGCTCCACTTCGGAGTCACCCGCTTTCGTCGCCTGGTCTCCCGACGGCAAGCGGCTCACCTCCGTGATCGAATATCAGCGGGACGCGCTCAGCAGAATCCAGCTCGAGGACTTGAGTTCGCAAAAAATAAGCACTCTCGCGCAATTCCCCGACCGATTGTTGCTCAATGCCCGGTGGCTGCCGGATGGCCGTGGACTTCTCTCGAGTTACCAGGGCAAGCTCAGCCCCATCGCGCACACGCAAATCGGATTCGTTTCCTATCCGGCCGGCGAATTCCGCCCGGTGACGAAAGACACGAACAACTATGAATCGCTCACGCTGGCCGCTGACGGAAAAACGCTCGCGACCGTTCAGCAGTCCATCACCACGACTCTCTACCTGATACCCGCCGGCGGTTTTTCCGGAAGCGCGCCAAAACCCGCGACCGCGCAGGACAATAGTTCATTCCTTTTTGGCTGGGCCAGCAACGGAGACCTCTACTTCGACGGCGGCAACAGCCTGCTGCGCGTTTCCGCCGACGGCCAGAATAAATCCGCGCTCCTGAGCGAAGCGAGCGGCCAGGTGCTGCGCCCGAGCCGGTGTCCGGGAACTCGTTATGTGGTTTTCGTGTGGGCGGGGCATACGGCGGCCAATCAGGCGAACGTCTGGCGCGTGGACGACGACGGCTCGAATCCCAAGCAACTCAGCAAAGGAATATTCAACATCGCGCCGGTGTGTTCGCCCGACGGCAAGTGGGTCTACTACGATAACTTGGACACCAATCGAATCCTGCGCGCGCCCATCGAGAGCGGCGAACCCGAGATTGTGCCGGGTGCCACAGCTCCCAAGAATCTCCCGGCCGGTCCAATCATCGAAATTTCACCGGACGGCAAATGGCTCGTCACTTTGATGGCTTTGCCGGATCGCGCCGGACCTTCCGATCAAATTGTGCTCGTCCCGCTCGATGCAGGCCCGTCGCCGCAATTGCGGACGCTCGTTCCCGATCCGCGCATTTCGGCGAGCCCTGATTTCACGCCCGATGGAAAAGCAGTGATCTATCCCGTTCGCGAAAACGGAGTGGACAACCTTTGGGTCCAGCCGCTGGATGGCGCGCGCGGCCGTCAAATCACAAATTTCGATTCCGACACGATCCGCATCTCGCAATTCTCGCCCGACGGCAAAACCCTCGGGGTCCTGCGCGCTCACACCGAATCCGACGCCGTCCTGCTGCACGACGCAGCCGCGCAGTAACCAAGTGCCCGCATCCGCGCCGTCGCGTTGACTTACGCTTCCACCCCGGCCTAACATGCGCCGCTGGGGCGCGCTCTTGCATGATTGGTAAGATCATCTCTCACTACCGGATCGAGGAAAGAGTGGGCGGCGGCGGCATGGGCGTCGTCTACCGTGCCATCGACACGAAACTCGGCCGCTCCGTCGCGCTGAAATTTCTTCCCGCTGAAACGGCGAACGATCGCGGCGCTCTCGAACGTTTCCAGCGCGAAGCTCGCGCCGCCTCCGCGCTGAATCATCCCAACATCTGCACCATCTACGAAATCGACGAGTTCGACGGCCAGCATTTCATCGCCATGGAATTTCTCGATGGCCACACGCTGAAGCATCGAATCGCAAGCGGCGCGATGCCCGTCGACGATCTTCTCGACGCCGGAATTCAAGTCGCCAGCGCGCTCGACGCTGCTCACGCCAAAGGAATCATCCATCGCGACATCAAACCCGCCAATATTTTCTGCATTCGCGGCGGCCAGGTGAAAGTCCTCGATTTCGGACTCGCGAAAATTGCTCCGCCTCCGCGTCCCGGCGGCACCGGCGTCACAGCGCTTCCCACCGCCACCGCCGATCAGTTGTTGAGCAGCCCCGGCACGGCGATGGGCACGGTGATGTACATGTCGCCCGAGCAGGCGATGGGCGAGGATCTCGACGCGCGCACCGATCTGTTTTCTTTTGGCGCGGTGCTCTATGAAATGTCAACGGGCGCGCTTCCCTACTCCGGCTCCACGTCCGCCGCAATTTTTGACGCCATCCTGCACAAGCCGCCCATCGCGCCCACGCGGCTGAATCACACGCTTCCGAGCGAGCTCGAGCGCATCGTTCACAAAGCGCTCGAAAAGGATCGCAGCCTGCGCTACCAGCATGCGTCGGATTTGCGCGCGGATATGCAGCGCCTGAAGCGCGATACGAGTTCCGGCCGCGTGCCCATCGCCAGCGGCAGCGCGCGCGAAGCGTCCGTCTCCTCTTCCGCACCGCCCGCAACGCTCGATCCTGCGGCCGCGCCCGCTCAGGCGCAGGATTCATCGCCGCGACATCCGTCAAGCAGCAGCGCCGTAGTTGTGGAAGTGGCAAAAAAACATAAGGTTGGGCTGGCCGCCGGCGCTTTGATCACGTTGGTGGTGTTGGCGGCTGCGGCCTACGGAATTTATTCATTGCTTGGCATCAGGCACGGCACGCCGTTCGAACATTTCACCATCTCGCAACTTACGACGGGCGGAAAAGCGACGCTCGCGGCCATTTCGCCCGACGGAAAATATCTCCTCACCGTGGTCAGCGAGAAAGGCAAATCCAGCCTGTGGCTCCGTCACATCCAGACGAACAGCGACACGCAGATCGTCCCGCCCGCAGGGGCTTTCTACACGGCGCTCGCCTTCTCGCCCGACGGCAGTTACATCTATTTCACCAAGACGGCCAAAAACAATCAGGTCGATCTGTTTCGCATGCCGGTACTGGGCGGCATGCCGCAGATGCTCGCCAAGGACGTGGATTCGCCTCCGACATTTTCTCCGGGTGGCGATCGCATCGCGTTTATCCGTGCCAACGATCCCGAGCTTGATAAATACCTCCTGATCGCAAGCAATCCGGACGGGTCGAACGAGAAAATAATCGCTCGCGGAACCTATTCCAGTGGGCCGGTGGCTGTGGCCTGGTCATGGGACGGCAAACAAATCTTCGGGATCGTTTCGATGCAATCGGGGATGGCGCAAAGCTCCATCCTATCGTTTGATGTCGCCTCCGGAGAGCAGCGCTCGCTCGCCACACTGGATGATGACCTCGTTGACGTCGCCCTGGCCCCGGACGCGCGCGGGCTGCTGGTTCTTTATCGAAGCAAAACCTCCGGCTTCCGGACAACGCAGATCGGGTATGTGTCGCTCGCGACCTCAAAACTGCGGGCCATCACCAACGACACAAATAATTACGCCACCCTCACGCTCTCCTCCGATCGAAAAACCCTTACCACTGTGCAGCAGAAGATTCAAACCGCGCTCGAATTGCTCGCGGCCGCGGATTACGCCCCGGCTTCCCCCCGGCAGGTTCTCGCCCAGCAAACGGACATCTACGATTTCTCCTGGGCCAGCGATACTGAGCTCTACATCAGCCGCTGGACCAGCCTATTTCGCAGCGCTCTCGACGGCGGAAGCAATAGCCAGCTGGCAATCGATCCGCGCGCCAAGATTTCCCAGGTGGCAACTTGCGGTCGCGGGGGTTTCGCTGCGTTCGCCTGGGCCGGACATGGCGAGGGCCACAACGTCCAGGATTTGTGGCGTGTGGACGCGGATGGTTCGAATCCAAAACAAATCACGAATGGAAAGTTCGACGCCAGACCTGTCTGTTCCCCCGATGGAAAGTGGATCTACTTCCAGGAATCCGACGCCAATGGAATCTTTCGGATCTCCGCAGACGGCGGAGCGCCCGAACAAGTGGCGGGAACGATTTTTACCAGCCTGGAAAATTCCGGCGGAGAACCGGATATTTCCGTGGACGGCAAGTTTCTGGTGTTCGCGGTAGCGAAGCCGGTGCCGGTAGGTCTCCTCGATTTTCGATTCGCAATCGTGCCGTTGGGCCAGGGGGCGGACCCCGTTCTACTGGGCGATGTCGAACCCCGCTTTTCCGGCGCCCCGCGGTTCACGCCCGATGGAAAATCGCTGGTGTACGCGATTCAAGAGAATGGAACGGAAAACCTGTGGCTGCAGCCGCTCGACGGCGCACAGGGGCGCCAGTTCACAAACTTCACCGACGGCAATATCACGCGAACTCATTTTTCACCGGACGGCAAAACCCTGGGCGTCTTGCGCACCCACACCGAATCCGACGTCGTCCTGCTCCACGACGCAGCCGCGCCGTAACCAAATCCGCGGCAATCTCGCTCAGTAGCACAGGCTTCAAGTTTACCCGCCGCCTGCTTGCGGGCCTGTGACTCGCCGCAGCCGCCCGCACCAGCCCACTTCAAAAGAGCCGGCAAGATGCCGGCGTTACAGACTGGCAGCGACGCGCCAACGAATCGCCGCGGTCTACCTCGCTTCTGCTGCTCGTATTGCTCGAACCAAGTCCTCTATCGAGCCAGACTGCCCAACCAAATCACAGCGCGATCGCTCCACCGTAACGCCGGCATCTTGCCGGCTCCTTTGAATTTCGCCGCAATCGACGCCGAAATTCCAAATCGAAGCACCGGGCAGCACCCAGCCTCACAGGCTGAAGCCTGTGCTACTGAACCCGCATCGCGAATCGCAAAACGCGCGCCGCGCCTTTCGTACCGCCGGCATCTTGCCGGCTCTTTCCACATGTCAGGCAAAGTCAAAAACGCCGGCAGGATGCCGGCGCTACCAAACCCGTCGCGCGAGATTACGCTCCCGCCGCCATCGCTTGCGCTTTGTCTTCCGACTTCATAAACGCGCGGCTCGCCAGCTCCACCACCTGCTTCAAATGCCACCACTCGCGCGCGTTCATCGGCCTGCCTTCATTGTTCGAAAAATATATCGACGCGTACCCTTCTTCAGACAGCGGCACGCGAATCACCAGCATGCTTTTCTGATCGGAATTTTGATTGTCGGCCATCGCTCTTTCTCCCCCTAAGATAGAGTACGTCCATTACGCCCAGTGACATCGCGCGCCATTCTCTCTCTTACCCGCCCCCCGAGCAAGCGCTACCAAAAGATTTTGCATCCTCTGAAGATTCGTTGAGACGAAGGACCGGATTCGCCTGAACGGGAACTGCATGCACGGTTTGTGCGTTCCGGATGATGTCGCGGGATCGTGCCGTTGCAAGCACGATGCCAGATTCCCGCGCGCCGTCCACCACGACATCGCTTCAACCATCCCGCACTGACCCACGTCAAAAGAGCCGGCAAGATGCCGGCGTTACGGACTGGAAGCGACGCGCCAACGAATCGACGAGGTCTGCCTCGATTCTGCTCTTCGCATCGCTCGAACCAACCCCAATGCCGAGACAGACCGCCCAACCAAGTGACGGCGTGCTTGCTCCACCGTAACGCCGGCATCTTGCCGGCTCCTTTGAATTTCGCCGCCCTCGACGCCGAAATTACAAATCGAAGCCGCGGGCAGCATCCAGCCTCACAGGCCCTCCAGCAGGCGGCGGATAAACTGAAGCCTGTGCTACTGAACACGCCGCGAATTTCCGGCAACCTTTTCGCGGCTGCTTCGTCGAACTCCGAGGCGCGCGTTTTTGCGTCAACTTGCGCGGCGTGGCGGCACCAACTCACCGTGAATTCCACAGCGCACCGCCCGCCAGTTGACTTAGGGAATATAATGCTCCGCTATCATTTTACGATGGCAACAAAGACGACAGCGGCAACGAGGACGTTGACACCGCAAACGCAGCGATACTCTGAAAAATCCGGGAGGATTTGAAATGCGATTGTTTCTCGCGACGGTTTTGTTTTCACTGGCAGCATCCGGCAGCGCGCTCGCGCAATCCGCACCCGACGCGAGCCAGTCGACGCAGTCGAACACGAAAAAATCCGCGAAGAAATCCGCGGACAAAAAACAGTCCGAGAACGCCACCTCTCCCGCCGAGCCGGGTTCAGCTGCCGCCACGGCACAAGCACCCGCGCCGCCCGCGTCCCAAGATCAAAAACCGCCCAGCGACAAAGACAAAGACAGCAAAGAGCTCCACTACGACATCGCCGAAGTCGCGCCCGTCGTCACCCACCACGAAATCTCAATGAACGGCAAGCCGCTGCGCTACACCGCGACCACCGGACGCCTGCCGATCAAGCGCCCCGACGGAAAAATCGAAGCGGAAATGTTTTTCGTCGCCTACACGGTGGATACCGGCGATGCGGCCAAGCGCCCGCTCACGTTCGCGTTCAACGGCGGCCCCGGCTCCGCCTCGATCTGGCTGCACATGGGCGCGCTCGGCCCGCGCAAAGTCGTGCTGCAGTCCGATGGCTTCCTGCCGCCCGCTCCGTACCGCATCGAAGACAATCCCTACACAATTCTCGACAAAAGCGACATCGTGATGGTCGACGCGATGGGCACGGGCTTCAGCCGCGCCGCCGATTCCGAAACGTTCAAGAAATTCTGGGGCGTGAAAGGCGACATCGAAGCGTTCGGCGAATTCATTCGCCTCTACATCACGCGCAACGAGCGCTGGACTTCCCCGCTCTACATGTTCGGTGAAAGCTATGGCACCACGCGCGCCGCCGGAATCGCAGGCTATCTCGCCGATCGCGGCATCGCGTTCAACGGCATCACGCTGCTTTCCACCGTGCTGAATTTTCAAACCCTCGAAGACAACAAAACGAACGACCAGCCGTACATTTTTCTGATTCCCACTTTCACGATGGTTGCCGCATATCACCACAAGCTCGCTGCCGATCTGCAGCAGAACGTCGCGAGCGCGCGGCAGCAGGCCGAGCAATGGGCGTCCACCGATTACGCGCAAGCGCTCGCAAAGGGCGATTCGCTCACTGCCGACGAGCGCCAGAAAACGATCGAGCAGATGTCGCGTTACACGGGCTTGAGCAAAGATGTGATCGATCAGGCGAATCTGCGCATCGACGTCCCGAAATTCACGCACTATTTGCTGATCGACCAGAAAATTCGCGTCGGCCGCCTCGACGGCCGCTACACCGGGCCCGATCCGCAAGGCTTGCTCGATACGCCGTTTTACGATCCCACGGGATCGGAAACCGTCGCGCCGTTTACGTCCGTGTTCAACAATTACGTGCGCACCGAACTCGGCTACAAGACCGATATGCCCTACAACACGTTCGCGCAAGTGGACGGCGCCAAATGGGACTGGGGCTCAGCGATTGGCGGCTATCCCGACACCGCGTCCGCGATGCGCGAAGCCATCGTGAAAAATCAGTACCTCAAAATCCTGGTGATGGAAGGCTACTACGATCTCGCCACGCCCTACTTCGCCGCCAACTACACCGTCGATCATCTCGACCTGCCGCAAAAATATCGCGCCAACATTACATTCACGACCTACGACGCCGGCCACATGATCTATTTGCCCGTCGATGGCCTGAAAAAAATGAAAGCCGATCAAGCCAATTTCATGGATAAATCCGGCGGCCAGTAAAAACAATTCGCGCACAAGCATCCACAAGGTTTTGTAGCGCCGGGCTTCAGACCGGCAGGTGTTGACTTGGGAATTCGCGGACTAACCCGCACCGCCGAAGCTGCCCGCCAACCTCAAAAGAGCCGGCAAGATGCCGGCGTTACGGTGGAGCATGCGCACCGTGACATGGTTGGGCGGCCCGGCTCGATATTGGGCTTGGTGGGAGCACTGCGAAGAGCAGAATCGAGGTAGACTCCGCCGATTCGTTAGCGCGTTGCTGCCAGTCCGTAACGCCGGCATCTTGCCGGCTCCTTTGAATTTCCCCGCGGCCGACGCCGAAATTCCAAATCGAAGCGTTCTCCATCGTAGCCTCACAGGCCCGCGAGCAGGCGGCGGGATAACTTGAAGCGTGTGAGGCGAAACCCGCATCGCGAAACGCTCGACGCGTTGATATGATGCCGCGCGAGGAATTTCCGCATGTCGAAAGGGCGGCTCGAAGCTTTCAGTGACGGCGTGATCGCCATCATCATCACCATCATGGTGCTCGAGCTGCACGCGCCGCACGAGACCACGCTCGCCGGCATGCGTCCGCTGATTCCCACATTTCTCAGCTACGCGCTCAGCTTCGTTTTCGTCGGAATCTACTGGAACAATCATCATCACCTGCTGCACGCGGTGCAAAAAATCAACGGGCGCACGCTGTGGGCGAATCTGCATTTGCTTTTCTGGTTGTCGCTTGTCCCGTTTGCCACCGGATGGATGGGCGAAAACCATTTCGCGCCGACGACGGTGGCGGCGTACGGCTTCGTGCTGCTGATGGCAGGCGTCGCGTTTGCGATTCTCGCGGGGAGCTTGATCAAATTTCACGGGCGCGATTCGCCGCTCGGCCTCGCGATTGGCGATGACTTCAAAGGCAAGATGTCAGTCGCTGCCTACGCCGTCGCAATTCCGCTCGCGTTCTACGAGCCGCGGATTTCGCTCGCGCTCTACGTCGCCGTCGCGATCATGTGGATCGTTCCCGACCCGCGCATCGAGCGCACGATCAGGGACTGACCAGTAGCACAGGCACTCCTGCCTGTGCCACAAGCGAGGAAGTGCGCGATGCAAGAAATCAAGTAAACGCCGGCGACCAGGCCGTTGCCCTCGTCGTTCGCTCGTCAGCAACTTGCCCGCCAGCAATTTGCACCGCAAGAGCCGGCGAGACGCCGGCGTTACGGGTCTGCATCCGTGCCATCGGCGCGTACTCAATCTACCGCGATCGCCGCCGTTTCAAATGAGCAAGCAAAATCGATACAGATCTCGCGCGTGCAAAGGGCAAAACTGCAAACCCGTAACGCCGGCATCCTGCCGGCTCTTTTGACTCTCGCAATCCACGCCTGGCATTCATGTTCTACGCTGCATCTGACGCTGGCACAGGCAGGAGTGCCTGTGCTACTGAACCCGCATCGTGCTGGCCCCCGCGCAGCGAAATTTCATTTGCGTTACACTTGTGTGTACGCAATAAATACGCAAGGAGACATGGATGCGATGTACGAAGTGCGCGAGCGCGATCCTGATCGCCGCGTTCGCCGGGCTCAGCGCGATGCAGGCTCTTGCCGTCGCGAACGGCGCCAACAGCACCACCCACAGCAGCAACACGATCATCCGCACGATCGCCAGCCCTAGCAGCGTCACCAACAGCCTCATCCGCGGCAGCCACAAAGACAAAACCACCGCCGCCGATCTCGCTCCCGCCGATTCGCTCTTCCAGCAAGGACGTTTCGCGGAGGCGCAGAAAATCTACGCGGAAATTGCAACCAAGGACTCGAAGAATTTTCAGGCCGCGCGCCAGCTCGGCTACATCGCGCTGCTCTCGAACAAGCTCGACGACGCCGACTTCTGGCTCCGCAAAGCGCTCGATCTGAAACATGGCGACGCCGACTCGAAAATCATGCTCGCCGAAGCGCTCTACCGCCGCAACGATTTCTTCCACGCTGCACGATCGATTGCCGGGCTCGGCCCGCAGGATGCCGCGAAACTCGCGAACTACGGCACGCTGAACGCCGCCAAGCTCGAAAGTTTTCGCGACGACGATCCCTACAAATTCGAACGAGACGCCGGCGAAAGCACGCGCATTCCTTTCGTGAGATCCGATCCCCTGCCCGTTGTCAACGTCCGCGTGAACGGCGGCCCCGAACTCACATTTTTCATCGATACCGGCGGCTCCGAACTTCTTCTCGACGCCGATCTCGCGCGCGAGCTGAAATTGAAATCCTTCGGCAACGTGCAAGGCACATTTTCCGGCGGCCTGCACGCCGAAGTGGGCAACAGCCGCATCGATACGCTCACTCTCGGCGCGTGGACGATCCGTAACATTCCCGTCGGCACGCTGCCGCTGCGCTCGCTCTCGAGCGCCTTCGGCGTGAAGCAGCTCAATGGCTGCATCGGCACGAACGTCCTCTACCAATTCCTTTCCACGATCGATTACCACACCAACGAATTAATTTTGCGCAAGAAAACCGAGAAAAACATAAAGCACTTTGAAGCCGCGCGCGATGGCAAGGGTTACGTCGTCCCCATGTGGATTGCCGGCGATCATTTCATGCTCGCCTGGGGATCGGTCGACCGCATGCCGCCGTCGCTTTTCTTTGTCGATAGCGGACTCACCGGCGCCGGTGTGAAACTCGCCGATTCCGTGATCAAACAGGCGGGCATCAAGCTTGACGAATCGAAAGCGTCGGAAGGCGAGGGCGGCGCCGGCGCGATTCGCACCGTTCCTTACAACGTCACGCTATTTTCGGTGGGCGCGATCACCGAGCAAAACGTCCCCGGAATTTACGATGGCCCGTTCCCGTGGGAAAATTCCTTCGGCTTCCATGTCGCCGGGATGTTCGGCAGCGATTTTCTGAAGCAATATTCGGTGACCTTCGACTTCACCAACATGCGCATCATTTTTAAGTAATTGGTTCGGGTAATTCGCGCAGGCATCGCCGATCAGTGGCACAGGCTTCAAGTCTACCCGCCGCCTTCTGGAGGGCCTGTGACTCGCCGAAGCCGCCCGCGCCAGCCCACGTCAAAAGAGCCGGCAGGATGCCGGCGGTACGGAGTGGCAGCGACGCGCCAACGAATCGACGCGGTCTACCTCGATTCTGCTCTTCGCAGTGATCAAACCGAGCCCAATGTCGAGCCAGACTGCCCAACCAAGTCACGGCGGGGCTGCTCCACCGTAACGCCGGCATCCTGCCGGCTCCTTTGAATTTCCCCGCCACGCCGAAATTCCAATCCTAAGCGCGGATAGCATCCAGCCTCACAGGCTGAAGCCTGTGCTACTGAACCCGCATCGCGCCTGTTCGCAAAACAATCGAAACGAAACGCCGCCTCGCGCATCCAACCTCACAGCGATTTAAGCTGGCGGGCTGCGGCGTCTCCGCGCCTTAATCTCCGGTCCGGCATCCAGCGTTTTTTTAGCGTCGAAGTTATTCGCGTCGCAGCGACGCCGTGCCTTTACGCCGAATCATTCGCGTCGTGGCGGCGTCACGCTGTAAAATAAAGACGCACTTTTTCGGAGGTTTACTTTGGCAGGAACCACAATGCGCCCGATCGGCGTGTACTACGAGCACCCGCGCTGGTTCGAACCTGTCTTCGCGGAAATGGACCGCCGCGGCGTCGCCTACAAGCGCCTCGACGCATCGCGCCACCACTTTGACGTTCACCCGAATGGCGCGCAGCAACTCGGGCTGATTTTCAATCGCATGAGCCCCTCGGCGTACACGCGCGGCAACGCGCACGCAATTTTTTACACGCTCAGCTATCTCGCGCATCTCGAACGCATGGGCATTCGCGTCGTGAATGGCAGCGAAGGTTTTCGCAACGAGACTTCGAAAGCGCTGCAGCTTTCGCTTCTCGAAACGCTCGGGCTTCCCTACCCGCGCTCGGTCGTCATCAATCATCCGTCGCAAGCGCCCGACGCAGCGCGCGGCATGCGCTTCCCGATCGTTATCAAACCGAATATCGGCGGCAGCGGCATTGGCATCGTGCGTTTTGATTCGCCGGAACAAATCGAAAACGCGGTGCGCGAAAATAAACTCGACTTCGGGCTCGACTCCACCGGAATCGTCCAGGAATTTATTCCCGCGCGCGGCGGACACATCACGCGCGTTGAAACCCTCGGCTACAAATATCTCTACGGAATTAAAGTGTTCACCGCGGGCGACACGTTCGATCTCTGCCCGATGGACATCTGCAAAACCACCGACGGCGCGAAAATCGAAACGGCCTGCGTCGTCGAAGGACCGAAGACCGGGCTGCGCGTGGAAGGCTACCGTCCGCCGGACGACGTGATCGCCGCCGTCGAAAAGATTTTCAGCGCCGCAAAAGTGGAAGTCGGCGGCGTGGAATACATCATCGACGATCGCGACGGCCAGCTCTACTACTACGACATCAACGCGCTTTCGAATTTCGTTTCCGACGGCGAGCGCGTAGTAGGCTTCAATCCCTTCGAGCGCCTCGTCGATTATCTCGTGAAGGAGTCACGATGATGCGCTACGGATACTGGATGCCGGTTTTCGGCGGCTGGCTGCGCAATGTCGACGACGAAAAAATGGAAACGAGCTGGAAATACGTTTCGCGGCTCGCGCGCCGCAGCGAAAAAATCGGTTTCGACCTCACGCTCATCGCCGAGCTGAATTTGAACGACATCAAAGGCGTCGACGCGCCATCTCTCGACGCGTGGTCCACCGCCGCCGCGCTCGCAGCCGTCACCGAATCGCTCGAACTGATGGTCGCCGTGCGTCCCACGTTTCATTTGCCCGCGCTGCTCGCCAAGCAAGCCGCGAATATTGACAACATTTCGAACGGCCGCGTTTCGCTGAATGTCGTGTCGTCGTGGTGGGCCGAGGAAGCGAAAAAATACGGCGTGAAATTCGATCAGCACGACGATCGTTACGCGCGCACCTCAGAGTGGCTGGATGTAGTCGACCAGGCCTGGAAGCAGGATCATTTTTCCTACAGCGGAAAATATTATTCGGTCGACGATCTCGTGCTGCAACCCAAGCCTGTCGCCAAGCCGCGCCCGGTGATTTACGCAGGCGGCGAATCCGAAGCCGCCAAGGAATTAATCGCGCAGAAGTGCGACGCCTATGTGACTCACGGCGATCCGCCCGACCGCATCGCGCCGAAAATTCGCGACATGGCCGAACGCCGCGAGAAAAAAGGCCTGCCGCCGATGAAATATGGCGTCGCAGCGTACGCCGTCGTTCGCGATACCGAAGCCGAAGCGCAAAAAGAAGTCGCGCGCATCACTGACGTGAAACAAAACGCCGCCGGCTACAAGAATTACGAGCAATGGCTCGCCAATACGCAACTCGAGCAGCGCGTCTCGCTCGAAGATTATTCCGTCTCGAATCGCGGCCTGCGCTCAGGCCTCGTCGGCACGCCGCAGCAGGTCGCCGATCGCATCGGCGAATTCGAGCGCGCCGGCGTCGACCTCCTCCTGCTGCAATTCAGCCCGCAAGCCGAAGAAATGGACCGCTTCGCGGAGCAGGTCATCAAGCCCAGCGCCACCAAAGCCGCCGTGCGCGCCTAACAAGGTTCAGCGCCCAACGCCGCCACGCTCCGATGTAGCCAGGTCTTCAGACCTGAGGCTTTTCGGTGGGAGCTGCTTTCGGTGGGAGCTTTTCGGTTGGCTTGAGCCCCCGCATTCATGCGGGGAGGAGCGCTTCAGCGCTCCGGAAACAACTATTTCTTTCGATCGTGCGCTTCAGCGCTGGGACCTCGAATTCCCGCGGCTAAAGCCGCCCTCCGCCGCATCACTCGTTCGCTGGACTGAAGTCCAGCTCCCCCTGCTGAAGCAGGGGGCTCCCACCGCCGCTCGTCGATCCTAATAACCGCTCGTCCAAAATCGCTTCCCTTCTGCGCGGCGTGCACGCATCTTGCTGCGCGGAGGAACACATGCGCACGCAACTTGTCATCGCTCTCGCAACTTTCGCTGCCTTCATGGCACCAACGCGTCCTTCGTACCGCCGGCATCCTGCCGGCTCTTTCGTCGCATCCGGCAAAATCAAGACCGCCGGCAAGATGCCGGCGCTACTGAATCCGAACCACGCAGCCACACAATCCGCCAGCGCGTCGCAATCCACCGCGCAGTCGCCCGCCGCCGCTGACGACGAAGCTGCGATCCGGCACGTCGCCGAGCTTTACATGTCGTTCGAACCTGCGAAATTGCGCGAAGGTTTTTACACGCAGTCGAATCTTTACGTCGCAGGGCCGCAAGGCGAGCTGCGCGTGATCCCGTTTCGCGCAATTTCTTGAAAACGTCGCGAAGGGCGAAGTGGCAGGACGCAAACGCCCCGTGATGCAGATCGACATGATCGATCACGTCGGCACCGCAGCCGTGGTGAAAATCACGGAGCGCTCCGAGGAAGCCACCGTCACCGATTATCTTTCGCTGATTCGCAGCGCGGAAGGCTGGAAAGTCATCGCAAAATCGTTCTACGTCGATCGCAAGCCGCAAGCGAGCGGCAACGCAACGCCGACTCAAGCGCAACCCGCCAGCGCGTCGTCATCCACCACCGCGCAATCGCCGTCCGCACAATCGTCAACTCCCGCCGAAAATCCCTGCGGCGCCGCAAACGACGTTCGCGCGTTCGATTACATGCTCGGCGATTGGACTACCACCGACTCGCCCGCTCCCGCCGGCGGCACCGCCTTCGGCAGCAAGCCACACCGAAACAAGTCCTCGACGGCTGCGCCATCCTCGAACATCGCCACATCGAGCAAAATGGAAAAACGCTCTTCAACGCCGACGTCATCTGGGGCTACGACGTCGTGAAAAAACAGATGCTCCTCTTTTACGTCGACGACCACGCCCACACCCAGCTTTACGAAGGCCGCCGCGAAAATGGCGGCTGGAGTTTTTATCGCGATCGCCCGGACAAAGACGGCACGATGATCACCATTCGCATCAACTACGCGCAGGTTGGCACCCGCTTCACTCAGACGGTTCACCGCTCGAAGGATCACGGCGCCACCTGGGAGCCAACCCAATCCGTGACGACCTACGAGCCAAAGCGCTGAGACTTTTGCACCGTCACAACGTCTAACTGAATCACATGCGCGCCATCGCGAAACAAATCCCGCCATTCTGGGCCGTGCAACTCGTTGCGTGGCCCGCGTACGGCGTCGTTTCATTTCTCGGCGTGCTTCCGTACGTGGGCCTTGCGCCGCATCTCGATTCCATGCGCTCGGCACTCGCGACGAAAATCGCATTCACGCTCGCAGGATTCGCAGCCAGCAGCGCGCTGCGCATCGTGTACCGGCGCGAAAGCATGAATGGCAGCACTCGCGACAACAATTCCTCGGCGCCTCCCGCGCGGCCACAATCCTGGATCCGCATCGCCGCCATCGCGATCGCGCTCTCCTACGCAGCCGGCGCGTTCGCCACGCTCTGCTCGAACGCAGCGCGCGAAATCGTCAGCGGCATCGTGCTCGGCGGCAGTTGGTCCGGCTTTTTCGGCGGCGCGATCAACGCTTCCGCAGTCTTCCTCGCCTGGAGCGCGTGCTACTTCGCCGTGCGCAGCTACCAATCCGCCGAAAACGAAAAGCGCGCCGCGCTCAAAGCCAACGCACTCGCGCATCAGGCGCAACTCGAAATGTTGCGCAGCCAGGTGAATCCGCATTTCCTTTTCAACGCGCTCAATTCCATCCACGCGCTCGTCGAAGAAAATCCAGCGCGCGCGCAACTCGCCGTCGAAGAGCTTTCCGACTTTCTGCGCTACTCGCTCGCGCGCACGAAAGTTTCCGACGTGCCGCTGTGGGAAGAAATCGAAGTCCTCGAGCGCTATCTCTCGATCGAGAAAATCCGCTTCGAAGAAAAACTCGTCGTAAGCGTGGATATCGACGCGCGAACGCGCGAAATCCGCGTTCCCGGCTTTCTGCTGCATCCCCTGCTCGAAAATGCAATCAAGTACGGAATGCAAACCAGCGCCATGCCGCTTCAAATCGCGCTAAAAGCCGAACGAGTGAATGGCTCGTTGCGCCTGGCCGTAGCAAACACGGGAAAATGGATCGAACGAGAGAACGGAGACGGGCGTAGTGATCAGCGGGGGAAGAACGAAAGCGATGGAAGCGAACGAGAAGTTTTGAAGCGGGGAAAAAATGGAACTGAAGTAAACGAGCGTGGGGAGGAAAAACGAGGACGCGGCGTGGGCGCAGGCGCAGGACTAGGCCTGCAAATCATGCAGCAACGTCTGGAGCAAGCTTTCCCAGGCCGTCACACATTTGAAACCGCGCAACGAAACGGCTGGGTAGAAAACGAAATCACGATCGAATTGAATGCGGCCCACACCACCGAACCCGGTGTAAGTAGCACAGGCTTCAGCCTGTGACTCGCCGAAGTCGTCCGCTGCAGTGTTTCGCCGTTGCTGTTGTTTTTGCTTCTGCCCCGGCAACCCCTGCTGCGGGCAGCATCCAGCCTCACAGGCCCGCCGGAAGGCGGCGATTAGACATGAAGCCAGTGCTACTGAACGATCGAAAGGCCGCCGCATGACGCACGCACAACGCACCGCGCTGCTCGTCGACGACGAACGCCTTGCCCGCACGCAGCTTCGCAGCCAGCTCGCGCACTTCCCCGAGCTGCGCGTCGTGGCCGAAGCGGATTCGGTGACGCGCGCGCTCGAAGCTGTCGAACGCGTCGAGCCCGACGTCGTCTTTCTCGACATCCAAATGCCCGGCGCCACGGGATTCGATTTTCTCGAGCAAGCCAGCGGCAATTTCGAGCTGATCTTCGTCACCGCGTTCGACGAATTCGCGCTGCGTGCGTTTGAGGTGAATGCGCTGGACTATTTGCTGAAGCCCGTGCGCCTCGAACGATTGTCGTCAGCGCTCCAGCGATTGCAGGGATCGCAAATTCACCGTGACGCACCCGTCGATCGCGCCACCGCCCCGCCGCTCAAATATTCCGACTACCTCTTCGTCTCCTCCGGCACAAACGCGCGCTTCCTGAAAATTCGCGCGATCAAATATATTCTCGCGGCCGGCTCCTACTCCGAGATCTTCGCCGCCGACGGCCGCAAATGGCTCCTGCTGCAACCCATCAAAGATTGGGAGCAGCGCCTGCCGTCGCCGCAATTCGTCCGCACACATCGCTCGTGCATCATCAATCTCGATTACGTCGATCGCGTCGACCCGCTCGGCAACGACACCTTCCACGTCTTCCTGCGCGACGAGCCCACCCCGCTCCCCATCAGCCGCCGCTACGCGCAAATCCTGAAAGATCGCCTGCGTTAACATTCGACGTAAACGCCGGTGCGCGCACGATGTTGCCGCGCACGATCGCGTCCTTCGTACCGCCGGCATCCTGCCGGCTCTTTCGTCGTGCCCGGCAAGGTCAAAACCGCCGGCAAGATGCCGGCGCTACAAAATCCTACCCCGCAAAATCTTCGCAACCATTCGCGTTCCCGCGTTGACTAACTTCCGCGCGTCCACTACGATTCGTTTCGTATGACGCGCTTCGACGCCGACCATCATGATTGACGCCGATCCATTCATCGGCCGCACCATTTCGCATTACCGCATCGTTGAAAAAGTGGGCGGTGGCGGAATGGGCGTGGTGTACAAAGCCGAAGACACGAAGCTGCGCCGCCAGGTGGCGCTGAAATTTCTTCCCGCAGCGGTTGCCGCCGATCCCACATCGCTCGAACGTTTTCAGCGGGAGGCGCAAGCTGCGTCGGCGCTGAATCATCCGCACATCTGCACGATTTACGATATTGACGAAGACGGCGGCACTCCGTTCATCGCGATGGAATTGCTGCAGGGCGTCACGCTGAAACATCGCATCGCCAACGGTCCCCTGCGCATGGACACTCTGCTCGATCTCGGCATCGAAGTAGCCGACGCGCTCGACGCCGCGCATTCGCAAGGCATCATTCATCGCGACATCAAGCCTGCGAATATTTTCATCACCGATCGCGGCCAGGCAAAAATTCTCGACTTCGGCCTCGCGAAGCAGCTCGGCACGGGACGCAAAGTCGGCGAGACGATGGCCATCACCGCCGGCGCCGGCGGAATGCTCGACACCGATCCGAACCTCACCAGCCCCGGCACCGCGCTCGGCACCGTTTCGTATATGTCGCCCGAACAAGTGCGCGGCGAAAAGCTCGACGGCCGCAGCGATCTTTTTTCTTTCGGCCTCGTCCTCTACGAAATGGCGACGGCCAAGCAAGCGTTCTCAGGAAATACGCCCGGCGTAATCTTCAACCAGATTCTCGAGCGCGAGCCGGTGCGTCCCTCGCAGCTGAATCCGGAAGTTCCCGCCAAGCTCGACGAAATTATCGAGAAGGCGCTCGAAAAAGATTCGCGCCTGCGCTATCACACGGCCGGCGACATGCGCGCCGACCTGCAGCGCCTGAAGCGCGCGTCGGAATCCGGCCGCTCTGGTTCGCATCGCATAGAGCAGGACGCTGCCGACGCAATCGACGCGGGAGCGACTGGCACGCAAACAGCCGGCACGCAAACGAGGAGCCCGCAATCCAGTTCGCGCTCCGCCGCACGCACAGGCCCGCGCTCGCTTTCCGATCCCGGCCAGCCCGCGCGGCAAACCACCGAATCCGGCAGCGCGACCGTTCACGAGCTGGCGAACCAGAATCGAAAAACGGTGATCGGAGCGATCGCCGCCGTGCTGCTGCTCGCCGTCGGCGCCGCCTACGGCATCTATTCCCTCTTCCATCGCGCCGGGCCAATGCCTTTTGAAAATTTCGCGATCACCCAGGTTTCGAAAAACGGAAAGTCCACCGCCGCCGCCATCTCTCCCGACGGCAAATATATTCTCAGCGTCGTGAGCGATAAGGGAAAAACCAGCCTCTGGCTTCGCCACCTTCCCACCGATAGCGACACGCAAATCGTCGCTCCATCCGACGCCTATTACTTCGGCCCGATTTTCACGCCCGACGGAAACTTCATCTACTTTCTCAAACGCGAGAGCGCCGCTGCCGACGAGGCCGACCTTTACCGCGCCCCGATTCTCGGAGGCACTCCGCAACTCACCGTCCACGAAGCCGATAATCCCATCACATTCTCGCCCGACGGCCAACGCATCGCCTACGTTCGCACCGGCCATCCCGACGCGGACCAGTTCAGCCTGCTGATCGCCAACGCTGACGGCAGCGGCGAGAAGCAACTCGTCGCCGGCCCGCTCAGCGAAATGCCGGTCTCGATCGCCTGGGCTCCCGACGGCAAATCGATTACCGCGATTTTATTTTTCTCGGGTGACCTGATTTCGCAGGTGGTTCGTTTTGACGTTGCTTCCGGCAAGCGCGAATCGCTCGCTGGATTTACGGACGCGGCCGTTTATGGACTCGTGTGGATGCCTTCCGGTCAGGGCTGGCTGATGACCGTTCAATCGCGAAACACGGGATTCGTCCGCGACCAGATCGGATATTTGTCCGCGAACGACCCTGCGATTCGCTACGTCACGCAGGACACCAACAGCTATCGCACCTTGCGCATTTCGGCCGACGGGAAAATGCTCTCCGCCATCCAGCAAAAAAATTTCTACAGCTTTTACGATCTGCCCGCTTCAGGATCCACCGGCGGCGAAGCGCCTGCGCCAGTGGCCGACGTGACGCAGAATCGCGACCTCTTCGGATTCGGCTGGGCGCCTGAAAATAAACTTTACGTGAACGACGGATCGAAACTTCTGCGTGTGGCCGCGAACGGCGCAGAGCCCACTGTGATTTTCAGCGAAGCGGAGACGTCCATGTTCGATCCCCAGTCCTGCGCCGGCGGAAAATACGCCGTCTTCACCTGGGCGGGTTATCACCATGGAAATTTGGTGAACATTTGGCGCGTCGATGCCGATGGCAACAATCCCAAGCAGATCAGCGACGGGCACGATGAACGCAATCCGGTCTGCTCCCCCGATGGGCGCTGGGTTTATTTCCGCGACACAATGACCAGCGAAATCAAGCGCGCTCCGGTGGACGGCGGAAAAACGGAAGTGGTGCCGGGGACGAAAATTCCCGATGCGGTTCTAGACTTGAGCGCGATCAGCGTATCGCCCGATAGCAAGTGGCTCGCGTTTTTAATTCACACCGAGCCCGAAGGCGAAGAAACCGCGCACCAAACGAAAATTGTGCTGCTGAACGTGAGCGATCAGGCTTCCGCGCAAACCGCCGTGTGCAAAGGGCCCAGCTCGCCGTGCCCCGCAGAGGTCCGCCGCATCGTGCATCCCGACCAACGCATCAGCGGCGGCCCCCAATTCACACCCGACGGAAAATCCGTCGCCTACCCCTTCCGCGAATCCGGCGTGGATAATCTCTGGCTGCAGCCGCTTGATGCAGCGAAGAGCGCCGATGTTCACTCAGCCTCGGCGAATGAAATATTGGAAGCCGCGAATCGCGATTCAGAATCAGGCGCAGCGGCGGGCAGCAACGTGCCTCACAGGCCGAAGCCTGTGCTACCGGGAAATCGCGATGCGGAAGCAACCGCAAACTCGAACAGCAATGCTCCGCGCTTACTTCTCGTCTCGGCGCAGCCGGCCGCGGAATTCTCCGCGCACCCCGCCGCGCAACCCGCCGCACGTCCTGCCGCGCTTCCGCACGAAGGCCACCACGACCCGCACAAAGATTCCGGTGCCGCTGCTGCGCCCGCCGCCGTCCCCGGCCACCCCATCACAAATTTCACGTCCGACGAAATCAATTCCTTCCACTGGTCCGCCGACGGCAAACAACTCGGCGTCCTGCAGCGCCACGTCGTCTCCGACGTAGTCCTCCTCCGCGATAAATCCGCCGCCCCGAAACAATAGCGCCGCACCGCGCCGACTTTACGCCCCCGCAACATCGATCCCACGCACCCATACGCTCAGTAAGGGCATGGCATGCGCGTTTTGCTGCGTCCCCGCTGGTGTCCGGGACGTGCCCGCGGACAGGTCGCCGTTGACAATGGGTAATCGTGTAACTTGCTTTTGAGAGTTGGCCGTGACCCAGAGGACTAGGGGCACCAAGAGATCACACCTGCCCATCCCAACTGAAGGTCAATTGGTCGGAAATCGCAGTCTTCTTGAATACCTTGGCGAATTTTTCCTTAAAATCTTCCATACTTATGCAAAGCTTCATAATCGTGATGACTCGTTCAATCTGATCGTGAACCTTTTGCTTGCCGAACTCCTTTAGCCATTGATGGTGATTTTGCTTGAAATGAGGATCGGGATTCTTCTTGCGAAGCTCTTTGCCAACATCGCCATCAACGGCGTCGTATACAAAAGCCATTATGTATTTTCCCCAGCGAAGCGGTCGAGAACGAGGCCAATAGTGAATTCCTTCCAGGCGTGCCAGTTCAAACCAAAATTCATGAGGAAACATCAGCGCCCATTCCTGCATATCCTCAGATATGAACGCTTGCAGCTTCAGTTGTAGCTCTCGTTTCTGGCGAAATTGCTGGTATCCAGTCGCTTCGTCAATGAGGGCAATAATTCCAATCTTCGCGCACGCGCGTGTAATGATTTCGGCCTTTTTAGCCAAATGGAGTTGATTGCTGGAGAGCTTTCCGTCATCGCGAGCACGAAGATATCCGTCACAGATGTCTAACAGCAGCGTGGCCTCGTATCCGTTCGCAGTTACCGGGTTGCCTGGTATCGTGAATTGAATAGTTTGGTCCGCGATCAACTTACTGGAGATAAAAGGCTTAAGGTTTTGCGTCTCCAGGTATCTCGAAATGTCTCCCTTGCTCTGACCCGTTAGTGCGCGAACAACCTCGCGCTGCGATATTACTCTCCGATGGTTATCTAACACATAACATAGATACTTACCATCACCTATGGAAAGCTTCCCTGGAAACATAGCGATGGGCAGTTTTGCGGGTTGAGTAGTGCCAGCTGTGACCGAGCGGCACAGCAAGTGCAACGCCGTCGCGGTCTGTTGCCGTGCCCCATCTTGCCCTTGCCGCCGAACGCGCAATTTGCTTACGCTGTTCGGGGGTTAGAACAGAAGATCGTGCCCTACCGCCTTGCGACGCGTGCTCAGAAATCTTGTTTTCTTCGCTCATTCCCGGACGATACATGCTCAGCAGGCATTTGTCAATGCTTACTTTGCAGGCATGCGATTTTCCTTACCTGCATGCCTAGCAAGCATACACTTTCTGGTGTTGCAGATAACTCCGGTTATAGCCTTGGGAGTTACGGACTCCGTCTGGGACGTATTACAACTTTAAAACTATTGAGGAGAACATATGGCTACCAATCCGAATCCACCTGCGTCAGACGCACCTGTCCCCGTTCCTGCTCCACAAGCGCCGGCTGTTCCGGAGATCGTTTATGCGGCTTTTTGCGGGGATATAGCGCAAATAACAGCGGCAAAGGTTGTCGCCGGCTTAACCAACGTTATGGCTGCGAAATCGAAGCATGTTCATCTTCTCTTCCAGACGGCTGGGGGTTACGTTGGAGACGGAGTGTTCCTCTACAATTTGTTCCGTACTATATCCGTTGAACTCACGCTGTATAACGTCGGACAGATTTCCTCGGGCCGGAGTCGTCGCGTTCCTGGGCGAAACCGGAAGACTACCAGGAATGCCACCTTCATGATGCACCGTAGCACCAGTAGTCCCCAATTTGCTACTTCCGCCAAGCTGGCTCATGCTGCCAAGGGCTTGATCTTGGATGATGGAAGAACTGAAGCCATTATTAGGGAGCATGTTAAATTTCCTCCAGAAATTTGGGCGAATATTCAGCATCATGACGTCTACATTTCCGGCGAAGAGGCCGTGAAATATGGCGTCGCCGACGAAATAGCGGAATTCGCTCCTCCCTTAGGTGTACAGGTATATAACATCTTGGGATAGGTCGCCGTCAATAGGCATGAGTCTGCCAGTTGCCGAACATAGCAATTCCCATGGTTCAAATGGATAAATCTGCATGTCCAAAAGCATAGCAAGCCTGATTCCGTGTATCTATCGGGCAATTACCTGACCGTGCCACCCAGTCACGGCATCCTCTCGTCTCCTAACATTCGTGGGTGCATCCCGACGTCCCTTAGCGTATCTCACGTTTTGCAATAGCTTACAGCCTCGACCGTAGTACTACTGCCTTGCCCCACCCAAGTACTGCCCGAATGTGACTTTCCCTCTAATGCGCTCGCCGCATCCCCCGCCTATTCTTCAACGTAGTAAGGGCCACGTGCAAAAGGGGTTTCCCGGTAATGAGTGACGCGACGAATTTTCCCCGTCCTGAATCGAGCCAGGACGAATACTGCCTCGACGATATTTTCGAATCGCTGCGGCAAGACCGCGAAGAAATGGAGCGCGAGAATCTCGAACGCGCAAACAAAAAGCGCGCGAGCGCCGATCACGAAAATTCCAGCCGCGAAATCTCCGCAAGCGATGTCGCGAACAGCAGCGCCACGAACCGCGAATTCGCAGTCGAGGTTCAATCTCCCGCGCCGTCGCTCCAGGACTCTTCCGAATCTCTGCGCAACGAACCGCCTTCGGACCGCCGCAAACGTCGCCGCGCGCTGATCTCCGCGCCCGTGCGGGTGCGTGGCATCAACGTCACCGATGCAGTGGTGAACGAAGTCTCGACTACGATCGACGTCTCGCGCGCCGGAATTCTATTTCTATCCTCGAGCCCGAGCTACAGCCGCGGCATGGAAGTCGCCGTGATTTTCCCGTTCAGCACCGCGCCCACCGCGCTTCACGCCGAGCAGCCCGGACGCATCGTGCGCGTTTTCGAAACGCCGGAAGGTCTCTACGCCGTCGCCGTCGCGCTGGGCGAAGGCATCGGCGAAGACATCGTCGATTCCTGCGGTCGCAAACTCGTCACGGCGCCTGAGCCCATCGCGATCAACCGCGAGCAAACGTCCACGCGGCCGCTTGTGCTGGTGGTCGACTCCGACGAAGCCGCTCGCTGCACGGTGAAAAGCTATCTCACCGCCGAAGGCTACGACGTGATGGCCGCGGCGAATTGCCTCGACGCGCGCGAAGTGCTCAACATGTTTACGCCCGCACTCGTGATTGCAGAAGTGGAAGGCGAAGGCCTGCCGGGTTATGACCTGTGCGCGCACATCAAAGCGACGCCGCGCTTGAAATCAATTCCGGTGGTGTTGACCACCAGCTCCGGCTATCCCAGCGATTACGCCAACGCGCATTCGCTCGGCGCCATCGTCTGCATGACGAAGCCTTACAAACAGGAGCGCCTCGGACACGTCGCGCGCCTGCTCGCGCCGCCCGCGCCCGAATTTTGCTCGCAGAAAGTTGCTGCCGCGCCGCGTCCCGCCGACCCAAGCCGCAAATGCGGCTACGGCAACGGCGCCCAGCAAAAATCCGCATCCAACGGCGCCCGCCGATTCCGCTTCCCGTCGTTTAGATAGCGGCGCGGATGCGTCGCCCGCAGCAACCCGCTCAGTAGCACAGGCTTCAGCCTGTGACTCGCCAACGCTGCCCGCAGCATGATTCGTTTCGTTTTTCGCCGTAGCCGTAAGCGGCGTCCACAGGCCCATCGACTCGCGTTCACAATGTTCAACTGCGCAAACCGAATCGTGCGCGCGCTTGCGCAATGCCTCACAGGCTGAGCTTGTGCTACTAAACCCCATCGCGCCTGACAATTCAACGGCAGTTTTGTGACGTCATTCGTGCGAAGCAGATCTCGCCCACTGTCCTTCCGGCCAGTGTTATCAATCCGGCGCCGCGCGCGCAATCCCCGCCACCCGCCGCATCTCCGTAAAATCAATCCATGGACGTTCCGACGACGACCAAACCCGGCGCAGCCCCATCCGGCGCACCAAAGCCAGAAGCCGCCGCAAAACCTCGCGTCGTCGCGCCGCATCCCGCCGATCCGATCGCGACCAACCTCCCAAAACCCGCGATGCTCAAGTGCCCGAAATGCGGCTCGGACGTTCGCGAAGTGGCGCGCTTCTGCCAGCGCTGCCACCACACGATGCGCTACGAATGTCCCGCGTGCAAACATTCACAACGCGCCGGCGGCAAATGCGAAAAGTGCGGCGTCGATTTCCTCAAATATATCAGCGCCGTCGTCTCCGCAAAAAAAGCCGAAGCCGACACCGCGCACGAACGTCTCGAAGAGCGTTCCAATTTCCTGAAAAATATTCTCTCGGATCCCCTTCACCCTCGGTTTCCCGATCATCCGCGACTATTTCGTAAAGCGCGATCGCCGCAAAATAGCGCGCTCGCTCAGTAGCACAGGCTTCAAGTCTACCCGCCGCCCTCTGGAGGGCCTGTGACTCGCCAGAGTAGCCCGCGGCAATGTCTCGTCGTTGACGTTGGTCTCTTGTCTTTGTTTTTCATCGTACCCGCCCCGCACAATCTCGCCACGGCTGCACGCGTAAATTCTTGATGCGCGCGCACTCCTGTGCTTACTCCCCAGGCCGAAAATAGCGCGAAGGCGGAAACAAGCCCGTCCGAGAAAGCTCGGCCCCCACCGCGCGCTTCACTTCCGCCATCCAGTAATCGAACGTGCCTTCCGCCACGCCCACCAGCGAAATCGCGCGCCGGTACTCGATGCTGTGCAAATAATAAATCTCAAAAAGTTTCAGCCGTCCCTTCCACGCCGGACGTCGCAGCGCCCCGCGCCCGATCCGTTCGTAATCCGCCATGTATTCCGAAGCGCGCGCTCGCACCGGCCGCCACTGATATCCCGAAGACGGCGATTCCATATCGAGCGCCCTCACTTGCCCCGTCGATTCGGCCAGCCATTCCTGCAAGCTGCGATAACGTCCCTGGCAAACATCAAAAACCTCGCTCGCTTTCATTCGCAGCTCCTGTAATTTTCCTCGCAAAAGAAAATCCGGCAACGCTCACCAGTAGCACAGGCTTCAGCCTGTGATTCGCCAAAGCCGCCCGCAGCAATCCTCGTCTTGGCTTCGTCTTTCGTCGTCGCAGCCCGCAGCGACTGACACAAACATTTGCCGCGGACAGCTTCCAGCCTCACAGGCTGAAGCCTGTGCTACCGATCATTCTCGCCAGGTCTGCGGCCCTAATTCTCCTGCCGCGGCTTCACGTCGATCGGCAACCACGTCCTGATGTCGCACGACGCTCCACTCGCATCCGCTCCCGCGATCTCGTCCTCCACCACTTCCAAACACGCCTGAAAGCATTCGCGCCATCCAACCAGGTACCCGCTCGCATACTCCTCCGCCAGCCGTTCGCGCTCGCGGTGCGTGCGCTGCATTTCGAAAACCTGCGCGCGTTCAATCTCCGGCGCATGAATCGCCGCCAGCACGCGGAGCGAATTTCGCGCCACGCACGCAGCAGCAAATTCAATGGCGCCGGATAATAAACGCCCAGCCTTCGACGCGGCTCGTACCACGCCATCTGCCATCCGTGCGGGACGATTCCTCCATGGCCCACTTCCCTGCGCATTCCCTCGAAGTCGTTTCATGTGCGAATCACCTCCGGGCCCGTGCCCACCCGCAGCTCGCGCCGGACGGCTTCTTCGCGTTCCCACCGCAGCAGCCGTTCGAGCGTTCGAGCGTCGCCAAAATAATTTTGATTTTGATTGGGAAGTTTCTGGTGGCTGTTTCCGTTGTTCGTTATCTGGTGATGTTCGGTGCTGTAATTAGAAGCGGGTTTGGAAGCGTCTTTTGCCAGCCCGGAAGGGTTTTGCGTGTGATGTTGGCCTTTTCTGTGGATTTCCTTGTGCAAATACTTGTGGATTTCGTTTGTTTTTGTTCTTTCTTTTATTCTTACTAGGGATGAACTACCTATCCCGCCCGGATCTTGCTCAATTGGGGCGTTTTGCGTGTCAATTGCTACGCAATTTGGCGGGGAGGGATACGCAGCCTCGCGTAGCCCCTCCGCGTTTCTGCGGGGGCTCTGTGCAAATTTCTTGGCCTTGAGAATGCGGATCACCACACCGGACGGCGCCGCCGTCGTCTCGATGTAACCGCCTCGCCTCAACTTTCGAAACCACGCTTCGATCGTCCGCCGGTTGAATCCAGTTTCCTCCTCGATCTCCCGGTGACTCACCGGCGCGCCTCCCAGGACCCAGCCAATCGCCCCGCTCTGATGCGTTTGCCGCAGCACCAGCCAGGAGTACAGCCAGAGCGCCGAACCCATTCGCTCGTAGTGACGCGCGTCGAGCAGCACTCCCTTCACGCCCGTGTTGTAATTCTTGCTCGCGCATCGCGTTCCGCTTATTTCTCCGCAGTTCTTCTTGCTTCCAACGCCGCCATCAACATTCTCCGCAGTACGGCATCAGTACTTCTTCGAATCCGCTCAGCGCCGCTTCCGACACCCGCAACCGGCTCACCAGCCGTACCGACGGCCGGTTCGAACAGATCGCACAAACCCCTGCGCAATCGCTTTCGCCGCTCATCCCGTTCTTCCTCGGCGGCTTTCGCGCCTTGCGCTCGTAATAACGCGCCATCCTCTGCGCCCGCTCGCTCTTCCGGCTCTGCGTTTTCGCACGCCACCGGCGCATGTACGCACGATTGCGGATGCGGCGCGCTGTTGCGGCGGCCTCGCGTTCGTCGCTATCGCGGCTCAAACCGCCTTCGATTCGTTTCTTCGGCATCGGCAACCTCGCAGAACGATCGTTCACCGCTCTCCGCAAATCTCCGGCGTCGTCCTTCTTTTTAAGTAGTTTTATGCCGTCGCGGATGCACGCGAGCCGCCCGGCGGGTACCGCTACCACCGTACTATATACGGTAATAACTAACGTGCTAATCTGCGCGCCGTCGCATCGAGCCGCTCTAGTTTTTTGAGCTGCGATTTCCACGCCAGGGGGTTCTTATGGGTATCCAGACACCTTCGCTTTCCTACTTCTTAACTTCGTCCGACACATCTCTTGAGTCGTTCGAACTCTCTCGCTTGAACTCCGTCTCCAATCTGCGCAAGGAAATGAATGACGTGATGGAAGAGTGGGTCGAAGCCGAGGTGCAAGCACGCTTCGCGCGCATGGTCCGGCAATGCGCCCGCTTGCATTACGCACCGGTGGCATCCGCCAGCACTGAAATCGCTTCGCCTGGCTCGCAAACGGCGCTTCACAATTTCCAGCGCACGGTTGTGTTGCTGCCGGCCGCTGGAGCGAACCGCGTCGCAGCTCCGGAGCGACATTGCGAACCCCTGTCCGATCGCACCGATTCCGTGCACGAGCCACCCGAGAATCACTCGCCGCAACCACGCGAAGCGATCGTCTCTCGATCGAAAGCAACGAAATGCGTTCGTTTTCCGCGCGCAACCGTCGAGCCGCCAGCTGTCGAGCGTGCGGCCCCCGAACCCCGGAAAATCGCAACGTCCATCGAACCGCCGAAGGTCGCAGCGGCGCTCGAACCGTCGACGGTCGTTGCGTCAATCGAACCGCCGATGATCTCCGCGTCAGTCGAAGCTCCGCCAACCGCCGCCGCAAACTCACAGCTTGCTCCAACCAAATGCCCTCGCGAAGTGGCGCGCTTTTCTCACGGCCGGGCGCGGCGTGTCGCAAATCCCTTCGGTGTCCGCCCAAACCTCCGCTATCTCTCCTACACGAACGGGCCACACAAAACCCGGCCGCTAAAGCCGCGCCAGGAATTCGTTCGCGAATCGATCGCCAGCGGGCGATGCGATACTCCGCCTGTAACGATCGAGTTCGCCGTCCCCGCACTTTTCCCGCCCCCGTCGGCCATTCGAGCCGGCCGCCCGCATCGCAATTTCCGTACCATCTCGAACTCATTCCGTGGCCGCATGCGGCAGAAATCCCGCGCTTCGGCTGCCGCTTTGCACTCCCTCCAAGCATTCTTCCCTCGCCGCCTTTGCACAACGCGCGATGCCGGCGAATTTCCATCTTCCGCGCGAGAGAGTCGTCCTCCCGATGACTCAACAATCCGCCGGCCCACAAAAACCCCGTCGCCGCTCTATTTCAAATCCCTCAATTCAAAATATCCTATTCATTAGCGGCCGGTGAAAGTCGAGATACAGGCAAGCGGGGGCACTGTTGCCGGTTGATTTTTTTTGGAATTGGGGAGGTAATCTCAGTGAGAAAGAGGGGCGCGCTGGAGGTATTTACCTGGAATTTTTTTGGTCTGGTCCGGTTTGGTTTTGGCGGCGAGGTTCGCGGTGTTGAGGCTCAGTTCGCGTCTAGACTGGATGAGCCGTATAGGAACGCGGCTTGGCGGCGTTAGACCAGGGCGATGAGGATTTGTTTCGGCCTAATTCTGGGATTGCCGTGCGACGCGGACAGCGTTCGATTGGGGCGATGAAGGCATTGCTGAGAACTCGAAGACGTTGGAAAGCGAGCGAGGAGTTTCGATGCGCGCATTACGACTTGGATTGCGAGCGACTCGATCTGCGGGGCGCTGAAATATGCGAATCGGAGGCGATCGTCGTGGGGGCTGTTCAAAGGAGCGAAAGAAAGCCCAGTTTCGCGATCGCGAAGCAGACTGAATTGCAGGCTACGCTCTGGCGGAGTTTGAGCGCGGAGGCCAGGGCTCGAGGAGTTGTTCTTTGCGGTAGATCAGGGCGTTGATGTCGT
This sequence comes from uncultured Acidobacteriota bacterium, assembly GCA_963770575.1. Classification (GTDB taxonomy): domain Bacteria; phylum Acidobacteriota; class Terriglobia; order Acidiferrales; family UBA7541; genus Palsa-295. The sequence continues at coordinate 350,002 of CAVYQD010000002.1, forward strand.
AGGGGGCTAGCTCGATGTTGTGGCCGTGGGTGATGGCGTCGGTGGGGCAGGCGTCGACGCAGTAGCCGCAGAAGATGCAGCGGGAATAGTCGATGTTGTAGACGCGGGCGTAGCGCTCGCCAGCGGAGATTCGAGTGGCTTCGGTATTTTCGGCGGCTTCGATGTAGATGCAGTTTGCCGGGCAAGCAGCGGCGCAGAGAAAGCAGCCGACACATTTTTCGAGTCCGTTTTCGTCGCGCTGCAGGACGTGTATGCCGCGATAGCGGGCGGCGACGCTGGGCGGGACTTCGGGATAACGCTCGGTGGTCGTTTTGCGGAACATCGTCCGCAGGGTGATGCTGAAGCCTTTGTAGAGCGTCGTGAACGTTTCGCCGACTTCGCGGATTATGGATGGCATTGCACGTCCACTTTAGCAAAGTATGGGAGGAGCGGCAAATTGGCATGGAAATTCTCCGTTTCTGAACTCAGAGCGGAGAACTGCAGATCCCTCGTCGGCAGAAGGCGCCTCTGTCGGGATGACAGATTACGGCGTGTCGAAGGCTGCGATGTCGTCGTGGAAGGTGCACAGGCCTTTCGTTTCGCAGCGTAAAAAGGAAGGCTTGCGCCACACAGTGCTGAAGTCAAAAGAGCCGGCGAGACGCCGGCGTTACGGGGGAGCAGCCTTGCGGGATTGTAAGGTGCGGTCTGGCGCGATCTCGCGACATTCTTTCATTCACCTGGCGGCGCGACTGGGGGTTTTTCGTGCAGGGCGCCTTTGCCGGACATGGCGGTGATGATTTGTCTGCCGTGGAAGCGGCCGTTTTCGATGAAGATTTCGCCGGTGTGCATGCCGCCGACTACGACACCTGCGACATAAATTCCAGGGACGTTGCTTTCGAGGCTTTCGGGATTGGTTTGCGGCTTTTTGGTTACGGGATCGAGTTTGATTCCCTGCCGTTCGAGGAATTCGAAATCGGGGTGGTAGCCCGTCATGGCGAAGACCTGGGCGGCGGGCAGAGCTTGCTCGTGGGAGTTCGTCTTCACCCACACTTGGTTCGGCTCGATGCGCGAGACGCTCGCGTTGAACATCGCGGAGATTTCGCCGGCACGGATGCGGTTTTCGATGTCGGGTTTCACCCAGTATTTCAGGCTCTTCCCCATTTCGGCGTCGCGGTGAATGAGCGTGACGCGGGCGCCGCCGCGAAATAGATCGAGAGCGGCTTCGGCGGCGGAATTTTTTCCGCCGATGACGACGACATCCTGCTTCCAGTACGGGTGGGCATCCGTGAAATAGTGCGAGACGTGCGGAAGATTTTCGCCGGGAATGTTGAGTGGATTCGGCCGGTCGTAGTATCCCGTGGCGATAATAATTTTTTTCGCGTGGAATTCGGATTTCTTGCCGGCTTCATCGTGCGTGTGAACGACGAATGCGTTGTCGTGGCCGGTGATGCCGTCGACCGTTTCGTAGAGGCGCGTTTCGATCGCGTAGTGCTCGACGGCGCGGCGGTAGTAGTTCAGCGCCTCGGGGCGCGTGGGCTTCCCTGCGGCGATGGTCATCGGAAGGTCGCCAATTTCCATGCGCTCGGGCGTGGTGAAAAAGGTCATGTTGACGGGATAGTGGTAGAGGGAGTTGCAGAGGCAGCCTTTGTCGATGACGAGTGGGCGCATGCCGGCGCGTTTTGCTTCGATGGCGCAGGCGAGGCCTGTTGGGCCTGCGCCGATGCAAATGACGTCGTAGGAATTAGACATGGACAGAACCAGTGGCTCGTGGCGAGTGACTAGTGATGAGTGATGAGTGGCCAGTAATCGGAAACTGCCGAAGCGTCGCGGCAACTCGCTCGGAGGGGGCGGCAAGATCTGCGGATCGAAATCTGTTCGGGAAGCTAAAATCGGCGGATTCCCTAATCGGCGCCCAGCGCCGATTAGAAATTTCTAGTAAGCTTCTTTTTCTATGACTTACGATCATTTCTAATCGCGGATTGCCGATTAGAAATGGCGATTGATGCCTTCGGGCTCGGTCGTCTGGACCGCCAACTGTGACTGGCAGTCGCCGACTGTCGCCGGGCCTATTAGTTTCGGTTTTTTTGTTGTATCGCATCGTCTGTTCGACGTTAGCACGCGGAAAAGTTCGATTGCAACAGGACGTTGGTGTAAGGATTTAGCGGCGGGCCGGTCGTGCATGGCGGAATGGCGAGAAAGCCTGGGAACCGCGCGCGGAACTACGACAAGAAATCTGACGATCTGGGCGGAATAAGGACTCCGCCTTTCGAAAAAACCACGAACAGTGGGCCATCGACGCAATGTCTAGACCGAAACTGTTCTAGGTGCGGATAAGGTGATCCGGAAGCCTGGGCACCACGCGGTAGCTCTCAAGCGAGAAGGTGTCTCGCCTGCCCTGAGACTCTCAAAATAAAGTAATTTACACACCGTGTAAATAACTCATTGAGCAAAGTACCATCGACGTAATCGGCGCCTTCTCGCGAATCTGTTCTGAGACGCGAACTCAAGGCGCAGCCCGCGCTACGCCGGGCCGTCGCTTCATTGTGGTTCGACTGTCCACACAAACTCAACGAAATTGAGGACGAAATGAAAACCATCGTAACAATTTTGGCCTTTGTCGCATTTGCAGGGGTAGCGTCAGCTCAGAACCCAGACCCGTCGAAATGGATGTGCCGCAATCTCGCAGACTCGGGGAACTTTGCCTACCAAGGCGAAACAATTTTCGGTTATCAGGCGTGCCGGCCCGTTCCGCAAGCCGCACCGGCGTTGGGGCAACCAGCGCCTGGGGCCGATTCAAATAGAACCACCGACACCTCTGCTCCCGGCGCGCACGATACGACTACGGCCTCGCCGTCGGCATCGGTAGCGTCTGCGACGCCGGTTCAAACGCGAAGGACGACGATGGGCAACGATACGTCTGCACGTTCATACCCGCCCGACGGCACGCGACCGAAGGCAGGAATCGCTCTTTCTGACTGCCACCAGCTCGGGTTCGCGAAGGGAAACTCTTCCGGCCAAGTTTCGGGACACTTCGTCAACGGGACTGGTTCTGTTGAGCGGATCCTCCAACAGCTAGGTAAGCGGTTCGGGTGGAATCGGCGATGCCGAGGTACTCGCAGACTCGCAGACTCAGAGGTCGCAGCCGCAGTTGATCAGTGCGGAAACGGGTCCAGTAGGAGCGGCCGAACGTGCCAGCGCAAGGAGCTGCTTGTGTCTTGTTCGTTTCACATTTCGCGCAGGACCTTTTTACGGAATTCGATAGCCGCGACGGCGGAAGCCGAACTGCCGAGATTTCCGTTTCAAGCACTATGGCCGCTCGACGCGCCGCGTTATCATCGACGCTGATACAGGCGTAGACGATGCAATCGCTATTCTTCTGGCGTTGAGATCACCGGAGCTGAAAGTGGAGGCGTTTACGGCGGTTTCGGGCAATGTGCCACTGTCGCTGACGTTGCCGAACACACTTCGGATGGTGGAGATCGCGGGACGTATGGATATTCCGGTGGCAGCGGGGGCAGCAACCCCTCTCGTTCGCAGTCTTGTGACGGCAAGCTATGTTCACGGCAACAATGGATTGGGCGGAGCCAGTTTTCCGGAACCGAAGTCGAAGCCAGTGGCAGAACCTGCTTCCGAACTGATTCGGCGCCTGGTTCATGACAATCCAGACGAGATCACGATTGTAGCGATCGGTCCGCTGACGAACGTTGCACTCGCTCTCAAGTCGGACGCTACCGTCGGGAAAAAGATAAAAGAGATTCTGATGATGGGCGGCTCGCTAAGTCACGGGAATGTGACACCGTCAGCGGAATTTAATTTTTAGGTCGATCCGGAGGCAGCTCGGGTCGTGTTCGATTCCGGAGTGCCGCTGACGATGGTGGGACTGAATGTTACCGAGCGAGTGCGCATAGGTATGGACCAGATTGTGACATTGGAAGGCGCAAAGAATCCGTCAAGCCAGGCGGCGGCGAAGATACTTCGGTCCACAATCGAACACCTCGGGCATGGCCGAGGCATCGTGCAGGGAAAAATGGCGATGCACGACCCGCTGACGGTTGCGCATCTGCTCGATCCTTCAATTCTTACGTTGAAGGACTACTATGTGCAAATCGAGACGACCGGCGAGCTCAGCGCGGGCGAATCCGTCGGGTACGAGGCCGCGCCTGTGCGGTTCTCTCCTCCGATGGATACGGGACTGGCGACGGACGCACCCGAATCGACTTCAAGGCTAATACACGGGTCGCCGTCGATGTCGATTCGGAGAAATTCTTCAAGTTGCTGCTATCGAGATTGACGGCGACGGACTAAGTTTCCGTCGATCCACGCTATGGCCTCGTGGAGTTAAAGCAGCGTGCTACGCCATCCAAACACCACACAAAACGGCGATGCAGCAGGTCCTCAGAGTCGAGAAGAATCTACGAGAGTGCAAAGACACTAGTAGTACTAGCCAGTGCTGGTGTGCCGAGCGGCTAGAAGATTTGGCGAAAGTGGGCGCGTGAATACGAAGAATAATAACAATTACTGATTGACTTGAATTGGGGCTTCGGTGTATTTGCATGCCAGCGTCTGACGTTGTTTGCACGGTTACGTAGCGTAAAGCTGCTGTGTGAACGCGCCCACCACGAGAAATTGAAGAAAGTAGAAGAGAGAGCAATGGGACGAGTGCGTGATTGCGTGCCGGACGCGATCCTGTGCATTGTCCGAAGTCACCCTTCCAAATCAGGAGGCAAGAAGATGTCATTGCGCAGGCGGTTGTCGAAGTTTGGCAAGGAAGTGTTTCTGGGGCTGGGAGTATTCGCGCTGGCGGCAGGTACGGCGTCTGCGCAGCAAATGGCAAAAATGGGGCCTGAAGATTCAACCAAACAGATTTCAGTGACGGTGTGGCTCAACCTCCACAACAAGGCAACCCTCGATTCGATGGTTGAGCAGATGTACGACCCGAACTCCAGGAACTATCACCACTTTCTAACGATGGCGGAAGCGAAGAAGCAGTTCCTGCCAACGACAGAAGATGTCGCAACCGTGAGAAGCTTTCTGGCGCAGCATGGCATGACGGTATCGTCGCAGGACAAGAACAACCACTTTTTGGTGGCGCGCGGTAGCGTGGCGAACGCGCAGAAAGCGTTCAACACGCAGGTGAACAAAGTGATGGTGAAGGGCGTGATGCACCGCATGGCAGCGTCGACGCCGACGGTTACGGGAGCGGCGAGTCCTTTGATTGCTTCGGTGCAAGGACTGAGCGATCTCTCCTATCACGCGAACGTAGCTCGAGCGATGGATCCCGATACTCAATTGCCCTTCGCAGGCGTGCCACTCGCTTCCGTCGGCGCCAATGGACTTTTTTTCAGCGCCAACTGTTTCCGAGCGCCGCAGGCGAAAGTGTTCACGACGGGCGGAAAACAGCCCGTGGGCACATACGTCGGAAACCGTTATGGAGCAGACCTGACCGACAAGCAAGGCAATCCAGCGGAGCCTCCGAATCTTCCTCCGTGCGGATACCAGCCGTCTGAAATGCAGAAAGCATATGGCCTGAATCCGCTTTACAACAAGGGACTCGACGGAACTGGCCAGACGATCGTGATCGTGGATGCATTCGGATCGAACACGCTGCTTGACGATGTGAACCTGTTCAATTCCGTGTACGGACTGCCGCCGCTGACCAGTTCCAATTTTGCGATTGCCGAGCCGACAGGACCCGCGACCTGCACCGCCACGAATGGGTGCATCGACGGAAACTGGCAGTTTGAAACGACTCTCGACGTGGAGTGGGCACACGCGATGGCTCCCGGCGCAAACATCGTACTCGTGCTTGGAGCAGATAATTCGTTCACGAACCTGGATCTTTGCAATTTCTTTGCGGTCCAGACGCAAGCCGGCAACATCATTTCCAACAGCTTCGGGATTCCGGAAATCGTGCTGTCGGAATTTGCGCCAGACGAACTGACCGTGCAGAACTCCATCTCGCAACTTGCAGCAGCTTTTGGGATTTCGCAGCAGGTATCGACGGGAGACGCCGGAGACAACCTCATCCTCAATCAAGAAGCCTTCGGGATCGATTCCGTTTCGGCGGGCGCCAACTCCACTTCGCCGTACGTTACGGCGGTGGGCGGTACCAGCACGTTTCTTGACGGAAAGGACAACATCAAGCTGCAGACGGGCTGGGGCTTGAACATAACTCGAATCGCTGATCCCACTCCGAATCCTCCGACGATTCCGCCGACTGTATTCGGATTCCAAGAGGGCGCCGGAGGAGGAGCGAGCTTTGTGTTTGCGAAGCCTGCTTACCAAAAGGCGCTCAAGGGGAAATTCCGCCAGACGCCAGACATCTCGATGAATGCCGATCCGCAGACGGGCGTGGAGATCATTCTCACACCTACGAGCGTTCCGGGCGATGATGCGTTCATCTTTGTAATCGGTGGAACGAGTTTGTCGACACCGATGTTCTCCGGCGTTTGGGCGATTGCCGATCAGGCAGCCGGCGCATCTTTGGGACAAGCGGCTCCGCTGCTGTACAAACTCGGAGGCAACGCGATCGTTGACGTAAACGTGCAGCCGATCGAGACGATTTTGAACGTGTTCGGATTAATCACGCAACCGCCGAAGCCCCCGATCCTGGAGAGTCCGGACGCGCTTGTGGATCCGGGAACAACCAAGCGATACATCAGTGCGCTGTACAACAGTCCAAACAGCACCGCGTGGGATGTGATCGCGTTTGGAACGGACTCGTCGCTGACGACGGGGCCGGGCTGGGACAATGTGACTGGTTTGGGGACGCCGAACGGCGCGAAGTTTATCAACGCCGTTTTGCAGGCCGCTCGCTAATCGAAATGAAGGAAGTCAGGGGTGGGCCGAGGTTGGCTCACCCTTTTTTTTGCGCTGACGAGAGCTTGAGTCGTTCGCTCGAATTGCGATGCGGGTGGTGCGGCATCAGCGCTGGCTATTCCTGTTCGCTATAGAGTTTCGCGTAGGATTTGCCGTAAGGGAAAAAGCGATCTGTTTCGCCGCGATCCCAGGCGGCTTTCAGGTCGGGGGTGGTGATATCCCAATCGGCGCGGCACTTTTTCAGAACGGCGCGAAGATCCTGCCGCAGATCTTCGTTCGTAGGACGTCCGAAAAACCAATAGCCCATGTAAATCTTGTAGATGACAAGACCGGGTTCGAGGACGAGTGTGTGAGGAATCATGGGATTGTGCTGCGGGTCGGTGTACTCCGCGATGTCGAGGTCTTTCTGGATGGTGCGGCCTGCGTCGGAGAGGAATGGCCAGTGGGCGTCGATGCCGGTGCGATTCTCATTCGTTTGGATCAGGTTGTCCGTGCTGATTGTGACGAGGCGGCAGTAGCCGACTTCCATTTCGCGATGTAGTTGGACGAGATTTTCGGCCTGGCGGCGGTCTTTCGGGCAGAAGCGCCGCGGCTGAGGACGACGATCATCGGGTCGGGGCCCTGGAGGTCGGAAAGTTTGCGGCGCTTGCCGGTGTGATCTGTTAGTTCGTAGTCGGGGAGGATTGCGCCGGGGATAATGTCTGGCCGCATGGTCGATTCTCCTTGGCGATGCGTGTGAGATTTTACAGGAGGTTAAGAGCGCGCGAAAGCGAAGCCGTCAAACGTTTGGGAGGAGGGCTTCGGTTAGTGCGTCGGTGAAGGAGGATAACTCGGCGCGACGGAATTCTGTGGCTTCGAGCTTTTGTTTCTTCCAGACGTAGAAGGTGTGGCCGTCGAGCGTGATTTTGGCGCTGAGGTTTCCGTCGACGATGTAAGTGGGCTCGCCAAAAAGGCGGAACGTGCCGTTTTCGATGGGAGCGAGCAGCGCGGCACAGTTCCCTCTTCGAATGCCAACGTGATTCGGATAGATCGGGAATGCTACGAGATCGAAGCCGAGTGTGTGGAGGTGTTGTAGTTGCGTTGCCTGTTGAGAAGTGAGATTCATGGCTGGTTAGGATATCAGGTGGCGGGATGGAGCAGGAGACCGCGGCTCCAAAGCAAAAGACCTAACATAGAGAAACCGTAGGTACACAGAGGTCACGGAGAAAACCCAGAAACTATTCGCTGGCGGGAGAACTCGTCGACCTCCCGCCAGTTGGATCGCGCGTTGCGTTGGTTAGTTCTCGCCGGGCGCGCCCTTGTAATCGAAGAAGTTGCTCAGCCTCCAAGGATTCTGAAGGAGGTCGATAGTCAGTTCGTTGTCCTTCATCAGCAGCCTCGCGGCCGGATACAAAACGCCAGTGCTCTTTTTCATGTCGGCGTCGATCAAATCCAATTCGCCGCCAGTGAGATTGTAATCCGAGCTTCTGGAATCCGACCACGCTTCGCCGAATCGAATTTGGCGGTTGGTGACGAAGCGAATCTTGCGGCCGGTGGGCGTGGGAAACAAGCGGATGTAGCTTACGTCATAGCCGAGGGTGCCCGTGATGGCGATGCGGCCGACGGCCCGCATTTTGCTGAGGGCATTATTCAGCCCGTCGTTTTTTCCCTTCTGGAATGCTTCGACGAGGATCTGCTTATCCTCGGGCGTGGAGAATTCGTAGATGATGAAAGTCATGTTGGTAATCTGGCCCAGTTGAGTACTTGTGCCGTTCACGACCGCTTGGATCGTTTCGGGCTTCGGCCGTTGGTCGGAGACGGCTCTGGAACTTCCGAGCGTCAGCAGTGCGACCAGCAACAGAGAGCCGGCGAAAATCGTGGTGCGGTTCATCGCTGCGTGTTTGATGATTTTCATTTGAGTCTGCTCCTCTCGAGCTGAAAAAATTCCACGTTCACAGAATGGGTGCATCTTCGCAAAATTCGCGCGCAAGTAAAACCGAAAGAAACCAGGGCAATCGCGAGCGCATGGAATCGTCAGTTCTCGCCCGGAGTGCCCTTGTTATCGCGCATCGAGGCGACTCGCCAGGGATCATTGGCGACGTCGATGCTTAACTCGCCGTCCTTCATCACGAGCTTGGCCGCGCCGTAGACTACTCCGCTGCTTTTTTTCATCTCCGTGTCGTTCATTTCAAGGATGCCGCCGGTCAGGTTGTACTGCTGGCTTCTGGAGTCCGTCCACGCCTCACTGAGAGAAATCTGCCGGTCGGTGATGAAGCGGATCGAACGGCCCGCGGGAGTCGGGAACCAGCGAATATATTTCACGTCGTAGCCGAGGGTGCCGGTGATGGCGACGCGGCCCACGGAACGCATTTTGCTGAGGGCGTTGAACAATCCCGTGTTCTGGGCTTTCTGGAAGGCATCCGAGATGATTTGCTTGTCATCGGGGGTGGAGAACTCATAAATGACGAGGGTGAAGTTCGTCAATTCCCCGGACTGAAGGCCAGTGCCGGTGATGACGCCCTCGATAATCTCGGGCTTCATGTGGTCCTGAGCTGGAGTGGGAGCGTTGGCAACGCCAAACAGGCTGACGGCCATTACGGCGCCGACTGCAATTCTGCTAATTCGCGGCCGCGAGAGCTTAAGTTTCTCCATATCCCCTCTTTTCGCTGAGAGTCCTTCTTGCCGAGTCCGGCAGAAAATCATGCAGATCTTGGCACAGGCTCTGGGGGAACGGAACCGTCAGAAGTAACGGTGGCGTGAAATGCACCAAATCGAGGCAATCGGCGACCAAACTTCGAGAAGGGCGAGGCCGCCGCGGCGGTGGAATTCCGGAGGGCTAGCCAAGAAGCCAATCGAGGGATTCGTCGGGCGCGCATTCGATTGGAGCGGCGTTGCGTTGGAAAAGCCTTGCGCCAGCGGTTCCCCGCAATGTGAGGGAACGCCCTGCCACTTCCAGCCAGGCGCCTTCGCGGAGGCCAAGGACGGGCGTGGAATTTTCCTCGTGAAATTCGCGGAGTCGCTGCTCGCGGGTTTCGTGGGCAAGCGGAGCGTCCGGATTTGCGTCGACGTAATGTGGATTAATCTGGAATGGGACGAGCGCGAGCGCGTCGAGGCTTGGCGGGAAGACGATCGGCATGTCGTTTGTGGTTTTGATTGTGGGACAGGCAAGATTGGATCCGGCGCTGATACCGAGGTAAGGAGCGCCTGCGCGGACTCGGTTGCGGAGGGCGTGGAGAAGTCCGAGGGCGTAGAGCGCGTCGAGGAGGCGAAAGGTGTTGCCGCCGCCGACGAAGAAAGCTTCGGCATTTTCGACCGCTGCGCGCTGGTCCGGAGCGGCGTGGAGCGATTCGACGAGCAAGCCGGAGCTTTGAAAATGCTCGGCGATGCGAGCTGCGTACCCGGCGTGATCTTTCAGCGCGTACGGGATGAAGAGAATTCGCGTTGTGGTACGGAAAAAATTCAGTACGTCTGGGGCGCAATAATCGAGGAAGGAAGCGCCTCCGGGAATGAAGGAACTGCTGAGAAGCAGGAGATTGGTCTCGGATTTCATCGCGCTGGCATATCAGTATAAGCGGCTACGGCAAAGATTTAACACAGAGAACACTGAGGAACACAGAGGACACAGAGAAATACGAGGAATCGGCCGAAGATCAACGACGTTACCTGGATGAATCGGCCGGAATTAAAGGGCGGACGCGGACGGCGAGGATTGCGGCACCGGCAACTGCTGCGGCGATCGTCATGCAGACAAACGATGAGTGGAATGAGTGCGAGCGCGACGATAGATAGCCGATTAGAAATGGTCCTGCGAAGCCTCCCAGCATCGCTACACAGTTGATCAGGCCGGTGGATGCGGCACCGGCGGTTTCGCCCAGAAATGCGGACGGGATGGCCCAGAAACTTATGACAAAGGCGAGGAGGCAACCGTTTGCTACGCCGAGCAGGACGACAGTGAGCCACATTCCGGGGCTGAACGCGAGGATCATCAGGAGGCAAGCGCTGCAGAGAAATGTGGTAATCGCGGTGTGCCACCGATGTTCGCGCACGTGGTCGGAGTGCCACCCGTTCGCTTGCATGGCGACGAAGCTCGCGATGTAAATCACCGAGACGACGAGGGTGACGCGAAAATCGGGGAGACCCGTGAGGCGCTTCAAGATTGTTGGGAGCCAGAAGACGAACGTATACGCAACCGCGGCGTGCAGAAAATAGGCGAACGTGAGGAGGACGACTCGAGGATCGCGGAACGCCTGTCCGATTGTGTACGTGCGAACAGCTTTTCTTGCGGCGGCTTCAGCGGCTAGGTTTGTCGAAAGCCATTCCCTTTCGGCGGCGGGAAGCCACTTGGCTTCCTGCGGCCAATCCGTCAGATAAAACCACGTAATCACTCCGAACACCACGGCTGGCAATCCTTCAAGAATGAAAAGCCAGCGCCAGCCGCTGATTCCGTACCAGTGAACACCGAGCAGCCATCCTGATATCGGCGAGCCGATGATGAACGAGAGCGGAATTGCGCCCATGAAGGCGGCGACGGATTTCGAACGGTCGCTTTGAATGAACCAGTGCGTGAGAAAGACGAGAACGCCGGGAAAGAATCCGGCTTCGGCCAGACCCAGAAGAAATCTCAGTGTATAGAACTGATGTTCGGTGTAGATGAATGCCATGCCGACGCTGACCAGTCCCCAGGTAACCATGATGCGGGCGAGCCAGCGGCGCGCACCCCACTTCTCGACGATCACCGCGCCGGGAATCTCGAGGAGAAAATATCCGGCGAAGAAAATGCCGGAGCCGAGGCCGAGAATACGATCGTCGAAGCCCAGATCGTGCGGCATCTGGAGAGCGGCGGTGGAGATGTTGGTGCGGTCGAGAAACGCGATGATGTAGAGGATTGCGAGGTACGGGAGGAGACGGAGGGCTACGCGGCGGCGGGTGCGGTTGCCTACGTGAGTTGGCTCCGCGGTCATTCTTCGCCAGGCGATAGATTGCGGCAGAACGGCGACGGCCTAACACAGAGGTCGCTGAGGAACATAGAGTTCACTGTGGAATCGAGGAAAAGACGACAGGCGTAATTCGCCCGCCTGAAGGCGGCCGCTACAGTTTCAACGGCCGAGGCTGACATATCTCGCTCGAGGGAACTGCCGATTTGAATCACGCTACGGCGGAACTGGAACGGGCGGCGCCGGACTCGAGGTGTCGCAAGACGGCTCGAACTGCTGCGGCGAGCTCGTCCTGGCTCACGTGGCTCTTGCGGAATTGCAGGCGAATGTTGAACGAGCCATCTTCCGCTTCGAAATTGAAGATGAAAGGCTGCGGGCGCGGAGCGGAGCCGGTTTCGTCCTTGCGCGATTTGCGGGCCTCGTCGCGCGTTAAGCCGCCCTGCGAGATGCGATGAACCATCTCGGACATCTTTTTTTCGTTGGGCTGCCGCGACACTTGAAGAAGCAGCGATTTCGAGACGATTCCATTTTCGTTGCAGGATTTTCGGATTTCGTCCGGGATCACGCGGAGAGACATTGTTTCGGTGACAGACGAGCGGGCGCGGCCGATCTTCTTCGCAATGTCATCGTGGGTGTAATCGAACTGATCGGCGAGGCGCTGCAAACCGTCGGCTTCTTCGAAGGGCGTCAAATCTTTACGCTGAAGGTTTTCGATGAGCGCAAGTTCGAGGGTTTCGGCGTCGTCGGCAATTTTTTCGATGCACGGGAGCTCGTGCAAGCCGGCGGCTTTCGAAGCGTGATAGCGGCGTTCACCGGAAATGATGTAGTAGGTATCTTCGCGGGGCATGTAGCGAACGAGAAGCGGTTCCAGCACGCCCTTTTCGCGGATCGAATCGGAAAGTTCGCGGACGTCGCCAATAAACTTGCGCGGCTGATCCGGGTTGGGCCGAATCTTATCGATCGGGATCATGCGGCCGATGGACGCGCCGCTGAAACTCGTCAGAGTCTCAACGTAGTGAGCGTCATGCCGCATCTTGAGAGTGACGGGTAACCCGATCCTCTTGGACACGTTGTATTACCTCCTGGGCCAGTTTCTTATATTCTTCTGCGCCGGAAGATTTCGGCGCGTACGAAAAAATAGTTTCTTTGTAGGCTGGACTTTCTTCGAGACGCACGTTCTTGCTGATGCGCGTCTTGAAGAGCGCATTGCCGAAAGTCGCGCGAATCTGTTCATGCGTGTCGCGCGAAATGTTTGTGCGCTTGTCGAAAAGCGTGATGACGACGCCGAGCACTTTCAAATCCGGGTTGGGGCGCGACCGGATGCGCGCGTAGGTTTCGAGCAGGTCGTCCGTGCCCTCAATCGCGAAGTAGGCTGCTTGAATCGGCACGAGGAGGTGCGTCGAGGCGACGAGCGCATTTACGGTGAGAATACCGAGCGCGGGCGGCGTGTCCATCACGATGAAATCGAAATCTTTCAGCACGGGCGCAAGCGCGTCTTTCAGTTTGAATGGAGCGTCGAAAGCGCCGGCGAGTTGCTGCTCGAGTCGGGCGAGCGCAAGGCGGGCGGGAGCGACGAACAGATACGGGTCTTTCGTCGGGCGAATAATTTTTGACATCTCGGCCGAGTGCTCGGCGAAAATGTCGTACATCGTGGCTTGGATATCGGCAGGGGCGAAAAATGCGATCGTTGCGTTCGATTGCGGGTCGAGATCGATGAGGAGCGTTTTTTTCTTCTTTAGAGCGATAGCGGCAGCTAGATTGATTGATGTGGTGGTCTTGCCGACTCCGCCTTTTTGGTTCGCAACTGACAGGACGCAGGTCAATCTGTGCCCCTCATTCCTCTGGGAGCAACCATGGGGCTACATATGGCCGCCAATGCCCCCGGCTACACCACAAGTAGGCTCACTTTACCGATTGTAAAGGGGCATCTGCAAGGGAAAAATGACGGTTCGGTGGGATTGGTGGGTCCAGGCGTGTGGAATGGACTTGCGTGGCGAGTGATTTTACGCTGAGATTCTTCGGCCATCCTGAACGGATGACCTCAGAATGACGCCTGCTTCGTAAGTTGCGGCGTGGCAGCGTCCAGCTAGACGGTTTTTCGGCATGGAGAGATGAAAGCGGAATCCAAACTGCGGATCGCGACAAACGCTGACGCTGAGTCAGTCACAGCGATCGTGAATGCGGCGTTCCAGGTGGAGCGGTTTTTCATCGACAGCGACCGGATCAACGTCGCGAAAGTTCGCAGCATGATGGGAACCGGGGCGTTTCTTCTGACCGAGAGTGCGAGCGCACTTGTCAGGCGTGCGTCTATGTGGAGATTCGGGGCGAACGTGCATATTTTGGATTGTTGGCGGTGGATCCGGCGCGGCAGGGTGAGGGACTGGGCCGAAGCATGATGATGGAGGCAGAGGAGTATGCACGTCGAGCTGGTTGCACGTTTGCGGATTTGAGGATCGTGAATATTCGGGCGGAGTTGCCGCCATTCTACCGGGGGCTTGGATACGTGGAGACTGGTACCGAGCCGTTTGCGGCTGATGCGGAACCGAACCAGCCTTGCCATTTTGTTGTTATGTCGAAGGAGTTGCTGAGGGGCGACGACAGGAAGCCTCAGGTCTTAAGACCCCTTCATGCTTAAGGGTCGGCCTGAGCTACTTTGGAGGGATCCTTCGTCGCCTTGGAGGCGGCTCCTCAGGATGACGACCCTGGCCGGGTCGTCACATCTTGTAGCGGCCGAGATCCTCGTCGTTCAAATTTTCGAGCCACTTGCGGAGTTCTTCGCTGGAGCTTTTTTCGGAGATGGCGCTGGCCATGCGCGAATTCTTCAGAACTTCGTCCTCGACGAAAATCGGACAATCGAGACGCAGCGCGAGGGCGAGCGCATCACTCGGTCGCGAGTCCATTGACATCAGTTGGCCGTCGCGTTCCATCCAGATGAGGGCGTAGAAGGTGTCGTCCTTCAGATCGGAGACGACGACCTTCTGCACATGAACATTGAGACCGGTGAGGACATTTTTCAGGAGGTCGTGCGTCATCGGGCGCGGAGTCTGAACTTTTTCAATCTCGAGGGCGATGGCGTTCGCTTCGTAGACGCCAACCCAAATGGGAAGCACGCCGCTGCCGGCGGTTTCTTTGAGAACGACCACTGGCATGTTCGTCACCGGATCCATCATTAAGCCACGGATCTTGCATTCGAGTTCCATGCCTGGCCTCCCGGTACCCCGGTCACTGCCTCACAGCACCTGTTCGCCGACCAAACTATTTGGCGCGCTGCGTGTGATGCGCACCTGAACGTATTGTCCCAGAAGATTCTCGCGCGATGTAGAAAAATTAATGATGCGGTTACTGGTCGAACGGCCAGCCCACTGATTGCGCGCGGTGTGATGCGTGTCGACGAGCACTTCGAACTCGGCGCCGATCGATTTCTCGTTGCGCGCGACTTGAATCTGGCGCTGGTGCTCCTGCACGATGGCGAGTCGGCGGCTCTTTTCTTCCTCGGGGATCGCATCGGGCATGGTGAGTGCGGGCGTATTCGGGCGCGGCGAATATTTGAATGCGAAAACGCCGTCGGACTGGATCGCATCGAGGAGCGTGAGCGATTCTTCGAAGTCCGCTTCCGTTTCGCCCGGAAAGCCGACGATGATGTCGGTGGTGAGGCTGAAGTCGCGGCGCGCGCTTTGAATCCACGCGATTTTTTCGAGGTACTGCTCGCGCGTGTAGGTGCGGCGCATTTCGCGGAGGACGCGCGTCGAGCCGGACTGAACCGGAAGATGGATGTGATCGCAGAGCACCGGGGTCGCGTCAATGGCTTCCACGATCTCGCGCGTGAAATCGTTGGGATGCGAGGTGGTGAAGCGGACGCGACGAATTCCCTGCACCGCTGCCACGGCTTGAAGCAAATCGACGAAATTGAACTTGCGCGGCGAGGGATCGCGATAGGAATTTACCGTTTGGCCGAGGAGCTGGATTTCGGTGTAGCCTTCGCCTGCGAGGCGCCGAACTTCGGCGAGAACGGAATCGCTTGCGCGGCTGCGCTCGGGCCCTCGCGTGTGCGGGACGACGCAGTAGGCGCAGGAGTAGTCGCAGCCTTCGATGATCGTGAGATAGGCGCGGAACGGATTATCGCGGCGCGTGATTTCGGTTTCGAACGTTTCGTCGGTGTCGAGATCGAGCCCGGTGACGCGGCGGCCGCCCTCTTCTACCTGCGCGATCAGGTTCGGGAGGTTGCGATAGCTCGCCGAGCCGCAGACGAGGCTCACCCACGGCGCGCGCTCGAAAATTTCTTCGCCTTCCTGTTGCGCGACGCAGCCGAGTACGCCGATTACTTTTTGATTCGCTTTCGCGGCGAATTTGAAATCGTTCAAGCGCGAGAAAACTTTTTGCGCGGCTTTTTCACGGATGCTGCATGTGTTGTAGAGCAGGAAGTCGGCTTCGGCGGCGGTGTCAACGGGCCGGTAGCCGCGTTCGAGGAGGACGCCGGCGACTTTTTCGGAGTCGTGGACGTTCATCTGGCAGCCGAAGGTTTCGAGGTAGAAGGATTTGCTGTTCGGGGCGGGCAGAGCCGGCGCCAGAGGCGACAGACGGGCGCGTGGACCGGAGTTTCCGGAGCTATCCCTGAGAGCGCTTCAATCCCGATATCAAATGACTCTGCTCATGATTTCAATTTGATTCTAGCACAGACGCTGCAACGGCCTTTGCGCGGGGAGCGTGCGGCGCGGACTTGCTCGCGCGGCGACCGCGACGAGATGTAGACTCGCGAGATCATTTGTACCAGGGGCTAAAGCCCCACGTTTTTTGGCGCGCTGTATGTCGGAGCTGAAGCTCCGACCCCCTAAAATGCAGCGGCACAAGAGGTCTGAATGAACACAAAACTTCTGATGAGCTTAAGCGCCGTCTTCATGGCGGCATTGGGAATTTGCGCGACATTTCTGCCGCAAGAAATTCTGGCGCGGGCTGGATGTGCGTGTGGCGCTGCTGGCGTCCTCGTGATTCAAGTGGCAGGCGCGCTCTATTTGGGATTTGCGATGTTGAATTGGATGGCGCGGTCGAATCTGATTGGCGGGATTTACAGCCGCCCAGTCGCGATTGGAAATTTGATTCACTTCGCGGTGGTGGCGATTACGCTCGCGAAGGCTGTCGCTGGCGGTTCATTGCGAACGAGCGAGACGATTGCTGCGTGCATCGTTTATTCGGCGTTTGCCGTATGGTTTGGATTGGTTGTGTTCATCCATCCGATTCGAAGCAAGTAGACCATTATCGTAGAAGCGCGCCTCCTATCGGCAAGGGACAGGTACTGGGACTACTCTGTGTCGTGAGTGACAGCCCGTTGCGGCGCCTGCATGTGGCTGATTCGTTTGACCCTCCCTGATGCGTGTGCTACGGTTGTTTTGTAGTTGAACGGAATACTTTTTTCTGGGGGAATACGATTTCCTGCCTGGCGCTGCTACTTTTCGCCAGCCGCCTCGATACCCTGATTGAACAAACGGGCTGGGTGGCTCGCATCGTTCTTTGTATCCTGCTGATACTTTCTGTCTACTCGTGGGCCATCATTTTCAAGAAGTCCGGACAATTTTCGCGAATCGACTCTCAGACTTCGCGCTTTCTTCAGATTTTTCGCGCCGGTGGAGGACTTCCCTCTCCCAGCACGCTCAGGGCGAGCGCCGGCGGCACGCCTCTTGCGGCTGTCTACCAGGCCGGCTATCGAGAGCTGGAAGCGCAGATGAACACTTCGAATATTCGTCCGCCAGCTGCGCCTGGACTTGCGGCGCCTCCTGCGGCTGCCAGCACTGGCCGGTTGAAGAATCCAAGCGCCGTTGGTGTGGAGATGCAATTGGCCGCAGCAGACGAAGTGCGGCGGCTGGAAAATGGAATGTCGTGGCTGGCGACAACGGGTTCGGTTTCGCCGTTCATCGGATTGTTTGGAACTGTGTGGGGCGTGATGGACGCCTTCGCGGGGCTTGGCGATGCGGGGACGGCGAGTTTGAGGGCTGTTGCGCCGGGTATTGCTGAGGCTTTGATCACTACCGCTGCGGGACTCTTCGCTGCGATCCCTGCGGTGATTGCCTACAACCACTATCTCTCGAGCATTCGCAGAGTGGGAACGCGAATGGATAATTTTGCTTCGGAATTTGTGAGCAAGATCGAGACGATTTACAGTTCGAATTAGAACCGAAAGACCCCGAGAACCGTTATGCCTCAAATTCAGCGCGGGACCGATTCCACACTCGCCGACATCAATATGGTGCCGTTCATTGACGTCGTGCTGGTGCTGCTGATTATTTTCATGATTACGGCGCCGATTCTGCAGTCGGGAATCGAAGTGGACGTTCCTAAAACCAAAACCGTCAAAGAGCTTACCGATGTGCGGCAGGTGGTTACGATTGACCGCGCGCAACGCGTTTACCTGAACGATCAACCCGTGAACATCCACGAAATCGGACAGCAAGTGATTGCGCAATCGCGCACGAAGGATCCGTCGAAGGTGGCAGTATACGTCCGCTGCGATGAGACGGTTCCCTTCGGGAGCTGGGCGACGGTGGTCGACGCGCTCAGACAATCGGGCATACAAAACGTCAGCGTGGTGACGCAACCACTGAATCAAACTCACTGACATGTCAGCAATCGCCGCCGATCGCACCACCGATACCCTGCCCGACAATTTGAAGGTGCCGCTGTCGTTTTCGGTGGCGATGCATGTGGCTCTAGCAGTGATATTGATCTACTCGGGAATGCATTCGCCGAGCGGCGATCTGTGGGGCGGGCCGGGCGGGTCAATTACCGTGGGCTTGGTCGGAAATGTTCCGGGAATTCCGATGCCGCGGCCGGAGATGGAAACGCCGAATCGCGTGGTGGATGAAACGAAAGGATTGTACAAAGCCGAGCCGGCGCCGGAAATCAAGCAGCCTCCGCCGCCGGATACGATTGCGATACCAAAATTCAAACTGGAAAAACCGCAGCCGAAATACAATTCGCGGAAGTCGAAACTTCTGGAGAATCCAACGCCGCCTCCGCCGAATGCTGTTCCGTACGGGCGCGGCGGCACTCCCACAGTTCCCTACACGTCGTTCGCGATGGGTGCGGGGGCATCGACGCAAGGCGGCATGGCGGTGGGCGATGCAGGTGGCGGAAATTTCGGGTCGCGATTTTCCTGGTATGTGGAAGCGGTGCAGCGGCGCGTGAGCGGCAATTGGCTGCAATCGACAATCGATCCCGGAATTTCGTCGGCGCCGCGCGTGATTGCGACGTTTGACATTCTGCGCGACGGCACGATCACAAATATTCAAATCACGCGATCGAGCGGCAATCAGTCGGTAGATACGTCGGAAGTGCGAGCGATTCGGGAGTCGAGCCCGCTCGACCGTTTACCGCCGGGCTATAGCGGATCGAAGGTAAGCGTCGAGTTCTGGTTCGATTTCCACCGGTAACTCTGTGCCGCAGGGCACTCGAGAGGCAGCTTTGGATTCCCCGTACCGGTGAACCGGTCATGGGACGAAGATAAAAATGAAGACTAAAATGATGATGATGCGAAAAATCGGAGTTGTTGCGGCCGTCGTCGCTGCGTTTGTCGTGCTTGGCGCACAGCCAGCTGCGGCACAGGACTGGTTCAAGACCGGCACTGGGCTCGGCGTGTCAAAAGTTCGCCTCGCCGTTCCCGATCTCGCCGTGCGAGCCGCCACACCCCCGGCGCTCGAAAAAACGTTTCACGACGTGCTCTGGAGCGACCTCGAATATGCGGGCGTGCTGGACCTGGTGAGCCCGAGCTTTTACCCGGCAAAAATTCCCAGCCAGCCGAGCGAATTGAACGCGCCCGAATGGGCCAATGCGCCTGCCACCGCAAACATGCTGGCGTACGGAAATCTTTCGATTGAAGGCGCGAATCTTGCAGCGGCGGGCTTTCTGTCGGACGTCCACAATCCGACGGCACCAATTGCCCTGCAGAAAATTTATCGCGGCCCTGCAACGGACGGCGACGCCCGCCGGCTCGCACACCAGTTTGCCGACGACATTATCGGCCGGCTGAGCGGTGGACTTGCGGGTGTGTCGCAAACGCAGATCGCCTACGTGAGTTCGAAGACCGGGAATAAGGAAATCTGGGCGATGGATTATGATGGCGCGAACCAGCGGCAGTTGACGCACCTGAAATCTATTGCGCTCACGCCGCGGTGGTCGCCGGACGCGACGCGGATCGCGTTCACGTGCTTCGTTCCCTATCGCGGCATCACGTCGCCGCAAATCTGCCTGTTCTCGACTGCCTCAAACCGGATGATTTCGTTTCCCCGTTTCCGTGGGACGAACAGCTCGCCGGCGTGGTCGCCTGACGGGGCTCAGATTGCGTTCATGTCCAGCCAGAACGGCGATCCCGATATTTACGTCTGCGATGCGGACGGCGCCCACCTGCAGAAAATCACGTTTACTGCTGGTGTGAGCACTTCTCCTGTTTGGAATCCAAAGACGGGCAAGCAAATTATTTTTGTGAGCGATCGCGGTGGCGATCCGGTTCTGTATCTCGCGAATTCGGACGGAACGAGTGTCCAAAAACTCGACATGCCGGACATGGGCTACGTCATCGATCCTTCATGGTCACCGAATGGACAATTGCTCGCATTTAGTTGGCGACGGCCCAGCGGCAACTTCGATATCTATGTGATGGACATCGTGAGCCGGCAGCTCGTGGAGCTGACGCGCGATGAGGGACGCAACGAGCGGCCGAGCTGGGCTCCGGATGGGCGGCATATCGTTTTTGAATCGACGCGCAACGGCAAGCGCCAGATCTGGTCGATGCTTGCGGATGGCAGCCAGCCACGCCAGTTAACGTACGACGGCCAGAGCGAATCGCCATCGTGGTCAGCGCGGTTGTCGAATTAGTGGATCGGCCAATGGAGCACGTGAATCAAGCGGGATTACGAAACATCGCGAGAGCGAAAATGCGGCGACACGAATGCTCCAACTCAACAGCGATTTTCAACAGCCCATGCGAAATCTCTTCAGGAGGATTTTCTATGCAGAGCGGTACACTTCAGAAGTCCGTGCTTATGTTTTCGCTGCTCGCGATTTTCGCGGTTGCCGGCGGGTGCAACAAGAAAGTCAGTTCGACACCGCCCGCGCAGGCGGCGCCTGTTGCTCCATCGACGCAGCCGACAGTGACGTTGAGCGCATCGCCGACTACGGTGAATCCGGGAGCGACCGTTACGCTTACGTGGACTTCGACGGACGCGACCGACGTGAGCATCGACCCGAGTGTGGGCAAAGTGGCGCCACAGGGCTCAACACCTGTAACACCGACAGAATCAACCACGTTTATGATCACAGCGACTGGCCCCGGAGGCAGCGCAACGGCAAACGCACGCGTTACCGTGACTGGCGGCCGCGCGACTGTTGCCCCGACGGCGACCACGCCCGCCGGAATCAGCGAACTTTTTGAGCAAAACGTCAGAGACGCCTACTTCGACTTCAACAAGGCGGATATCCGTCCCGACGCGCGCGAAGCGCTCACGAAGGATGCGGAGTTTCTCCGATCGTATCCGTCGGTTCATGTGACGCTCGAAGGCCATTGCGATGAACGCGGTTCGACGGAATACAATCTTGGTCTCGGGGCACGCCGGGCACAGGCTTCGAAAAATTATCTCGTTTCGCTCGGCATCACGCCGGATCGCATGGAAACGGTGAGCGAAGGCAAAGAGCAGCCCATTTGCATGGAGAGCACGGAAGAATGCTGGCAGCAGAATCGCCGGGCACACTTCGTAATGTCAAAATAGCGATTCGACATTTCTGATTTCCATAAACCTGACCGGGCGCGGCCGCTGGCGAAAGCAGCCGCTGCCCGCGAACCCTTGAAGGAGAATTTCGATGCGCACACGATGGATTGTGCTGGGACTGGTCGTTCTATTTCTGGGAGCGATGCTCGGGTCGGCACTCACGCCGGCGCCGGTGGGCGCGGTGTCAAAGGAAATGATTCAGCTGCAGACGTCCGTCGACCAGCTGACGCAGGCACAGCAGAGTTTGCGGAGCGCGGTCGATTCGAACAGCGCTACGCTGCGGACGCTGATCCAGCAGACTGCCGATTCTGTGAACCAGCTGCACGGGCAAATGGCGCTCGTCGAAAAAACCGTGCAGGAGGTGCAAGCCAACACAGGCGCGCGTATCGACACCATGACCACGCAGACCCAAGGCCTGTCCGACAACGTGCAGGACATACAAGCTCGCGTGGGAAAACTTTCGCAGCAGATGAATGATATTCAAGGGCTGTTGCAAAGCATCGATGGCAAGATTTCAGGCGGCGCGGCTCCCGCAGCGGGCGCGGCTCCGAGCGCTGGAGGAGAAGGCGCGGACAACGGTGCGACTCCCGGCAACACAGCACCGGCTCCGATTTCTGCTGATACGCTTTACCAGAATGGTCTGCGCGATTTCACCGGTGGAAAATACGATTTGGCGCGCCAGGAGTTTCAGGACTATCTGACGAATTTCCCGACGAACGATCTCGCGTCAAACGCGCAGTTCTATATCGGCGAAATCGACTACGCACAGGGAAACTACAAAGTGGCGATCGGCTCTTACGTGAAAGTGATGAGTCAATATCCTCGGAGCTTTAAAGTAGCCGCTTCCCAACTGAAAAAGGCGCAGGCTGAAATCAAACTAGGCCAAAAACAATCCGGCATTCGCGATCTTCACGAAGTGGTGCGGAAATATCCGGGAACTGATGAAGCGCGGCAGGCGCAGGCGAGATTGCGCGAATTGGGAGTTCCTGCGACGCGGTAGGTGAACGAGATGCGGCCACCGAGATTTCCAAGTCAACACCTGCCGGTCTGAAGCCCGGCGCTACAAAACCTTCGGCTCAAGCGCGCAATCAGCTCGCCGCTAATCCGCCTGCGCATATCTTCGGAAGAAGCTGTCTGAATTCCACTGTGGCCGATCGGTACGATTCGCAATTGTTAGTACGAGCCCGCGCACGATCTCCTCAAACGCGGCAGCGGATGACAAATCCACGGGCTGGTTCACATCGTCGGAAGGCGCGTGGTAGCGCTGCGTTAGCCAATTCTTGTAGGTTGCGGCATCGGGCGAATTCGCGTCATACCCAACCGAGAGCGCAAGCGCCGGAATTCCGTGGCGGATGAAGCTGTACTGATCGCTGCGAATGAAGCCGTTGCGTTGCGGCTGCGGATCGGGCTGCACTTGAACTCCGTGAGCCTCCGCCACCTGCTTCACCATGCCACCGAGATCGGATTCCTGGAGCCCGTAGACGGTGAGGATCTTCAACGGGATGAGCGGCAGAAACATATCGGTGTTGACGTCCGCGACGATCGACTTCGCGGGAACAGTCGGATGCGCCGCGAAATACTTCGATCCGAGCAGTCCTTTTTCTTCGCCGCAGACGAACACAAACAGGATCGAACGCTTGTGCGATGCGGGATCCTGTTTCATCGAACGAGCCACGTCGAGCAGGAGCGCGGAGCCTGAGCCATTGTCCATTGCGCCGTTATAAATCTTGTCGCCATTGATGGGCTCGCCGATTCCGAGATGATCGATGTGCGCAGAGAGAACGACGTATTCGTTCTTGAGCGAGGCGTCGCTTCCGGGCAGCTTGCCGATCACGTTGGCGGACTCGATTGCGGTCTTTTCCACTTTCGCAACGGCCTTGAGCGACATCGCCAGTGGAAACTTTGGGAGAGGTTTACGATCTTTTCCCAGCTCGGCGATCTCCGCGAACGTGTGGCCGGAGCCGGCGAACAATTTCTCGGCGCTCGCGGGATTGAAGATAATCGAAATCTGTTCGCCCACGGTTTCGTTCAGGCTGGTGTCCGCGAGTTCCATGCTCGGATGCGCGCGGTTCAGAGAAATCCGCGACCAGGGAATATCCATCGAAGCCGGATTGGGAAGCGCTACGATGCCGATTGCGCCAGCCGCTTTTAGAGCTTTCCATCGCTCGCCCGCCGATTGATAGTGCGACGCAAGAGCTCCGGGCAATTCCGCGGGCGAACCCGCGAAGCTGACGGCAATCTTGCCCTTCAGGTCGAGCCCCGCAAAATCGTTGTAGCTTTTCTCCGGTATCGAAAGCCCGTAGCCGACGAAAACGAGCGGCGCTTCCACTTCGGGCGCGAGATCGATGCGCGTGCTGAAGAATGCGTCGTCACCAAGGACCAGCGGCTCCGTCTTTCCGTCGTGAATCAGCGCGATGCTCGAATCTTTTTCAATGATTTGGCGCGATTCGAATTTTACCGGCTGGTAGAATTCGTTTGAGCCGGCAGGTTCAACGCCGCTGTTCTTCAACTGCTCGACGACATACGCCTCGGCGCGCTTGAGACCTTCGCTGCCGGTTTCGCGGCCTTCCATTTTGTCGTCCGCGAGAACCTTTACGTAGTCCCACCACGTCTTGCCGTCAAAATCAGTCTGCGTTTTCTGCTGCTGTTGTGAGTGTGCGCCGAGAGCAATGCAGGATGCCACAGCCGCCAATACCCATAATTTTTTCACGAGTCGAGACTCCCTATGAATTCATCCCGTTGTGAACTTCATCCGCGGCACAAAGTATCACGAACCGCGCGATGCTGCGCAACTGCAGTTTTCAAAGGCGCGCGCTGCTCCGTTCAGTTATACTCGCGGTTTCCAAATATATTCAGACAGGTGGAGCATCCATGTCAGTGAACAAAGCGATTCTCGTAGGGCGGCTCGGACGCGATCCTGAAACTCGATTCACAGCCGGCGGTCAGGCGGTCGCGAATTTCTCCGTCGCCACGGATGAAACGTACAAAGACCGCAACGGCGAGAAACAGAAGCGTACGGAGTGGCATAAGATCGTGGTGTGGGGCAAACAGGCGGAGATCGCGCAAAAGTACCTGAAAAAGGGCTCCCTTATTTTCATCGAAGGCCGCATTCAATCCCGTGAGTGGCAGGACAAAGAAGGCCAGAAGCGCACCAGCTTCGAAATCGTGGCAACGAATTTCCGGATGCTCGGCGGACGCAGCGATGGCGCGGCCGCTGGCGCTGGAGGGGATTCGATGTCCGGAGGCGCGCCGTCGGGTGGCCGCGCATTTGATCCGGATTCCGAAGGCGGAGCGCTGCCGGAAGAAATTGGCGGCGCTGGACCTGAAATCTCCGACGAAGATATTCCCTTCTAGACAGGCGGACGGCGTAGGGCGCTCTCCCGGCAAAGCGTTCTAGTGCGGAAGTGGGGTACCGTTGGACGCCGCATCCTCATCCGTTTTGTTCACTTCGCCGGATTG
Organism: uncultured Acidobacteriota bacterium; assembly: GCA_963770575.1. GTDB lineage: Bacteria > Acidobacteriota > Terriglobia > Acidiferrales > UBA7541 > Palsa-295. The sequence continues at coordinate 374,924 of CAVYQD010000002.1, forward strand.
GTTTTCATCCACGTCGAGGGCGGGCAGAGTGGGCAAAACTTCGCGGGCGATCAGTCGGTTCTGAATCAGGATGTCGCGCTTTAATTTTCCGTCACGAAATTCGAGGGCGCGCTTCACGTATTGCGCGATGTCAGGCTCGTGGGTCACGAGCACTACCGTCAAACCCGTCTCGTCATTCAGACGCTGAAAAATATCCATGATCTCAACGCTCGTGCGGCTATCGAGATTCCCCGTCGGCTCATCGGCAAGCAAAATCGCAGGGCTATTCACCAATGCGCGCGCAATCGCCACGCGCTGCTGCTGCCCACCGGAAAGCTGCGAAGGATAATGGTTCGCGCGATCGGCGAGGCCGACTCGTTCGAGGGCCTGCTGAGCCCGAACGGCCCTTTCGGCGAGGGGAACGCCGGCATAGATCGTAGGCAGTTCCACATTTTCGAGGGCCGATGTGCGCGCGAGCAAATTGAACTGCTGAAAGACGAAGCCGATTCGAGTGCTGCGAATCTTCGCGAGCTCGTGCTTTGACAAGCCCGACACGTCCGTGCCGTCCAAAAAATAACTTCCCTTCGTCGGACGGTCGAGACAGCCAAGGATATTCATCAGCGTTGACTTGCCCGAGCCGGACGCTCCCATCACGGCCACGAATTCGCCGCGATCAATGGCGAGCGAAATTCCACGCAACGCGTGCACTTGCACTTCGCCCAGATTGTAGGTCTTGTAGACGTTTTCCAGACGTATGGTGTGCGCGTCAGCGTCCGGGGTGGAAGTCAAAGCGGTCGCGCTCGGGCTGGGAGGAAGTATGTCCATCGACTTCGCGAGGCGCCGTCGCGAAAGGACAGGCGCTAACGCGCCTCGTCTTTTTTCCGTTGCTCGTCCAGCCGCCTGAAGAAATCCTCGAGCTTCGCTTTTTGTTCCGGCGTAAGAAGGGCGCGAATCTTGTCGCGGCTCTGCTGCCTGATTTCTTCTTTCTTCGGGTCGAGCGGCGCGTACAGCGCACGCCATTGCGCGCGGGTGTCGTCGACAATCGCCGTCACGCTCGTTTGCTGCTCGGGAGTGAGCGATAGTTCGTGCGTAAGCCGGCCGATAATTTCGTCGCGGCTGGTGGGAGCGGACTGATGGCCCCACACGCGCTCGCCCCACAAATGCGCGCCCAAACCGCCGAGCAAAATGCCCAGCGCGAAGACGACTAACACGAGCAAAGCCGCTTCGCGCCGCGTCTTATTGTTTTCCATGTTCGTTTTCCGCCACCATCATCATCACTTCGTCCCGGCTCATTGGCATCCGCGTGGGGTCAGGAGAAAAAATATCCTGCGGCTGCGAAGCGTTCATTGACGCCAGAGTCGGGTCGGGTTGGTTGTGAGAGGTTGAGTCGTACGCCACCAAAACAGCAAGAGCGAGAGTCGCCGTCGCTGCAAATCGCCAGCTCAACGAAACCAGCGGCTGCCAAAAACCCCTCTCCGCGCGCACGTCCTTATCGACGCGGATGCGCGCCATCACGTCGCGCGCAAAACCCGGGCCGGGATCGGCATTCCGCTCCCCCAAGCGCAGGAGACGGGGACTGAGAGAAACAAACTCCAGCGCTTCGCGGCAACCCGCGCAGCTTTTCAGATGCAGCGACAATCGCGCCGCATCCGCTCCGCCAAGTTCGCCCGAGATTGAATCCTCGAGCAAAGCCTCATACTCACTACAGGCCGAATTCTTCATTTCCAGATTCATAGTCTCAACTCTTCCTTCCACCGTCTGCGGTGTGAGCCCTCGACTTCGCACGGGGGTTGGTCCTGCGGCGATACACTTCCATTAAGCGGGTGCGCGCACGGAACAGTCGGACTTTCACAGTATTCACGTTGAGGTCGAGGATTTCCGCCAACTCTTGCACCGAAAAACCTTCCATTTCTTTGAGTACGAGCAACTGCTGATCCTGCTCAGGCAGCTTTTCCATCATCCACTCGAGCATTTCTTTCACTTCTGCTCGCTCGTTGGCGCCAGCTACGGGCCGGTCCGCGGAGACGATTCCATCGAGCCGCGAGACCTGCTCCTCGGAAAGATCCGCCTCGTATACCAGGGGCCTCACTTTTTTCTTCCGCAGGTAGTCCCAACATTCGTTCACCGTAATCTTGTACAACCAGGTCGAAAATGCCGAACGCAGGTCAAACCGTTTGAGCGAAACGAATACCTTCAGGAAAACCTGCTGCGCTACATCCTCCACATCTTCCCGACGCCGCAAGATTGAGCCCACAAGAGCGAAGACGCGGTGCTGATGACGCCGAATCAGCTCCTCAAAAGCGGCCTCTGTTCCATTTTGGGCCAGTCGGACGAGATCTCGCTCCTCTTCGCCTTTGCTCAGGCGAGTGAGAGGAATCGAAACCGAGGAGGCACTGGCTGCCACGTTCTTTGGGACGTCAGGCATTGGCATCAGGTTACATGCAAGATTCTAGCTGACCACAAGTCAGGAACATGCGGAAATTCAACTTTCGGCTTGCAAGAATAAAATACTCCATGTAACAATACCCGCCATGATAATCGGAGATCGCATTCGCCTGCTACGCGAAACGAAGAAACTTTCTCAGGGTGATATCGAGAAGCGCACGGGACTACTCCGTTGTTACATCTCGCGCGTCGAAAATGGCCATACAGTACCGGCGATCGAGACGCTCGAAAAACTGGCGCGAGCGATGGAAGTTCCGCTCTACCAGTTGTTCTACGACGGAGAAGAACCGCCCGAGTTGCCGAATCTTCCGAAGCGGAAATCCGCCGACGAGATTGCATGGGGCAGCAAGGGAAAAGATGCGCGCCTGCTGGGACGCCTCCGCCAATTGATGGGTCGCTGCGACGAAGGCGACCGCCGATTGCTGGTGTACATGGCCCAGAAAATGGCCAACCGGTAAACACCCTCAGTAAGTGCTCCGGAGTGGGCCACATGGCCTACTCCCACTCGATCGTGCTCGGCGGTTTCGAGCTGATGTCGTAAACCACCCTGTTCACGCCTGGCACTTCATTCACGATTCGCGTCGATATTCGTTCGAGCACTTCCATCGGAAGCCTGGCCCAATCCGCCGTCATTGCGTCCTGCGATTCCACCACGCGAACTGCAACCGTGCCGCCGTACGTTCTGCCGTCACCCATGACGCCGACGCTCTGAACCGGCAGCAGCACTGCAAATGCCTGCCACACTTTTTCGTACAAACCGGCTCGGCGAATCTCTTCGATCACGATGGCATCGGCCGGTCGCAAGGTCTCAAGTTTTTCGCGGGTTACTTCTCCGATAACTCTCACCGCGAGCCCGGGCCCGGGAAACGGCTGCTTCACCAGTATTTCTTCCGGCAACCCCAGCTCGCGTCCGATCTGGCGGACTTCATCCTTGAACAAATCACGCAACGGCTCAATCAGCGAGAATGGCATGTCGGCCGGCAAACCGCCGACGTTGTGATGCGTCTTAATCGTCTGCGACGGGCCTTTCACGGACACGGACTCGATTACGTCGGGATACAGAGTGCCCTGCACAAGGAATTTCACCGGCGGCTGGTCTTTCGAGGCATTCGCGAGTTTTCGCGCTTCGTCAGCAAAGATTCCGATGAACTCGGCGCCGATTCGCTTGCGTTTTGTTTCGGGGTCGCTGATGCCCTTCAATTGGGCGAGAAATCTTTCAGTCGCGTCGACACCAATTACGTTCAAGCCAAGGCGATCGCGCAGCAACTCGAGCGTCTCTGCATATTCGTTTTGGCGCAGCACGCCGTTATTGACGAAGACGTTTGTCAGGCGGTCGCCGATCGCGCGATGAACCAGCGCCGCAGCCACTGCCGAATCGACGCCGCCGCTGAGCGCGCAAATCGCCCGCGCCCCGTCGGCTTGCTTGCGAATTGCGTCGACAGTTGCTGCGATAAATCCTGCGCGGTTCCAATTCTTCTTCGCGCCGCAGATCTGGAAAACGAAATTGTGAAGGATGTCGCGGCCGCGGTCGGTGTGATTCACTTCGGGATGAAATTCCACGCCGTAATATCTGCGAGGCGCGTCTTCGATCGCTGCGACTGCGTTGTCCGTGCGGCCTGTCACGTGAAATCCGCCGGGCAATCCGACGACGTGATCTCCATGGCTGTTCCAAATCTTCAGGCTCGAAGGCAAACCGTCGAACAGTCTCGATCCTTGCTCGATATCAAGGTACGCCGGGCCGTATTCGCGCGCGGAAGCCCGCACCACCTTGCCGCCGAGCGTGTGCACAAGCCACTGCATGCCGTAGCAGATTCCGAGCACGGGCACGCCGAGTTGCAGCACTTTTGCGTCACACACGGGAGCGTCCGCGTCGTACACCGAACTCGGGCCGCCTGAAAGAACGAGACCAACCGGTTCAAGCGCACGGATTTCCTCGATCGAGGCAGTACATGGAAGAATTGCAGAGAAAACTTCTTGCTCGCGCACACGGCGCGCAATCAGTTGCGTGTACTGCCCGCCGAAATCGAGCACCACGATTCCGTGCCGGGTGCTCAACATTCCTTGAGCATCCTCGAGATCCTGTACATCGCTCGTCCGTTTCGGGGCCGCACCCGTCTCTGGAGTCATCCGCTTCACCTCGCTCGAACTCCCGTCGCTCAACGCAATACTATATTCACGAGCTTCTTTGGCACCACAACCACTTTCATAATTTGCTTTCCGGCAATCAATGGCGCAATTCGGGGATCCGCCATCGCTTTCTCGCGCGTTTCGTCCTCCCCGAGATTCGCGTCGACGACCATCTTGCCGCGCAGACGCCCGTTGATCTGAATGATGATTTCGATCTGCTCTTCGCGTGTGAGGTCTTCGCGGAAACGAGGCCATTTCGCTTTCGAGATTCCACCCGTGTAGCCGAGTATTTCCCACAGCTCTTCCGCAATGTGTGGCGCCATCGGTGACAGCATGAGCGCCATCACCGCAAGAATTCGCTTCAAGATCACCGGACTCAGCTCAACGTCGAGCGGCTCGGCGGCATGGAGCTCGTTCACCAGTTCCATCAGCAGCGCGACGGATTTATTGAAATGCCAGCGGTGCTCGAAATCGTTCGTCACGCTTTTAAGAGTTTGGTGCGTTTTGCGGACGAGCGTCTTTTCCTTCGCAGTCGCATTGGTCAGGTCGGTTTTCGAAACGAGGTCGACCGAAACGCCGCGCAACCTGGCTGCATGCCGTTCGACGAGCCGGTACACCTTATTGAGAAATCGTGACGCGCCTTCGATGCCGTGTTCGTCCCACTCGAGATCTTTTTCCGGCGGCGCCGCAAAAAGCGTGTACATGCGGCCGGTATCGCATCCGTATTTATCTGCCATCTCGATCGCGCCGACCACATTGCCGCGCGATTTCGACATCGCGACGCTGCCCTTCTGCACCATTCCCTGCGTAAAGAGCCGCGCGATTGGCTCGTTGTGCGTCACGAGCCCGAGATCGCGCATCACTTTGCAGAAAAACCGGGAGTAGAGCAGGTGCAGAATCGCGTGAGTGATTCCGCCGACGTACTGGTCGATCTGAAACCAGTATTTCACTTTGTCTTTGTCGAATGGCGCCTTGTCGTTGTGCGGATCGGTGTAGCGGTAGAAATACCACGACGAATCCATGAAGGTATCCATCGTGTCGGTCTCTCGACGGGCTACGCCACCGCATTTCGGGCAAGTGGTATTCACAAACTCAGGCGAAAGCGCCAGCGGGGACTGGCCCTGGCCTGTCAATTTGATATCGAGCGGCAGAACCACGGGAAGCTGATCGTCCGGCACCGGTACGATTCCGTCTTTCTCGCAGTAGACGACCGGAATCGGCGTGCCCCAATATCGCTGCCGCGAAATGCCCCAGTCTTTCAGGCGATATGTCGTTTGTGCTTCGCCAAATCCTTTGGCCTTGGCATCAGCGGCCATCTTTTCAATTGCCTGATCGCTCGTCAGGCCGGTATATGGGCCCGAATCCACGAGCTTTCCGTACTCGGCGAATGGTTCGCTCATTCGATCCGCGCGCAGCGTTGGCCCGTCTTTCGGTTGCACCACAATTTTCACAGGCAGATTATATTTCTCGGCGAACTCGTAATCGCGCTGGTCATGCGCCGGGACGCACATCAATGCGCCGGTTCCATATTCCGCGAGCACGAAATTCGCGATCCAGATCGGCACGCTTTCGCCCGAAAATGGATTCACCGCGAACCGGCCCGTGAAAAATCCTTCTTTTTCGGCGGTGGCAACATCAGCGGCGCGCATGCTTTTCTGTCGCATGGCCTTGATTTGCGCTTCCATCCCGGATTCCCCGCGCACACCGTCAACAAGCCGCAGAGCCTCGGGATGTCCTGCAGAGAGCACCAGCGCCGTCGCGCCATAAACCGTGTCGATGCGAGTGGTGAAAACTTCGAGCGAGACGCCCTCCATCTGCCCCACGTCAAATCGTATGCGCGCCCCGCGCGATTTCCCGATCCAGTTGCGCTGCATCGTCAGGACGCGCTCGGGCCAACCGCCTTCGAGTTCCTTCATGTCGTCGAGCAGCTGATCGGAGTATTGCGTGATTCGCAGGAACCATTGTTCGAGCTCCCGCACTTCGACAACGGTCGTTTCATGCCGCCAGCAGAAACCGTTCTCCACTTGTTCGTTCGCGAGAACCGTGGCGCAGTCCGGGCACCAGTTCACTTTGCTCTTTTTACGAAACGCGATTCCCTTCTCCAGCATGCGCAGGAAAAACCACTGGTTCCACCGGTAGTAATCTGGCTGGCAGGTGGAAATTTCGCGACGCCAGTCATAGCTGAAGCCAAATCGCTGCAGGACGCGACGGAATTCGTCAATGTTGCCGTTGGTCCAATCGCGGGGGTGAATTCCGTTTTTGATCGCGGCATTTTCAGCGGGCAAGCCAAAGGCATCCCAGCCCATCGGATGAAGCACGTTGAATCCACATAGCCGTTTGTAGCGCGCGACCGCATCTCCGATCGTGTAATTTCGCATGTGGCCCATGTGCATCGTGCCGGAGGGATACGGAAGCATTTCGAGCATGTAAAATTTCTTGCGCGATGCGTCGCCATCCACCGCGTCAAACGAACCCTGTTCCTGCCAAACCTTTTGCCATTTCGATTCGATCTGCTGGGGGTCGTATTCTGCCAAGTTCACTTTCCTCGCGTTCTTTACTTCGCCTTGCGTTTTGCCCTGCGTCTTGTTTTCGTCTTCGGTTTCGCTTTCGATTTGCGGCTCGTAGACTTTTTCGCTTTTCTTGCCGGGCGCCTCTTCGCGCGTGTTCCTCTCCCTGCATGTGGACGCGGCTTCATCCCGCTGCCTGTCGCATTCACTTCGCGACCTAGCAATTTCCAGAGTGTCGCTACATTTCGCCGGTCGTCTCCCGGCAAATCGATTGGCGTCTCCAGGATAAAAGCACGGCCCGCGAGCAAGGGATGATTCAGAATTCGCCCAAACGCTTCGAGTCCAATCTTGCCCTTGCCAATGTGCTCGTGGCGGTCAACGCGCGATCCCAAGTCCGTCTTCGAATCGTTCACATGCACCACAAACACGCGATCGAGCCCGACGGTCCGATCGATCACCTGCAGCGCCGCCTCTAATCCGTCCGCGCTACGAATATCCTGCCCTGCAGCGAACACGTGCGCCGTGTCCACGCAAACTCCGAGCGCAAAATCGCGGCAACCGTCGAGGATCGCTTTCATCTCTTCGAATTGCCAGCAAAGTGACGCGCCTTGTCCCGCCGTATTTTCGATCAGGATTTTCAGTTCGCCCAGCTTCAGCCCGCGCAACGCCTGCCGCACGCTCTGCACGATTGCGTTGATCGCGGTGGTACGGTCGCCGTCGCGCCCGCTTCCCGGATGGATTACGAGGAAATCGGCGCCCAGCGCCATCGCGCGGACCGCTTCCTGATGAAATGCCTGCGCTGACCGCGTCCGCAGCACCGGATTCGGCGAGGCCATATTGATGAGATAATTTCCGTGGACTACGACAGGCCCGAGTCCCAGTTCCTTGCGTCGCTCGCGAAAGCGCGCAGCGTCAGCTTCGGCAATCCTGGATGTTCCCTGCCCCCACGTCCTCGGGCTCGAAGAAAAAATCTGCAACGCGTTTGCGCCGAGTCCGTGCGCAATATCGAGCGAACCGGCAATATCTCCGGCGATCGAGGTGTGAATTCCAATGCGCGTGCTGCCATCTTTCCAGGCGGGGATTTCAGGTGCGGGAGGCGGTTCCGGGCGATATTCGTCGGCTGCGTCGAAAGTGAGTGCAACTCTGTGCTGTTCTTCTGGCATTCCCTGAGGGTATCCGTGGGCCCCGCCGCTCCAACTGATTGTGGGGCCTGCCTTTACAGCCGGCGTAACCAATCGTGCTCGCGCCTCGTAGCGGCTTAGAATTTCGATGGCGAAAGAGTCGCAACGCGCTCATGCCACAACATTTGCGACTGCTTAATCGCACATTTTAACCGAATTTCGACGCTTGCGCAAACAGTCAAAAAACGGACGCCAAAACGCTCGCTTTGGTATCAGATGGGGATTTTCGCGCTGAGATTCGAAATATGCTGCGAGCTAGCTCTTGGGCAACAGCTCCGGCGGAATCGGATTCGCCGGAGTTTCCTGGTCCCAAACCATCGACAGGATCCACCAGCGCTTGCCGTCAAAATACAGCTGAAAAATATTTACGCCGCGAGTAATCACTTTTCCTGTGGATGCATTCTTACCCTCGTAACTGCTCAGAACGGTGGCGACGTTTCCGTATCGCTCGATCTTGCGGCCCAGTTCGCGTTCCGTGAAACCTTCCTTCACGAGCGAAGCGTCCGCGTCGTCAACAAATTCCTGATGGGTTGAAATCATCGCTACGATCGCGCCGGATTTCGGATCGCGTTCGACCGCGACGAACCGAACATTCGGATCGAATAGCGATTCGTCGCGGCCCCACTGTCGCGGAACTCCGACGCCGCCCGATATGGTCTCGTAGCTCGCTTTCACGATCGCTTCAATGCTGGCGACGTCCTCGGGACGCGCGCCGACCTTCTGCACAGCGACGTGTTTTGCGTTCTGCTTCGGTCCGACGGCCTGACCCATCAAAGGCAACGTGGTTCCCAAAATCAGCGCGAGTCCGATCAGCCACTTCCTCATGTGCGTTCCTTTTGCCCGCGGGTGCCAACGCAACCCGGGCCCTGGTGGAGTATGTCCGGCTACTTCGCTTTCGGCAGGTGGTTCATCACATTGATCACAATCCCATTCGGGTCGCGGACGAAAAATCGGCGCACACCCCACGGCTCATCCGTCAGCGGATAGACGATCTCATGGCCGCGTTCGATAGCACGCGCGTGCATTTCGTCTACATCCGCCACTTCAATCGATATACCTGCTGCATTTGCAGCGATTTCGCCCCCTTCTCGAACGATGTTTACTTGCGCCGTTTCATTGCTCGTTGATACGAACGTGACGATGAACCCCAAATCCATCGCCATGCGCATCCCAAGAAAATCGGCGTAGAATGCCCGGCTCTCATCAAATCGCGTCGATACAATATCCGGCACCACCCGCCTGATGTTCATCCTCAACCTCGCACACCGCTGTGCGACGCTATACCCAACTAGCCATCGCGTCAATTCATCCCAGCTATCCAGACTCAGCCTGCTACCTGCACTCGATGCTCAATCTGCGCTATCCTTTCCCTGTCATGAAACGCAGCGAAATCATTCCCACGCGCTCGCTACCGGATCTTCCAGGCCACGACGAGCCTCTGAACGCTGTCTCCGTCGATTCCCTACTCGGAGGCTCGCTCCTCGAAGATTCCCGCGCCGAAGCGATCGATCTCTCCGGCCGTAAGCTCGAAGAACTGAAGCTGCGAAGCTCCGTTCTCGAACGCATCACATTCGCGAACTGCGAAATTCAATCGCTGCACCTGCGCGATGTCCGCCTTGTGAAGTGCGACCTGTCGAATGCCGTGTTCCGCGGCTTCGAAGCGCGTCGCGTCGAATTTCTCGAATGCAAGCTGACGGGAATGAAAGCGATCGAGTGCAAATGGCAGGATGTGCTGGTGGAGCACTGCGACGCCCATTACGCGCAATTCAATGGCGGAACGCTAAAATCTTGCGAGTTTCAGTCAACGCAGCTGCAAGAGACAGACTTCCGCAATGCCGATCTGAAAGGCGCCATCTTCAGCAGCGCAATGCTCAACCGCGCCGATTTCACCGGCGCGAAGCTCCGCAAAGCCGACTTTCGCGCCGCTGAAATCGATGGCATCGTACTCCGCGCCGAAGACGCCGCCGGCGCGATCGTCACGCCCGCGCAAGCGATGGAGCTGTCGCGATTGCTTGGACTCGTCATCAACAAGTAGATGGCGGAGTAGTATTGGGACATGGGTGGCCCATTCCGCCTGAAAAAGAAAGAACGCAAACGCTGGCGGCAGAGCGCGAAGCGAGAATTAGTGTGGGCCGAGAAGTGTGAACTCGAAGGTGTGAAACTCGAGCTCGCCGCCATCTCACGGCGCTTAGCTGCGATTTACACCAGAATCGCTCTCGCCAAACGTCGCAAGACAGCTAAATCCGCGAGTCCGAAGTAGGATCGAACCTCGTTCGCGTTGCAGCCCCACATCCCGATGCAGTAGACTCATCGGCTCACTTGTTGCAGTCAGCAACGCCTTTGTAGCGGCCGCCTTTGGGCGTGCCAAGTTCTCCGGGGAGAATCCTGAATGCTTGTAGTCATGAAATCCCACGCGACCGAAGCGCAGGTTCGCGCCGTTTGCGACCGCATCGAATCGCTGGGATTCAAAGCTCATCCGATACCCGGCGCAGCGCGGACGGCCATTGGAATCACCGGCAACACCGGAGCCGTCGACATCGGTTCGCTCGAATCGATGGCGGGCGTCGGTGAATGCATTCCGGTCAGCAAGCCTTACAAGCTCGTCAGCCGCGACATCAAGGAAGAAAACACCGTCGTCCGCGTCCCGACGCCACTCGGTGACGTCACTTTTGGCGGAACGGCTGTCGCGATGGTTGCAGGGCCGTGTGCGATCGAGACGCGCGAGCAGGCATTTACAGTCGCCGAACGCGTGAAAGCGGCGGGCGCGAAACTATTTCGCGGCGGAGCTTACAAACCGCGTACGTCGCCCTACAGCTTTCAGGGAATGGGCGAGCCAGGACTGAAAATTCTCGCCGAAGTGCGCGACAAGTTCGGCCTCGGCATCGTCACCGAAGCGATCGATAACGAATCGCTCGCGCTCGTCGAAAAATATGCGGACGTGATTCAAATCGGCGCTCGCAACATGCAGAATTTTTCGCTCCTCAAAGTGGCGGGACGCTCAAAGAAGCCGGTGCTTCTGAAACGCGGCATGTCCGCCACTCTCGACGAATTTCTGATGGCCGCCGAATACGTGATGTCTGAGGGCAATTACAATGTGATTCTCTGCGAGCGCGGCGTGCGCACTTTTTCCGATCACACGCGCAACACGCTCGACCTGAGCATGATTCCCGCGGTCCAGCGACGAAGCCATTTGCCGATCGTCGTCGATCCCAGCCACGGCACGGGTCGCCGCAACAAAGTTCTGCCGCTCTCGCGCGCTGCGGTCGCTTGCGGCGCGGATGGCTTGCTCGTCGAGGTCCACCACGATCCCGATCGCGCACTCTCCGACGGCATGCAATCCATCCTGCCAGAAGAATTTGCGGCGCTGATCGAAGAGTGCCGCCAGATCGCCGCCGTGCTCCGTCGCACGATCAACTGATGCTCAAGCAATGAAGCTCCGCCTCAATTGGCGCCTGGTTTTTCTCCTCATCATCCTCGCCGGATTTGCGACGCGTGAAGTCGCGCTGGAACTTCGTCCATCCTTTCTGCGACCCGACCTCCACCTCTTCGCCTACGTCGGCAATACAGCCGACGGCACGCTCACAATCATCGATCTCGTCAAGCTCGCTCCATCCGCCACAATTCCGGTCGGGCCCGGCCCCAGTGGCGTGCGCGAGCATCCCACGCGCAAAGAAATCTGGGGAGTGAGTTCGATGGGCGGCTACGCATGGGTTCTCGACGTCAAATCGAATCAAATCGTCGCGCACATTCCAGTTGGCGCTGCGCCCTACGCGCTCGACTTTTCTCCCGACGGAAAACGGGCTTACGTCGCGGCTTCCGGCGTGAACACTGTCGTCGCAATCGATTGCGCGAGCCGCGCGATCGTCGCGCGCGGGCGTGCCGGCCGTCGCCCGTGGATCGCCCGCGCCACACCGGATGGAAAAATGATCGTCGTATCGAACCGCGACGATTCCACCGTCTCGCTCCTCGAGGCGGAATCCCTCACGCAGCTCGGCGTGCTCTCCGTCGCTCGTCAACCGGAGCAAATTGCGATTCTGCCCGACAGCTCGAAAGCTTTCGTCACATCTGGCGCATCGAATGACATCTCGGTGGTGGACCTGCGCCAAAAAGTTCTGCTCGCGAACGTCGCCGTCGGCGGCACTCCCAGCGATCTGATTCTGAAGCCGGACGGTGGTGAGCTTTACATCACGGCAGGCGACGCGCACGGACTCGTTATCCTCAACACGCAAACGAACGAAGTGGGAGATTTTTTGGTGCTGGGATCCTCCCCGACTTCGGGAACGCTGAAGACGGATACCGAAACGCTCTACGTCTCCGATTCCGCCGCCGGCCACATCGTGCCGGTCGCTGTCGGAACGCGCCAGGTTTTGCGGCCCATCACAGTTGGATCCGACCCGCGCACGAGCCGCCTAACTCCTGGCGGCGATATTCTGCTAGTCGTCGACGCCGGTTCAAACGACCTCGCCGTGATTCGACCCAAAACCGCGAGTCTTATCACGCTGATTCCGGTCGGCCCAAAGCCCCACGATCTAGCCGTCAAGGTATTCTGAGCCACACCGGTCTTAAATCGTGACGGCCGGTCCTTACTGCGGGTCGCCGCCGCGTCGCCCTAGCGCCGCTACTGTTTCGATTTCGGTGCCGGTGTACCGGGAGTCGCTCCCGGCGCAAGCTTTTTCGTTTCTCCCGGGCCCAACTCGAACTGAATATACTGCTCGAGCGTCGCCTGGTCGCCTCCGATCACAGGCCGCGCGTTCACAAAGACCGTCGGCGTACTGTTGATCTGCACGGACTTCCCTTCTTCGAGATCCGCCGCGATGCCTTTCGCCGCATCGGGCGAGGCTATGCACGCCTTAAAACTATCCTTCGCAAGTCCTGCTCGCGCCGCGAAATCCACCATCTTTTCGTACGCATTCTCCGCCGATATCAAATCCTGATTCTCGAAAATCAAATCGTGGACGAGCCAAAACTTCGCCGGACTCTGCGCAAACGCGCACCTCCCGGCGATCGCGGCCGTCATCGCCCAGGGATGAATGGCAACGAGCGGAAAGTCCTTGTACACCACGCGGACCTGCGGGAACTTTTGTTCCACCGTTTGCATCGCGGTATAAAGCTGCCGGCAATGCGGGCACTGGTAATCGCTGAATTCAACCACGGTCACTTTCGCGTCCGCCGGCCCTTTCGACGGGTCGCCCTCGAGGCGCAGCTTCGAGCGTGTTGTCGCGAACGGGTCTGCGCCAGTGTCAAATATTTCGCCTCGCAGCAATGTCTTCCCGTCTTTGCTGATGAACACTTCGCCGGCATCCGATTGGCCGTTGTACGTCACCAGAATCGGCACGCGATAAAAATTCGGTGACGCCGATTGCTCCAGCGGCCCAAGCTTCACCTGAAAATCCCCGCCCCAGGCAAACAGCTTCCGAACGAACGATTCCGTCGATTTCAAAAGCTCCGCTTCGTTGGTTGCAATGGGCGCAGCTGGGGCCGCAGGACTCGCCGCGCCCGATTGCGCGAAGGCGGGAACCGCCGCCGCAAGAATCGCAGCAACAGCGACAAGGCAAAAAGAGTATCGAATCGCTTGGAAGAACCCTCGCATAAAATCTCCGTAACTCCGAAACACCTATCGACGTGAACGAAAACGCAAGATTGTAATTCTTCCTGGCAGGAGGCAAAAGCAAATTCGCAGGCGAGCGATCTCGTCAGTCCACAAACTTTTGCGCCAACGGAAAACGCCGGCCCACGCTGAACGCCTTCGACGTCACCTTCAATCCCGGCGGGGCCTGTTTGCGCTTGTACTCATTCTGATCCACGCGCCTCGCGACGGACCTCACCAGATCGAGCGCGAATCCATAGTGGTCCGCAATCTCCTCCGGGCTGCGCAAATCTTCGACGTACGCTTTCAAAATCCGGTCGAGCACATCGTACGGCGGCAGTGTGTCCTGGTCGGTTTGATTCGGGCGCAACTCGGCGGAGGGCGGTTTCGTAATCGTTGCCGGAGGAATCCGCTCCTCCTTGCGATTCACGAATTTCGCCAGCTCCCACACCATCGATTTTGGCACGTCCGAGATCACCGCGAGCCCGCCGGCCATGTCACCGTACAACGTGCAGTATCCCACCGCCATTTCCGATTTATTGCCGGTGCTCAGCACCATCGATCCCGATTTATTCGACAGCGCCATAAGCAAATTACCGCGAATCCGTGCTTGAAGATTTTCTTCGGTGGAATCGACGGGCAAACCTTCGAATGCAGGCGCCAGCTCTTTCAGGTAAACGCCAAATATCTCCGTAATCGGTATCGACCGCGCGTGAATCTTAAGGTTCGCCGCAAGCCGCTCAGCGTCGCGAATACTTCCCTCCGACGAATACGGGCTTCGCATGCTCACGCCCAGCACGTTTTCAGGCCCTAGCGCGTCCGCGGCAATGGTTGCGACGAGCGCCGAATCGACGCCTCCGCTCAAACCCACCACCACTTTGCTGAATCCACATTTGCGAACGTAATCGCGCGTTCCGATTACCAGCGCGTGATACGCCGCGGCGAGTTCGTCGAGCGGCTGGGGACGAATATCGCCATCACCCGTAACTGTGTCGAACAGAACCAAATCCTCTTCGAACGATTTCGCCATCGCGGCGACGCGACCGTCCGGCATGAAGGCCATGCTCGACCCGTCAAATACCAGGCTGTCGTTGCCGCCCACCTGGTTCACGTACACCACCGGAACGCCGCGCTCGATCGCGATCGCGCGCAACATGTCGTGCCGCAGCGACCGCTTGTCGATCGTGTAGGGTGACGCCGAAATATTCAGAATCAGTTTGCTGCCTTGCGATACCAGCTCAGCCACAGGATCGCGCTCGTATAGACGCTGCGCCCAGAAATTCTTGTCGTTCCAAACATCTTCGCAAACGGTGATCCCCAGCTTCACGGCATTTAGCGAGAACACGCTCTGCGAATGCGCCGGCTGGAAATAACGCGATTCGTCGAAAACGTCATACGTCGGCAGCAGCATCTTGCGCTGTTCGAATAGTATTTTCCCATCCGCAATCAGCGCCGCCGAATTCGCCACTGGCTTCCCGGTGTCGTCCTGCGCGCGACCCACATATCCCACTACCGATGGCAGCGGGATTACCTTAGCAAGTTTCGCCAGCTCCTTGCGGTTGCGTTCTGCAAATACGGGCCTCTCGACGAGGTCCTGCGGCGGATATCCGCACAAACAAAGTTCGGAGAACACAGCCATGTCGGCGCCACGCTTCTTCGCTTCACAGGCCATTTCGACAATTCGGGCGGAATTGCCTTCGAAATCACCAACGGTGGGATTGAACTGGGCCAGCGCTATCTTCATCAGTATTCAGCATACGTTTGCCGGGCGCGATTTTCAATCAAGCGAGGCGCCAATATGGCCGTAGCATGTCCAAAATGGCAGCCGCGCTCGGAACGCAGCAATGCAGCACGGATTGTATTCGCCCAGCGCTCGTGATTATCTATTCGCACCGCAATATTCATGTCGACCGAACCTGCACCCGTCGCATTCGAAGAGGGGCCGCCGATGAAATCGGCGAGTGCCGCCGTGCCGAACCGCTTCGCCGTGATTTTAGCGTTCGGCTCGGTCTGGTTTATCTGGGGCTCTACGTATCTAGCTATTCGTTACGCGGTAGAAACAATTCCGCCTCTCTACGCCGCCGGCTTCCGCCACCTCATCGCCGGCACAATTCTTTTCGCGTGGTGCGCTGCAAAACGCCTCCGCCCCACACGCGAACAACTTCGCGCAAGCATCGTGATTGGCTTTTTCTTTTTTCTCATCGGCCACGGTTCGCTCCATTGGGCCGAGCAATTTGTGCCGTCAGGTCTATCAGCGCTTCTCATCGCCACGGAACCGATCTGCGTTTTTCTGCTCACCGACCTTGCTGATCGAAAATGGCGCATGAACGCATGGATCGCAGGAGGGGTGATCGTCGGCCTCGCGGGAGTAGGGTTGTTGCTTGAACGCGGCGCGTTTTCGGGTCCAGGGATGATGACGGGCGCAATCGCGCTCCTCGTCGGCGCAATTTCCTGGGCGATTGGAGTCATCTATTCGCGGCGATCGCATCTTTCAGGACATCCGCTGCTGCTCTCTGCGCTGTCGCTACTGGCCGGCTCAGTGATGCTGCTCGTCGCCGGAACAATCGTTGGCGAAGCCCGAGGTTTCTCGCTCGCTGCCGTCACGCCGCGTTCGTGGGCATCGCTCGCCTACCTTGTCCTTTTCGGCTCGGTGATCACGTTCACCGCCTACAACTGGCTGCTGGAGCACTATTCCCCCACGCTCGTTGCAACACACACCTACATCAATCCCATCGTCGCAGTTTTCCTGGGCTGGCTGATCGCAGGAGAGAAAGTCACACTCAACGTAGGCCTTGCAGCGGCAATGGTGATCGGCGCGGTGATGCTCGTGGAACGCGGCACTGCCCTGCTCGACCGATCCTAGCGGCTCTCTGCAGTGCAGGTTTCGGTTTCAGTAGAACTGGCTTCAGCCTGTTGGGTACAACGGATCCAATTCTGCGCGCCAAATTTCCCGCGCGGTTACTGTCCTCGCCTGCGATAGCGTCGCACTACGTCCGCAAGAACGGATTCAATTCTCGCTCCTCGCCAATCGTCGTCGTCTCGCCATGCCCCGGGAAAACCACCACATCATCCGGCAGCACCAGCAATTTCTCCCGAATCGATTTCAATATCTGCGGCAACGATCCGCCCCACAAATCCGTCCGGCCAATACTTCGCTGAAACAAAGTATCCCCGGCAAGCAACAAAGCGGGCTCAAGAACCTTTCCGTCACTTTCAATTGCGCGCTGAGCGCCGCTGGCATCAATCAGCCGCCCCAGAACTCCCCGGTTCGATCACAAGGCTGATGCTTCCGGGCGTGTGCCCCGGCGTATGCAACACGCGTGCCGCATATCCGCCCCAGCGCAGCGTGTCGCCTTCTTTCACAAAATCGTCAATTTGCGTTGTCGCTGGAGTGGCCACTCCAAGCCACTGCGCCTGCACATCCAAATGTTTGTACAGCTCCATATCCGCCTCGTGGAACAGCACAGGCGCCCCCGTCGCACGATGCAATTCCGCGAGTCCTCCCACATGATCGATATGCGTATGCGTGCTGACAATCGCGCGCACTTTCAATTGGTGGCGCTGCAAAATCTCAAGAATCCGCGCAACATCATCTCCCGGATCTACAACGATCGCCTCGCGCGTAACCGGATCGCCCAGAATCGAGCAATTGCATTGCAACATCCCGACTGGAATCACTTCATGAATCAATTTTTCAGTCATAATTCGCAAGTATAGCAGCAACGTTGAAACTGCTTTAACACAGAGGCCACAGAGCAACACTGAGATCACGGAGAAAATATAATCGTCGGTACATGGAACGGGCGGTCCCACTTTCTAGCTTCCTCCGTGAACTCTGTGGCCGTTCTCCGTGCCCTCTGTGTTTCAGCTTTTTTCTTTCTGTTACTATGAAACTGAGATGGAAACGCCGCTCGCAACGCTCGAGATCGCCGAAGGCGCCAAGCTCGCCGACTTCGCCACTTGCACGCTTCCCGAGGTTTTCTCGGATTTTGATTCCGAGTACCGCGCCGCGCGCGAAACCGTCGCGCTCTTTGATACGAACTGGCATGCATCCATCCTGCTTTCCGGACCCGATCGCGTCCGCTACCTCAATGCGATCGTAACCAACGACATCAAATCTCTCAGTGAAGGCGCAGGTATTCTCGCCCTGCTCCTCAACCCGCAAGGCCACATCCTCGCCGAACTGGAAGTGTACGCGCTCAGAGAAAAGCTCCTCGTGCGCACTCACGCCTCGGTCCGAGAGAAAATCATTCAGGTGCTCGATAAATTCATCATCATGGACGACGTCGAACTCGAAGACGCAACCGAAAAATTCGGCTCCATCGCCATCGAGGGCCCCCAAGCCGCCACGATCATCGCGCAAGCCACCGGCCTCGCTCTTGAAGGCTTTTCGGAATTGGCGTTCGCAGAAGTGCTCGTCGACGCTGTTCCCTGCCACCTGATCCGCCGCTCGCATTTCGGCGCAATTGGCAACACAATGCGCGAAAGTGCGGCCAGCGCATCCGGAGGCGCATTAGGCAACAAACCGGACGGCAAATCGGGAAGCGCAACAAGCGCTAAAACCGCCGGCGCAGAAATTATTGCCCCGCGCGAAAAGCTCGAAGTCATTTGGCAGAATATACGCACAGCCGCCCACGCCCAACACGGCGCGCCCATCGGAATGCAAGCCCTCAACGCCCTCCGCCTTGAAGCCGGGATACCCTGGTTCCCTATCGATTTCAACGACACACTAATCCCGCACGAGGCCGCCCTGGAAGCCACTCATATTAGTTTTTCGAAGGGTTGCTACACCGGCCAGGAAATCGTGGAGCGAGTCCGCTCCCGCGGCCACGTGAACCGCCGCCGCACCCAACTAAAATTCTCGACTCAGACGGCGCCCCCACCCGGCACAAAACTCCGGGCAGCATCACCAGAAGCGGAAAGCAACCCAGCAGAAATAGGCTATGTGACGAGCTCAGCGTTCTCACCCTCCGCCGGCACCACCATCGGAATGGGCTACCTCCGCCGGGAGCACAACTCTCCTGGGAGCATCGTCGAATTCGAAAATGGAACTGCCACGGTGATGGAACGCTAAAAACCTCTGTGCAGGGACAACGCGCGAGTCTGATCGCGCGGATTGCTATCATCAGCCCTTTGTAGGTTCGCTGCCAGAGGCTCTACACCACGGGCCTACCACTGCACCCCCGGATACAGGCTCCCCATTCGGAACGCGCGATAGGCATTCTTGTTCACATCCAATTGCCACACCGTCTGCGCCGGCGAGTTAGGCGTCACCTCCATCACCCGCGCAGAACCTGCGGAGAAACTGCACAAATCGAACTCGATATTCGCATTCGCCAATAGCTCCGCGTTCCCCCCAAAAAACGAGTAGACCGATGGCTTATCGTGGAACGCAAAAGTAGCCGTCTTCGCGGTTTCGTCGATGTTAAGCACCATGGCCGAGCTGTACGGGCAAGTAGCTTCGCCAGCCTGCACGCACGACTCGTTGTTCGGAAAAATCCGGTCGTTTCCATTATCAAAGACCGTCAGTCCGAATTGGCCAGCGGTCGTCTGCGAGGTGAACGACGGGCCGTGCTCCGCATAAAACCAATCGGTCGGATCAATCCCGCCTTGCAGCGTGAATTCTCCTTCTTCTCCCAGGTGCCAGAGGATATCGCCGGACCCTTTGCCATCGGCATAGTCGACCTTCACGATCCAATTCTGATGTCGAATCGACACAAGCAGATTGCCATCCGTCGGCGAGTACAGAACCGCATTCGAGTGAGTCCAGTCCGGAAAATTCATGGGGTGACGATTCACGTCCATATGATCGAACTCGTTCCACAGCCATACCGGTTTTAGATTCGTGTCCAGATCGATCAATGCATCCCCTAATACGGTCGTAGTGCCGGGAAGGCCGGTGAGGTCCGTGAAAGTCTTCGTGTTACTCACTAGCACGATCCAGTGTCCATTCGGCAGGACAGCTACGTCGTGATGGAAAACTCCTGCGGTGTAGTTCATACCCGCATCGGCGAGCCTGGTATTGAGCTGGTCGATTGTTATTTCACGAATCGTTGTGCCGGTCAGATCGATTTCGCGAACCGCGTCCACAGTACCCGCCGGAGGCGGTGGACCGGTCAGCGGAATTCCGCTGCCCGGCGAAAACACCACGATCATGTGACCGTTCGGCATCAGCTTGATGGGCTGCACTATTTCTACGCCGCTCCCGGTCGGTACGTACCACCAGACGACATTCCCCTGCATATCCGTGGCTTCCACTGGCAGCGCGACGTTGATCATATCCAGCATTTCGACGCCTGATTGCGGCACCATCCCATTCGGGGTCGTCACCGTAATCGTCGGATTACTCTGCGTCGCAATCATCGCTCCCGTGGTGAACGTGTGATCGTTGTCGTTCAGCTGCGTCCCATCCGGCATGTGCAGCACTGCGCGCATGTGATAGACCGTGTTCGCTCGCATTCCGGCCACCAACATTGCCAGTGACGCGCCATTTCCCGCGGCCGGCTGCGTCCAAGTGGTCAAGCCGTACGTTGTGTCGGTGCCAAATTGAATTGCCACCGTCGCGTTCACGGGCGGCGCGATCGTATACAGGGCCACCAGCGGATGGACCGTGCCCGTCACCTGCCCTGGAGCTACCACGGTGACGGTCGCGCTCGCATTCCGAGAGGGGTTATTGCTCGCGCTAACCGTTACAGTAACCGGAGCGGACGGCTGCGTCGTCGGCGCAGTGTAGAGTCCCGTCCCGTCGATCATCCCTACCGATGCGTTGCCGTTCGCTGTACCATTCACTGACCAGATCAAACCGCCATTTTTCGCCGAAATTGTCGTCTGAAATTGTATCGATTGTCCCGTCAGCAAATCTGCGCTCCCGGGCGAAATCATCTCTCCCTCAGTGTTGCCATTCGAAGATCCGCAACCAGCCACAAGCGACACGAACACCAGCGCGAACACCACCACGATTGTTTTTGCCATCGGGCCTCGTTAGTTTGGTCAAAACTCCGGCATGAATCATCACATTGACTTCGAACTTCAGTCAATTAGTCTCCGGCATCTAAGTCCGGAAATTTGCGCACCGGAAGGCTCCCAGACGCGGAACTGTC
This sequence comes from uncultured Acidobacteriota bacterium, assembly GCA_963770575.1. Lineage (GTDB taxonomy): Bacteria > Acidobacteriota > Terriglobia > Acidiferrales > UBA7541 > Palsa-295. Next base: position 395,850 of record CAVYQD010000002.1, read on the forward strand.
CCGCCATACAGTTTTTCATGTAGTTCGAACTAGGCAATGTGCTGGGAGTAGTAATCAGGCATTCGAGGGCGTTCGTTGGTATTCCATTCAAAGATCCGGCGGCGAACACGAGGTGAAGCTCGCATCCCCTGATCGAGCTTCGCCTACGCGGTTCGCGGCCCGCGCAGCACCCGCGCCGGCAAATAAATAATCGCACGCAACAAATCAAACACGCCGCCCACAGCAATGCCGACCAGCCGGAACGGCAGCGATAGCAGCCACACAATCGGATAAACAACCAGCGCCAGAAGCGCCAGCGGCCAGCAAACCACAAACAACAAACACCAAAGTAGAAAAGTCAGCATGCCCGCCTCCGAGCTTCCCTTACAATATCAAATACGCATTCTTTTGCAGATTTGTTTCATCGATGAAGGGAGCGCGAGCGGTACGAAAGAGTAGCAGAGACTAGCTCTTGCCGAAATTAAACGAATTCGAAAAGCTGCCACGCGTGGAATCGATCTTTTTCTGAAGTTGAAAAACAGCGTAGAGAAGGGCTTCGGGACGCGGCGGGCACCCTGGCACATACACGTCCACCGGAATCACCTGGTTTACGCCCTGCACGATCGCGTAATTGTTGAACACGCCGCCCGACGTGGCGCAGGCGCCCATCGAAATCACCCACTTCGGTTCCGGCATCTGCATGTACAGCTGCTTGATTACCGGCGCCATTTTCTGCGAAACCCGCCCCGCGATAATCATCAAATCCGACTGGCGCGGCGACCCGCGAAAAACCTCCGCGCCGAAGCGCGCAATGTCGTAGCGCGATGCCGCCATCGACATCATTTCGATCGCGCAGCAAGCCAGCCCGAACGACATCGGCCAGATCGAGCTGCGTCGTGCCCAGTTCACCACTTTGTCGAGCGACGCGAAAAGAATGCCTTCGTCCTTGAGGAAGTTTTCGTCCTCGCCTGGCATTTCCAGCGTGACGCCCTTTGCGAGTTCCACAGCCATATCCGACATTTTGCCCGTTTGAGCGTGCCTTTGCAAACGGAGTTGGACGAGGTCCGCAAGAACGCCAAAGACAAGAGCAGAAAAACACTGCAGTCGCCCTACGCCCGCGCTTCTCCGCCGATAACCTCATTTACAGGCGCGTAGTCCGCGTGCAATACTCTCGGTTCTGGGGGAACGGAGGTACGTCCATGCGCATGCCAATGCGTCTAGTTTCCCTTTCCGCTGCAGCGTTCGCAGCATTCCTACTGTGTGCCGCAGCAACGAGCCCTGTTTTTGCGTCTGGCGACGACACCAAGCCCACGGGCAACAGCACCGAAGCCGCATCGCGACCGGACTCTGCCAAAAAAGTCTTCACCAATGACGACATCGACCAAATGTGGCCGAAGCAGAAAGCGATTGTGGCGAGTGCTTCCAGCGGCGGCGCGCAACGGCGGGCGGCGGTTGTTTCACGCGCGTCGATCAGCTTAAACGAACCCACAAACCCGGCGAAAGATCCGCTATGGTACGCGCAGCAAGCTGCGGCACTCTCCGCTGAACTCGACGCGATTTCGAGCCAGGAAATGAATCTGCGCAGTTTCCGCGCGAGCGGCGCAGCGCCCGGTCCAAACACGGGTTTGCAGTTGAACGCTCCGTGCGACGGCTATACAACGGATAACGCTATCGCGCTGCTCGCCGGGCGCCGCGAGGAAATTGAAGCTCAACTCGCCGAACTCGCAGACACCGCGCAGCAAAACAACATGCCGCCAGGGATTCTGCGCGATGCGCCGGCCATTTTGGCAACAGCGCAACGACCGGTGACCTCAGCACAACAGCAAGCAGCCCTCGAATCGCGCCAGCGCGAGCTCGAAAGCGAACTCAATGCGACGCACGACGAGCTTGCGGACATGTCGGCGCAAGCCGCTTCTCGAGGAGCAAGCCTGCTTCCGCCAACTCCCGGCTTCGGCGGCAACATGACCACCGACCTCATCCAGCGTCTCGACAGTCGAGCGAGCAACATCCAAAGCGCGCTTAACGAAACAGAAGATGCGGCGCGCCGGGCCGTCGCGCCTCAGCCGTAGTGCCGTCGCCGTCGCTCCGATGCTGAGAGCCAAATTTCCACCCGGAATTCGGGCAGAAATACTCCGACGCCATCGCGACAGCCTCCGCTCCATGTAGAATAGGAGCGATGCCGATCCGAATGATCGCGATGGATATCGACGGGACGCTGCTCGACAGCCGGGCTCAAGTTTCACCGGAAAACGCGAGCGCCATCGCCGATGCGCAGTCGCGTGGAATCGAGATCGCCCTCGTCACCGGAAGGCGTTACGACTTCGCGCGACCGATCGCCGACGCCATTCCTTGCGATCTTCATTTCATCGTGAACAACGGCGCAGTGATCAAGTCGAAAGGCGGCGTCACGGATCTGCGGCATCTGCTACCGTCCGAAACCGCGCGGAAAGTTCTCGATGCAACCGAAGAGTTTAGGAACGGAGCGGCTGTGGTCTTCGACCGGCCGCGCGAGATGCAAGTGATGATGGAGCGCGCCGACTGGGACCATCCGATTCGCGGAAAATATCTTCGCCGCAATCGAGAATACATCGGCGAGATTTCGCCGCTCACCGCATGCCTCAACGGCACCGATCCGATTCAAGTGGGTTTTGCAGACAGCTGCAACCGGCTGCGCGACGCGATGAAGGTTCTCGAAAATCTGCCGATTGCAGAAGAATACACAGTCGCACTGACGGAATACCTCGATCGCGACCTCTCGATCCTCGACGTGTTGAAGCGTGGCGTGTCGAAAGGTACGGCGCTCGCAGAATGGGCGAGCCGAAAAGGGATCGCGCGCGAAGAGGTCATGGCCATTGGCGACAATTGGAACGATTTCGAGATGCTCGAATACGCAGGGTTACCGATCGTGATGGGCAATGCGGTGCCGGAGTTGAAAATGCGGGGTTGGACGGTTACGCTGACAAATGACGACCATGGCGTGGCCGAAGCGATTCGAACGTACGCCCTCGGTGCGGGTGCCCGAACCTAGACAATGAAGCGCGCGACAATACTTATCGCCTTGTTTGCAACGGCGGCCCCGATGGTGCGAGCCGACTACGTCGTGTTGCGCTCGGGTGTGCGGCTTCACATCACGGGTTATGAAACAAGCGGAGATCGCGTTCGTCTCACTGTGCAAGGCGGCACGGTGGAAGTAGCCGCAAGCGAGATCGATTCGATCGAACCTGAAGATGTTTTTCCTTCACGCCCCAATGTTGCCCCTCTTCCAGATGTTCCGTATGCAAAACTGATTCGCGCGGCAGCTGAAAAACACGGCGTCGACGAAAACCTGATTCACCGGATCATTCTGGTGGAATCGAATTTCAATCCAAGAGCGGTTTCACGCAAGCGCGCACTCGGGTTGATGCAGTTGCTGCCGCAAACTGCAGCTCAGTATTCCGTGACCAACGTGTTCGATCCCGCTCAGAATATTGACGGCGGTACACACTATATGAAGGATCTTCTCGCGCGATATCATGGCGACCTAACTCTCGCGCTCGCCGCTTACAACGCTGGCCCGGAAATGGTCCAGCGCTACGGCGGCATTCCTCCTTTCCCTGAAACTCAAAACTACGTTCGCCGGGTCACGAAGCCGCTGAAATGCAATCCGGCGACAGACGCGAACGGCTGCGCGAAGAATTAATCGCGCTGGGGCTCCTCCCATCCGGATTCTTCGCATTTCCAAGAGTGACAAATGTTGCTTTCATAGCAGCCGAGGTGAGTTTTCTTCCCGGCCAAAGCCTGTGCGTTCATTCTTACTGTCGGGCGCCGTGCTACGGCTGCGGCATTTGCGGACCTGACGTTGGCGGCTGAGGAGTACCGGGAGGAGAACCAAAGGGGCTGTTGACGGGCGGGCCCACTGCTCCTGGACCAAGCGGCTGGCCAATCGGTTGGCCGATCCCTTGTTGTCCCTGCGGATTCAATGATTGTTGCAGATCTGCGGCTGCGTCTTCCAGTGGATTCCAGATGAACTCCCATTCGAGATATTTCTTGCCGTGGTGGTAGACCTTTTGCGAAGGCGCATCAACCTTGCTGGCTACACCCGTCAAGAACGCGCCGAGCACCGGCCCGTCGACAGGCCCTGTGGGTTTCTGAAAATCCGCTGGATTGCCGGGCTGACCGTTCATCGAGCCGAACGGACTTGTGCCGGAACCTCCGATGCCTCCTCCGGGAGCGCCTGGCTGTCCGGGATTTTGACCGGGCGCCTGGCCAGATGGTGGTGAGCCCTGAGGATTCTGCGTAGATGGATCGGGGGTTTGGCCCGGCGGTTGCGGAGCAGCGTTCGGATCGGACGGCGCAGGCGGAGCCGACGTCGTAGCGGGCGGATTCTGCGAAGAGTTCGACGAAGAGTCACCCGTCGCGCTTCCGAAGCCACTTGAATTCGTTAGGCTCGAAACGGGAGTTCCGAGCCCGGGCATCAGGCCCGGTTGCCCGTTCTGGAGCGCGCCGCTATCAAGCAACGCCATCTGCTGCAGCGAAGAATATTTCGTGCTGCCGATAATCTGGCCCGCGGCGTTGACATAAATAAAACGCCACGATCCATCATTCTTGTTCATGGGATCTTTGTACGCTTGGCGAAGAAAATGAAGTTGCGGCATTCCCTTGTTCAGATCTTCGAGCGTCTGCGGATAGTGCCCCGTCTTGTGAAAATACAGGCGAATGGCACGAGCGTATTGATTTCCGCGCCAAATCGCTTCCTCCTCTCGCTGGCGCCGGCCCTCAATGCGAGTATTTGCAATGATAGCGGTTGAGGCAATGAGAAGGACTAAAACCAATCCCATCGCCATTAGCATCGCGAAGCCGCGTTCGCCAGAGTGGCGCGAGTCTCGAAGAGAAACGCGTGAGGGGCTCGCGACTGAGTTCGTTTCTACGTGCATAGTACGTCCATCGCTACTGGAATTGGCGCATTCATTATTGCGAGCCCGGGTCCGCCGCAGCACCGCCGCCTGCCCCAGCGCCGCCGCCCGTTGCGGGCGGAGTCATCGTGACGCGCGTCTGGCGGCCTGACGAAATCTCTTGAACGTCGGCAGAATCGGTGCCGATATGCACCAGGCGATAATTGCTCAGAAATGTGTCGCCTTCGGCGACCACGAGAACTTCGTCTCCATCTTTGAAGAAGCCGAAATGCTTGCCTGGAGGAGGTTTGAAAGCGTAGCCAAAAAATTCGCCGGGAACATGAACGGGTTGCGGAGGAGGAGGAAGCGGCGGCCCGACCATTCTGCTCGCGCGCTCGGCAGCCACTTGGGCGGGCGTGGGCGGAGGAGGCGGCGGAGTGGCGGTGAAAATATTACGATGCAACGTGGAAGATGATTCCTTTTGCAGCCGCGCGAGCAGATCGATGCGTAGCTGCGGCTCCTGTATATTCAAGGGCACAAATTTGGGGGCAGCGGAAATTCCGGCAACCCCGCTCGCGCCACTCCTGCTGTAAAAATACACGAGGCCGGCGATGACAAGAAGTCCGACCAAGACCGCGATTTGAATCCTCTGCTTGTTCACTTCAAGTCCTGAAATACGTGCGCAAGTCGAGATTTAACTTTATTCCGGGCGTCGAACCACCGGACGCAAGACTCAAATTATCGAGCAGGTAAAAATTCTTCGAGCGCTCAAGCGCATTGATGAACTGGATGATGGAGGGGTAGTCGCCTTCCACCGTCGTCCTCATGCTGATTTGTGTGACGCCGTGATCCTTCAACACCTTCTGTTGGAAGGCAACGCCCGTGGATTTGAGTCCGGCCTTGTGAGTGATTTCAGTGAGATCGGCGACGATCGCGGAATACCCAGCATCGGCCGCAAGGAAGCTTCCCTGATAGAAGCCGTCGCAATCCTTGCCGACTTGCGGCAGAGAAGCTCTGATTTTCTCGCCTCGCTGGACGTCCGCCTTAAGAAGTTTCGCCTCCAGCGTGAGCCGTTCGAGCTGGGCGCGCTGCGCGGCCGGTCCCTGGCGCCCGCCGTGCCAGAGAAAGAAAGCGAGCGCTATGTCGGCGGCAAGGAGCAGGCACAAAATCGCCGTGATGGTTTTTTTCAACGCGTTCCAATTCTTATTCGGCGTCATATGGTCACGTACCACACAGTGAGATCGAGAAGAACATCGTTGCTCGATTGATCGTGGTGTTCGTTCTGCACCTGAATGTCCGCGAAATCCTTCGAACGTTCGAGAGTCTGAAGAAATTTCACCTTGGAATCGTCCGACATCGCACTGACGGTAAGCTTTACAAGAGCGCGCCCGTTGTCAAGACGCGGCGAGATGCTTATGACGCGTACGCCCGCCGGAAGAGTTTCGCCGAGATCCATAAAAACTTTCGTCCACGGAAAACTGCGTTCGTCGATGAGTGAATTCAGGAAGCCCGAGCGGTCGAGAACCTGCTGGGCCTGCGGTGATTTGAAGTAGAGATCGAGCGCGTGCTGTTTTTGTTCGTCTTCGCGAATTTGCTGCTCGAGACGTGAAATGTTGAGGCGTATGTCACGATTGGCGCGCCACGACGTGAAGGCAGCGTGCGAAAGAAGCAGGAGCGCAAGTATCCCGATCGTCCCGAGCAGGACTGAACCTGCCAGAAACGGCCGCTTGTTTTCGCGCGGCGACGTCGAGAGATTGAGTCGAAGTTGCATTCGATTCCGGTGCGCCGAAGCGCTCAGGAGCCTCCGTTCATCATCCATCCGACAACCGAATCAAGATCCTGGCTTAAAAGGTCACGCGCGCTCGAAGCGAGCCAGAGCGCCTGATCCGACGAGGACAAAGGTCCCGCCGGCACTTTCAATTCCTGCGTCAGCGCCTGTTGAAAGATTTCCTCGCGAGCTCCGAAACCGCAGAGTCGTACTCGGTCAACCATCCCCGACCAGGTATCCTGAAAATAAGCAATCGCCGGGAAAATCTCGTCCAAGACTGCTTGTGGCTCAATCGTGCCCGCATCCGCCGCCATTTCGCCGGAGCGGTAGACGGCGAGATTTCCGCCTTGCACGATTACGGTGGTGAGAGTTCGGCCACTGACGCGGACAAGCAGCGTGGCGCCGCGTTCTTCCAAAAGGGGCAGAACGGCGAGCGTGGAGCCGAGCACCACCTCTGCTGTGGAATCCATCGATGAGACGAGTTCTTCGTATTCGCGAATGATGCTCTGGCGAGCGACCGCCGCAACAATTTCAAGGCTGCCTTCCCTTCCATCCTGTCGCGACCAGGAAACGACAGTTTCTTCCATATCGAATGGGACGCTTTTTTTCAAGCGCCAGCGCAGAAGCGGTAAAGCTTCATTGGCACGGCGCGGAAAGGTTTCAAACGGCAAAATAAATACGCGAACGACGGGATCAGGAATCAGCAGCGCGACATCGCTCCCGCGCCCTGGGATCTTGCTGAGTACCCGGCGAAGCGCGCTGCGAACGGCGTCTGGCTGGGCGATGTTCAGTTCCATGGGCGATGGGACAATCGCGCCAAACGGAACAGGCTCTGCCGCATACGATTCCAAGGTTCCGCGTGTCTTGCCCCAGCGAGCTGCGGCGACGCGTGTGGGGGAGATCTCGACGGCGAGCGAAGGATGAGGCATGGCGTTCAACCAGCGATCGAGCCGGCGGACGGCGCCGAACTGGTAGAGCTTTGCCTCGAGACCGGATGCGGCGCTAGTCAAGGAAAGTCACCTTGTTGATTTCGCGCAACGTCGTGACCCCTTTACGGATTTTTTCAAGGCCGGAGTCGCGCAGAAACGTCATGCCTTCGGCTTTGGCGGCGCGTTTGATTTCGGACGTGGGGCGGCGATTGATAATCATCTCGCGAATATTGTCGGAAAGATCCAGAAGCTCGGTGATCGCGCTTCGGCCACGATAGCCACTGCCGGAACATTCGAGACAACCCGTGCCTTCGTAAAACGGGACGGTGCTCCACTCGGCGGGATCGAGCCCTGATTCTTTAAGGACTTCGGCGCCGTATTGCACCCTTTTTTTGCAGTGGTCGCAAATCACGCGGACGAGGCGCTGCGCCATGATGCAGTTGAGCGCCGAAACGAAGTTGTAGGGTTCGACGCCCATGTTGATGAAGCGGCCGATGACGTCGGTAACGTTGTTCGCGTGAACGGTGGTGAAGACGAGGTGGCCGGTGAGCGCGGAGTTGATGGCGATTTGCGCAGTTTCCTGGTCGCGAATTTCGCCGACCATGATCTTGTCGGGGTCGTGGCGCAGAATGGAACGCAAACCGCGAGCGAAAGTGAGGCCTTTTTTCTCGTTTACTGGAATTTGAGTGATGCCGCGAACTTGATATTCGACGGGATCTTCGATGGTGATGATTTTGTCTTCGTCGTTCTTAATTTCGTTGATGGCGGCGTAAAGGGTGGTGGTTTTACCGGAGCCGGTGGGGCCGGTGACGAGCACCATGCCGTAGGGCTCGTGAATGTAACGCCGGAAGCGGGTGATGTCCTGCGGGTCGAAGCCGACAACATCGAGCGTAAGGTTGCGAAATTTCTCGCTGAGAGTTTCCTTGTCGAGAACGCGGAGAACAGCGTCTTCGCCGTGAACGGACGGCATGATGGAGACTCGAAAATCGACGAAGCGTCCTTTGTAGCGCACGCGGAAGCGGCCGTCCTGCGGAACGCGGCGCTCGGCGATATCGAGTTCGCTCATCACTTTGATACGCGAGAGAATTGTGGCGTGCCACTCCTTGGCGAGGGCCTGCATGGCGTATTGAAGGACGCCGTCGATGCGGTATTTAACGACGACTTCGGTGTTGCGAGTCTCGATGTGAATGTCACTCGCGCGGCGTTCGAGCGCGGTAAAGATCACGGTGTCGACAAGGCGCACGACGGGGCTGACGCCAGTGTCGCGCGTGAGCTTGTCCATCGTGATGTTTTCATCGCTGTCTTCTTCGTCGCCGACAACCTGGAGCGTAAAACCTTCCGTGGCTTGATCGAGAACTCGCTGCGATTGCTCGGTGCGTTTCAGCAGGTCGTCGATTTGCGAGGTGGTAGCAACCTTGATCTGAAGGCGCTTGTTCAACAGGAGCGCGAGTTCGTCGGTCTGCTGCAACTGGCTGGGATCGGCGACGGCAACGACGAGCGTGCCATTGTGGCTTTCGAGGGGGACGAATTTGTAGCGAAACATCATTTCCGCAGGGATGCTGCGGAAAAGCTCGGGATCGATGCGCTGCTCTTTAAGATCAACGAACGGGCAGCGATAGCGTTCGGCGAGCCGGCGGGCCTGGTCGCGTTCGGCGGCTTCGTCGGGAATGCCGCTTGGAGTGGAATTCAACGTGGTCATGAGCCCCCGGCTCCTATCTGAAGGGAGAACATCGGCAGATACAGTGCGATCAATAACGAGCCTATCACAACGGCCATGACGATCAGAATCGCAGGCGAAACCCAGATCAATGTCCGCTGCAACCGAGTGTTCACTTCTTCCTCATAAAAATCAGCAACGCTGGTAAGCATCGCGGGTAAAGCACCTGAAGCCTCTCCCACTTCGATCATCTCGATGGCGAGGTCAGGGACCAATTTCGTTTGAGCGAGGCTGGCATGCAGCGTTTCGCCCTGCCGGACACGTTCGGCGGCCTTTGCTACGGAAGTAGCAATGAGACGGCTGTCAATCGCTTGCGACGAAGTGGTGAGGGCTGCGACCAACGGTGTGCCGCCGGCAAGCAAGGTCGCCAAAGTGCGTACAAATTGAGCGATTTGCGCTTTCAGCCAGATATCTCCGACGTACCACACGCGGGGCTTGAAACTGTCAATTACGAGAGCGCCGCGGTCGGTCCGGGTCCAAAGCTTGATCATCACGAACGCAATTACTGCCGCTGCGACGAAGACCAGAAAATAATCGCGAAGCGGCTCCGCCAGTCCTAAAACAAACTGGGTGATCTGTGGAAGCGGTACGTTCAAATCCTTGTACAGAGCGGCGAATTTCGGCATTGCATAGGTGACCATGTACGACATCACTACGATGACGGCACCGACCAGGATCGATGGATAAATCAGCGCGGTGATAAGTTGCCGCTTGAACCCGGTACTCACGCGCAAATACGCGATGTATTGATCGAGAACGCCGGACAGGTTACCGCTGCGCTCCCCGGCCGAAATCGCGGTGACAAAAACGGGCGGGAACGAGCCCTGGGCAGCGAGGGCGTCCGAAAGCAAGGCTCCATCACGGACTCGCTGGCGAACGTCACTGATCACCGGCCGAAGACGAGGCGCGGCGGCACGTTCACCGAGGAGATCGAGCGCCTTCAGTATCGGCAAGCCTGCTTTCAACAGGGTGTTGAACTGCTGGTTGAATATCAGGAAGTCTTGCGGGCGAATCGAGCGGTCGCTGCGGGCGCGAGTGAACTGGGAAACAAAGTCGAGATGATTGCGGATGTTGTAGACGTAGAAGCCCCGGTCAGCGAGTTTTTGCCTCGCTTCGGCTTCGGTTTGGGCGGTTTCCAGCTGGTCAGAAATGCGGCCGGAAACGTCCGCGACTTTGCATACGTATTCAGCCACTTCAGTCGGTAAACACGCGCTCCAAGTGAGTGTTTCGCTTATAGTTTAGCATACCGCTTTCGGGCGCTCGGTGAAGCGATGAAAACAGGCGATTAACACCAAATGACAATGGCCGGCGGCCGAACGGCAGCTAGCTGGGCAGACATATGGGATTCGGGAAAGGCATTGAGGGTTGGCCCCGGCGCCGTCGGTCAATGAATTGCGCCAGCGAGAGTGGCTTCATCGACGATGGCGACTCCAGCCGGAGGCTGAAAATGAAATTGGACTTCGGGGATGGGAACATTTTCTTCCCAGTTGCCGAAGCGAAATTCGGTTTCAAGGTTGCCGGCTTCGCGAATCACTACGCGGACCAAGTGAGCTTCGGGATCCGTTTCAAGTAGCACCTCGCGGAAGCTGTCTTGCGCATCGCCGGGAGTTTTACGCGGCGTGCAACGGAGTACGATGTTGCCGGCTTTCGAGGGTCGCGATTCCAGCTGGCTCGTCTCGGCTGATGCGGCATCGACGATTGCAAGAGTGCCGCACAAGCGAGAGAGGTCGGCCTTTCCCGCCAGCAGCGCGATGGGAGTTCGCCAGTCTGAGCTTTCTTTCATTTTGGCGCGGCTGGCGGTGCGATCGGCGGGAACGTAGAACCAGACGTTGGTGCCGTCAACGAGGAAGAGCTTTTTTTCGGGCGATTCGTAATCCCAGCGCATGCGGCCGGGGCGCGAGAAGTAAACCGTGCCGGATTCGGATTGCGAGGATCCTTTGCCGTCCGAATAGCGCTCGTAGAATCCGGCTTTCAAGGTGCTCGCGTGTTGGTAGCGGCGTTCGATGGCGCGCGCCACCTGCTGCGCATTTTGTTGGGTCAACATCCCGGACAGAAACACAATAAACGCACAAGTGGGCAATTTCACGGAATGAGTCTAGGGAAAATTGATGGAACAAGCAAAGCCGGCGTCGCCGCAAGCTCTAAGGCTAGAGGGTTGGCAATGCCACGCACTGTGCAGGAGTCGAAGGCTTCGCGCCTGTAGGGTCGAAATGAATCACTCCGGGTTCGTCGCTGCAATAGCTGTTGGTCCCTGAGATACCGGGAACGATTGGCACTCCGGTCGCCAGGTATTCGTTGTAACCGGGAGCTCCGCAGCCTGGGGCGGTAGTAACGGGAGTTCCGATCCCGGTGTACTCGATTTTGTAGCCACTCTTTTCGAATGGAGCGACGGTCAAAGTAGGATCCAGAAGGTTTGCAAGGTCACAAGAAGCAGCCATGCCCATTCCACCGAGGACAGCGGCACTGGGCGGGAGACCATTGCCCCAGGTGCTTGCATAGACGACCGCAGCGCTCGTGAGTGTTCGAATCGAACTGGCAGCAGCGGCTTCGTTTGCAGCCATTCTGGCGCGGAGAATATTCGGTATCGCAATCGCTGAGATGATCAGAATTATCGCAACGACGATCAGCAGCTCGAGAAGGGAGAACCCTTGATTGTTCGCCGGCTTCGGATTTGTCGTTGTGTTTGTCATGGCTTTAACTCTCTATCGCACCTTAAGTAAAAAAAAGGAGAGGAAACTCTCGCTTCCTCTCCCCTTTTTGTATCCGTTACTGAATGACGCCGACGACCGCTTCGCAAGCAATATCCGTCGCGCCCGTGATCGCACCGCTAACGTCGTAGTGAATCACACCTGATTCGTCAGTGCAGAATGCGCGCTGACCGGTGGTGCCAGGCGTTTGGGGTACGGCAGTGATCGCATACGTCTGTGATCCCGTGCAGCCCGGCGCTGGATTCACATACGCTGCTCCGGGGTTAAACGTGTACGTAAAGCCGTTCTTGTTCGCAGGGTCCTGTGCGAGAACTGTGTCCAACAGGTTTGCCGTCGTGCAAGTTGCGGCGCCTACGGTGCCACCGAGAGCAAGCAGCGACGGAGGAAAGCCCGATTGCCATGTGGACGAGAACGTGATCGCGGCCGTGTTCATGGTCCGCAGAGTGCCCACCGCGGCTGCTTCATTGGCCGCAATGCGGGCGCGGAGCAGGTTCGGGATGGCGATGGCCGCGATGATCAAAATGATCGCCACGACGATCAGCAACTCGATGAGTGAAAAACCCTTCTGTTTCTTATTCATTGTTTCTCCTTGGATCGAATGTCGTATGTTCTCTTGTACTCCCTGGCGGGGTACGCCTCGGTATAGAGCACGGGGTGTACCAACCTGGAGCGGCAGGTTACCGTTATGGCACAACGCATTATACCTGCCAGTTTCAAAGAGATACAGACGCGGATTTGGGAGGGCGGGTTGGCCGCAGTTTGCAGGGTGCTTATGACCCTCGGAAAGTGACGGTTTTTGACGGTCTTATTCGCCTGAAACGGTCAAGTTCGGCTTCATTTGGCGGCGGTAGATACGGGCAGCAAAGGAGATGCGGCAAGACGCGCGGACTGCGAAAGGTTGCGAGCTGAGTCGGGGTCGCGGGGTTACTGAAGCGCAGGAAATCCGGAAGAGGAGCATGGCGGGGGAATCAGGAGGCCTGTTGAGTTTACCCGAACGACTCCCGATTCATCGGTGCAATAGCTGAAGACGCCGGTGGAGGCGGACGCTGGTGTCGCACTCACTGAAAACCCAACGTCGCCAGAGCCGCCGCACGATGCCGGAATTCCAGCCGTCAATGCGGCCGGTGCCGTAGGCGTGAATGTGAACTTGTAGCCGGTTTTCTGGTTCGGAGCGGTCGAGAGCACCTCGTCAATCAATTCTCCATTGGCACAAGTGGCAACCGCGCCAGCCGCGCCACCCAGCTGCGGAAGCGTGAGCGTGAAACCGTCATTATATGTGGAGGCGAAAGCGGCTTCGGCGGAAGAGATCGTACGGAGCGAAGCGACGGCCGAAGCCTGGTTGGCGGCAATCTTGGCGTGAAGCAGATTGGGGATTGCGATCGCCGCAACGATCAAAATGATCGCTACGACGATCAACAGTTCGATCAACGAAAATCCCTTGTGTCTAGTCGTCATTCTGGTCCCGTGAACCATTGGATTTCCCTGCGCACTACTGCAGCGGAGGGAAGCCGGACTTCGAGCACGTCGGAGCAATCAGCGCGCCCGCCGAATTCACTCGAACTACGCCTGTCTCATCCACGCAATACGATGCAGTTCCGGTCGAAGCGGAAACCGGGGTAGCGCTGATCGAAAACCCTACATCTCCAGACGCGCCGCAAGCTGCCGGAATGCCGGCCGTCAAAGCGACTGGCGCGGTCGGCGTGAAGGTGAACTTGTAGCCGCTCTTCTGGTTCGGTGCTGTCGACAACACTTCGTCGATCAGTTCCGCGTTGGCGCAGGTTGCAACCGCACCCGCCGCGCCGCCGAGTTGCGCGAGCGTAAGCGTGAAGCCGTCACTGTAGGTAGAAGCGAACGTCATTTCCGCCGAAGACATGGTGCGGAGCGAACCGACTGCAGAAGCCTGGTTCGCCGCAATCTTAGCGCGAAGCAAGTTCGGGATGGCGATGGCCGCGATAATCAAAATGATCGCGACGACGATCAACAACTCGATGAGTGAGAATCCCTTCTGTTTCCTTTTCATTGTGTCCTTTTTGTCCGTAAGCTTTTTGTTCTGGTCACAAAAGGGAGGAAGCCGAAGCCTCCTCCCATCTGTGGTAAATCGATTACTGCAGCGGAGGAAAGCCCGACAAAGAACACGTCGGAGCGATCAAAGTGCCCGCCGAATTGACACGAACCACGCCCGTCTCATCGACGCAATACGACGCCGTGCCCGTGGAAACTGAAACGGGCGTGGCGCTGATCGAAAAGCCAACGTCACCAGACGCGCCGCAAGCTGCCGGAATGCCGGCCGTCAAAGCGACTGGCGCGGTCGGCGTGAAGGTGAACTTGTAGCCGCTCTTCTGGTTCGGTGCTGTCGACAACACTTCGTCGATCAGTTCCGCGTTGGCGCAGGTTGCAACCGCACCCGCCGCGCCGCCGAGTTGCGCGAGCGTGAGCGTGAAGCCGTCACTGTAGGTCGACGCGAACGTTTCTTCGGCCGATGACATGGTACGGAGCGAACCGACGGCAGAAGCCTGGTTCGCCGCAATCTTGGCGCGAAGCAAGTTCGGGATGGCGATGGCCGCGATAATCAAAATGATCGCGACGACGATCAACAACTCGATTAATGAAAAACCCTTCTGTTTCCTATTCATTGTTTCTCCTTGAAACACTGCTCGAATGTCGTCTGTAGGTCCCTGGCGACGTACTCACATCGAGAGAGCAATAGGAGAACCAATGAAAGAAATGAAATGCGGTGTAAACCTTTGCGCCTTAGTCCTTCTAGCTGATGGAGTTCACGGCGTTGCGCGGACGTATCAAAGAGGGAAAACAGCCGTTCCGTTTTGGTATACTACATAGTTAACAGTAAGTGCTGAGCCATACGCCATTCTGCGCCCGCACCGTAATGAAACTGTTCAAACGCCGTGCTTTTTTGCGTAGTGGCGGAAGGAACGATACGTCATTTTGAGGAGATCGGCGGCGCGAACGCGAACTCCGCCGGCACTTTCCAGTGCAGCGAGCAGGTAGGCTCTTTCCGTGGCGGCGATGTGCATTTCGAGATTCAAGCCACCGTCTGGAATCAGCGACGGGCTGGGTTGCGAATGGCCGTTAGAGCGAGAGTCCTGATAAAAGCTGGTGATCCGCTCGGGAATGCTCTCGAGAGAGATCTGTTTCTTGGTTTCGAGGGCCACCGCGCGTTCCAAAGTATTTTCAAGTTCGCGGACGTTGCCGGGCCAGTCGTAGACTTCCAGGCGGCGCACGGCCTCCGAATCAATGCCTTCGATGGGCTTGTTCATCGATTTTGAATAGCGGTCAAGAAACGTGCGCGCAAGGAGCGGAATGTCGTCGCGGCGCTCGCGCAGCGGCGGGAGGTGAATGGGAATCACGGCGAGGCGATAGAAAAGGTCTTCTCGGAAACGGCCTTCGGTGATTTCCGTTTCGAGGTTCTTGTTGGTCGCAGCGATCACGCGGACGTCCACGTCAGATTCTTCGTTGCTCCCGAGCGGGCGAACTTTCCCTTCCTGCAGCACGCGGTAGAGCTTCACCTGCATGGTGAGGCTCATGTTGCCGATTTCGTCCATGAAGAGAGTGCCGCCATCGGCCGCCTGAAACAAACCGCGGCGATTTTCGTTGGCACCGGTGAAGGCGCCGCGCATGTAGCCGAATAATTCAGATTCGAGCAATGTTTCCGGGAACGCGCCGCAATTGATGGTGATGAAAGGTGCTTTCGCGCGGGAGCTGTTTTCATGGATGGCGCGGGCGACGAGTTCCTTACCGGTGCCGCTTTCACCGGTGATCAGGACGCGGCTTGATTGCGGCGCAATCGTCTCAATCAGGTCAAAGAGCTCGCGCATCTTCGGGCTGGTTCCGATGATGTGATCAAATCCAGTGAGTTTGCGGAGGCGCCGCCGCAAATCGCCTGCTTCTTTTTTGAGAGCTTGCGTCTCGGCATATTCTTTCACCGCGGGACGAAGCTCGTCGAGCAAGCGATCACCTTTGATAACGTATCGGTCGGCGCCGAAGTTCACAGCGTCAATGGCGGTATTGATGGTTGGCACGCCGGTGATCAGGATGAACGCAGCGGAAGGCGAAACCTCCTTGCAGTAACGCAAGAGTTCGACGCCATCCATATCCGGCATGCAGATGTCGGAAACGACGATATCGAAGACGCGGGACGCAAGCTTGCGCTTCGCGTCTTCTCCATTGGACGCAATTTCGACTTTGTGTCCATCTTTGCGAAAACTGATTTCGAGGAGTTCGCAGATGGACCGTTCATCATCGACAACGAGCAGGTGGGCCATCGCCGTCTATCCCTTCCCCAATGAACTCAAAATTTCCGGCTGCGAGTCCAACCGTTCATTGCGAGCCGGAACGCGCGCGCGCGCGGCGCGAGGCAATTCCACTATGAATTCCGCACCGGTTCCCTTCTTTCCTTCCACACGAATTCGTCCCTGATGGGCTTGCAGAATTTGGTAGACAATCGCGAGGCCCAGACCCGTACCGCCGGTGAAGCCGGATTGAAAAGGCTCGAACAAGGTGGTCGCCTGGGAACTGTCGAGACCCACCCCGTTGTCGCGGATCGAGATTCGCGTGAAGACCGGATCGGCATCGAGAGTGACCGTGAGGACGCCGCCATTGGGCATGGCGCGCAGAGCATTGTTGCAGAGATTCCAGAATACTTGCTTGAGCGCGTCCCGATCGGCGCGCGCGCGAACATTACGTGCTGCAAACTTGCGTTCGATCTGGTACTTGCCGCGAGCGCTTGCGTCCTTTTCGATGAGCGTAAGGGTCTCGTCGATGAGCGCCGCGACGTCGACGTCAACAAACGAATACGTTTTCTCGCGAGAGTAATTCAGGAAATCGGTGATGATCTGGTTCAACCGTTGCGATTCGCGGCTGACGATATGGACGAGTTTCTTGTCGTCGTCTTCGAGAGGTGCAAGCCGCGCGAGTTCCTTCAGTGCCCCCGTCATGGCGGTGAGGGGCTGGCGAATTTCGTGAGCGATGGCGGCGGAAAGGCGTCCGAGAGCGGCCATACGCTCTTTGGTGACGACTTCTCGTTCGAGGCTCTTGAGTTGCGTCAAATCCTGAAAGTTGAAGACGTATCCGGTTGTCTTGTCCTGCGTCATGCGAAGCGGAGAAATGGAAAGGCCGACAAAGCGAGTGGCGCCATCAGGCGTTTGAAACTCGATCTCCTTGCGGCTGGCCGAAGGGCTTCCCTGTTCGTCCAGCTCAACGGGCCAGAAGCCGGGCAGGACGTTCTGGACTTGTTCGCCGCGGAGCAAGCCGAAGCCGAGGCCTGCGATTTCTGCACCGGCGCGATTCATGAGGAGAATCCTGCCGCTCATGTCGGTCGTCAATAGGCCGCCGCGCATGGATTCGATGATGTCCTGGTTGAACGCCTGCAGATCCTTCAGCTCTTCACTTTTTTCCGCGAGCTCAACGCCTTTGGTGCGAAGTGTCTGCGAAAGCAGACTGCCGAGGTAGGCAACCGCCAGGAACGCAAACAGATTGCTCGCCAGCCAGAATTCGAGCGCACGAGCGCCAGGTGCGGAATTTGAGGTGCGCGGGATCACACCGTAGTACATCAACTCGATGACGCTTCCGAGCAAGATAAAGCTGCCCCCCGCTACGAGAAACGCCCCACGGCGCGAAAAGAGCACGCTGCTCATCAATATTACGAGGAGATAGAGGGAGAGGAAGTAGCTGTCCTGGCCTCCGGTGACATACACCACGCCCGTAACGATGACGAGATCGCAGATGACTTGCAGAGCGGAGTGCCAGCGCGCTTCGGGAATCCAGCGCTGAAGAATCACGTAGACCGTGGCTAACGAGTACCAGAAAATAATTAGAGAGACGAACGCGCGGACCGGTAGAGCTACGGGCGCGAGTTGATGAACGGCAACAACAACACCAACGAGAAATGTGATGACGAGGAATCGTACACGCCCAAGCCAGGGAACCCATTCGCTGCCACTAGGTTTAAACTCCATTTCGAATCCGTCGCCGCCCCCGGTTCCCCGCTCGCGTCGAAGAATCATGCGAACGAGGCACTGAAAGTGTCACCGCACGCGGCGAGCACCTGAGCGGACCAGGCGCTCGCGCAATGTGTGCGGGCATGCGGTTTAGTGACCGGCCAGTTTGCCGATCAGTGAGAACAGAGGCAAATACATCGAAATTACGATGCCGCCGACGACGATGCCCAGGAAAAGAATCATCATGGGTTCAAGCGCGGTGAGTAAGTCTTTCACCGCCGCGTCCACTTCGTCTTCGTAGAAATCGGCGATTTTCTGAAGCATGGCATCCATCGCACCGGTCTGCTCGCCGACGCCGATCATCTGGGTCACCATGCCCGGGAAAACGTCGGTTTCCTTCAGGGGATCGACGAGCGAACGGCCCGCTTCGACCGCTTTTCTCGTCTGCGTGATGGCTCGTTCGACGACCGCGTTTCCGGAAGTGCGCGCCGTAATGTCGAGACCTTCGAGAATAGGTACGCCGCTCGAAATCAAGGTGCCGAGGGTGCGCGTAAACCGGGCCACGGCAATCTTGCGAAGCAACAATCCGATCATCGGGAGCTTCAACAGAACGTGGTCGAGAGCGTAGCGGCCCTGCGGCGTTCCATACCAAAGCTTGATCGCAACGCCTACGCCAATGCAGAAAACGAGAATCAGGAAACCGTAGATGCTGCCGACAAAGTTGCTCATCCCGATTACGATTCGAGTCGGAAGCGGCAAATCGACGCCGAGGCCGTTAAACAACGTGGTAAAAATCGGAACGACCTTCCAGAGGAGCAGCGTGATAACCATCACCGCGATGCCGATGACCGCGACCGGATAGATCATGGCCGACTTCACGGCGCGCTTCAACTTGACGTTCTTCTCGATGTAGCTCGAGAGGCGCTGGAGAATAGTGTCGAGAATACCGCCGGTCTCGCCCGCTTCCACCATGTTGTAATAGAGAGGGTCGAAGACTTTGTCGTATTGCTTCATCGAGGCGGATAGCGTGGCGCCGCCTTCGACGGATGCCCGTACGCCGTTCAAGATCTTCTGAAAGATCTTGTTGTCCTGCTGCCCCGCGAGAATTTCGAGGCACTGGACGAGAGGCAAGCCAGCGTCGATCATCACCGAGAACTGGCGGGTAAAGATCGCCAACTCTTTGGCGTCAACGCCTGTACCGAAGGTAGGGATGTTGAATTCCTTCCCCTTTTCGGAGAGCTTGCTGACGTTAATCTGCTCCCGCTTGAGCAGGGTGGCGGCCTCGGACTTGCTGGTCGCCGACCGTTCGCCCTACCACCGTCGCACCTGCCCGGTTGACTCCGCGATATGTATAAACCGGCATCTTTGTTACCTCCTCTTCTCTCTACCGTTACCGCCGGACAGGAACCTTGCCGCCCGAAGCCGGCGAGGTCACCCCTCGGTTGATTAGGTCTTGCAGTTCGTCTGGATTCGAGGAACGCGCAATCGCGACTTCCAGAGTGATTTGCTTCTGGAAGTAGGCGTTCGAAAGGCTCTGATTGAAGGTTTGCATGCCGGACTGGCCCGTGCCGGTCTGCATGGCTGAATAGATTTGGTGAATCTTGTCTTCACGAATCAGGTTGCGGATGGCCGGTGTGGGAATCAGGATCTCCATGACCATGGCACGGCCGCGACCGTCAATTTTCGGAAGCAACGCTTGGCAAAGAATTCCTTCCAGTACCATCGAGAGCTGAGCGCGAACTTGCGGTTGCTGGTGCGCCGGAAACACGTCGATGATGCGGTTAATCGTTGAAATGGCGGAATTCGTGTGCAAGGTGGCAAAGGTCAGGTGGCCGGTTTCCGCGATTCGCAGAGCCGATTCGATCGTTTCCAGGTCGCGCATTTCGCCGATGAGCACGACGTCGGGATCTTCACGAAGCGCAGCGCGAAGCGAGTTTGCGAACGAGTGCGTGTCGGAATGGACTTCGCGCTGGTTCACAAGGCACTTCTTGTGGTTGTGAAGAAACTCGATGGGGTCCTCAATCGTAATCATGTGCTCTTCGCGCTCGTTGTTGATCTTGTCGAGCATCGCGGCGAGCGTGGTGGATTTACCGGAACCGGTCGGGCCGGTAACGAGAACGAGACCGCGCGGCTTGTCGCACAAGCCCCGCACGATGGCCGGAAGGCCGAGCGCGTCGAAGCTCTTGATTTCCCACGGAATCGTCCTGAAAACAGCGGCAACCGCACCGCGCTGATGGAAGATGTTGCCGCGAAAGCGGGCCAGGCTCTTCAAGCCGAATGAGAAGTCGAGTTCGAGGTTTTCCTCCAGGCGATGCTTCTGGACGTCGGTGAGCACGCTGTAGGCGAGGGCCTTCGTGTCGGCAGCCGTCAGCGGAGGCATGTCAAGCGGGCGCAGCTTGCCGTGGACGCGAATGCGCGGTGAGCTGTTCGTCGAGAGGTGCAAATCGCTTCCACCCATCTCAATCATTTTTTTCAGCAGTTCGCTTAATGTGATTCCAGCCATAATCTCCTCCGCCTACAGAACGGTTTCCCGTAAAACTTCTTCCATGGTCGTTTGGCCGAGCGAGGCTTTGATCAGCCCGCTGCGGCGCAAGGTAATCATTCCGGATTCAAGAGCCTTGCGTTTGAGCTCCACAGCCGAAGCGCCGACGAGAATCAGCTCTCGCAGCTCGTCATTAATCTCCATCACTTCGTACAGGCCAACGCGGCCTTTGTAGCCTGTGTTGTTGCACGTAGCGCAGCCGCGGCCGTGTTGGACTTCCGTCTTTGCGGCTTCTTCCGCCGTGTATCCGGCGTCGATCAAAGCCTGCGGCTGAATCTGCAAAGGCTCTTTGCATTGAACGCAAATGCGGCGCACCAGGCGCTGAGCGCAAATCAGGTTTACCGAGGTGGCCACGAGGAACGGTTCGATACCCATATTCATCAATCGGCTGATTGTGGACGGCGCATCATTGGTGTGGAGCGTAGA
This sequence comes from uncultured Acidobacteriota bacterium, assembly GCA_963770575.1. Classification (GTDB taxonomy): domain Bacteria; phylum Acidobacteriota; class Terriglobia; order Acidiferrales; family UBA7541; genus Palsa-295. The sequence continues at coordinate 416,744 of CAVYQD010000002.1, forward strand.
CAGCACCAAGTGGCCAGTGAGCGCAGCCTTGACGGCGATTTCTGCCGTTTCGAAGTCTCGAATTTCGCCGACCAGGATGATGTTCGGATCCTGCCGCAAGAAAGCGCGGAGAGCGGATGCAAAGTTCAGCCCGATCTGTTCCTTCATCTGGACTTGATTGATTCCAGGGAGCTGGAACTCAACGGGGTCTTCGGCCGTCATGATGTTGGTTTCAGCCGTGTTCAATCGCGCCACGGAGGAATACAGGGTGTTCGTCTTACCGGAACCCGTAGGGCCGGTGACGAGGACCATGCCGTACGGCTTAAGAATTTGGCGCTCGAATTTTGCGAGCGATTCGGCTTCGAAGCCGAGCTTCGTCATATCGAGGCGCAGGTTCTCTTTGTCGAGCAACCGGAGAACGATTTTTTCGCCGAATAGAGTCGGAACGGTGGAAACACGGAAGTCGAGCTCTTTCTTCTTACCGTCCTTGAGGTACTTGATCATGATGCGGCCGTCTTGCGGAAGCCGCTTTTCGCTGATGTCGAGCTTCGACATGATCTTGATGCGGCTGGTGATCGCATCCTTCAATTTCATGGGCGGCGCCATCACGTTCTGCAGGATTCCGTCGATTCGGAAACGGACGCGATATTCTTTCTCGTAGGGCTCCACGTGAATGTCGCTCGCTCCGCGTTTCACCGCATCCGTCAGAATCAGGTTGACGAGCTTGATGATGGGGGCTTCCTCAGCCGCCTTCTCGAGCGTGGCGAGATCCATCTCCTGTTCGTCGGCGGCAAGCTCGAGGGCCGCATCATCGCCGGCGAGGTCCTTCATTACTTTGTCGAGTTCCTCAACGCTTTCAACCGCACCGTAGAATTTATGGATGGCTTCGCTGATTGCCGTCTCGGAGGCAACCACCGGCTCGACGTTAAAGCCCGTCATGAACTTGATATCGTCCATGGCGAAAACGTTCGTCGGGTCCGTCATCGCGATGGTAAGAGTGGATCCAACGCGTGAAAGCGGGACGATCTGGTAACGGATCGCAGTTTCCTGCGGCACGAGCTTGATTACGGATGGATCGACTTCATAAAACTTGAGATTGATGGATGGGACGCCGTACTGGCGGGAAAGGACGGCGGTGATGTCCTCGTCGCTCACGATTCCCATCTTTACGAGGCATGTCCCCAGCCGGCCGCCATTCTTTTTCTGGTAGTCGAGCGCCTGCTTCAGCTGATCTGCAGAGATCAGGCTGTCCTTGACCAGAATTTCGCCGAGTCGAGAAGACATGATTGTGCGCCCGCGGTACTAGAACCCGCTGGAAGTGTCAGCGTAGCATCTTGAGACTGCAAAGTTCGCGGTCCGGTGGGCTCTTCGTGGTGAATCAGCTAACATCCGATACGACGCCCGAAAACCTGTACGGTGGAACAGGTAAATTTTTGCTCCTGTACGAAGGTACAGGTCGGCACTGGACTGCACACTGACCGCGCATTGAACTTGGCGAACGGGCCACCAGGAATTGAACCGATTGGGAGTTTGGGCGCAACCGGGAGAGGACGAAGAACGCGTACGTCTCGCGACTCGACCACAAACTCGTGATCGCAGTTCCGAACGACTATTCGTGGCGAAGCGCGACGAGAGGATCCATCCGAGCAGCACGCCGGGCCGGCGGATAGCACGCAGCAAGCCCAACGAAGAACAGAATCGCCAGTGATGCGAGGATCACTGACAGCTCAAACGGTCGAATTTCAGTTAACAGGCTCGCCAGCGCGCGATTGAGTGCAAAAGCGACGGCTGCGCCGAGTACGATTCCGGAGATGAGTAGTCGAATTCCGCGGCCCAGGATCATGCGCAAGACATGCTGCCGTTCCGCGCCGAGCGCCATGCGAATTCCGATTTCCTGCGTGCGCTGCGCAACCGCAAACGCCATTACACCGTAAACTCCGAGAGCCGCCAGTAGCAGCCCAAACGATCCGAAGAAAAGCATTACCTTCGCGCCAATCCGTTCTCGCGCGAGCGACTCGGAATAGTAATGGTCCATGGCGGAAATATCGTAGGGCGCGAGCGTTCCATCCACTCGCCACAGCGCGTGCTGGACTCCGGATACAATGCTCAAAGGGTCGGAAGCGCTTCGCACCATAAAAATCAAATCCTGCGCAGCAGGCGAAGCCGCTTGCTGCGCGTATGGCAAATACCAGGTATCGAACGGGCCGGCGGGATCCATTGTGTCCCTAACGTCTCCCACAATGCCGACGACTGTGAGCCACGGGCTGCCTGCCGTGGCGCTTCGAATGCGTTTGCCGATCGCATCTTGATTGGGCCAAAAGCGCTTTGCCATATGGTTGCTAACGATCACGACGGGTTCGGTGCCAGCGTCGTCCTGCCAGGTGAACGTCCGTCCCCGCAACAGTGGAATGCCCATCGCGTGAAATAGATCGGGGCTGATCAGGCGGTGATTTATGTTGACGCTTGAGTCGCGATTTGAAATCTCCATTCCGTCGGTGATTACCGAAGCATCCCAAGTGCCGCCGCCAAGCGGATTGACCATCGTCACGCCCGCAGCAGACACGCCCGGAACATTTTGGACTTCTTCGAGGAGGCGGCGAAGCAAAGCAGTTCGGTGCGGTCCAATCGGCTCGGCGGCTATGGGCGGCGTAAGATCGAAAGTGAGCAGGTGCGATGAGTTGAATCCGAGATCGTGATGCACGAGACGCTGAAAATTCCGCAGCATCAAACCGGTTCCCGCGAGAAGCACCAGCGCGAGCGTGGTTTCGGCGATGACAAATGCGCCGAGGAGCTTGCCGCTTCCTTTGCTGCCGGAACTCCCTGCCCGTCCGCCCTCTTTCAGTACGAGTTGGATGTCGGTTTTCCAGCCGGTGAAAACAGGAAGGGCCCCAGCCGCGATACTCACGCAAAACGAAATCGCCACAGCGAATCCGAGCACGCGAAAATCGATTTCGGGTTTTACCATTCCGAGCTGGGCGCTGAAATCCGTGGGAAGCAACGTTAGTGCGTAGCGATTCAGCCAATCTGCCAGCAATAATCCAAATGCGCAGCCCAGCATTCCGAGCACGGAGCTTTCCGCGATCAGCTGTTGCAACTGGCGCCAGCGGGATCCGCCCATCGCGGCGCGAATTGCAAATTCCTTTCGCCGCGAAACCCAACGGGCGAGGAGCAGATTTGCGACATTAATACTTGCAAGCAACAGCAGAAACCCGACGACGCAAAGCAGCGCGAGTATGGCTCCGTCTTCATTGTTGACCAGATTTTCGCGAAGCGTCATCGTCGCAATAGCGAACCCTGGCAAAGTTTCCGGGTACTGTTCCTTGATGCGAGCCGAAATCGAATCGAGCGATTGGATGGCTTGCTGCGGTGAAACTCCGTCGCGCAATCGAGCAAAAACCGCAAACTCAGATTCTTTCTCCGTGGCTTTCACGTCGTACGGAATCCAAAGCTGGCCGTCGTAAGGAAAACTAAAACCCTGGGGCATCACTCCGATGACTGAATAACGACGATCGTCCAGTCGTATGGAAGTTTGGAGAATGGAAGGTGATCCGCCGAAATGGCTCTGCCAGAGCGAATAACTTACAAGCGCAACTCCACTGTCGATTCCTTGCGTCTCTTCTTCCGGCGTGAAGTCGCGCCCGAGCGCCGGCAAAACTCCGAGCGTGGGCGCCCAACCTTTCGAGCGGTAAATCACAGAAACGCGTTCGGGATTGCCGTTGCTGATGAGCGTGCGGCTGGTTCCAAACGCCGCGACGGTGCTGGTGAACACTTCATTTTGATCGTTGATCGCGACAACGTGGTGGCTGTGCATACCGAAGGTACGGCGGTGGCCGTCAGGGTCCTTCATCGAATCGAGGAGGCGCAGGACGCGGTCTGGCTGGGGAAATGGCAGCGTCCGAAAAAACATCGTGTTCACGATGCTGAAAATCGCAGTGTTGCCGCCGATCCCCAGCGCGAGCGTGAGCACAACGATCACTGAAAATCCCGGAGATTTTCGCACCAGGCGGAAACCGTGCCGCAAATCGATCAAAAGATTGCGCATGCTGAGTTTTTCCCTCCGGAATGCTCGGCCACGGCGCCCGGTTTGTTGGTGAGTTGGACGCACGAGTGCGTCGTTCGGCGTTTTCATAATGCTTTTGAGTGCCATCGAATCTTGTTTTTTTGAATCGCCGGCCTTCCTTCAAGCTCAGATATTGTCGACGGCGTCTGGCATTTCGAGCGCGTGTTCTGCTAACATGACCGGGTGTCGGGCGGTTAGCTCAGCGGTTAGAGCATCCCGCTTACACCGGGAAGGTCCGCGGTTCAAATCCGTGACCGCCCACCATCCGACGAATCGATTGGCAACGCGGGGGACGTAGTTCAGTTGGTTAGAACGCTGCCCTGTCACGGCAGAGGTCGCGGGTTCGAGTCCCGTCGTCCCCGCCATTCTTTCTTTGGGAGTTACCGGACGTGACACCGGAAATTCCGAGCCACCATCGAACCCACAGCTTGTAATTCACCGCCGTCGAGAGCCCCGCGGGCGTTTACAAATTCGCCCATTCCTTCGCCGAAGTCTTCCGATCCGCAAAGTCGTTGGTTTCTGCATCAACACCCCCAAGTCTCCCGTTCAACATCTGTAGCGGGGGTAAGTCGCAATTGACACATGCGCCGTCAAAGATTGAGGGTTATGCTCGCGACTGTCGGCAGTGGGTCGGCTGCCCAAACAAACGATAGGAGAGAACATGAAGAAGACGAGTCGTCCGAATGGCGAGGCTGCCTCAGCGAACATTACCAAGCGGATCCAAGATCTGGGGGATTGGAGAGGAGAGGCCCTCGCTCATGTCCGTCGGCTCATCCACGATGCCGACCCCGACATCCAGGAAGAGTGGAAATGGGAGAAACCAAAATCTCCCGGAATCCCCGTGTGGTCCCACGACGGCGGCATCTGCACAGGGGAATCGTACAAGCGGGTGGTGAAGCTCACGTTCTTTCGCGGAGCCGCGATCAAAGATCCGAAGAAGCTTTTCAATTCCAGTCTGGAGGGAAACACGCGGCGTGCGATTGATCTCCGCGAAGGCGAGAAGATAAACGAAACGGCCTTTCGGCAACTAATCCGCGCCGCAGTGGCGGCCAACGCCGCAGCGCGTGCGCAAAAGGCAGCCAAGAAGAAATAGTCCCGGCCTTCACGGCAATAGAAATTACCGTTGTGCCGGGTCTCGCGAGGTTCCTCTGGAGTCAGAATCTCACCGAATGATCGCAAGCCGATCAGATCATTGAGCACATCCAAATGAGCGATGCAATCGAAACTCTACAATCCGCCCAGAAACGCTCCCTAGCTGGCCGTTCAAAAGTCGGAGGCTTCCCGAATCTGGCTGAGACTCTCCGACGGGCGGGAGTCAGGCGCAATCAATGGTTCCTGCCGTCCTGCCAGAGCCTATACCTCACGAAAGAGAGACCAGTCGTGACGCTAGGCTCGCCGCTGGTGTCCGGCATGGTCGACGTACCCGCGTTCGACTGCGACGCACTGATCAAGGCGCCGAGAACCGTCCAAGCGGGCGTGAGCACTCTCCCCGAATTCCTATCGGCATCGTGGCATGCGGGGGTCGTTCGCTACGATGTCGATTTCGACGCGCGCACGGTGGCCTACTACGGCTGCAATGGAGAGGAATACGTCGAAGCTTATCCGGTTGCAAACGTGGAGTAGCAGGAAGCTTTTCGCGAACCGCTACGGGGCCAAGCGTTACGCCGAAGAGTAAATCCACTTTACGATTCCAACTGCGGCTCGTGAATCGTGGTATTGATGTATTTGGTTGGCTCGAAGGAGTCGCGCAGTCGAGCTACCAGTCGTTCCGCATGTTGCGACTGCTGGCATTTCCGGTGGCCGCTTCCCGCCGCAGTATTGAGATTGTGAAGGTAGTGCTGTCTGAACCAACAAGGTAGTCAAGTGAAGCGCGCGTGCGCGGGCGTGTACCATAAGCATACTAACGGGAACACAAACCGTCGACGCCTCTGACGTTGTCTGCTAGTGCCGTAAGCCCTGATGACAGCTTGGGATACGAGGGTGCCGAAGAAGTCCAAAATATTGCACACACATTCATGCGCGAAGTGCGCGGTGAAAATTAGGCGTTGCAAATAAACGACTTATTTGGCAAGATTCGCGTAGGACTTTGGTACTACAGGTGCAATGTATTTCGCGGAGTAAGAGCACGGAGGTGCACTCTTGAAAACATTTAAGCTTTTGGCATTGGCGGCAACGGTGCTGTTTGCATCGAGTGCCGTCCTAGCGGACGGTATCGACGCCCGCGTGAATGTGAACCCGGGCCCCGATCCACCGCTGCCGTCCTGCGGATCGGCTCAGTTTTTCGCTGATCAGAACGGCGCGTTCAATGTAGCCTGCGACACGACCGTCCTGACGACGCAGATCACCTTCGCGGCACTGGACAGCACAACGAATGGCGGCCTGTCATGCGCGTCGAACCTGACATCGCTTTTTCCGACGTCTGGTCTTTTCGGTGCATTGGGTCAGTTTAACTGGGCGGAATCCTCGAACAGCTTTCAGGGAGTAGATAGCTGCACGTTTACCGCTCCAGCCGTTCCCACTGGACAGCTGTCGTCTTTTATTCTGAATCTGCTGAACAGTTTCGGAGTAATCAACGACGGTGATTGCGACGCCAATGACTTTATTTTTGGCATCGCCGCCGGATGCGCGATCAATTTCACAACGAATCCCCAGCCGGGACAACAAGCGCTTCTCTTTACTCCCGGTGCTGCTGGTGACGTAGCTGTGAATGGCGCGCCTCTCTTGTCGCTTCCCGAGCCGTCTTCTATCGGGCTTCTCGGAGTGGGCTTCGTGGCGCTGCTTTTCGCACGGCGTCGTTTCAAGAATCATTCGACCGCACAAGCCGTTTAGGCGGCGACGGAAGAATATAGCGCTACCGCGCGCCTGAAGTCAGGCGCGTGAAAATCGGACTCAAGAGATGCCGCTGCTCGCCCTCCGTGCCAGCGGCATCTTTTTTTATTCCCGCCCCTTTTCGTAATTACTCTCCCTTTTCGCGTTCGGCGACTCCCGCGCCATAAGCTGCTCTCGCAAGTACCGAACTCCAGTCTGTTGAGCCAGGCCAGTCTCGCGTGCACGGATTCGGGCGAGAGGCATTTCGAAAGACACTGGGACGCAATTCTCTTCGCCGAATTCGTAACGCTGCACACGGCGTGGGGCAACCGGTGAGTGAATACTCAAGTGATCTGTTTCCGTCCTCCGCGCGGTGAACAGCGTTGCAAGAGCGCGAGAAAGTGGGGCTGAAAGATCTCGATCGTCGTTGGAACGGCGCCAGACGCGCTTCGCCGCTAGTGGGATGGCTTGCTAAATTCCTTCACCAGCGCCTGGAATTCGGGTGTGGTCTTGAGCTTCGCAAACTCCGGATCCTGCTCTGCCTGTTTGACCGGATATCCGTTGCTGAACGCCGCTCGCAGGGATCGAATCGCGTCGGAGGGCTTGTTCGCTAAGATCGCGACGGTGGCTTCCGCATACATCAATTCCACATCCTTTTCATCAATCTTGCGTGCCCTTTGAATAAACTCTGCTCCCCGGGAGGGGTCTCCCTTCTTCGCGTAATAGAGAGCGAGATCCTCAAGCGCAGCTGTGCTCTGTGGATTCACCTGCAGCTCTTGAAACGCGAGAGCGATCGCTTTGTCGTAGGTTGTGTTGGCCTTGTCCTTTTGACCGGAACCACGGTAAGCATCCGCCAAATTTCCGACCGCAAGCTCCTGATTCGGTCCGAGCTCGACCGCCTTCTCCGACATTTGCACGGCCTCAGCATAACGCCCGAGCAGCGAGTAGACGTATCCAAGATTGTTATAGGCGCTCCAGGTGGGCGAAAGCTCAATGGATTTCTTGTACGCCGGAATGCTCTCTTCATACCTGGCCATTCGCAGATAGGCGTTGCCCATGTTGTCCCAGCCGGCCACGTTACCGGGCTCGAGCTCTGTAACCTGCTTGTATTCGCTGAGCGCCTTCTCCGTCTCCCCGATCGAAAAGTACGCATTGCCGAGCGCGATATGATTTCCCCAGTAGTAAGGATTCACTTCGATCGCTTTCTTGTATGTCGCTATGGCCTCATCCTTCTGCCCGCTATCCATATATGCTTTTCCGAGGCGCAGATAGCCTTCATCGGAATTGGGCGAAAGCTGGAGGCCGCGCTTCAACTCGACGATCGCTTGCTGGGCCTTTCCCGTTCTCAAATAAACCGTGCCCAGCGAGAAATGAACTTCCGGAAGGTTATCCTTCAGCTGTTCAGCGCGCTGGGCTGCTCCAAGAGCTTTCTGCGCCCAGAACGCATCTTTCTTCTCGTGATACATCGTCAAGCACGCGCTCGCCAAACCGGTGTACGCCAGCGCAAAACCGGGATCCTTCTGTATGCTCTGCTGGAAGAAGTCGATCGCTGACTGCGCTGCGGCGACAGGTTCCGGCCCGCGGAGAGCCTGACGGCCACGGAGGAATAAGTCATAGGCGTCTACGTTGTCGGTAGGCCGTTCGGCAGTGCGCGCTAACTCCTCGTTGCTCGGTTTCACATCGAGCGCCGCGACAAGTTGCCCTGAAATCTGATCCTCCAGTGTCAGCAAGTCTTTTGGGACGCCTGTAAATTGCTGGCTCCACAATCTCTTTCCGCCATCGGCTACGTCCACAAGAGTCATGATGATCGCCATTTTGTCCGCGCTGCCTTGAATGGTTCCTTGAACGACCAAGTTTACGCCGAGGGTTCGGGCCACTTTCTCAAGCGGATCCTTCTCTGAAACCCTGGCCACTGCTGTTTCCGAAGCGAGGCGGAGATCTTTCAACTGGAACAATTTTGACGAGAGTGCGTCGTTGAGTCCCTCGGCGACGTAGCCGAGCGATTGAGCGTCGCCAAGCACCCTGAACGGCAGAATTGCAACGAATTTTCCCTGTGAAAGCGGTGGTATGCCACTTGCGCTTTTGCCTCCCGACGTGCCGCCGCCGAGAATCAAATGGCGTACCGGAGGAATTGCGAATGCCAGCAGGACGACGGCGAGAACACCTGCCACAACCCACGTCCATCGCCTCTCCGCAACAAATTGGGGAATTTGAATTTGAACTGTGTGGGAACCGCTCGCAGAACCCCGTGAACCCTGCAAGTCCGCGAGAATTTCGTATGCGCTCTGGTAACGCGCGGCCGGGTCTCGCTCTAGGCAGCGCATAATGATGCGCACGAACCAGTTCGGCAGCGAGGGGTTCAGCAGCTTCGGATTCTTGGGCTTCTCCTGAATCCGCTGGTACATCACCTTCAGCGTCGATTCGCCGGTGAACGGAACGTCACCAACTGCCATCTCATAGAGCATCAGCCCGTAGGAGTAGAGGTCGCTGCGCTGGTCGGCGGGCTTCCCTTCCACTTGCTCGGGAGACATGTAGCGCGGCGTGCCGAGAAAAGCGCCAGTCTTCGTCATTCCCTGGGCGCCTTCTTCAAATGATTTCGCCAGGCCAAAGTCAGAGACGAAGATTTGATCGTCTTTGTTGACAAGGATATTCTGCGGCTTCAGATCGCGGTGGATTACACCCTCAGCGTGGGCGGCGGCGAGCGCTTCGGCAAGTGCGGTTGCAAACTTCAGCACGCGCTCAATCGGCATTTTGGGAGTGTCTTTCAGGATGCCGTAGAGGTCCTGGCCTTCGACGTAGGCCATGGTGATGAACTTCGTATCGCCGACTTCCCCCATGTCGTGAATGCGAAGAATATTTTTGTGCGAAATCTTGCTGGCGAGAATGAGTTCCTGCTTGAAGCGCTTCAGCGCATCGGTTTCGCCCATCACGCCGTGACGAACTACTTTTAGCGCGACAGTGCGATCGAGGTCTTTGTCGTAGGCTTTGTAGACGCGGCCCATGCCGCCCTGGCCGAGGAGAGCTTCGATGCGATAGCGTGGCCCGAAATCGCTCCCGGGAGCGAGAGCGGTGAGGTCGACCATCACCATCGTCTCGGAATCCCCTACGGGCATAGGGGTGCCGCAGCGAGAACACGATTCGGCGGTTTCAGCGTTGACCGTGCTGCAGTGCGGACAATTCATCGCGGAAGCCGCCAGGCCGGCGCAATTCTGCTTTTCACGATGCCCAGATTATCCGCAATCCACCGAAACGCCGCAACCACAAATAAAGCCAGCGCAGGCTAGTACTTGCCCAGGCCATTCCGAGGGGCGCGGATTCGCGAATCTTCCGCTACACTGTTCCCTCATGCTCGGAACCCCGGTTCACGTTTGGGCCATTTTTGGAACCGTCATCGTTGTCGCGCTCGTGCTCGACCTCGGGGTGTTTCACCGCAAGTCGCAAAAGGTTTCCCTCAAAACAGCCCTGATCGAAAGCGCTGCCTGGATTGCGCTGTCGCTGCTATTCGCGGCGTACGTCCATTTCGCTCGTGGCTCGGAAGCGAGCATCGCGTTTCTCACCGGGTACATCGTCGAGAAGTCTTTAAGCGTCGATAACATATTCGTCTTCGTCTTGATCTTTCAGGCGTTTCAAGTTCCTGAAAAGTCGCAGCACAAGGTCTTGTTCTACGGAGTGATTGGCGCGCTCGTCATGAGGGCGCTGTTTGTGCTAGCCGGCGTCGAACTGCTTCAGTCATTCCACTTCGTACTCTACTTTTTCGGCGCGATTCTCGTTTTTACCGCGATTCAGATGCTGCGGCCGGGAAAGCGGGAAATAAAGCCGGAACGCAATTGGCTGGTGCGAATTGCGCGGCGATTCGTCCCGGTAGTGACAGAGTATGCCGGCGACGAACTCTGGGTGAAACGCGGGAAAAAGTGGAACGCAACTCCCCTCTTTCTAGCATTGATCGCTGTTGAGGCGATGGACATCGTGTTCGCGGTTGATTCGGTGCCGGCGGTGCTGGCGATCACGCGCGACACGTTCATCGTCTACTCGTCGAATGCGTTCGCGATTCTCGGATTACGGGCGTTGTACTTCGCGCTGGCGGATATTCTGCCGCGGTTCCGGTTTCTTCATCAGGGACTCGCAGCGATACTGCTTTTCGTCGGCGCGAAGATGATCGCCAGCGATTGGGTGCATTTACCCGATATTGCGTCGCTGGCGGTGATTGCGGGGATTCTTTTGATTACGATTCTCGCATCGCTGATGCCGGCGAAGAAAAAAGATGCAAAGGGTGGCCATTGAGCGGTAGTTGCGAATTTCTTGATTCGTGCCGTTGAGGGCACGGCATGCCACGCCTCTACGAACGCTGCTTTGGTCCTGCCGCACGTGGGAGGCGAGGAATTTGAACAAATCTAGCTTTCGTGAGTGTGGACTTCAGCGGATGTTCAGCACCAGCAGGCGGGGTTCCGTCATTTCCTCGATCGCGTAGCGGAGGCCTTCCCTGCCGATTCCCGAATCCTTCACGCCGCCGTAGGGCATGTGGTCGATGCGAAACGACGAAGTATCTCCCGCCATCACCCCGCCTACTTCCAGATTCTCGAACGCTTCGAATAACAATTTGACGTCGCGCGTAAAAACACCAGCCTGGAGTCCGTTCGGCGACGCGTTCACCATTCGTACTGCATCTGCAAAGTCGTCGTAAGGCTCGACTGTCACCACGGGAGCAAAAACCTCTTCGCAGCTCACCTTCATCTCGGCGCGTGTGTGTGTTAAGACAGTTGGCTCTACCATTGAACCAGTGCGTTTCCCGCCGGTTTCGATTTTCGCTCCGCCCGCGACGGCTTCGTTGATCCAGTTCTCTGTCCGCCGAGCGGCGTCTTCGCTTATGAGAGGACCGACGTCGGTAGATTCGTCCGCGGGGTTTCCCATTTTCAATTTCTTCACGCCTGTTACGAGCGCGGTCAGGAACTGATCCTGAACACTGCGCTGCACGTAAATGCGTTGCACCGAAATGCACGTTTGCCCCGAATATCCGAATCCGCCTGCCACGCATCGCTCCGCAGCGTACGGCACATCAGCATCGGAGTGAACGATGACGCCCGCATTGCCGCCCAGTTCGAGCGTTACTTTCTTCTTTCCCGATTTTTGCTTGAGCGCCCATCCTACTTTTCCGCTGCCGGTGAAGGTGAGCATCTTGAGACGATCATCAGAAACGAGTTTTTCCGCGATGTCGTTTGCGAGTGGCAGCACGTTGAATGCGCCGGCGGGCAGCCCGGCGCTGGCGACCACTTCCGCCAGCAGCAACGAACAGAACGGCGTTTGCGGTGCCGGCTTCAAGACGACCGTGCAGCCCGCGGCAATTGCCGGCGCCACTTTGTGCGCGACAAGATTTAGCGGAAAATTGAATGGAGTAATCGCAAATATAGGACCGAGCGGAAAGCGGCGAACGATCCCGGCGCGACCAGCGGTCGATGCCTGCCAATCCAGGGGCAGCCACTCGCCTCCGATTCGTGTCGCCTCCTCCGCGGCCACTGCAAACGTAAAAATCGCGCGGTCCACTTCCACCCGCGACGTCTTGATCGGCTTTCCGGCTTCCTCGCTCATCACGCGCGAAAATTCTTCCCGGCGGGACTCAATCCCTTCGGAAATTGCGCGCAGAATCCGCTGCCGTTCGTATGAGCCTGATTTTTTCGTTATCTCGAACGCGCGCTGCGCTGCAACGACGGCTGCTTCGGCGTGTGTGCTTGAGCCTCGACGAGCTTCACCGACTACGGAGTGATCATAGGGCGACAAGACTTCAAATTGCTCGCCTTCGTCAACCCATTTGCCGTCGAGAAATATTCCCCAGTGCTTCACTGCCGGTTTCGTTGGAGTTGCCATCCTAAATGAATCCTCTTCGTGAGCGCCGCTCTATCGTTACGCGCGGTTCGGCGCGGTTTCCATGCGGGATTCTGCGACGGTCGCGAGAGCGCCTTCCAGCACGTTCATTCCTTCGTCAAATTGCTCGTCGGTCACGACCAACGGAAACAAGACTCTGATTACATTGCCATACGTTCCGGCGGATATCAGAATCAAGCCGCGTTCGTAACATTGTCGCAGGATTTGCTCGGTTTCTTCTTTCGCAGGGTCGCGGCTTTCGGAGCTACGGACCAATTCCATCGCACGCATCGCGCCGAGCCCGCGAACATCCCCAATCAACGACCAGCGTTTTTTCCACATCTTTGCTCGCTCGTCAAATCGCTCGCCCAGTTTCATCGCGCGCGCCGAAAGATTTTGCCGCTCCATAATTTCGATCGCTGCAAGGGCGGCTGCGCACGAAACGGGATTTCCGCCAAATGTTCCGCCCAGGCCACCGACGCCCGGCGTATCCATAATTTCCGCGCGACCGGTTACCGCTGCAAGAGGTAAGCCGCCGGCGATTGATTTCGCCGAAACCAAAATGTCGGGAACGATTCCGTAACGCTCGCACGCAAACATCGCCCCCGTGCGGCAGAATGCGGTCTGCACTTCGTCGGCAATCAAGAGAATATTATGGCGGTGGCAGATATCCTGGATGATTGGGAAAAACTCCGGCGGCGGAGCGACGAAGCCGCCTTCACCGAGAACCGGTTCAACGATCACAGCCGCGACGGATTCAGCCGCAACCACGCGCTTAAATGTGTCCTCAAGATGTTGCGCGCAAAACACTCCGCATCCGGGATATTGCAAGGAATACGAGCAGCGATAGCAGTACGCGTACGGGATTCGATAAATGTCAGTGGCGAATGGCGCGAAGCCGGCTTTGTAAGGATGGGTCTTGCTCGTGAGAGACATCGTCAGCATCGTGCGGCCGTGAAAGGCATCCTCGAAGCAAATGATCGCGGGCCGCTTCGTATAGCTGCGGGCAATTTTTATCGCGTTTTCAATTCCCTCTGCGCCCGTATTCACCAAAACTGTTTTCTTCGGGAACCCGCCGGGCGTGAGTGAATTCAGTTTCTCTGCAAGTTCGACATATTTTCCGTATGGCGCGACGCTGAAACAGGTGTGCATGAACGCGTCAAGCTGTTCGCGGACAGCCGCAAGCACACCCGGGGCGCGATGGCCCACGTTCAGACACCCGATGCCGCCGGCGAAGTCGATGTAGCGATTGCCGTCAACGTCTTCCAGAACCGCTCCTTCTGCGCGCGCTGCAAAAATCGGCGTCGCGTGCGCAACTCCTCGAGCGACGGCGGCATTGCGGCGACGCATCAGCTCTTGCGATTTCGGACCCGGGATCGATGTACGCAATTGGATTGTCGGCATGTCAGTACCATCCGATTGGTTGTTCGTTCAAATTGATGTGCACTTGCTTCGTCTCGAGATATTCCTCGATGCCCCACGGGCCAAGCTCGCGGCCGAAGCCGGATTGTTTGTAACCACCCCACGGAGCTTCCACGTAGGTAGGTTGCATGTGATTCACCCAGACGATCCCGGCGCGGAGCGCTTTCACCACGCGAAACGCTTTGAAAATGTCGCGCGACCAAACCGCGGCTGCGAGTCCGTAAGGAGTGTCGTTCGCGATGCGAATGGCATCTGCCTCGGCCTGAAATGGGATCACCGCTGCCACTGGACCGAAAATTTCCTCCTGCGCGATGCGAGCGGAATTCTCGACGTCATAAAAAATCGTCGGCTCCACGTAATATCCCCGCGCCATACCGGACGCTCGCCCGCCGCCAGATGCAACCTTCGCTTCTTTCTTACCAAGCTCCTGGTAAGAACGGACACGATCGAATTGTTCTTTGCTGACGAGCGGGCCCATTTTGGTTTCCCGATCGAGCGGCGCGCCGAGGCGAATCGTCTTTGCCTTCGCCGCCATCGCCTCCACAAATTTCGGGTAGATCGATTTCTCTACAAGGATGCGACTTCCCGCCGAACACACTTCGCCTTGATTGATAAACACGCCAAAGAGCGCCCCGTCGATCGCTGACTCGAAATCAGCATCCGCGAAGAAAATATTGGGTGACTTACCGCCAAGCTCGAGCGTCACGCGCTTCAAAGTATCCGCAGCCGCTTTGACGATTGCTTTTCCGACTGCCGCGCTTCCCGTGAAGGCTACTTTGTTTACATCGGGATGTTTCACGAGCGGTGCGCCTGCCGTCTCGCCAAAACCGGTAATAATGTTGACGACGCCAGCGGGCACTCCCGCATCTGCGAGATATCCCGCGAATTCAAGCGCAGTGAGCGGCGTTTGTTCGGCCGGCTTTAAGACGCAAGTACAACCGGCTGCAATTGCGGGTGCAAGTTTCCAAGCCGCCATCAGCAGCGGATAGTTCCAGGGAATAATCTGCGCGGCGACGCCGACCGGCTCGCGCATCGTGAAATTCAAGCGCATTGTCCGGCACCGGATTCACATGGCCGACAACTTTCGTCGCTAGCCCGCCGTAATATTCGAAACAGGTCGCGACGTCAGCGATGTCGTACTCCGCTTCAACGATCGGCTTGCCGGAATTTCGTGCTTCCAGTTCCGCGAGCGCCGGCGCTTCTTTTCGAACGCGCTCTGCGAGCCGGAAGAGAATGCGGCCGCGCTCTTGCGCGGTTGTCTGCGGCCATGCGCCAGTATCAAAGGCAGCTCGAGCGGCGGCGACGGCGCGATTGACGTCGTTCTCGTCTGCGTTGGGAACTTCCGCGAGAATTTCCTCCGTCGAGGGATCGACCACGGGAAAGTATGCGCCGCGCTGGCTTTCGACAAACTCGCCATTGATGTACATCCGATATCTGCGAACCGTAGATTTGGCCTCGCTGGCCATTCGATTCCTCCTGCAGCAATCTCACCAAATAACTAAATGCCGCTTGCCGCCGCCTGGGGCGCTTTGCGCCGTCCGTAGACATAATAAAAAAATGCAGCCAATCCGATGAAGAACGCCGTCCCGCCGAGCATCCACGCTTCGTAAGCGGCTACAGAAGTGATTTGTTGCGCCGGCGAAAATGCAAATACGGTGCCAAGAATCGTCATCAGCAATCCGCTGGCTCCCGCGAGCACAAGCACAAGCTTGCTGTAGTGTCCCTTCCCTTCCGCTGCCGGATCGAATGCGAGCTTCAGCAGCGCGCCGAACATATAGAGGAACGGCACCAGCTGCAGCACTACCGCTAGTGATAGCAACCGCTGAAACGTTTCCTGCACGCCCGAACCGAGAAGGCTGATCAGCACAAGAATCGCGGACACAACTGCGTGCACGATCAACGCCGCGTAGGGAGTTCCGTACTGCGGATGCACTTTGCCAAGCCAGCTCGGAAGATACGAGTCGAGTCCAGCGACAAACGGAATTCGCGCCGAGCCTGCAAGCCACGCAGAACCAAT
Source organism: uncultured Acidobacteriota bacterium (assembly GCA_963770575.1). Lineage (GTDB taxonomy): Bacteria > Acidobacteriota > Terriglobia > Acidiferrales > UBA7541 > Palsa-295. The sequence continues at coordinate 432,886 of CAVYQD010000002.1, forward strand.
CCCGGCGATCGAAATGCTCAGCATCAATGCGAAGGGCGCGACGATCCACGCAACTCCCACGCGGTACGCCATGTGGCTTACAGCTTGCACGATCCCCTGCAACACATTGATGTCGTCTTTGCTCACCGCAATCAAAAGCGTCAGAGTCGCAGCAATGTAGAGCGCGCCGGAAATTACTCCGCCCCATGCCACTGCGCCGGGGAGCGTGCGCTCCGGATCGCGAATTTCATCTCCCATCACCGACGCAAGTTCCAGGCCCACAAGTCCGAAGCAAATCACGCCAAAAGAGTTCAACAGAAATCGTGGATTCGCCGGGACATGAAAATCCGCCGCAGTCACCGTGGTACCGAAACGCAGCCACACGATCAAACCAAGCCCAATCAAAAGTCCACCGGCTACGATCGTTCCGATGCTGCCGATGTTGTTGATCCACTTGCCGACTCCCAGCCCCACGATATTGAGGACCACGAGAATCGCAAGGAGGCTCAGCGATGCTGTCACGGTGAAGATCTTGTTGTCAGCCAGCGTCGCATGGCTCGGCCCAAGCGCGAAAACAGATACGCCAACAAAATAGAGCATCACTGTGGGCACGTACATCATGTTGTTCGTCCAGTAGCACCAGCCAGACAAGAAACCGTGAAAATCGCCGAACACTTCCTTAGCCCACAAGTACACGCCGCCCTCGCCCGGATACCGGTGGGCCAGTTCAATCACGGCGATTCCCTGCGGCCAGAAAAAAAAGACCAGGCAGAGAATCCAAAGCCAGACGGTAACGCCGCCGTTGGCCGCGATGCTCGGCACCACATTCAGATTAAAAACGGCGACGACGAAGAGCGCGATCAAGTCCCAGCGGCCAAGCGCCCGCTTCAGGTGCGCGGTTTCGCTTTTTTTGATGCTCTCGTCGGGCAGAAAAAACTCCTGTTGAACTCTTGCTGGCGCGTCAGTGGGCCGCGGTCACGACGTGCGGCTCTTTCTGCGCCGTCGCGAGCGCCGGTGCGATTTCCGCAAACGCTTCGATGTGGCGATCGATGTCCGCATCCGTGTGCGCGACAGACACGGTCCACTGTTCGTCCCACCAATAGGGCTGCGCCATCACGCCGCGATTCACCATCGCAAACCAATAGTGTCGCCAGATTTCGCTGTCGATCGTGAGCCAGTCGCGATAATTGCGAATCGGCTTCGGGAAAAACATGAGCGCGCCATTCGAGCCGGCACTCGCCATGTATGCGTTCAAACCCGACTTCTTAATTTCCTTTTCGTATCCGTCGACGAGTTTCTTGTTGAGGCGATTCACGTGTTCGTAGGAAGCGGGCGTCAGGACTTCGCGAAACGTCGCGAGCCCAGCCGCCATCGCAACCGGATTCGTGTTGTACGTGCCACCGTGAAACACGCGATGGTCGGAGATCAATCCCATCACGCGCCGAGTGGATGCAAAAGCAGCCAGAGAAAAACCCCCGCCAATTGATTTCGCGAGGCAGACGATATCCGGATTCACTTTGAAATATTCGCAAGCGCCGCCGCGCGCCAATTTTGCGCCGGTCTTTACTTCGTCGAAAATCAACAGAGCGCCGTGCTTCTTCGTGATATCGCGGAGCGCCTGGTGATATCCGGGATCGGGCATCAGGATGCCAACGTTCATCATGATTGGCTCGACGATTACCGCTGCAATTTCGTTGGGATACTTTGCAAAGAGGCGCTCCACACCCGCCGGATCGTTGAATTGCGCGACGAGCGTATTCTGCAGCGTCGCTTTCGTGACGCCCTCTCCGCCGGGAACAGAATTTGGCGCGTTCGGATCGCCCACTTCGCTTTCTTTCGGCTTTACGGAAACGAGGGCGGAATCGTGGAGTCCGTGGTAGCCGCCTTCCATCTTGATGATGCGATCGCGGCCCGTGGCAGCGCGCGCGAGACGCACAGCATGCATCGTGCATTCGGTTCCGCTATTGCTGAAGCGCACCATCTCCACCGGAAACCGTTTGCAGATTTCCTCCGCGAGTTCCCATTCGAGGTCGTGCGGCATGCCGAACATCGTTCCGGTGCCAAGTTTTTTCTGCACCGCAGCTACAACCGCCGGATGGCAGTGCCCCGCCATAAGAGCGCCAAAACAAAGATTGAAATCAATGTACTCATTGCCGTCGATGTCGTGGATGTGTCCGCCCTTTCCGTCACGAACGAAAAGCGGATACGGATCGTATGCGCGATAGTTGCTGGCTACGCCGAGGGGCAGACGGTCTGTGGCTCGCTTATGAGCATCCCGCGAGCGTGGTGTGCGCTTTTCGTACGTCTCGATTTCTTTCCGAAGTCCTTCGTGCATAACTTCCTCCATCTATTGCTTGCTGTGGCCGACGCACGGCCCTGAGATTTGCTGCAGCTACTGCATTGGGTAACGAAAAATATTATCGCTTCACTTTCCAGCTACGAAAACGGAATCCTCGCTTCTTGAGTTCGGAGAAGAACGGCTGCGGCGGCACCACGTTTTCCGGCGCCTGCACTCCTGTGCCACTAATTTCGCCGCGCCCCAGCATCACTGCCGCAATCGCGGCCGGAAAACCGGTATCGCGCGCGACGGCCGAGAGCTGCGGCCGCGTCGAGTGGTCAGCCCACATTTCCATCGCGCTCGCCGTACGTTTCTTTCCACGACGGCCCGATACGACGACGCGAAGCGCTTCCACATCGCGCGGCGTCTTCGTTGTTGCACGTTTCTGCAGCAACGCAAGCAACATCGACCGCGGAGCCAGGCGCGATCCATTCACGTCAATCGGTTCGCGGCTGGTAAAACCCGTATCCACCAGATTGCGAACGAGGTTTACAAGTTGCGGCTCATAGTTAATCTTGAAAAATACTTCGCGCACTCCTTTTTTTCGGAAGCTTTCCGCTAACGTCCCCAGCTCGGAGTGAATCGAATGCCGCAATACAATCTTCCCAATGGGGCTTGGGAATTCTCCCGGCTCGGGATCGGAAAGCATCGGCTTTTCGACGTAACGCCCTTTCTCGAATGCGATGGGCGGCATGGTCAGCTCGTCGAGAATCGTCGCGATCGAAAATGTGTACGCAATCGGGCTGTCGTATTTCTGCTCGTCCGCTCCGGCATTGTAGACGCGAATCGAATCCACGCGGTCGAGCGGGTCGGCCAGCGCGCGAGCCATCACGTTCGTGATTCCCGGCGCCCCGCCCATGCCTGCAATTGCTAAACGGCCGATCTTGCGAAAATCGCGGTCGAGCGCGAACTGCTTCTTCGTCATGTGATACAGGCCGCCGAGATCCATGTAATTCACGCGGGCGGCAAGCGCTGCTCGCATCACGTCCAGGTTCCAATTGTACTGCGTGCAGTTCACCACCACGTCACAGCCGCGCAAACGCCCGGCCAAATCGCTCGTCTTGCGCACGTCAGCATCTACGGGATGTGCCTTCCGCCGGCCGAACTGCCGCGATACAGTCTCCGCCCGCGTGCGATCGAAGTCAGCCACGATAATGTGCTGCACCTCGCGCGCGCCCGCGAGATCGTGCACCACTGCCCGGCCCATCATTCCAGCGCCCAAAACAAAAATCTTCATGCCGCTCCCATTTCGAGAAATCTTGCCGTTACACGAAAAAGCGAGGGGCCCGGTAGCTCAGGCTCCCTCGCTCGATTCGCAATCCATTGCACACCTAGAAAAGAACTTTGAAGCCAAATTGAATCACGCGAGGGTCGACTCGCGTTTTCAGGATCTGGCCAAACGTGGAATCCGTGAAGTTGCCGTCTGGATTTGCGAACTGCGTGTGGTTCCACGCGTTGTAAAACTCAGCGCGGAATTCCGTGTTCCAACGTTCGGTGATCGGAGTCTTCTTTGAAATCACGAAATCCGTATTGCTGATTGCCGGCCCGCAACAGAGCGAATGCGGCGTGTTCCCAAAACCACCGAGCGGCGTGGGACAAGCCGGCAATCCCAAGGATGAACGATCCGTATTCGCGTCGCAGAAATTTGCAGCGGATGAATCGAACCACAGTCCCCCATTCGTTTTGGGATTCAGCCGCTGCAGCGGCGCCGTCATTGTCGGAGTGTTCGCATCCTCAAAGAAAAAGCTCGTTTGCAGTTCCGTATCGTTCTGATCTTGTACTCGAATCGGGAATCCGCTTTGGTACGTAATGATCGCCGAGACCCCCCACCCGTCCAGCAATTTTCCTTTCACCCCGTCGTACGTGGGGACAGGCAATTGCCAGTAAGGACTGAAAACGAAGCGATGTTTTGCGTCCAGAAGCGACAGCCCGCGAGTCGCATTAAAATTGAGAGGATTCAACTCATTCTCAAACGATGCGCCTTGGTCAATCGCTTTGCTGAACGTATACGACGCTTGGAACAAGAGTCCGTGCGAATAGCTCTTCTCCACAGAAACCTGCAGGCCGTTGTAATTCGAATTCGCAATCGTATCTTCAGCGAAAATGTTGCTGAATACAGGAACGCCATCACTCGGGCATCCCGCGCCGCTTATCGGATTGCAGTTCGGTGATGAGTAAGGGCGTGTTCCAATCATCGTGAGTCCATTTGGCCCTACCGTTCCGCTAAAGCATGACGGATTGCCACCGGGAGCCCCGCTGTATGGAAGCACGAGTCCAGCACATTGCGTCGTGGGAACCTTGAACGGTTGCGCCGGCATCGCGGACAACGCTGGGTCCGCAGGAATCACCGTCCCCGGCGGGATGAAATATTCGGATTCGGCGCCTGAAGGCCCGCACGTCGTTGGCGTTCCACCGTCCCCTGCCGGAGCCGACAGAACATTGTTCGCATTGAGGGCGGAAAGATTGATCAGGCCGACGCACGTTTGGATATTCCCCGGGTTCTGATCCCGGGACGCAAGCAGGTGATGAGCCTGAGTGCCGACGTAAGCGACCCGTAGCAACATGTCGCGTGTCAACTGGCGCTCGAAGGTGAGATTGTACTGTTCCGAGTACTGCGATTTCAGGTGCGGCTGAAATTCTCCGAAGTAGACCGCGTCCCTGAAATTGGACCAATCCACGCAACCGTTGGGACCTCCCGGTGTATCCACTGCGCACGGAGTTTGCGGAGTTTGTTGGATAACTCCTCCAAATGGATTCGGCGTCTGCGTGCCATCCTGGCCGAGGTACGGCAAATTAAACTGAGGGCCTGTGACGAACGAGCTCCCTCCAAACGGTGGTTCGGCACTGAACTGCTCGAGCACGAGTTGTTCGATTGGATTGTAGAAAATTCCAAATCCGGCGCGAATGCTGGACTTGTCAGGGCCGCCTGTGAGCTTGGCGAGCCAGCCATCTGTCCACCGCGGACTGTACGCAATTCCGATTCGAGGAGCGAAGGCCTTGTAGTAGGTGGAAGTCAGGCCGCGCGGCACGCCTCGATCTCCCGGGAAAACAAGACCAAGGGGAAACACGGCGTTGTTGGCACCGCTCCCCTGGCCGCAATCGCCGGGAGTCAGCCCAAGTGCATCCGCATTTTCCTGCGAGAGCCAGCACGGATATTGCGTCGTTGCCTGCCCCGGCCGGAAGGTTTGCAGCCGGTTGCCAGTGTCGTAGTACGGCGTGTTGAGTTCCCAACGCAATCCATAATTAAGAGTTAGGTTCGACTTAATCTTGTAGCTATCCTGCGCAAACAGGTATAGCGCCGTATTTCTCAGATCCTCGCGTTGCGCTGCGCCCTGCGTATAGTTGTCCGGTGCACCCAGGAAATAGTTGGGGTACGAAGGAAAATTAGGATCGGACGCGATCTGATCCTGATTGGCATTGCTCGTAATGACGTACTCACCGCTTACATCAAAGTACAGAAATTGATCGAAACGCTGGCGCCGGACGTCCACGCCGAATTTCACCGTATGCTTCGAAAAGGTTCTGGTGTAATTGTCCGTCCACTGGAACGTGTTGCCCGTTTGCGGCAGCTCGCCCTCGAAATTGTTCCCGATTGCAAATCCTCCCGACACATCTATGTAAGGCAATCCGACGCGCCCCGGGAGATCGGTGGTGATGCCAAGACTCGGGTCAAAATCGGGAATGTCCTGAAAGCAGTTCGCCGGTGCGATGGTCCCGCAGGAATCGTGCACGCTCGCGAGCGTATTGACGGGATGGTTATTGCTCTGCTGTCCTTCGCGGAAATAATTGAAGCGGAACTCATTGACAGCATTCGAACCGAGCATCCAGGTGTGGCTCAAATTCCATTGCTGAATCCGCGTGCCAAATAGCGAGCCGAACCCTGGCACGTTTCCGCCTGCTCCTTGGAAGAACGACATTGGCAAGGTTGAGCTATCGTCCTCGAAATAATAGTAGGCGCTAAATTTTTGAGTGCCGCTTCGCGTGATGTTGTGGTCGAAGCGCACCGTAAATTGATCGGTTCGGACATTCTTGGGAGGAGTCGCGTTGAAACTGCCAGTCCCCAGCGGCGCGACGTACTGGTTGTAGATCGCTTTTGCGACCGGGTCAAAACATGCGACGGGAATTTGGTTGTTCGGAAACAAATCAGAATAGGCCGCTCCAACTGCGATGGGAACGCCGGTCGCACCCGCACAGCCCGGACGCGCGATCAGAGTGTCGGCAAAAGTCTGGTCGTTGATTTGCCCCGCAAAAGGCAGCGCAGGCGTTGCAATACCAAGGGCATTGTTGACTTCCGAGAAATTTCCGCCAACTTCATCCTGGGTCGGCAGAAATACTTGTCCGGTAGAAATACCCTGATTGAGTCGCAGGCCCTCATAGGAGGCGAAGATGAAAGTGCGGTCTTTCTTGATCGCTCCTCCGATCGTAGCTCCAAACTGGTTCTGCTTGTAGGGCGCCACCGCGTCATCGAAGTAGCCCTTTGTATTTAGAGCGTCATTTCGCAAGAATTCATAGAAGTCGCCATGGACTGCGTTCGTCCCGGATTTTGTCACCACGTTTACCACCGAGCCGGAGTTGCGCCCGTATTCGGCGTCGAAGGTATTGGTCAATACTCGAAATTCTTCAATCGCATCCGGCGAGGGCTGAATCGCGGGGCCATTCACGAAGATGTCGTTGCCGTCTCCGCCATTCACCATATAGTTGTTCGAACGTCCGCGGCCTCCGTTCACCGAAACCACGCCGGGATTGTCGCTGCCTGCGAAGAGGTCCGCGCCCAGCTGCGACTGCACGCCGGGCTGGAGTTGAAGTAGCGCATACGCGTTGCGCGTATTCAGGGGCAGCTCGCGAATCGAAGTATCGGTCATCACGGCGCCCAGTTGAGTGCTGGTCGTCTCCACCAGCGCGGCATTCGCTTCCACGGTCACCGTGTCGGTCGAGCCACCGACCTGCAATACGATGCTGACTGAAGCCACGTGGCCGATGGTCACAACAATATCCGTCGCCACGTACTTCTTGAAGCCTTGCGCCTCGGTCGTGACGGAATAGGTTCCCACCGGGAGTTCGGGAATGTTGAACGCGCCGTCGGTGCCGCTGGTCGTCGTCCGGGTCGCCTGCGTCCCCACTTGTGTAGCGGTCACGTTCGCATTGGGTACCACTGCGCCGGACGGGTCCGCAACGCTGCCCCGAATTTCTCCGTTGGTTTGTGCCATCGCCCCGATGCTGAATGCCAGACTTGCAGACGCCAGCAGACACACTCGTAGCCAGCCCGTCACTTTCATTGGCGCTCCTTTGAAATCGTTGCGTCCACCCCAGACGCCCCCGGATTTTTCCATTGCAGCTGCCAGAAAAACCTTACTATAATCCGCGAACGTTAGAGTATGGTCTGAGGGTTGTCAAGAGGAAACTGGTTTGGATCGCGCCCGGAAAAAGAAGGATGCCATTGAGCATGCCGGCGCCTACCTGCGCATCAGCGATGTGTCGCGGCTCGTTGGAATTTCCCCCTCGATTCTCCGTTCGTGGGAAACGCTCGGCCTCATTTCCCCCGCTCGCTCTCGAAGCCACTACCGGCTATACACCCAGGACGATGTGCGCCTCCTCAAGCGCGCGCAATTTCTTCGGCGCGCTCGCGGAATGAATGCGCCCGCAATCGCTCACATGCTCAAGACTCAGGGATTACTTTCCAACTCGGCTCTCCGCCGGCCGAAAGCCCATCCGGTTGGGCCTCGCTTGCGGAGGTTGCGACTGAAGCGCGGCTACTCGCTGGCAAAGGTCGCGCAAGCGGTCGGCGTTTCGGTTGGATTTCTTTCGGCGCTCGAACGCAGTCAGATGAGCGCTTCGATTGCCACCTTGCGGCGCCTCGCGCGATTCTACCGCCTCAGCATTCTTTCCCTCTTTGATCCCTCGGAAGCGAATCCCGGCCGCGTCCGCCCCTCGGAACGGAAAGTGCTCGAAGCAGGCAACGGCATTCGAATGGAGCTTCTCTCTTGGGGCAACACCGTGATGGAGCCGCATATTTTTCGAATTGCTCCCGCAGCGGGGAGCGGCGAGTCCTACACTCACGAGGGAGAAGAGTTCCTTTACATCCTCAAGGGAACCATCGAAATCGCTCTCGACGGCGGCGAAACAAATCGCCTCGAGGAAGGCGACAGCTTTTATTTCGAGAGCAGCACTCCGCATCGCTGGGTAAATCCCGGTAAGAAAGAGGCGTGGGTTTTGTGGGTGAATACACCGCCAACATTTTAGACGCTACATTAAATTGAAAACGGCCGTCTGCTCGCGCGGAGGCCACGCATGCTCGTCCAGGATGCACCTTCGCAGCGAAATCGTCTTTGGAGCGCACCGAGAAAAATGAAAAATAAAATTGCAGCCTTCGCGCTTGCGGCAGCCAGCTTATTCATCGCATCCGGTTGCAAGAAGCAAGCTCCCACTCTCAGCTTGCTTGTGTGGGAGGGCTACGCTGATCCGGTTTTCGTCCGCGCCTTCGAGGAATCCCGCCATTGCAAGATCAGCGCTTCGTACATGGGTTCGAGCGACGAACTTGTCGCAAAACTACGCGGCGGAAGCGCCAGCAATTACGACGTGATCTCACCGTCGAGCGATGTCGCAACGATGATTGCCTCAGCAGGTCTCGCGGCGCCGCTTGACGTTTCGAAGATTCCGCCATACTCGCAGCTTTCCGAACGCTTGCGCGCGCTCCCGCTCGTCCGCGTGAATGGACGTGTCTACGGCGTCCCGTTTACCTGGGGGCCGAACCCACTACTTTTCGACACAACGGCGTTTCCTCAAGCACCCGATAGTTGGAGTGTTCTCTGGACTCCAAAGCTGAAGGGCAAAATCTCCGTGTGGGACGAACTCTCCACCATTTATATGGCGGCGCAGGTTCTTGGTTACGACAAACCCGATCCCAGCCATCTTTACAACCTGACAGACGATGAACTCGCCAACGTGAAGACGAAGCTCATCGAATTGAAGCCGAATATTCGAAAAATGTGGACCACTGGTGGCGAGCTCACAAATCTCTTCGAGAATCACGAAGTGATCGCGGCGATGGGCTGGCCGCTGATGACCAACCAGCTCCGCAAAGCCAATTTCCCGATCGGCGAAACGATTCCAAAAGAAAACACGACTGGCTGGATCGACCACCTGATGATTACGTCGGCGAGCGAACATAAGGAACTCGCCACCGAGTTTCTCGCGTACATGATTGAAGCGAAAACCCAAAAGGCAGTGACGGACGTTACCGGATACGATCCTGCGAATCCTCAAGCCGCTCAGTACATGACCGCCGAGCAGAAGAAATCACTTCACCTCGACAACGTGGACGAATACATGACGCGTATCTACTTCTGGCAGCAAGTTCCACGGCGCGAAAAGTACAACGAAGTTTGGAACGAAGTGAAGGCTGCCCAGTGATTTTCCTCGCTTTGAATGCGACGGACACCTCCACCCGCGGAATCTATCGATGACTCCGCAGGCCGCGCGAGGCGTCACCGGCTCCTCGCCGCAAGCGGACTCGCAGCTTTCCGTGCGCGAAGTGGTGAAACGCTTCGGTACGCGTCCAGTTCTTCGCAATATCTCGCTCGAAGTTGCGTCCGGTGAATTTCTCACGATTCTCGGCGAAAGCGGCTCGGGTAAGACGACGCTCTTGCGCCTCATCGCCGGATTTGAACAACTAGACGGCGGCGAAATCTGGATGGGTGGAGAACGGCTCGATCAAATCCCGCCTCACCGCAGGCCGGTGAACACTGTGTTTCAGAGCTATGCCCTCTTTCCTCACCTCAGCGTTTTCGAGAACGTCGCCTACGGTCTTCGCGCGAAGAATGTCGCGCAGAAATGAAGTCGCCCAGTCGTGTGACGCAGGCTCTCGCCATGGTCAAAATGAGCGATTTCGCGGAATCGGCTCCCGCGCGGCTGAGCGGCGGACAGCAGCAGCGCATCGCGCTCGCTCGCGCGCTGGTAAACCGCCCGCGCGTTCTTCTGCTCGATGAGCCGCTCTCTGCGCTCGACGCAAATCTTCGCCGCCAGATGCAAACCGAGCTGAAAGCGCTTCAGCGCGAAGTGGGCATCACGTTTATTTTCGTCACGCACGACCAGGAAGAGGCGATGGCACTCTCAGATCGAATCGCGCTGCTCCGCGCTGGCCTGCTCGAACAAATCGCCGAGCCGCGCGAAATCTACGGCCGTCCGGCGTCGGCGTATGTGGCGCAATTTATCGGTCAAACGAATTTGCTCACCGCTGACGTGCGTGACGGCTTGGCGCACGCAGGCTCGTTGCGATGGCGAACTCCCACGCCGGCGGGCAGAACCACATTCTCCTTGCGGCCGGAATGCATTCGACTGCTCGCGCCCGAAAGCCCAACTGGATCGGCACCCAACGATGCCGTCGCGCGATTCCGGGGACGGATCCACGCTCAGAATTTCGGTGGCGCGATGGATCTGCTCGAAATCGACTGCGGTGCTTCGCAGATGTTGCGCGCGCGTGTTGCAAATCCCGGTGCGCTGAGCGGCGAGCACGATTTTGAATTTCGCCCGGAAGATGCAATCGCAGTGCGTGACGGAGACGTTCGCTAAAATGTACTCTCGCGCTTACAAAACAACCGTCACTATCCCGCCGCTGCTGTGGGTGACGGTGTTTCTGCTCGTCCCCTACGCCATCCTCTTCTGTTACAGCTTCTGGTCCGTTTCGCCGCTGCAGACAATCGTTCACAACTGGAATCTGCAAAACTACGCGCAGCTCGTTCGCAATCCGATTTACGTCTCTGTGCTTTTCCGCTCGATGCGAATTGCGGGAGCCGTCACACTGCTCGCGCTGCTTCTCGGTTATCCGCTTGCCTACTATCTTTCTTTTCACGCAGCCAAACGCAAGGACATTCTCTACCAGCTCGTCATCATCCCCCTGTGGGCCAGCTATCTCGTCCGAGGTTATGCGTGGAAAACCATTCTCGGCAGCGATGGCGTGCTGAATGGACTTCTTCAGTACCTGCACATCACACGGCACCCGGTGGAGTTTTTTCTGTACAGCCCTTTCGCGGTGGTGCTGACGCTCACGCACATCTACACGCCCTTCACGTTCCTGCCGATCTACGCTTCACTTGAACACGTTCCGCGCAATCTCGTGGAAGCCTCGCACGATCTCGGTGCATCACCGTGGTCGACTTTTCGCCGTGTCATCCTTCCGCTTTCGCTCCCCGGCATACTCGCCGGTGCCACTTTCGCATTCGTGCTGACTCTCGGTGACTTTCTCGCGCCGCTTCTGGTCGGCGGCGCCAGCGGAATCATGATTTCAAATATCGTTGTGAGCCTTTTCGGCGCAGCGTACAACTGGCCGCTGGGCGCCGCCATTTCGTTGTGCATGCTCGTGATCGTCGTCAGCATTCTGTTTGCCACCGAGCGCCTCGAAAGGAAACTCACACTGTCATGAGCGTAGGGTTCAAATCCGGTCGCGCGCCATTTTTGACTGCATACGCGATGCTCGTTTACGCTTTTCTGTATTTTCCGATCGTCGTCCTCGTTGCGTATTCGTTCAACGGTTCCGGCGTGGGCGGATTCCCTCCCACCGGATGGACACTCGAGTGGTATCACCAACTATTCCAAGACGCCTCGCTTTGGGATGCAGTCTTCAATAGTGCAAAGGTCGCTGCGATTGCCGTCGCGATCTCTCTGGGGCTCGGAATACCCGCGGCGCTTGCGCTCGATCGCACGCAATTTCCCGGAAAGGCGTTGTTTCGACGAGCAGTTTTATTGCCGCTGATCCTGCCGGGCATCATCACAGGCCTGTCGCTGCTGATGTTGTTCGTGGGCGTGGGAATGAAGCTGAGCCTTGTAACGATCACCCTCGGCCACGGCACAGCGCTCATTTCCGTGGCTACCACGGAAATTTTCGCCGGACTCCAAAAACTGGAACGTGCACAGGAAGAAGCTTCGCTCGATCTGGGCGCAAACCACTGGCAGACTTTCTGGCGCATCACGCTTCCGAATCTGCGCGTGTCGCTCATTGCCGCGGGTCTATTAGTATTCACCCTCTCTCTCGACGAAATCGCCGTCAGCTTTTTCTTGATCGGGCGCGAAAACACACTACCGCTTGAAATCTGGTCGCGCTTGCGCCGCGGCATCACTCCTGAAATCAACGCGATCTCCACTTTGATTCTCGCGTTCTCAATCGCTACGATCCTTATCTGGTATCGCCTGCGAACTCGTGCCGCGCGAACGGAAGAACCCGGCGCGACCGTGTTAGCTTAGTAAGGAGAGCACTGATGAGCGGCAGCCGAAGAGATTTTATTAAATTTGTGGTCGCGGGTTCAGTAGCTGCGGGTTGCCCAATCGATCTATCGCTGCTCGCCGCTCCCGGCGAATCGAAAACGCAAGTTGACGGTGATTCCTTCGACGTCTGCCATCAAGTCCGCGACGGAAAAGTCTTCGCGCACCCGCCCGTTTCAAAAACCTACGACGTCGTGATCGTGGGCGGCGGCGCCAGCGGCCTTAGCGCAGCCTACTTTTTGCGCCAGAAGGATTTCCTGCTCCTTGAAAAGGAACCACACTTCGGCGGCAATGCTTACCTCGAGGAATACAACGGCCAGGCCTATGCCACCGGTTCAGCCTTCGACCAAAAAGGATCGACGAGCGAACAACTCGCGCGCGAGATTGGCCTCACGATGCTTCCCATACAATCGCCCGATCCTACGATCCTCGATGGAAAGTGGGTGAAGGACACGTGGGGCGCCGGCATTGACGAACTTCCCTACTCCGTTTCCGTTCGCGAGAGTTTCAAGAAATTCCGCGCCGATGCGCTTGCGATCGACATTTCGAAAAACGTGAAACAGCTCGACGCCGTTCCGTTCGCAAAATATTTGAGCGCGTACGCACCGGAATTAAAAACGTGGTGGGATACCTACGGCCCATCAAACTGGGGCGCGAAATCGGCGGACACGTCCACCTACGTCGCGATCGTTGATTTTCAGGAGGTGACGGCGGCAACGGTAGATACGCGCGTGACGCTTCCGGGCGGCAACGGCACGCTCACGCGAAAGCTGTTCGAAACGCTCCACTCCAAATTCGCCGAAAGATTGGCCGGCGAGGCAACGATTGTCTCCGTCGAGCCGCAGAAAAACGACGTTCGTGTCACTTACGTTCAAGCTGGCGCGCTGCATTCTGTTGGGGCTAAGTTTGTCATCATGGCGACTCCGAAATTCATCACCTCCCGCATCGTCGCCGGCCTTCCCGACGCGCAGTTGGACGCCATGTCGTCGTTTCGCTATTGCCCATATCCGGTGATCAACATGATTTTCGACCGGCCGGTTTACAACCGTGCCTACGACACGTGGTGCCCCGGAAATTCGTTCACGGACTTCATCGTCGCGGATTGGGTAGACCAAAAACAGGCGGGCTACAAACAGAAAAAAAACATCCTGTCCTTCTATACTCCGCTCGCGGAAAACGCGCGCAAGAAGCTCTTGAAGGTTGACGACTGCCAGCAGATCGCCGCAACCGTGCTTCGTGATTTTCAGAAGCTGCTTCCTGAATTCGCCAGCGCGAATCCATTCGAGATTCACTTCTATCGCCGTGGCCATCCGATGTTTTTGCCGACGCCCGGAACCTATACGCAGACAATTCCTGCCGCGAGCCAGCCTCTCGAGCGCGTGTTCTTCGCCAATGCGGACTCCATTGGCCCAGAATCGTACATCGCCGCGGCGGTGGACGCCGCGCAGAAAGGTGCAGAGTGGGTGGAGAAGCGGCTCGCAGGAGCTTCCACATCGTCAGCGAAGGCAGCCGCTGGCTTCCACGTCTGATGCACTCCCCTCAAAATACAAAAACACCCGGTAGTAAAACCCGGGTGTCTGAACTCTCTCAAATCCTGCCAGGGAGTGTGAGAAAGGAATTTGTTTGCTTCGAAATCTGCGTCCGACCGCTCTTACGGACGGTTTGCGACGTTCATATTGCGCACGCCCGAGAAAAGAAAGCCTGCCGTGCTCACCGATTGCGGCACAAACCACATCCGCCTCACGATCGGATATTCGCTGTGCTGCATCCGGCGCGATACATAGTCAAGAATTAGTGGTCCCACTTGAATTGCAGCGTAAATTGCTCCGGAGTGCGCGAAAGGCCTCATCATCGGGTCATCTTCTATCGCGCCGTTCCCGATCGCCTGCCGAGTTGAGTACGCGTCGAACGTCGCTGCTCCGTGTTGAACCAACGACAGCGCGAGCCAGCTTCGGCTCATGCGCGGCGTCTCGGCAGCGTACACAGCCATTGGCTTCACAGGATCGGCTTCCGGGATCCTGATTCGCGAGAGCGACTGCGAATTCTGGTCATCGCGATCGCGCGCCAGCGAAACTGCGGACATTCCGGCCGCTGCACTTTCTTTCATTTCGCCGCTAAGACTTACTTCGCTCACTTCGAGGTGACCAGTTCCGGAATTGGCCGGAATCGTTGCCGCCTCAGTGTTCGTCATGGCCGGACTCGCGGACTTCGGCTTCGTGCCATCCGCCGAGGTCGACGCTGTCGTCGTCCCGGCCACCGCGTAGACAGGAACCAGCACCCGCGGAGTCGGTGTGAACTGAATCATTAGGGCAGCAATCGCGAAAACCATGACGACTTCCTCCTCAAGCTGGTAATGAGAAGGAAAGCACGACTAGTACCACTGTGCCGTTTTGGTCTATCTCGAACATTAGAAGTCACTTAAGATTCAAACGTGTCCTCGGCGGGCGGCTAACTCCTTGATTTGAAGCGGTTCGCGGAAAACTGTTTCCCTAACATCCGAGAAATGATTTCCTGTACGACCGTACAGGTATCTCCCCTAAGCGTAGGTTTTGCAGCCGAGTACAGCAGCGTGAATACGTGCCGAGCGCATCGGGGGCAATGATGGCGTAGTCAAAGCCGTAACCGATCGGGGCTGCGCGGGAGCGATGGAACGATTCGAGTCGATGAGCGCAGTACTCGCCTAGGGAATCTGTAGAACGATCTTGCCGAATTGCTCCCGCTTTTCGAGCCGCCGATGAGCGTCTGCGGCCTGCTCCAAAGGCATCACTGTATCGATTACCGGCCTCACTTTGCCTTGTTCCAGCAAGCCGAGCACTGAATACAATTCCGCTTTGCTGCCCATGTAAGAGCCCAAGATCGAAATGTGCCTGCTGAATAGGTATCGCAAGTCGACCTTGCCCTCGTACCCTGTTGTCGCTCCGCACGTCACCACTCGACCTCCGACGGACAGACTCGCGAGGCTTTCCTTCCAGGTTGCGTCACCAACGTGTTCGACGACCACGTCGACTCCTCGCCGCAACGTCAGGCGCTTCACTTCGCGCGAGAAATGCGGAATCGTGTGGAGAATCACTTCGTCGGCGCCAAGTTCCTTCGCTTTCTGCAGCTTCAATTCCGATCCAGCGGTGGCAATCACGCGTGCTCCCGCCGATTTCGCAATTTGTATCGCTGCGCTGCCCACGCCGCTGCCCGCCGCGAGCACCAACACCGTCTCGGCAGGCTCCAATCGCGCACGCGTGATCAACATGTGCCACGCCGTCAAAAAAACAAGTGGAACAGCCGCCGCTGCTTCAAACGTGAGATTTGCAGGGATTGGAATCACGTTCGTCGCCGGCGCCGCCACGTATTCTGCATAGCCGCCATCCACCATGTATCCGAAAAGCGTGTATTGCCGGCAAAAGTTATCGTTTCCTTTCAAGCAGTGCACGCAGTGCCCGCAGGATATTCCAGGTGACAGCAACACGCGGTCGCCAACTTTTACGTGCGAAACTTTTTCACCGACCCTCGCCACTTCGCCTGAAATATCGCTCCCCGGAATGTGCGGCATCGGAATTGGAATTCCCTGCATGCCGCGCCGCACCCACAAATCGAGATGGTTCAGCGCGCACGCGCGAACGCGTACCAACACCTCGCCAGCACCAATCTCCGGATCTCGAACCTCCATGTACCGCAGAACTTCCGGGCCGCCGTGCTCTGCAAAAATGATGGCCTTCATTCGGACTCTCCGGTTCAATTTTCAGTCGCGCAAGCGATCAACCCCGTGCGCTTCCGGCCCGCTGGAATCTAACACACTCATCAATTCGCTCGAACCGAGAATTGACTTCGCTCCTCCCCGGTCGTACCCTCGCATACAGAACCGCCCATGG
The DNA here is from genome assembly GCA_963770575.1 of uncultured Acidobacteriota bacterium. Taxonomy (GTDB): domain Bacteria; phylum Acidobacteriota; class Terriglobia; order Acidiferrales; family UBA7541; genus Palsa-295. The sequence continues at coordinate 449,320 of CAVYQD010000002.1, forward strand.
ACCTTTTCGAAGAAATCGTGCGGATGCGACGCGCCGGAAGAAGCGGCGCTCTTGCGACCATCGTTCACACCAACGGCTCCATACCTAGCTACGAAAGTTCGCGCATGCTCGTTCGCGATGACGGCACGATTGCGGGTACGGTCGGCGGTGGCTGCGTCGAAGCCGAAGTTTGGGCCGCTGCGAAAGACGTGATTGCAAACGAACAGCCCCGCAAAATGACGTTCAACCTAAATCACGAAGCAGCCTACGATGCCGGACTTATCTGCGGCGGCACTTTGGAGATTTTCGTCGAACCAATCCTGCCACAGCCTACCTTATATCTGTTCGGGGGAGGCCACATCTCCACCGCCGTCGCGCGCGTGGCCCATCAAGCCGGATTCGCAATCGGCATCATCGACGATCGCGAAGCATTCGCGAATGCCGAGCGCTTCCCGATGGCGACCGAAATCCACGAGACATATGAAGACGCCTTCGAAAAAATCATGCCCAATTCGTCCAGCTACGTGCTGATCGTCACGCGCGGACATAAAGATGATATGCGCGTTCTTTCCTGGGCCATCGACACCGAAGCGCGCTACATCGGCATGATCGGCAGCAAGCGCAAAGTCATCTCCGTCTACCGGGCCCTCGAAAAAGAAGGTCATGACCTCGCCAAATTTGAACGCGTGCATGCTCCCGTCGGACTCGACATCGGCGCCCTCGCGCCCGAAGAAATCGCCGTGAGCATCGCAGCTGAGCTAATTGCCGTTCGCCGCAACGCTGCAAGCCTCCCGCACAAGTCGGTGAAGCTCGCCGACATCGCCAGCCTGCAGCACGAGTAAACCGACATGCTCGCCGCTGCGATTCTCGCTGCCGGTGAATCCAAACGCATGGGTGAGCCGAAAGCCCTCGTAACATTTCAGGGCGTCACGTTCGTTGAATACCTGATCGCAGCCACGCGCTTGCCTCGCGTCGGCTGCACTCGAATCGTAGTGGGCGCTCACGCCGACGAGATTCGCGCGAAACTCAAGATCGATCCTTCCGCAATTGTGGTCAACCCCGATTGGCCGAAGGGTCAGCTCTCCTCGATTCACGCCGCAATTCGAAGCCTGCCGGCGAAGGCCACCGAAGGGCTGATTCTCTGCCCCGTCGACCATCCGCTGGTTTCCAACCACCTCATCGCGGAATTGGTCAAGCAGTTCGATGCAAGCGGAAAACTCATCGCGCTGCCCGTCTACCGCGGAAAGCGGGGACATCCCGTGATTTTTCGCGCGTCTCTCTATGATGAATTGCTCGCAGCTGCGCCTGAAATTGGAGCCAGGGCTGTTGTCTGGAATCACGCGCAGGACATCGAAGAAGTAGCAACGATCGAAGAAGGCGTTTCCTTGAATCTGAATGATCCTGAAACCCTGGAAAGAGCCCGCCGACTCCGGCAGCATTCGATTTAGTTTGCTCGGGAATTCACGCCCTGAGGAATCCGGATAGCTATTCTAACGATCGAACGAGAACCGCGCGTAGCGCTTCCATCGCCAACTGCGCTGCGTGAAACATCGTCGGCGGTAGGCCGCTTAGCAATTCGGAAATCCGCTCCGGCGTGATTGCGCCTGCCTCAACCGGACTTTTGCCGATCAACAGTTCCGTAAGTACGGAACCCGCCGCAATCGAAGCGACGCACCCCTGCGTCTTGAATCGCGCCGCGCTGATTTTTCCATCATCGATGCGAACCGCGAGTCGCATCGTGTCGCCGCAGACAGGATTCGTCACATCTACCACTGTTGTTGCATCCGCGAGGTTGCCGGCGTTGCGTGGATTTCGAAAATGTTCGAGGATCGTTTCGTTGAGCACGGAAAGCACAGGCCTAAGTACGTATAGGACTGGACTAAAGTATAAATCACGAGTGCCGATACTTGCGGTATGCAACTTCAGGTAATTTGCCACTCGCTTTCCGTTTTCTCACTAAAGTGAGGCGTGCGGCGTATTCTTCGGCGGCGACTACTATCGGACGTCGCCTTTCGCTTTTTGTTTCAAACCCATTGACACAGAGAGGTTTACGGTATAGTTTTAGCTAGTCCTAGCCTTCACTTCCCTGAGCGGGCGCGGGGAAAGTGATCCAACAACTCGCCTATCGATATTCTCAGGAGAAATGCTGATGCGACGATTTACATGCCTGTTCACCCTCGTGGTGGCTGTGGCGCTGTGTGCGAGCGCCGGCTTCGCGCAGGACGGGAAGCTGAAGATCAAGGTCACGCCGAAACAGGCGTATCTGTTCGTGGATGGCAAGGCCATTCACCAAGGGAACCGTACAGTTTCGCTCTCTGCTGGAAAGCACACCGTAGTCGTAGTGAACTACGGCTACAAGATGTCGACCCAAGACGTTGACATCACGGCGGGCAAGACGACTGACGTAAACGTCGTGCTCCAAGCCTACGGCGGCGCCGTCAACGGGCCGTGGGGCCGCGTTTACATTAATGGAGTGCCGGCACACACTGCCGTGCTCTCCAACGGCAAGACGCCCGGCTATTTCGTCGGCCATGTCGACGAAATGAACAACGACTTTTTCATCTGGAAGCAGGAATTGATTCTGCCGGTCGGCAAGCACCATCTGACCGTATTGAAAGGCGACCAGACCGTCTGGGAAGGCGACGTTGACATCCAGGCGAACAAGAAGACGTCGATTAATATCCGCAAAAACGCCCAAGTGACTACCGATTGGCCGCGCGGCGCAACCTTTAAGAAAGATCAGGCGCGGTTTCACGCGGGTATCGCCAGCGCGCATATCGTTGTGGCTCCTGTCACCGGCAGCTTCTCTGCCTCGGCGACCCAGATTAATTGCGGCGACACTTCGAACCTCACCTGGCAGACCACCGAGACTGTCGACACCACCATCAGCAACGTAGGTCCGGTAGCGGCCAGCGGCACGCAGGGCGTTTCGCCGAAGGCGACAACCACCTACGACTTCCGCTCGGCTGGTCCGGGTGGGGTCGTTACGAGCAGCGCAACCGTGAACGTCAACACGAAAGTTGACGCGAGCATCTCCGCTGATCCCGCCGAAGTTCACTACCGCAAGATTGGCGACAAAGTCCTCACGCAGGATTCTTCCACCGTTACCTGGAAGACTTCCAACGCGCAGGACGCCACTCTCAACGGCAATAAAGTCGACGTAAACGGCTCGCAAGCGGTCAAGGCGGAACCGGCGGACTCCTCAACGGTCGCCGATGGCCAGCCGGCCCGCACGGTCGACGAATCGAAGACCTATACTTTGAACGCCACCAACACTTGCGGCGGCAGCTCAACGCAAACTGCAAACTTGCACGTCACCGGCTCCGTCGAGCCGATTCCGGCCGTCGTCCTCCAGAGCATCTTCTATCCCACGGACTACCCGGATAAGAAGAACCCGCAGGTCGGCTTGGTGAAGAGCCAGCAACTCGAACTCGCGACGCTTGCCGGTGGCTTCAAGAAGTATCTCGAGTACGATCCGGATGCGAAGCTCTCGATCGAAGCATTTGCCGACGTCCGCGGTTCGAAGGATCACAACCAGGACCTCAGCGAACGCCGCGTTGAGCGCATCAAGCAGTACCTCGTTGACCAGGGCATTTCGGCCGACAAGGTTCAGACTGCTGCCTACGGCAAAGAACGCCCGTTGGCGAAGTCGGACGTGAAGACGCTCGAAGACACCAACCCCAACAAGGCGCCGAAGGCTCGCGACAAGAATGTCACCGGCAATTGGTACGCATACAACCGCCGCGCGGACATCGTTCTGCTTCCTTCCGGCAAGAAGTCGTCGCAGTTCTACCCGCACAATGCGGACGACTCCGGAATCATGTGGCAGATCCCCAAGCCGGCTCTGAAGAAGGTTGAAGCGGCTCAGTAAGATCTCAAGAAAACAGAAACGCGCCGGAGAGCAACCCTCTCCGGCGCGTTTTTATTTTTAGCCCTGACCCCGATTTACTTTTTATTTCAGGTGAATCAGATACAAGTCGGTCTGCCGTGGCAAAAAGAACTTGTAGCCGGTGTCCGTCAAATACGCATCATCCTCTCCCATCATGACTACTCTCTGCCCGCCCCACTCCGGAACTGCGGTCTGCGCATTTAGTTCTACCGAAAGATAAGCACCATTTCGCAACTTCTGCACCGTCGAGAAATTAGTATCGACGGGGCCCTTTGATGCTTCCTTCTCCGCTTCAGCTGCACGCGCGTCCATCCAGGCGCCGAGGCCGTGACCCTGATTGCCAATCGGATGGCTGTAAATCATCGCATCGATGCCCTTCTCGGACATCTCGTCCATCGCCAGCTTGTACACCTCCGCTCCCGTTCTTCCGGGCCGTGCAGCTCTGAGCGTTAGAGCATCCTGAACCGCATTCATGTTTTTCATCGCTTGCTTCAAGCCGGGAGGCGCGTCCGTTTCACCCGGCTTCAGAATGTATGCCATCTTCTGCCAGTCAGTATTCAGGCCCATGTAGGTGATGCCGAAATCCAGATGGATCACATCTCCCGGCTGAAAAACTTCCGACGACGGCGCATCCGGCAGCCTTCCGTGTTCCCGGACGAGCGGGTGGCCTTCTCTTTGAATGCGCAGATGGGGCGCGAACCACGTCGTCACGTGGTTCTCCCACATCTGGTCGTAAAACCAGTTCACCACGTCCCGTATCGTGGTTTTCCCGGGCGTGATGGCTTCATTCGAAAGGCCGCGCTTTGTGATCAGGTCCGTCATCACGACCATTTGTTTGTATGTTTCGAACTCCTCCGGCAACCGCGTCTCGAGATATTCGGTAATCAAACCTTCGGCCGGAACGAAATGGTTTGCCGCCTCCGGCCCCATGCTCGCGGTGAGATAGTCATAGCTGGACCTCGTCAAGCTGCGAGTCACACCGCGCTTCCCGTCAATCCCCAGCGCGATGTGCGCGGGATGGTACGTATCCCAGAGCGCGCGCAGTTCCGTCTTGTTGTCGGAAGGCTCGGGAGCGTTCACTCGCTGGAAAAACCGTTCGACGCTTTCCTGCGAATACCCGGTGATGGCGAATTTTTGCAATCCCTTCTCGTGCGCATCGACGAAAACAAAAATATCTCGGTTGCCGGTGTAGGGCCGCGGGGGCGCGACGTATTCCGTCAGCGGGTCGTCGTGAAACTCCTCATTCACCACCATCCACATGTCCACATTGTGCCGCCGCATCATGTCGAGCAGCATTTCATGGCGCTTCACCAGCCATCCTTCGCGCATCGCAATTTGCTGCGACCACGGCAGAAAGTGAGGCATCTGCTCCTTCAGCGATGGAGCGTCCGCAGGTGCAGTCATCGCGATAGCCAGCGAAGCGCAAAAACCGAACGCCACTAACGATTTCCGTATTTGCACGTTGTTCCTCCGGGGCGCATCCTAACCCAACTTTGTGGCCGTAAATCTTAGATTTTGAATGGTTCCAAAATACAAAAGCCGCGCCAAAAAGGGATTCGCTCCCTCCGGCGCGGCTTTGTACTCAGCATTTCTCTGAAAAGGCTTCTATTTCGATTTGATCAAATAAAACGCCGTCTGACGCGGCTGGAAGAACTTATATCCATCGTCCGTCAGATAAGCATCGTCCTCCGCCATCACGTAGATCTTCTGCCCGCCCCACTCCGGTATGGCAGTCTGCGTGTTCAATTCAATCGATTGGTACGAACCGAGCCGCAGCCGCTCCTGCGAGGACGGGCCCACGGCTTCGTGTGTCGGATTCACTGTTTGCGTCGCTCGGAAATCGATGCTCGCACCGAGCCCGTGTCCTTGATTCCCGATAGGATGGCTGTACACCATCGCTTCGATTCCCTTCTGTTTCATTTCATCCATCGTTAGTGTGTAAACTTCCCCGCCCGTCCGACCCGGCCGCGCAGCCCGCAACATCAACGCATCTTGCAGCGTGTTCGTATTGTCCATCGCCTTCTGCAGTCCCGCGGGCACCGTCTTTTCGCCGGGCAAAAGGACATACGCCATCTTCTGCCAGTCGGTACTCATGCCCATGTATGAAATTCCGAAATCGATATGCACCAGATCGCCTGGCTCGATCACGGTTTCTTCTTTGGCAACCGCGAGGAATCCCCGCGAAGTCTCCGACGGAGTTCCTTTGCGCTGCACGCGCAAATCCGGTTGAAACCAAGTGCCCACAGCGTTCCGCCACATTTCGTCGTAGAGCCAGCGTCGCACGTCGCCAACGGTCGTCTTGCCGGGCGTAATCACTTCGTTCGAGAGCGCCCGCTTCGTGATGATGTCCGTGAGGATTACTTCCTGATTGTACGTGTCAAATTCCTCGGGAATCCGAGTGCTGAGGTATTCGTCGATTAAATCTTGCGCGGGGACAAAATTCTTCGTCGCTTCCGGTCCCATTTTTTCGGCGAGGTAGTCATAGCTCGACTTCGTCAGGCTCCGCGTCACGCCCCGGTGCCCGTCAATGCCGAGCGCGATGTGCGCGGGATGATACGTGTCCCAGAGTTCGCCGAGCTGCTTGTCGATTGGGTGCTTTGACGGATCGTCCGGGCTCTCAAAAAAACGCTGGAGATTTTCTTCCGAGTATCCGGTGATGGCAAACTTCTTCAGGCCGGCGGCGCCGGCATCCACGAAAACGAAAATATCGCGTCCTCCCGTGTAGACGCGCGGCGGCGCCACGTACTCCGTGATCGGATCGTTGTGAAATTCCTCGTTCACCACGATCCACATATCCACGTGGTTGCGCCTCATCATATCGAGCAGCATTGCGTGCCGCTTTACCAGCCATCCTTCGCGCACCGTAATCTGCTGCGACCACGGCAAAAGCTTCACTCCGTCCGGTGTCGCGCTTGTCTTGGACTTCTGCGCTCCCGCCGGAAAAGCAATCACCACACACGCCGCCACTGCCAGGGCCCACTTATGTAGAGTCATTCCAATTCCTCCGCGCGGCATCCTACATCATTTCCCGGCAGCTTCTGGAAAACATTTCCCGATCCGCGCACACGCCACTCAAAGTAGAATCGGAATCGGCATGCGATCCCACAAATCACGCGACGGGCTGCGCATTGTCTCCCTCGCGCCGAACGTCACATCGATCCTCCTCGCACTTGGAGCCGGGCGCGAACTCGTAGGCGTCAGCAAGTGGTGCAAGCATGTTGCCCCAATTGGCCGCCGCCCACAGGTGGGTGACTGCTGGAAAATGGATATTCGCGAAGTGATGCGCTTGAAGCCAACTCTGCTTATCGGATCAGTTCCCTTCGCGTCCGCGACCGTCGACGACATCCTGAAACAGCCTGTCGCATTCCTTGCGATCAATCCGCGTTCTCTGGCGGATATCGAGACGGACATTCGCACGCTCGCCCGCCTCGTGAATCGCGCCGCCGCAGGTGAAAAATTGATCGGCCGCATGCAACGGACGTTCGACTCCGTCGCCCGCAGTGCGCAACGGCTCTGCGAGCGCCCGCGCGTCTATTGCGAAGCGTGGCCGCATCCGCGCATTACGTCGCCTCCGTGGGTAGCAGAGATCGTCGAAATCGCGGGTGGACGTTCGAAAAATGTCTCGGGCGCTCGCATCACCGATGAAGATGTCGCACGCGCCCGCCCCGACGTGATCGTTCTCGCATGGACAGCCACCGGTCCACGCTCAAAAGCTTCCAGCGCTCTCAACAATCCCGCATGGCACAATCTCCCCGCGGTAAAATCCAAACGCGTAGTCGTAATTCGCGACGAGCTACTCAACACTCCGGGGCCGCCGCTGATGGATGGTGCCCGCGCCTTATTCCGCGCGATCCATCCCAATGCGTCTCTCGAGAGAGTGAGACTCTGATGCTCACCGTCGTCGCAGCCCTCATCCATTCGAACGGCAAGCTCCTCGTTTGCCAGCGAAAGCGCGGCACATCCTTCGCCATGATGTGGGAATTTCCCGGAGGAAAAGTAAAGCAGGGAGAATCGCTCGAGCAAGCTCTCGCTCGCGAACTCGAAGAAGAACTCGGCACGAATGCCACGATCGGCCCCGAGGCCTACCGCACGCAACATCGCTACGCCGAATTGAAAGATTCGATCGAACTCATTTTTTTTCGCGCAGATCTCGATCCCGCCAAAGTACGCAATCGCGTCTTCGAGCGAATCGACTGGCTTCCCCCGACCGCGCTACCGACCCTCAATTTTCTTCCAGCCGACCGCGAATTGATCGAAAAATTGGCGAGTGGGACGTTGCCGATGACGAAAGTAGCGAGTGATGTGTGACGAGTAGCAATCGGCCGCAGCAACAAGTTTCACATCGACAATTTCAGGTTTCAAATGAAGTAAAAGCAAAGCGACAACGACATTCCCCACGCCGGCCGGTTATTGGGGTTCGCGGAGTTTCAGGTCGAAGAGGATGCGAACCTCGTCGATCTTTTCCGGAGCCTCCAGGCGAGCGCCTGAATAATCGACCCCAAAGCTGTGCGGAGCTTCCTTGGGAGGTTTCGTTGGAACCACATTCCCCGTGCAGACGGCGCCCTGATAGTCGCGCATGCTGACCGAGTAATTCGGCATGTAACAGTTGCGGTCCTCAACTACCATCGGCCACACCGAACTCCACAGCCAATCGCGCAAGCGAGGATTCTCTTCGAGTGGAATTTTGCCGAAACCTGTCATCTCGATCCAGCCGACTTTCCGCCCGTAGGCAATCTCCGACGCCGACTTCTCGAACGTAAAACTTACTTCGCGCGTGAAGCTCTTGGTGACCGGAGGAATCACGACCGCTCCGCTGTAACCGACGTTCCAATCGCCAGGGGCTTCGCGCTCGACGTAGGTGACGGTGATATTGCCCGTGAGCTGGAGCTTTCCGCTCGGGTCACGAACGGCGGGCTTCGACTGGAAGGTCATTATCGTATAGCGCGACAGTGCGGCGTACGCATCAGCGCGTAGGCTTCCGTCAGGATTCAGCAGAGCCTGTGCCTGATCGGCGGGGAATATGGTGAGCTTGATTGAGAGCCTGGAAGCATCGGCGCAGTCGAGGTCCATGGTGCCGGCAACCATGGCAACAGCCACGTTGAGACCGGGATCGGGATCGCCCGACTGCGCGAGGAATATTCTGGCGACAGAGTGGCCAGCATCTATACGCCATTTGACGGTCTGCGCGCAGATGGCCGGCGCAGCAAAAGCCGCGAAGCCCAGCAGAACCGCTAGCTGCGCGAGAGATTTCATAGCGAGTTGCCAATCGCGACCTCTTTGCAGATCGTATGCTTCTGCAGGCGTGGACTCAACAAATTTGCCTCGCGAGCAGCCGGACGGGCAGCCGAATCGCTTGGCTGGTTCGTCTTCCTGTCGCTCGGCCCAGGCGCTTAACAGAGCTATGGCCCTCGCATGTACTCGGTTCACATTGTAAGACTCGGCTCGTTGCCCGCTTCAAACTTCAATACCGCGAATAAGCCGGTATCCGAATTTCGTGTTATAGTTTTCGTGAAAACTCGGAGAGCAGCAGCCTCTCACAGGAGTCAGAATGGCATCGAAAACCAACCGGGCCGTGATGGAGCCCGAGGTGGAGAAAACGACGACCCCTTCGAACGAGCTTTACCTGAATCTCTATCGCATGCTGGTGAAGTGCCGGATGTGCGACGAAAAGGCGCGCATTCTCTTCCGGCAGGGCAAATATAAGGGCAATTTCTACTCAGGAGTCGGCCAGGAAGCCACCAGCGTCGGCACATCGTTCGGCCTGAAAGTGGACGACTGGATTGCGCCCTCGCACCGCGACTGGACTTCCAACGTCATCAAAGGGCGTTCCGCTCAAATACTGTTTCGCCCAACTTTTCGCTAAAGTTGACAGCCCTGATCGCGGCCGCTCGTCCCCGGCTCACATGGGCTACCCGGCGCTCCACGTCATCACGCCCGCCAGCAGCATCGCCGGCCAGCTCAACGTCGGCACAGGCGTTGCTCTCGGTATCAAGAAGCTCCGCCGCACCGATGTGGTCGTCTCTTATTTCGGCGACGGAGCCACGAGCTTCGGCGGCTTCCACGAAGCGCTGAATTTTGCAGGCGTTCACAAGCTTCCGATCCTTTACGTTTGCCAGAATAATCTCTGGGCCGAATCCGTGCCGCTGCGCCTGCAAACCGCGCTCACGAATCTTTCCGATCGCGCCAAGGCTTACGGCTTCCCCGGCATTTCGCTCGACGGCAACAACGTCCTCGAGGTTTACGACGCCGCGCAAAAAGCGATCGAACGCGCGCGCAGCGGACAAGGCCCCACGTTGCTCGAGTGCAAAACGTACCGCTGGTACGGCCACTCTGAAATCGATCCGGCGAAGTACCGCATGAAGGAAGAAGTGGACGCCTGGAAGAAAAAAGATCCCGTGGTCGCGTTCGAAAAGGTGTTGACCGAAAAGAAGCTCCTCACCGACGCGAAGAAAACTCAAATCGCCGCGGAAATCACCCAGGAAATCAACGAAGCCGTCGATTTCGCTGAACAGAGCCCCTATCCCGATGCGTCCGAACTTGCGGACCACATCTGGGCGTAATTAGAGCTGCGAAAGCTCAAAAAGGACCCGAACCAAACATGGCCCGCACGATCAACATGCTGGAAGCAATCAATGAAGCTCTCTCGCAGGAAATGGAGCGCGACGATCGCGTTTTCATTCTCGGCGAAGATATCGGCCTCTCCGGCGGCGTTTTCAAAGTCACCGACGGCCTGCTCGACAAATTCGGCGAAGAGCGCGTCCTCGATACGCCGCTAGCGGAAGGAATTATCATCGCAGCCGCGATCGGCTCGTCGATGATGGGACTGCGTCCCGTGCCGGAAATTCAGTTCGCGGATTTCATCACGCCTGCCGTCGAGCAAATCGTCCAGCAAGCGTCGAAATTGCGCTATCGCAGCGCCGGTGGCTATTCCTGCCCCATTACGATTCGCGTTTGCTGCGGTGCCGGAGGCGGCAGCGGACTCTACCACTCGCAGGAAAACGCCACATGGTTTGTGCACGAGCCGGGACTGAAAGTCGTGATGCCTTCCACCGCATACGACGCGAAAGGCATGCTCCTCGCCGCGATTCGCGATCCGAATCCGGTGATTTTCTTCGAGCACAAATCCTTGTACCGGCAAGCGAAGGGTGAAGTTCCCGAAGGCGATTACACCGTCGAGATTGGCCCGGCCACGGTGCGCCGCGAAGGCCGCGACATGACCATTCTCACCTACGGCTTCATGACGCAGAAATCGCTCGACGCCGCCGAGCAGATGTCGCAGAAGGGCGTCGACGCGGAAGTCGTCGAAATCCGAACACTCGCGCCCATCGACAAAGAGACGATCCTCAATTCCGTTCGCAAGACGAGCAAAGTCCTGATCGTTCACGAAGACAAAAAGACGATGGGCTACGGCGCAGAACTCGCGGCCATCCTGAGCGAAGAAGCTTTCGACGATCTCGATGGCCCCATCATGCGCGTCACCGGTCCAGACGTCCCGGCAATCCCGTTCAGCCCCAATCTCGATAAAGCCTGGCAGGTCAGCACAGAGAAAATCGTAGCCGGCATCGAAAAACTAGCAGCGTACTAATCTCGTTTCCGTACGGGTAGCCATGACGTGCGATGTTCTCATCGTGGGCTTTTCCGCTCACACGTTGCGATCCTGTAGCGCTCGCGAAAATTGAGTCGCGCCCTACCTCGATACCCAAACTCGAAAATCCGCGCGGCATCCGCGATTCACCCACAATCCTCGGCTATCAAATCCCCAACTCGTTCCCTGAATGCACGGCGAACCGCTGTATTGCTGTTCAACCAGAGCTCCGGTGATGAATCCTCCGACCGAGCACCGATTCTGGCTCATGTTCTGCGATTCGCAGCGTACGATCCGCGAATGGCCTCCCGGCCTTCCGCCAATCCAAACTCGAAAGTCGCCTTTGCATTGCCGGTCGACCCACACGCCATTGTTGTCCCAGCCCCATGTCCGTCCCTGCGTGCACGTTGCATTCCCCAGTTGCTGCGTCAATTGCGCGCTGCGCACCCAGCCGCTCACGGGACAATGCCGGAAATTTCCATCCATTGACCGGCAACGAACGGTCGTCGAGTTCCCCGTTCCTCCGCCACCGCCGCCGCTCCATCCATACACCTGAAACTGCGCGCGGCATCCCGCGTCCACCCAGACGGCGCGCTTATCAAATCCCCAGGATCTTCCTTGCGAGCACGAAGCGCTGCCGCTCAGCCGCTTCATGAGCTGCACGTTCGAAATCGGATTGTATTGCGACGGGCAGGATTGCCTGCGCCCGTTGTCCGACGAGCACGTCAGCATCTGCGAGCCGAGCGATTGCGCACCCACGTCCTGCGCCTTGCAATCGCGGCGACGCAAATGCCAGCACCAAACAGGCGGCCGCAAACAATCTCAGCATCCATCGCCCTAATCGCATCGTCGAATTCATGATTTCTCCATGGGGCATGCACGTTTGAAATCGTGCGTACAAGGCACGGCGTGCCGTGCCCCTACGCTCGAAATTCTTGATTCGGGCGCTGCCTAGCGCAAACGAAGCACCGTGCGAACTCCCCGGCGGCCACGAATAATCGGAGCATCCTGCCGAACTCCGTCGCTGCCGTCAACGCGATTTTTCAGCCTCTCCAAAGCGAAGTCCAGAACCAAAACGAGCGCGTCTCGCCTCGCGAGAATTGGCACGAACCGTCGGGATCATCGTTCCCCCGAATCTTTTGTATTTATGACTATGGTATAATGACCATAGTTGCATCCGAGGTTGGCTATGAAGAAAGTGGCGGCGGGTTCCTTCAAGACGAATTGTCTCGCAATCATGGATGAGGTGCAGTCCACGCGCGAGACGGTCGTAATCACGAAGCACGGCAAGCCGGTGGCAAAGCTCGTCCCCGCGACCGACGAGACGGACGATATCTACAATTTCCTCGCAGGCAAAGGCGCCGTCGCGGGAGACGTTGTCTCGCCGGCCCTCTCCCCGAAAGAGTGGGGAAAACTCGGATGATTCTAGCCGATACGCACGTGGTCGTCTGGCTGGCGTTTGACCAGGTTCGGATATCTCACGGAAGGCCCGGGCCGCAATCGACGACTCGCGCAAGAATGCGGAAGGCCTGGCAATCTCCGATATCACTCTGCTGGAATTGGCCACACTTGCGAGTAAGGGTCGCATCCGGCTGGACATCAGCCTTGAATCCTTCCTCCACGAAGTCGAGTCTCGTTTCGTTGTTCTGCCAATCACGGGCCGAGCATGCGCTCGCGCCTTGGATCTTCCTGCGGACTATCCGCAGGATCCAGCCGATCGCATCATTGGGGCCACTGCGCTGGTCGAGGGGCTGTCCTTGCTTACTGCTGACCGTGACATTCGCCGGTCAAGAGCGGTTCACACGATTTGGTAGAAATGTTGACTTCGACTCGCAAGATGAGGCTTCTACGGCTCAGAATTTGTTGTGCAAGCGTGTAGGAAAACACAGTTCTGTTGTTTCCTGCCTATACCAGCGACCGCCCACCATCGACGGCAATTATCTGACCGGTGACAAAATCCGACGTCGCGAAATACGCCACTGCTTCCGCAATATCTTCGCCGGTACCGGTGCGATGCAACGGAACGCGCTGAATGTAATCTTCATCCGGCGCTTCCCCTGGGAATTGAATGGTCCCCGGCGCCACACTGTTCACTAGAATTTCCGGTCCCAGCGCGCGCGCCAAACACTTCGTCAGCATGATTGCTCCAGCTTTCGACACGCAATAATGCGTGAACGCTGGCCACGGCAAGATTCCGCCCAGTGACGACAAATTAATAATTCGGCCGCGTCCCTGCCGCTTCATGATCGGCGCCGCCGCCTGCGCGCACAAAAATTGTGACTTCACGTTCGCATTCATGATGCGGTCCCACTGCTCGTCGGTAAGCTCCTCGAATTTCGCAGCGAAGAACATGCCGGCGTTGTTCACCAGAATATCGAGGCGGCTGAATTCCTTCTCGACGGCCGCGAAGAGCCGCACTACGTCCGCGCGCTTCGACACATCTGCTTGCAGCGCTATCGCCCGCCGCCCCAATCCCTCAATCTCCCCGACCACCACGTCCGCCTCCGCCTTCGATGTCGCATAATTCACCACCACGTCCGCGCCGTCCGCTGCCAACCGCAGCGCGATGCTTCGCCCAATGCGTTTTGCCGCGCCTGTTACCAGCGCCACCTGCCCTGCGAGTCCTTTTCCCACTGCCATCATTCGAGCCTCCGCGAATCCTTTTGAAGTTTTACGCCGCTCAACTCGGCGCGCATCATCCGCGCCGCCAGTTCCAGAATGCGGCTGCAGGCTTCTTCCGCTCCCACGCCGCGCTCGTGAATATTCGAGATCAGATTGCGGTCTGCATCCGACTGGCCTTTCTGAGGACGAAACGCCAGATAGGCTGAAAGGCTTGTCGCCGTGGCCAGGCCCGGGCGCTCTCCAATCAACAGCACCGCGACGCGCGGCCGAAGAATCTCTCCTATCTCATTCAGGATGCCGACACGGCAATGACGAATGGCGAAAGCGCGCCCCGCGCTCCAACCTCGCGCCTCCGCACCGGCGGAAAGCAGCGGCAAGAGCTGCGGCACCTGCTCGGCAACGGCTGCTACGGACAAGCCGTCACCGATCGCGACCCACAGATCGCAATCGCGGGGACGGATTTTCAGCAGCCGCGCGCGCGATTCTTCGTCAAACTGCCTCCCCAAATCCGGCCGCAGCAGATATTCGTCCTTGTCGCGCGCCCGCGTGTGGAATTCGCGAAGCTCCCAGCGCTTCACGAATTCCGCGCCAAAAGCTGCGTGCAAATCGAACTCGGTTCGCACCGCGTCGCGTGCCGACGCGTGCGCTTCGCGCAGATCGAGCTGCGTAGCCGTGCGGTAGGCAGCTCCCGCGCGCCCCACGAGCAAACGCGCCGGCGTCCGCGCGCGAATCTTGCGCACGAATTCGGGCCACTCGGAATCGGCCAGCGACGAGTCTTCGCGCTTGATCGCATCATTCACTCAGGCTGTCACCTTTGCGATCCGCGGCCGCACTACGGCAGCGCCGCAGTCGCATCTCAGCCGACACTTTCGATCGTCGATTCGAGGCCGCGCATCAGCTGCCGCCTGGCGGGAGCGTCAAGCAGCCCCGGCTCACCGCCGCGATAAATTCCCGCCGCTTCGAGCCATGCCAGAAATTCCGGCGCCGGGCGCAGCTTGAACAAACGCCGTACCGCCAGCGCATCGTGATAGCTGGTCGATTGATAGTTGAGCATCACGTCGTCCGAACATGGAACGCCCATGAAGTAGTTGCAGCCCGCGGCCGCCAGAAGCACGAGCAGATTGTCCGCCGAATTCTGGTCGGCCTCGGCGTGATTCGTGTAACAGACATCGCATCCCATCGGCAGCCCCAGCAGCTTGCCCATGAAATGATCCTCGAGCCCCGCGCGGATGATCTGCCGCTCGTCGTACAAATACTCCGGCCCGATAAATCCCACCACGCTGTTCACGAGAAACGGTTCAAACGCGCGCGCCACTCCGTACGCCCGCGCCTCGATCGTCAGCTGATCGACGCCCTCATGCGCCGCGGCCGAAAGCGCGCTGCCCTGCCCGGTCTCGAAGTACATAAGGTTGTCGCCAGCCCACGCCACATCGCGGCCGCGGTGATGCTCGAGCGCCTGCTCCCGCCCCTCGCGCAGCAGCGCCAGCGAAATTCCGAAGCTGCGGTTCGCCGCTTCGGTCCCGCCAATCGATTGAAACAACAAATCCACGGGCGCGCCGCGCTCCATCGCCGCCAGTTGCGTGGTCACATGAGCCAGGCAACACGTCTGCGTGGGCACACGATACACATCGACGAGCCGGTCGAGCCCCCGCAGTATCGCCGTCACCGCATCCACCGAATCCGACGCCGGATTCACGCCGATCACCGCGTCGCCGCAGCCGTAAAGCACTCCCTCAAACGCCGAAAGAAGAATCCCGCCCACGTCGTCCACTGGATGATTCGGTTGCGCGCGAATCCCCAGCACGCCGCGCTCGCCCATCGTGTTCCGGCAACGCGTCACGTTGCGAATCTTCGCGGCAGCAACGATCAGGTCCTTGTTGCTCATGATTTTTGCCGCTGCCGCCGCAATCTCCGGAACAATCGCCCGGCCCACGCGCCGCAACCGATTCTCATCCGTCGAGTCGTCGAGAAGCAGTTCGCGAAACTCGCCCACGGTCAGGCTCGCGAGGTCGCGAAAAGCCTCGCGATCGTAGCCCTCCAAAATGAGCCGGCTCACTTCGTCGTGCTCGGGATCGATCAGCGGCCGCTCGACAATCGCCGCCAGCGGCAAGTCGGCCAGCCCGCGCTTCGCCGCCACGCGTTCGCGTTCCGAGCCTGCCGCGATCCCGGCCAGATGGTCGCCGGACTTCTCTTCGTTAGCCTTCGCGAAAAGCTCACGCAAATCCGCAAATTCAAAACGTTCCGTCATAGCCCGCCAAGTCGCGCAATTCCGTGCACCGCCGCAAAGTATCACCAATCCGGCAAAGGAAAAAGCGCCCGCGCCTCTCGAGTAGCCACCACGACCATTTCCATCGTCGTGTACCTGCTTCACCGCAAATCACGCAATCACGCCATGCGCTGACTCTTGCATTCGATTTCGTACCGTGGTACATAGGTACCATAATGAATCGCAACCGATTCGAAATCGAACGCGTGCAAACCGGAGTGCGCATGGAGAAGCGCATTCTCAAAGTTCTCAAAGCTTTCGCCGAATATAATGACCTCACCCTCGGCGACCTTCTCGAAGGCATCGTTCTCCACGCTTTCGACGGCAAATCCCCGTTTGCCCGCCCCTCGCTGCGCCGCATCCGCGACCTGAAGAAGTTCTACCACCTCAACCTCAACTCCTCCGCCAGCCATCGACTCGTGGAAGCCCGTGCCGCTTCGCCGCGCAAAAAACAAAGCTGAATTTCAAAAAAGGAAGCCCCGCAAATGACCGAATGCGGCCCCAGCACACCCGCCGCCACCAAGTCGCGCTTCCCCTGCGCGATCGTCATCCTCCGCTGGTGCGTAGGCCTGGTCGTTCTGATCGAATCCTGCCTCTTCGTTTTTTCGCCGGGAAGCATCCACGCTTTTGCCAAATCCGGATTGCCGCACCTGGTCCGTCCCATACTTGGTGGCGCCGAAATCATTGCCGCGATTCTTTTCCTCATTCCGCCCACGCGCACGATAGGCGGCCGTGCACTCCTGGCAATCTTTGTCGCCGCCGCCCTGATTCACATCCTTCACGGCCAGCCCGACGTCGGCAACCTCTTGATTTACGGCGCAGCGGTTTACGCCGTCCTCGCCGCCCGCCCCAGCTGATCGCTTCCCAGCCACACCGCCGCAATCCCCTGCTAGAATTGTTCCTCGGGCGCCGTATTCATCGTCAAGCGCAACGCATCGCACAATCGGAGGCACCATGCCACTCGACCTGCTCGCCATCGCCGCCCATCCTGACGACGTGGAACTCACCTGCGGCGGCACCGTCCTCAAAATGTCGCAAGCCGGATACCGCACTGGCATCCTCGATCTCACCCGCGGCGAGATGGGTACGCGTGGCACTTCCGAGACACGGCTGCGCGAAGCTGCTGCCGCCGGAAAAATCCTCGGCGTGAAAGTTCGCCGCAATCTTGGACTGCCCGACGCGCGCCTCGCCGTAAACGACAAACAAAAAATTGCCGTCGCCGAAGTGATTCGCGAACTGCAGCCGCACACAATTATCCTTCCCTACTGGCAAGGCCGCCACCCCGATCACTACACCGCCTCAATTCTCGGTTTCGAAGCCGCTTTCATCGCGGGACTGAAGGCGTACGCTATGAAAGGCGACCCGTTTCGACCGTTCAAAATTCTTTACGCCACATCCGACGGCTCCGCGATGCCCACATTCGCCGTGGACATCTCAAAGCAGTACGAACGCCGCCGCCGCGCCATCCTCGCCTACAAATCTCAATTCTCGCCGCCGAAAAACACTCCCAAATCCAAAGTCTATCTCCCGCTCGACGAACTCGAAGGCCGCATGAATCATCAGGCCCGTCACTACGGCCGCATGATAGGCGTTCAATATGCGGAAGGCTTCATCGTGAAGGAAGTGCTTCGAATCGACGACGTCGTAAATATCCCAGTCCGCTCAATCTAGTTCGCAGTCTCGAGAGAATGAATCGTGCTACAGTTCTGCACGCGTCGAGCGAGCCCTCTCGGCGGGAATTGGGAGAAACCCCATGAAAAAGCGGGTGATGATATTTCTGGCTGTGACGGCCGGCCTCGCGCTGACCGCCTCGGGCTCGACCAAGCTCGTTTTCACGTGGCTCAACCCCGAAAATCCCGCCCAACATTTTAAAAACATCATGGTCCTCGGCATCAACGGCAAAGCAGCCATTCGCGCCGAATTTGAAGACCAACTCTGCGCAGGCATCGCGCGCCCGGGAATCCAATGTGTCCCCAGCTATTCTCTGCTTCCCAGGCCGGAAGCTACGCCGATCGATATGAACGACCTAAGAGATGTGGTGCGCGGGCAAAATATCGACGCGATCGTCGCCTCCCGCCTGGTGAAGTATGAAAAGAAAGTCACCTACATCCCCGGCTCGGTCTATCCACTTTATCCGGCGTATGGCACTTTTTATGGCTACTACGGAGCCATCGCCCCGATGGTTTATACGCCCGACTATCTTCGAGTGGACAAGTCCGCGCAAGTTGAGACGAATTTTTACTCGACGTCACAACCCGATGGAAGCCTCGTGTGGACTGGGACAAGCAACACAGTAAACCCACGCTCGCCCCTCAAAGCAATCGACGCCATTTCCAAAATCATCGTAAAAGAACTCGAAAAGCAAAACATTCTCTGACCGCTCAATAGCACAGGCTTCAGCTTGTGATCCTCGACGGCGCCCACGCTCCTCGCCTCTCCTCGCCCACGCGCACGCCGCGTTCAGGAAATTGCGCGATCGCAATTCGTCCAAGTTTTCAGAGTCGTTCAGACACGGCTGAGGCTAGAAATCGTCGGATTCCAAAGCGTAGGTATAACCAGGGAGAGTTTGAATTGCTCCGCGCCGGTCCACTTTCACTTTCACGGGTCGCTCGGATTCAGCACCCGTCTTGCGAAGCACCGCATACGTCGTGAGCGCCTCGTTATACAGCTTCGTGATCAAATATGAGTCGCCTGAGTTGTCTTGCTTCCACACTTGGCCGACTTGGATCTTTCGGGCGGGCACACAACGAATGTAAAGCGATTCGCGCGAACCGTCAATACAACAGCGGCGATGTGATTCCGGATACCCAATGCCGCGCCGTTCCTCAGCCAATCTCAGTGAAACAAGGAATCTTGATCCTAAAAGCTTGGCGAACAGTTTGCTCGCCCTTCTCCGGCAATCGCTTCAATTCAATATTTCTGGTTCCGATTCCCAACTTATGGCAATCTATTGACATGGGAAATAAAGACGCACGCCGACGCGAAGTGAAAAAACCGAAAAAGAAAGCTCTGCCGGTGACGCAGGCGAACCCGCCCGCTCCCCGTTGGATCCCTCCTCCTGCGCCGAAAGCCTAGCTTTGCGACGTGGGGCGCCGACCCGCGTTCCATCCCCGCCAATCACGATCTTAATCGCGGTGCCGCGATTAGGAAATTATGCAACCTATAGCAAACAAGCAATATACGATTTCCAATTCGACGGAAAACCGCCCTTTTTGAACCCTCGCAACCGCCGATTTCAAACTGAATCGACCTCTCGGTCCCAATTTCCATTCGCCAGCATGAACTATGAAATTTCATCGCGCCAACTCTGGATCGTCGAGCAGGCTGCTTGGATGGGAACATCGCAGTGACTGAAGAAACTATTTTCGCCCTGGCCTCATCATAAAGCTTTACGGGCCTCGCATTCGGAGGCGGGGTGTATAATGCCCTCAACGTATTTATGATTGCCCGATCGATTGCGGAGCTTTAAGGTTCTGCGGAGGTTGAGATGAAACCTACCTGGATGATGCAATTCGGCGCGGCCTTTCTAGCAACTCTACTGACGGTGCCTGCGACGATCGCGGCTCCTCGCCAGAGCCAGCAAAGTAGTCAGCCACCCGCGACGCAAACTTCGACAACTCAGCAATCATCCGCGCAACAGGCACCGGCGCAGCAACCTCCAGTTCAGCAGCCGAGCGCTCCGCCAACTGCGCAGGATCCGCAAGCGCAGGGCCAGCCGCCAATCGCGCAGCCGGTCGATCCGAATGTCAAAAAAGGCAGCGAGCAGGACGTTGACGCCGTCGGCAATCGCAATGTTGGCCACGGCCTGAATTTCTATTCACTCGAACATGAAATCGCGCTCGGCAAACAGCTGGCCCAGGACGTCGATCGTTCTGCAAAATTTATTACCGACCCCGTCGTGACCGAATACGTGAACCGCGTGGGCCAAAACCTGGTGCGCAATTCGGACGCGCAGGTTCCCTTCACGATCAAAGTGATCGACTCCGACCAAATTAACGCGTTCGCGCTCCCCGGCGGTTTTTTCTACGTGAACAGCGGCTTGATTCTGCACGCGGATGAAGAGTCAGAACTCGCCGGCGTGATGGCGCATGAAATTGCTCACGTCTGCGCGCGACACGGAACGAAGAATGCCACCAAAGGCCAGCTCATGCAGATGGCCACAATTCCGCTGATGCTTCTCGGGCCGGGCGGCTGGGCAGGTTACGCGCTGTATCAAGGTCTGCAATTCGTCGTGCCCATCTCGTTCTTGAAGTTCTCGCGCGACGCAGAACGCGAAGCCGATTATCTCGGCCTGCAGTACATGTACAAGGCCGGATACGACCCCAATTCGTTTGTGTCCTTTTTTGAGAAGGTCCAGGCTCTCGAAAAGAAACAGCCCGGAACCGTTCCTAAGATTTTCTCCACTCACCCGATGACGCCGGACCGGATCGAAGCGGCGCAAAAAGAGATTTCAACAATTCTTCCAGCGCGCGAGGAATACATCGTCTCTACTTCAGAGTTCGACCTCGTGAAGCGGCGCCTCGGAATGATTCAGTCGAATCAAAAGGTAAACGACAAGGGCGGCAACAAACCGACCCTCCGGAAGAAGACCGACCAGCAACAGAAGACCGGTCAAACTCCCAGCGACACCACCTCGGGTACCGATACGAGTTCTGACGACGACCGTCCGACTCTGAAACGCAGGCCCGACGGTCAACCGTAGAGCCTGAATTTCGTTCCATCCGGCTCGGGTTGTCATCCTGAGCGCAGCGAAGCATCTCAAAGTAACAGAGCGCCGATACGCAAAAAAAAACGCCCGGAGCGATCCGGGCGTTTTTTCTTGCCTTGATCTGAATTTTCCTCGGCAACCTCGAAGCTTTGCAGGCCGCGCTAGTGCGCGTGAACTTCCGCAACCCCCAACCGTTTCAGTCCTTCTGCATAGTATTTCCGGTACAGAATGTCCCACTCCTCGCTGCCCTCCAGGATTTCCTTTTTCTGCGAGGCAATCTTCGCGCGGACTTCCGTGTCGACCTGTTCCTCGACTTTCAGAAGCGATGTGAGGATGGTGACGATTTCCTGGCGAATCGTGTCGCGGTCCTCCACAAAATCCACGTCCGGCATGGTGACGAGCAGGTCGATGACTCGATGAGAGATTCGAACCGTTTTTTCGCGAGTGAGGCGCATTAGCGGAGGATCAATTTCCTTTCGCGGGCCAGTTGGCCTTTCGCTTTCTTGAACATTTCCTGATAGGAAGCGCCGGCGCGTTTCATTTCGTCCGAGTACTTGCTCAGAATCTCGCGCACTTCTTCGTTGAGCCGGTCTTCAATCGTCACTTCATCCGCCATCACCTGGCGCACCGCCTGTGTGACGTTTTCAACGTTCTTCGTTTCGATCACTTTCGCCGCTACCAGCCGCTTCACAAGCTCTTTGGCCATGTAGCCGACATAATCCCGCGACAGAAGCATTCCGTTTGGCTCCCAAGTCCACTTCCAAGCCTTTCAGTCTAATTGCTGGGTGTGAAGGGTGTCAAGGCGAGGAGTTACGCGCGATTTTCGGAGTGTTCCGCCGGCACCGAAAAAAATATCTCCATTCCCTGGTCGCAAAGTCAATCGACAACAACGATGCGATACGCAGGAGCAGGACTCTTTCACACAGCGCAAATATCTGATACTCTGTTTTGGCTGAAATAATTCGTTGACACGGCTTTATCGCGAAAGGAATTCAGGATCGTGAATCCGATCGCATCTTCGACGCGGCGTTGCACAGGGCACTGAATTTTGGTGGAGGACCGGCGACGCTTCCCCTCTCTGTTCTGGAGCGGATCCGCGAAGAGCTGCTCGACCATCACGGCAGCGGAATGTCTGTGATGGAAATGAGCCACCGCTCGCCTGAGTTCGAAGAAATCAACGCGAGCGCGGAGCGGGAGTTGCGGCGGCTTCTTTCGATCCCGGATGAATATGCCGTGATTTTTCTCCAAGGCGGCGGCAGCATGCAATTCACGATGGTGCCGATGAATCTGTATCTGCCGGGTAAACCCGTGGACATGCTGCATACCGGGATGTGGACGGCAAAAGCCATCGCGGAACTGAAAAAAGGCACGCCGTACCGGCTCGCGGCCTCGGGCGAAGCTGAGAAATTCAATCGAATTCCGCGCGAGGATGAAATCAGGCTGGCAGCAGACGCTTCCTACGTATACATGTGCTCGAACAACACGATCGAAGGCACGCAGTGGAAATCGTTCCCGCAAACGGGTGAGGTTCCGCTCGTGGCGGACATGTCGTCCGATATTCTGTCGCGCCCGATCGACGTCGCGCGTTTCGGCTTGATCTTCGCCGGCGCGCAGAAAAATCTGGGCGCTTCGGGCGTCACAATTGTGATTGTGAAGCGGGATCTAGCCGAACGCGCCGATCCGAAACTTCCTTCCCTGCTGCAGTACCGGACTGAGATCAAAGAGCATTCCCTGTTCCACACGCCTCCCACTTTTGCGGTGTACATCGTCGGCTTAATGCTTGATTGGGCGGAATCGCAAGGCGGCGCGGCCGGGCTCGAAAAACTCAGCGAAGCCAAAGCCAAACTTCTCTACGATGCTATTGATTCGAGCGGACTCTACAAATGTCCCGTCGAGACGGACTCGCGCTCGAAGATGAATGTCGTTTTTCGGGTGGCCGGAGCTAACGAGGAAATTGAAAAGCAATTCGCCAAAGATGCCGCTGCAAACGGGATCGTGGGAATCGTCGGGCATCGATCGGTGGGAGGTATGCGAGTCTCGCTCTATAACGCGGTTACCCTCGGTGCTGTCGAAGCGCTCGTAAGCTTCATGCGAGAATTCGAACGAACACGCGGTTAGCGAAATTACGAGTTCGTTGGCATCAGAGCCACACCAGTGTGGCCAGCGAACAACACTCCGTCTTGACTTGGAAAGCGCGGCTCGCTATCGTGGGCTTTCCATGAAATCTGAACTTCAGAAGCTGCCGATCATCCCGCATGGCCGTTTGCTGAAGGCTGCCGGTCCCTTCTCGGACGACTCGCAACCCCCTCTGGATGAATACTTTAACAGCTTGTTCACCGCGCTCGGCCCGCAGCATTGGTGGTCGGGCAAGACGTCATTCGAAGTGATCGTAGGCGCCATTCTGACTCAGAGCACGTCGTGGTCGAACGTTGAGATGGCTCTT
Source organism: uncultured Acidobacteriota bacterium (assembly GCA_963770575.1). GTDB lineage: Bacteria > Acidobacteriota > Terriglobia > Acidiferrales > UBA7541 > Palsa-295. The sequence continues at coordinate 472,812 of CAVYQD010000002.1, forward strand.
GGGAATCTTCGCCGTGAGGGACTGCTCAAGCCCGCGGCTATCGAAGAAGTGAACCTCCGACACTTGCAAAATCTCGTTCGATCATCGGGATATTGGCGCCAGAAAGCGCGTGCGCTCAAATCGTTCGTTCGGTTTTTGCGCCGGGAGTATGGCGGCTCACTCGACCGAATGTTTGAAACTCCCACGATTGTGCTGCGAGCAAAGTTATTGGGTGTGTTTGGCATTGGCCCGGAGACGGCCGATTCGATCTTGCTCTACGCCGGCGAGCATGGCGTGTTCGTAGTCGACGCATACACAAAGCGGATTCTCGTTCGCCACGGCTGGGCCAACGAGCGCGCAAAATACGAAGATATTCGCTGGCAGTTCGAGCGACGATTCCCCGGCAACGTGAATAAGTTCAACGAATTTCATGCCCTGATCGTCGCCGCCGGCAAAAACTGGTGCCGGAAAACTGCTCCGAAATGTGACCAATGTCCGTTGGGGCGCTACCTGGAGGAGGGACGTTGACTCCCTCAAACCGGAAGCAGCAAATCTGGCTGATTGCCGGCGGCGGCGCGGTCGTGCTGCTTTTCGCGGCTGTTTTCACACTGGGATCGCTCAGCACGCCGTTCCATCCGGAGCAAGGCAACACGTTCGTCATTTTGTTCGCGTTATCCACGTTCATCGCGGCTGCGCTGTTGGTTTTTACGCTGATTCTTACGCGCAGTCTGTTGCGCATGTGGGCCGAACGGCGGGCCGGGCAAATCGGTTCTCGCTTCAAAGCGAACATGGTGCTCGGGGCCATGGGCGTTTCTTTGCTTCCCGTTTTGTTCATGTTCTTTTTCAGCTATGCACTTGTAAACCGGACGCTGAACACCTGGTTCCCGCGGCCTCTCGAGCTTGCCAATGAGCAAAGCCAACTTCTATTGCAGGACATGCGGCAGATTGGAGCGAACCACTTACGCGACGTCTCGGCGCAAGCCGCGAAGAGTGGGACGCCTGACGAACAATTCTTGAGTTCGAGTTGGTCTGCGGACGCTTCCTGGGTGGTGGATGCACATGGGGCCGTGAGCGATGGTTTTAGCTATTTGAATCGGCAGAATGGCACCGATCCGGCGCCACCGGCGAGCAAGGTGGCGATCGCACCAAAGTCTGAAGGAGTGTTGCGAAATGGTGCGGAATTCTGGCGGGCTGGCAGCGATCTCTATCTGGCTGCAAGCGCGCCGCTGAAAAACGGAAAACTTTACGTCGGGCGGCGGATGCCGAGCGATTACCTCGAACGTTATTCCGAAATTCAATCGCAAACGCAAGTCTACAATCAGCAAAAGCAACAGCTGCGCGCCTACAAACGCGAGATCAATCTTTGGATGGCACTCCTGACGCTGTTGCTCCTCTTTGCAACCACGTGGGCGGCGCTCTTTCTGTCGAAACAAGTCACTGTGCCGATTCAAGCGCTCGCGGAGGCAACTCGCGAAATTTCACGCGGGAATTTCGATCATCACATAGACGTCCAGGCGCAGGACGAACTCGGCACGCTCGTCCGCTCGTTTAACCGCATGGCGGAGCAACTGGGCGAAGGTCGGAAACAGATCAACGACTTTACGCAAAGCCTCGAACAGGCGATCGAAGAGCGCGAACGGCGTCGAAAGTTGATGGAAGCGATACTCGAAAATATTCCTACGGGAGTGATATCGCTGGGTTCCGGCGGTGAAGTGACTCGCGTGAATTCGGCGGTGGTGGCGATTCTGGGCGAGCACGCACGCGATGCACACTCGTTGCAGGATCTGCTTGGCGACGAAGCTTCGCGAACGATGCTCCACTTGATGCGACGCTCGTTGCGGATGGGTGCGGCTTCACGCGAAATCGAAATCGCGACCGGCGGACGGCTGGTGCGCGCGGCGGTCACCGTAAGCTCGCTCGGTCCCCGCCGATCGAATCCGGGATTCGTGATCGTGCTCGATGATTTGACGGACTTGCTGCGCGCGCAAAAAGCATCTGCCTGGCAAGAGGTCGCTCAGCGGATCGCGCACGAGATCAAGAATCCGCTTACTCCCATTCAGCTTTCGGCCCAGCGCCTTCTGCGCCACCTCGATCGCGCGTCCAGTAGCAAATCAGACGCATCCCGTAGCGAGTTCGAAAAGCTCGTGGCGGAGTGCGCTGGATTGATCGAGCGCGAGGTTCACACGCTCGAATCGCTCGTCGACGAATTTTCGCAGTTTGCGCGCTTCCCTTCCGCCCGCCTCGCGCCAGCAGACGTAAACGAAATCGTGTCGAGCGCAGTCGATCTTTTCCGCGGACGCCTGGAAGGAATTACTCTGCGCACCGACCTCGCCGCAACTCTGCCTCCCATCAAAGCGGACAGTGAATTGCTGCGCCGCGTGATTGCGAACCTCGTTGATAACGCGGCGGAAGCCATGGAAGGCGCGGCAATCCGGCAACTGCGCGTCGCAACTCGGGTGGAAGGCGACGGCGATGCCGTGGAGATTGAGATTTCGGATAGCGGACACGGGATTTCACCGGAGGACAAAGAACGCCTCTTCCTTCCGCATTTCTCCACGAAAGAGCGCGGCACCGGGTTGGGCCTCGCAATTGCGAGCCGGATTGTCGCTGAACATAACGGCACAATTCGCGTGGAAGACAATCTGCCGACGGGCAGCAGGTTTGTAATTCGCTTTCCGGCAAGTGAAGTTGCAACACCTGCGGCGCAGGGCGGGACTTCAGTGACTTGAGGCCGGGAACCGGGAACCATCGGAAGATTGACACAGAGCGCACAGAGTCGGGCACAGAGTTCACAGAGACACCAAGAAATCAGACCTCTCGCTTAGGTCACAAGAACATAGACAATGCCAGCTTCGATACTAATTGTGGATGACGAAAGCGGGATTCGCGAGTCGCTTGGCGCTTTGCTTCGCGATGAAGGCTACGCAGTGGAAGCGATCGCTTCGGGCGAGGAGTGTCTGGAGCAGCTCGAGCGGCGAAGCTTTGATCTGGTTCTGCTGGATGTTTGGCTGCCGAAGATGGACGGGTTAGCGACACTCGAACAAATCCAAGCGCGCGACGCTGCGCCAGTTGCGATCATGATTTCCGGGCACGGGAACATCGAAACAGCCGTGCGAGCGACAAAGCTCGGCGCGTTTGATTTCATCGAAAAGCCGCTCTCCCTCGATAAAATCGTTCTGGTGGTGCGCAACGCGCTCGAATACGTCCGCCTGGAAGCAGAAAACCGCCGCCTCCGCGCAGAACTCGAAGAGCGGCACGAAATTCTCGGAAATAGCGTACCGATGAAGGCGCTGCGACAGCAGATTGCACTGACCGCTCCCACAAACGGTCGCGTTTTGATTTATGGCGAGAGCGGAACGGGAAAAGAGCTAGTGGCGCGGGCGCTACATGGAAGCAGCTTGCGCAGCACGATGCAATTTGTCGAAGTGAATTGCGCGGCCATTCCAGAGGAATTGATCGAGTCGGAACTATTTGGCCATCGCAAGGGCAGCTTCACCGGGGCGAGCGAGGATAAGGTCGGCAAGTTTCAAAAGGCCGACGGCGGCACTCTGTTTCTTGATGAAGTGGGTGACATGAGTTTGAAGACGCAGTCTAAAGTGCTTCGCGTTCTGGAGGAGCAACGCGTCGAGCGGCTGGGTTCGAACCAGCCGATAACCGTGGACGTCCGCGTGATCGCGGCGACGAACAAGAAACTCGAAGAGGAAATTGGCCGCAACGCATTCCGCGAGGATCTATTCTACCGTTTGAACGTGATTCCCTTCTATGTCCCAGCGCTTCGCGAAAGAATTGAAGACATGCCGATCCTTGCAGCGCATTTTTTGGCGGAGTTCTGCGAGGCGTACGGAAAGAAACCGAAAGAATTCAGCGCGACTGCGATGGAAGTGCTGCGGAGTTATCCGTGGCCGGGAAACGTACGAGAGTTGAAGAACCTCGTCGAGCGCCTCGTGATCATGAGCCCGTCGCACAAGATCGAGCCGCATCACCTGCCGCCGGAATTGTTTCGTGGGGCTTCGAAAAGTCCGCAGAAACCGTACGAGAGTTTGCAGGAGGCGCGGTCGGCCTACGAACGTGAGTTCGTGCTGCGCAAACTGGAAGAGAATCGTTGGAACATGACGAAGGCGGCGGAAGCGCTGGGACTCGAGCGCAGCCATTTGTATCGCAAGATGCGGTCGCTTGGGATTGCGCCGTCGAAAGTTTGACAGTTGTTGCGTGGTCAGTCGCTAAACTTCCAAATCTTCGGGTGGTTTGTCTCCGCTTTCCACTTCGTCGTCTTCGTTTTCCTGATAGTCACCGAGCTGTTCAAGCTGGCGGTGCCAATCAAGTTGGCGAACGACTGAAGAATTTTGACGCCAGTTGGGCTGAACCTTTACGAAGAGTTCGAGGAAAATGTGGATATCGAGGATTGTTTCCAGTTCCTTGCGCGCCTGCGTGCCGATTTTTTTGATGCTTTCGCCGCCTTTACCGATCAGAATCGCTTTTTGACCCTCGCGCTCGACGTAAATTGTGGCGCGAATGCGCAAAAGCTTAGGGCCTTCCTCAAAACTATCGACAAGCACTGCCACTGAATACGGAACTTCGTGCCGTGTGGTGAGAATCGCTTTCTCGCGGATTAGTTCCGCGGCGAGGAATCGTTCGGGCTGATCGGTAAACTGGTCAGCCGGGAAATAGGGCGGGTGCTCGGGTAGACGCGCGAGCCATCCGTTGACTAGATCGAGAGTCCCTTCACCAGACAGCGCAGATATCGGAAACACGTCTGCAAACTCGAATTCTTTGTTGTAGCGCTCGATCAATGGAAGCAACCGCTGTTTCGGAATTTTGTCCACTTTGTTCAACAGAAGGAAAACCGGCCCGTGGAAACGTTGCGCCCATTCGATCGCGAAGCGGTCGCCCGGACCGAAGTTCACCGAAGCATCCGCAATCAGCGAAAGTACGTCGATGCCTTCCACCGCGTGCTGAAGCTCGTCCATCATCTGGCGGCTGAGAACGTTCTGCGCTTTGTGTATTCCCGGCGTGTCGACGAGAATTATTTGCGCGTCATCGCGATTCAAAATGCCTTGAATTCGATTCCGGGTGGTCTGCGGCTTAGGCGAAACGATTGCCACTTTTCGCCCGACGAGCGTATTGACGAGCGTAGATTTCCCCGCGTTCGGACGCCCTACAATTGCGACGAAACCAGACTTGAATGCCATGAAAGAGAATTGTACGCCGATAACAGGCCTGCGTGTGTTTTGGATTCTGCGAAAGGCTACGCGGAAGTCGCGGCGCCGGACGGTACAGGGCGAGCGCGAACACGAAGAACCTTGCGCTGGTTCGATTCGAGTACTTCAAAGCGGATTCCGTCGGAGTCAATCACTTCACCGGTGCGAGGAACGTGGCCGGCGACTGCATTGAGCAAGCCAGCCACGGTTGCGACGCCGGAGCGGTCCGACGATTCGTCGTGGTGCAGGCCAAATAGCTCGGCCACCTTATCGACTGGAACGCTGCCGCGCATCACCAAGCTGCCGCCAGACTCACGAACAACGTCGGGAGCGGGCCGGCGGTCTTCTTCGCCGAGATCGCCGACAATTTCCTCAATCAAATCTTCCACGGTGACGACGCCGGCCATCAGCCCGTATTCGTCAATCACAATCGCCATTTGCTGATTCTTGCGCTGCATTTCCTTCAGCAGCTCGGAGCCTAATTTCGTCTCCGGGATGAAAAGGCCGGGCCGCATCAGCTCGCGAACAGTTCGCTGGGCAGCGTCGCGATCGGAAACCTCGAGAATGTCGCGAGCCATTACGACGCCAACGATATCGTCGAGCGATTTTTCATACACCGGAATGCGCGAAAACTTTTTTTCGACGATTAGCTCGCTCAATTCTTCAAGCGTGGCCGCCGCGCTGATGGCGACGACGTCCGGGCGCGGCGTCATCAAATCGCGGACTCGTTTGTCGCCAAATTCGATCACCTGTTCGATCAGCCGCGCTTCGTCCTGCTCGATGATGCCCTCCTCCGCGGCAGCGTCGACGAATGCTTCGATCGATTGCTGTTCGCTCGCCTCTTCCGGTTGCTCCTCTTCGGAAAGGTGCAACACGGACACGAGCATCTCGAGCACCACTTGCACCGGCCAGATCATCCACATGAAAGCGCGGACCGCCGGCACAAACGGAGCTATCCAATTGCCGCGCACACCCGCAAGCAGAAGCGACGGCACGAACTGCATTAAGATGATGACTTCGCCGGATAGGAAACAAACCATTTCGAGCGCCGCTTCCCACGATCCGGGCACAAAAAAAATAACGCCGCGCGCTGTGACGGCCGCTACGAGCACAAGCCATAGGCGAGCCAACAACGTGAAGGCGAGCGCGGCGCGGTGCCGGTCCATCCGAAAACGCGGCTCGATATCGGCTTCGAATTGCGTGAGATGGGCGGAGATTCTGCCGGTGGAGGCGCGATCCAGCTCGCGATACACGCGATCGAGGTACGCAAACACGGCGAGCCCGGCCGTGAGGGCCAGAACACCGATCGTGTAGAGGATCCCAGCCATCGGTTAGACCAGCCCTAGTTCGCGGCGAAGACGCGCTTCGCGGCGTTCCATCTGGCCTTCATCGGTTTCGTGGTCGTAGCCCATCAGGTGGAGGATACCGTGAAGAATGAGAATGCGCATCTCGTCAGCAAACGTGCGTCCGAAGTGGCGCGCATTTCGCTTTGCGACGGCTGGGGCGATGGCGATGTCGCCGAGATATTTCTTCTGTTCATGCGCTGTCGATGCCGGCGACGGAAATCGAGCTCTTCGACGGACAGACGCTTGTCCGGTGACGCGCTTTGATCTGGATATGGACTCATTCGTTGGAAATGACAATACATCGGTGGGGCCTTTTTTTCCACGATACGCGCGGTTCCAGCGAGCGACTTCGGCATCCGTGACGAGACAAATCGTCAGCGCGTCTTTTGGAACGCGCAAGCGACGGCGGGCTCGCGTCAGAAATTCGTCGAGGTCGCGTAAAGGGATGGTGACGAGCGACTGGCGGTTGACAATCATGACGGGAGGCAATTCAATCGCGCTAGGCGCTGTTGCCGGGTTTGCGCGGCTGTCCGGCGCCTGAGCCCGGTCCGTTCTTGCCGTTAGCGCCGGAAGAATTTCCTCCGCGCTCGTCGTATGCCTTGATGATGCGCTGCACGAGATTGTGGCGGACCACATCGCGTTCGTCGAAATAGATGAACGCGATGCCTTCGATATTTCCGACGACCTCGATTGCTTCCACGAGGCCCGAGCGGCGCTCGTTGGGCAAATCGATTTGCGTAATGTCGCCCGTGATCACGGCTTTCGAATTGAAGCCGAGCCGGGTGAGAAACATTTTCATTTGTTCGTTCGTAGTGTTCTGCGCTTCGTCGAGAATGACGAAGGAATCATTCAGCGTGCGGCCGCGCATAAACGCGAGAGGCGCCACTTCGATAATTCCCTTCTCGAGGAAACTTTCCAGCTTGTCCGCTTCCAGGAGATCGTGCAGCGCGTCGTATAGCGGACGCATGTAGGGATCGACCTTCTCCTGTAACGTGCCGGGGAGAAAACCGAGGCGCTCGCCTGCTTCCACAGCGGGTCGCGCGAGAATAATGCGATTCACTTGTTTCGAAAGAAGCGAAGCGACGGCCATCGCAACCGCGAGATACGTCTTGCCCGTTCCTCCAGGTCCAATCGCGAAAACCATATCGTACGTTTCGAGCGCTTCGATGTAGCGGCGCTGATTGGTGCTTTTTGGTGCGACGCTTTTCTTGCCAAATGAACGCGTGCGCGTGGGAGAGAAAGCGCCGCGCAGCTCGTTGGCCGGGGACTGGGTCGCAACGCGCAGGAGGGATTTCACTTCCTGGCTGTTTGGAATGCGGCCGTCGCGAACGCGCTGGTTGTACTCGTCGAGAATCAACGCTGCGCGCTCCACCTGTGCGGGTTCACCTTCAATTTCCAGATCGTGATCGGTGAGGTGGGTGGTGACGTGCAGGTTGGCTTCGAAAAGTTTCAGGTTCTCGTCGAGGGTACCGAACAGCTCGCTGATTCCCCCGGCTATTCTTACGGTTTGTTTCATCAAGATTTGGCGGACAAGACCCCTACAGACAGCGTAGCGCGGCCCGCGCAGGGGGTCAAGGCGGCCGCGCTGCAATTCACACAGCAGTCACAGTATTACAGCGATCGGGTGCGTTACTTGGTCGCCGCAGGGAATTGGACTTTCGGAGCTTCGCGCGAAGCTTCGGACGCCTTGAAATATGCGTCGTTCTGCTTGAATCCCGCCCAGCTGGCGAAAATGCTGTTTGGGAACTGGCGAATGAACGTGTTGTAGGCCTGAATGGAATCGTTGTAGCGCTTTCGTTCTACCGCGATGCGGTTTTCGGTGCCGGCCAATTCATCTTGCAGGCGCAGGAAGTTTTCGTTCGACTTTAGCTGCGGATAGTTTTCGACAATTACGAGCAAGCGGCTCAGCGCGCTGTCCAATTGGCCGTTCGCGGCGATTTTGTCCTGAGGCGTCTTGGCGCCGATCAATGCCGAACGGGCCTTGGCGATGTCACCGTAGACGGTTTCTTCGTGCGCGGCAAAACCCTTCACCGTTTCGACGAGGTTGGGAATCAAATCAGCGCGTCGTTGCAAAACCACATCAACCTGCGCCCAGTTTGACTTCACGGTCTCATCCATCGTGACCATCTGGTTTTTCGCGCTGACATACATTCCACCCACGATCAGCCCGAGCACGACCAGAACTACCACAACCGCCAAGAGCGCTTTCATCTGAATGCCTCCGTCGCGAAATGTACCACATTCGCGAGATTCTCTGTCCTTCTGCCAGACTGCCTGCCGCCGGATTATTGCGAAGTGAAGCGGCGGTCCACTTCGCTCGTCACCACTTCCACAAATTCCAAATACGCATGGAGCGAAGCTTCAATATCAAGTTGCCGCTCTTTTTTTTTGCCCTCGCGCAAATCGAGAATCGCGTGAAACGCCGTCGGATTGCCACCCGTGAACGCAGCCATCGCGTCTACGGCTTCCCGCTTCGTGGCCGGCATCGGCTGCCCAAAAGCTGCGAGCGCGTGGCGGAACAGCGCACAGAATGGCGATACCGAAGCCATCATCAGACCGCTATGAGCTTTGTTCTGTAGCGGCGCGACCATGATCGCCTGGCGGAGCCGCACCCAGTTCGCGCGCAACTCGCGCTCCACCTGCAAGCGATGCAGGTGCAAAGGTACTTCGAGCGGGACGAGAAAATCTTCGCCGTAAAGAATCCGGTGGCGATTCTTCATGTCGAAAAGCTCAATCGCAAATACATCGGCGGATCGCTGCAGCTCTTCGTAGGTGAAAACGAGCGGTGCGGAATGTCCTTCGCGAATCCACCATTCGGCTACGCCATGCAAAGCTTCCAAGTCAGGAGCACCCGCGCGTTGAACGATGCAAATGATGTTGAGATCGGAATGTTTGGCAATAAATTCGCCGGTCACCGCAGAGCCGTACAGCGCGACTGCTTGCAGATTCTCGCCCGCCGCCAATTTCAGCCGATCGACAATTTCTTTGAGTTTCGTTTCCATTCAAGCAATTCCCTTTTTGAAAAGACTAACAGTCACCAACTTCCAGTCGCTCCGCCCCCGCCAGATGCGCCTCCTCCGAATCCCCCGAATCCCCCTCCCCCACCGCCCCCGCCAAAACCCCCACCACCCCAACCGCCCCCGCCCCACCCACCACCGCGCCCGCCCATCGCCGAGCCAATCATCGGGCCAATCCACCATCCACTTCCACCGCCTCGGCCGTACCGTCCGCCGCCACCGCCGCTTTTGCTTATGATCGAGTAAACAAAGAAAATGGCGATGAGCAAAAGGATAATCTGGCCCGCCGTCCATCCGTGATCCTCGGCGCTCGAGTCCCTTGCTGCTCTCGGAGATGCTCCAGTGAGGGTTACCCCGCTATCAGCCGCGATCACATCCGCAATACGCCGCGTGATCAAGAGGATCGCCGAATCGTAGTCCTGGCTTCGAAGATATGGCACAGCTTCGCGCGTGAATCCGCCAACCTTTCCATCCGGAAGGATCGGCTCAAGCCCGTAGCCAACCTCAATCCGATTCAGGCGATCATCGATCGCAACTAGAATCAGTACGCCTCTAGCAGATTGCTTCGGACCGATCCCCCACTTCTTGAACAACGACACCGCATAATCCTCGATGGGTTGCCCATTGAGCGATTTCACGGTGACGACGGCGATTTGGGCGTGAGTCTTCTGCTCGACTTCCGCGCACAGGGCGCTGAGTTGGGCTTTCGCGGCTGGACTCAAAACTCCGGCAAAGTCACTAACGTAGTCGTGCGGCTTCACCTGCTCTGGCGTCTGCGCGACGGCACTTGTTCCGGTGAGAATCAAGGCAAATACGATGACCGCTGCAAAACGAATGGCCGATCGGGAAAGTGAAGGGTGGCGCACGATGGGTGGCTTCGAGCCAGCGCAATGGTAGAACCTGCGTGGTGCCATGTCAACGTAACGGAGTTTCGCGCCTCCGTCGGAAAATTCATTCCCGGCGGGAAAAGAGCCAAGGACGCGAATTGTCAGCCCGCAAACGCGGTGCTACACTTCGTGTCCGCGTGTTCGGATACGCACGGCACTGACCGAAATCGAACATGCAGCGAATCGAAATTCCCCGTTAACCGTCTAATTTCAGGCGGATACGCGTGGCCGCTGCTTTGCACCGAAATATGGTTTCTGAAACAAACTAGGTCGTCTAGACGTTATAGTAGCTTGGGGTTTGTCAAAACACATGAGGCCTCCGCAATTCGGAGAGGATAAAACACGATGATCGTACGGTATCTGATCGGAAAATTAATCAAGAGCGCGGTTGCGGCATTCACGATTGGATCTCTGCTAATCTCGCCGGTGTTCGCGCAGGCTCAGGCTGCCCAGGAACAAAATCAAGTTGCGGTGCAGCAGGCTCAGCAGCCACAACAGGAGCAGAGCCAGCCCCAGGGGCAAGCACCCAGCCCGAGCGCAGCCCAGGCGGCGCAGCTCCCTACGCCTCCCGCTCACGACCCTGTTCGCGACATGTCGGCGACGAAAGGCCGCGACTACTCGAAGCCGCAGCCGTGGTTCCCCCAATTCTGGAAACCGTACACGCCGCTGGACATGGCTGAGCCGATGACCACCAATGCGCCCAGCATCGACCAATTGATCCGCGACGGGAAACTTATGCTGAGTCTGGACGACGCGATCTCGATCGCGCTTGAAAACAACCTGGACATCAGTCTTCAGCGCTTCACGCCCTGGATTGCACAAACGGAAATGCTGCGCGCAAAAGCAGGAGCGGTGTCTCACGGTCTTGGCAGTTCCCAGGCTGTGATTCTCGGTACGTCTCCGCAGACTTCTTTCGACCCGACATTCGTGGTGAATACGGATTGGGGCCGCTCGTCCTTTCCGGTGAACAATCCGCTCGTATCCGGCGTGGGAGTGATCGCCACTCCTTTCAACTTGATCGATTACAACGCCTACGCGAATTTCTCTTACTCGCAGGGATTCCACACCGGCACTGCGGTTTCCGTGGCATTCGACAATCTGCGCAGCTCGACCAACTCGCCTTCGACGATTTTCAATCCCGCGATCCAGTCGACGATGATATTCAGCATCCAGCAGCCCCTCCTGAACGGATTCGGCATTCTCCCCAACACGCGATACATTATCGAGGCGAAAAATACCCTCAAAGTCGCCGATTCGCAATTTGCCCAACAGGTGATTGCAACGATTACCGCGGTCCAGACCGACTACTGGGAACTGGTGTTTGCCCGGGAAAACGTAAAAGTGGAAGAAGCCGCGGTGGCGGTATCAAACAAACTATACGGAGACAACAAGAAACAACTCGAAATCGGAACGATGGCGCCGCTGGACGTGTTGACGGCGGAATCGGAACTCGCAACCGACACCCAGAACTTGATCGTCGCTCAGACCAACAAATTACAGCAGGAAACCGTGCTGCTCAACGCCATCACGCGCAACCCGGTAGCTCCCTCGCTACTCAACGTAGAAGTGGTTCCGACGACGCCCATCGCCAATCCGAACGTCACGGAAAATCTTCCTCTGATGGACGCGGTGCATGAAGCCTGGCAGAAGCGGCCGGAAATCTACCAGGCCGATCTCAACCTGAAAAACGCCGAAGTGGAAGTGAAAGCCACAAGGAACAGCCTGCTTCCCACCCTGAATCTCGTCGGCCAGTACAGCGCGACGAGCCTTTCCGGTGTGCAGACCATCACCAACGCAACCCAAACGGGATTTGCCGCCGATCCGAATTCGCCTGTCGTCGATGTGAACGGAATTCCATTCAGCGTGGGAAACCCCGGCGCGCCGGGAGTTCCGGGGTTCCTCGGGGTACCTGTTTTTGGTCCGACGACCACGACGACCATCTCGAGCGGGCTGGGGACGGCTCTCGATTCGATGATTCACAACAATTTCCCCACGTATAGCGCTGGCCTCAATTTGATTCTGCCGATTCGCAACCGATCGGCGCAAGCCGATAGCGCTCGCGCGCAACTCGACAAGCGCCAGCAGGAGCTTCAGTACCGGCAGCTCCAAAATACGATCTTTGTGAACGTGCGAAATGCTCAAATTGCTTTGCAGCAGGATCGCGCGCAGGTTGCCGCGGCGGAAAAGGCGCGTAACCTCGCTCAGCAAACCCTCGATGCGGAACAGAAGAAATACCAACTCGGATCGTCGACGAGCTACAACGTCGTGCTGCGATCCCGCGACTTGACCACCGCTCAGGGCAACGAACTCCGTGCCCGGATCAACTTGATCGAGGCGTCGGTGAACTTTGACCAGGCCGTCGGTCGCACGCTCGAGACACATCAAATCATTGTCGCGAACGCCAGCCGAAGCAAGATCTATCGCCAACCCAACATCCCGGGAGCGACGGATGCGGATGGAGGAGCCCCCGGCAAGTAGCACCAAATTGGCGGGCGTTGCGATCCCGCGTTTTCTTCCGGCATCCGGTTGCGCGCTGCGTTGGTTGTTCGATCCGGCGGATCGATTTTCCCGGTGATCCTCAACTCGTCTTCTCGCCGGTGGTGTTCCCTTCGCTTGCTGCGCCCACCCGCATGCCCTAGAATGAACGTGTCAGAAAGCTGGGGAGCGAGGCCGTGCGTACCGCCCCGGGAGCCGAGCCCATGAGCAAAGCCATTAAAACATTGCCCACGCAGAGTTTTGAATCCGTTCGCAAGCCTTCGGCTGCCGAACAGGAATGGGAAGAAAAGACGCTCGCGCCGACTCTCCGCAAGTCCCCCGATCGCGACGCGGATTTCACCACGGTCTCAAGCTACCCGATTCGCCGCCTCTATACCGAAGCCGATCTCGCCGGTTGGGACGCAGAGCGTGATCTTGGCTATCCCGGCCAGCCTCCCTACACGCGCGGAATTCATTCCACGATGTATCGCGGCCGCCTGTGGACGATGCGGCAATTCGCCGGTTTCGGAACCGCCGAAGACACCAACGCGCGCTTTCGCTATTTGCTTTCGCAAGGCCAGACCGGACTTTCTGTCGCCTTCGATCTCCCGGCGCTGATGGGTTATGACTCCGACCATCCGCTTTCGGAAGGCGAAGTGGGAAAGTGCGGCGTCGCGATCAGCTCGCTCGCCGATATGGAAGTTCTCTTCGACAAGATTCCGCTGGCCGACGTCACCACGTCGATGACGATTAACTCTCCCGCCGCCATCATTTGGGCCATGTATTTGGCCGTCGCCGAAAAACAAGGCGCCGACTGGAAGAAAATCTCCGGCACACTGCAAAACGACATCCTGAAGGAATACATCGCTCAAAAGGAATACATCTATCCGCCCGAACCATCGATGCGGCTCGTGATCGACACGCTCGAATTCGGCGCGAAGCATACTCCGAAATTCAATCCCATATCGGTGAGCGGATATCACATTCGCGAAGCCGGCTCCACCGCGATTCAGGAACTGGCATTCACGCTGCGCGACGGAATTGAATACGTCGATTACGGACTTCGTCGCGGGATGAGTGTGGATGACTTTGCGCCGCGGCTCTCGTTTTTCTTCAATGCGCACAGCGATTTCTTCGAGGAGATTGCGAAATACCGTGCCGCGCGTCGCATCTGGTACAAGACGATGCGCGAACGCTTCGGAGCGAAGAACGAGCGCTCGTGGGCGTTGCGTTTCCATACGCAGACGGCCGGTTGTTCACTCACCGCGCAGCAGCCGTACAACAACGTGGTGCGAACGGCGCTGCAGGCTCTCGCAGCCGTGATGGGCGGCACACAGTCGCTGCACACGAATTCGCTCGATGAAGCGTGGGCGCTGCCCACAGAATTTGCGGCCACGCTCGCTTTGCGTACGCAGCAGATCATCGCGCATGAAAGCGGCGTCACGAACACAGCCGACCCGCTCGGCGGCTCCTATTTCGTCGAGGCGCTCACGGACGAAGTGGAACGTGGCGCGTGGGATTACATCGAGAAGATCGACGCACTTGGCGGGATGGTTCCCGCGATTGAACGAGCTTATCCGCAGCGTGAAATCGCGGAAGCAGCCTACCGGTATCAGGTGGCTGTCGACCGAAGGGAAAAAATCGTCGTCGGCGTGAATGATTACGTCGCCAAAGAACAGCCGCTCGAGATTCTCCAGATTGATGAGAGCGTCGCGGTTCGGCAGGGCGACCGGTTGCGGAAGCTGCGCGCGGATCGTTCGAATGCCGAGGTCGAGCGTCGTCTCAGCGCGCTTCGCAAAGCTGCAGCAGGCAGCGAAAACTTTATGCCGTTCCTCTTCGAAGCTGTGAAAGCCTACGCCACGCTCGGCGAGATCTGCGACACAATGCGCGACGTTTTCGGCATCTACGAAGAAGTCGCCATCACCTAGTTAACTTTTTCCAAGCATGTAGCTGTTAGATCGGGCAGACGTAGTTTTCTATGTTTCCTCAGTGCCCTCTGTGCCCCCTCTGTGTTCTCTGTGTTAATCTTTTGACCCAGCGTTAAGTGGACGACAACCAAATCACGCATGCAATAATCGGCGCCGCGATGGAAGTCCATCGAACGCTCGGCCCAGGTCTATTAGAGTCCGCGTACGAGGAGTGCCTGGCCCGTGAATTTATCTTGCGAAGCATCAAATTCGAGCGCCAGAAGCCGACGCCCGTAGTCTACAAAGATGTAAAGCTCGAATGCGGATACCGAATGGATTTCCTGGTCGATGGCGAGGTAGTTGTTGAACTGAAAGCGGTGGACGGATTTGTTCCAGTCCACGAAGCCATCGTGCTCACGTACATGCGGCTGTCAGGCCGTCGTTTGGGCTTGCTGATTAACTTCAACGTCCCTACTCTGAAGGAAGGAATCCGTCGGTTCATAATCTGAAAAAACCAAGCAATGCTTAACACAGAGAGCACAGAGAATTCACAGAGGCCACAGAGAACGGCAAAGGAACGAAACTTGCACAAGCGCGCGCATTTGATCGCTGCACTCTTTTTCATTTTGCCATCGATGTGTACTGCTGTTGTTGCTGCGCCAGCCGGGACCAAAGATAAGAACCCGCATCCCAAGGTCGGGTTCGTCACGTCTTGGGACGGAGCGAAGATTCACTACATCGAAGCGGGTCGATCAAAGACGCCCGTTGGAAACGCCGAAGTTGGCAATCCGCTGCCTCCCAGCGTCACCGTAACGAAAGGGCAGATTTCAGTTACGGGACCGCACCAGTTCCCTTCCATTTTATTCGTCCCCGGTTGGACGATGCCCGCATGGATATGGGAGAACCAAATTGCGCATTTCTCCGCCGATTATCGTGTCGTAGCGATGGACCCGCGGTCGCAGGGTGAATCCTCGAAGACGGGCGAGGGCGATTATCCGGCTTCTCACGCGCGCGATATCAAAGCTGTAATCGATCAACTCCACATGGCTCCGGTGGTGCTGGTCGGTTGGTCGATGGCGGTTACCGAAATTGCGTCGTACGTCGATCAGTTCGGAACGAACGGGATTGCGGGAATTGTGTTCGTCGACGGCGTCGCAGGATTCGATCTCAATCCTGAAAGCTTAAAAGCCTTCGTTAAGTTTCCTTCATGGCGTGCAAACGGATCGAAACAAGTGGACAAACGATTTCGTACGATCCATGTACAAGAAAGCCCAAGCCGAAGAATATCTGCGAAGAGTGATCAAGGCCTCGCTCGCAACGCCTACGGATTCAGCGGTCGCAATCGGTCTCGCGGGGTTTACCACCGATAACAGGCCTGCACTCGCGAAAATCGACAAGCCGACGGTTATCGTGGGCGCCACGGCCGGTATGCTGCCCAACTTTCAGGATATGCAAAAACGCATTCCCGGCTCAAAATTGGAAAGACTCGATGACGCGGGACACGCCGTTTTCGTCGACGATGCTGACAAGTTCAATATCCTACTCGAGGAATTCATTACTAACTTGAAATAGCGCGAAACGACACGGCATCGGCAAGCGTCTCTACCGCGACAGAACCGATTTGACGTATGCTTTCACACGCGGCGCGAAGCGCATCCTGCGAAGAGGCAAAGGATACAGGTAAAGCTGAATGGCTGAAAAGAAAATCCGAGTTCTGATTGCGAAGCCCGGCCTCGATGGCCACGACCGTGGCGCAAAAATAATTGCGCGCGCTCTGCGCGACGCCGGTATGGAAGTAATCTACACGGGCCTCCGCCAAACCCCGGAAATGATCGCTGCGGCATCCGCACAGGAAGACGTAGACGTTATCGGTCTCTCTATTCTTTCCGGGGCGCACAATACGATCTGTCCCCGGCTCATGGAACTGCTGCACGAAAAGGGCATGAACGATGTCACCGTTCTGATCGGCGGCATCATTCCGGAAGCCGATATTCCCGCACTCAAAAAAGCCGGCATCGCAGAGGTTTTTCTTCCTGGAACGCCAACGCAAGCCATCGTTGATTTCATTCGTCAACGCCTCGCTGCCGCCCCGCGCGGCGTTTAGCCCTCGGTGAGCACCCGGCTGCTCGTCTCGCAACGCGACAATATTCTCCTGGTCACGCTCGACAACGAAGACGGTTATCCGCGCCTCGAACGCACAATTCTCAGTGAGCTTGCAGCACACGTTTCCCAACTTGCGAGTGCGCGCGAGCCTGCCGGCGCCGTGATCACCGGCACCGAACGCTCTTTCGCAGCCGGAGCAGAAATTACGGAGATTGCAAAACTAACCGCAATTGAAGCCGTAGAGTTTGCGAGGCACGGCCAGAGCGTGATGCGTTCAATCGATGCGTCGCCAAAACCCATCGTCGCTGCTATCCACGGATTCTGCATGGGCGGCGGTCTCGATCTTGCGCTTTCGTGTCGCGCGCGAATCGCATCACACGACTCGGTGTTCGCCCATCCCGGCGGAAGCCTCGGCATCATCACCGGCTGGGGCGGTACGCAGCGGCTTCCGCGCCTGATTGGCCGCAGCCGCGCAGTCGATATGCTGGTCACGGGCCGCCGTATCGACGCGCGAGAAGCTCTCGACTGCGGACTGGTAGGTGAAATCGTCGAACCGAACGAAGTGCTCGCGAGGGCCATTCGGCAGGCGCAACAGCTCTCGAACGCGGCTAACTCCACTCGCGCGTGAATTTTGTGCGCGTGTAGACGACGCGAAAGCCCTGCCGCTCGAGATTGTGCTGCGAACCGCTCGATGTCTGCGTGACGCTCATTGCCAAGTCGCATCCTGCTGCGCGGCCAGCCTCGAGACGCGCCAGGATGAGAGCAGCCTGTACGCCACGTCTGCGAAACTCCGGCAAAGTGCTCGTGCCGAACAATCCCGCCACTCCTTTTCGAAGCGTCAGCGTTCCGCCACCCGCCGGCTTCCCTCCCAACAACGCGAGGTACGACACCTGACCGGAGCCCGAGAAGAACTCCTGCATCGTCGCGATCAGTTCATCTGTCGGTTCGAAATAATCGGCGAATCCCCGCGCCACGGTTTCGGCGAAGAGCCTCGACTCGTCGGGCGCAGGTTTGCGGATTTCGATCTCCGGAGGAATCGCAGCAAACTTTTCGTCTGCTCCGATTTCCCTGATGAGCATATTTGTGAACTCAACGACGCGATAGCCGCGCTTCCCCAGTGCCTCAATGAACGCCGGGTCGGCCATTGGGCACACTTCCATCATCACTGCCGAACCGCGCGAACGGTAGAACTCCTCAAGCCGGTCGAGGTCCTCATCGCTCACCGGACCGTTCAAGCCGAGACCTTCTGCCTGCGTCACGGGAGAACCCACCCCGCGAAATTCTGCGATTCCGCCGCCAACGGCGATTCGAGCATCGTCCGGACGTCCCCGGTGAGCGATCTCGACTTTCTCTTGATCTTCCGTAAGACAATCCGGATGCCCGGCCAGTTCCAGTCTTCGAGCCAAATCCATATCCACAAATTTCATTGGTGAATCTCCTGTAGAACTTCAGGCCCGCGCCACGCGGGCGTTCGAGGGAATTTCCAAACCCTAAAAATACGCCAGGGCGTAAATTGCGCGCTGAATCGATTCACATGGAAGGAAGGTCGAAAAAAAGGCTGGGGGTGAACTCGGCGGCTACAGCGGTATTTACCGAATACGACCGGAGACAGACCTATCCTTCGCGTGAAAACTGCAGCGCATAGGCGCCTCCGGAAGAAGAATGGTTCGAACGCCGCGCGATTCGCAGAGCGGCCTTTGAACTTCCGCGATTTTATAGCATCGCTCTGGCAAGTCAAAACGATTTGTGAATGGTACAATGCGTAGTTTCGATGCGACCTATTGCGGCATCATGGCCCACAGGCGTGGGCAGTATTTCATCTTCGTTGGCTCGTGAAGGAGTCCGGTGAGCGGCACGGTGATCAAAACGCAGGTGGATTCGAAGTCCGCAGACTTCCAGAAGAATAGCCGGAAGATGGTCGACCGTCTGACCGAAATCAAGAACGAAGAAGAACGAATCCGGCAAGGCGGCGGCGCGAAGGCGATCGAATCGCAGCACAAAAAAGGCCGCCTCACAGCCCGCGAACGCATCGCCAAGTTGATCGATCCCAAGACGGATTTCTTCGAGCTGAGCCTGTACGCCGCTTACGAAATGTATGAAGAATGGGGCGGCGCTCCTTCCGCGGGGACCATCACGGGCCTGGGACGAGTTTCCGGCCGCCAGATGATGATTATCGCGAACGACGCCACCGTCAAAGCCGGCGCTTTTTTCCCGATGACGGCAAAGAAAGTGATTCGCGCACAGAATATCGCCATCGAAAATCGGATTCCGACGGTCTATCTGGTCGATTCGTCCGGCGTTTTTCTGCCGTTGCAGGAAGACGTCTTTCCCGACACCGACGATTTTGGCCGCGTCTTCCGCAACAACGCCGTGATGAGCGCGCAGGGCATTCCGCAAATCACCGCGATCATGGGAATGTGCGTGGCGGGCGGCGCTTATCTGCCGGTGATGTGCGACCACATCCTGATGACCGAAGGCAGCGGACTATTTCTTGCGGGTCCCGCGCTCGTGCAGGCCGCCATCGGCCAGAAAACTTCCGCAGAAGAACTCGGCGGCGCGAAAATGCATGCGCAGGTAAGCGGCACCGTAGATTTCCGCGAGCCCGATGACGAAGCCTGCCTCAAGCGAATTCGCGCCCTTGTCGACAAAATCGGCCATCACCCTGCCGCTCCGTTCGACCACAAAACCGCGAAGCCCCCCGCGCATCCCGGCGAGGAAATCTACGGGATTTTTTCTTCCAATCCCGCGAAGCAATACGACATGCGCGAAGTCATCGCGCGCATTGTCGACGGCAGCGAATTCGAGGAATATCGCGCCGAGTACGGCCAGACCATCCTCTGCGGCTTCGCGCGCATCGGCGGCTGGGCCGTCGGAATCGTCGCGAACCAGAAAAAGCACGTAGCCGTTGAAGTTCCCGGCACCGGCGAAAAGCGAATCGAATTTGGCGGCGTGATCTACACCGAGTCCGCCGACAAAGCTGCGCGATTTATCCTCGACTGCAATCAGAATCTGATCCCGCTGATTTTTCTGCACGATGTGAACGGCTTCATGGTCGGCAAAGACGCGGAATGGAGCGGAATCATTCGCGCCGGCGCAAAAATGGTGAACGCCGTTGCAAATAGCGTGGTCCCGAAAATTGCGGTGATTTGCGGCGGCAGTTTCGGCGCCGGACATTACGCGATGTGCGGCAAAGCTTACGATCCGCGTTTCATTTTTGCGTGGCCCACGGCTCGCTATGCCGTGATGAGCGGCGATTCGGCGGCCAGCACGCTCGTCGAAATCAAGATCAAGCAGCTCGAACGCGAGGGCAAGAAGCTAACCGACGCGGACAAGAAGGAATTGCACGAATCCGTTCGCGCCACCTACGAGCACCAAACCGATCCGCGTTATGCCGCCGCTCGCTTGTGGGTCGACGCGATTATCGATCCCGCGCACACTCGCGAGGCTCTGATTGAAGCGCTCGAGGCAGCCGCGCTGAATCCGGATGTGGCCGAATTCAAGACCGGCGTTTTGCAAACGTAAGGAGCGCAATTGAATCATCCGTCCAATATCGGATCGAACGGCAACGAACGAGTGACGATCGTCGAATGCCCGCGCGACGCGTGGCAGGGACTGCGCCAAATCATCCCCACCGACGACAAGGTAAAATATCTGAGCGGGCTCGTATCGCTCGGCTTTCGCCACATCGATGCCGTGAGTTTCGTTTCGCCCAAGCACGTGCCGCAGATGGCGGATAGCGAAGCGGTGATGAAGAAGTTGAGCCAGCTGAAAACGCCGTCAGGCGAACCACCGGAAATTATCGGAATCGTCGTCAACGCACAGGGGCTGGACCGCGCTCTTGCCACGCCCGGTGTCACGACAATCGGCTATCCTTATTCGATCTCAGCGTATTTTCGGCGGGCCAACGCCAACATGTCGCGCGCTGAATCGCGCGAGCTCGTGCAGAAATTGCAGCGCGACACGAAAGCTGCCGGGAAAAATCTCGTCGTTTACGTTTCGATGGCGTTTGGAAATGCGTACGACGAACCGTGGGGTCCGGAAATCGTCGAAGAGACGGTCGTGTGGCTGAAGGACATCGGCGTCCGAACGATTTCGCTCGCGGATACGATCGGCACCGCGTCCCCTGCACGACGTCGCGTCCGTCTACAGCGCCGCGAGGAAAAGCGTAGCGGGCGTTGACATCGGCGTTCATCTCCACAGCCGGCCGGATCGCGCGGCAGAAAAGATTCTCGCGGCGTATGAAGCCGGCTGCCGCCGTTTCGATGGCGCGCTCACGGGACTCGGCGGTTGCCCGTTTGCCGGAGACGAATTGATCGGCAATATTCCGACTGAAACTATTTTGACGACGCTGGCCGCGCGTGGCATTTCGACGGGCATCGACACCAAGTCGCTCGCAATCGCGTGCGCGATGACCGGCGAGCTGCGCGAGAAGTTTGCGCATACGGAAGAAACGGCAAAGCCAAACTAGGCGCGATGCAGCGCGCCTAGCACTGCTTTCGATGGCATACGAAACCCTCAAACTCGATCAACAAAATCAGATCGCGACGATCATGCTCACTCGTCCCGAAAAGCGGAACGCAATTTCTTCGCAAATGATCCAGGAGCTCCTGGCGGCGCTGGACGAAGCGGAGTCTAGCGCGGCCCGTGTAGTGATCATCACGGGTTCGGGAAAAGCGTTTTGCGCGGGAATGGATCTCGACGGGCTTCGCGCTGTTGCCGCGCAGTCGGCCGACGAGAATCTCGCCGACTCGCGCAACATGGCGAAAATGTTTCTCCGCATCTACGCGTTCCCGAAACCCGTGATTTCGGCGGTGAATGGAGCGGCGATCGCGGGTGGGTGCGGAATCGCAACGCTTGCCGATTTCACGCTCGCAGTGCCGGAGGCGAAATTCGGCTACACCGAAGTGAGAATCGGTTTTATTCCTGCGCTCGTGTCTGTTTTTCTGCGACGACAAATCGGCGAAAAGCAGGCAACCGACCTGCTGCTCACCGGACGGATCATCGACGCAGCGGAAGCGTTTCGAATCGGGCTCGTTACAGAGGTGGTGCCCACGAAAAATCTCATCGAGCGCGCTTGTGAGATCGCCGCGCAGTTGATTGCCGCAAGCCCCACAAGTATCGCCCGGACGAAACGCCTGCTGCACCGTTTCGACGAGGCGACGATTCACGCGGAAATCGAACTCGCCGCTCGCGAAAACGCAGACATCCGCGCTACCGCCGATTTCCGCGAAGGCGTCGCGTCATTTCTTGCAAAGCGTGATCCAAAATGGACAGGCCGCTGACAGAAAATACCTCGCCGGTGAAAGATTTTGCCGATACGACCATCCGCGTCCGCTATGCGGAGACCGATCAGATGGGCGTCGTCTACTACGGAAACTATTACACGTGGTTCGAAGTTGGCCGCGTCGAACTTTGCCGACAGCTCGGATTCGAGTATAGGAAGATGGAAATCGAAGACGACAGCTTTCTCGTGGTCGCGGAATCACGGTGCCGATACAAACGGCCTGCACGATTTGACGACCTGCTTATCATTCGCACGCGATTAATTGCGGCGCAGCGCCGCACCGTTCGGTTCGGCTACGAGATCATTCATCAGGAGTACGGGCGAAACGATTGCAACCGGCGAGACCGTTCATGTGATTTGCGACCGGGCGGGCCAAACGAAATCGCTGCCCGATAAGTATCGAAAATACTTGCCGGTCCACACGCTTACCACACCGGACGAAGTCCCGAGCAAGCGCGCGCACTCTTGAGGAGCACGCTATGACCGCACCCGATCCCGCGAAACTGGACAAAATTCGAGAACGCCTGCGCCACGAATGGACCGACGAGCGAACCGTTGCCGCGTGGCGAAAGTGGCGGTCACATATCGCGCATTTTACGCGCGGCGCGACCGAGGCAATCTTGGAGGCGGCGCAAGTCCGGCCGGGGGCGAACATTCTCGATCTCGCGAGCGGCGTTGGCGATCCGGCGCTTTCGCTCGCTCTCGCCGTCGGCCCGGGCGGGCATGTGACCGCCACCGACCTCGGTCCCGGCATGATTTCCCTGGCCGAGGAGAAAGCGCACACCAAGGGACTGGCGAACATCGAATTCAAAATCGCAAACGCCGAATCCCTCCCATTTCTGAACGAATCGTTCGACACCGTCACATGCCGCTTCGGCATCATGCTCTTCCCCGATCCCATCGCAGCTCTGAAGGAATGCCGAAGAGTGTTGAAGCACGGCGGCCGAGTTGCCCTGGTTGCCTGGGGCAAAAGTGATCAGCCATTCTTCACCGCCACGGCGGGCATACTTCTGAAATATGTGCAGATTCCGCCGCCCGATCCGGAAGCGCCTCATTTATTCATGTACGGAGAGCGGGGGCGGCTGCGTCGAACGCTGGAAGCGGCCGGATTTGCGAACGCGCACGAGGAAGTTCGCACGGTACCGGGGCTGTGGACATCCTCGCTCGAAAAGTATTGGGAACAATTCACCGAAGTCGCTGCGCCATTCAGGCCATTGATCGAGAAACTCACTCCGGAGACACGCGCGCAAGCCGTCGAAGAGATTTTGGCGGCACTCCGAGAATACTGGGACGGAAAAGAAATGAATATGCCGCTTGAAATTGTCATTGGGACGGGAACACGCGGATGATCACGATTCCGATTGACGGTGAACATCTGACGCTTGCTCAACTCTACGCCGTCGTATTCGAAGGCGCGAAGGTGGAGCTCGCACTCGAGGCGCGTGAACGCATGAAGGCTTCCCGCGCCGTCATCGAGCGGCTCGTCGAATCGAATGCTCCCGTCTACGGCGTTAATACTGGCTTCGGGAAGATGGCGTCCGTGCGAATTTCCCGCGAGCAGATTCGCCAGCTGCAGATCAACCTGGTTCGCAGCCACGCTTGCGGCGTCGGCGCGCCACTCACCGAGCACGAGACGCGCGCGATGCTCGTTCTGAGAGCAAATGCAATCGCGAAGGGGTTTTCAGGTGTGCGCCCCGTAGTCGCGGAAACGCTCTGCGCGATGTTGAACCATGCGGTACATCCCGTGATTCCCTGCCAGGGCTCGGTTGGCGCGTCCGGTGATCTCGCGCCGCTCGCGCATCTTGCACAGGTCGCGATCGGCGAAGGTGAAGCGATATTTCGCGGCCAGAAAATCTCGGGCGCAGACGCGATGCGCCTGGCAGAGATAATACCGCTAGCGCTTGAAGCGAAGGAAGGCCTCGCGCTGCTGAATGGAACGCAAGGAATGCTGGCTTTGCTCGCACTCGCGCTACGTGATGCAGACATTGCTGTGGACACGGCGGATGTAGCTACAACCCTCTCGCTCGATGCGTTGCGCGGCAGCCCGGCCGCATTTGACGAGCGAATTGCAAACGTCCGGCCGCATCCAGGGCACCTAAGGACAGCCCGCAATCTGGAGCGCTTGACGCGCGGAAGTGAAATTCGAGAGTCGCACCGCTCTGCGGAAAAAGATCCCCGCGTGCAGGATCCCTATAGCTTGCGCTGCACGCCGCAGGTGCACGGGGCAGTTCGCGACACGCTCACGCAAATTCGTTCGGTGGTGCTCGTTGAATTGAACAGCGCGACCGACAATCCGCTCGTGTTTGTCGCCAAGTCCGGCGCGCCTGGCAGCGCCTCTGGCGAAGTGGGCGGCGAAGTTGTGAGCGGCGGGAATTTTCACGGGCAGCCACTCGCGATGGCCGCCGATCAACTCGCGGTAGCGCTCGCAACGCTGGCCGGGATTTCCGAGCGGCGCATCGAGCAGATGACGAATCCGCAGACGAGCCAGCTACCGGCGTTTTTGGTGCGTGAGGCAGGCGTGAATTCCGGGTTCATGATTTTGCAGGTCGCCGCAGCAGCGCTCGCGAGTGAAATGAAAGCGCAAGCGACACCACACTCAGTCGATTCGATTCCTACATCTGCGAACCAGGAAGATTACGTATCGATGGGAATGTCGGCAGCCCGCCGGCTTCACCCGATGATCGCGAATCTTCGAAACATACTCGCGATTGAATTGCTCGCAGCATGCCAGGGACTCGATTTCCTCGCTCCCCTGAGCACCGGACCCGAAGGAAAGAAAGCATACGAGTTGGTTCGGGCCGTCTCGAAGAATATGGCTACCGACCGTTCGCTCGCGCCTGATATTGAGGCGACAGCGCGTCGAATCGCCGCTGGAGATTTCAGCAACCTCATTCGTTCGGTGAGTCCGGCAGGAATTTAAGTGGCGAGCGATTGAAACAAGAAGGTCCCGAACCGAAATCCCACCGCATATTTAAACGGCGCGACTCCCATCGAATAGTGGCCACACGGAAGTGACATTCTTTCGATCGGCACTCCGTAGTGCTTCATCGCATCAAAGAAGGCGTTCGTGAATTCCGGCCAGAACGTGGGATCGTAGCTTCCCGTAATCGCCAGAACCTTCTTTCCCTTCCCTTGGAGCTTTGAGATGTAAGGGAATGGACTGATCGGCGACCAGTAGCGGCGAATCTCGTCCTGCGAAAGTTTCGACTGCAGCGATTCCCACACATTCATCGTCGTTAACCCGTTGGCAACCACATCTCCGCAATACGTAGCCACATGAAGGAACGCGCCTGCGCGGATCGCCGGCTCGTGGCACATCGTGACGAATGCAATCGACGAACCAATACTGGTGCCCACAATGCCCAGCCGGTCGTATCCACGATCTTCCAACCATCGAAGCGTGCGTCGCACGTCGAGAACAGCCTGGCGGTTCGCCTGCAACGTCAGGCCAACATTCGGCCCGACCAGATGATCGCCGCGAGGATGCCCCGGAATCGCTCGACGGTCGTGGTACGGCAGGCTCATCTTCACGGCCGTGATGCCGAGTTTATTGAGCCAGCGGCAAACGTCAGTCTGCTCTTCCCATCGCGCGTTCCATTGCGCAAGAACCACGACGGCCGGCCCCGAATTCCGCGCCGGAAAAAATTGGCCGTGAACGCGATTATTTTCAGGCCACGGTGACTTGATCGCGCTGGTGAACGTGAGGACGTTTTCGCCATCCAATGAATAGTCGTCGGCGCGTCCAGCCGCATACCAATCGTCGCTGTGCTCGAGTGTATGCTCAACGAATGGATCGAGGAACGCGCGAGGATCAGGATCGTTCGCCGCACCTCCGATGTGCTCAAGCCCCCAGGCGAACGGGAGTGTGCGGCGGTTCGGCTCCTGCGCCCAGCGCATGTGTTCGTAACGCCGAATTTTTTGTTCGAGCAAAGCCATAGCAAATAGGTGAGCCGGTCTAGAGTAACAGCAGAGGCAACTGAAGCGGGGCGAGTGGCACAAATCACGCGCTGAACCGGGATAAATTGGGCCTTCGAATGATACAGGTGCGTTAGCAGTCGGGCACGCGTCACGCGGGCGCGGCTTGAGAGCCCGCGGAGGATGTGGCAAATTGAATCTGTGGCTCCTACCGCGCTGATCGCGATCTTTGTGTTCTTCTTTGGGCTGATCATTGGCAGCTTCTTGAACGTCTGCATTGTGCGCATACCCAGCGGCAAATCGATCGTGATGCCTGCGTCCGCCTGCACGAAATGCGGTGCCGCGATTCGGCCGTACGACAATATCCCGGTCATCAGCTACCTCATCCTCGGCGGGAAATGTCGCAAGTGCAAGAATCCGATTTCCCCAATGTACCCCGCGGTAGAGTTGCTCACGGGTTTGCTCTTTCTCGGTTGCTATGAAGTGTTTGGCCTCAGTGCCGAAGCACTGAAGTGGGCGATATTTTCCGCCATC
Source organism: uncultured Acidobacteriota bacterium (assembly GCA_963770575.1). Lineage (GTDB taxonomy): Bacteria > Acidobacteriota > Terriglobia > Acidiferrales > UBA7541 > Palsa-295. Next base: position 499,457 of record CAVYQD010000002.1, read on the forward strand.
ATGGTGGTGCTGGTTTTCACAGATCTGCGCGAGCGCATCCTTCCGGATCTCGTGAACTACACCGGTTTCGGCCTGGGCCTTGCCCTGAGCTTTTTCACGAATCCTATCGATGGCACCGCCGCCGCAATAGCACGGCATCTCTTCGACTTTCCTCCTCCCGCGCCGGTGCTGTCATTTGCTGATGCGCTGCTGGGAGCCGCGGCGGGCAGCGGGCTGCTCTGGCTGGTCTCCGAAGTCTATTTCCGGCTGCGCGGCCGCGAGGGGATGGGGTTGGGCGACGTCAAAATGATGCTGATGGCGGGTGCTTTTCTCGGCCTGAAACGCACTCTGCTCACAATATTTGCCGGCTCCATACTGGGTAGCGTGTTGGGAATCGCCGTGATTCTTGCACGGCGCAAAGGGTCCGATTACGAATTGCCCTTCGGAACCTTTCTCGGGATGGCTGCGTTGCTGGTGGTTTTTTTCGGCTCGCCGATTGTATATTGGTATCAGTCGCTGCTGACGGTGCGATAGCCGCCGAGGCACTATGCTTGCAACGGAATCTCAAATAATCGCGCAGCTTGAAACGCAGGTTTCGAATGCGCCGCCGTTCAATCCCGCCCTCGTAGCCGCCGGACTCGTCATTCTCCTTCTGGTCCTGATTCTTTTTGCGATTGTCATGCGCAAATTCCTGCGCAAGCACGCTGCGCCAACCGACGGCGAGTGGACGAATCCGGCGCCTGATTCTGAGAATGCTTCCGCGTTCATGGCAGCCTCGATGCAAGGCGTTATCGAAAAACTGAGGACCCAGGAAAAGGAACTCGCTCGCCTGCATCTCGTTGCTCAGGAACGCGCCCAGGAATCCGAGCGCCTCACCGAAGAAGTGACGCGCAACATGCCGACCGGTCTGCTGCTCGTGAACGCAACCGGTGCCATCAGCACCACGAATCCAGCGGCGGAGGAAGCTCTTGGAATTCGCACTCTGCGCTACCGCTCGTACAAAGAAATTCTCGGCGTCGACACCGAGCTCACTCGCATGCTAACGGCCTGCCTGCGTGAAGGCCGCACTTTCCATCGCGGCGAAGTGGAGCACGTCACCGCCGAGGGCGAAATGCGCCACCTCGGCGTCACCATTTCGCCGATCTTCCGCGCCGTTCGAAATATTTCGCGGCCCGGTACTGACGCACCCGGCAGCGCGCCCGAGATGAAAGTAAGCGGCGCGCTGTGCCTGATGAGCGACCTTACCGAACTCACCGCGCTCCAAAAACAAATTCGCTGGAAGGAAAATCTCGCCGCTCTCGGTGAAATGTCCGCCGGTATCGCGCACGAATTCAAGAACGCCCTCGCCACGATCTCCGGCTACGCGCAAATGATTCGCAACGAATCGCGGCCGGGTGCGGGAGATATTCGCGATTCGGCCGAGCGCATACTCGACCAGACGCGCTCCCTCACCCACGTTGTCACCGAATTTTTGCGGTTCGCGAAACCCCTCGAAATCTGCTACGAAACGGTCCCAATGGGGACTCTTATTGAGCGGGTTACCGAAGAGCTCCAGGAGGCCAATCCCGCCTGCACCGTCGAATGTGAGGGCTCCTTCGAAGAACTTCCCGGTGACGAAGCCCTTCTCCGCCAGGCACTTGTCAACCTCACTCGCAATGGCGCGGAAGCGGCCCGCGAAGCAGGGAGTGCGGCCCGCGTGACCGTTTCAGGCACGATCGAGGAACTTGGTGGACGAAAATGGCAACGAATCTGCATCGCAGACAATGGCGCCGGCATCCCGGAAACCGATCTGCCCAAAATTTTCTTACCGTTCTACACCACGAAATCGGAAGGCACAGGTCTGGGCCTGGCGGTGGTACAGAAGGTTGCGCTTCAGCACGGCGGCAGCATCGAGGCACGCAACCGCCAGGGTGGCGGAGCCGAGTTTCTGCTGTGGTTACCTTTGCGGCAGGAGCCCTCGCCGACGCTATTCCCCTCGCAAGCCGCACGCATCTAAACTCTAGATAGGCATATCCCATAGGTGCCTCTCGGGAGGCTTGAGCCATGCGCAGAGTACTTTGGTTGGCGGCAGCTGCCGCGATTGCTATTTTCCCTGCCACGGGCCGTTGCCAGCAGCAGGACCAGTCTGCCAAGGCGCCCCAGCAGGCCCCCAGTGCGCAAAGCGGCGCACAAGCATCCCAATCGGCGCCCGCACAGCAGGAATCGCTGGCCGACGCAGCCCGTCGCTCGCGGGAACAGAAAAAAGAAACACCCAAGCAAGCGAAAGTCTTCACGAACGACAATATTCCGACCCAGGGTGGCATCTCCGCGGTAGGTGCGGAGCCTGCACCGCCGGCTGACGGTGCCTCGGAAGACTCATCCAAGAGCGGCTCGAAGTCGATGGGTGAGAAGGAATGGCGCGCGCGCTTCGCAAAACTTCGGGATAAGCTCCATCAGGACGAAGCTGAACTCGAAATAATGCAACGCGAACTCGGCGTTCTCGACGTTCAGAATTACAGCGATCCAGTGAAAGCCATGCAGCAGGGGCTGACCCGCAGCGATATCAACGACAAGACTGCCAAGATTGAAGCGAAGAAAGTACAAATCGATGCGGACCACAAGGCCATCTCCGACGCCGAAGACGACCTTCGCAAGGCCGGCGGCGATACCGGGTGGTCCCGCTAGCAACCTGCCATGGAGCCGATACTCCTTGTCGAAGATAAACCCGAACTGAGGGCCATGCTTCGCAAATTTCTGGAGCGCGCCGGCTACACTGTCGAGGAAGCGCCGGACGGAACGGCCGCGATTGAAAAAGTCCAGCGGCGACGCTATCTACTGGTCCTCACGGATCTGAAACTGCCGGGAAATTCCGGCCTGGACGTGTTGCGCGAGGCTCGCCGCGTGGAGCCTACTCTTCCCGTGATTCTTGTCACGGCGTACGGCTCGGTGGAAGAAGCTGTCACGGCGATGAAGGAAGGCGCTTTCGATTTCATCCAGAAGCCTGTCGATTTAGACCACCTGAAATTGCTCCTGGAACGCGCGACGAAGCAGCAAGAACTGCTGCGAGAGAATATCTTATTGCGCGAAGAATACGCAGCGCACTACGGATTCCCTCGCATCGTCGCCGAACATCCGGCGATGAAAGATGCGAGCCAAATGACGCAGCGCGTGGCCGCAACGGATTCGACCGTGCTTCTGCTCGGCGAAAGCGGCACCGGAAAGGAACTTTTTGCGCGCGCGATTCACCACCTCAGCCCGCGCGCCACGCATCCGTTCGTCGCTCTGAACTGTGCGGCGATTCCCGAAGGACTCGTCGAAAACGAACTCTTCGGGCACGAGCGCGGCGCCTACACCGGAGCAGGCGCGCGAAAAATCGGCAAACTCGAACTCGCGCACCGCGGCACGCTATTCCTCGATGAAATTGGCGAACTGCCACTGGCGATTCAGAGCAAGTTGTTGCGCGTGCTGGAAGAAAAGCGGTTCGAGCGCGTTGGCGGAACGCAGGAGATCGAAGTGAACGTCCGCATCCTCACCGCCACGAATAAAGACCTGCGCGCCGCTGTCGCCGACAAGACTTTTCGCGAAGACCTCTACTTCCGAATCTCGGCGGTGCCCATCACGATTCCGCCGCTGCGCGACCGCGGCGATGACGTGTTGTTGCTCGCCGAACATTTCCTCGAGCGGTTTAAGCGCGAATTTCGAAAGCCTTCCCTATCGCTTACCGAAGACGCGCGTGAGCGCCTGCTCACCTATCCATGGCCTGGAAATGTGCGCGAGCTTCAAAATGCCATTGAACGCGCGGCGATTCTGGCGAACGGCTCGGAAATCGACGTGGCCGGCCTGCAACTTCCCGCGGCACGGCCGACGTCGGAACAATTACCCGAGCGAATGGTCGAAGAGGAATTTCTATGGGACGGGCCGCTCGAGGAAGTATCGCAACGCGCCGTAGCTCACGTGGAACGGTTCAAGATCCAAAACGCACTACGCGAAACGAAGTGGAACAAGACGCGTGCGGCGGAAAAACTCGGCGTGTCGTACAAGACTTTGCTCCACAAGATACGCAACCACGGAATTGATAACTAACCCCCGACGTCTTCCGTATCACTGCTTCGTCTGCGTTCAAATTCACTGACAACCGTACCCTCGCACGCCGGCTTTTCGGGCGCGGGCGTTCGACCGGTATGCAACACCACGCTTCCGAAATTCCACGATTCGTACTGAACTTCCGTGAAACCGGTTTTCCCCATCAAAGCCGCGAGTTCGCGCGGCAGTGGAAACTTCGCCACCGATTTTGGCAGGTATGCGTAAGCCGACGCGTTGCCGGAAATGACGCCGCCGGCCACCGGAAGTATTCGCCTAAAATAGAAGCGATAAAGCGCCGCCATCGCGCCGTTGCTCGGCTCTGAAAATTCGAGAATGGCAATTTTCCCGCCGGGTTTCAACACCCGCGCAATTTCCAGAAGCCCACGTTCGTAGTTCGCTAGATTTCGGAAACCGAAAGCTGTGGTCACAAGATCGAAACTCGCATTCGGAAACGGCATGTTCAGCGCATCCGCGTTGACAAACACAGCTGCATGTGAATCCGTGCATGCCTTTCTTTTCGCGCGCTCCACCATCGGAAACGCAAAATCACAGCCAACGATCGGAACCCGATGTGCCGTGGCGTCGCGGATCACGTTGACTCGTTCATCTTCCAGCGCGAACGACAGATCGCCCGTTCCGCAACAGAGGTCGAGTATTCGTGCATCTGTCCTGCGATAGATTCTCCGGAATTTTCGGGCTGTCAACTTGCGCCATTTTTGGTCTAGCGAGAAAGAGAGGAGCCGATTCAAAAGATCGTAGCGCGGCGCGATGTCGCTGAACATGTCGCGAACGCGCGCTGCTGATTCCCGCTCATCGCGAGCGCCTTCCGGGCGCGACCCTGCAGATTGGGTTTCCGGCATCCCGGTTTTCCTCATTGCCGTCGCCGTCGAGCCAGCTGCAATCCGTTCCGCTGCCAATCCTCGATGATTACCGGAAATGCGCGAAGGCCCGACTCAACCTTACTCCACGGAAGCTCGGCTCCAATTTCGACTTTGCCGATTCGAGAAGGCAGCACCCAACCAATCTTTCCCCGCTTGGATTTCTTGTCGTTCAGCAGCACCGATCGAATTTCTTTCAGCGAAATGGGCGGAATCTCGGGTAGCGGTCCCACCGACAGGATCAACTGGATCAAACGAAAGCCCTGGAAAAGGCTCAGGCGACGGGTTGCCAGCGAAAGAAGTGTGGCAAAAATCATGCCGTGACCGACTGCTTCCCCATGACGAAAGCGCCGGTACCCAGTAGCCGTTTCCAGTGCATGTCCCAGCGTGTGCCCGAAATTCAAGACCTGCCGCAACCCGCTCTCCCGCTCATCCTTGCCAACAATTCGAGCTTTGATCCGAATGCAACGCGGAATCACGTACGCAAGCGCGGCGCGATCGCGCCGAAGCAACGCAAGCATGTTTCGCTCGAGAAATTTGAAAAGCGATGGATCCGCGATAGCGCCGTACTTGATCACCTCATACAAACCCGCGCGAAATTCGCGATGCGGAAGTGTGCTCAGCAAGTCGGGATCGGTGATCACCTGCCTCGGCGAGTAGAATGCCCCCACAAGATTCTTCCCTTCGGGCAAATTCACGCCTGTCTTTCCGCCGATGGAGCTGTCCACTTGGGCCACTAGCGTTGTCGGAACGTGGACTACACGAACACCGCGCAAATACGTCGCTGCAACAAAACCAGCGACGTCTCCGACCACGCCGCCGCCAACGGCTACGAGGGTCGAGTGCCGGTCCGCACCCAGCGCGATCAAAGCACGGGAGATCTCTTCCACTGTCGATAGCCGCTTCGCAGACTCGCTGTCGTCGAACAGAATGCCGCGATCCGACGAAGAGCGCGACTTGCCGGCTATTTTCCTTCCCCAGTGGCTCCATACGCGAGGCGATGAGATGAAAACAATCGGAGCGTGCATGTCACTCCGTGCCGCAAGCAAACGCACGCGCGTTAACGCGCCGCGCGCACACAGCACATCGTAGGAACCACTCCGACTGGAAACTCGAATGGTGGGCATTCTTTAGCCTCAGAATGTAGCACAGGTAGGCGCGAGGTCTTGTTACTGAAGCGTTCAAAGCAAGTGATGGTTTTGTAGAGGCAGCCGCCAGGCGGACAGGATTCAATCCCCGAGATCAGAATCGCACGCCACGTCTACTGTCCAGCTCGATGGCGCAAAATCAGTGCTCTAACCGAAGATATCCTTTACCTTGTCGAAGAAATTGGAAGACCGCTCGGCCGGCTTATTCACTACTTTCATGGATTGCCCAAGCTGCTCGAGCAACCGCCGCTGGTCGCGCGTCACCTTGGTTGGAATTTCCACGCGCACGCTGACGTACAAATCTCCACGGCCACCATGAGGATTCGGAAGCCCTTTAGACTTCTTCCGAAAAATCTGTCCGGATTGAGTGCCCTCGGGAATCTCGAGATCTTCGTCGCCCGCGAGCGTCGGCACCTTGATCGTATCGCCCAAAGTGGCTTGCGAGATGCTCACCGGAATCGTGCAATACAAGTCAGCACCGCGCCGTTCGAAGAACGCATGCTCTTTGACTTCGAGGAAAATGTAGAGATCGCCCGAAGGCCCTCCGTTGGTGCCCGGTTCTCCGTGATCCGCCATTCGAAGCCGCGTACCGGAATCGACACCTGCCGGGACGCCCACCTCGAGCGTTCGTTCTCGTTCGATACGTCCCTGGCCTCGGCATGTGACGCACGCATCGCGAATCACCTGGCCCGCACCCTGGCACGCCGGGCACGTCCGCGTGATCGAGAAAAATCCCTGGCTATAGGAAACCTGCCCGCGGCCGCCGCAGGTCTTGCAGGTCGACATTCCGGTTCCCGACTTCGCGCCGGTTCCATGGCACGATTCGCAAGCTTCACGCCGCGAAATATGAATCCTGGTACTCACTCCCGCTGCAGCTTCCTCGAACGTCAGCGACATGTCGTAACGCAAATCCGCGCCGCGTTGTCCGCGCTGCGCTCGGGCACCTCCGCGTCGACGCCCACCACCTAGAACATCCTCGAACCCGAACAGGTCGCCGAGAATGTCTTGAAAATCGTTGAAGATTGAGGCATTGAACCCGCCGCCTGCAAACCCCTGGTTCCCCAGGCCTGCGTGTCCGTACTGATCGTAAATCGCCTTCTTTTGCGGGTCGGAAAGGACGCTGTACGCTTCCGCCGCGGCTCGGAAATTGAGTTCCGCCTCATGTTTGTTGTCGGGATTCCGATCCGGATGCCATTTCATGGCCGCTTTGCGATAAGCGGACTTGATCTGATCCGCAGTCGCGTCGCGTGAGACGCCCAGCACTTCGTAAAATTCCTGTTGTTTGCTCGATGCCATCTCTATTTTTCAGTTTCCTTCTGAGGCCAGTTTGAGAACCTCTGATTCACTGTCCAAAATGGAGCTGGACGCGGTCCGCTCGGGCGAAATTAATTCTTCCGCCCGGCCGCCACTCGAACCATCGCCGGCCGCAGGACGCGGTTCTGAAACGAGTAGCCCGGTTGCATTTCGCCAATTACGGTTCCCTCGGCGAAATCGTTCGTCGCCACCTGCTCGATCGCATGGTGGACGTTGGGATCGAATTCCTTGCCGACGGATTCGATCCGCTGCACGCCTTGCTTGGAGAGCACATCCCAAAGCTGCTTACGGATTAACTCGAATCCCTTGTGGTATTCGGCGTATCCCGGATCGTCGTCTGCCGCGAGCGCCCGATCGAAACCATCCAACGCGGGCAGCAGTTGCTCGACGACCAATTCGATTCCCCGTTGCCGCTCCTGGCCGCGTTCTTTCTCGATTCGCTTCCGGTAGTTGTCAAAATCCGCCTGCAAACGCACGAGCGTGTTGGTGAGATCCTGTTTCTCTGCAGTGAGTTTCTGAGCTTGCTCAGCCTGCGCGCCCTCCACCTCGGGCGCGGCCGAGGATTCCGAATCGCCATCCGTCGCTTCGCTAGGCACAATGCGCGGCCCGGGCTTTTCCTGTTCCTTCTGGTCTTTACGCGAATGCACGAATCTAACTCCCCTCTTGCTCTTCAGAGAAAAATTGCGACATGAAAGCCACCGCCGTAATCACTCGTTCGTAATGCATCCGCATCGGCGCGAGGATTCCGAGCGTCCCCTGTACTTCGCCTTCCGAGGTATACGAAGCTGACACCACGGCCAGGTGCTTGCCCGCGGTGGAAATCTGGTCAACTCCAAGCTCGACGTGAACGGGCTCAGGCGCTTCGATGCATCCGCTCAAAATCGCAATCAATCTATCTTTTTCCTCGATGGTCTCGAGCAATTCGCGCAGCTGCGCCTGATTTGTAAATTCAGGCGACGCAGCCATTTGCGCCGCGCCTTCCACATAAATCTTGCGTTCGTCAATATCACCGAGCACGCTCGGATCGCACAGCATCAACGCATCGCCCGCAATCTGACCGTAACGCTCCTTGTCGCGCGCCAGTTGCCCGCGCAGATCCGCCCGCATCGCCTCAATCGTCCAGCCGATGTAGTGGTGATTCAGGTACGCGGCGATCTTGTCGAGATCGTCCTGCCGGAATTGCCGCTCCGGACGTATGAGTTTGTCTCGCGTCTGCCCGCCGGCGGCCACCAGCACCACCAGCACACGATTATCCGGCAACAGCAGGAATCGGAGGTGCTCGACCACGCTGCGCGCGAGCGGCGGCGCAATGAAAATTCCCAATCCGCGCGAAACAGCCGCAAGTACGTGGCTCGCGCGTTCCATCACCGCTTCCGGCGTGCTCGCCGCTTCCAGTTCGCGGCGGATCCACAAGCGATCCTCGGGGCTTGCCGTCGCCTGCGCCGTCACCTGCTCAACAAAAAACCGGTAGGCCGCCGCCGTGGGAACTCGTCCCGCCGACGTGTGCGGCTGGTAGAGAAATCCGCCGTCTTCGAGGTCGGCCATTACATTTCGTACCGTCGCAGGACTGAGGGGATCGATGTGCCTCCGTGCAACGCTGCGCGAGGAAACCGGCTCGCCGGTCTCGATGTATTCGCGCACCACATCCGTCAGGATTTGCTGGTGCCTTCTGTGCTGTAACACGGGAGAAACCATGAAATTGCGAAAGACTCCCTAAAATCGCGCTCCCAGGAGAGCCAAAATTACGCCCATCTGAATAGAGTTTAATCGTCTGCGGCAGAGGCGTCAACGTCGCTGCGCGCGGCCGTCGCATGGAATACATCATCTCCAGCGCACGCCCGGTGAATTCTGCGAACGTCACTTGCCTCCGGGCGGCGCGTATCATATTCTTTCCGCGCACTTTACGGCCCCGTACACAATTCATATTCGCGAAGCAACGAAGCAGAGTCCGGCGAACGCATGCCGCTCAGCTCAGAAAATCGATTTGTGGAGGCAGGATGCGCTGTCATATTGCTTTAATCTTGGCGCTCGTAGGCGTCGCGTTGCCCGCGGGCTCCGGCCAAACGAAAACGGCGCCTCAAGCCGTTACCGCCAAAGCGCCTGAAGCGGCCAAGGTGCAAACTTTGTCCACGCGCGTGGTCGCCTACAAAATTGACGCGCGTATCGACGCCACCAATCACACCATCGCCGCCACAGAAACGCTTCGGTATCGCAATTTGACAGGGCAGCCGCAGCAAAAGTTTCCGTTCCACATGTACCTCAACGCCTTCCAGCCGAAATCCACTTTTATGACTGAGCGCCGGCGTGACAATCCAGACTACGAATGGAAGAAAATACATTTCGGCGAGATTCGCATCACGCATCTGGAGGTTGCGGGGGCGGGCGACCTGACGAATCAGATTCGATTCATACATCCTGACGACGACAACGATGCGGATCGTACGGTGATGCAGATCGAACTTCCGAAACCAATTCCGCCTGGCGCAGAAGTTGAATTCAAAATGACGTTCGAGGACCAACTGCCGCAAGTCGTCGCCCGCACCGGCTACTTGCGGGATTTCTTCATGGTCGGCCAATGGTTTCCCAAAGTGGGAGTTTGGTGGAAAAACGCGTGGAACTGCCATCAATTTCATCAAACCACGGAATTTTTCGCTGACTTCGGGACGTTCGACGTAAACGTCACGCTTCCGCAAAATGAAATTGTCGGCGCAGGCGGTGATTTACTCTCGACAACAAACAATTCCGACGGCACCAAAACACTCGCGTTTCACTCTGAAGATGTCCACGATTTTTCGTGGACTGCGAGCCCGAGCTTTACCGACGTCGAAGATTCCTGGACCGGCAGCGCCGGCACCGTAAAATTGCACGTTCTGATGTCGCCTGGAAATATGCCGTCGGCGCAGCGATACATCAAAGTCCTGAAAGGCACGCTCGCGCTTTACGACCAGTGGATCGGCCCGTATCCTTACGACCGCCTCACCGTCGTCGATCCTCCTCACGGCGGAATGAACGCCGGCGGCATGGAATATCCGACGCTGATTACCGCGGACACCTCATGGAACATGCCGAAAGATGCGTTGCTTCCCGAACTTGTTACCGAGCATGAATTCGGACACCAGTATTGGTACGGCATGGTCGCCACAAACGAATTCGAAGAAGCGTGGCTCGACGAAGGCATCAACAGCTACATGGAATTAAAAGTGATGGACGCGCTGTACGACAAATCGCATTCGATGTTCAAGTTTCCATTCGCACAACTGGGAGAAGACGACGGCCAGCGGCTCATGTATCTCATGACGCCCGACACCGACCCGATCAGCCGTTTTGGATGGCTCTTCTTCGACGATGGCGCCTACGCCGACATCACCTACGGAAAAACTTCCACGATGCTTCTTACGCTCGAGAAAATCATCGGCGAAGAAACGCTTCGCCAGGCGCTGCACACCTATTTCATGCGCTATCGCTTCACACATCCCACAGGCGAAGACTTCATCAAGACCATCGAAGAGGTCTCCGGCAAGGATTTGCACTGGTATTTCGAACAAGCTGTCTACGGCACGCAGATGCTCGATTATAAGATTCTCGTTGCAAACTCGGATCCGCTGAAATGGTACGAGCCCCAAACCGGCAAACCTGATAAGAACGCAAACCCGCTTTACCGCACCTACGTCACCATTCAGCGCAAATCCGATTTCGTATTTCCAGTCGAAGTGAAAATTACTTTTGATGATGGTCAATCCGTCACCGAGCGCTGGGACGGCCGCGATCGGTGGATCCGCTACGTCTATGATCGACCTTCGCAGCTGGTCTCGGCGGAAGTCGATCCCACACATCAGGTCTGGCTCGACCGCAATTTCTACAACAACAGCTACACCGTGGCAGCGGACAATCGGGCTACTAAGAAACTCTCCAACGTTTGGGTATTTGCCGGAGAGTGGCTCTCCCAGTTCCTCGCATGGCTCGCTTAACGAACGCGCATCACCGGAGGCATTTGAAATGGCGAATGTAAAACCGAGGACCTTCTTCTCCGGCGCGGCGCTGGTCTGGAGCCGCCAACGCATTCTCTGGCTGATTTACATCGTCAACTTCTTGCTCGTTTATTTCGCGACCCGCGGAACCGATGAACGCGTCGGCGCCATCCTGAATCACAGCTTGGCGTCCGGGCAGCTTCTTCACGGGTTCAACCTCGGCTCTTTCGGCTCGCTGGCGATGCATCCCGACGCCCCGCTCGGCGGATTGCATCCGGCGTACCTCCATTCTGCAATCCTCTTCACGATTTTCATGCTTTTCGCTACTGGCGGCATACTCGCAACCTACTATTCTGGCCAGCGTCTTAGCGCAGGTCCATTCTTCGAAGCCTGCGGGCATCATTTCTTGCGCTTCTTCCGCTTAACGCTATATCTTTTGATCGCGCTCATTCCAGTCGGCCTGCTGATCTGGCTCGCCAATCATTTTTACGGCCGCATCGACAAAGAATCGATCTCTCCGATGCCTGCCGTCCACTTGTTCGAGGGAGCGGCAATGGTAACCCTGCTGCTCTTGATTTGCATTCGCGTCTGGTTCGACATGGCGCAGGTAATCGCGGTCGCAGAAGACGAACGGCGAATGCGCAAAGCTCTTCGCCGCGCCGCTTCACTGATGCGGAATAATTTTGGTTCGCTTTTCTGGCTTTATTTCAGGGTGAGCTTACTTGCGTGGATTGTTTTCGCCTTCGGAATTCACATCTGGATGAAGCATCTCCGACCCGAATCGACGGGTGCGGCGCTGTTTCTCTCCCAATTTCTGATCGTGTTCTGGCTCGCGGCGCGCCTTTGGCAACGCGCCAGCGAGTCTATCTGGTATCGCGAGCACCAGCGCGCAATCGCCGCGTCCGTCCCGGCCTACGAACCGCCGCCCATCGCACCGCCGGAAACGTCGGCTCAAGTGTGACGTAGCGACCCGGACAGCCACGCGGGGCGACTCACTCGTCGGGAGAATGCCCTTCGAATTGCCGACCAGCTAGCCGCGAGGTGTTACCAGATCCTGCACCGCTCCGCCGCCGGACGCACCATCTTCGAATTCGCCGCGCAATCGAACGCCTTCGCAAATGCCGGAATATTCGACATCGGCGCATCGACGCGATACCGGTCAAGCGGGTGCGGATTCGTATTCACAATCATCCGTGCCAACTCAGGCCGCGTATTCCCCGCCCATACTTGTGCCCAGCCGAGAAAAAATCTCTGATCGGCGGTAAAACCATCGATCGCAGCGGGGGCGGGCTTCCCTTCGATCGTCTTCTGAAATGCTGCGTAAGCTATCGTCAATCCGCCGAGATCCGCGATGCTTTCGCCTTCGACGAGCTTTCCGTTTTCATGCAGCCCCGGCTCCACCTCAAAGCTGTCAAATTGTTTCACGATGCATTCGCCGCGCGCCTGAAAATTCTTCAGGTCTTCCGGAGCCCACCAGTCATTTCGATTCCCCTGTGCGTCGAATTTGCTGCCCTGATCGTCAAAGCCATGCGTCAATTCGTGACCAATCACCGCACCCATTCCTCCGTAGTTCATCGCGTCGTCACGATTCGGGTCGTAAAAAGGCGGCTGCAAGATGCCAGCAGGAAACACGATTTCGTTGCGAGTTGAGTTGTAATACGCATTTACGGTCGGCGGCGTCATTCCCCACACGGTGCGGTCCATGGGCTTTCCGATTTTCCCGAGATCGTAGGCAGAATCGAAATCGTTACCACGGATCAGATTTTCAACGTAAGGTCCGCGATCCACTTTGTACGCGGAATAGTCGCGCCACTTGTCCGGGTAACCGATTTTCAGCTTGATTGCATTCAACTTTGTGGACGCCTGCTCGCGTGTGTCAGGACTCATCCAATCGAGCGTTAAAAGATCGGCCCGAAGCGCCTCCACCAAATTGTGAACCATCGCCAGCGCCTTGGCTTTCGCTTCCGGCGGAAATGCGCGCTCCACATAAAATTGCCCGAGATCCTCGCCCAGCTTCTGGTCTGTCGCCTGCACGCAACGGCGCCACCGCGGCAGGATTTCGGTCGATCCGGTCAGCGTCTTCGAATAGAAATTCCAATTCTCATCGACAAACTTCGCTGGCAGCGAGGCGGCCAGCGCATGCACGAGATGCCATCGCAGATAGACCTTCCAATCAGCCAGCGGTACCGAAGTCCACACGGCACTCACTTCCTTCATGAAATCCGGCTGAAACACATTGATCTGCGACATCGCGGGCGCGCCAATCTCTTTGAAATATCCTTCCCAGTTCACGTTCGGCGCGAGCTCCTGAAACTGCGACACCGGCATCTTGTGGTAGATTTTGTCCGGGTCGCGCAAGTCGACGCGCGGCATCGAAGCCTTTGCGAGCCGCGTTTCAATCTCCATTACCGTTTTTGCTTCCGCTGCGGCTGTTCCTTCGCTGTCTCCGAGAAGCTTGAACATGTTTGTAAGGTGTTGCAGATATTCAACGCGCAATTTTACGGACTTTTCATCGTCGCGCGTGTAGTAGTCCCTGTCCGGCAAACCGATTCCGCCCTGTCCGACGCCCGCGATTACGTCATTGCTGTTCTTGAAGTCGGGCACCGACCCGAAACCGAAGACTGCATCTGCTCCCTCGTTCTGCAATCGCGCCACTTCCGCCTGCAGCGTGGCCGCGTCCTTGATCTGCGCTATTCTTTCAAATTCCGGCTGCAGCGGCTTCAGCCCCGCAGCCTCCACCTGGCTTTCATCCATGCAGCTCGAATAAAAATCGCCGATCTTTTGCCAGTTGGAGCCTGCTTTTGCCGTCTTGTCCTTTGCGGCATCATCCAGAATCGTGCGCAGTACATCCTGATTGTGTTCCTGCAAAATTGTGAACGCTCCCCATCGCGGATATGCCGCCGGGATCGGATTGTTTTTCATCCAGCCGCCGTTTGCGAACTGGTAGAAATCGTCACAAGGCGAAACTGAGCGGTCGAGATTCGCCAAATCGAAGCCGTGCCCCTTCTGATCGTCTGCTGTCTCCGGAGCACTCGCCGAATTTCCCGCGGCGGCGCCGCAATCGGGAACCGAAGTCAATCCACTGGACGGCGCCTCCAGCGTTCGCTGCTGGCCCATGGATCGACTGCGCTTTCACACCAACTGAAGCGATCGACAACAACGCTCCCACCGCAAAGATCCGCGTCCATCGAATCGTCATTTTGCCTCGCTCTAGTTTTCGGCTTCGGCCGAATTGCACATCGCAACCCAAACAAGAATCAAAATGTATCGCGTATCCGAACGCCACTGCACCTACTTAGACGCGCAGCGTCGAAAATTGCCAAAGAACTTCATTACAGCGCGCGATCTATACGCCACGCCAGCACACACGGCCGCGCCGCTTTCTGCCTCAAATTTGTAATTTCAAATTTGAGATTGCGCTCGAAAAGCTATGAATTGTCGCCCCAGGCAGGAAGTTCCCCAACCCGCCACGCCCCGGATATTCTGATAGCCAGCGCCCAGCGTGTCAATTACTCGCAGTATCACTTGCGGCGCGTTCTTCGCTGTTGTAAAAGTCCTCTTGGGACGGCAATCAAGAGGTGCGGAGGTCTCGAACGTGAAAAAGCAACTATTTCGTCTGCTCGTTGCTCTGGTCGCGGCGCTCGTCACAGTAATTTCTCCCCACGCCACAACCGCTGCTCCCGACGACTCGGCTTCAGGTCACTTTCTAGACGTTGAAGGATCGAAAATCTATTACGAAGATTGCGGCTCTGGTCCCGAAGCGGTCGTCCTGATTCACGATGGCATCGCTCATTCAGCTGTATGGGACGGGGTATGGCCCGCATTCTGCAAACAGTTTCACACAGTTCGCTATGACCGCCGCGGTTACGGGAGATCTCCCGCTGCGACATCCTGGTACTACGAGACCGACGACCTATTAGCGCTCCTGCGCCACTTGAAAATCAGTCACGCATTTATAGTTGGCAGTTCGCACGGCGGCGAGCTCACCATCGATTTCACACTCGCGCATCCGAAGCTCGTAGACGGTATCGTTCTTGTAGGCGCCGTCGTCAGCGGTTACGGCTTTTCCGATCAATTCCTAAATCGCGGCATGGCCAACAACCGTCCAATAGAGAAGAATGATTCGGCCGCCATAATCGCAAATTGGGCCAATGATAAATACTTGCTCGCTGCGGATCATCCAGCCGCGAAAAAGCAGCTGCAGGAAATCCTGACAGCGAACCCGCAGGACCTAAACCATCCTGACTTCCCGCGTCCAACGCCAGACGCGCTGCCGCGACTAAGCGAGATCCGCGTTCCGACTTTAATTCTCGTCGGGGATGCCGACATACCGGACGTTCATGCTCATGCAGGTGTAATCGAAGCAGGAATTCCAAACGCGCGGCGCGTAATCGTGGAAGATTCGGGCCACTTGATGTATTTGGAAAAACCGGACGAATTCAGCCATCTTGTGATTACTTTCATTCGAAATAACCGCGATTGAGAATGCTAGTCGGGCCGAACCCATCGTGCCGCTTGTTGGGCACTCTTCCTTTTTGCCTCTTTGGAGGCTATTTCTGTTGGGCACTCGAAAAACATCGCGAACGATTCGTCAGCGTTTCGGCCGCCGCGATGCACGTTTGCCGTAATTCTTTCGAGATACTCTCATGCACACCGGACGCCAACAGCAGCGTCGCTGTTCCGTGCGACAGTGCCGCGAGCGCAAGCGCCAGCCGGCGATGTTGCTCGGGTCGCCCGCCCAAGAGGTCGGCCAGCCGTTCCTTCAGCAATTCGAACGATGGACGAGCTTCGTCGCGCGCCAATCGGGCAGCCCAGTCGGCGTGAATCAATTCGTACTCATGTTTGTGATGGGAAGCAAAATCCAGGTATCGGCGGCAAAAATGCGAAATGGATCTTGACGATTCCACCGCGGCAAATAGTTTCTGCTGGGCGCGCCGTCGCAGCGCTTCCAGAATGTCACGCTTGTCCTTGAATCTGTGGTAGACGGTAGGAGTCGTCGTTCGCGCCTCTCGCGCGACGGCGCGCATCGTCAATCCCTTTTCGCCCTTGCTTCGCCACAGGCGGTATGCGGCGTCCAGAATGTGGCCTTCGGTCTCCAAATCAGGATGGCGAGGCATCGTGAGCTTCCCCTTTGGCACGCAATCGAACCAACTCGCGCGGAGTGTAATACATTTGACGCCGTTAAACAAACAGCGTATAAATAATAGACCGCCACTTACACCTGTTCCGCAATCAAGGAAGGGGATCTAAGGAAGGGTATTTTTGTGAAGCTGCTCAGCGATTCGCATTTGTTTCAATATACCGTCATCACCAAAGCCAGCCCCACCGTCGCCTGGAGAGTTTTTTCCGATTGGACGCGCTGGCCCGCCTTCGCCAATATCTACGGAAAGATGCACTGGCACGAGGGAAAACCGTGGGACGTTGGCAGCCGCATGACGATTGAAGTCGCGCGGCCTGTCACCGCCGTGATTGATCACGTGATCATCACAAGCATTCCTGGGAAGAAGATCGGCTGGATCGACAATTCCAGCCGCGTCACGATCATTCAGTGGGTTGAATTCGAAGAGCAGCCCAACGAGCGGACTGTAGTTCACACATGGGGAGAAATTGCCGGCGCCAAGCTAGAAGTGGCCGGCCGAACCGTCGAGCAGCTTTTTCACAGCTTTACCGAAACGTGGTACGAGAATTTCCGTGCGGCGTGCGACGATTCCGTTTCGATGGATGGCCTGGCACCTGTCACTAACTAGAGTTTCCTCCGATACTGAAACGACAGCTTCGCCGTCCCTTCTCCTTTCGACGGATAATGCACTGCACTATACTTCTTCCACCAGCCAGCCCTCAGAAGCCTACGTCCGCGTTTGATGAGCCGTTCCTCGGCCAGGAGATCGAAATGAAGACGCTCGCCCGGTTGGTGATGCCTTTGCTATTCGTGTTTGCCTTTGTTCCTCGCGCGATTTTCGCGCAACAGCTTACGGAAAAGTTCAAGCCGAATCCTTCCATTTTAGTTGACGACGATAAGGTTCAGTGCCCAAAAGCCAAATTTACCTCGATTCAAGCCGCCGTCGATGCCGCCAAGCCAGGCGATTCAATACGCGTTTGCGCTGGCACCTACGCCGAGCAAGTCTCCATCTCGAAATCTCTCACAATCGAAGGCGACAACGGCGCGATCGTGATTCCAAGCAATGTGATCGTGAATGGAGCCGACATTCCATCGGGTACACCCGTCGCAGCTGTGATTCTGGCGAAGGACGCATCGTTCGTTGACATCGAAAACTTGATCGTGGATGGCTCCGCGAACGGAATTTCCGAATGCTCACCGGACCTGAAAGGCATCCTCTTTCAAAATACTTCGGGAGTGATTCAACACAATGCCGTTCGACACATCCGCCTCTCGCCTTCCTTTCCCGGCTGCCAGAGCGGCGAAGCGATCGAGGTGGAAACTTCATCCGGACTAAGTTCAACCGTGGAAATTCATGACAACAGCGTGTGGGACTACCAGAAGAACGGAATTACGGCGAACGAAGCGGGCACGCAGGTGTCGATCGATAGCAATACTGTGACAGGCATCGGCCCGACGACAGGAGCGGCACAAAACGGTATCCAGTTGGCGTTCGGAGCGACCGGCTCCATCACCGGAAACAGCATCGCCGACAATATCTGGGCGACTTGCAGCTCTCCCAGCGAATGCGCAACGAACGCAACCGGGATTCTCGTTATCGAGTCCGACGGAATCACGATCGCGAACAACACTTCCGGATCGAATCAGATCGGGATTTTCATCAGCGGAAAGAATTCTATCGTGCGCGCGAACACCGTTTTCAACGCATCAGTACTTATTGGCGTTGCGCTCGTCGGCGATGACAATCAAGTTCGGAGAAACAACATCACTCACAGCGACGAAGCCGCCGTGTACGTGCAAGGAAACGGAAACAACATTCAGAACAACGAAATTACCGACGCCGCCATTGGTATTTTGAAGATTTCCGGGTCTACCGGCACCACGCGCTCCGGCAACAGCTTCTTCGCGACGCCGATTCCGGTGGAGGATCCAGCGCCGGTAGCGCCAATCAAGGTAGTTCCCACTCACTAGCAGAAGGATTCAGCGAGAGAGAGCTGAAGGGGCTAGAAGAAATTCGGAGCTGCGCGCGTAGCCAGGATTCGCGCAGCTCCGAGTTTAGAGGAGGCAGCAGATTTAGTTCGCGTTCGTGCTGGACGAAGCGCCAACCGTTTCGTACTCGTCAGCCGACGCCGAAGGACCCTTCGAGCGATCGATCTCGATCCGGCCTTTGAAGTAGGCGCCGTCTTCGATGCTGATCCGCGAAGTGGTGATATCGCCCGTCACCGAACCATCCTTCTTGATTTCCACTCGATCGCTCGCGCGCATGTTGCCCTGCACCTTTCCGTAGACCACTACTTCACGCGCGTGCACTTCCGAGTTCAACTGGCCCGTGCGGCCAACGGTGAGGCGCTGCCCTTGCAGTGCGATCGCGCCTTCCACTTTGCCGTCGATTTGCAAATCTTCTTCGCCGGAAATTTTGCCCTTAATTTCCAGGCTCGCGCCGAGACAGGAAAGTCCGCGCGCATTCGGCGCAACCGGTGCATTGAAGCGCGTCGCTGCGTTTGCATTTGAATTTGTGTTGGTGTTGAACGAAGAAGTTGAGGGAGAGTTTGCCTGCCCGGGTGCCGGTGTGTAGCCCGGCGCTTCGGGTTGAGTCTTGGTCCACATGGTGCCTCCTCGGTCGATCGAAAGGGTCGTCGGGATCGCTGACGTACGACCACTCTAGGCGCACGCCGCGGACCGAGGCAATCCAGAAAAGGTTCAGGTATGCCCATGCGAAAACCTGACCGAAAGTACAGGTGGCTGGGAGCCTGCTGCGGATGCGTGTGCCGCTGGTGAGTGCGGTGCCGGGAATTATTAGTTGAGATTCTTCGCTGCGCTCAGAATGACAAGTTCGCGTTCGTACCCTTCGACAACGAATCCCCGGGAGATCAATAGGGCACGGCCCGCGACGTCAACCGAGGACGCAGAAATCGCGCATGTCGTGCCCCTACTGAAAACCAAAATCTAGGCGTTGTCGATTTGCGCGCGCTGCAGGCGGTCGGAGTAGTCGACGTAGAGCGTCTTCCACTCGGAATAGAAATCGAGCGCGGCCATTCCGGATTCGCGGTGGCCGTTGCCAGTGTTCTTGATTCCTCCGAACGGGAGATGCGTTTCTGCGCCGATTGTCGGCGCGTTCACGTAGACGATCCCGGTTTCGAGATCGCGTTGGGCGCGGAATGCGTCGTTGACGTTGCGCGTGTAAATGGATGACGACAAGCCGTACTTGATGTCGTTCGCAATCGCGAGCGCATCGTCGAATGTGTCGAACGGAATCACGGAAACCACCGGCCCGAAAATTTCTTCCTGACAGATTCGCATTTTCGGATTGCAATCGATGAATACGGTGGGTTCGTGGAACCAGCCGTGCGCATAGCCGCCGCCTTCGAGTCGCTTCCCGCCCGCGGCGAGCTTTGCGCCTTCGTTCTTGCCGATCTCGACGTACTTGACCACGGTTTGGAGCTGCTGTTCGTTGATCGAGGGGCCCATGTCGGTGGCAGGATTGAGGCCGTCGCCAACTTTCAGCGCTTTCGCGCGCGCGACAAATTTCTCAACGAACTCGCCGTAAATCTTCTTGTGAACTGCAACACGGCTGGCCGCGGTACAGCGCTGACCGGTGGTGCCAAAGCCGCCCCAGATGGCGCCGTCAACGGCGAGATCGATGTTCGCGTCGTCCATCACGATGATGATGTTCTTGCCGCCCATTTCGAGATGACATTTCTTGAAGGTCGGCGCGCAAGCATTGCTGACGATGCGTCCCACTTCGGTGGACCCGGTGAAACTGACGAGGCTGACGTCCGGATGATTCAGCATCGGCGCGCCTGCATCCGGCCCTTCACCGAATACGACGTTCATCACGCCGCGTGGCAGTCCCGCTTCGGTGAGAACTTGCATCAGGTTGTAGGTGGAAAGCGGCGTGTCTTCAGCCGGCTTGATGACGACCGTGTTACCGCACACAAGCGCGGGGATCGCTTTCCACGATGGAATCGCCATCGGAAAATTCCAGGGAGTGATGAGTCCGGCGACTCCAATCGGCGAGCGAACGCACATCGCAAATTTATTCGGCAGCTCGGAAGGCGTGGTTTGGCCGAACTGGCGGCGGCCTTCGCCGGCCATCAGGTACGTCATGTCGATCGCTTCCTGCACATCGCCGCGTGTTTCGGTGAGGACTTTGCCCATCTCGCGTGTCATGTCGCGCGCAAATTCTTCTTTGCGCTGCGTGAGGATTTCGGCTGCACGATAGAGGATTTCGCCGCGCTTGGGAGCGGGCGTGAGGCGCCATTTCTTGAAGGCTGCCTTCGCGGCGTCGACGGCCTGGTTGACGTCATCTTCGCTCGACGCCGGGAACATGCCCACCAGCTCGCCCGTATTCGCGGGATTGCGATCTTCGATGGCTTTGCCGCCGCGCGACGGAACCCATTCCCCATCGATGTAGTTCTTGAAAACTTTAGGCGTCACTGCAGTGGCCATGCGCAATCCTCCGGTCGGAATTCGGTGACTAAGCGAACCAGTCACCAGAAGCTGTAAGAGTTAGTCGCGAATCCAATTAGATGACGTTGCTCGTCTGAAGATGCAATGGTACAAGCGCGCGGCGGAAGCGTCAACGAATGCCGTCCCCTGGCTGCCCTCCCTCTCGCATGACTCGCATCTTGATGACTCTTTTGACTTTCTCGCGCAGCCCGAGCTATGCTCGGCCTCAAAGCGGCGTCATCCCCGTCTGAACACTACGTAGGAGGATCACATGCGTGAAATGAATCTTGCGGGTCGAAGGAAATTTCTGAAATTGACGGCCGGGGCGGCGGGGTGCGTGTTTGCGCCGGGAGTGGGCGCGTCGGCGCTGGCGTTTGGAAGCCGAATGTTTGCGCCTTCGGCGACGTTCGGCAAGGCGGATGCGTCCGATGCTGAGATCAACATTCTCGGGCCGAAACCGGGTTATTCGCCGCAAGTCGGCACTCTGGTATCGATGCTGACGTGGATGCAAGAGGCCATCTATCGCTCGACGAAGGGATTGACGCAGGCGAATCTCGATTATTTGTTCGATCCACAGGCAAACACAATCGGCGCGCTGATGCTGCATCTCGCCGCGGCGGAAGTTTTTTATCAATCGAACACCCTTGACGGCAAAGATTTTTCGGATGCGATGAAAGAAAAGTGGGGCCCGGCGATGGATTTGGGAGATGCGGGACGGAAAACGATCAAGGGACACGATCGCGACTACTATTTGGGAGTGCTGAAGGAGACGCGCGAGAAGTCACTCGCGGGCTTTGCGAAGCGCGATGACGCGTGGCTGATGACCGTCGATCAGAAGTGGTATTGGGGGCCGACGAACAATTACTGCAAGTGGTTTCACGTGTGCGAGCACATTTCGCATCACTGCGGCCAGATTGAGTTTTTGCGGAAGCGCGTGCCGGGAGCGGAAAAACCGAAGGACTAAGCAATCCGGTTTTACTGAGCGCTGGTGCCACGGTTTCGGCTTCGCTGCCATATGACGGCGTGCGCTTGGACTGTTCCTCGATGCGCCGCTGACGCGCGAAGCCGCGTTCCGGAAAATGTGGAAGGACGACAGAACCGGGGCATGGGTTTTGGACTATCACTTTTCGAAATGAGTTCGGAGGGTTTATCTTCGCCTGAGTGAAATGTTAATTCCCCACTATTCGAAATTCGCTGGTCTCGTCTGTTCGGCTACGGGAAAACAATCCTGATTTGCGTTTTGCCCTATATAGACCTATTTGCTCGAGCGCGGCCAAGGAATCAGTCCCCAGCTGCGAGATTTGTAGGCGGCGTAGGTTGGATAATGCGCTTCCAGGAGTTTCTCTTCGAATTGCACTTTCACCGCTAAGAAAATGATTACGGCGAGGGCGGCAATGCCTATGAAGGGCGTGGGCCTGCGCAAGAAAATTCCGATCACGATGAGCAAAATAGCGGTGTAGATCGGATGGCGAAACCAGCGATAAATGCCACTTGTTACGAGGGTGGCGTCGGCGCGGGGTTCCGGTGCGATTTGAATCGAGCGGCCCAGTGAGCGGAAGGCGATGAAGAGGAGGAGGAGGCCAAGCGCGCAAAGTACGCTACCGGCAATCGTTGGGATTTTGCCGAGGAGAAGCAGTGGACGACCCGGACCGAAAAAAACTACGACCGCGAACGCGAAGAGGATGGCGGTTTGCAGATGGCCGTAGATGCGGCTGGCTGAACTTGCTGTGGATGGGTTTGTCGCGGGCGGCAAGTCGCCTCCAGTTGTCTGCATACGTTCGACGAACGACTAACTGACTGCTACGTTTACTACGAGTTCGTTCGTGCTGGTAGAGATTTCTTGTAGCTATTGGTCCGTTTCCAGTTCACAAATGCCGGGATTTGCTTGACAGTTGTGAGGCGCGGCTACTATAAGGGACGGTTTCAAGGACGCGGGGATTTTTACAAGGAGAAACATGGGGCACGAACGGGAAAAAGAGCAGCCGAATCGCAGGGAATTTTTGGCAGGGTCGATGGGCGCGATAGCAGCCGCGAAATTGGGTTCGACGTTTGTGAGTGGGCAGTTGAATGCGGGAGCGCGCGACGCTAGCGAAACGTCCGAACGAACATCGCGCGGGAGCGATGGCGCACGGCCGGGAGCGCGTTCTGCGTCACGAGGCATAGCTCCGACGGCAGCGGCTCCGCACCGAATTATTATCGACACCGATCCGGGAGTCGACGATGCACTCGCAATTTTGCTGGCGCTCCGTTCGCCGGAATTAAAGGTGGAAGCGATCACGCCAGTGGCGGGAAACGTACCGCTGGAATTTACGCTCCCGAATGCGCTTAAGCTGCTTGAGATCGCGGGGCGGACGGATGTTCCGGTGGCGGCGGGTGCGCGGCATCCGCTGGTGCGGCGGTTAATCACGGGCGAGCACGTTCACGGAAACAATGGCCTCGCGGGTGTGGAGTTTCCGGAGCCGAAAATAAAACCAGTGGCGGAGACTGCGCCGGAACTGATTCGCAAAATCGTGCGCGCAAATCCGGGAGAGATTTCGATTGTGGCGGTGGGGCCGTTGACCAACGTGGCGCTCGCTCTGCGAGCCGATCCCGATTTGGCCGGAAAACTTCGGAGCATCGTGATCATGGGCGGTTCGCTATCGGGCGGAAACGTGACGCCCGCCGCGGAATTTAATTTGTACGTCGATCCGGAGGCGGCGCGCGTTGTGTTCGATGCGGGAGTTCCACTGACGATGGTGGGGCTGGACGTGACTCGCAAGGTTCTTTTCACTGACGAGCGGCTGAAAGTGATGGAAACGGCGAAAAATCCTTCGGGAATTGCGGCTGGAAAAATTATGCACGCAACTCTCGAGCGCCTCAACCGCGGGCCGCATCCGATGATCGAAGCGATGCACGATCCGCTGACGGTGGCGAACCTGATCGATCCGGGAATTTTGACGTTGAAGGACTATTACGTGGAAGTGGAGACGGAGGGCCAGTTCACGGCGGGCGAAACGGTCGGGTATGCGTTTGGCCCGGCGCGCGGGTCAGCGCCGATGGCGCTGGGAGAGCAGCACAACGGGAGTCCGGTAATCGTGACGGAAGAGGCGTTCAAGGCGAACACGAAAGTGGCGGTGGAAGTGGACGCGGAGAGATTCTTCAAATTGCTGCTGGGGCGTTTGACATCGGCGTCATAAACGAGGCACCAGCGGGGCGGCGAATCGTTGCGTGCTGAATGGCGCGAGGCGGCTGGCATTTTATTTAGGGAAAATCGCCTAGACCGGACGAATCGACGCCGCACGAAACGAATTCCTTGCCGAAATTCAGACTCCGTCCCTCTGCGTTTGCGGCTGAGGTGCGCATAAAATTCATAGTGATGCGCTTGTGAATCTTCTAACAGGCTCGCTTCGAAGCGGAGGAAGCATGCTAAGAGCAATCGTCTCCCTCACCGTTTTCTTCTCGCTTTTCGGGCTGAGCTTTGCGCAGCCGACCGCACCACCCGCGTATGACAATCTGAACGCCGTTCTCTGGATGCAAACGGCGGTGGAGTACAAAGCGGGGACGGTGCAGGCATACCGTTTCGCGCAGAATGCGCTGCTGGCTGGACTTCGCGATCCCCACTGGACGGCGGCGCTGGAACAGAATGGCGAGTTCGGCAATCTTCCGCCCGCGGTGATTCTGGATTTGGACGAGACGGTTCTCGACAATTCCGCATACGAGGCGCGCATGACGGCTGCGCCCTCGGCTAATGCAAACCAGGCCTGGACGAACTGGGTGGAGGAAAAGAACGCCGGCCTGATACCCGGAGCGATGGATTTCCTGCAGTTCGCGCACGCGAACGGCGTGACGCCAATCTATGTCACGAATCGAGTGTGTGATTCATCGAAGGAAGATGATCCGACGGTGGAAGTACTTCGCAAACTGCAAATCCCGCTCGAATCGGCGCCTGATCGTCTTTTTTGCGCGAAAACCAATAAGGAAACGGACAAGACGGCGCGGCGCAAGTTAGTTGCCGAAAAATTCCGAATCCTGTTGCTGATAGGAGACCAGCTCGGCGATTTCCTGCAGATCCCCGCCAACATGACAGATATTGACGGGCGCGAGAAGCTTTTTCTTGCTCATCAGAGTCTGTGGGGAGAGCGCTGGATTCAATTACCGAATCCCACGTATGGCTCATGGGTGCGTGCGGTCGGCAGCACAGTGGATGAGAAGTTGAAACACCTACGCCAGTAACTTGCGGAATTTTCCAGCTAAAACGAAAAAACGGACGTATGACGTTACGGGATGATGCGGTTCCCTGCCCGCAGCAAATTGGACCCTATCGCGTACAAGACATTATATTTCAATAACTTACGTCTCCACCTCAGACAGATCTAAGGGGAATACCGGCCCCGATTGCAGGCATCCGAGTATGGTTCGACTGAGCCGTTCGAGCTAGTGTGAAGATGCGCGGTTCATTCGAACGGACTGCGAAGATATGGAGATACTTGCTGCGAAAGCAGCGGGAGGATTTCAATGTTGTACTACGCTTTGGTGTTCCTGGTCGTCGCGCTGATCGCCGGCTTTTTGGGATTCGGCGGCGTCGCTTTCGCGGCTGCTGGAATTGCCAAGATTCTCTTCTTTGTGTTTCTGGTTGTTTTCCTAATCTCACTGCTCATGCACTTCATGCGCGGCGGCACGACCAGCAATTAGGCTCGAAACCGTTTCGCGTTTATTTCAATTAATCAGGAGAAACTAATGAAACGAAAAACAGGGATACTCGCGTCTGTCCTATGCGCTCTGATGCTTTTCGCGATCACAAGCCGGGCCGACGACAAAGCGGATGACCAGGATCGAATCAAGAATTCCGGGGTTGTGATGTCAGAAATCATGAATATTCCAGATTCCATTCCGCAGGACTTGCTCGACAAAGCGGAATGCGTGGTCGTGTTTCCGTCAGTCCTTAAGGCTGCGTTTGTGGTCGGCGTGAGTTACGGCCGGGGCGTGATGACGTGCCGCACGGGCGCAAACTTTAACGGCCCATGGGGTGCGCCGTCGATGATGGCTCTGGAAGGCGGCAGCGTAGGGTTTCAAATCGGCGGGCAAGCAACTGACTTCGTGCTACTGGTGATGAATGACAGCGGCGCAAACGGAATCCTCAGCAGCAAAGTGAAATTGGGAGGAGATGCGTCGGTGGCTGCGGGACCGGTGGGCCGAAGCGCGTCAGCGGAAACAGATGCTTCGATGCGAGCGGAGATCTTGAGTTACTCGCGCTCACGCGGGGCTTTTGCGGGAGTGTCGCTCGAGGGATCGACGATACGTCCCGACAATGACGCCAACCTGAGAATTTACGGAGAAAAAGTGTCGGCGCGAGATATCGTTCTTCGAAACGAAACGCACGTGCCGCCGTCAGCGGAGGCTTTGGTGTCAACATTGGACGCCAAGTCGCCCAGGCACAAGTCATAGCAATCGATACTTGCTGGTGCTCGGCTAAGTAGTACGATTACATGTCTTCGGACGAAGAGGGGCAGAGCGAATTCTGCCCCTTTTTCATTCTGCGGAAAGGAACGAAATTGCCGGGCGTCTATCCCAGCGGCAGGTGGACCGGTTTGTTGGGCAGCCGGTCGTTTCCTGTTTGGCTGATCGCGTTTATCTCACTCGCGTGTGCTGTGCCCGTCCTGGGCCAGTCACTTCCGTCGGCTGCCGAAGCAAAGGGCATGCTTGAGCGGGCCTTCATTGCAATGAACCTTCGCAAACCTGCCAGTCCGCCATTTCACATGCTCGCTCGTGTTCACTATGAAGTGGATGGCAAGGTCCAGGATGGGACGTATGAATTGCAGTGGGCGGCGTCACAACATTATCGCGAGACGTTTGAAATAGGCGGCGACGAAGAGGTAGACGTGGCCCTCGACGACAAGATGCATGTTTCTCGAAGCAGCGTTGCGATCGCGCTGCCGTTCCGAAACGTGCGGGAGGTCCTAAAGTCACCGGTCCCAGGCGATTTGATGGTGGACCTGGACATCGCAAAAATATCGACCGAGCAAGTGGACGGCGCTGCGCTGACGTGCGTCCACGCGGCAAAGCGCGAT
Organism: uncultured Acidobacteriota bacterium; assembly: GCA_963770575.1. GTDB lineage: Bacteria > Acidobacteriota > Terriglobia > Acidiferrales > UBA7541 > Palsa-295. The sequence goes on from CAVYQD010000002.1 coordinate 526,421, forward strand.
CCAAACACGAAGCAGCACGCCACCGAACTTGTTTGCTTCGATCCTGGAACGAAAGCACTCATGTCGATCAGCGCCGAAGGAAACTTGGAGAACCGGCCGACGAACTTTCAGCTGAAATCGTTCAAGACGTTAGGTGTGAAGCGATATCCGATGCACATGACGAGTTTCGCGCATCCCGCAAACGTCCGCCCGGTAAACATCGAGGTCACTGTAGACACGCTGGAGAACGTGAGCAAATTCCCGGACGGCACGTTCGATCCCCCGCCGAATTCGATCTCACGCGACTGGTGTCTTACGCTCTCGTCGACTCTGTCGATGGTAGACGCGAACGAGCCAAGTTTTACGCAGTCTCAGCTCGATCAGTTGAACCCATTTCTTGTGACAGTAGGGCCGGACGGCCGCGTGAAGCAGTCGGATCCGATTGGCCGAGCGCTCAATCGAGAGAATGAAGATAAAGTCCAGTCGTGGCTGAAAATGGCTCGATTCCCTATCCAAAGCTGCGGGAATAAACCCGTGGAGTATGAAACGTTCTACGCGCCCGAGCTAAAAGTGAATTACTAGATTTATTTGAGGCGGGCGACAGAGTAGCCGCGGGGCTTTTTTGCCCGCAGCGTGCTTCACAAGACTCGCAAGAAATATAAAATTGGCGGATGAGCCTGTAAGCCGGATTCTGTTCGCTGGGCCTCGCCGCCAACTTGCGTTGGAGCGCGATTGGCGCTCCCGACAATTCATCGGGACTAAACCGGCACAGCGCGACGATCATTCCTCTAGGTCCCGGATCGCTCCGGGACTCAAGCAGCCTACCCGAGGGTCAGAGCGCCGCGTTCTTGCGAACGCGATGCATACGGGCCGGGCCAGCCCTCCCCTCCTATTTGGCCTTGCTCCACGCGGGGTTTTCCGTGCCCCGAGTGTCGCCACCCGGGCGGTGGGCTCTTACCCCACCTTTTCACCCTTACCAAATGCGCTGGACCGAAAGAGGCGAGCCCTCGGTTTTTCCTCGGGCCTGCCGCAGAGGTACGCATCGCACCGGCGGTATATTTTCTGTGGCACTTTCCGTAGCCGCGCCAACACGTGCCGCCTTCGCGGAACGCCGACGCAACCCCCTGGCGTTACCAGGCGCGTTGCCCTTTCGCCGCTGCCTCTTGCGAGTTCGCGGCGATGGGAGTCCGGACTTTCCTCCCGCCGCCCCTTCGTCCGCCTCGCGGCGGGCTCAGGGCAAGCCGGCGATCATCCGACTCACCCGCCACGATAATTATACGACATGTGGGGGCGGAAGGATGCATACGTGCGGGTTGAGGCATCGTTGAGGAAGGCCCACGACAAAGCGGAACGCTCATCGGGGCCACGCGTGCCGCGTTGATTTTGTCGGGACGAACTATTTCGTCGGAGTCGTGGATTTATTAGCGTCGACGAGGTGGACTCTGGCGGAACCTCTTTGTTCGCAGGGGCATAGGTGGCATTTAGAAAATGACCCAGGGCGCTCTTTCGGAGCTATTTCGAAGGTAGCAATTTCTCGAATCCGGCTTCGTCGAGGATCGCGACGCCGAGAGTTTTGGCCTTGTCAAATTTGGAACCGGGATCGGCGCCGACGACAACGTAGCTGGTTTTCTTGCTCACGGTTGAGCCCGCTTTTCCGCCGTAGGCGGCGACAAGTTGCTCGGCCTGCTCGCGAGAGCGATTTTCGAGAGTGCCGGTGAAGACGAACGTCTTGCCCGCGAGCTGTGCGCCCTTCGGAGCAGGGCGGTCTTCTTTCATATTCACGCCGGCGGCGCGGAGGCGGTCGATGAGCTTGCGATTCGCGGATTCGGAAAAGAATTCTCTCACGCCTTCGGCAATTTTTGGTCCGACTTCGGTGACTTCAAGTAATTCCTCGACGGTGGCGTCGGCTAATTTATCCATCGATCCGAAATGCTGCGCGAGAAGCTGCCCCGTGCGTTCGCCGACGAACGGAATTCCGATCGCATAGATCAGCCTCTCGAGACTGTTCTTTTTGCTGGCGGCGATCTCATCGATGAGATTTTGCGCGGATTTTTCCGCCATGCGATCGAGACCTGAGATCTCTTCGAGATCGAGCTTGTAGAGATCGGCAAAATCCTTTACGAGATTGTTGTCGATCAGCTGCACGACGATTTTTTCGCCGAGTCCGTCGATATTCATGGCGTGACGGCTTGCGAAGTGGAGGAACGACTCTCGCCTGCGCGCCGGGCAAGATACATTGACGCAACGATAGGCCACTTCCCCTTCGGCGCGATGAACGCGCGTGCCGCAGACCGGACATTTGTCCGGCATCTTGAATTGCTTTTCTTCTTTTCCGTGCTTGACCACTTTCAGCACGTGGGGAATCACTTCCCCGGCACGTTCGACGAGTACCGTGTCGCCGGCGTGGACGTTGAGGCGTTCGACTTCATCCATGTTATGCAGCGTGGATTTCACGACCGTGACACCACCAATTTGTACGGGCTCAAAAATCGCAAACGGCGTGAGCACGCCGGTGCGGCCGACGCTTACGGCGATTTCCTTGAGGAGCGTGGTTTCCTGATGCGCTGCGTACTTGTAAGCGACGGCCCAGCGAGGAGCTTTGGAGGTGAACCCAAGTTCGTTTTGTAGTGAAATTTCGTCGACCTTGATCACGATGCCATCGATTTCGTATTCCAGTTTCTCGCGCTTCGATTCCCAGGCATCGATGTAGCGTTCCACTTCGGCGAGCGAGTGGCAAAGTTTCCAGTCATCGCTGGCTTTGAAGCGGAGAACCGAAAGCGTTTCCAGTATTTCCGACAGGCGCTTCTTGGGCGCGCGGCCATTCACGAGCATGTAATAGGCGAAAAAATCGAGACGGCGAGAGGCCGTGATGCGCGGATCGAGCACACGCACTGATCCTGCAGCCGAACTTCGCGGGTTCGCGAAAATCTTGCCGCCCTGCACCGCCTGCTGCGCGTTCATCTCTTCGAACGCTTCGCGCGTCATGATCACTTCGCCGCGAACTTCAAAATCGCTGGGAATGCCAGCTTTCTTTAGCAAGGCAGGCTCGATGCTCAACGGGATCGAACGGATTGTTTTCACGTTGGAAGTGACGTCTTCGCCCGTGCTGCCGTCGCCTCGCGTTACGCCGCGGACGAGCGCGCCCTTCTCATAGATGAGCGAGAGGCTCAGGCCATCAAATTTGTGCTCGGCGATGTAGTCGATTTTTTCGCGGCCTGTGGTGCCTCGTACGCGCTGGTCGAAAGCGGTGAGGGCCTCGATTGAGAACGCATTGTCGAGACTAACCATCGGCGTGGCGTGCCGAACTTTCTGAAAGCCTTCGCGCGGGGCGCCGCCGACACGAACCGTGGGAGAATCGGATGTGACGAGATCGGGATGCTGCGCTTCGAGTTCCTTGAGCCGATTCATCAGACGATCGAATGCGGCGTCGGAGATTTCGGGATCGTCCACCACGTAGTAGGAATATTCGTGGTGGCGAATTTCGTCGCGGAGCCGGTCGATTTCTTTTGCGTCTTGCTTTTTCGTCATTCAAACCCTCAGCGGGAAACGCTCCAAATGAATTCAGCACGATATTATACAATGCGTGTTTGCAATCGTAGTGTTAGCCGACTAATCTGCTGACGAGCCCATGCCCGAAGGAATCCAAGACGCGCTGTTGATCTATAACCCGACGAGCGGGAGAAAACTGCACCGCCGCTTTGCGGAAATCGAGCAGGCAGTGCGAATTCTGCAAGGATGCGGGGATTCGTACCGAAATTGCGCCCACCGAAGGACGGCTAAGTGCCACCACAATAGCGCGTCAGGCTGTAAAACAAGGGCGCGGCATGGTGATTGCCTGCGGCGGCGACGGCACGAACAATGAAATCGTCAATGGCCTCGCCGGCAGCCGCGTGCCGATGGCCCTTCTTCCAGCCGGTACTGCGAATATTCTCGCGAAGGAGCTCGGGATTCCCTGGGACATTCCACAGGCGGCACGATTGATCGCGGGCGGTACGGTTCGGCGAATCGCACTCGGCGTCGCGATCCCGGCCGATGGCCGGCAGACGGACGAAGTGCCGCGCGAAGGGCGATATTTTCTTTGCGTTGCGGGCGCAGGGCCTGATGGCGCGATTGTGAACGGCGTCGACGGCAAGTTGAAAAAGAAAGCCGGCATTTTGGCGTATTGGCTCGAAGGGACGCGACAGCTCTTTCAGTACGGCTTCCCCGAAATGCGCGTGCACTCGAATGGCGAAGAGCGGAAGGCGACGATCGTGATCGTGGGACGAACGGTGAACTACGGAGGTCCGTTCAAGATTACGACGGGCGCGAATCTTTTCGAAGACTCATTCGAATTTCTCACGAACTCGGCGAAAAGCCGCCTGCGTTACCTGGGTTGTCTGCCCGCGCTCTGGCTCGGCAAGCTGCGCGGCATGGAAGGAATTGAAGCGTGGAAATCCACGGAAGCGATCTGCGAAGCGAATGGCGACGGACCTTTGTGGGCGCAGGTGGACGGCGAACCGATTGGCGATTTGCCGATTAAATTTTCGATCGTGCCTGACGCGCTGTCGCTTGTGATTCCGCCGCGGCGCAACGGCTAGTTCCGCAGCTCATTCTGGTAGGATGCAAGCGTGGAACCGGTCACGCATGCGCTGACATCACTAGCACTGGCACGCGCGGGACAAAAACGCCTGCCGCGATTTGGAACCGCGATGCTGGTGGTGGCGGGTGTCGCACCCGATCTTGATTATGCGAGCTACCTGGGTGGCGCAGGCTCGTTCCTGAGATTTGACCGCAGTCTTCTGCATTCTCTTCCCTCGTCGATTCTATTGGCGTGTGCGATCGCGGGCGCGTTCTGCTGGCTCGATACAACGAGACGCGCAAAAAATCCAGAGATGAGTCGTCCGCCCGCGGCGCGATTGAGTTTTGCCGTCGCCTTCTTCGTTATGTGCAATCGGGATTGCGGGGCATTTACTGCTCGACGTTGCGAGCGGCGTGGGTGTACGGCTGCTGTGGCCGTTTCGAGCGCGATGGTTTGCGCTCGATCTGCTTACGGAACTCGATCCGTGGATGGTGATCTTGCTCGGCGCGGGACTGCTTTTGCCGGCGCTACTCCGGCTCGTCGGCGAAGAAATCGGCGAACGAAAAAAAAGCGGTGGCGGAGAAGTGGGCGCGGTCGTTGTGCTGGCACTGCTGCTGGTCTATGTCGGTGCGCGAGGATACTTTCACAGCCAGGCGGTGGATCTGCTTGAATCGCGCGACTATCACGGGCGCACACCGCTTTCTGCGGGTGCATTTCCCTCGTCCGCTTCGCCGTTCGAATGGCGAGGAGTGGTTTCGACGGACAATACGATCGAGGAGGTGGGAGTGCCGGTGCTACCGAATTCTGAATTCGATTCGGAGCGTAGCGTGACGTATTACAAGCCGGAAGATTCGCCAGCGCTCCAGGCGGGCCAGCGCACGGCAGTGGCGCAAAGATTTCTTACGTATGCGCGATTCCCTCTCGCAAGCGTGGTGCGTCCCGGTGAAGGTTATCGCTTCGAGTTGCGCGATGCGCGGTTCGCCGAACGCGACGGCAGCCCCGCGAATATCATGGTGCGCGTGGAGATGCGCGGCGACCTTCAAATTGCGAGCGAGGAGTTTGAATTTGAGTCGCGAAGATGACGAGGGATGTCCTGAAGTTAGCGCGTGGGATTCGGATGCCCCAACGACAATCGACTGACCAGGAAAAGCAGGAACAATAACGCCACCATCGAGAAACCAAACGCGGCGCTATGTGCGATCAGAAACCGCAATGCTACGTCGCCGTAGCGCACGGCAAGGATTCCTTCAACAAGATAACGCAGCCCGCGGCTCAGCAAAATCGAAAAGACGAACGTCCGCAGCGGAACCTGGAATACCCCTTCGGCAAGCACAAATATTTTGAATGGGAATGGTGGTGGCAGAATCGCAGGAATAAAAACGCTCAGAAACGCGTGGCCTTCCACCCATTCTTTGATTTTTCCGGCGCGTCCGCCTGCGTGCCGGTGAAAATAGGCCTCGCCGCCCTTTTTTGCCAGCAGATACAACCACACACACCCCGCGAGGGAGCCGATCGCGGCCATTGCGACGTAATACGGCATGCGCGCGGGATTCGTATACGCGAGCTGGAAGACGAGCGCGTCGGTTACAAATGGAAACGAAAGCACGGACGAATCGAGAAATGCGACGACGAAGAGTCCTCCGCCACCCATCACCGCGACGAATTTTTGCAGCCAGGCTGGAATCTTCAGTTGCTTCATGCGCGCGAAATGTCCCGATGAAATCGCACGATTGTAGCAGAGTTGCACGTGGCAGCCTGCGGCTTCGTGGCCTCTGCGAAGTTTGTGGCGCGCAAAGTGTTCAACGAAAACTCAGGGAACGCATCGTTGAGTGGAATCGCAAATTGCCGATTCGGTGCTCGTCAGATAGAATTCACGCTTGAGCAATTCCCCTCAGGCAATGTCGCTCCTCGACCAACTCAACCAGCGTCAGCGCGAAGCGGTGCTTACGACAGAAGGGCCGCTGCTAGTATTGGCCGGCGCAGGCACGGGCAAAACGCGCGTGATCACGTATCGCGTGGCCTATCTGATCGAAAAAGACGTACCAGGCAACGCGATCCTTGCCGTCACGTTCACAAATAAAGCGGCTGGCGTGATGAAGGAACGCATCGGCGAGCTGTTGCGGTCGAGCGGAAGCGACGCTTCGGACGTTTGGGTGTCAACTTTTCATTCATTCTGCGCGCGCCTTCTGCGGCGCGAGGCCTTGAACGCCGGCTTACCGCGCGATTTCGCGATCTACGACGATGATGATCAGACGGCCGCCGTGAAGCGGACGCTGCTGTTGCTCGATCTTCCCGCCGAGGATTACCCGCCGCGAAGCATGCGGGCGCAAATCAGCCACGCAAAAAATCATGGTATGACTCCGGACGAAATGGAAGCGAGCGCCGCGACCATGCGCGACGAGACGCGCAAGGACGTGGCGAAAGTGTTTCGCGCCTACAACGAGATGCTGCGGAAAGCGAGCGCGCTCGATTTCGATGATCTGCTTCTGAGAGCGGTGCAGCTTCTTCGCGAGAATGCGCCGGTGCGCTCAGCCTGGAATTCGCGGTTTCAATATCTGATGGTGGATGAATTTCAGGACACGAACGGCGCGCAGGAAGAGCTGGTGCGATTGCTGGCGGGCACGCGAAAGAATATTTGCGTGGTCGGCGACGAGGATCAATCGATTTACGGGTGGCGCGGGGCGCGCGCTGGGAATTTGAAACGATTCACCGCGGATTTTCCGGAGACGAAAATCATCCGGCTCGAGGAGAATTACCGGTCGACTCAGAAAATACTGGATGCCGCCGCGGCAGTCGTCGGCAACAATTCCGATCGGCTCGGCAAGACGTTGCAAGCGACGCTGGGATTGGGCCAGGCGCTGCGTTTTTTCGAGGCTCAAGATTCGTTCGCGGAAGCGGAATTCATTGGTGGCGAGATTTCAACGGCAGTGCGCAACGATCCTGACGCGCGCGCTGCCGTGCTGTATCGAACCGGCGCGCAATCGCGGTCGTTCGAGGAAGTTTTGCGGCGATTGGGGATTCGATATCGCGTCGTGGGCGGTTTTAGCTTTTACGAGCGCGCCGAGGTGCGGAATGCGCTCGCCTACGTTCGGCTGATTCTCCACCCCGAGGACGATGTGGCGCTTTTGCGCGTGTTGAATGTGCCGCCGCGTGGAATCGGAGCCGCCACAGTGGCAGTGCTCGAAGCGAGTGCGCGTGAAAAAGGCAAATCACTCTGGGACGTGATTCGAGCGGGCGAATTCACAACGGGCAAGAAGCTGAGTAATGCGCTCCATTCTTTCCGGGAGTTGATCGAGCAACTCGCGGAAGAGTGCTCCGGCTTGCCGCCTGCACAACTGATCGAACGTGTGCTCGATCGTACCGGATATCTCGGCTGGGTGGAGCAACAGGACAATTTCGAACACACTTCGCGCGCAGACAATCTGCGTGAACTTTCGAATGCGATGGCGGAAGCAACCGAGCAGGGGCAAACGCTGGAGGATGTGCTCGACACCGCCGCGCTCGTGGCTGATTCCGACGCATACGATCCGACGATTCCAGTGTCATTGATGACGCTGCACAGCGCAAAGGGACTCGAATTCGACGCCGTGTTCCTCGCAGGCCTCGAAGAAGGTTTGCTTCCCCACAGTCGTTCGGCAAACAGCAATGCGGAATTGGAAGAGGAGCGCCGGCTGTTCTACGTGGGTATGACGCGAGCGAAGCGGTCTCTATTGATTTCGCGAGCCGTGTATCGCCGGAGCTATGGCGAGGAACGGCTGCGCGCTTCGATGCCGTCGCGATTTCTCGCAGAGATTCCGAGCGAGCTGATCGAGACCGCTGCAGGATCGCTTTCAGAACCGGGCGAGACCCGGCGCTATGAAAATGATCCGGATGATTCCGAAAGCTATTCCTATGGACGAGCGCGCACACCGCACGGTTCTGGGCGAACTACGGGCAGCGTCAATCACCACTCGGGCGCCAGCAGAGCGAGCCGCGGCACTTTTCGCGCGTCTAGCAAGGATCCGCTGATCGGCGCTCGAGTGCGCCATTCGAAATACGGGCTCGGCACGATAATTGATGTGGAGGGTGAGGGCGAGGAGCGGAAGCTCACCGTGAGCTTTCAGGATTACGGGCCGAAGAAATTGATCGAGCGGTATGCGAATCTGCAGCTGGCATAGCGATGGCCGGCGCCTGCGGCCGCATATCTGAAATCGCGCGTGCCAGGGCACGGCCCGCCTGCGGCGGGCAGGCATGCCGGACCCAACGGAAAAGAAATAATTGCGGGGACGGTGTGCTGTTAGGATGAGGGCTTCTTTGGCAGCGGGCCGGGGCGTTTGCCGTCAGACTTTCTCGGCGTGCAACGCCGGTTACTTTGGACGCATCCGGTTGCGCGAAATTGCAGCGCGTTATAGAGTTTTTTCTGCACGGGAAGGTGCTGATTGGGCGCTCAGATTTTTCGCACCAAAGACATCGACAAGCTGATATCCGATTCGCAGGAACCCGAAAAGCGCCTGAAGAAAACGCTCGGCGCGCTCAGCCTGACGTCGCTCGGAATTGGCGCAGTGATCGGCTCCGGCATTTTCACCGTGATCGGCACAGCGATCGCCGGGCAGAAGATGCAATTCAGTTCAATCCTGAATGCCCCGCTACTCGAATATCTGATCTATCATTCGGCTTCGTTCGGACGTCCCGGTGCGGGACCAGCCATTGCGCTCTCGTTCATTCTCGTTGCGATTGCTTGCGGGTTTGCGGCTCTCTGTTACGCGGAACTGGCCGCGATGATACCGATTGCGGGCAGCGCCTACACATACACATACGCCACGATGGGTGAGTTGATCGCGTGGATTATCGGGTGGGACCTGATTCTCGAATACGCAGTTTCGAACATGGCGGTAAGCGTCGGCTTTTCGGCGCACGTCGTGAATCTGCTTGATTACTTCGGGATTCACGCCAGCCTGCGATGGATTTCTCCGGCGTATTTGCCTGCAGGGCTTTCCGATTTAGAGAATCATGTGCTGTACCAGCCGGGCTGGCATTTCGGATTTAACTTGCCGGCCTTCGTCATCGTAATGATTTTGACAATGATTCTCGTGCGCGGAATTCGAGAGTCGGCGGAAACGAACAACGTGATGGTGATATTGAAGATCGTCGCCATCATGGTTTTTATCATCTTCGCGTCGCGCTTCATTCATCCGGCGAACTGGCATCCGTTCGCCCCGAATGGGTGGCCGGGAATTCTGACAGGCGGCTCGATCGTGTTTTTCACGTACATCGGATTCGATTCCGTTTCGACCGCCGCGGAAGAATGCAAGAATCCACAACGCGATTTGCCGATCGGAATTATCGCAACGCTGATTATTTGCACGGTACTGTATATCGGGGTCGTCGTTGTGCTGACAGGCCTTGTGCCGTGGCAAACTCTTCTCGACGATGCGGCGCCGGTAGTCAACACGATGAAAAAGTTGCATTTCGGGTCTGTCCAGCTGATCGTGCTGATCGGGGCGTTGATGGGAATGATATCGTCGCTTCTGGTTTTCCAGCTGGGGCAAGCGCGAGTGTGGTTCGCGATGTCGCGCGATGGGCTTCTGCCGAAGCTTTTCAGTCGTGTTCACAAGGAATACCGCACGCCCGATTTCTCCACCTGGGTTGCCGGGTTCCTGGTGGGAATTCCGGCAGGGTTGTTGGATATTGGCACGCTCACCGACCTTTCGAACATTGGCACGCTATTTGCCTTCGGGCTTGTGGCGGCGGGAGTCTTGATCCTGCGATATAAGCAACCCGATCGGCATCGCGCATTCCGCGCTCCCGGGGGATTAACTGCGCCGGTCGCGACGATACTCACTTGCATTCTGCTGATGGCGGGGCTCCCGATCGTCAGCTGGATACGATTTTTCGTTTGGCTGGCAATCGGATTGTGCTTTTATTATTTTTATGGGCGGCGGCACAGCCAGCTGGCAACACGGAATCTGGTGGCGCCCGACGTGAAAGGTGGAGTTGTCTGATGCAAGTGCGGCTTTGCGTTGCGCTCGCTCTGCTGCTGCTCATTCTGGTGTTGGGCATGCCGTCGACGTTTGCCTGGGGTGAGAACGCGCAACGCCTGATTACGAACAAAGCCGTGGATACGCTTCCTGATGACATTCGGCCCTTTTTTGAAGCGAATCGACAATACCTGGTGCAGCACGTGGTCGATCCCGAAGAAGCGGAGTTGAAAGACCCGTCGTTGACGAACACCGATTTCATCAAGCTCGATCATTACGGCCAGTTTCCATTTTCGGCTTTGCCTCGCGCGTATACGGCTGCGGTCTCGAAGTACAGCCGCCGGTCTGTTTACACCTACGGAGTGCTTCCCTGGCAGGTGGGCACGTACAGCAAGAAGTTGACGGATGCATTCCACGACCACAATTGGACCGATGCGAAACTTTCCGCTGCGTACCTTGCACACTATGTCGCAGAGTCACATGATCCCTTCAACACAACGATGAATTTCGACGGAAAGCTCTCAAACCAACCTGGGGTGAGTCAACGATTTGGCTCCGGGCTTATCGAACGGTTTCAACTGTTTTTTTTCGTCAAGCCCAACGAAGCTATCTTTATTCACGATCCGACCGACCGTGCGTTTGAGATGGCCCTGAGCGCTCACGCAGCGCTCGAAAACATTCTCTTGGCGGACATGCGCGCCCATGAGGGGCTATCAGGCTACACGGACGAATATTACGACCGCTTCTACGCGCAAACCGGCGCCGTCCTGGTGCGCCAGCTTTCAGATGCTTCCACGGATCTCGGTTCCTATTGGATGACCGCGTGGATTAACGCGGGGCGTCCGCAATTGCCGGCGCAGTAGGCACAAGTGGCAACAGAACAAAACCCGCTTCCATCGATCATCGCTGGTCTTCCCAAAGCGGAATTGCACCTGCATCTCGAGGGATCGATCCGTCCTGATGTCGCGGTGGAATTAGCCGCGCGACACGGCGTGACACTCACCCGCGAAGAGGTTCTTGCCCGCTACAACTACTCCGATTTCATGGGATTCATCGAAACCTTCAAGTGGATTACGTCGTTTCTGCGAACGCCGGACGACTATGCCCTCATTACCCGCCATCTGGCGGAAGAGCTGTTACGGCAGAACGTGGTCTATGCCGAAATTACGATCTCCGCAGGCGTGATGCTTCGCCGGATGCAAAATGTCGAAGCCAATTTTCAGGCCATCCGCGAAACTGCCCAGAGTGTCCCCTTCAGCCGGTTGCGAACTGCGTGGATATTCGACGTCGCACGCCAATTCGGCGCAGAAGCTGCGATGGAAGTGGCTCGCTGGGCATCAAAGTTGCACACCTCCGGCGTGATTGCTTTCGGAATGGGCGGAGACGAGCTTTCGGGATCGACCGTAAGTTTTCGTCCGGCGTTTGACCTCGCGCGCGGTGATGGCCTTCGAACTGTGTGTCACGCCGGAGAAATTGGCGGTCCTGAGTCGGTGCGCGAAGCCGTGGAAATTCTGGGCGCTGAAAGGATTGGGCATGGGATCTCCGTGATGCACGACCCAGCGCTCGCTGAGTCGCTCATCACACGCCGAGTGGTGCTGGAAAATTGCCCCACGAGCAATCTCTGTACGGGTGCGCTCGCGAAACAAACCGGCAAGCCGGATGCGACGCTCCGCGATCACCCGCTACCGAAATTCATGCAGCAGGGGCTCCTCGTGACTCTCTCGACGGACGATCCCGGCCTGTTCCACACCGAACTGCTTCGGGAGTACTCGCTGGTTGAATCTCTGGGACTATCGAAAAAGCAAATGCTCGATTTGGCCGAGAATAGCATTAACGCCGCATTTCTACCGCCTATGGACAAGCGCGAGTTGCTCGAGAATTTTCGTGCCTCTGCAAAAGCGGCGGGATTGGTATAATCCTGCGATGAAAGCACACGTCTGGGTCATGCTCAAGTCCACGGTTTTGGATCCGCAGGGACAAACGATTCAACGCGCGCTCGCTTCACAGGGCTTCGCGAAAGTTCAGGATGTCCGCCAGGGCAAATTCTTCGTGCTGAATCTGGACGGCCTGGGGCGCGACGAAGCAAAGACTCAAGTCGAGCGAATCGCGAAAGACGTGCTCACCAATCCCGTCATCGAAGAATTCCGGTTCGAAATTCTAGAGTAGCTCGCTCCTGGTCGGGGCATCGAGTCCCGCAGCGTTTTGGACAACGAATCCTGGCCGCGCCTTGTCTCATCAAACGTATGTGCTAACCTGATTGAGTCGATCAGCTGCCACGCCTGACTCAAGGCGAAGCTCCAGGAGCAAATTACCGTGTGCGGAATTGTCGGTTACATTGGGCCTAAGGCGGTGGTGCCGCTCGTCATTGAGGGTTTGCGGCGCCTCGAATACCGGGGATATGACTCGGCGGGGATTGCTGTCGTCGGGAAAAACGGCAAGCTGGAGCTGCGCCGGGCTTCCGGCAAACTGAAAAACCTCGAAGACTTGCTGGCGAAGTCACCGATCGATGGCGTGTATGGACTCGGCCACACGCGCTGGGCTACGCACGGCCGCCCAACCGAAGAGAATGCCCATCCGCACCGGGATTGCACGGGAGAGATCGTCGTCGTTCACAACGGAATCATCGAGAACTATCTCGAATTGAAGCATCAGCTGATTGAAGAAGGTCACAAGTTTCAGACGGAGACGGATACCGAGATCATTGCGCACCTGATCGAAAAATATTCGAAGAACGTCCCGCTCGAAGATGCTGTCCTCAAGACGGTGAAGCTTTTGAGCGGAGCGTACGCGCTGGTGGCCATGTCAACGCGAGACCCGAACAAGATTGTGGCGGCGCGGCTCGGACCGCCCGTGGTGATTGGGCTCGGCGAAAATGAATTTTTCGTAGCCAGCGATATTCCTGCCATTCTCTCTCATACGCGCGAAGCGTTTTTCATGGGCGACGGTGAGATCGCGATTCTGACCTTGAAGGGCGTCCGTGTCGTCGATTTCGAAAACCGGCCGGTGACTCCGAAGGTCCAGCACATTACCTGGGACCCGATCATGGCGGAGAAGGGCGGGTACAAGCATTTCATGCAGAAAGAGATCTTCGAGCAGCCCAGGTCCGTGCGCGACACTCTGCTTGGCAGAATTTCGCAAGAGACCGGGAAAGTCTTTCTCGAAGAAATGGATATCAGCGAGGAGGAATTTCGAACTTTTCGCTCAGTAAAAATAGTTGCGTGCGGAACGAGCTGGCACGCCGCGCTCGCCGGAAAGTTCATGATCGAACGGCTGGCGCAGGTTCCGGTGGAAGTGGACTACGGCAGCGAATTCCGATACCGCGACCCTATCATCGACAAGAACACCCTCGTGATTGCCATCAGCCAGTCGGGCGAGACGGCAGACACTCTCGCAGCGCAGCGCGAAGCCAAGCTCAAAGGCGCAAAAATTCTTGCGATCTGTAATGTCGTCGGATCCATGCTCACCCGCGAAGCGAATGGCACGATCTACACGCATGCGGGGCCTGAAATCGGGGTCGCATCAACGAAAGCGTTCACCGGCCAGCTTACGGCCTTGATGCTCACCGCGCTTTACCTCGCGCAAGTACGCGGGAAATTGACGCCGTCGCTGGCGCAGACGCTTATGCAGGAACTCACTCGGATACCCCATAAGATCGAGTCCATCCTTCAGCACGACGCGGAAATCGAGGAGCTAGCCCGACAGTTTTTCCGACACACGGATTTTCTGTATCTCGGCCGCGGCATTCACTATCCGATCGCACTCGAAGGCGCATTAAAACTGAAGGAAATTTCCTACATTCATGCGGAGGGTTATCCGGCGGGCGAGATGAAGCACGGCCCCAACGCCCTGATCGACGAGAATTTGCCTGTCGTGGTAATCGCGACGCGCGACGAATCGGACGCCGCTTCCATGACGCGCTACGAGAAGACCGTCTCGAACCTGCAGGAAGTAAAAGCACGCGACGGAATCGTGATCACTGTGGTCACCGAAGGCGATCGGCTCGCGCGCGGATCGTCGAACCACGCGATCGAAATTCCTGCGGCACCTGAATTGATCTCGCCAATTCTCGAAATTATTCCGCTGCAGCTTCTCGCGTATCACATCGCCGTGCGGCGCGGGTGCGACGTGGATCAGCCGCGTAATCTCGCGAAATCTGTTACTGTCGAATAATCCCCACATATAACGAGCCTTTTCATTAGAATATCCGTTGGGAACGTTACTGTTGTGGCGGGGTGTGCCGTCCGAAGTTTTGCCATACCCGTTCTTGTCGCGATCGCGAGTGCGTTGGCGGATCAATCGAGGCTGCCGTAAAACCCCAACAGATTCTCGACGATCCTGCCGGGTAAGCTGAAAGAATCGGGAATCGCAAAGGCCAGCGCGATGGTGAATTCAAAACCGCAAAAGCAAGAGGCGAGAGTTGACTTCGACATTGTTGTCGGCTGATTTTCGCAAATTCCGATTCGCGATTTTCGCTGTACTCTTCCTATCTCTGGCTGGAGTGGATTTTGCTCTCGCTCCGTTTGCGAGCACTGCGATGGCTTCGCAAGCAGCCGGCGAGAAACTCGCAGCCATTACCGTCACAGGCTCTCATCGCTTCAAAGGACCGGAGATCGCCGCGGTTTCAGGATTGCACGCGGGACAAATCGTCACCCGGGATGAATTGCAGCTTGCCGCCGATCGGCTCGCCAAGCTGGGGTTGTTCACAAATGTTCAGTACAAATTCTCGAGCGGTTCCGGCGGACTAAGTGTTGAGTATCAACTTGGCGACGCGCTGACGATCCCTGTCACATTTGATAATTTCCCCAAGTTTTCCGACGAAGAGCTGGGTGCAGCTATCAAAAATGCGGTGGGTCTTTTTGACGGTACCGCGCCTGAAAACGGAACGATTCTTCTCACGATGTCGAATGCGATCGAAGAGCTCATCGCTACGCGCAACTTGCATGCGACCGTGGTGCATGCGGTTGTCACAAGGCCGGACGGCGAGCATGTGATGCAGTTTCGAATCGATGGCGATGTGTTGCGCGTTACAGACGTTGAGTTTTCAGACTCGCTCGCAAAGCGCGATGCAACCATCCAGCAAATCCTTTCACAACTCATCGGGAAACCGTTCTCACGGAGCGCGATCGATTTGTTTGAATTCGAACACGTCCGGCCTGTGTATCTGCGGAACGCATTCCTTCGCGTAAAATTCGGCGCACCCACGGCACGATTCGAAGGCGACCCCACCAAACCGCTTCCCGACAAGGTGTTTGTAGTGGCTCCGATTGATCCCGGCCCCGCGTACAAATGGGGCGGCGTGGAGTGGACGGGCAATTCCGCGATTCCCACCGCCGAGTTGCAGGGTTACATTGAATTGAAACCGGGGGATATCGCTGACGGAGTACGAATGGAGTCAGGCTGGAATCGCGTGCTCGACATGTACGGTGCTCGCGGCTACCTTGATGCGAAAATCACGCCGACTCCCCGCTATGACGACAAAGCGACGATCGTGTCCTACACCGTCGCTGTCGGCGAAGGCCCTCAATACAAAATGGGACAGCTTGTCCTGACCGGGCTTTCGTCAGAAGGCGAACGTCGCATTCGCGGAGCGTGGCAGATTCCAGCGGGCGCTATCTTCAATAATGGTGTCTACGAGGAATTTCTCGCGCACGGCACGAAGGAAGCCTTTAGCGGGCTTCCGTTTCACTACGAGAAGATTGGTCGATTCCTGCAGAAGGATCCCCCGACGGCGATAGTCGACGTGCTACTCGATTTTCAGTAGGCGCAGCGAAGGGTTATACTGGCGGCATCGTGTCCGAGCAACTGCTTCCGCTTACGGCGGCCCAAGTTCATTCGGCGATAGAAGATGTGACGGCGTTGCGCAAAGAGCAGTCACTACTCAACTCGCTGCGCGCGCTCGATTCCCTGCTCATTGCATTTTCCGGCGGCGCGGATTCCGCTTACCTGGCTTGGGCAGCCCATTCCGCACTCGGGGCGCGCTCTCTTTCGATTACTGCACTTTCTGCCAGTTTCTCGCGTCACGATCGCGAGCATGCGTCTGCGTTTGTGGCCACTGCCGGACTGCGACATGAGTTCATCGAGACCCACGAGTTTGAAAATCCTCTCTACGTGGCAAATCAGGCCGACCGCTGCTATCACTGCAAAGATGAGCTGTTCGACCGCATGGAGTCGCTCGCTCGCGAACGCGGTTTCGATAAGATTGCATACGGAATCAACGCAGACGACACGCGCGACTTTCGCCCCGGCCACCGCGCCGCGCACGAGCATCGCATTCTTGCGCCGCTGCTGGACGCGCATCTCAGCAAAGCCGAAATTCGGATGCTGTCCCGGAGGGCCGGCCTGCCCACCTGGGATCGGCCCGCATCGGCGTGTCTGTCGTCGCGCATTCCGTACGGAATCGCAGTGACTCCCGAACTGCTCGATAAAGTGGAACGTGCGGAGGCTGTGCTCCGCGAGCTCGGATTCCGCCAGTTTCGCGTTCGTGCTCACGGGGAATTGGCGCGGATCGAACTCGAGTCAGACGAGATTTCGCGCGGACTTCAGCCGGAGATTTCAGCAAAAATCTCGGAGGGCGTACGAAAGGCGGGGTTTGCTATTGTCACGCTGGATCTCGAAGGGTACCGCCAGGGGTCGCTCAATTCCCTTCTCAAGTCGAAATAATCCTCCGGCGAAAGAATTCACGGCGTCTAATCTACCTTTGCGTGCCGCCAGATGTGAACTTCCCGTTGCGCTTCTTCGTATATATCTGGTAGGAAGGTGCACTCAGGAGAACGGGGCACTCATCGCCGACTCATGACGCGGAAGAGAAAACACATTTGGGTGTTTGCTGCGGGGCTGGCTGCGATCGCGCTCCTGGGATGTCGCGTTGACCATACCGGAGGCGGTGACGGCACTGGCCCCGTTGTAACAGCCGATCGAAAATTTACGGTTAGCGGACCGGTTCGTATCGAAATCGTGAATGGAGCCGGTACGACTCAGGTCACCTCCGGTCGGGCCGGTGAAGTTCAGATTCACGCAGAATTCCGCGCAAAATCCCGGCTGTTTCAGGATGGCCAGCGCAACCTCGACCGAATGGCCAGGAACCCTCCCATTTCGCAAGAAGGAAATTTCATTCGGATTGGAGGAGGCGGTGAGCGCGTCAGCGGCGTAATCGTGAACTACACGATCACCGTTCCCACCGAGACGGAGATTCATGCCACCGGAGGTTCCGGCGCAATTGAGGTGGGCGGCATCAAGGGGCCGGCGACGTTCACGGTCGGTTCGGGAGATATTTCCGCGCAAAATATCGGCGGCGATGTGCAAGCGGTCGCCGGCAGCGGAAGCGTAGAATTGTCGCAGATTCGAGGTCAGGTGCAGGCTACCGCCGGGTCCGGAGATCTGAAGCTATCGGGAATTCACGGCGACATTCGCGCGCAAACCGGTTCCGGCGAAGTCGAGATCAATTCGCCCGGCGACGCGGTGGTAGTATCCAGCGGAAGCGGCGGCATAACGGTTAGTCAGGTTTCCACTGATTTGCGGTTGCACACGACCTCGGGCGACGTCACGGTGGAAGGCAATCCGCAGGCGAGTGCATATTGGGACGTTCGCACTTCGTCGGGGAGCGTGTCGCTTCACGTGCCGCCCACTTCGAGCTTTCGGCTGTACGCACGCACGAGTTCCGGTGATATCGACACGGAAATCCCCATTACCATGGAAGGCACTACGGGGAAACACGAACTGCGCGCGCGCATCGGCGACGGAAAGGGCCGCGTTGAGGTGGAAACCAGCTCCGGCAAAATTTCACTCCGCTGAAGCCGGTACGCCCGAACCGGAAACCTACTCAATTCGGCGTTCCGCGTTAGAATGATCCGTTGATGCGATCTCTACAGTTCGCAGTCTGCTTTTGCGCGATTCTGGCCTTTACGGCAGGCGCCTGCGCGCAGAGTTCTTCTTCCACCTCGCTGCCATCGAAACCAAATCCCGATGCAGCGGCGAAAAAACATTCCGATGCCGAAGCGGAATTGCAAAAAGCATTAAATTCGGCGGGAAATGACCGCGCGGCACTCGTTCGCGATTTGAAGGACTATCTTCGGCGATTTCCTGACGCTCCGCGGAGACCGGCGATCGATCGCGCCCTTGTGGAAGCTTGCCAGCAACTTCGCGATGACGAATGCGCGCTCGATTACTCCGAACAATTAATCGCGTTGCAGCCGGACGATTCCGAAATGATGTTGCTGGCCGTCGCGATTCTGCAGCGTAGAGGCGACGACGCAAGCCTGATCCGCGCGAGCGGCTACGTCAGCCGTGTGCTCGACCGCGTTCAGAAGTCAACGCCGGGCGAACGGCCGGAGCGCGCGTCACTGGAAGAATGGCGGGACCATCGCGACACGATATTGAGCCAGCTCTATGCGCTTCGAGGGCAGATTGAAAAATCACAGCATACCTACGAACCTGCGATCAAAGATTTGCAGATGAGCTATTCACTTCGCGCCAATGCGGTGGCCGCGGAGGAGCTTGGCGAAATCTCCGAATTACAGCAGGACCTGGCGAGAGCGATCCAGGAATACTCGCTCGCCTTTGTGCTTCCGGAGAGCGGCCCCGCGGGAAAGGTAGACCGCATTGAGATACGAATGAAATTAGGAAATGTGTGGAGGCAGACCCACGGAAGCGAGCAAGGACTCGGCGAACAAATTCTCACGACGTACGATTTCCTCAGACCCGCCAGCGCGAATGTGAGTCCCGCTGCGCGAAATAAAGAAGCGCGGGACCCGCTGGCATTCGTGCTCCGCCATCCCGACGGTTCTCCTCTGTTCATGGCTACGATGCGAGGAAAAACGATTGTGATCAGCTTCTGGGCCACATGGTGCGAACCCTGCCATATCCTCGAACCAATCTTCGGCCAGGTTGCCAAAAATTATTCCGGCGATCCAAATATCCAGTTCCTCGCGCTGAACACGGATGACGACGAGTCGCTCGTTGCCCCGTTCCTGGCGCACGAGAAGTGGACCGTCCCGGTGGCTTTTGCTGACGGATTGGACGACTTGCTCAAGGTGGAAACGCTTCCGACCGTTCTTATCATCGACCGCAAGGGAAAAATCGTGTATCGCGTGAACGGGTTCTCGCCAGATACATTCTCTGAAGAATTAACGACTGCAATCCAAACGGCGATGCTTCCGTCAAAATAGCTTTCTGGCAAATTCCTTCTAGGTCACAGTGCTGGCGCCGCTCGTCGCCCTCTCTCAAAGTTCGCTGCATCAATTGCGGCGTTGATTGTGTTTACGTGAATCGTGACCGTGTCTTCGAGCCTCCGCGCGTAACCTCCCGCAAGCGTGACCGCCACTGGAGTGTGATTTCTGTGCGCGAAGTTCAGTACCAGCGCGTCCCGCCGAGCCAGCCCGTCGATCGACAGCCTCAATCCACCAAGCTGGTCTTCGCGATAAGGATCTGCGCCCGCCACGTAAAAAAGAAGCTGCGGCGAAAACTTTTCAAACGCGCGCAGCAGATGTTTTTCGAGAATTGCCAGATATTCTGCGTCGCCAACTCCGTCGCGCAGATTGATGTCGATCGTTGACGGCGGCTTCGGATACGGATAGTTGTGCTCCTGATGGATCGAGAGAGTGAAAACACTCTCATCGCCGCCAAAGATTGCCGCCGTGCCGTTTCCATGATGGACGTCCGTATCGATTACCATCGCGCGCTCGATCGCGCCGTCAAATTGCATCTTGCGGATCGCTACTGCAACGTCGTGAATCACACAGAAGCCTTCGCCGTGATCCGGATACGCATGATGAAAGCCGCCGCCGACATTCACCGCATAGCCATCATCCAGAGCGCGCCGCGCCGCCAGCATCGACCCGCCCGCTGCGAGCCAACAGGCGTCGATCAGCGCCGTTGAGTACGGAACTTCCATCCGCATCACTTCGGCGCGCGTCAGAGATCCAGTCTTCAGTTTGTAAACGTAGTCCTGTGAATGAACGCGCAGAATGTCGTCGTCGCTGGCGGGCGAGGGCCTGAGAAAATCTTGCGGCGAAGCAGTTCCGTCGTTGAGAAGCTTCTCAAAAACAAGCCGGTATTTCTGGGAAGGAAAAACGTGAGAGCCGAGGTTTAGGTCGTAGCCGTCATCGTAAATCAGCTTAATGGGCAGCACGCTTGCCAGCCTATCGCTAAGTATTTCGAAACGCAAACGGTCGCGTGCAGACAATTATGCTAATCTATGCCCGATGCGACGCGCTCAAGCTTTCGTGCTAGTTCTAGCTCTGTTGGCGGTACCTTTGTCCCTGCTTGCGCGTGCGTCGGGCGGGATGGGAGACGGTTGCGATAGTATGTGCTGCCTGGTTCACGGGCGGCATGCGGCGCGTCTGCCGGTCACCGTTTCGGATTCTGTTGAGAAAGATATGGACTGCCATCACGGAGAAGCCGGGCACGCGATAAAGTGCTTCATGAATGCGGGCCAGCACGGAATGGACTACGGTTTTTTCGCGCCGATTGCACCCACTTCGCCATCAGCCATCGTCACTTTGGCGTTTCCGACCCGGTTCCGCGCAATGTTTCTTCATTCAATCGAATTTCTATCCGCTGGATACTTCCAGGCCCCTTTCGAACCGCCGCGCAGCTAGCCCGGCCCCCACTTCTTTCTAAAAACTAAACTCTCAGGTGGAGGATTTTATGCGGCTATTTGTGCGAAGCGCCTGCATTTTTCTGTTTGCGATAAGCATTTTGCTGTTCGTGCCGTCCATAGAAGCCACAATTTTTGGAAATATTCGAGGCATCGTTCACGATCCGCAGCACCGGCCGATTGCCGGCGTCGAGGTCACGTTGAAATCCGCTACATCGGCTTGGTCGCAAACTGCAAAAACCGATCAAAGCGGCGAATTTCATTTCGACGCTGTCGCCGTCGGTGAGTACACGATCGCCATCGCTCATCCCGGTTTCCGCGATGTTTCTCAGCAATTCGTCGTCAGTTCCGGGAGTTCTCCCATCCTTCACTTCGAATTGCAGATCGCAAGTGCCACTCAGAGCGTGCAGGTATCAGCCGACGAAGAAGCCAACATCATCGATACCACGTCATCCGCTACCGAAACGCTCGTCACCCGTTCCGACATCGCCACGTCTCCCGGCGCCAGCCGCACCAACAGCCTTGCGATGATCACGAATTTCGTCCCGGGCGCTTACGTCGTCCACGACCAGCTTCACATTCGCGGCGGGCATCAGGTGAGCTGGCTCGTCGATGGCGTGCCCGTTCCGAATACGAGCATTGCGAGCAATGTGGGCCCGCAGTTCGATCCGAAGGACGTGGACTTCCTTGAAGTACAGCGCGGAAGTTACTCGGCGGACTACGGCGACCGGACTTTCGGCATCTTCAACGTGGTCCCGCGCACGGGCTTCGAGCGCAACAACGACATCGATATTCTCACCACCTATGGAAGTTACAACCAGACCAACAGCCAAATCAATCTGGGCGGCCATACGCAGCGCCTTGCCTACTACGGCAGCGTCAACGTAAACCGCTCGGACGCCACGCTGGAAACTCCCGTACCACAAATCATTCACGACCTAGGCGACGGCGTCGGCGGATTCGGCTCGCTGATCTTTAACGCGACTCCGACCGATCAACTGCGCCTTGTGGCTTCGGCGCGGCACGATTTCTACCAGGTGCCGAACACGCCCGAACAGCAATCGATCTGCCCGCAACCGATTCCACCCGATCCCAATTGCTCGATTCGAGACGTCGACAACGAAGCCGACTCCTTCGTGAATTTTTCCTGGGTGCGCACGCTTAGCCCCGGCGCGGTTCTCACCGTCTCGCCGTTCTATCATTACAACAGCGCGCGCCTCACGCCCGGCCCCAATGACACTCCGACGATTACGATCGACGATCGCGCGTCGAACTACGTCGGCGTGCAGGCTTCCCTCTCGGTTGTTAAAGGCCGGAATAGTTTTCGAGGCGGGTTGTATGTATACGGGCAGCACGACAATGCTTTCTTCAGTGTGACTCCCAACGACGAAAACGGCCTCGGCCCTACCACTTCCGAGCGGCAAATCGTTTGGGGAAATCTGCAAGCAATCTTCCTCGACGACCAGTTCAAACTGACTTCATGGCTTACCCTGAACGGCGGCGTTCGCCTTACTCACTACGACAATCCATCCCGGCCCGGGATAGTTGGCGTCAGCGAGAATTCCGCCGACCCGCGCGTGGGAGCCGCAATTCGCATCCCCAAGGTCAATGCAGTATTGCGCGGCTACTATGGCCGCTACTATCAAGCTCCGCCGCTCGACACGATTTCCGGCCCGCTGCTTGGCCCGGATTTCGCGTTTTTGCCGCTGCACGGTGAGCGCGACGAGCAGTGGGAGGTCGGCCTGGCGGTTCCCTTCCATGGTTGGACATTCGACGAGGATTATTTCCACACCGCCGCGCGCAATTTTCTCGACCACGACGTTCTCGGAAACTCCAATATTTTTCTTCCGCTTACGATCGATCACGCCCGCATTTACGGCTGGGAAACTTCGATTCGATCGCCCGAACTCTATCGTCGCGCCCGGGTTCACCTCGCTTATTCTCACCAATACGCCGAGGGCGCAGGCGCGGTGACTGGAGGCCTTACAGACTTCGAGCCCCCGGACGAGGGATACTTCTTCCTCGATCACGATCAGCGCAACACCTTGAGCACAGGTTACGACCTGCGGCTGCCGTGGAATGCCTGGACGAGCGGCAACCTGAATTTCGGTTCTGGTTTTCTCGAAGGCGATGGCCCGGCGCATCTTCCATCGCATACAACCTTCGATATGTCGCTGGGAAAGAACTTCGGCGAAAAACTGTCGCTCTCGTTTACAGTCATCAACATCAGCGACAATCGGTATATGCTGGACACGAGCAACACTTTTGGTGGCACGCATTTTGTGGAGCCGCGTCAATTCATTGGATCGCTCCGCTGGAGATTTCACTACTAGCGGATTGAACTTCGATCACTGATTGAGCGGGCACGCGCGGCACGGAAGGAGTGGGTCAGCGTTGCGCATTCTTCTGCCTTTCGCCGTCATGATTGCATTCGTTGCATTTCTTCTCGGCTGGCTCACCTACACCGGAATGAGTGCACGAACCGCGCCTGGATCGTTCGAGACCTATCTCGGCCGGACCGTGCAGCGACTTGCGATCCCGAAGCTCGCGCGCGCGGCGAAAAATCCGATGGAGGCCACTCCCGAATCTCTCGTCGAGGGCCGACGGCACTTCGCCGACCATTGCGCAATTTGCCACGCGAATGACGGCAGCGGACAAACGACGATGGGACAAAATCTGTATCCCCGCACGCCGGACATGCGCCTCGCAGAAACCCAAAGCCTCACAGATGGGGAGCTTTATTACATTATCGAGAACGGAATTCGGTTCACGGGAATGCCGGCATGGGGGCCGGGCGGCACAAACGATCACGAATCGTGGCATCTGGTGCTTTTTATCAGGCAACTGCCGCATCTAACCCAAAGCGATATCGACGATATGAAGGAACACAACCCGCGCAGCCCGGCGGAAATCAAAGAAGAGCAGATGGAAGAAGAATTCTTAAACGGGCAACCGGATCGCAAATAGAATTCAGCACGAAATCTGACGATTTGCATTGCCGTTAGATTGGGCGCACGTTGCAACGAGGAGGAACCTTGTTTCGCAGAATTCTTGTAGCACTAATATTCATTCCACTCGCCGCTGCCGCGCTTGCTCATGGGACCGACAAGCATGTGCTCGGCACCGTGACCAAAATTACCGATACTGAAATCACGGTGGAATCGCAAAGCAAGGAAGTGCAAGTGGTGAAGATCGCGGCCGATACTTCGTTTGTGAAAAGCGGCGCAAGCGCGACGATCAAGGACTTGAAAGTCGGCGATCGTGTTGTAATTCATGCGAAACCAGTCGGCAGCGACCTCATCGCGCACGAAGTGCGCTTCGGCAAAATGCCATCGCCTGTAGACGGGACCGGAAGCACCGCGCCAAAACCTTAGTAGATCTTCTTAGTTTTCTCTGGCGAGGATGAAGTCGGGGACGGCGAGAAGCGCGCGGCGGTAGTCGGTATCAGGCAGTTCAGCGAGTGCATCTTTCGAGCGTGCCACGTATTCTCGCGCAAGTTTCGCGGCGCGATCGAGCGCGCCCGTCTCGCGAACCAGTCTCGTAATCTGTTCGGGACGCACACTCACGAAGCCGCGCTCTTCGAGCACTTTCGTCACGAGCTGCCGCCCGCTGGCGCCACTCGAATCGCGGCCGTTCCCATCGTGACCATTCCCTTCCACTGATTGCGACGCTTCGGAGCGAAGCGCGAAGATCAACGGCAGCGTTACCTTTCCCTCTTTCAGATCGCTGAGTACCGGCTTACCGAGCTGTTCGGGCGAAGCCGTGAAATCGAGCAGGTCGTCGACGAGTTGAAACGCGAGGCCCGCGTTCCGGCCATATTCGGCGAGCGCATCTTCCACGTGTTTCGGTTGCTGGCCAAGCACGGCGCCCAGCCGCGAACACCCGCTGAAAAGACACGCCGTCTTGCGAAACGCGAGTTCGGTAGCTTCTACTTCTGTGAGGTCGATCCGGCCAAGCCGCGTGAGCTGCAGAAGCTCGCCTTCCACCATGCTTTGGGTGAGATCGATCAGAATATCGAGGATCGCGAAATTGCGTTCGCGCAGCGCCATCTCGAACGACTGCATGTAGAGCCAGTCGCCGGCGAGGACGCTCATGTGATTTCCCCATCGAGCGTTCGCGCTCGGGCGGCCGCGGCGTGTGTTCGCGCCATCAATCACATCGTCGTGAATGAGCGTGGCGTTGTGAATCAGTTCAACAACGGCGCCGAGGCGAATCGCACTCGGTCCGCGATAGCCGGACGCCCCAGCGGCCAGAAGCAGCAGCGCGGGACGCAGTCTTTTGCCGCCGCCTTCGCGCAGATAACTCGAAATTTCAGAGACAGGCTCGATCGCAGCCGCATTCTGCGCAGCAATTTCCTGCTCGACGAGCGCGAGATCATCACGAACCAGCTCGAATATTTCTTTCACGGACTGGACGGCGAACCCCATCGTCGAATTTTACCCTTTGCGCGCCGTTTGATTTGACGCGCCGAGCCGGAAAAAGCGCCGAAAATTCGCAGCTGTGGCGGCTGCTACCTCTTCGCCCGGCAAGTTTCTCACATTCCCCAAGGCTTGCGCTACCTCCACCACGTTGGCGGGCTCGTTGCGTTTTCCGCGTTTCCCCTCCGGAGGCAGGAACGGCGAATCGGTCTCGGTGAGCAGTCGGTCGAGAGGAATCTCTTTCGCTACATCTCGCAAATGCTGCATTTTCTTGTAGGTGACGTTTCCCGCGAACGAAATCATGAAGCCCATATCGAGGCCGCGCTTCGCTTCGTCGAGGGTGCCGGTGAAGCAATGAAAAATGCCGCCGAGTCCGCTTGAGCGCCAATCCTTCTCGATCATTTCGAGCATGTCGGGCCACGCATCGCGGCAATGAATTACGATTGGAAGTTTCGCGGTCCGCGCTTGGCCGAGCTGACGGCGGAAAACCTGCTGCTGCACCTCGCGCGGCGAATGGTCGTAATAATAGTCGAGGCCCATTTCGCCCCAGGCGATCACGCGCGGATGATTCGCTAGTTCATCGAGCTTTTCGAAGTGCTCTTCGGTGGCTAGTTTCGCTTCGTGCGGATGAATGCCGACGGTCGCATAGATCCAATCATGCTGCTCGGCGAATGGAATCGCGGCGTTCAGGCGGTCAGGGCCCGTACCGCTCCCGATGGCGAGCAGCGTCTCGATTCCGGCAGCGCGCGCGCGTTCGAGCATCGCGTCGCGGTCTTCGTCGAATTGCGGGAATTCGAGGTGCGCGTGTGAGTCGATGATTTGCAAGTTGGCTTCCTGTGGCGCGTTTTTCGCGGTGCGTTTTTATGTAGCTCGGGTCTTTAGACCCGAGGCTTTTTCTGATCCGCCACAGGATAAAGCCTCACCTCTAAAGAGGTGAGCTACATTAAAGCCATCGCGTCACTTCACTTTTGCGCCGGCGGGAATGTCCTCGGCAAACGTGACGAGCACCGGCTTGCCGTCAGGTCCATCGGAGGCGGCGAGCAGCATGCCGTTCGATTCCTGGCCGCGCATTTTTCGCGGCGCGAGATTCGTGACGACTACGACCTTGCGGCCGACGAGTTCCTCCGGCGCGTATGCAAGGGCGATACCGGCGAGCACTTGGCGGACTTCGTCGCCAATATCGACCATCACTTTCAGAAGCTTGTCTGCGCCCTGAATTTTCTCCGCCGACTTCACGATGCCGACGCGGAGTTCGACCTTGGTGAAATCGTCGATCGTGATCTTTGCGTTGGACGCGGGCGCTGGTGTCGCCGCTGCGGCTGCACCTGTTGCGGCCACTGACGCGGCTGGAGACGCAGGAGGCGTTGCTGACGGTTCGTTACTTGCGGCGGGCGCTGCGGCGCCCGGATTGCGAATTTCGTTTTCCATGGTTTCAATCCTCTCCAATACTTCTTTTTTGTCAACGCGCGGAAAGACTGGCTCCGCGTTTTCCAATCTTCGAGCCGCTGTTTCAGATCGACCCCACTCTAACTGGTCGATTCGTACGTCTGACAGCTTCTCGGTTCGGCCCGAGTTGTGCCCAGATTCGCTGCGGTTGCATCCGGAATAACTGGATGGGCAAGGACCGACACAAAGCGGACAGCTTCCGCCGCCCGCCACAAGATTCCATCAATCGATTCCGCCTTGATGGATCGTCAGCAATCGCCCAAGGACGGTTCTCGGTGCAGAATACCGATCAGTGCAAGCGACGATCGCTCCAGATCTTCTTCCAGCGCACCACTGAAGTCGAAAGCGTCATAAATTCTATTGGACAGCAAGACCGCGTCGCCAGGCCCGGCGTAGAACGCGTTGTCCGCCGCCGACTCATCCGGGTCTGCGGTACCCGAGACATCATCATTCGGGATCGATTCCTTCGAAGTACTTATCAATCATCGTGAGCACTCGACTTGCGAGGTTACCTAAGCCGTTGGCGAGGTCAGCGTTATAGCGCGTGATCAACGCATCGCGGCTGAAATTGCCGTCCTGGCCGAATACTACTTCGCGCAGGAGGTAGTAGCGGAGCGCGTCGTTGCCGAGCACTTTGACAATCGGCTCAGGGTAGGCGACGTTGCCTTTTGATTTGCTCATCTTTTCCTGCTCGAAGAGCAGCCAGCCGTGGGCAACGATTTGCTTCGGCATGTATTCTTCGAGCGGCCGGTCGCCGAAGGCAGCCATCAGAAACGCAGGCCAGTAGACGGCGTGGAAACGGATGATTTCCTTCCCCATCGCGTGAATATCCGCGGGCCAGTATTTTTTGAACTTCTCGCTGTCCTTCCTGCTGCCCGGCTCGCCATCGACGAAACCCATCCCGGTCATGTAGCTCGTGAGCGCGTCGTACCACACGTAAAAAACGTGCTCGGGATCGCCCGGCCACGGAATTCCCCACTTGATCGATTTGCGGCTGATGGAAAGGTCCCTCAATCCGCCTTCCACGAAGCTCTTCACTTCATTGAATCGAAAGTCCGGGAAGACAAATTCCGGGCGCTGCCGGTAGAGATCGAGCAATTTGTCTTGGTAAGCGGACAGCCGGAAAAAATAATTGTCTTCCGACACAAGTTCCGCCGGCCGCCCGCACGTGGGACAATCGACAGGCTCTGGCGTATCGCTCACATACGCGTTGTCGTAGATGCAGTAGCGCCCTTCGTACCTTCTTTTGAAAATCGACCGCTGTTCGGCAGGAAGCTTTTTGTCGAGCTCGAGCGTGCGCCGCACCAGATTCTGCACGCCGATTGCATGCTGCGGTGAAGTGGTCCGGACGAAATCGGTGTCCGTGATCCCGAGCAATTTCCAGAGTTCGACGAATATTTTCTGGTTGCGATCGACGAGCTCGGCAGGAGTGATTCCCTGCTTCTCCGCGGCGCGTTCGATGTTGACGCCGTGCTCGTCGGTGCCGGTGAGGTAGGCGACATCGTAGCCGCACATGCGTTTGTAGCGCGCAATCACATCGCAAACGATCGTAGTGTACGCGGAGCCGACATGAGGACGTGAGTTCGCATAGTAGATCGGCGTCGTGAGATAGAACTTTTTCTTGTCGCCTGGCTTGTCCTGGGAATTTGGCATGGGCTATTTGTGCGGTTCTCGACGCTTCTCGTATTCGAAGGAGGCAGCCGCGATTACTTGCTTTAGCGGCACGTTACGTTCGGCGGCAATGCGCTGGCAGTCTTCGTACTCAGGCGTCGCGTTCAGAATTGTGCCGTTCATCCGCGAAATCTTCATGCGCACGGCGCCGAGCGGCGTTTCCACCGGGATGAGTTCGCGATCGAGCGTTTTGCGGCGAACCTCGTAGGTGCGAACGCCGATCGTGGTGGTCTCGCTGAAAATCAAATCGATAAGGCGGCCCACATTCGCAGGTTCGCTCAGCAACGTGACGAGCTGACCGGGACGATTCTTCTTCATCTGCACAGGCGTCGAAAAAACGTCGAGAGCGCCCGCGGCCAGCGCGCGCTCGACGAAGTATCCGTAAATCTGTGGGCTCATATCATCGAGGTTGGTTTCGATCACAGTGACGGGAGAATCCCACGGCAAGTAATTGAACGCACTTTTCTCGGATTCAATTCTGTCGCCGATCATGATGCGCAGCACATTTGCCTTTTCACTCAAATCGGCGCTGCCTGCGCCATATCCAACCGTTCGCAGCGTCATCGGCGGTATGGCCGCGTAGCTGGTGGCAAGTGTAGTGGCAATCGCAGCTCCCGTCGGCGTGACGAGTTCGCGTTCGATGCCGCTGGAATACGTGGGCGCGCCGCGCAAAAGTTCGGCTGTAGCAGGCGCAGGCACCGGAAGAAGGCCGTGGGCGGTTTTCACCCGGCCGCCACCCACGTCAAATTGCGAGCAGGCAAATTCGTCGATGCCGAGCAAATCGAAGCCGATGGCGGAGCCGACGATATCGATGATGGAGTCGACGGCGCCCACTTCGTGGAAATGCACTTCTTCGATTTCGATGTTGTGGACTTTCGCCTCAGCAGCAGCGAGTCGCTCAAAGATTTTTTTCGCCCGATCGGCGGCGCGCGGGGCGAGGCCGGCGTCATCGATCCGCTTCAGGATGATCGAGAGGCCGCGGTGGTGATGGTCTTCCTCAGTCGTAACTTTCACGTGAGTAGCGAAGATTGCGCCGCGCTTCACTTTTTCGGCAGAGATCGACCAGTGCTCGAGGCCGAGTTTGCGAAGCTCGGCTTCGATCTGGCGCAGGTCGGCGCCGGCGTCAACGAGGGCGCCCAGCACCATGTCACCACTGATGCCGGAGAAACAGTCGAAATATGCAATGCCAACGCTTTTCATGCGCTCTCTGGTGAAATCATCGCGGTGAGGCGAAAAAACGATACTAGTCTGAGGTCTATGTCGTGTCAAATGCGCGGCGAGGCGCGACTTCTGCGCAACTTGGGACGGGTGCGCCGGAAGCGCGCTTTGACGCCCCTCCGCGCATTACCTATAATCGCTGGATTCGATTGAGATAAGGAGCCCCGTGTACAGAGCTGTCGAGGAGCGGATTCGGAAGGCGCTGCGGCACCATATTCACGAGCGTTACAAGACGGATGTGCCGATTGCGACTGAGAAGCCGCCGAAGGTGTCGATGGGAGAGGTGGCGTCGCCGCTATGCTTCGAGCTGGCGAAGCGAATGGCCGCATCGGCGCGGCAAGACAGCGCGGGCGATCCAGGCGACAAGTCTGATCACGAAAAGAGCGACGACAAGAGCGTCGACAAAGCCGGCGAGAAAGTTCGCGGCGGAAAGAAGGTATCGCCGCGGTTGCTGGCGCAGGAAATTGCGAATTCGCTGAAGCCGATACCGGGAGTGGCTCGGGTGGAAGTAGCCGGCGGCGGCTATTTGAATTTCTTTTTTGACCGTGTCGAATTTATTCGCGGTGTACTCCAAGAGGCGGGGCGCGAGGCTGCGGTTGCGGAAGCGGATGCGCCGAAGACGGTGGTCGAGCACACCGCGATCAATCCGAACAAGGCTGCGCACATCGGGCATCTGCGGAATGCCGTGCTGGGCGATACGTTCGTCCGGCTGCTGCGGCATTCAGGACGCCGCGTGGAGATTCAGAACTACATCGACAACACCGGCGTGCAAGTGGCGGACGTGGTGTTGGGCTTTCTGCACATCGAGAAGAAATCGATCGCCGACGTGCAGGAATTGATCGCGCAGCCGAAATTTGACTTCGTCTGCTGGGATCTCTACACGCGAGTGACTCAGTTTCTCGCGGAGGACAAGACACGGCTCGAATTGCGTTCGCAAACGCTGAAGGAGATTGAGAAAGGAGTTGGCGCGGCCGCAAAGATGGCGGAGCTTGTGGCACCGGCAATCGTTCACCGGCACCTTGAGACGCTCGACCGGCTGGGGATTGATTACGATTTGCTCTCGCAGGAGAGCGAGATTCTGCATTTGAAATTCTGGGATGCGGCGTTTGCGATGTTGAAAGAGCGAGGAGCGATCCAGATGGCGACATCCGGCAAGAATGCCGGGTGCTGGGTGATGCAGCTGCCGTCGGACCGCGAGGTGAAGGAGGGCGACGAGGAGGAACCAGCCGAGCTCGCGGATGCAAAGATCATCGTGCGATCGAATGGCACGGTGACGTATGTCGGCAAGGATATCGCATATCACCTGTGGAAATTTGGGCTGCTCGGCCGCGATTTTCACTACCGACGTTTTCATGTGCACCCGGACGGGCACGAAGCGTGGGTTACGTCGAGCGAACGCGATGATCCCGGAGCGCCCGTCGTTCGGGCATGCGCACGACGTGTTCAACGTGATTGATTCGCGGCAAGCTTATCCGCAACAAGTGGTAGTGGCGGGTTTGCGGGCCCTTGGCTACCCCGAGCAGGCCGATCGGTTGAAACATTTTGCGTACAACGTGGTGGCTCTGACGCCGCGTTGCGCGCGAGAAATGGGCTACGAGATTCCCGAAGAAGACGCCAAGAAACCCTACATCGAAGTAAGCGGACGTAAGGGACAGGGCGTAAAAGCGGATGACCTGCTCGACCGCCTCGAAGGGAGCGCGCGGGCAGAGGTGGATTCACGGCATGCGGACGCGCCTGAGACGGAGCGCCAAGCCATCTCCCACGCGGTAGCGATTGGGGCACTGCGATATTTCTTGCTTAAGTTCACGCGGTCGACCGTGATCGCGTTTGATTTCAAGGATGCACTGAGTTTCGAGGGTGAGACCGGTCCGTACGTGCAGTACGCAGTGGTACGCGTAAATGGAATTTTGCGAAAGGCTCTCGAGCAGCAGGGCAATTCCAACTCCGCGAACGAACAATCCAGCGCAAAGGCGCAGGCGATTGACCCGGCAATTCTTGCCGCACCCGCTGGCGATGATTTGTGGGATCTGGTGCTGATGGCAGGCTCACTCGACGCACGGGTCGAGCAAGCGGTCTCCGCGCAAGAACCGGCGTTCGTCGCGCGCTACGCGTTCGAACTGGCGCAGGGCTTCAACGCGTTCTATCACAAGCATCACATCTTGTCTGAAGAGGACCGAAGCGAAGCGGGCATTTTTGCTGCTCCTCACGATGCTCGTGAGGCAGCAGCTTGTGACGACGCTCTCCTTGCTAGGAATTGTGGCCCCGGAAAAAATGTAGTGCGCCTGAATTTAGAGTTCCACGGTTGCGATTGTTTTCAGTAATCGCAATAGGACGGGTATCTCCGCTTTCGGCAGCTTCGTCAAAAGCGCTTCGTCGGCGGCGCGGCGCTGCGCGATCAACGACTCGCGATACTTCGTCCCCTTGGGAGTCAGCGACACAAGCAACCCCCTTCCCCGGGCCGCTTTTTTCTCTGAGACCAGCCCTTCGCGAATCAGCGTCCTGATGGCGCGGTGCACCACCGTACGGTCGAACCCCAGCATGGTGGCAATCTGATTCTGATTGCGCTCTGCTCCTCCCCGCAGCGTTGCGAGGATGAAGCCGCGAGTCTCCGAGCACTTGGTCTTCTGCTCCAGACGCCTGGCGACGGACAAATAGGCTTGCGCCAGGTGCAGCAGGACGGAATCTTTCAGCATTTCCGGCGGAATCTCTTTCTTCTGCAACGCGGTCATAGAAACGTCACCGTAGCTTCCAGAGGGCGCCGCCACTGCGGCTGATCGACATGGAGCGCCGACTTCTTGCCGATGGCCACGACCATCACAATCTCATGCACGCGGGACGAAAGTCCCAGGAATTTCGATAGGCGGCGGCTGTCGAAACCTTCCATCGGGCAGGTGTTGAGGCCCAACGCCTCGGCCGCAATCATCAGGTTCTCGCACGCCAGGGACGTGCTTTTCGCCGCCCATTTGAAGATGTCTCCTCGAAAAACGGGCGGCGTGCCGATGGTCTTCCAGAAATGGACGACTCGAAAAACGAGCCACTTCAGCGCGCCAAAAATTCCAAAGGGTCCGGGCGTGAATATGATGCGTCCGATTTTCGCGTCGCGCTCGTACTCGCGGATCTTGGCTTCTTCGAATCCGGCCGCGCGCATCCATGTCGACTGTTGGCGCGAGGTCGATTCCAGCGAGCCGATGTCCGCCACGGCCACCACTAGCGCGGAAGCCGTCGCCGCGGGACTCTGGCCCATGCACAATCTCGCAGCGAGCTGCTTCTTGATCGGCGAATCGATCCAGTAGAGGCGGTAGGGTTGCATGTTGAAGCTCGATGGGGCACGGCGCGCGGCGTCGAGAATTTGATTGCGGGCCGATTCGGCGATCTCGACCGGCTCGAACACCTTGATCGCTCGCCGCTGCGCAATGGCTTCCAGTGTGTGAGTCATCGTTCCTCCAGCAGGCTCCTCCACTCCTCTTCCCACTGTTGCCATTACAACATATCTATGTTGCTATTGCAACATAAAACGGAACGCGGAAATTGCCGGTGGTTTTCGAGCCGTGGAAACACGAATGAAGGAGAGCGGCGGCGCTTCGCCGCTCCCCGGAGGAACGTTAGAGCTTCATTGCAAAATCTACGATGGAGCGGATTGCTACGCCTGTAGGGCCTTTTGCCAACCAGGGGCGGCCTTCATCGACCCAGCAAGTAGCGGCAATGTCGAGGTGGATCCACGGCGTATCTTCCGCAAATTCCTTGATGAACCACGCACCCGTGCTGGCGCCTCCGCCTTTGCCGCTGCCGGTGTTGCGAATGTCAGCGATATTGCTTTTGATCATTTCCTGATATTCGTCGTCGATGGGCATCGGCCACATTTTTTCGCCCGCAGATTTTGCGCTCTCGAGGAATTGATCGAGATATTCGCGCGGAGTGCCGAACGCTCCGACGTGAACGTTAGCAAGTGCAACCTGAATGGCGCCGGTAAGAGTGGCAGCGTCGATGATGTGGGTGACGCCGAGTTTTTTCGCATACGTTAGGCCGTCGGCAAGAACCATGCGGCCTTCGGCGTCCGTGTTGATCACTTCGATCGTTTTCCCCGACATGGCGACTTGCACGTCTCCCGGTTTTTGCGCGCGGCCACCAGGCATATTTTCTGTGGCGGGAATTACGGCGATTACCGAGACGTTGGGTTTCAGAAACGCGATCGCGCGCATCGCACCCAGCATCGTTGCGCCACCGCCCATGTCGTACTTCATTTTTTCCATGTTGTCGGCAGGTTTTATGGAAATGCCGCCGGTATCGAAAGTGACTGCTTTGCCGACGAGACCGAGTACCGGACCGCCTGGACGCGGCGGTTGCGGCTCGTAGCGCAACACGATGACTCGGGGCGGCTCGACGCTTCCCTGCGCGACACCGAGCAACGCGCCCATTTTCAGCTCGGTGATTTTGCGGTCGTCGAGAATTTCGACCCCAAGGCCGACTTCCTTCGCCATCGCCTCGGCCCGCGCGGCCAACATACGTGGTGTCAACCGGTTCGATGGCTCGTTAATCAGGTCACGGGCAAAATTCTGCGACTCGGCGATGATTCGACCGTGATCTAGCTTAGCATTCAGATCGGAGCCGAGCCCGCTGTCAAAACCAGCGAGCGATACGGACTGGATTTCTTTGTTTTTTTTCTCGGTGCGGTATTTGTCGGACTCAAAATCCGCCACAAGCACGCCCTCAGTGACGGCTTGAGCCGCTGCCGGGCCGCGTTCGCCTTCGCGCGCGAGAAACACGACGTTCTTCACGCCGCGAGATTTCAGGTAACGCAAGGCGGTGCCGGCGATTTTGCGTAGATCACCTACCGCAAACTTCGCGGGCTTCCCTGCTCCGACGAGCAGAAGTCGCTTCGATCCAATTCCGTCGGGAAAATGCACGAAGGACAAGCTCAAGCGCCTTTCCTGTAATCTCACCGCTGGCGACGAGCGCGGCGAGGTGGCCATTCATCCGACCATCGATATCGGCGAGTGCGCCTTCGATTTTCTTATCGGTGTCAAAAACATAAGTGACAAGCGCATCGGACTGAATGGAAGCATACGGCTGGGCGTCAAGCTGGATCTGCATGGGTTCCTTTCGATTTTATCGCCTGCGGGAGCGACTGATTGCTTCGCTCGCTTCGCGTTTGGCTTCTTTTTGTTTTTCGGACTCGCGCCGGTCGTGAAACTTCTTGCCTTTGCCGACCGCAAGTTCGCACTTTGCCATGCCGTCGCGGAAATAGAATTTCAGCGGGACGATGGTCATGCCTTTTTGTTGCGTGGCTACCTGAAGCTTGTCGATTTCCCGCCGATTCAGGAGAAGCTTGCGTTTCCGGAGCGGGTCATGATTTCGGGAGCCGCCGGGCGAGTACTCCGGAATATGCGAGTTTACCAGCCAGGCTTCGCTACCGCGAACCTCGGCGAACGCATCACGAAGGGCGGCTTTGCCTTCGCGGAGGGTCTTGACCTCGGTGCCCACGAGTACCAGTCCTGCCTCGAAGGTATCGCCCAGCGTGTAATTGTAGGAGGCAGAGCGGTTCTGGGCGACGATCTTGACGCCTTCGTATTGCTGTTTTTTCTCCGCGGATTTCATCGAGTAACTATCATAGCTGCGGGGTTGGACAAGTCGCAAGTCGCAGATTTCGGTGGAATTGAACTGAAAGGCGTAGCGTGGCTTGCGCGATGGCAGTGGGACTAACTGGCCATTCACGAGCCAGTAACCGGAATGCTGAATACGGGTATTACTTTCTATAGTACGGCAACGCTGGGATTTGTTGCCGCATCACAGAGCGGGTGCTAGACTTCGAATAGCCTCAGCCAGCCCACATTGGAGGGCGTTTTTGGTTCGTATAGCCGGTATGCGAGCGTTCGCTAAAGTTTCGTCGAAGGGGGTTTTAGTACCCCGGCCGGTCGCATCAGCTAGCGGGTCCCGGAGAGCCTTTGGAGCCCTATCCCTGGGCTCGTCACTGGCGCTCGCAGTCGTCCTCTTAGCAGGCTGCCCCAAATCAAACGAAGAGTTCCAAACGGCGAAGAAGGCAGAGGCGATTCAGGATTACGACACTGCGCTGGTGCATTACGAGCGCGCACTCCGAGAAGACCCCACCAATGCCGAATACAAGCTCCGCGCGGCAAACATGCGGTTTGAGGACGGGCAATACCACGTCGAGCAGGGCCGGCGAGCGGCTCAAAAAGGCGACCTGCAACGGGCGCTTACGGAATTTCAGAAAGCGCAGGCGATTGACCCTTCCAGTTCGATTGCGGACCAGGAAGTACGACGAACGCTCGAGCAGATCGCTGCGCAGAATGCCGCCGACGCGCCAAAGCCCACCGATCTCAATCCCCAGGGTGACGAAATGCTCGCCGCGCCGCCTGAGTTGAAGCCGCTCTCGCGCGAACCCATCAATTTGAAGATGACGAACGACACGCGCGTGGTCTACGAGACGATTGCGAAGCTCGCCGGGTTGAGCGTGATTTTTGATCCGGACTTTACCTCGCGCCGAATCACTGCAGAACTGCCGAACGTAACGCTCGAGCAGGCGCTCGATGCGGTGTCGCTCGAGAGCAAGTCGTTCTGGAAGCCGATTACGCCGAGCGTAATATTTGTCGCGCCGGATAATCCGCAGAAGCGGAAGGACGTGGAAGACGAAGTCGTAAAGACATTTTACGTTTCAAATACTTTGACGCCGCAGGACCTTACTGAAATCGTCACCGGACTTCGACAGCTCCTCGACTTGCGTCGCATCCAGCAAGTGAACTCCCAGAACGCAATCGTAATCCGCGACACGCCGGACAAGCTTGTGCTCGCCGGGAAGATTATTCGAGACATCGACAAATCGAAGCCGGAAGTATTGATCCATGTGCAGGTGCTCTCCGCAAACCTCGATCGCTTACGAGACCTCGGAATTCTGCCGGGACAAAGCGTATCTTTGGCGTTCACTCCGCGCACTTCCGTGCAACCGAATGGCGGCTCCACAACCGGGAGCTCGACAACGACCGGCACAACGGCAACCGTGCCGCAGATCACGCTGCAGAACTTGTCGCATCTCTCCTCCGCGGACTACAGCATCACTCTACCCGGCGCTACGGCCAACGCGATCGCAACGGATAACAAGACAAAGATCATTCAGGATCCTGAAATCCGCGTAACCGACGGGCAGAAAGCATCGCTAAAAATCGGTCAGCGCGTACCGGTTGCTACGGGCAGCTTTCAAGCGGGCGTTGGCGTGGGAGTTGGCGGCGGCGCGGGCGTTGTAAACCCCCTGGTGAACACGCAGTTCCAATATCTCGACGTCGGCGTAAACATCGACGTGACGCCCCGCGTGCATCCGGACAACGAAGTGAGCATGAAGTTGTCGGTCGACATCTCATCGATTGCGGGGACGAGCAACATTGGCGGCATCAACCAGCCTGTCATCAGCCAGCGAAAGATTGAGCACGACGTTCGTTTGAAAGAAGGCGAGGTTAGCATCCTGGGTGGCTTGATCGAGCGGACGGAAACGAAAAATCAGAACGGAATCCCGGGTTTGGTGGCAGTGCCGCTGGCGAAGTATTTGTTCTCGGACAACAGCAACGAGATTCAGGATCAGGAAGTGCTGATTGTGCTCACGCCGCATATCATCCGGATGCCTTCGATCACCGCTGCGAATTTGCGAACGATGGCTGCCGGAACGGATTCCAACGTGCGCGTCTATCGCGAGGATTCGGGCGTGGACGCGGCGACGACCCGCCCCGGACCCTCCGCGGGTGCACGTAATTCTTCTGGCGCGGCGCCCGGAACTGTGGCTGCGAACCTCCCCGGCGGCGCACCCGCGGCTCAATTGCATTTTGATCCTCCGACGATTTCGATGAGGCCGGGGGACAAGACGACGTTGGGCCTGAGCGTGTCCAACGTAACCGACCTCTACTCGATTCCCCTGCTGATTCATTACAACCCGGCCGTCATCCAAGTGGAAGAAGTGCGAAGCGGCGAATTTCTTACGGGCGGAACGCAGGAGATTGCGATTGTGCAGCGGATCGACGAGCAACGTGGTGACGTGATCATTTCCGCCACCCGCCAGCCAAACACTCCGGGCGTGAACGGAACGGGGACGCTGCTGGGAATTGTGGTTCGGGCGGTAGCCCCAGGCAATACCACGCTTCAAATTCTTCAGGTCAACGCGCATGATTCACAACATCGCACAATTCCGATGGTTTCAGGGGAAGCCACTGTACAGGTGCACTGAGGCGCGATGAGCACGGCTAATCGCAGTCTCGCCCTTCGGCTTCTCGCCTCGCGCGCTTCTGATACTCGAACGCCCCGCGCGCGCGGCGTCCGCGCCCTCGCGGCTGGATTCACGCTGCTTGAATTGGTTCTGGCATGTTCGATCTTGTTGGTGCTGGCAACCATTGCGCTTCCTCTTGCGCGCGTGACGATCAAGCGGAGAAAAGAAGCTGATCTTCGCTACGATTTGCGGCAGATGCGAAATGCGATCGATCGTTACAAAGATGCCGCGGACAAGAATTTGATCCAGGTGAAAGCAGGGACCGAAGGCTACCCCCCCGATCTCGACACACTGGTGAAAGGTGTGCAGTTGACGGGCGCGAAGAGCGAGCACGTACGATTTCTGAGGGAGCTGCCGAAAGACCCCATGACCGGCACCACGGATTGGGGAATGCGCTCCGTGCAAGATGATACTGATACAACGTCCTGGGGCGGCCAGGACGTTTTCGACGTCTATTCGAAGTCGACGGGGACGGCACTGGACGGGACGAAGTATTCGGATTGGTAGTTGGAGTTCGATTTTACCGACGCGCGCGAATGAAAGCATTCAAACATATCGAACAGCGACTCGCCGACAAGCGGCGGGATGCGTTTGAACGCGGCTTCACGCTGATCGAACTGATGGTGGTGATGGGAATCATCGTGATTCTAGCCACCATCGCGACGGTGCACTATCAGAGAGCGGTGCTTCGCTCGCGTGAGGCGGTTCTTAAGTCCGACCTCTCCGTTTTGAACAAGGCCATTCAGGATTTCACGCGAGACAAAGAGGCGGCTCCGCAGTCCCTGGATGATCTTGTTAGCGGGCAGTATTTGAGCGCGATTCCGATTGATCCGATCACACATGCAAAGGACTGGATCACGGAGAACTGCGACACGTTGCTCGACCCGGACCAATCAGGCGTTGGGATCTGTTCCGTTCACTCGGCATCCGACCAGGTTTCACCGTTCGAAAACACTCCTTATAGTACATGGTGACGCGTTTGAGCGTGCGTTGCAGGTGCATGACGCCCGCTCGGCCATCATCGCCTCGCTCGCGCACGACCCGCAATACCTAACCCAGCGATTTCTTGAGTGGATCCCAATAGTGTGAATTCCAGCCCTTGAAGAGGCTGTCGTACTCCCCTTCCGGGAAACCTGTGTGATCCAGAACGAGAAATGTACCGGGAGGCTGCGCTTTCAGTTCAAATTTGACAATCGAGTACACACCCGGAGCCCAATGCGTGGGTCGCCATGCCTGCACGATCCGCTGATTGAGCACAAGTTCGATATTGCGCCCGACAATCATTCCGCTGAACATCGAGAAAGCGCCTCCTGCTTTCGGATCGATCTGCGCAGGCATTTCGGTAAAAGCAGCGAATTGCTTTGGATCGAGGAGCGCGTCGTAAACGCGTTGGGGCTCGCCCTTCAATTCGACTTCCTGGTGGAGCGAGGTCCGATTTTCATTGCCTGCTGTGGCTGGGACTTCCTTCACTCCCTGCTGCTGCGTCCCTGTCACCAGCTTTGAAGCGGCCGTGAGGCCTCCTATAGCGGCTACAGCTCCCGAGATTAACTGCCGCCGAGTTGCCGGGGTGTTCAGCGCGGCTAATAGATTCAAATTCTCGATCATGTCTAGTCTCCCTGCTAGCGATGTCGCCCCGGGGCATAAAAGCATGCAGTCACGATATGTTCAAGATCATATTTTTGTGGAGGGCATATTATGGTTGAGTTTTGAGTGAGGAGGAATTCGAGGCTTTATGCGATCGGCGATCGCGGAAGACGGAAGATCGTGCGGTGTCACGCGTGGGCACGTCATGCCGTGTCCTTGACGGACAAAGCGATCGCAAGCATCCGATTGCAAGGCTGCCGCGTTCTATCGAGCGACTAATCCGTGCCCGATGACTCGGCGTGAGCGCAGGAATTCGAGTAACTCATCCATGCCCGCCCCGGATTTTGACGATACTTTGAGGATCGCCATGCCGGGCCGTACAGCCTGAATGTTGCGCTCCGCAGCCGCGGAATCAAATTCCACCGCGTTTGCAAGATCGATCTTCGTGATCACCGCAACGTCAGCGCTGTTGAATATCGTCGGATACTTTAGCGGCTTGTCCTCGCCTTCAGTTACGGACATCAATACGAGGCGAAGGTCCTCCCCAAGATCGTACGACGCCGGACAAACCAGATTGCCGACGTTCTCGATAAACAGGAATTGCAAATCCTCAAGATTCCAACCCTTCGAGGGCCGTCTTGACCATCGACGCCTCAAGGTGACAGACCGTTCCGGTAACGATCTGCCTAACGGGCGCTTCGCTGCGCGCGAGTCGCGCGGCATCATTTTCGGTGGCGAGATCGCCAACCAACGCAGCCACTCCGTGATCTTTGCGGAGAAGCGTGAGCGTCTTTTCAAGGAGCGCCGTCTTCCCTGCTCCGGGACTTGAAACAAGGCTCACGACGTACACTCCGGCATCGCGGAACCGCGCGCGGAGCTCGCGCGCAACAATATCGTTCTGCTTCAATACATTCTGCCGAACTTCGATCATGCGTGTGACGGCGTTCACTCCTCGACCTCCAGTCCCACCACCACAAGCTCTTTGCCTTGCACCACATCTCCCGTCGGCGCGCCACACGCCGAGCAAGTGAACATTTGCGTTGAATGAACAGGCCGCTGCGCGTCGCATGCGCTGCAAAAAACAAGCACCGGCACTTCTTCCACAACGAGTCGCGAGCCCGCCAGCGGCGTGTCTTCACACGCCATTTCGTATGACGAGAGGAGCGCCGATTTCACCACTCCAGCGAGCAGCCCGAGACGCAGATGGACCGCTTTTATTTGCACACCACCGCGGCGGTCCGCCTCCTCTGTGGCCAGCTCTACGATGCTCATCGCGATGGACAGCTCGTGCATGGGTTTTAGAGGGTCACCGTGTTAGTCAAAGTCGGTGATGCAACCGCATTGAACTGGCCGAACGCGGCGAGACACGCCTGGCCGAGGCTGATGCCGCCGTCGTTCGCCGGCACGGCATGATTCGTCCAGAGTTGGAACGGCGATCCGGCAAACGCGGCCTGTAGGTCCTCCAAAAGAAGTTCGTTTTGAAATACTCCCCCGGAGAGCACGATCGTGTCGAGATTGTTTGCGCGAGCGATTGTCGTGGCCGCATTGAAGGTGCCTTCCGCTATTCCGCTTTGAAATGCGCGGGCG
This sequence comes from uncultured Acidobacteriota bacterium, assembly GCA_963770575.1. Classification (GTDB taxonomy): domain Bacteria; phylum Acidobacteriota; class Terriglobia; order Acidiferrales; family UBA7541; genus Palsa-295. The sequence continues at coordinate 567,696 of CAVYQD010000002.1, forward strand.
CATGCATTCGGATTCCGGCCAAGGGCACGATCGCGTGCAAGACTTGTAAGTAGCGGCCTGAAATCGAGTTCGGCCTCTGCGTAAGGGAAAGTATAAGGCGCCACCGGAGACGACGTTCGTGCCAATTGCTCGAGCCACATCGCGGCTTGGCCTTCGAATGTCGTTTCGCGAGTGAATCCGAGTAATGCCGCAGCGGTGTCGAACAGGCGCCCTATCGAACTCGTTGTGAAAGTTCTCACGCCGTTGCCGACGAGCGCGGTTGCGTGTCGATAGCGCTCGGGAAAGTTGAACGGTGGAGACATGAGGTCCGGCAACTCCTCGATCTGCGCGAGAAATCCCGCCGCGGCTTGGACCGGATAGTGAGCGGCGGCGTCTCCACCCGCAAGGAGCGCGCGGCGAAGATGCGCGACGCGTTCGAAGCCGCCAGCCAGGCTGCCGGTGAATATTTCGCCTCCCCAAATCGTGCCGTCGTCGCCGTATCCCGTGCCATCGAAGCAAACGCCGACGACTCGTTTGTTCCATTCGCCGCGTTCAGCAAGTACGGATGCGATATGCGCCCGGTGATGCTGCACGGATTGCGTCTCTGAGGATGGGAGCGCCGCCGCATGGACTGTCGATGCATATTGCGGATGGCAATCATGCACGATCAACAGTTCATCGCGCCGTACTTCGTACATCTCGATCAAGTCTTCGATCGTTTGCTGAAATGCCTGTAGCGACTGAAAGTGTTCGAGATCACCGATGTGCTGGCTCACGAAGGCCTGTCCATCGACGACGAGCGTGATTGTATTTTTCAGGTCGGCGCCGAGAGCAAGGATCGGGCGCTTCGACGGAAACACGGCGACTGCACTGGGTGCGTAACCGCGGGCCCGGCGCAAAATTGCGGGGCCGAAGGTTCCGGCACGAGCAATGGAATCGTCCACGCGCCGCGCGATCGGGCGCTGCCCAATCAGAAAGGCATCTGCGATTTCGGACAGGCGGTCGAGAGCTTCGGCATCGTCAAACGCGATGGGTTCGCTCGAACGGTTTGCGCTCGTCATCACCAGCACGTCAGGAGCGCCAGCAACAAAGAGCAGATGATGAAGCGGAGTGTACGGGAGCATCACGCCGAGTTCGCTGTTATCTGGAGCGACGCCGGGCAGATTCACTTTCGCAGGCGCGAGTACGATCGGGCGGGCCGCGGATGTGAGCAGCAATTCGGTGGCAGCTGAAATCCAGATAAGTTCGCGCGCGACCGCGAGATTCTTCGCCATGATTGCGAATGGCTTTTCTTTGCGGAATTTCCGCGACCTCAGAGCGTGAACGGACTCTGCATTGCGCGCATCGCACGCGAGGTGATAGCCGCCGATACCCTTTACGGCGAGGATTTTGCCTTCTCGCAACATTTCAGCCGCAGCGCGAATGCTCGGCTCGTTGCCTCGGATTATTCTCGTCATCGATCTGGAGGTAGTGTTCCGGCCCACACTTCGGGCAGGCGAGTGGCTGTGCGTGAAAACGGCGATTTCCGGGATCGTTGTACTCTGCGGCGCAGAATTCGTCGAGCGGCCAAGACTGCATCGTGGTGTTGGCGCGGTCGTACGGCAACCCGAGGATTACGGAATAGCGCGGGCCACAATTAGTGCAATTGATGTACGGATAAAAGTAGCGCCGATCGTTCGGATCCAAGAGTTCTCGAAGGCAATCGTCGCAGACCGGCAAGTCCGCCGAAATGCGTGCCGACGGAAATCCATTCCTCTCGCTCTCTCGAATTGTGAACTCGTTGCAGCCGAGCGGATTCGACGATTGGACGTCAATCCCGGTGATTTGTGCAGCGGGAGGCGATTCGGTTTGGAGCGCTTCGACGAACGCCTTCAGGCCCTGGTCAGCGCCTTCGAGAAAAATCTCGACGCCTTCTTCCCCGTTGAGCACCCAGCCGGCAAGAGTGTTTGCGCGAGCCAGCCGAAAGACGAAGGGACGAAATCCCACGCCCTGAACGACGCCTCGCACTTTGATGGAACACGCACTCGCCATTCCGAATTACTCCAGGCTTACGATGCAGCCGCGCCCTTGCCACCCGATTTGAATCACTTTTTCGCCGTCAATCAAGATAGGCACAGTGCGCTGGCCATCTGCCAGCGCGCGCATTCGTTCGCGCGCTGCGTCATCGGCTTCCACGTCGTACTCAACGAACTCGGTTCCTTTCCATTCGAGCCACTCGCGCATTTCCTGCGTGTACGGGCAGCTTTTTGTTCCGTAGAGTTCAAGCGTCGCCACGGCCAAGCACCTCCAGCGCTTCGCGCATCACATGATAAATGGAAGCCTGAATCTCCTGGATTCGCGGAATGTAATCGGAGCGAACGATCAAGGGGAAATCGGCGAGTCCGCGGCGCATGATTTCGCCGCCGTCGTAACCAAGCAAAGCCACAGTCAGCATTTTGCGTTTCCGGGCATCTTCGAGCGCCATGAGGATATTGCGAGAGCCGCCGCTGGTGGAGATTGCGATTGCGACGTCGTCCGGCTGAGCTTGCGCGATTAGTTGCCGGAGAAATACGACCTCGGTGCCAACGTCGTTCGCGATTGCAGTTATATTCGCAGGCTCGAGCGCGAGCGAAATCGCGGGAATCGGCTTCCAGCCTGCGGGTGGCGCGATGCAGTCGATTGCGAAGTCATTCGCGTCGGTGGCCGACCCGCCGTTCCCAAATATGATCAATTTGCCGCCGCGGCGAATGCGTTCCAATATCGCTGACACTGCATTGCTGATTTGCTCGGACTCTTCGTGCGCTACCCGCTCTCGAAGCCGTGCATCGTCGGCGACTTTCATTCGGATCGAATCGGCTACTTGGAGGATCGTATCGCTCGTGAGCTGCTTTTCACGCCCAAGAAACGGATAGAGAAATTCAGCTTCGCCAACGTCGTGACCCAATTCGCGGTGTTCAAAAAAGACGTGCACTGTCTCCCAGAGCGTGTGATAGAGAAGCTCGATCAATTCCTGTTGGATAAACGGATCGGCCGCGCCTGGAGCGATCGTGTAGGAGCCTTCCAGGCCGGGCAAGGCAAACGTCATCGCTCCGTGCTCTCGCGCAACGTCAAGTGCAGCCCACACCTCTGGATCACCTTCAGGCGGGCCGAATCCCATCACGATATCTTCCGGACGGACGATTGCTTCGAGCCACGGACGAAACAGAATGGAAAGGTCGAGCGCCGGAAGAGCGCGCTTGCCGACGATTACGGGATGAACGAATTCGACGGAGACATGTTGCGCGTCCGTGGCGTACGGTCCCTGTCCGAAGGCGAGCAAGCGGCCGCCGCGCAAAAACCGATCGGACATCTCGCGGCACGCCTCTGCCAGTCGAAGAGACTCGCGCGCAAAGAACGACTCAAGGATCTGGTTTCGCGCAAGAAGACGCTGTTCAATCTGCGCTGCGAGCTGGCATTCGGTAGCCATCGATCCTTTTCGACCTCGGCGTCTTGGTCCCGCTCAACAAATACGCGGCAACGGATCGCCCACAAGCATGTCTACGATTCGGCTGCCACCATATTTTGTCGTGACCAAGACCGAGCCCGCGGGCTGCTCGCGAATTTCGCCGACGATGCGTGCTTCGTCACCGCCCGGTGTTTCGCGAAGCGCTTGCAGCGCGGCATCCGCAAGCTCCGGCGATACGACTGCGAGAAATTGTCCCTCATTCGCGATGTGCAGCGGATCTAGGCCGAGGAGTTCACAAGCGCCGCGAACAGCGTCATGCACCGGGACGCTATCTTCAAAGAGAACCACACCGAGTCCGCAATCGCGTGCAAGTTCGTTCAACGATGTAGCCACGCCGCCACGCGTCGGATCCCGCATCCATCGAACACCCGGCCCGGCCGCTTGCACCACGGCATTCACGAGCGGAAAAACGGAACGCGTATCAGAAGAAAGATCGCCTTCCATGTCGAGCTCGCCGCGAGCCAACAAAATCGTGATGCCGTGATCGCCGATCGGCCCTGAGAGCAATACCTTGTCGCCAGGACGAACGGATTGCGGATTGATTTCGATTCCGGCGAGAGGAGCGCCGAGACCAGTCGTTGTGATGTACATGCCGTCGGCTTTGCCGTGCTCGACGACTTTCGTGTCACCGCCGGCAATCCTCACTCCTGCTTCGTGCGCAGCATTCGCCATCGCGAGAATTTCCGCTTGAAGTACGTCCGTGCGAAGACCTGCTTCGAGGATAAACGTGACAACAATCGCCTGCGGAATCGCGCCCGAAACCGCCAAATCGTTCACGGTACCGTTGATCGCGAGTTCTCCGATGGAACCACCAGGAAACACCAGCGGCTTGACGACGAAGCTGTCGGTCGTAACAGCCATGCGCGCACCGTTAATTTTCAGGTGAGCGGCATCAGCAAGCGGCTCGGCAGATGCGCCAAAAAAAAGCGGAGCGAACAGCCCTTCCACCAGGCGGCGACTCGCCTTCCCTCCTGCGCCATGAGCCATCTCGATTTGCGGTTCGCGAAAGCGAATCTTCGGCGCGGCGACTGCGAGTTTTGTTCCGGTGCTCATGCCGGCAAGCCCAGAGTCGTCACCAGCGCGGCTTTCCGGTGTTCGTAATTGAAGTAGGCCGCGCATGATCCTTCCGACGACACCATCAATGCACCCACCGGATTCTCCGGAGTGCATTCCTTGCCAAACAATTTACATTGCGCTGGTTTCAACACACCCTTCAAGACTTCGCCGCATTGCGCGGCCTTCGGATCGGTGACGCGAATTCCCGGAACGTGGAACCGCTCCTCGGTGTCCCATTCGGCATACTTTTCACGGATGCGGAGTGCCGACTGCGAGATGAATCCCAAGCCGCGCCATTCAAAATAGGGACGGAGTGCAAAAGTATCGGCCATCACTCGTAACGCAGCGCTGTTCCCTTCCCACGGCACGACTCGACGGTACTGGTTTTCGACTTTCGCTTCGCCTTTCTGCAGTTGCGTGAGAAGCATAACGATGGATTGAAGCAAGTCGAGCGGCTCAAAACCACACACGACGATCGGCTTGCGCTCATTCTTCGCGATCCATTCGTACGGCCTGCAGCCGATCACCGTGGAAACGTGACCCGGGCCGATGAAGCCGTCGAGGCGCATGTCGGGGGAATCCAGAATCGCTCTGATTGCCGGAATTATGGTGACGTGATTGCAGAAAACCGAAAAATTATGGATACCCTCGGCTTTCGCGCGCTGCAAAGTGAGCGCCGTGGACGGCGCGGTGGTTTCAAACCCGATAGCAAAAAACATCACGTGTTTGTGCGGATTCAGCTTTGCGAGTTTAATCGCATCCGTCGGCGAGTAAACGATGCGCACGTCTACGCCGCGCGCCTTGTGTTCGAGCGGACTGCCATTTGTGCCCGGCACCCGCATCATGTCGCCGAACGCGGCGAAAATCACGTTGGGATCCTGCGCGACTGCGAGAGCATCGTCGATGCGACCCATCGGAAGGACACACACCGGGCATCCGGGCCCGTGGATCAGCTCAATATTTTCTGGGAGGATATCTTTCAGCCCGAAACGATAGATTGCGTGCGTGTGCCCGCCGCAGACCTCCATCAGCCGGTAGTGGCGTTTCGGATCGGCCAGGCGGCGAATTTCTTCCGCGGCCCTGGTGATCAACTCCGGATCGCGAAACTCGTCTACATATTTCATTTTGACTCCCGCGCAGAACCGGCTACGGCGAATGTTTCTCTTCGATTTCTTCCAATCCGTACCCGCGCACTTCCTGTACCGCGGCTTCGCACTCGCCAAGCATTTCGAGCGTTCGCATCTGATCCATCGCATCCGCTTCGCTGATCTTGCTCATCGCGAATCCAACGTGAATCAGCACCCAATCGCCCGCTACTGGACGATCGTCTGCAAGCAGCCCGAGGTCAACTCGGCGGCGCATGCCAACCACGTCGACGAGCGCCGAGCTCGGATTGTCAGCGTCAATCTCCACGATCTTTCCTGGAATTGCCAGACACATGTGGCACCCTCCCCGCTGCGTCTCGAATGCGCTGTCACCGATCATCGGCTTTTGCATCGGCTTCGCTGTCATCGGCTTTCTCATTGCCAGCTTTTTCTGCCTGCTTCACGTCGATTGCTTTCGAGCCGTGAAGTCAAAAGCAACTTTGACCTCGTCCTTCACTTTCAGAGTGCCGCCTGCGACCGATACGAGCTTGATGCCGTAGTCGGTCTGTTTCAGGGTGAACTCTCCATAAGCGCGAAGCGTGTCTCCCGTGACCGAGACTTGCGCGTAGATCGTCTCGCTGCGTGTGACTCCGTGCAGCGTCAAGTTACCTGCGACATTTGCCGCGTACCGGTCATCGCTCAGCTTATTCATCGCGATTTGAGTGCCCACAAATGAAATCTCCGGGTACGCGGAGGTTTCGAGCACTTCCAGCCTCATCTTGCTCTCGATTTCGTTGCGATCCTTTTGACTGACGTCGTCCGTCACTTCAAGCGATGCGGCTTGAACGGACATTTTCAGCGTTGCCTGTTGCCATCCCTCCGGAATGAACGATGCCTCCCCGGAATATCCGCGGATCGCCATGGTCGGATTGTGGCCGAGCGACGAAAACAGTCCCGTAGCGAAAGCGCGCACCGTAAAGCGACTCATGCCCGTATCGATGGTGTACCGAACTGCGGCATTCGTCGCGGCCATTTGCGCTCCTGATGTTTCGCTCATTCGCTCCTATTTGGAACTGTGTGGAGATTCGCTCGCGTTCGCGCAAGTCGTTAACCTTCCGCTTCACATCGAGCGCAATTTGAAATATCGCTCGATGTCTGGCACTACGCCGCCAGCAAGATCGCCAAGTCCCAACTGACCCATGTAGCGCCGAGCGAGCGGGCTATTGAGTATCAGACCCGCGCCCACGACGACCAATGCCACTCCTCCAAGCATCAACAACGTATCTTTGCTATCGGTACCACCTTGTCCATCGCGTTCAATCATGTCTGTTGGCATCGCCACTCCCTCCGTTGATATTGTGATTTCAGCTTCACTCGGGCCATTTTCCGCTCTGAATTTTCTCGATGAGCGATTCGACGGTGGTGACCGCTTTATCCACCATCGCCGCGACCGGTTCGCTGAGTCCCATCTGGCCTTCTTCAGGACCCAACGTCGCGGGCTCGCATCCCACAAGCAAAATTCGCTTCAGTTCCCCGCCCATGGATTTGGCCATGCGGACTACGTTCATCGGATTCATGCTGTGCGCATCCATCGATGTTTGCTGGGCTTCCGGATCATTCGACGCAGTCAGGTCCGGCTCGATCACGTACAACGTTCCGGGCTGGCCGCCGCGGGGGCAGGCGTCCACGAGAATCGTCACGTCAGATCCATCGAGCAGCGCATACGCCAGATCGAATCCGCGAATACCGAAATCGATCACCTTCACTCGAGCTGGCAATTTGCGGCCAACCATTCGCTGCACGACTTCGACGCCAAATGCATCATCGCCCAGAAAAATATTCCCAATTCCCGCGACGAGCACGGAAGGCACGAGCGGCTTCGACGTCTGTGGCCGCGTCATCCATCGGCAGCGGCTCGATTTCTTCGGGATCAAAAAAGAAGCGATGGCCCGGCTGGCGCATCATGCCGATGTCTCTGCCGGGATCGTCATCGGCGACGACGCAGACATGAAATTTTCCCTCGTAGTCTTGCTCGATGGACTCGACCATCGCCGTCTTCCCTGCGAGAGCGATGTCCATCACGTCGCCGCGCTTGCCGGGACGCAGCCGGACGTGATGGCCCGCCTTCACTTCGACGCCCCCAATATTCACGCTTTCCGTGGGAGCTTTATCTTCGAGGAGACGCCATTCCCACTCGTTCATTGCTGCCCCTCGTTCGGTGGTCGCAACCCGCGCAAGACGCCGTGAAGTTTCATGAAATGCTCCGCAGGCATCGTCTCGGTACGCTCCAGGATCTGGCGGGCACGCTCGTCGGCATGCCGCATTTCGTGCTTCTCTTCGTCAGTGAGCGTAAGAATTCGCAACGCAAGGATTTCGTCAATCTCAGTGCCGTCGAAAAGATCGCCGGGGCTTTCCGGCGCAATCTGCGGATAGTCGTACAGAATGATCGGCGAGGAAAGCATGCCGTCGCGCTGACCTTCGTCACCAGCCAGAACGGGCCACGTTCCGATGTTCTTGCATTCTGCGACGGCTTCCTTCAATGAGTCCGGCGGATCGATCACGGAAACAAATTCGCCGCCCTGCAATCGCCTAGAATTGTGTGAGCGGAGAGGAGCGATTGCATGAGTGCGCCGTCGCGGTTCGCAGGGTCGATCTTTTTGGACTCTGTAGTGTTGACGATGCGTACGGTTACTTTTAGAATTTCGTCGTTAATTCTCGCAACGGACGCTTCTACCCGCGCTGAAATTGCTTCTTTCGTTCGAACAATTATCGCAGCGACGCGATCGCCTTCGTCGCGCACCGGTTCAGACTCCCTGCTGCCGGGAAAATCCACAAGTGACGCGCACTCTGCCACAGCACGATCCTTGATCTCAATTCGCGGACAGCACGATTTCGCGTTCGATGGCCTCTTGCCAGCTTTGAAGCGTCTTGTCTCCTACTCGGAGTGATTCGACAACTTCAAATTCAGGCTCGCCGCCAATTTCAGCGATCGGCACATTTCTTAGAGGAGATCTTGGTTTGCCGATCGTTCGCGCAACCGCTTGCAGAAAACGCACTTTCACGTGCAGCTCCGTATTGGAGCCCGCCTGCGCGAGGCATTCCGTCTGCATGAACCAGTTGTCAGCGCCTTTCTGAGCTTCGCTGTACGATTGTGGGTAGACGACACCGAAATTCCAGCGCTGGCGGTTCTTCACCGACGACGGCCGGTAGGGATACAGCATGTAGCCTTCGTAGAGAACGGCGTTCGCGATGTCTTCGATGAGTTTCGCGTTCACAGTTGCACCGTTTCCTCAGATCCATCGAGGACGCGCTCGATTACCTGTTCCCACGATGTAATTCCGTGGCGAACTTTGAATTGATAAAGGCGATCGAATACATCGCGGCGCAAGTAAAGCCACGCGCTGTTTGGGTAGTAGTGATCGATCAGGTCCTTCCAGACTTTCAGCGGAAGCTTGAATTTTGCTTCCTTGTCCCAGGAAATGGGCGCCACCTGCAGCTGCTCGTTCTTGTCAGGATAGAAAACGGTGCCGCTAAAAAGAAAATTCAGCGGCAAATCGCCTTCGTCGAGGCCGTGGAAATACTTTGTCGCCGCCACATTAAAGTCAAACGTACATGGAACCTGCATCTCGACGATCGTTTCCTTCGCAAAAGGCGGCACCACCACAATCGCGTGCGTCCAAAGCAGATTGCGCAGCGTCTGTCCCCAGCGATCCGGCTCGCCAAAGAGATCGAGCAGCTTCGCTTGCTCCTCTCGCGAATAGTGACGTCGCGTAACTTCGATCTGAATCTGCGCGCGAAGCACAATCGTGTGAATCGCTTCTTCGGCGCCGGAATTCGCGATGCGGAGCTTGAAGGAAAGCAGAGGAGACGCGCCGTACTGCACGGCCTCGGCTCCTTCCAACTTGAAATCGAGCTCAGGCATTCGAAACCTCGCGGCTGGTTTCATTTCTTTCTTTCAGGCTCGCGAAAAACTTCGTCACTTCGCGCCAGACTTCCGTGCCGCCGGAAAGCCCGTGCCAGTGAAGCCGGATCAATCCGACGAGCTTGTAGCACTCGTCGATTGGAACCACGTAATACTGCGCGTCAACGCCGCGTGTGGCACCCACGCGATTCGCGAGCAGCGCTTCCACCTCCGGCTCCATCTCCTTGATCCTGGGATTTTCCGATTCGATGTCGCCCCATGCCTCTAGAGACAGCAGCGATTCGGTGGCTCCGGCCGGGCCGGGGTAGAAGGCGACCACTTTTTCGGGATTGCCGGTCTTGAAGAAAAAAGCCAACTCGATGGGAACCATCAAGCCTTCCCACTGAGCTTCCGACATCTTGAAATCTGGAAGAAACCGGATGCGTCGCGGAACGCGCTTGAATTTCGCGGAACTCTGTCCACTGAAGAGAATCGCACATGCATCGCATGCGCAAATCAATTTTCGCGCGGCGGGATCGATCAGATGCTGGTGCTCGCCGGGCAATGCAGAACTGCACATTTCGCAAGCTTCAGTCGCCGGACGCTTCTTCGCGAATTGGCGCAACGCCGCAAAGGCGTTGTCCTTCGGAGTCGCGGACGAGAACGGAAAGCTCACACTCCGCTCCGGTCTGATTGCGATTTGTTCGCAAATCCACTGAGCTGCGACAGTGGCACAAACGCGATGCCCGGCGCCGCGGAACTCTCGAGACCTTGCAATGCCCCGTCTATCACGATTGCCGCCACATCCGGCGCGGCCTCGTAAATTGCTTCTTCGACCGCGAGCTTGAGAGTTGCGGAAGATGACGGACAGCCGTCGCAGTTGCCTTCGAGACGAAGCGTCACGGTTCCTGCATCGTCAACTCCGACGAGAACCACGTTCCCGCCATGCGATTTCAGGCGGGGCCGCGCCTTCTCAAGGCCTTGCATCACGCGGGTTTCAAGTCCGTCCGGATGGAGACCGTAGAGGAGCAGCAGGCTTCGTACGAGAGCATCGCGACCGAGTTCATCAATGACGGAACCGTCCACACCGCCTGACTCGTGAACAATTTCAAGCATGCGCTCGATGCCGGCGCCGTGGAAGTCCATCAATAACTGCACCAGCTCTCGCGCAGTAGCAGCAAGCGCTGGATCGTTCGCCTTTTCGATTTTGTGAACCAGCGCCTCGATGGATTTCAGCTGATCCTGAACATTTTTTTGAACGTCGTTTCGAATTTCGCTCGGCGTGGCCATGAAATCCTTTCCGTGCGGAAAGAAACAGAGACACCTTACAGCTAAGGCGCGTCCGCCGCTATACACGTTTCACAGGACGCGCCGCAATTCCCCTTCATCGGGGTGTCTCTAAGGCTGAAGACCAAACATCGGCGAATGCTGCGTCTCCAGCACCTTCCCATTGCCTAGATACATGTGGACGCCGCACGGGCAGGCACGGATCGAAGCTGCGCACGGCGCGCATGATGTCGATGCCCTTGAATTTGTCCGGACCGTTTTCTTCGAAGATCGGCGTGTTCTGCACCGCGTCTTCGTACGGCCCTGGTGTCCCGTAAATATCTCGCGGATTTGCGTTCCACGGCGTCGGCGGATACGGATGGTAGTTGGCGATCTTGCCGTCCTTGATCACCACGTGGTGCGAGAGCACGCCGCGTACCGCTTCGTGGAAGCCGCAACCGATAGCGCTCTTCCGGCACTTTGAAGTCCGTCCACGTCTTCGTGCGGCCAGCGTGCAATTCCTTCAAGCGCCTTTTCGACGAAGTGGAGCGCGGCCGCAGCAGCGTACGACCTGGAAGTACGTGCGGGCGCGATCGCGTTCGATTGCGTTGCTCCACTTCGGAATCTTCCACTCGAATTCCACTTCGGGCAGCGACATCGTCTTCGGCAAATACATTTTCACGCTGTGACCGGTGGACTTGATGTAGCCGATGTCGACCAGCCCCGCAAGCGCGGTCGCCCAGAACCGCGCGATCGGTCCGCCACCGGTATCGAGCGCCAGATGGTCTCCGGTGCGCTTGTCGAGCCAGCGCGGCGACATCACCCACGTGTACTTGCCGCCGAAGTCGCGCTTTTGCGGCCGCGGAATCGTCGTCTGGTTCCACGGATGGTTCTTGATCCACTGGATTCCCGAGCGGATCGGTCTTCACGAACGTCTCGCGATTCTTCCAGTCGTCGTAGTACGAACTGCCGAGCAGAATCCGAATGTTCAGATTGATGTCCACCAGGTCGGTCGTCACCAGTTTGCCGTCAACCACCACTCCGGGAGTGACGAACATCTCGCGGCCCCAGTTCGTCATGTTCTTGTAGGTGTAATCGCAGACCGTCGGGATTGTTGAACGAGCCCCAGCAAGCCAAGCAGAACTCGCCGCCGGCCCACTTCTTCGTATCCCGGAAGCGCTTCGTAGAAGAAGTCGAACAGGTCATCGTGCAGCGGCACGACTTTCTTCATGAACTCCACGTACTTCATCAGCCGCACGATGTAGTCGGTGAAAAGCTGAATCGTCGGCACCGTTCCCACGCCGCCCGGATACAGCGTGGACGGATGCACGTGCCGTCCTTCCATCAGGCAGAACATCTCGCGCGTCATGCGGCTCATCTGCAAGCGCTTCGCGATAGAACGCGCCGGTAAACGGATTCAGCGCGCGCATGATGTCGGCGATGGTGCGATAGCCGTGAAGGTTCGAGTGCGGCGCCATCGTCTTCTCGGCTTTGGCCAGCACGCTCGGATTCGTTTCCTTCACCATCTGTTCGCAGAAATCCACGCCGACCAGGTTGTCCTGAAAAATATTGTGGTCGAACATGTATTCGGCGGCTTCGCCGAGATTCACGATCCATTCCGCAATCGCCGGAGGCCGAACGCCAAACGCCATGTTCTGCGCGTACGTCGCGCAGGTGGCATGGTTGTCGCCGCAGATTCCGCAGATGCGGCTGGTGATGAAATGCGCGTCGCGCGGATCTTTCCCCTTCATGAAAATGCTGTAGCCGCGGAAAATCGACGAGGTGCTGTGGCACTCGGCCACGCGCCGGTTTTCAAAATCGATCTTGGTGAAGATTCCCAGGCTGCCCACGATTCGAGTGATCGGGTCCCAGTTCATTTCGACCAGGTTGCGCGATCTTGTCGGCGTTTCTTTGCTCGGTGCAGTAATTGTGCTCATATTCGATCGCTCCTCTTGAATCTCTCAGTTCGTCCGCTGTTAGTACGATCTCGGGTGATAGCCGGTGGTGAGTTCGGCGCGCGGATGCCGCCACTTCGGTTCCTTGTTCACGGTTGCGTTGGTCAACGAGCGCAAGGCGCGAATCGCGCGTCCGTAGACGCCGATCGCCGCGGACGAAACCTTCGCGCCCGGCGGCTCGTCCATGAACGGCATGAACTTGTCCGGGAAACCCGGCATGGTGCAGCCGATGCAGATTCCGCCGACATTCGGACAGCCGCCGATCCCCGCCATCCATCCGCGCTTCGGCACGTTGCAGTTGACGACCGGCCCCCAGCATCCGAGCTTCACGATGCACTTCGGCGAGCCGTATTCCTCCGCGAAATCGCCCTGCTCGTAGTAGCCGGCGCGGTCGCAGCCTTCGTGCACCGTCTTGCCGAAGAGCCACGTCGGCCGCAGCTGATCATCGAGCGGAATCATCGGAGCGAGGCCTGCCACCTGATAGAGGAGGTAGAGAACGGTCTCCATGAAGTTGTCCGGCTGCACCGGACAACCCGGGACATTTACGATCGGCAGACCAGCCTTCGGATTTCCAGTCCCAGCCAAGATAGTCGGCCAGGCCCATCGCGCCGGTCGGATTGCCTTCCATCGCGTGAATGCCGCCGTAGGTTGCGCACGTGCCGCACGCGATCACCGCCAGCGCTTTCGGAGCCAGCCGATCGATCCATTCGTTCGTCGTGATCGGCTGGCCAGTCTTCGGATCGGTTCCCAGTGCCGCCCAGTAGCCTTCTTTCTTGATCTTCTCGTTCGGAATCGAGCCTTCGACCACCAGCACAAACGGATCCAGCTTTCCCTTCTCGGCGAGATACCAGAACTTCATGAAGTCGTCGCCGTTTTCATACGCCAGCACGGGATTGTGCAGGTGAACCTTGGGCAGGCCCGGGAATCGCGCCCAGCAGCACGTCTTCGATGCTCGGTTGCGTCGCCGCAGTGATCGAGACGGAATCGCCGTCGCAGCCGAGACCGGCCGTGATCCAAACGAATGTGCACGTCGGAAACGGGGGATGGTTTTTGCGTTTTGCGACCGTACGGAACTGCGTCAGCTGCCATGGTTGCGATTTCTCCTTTCCAGCGTGAAACAATTCTGGAAGCGCGCTCTGCTCGCAACAACTAGCGCGTGCGAAAGAGAAAGTACCCAAGATCGAACGGGCGAATCTGCAGCTTTACAACCGAGGAATCCAACGTCGGGAAATGCGGTCTCAAGCGGGATGTTGCTGTTTTATTCATCGGGCTAAGCCCGATTGAACGGTGTCAGGGGAATTCCCTATGCGCTAAGTTACTGACAATTGAGAGACAAGGTATTCGAAGTTGCGGATTTTGGGCAACGGAAAGCGGAAGCAGTGCTGGAGATTGCACCGGAGATACTGCTTGCGCGACTCTGCGCGTCAACGGATCACCGCTAGCCTTTTCGCGCTCACGGATCCACTCGATCGCATGCTGCACCAGCTCCCGCGCGTTCCGCAAGCGAGAGCTTTTCCTTGATGTGCGCCTGATACGATTCCACCGTTTTCACGCTGACGTGCAACTCGTCGGCGATCTGCCGCGTTCCGTGGCCCAGCGCCGATCAACCGGTACACTTCCAGCTCCCGATCGCTTAATTTTGCGAGCGGATCGCGCGGCGAAATTGAGCCGTGCACGATATTGCTGCAGCATGCGCTTCGTCAGCCGGTCGCTCAGATACACATCGCCGCCCAGGATCCGCCGAATCGCGACCAGCACTTTGTCGGTCGCTTCCTGCTTCATGATGTAACCGTTCGCGCCTGCTCGCAGCGCTCGCTCGGCGTAGGTCGATTCGTCATGCATCGAGAGCACCAGCACCGGCAAGTTCGGATACTTTCGCGCGAATGCGTTTTCAGCAGTTCCAGGCCGTCCGGGCCATCCAGCGAAATATCGAGAACGACAAAGTCCGGCGCGAATCGCGAATCGCCTGCAGCGCGGATGTGGCTCCGTCCGCTTCGCCGCAAACCATCAGATCGGGCTCCCGGTCAATGAAAAGAGCGAGGCCTTGCCGCACGATCGGGTGATCGTCGACCAGAAATACTCTACATTTCGGCGCGAGCCGGGCTGGATCGTCGTCTTGTTCACGGCATTTCCTCACTCACGGCGCGAGGGGCACGAATCGGAAATTGGCAGACAACCGTAGTCCCACCCGTGAAATTTCTTCGAACGTCGAGCGAGCCGCCGATCATATTCGCGCGGTAACTCATGATATTCAAACCCATTCCTTCGTGGTTCACGGGTATCTCTGAAATCCCTTCGCCGTCATCCTGAATCGAGAGCGTACCCTCTTCATTCTCCGCGGACAAGCCGATCACCACTTGCCTTGGCTTGCCGTGTTTCATGGCGTTGTTCACCGCTTCTCGCGCGATGTGGTAGACGTGGGTGGCCACACTCACGTCGTAAATCAAGCACTGGCGCGCCGCAATCAAAGCCGCAGCGGACTTTAAACAGATCCTGCATCTCCTCCGCGTAATGCGTGAGCGCCGACATCAGCCCGTGCGCTTCGGAAACGACGGGCAAAAGCCCCTTCGAGAGTTCCCGCGTTTTGTTGATTGCTTCATTCACTAACTTCACGATTTTTGCAGCGTCACCGGATTCTTCCAGCGATTTTTCGCTCAGCTTGCTTTCCAGAACCTTGCTCATGAACGCAATGCCGGTGAGATGCTGGCCGAGGCCGTCGTGCAGGTCCTGCGCCAATGCGGCGTTGTTCGCGCGCGCTCACTTCCAGAATCGCTTTTTCGAGGCGCTGGCGTTCGGTGATGTCAATTCCCGTCACAATTACGTGCGACGAAGCTCCGTTCTTCCCGGCGAGAATCGTGCTCGACCACGTCACAAGCCGTGGCGACGCCGTCTCGCGTGAGCCAGTACGTCTGATATTCTCCGGGCATGCTCCGCGGAATTCGAGCCGTCGAAAATCGCTTTGAACGCGTCCACTTCTTCCGGTATCAGGAACAAGTCCCAAACATATTTCCCGCGCACTTCTTCGAGCGAATAACCCGTCGTCTGTTCGCAAGCGCGATTGAACCGGACGATGCGCCCATCCGGATCAAGAACCACGATCAACGCGCCAACGATGTCGAGAATTGCGGATAGGACATTTCGTTCTTCGTGCAGCGATTCTTCCGCTTGTTTCAATTCGGTGATGTCGACACCCACACCGTGAATGAACCACGGCCGGCCGTCTTCCCGCCGTATCATTTCGGCTTCGCAGTGGAACCAGAGCACACGTCCGTCGCGCGAAAGCACCCGGTAGGCAGACTTCAACGGCTTGCCCGAAAGAAACATTTCCGCGGCTTCGGTGCTCCAGCGCTGCTTGTCGGCGGGATAAATCTGGTCGTACCAGCGAACGGGATCTTCCAGCCATTCGCTCTGCGAAAAACCAAGCGCCGCTTCGATCTGCGGGCTCACATAGGCTTCGCCGATTCCCTTGTCGAGATAGGCCATGAATACAACGGCGGGAATTTGTTCGACTAAAGCGCGATATCGCGCTTCGACGCTGTGGGGCGTTTGCGCTAATTTTTTTTCGGTGAGGGTCTGCTCGGAAAGTTTTTCTACGGATTGCGACGCGAGCGCACGACTTTCCAAAAATACGCTGGCCAATCCCTGAAGTGTGGCTTCGGCATCGCGTTCGTTCGAATTGGCTTCATGCGAAAAGAGAGACTGCATCAGTTCGCGCGTCCAATCGTTTTCGGTGATGGGAGTTCCGCTCATAGTTCATCTCCCGATGCCAAAACTATTCTTGCGGCTGGCGACGCCTCCAACTGGGCTCTTTGTTCAGCGACGCCTGCGTGAACCGCCGCAGCGCATGAATCGCTCGTCCGTAGGTGGCTACTGCGTTCGATGAAAGCAACGAACCGGGAGGTTGGTTCATGAATGGCATAAACTTGTCTGGAAATCCGGGCATCGTGCAACCGATGCAAATGCCGCCCACGTTGGGGCAACCGCCAATTCCTCCCATCCAGCCGCGCTTCCCTACATTACATTGAACCACCGGCCCCCAACAGCCTAGCTTTACGATGCATTGAATCGATCCGTATTCCGCTGCAAACTCCGCCTGCTCGTAATAGCCGCCGCGGTCGCAGCCTTCGTGAACCGTCTGGCCGAACAGCCACGTGGGACGCAAAGCGTCGTCGAGAGGAATCATCGGCGCGCGGCCCGCGACCATTGTCAGAATATACAGAAGCGTTTCGGTCATGTTGTCCGGCTGCACGGGACAGCCCGGTACACACACGATAGGGACATCCTGTTTCGATTTCCAATTCCATCCGAGATAATCGGGGAGTCCCATACAGCCGGTGGGATTTCCTTCCATCGCGTGGATTCCGCCATACGTGGCGCACGTTCCCGCCGCAATCACCGCCCAGGCCTTTGGAGCAAGGCGATCGATCCAATCACACGTGAGAATCGGCTGGCCGGTTTTCTGATCGGTTCCAAAACTCGCCCAGTAGCCCTCTTTCTTGTTTTTCTCGTCGGGGATCGAGCCTTCGATCACCAGAATAAACGGCGATAGTTTTCCTTCGGCCGCGTCGTGGAAAACGCGCATGAATTCTTCGCCATTTTCGTAGGAGAGAAATGGATTGTGCAGTTTGATCTTGGGGACGAAGGGCATCGCGCCGAGGACGAGATCTTCGAGGCTCGGCTGCGTTGCAGCGGTCATGGAGATCGTATCGCCGTCGCAGCCGAGGCCGGCGGTGATCCAGAGCACGTCGATTTCGGTGATCGCGCTGATCAAAGGGCGGATGCCTTTTCGGCCCACGGAACCGGCTGCAGTCAGTCCGCGCCGATGCAGGCCCATGCAAGCCCGTGCAAGTTGATGAGCGGGATTGTACCGAATCGCGACTTGCTCTGTCGCAGGTTTCTTCGTCGGCAGTGGGTAGTGATGAAACGAGTTCTGCCGGCTGTGCCGGCGCCACGCAGAATAGCCCTCGTCTCGCGAGATTTCGAGATAGGGATAGAAAATACAGGCCTTCCCCTATAGGCTCCGTGATGTTCGTGTGTTTACGTTGTATCTAGACGAGACTCGTTATACGCAACGAAGGATTAGCGAGGAGACGACATGCGTATTGGATACCTGGTGGTCGGCGCGATAGCCGTGTTGGTGATTGCAGCGGGTGTCAGCGTGTTCCCCGATGTCGTCCGCTACATGAAAATTCGATCGATGTAAAAGCCGTTACCGTTTAGGCGCCTCGGTAGCATTCGCGGATCCTGCGCCGGTATCCGGCAACGAACTAAAGCCGAACGCGATACCGTCGAATGGTCAGCTGTATCCTGCCCGACTGCTGTGGTATTCAAGCATGCTAGGTGCCAACGTCAGATGAGACAAACCAAGGTAGCGATCAAGAGCGCTTTGTCCCGTGTTCCAGGTCGATGCTTGAGCGATTCGTCCGCAGTGAGTGCTTCGGGTCGATCCTTCTATTTACAGCCACGGTGATCGCTCTAATTGGAGCAAACTCGCCTCGGAGTGCGTCTTATTTCGCACTGTGGAAGATTTCCATTGAACTGTGGCACCGTCCCTTCCTTCCCATGGATTTGCATCACTAGATTGACGACGGATTGATGGTTCTGTTTTTTCTGGTCGTCGGCCTTCGAACGGCGCTCTAGTTTTTATGGACCGCCGCAATGACACTCGAATCACGAAATGACTCCGGCGGATCGAAGGAACAACGTTCGAGGAAGACCTTGTCGGAAATCGCACTATCGCGCCAACGTCGGATGTCGGTCAGGGTCGCAGAAGCTACGCCGCCTTTGTCGCCCAGAAAGACAACGACGACACCAGAGATCGGTTGCTCGGAATGGGCCGCTTCGCGATAGCCTTCTGTGAAAATGTGTTTCACAAAGCGGAGCTGGCTTTGACCGAGGATTCCGTCGGGAATCGCGCGACTTGGCTGAGCGAATACAAACAAGGCCGGTTTTCCCTTGAGCGGTGCCCATTCGCCGGCAAACGGTTTGACCTCCTGGTTCGGGGTGGTGAAATTCACGGCTTCTGAAGCATCTTCGGTGTCGTCCACTTCCTGGGGACGCTGGAGCTGCGAAGCGCGGAGCCAGCCATCCGCTCCGTTTTCGAGCCTCACGTGGAACCATCGGTCTTTCACCGCGATGATCTCGAATTCGTCTTCGGGATCCGCTCGAAAGAGGACCTTGGAGGTATCTTCGTCCTGTTCGAAGACGGCCGTCTGAGGCGCTTTTATGATGGCGAGGTTCGATAGATATTTTTGAGTTCGCGAATTGGCCTCGAGTTCAGAAACTTGCTGCTGCAATTTCCGTTCATTCAATTCGGCTTGTTGCCGATCGGATTGCGCAGCTGAGATCGCGGTTGCTAACGCCGCGGGATCCGCAGTATCCACATGCGATGCGGCCTTCGCTCCCGCCGGGCGAGTCGGCGAGCCTGCACCTGGCACGCCGCCTGGAGGCAAAGATCCGGGTGCATTCTCCCTGACCGGCGTTCGAGGGGCAGCGGCAACTGCCGGAGGGTTTGGAAGATCCACTCGCGAGTCGGGAGAAGGCGATGACTTTGCTTTCTCCAGGTACACGCTGAGACGGTCCAACATATCTTGCTCAAGCCGGCCGTTGGAAGGTATCACGACGTACTGGGAGTGTGCCGTGTCCGCATCGGCGGACCAGGCAGTGATCTTCGAAGTGATGGAAACGAGGGTTTGGGAAGGCCCTTGAGATTCGACGTCGATCCGAAACTGGTAGTGCGGGTTCTCGAATTTGACCAGGGTTCCGGCGTTCGCATTTGCAAATCCATCGAGCACGGGCAGACGATTCGTCGCGTATGCCTGCAGCGCTTGCAAAGCCTGCTCCACTTCAACCTGAGAATGTTTATAGACGCGCTCGCCCACGGCCGCATCCTGAGCCACGGCCGAGACGGATTGCGTTAGCAGCACGATCAAAGCTGCAACGCAGAATCGAAGCATGTGGACAGCCAGCGCCAGTCGTGTAGCAGGGCGAGAACTCATGCAGCGCATCCTCATGACAGAGGCTCGATAAATGCGTAGTAGATCCAGCCTTCGTCTCCCTTCGAGGTTCGCACGCGGTACCAATATTTTGTAGTCGTCAGAACTGTGACCGTCAATCCCTTGTCGAGAGTAAGAACTGTCGACGCATGGTTATAGGGCGAGGCTTTCAGCGGAACTGCGCGGCTTCGAACGCGGCCCTCGGTGTTGAACTGAAGCTGCTTAATCCGTTCCTGGAGTTTTGCTTCACTCGCCTTTGCATCGGCGAGGCGAGATTGTTCGTCCATGAGAGTATTCTGCAACCCTACAGTCTCCTGCTGTGCGACGGCATTGGTCTGCGGCGCTCGATGGCGTATCTTCGGAGATTCGAGGGCTCTCAATTGAGTCAAGATTTCGGCAAATTCGGCCGATTCTATGCTCCCGTCTGAGGCGTAGATCCTGTGGCCCGCATCCGTGACAAAGACCGCATCGATCGCCAATCGCGCACGTTGGGGATCCACCGCTTCTACTACGTAGCGAACCGTTATAGTCCCGATGTCGGTTGCTGCCGGAAAATGCGCCGGTGAAATCGCCTTTGTTTTCACTTTATAAAAAACCTGGCCCGGCCCATTCGCGTAGGGCAGAGCTTCGGATGTCTTTTTAAAATCAGCCTGATCGATGTCGTTGTCTTTTGCATACATGAAAGTGCCGCGTATCACGGAGTCGTTCGCAACGTCCTTGACGATCCGGGTAACGGTATCCGGCGACGAAGTGAGATCAATGGAAAATCCGACCGTCGTTTTCCTGTGCGGATCATGATAGATCTGCGCGGAGGCGATGGAGGCGCCAAATGAGATAACCAGAGCAAGTGAAACCAGGCGAATGATTGTGAGCCGGGGCAGGATTCGTAACAGTTGATTCACCGAACAGGCCATAGGATTTGCTTCGCTACAAACGATCGCTACAATGCTCCTACAAAGTGAAGCTGCGACGTTATCTGCCTGCAGTCGCATTCCCACCACCTCATAAACATGCCTCGCAAGGCGGTTTCGAGCCATATTGGCCGCACCACAATTTTCTGGACGAACCTTCCAAATCGATAGCGGCACGGCCGCTCGACCCATTACCGATCGTCTTCAACGAGCTTTCGAACTTCTACTTCATCCGCCAGCGTCCACCCGGGCGGCCCTTCCTCGGTGGATGCGCCGTCGAAGCTCGGCACATTTCTCTCCCCATTGAACTGGTTTCGCTTGCGGTAAGCAGCATAATAAATGAGCGCCATGATCAGGACCGGCGGGAAAAACATGATAAGGATGCCGTGACGTAGAGCCTGAATAAACTGGGAACCGGAACTGGCAGCGGTCTGATAGCACATCGCGCAGCCCTGTGCGAAAAGCGCCGTAGGGCTGACAAACAGAGCCAGTGCGACGGCTGTTCGCTTGCAAACGAGTTTCGCGCAAATCATTTTCCCGCCATCACCTGCCGCATCATAACGCTCATTGGAGCAATCGCAAGCGGAACAGCCGAAATGCATCCGCCCACATATGATCCATCATGAGTAGTACAAAGAGAGTAATCGGGACGACGGTCCAAAAAAGAATCTTTCGCTCATATCTCATGTGCATGAAATACAGCAAGCCAATCATCGCCTCAGCGAACGCGAGGAGCAGCAGAATGACAAGTAGCGTCTTCGCCTCGGGATGCTGATAGGTGATCGCAACCTCCACGCCGACGATTGCGAGGAGCCCCACCCAAATGCCAAAGTATGTGGTCATGCTTGGGTCGCGATCGAGTGCCATTGCGCTCTTCCTCCGTTTCAAGCCGTTCAGCGGGCATTCATCAGGTACATCAGCGGAAATACGAACATCCAGACGATGTCCACAAAGTGCCAGTACAAGCTCGTCGTTTCGACATGATTCGCGTCCAGGCTGCCTCGGTTGTAGCCCCAGGTAATCACTGCGATGGCCACGACACCGGAAATCACGTGCAGAAGGTGGAGACCGGTGACGCTGAAAAAGGCGGCTCCAAAATCCACCGAGCCTCCCGTTGGATTTTGAAACAGGCGCCAACCTTCGTCGAACATGTGAAACCATTCCCGAAGGTGGAGCGCCGCAAATATGATTCCGAGAAGCATCGTGAAGCCGAGCCATTGGATGGATTTCTGTTTCTGGCCAGTTTTTGCGGCGCGGACGGCAACGAGCATCGTAAGACTGCTCGACAGCAGAACAAAGGTCATCACCAGACCGTTCACAATGCTGGGCGAGAAATCAAAAGGTCTCGTCCAGTCCGGACTGCCGATGCGGAGATACCCGTACGCAACCAGCGCGACTGCAAACGTGACAGCATCCGAGGCGATGAAGAGCCACATGGCAAGCTTCTTCGACTGCATTCCGTAGGGCGAGTCTTCCATTAGGGCACCGTGCCCTGCCCCCATTGTTAGCTCGGAATCGCTCACAACACCTCCCGTAGATTGCTCACATCCGAATCGCGATCACCATCAGGAGATAGACCCACAATAGGTCAACGAAGTGCCAATAGACCGCAGCCGTCCCCAGACTGGATTGAGAGTTGCGCGCGTTGCGGCGCAAGCGGAAGCCGACATAAAACAAACCCAGGATACCTCCGATCAGATGCAGACCGTGCATTGCAGTCAGTAGATAGAAGAACGAGCTGCTAGGATTCGTTGCGAGAAACAAGCCGTGAGCAGCCAGGCTTCGCCAGGCGAGAATTTGGCCCGCGAGAAACAATACGCCCAGAGCCCGCGTTACTCGAAGCCAGTGCAGTCCATTCGATCGAGCGGTGATGACTTTGGCATGATCTGCATCACGGGAAGCAGTATTCGTGAAGCCCTGGAGGAGTGCGAAAGCAGCCGCGAAGTTCTTGCGCGACAATTCGAGTGTGTAACTACTGGCGAGAATGATGATCGTATCGAGATACAAAATCCGCGGTACCACGAACCGCTGCCAGTCATTGCCTGAACCTTCGCGCACAATTAGCGCGCTGGTGAGAGCCGCGAAAGACATCGCGATGGCGGATACCGCCACCCAGACACCCGTCTGCGCGGGAATTCCCTTTTGCGCTGTTATCCGATGACGCTCCCCGTGAGCCGCGCTAGCCGGCGGAGCTTGCGATTCCGGGCGTGTGATGGTCGTCGTAGACATAGATGTGTTGTTCAGCGCCCGTCAGATCCTCTTGCTCAAATCGGGCGCAGTTTGCATAACATAGTCCGATTCCGCGCCTTCCACGCTGTACTCGTAGGGAGCCTGATGAACCACCAGATGCCGGCCGCCAAAATTGTCAAAGGGCGGCGGAGAGCTGGTAGACCACTCGAGCGACGTAGCCTCCCATGGATTGTCTGGCGCTACCGGACCCCACCATCGCGTGTGAATCAGGTTGTATAAAAAAATCAATTGAGCCGCACCGGTAAGAAGAGCTGCGACGGTAATGAATTTGTGTACGGGAATCAGGGGAATCATGTAGTCATCCGTAAACGCCGCATACCGACGCACGTTGCCCGCAAGACCAAGATAATGCATCGGCATGAAGATGCAGTAGACCCCGATAAAAGTGAGCCAGAAATGCAGCTTTCCCAGGGTTTCATTCATCATTCGACCGATCATTTTCGGCATCCAGAAATACGTTCCGGCGAAGATCCCAAAGATGGCCGCCACGGCCATGACAAAATGGAAGTGAGCGACCACGAAATAGGTTGCGTGCAAGTACGTGTCGATCGCGGGCTGCGCCAAAAAGAAGCCGCTGATTCCGCCGCTGATGAAAACTGAAATGAACCCAAGACAGAACAACGAGGCGGAGGTCAATCGCAAATTAGCGCCGTAGATCGATCCGAGCCACATCAAAGTCGCTACTGTTGCGGGGATCGTGATAATCAGAGTCGGCACAGAAAATAGAATTGCCGAAAATGGATTCATCCCGCTGACGAACATATGGTGGCCCCAAACCATGTAACTCAGAAAGCCGATTGCGATCATGCACCCGATCATCACGCGCATTCCGCCGAGCAGCGGCTTGCGCGTGAATGCGGGAAGAATATGCGAAACAATTCCGAAACCAGGAACGATCGCGATGTAAACCTCCGGATGACCGAAGAACCAGAACAGGTGCTGCCAGAGCAGCGGCGAACCTCCGGAATGCGGCTGCAGGGTATCGCTTACCACGAGGCCGGCGGGCGTAAAGAAACTCGTTCCGGCAGTTCTATCCAGGATGAGAAGGATGCAGGCGGGAAGCAAATCCGCAAACGCCAGCAATCCGATGCAGGCAGTGATGAACCACGCCCAGGTGGAGAGTGGCATGCGCGCGAGCGTCATGCCCTTCGTGCGTAAATCCAGCGTCGTGGCAATGAAATTCAGCGAACCGAGCAATTGGCCGATACAGAAAATCGCAATCGAGACGGCCCATAGATTTTGACCCATCGCCTCGCCCGGGCCGGCGGCCTTTCCCACAGAACTCAGCGTGGCATAAGATGTCCAACCGGAGATCGGCGGACCGTCACTCACAAAGAACGCTGCCATCAACACCAGGAATGCAACGAACGTCGTCCAGAACGACATCATGTTGAAACGCGGAAACGCCATGTCCTCGGCGCCAACTTGAATTGGAAGGAAATAGTTTCCAAATCCCGCAAAGGGCGCATTGGTGAGAACAAAAAAGACCATGATCGTGCCATGCATGGTCATCAGCGAAAGGTAGTATTCGGGCGTTACAATCCCGCCCGGTGCGCCGTTTGGCGAGAGGTGCTGAAGGCCTGGGATTGCAAGATTCGCCCACCCCAAATGGAGCCGCATCAGCCACGAGAGAATCATCCCGATGAACACCGCTGCGAGCGCGAGGCCGTAGTATTGAAGCCCAATTACCTTGTGATCGAGGCTAAAGACGTACTTCTTGATGAATCCTTGCGGCGGAGAATGATGGTGCACCGCTGGTTGCGCCGACATTTCATGCATCGTTGAGCCTCACGGTATGCGCTCGGTTGCCGCCTCCTGACTGGCACGGCGGCATCCGATCGAAACGGCTAATCTCCGGATTGCTGCTTCAGCCAATCATCGTATTCTGCCAGTGAGACGACCTGAAGATATGCCTTCATGCTGTAGTGGCCCAGCCCACAAAGCTGCGTGCAGACGATTTCCCACTTTCCCGTCTTTGTCGCGGTGAAATGAAGCGGAATATCGAGACCGGGAACGATGTCCTGCTGGATCCTCAATTCCGGAACATAAAAATTGTGGATCATGTCTTTGGAATGAAGCGTGAGCACCACCGGCGTGTTCACCGGAATCGTGAGCGATCCCACTACGATGTCGTCCCGCGCGGCGACATCATTTTCCGGATCGAGCCCGAAGTAGTTTCCATTCCCGTCGTTAATTTTGTCGGGATGAATGGAGCCGAAAACGCCATCCGGGCCCGCATAGCGGAAAAAGAAAGCAAATTGCTCTGCCTGAACGTCAACGTGCAGTGCGTGCGGATCCGGGGTGGCGATATACATGTCGGCCCATACCTTCGATCCGATGAAGGTGAGGCTGAGAATCTCCAAGCCGACAAGAATGACGCCGAATGCAACAACCGGTTTCGGCCCTCCAGGCCAGCTCTTGATTTTGCCTTTACGGTTGCCGAACGTCCAAATGAAACCCGCCAAAATCAATTGCGAAGCTACGAATAGAACGCCCGAACCAACCATGGTCTCTTCCATCTGGTGATCGACGGAGGGTCCGTGCAAGGAGATGTCGGGCGGCATCCACCACGTGCGCATCACGATTGGGTAGACGGAAACCAATGTGATGATAACAATCAGAATCGCAAAGAATTTGCCCATACTCGTTCACCCCTTTGCGATTCCAGAGTTTGATAGCCTGAAGCGCGACGGTAGCTGGCGCCACCCGACTCCGTCCAAGTCGATCCCCGTTGCATTGCTTCTCAGTACGGCATCGCTTTGAAGACAAAATTCGCCTTCGCTTCGCCGCCGGCCACTGTCACTTCCTGGGTTTGAGTACCCATGTGCTCTTGCCAGGCTGTCACGGTATATTTGCCCGGCGGTACGTCCTTGATCGTGAACGTCCCGTCAGCTCCGGTAAGCGCGAAATGCGACGTCTTCATCACCGCGAAATACCCGTGCATCCAAGGATGGATATTGCACTTCACAGCGATGAACTCCGGTTTATCCCACTTGGTGTCAATCGGCGGCGAGCCGGGAGGCTGCGACTTGTTCCACTCCGAGTTCTGTTTCGGCATGGGGTGAATGTTATGAGCGACCGGATCGTTGTTGAAGACCTGAAGAGGTTGATCCACCTGCATTGCTAGCACGTGGGGAATGTACTCGCATCCTTTCTGGTCATAGCGGACAGGCGTTGACGCCGGCGCCGACCCTTGATCGCCGGCGGAGATAAACACAACTGCATCCTGAAGCGTTTCCCCGGGGCCAGACTCCACGTCCTGAGTCTTAATTGGCGGGTTGTGCTGCTTCGCACAAACGGGCTCCTTCGACATATCAATCGGCTTCATCTTCGGGGGAGTTCCGGTGTAGGTGACTTTTCCTGTAATCGTACCCGTGCCCGCAGGCCGGGCGGCGGTGACGAGCATCGCCGTGCCAGCGAGTCCAATAGCTGCCAAGACTATGAAGAACTTGATTCGCATTATGTCGATTCCCCTTTCACTTCTGGTCCGTTCAATCGCGACTGATCGTGATCAAAATAAACTTATTGTCCCTGCGCGTCCGCGCCCATTGGTTTAATCTGACCCTGGTGCGTCTTGACGTATTCGAGCCACACAGTCCGGGACGCCGAAGGAACGTTTGGCTGCAGCGTTCTCAGGAAATGCACCAAGTCCCAAGCGTCTTGCGGCTTAAGCGAATCGGCGAAGGAAGGCATCGGCGTACCGTCCAGGCCGGTCATGAAGATCTTGTAAAGGTCTTGATTTGTTTCGCCGCAGCGAAAACGAGTGCCGTCGTGGAAGTTATACGGCCGAATCGGCTCGCCCTTATCATCGGTGAGAGTGATGGCCGAAGGGCCATCGCCACGGCCTTCCGGACCGTGACATTTCCAGCACTGCATCTGGTCGAAAAGCTGCCGGCCGTGCAGCACGCTATCGATGGACTGCGGCGGTTCGGGAGGAATCGTGATTGGAGTGCCGGCCTTCTGAGTTTGCCACTTTGGCGAAAAAGTCTTGATGTAGGCGACCAAATCCACGCGCGTCTGAGGTGTGAGTGGCCGCCATGTGGGCATTAACGTATCGACAACCCCGCGAGTGATGGTGTCGTATAAATCTTGGTCCGTTGGCAGAGTTCCGGTCGGTGTGGATCTCCAGCGAAAAAGGGCTTCGGTAAAATCTCGCGGCTTCGGATCGAGATACGGCGCGTTTTCGCCTTCGCCATTCCCTTCCTTGCCGTGACACCCGACGCACCATCGTCGATAGTCCTCTTTGCCCGCAGCCGCGTTGCCGGTTAAGCCATTCGCGTGAGCACCCGTGTCCTGAGCAAAAGCGCAGCTCGGAATTGCGAGGGCCACACCGAAAGCCCCTAACATCAAACTGCGCGTAATTCTTCTAGATAGGGCCATGCGCACCTCGCTCCTTTAGAAGTCAAAATCGAAGCCAAGCATCAAGCTGCTGCTATTGATCTTGCAAGTTGCGGCGAGTCCAGTATCTCCGCACAGGCTACCGAAACCTCCGCCTTGGTTCGTGACGCCGTTGGACCGCACCCAGGAGTACTCCTGCTGTAACGCCAGGCCTGCCCGGCTAAACATGAAGGGATACCAGCGATTCGCGATCGTGAAGGCGTTCAGATTCCCGAGGTTTCCCGGTGTCTCCGTATTGATTTGCTGAGCCATGTGGACCGTCTCCCAACGAGCGATTACAATCCACTGCGGGGAAATAATGTACTGGCCCTCAAGGAAACCGCCGTTCCAGATCGCCGCCTGGTTACCGGTACCGCTGATAGATCCGGAGTTGGAGGGAATTCCGTTGGCAAGGTAAGCGTTGTCATATGCATGCAAGTAAACGCCTTGGACATTGAATTTATTGAAGTACCAGGCCGCCGACGCGCCCGCCCGGTAGAAGGGCTCGTTACCCCGTCCGTAAATATTTACTCCGCCCGACGACTCGTAGAAGGTTGGCGCGAAGCCGAAGTAGGCATATGCACCCAGCTTCATAAACCCATTTCCGAACGTATTGAAGCCATGCTCAAAGTGGCCGTAATAGTCGTACGTTCGACCGGCCGGTTGTCCGTTGGAGTTGACGAAACCAGGATTGCCATCCAAACTGCTCAGCACGGAAAACGAATAGCGCGTGTAGCTGTTGATGTTGTGGCCCGCTATCTCGACGCCAAGTTGATTGTCTCCGATGCCTCCGAACGGGTTTTGATCGCCATACGGCGAGAAGTGGTAGATGTAGTAGAAGCCGCCATTGCCGGAAAGTGTGAGCGAGCGCTTTTCGGAAACAGGGAGATCGAGCTCAAACTTTCCCACTTTGACGTTGAGCCACGGAGAATTCAGCAAGTTATCGAACCGCACGAACGCGTTCTCAAAATGGAACTGAGCGTTTTCATCCGACGACGGAAGTGCGCTGAAAGAGATGTTCTTGTAAAGTGTTCCGGCAAACCACAAGTCCATTCCCGAAAGATCGAACCCCGTCGTAGTCAGTGTGCCAGTGTGATCTTCACTATCGCTGGTGCTGTTGTTTACCGGCTGATTGTTCGCGCTCTCTCGATGCCACTGTGGAGTGATTCGAACGGTGATCGGAAAATAGGAAGCGTCGCGGGTGATCGGCGAATCGCGCTCATTCATCATCTGATAGCCGTTGTCGCGGAATACCTGCCCGAAGTTATTAAGTTCCGGCCAGCCGACATGGCATGCTGAGCAAGGCAATCCGTATTTGCGGGCGAAAGCGGGGATCGCATTTGCGGGTTTCGGATTAGGGAGCAGCACCGCCAAAAGCAGGAGAAGCGCAGGCAATGCCGCAATGATGCGATTCAGCCACTTGGCCGTCTTGGGAGAAATCATCCATGCCTCCTCATTTTGATTCCTGCGTGCGATCCGCCTGATCGAGTGGGAATAAAGGCCGAGAAACGAAAAAAGACTTCGTCTCTAAGCGCAACGATTGTTTGGGGAAAGGGGAGCACGGTCGTCATCTTCAGGATGCAAAATACAATGGAAACAGGGATATGCAATTCTTCTTAGGTTATTTTTTAGATTTGCAAAACGATAGGTAAGAGTACCTACCGTAAGGAACGAACGTGAACATACCTTTCGATATACTCCCTTACAGTTTCTTTTGCCCCAGGACTTTCAACGGACTCGCGTTCAAACGCGATTTGGCTCGAAGGATTACTGCGAAGCTCCAAAAGTTGTGAGAGAATCCCGCCGTTGAAACGATCGGCACACGCGCAGGAAAGCATTCGCAGTCTCAAAACGTTTCGAATTTGTCCTGCGACCGGCTGGCGTCATCTTTTCACCCGACTCGAACTGGAGACCGCTGATGTCTGGCATGACAACTAATACGGGCCTGTCCTTCCATAGCGATCAGGAAAACTACTATTCCATGCTGAATTCCCTTCCCATATTGGTATGGCTCTCGAATGACCATGGACTTTGCAAATTCGCAAACCGCGCTTTGCTGTCGTTTCTTGGCGCAACCCGCGAGCAGGTTTTGGGAGCAGGCTGGCTGGAATTTGTACATCCGGACGATTTGGAGCGAATGAAGCGCCAGATGGAAGACTTGTGCGAACTTCCCCGGCAGCAGCAATTCGAAATGCGCATTCGGAAGAGTAACGGTGAATATTGCTGGTTTCTCTCAACAACGATTCCAACGACAAATGCGCTGTGGCAACCGACGGAATACGTCGGGTACGCCGTCGACATCACCGAAACGAAGAGAGCAACAGATTTCCTTCACCGACCTGAAACAGATTACCGGCGCCTCTTCGATTCCAATCTGATCGGAGTCATGTACACAAACATCGACGGCGCAATTCTGAGTGCGAATGACAAATGGCTCGAGATGTTAGGATACTCGGCAGAAGAAGTTGCAGCGCGCAAATTACGCTGGATCGATATCACGCCGCCCGAGTACCTAGCTCAAATGGAATTGAATGTACGCAAGTTGAAAGCCACGGGAGCATTCCCTCCGATCGAGAAACAATATCTCCGCAAAGACAACTCACGAGCGCCCGTGCTTGTGGCATCGACTTTCCTCGAGGGGTCCTCAACGGATTGTGTGACATTTGTCGTCGACCTTTCCGAGCAGAAGCGCGCCGAGCAGGCATTGCGCAACCATGCCGAGACGCTCGCCAGGGGACAGATCTCCGCGCTGAATCGAACCCTGGCGCTTCTTGCCACCGAACCTACCCTCGACACGGTACTCAGCCACGTTTTAAAGGCGATCACCGAGCAACTCAGTGTGACATCTTCTGGCCTTCATCTTACAAACCTCGATAACAACAACATCGTCTTGCACATGAACTACCACGACGGCCTGCTTGTGCGCGGCGCCGATGTCGGGGATCCGTCCGCGTTGCACTCCCAGCATGTCGCTCATATGGCGAAAAAGTGGCGCAGAGGCGAGGCAGCAACCAGTCATCCGGCTGTTCTCGACGTGGCAACATCGGAAGAACTCGATGCTGGGGGACGCCAGCGCTTATTGGACGATGGAATTCACACACTTCTTCTCGTCCCGCTAATGGTTCACGACAAACTCGTCGGAATCTTGAGCATCCGGATTAAAGAACGACGCTCGATTCTGCCGGGCGAGATGGAACTTGCACAAGCACTCGCCCAGCAGGCCAGCCTCGCAGTTCAGCTGACCCACCTCGCCGAACGATCCCGCAAGGTGGCGATTCTTGAGGAGCGAAATCTTGTAGCGACCGATCACGCTGCCGAGCTCGCACGCGCCAATCAAGCTCTCAAGCAAACCCTAGATGTTCTCGCCACTGAACCGGAGATCGACGCAGTACTCGGACACGTTCTCACTGTGATTACTCATGTGCTGGAAGGGTCCGTGTCGACTCTCTGGCTTCGGGACCGCGAAGGCGAGACAGCTCAACTCCATCTTCTTTTCAAGAATGGCCGGCTGGTGGCGGGTTCCGAGTCAGGTCACCGTCTTGCAGGCCAAACTTTGGATTTGTCGCGACAGGATTTATTCGCGCTCGCGGTCTTTCGCAGGGGCCGGCCTGTGTGGCATGAGATCGAGACCAGCGAGGCCCTCGACGAAACCGCCAGACAGTATCTGCGCGAGCAAGGTGTGAAAGCGCTCCTTGGGATACCCCTGATTCTGGGTGACCAGACCATCGGTTCGATTGTCGTGCGTTTTGCTCAGATGCGGCTTTTTGGCTCCGTAGAATTGGAAGTGGCGCAAGGCCTGGCACAGCAGGCAACCCTCGCGCTTCAACTCACGCGTTTGGCCGAACAGGCGCGCGAGGCTGCAGTCACAGATGAGCGCAATCGAATGGCCCGCGAGATTCATGACACTTTGGCCCAGGGATTTCTGGGGGTTCTCATCCAACTGCAAGCCGCAAAGCAAGTTCTGAATGGCGCGCACCCGGAAGCGAGCCAGCACGTCGAGTCGGCAATGTCGCTGGCTCGTGTGGGCTTGGCTGAAGCGCGGCGATCTGTCCACGGACTCCGGCCCCAATTGCTGCGCGATGGAAGCATCAAGACAGCAATCGATCGCCTTGTGAGGCAGCTCTCGGACGGATCTGGCATTCGAGTAACGTTTTCCGCTCAGGGTCATCCGGTTCCGATGGCCTCCGACGTGGAAAGCAACCTGCTTCGAGTAGCTCAGGAAGCGATCACCAACGCCATGAAACACTCCGGCGGAAATGAGATCCATGTGGGGCTCTCGCTACAATCCGAGGCTGTCCAGCTAAGCATCGACGATAACGGCACCGGCTTCGATCCTCACGTAAGCACGTTGAGTCGCGGGTTCGGATTGATTAGTATGCAGGAGCGAGCGGACCGAATTGGCGGCGAGTTGACGATTGTTACCAACCCGGGTGCGGGA
Organism: uncultured Acidobacteriota bacterium; assembly: GCA_963770575.1. Lineage (GTDB taxonomy): Bacteria > Acidobacteriota > Terriglobia > Acidiferrales > UBA7541 > Palsa-295. Next base: position 599,393 of record CAVYQD010000002.1, read on the forward strand.
ACGAAAATTCATCTTTATGTCCCGCTCACGCATCCGAAGAAAACTGGAGTGGCGCATTCCTAAGGACAATTCAATCCGGATTTTGATTGCAGACGATCATCCGATCGTGCGCGAGGGACTCGTCGCTTCGCTGAACCGAATCCCGGATATGACGGTTGTTTGCGAGGCGGCCACAGGACGAGAGGCAGTCGACTTGTTTGCCCGGCACACTCCGGATATTGCGCTCGTCGATTTGCGGATGCCTGAAATGGATGGTGTGGAGGCGATTGGAGCGATCTGCGAACGATTCAGCACTGCGCGAATCATCATTCTAACCACGTTCGAGGGAGATGAGGACGTTTACCGCGGGCTGCGCGCCGGTGCGCGCGCATACTTACTCAAGGACACGCGTTTGGAGGAGATCATTCACTGTATTCGCATCGTCCATGACGGGAAAAACTACATCCCTCCGGCCATCGGCGCAAAGCTTTCCGAAAGGATGAAAGGTCCCGAACTTAGCAGCCGCGAAATCGAAGTGTTGCGATTGATGACCGCCGGAAAGAGCAACAAGGAAATCGCAAGCTCCTTATTCGTCACGGAAGGAACCGTAAAAGGACACGTCAATCATATCCTCGCAAAACTCGGCGCGAACGGACGAACGGAAGCAGCGCGCATTGCCGTGAAACGCGGCTTGGTCCGTTCCGATTGATCTCTATTCGCCCGATTCCTTTTCGAACTCGACACTCTACTCGAAACGGAAAAATCACTGTGCCCCCAGTACTATGTCGCAGGCCCATACAAAAAGTTAGGCTCCAGTTCATATCTTTCAACCTCACTGCTTTGGTATTTCGGGTCAATTTCTCTTGACAGCTTTTCGCCGTCGAGTGCAAACTCTCGCGCGATCGGAGAGCACGGACGCACTCGTTTGCAACACGAGGAATTTGCTCGCACCGATTTACGTCATCTCTTGCCATTTCTTTAGAGAATTTTGAATCACACCCGGGCACGCACGGAGGCTTCCGTATGGAAACCGTAATTGGAGTGTTCGACTCGCGCGACCGCGCTGAGCAGGCTGTAAGCGGATTGCTGGGCGAAGGCGTCCCTCAAGAACAGATCGTCTTCCTGACGCGATCTGAGAGCGAAGCAACAGGCTTCGCGAAGGAGGTCGGCGGATTTGCCGGCGGATTCCTGGGCGGCGCAATCGGAATGTCCGCAGGAGCCGCAGCTGTGGCACTGGCGCTGGTTCCCGGCGTGGGCCAAGTATTCGCGCTCGGCGCCGGTGCTACCGCTCTCTTCGGATTCTTGGGCGCGCGCGGCGGATCTGCTGCGGCGAAAGCCATCGCCCGCGATGAAAACGCCGTTGAGCCAACCGGCGGTGACAAATCGTCCGAAGATGCTGCGACGCTTATCGAAGTTTTAAAACAGGGCCGCTCAGTAATTGTCGTTCGAACCGAATCGCAGAAGGTGGCAACCGCAGCCTGCAGCGTGCTGGACCGCGTAAGTCCCAGCGCACAGCCTTTGACGCCAAGCAAAGTCCGGCTAACGACTCGTCAGGTGGAGAGAATCACGGTCATTGACGTCGTTGGAAGAATTACCCTTGGGGAGGGAAACGTTCTACTCCGCGAGACCGTCACGACCTTATTAAGCAATGGGAATAATATGGTGCTGTTGAACTGTTGCGAAGTGGACTATTTCGATAGCTCCGGCATCGGAGAGCTAGTCAGAACTCACGCCACGATTCGCAAGAGTGGCGGACAGTTCAAACTCGCGGCACTCACTCCGAAAGTAAACGACCTTCTCGTTGGAACTTCTCTTCACAAGATCCTCGACATTCATACGGACGAAGCGTCGGCACTCAAGGCGTTTGGTTCATCGTCGAGCGCCAAGACGTAGGACAGTTTAACCGCTAGGCCTGGTCGGGAGTAAAATCAAATCGGGAGACGGCTGGTGCCAAAACTAGCTCCACGCGAACTTGCCCTTCTCCCGTGACATTTGTGCTGTCGAGTGGCTGTGCCGCTTCGCGCTGTGAGGAGTTTGGTTGCGATTTCAGAAACGAAGCGGGACGACCCGAGAAAGTAAATGAGGCGTCGTGGCGATGACCTTCATTGCAGTCGCAACCGTTGGCGCACTTGGAGTTTTTCTACTGACTCGCATGATGCGCAGGCTCCGGGCCCGAGCTCAATTCATGGTGCTCTGCGGCCTAGGCTTATCCATTGGCTTTTTTTTCCTGGCTGTTGTGGAGCTTCCCTCATTTTCTGTGTCCTTGGGAGTCCTCCTGATGATGATTGTATTCGTCGCAAGCCTCTTCGCAGTTCCCACATTTCTCCGTAGCCTCGAACAAGAGGACAACGATGAATCCTATTCGGATCGATCCTCCCGAAATTCATAAACTGCTCGCGATTCTAGAAGTACAGCTGCCAAGCAATGGATGCGCGATTCCAAGCCTGAAGCGGATCGCATAGCAGTTGGGCGAAATTTTCGACGCAGTTGGCGAAAATGACGAAAAGAGCTCAACAAGAAAATAGGGCCTGCCTGTCGGCAAGCCCTCGTCAATTGAGGATGATGGCGTGGTTGCGGGGGTTGGATTTGAACCAACGACCTCCGGGTTATGAGCCCGACGAGCTACCAGGCTGCTCCACCCCGCACAGAGATAATAGCACAGACGCGCGTTGCTCCGCACGCACGCGAGGACCCGCTAAAGTCGTACCGTCGGGATGCTTCCAATTCCTCGCGGAAAATATTCCCCCAATTCTCGCTGCTCGGAAGTGTGATAGCATCTCGAATCTCCGCAGAAATGGACGTGAGGTTTCGTCTCATGAGCCACCGCTTTACTATCGGCGTCGAGGAAGAATTTCAAATCATAGATCCGGCAACGGGAGAGTTGCGTTCGCACGTCAGCCAGCTCGTGGCAGCAACTTCGGCAAACCTCGGCGAGCAAGTGAAGCGGGAAATGCATCAGTCGATCGTGGAGATTGGCACCAACATCTGTGCGAACGTTGACGAGCTGCGCGAGGACATGTACCGCACTCGCGGCGAACTGGTTCGCTCGGCGGAAAGCGTGGGATTGCAGGTCGCGGCGTCGGGCACGCATCCGTTTTCAAACTGGATCGATCAGGTAATTTCGCCCGGCGAGCGCTACAAGAATATTGTCGAAGAGCTGCAGCAGCTTGCGCGCTCGCTTCTGATTTTCGGAATGCACGTCCACGTCGCCGTGCCCGACCGCACCACGATGATCGATCTGATGAACATGGTGCGCTATTTTCTTCCGCACCTTCTCGCGCTCTCAACGAGTTCGCCGTTCTGGCTGGGTCGCGACACAGGCTTGAAGTCCTATCGCACCACCGTGTTTCGCCGGTTCCCGCGCACAGGAATTCCCGATCACTTCAATTCCTGGAGCGAGTATGAAGATTACGTCGCGCTTCTCATAAAATTGCGCTCGATCGACAACGCGAAAAAAATCTGGTGGGACGTCCGCCCGCATCCCACGTTTGGCACACTCGAATTTCGCGTTTGTGACGTGACTCCGCGCATCGACGACGCCATCGCAATCGCGGCGCTGGCGCAAGCAATCGTCGTGAAACTCCATTATCTCTACACAAAAAATATGAGCTATCGCATGTATCCTCGCGCGCTGATCGAAGAAAACAAGTGGCGCGCGGCGCGCTGGGGCATCGAGGGCAATCTCATTGATTTCGGCAAACAAGCTGAAGTTCCCATGCGCGAACTCGGCGAGGAACTGCTCGATTTTGTCGATGACGTGGTCGACGACCTCGGCAGCCGCTCCGCCCTCGCGCCGATTCAACGCATCCTGCGCGAAGGCACTAGCGCAGAGCGGCAGTTACGGACGTACGCAGAAACGGGCGACCTGAAAGCCGTGGTGCGCCAAATTGTAGCGGAAACGCGCGGCGAAACTTTGTCTCAGTCGACGTCAGCTGCCGCCTTCCCAGCGAAGTCTTAGCGTAGACCGGGTCATCGAGCGGACGATCGCGAAGAAGTCGAATCACAAAGGAGCGGACACCGAAATGAAAATCGGAATCCTCTGCGGCCGCGAATACAGCTTTCCTCCGGCGTTTATCGAGAAGGTGAATCAACTCGGCAAATCTGATGGCATCACCGCGGAATTCGTGAAGCTGGGCGGAACGAAAATGGGCGAGCCGGCGGCCTACCGCGTGATCGTCGACCGGATTTCGCACGAAGTGGAATACTATCGCGGCTATCTGAAGCACGCGGCGCTCGAGGGAACCTACGTCATCAATAATCCGTTCTGGTGGACTGCCGACGACAAGTTCTTCAATTATTCCGTCGCCGCAAAACTCGGCATCGCGATTCCGAAGACGGTTCTGCTGCCGCAAAAGTCATATCCTTCCGACGTGGACATCAATTCTGAATCGCTGCGCAACCTGAATCACCCGATCGATTGGGACGGCCTGCTCGATTACGTTGGCCGCCCGGCGATTCTGAAACCATTTTCCGGCGGCGGCTGGAAACACGTCTACAAGGTGAACAACAAGGAAGAATTGATCGCAGCATACGACGGCACGGGCCCTTATTGCATGACGCTGCAGCAATTCATCAATTTCAATCAGTACGTGCGCTGCTTCACGTTCGGGAAGATGGACATCACTCCGGTTGCCTACGATCCCAAAGAGCGCCGCTACCTCGTCGAACACAATTATCTCTCTGCGCCATTAGGTGCGCGCGTGGTGAAAGACGCGCAAACGATCAATCAAGCCCTCGGGTACGAAATGAACACGATCGAATTCGCCATCGAGGACGGTATCCCGTACGCAATCGATTTTCTGAACCCGGCGCCAGACTTTGAGCGCGACAGGATCACGGAATTTTATTTTGGCCATGTCGTGGAGAAAATGGCGAAGCTCGTGATCGACCGCGCTTTGAAAGGCGCACCTTCCCATTCGTGGCCGCGCTGGGAGGAAATGCTCGGAATCGGAGCTGCTTCGGGCTTCACCGGCGCACCCGCTGCCGCGCCTGCAAAATCGAGCCTCGGAGCAAAGGGCGCAGGAGCCAAAAGCGCGTGAGCGTTTCTCCGCAGGCGCCTCGTCAACCATCAGCTTCCGCGGGCGCACCTGCCGCCGCACAATCCTGGCACAGCCTCCTTCGTCCCGATGTAGAGCTTTCGGCGGCCTACTGCGCCGATCTCAATGCGCGGATGCGCTCCGAGAAATTGAAATTCGGCGATCGCGTCCACTGCCCTTTTCTGCGTCCTTTCTTTCTCAGTACCGGACGACGACCGACGGGTCCGCGAAGTTTCCGAAGCGATCGCCGCGCTCGGTGAGCGCGTCGTAAAACGATCGCTCGCTGATCCCGGTTTGCTCGCGCAAGCAGCGTTGAGCCCAGATGAAGAACGGCTCGCTCGAATTTCCCCGGGCTACGGAACTTCCAGCACCGCGTCGCGCCTCGACGCGTTCCTGCTTCCCGATTCGCTTCAATTCGCCGAATACAACGCCGAGTCCCCTGCTGGACCGGGATACGCCGAAACTCTCGCCGATGTGTTCCTCTCGCTTCCGGTAATGAAGCGCTTCGAAGAAAACTATCGCGTGCAGAAATACTCCACGATAAAAATGTTGCTCGACGCGCTCCTTGCGAGTTATCGAGAGTGGGGCGGCACTGCGTCTCCTCCGGTGATCGGAATTGTCGACTGGCGCGAAGTTCCCACATGGAGCGAGTTCGAAATACTGCAAGCGCGTTTCGAACGCGAAGGAGTGCCTACACTTATCAGCGATCCGCGCGATCTCGTTTTCGACGGCAAGAATTTGATCGCGCAGGGCCGCCGCATTGATCTGCTCTATCGCCGCGTGCTGATTAACGACATTCTCGCGCGCCCCGACGAGTGCGCAGCGATCGTAAAGGCCTACGAAGCGGGCGCGGTGTGCATGGCAAACGCGCTGACCTGCAAGATTGCCCACAAGAAAGCATTCTTTGCTGTGCTCACGGACGAACGTAACGCTGCGCTCTTCAGCAACTCCGAGCACGAATTGATTCGCCGCCACATTCCCTGGACCCGTCTGCTGTCCGACACCAAAACAACTCGCGACGGCGAATCGTTTGACCTGCTCGAATATGTGAGACGCCGCCGAAATGATTTTGTCTTGAAGCCGAACGACGAGTACGGCGGCACGGGTGTCACGCTAGGCTGGGAGAATAGCGAAAGTGAGTGGGACGATGCTCTCAATCGCGCACTCGCCGATCGTGAACACGCTTGGGTGGTACAGGAACGCATCGCCATCCGCCGCGAAGTGTTTCCGATGCAGACGGCCGAAGGCGTACAGATGCGCGACATGCTCGTCGACCTCGCGCCATACTTATTTCGCGGAAAGATGGCGGGCTTTCTCACCCGCCTCAGTTCCACAGGCCTGGCAAACGTCACTTCCGGCGGCGGACAGGTTCCGGCGATGGTGGTCGATCCGCTCAGCAAATGAGCTGGCAAGAAACGTAACAACCAACAGCAAGGCTATGGCAAAGATTCGGGAGCGAATTTAGAATATTGCGATGACAATTCAGACAGTTCGAGAGGAGTTGATCCCCGGCGCGCGCAACGCCGTCGAGACCTGCCTCGCGATTCAACCCGGCGAGCGCGTCACTCTCATCTCCGATCGCCCCAGCGAAGAAGTTGCAGCCAGCCTCGCGCGAGCCATCGAGCTTCGCGGTGCCGTGTGCGAAGAATTTCTGCTCGAAAATCTGGCGCCGCGGCCGCTCACGCGCGCGCCAAAACCGGTTCTCGACTCCCTCGAACATGCTGACGCCGGAATTCTATGCATGAATCCGATGCCCGGCGAACTGGGCGCGCGCAAAGATATCGTCGGCGTCGTCGAGCGGCGGAGAATTCGCTACGCACACATGGTCGGAGTTACCCCGGAAATCATGCAGCAGGGGATGCGCGCGGACTACACGCTCGTCGATCGCCTCAGCGAAAAACTTCTCGATCGCATGCACAAGGCGCGCTCGCTCACCGTCCGGACGGACGCTGGCACATCGCTCGTTGCGAGTTTCGATGCCGGGCTCGACTGGGTAAAAACCAGCGGCTTGATTAGCCGCCGCTACTGGTCGAATCTTCCAGCAGGTGAAGTGTTTACGACACCCGCGAAGGTGGACGGCACTTTCGTCTGCGATGGCACAGCCGGCGATCACTTTTGCGGAAAATATGGCGACCTGCAAAAAACACCGCTCGTCCTTGAAATTCGCGATGGCCGCCTGAAGAAAGCCACGTGCTCGCGCAAAGATCTGGAAGCGGAATTCTGGAGCTACTGCCACACCGACGAAAACAGCGATCGCGTCGGCGAGCTTGCTTTCGGAACGAACCTCAGCCTTTCGGATATGATCGGCGTTCTATTGCAGGATGAAAAACTACCGGGCGTGCATCTCGCGTTCGGCGATCCGTACGGGAGCCAAACGCACGCGGCATGGAGTTCGACGACGCATGTCGACGTGCTCGCGCGCCATTGCAACGTGTGGATTGACGACGAACAGGTAATCGCGAAGGGCCGGTATTTGCTGGAACGGTTCGGACTCGCCTGAAATTCCTGCCATGGCAAATTCCACGTCAACACCTGCCGGTCTGAAGCCCGGCGCTACAAAAGCTAATTCGCCGATCGCACGCGCTTGGATCAAAATAGCTGGCTGATGTATTCCCACATCTGGTGCTTCCAGAACGGCCAGTCGTGCCCGCCCTGCGGTCCCCAATCGTCCAGGTTGTGATGAATTCCCTTACTCGCAAGAATGTGTGAGAGCCGATAGGAAGGGCCGCTGTTTTCCCATGGCCCGTTTCCCGTCGCGATGTGAATGTCGCAATGGTTCAGCTGCGAAACCAGGTTTCCATCCGCATTCGAAAGATAGTCGACAGGATTATTGAAGTAGGTGTTGTCGTCGTACAGACCGTCCATGAAGTTCTTGATGTCGTACACGCCGGAAAGCGCAAAGCATCGCCGCACCACGTCCGGATGTTTAAATAAAGTATTCGCCGCGTGATAAGCACCGAACGACGCGCCCATCGTCGATATCGCAATATCCGGTGACTGGCAATTGTCGCGAATGAACGGCACCACTTCTTCTCGCACGTAAGCGTCAAACTGCGCTTGCACGTAGCTGCGATGAAACGGATGCGCGCCCTTGTTGTAAAAGCCGGCGGAGTTCACCGAATTGATGCTGAAGAATTTCACGCGCCCGCCATCAATCAACGGCGCGAGGCTGCCGATCAGCCCCTGCCCTTCGAGTTCCCATTCATCTCCGGCGCTCGTGGGAAATCCCAGAAGCGGCGGCCCCCAATGGCCGTACACAACCACTCCCATGTCGAGACCAAGTCGGTGCGAAAACCAACGATGATATTCCCTTTTCATTTTGCTCCTGCGCGCGAGTTTTCGGTTGGATCGCCGGGCCACTAGCAAGGCGGGCGATATTATACGGCGTTTGCGCGAACCGGAAAGCGGAAACAATTCGTGGCCGAATTTCGCGTCTGGTATTCTAGTTCGACGTTTTTGCCACCACGGAGCACGAGCGATTGTCTTCCACAATTCAAGCAAGTGAGGCCGCCGCGGCTGGGCCCGGCACTCTGCGGAAATATGAACGATATGGTTCTCGTTACCTGCCCGGCGAACGCGATTTGATTGTCTATCTGCCGGGAATCTACGAGAAGCGGGCCGATTTGCGTTTTCCTGTGCTCTACATGCAGGACGGCCAAAATCTCTTCGACCCAGCCACTTCATTTATCAATGGCATGTACTGGCGCGTCGGCGAAACGGCCGATCGATTCATCGCCGAAGGCGCGATTCAGCCGCTGATCGTCGTCGGAATCTACAACACGGGAAAGCGCCGCCTTCGCGAATACACTCCTTCGCGCGATCGACAGGCTCGGAGGCGGCGGCGCCGATCGCTATGGCCGCATGCTGACGAAGGAAATCAAATCGTTCGTCGATTCGCAGTATCGAACGCTTCCCGGCCCTACCAATACAGGCATTGCAGGTTCCTCGCTGGGCGGACTTGTAGCTTTCTACCTCGGTCTGCGCTTCCGCAAGATCTTTGGGCGCATGGCGGTGCTATCGCCATCGGTTTGGTGGAATCAGCGATGGATTCTGAATTATGCATCGCGCGCGCGCGTGGAACCGAAACCGCGCATCTGGCTCGACAGCGGCACCCAGGAAAGCGCTCACGAAGCGGATGATGTGCGAAAGCTTCGCGATGTCTTGGTCAATCGCGGTTGGCAGGAGGGCCACGATCTGAAATACGCGGAAATTCAGGGCGGCAAACACGATGAGAACGCCTGGGCACAGCGCGTTGACCCATTCCTGCGATTTCTCTTTCCCGCCGGATAGTCCGACGTATAATCCGCTTCTTTAGAACTGCAAGCTTAAGTTGCGTTCAAATTTGAGAAGGATCGCAAGTGCCAACGGACCGGCCGTTAACAATTCTCTGCGTCAGCTCCTACGAAAAGGGCCAGGAATTCATGCGCACCTGCAAAGCGCAAGGGTGCGATGTGTTCCTGCTCACCGTCGAAAAGCTGCGCAACGCCGATTGGCCCCGCGAAGCCATCGACGAAGCGTTCTACATTCCCGAAGATCTGCCGCTGCAGGACTTGATCTACGCCGTCAGTTACATGGCGCGCAGCCGGCCAATCGATCGAATCGTCGCGCTCGACGAATTCGACATGGAAAACGTGGCGGCGCTCCGCGAGCACCTGCGCATCCCCGGCATGGGCCTCACCACCATGCGCTACTTCCGCGACAAACTCGCCATGCGAGGCCGCGCAAAAGAAGCCGGCATTCGCGTGCCGGAATTTGTGCACGTCCTCAATCACGACAGCCTGAAGGAATTCATGGCGCGCGTGAAACCGCCCTGGCTTTTGAAACCGCGCTCGCAGGCCTCCGGAATCGGAATGAAGAAAATCCATGACCCGGCGGAGTTGTGGCCCTGGCTCGATCAGCTCGGCGACCAGCAATCGTTCTACCTCCTCGAGCATTTCGTGCCGGGAGACATGTTCCACGTTGATAGCATCGTCTCGGAACTCGAAGTAGTCTTCGCGGAAGCGCACGCGTACGGTAATCCGCCGCTCGAGGTGTCGCATGGAGGCGGAGTGTTCACCACTCGCACCGTGCCGCGAGCATCGGCGGAATCGAAAGCGCTTCACAAAATCAATAAGGAAGTAATTCAGACGCTGGGCCTGATGCGCGGCGTAACGCACGCTGAATTTCTTCGCGCACACGAAGACGGCAAAATCTATTTCATCGAAGTGGCCGCGCGCGTTGGCGGAGCCTACATCTCCGACGCCGTGGAGGCCGCAACTGGAATCAATCTTTGGCGTGAATGGGCGCACCTCGAAATCGGCGCCGGAAAAGCTCCCTACGAATTGCCAAAGAAGCGGCGTGACTATGCCGGCGTGATTATTTCGCTGGCCCGGCAGGAAGTCCCCGACACATCTTCCTACAACGACCCGGAAATCGTATATCGCGTTCCCAAACATCATCACGCCGGTTTTGTGTTGCGCTCTTCGAAACCCGAGCGAATCACGCAACTTCTCGATTCCTACGGCACGCGCTTCCGCGAGGATTTTTATGCCACTGAACCGGTTCCCGACAAGCCGACCTCCTGATCAATGGCCGATCGCTGCAGTCCAATCATTGTGATTCGAGTCGCTAACGCCCGCTCGCGAGTCCACAAGTGAAATGCTGCGCAAAATCTGGAAGCAACGAACCTGTGAATTTTGATTCGCAAGCGCATTATGGTCTGCGGTCCCCGTAAGGCAATTCTAGCCTTTCTCAGTTGTAAGCCTGTCCGCCCTCCGCAATTCCGGAAACCTCCAGGCCCACAACGCCGTTACCACCAGCGTGCCGATCCCGCCCAACACCACCGCGGGCACTGTCCCAAACAGTTTCGCCGTCAATCCTGATTCGAACTGGCCAAATTCGTTCGACGCGCCTATGAAGACCATGTCAACGGCGTTCACACGCCCGCGCATTTCGTCCGGCGTCGCAACCTGAATCCACACACCGCGAATAATTACGCTGATCATGTCACTCGCACCCACGAGCACAAGCGCTGCGAGCGACAAATATAGATTTCGCGAAAGCCCAAAGAGAATTGTAAACACCCCAAACCCTGCCACACAGCACAGCATCGTCATTCCTGTTCTTCCGCGAAGCGGCCGGTAGGCGAGAAGTATCGCCATCGTCCCGGCACCCACACCCGGAGCGCATCGCAAAAGCCCGAGCCCCCACGGACCGGTATGCAAAATTTTGTCGGCATACACGGGAAGCAACGCAACGGCTCCGCCAAGCAGAACTGCAAAGAGATCGAGCGATATCAACCCGAAGATTACTTTCTTGCGCCAGATATAGGCCAGGCCTGCGAGAACAGTCTGCATGCTGATAGGTTCGCGAGGGTGTGGCTTCGACTTTGGGCGCACTCCCAGCATCGAAAGCATGGCGGCTGCAGAAAGCGTCATCGATATCGCGTACACGGATAACGGGCTGTTTGAGACGGCGTAAATCAGCCCCCCAATCGAAGGTCCAAGAATCGTTGCGCTTTGAAACGTAGTGGAACCCCAAGCGACTGCGTTAGGAAGGTGTTCGTCCGGAACCAGTTGCGGAACAATCGCTCGCGTGGCAGGCCCGTTGAAGGACCGCACAACTCCGAGCAGCACCATCACGGCATAGATCGTGTAGATCGAGCGCACACCGTGCGTCGATATGAAAAGCAGCAGTCCCGAACAGGTCGCGAAACCGGCATAGCACACGAACAAAACTTTTCTGCGCTCAAATCGATCCGCAGTATGTCCCGACACCAAGAACAACAGAATCCCCGGAAGAAATTGCGCGAGGCCGACGAGCCCCAGATCGAATGGCTTGCCTGTAATCTGATAAATCTGCCATCCGACCGCGACCGATTGCATTTCCAGGCTGGCGATGATGAACCAGCGTGCGGTAAGAAAAAGTGTGAACCCCGGATACGTGAAGGCGACTCGCCCCGCGAGCCGCGAAGTTCCCGATTCGGCCATCGACCATTACTTTGTCATAGAAACGCAGTTTGCACGAGAGCCCAATCGAGAGTGCTAAGGGGTTCGCAGTCTAACGGAGCAGGCCCATCTGATAATTGAGCATCGAGATCTGGTTTTCGTAGTCGAACTTCGCGCTCGCGTCCGCGATTTCGGCTTGCGTCTCATTCAGTTGCGCTTGGCTCAATTCGATGATGGAACTGAGGCCGAGCTTGTAACGCTCTTGCGCCAGATCGAGCGCTTGCTTCGCCTGCGCCAAAAACTGATCCGTCACCGAAAGCCGCTGGAAGCCCGAGTTGGCGTTCAACCATGCCGCGCGAACATCCCTCGTGATTCGGTTTTGCACATCCCGTAAATACTGTTCCTGAGCATGCGCGCGCGACGTGGCTTCCGAGCGCAACGCGCCAAAGAGGTGTCCGTTGAATATCGGTACGTTCACATTAAATCCTGCAGCGGCGTAGCGCGATGAGAGCGAGTCCACTCGATACGGTATCAACCCGGCCGCTCCGACCGCGCTAATCGTCGGAAACCACAAATCGCGTTCCGCCGTCGCGTAACTCTGCGCCGACTGTGCCTGTAAACGCTGGCCGATTAATTCGGGACGATTCTGCAAAGCCTGCTGTAATACGGAATCGAAATCCAGCGAGGGTGCTGGAGGCATCGCTTGCGACGTTAACGTATAAGTTCGTTCGTCTGAAAACCCCAGTGCGGCTGAAAGATCGGCCCACGAGGCTTGCAAATCATTTTGCGCTTGAATTAACAAGAGCTGCGCCTGAGCGAGGTCGACATTCGCGAAGCTCACGTCCAAGCCGGATTTCAATTTGTTTTGCTCAAGCGTTGTGATTTGGTCGGAAACAAGTTGTCGCGCTTTCACTGTCTCTTCGGCGACCCGTTCGACGGCCTGGGCCTTCAGCACACCGTAATAGGCTGCGTCCACTTGCAAGAGAACATCGGCGCGGGTGCGCGTAACGTTTTGTTCTTCGGCTTGTGCTTGCAATTTCGAACTCTTCACCAGCTCGTGCGTCCGCCCAAAATCCGTGACCAGCTGGCTCACCGTCACCCCGTTTGCGTAACGGTCGAAAACGATCGGGTTGTTCAATCCTCCGGCCGCGATGCGACTGTCAGTTTCGGCGTACGCACCCGTCAGGCTGCCGTTTGCCTGCGGGTAGTACGCCGACTTCGTCTCGGTGACGCGGGCTTGTGCCGCCGAAGCCAGATACGTCGCAGCCTGTAGCTGCGGGTGATTCTGAATCGCAAGTTTTTCAGCATCCTGCAGACTCATCTCGTGGGGAGCCTGCGCCGACGCGGATTGAATCGCCGCCGCGGCCAAGAGGAGCATCACACTTCGAACGAAACGTCTGAAAAGTTTCACGATTGAGTCTCCTGCGGGAGAGCCGGCGCTGCTGCTTTGTCGCGCCCTCGATACATCATCAGGTAGGCGGCCGGAACTACAAAGATCGTGAGAATCACGGAGACCGTTAGACCACCAATGATCACCCGCGCTAAAGGCGCATACGCCTCGCTGCCCGTCTCGAGCTTGAGTGCCATCGGAAGCAAGCCTACGACCGTCGCGAGCGATGTCATCAAAATTGGACGCAGCCGGATTCGGCAGGAATGTGCGACTGCGTCGCGCACGTCCCGGCCCTCACCTCTGAGTTTGTTGGCGAAATCGACGATCAGAATGCTGTTGGAGACAACCATTCCAGTCAGCATCACAACCCCCATCAGGGACTGCACGTTGAGCGACGTATCCGTGAACGCGATCGTGAGCATCACGCCGACCAGACCCGTTGGGACAGCCAGGATGATGAGGAAAGGATCCGTGAAGGAAGAAAACTGGGCGACCAGCACAAGATAGACGAGCAGAACCGACAGTAAAAGACCAAAACCAAAACTCCGGAACGAGGATTGCATCGTCGTAACGAGGCCGCGAATATTGATGCGTAGATTCGACGGAAGTTTGGTGGAGTTCACGATTTTGGCGATTGCAGCGGCGGGTTTGCCGAGGTCCTCGCCGGAAGGAGCGACGTAAACGTCAATCGTGCGTTGTAACTGGTAGTGGTCGACCTCTGTCGGAGTGAGGATGCTGGCAACGTCGGCAACCTGATCAAGATAGGTGGGAAGCTTTAGATTGGGCGCGCGGAGGGGCATGGTCTTGAGGTCCTCAAGAGATTTCACTTGATTCTCCGGATATTGCACCGTCACGAAGTAGTTGTTGCCGCTTTTGGGATCGACCCAGTAGCTGGGCGCGATCATCGCATTCGAGGTGAGGGCTGTGATGAGGTTGTCAACGACTTCCTTCGGAGTGAGACCGAGTTCGGCAGCGCGAGTGCGGTTGACGTCGATTTTTAGCGCCGGGTAATCCATATCTTGCGGGACGTAGACGTCCGCGACTCCGGGAAGCGCTTTGAATTTTGCGGCTAGATCGAGCGCGATCTTGTTGGCGGCGCCGAGATCCATTCCGCTCACTTGCACGTCGATTGGCGCGGGCTTCCCCTGATTTAGCACAGCGTCCACAAGTCCGCCGGACTGAAAAAACGTGCGCACTTGAGGAAGTTCGGAAGCGATTCGACGGCGCACGCGATTCATGTAAATAAAGCTGCTGACCTTGTGCTCCTCCTTCAGCCCCACTTGCACGAACGCTGTGTGCATGCCGGAGTTCGGCGTGAAGAGCGCGGAGAGATCGGACATCAATCCGATGTTCGATACGATGGAGTTGAGTTCGTCCGGCGGAACGACTTGGCGAACAATGTCCTCGACCTGCTTCACGTAGCTTTCGGTGAGTTCCAGCCGGGTGCCAGTGGGGGCTTTCACGTTGATGACAAATTGGCCCGCATCCGTGCGCGGGAAAAAGGACACTCCCACCAGGGGATACAGTCCGAAGCTAAGAACGAAGACAGCGAGAAACCCAACCACGATCCGTTTTGGCTGATCCAGCGCCTTTTGGACCGTACGATCGTAATAGTCGAGCATCCGGTCAAACTTCTGATTGAACCATATATGAAACCGGGCAAGCAGGGACATCTTGGACTCAGCAGATTCATTATGGCCGTGGACACCTTTGAGTACGCGTGCGCAATACAGAGGCACGACGGAAACGGCGACGAAATAAGAAGCGAATAGAGAAATGACAACGCCGAGCGCCAGAGCGGTGAACAGGTACTTACTGACACCGTAAAGAAGCGTAACGGGAAAAAAGACGACGACCGTAACCAGCGTGATTGCCAGAACCGCTAAGGCCACCTCGTTCGAGCCCAGCTCCGCCGCCACCGCCGGCTCCTCGCCGAGCTCGATGTGTCGGAAGATATTTTCGAGGACAACGACCGAGTTATCGATCAGCCGCGAGAACGCAAGTGCCAGTCCGCTCAAAACCATGCTGTCGATCGTCTTGTCGGCCGAGTGAAGCAAAAAGAAAGTTGCCATGACCGAAAGCGGAATCGAGAGAAACACGGCGGCAGTGGCGCGTGGGCTGCCGAGGAAAACGAGAATCATCACCGCGGTAAGAATGAGGCCGATTCCCCCTTCGCGTAAGACGGTCGAGATCGCCTGCTTGACGAAGAGGGACTGGTCAAACTCGACGTGTGTTTGGAGTTGCGAAGGAATGTCGCGCAGGGATTTAATGGCTTGTTTGATGCCGTTGACGACCAAAATCGTATTGGTGTTGCCGCCTTGCTTGAGGATGGGGACGTAAACGGATTTCTGGCCGTTGACGCGGACGATGTTGTACTGCATCGCGGCTCCGTCGACCGCATTGCCAACGTCGCCGATGAAGACCGATCTCTGACCTTCCGTTTTCAGCGGCACGCTGTTGAGTGCCGCAGCGTTATCCACCTGCGCGTTCGTGTAGAGGTTGTAGTCCATCGGGCCGATGCGGACATCGCCTGCAGGCAGAATCAAGTTGGAAGAGTCGGTGGCGCGGACGACGTCCATCGGGCTGAGCTGGTGCGCCTGCAGTTTCAGCGGGTCGACGTAGACCATGATCTGCCGCGAACGGCCGCCGTACGGCGGAGGCACTGTCGCTCCAGGCACTCCCGCAATTTGGTTGCGAATTTGAAATTGTAAGTAATCGTGAAGCTGTGTTTCGTCCAATCCCTTCCCATTCACGGTCAACAGGCAGACAGGTAGACTCGAAGCATCTACCTTCATCACCACAGGAGGGAGAGTGCCTTGAGGGAGACGCCTTAGGTCAGCCATCGCGAGGTTTGAGATCTGGGTCACGTCCGCGTTGGCGTCGGTACCAGGCTGAAAATAAATCTTAATCAGGCTGACGCCCGACATCGAGCGCGATTCCATATGGTCGATGCCGCTTCCGAGCGTAAAAAACCGCTCGAACGTGTCGGTGATATCTGCTTCAATCTGTTCCGGTGGCATCCCGCTATAAAACGTGGCGACCAGGACGACGGGAATATTAATCGGAGGAAACATATCGACGGGCATCTGGACGACGCTGGTGAGGCCAAGAACGCACACGAACAGGCAGATAACGATGACAAAATAGGGATGCTTCAGAGAAAAAGAGGGCATGAGTACTCCTATTCCATGTCCGTCATGTTGACGAGTTTGGGCTTGACGATCTGGCCCGGCTTGTACTGGCCTTGTTCGCCGAATACGACCATCTGGTTCTCGGAAAGGCCAGAAGTGATCTCCACGTGATTGGCGGTCTGCAAGCCGATCGTGACTTCGCGTTTCTCGATTTGGTTGCTGGAATTCACCAAAAACACCGAGCCTCGCCCTTCGCCGCCAGCTTGAACTGCCTGAACCGGTAGCACGAGGACATTCGAGGCGGAGTGCAGCGGAATCCGTACTGACGCGTACATGCCCGGAACAAGTTCAAAATTGGGGTTGGGCACGTCAATCTCGGTGTGCATGGTGCGAACCGCCGGATCGATTTGTCCTGAAAAGCGAATTACTTTCCCGGTGAAAGTTCTCTTCAGCGCCGAGACCTCGATGTCCACGTTTTCTCCTACACGGATATCCGGTACGGCTCGCTCGGGAACCGGAATCACCAGACGCAAGAGATCGTTTTGTGATAGCCGGCAGAGAGCGGAATCGCCCTTGCCGGAACCCGTTCCGGCGGGAAGCAGCGCACCAGTGTACGCGTTGATCTGCGTGACAACCCCGTCGAAGGGAGCCGTCATGCGAGCATACGCAAACATGGCTTTGTCTTTTTCGAGCGCAGCCTTGGAAGCGATCGCAGCTTGTTCGGCGGCAGACAGCGCATCTTTCGAGGCCGATACGCTGGCGCCGGCTTCCAGGTCTTTGCCTTGCGCCACGTCGATGTCCTGCTGGGCTACAAGTTCAGGCCTCGATTTCTGGACGTCCGCCAAGCGCTTATAGGACACGTGCGCGACGCTGTAGGCCGACTGGGCACGCCCGAGCTCCTCTCGGTAACGCTCGACGTCCTGCTCGCTTCGATGAAAAGCCGCTTCGTCTTGAGCCAGTTGCTGCTCGAGTTCTGGGATCTCGAGAACGGCGAGAAGCTGTCCTTTGCGAACGTGCGTCCCCCAATCGACGTAGAGTTTCTGAATGTATCCGGACACTTTGGCGTAGACGTCAATTTCCTGGAACGGAAGAAATTCAGAAGCGATTTCGAGATCGTTCGAAAGATTCTGGCGAGTGACTTTTACAACCGCCACGGCGGGAGCATCGTCTTTGCCGTCCGCTTTGATCTTGCCAGCCGAGCCGCAGCCCGCAAGGAGCGCTATCGCAAGCACCAGCACGAACGCCACCCAAGTCCAAGAGGACAGGCGCGGCGGAGGCAATTTTTTCGTAGTGTTCATCATCGTGAACTCCATCCCTGTTGTCTCTGAGCTAGCTCTAATGACGAGTTCGTTGTGCATTCAATTCTTTCTGGAAACATTCACGCAGTGTTGCAATTGAAAAATCCGACGAGCGGCAGAGATCTACAATCCGCTGCCGGCACTCTTGTATATCAGCCGCCACCGGCGGAATCCTATCCGCAATTTCCAAAGGAACTGAAAGAACGCCGTGACGATCGGCTTGGATCAGGTCCCCCGGGCTAATCTTTAAGCGGGCAACGTCGACGGTGCCCCCAAAGTCGAACACGTGCGCGTAGCCGTGAGACACGGACACATTGCCCGCGAACATCTGGAACCCTGTTTTCCGGACAGCATTCAGGTCCCGAACCGCACCATTCGTCACCAGTCCCACGCATCCAAGCGCCTGGAGAATGCTTGCATGGACCTCGCCGACAAATGCTCCTAAGCCCGGATGAGCGTCAACATCCTGGATCACCACAACGCGCGGCTCTGGGATCGTCAACAGCTGATTCCACCAGTCCGTGCGGTCATAGAAGAAACTTCCCCCGCCCATCGGCGGATCGGCGCTCCGAATGCGTGCAGTAGCGGCGTATCCCGCGATGGGGGCCAAATCGTCGAAGACGCAACGAATGCTGGAATCGGAGAATCCAGTGTTTGGAAGGCGAACGTGAAATGTCTCGATCGCGCTGGCGACCAAGCACGTACTGAATCGCCGTAATTGTTCCAAGCGAACAGGCGTCAACGGCTTCGCTGTCATAGTCTCTCCCGCTCCAGGTACAACTGCCCGACTGAATAAGATGGAGCCGTGTTGTGGTTTCGGATTTCGGATTAAGGTTTCAGGCTATTTCGAGCGCGATACTACGCGGAGGGTGTTATCGGGGGAGCACGGTGACGCAAACAGATACTCAAGCTGGTGCGCGGGACAAACGGTGCTTCCCAATGTTCGACGCTCGTAACAGTCAGGATCGGCTCAAGAATCAGTACTTGCGGTTCGGGTTGTGCCGGGTGGAGTTCAATCGGAGCGGGAGAACGATCCGTATCCGCTTTCATCTTGCTAGCGATCGATAGATACCTAGCGGGATTGGACTTAGGGAGGTATTGACTGTTCTTCGCCAGGACTGAAAGGCCGGCAAAAGACACCAGTAGCATTAAAACCAAAGCACGAACCAGAACAATCTTTTGACTATTTGTCCGCACGCGTACCGTTTTCAGCAAAACTTTTCTGCTAAGGAGCACACTGCGCCCCGCATCACACTTCTCATCTTATATCACATCATGAAGTCTATTGGATTCAAAAAGCTACAATTTGGATGTCTCGTGATTACTCTCTCGCGTCACCGTCTTTCCCACACCACCGCTGCCGCCCGCGAGCCCACGAAGTCTCAGTCTGGCAGGAGCTTCCCCTTTGTTTCAAGAGCAAACGGGATGATCAACAGGCCGATTCCGAAGGCGATCGCAGTGTACGCGACCGGCTTCCCGAGCGTTCCAGTATTTCGCACCATCGAGCCGAGCGCGAAATTTACGCCCGCGCCGATGAAGCGGCCGAAGGATGTAGCAAACGCAAAAGCTGTGGCGCGCACCGACGTTTCGTATTGCTCCGGCAGCCATAGGCTGAACATTGCGAAATTTCCACCGAAAAACCCGAGGAAAAACAATAGCGCGATGAACGGGTGCAGCGCATTTGGTAAATAAAACGCCCAGCCGAAGCTCAGCGCGATCAATACGCCCATCCCAAGAAAATAAAACGCCAGCGTGAGGCGCCGGCTGGTGCGCTCGGCAATGATCGGCAATGCAAGGCAGCCAAGGATTGTCCCGATCGAGAGCAGACCGGTTCCGTAAGAGGCCGTGCGCACTGCATCCGCGGCTGACATTCCCGCCTTCTTTGCCAAGATAATGATGGCCGTCGGCTCGTAAACGGATCCGGCCCAGAGTCCTATAATTGCAACCGTCAAGAGCGCCGTGTTCACAATTGTGCGGCGGCGATATCGCGCGCTGAATATTTCGCGCAGAGGACTTCGATGCCTGGCGGGTGCCGCATTTTGTTTCCAGCGCTCCGGCTCCTTCACGCGAAGTCTTATGAGGAAAGCGACGACCACCGGCGAAAGGCCGCACAGGAACATCGCTCGCCACCCATAATGCGCGCCCACTGTGAAATTGAGAGCTGCCGCGAGAAAAAATCCAGCGTAGTAGCCGGTTTGAAGAAATCCTGCTCCCATTTTCCGGCGATCCTCAGGCCACGCTTCGGCTACGTACGTTCCAGCCAGCGCCCACTCCCCGCCGATCCCAATTCCCGCGAGCAAACGAAAGATCGCAAGCTCCCAGACGTTTTGCGAAAGCGCCGCTGCGCCGGTAAAAATCGCATACACGAAAATAGTCGCAGCGAGAACGCGGGCGCGCCCATAACGGTCAGCGACCGGTCCCCACAGAAACGAAAGCCCCCAACCGATCAGGAAGAGCGCGAAGAGAATGGACCCGGCAAAGCCAACATTTGCGGGCGTGTTCGCGTAACCGGACTTGGGGAGGAGTTCAGTAAGCGCGGGACTCAATACCAAAGCATAAATAATCGAGTCCATGCCGTCGAGTGTCCACCCGGTCCATGCGCCCCAAAAACCGGTGATCTGATCTCCGGTCAACTTTGTGCGTGTTCGCGGAACCGCAACCGATCCAGCTGCACTCATCGCGTCTCCTTCCATTGCCGCGTGGCGTTAAGAGTCTCCGGGCTCAATGCAGAACCATGATTGAATTGAACTGAACTCGAATTTGAATGGTGAAATCCAAGGCGCCTGCGCGTGTGTATACACTGCACGGTGGGCAGCAATCAAGTGGAGAAGGAGCGGAACCGATTCGCAATCGGCCAGCTTACGACAAGGCCTCTTCGATCAGTGGCACGACTGCAGTGAGATTTTTCTCAAGTTCAGGCGGAAAACCGTGCCGCTTCTGCAGATAGGCGGAAGAATTGACGCTGAGCCAAACTTTGCCGGATTCGTCCTCCCAGACAAGCGCTTTGAGCGGCAAATCAATGGCGACGCTGGGACGGGCGAGCATGAGAGGCGTGCCGGCTTTGGGATTCCCGAAAATCAACAGTTGAGTGGGGCGCATTTTCAAGCCCGCCTTTTCGGCCTCGCCACTGTGGTCAATCAACGCAAAGATCGCAACACCTTTTGATTTCAGAATCGCGCAAAGCCGGCTGATTGTTTCCGGCACGGAATACTTGCTCGCGCTGCTGACGAATCCTGGAACGGAATTGTCGCTCATGATTTCTGCTCCCCGAATCGATTCACTCGCAAAGGTCGAGCCAATCAGCCGACCCAATCAAAGGTGCGAGTCACCGCTTTCTTCCACATCCGGTACATCTCATCGCCGGCATTGCTTCTAATCGTTGGCTGCCAGGTTCGGTCCACCTTCCAATGAGCGCGGAGCTCATCTGTATTCTTGTAGAAGCCCACCGCGAGCCCTGCCGCATATGCCGCGCCGAGCGACGTTGTTTCCTGAACCGCCGGGCGAACAACCTGGCGGTTCAGAATATCCGCCTGAAATTGCATGAGCAGGTCGTTCGTCACCATGCCCCCGTCCGTGCGCAGAATATCCAGATGAATCCCGGAATCGTTCTCCATCGCTTCCACAACTTCGCGAACCTGAAAGGCGGTTGCTTCCAGTGCTGCTCGCGCGATGTGTCCTCGATTCGCGTAGCGCGTAAGGCCGGCGATCACTCCGCGCGCGTTCGCCTTCCAGTACGGCGCGTATAAACCGGAAAATGCCGGAACAAAGTAGACGCCGCCATTGTCCTCCACGCTTTTGGCGAGCGCCTCAATGTCCGAGCTCCTTTCGATGAGTTTCAAATTGTCGCGAAGCCATTGCACGAGCGCTCCGGTAATTGCAATGCTGCCTTCCAGCGCATACTGGGCAGCCTGCTTTCCGAATTTGTAGGCGACCGTCGTCAGCAAGCCGTGGCGGGAAAGAACCGGACGCTCCCCAGTATTCATCAGCAAAAAACAGCCCGTGCCATATGTGTTTTTTGCTTCGCCCGCCTTAAAACAGGTTTGACCGACGAGCGCCGCCTGCTGATCGCCGAGAATTCCTGCGATTGGCACTCCGTTCAGAGCTTCCAGCTGCACGTTGCCGTAGATTTCGCTGCTGGAACGAATTTGCGGAAGCACTGCCGGCGGTATTTCGAGCTCGGAGAGAATCTCTCTGTCCCACGCAAGCGTCTCGAGATTCATAAGCTGTGTGCGGCTGGCGTTCGAAACGTCTGTCACGTGAGCAGCACGCGCCGAACCGCCTGTGAGTCTCCAGACCAAGAAGGTATCCAGATTGCCGAATTGGATTTCCCCGGCTTCTGCTCTGCGCCGTAGCCCGGCAACATTATTCAGCAGCCAGCAAACTTTCAATCCGCTGAAGTAAGTCGCAAGCGGGAGGCCTGTTTTCGCCCGGTAGCGATCCTGTCCGCCGTTCTCGGAGAATTCGCGGACGAGTTCATCGGTGCGGGTATCCTGCCAGACGATGGCATTCGCGACCGGCTTGCCGCTGTCGCGCTCCCACAGCACAACCGTCTCGCGCTGGTTCGTAATGCCAATGGCTGCGAGGTCCCCCGGCGCAAGGCCGCGTTGCCGCATCGCCCCTGCGATCACCTCCTGCGTACGCAACCAGATTTCTTCGGGATCGTGCTCCACCCAGCCCGGCTGACGGTAAATTTGCCTGTGCTCTTGTTGCGCTATCGAAACGATTTGCCCGGCGCGATCGAAAATGATGAAGCGCGTGCTCGTCGTCCCCTGATCAAGCGCCCCGATGTAATTCGCCACGAGTCCCTCTTCCTAGCTATGGCTGACAGCGCTCACGAAATAGTCGGTGCCTCACTTCTCAATCCAGCCGCTCGCTGCAAGCTTCGGATGCGCTCCACGTACTCGCGAAGCGCCTGCTCTCGTTCCCTGTCACTCCAAGGCAGTTCGCGCGCAAGCAGTTCCGCCACAACAGGCGCAGCCGAAATCGCTTCGTTCCATCCGTACACTTGCAAACCGATGCGCCGGGCGAGGACATCTTCGATCGACGTCGCCATTGCGTGACGAGCAGCGAATGTTACCTCTGCCCGAACCGGAGCCAGTCCTTCAAGCAGCGGCAAGCCGAGCTGCTGGTCTTCTGCAATCAACGCCAAGACGAGCGCGGCGCGCGTTCCGAACTTCCCCGCCAGATGCAGCGCCGATCCTTCCGTCACACCGAATTGCGTGGTCAAGCTACGCCAGAATTCGTCCGAGTAACCTTCCGAACCGATCAGCGAATGATTCAGCGTCGAGCACGGCGAATAGGCGCCGCCGAGATATTGCTGAACGGCGTTAACCGTATCTTCAGCCATCGCTCTGTGAGTAGTCCACTTTCCGCCCATAATGCTAATCAATCCACTCCGCAAATCTGTTTCCACCTCATGATCGCGCGCCAATTTTTTCGTGTCTCTAGAATCCGCCGAACTTAGCAGAGGCCGCGCTCCCGCAAATCCGCCAATCACCTGGTCGTCCGTCACCGGCCCGCGTAAGTATCGATTCAAATGGCGCAGCAGATATTGCACTTCATCGCCGGTCAGGTGCAATTCGTCGCCAACTTCCACTTCTTGTTCGGTGGTTCCAACGAGCAGCCTGCCCATCCACGGAATCGCGAATAGTACGCGGCCATCCTCGGTCTTGGGAATCAACATCGCATCGTTGCTTGGAAAAAGCTCGATCGGCAAGAGAACATGCACGCCCTTGCTGAGACGCATTCTCGGACGGGCTGTAGGATTCGCCGTCGCGCGCACCACATCCGTGAACGGACCCGTCGCGTTGACGAACACCCGGGCACGAACTGAGAAACTCTCACCACTCAGTTGATCTCGTACTTCCGCGGTTGCAAGTTTCCCGTCGGTGGCTTTCGCGAAGCCCGTCACGCGCGCGTAATTCAGCGCTTCCCCGCCCGCCTGCACAAAAGTCTCAACGAGCGCGAGGTTATAGCCGGCGTCATCGAATTGCCCGTCGGTATAGGCTACGGCCCCCACCAGACCGTGCTCGTTCAAATTCGGCATTCGACGTAGTACTTCTTCGCGCGAAATAAAATGACTTGGCGCAAGGCTTGCTCTGCCGGCAATCCAATCGTAGAGTTTCAATCCCGTTTCAAAATATGCGACATCGACCCAGCTGTAGCACGGCGTGATGAATTCGCGCGCGCGTGTCAAATACGGCGCGTTCTTCAGCATGTGAATCCGTTCCCGCAACGCGCGCTTCACCACCTGATATTCAGCGGGATCGAATCGGCGAACCGCTTCTTCCAGATAGCGCACGCCGCCATGCACCATTTTTGTGGAAGCACTCGACGTAGCCGATCCAAAATCGCCGGCTTCCAATTGAACGGTCTTCAATCCCCGAAGTTGCGCATCCAGCGCGCAGCCGGATCCGCTGGCGCCGCCGCCGATAATACAAACGTCGAAGGATTGATTCTGGATTTGCTGGAGAGAATTCGTGCGGCTCTTCATTCTGGAGGGCGCTCGACGGTGCGGCGCCGCTTACGTCTTTGCGTTCGGATTCGGTTGGCCCGTAGCAGCGGCAGCCTTCGTACCTTGCGGAGCTTCGTGGCGAGATCCGCGTTGGCGCAGTGGGTCGCGCCATTCGCGCCCTTCGCGGCGCAGCAGTTCCGCAGCCTGTTCCGGCCCCCACGAACCAGCCGCATAGTTGGGAAAATCTCGCGGCGGCAGCGCCTTCCAAACGTCCAGGATCGGCTGCACGACCGTCCAACCGGCTTCCACCATATCCGCGCGCTGAAACAATGTAGGATCGCCCATCATGCAATCGTAGAGAAGGGTTTCGTACCCGGTGGAAGGCTCAGTGCCGAAGTAATCGGCATATTCAAAATTCATGTCCACGGCGCCCAACCGCACCACCGGCCCCGGGACTTTGGCCTCGAAGCTCAGCGAAATTCCCTCGTTCGGCTGAATGCTGATCACGAGTTCGTTTGACGGGATGCTCTCGACCGGCGTCTTGCGGAACAGAACAAACGGCGGTCGGCGGAAGCGCACTACAATCTCTGTGACGCGCGTCGCCATCCGCTTCCCCGTCCTCAAATAAAACGGCACGCTGGCCCAGCGCCAATTGTCGATGTGCAGGGCGAGCGCTACAAATGTCTCCGTCGTCGATTCTTTTGGGACATTCGCTTCGGCGCGATATGCCGGTACGGGCTTGCCGTCAATCACGCCGTCACCGTACTGACCGCGCACTGCCTGGGTCAGCACCTGCTCGGGATTAAGAAGTTGGATCGCGCGCAAGACCTTCGTCTGCTCGTCGTGCACGGAATCCGCGTCGAATGAAATCGGCGGCTCCATCGCCATCAAAGTGATCAGCTGAAAAATATGGTTCGGCACCATATCGCAAAGCGCCCCGGCCCGGTCGTAGTAATCGCCGCGAAGTTCGACGCCCAGTTCTTCGGCGACCGTTATCTGTACGTGATCGACATACCGGCGATTCCATACCGGCTCGAAAATTCCGTTCGCAAATCGAAACGCGAGGATATTCTGGACCGTTTCCTTGCCGAGATAGTGATCGATGCGGTAAATCTGTTTTTCCTGAAGCACCTGCAGGATTTCGCGGTTCAAAGCCACAGCCGAAGCCAGATCGTGCCCAAACGGCTTTTCGATCACCACGCGCTTCCAGGCATCGCCTTCGCTGCTCGTGAGTCCAGCCGCTCCGAGTTGCTTTACGACCACCGGGAAAAACCCCGGACTGGTCGCAAGATAGAACAACCGGTTTCCGGACGTTGCGTGTTCTTTATCGACTTGTACGAGTTGATCTTGAATCTTCTTGTAGAGCGCCGGATCGTTGAAGTCGCCTGAAATGTAGTAGAGGCGATTTGCGAACCATTCCCACGCGTCGCCATAGGAGCCCGACAGAAACTCCTTCATCTCCGCGGTCGTTTTCTGGCGAAATTGTTCGGTGGAATATTCTTCGCGCGACGCTCCGATGATGGCGAAGTTTTGCGGCAGGAGTTTGCTCTTCGCTAAGTTGTAAAGCGCGGGGAAAAGCTTGCGCTTCGTCAGGTCGCCGCCGGCGCCAAAAATCACCATTGCGCACGCATCCGCGGGCTGTCCACGTTCGTCCTGCGCAGATTTCGCCGGATCGGTTAAGTCCATACGGTCGGCCTCCGAATTCTATCGTCGCGTTTACAACATCGCCTGCCGAAGCGCGCTATGGAGGCCGCGCAATCCCGCCGCCACGTCCGTTCCCAAATGGATTCGCAGCGCACGGCGGTCGCGCTCTGCCAGCACTTGAAAGTCCCCGCGAGCCTGCGCCGCCTTCACCACGCCGAATGTATATTTCTGCTCGGGCACCTGAATATCGGCAGCGTCATCACAGGTAATCTGCAGGAAGACGCCGGAGTTTGGCCCGCCCTTATACGCTTGTCCGGTTGAATGCAGGAAACGAGGGCCAAAGCCAAGGCACGTGGCCACTTTTTTCTTATCGCGGACTGTGTGCCGGATCGTTTGCAACTGCGTCTCGTGCGCCTCGTTCATATCGATGTAGGCGAGCAGCGCGAAATAGTCGCCAGGATTCAGCCGGTTAACGTGCGCGCGCAAATATCCGGACAGCGTTAAGTCGCCGCCCGCAGACTTCTTCAACGCCTCGACGTTCTTATCGTCACTATAGAGTTTTACACCGTTGCCCTCAAAGAAGGGATGCTCGGCGGGAAGCGAACCATTCTTTTCGTATTCGGACGTCAAATTCTTCGTCGCGATCTTGCTTGCTTCCACGTCCGGCTGATTGAACGCGTTGATCCCGATGATCGAGCCAGCCACCGCCGTCGCAATCTCCCAGCGGAAAAACTCCTGGCCAAGCTCGTAAATGTCCGGCACCGCGATACGAACCACCGGATGCCCCGCCTTTTCGAGCGCCGCCACCGCCGCATCCTGTTTCGTGTCGGGCGCCGACGAAAGCCGCAGATAGGCGAATATCCGATCGCTGCCATACACTTCAGGCGCGCCAATTTGCTCGCGATCGACCGGAATCAATCCCTTCCCTTGTTTCCCCGTCGATTCAGCAAGAAGTTGCTCGAGCCACGCGCCGAGGTCCGAAATTCCAGGCGACGTAAAAATCGTCACCTTGTCGCGCCCCATCTTTTGCAGCGTGCCCAGAATTGCGCCGAGAATCGCGCCCGGATTCTGATCCGCCGGCACCACCGACGCGCACGCGTGTACCATTTCCTCCACACGATCGAGGAACTTGCCGATATCCAGCCCCTGAATCGCGCCGGGAATCATTCCGAAATTCGAAAGCGCCGAATAACGGCCGCCGATGCTGGGGACGCCGAAGAACACGTGCCGGAATCCTTCTGCCTCCGCGATTTTCTGCAAATGCGAGCCAGGATCGGTGATGGCGATGAATCGCTTCGGCGCTTCTTCCGCTCCCACGGCTAGCTTCACTTGCTCGTAGAAATACTGCTTAAAGATGTTCGGCTCGAGAGTGCTGCCTGACTTGCTCGACACGATGAATATCGTCTTCTTCATGTCCAGCTTGCTGGTGAGAGTGCGAATTTCTGCGGGATCCGTCGAATCCAGAACCAGCGTTTCCGGATGGCCATCGATCTTGCCGTAGGTCATCTTCATTACTTCTACGCAAAGGCTCGATCCGCCCATGCCGAGCAGCACGGCGTGGGTAAAGCCGCCCGTCGCTATTTCCACTGCCACCTGTTTGAAATCGCGGCTCTGGGCAATCTCGTCGTCGGCAATCGTAAGCCACCCGAGCCAGTTCGCTTCGTCGGTATTCGTCCACAGCGAAGCATCGCGCGCCCACAGACGCTTCATTTTGCCGTTCTTCGTCCAATCTTCGAGTGTTGCTTTCACAGCGGTCGCGAGGTTTTCCGCGAGCTTGTAGGAAAGATTGTTCACAGCGGAAGCGGTCGACGTTGTTGCGTGTTTTCCCACCGCCGCGAGCAACTTGTCAAACGCGTCGGCAAAAAGCTTCACGCCTTCTTCCGTCAACTGGTCCGTAGCGGCCTTCATCGAAATTCCGGCGCGCTTGAGCGTATCCATCGTCTCTTGCGCCGCAGGAATATTTTCTTCCAGGCTCGCGCGGGGTTTGCCATGATCGCGAAACGCGTCATAGGTTGCCGGAGGAATCGTGTCCACCGTGTCCGGCCCAATCAGTTCCTCGACGTACAAAATATCCGAGAACGCCGGATTTTTCGTGCTCGTGCTGGCCCACAGAACTCGCTGCGTCTGCGCTCCGGCGGCGGCAAGTTTTGCCCAGCGCGGCCCGCTGAAAATTTCCTTGTACTTCTGGTAGGTGAGCTTCGCGTTCGCGATCGCTACTTTTCCCTCAAGGCCGCGCAGTGTTGCTTGTTCGGACGCGTTTTGCGTTTTCTTAATGCGATCGGCGATCTGGTTGTCGATCAAAGTGTCGATGCGGCTGACGAAGAAGCTCGCAACGCTTCCGATCCGGCCCAGCTTGCCGCCCGATTTTGCCAACGCCTCCAGCCCCGAGATGTAAGCTTCCGCCACGCGCTCGTAAACATCTTGCGCGAAGAGCAAAGTCACGTTGATGTTGATGCCCTCGCTGATGAGCTGCTGAATCGCCGGGATCCCCTCGGCTGTACCCGGCACTTTCACCATCAGGTTTTCGCGGCCCACAGCTTTCCAGAGCCGGCGAGCTTCCTCGAGAGTCTCGTGCGTCTTGTGCGCCAGATAAGGAGCCACTTCCAGGCTCACATATCCGTCGCGCCCCTTCGTTTCGTCGTAGACGGGGCGCAACACGTCAGCGGCATCTTGTATGTCGCGAATCGCAAGCGCCTCATACACCTGTTTTGCGTCGAGGCCTTTTTGCGTGCTCAATTCCTCGAGTGTCTTCGAGTAATCCGTGCTTCCCGTGATCGCCTTTTCGAAAATGGAAGGATTGGAAGTCACGCCGCGAAGGCCGTCTTGCGCAATCAACCGGCCGAGTTCGCCCGTCGTTATCAGGCTGCGACGAATGTAATCGAGCCAGACGGATTGTCCAAATGTGTTTAACTCTTTCAGCGGATTCTGCGATTCCCTGGGATCCTGCCCTTGCGGGGTGGTCGTCGCACTTGTGCTCATGATGTCCTCTTTTTGTCGCAGCCCCAAAAATTTGGAGGTTCAGTGTTACTTGGATTTGCGTTGAGATTCAAACCTGAACCACTCGAGCCTGGTTTTCAAGTCGACGCCTGCCGCACGCTGATGCACTCATTCCCAAGACGAGCCGTGCCGCGGATCGCGCTCGCACGATCCACTTTGCAATACCGCAAAATCTGATTCTACCTCACTCCGGAGCACTTGTGAGCGAATCCCGTCTAAAATCTGGTCTGGCTTTACAATCGGCGCTTAGAGTGACAAGCTGCTCACAAAATGGCAAACGCGAAACTATTCACTCCCCGCGAAGCCTCCCAGGTGCTGGGCGTCAGTTATCCGACCCTCAAACAGTGGATCTACAAGCGAAAAATTCGCACCGTCAAGACCGCCGGCGGCCATCATCGAATTCCCGAGAAGGAAACGGAGGGGGTGAGGCATGTTACGTCGAACTCCAATCTCGCTCGCGCTGATCTCCTTCGCGATCAGCCTGTCGCTCCCGAAGACGCTCGCGACATCCATAGCAGATGTGCACGGCGCGCCGACGACGCTCGCCGTAACCAACCTCACCGTTTCCGCCGCGATCAGCCTTAAAGAGGCGCTCGATGACGTTGCGAAGCTCTACAAGGTCGCGCAGCCCACTACCACGTTAAGCTTCAACCTCGGCGGCTCCGGAACCCTCCAGCGCCAGATCGAGCAGGGCGCACCCGTCGACGTATTCATTTCCGCCTCGCCCAAAGAGATGGACGCGCTCGAATCGAAAGGACTGTTATTGCCGGAGACGCGCAGAAATCTCGCGAGGAACAGCGTGGTTCTGATCGTGCCCGCGGGCACCACTGAAATCTCCGGTTTTCAAGATTTGACGACACCCGCAGTGAAAATCATCGCGATCGGAGAGCCGCAAACCGTTCCCGCGGGAAAATACGCACAGGAAGTCCTCATCCACTTTGGCCTTTACGATCAGATCAAGTCAAAGCTTGTGCTGGCGAAGGACGTTCGCCAGGTTCTCACCTACGTGGAGACAGGCAATGCGGACGCCGGAATCGTCTATGCCACGGACGCGAAATCATCCGGCAGAGTAGCCCTTGTCGCTGTAGCGCCCGCCGACTCGCATGAGCCCGTGATCTATCCCGGCGCTGTAATCAAGAACTCCGCAAATCCTGCCGCAGCGAAAAGCTTCGTTGATTTTCTGGCGGGTACAAAAAGTCGCGATGTGTTTCAGAAGTATGGATTCATTCCGGCGACAAACTAACGACGAGTTAACCGAAGAAAACGTGTTTCGCCGCCCGCAGCGGACGGTAATAGAATAAACTCGCGCGCGAGATGCCCGCAAGGAACCGGCCCGCCAGCACGCGCCCCATTGATTCCATATCGATGTGATGAGCGCCTCGATGCACTCGAATCACCCGGCCCAGAAACTCCGCGCGTGACACTGGCTCATCCTCGCGATCGAGCGCGTCACCCTTCGTCGTAAGCGTGGCGTGCGGATTCTCTGCCGCATCCCCGCTCCGGCGTGGATCGATTCTCGCGTCACGAAGCACTCGATGGACAAACAATCGCTCGCCGCGCTCAAACAAGATCACATCACCGCGCGATGCTTGCTCAAACGCGCATCTCCGGACAAATACCAGATCGCCCGAGCGAACCCACGGAAACATGCTCGCGCCAAGCACGCGAAAGCACACCGATCCGTTGTTGCGTAACCTCGCAGCAATCGGATTCGATACGCTCGCTCGGGGCGGCTCGACGCGTTCAATTCTGCATGGCGCCGGAGCGTATGCGGCGGAAGGAGTCATCAGGGGTTCAACTGCACCGTCTGGGATGTGATTGCCTTGCCGTCAAGCGAAACGCGCACGCTCCACTCTCCGGAAATGTGCCGCTGTGATATCCACGTCGCGGCAACCGGAACAGTACGAGTGGTCGTCAGTGCTCCGTTCGAATCATCCGGCACAAAGAACGCACTCTGGCCACCCTGATACAATCCGCCGTTCGGCATCATTACTTCGATCATCTGCGTGTGCGAGCCCGGCTTGAGATTCTCCCAATTCACGTTTACGACAAGGTCCCGAAGCGAATCTATGCTGAAGGAAGTCGCCGGTGTGCAACTGTCCGCGCCGTCGTCGCAGAACGACACCGTGGCGTCTGTCACCGCGGGAGGGGGATTGCCGCCATTCGCGGATGTGGACCCTGTCTGGCAGGCTGAGAACCCAATCGCCAGCACAATCGTCGCACAAAGCAGTACCGCTGTGCTCCGCAAGCGGTGCGCCGGATTGTTTTCCAAATTCCGCATCTCTCGCCTCACTTAGAATGGAAACGCAAATCCGTAGGCGCGCTGGTCGTCGGTCGAAACATAAATCCGGGAGAGCGTCACGTCCAATGCAGGGTCGCCCACAACTCCCGGCTGGCCCGTATTGGCCGTGCGCTGTTTTCCGTCTACGCCCGTCGCCAGATCGAGTTCGTGAATTTTGCCGTCCGCTGAACCAACGTAGATCTTCGTCAATCCGGTGTAGCCGATCGCCGCAGATGGCCCGTTAATCGCCGTCGACCAAAGCGTACTGAACGTCTTTGTCGTTTTGTTATATGTAATCGCGTGCACTTTTGTCTGTCCCGAGAACACCACCGTGTATGGCGACCCATTCCCGATCACAATGGGGAACGAAATGATCGCGCCGTCGCCGCCCGGCGTGGAAGCTTGCGTCGTTGCCGTAACCGGATCGATCGCGAAAATCGTGCCGGCATTATTCGCAACGAAAAGAAGATCGCTCGAGACAGTGAGCGTCGGGTCGGTATCGGTATCACCCAAATTCGCCGTGAGCAGCACTGCGCCCGTGTTCGGATTGAGTTTCCAGAGGCTTGGCTGCGCTGTGCCGCCCGCACTGCGGCTCGTCACCCAGATCGCATGATTCACGTAGTCCACCGCGGGTGACGAACTGATGATATCCATCTTTGCTACCCCGCCAGCGTTACCTGTGGTCTGCCACAACGTTGCGCCGGTATTCCCATCGATTCCAACAATTCGATTGGTGGTGGTGCTGCCCCCGTTCCGTGTGCCGGCTACGAGTAAATCGTGCGTGAGCGTAAATGTTCCGTCGCTGAACGATTTCGCTTGCACCGCAGGCGCGCCTTCGAATCCGTTCGTCGTGAGTGTCGTCGGATTCACCGCCCACAGTATTTGTCCCGTATCGGTGGCAACGGCATAGACCAGTCCATCGTTGTCGGCCACGTACATCACATTTTGCGCCAATGAAGAATCCGCTGAGTCAATGATGGGCGACCGGCCGGTGACGGGGCCGCCCAGCGAAACAGGCGGATACTTTCGCATTCCGCTGACGGCATCAATCCCATACGAGAGATTCGTCTGCGAGCCCGCCATCACAATCGATCCCGGAAACAACGACGGCGCCGCAAGGGTCGTCGAGAATGTCGCTGCAATCCATTTCGAATTCTGCTGTCCCGCTGCCGTCGCGCTCGGCGTCGCTGATATTTCGGCCGTGTAGACCGAACCGTTCGCTATGGGCTGGGCTGCGTAGTAGTTTTTCTGGTCGCGCAGGAAAACTTTGTAGAACCAGGTGGTGTCGTTCGTCGGTGCTCCACAACTGTCGGAGCTGTTATCGGTGAAGCTCGTCGCGTTCGACGAGTTGTTGAACACCACCGTCCCTGACCCGAGCACCGCACACAGCGCCGGATTCTGCGTATCGGTAGGCGCGGAGGCCTTGTCAACGGGGAAACCTGCCCGCCGTAGAATCAGAACCCCGGTGTAATTTTCTCCCGCGTTCACAGTTCCGATCGGCGTTGGGTAGCTCCAGCTGACAGTCACTGTGGCATTTCCGGGAATCGCTGCAAGGTTTGTCACATTTTGAAGAAATGTGACGTCAAGCTCCGGCGCATTCGCGGCCGAACCATTGCGCGAGCCAAAGGTCGTCGAAGGCCCGTTACCTCCTTCGTTTTGGTCCCGAATCAACGTGCCGTAATTAGGAGTTCCGTTGTACCAATTCTGTACATCGGCACTAATATCAAATTGCACTGAGGTTGGATTATTCCCAACGGTCGCCGTGGCCGTGGGTGTTCCGCCGATGTCGCCTCCCGGCGCACCCCAGATCAGATTCGCCACTCGCGTGGTCCACGTCACATCTGATTCGCGGAAGAATGACGCGAGGGGATACGCCCCGTAGGTTCTCGAATTGTTGCCGATCGTGGTCGCTGTCGCATGCATCACAAGCAAAGCCTGCTTGATCGCGACATTCGGCAAACTGGAAAGATCAAACTCAACAATCGCGCGCTCTGCGGCGCGTCGAGCGGCACTCACAATCAACGTCGTCGCCGCAGCTGAATTTATATTCGGATTTCCCTGGTCCACTGTCGCGTCGGCCCCGCGAACCTGTGCCGCAGTCGAGTGAATCGCGATTGTCTCGCGAGCCATCAGCGGCGTCGCCATCCAAAGCGAAAGCACGACGGCCAGCGCCTTCTGCCACGCCCGGTAGCCTTCGCTTCTTAGTCGAATCGAGTTGCTCTTGATGCCCATCGCTTCCATCATCAATCCTCGCCGCGAAAATCCATCGATTGCGTTATGAACGTCTCGGCACCGCGTGGCATATTCCGCTTTGACCTGGAAGCTTTCCGCACGCCAGCGCGAGCGTTTCGTATATCGGTTCGGAAACGCACTGGGGCTTCACGTAAGTCCGCTTCCCCGCGGGTTTCTGCCCATTCGACTCCGAGGGTTTCTTAGTCCGTTCCATCATTTCTCCCGAGTCCGCTGCTCACAGCGAAACTTGCACCAGATCCCGCCGCGCCGTAATCGCGCGCGTCGAACCATCGAATGCTTTCTTCGCGTGCGCTGCGCTCACGGGATTTTCGATTCCCGCCAAACGCGCGTTCATTTCCGCTAGCTCGCAGGCCCGCTCATACGCTCCCAATAGATCTCCGCCCTCCATCTGGGCCAATCCAGGGCACCGTTCGCAATAGCTTCGAATCGAACACGCCGAGCATACCGGCAGCTCTGATTCGCGCACCGCTCGCACGCGCTTCATCTCGCTTGACCCGTTCCAGATATCGTCGAATCGCTCCCGGCGCAAATTCCCTGCGGTCCTCGGCATCTGCACACACGGAGTCACGTCGCCATACGGCGATATGTAGCAACTGTTGTGCCCCGCGCTGCATGGGATGTCTTCGTACGCGCTGCTCTCGATTCCACTCGATGTCGCGCTACCGGTCGCGAACACCGGTTCATCGGTGATTTCCGCCGGGGCACAGGCCCGCGTGTTCAGTTTCTGATCCTGCAGGACCGTAAGAAGCTCTGTGGCTGAACTTCGCAGCGCCAGCACGCCTTCGTCCCCATCTAACTTCGGCGTGATCGTCAGATCCAGCATGTACGGAACGCCCAACTTTTCCGCAAGCGTCTGCACATCGCGAAACGCCGCAAGATTCTGCTTCATGAGCGGACATGCAAGCTTCACCTGCAGCCCTTCGGATTGCAGAAATTCAAT
The DNA here is from genome assembly GCA_963770575.1 of uncultured Acidobacteriota bacterium. Lineage (GTDB taxonomy): Bacteria > Acidobacteriota > Terriglobia > Acidiferrales > UBA7541 > Palsa-295. The sequence continues at coordinate 633,722 of CAVYQD010000002.1, forward strand.
GGCCCGCAGTGACCGAGCTAGCGAACCGGGCACCTTCGTAATCGCGTCGTGAATCTTTGGGTCGGCACTGTAGATGCTGATCTGTATCTTGCGCACCCCCAGCTCGCGCAGTTGCCTTGCCCGCTCCACATCAATCAAGAGCGCATTCGTCTTCAAACCGACGTCAAAATTCAGCGCCCGCCCATAAGCGATCAGCTCGAACAAATCCTTGCGAAGGAAAATCTCGCCGCCGCTGTACGTCAGAAACAGTGCTCCCGCTTCGGCGAGCTGGTCCAGCACGTCCTTCACTTCCCGCGTCGTCATTTCGCCATAGTCTTCATGGTCGAGATAACAATGAACGCAGCGCTCGTTGCACCGGTAAGTCAAATCGATGTGAACGTTCCACGGAAGATGCCGCTCTACCGTTTTGCGGATCAAGCGATCCATCACGGGTGTGCTAGGCACCGGCCATTACCTCTTGCCGTGTCGGAGCCGCGAGAAGGCCTTTTTCTGAAAGCGCGATGATCATGTCTTGGACGTCCCGCCTCGCAACCGCAACAGACACGTCATAATCGGCCGCCACCGCCGCCGCGATTTCCTCCACGGTATGTTTTCCGTCGGCATTCTTCCAGATCAAACTGGCCGTCTCATTGAGTTCGTGAACATGGCTGTCTGCCGGCGAAATGATCACCGCTTCGCCGTCGATCTCGCGCCAGGCCAGCTTCGGATTCCGTTGAGGACATTCATTCATGGCGTCACAACCCCCCAAAAATCGGCAGCGCGCCGGAAATGCAGTCGGTAACAAGGAATTTTCTGCACCATGCCGAGCAGCATCTGCAACAACGCCCGATTGGCTTCCGGATTCGAGGTGAAAAACAGCACACAGGGCAAGAGCGCTCGCAGTATTTCTTTCGGCGTGAGCGTTTCCAGCCGATCTTCCTTAGCTTGCTCGAGTTTGTAGATCCCGGCGACCGGGTAGTACTCGTTCAACCCCGCCGCTCGAAATTCGCCCCAGAACGGCGTCCCGTACGCTTGCCAGCACCCGTCAGTGAATCGAAGCAAAGATATTTCGTCAGTCAGCACAGCTCCGGCAGGTGAGAGCGACGCCACCGTGCTCTTCCCCGCCCCCGAGCGCCCCGTAAAAACGTAGGCTCGCCCGTCTCGCACGATCGACGCCGCATGCAACAGGAATCCGCGCCGAGGAAGCAAAACCATCGTCAGAAGAATTCGCAGCAGAGAATCGAGGGCATATTCGTGCTTCACATCGTGGAATTCCGCGCCGGAGCGGTCGAGAACGACGGTCGCGTCGTCGAGCACGTATGAAAAATCAGCTCCGCCTGACCGCCTGCCGCCGCCCGGTCTCAAAAGGATTGGCAGCGCCCCGACTGGGTCCGCCGTAAACTCGCGATATCGCGTGAGCGCACGTTCGTGCAGATTTTCGCCCGGAATGAAAAGTGACAGCGGAATTCGGCCAATTGAAATGTGCAACGGCCGGACGCATTTCTGCGTAGTAGATGTACTCATTCCCAAGACCCAACGCCTCTTTTTGATTCGCGCATCCCGCCACGCTGACGATCCCCGTGCCACTCGGCCCTACCCCAACTGGCCTATTCCGTCAGCTATATAAGGAGGTCGCCCAGTCAGTCTTATCTGTGTGCCACAACGGGTCAACGCTGATGTCCGGTCGCGTGTCCTATTCGTGACTAATGCCGCGAGGACGTGCTTCCGGGCTAATTTACGAGGTACTTCCCTGAGGGTTGCGATTCGTCTTGCCATACTTCCGAAGCAGCCGAAAGGGTCGAAGCGCGAGATACAGAGGTGCGAGTGGGCCGGGCAATCGCATTGTCTCCCAGTCCTCCTCCATTGGAAGCACCGCGAGACGAATTGCATAACGCCAGCCATTCAGTCGGCCAATGACCATTTGCCGGCGATATCGAAACCTCCCTCGAGCGCTGACCAGAGTGCCACTTCGGCTCAGTAGCGTTGTCCTGATTTCCTGAGCTATTTCGTTCGCCTTTCCATCGGCGCCCACCCGCTTTCGGATTTCGTCAGGCAAAGGCGCCTCAAGCACATCCCTTGCGAGCGCAATGCCCAGATGCAACATTCGCGCAGCCCCCATCGACTCAGCGGTCTGTAGCGCCTTATCCCAATCGAAGGCGGCCTCCCTCTGCAATAGTTCCGAAACATCCGCGATCCATGAAATCCGCGCCCAGTAGTCCTTCGATCCGTGAATGCAGAGGGCGGACAGCAGATCCTCGGACGCAAACGTCTTTACTCCTCGTCCGCCCACCGACACCGTCACCATTCGCTCAATGAAGCGGTCAAGATTGGGAGCAACCGGAAAATGCCGCAACGTCAGTTCGGTATGGAGTTCCACCATCGCCCGGCGCTCATCGTTGCGATAGTTGTACTCCCCTGGCACGAGCGATGCTCTAGCGCTCGCCGAAGATAGGATCCACGGAAATCGCGCGGAATAACCAAGACTCCCCATCACTTCGTTCGCTTTCGGAACGTCGCCCTGCCGAATGATGATGTCCAGGTCGTCGAAATGGCGCAGGGTCAGATCTCCATACGCCTGCTCGGCCAGTACGGGCCCCTTATAAGGAATCGCCGCGATGCCATTCGATGCAAATAAATCGAGGACTTTGTGCAACTCGGCGGTGAGAAAAAGTGAGCGAACGGTATTCGCGCGCACTGCCGTTTTCAATCGCTCCATCTCGACGGGCGGTCCCGCGTTCGGCGCGACAGAACGCAAATGCCGCTCGAGCAACGGCCCGACAGAATGCTCGTCCGCGGCGTCGAGGAGATAGTTCCAATCGAGAGGCTGCGCCACGAGGTCGCGAATCTGCGCCGCAACCGGCGGCGTCATTCGCGTCCGCGCGCAACAAATCAGCAGTCTCTTCTCGTTGCATGCGGTATCGATTTCCGGAAGACGTGCCATGAGTGGTTTTCGCGAAGGCTCCTCGCGAAATACTACGCTATTTGGAGTGGCGCCAACGGCGGATTTCTCGAGGAGGGAAGCCCTGCGCCGTCCCTCAGAACTGCGGCGCAGGATACAGCAACTGTTACGAAATTATTCTCGGATCATAATTTACCGCGAAACTCCGGCTCAACAATTCTTGAACTCGCAGTCCAATCGTCTCTACCAGGCGCAAACCGCGATCACGCCGCCATCGAATGCGTATATGCGCCTTGCATCGCAACCTTCTTTCCGATCTTCACGAGCCGGCTGCGCAAAGTATCCGGTTCCAGCCCCGCGCTCGCACAAACAGAACTGAAATCGGAGTGATTCTCAAACAGGAAAGTTTGCGCTTCGCGCCGCGCGCGCAGCGTTCCGTTTCGCCAATCCTCCACTGCCATCGCAATCACGGCCGTCCACAACCGCCGTTCCGAAATGCACTCTTCCGTTGCATCCTCTTGTCCATGCATCGCTACTTGGCCCCGGCTCGATCCCCCTGGCATGTTTCCCCCGTAATGCTGTCGGCGGCTTGGTTGCATTTCGATCTTGCCGCGACGCACTCTCAAAAGCATCTAATGGGCCAGTCGCGCTCCAAAGCGAATAGCCACGGAAGAATCGTTGAATGGAGTGAATCTAAAGGGAATGGGCGGCACCGCCAGGACAAAGTGAATGACTCGAATGAAAACGGCAGGCGTTCCGGGACGAATCAGTCACTGGCTGCCGTTTCAACACAGAACACTACCCAGCGAGGCATTACGAAGAGCCTCGACTACTTTGCGGCAGGCACCGCAGCGAGTATCTCGCGTAATTTCGATGCGAGGGTCACCAAAGTGAAGGGTTTTTGTAGCAGCACCGCGTCACTTTCGAGAATCCCATGATGAACCACCGCTTGGTCGGTATAGCCTGACATATATAGGATCTTGATTCCGGTTCGAATCTGACCGACGCGCTCTGCCAGCTCTTTTCCGCTAATCCCCGGCATCACCACATCCGTAAGCAGCAAATGAATCGGGCCAACGTGCATCGCCGCCAATTCCAGCGCCGTATGCCCATCCTCCGCCTCGATCACGCTATAGCCGCTTGACGTCAGAAACTCTCTCGCCAGTTCCCGTACACCCTTTTCGTCTTCCACGAGGAGAATTGTCTCGGAACCACGCTGCGGCGCCTGGAACTTATCAGTGGCGTCGCGTCCACTCGGCACCGCTTTTTCCTCAATCCTCGGCAGATAAATCTTGAAGCTGGTTCCTCTGCCCGGCTCGCTGTACACCCAAACGTATCCGCCGCTTTGCTTCACCACGCCATACACCGTCGCCAAGACCAAGCCCCGTTCCCTTCCCCTTTTCCTTCGTCGTGAAGAACGGCTCGAACACGTGCGCTTGCGTTTCCGCATCCATGCCGCAGCCGTTGTCCGTCACCGCCAGCATCACGTACCGGCCTGGCGAAAGTACCGCAGGCGGATGCGCGTACGACGCATCCAGCTCCACGTTCGCTGTTTCAATCGTCAACCGGCCACCTTGCGGCATCGCATCGCGCGCATTCACGGCCAAATTCAAAATCACTTGTTCAATCTGGCTGCGGTCGGCTTTCACCAACCCCAGATCAGCCGCGGACGACGTTTCCAGCTGCACGTCCTCGCCAATCAGTCGCCGCAAAATCTTTTCCATATCGGCTACGACGCTCTGAATATTCAAAATCTTTGGCGCCAGCATCTGCTTGCGGCTGAATGCCAGCAATTGCCGCGTCAACGACGACGCCCTCTGCGCCGCCATCTGAATCTGCTCGGCATTGCGATGCAGCGGATCGCCGCTGGGCAATCTTTCAACCAGCAAATCGCCGTAGCCCTGAATCACCATCAGCAAATTATTGAAATCGTGCGCAATTCCTCCCGCAAGACGCCCCACCGCCTCCATTTTCTGCGCTTGACGTAGCTGCTCCTCGAGCTGTTTGCGATCCGTGATGTCGAGCGACATGCAAATCGCCCCTGACACGTGCCCGTCCGAATCTCGCAGTGGCTCCACGTGACAAGCATACGATCCGCTCTTCCACTCCACATGGAATGTCATCGGCTCGCCCGCCACCGACCGCCGGTGCGCCGCAATCGGCAAGAACGTCTGATCCGCCGTTTCGAAATAATCGAGCAGCGACATCCCGACGATTTGATTCGGCTTCAGCCCGAGGCGCGTTAAACCTGCTCCCAGCGCCGAAGTGAATCGCAAATCCTTATCCACGGTCCACAGCACCGCGGGCAGTTGCTCCACCAGCACGCGCAGCCGCGCTTCGCTCTCGCGGACTTTTTCTTCCGAGCGTTTCCGTTCAATCGCCAGCGCGATCTGTCCGCCAACCGACGACAGAAATTCCTGATCGCGCTCCGTGTACGCATTCTCGTCTTCGTAATGCTGTACGACGAGCACGCCTATCGTCGCTGCCGGAGTCCGCAACGGAACGCCCAGCCACGACGGCGACGGCGTGCCGACGAGTTCCACGTCGCCTTGAGCGGCCAGAAGATCGAACGTCTTCTGCGGAATCAGCATCGCCTTGCCGCTTCGATACACGTGCGCCGTGCAACTTCGGCCCACGCGCTGCGGCGGCGGCGCCTCGTCGAATTGGTCCACAAAAAATGGAAAATGGAACATTCCCGTCGATGGTTCATACAGCGCCACAAAGCAATTTGCCGCGTACAGCACTTTCTTCAGCGCGATGTGAATCAACCGCAGCAAATCATCCAGATTGTCGGTCACATTCACCGCATGGATGATTTCGAATGTCACCTGCCGCTCAAGTTCCGCCCGCTTCCGCGCCGTAATATCTTCGATGGTTCCTTCATAAGACAAAATCTTGTCGTCCGCGCCGCGAACCACGTGCGCGTTCTCGGATATCCAGATCTTCGCTCCGTCCTTCCGCCGCACTTCGTATTCGAAATCTTTCACAGCCCCACGCTCTTCGATGAGTCTTTTGAATTCCTCGCGAACGCTCGGCTCCGCATACAATTCCTTACCCAAATCCTGCACGCTCAAAATCATTTCTGCCGGAGACGCAAACCCGCACATCCGCGCCAGCGCCGGATTCACGCTCAGGTAACGGCCGTCCGTCGTCGTCTGAAAAATTCCCTCCGTGGCATTCTCAAAAAGACTCCGAAATCGCTCTTCCGCTTCCAGTTGCGCCTGTTCCGCCCGCCGCCGCATCGTAATGTCTTCATACATGCCAAAGCTGCCGATCAATTTCCCATCCACCAAAATGGGCACGCCCAAAATTTGCACATCTACGAGCGATCCATCGCTACGCATTCGCTTCGCTTTTTCCCGCACCACATTTCCGCCCGATGCCTGCCGGCTCAAGTCCGCAGCCTCTGCCGCGGAATTTCCCGGTGCCAGTAATCGGTCAAGCTCTGCTCCCAGAATTTCCGACTGGTGATAACCGAACAATTCCTCGAACGCGGGATTGCACATCTGAATTCGGTGATTCAAATCGAGCACCACAATCCCCAGCGGATTGTTTTCCGTAAGCGCGTGCAGATATGCCGCATGCTCCACGGACGTCGAAACCGTTGCACATGGTCGCGCATCGCGATCTTTTCCTTTATTGCCGCGCGAGGATGCGTGTCGCTCGACGTCGAGCCCCTGAGTTTTTAATGGCATAGGTCTAGTTTCGAAGCGAGCACACCGCTCCGCGGATGAACCCCACGGTCTATGTATAACGGTAGGCGGGATGGGTCACAATGGTACCTTCGTACCAAAGTGGCATATTTAGAGGCACTTACGACACACTGCGCAGTCTTGCTGATGCTAGCGATTCCCCCTGCGGCCACTACTTAGCAACTGGTTCTTGCGGAATTGCGGCTCCATCCTTTCGCGGGTCTGATCCGCCAAAATTGACGCCCGTTGAGAAATTGCGGCGCACCGCTTGCCCTCCGCCCATGCTCGACGAAAAGCTGCCGTCCACTTCCAATTGATGCCCGCGCGCCGTCAGCGCGTTTCGAACATCCGCGCCAACGCGATCCTCAATCTCCACGTCGCATCCCGCAAATGTGTGCTTCACAAATCGCGCCGCTTCGAGTGCCGCCTGGATATTCATGCCGAAATCCACCACGTTTGCGACAAATTGCGCGTGCGCCTGCGCTTGATTGAAGCCCCCCATGATTCCAAACGCGATTCGCTCGTCACCGCGCTCCATAAATCCCGGGATAATCGTGTGCAATGGCCGTTTGCGGCCCGCCAGAACATTGGGCGACGCAGCATCCAGGCTGAACAGCGCCCCGCGGTCTTGCAACGCGAACCCTGTGCCGTCCGCCACGATTCCCGAACCAAAATCCGCGAAATTGCTCTGAATCAACGACACCATATTTCCGTCGCGATCCACTACGGTCAGATACGTTGTGTCACCTTTCGTCGGAAATGCCGGTTCACCCGGCGACACTCTGCAATTCGCCTTCGTCATGTCGATCAGCTTCGCGCGCTTGGCTGCGTAATCCTTCGCAAGCATTCCCTCCACCGGCACTTTGCTGAATTTCTGGTCCGCGACATAGCGATACATATCGGCGTAAGCCAATTTTTTCGCTTCAATCATCGCGTGCAGCGCATCCGCCGAATTGTGCCCGTAGGCTCCGATCGGCATCGTCTCCATGATGTTCAACATCATGAGCGCCGCGATTCCCTGCCCGTTCGGCGGAATCTCATACACCGTCCAGCCGTGATACGTCGTCGAAATCGGTTCCACCCACTCGCTGGAATATTCCGCGAGGTCTGCCGCCGACATTGTTCCGCCCAGTCTCGACGAAGTCGTCACGATCCTTTCTGCGATCTCACCCTTGTAGAAGGCATCACGCCCGCCTGCGGCAATTCGTTCGAGCGATTTCGCGAGATCGGGATTGCGAAACACCTCTCCAAGCTTTGGAGCTCTGCCATCGATCAAATACGTGGCGCTCGCATTCGGATCCGCCTTCAACAACTTCTCAGCGTCGCTCCAGTACGCCGCGTCCAACTCCGGCACTGGGAATCCGTCGCGCGCATAGTGAATCGCAGGCGCGAGCACCTCTGCGAATTTCTTCGTGCCCAATTTCGAGAGAAGTTGCGACCATCCATCAACCGCCCCAGGCACAGTGACCGCTTGAATCCCGCGTTCCGGGATTTCGCCGCTGATCCCTTTCGCTTTCAGGAACTCAATCGAGAGTTTCGCAGGCGCCCAGCCGCTCGCGTTCAATCCATACAGCTTTCCGGTTTTCGCTTCGTAGACGATCGCAAAAAGATCGCCGCCGATTCCGTTCATCATCGGCTCGACGACGCCCATCACCGCATTCGTCGCCACCGCCGCGTCCACCGCATTTCCGCCGCGAGCAAGGATCGTCGCGCCGGCCTGCGCCGCGAGCGGACTTTCCGCCGCCACGATTCCTTCACGCGTCACCACCATCGACCGGCCCTGCACGCGGTCCTGCGGCTTCGCTGAGAGTATCGGCGTCATAATCCCAACCGCCAATCCAGCCAGCACCCACGCCACCGCCGCAACCAATCTGTTCGTCCCATTTCCCACTGCCCCTCCAAGCCCCGCCACCAAAACGCACTCTACCGCGCGCTCACCACCAACGGGCATCCGTAGGGGCGGGTCTGAGACCCGCCCGCGTACAACTCACCCAGCCGCACCCGCGCGCTTACAATTGATCGAGCCACACCCGACCGCATCCGACCTATCCCGCCGTGTCGCTGAAAGAAACCCTGTCATCCTGAACGCATCCGGCCAGGATGCGTGATCGCAGATTCCGGCCGTGCCGGACAGGATCTCAATGTACAGCGTCGCCACTCAATTCCGCGACAAGCGCCCGCCACGACCAGCCTACTTCTTCTTCGGCCTCGACTCCGGCGGCACAAGCTTATTCGCGCGGTAATACGCAACGAGCAAACCGTAATGCTCGCCCATGTGCTCCGTGTATCCGTCCCATTCCCCGAGGGACTTGATCACACCCGCATCGCCCTGATTCTTTGCTTCCGCGGCTCCGGCTTCCACCGACTTCTTCAAGAACGCCACAGTCTCTGCCTTCGTTTTGTATTCACTCGCGGGAGGATCGTTGCGGCCATCGCCGACTTTTGATTTCGTTATCCGGTTGAGCATGTCGAAATTTGATCCCGCAATGTGCAGAATCACGTCCTGGAACGTCCGCGTCTCAGGCGTCAGCTTGTATGTGTATTTGTCCTCGGGCCAGTCTTCGGCCATGGTAATCAGGCGCCCACCAATATCATTCCAGTTGGCGAGAATTGCTTCGGTAGCTGTTGGCGGTTTCTTCGCCTGAGCGTTGTCCTGCGCGCGAGCAGTCGCCGCGAACATCAAAAGACTAAGCGCCGCGAAAGTAAAAATCGGGCGAGCGAGTCGTGTCATCGAAAATCTCCTTGAATGGATTGCCCCGCTGCCGGCCCCAGGGACGCCGCTAAACTACCTGAGTTTCCAGCTCAAGTCCAACGTCAAAGAACTGCGCGACGCTCGCGCAATCGTTGAAGAGCATCGAAGTGGCGCTGCTTACTGCGCACCGGTTGCTAAATGCCTGCGCCTCAACGCCCTCGGAATACTACGGAACTTCGCAATTGTGTGCTGTATTGCACAGACTCTAAATTCACAAATCATTACACTACGGACGCATCCAACCCTGAGGTGAAAGCCATGAAATTCGCAATTTCTGCCGCAACTCTGTTTGTACTCTTCGGCAGTGCCGTTTCGACGCACGCGCAAGAGAAAAAACAAGAAGAACATCACGATCAATCCAAATCAGCACAGCACGAAGCCAAACCGGCACACGAACAACACCAACAAGCCAAGCCAGCCGAGCATCAACAAGCACACGAATCAAAACCAGCCGAACATCAGCACACCCAGCAAGCCGCCCACTCCGATCACCAACAATCACATCCGGAAAATCACGCACAGAACAATAACCACCCGCAAAATCAGTCCCACGCCCAGCACGCTAGTTATTCAAACCAGAGCCGCGCCGGCTATTCACACGGCGGCCGCATCTCCGATGCGCACTACAATTCCAACTTCGGCCGCGAGCACAGCTTTCACGTCAATCGTGGCGACTACGATCATCGTCACTTTGCCTACGGCGGATATTCATGGGGCTTTGTCGATCCGTGGCCAGTCGCATGGGGCTATTCCGATGACGTGTACGTCGTCTACGCCGATGGCGGCTATTACATGTACAACCGCGCGCACTCCGGCGTCCGCATAGCAATCAATATCAACTAGCACGCGCTTCCGGCACAAGCCCGGGGAACCACGACGAGCTTCGTCGTCGTGGTTCGTAGGACTTTGTAGCGGCCGCCTTCAGGCGGGCGAGTTTGAAATTCTGAGCTATGGTCTGCTCGTCCCCGGCCCTCTCGAAACCGCGAAATCATTTGTCTCCCGTAGACCGCCAGCTTCGCGAAATCCTTACACCAACGTCCTGTTGAAACGCACGTTCCCGCATGCTAGCGTTATCGTAGAGTTGTGAAAAATTGGTGCCAAATCGGCAGTCACTTCCCCAGCGTCTCACCAGCCATCGCCCTGTTTCTAATCGGCGGTACGGCGATTAGAAACAAAACTAACCCCCTTGCTTACAGCCACTTACAGTTTTCTAATCGGCAGCACGAGAGGGTCGCAGAATTGCCGTCTTCAAATGTTATTCTACCGAGCATTGCTCCACTGGCTTCCGTCCTCCCCAGCTGCGCGGTAGCCCAATGGCTCTAAGAAATCAAAATCCGGACGAACTCGAACGCATTGTTCGCGGCGAAATTTCCGACCCGTTCCACTTCCTCGGCCCGCATTGGGTCGACCGCGACGGAAGACGCGTTCTCGTGATTCGCGCGTTCCGTCCATCTGCAACGGAAATGCGCGTCGAGTGGAATCTCGGCGAGCCCGGCGCTAGAGCGACCGGTAGCAGCGCTGCTGGCGGCGTTGCAATGATCGAAGCGACTCAAATTCATCCTCTGGGCGTCTTTGAAGCCACGATTCCCGGCGACATCGCGCGCATTCGCGAAAATCAGGAAATTGCGCCCACGGCGTACCGGCTGCACTTCCAATTTGCCGACGGCAATTCGCTCGATACGCTCGACGCCTACGCGTTTCCGCCGCTGCTCACCGATTACGACCTCTATCTCTCCGGCGAGGGCACTCACTACCAGAAATACGAAAAACTTGGCGCGCATGTGCGCGAAGTAGCCGGAGTTCGCGGCGTTCATTTCGGCGTGTGGGCGCCGAACGCACTCCGCGTGAGTGTCGTCGGCGATTTCAATTACTGGGACGGCCGCGTTCACCCCATGCGTTTGCGGGGTCAGACTGGCATTTGGGAAATATTCGTCCCCGGCCTCGGAGAAGGCGCTGTCTACAAATTCGAAATCCGGTCGCGCGTCGGCGGTTCATGGGGATTGAAAGCCGATCCGTATGGCTTCGCCTCCGAAAAACGTCCGCACAATGCGTCCGTCGTCGCCGATATCGACAAGCACACCTGGAACGACTCCGCGTGGCTCACAGCCCGTGCTTCGCGCGATTGGCTGCATTCGCCGATGTCGATCTACGAGGTGCATCTCGGATCGTGGCGGCGCAAGCGCGACGAAGGAAATCGCTGGCTCACCTATCGCGAACTTGCCGACGAACTGATTCCATACGCGAAGGGCATGGGCTACACGCATCTCGAATTGATGCCGATCATGGAGCATCCGCTCGACAAATCCTGGGGATATCAAACGGTGGGATACTTCGCCGTCACCAGCCGGTTCGGGACGCCCGAAGATTTTATGTATTTCGTCGACCGCTGCCACCAGGAAGGCCTCGGCCTGATTCTCGATTGGACGCCCGCTCACTTTCCGCGCGACGCACACGGCCTCGCATTTTTCGACGGCACACATCTCTACGAGCACGCCGACCCGCGCAAAGGAGCGCACCCTGATTGGGGCACGCTCGTCTTCAACTACGGCCGCAACGAAGTGCAGAATTATTTGCTGTCGAATGCGCTCTTCTGGATCGACAAATATCACATCGACGGTTTGCGGGTAGACGCGGTTGCCTCGATGCTCTACCTCGATTACTCGCGGAAGCACGGCGAGTGGATTCCGAATCCCTACGGGGGGCGCGAGAATCTCGAAGCCATCGCATTCCTGAAACATTTGAACGAAGTGCTGCACACGCGGCATCCGGGCGCGCTGACGATCGCGGAAGAATCCACGTCGTGGCCGGCTGTGTCGCGCCCGGTGTATGACGGCGGCCTCGGCTTCGACTTAAAATGGAATATGGGCTGGATGAACGACACGCTCAAATTTATCGCGCTCGATCCGATTCATCGCCAGTATCACCACAACACACTCACGTTTTCGATGATCTACGCGTTTACCGAAAATTTCGTGCTGCCGCTCTCTCACGACGAAGTAGTTCACGGAAAACGCTCCCTGCTCGAAAAAATGCCGGGTGACGACTGGCAGAAATTCGCGAACCTGCGGCTGCTCTTCGGTTACATGTGGGCGCATCCGGGAAAGAAATTGATGTTCATGGGCAGCGAACTCGCGATGCGCTCGGAATTTTGGGAAGACGGCAGCGTCGATTGGTGGCTCGAGGATTCTCCGCCGCATCGCGGCGTGCAGCGGTTGCTTGCGGATTTGAACCGGTTGCACACGAAAGAGCCGGCGCTCCACGAACTCGATTTCGAATGGGCTGGATTTGAGTGGCTCGAAGCCAACGATTCCGCGAATAGCGTGATTTCGTTTGTGCGCCGCGGCAAAAAACCGGACGATGCAATTGTAGTGGTGTGCAATTTCACTCCGATTGTGCGCGACGAATACCGCGTCGCAGTTCCCCACTCCGGCTTCTATCGCGAAATTCTAAACTCCGATTCCGCGCACTATTGGGGTAGCGATGCCGGAAATTTGGGCGGCGTCCACTCTGAGCCCGTCGCGTGGAACGGAAGATCACAGTCGATCAAACTGAAAGTGCCGCCGCTCGCGGTGGTTTATTTGAAATTGCAACGCGAATGACGGCCTCTCGTGATCGCGAAAACGAGAATGCCTTAGAACTTCCTCCACGCTGAAGGCGCGTTTTTCGCCCAGTTCCACTCACTCTTCCCGCTTCGATCTGTTCTTTTGAAAATTCCACGGAACATTCTTGCGGCGATCTCCGTAGATAGAGTCAAGAAGAGCCGAGGAGGCTTCTCAATTATGCGAAGAGCGATTCAGGCCGTAGCGGTTTCGTGTTTGCTGGCGGCGGGTTTGGTAGCGATGACGGTTCGAACGGCGCGTTCTGCGGCGGCCGAGCGTTATCTGCACGTGCGTGTGGACGGCGGCACGAAGGGCGAAAGCGTAAACGTGAATCTCCCGCTCTCGATGGCCGCAAAGATTCTGCCGACAATCAATCATGGCGACCTGCACAACGGGCGCGTGACGATCTCGAAGTCGGATCTGAACGACGTGGATATCCGAGCGATTCTCGAAGCAATTCGCACAACTCCGGACAACGAATTTGTAACTGTGAAAAGCAACGATAACGACGTCCGCGTATCGAAGTCGAATGGAAACCTCATTATTCATTTGCGCGATAAGAACAAAGACGGAGACAAAGGCGGGCAAAACGTCGACGTAATCGTTCCCATGAAGGTCGTCGACGCACTTTTCTCCACCGTAAAAAACAACGAGCTCGACGTGGCGGCGGCACTTCGCGCGCTGGGTGATGCAGGCGAAACGGTGCTTGTCACTGTGCACGACGCAGAACAGAACGTGAAAATTTGGATCGATTCGAAGAGCGCAGCGGAGTAGGAAGGTTCGCTTGTCGCCAGCAGTTTGAAAGGGACTGGCGCTGAGATCCTTCGCTTCGCTCAGGATGACAAATTGTTGAATTGAGGTGATGAATGCTACTGCTGGGGAAAATTGGAGTGGGGCTTGTCGGAACGGCGCTCGCGGGGGCCGGAATTCTTTGCAGCGAAGGAATGGTTTCCGTCAACGTGGAAACCAAAGGGCCGGAGCAGCACCACATCTACGTCATTGCTCCGGCAATGCTCGTTCCGATCGGGCTTCACTTCGTGCCCAAGGAACACCTGGCGCAATCGGCGCGCGAAATCCAGCCGTGGATGCCAACGATTCGAGCGGCTCTCGATGAGCTGCGCGAAACCGATGACGTCACGTTTGTGGAAGTGAAAGAGCCTGGACAGAACGTGCGCGTAGCGAAAAGTGGCGGCTCGATCGTCGTGGACGTGGCGGACGACGAAGAAAATGTTCACGTGTCGACGCCGATTCGCGCCATGTCGAGCGCAATCGAAGAGCTTGCCGCTACAAGCACGGCTTCGCAGCCTTAAGCTTGCGGCGGATTCCTTTCCGGCGGGCGCCGCAAGCCCCTTGCAGGCGCCTGTCCGGAATGAGATTGCATCACGTCGCAGCAGCTTTCGGCGGAATCCAGTAGATTTCCTGCTTCAGCGAAGTGTTCGGAAAACCGCGCCGCTTCAAAATTCCCATTCCATGTTCGATCATTTGCGGATGACCGCAGAGGTAACCGGTCGTAGTCGCACCGTTCAGTTCCCATCGGTCACTATATTTTCGGATGAGGTCTTCCACGCGGCCCGTCTCGCCGCGCCAATCGGGATCCTCCCACGGACGGCTGATCGTCGGGACGTAGGTAAGCCACGGAACCTCAGCGGCGATGCGTTCCACTTCTTCGCGATATCCGAATTCAATCGAGCGGCTCGCGCCATCGATCATATACAGATGAACGTCCGCGGGCATCTTTTTTTCCTTCCAATCCTTGTGAAGCGTGCGCGCGTAGGAAACGAATGGAGCGATGCCTGTGACGGTACAGAGGAGAAGGTGGTTCTTGTGGCCGCTCTGGAGATCGAGGGTGAAGCGGCCCTTCGGCGTCTTGCGCATGGTGACTTCATCTCCGGCCTTCAAGAGATGCAGTTGGGGAGTCAATTCACCTTGCGAGACGAGTTCGAAAAATATCTCGAGTTGCGGCTCGTAGGGCGAAGAGACAATCGAGTAGGCGCGTTCAACGAGCTTCTCGCCCTCGCGCACGCCAAGCGTGGCGTATTGCCCGGCAACAAAATTGAATTCCCCACCCGGATTGAGCTTGATTTTCCACAAGTCTGCGGAGATCTCAGATCGCTCTATGATACGAGCCGTATAGAACTTGTCCGCTGGGAGGGCCATGCTTGGCGCGCCCCTCGATCGCCATCAACTTAGATGAATCGTACGCAAGTTTGGACCAAAAAAAAGAGGCGCCCCTCCGTCGCAGGAGCGCCTCTTCACAGTCGTTGTCAAATCCCGTTCTGTTACTGAGGGCGTCCCCCGCCCATCGCCGCAGCGCCGAACGGCACGGGCGTGCCGGTGATCTTGTCTTTGTAGTCCGAGTAGACTTTGGTCAGAACCATGGTGGAATCTTTACCCTGGTGTTTGACGAGACCGTAGGGTCCCGCATTCTTCGCAATCCAGGATTCGCCCGAGCCGTCCTTGGCTCGGTAATGTTCGGCGGTGAAAGTTCCTGCGGGAACCGTGATCGATTCGCTGCCGAGGTCTTCGGCGTCATTGCGGGCGTCCGTCGGTACCCGCGAACGCTCACCGCGGCCCATTCCTTGCGGCATCTCCATTGGCGGCTTTCCTGGAAACTGCATGATCACCTTCGAGGAATGCGTGTTCGCGCCGTCCATCACGAGGAGAAACTTCATAACCATCTCGCCGCCCATTTTCTGGTCGGTCATGGCCATTTCCCACCAGTAAGCGTCTTTGCCGTCGACCGAATCTTTGCCGACGATTGCCATTTCCATGCTCTTGGTGCCGTCTTTCGTCTGGACGTCGTAAGCGGCGCCGACGCCAACGGTGGGATTGAAGACTCCGGCGAACTGCGGAGGGCCGCCTCCGCGCATCATCTGGGCGCGGGACACTGAGGCCGAAGTAAGCACACAAAACGCGATCGCTGCAACTCCAACAAAGGTCTTCTTCATCGATACCCTCCTGTGCGGTGCGAGATAGTCGTTCGCGGGACGAGCCTATTGCACTACAAGTCGCGCCCCTGCGAGTCTTCCATTTTCGAAAAGTCGAACGAAGTTCCAATCTTTTGTCCACCGGCAGAGGTACTGAAGTCGGCCCCTTTTTCATCCGGCGAGATCGTTGGTTCACCGGTGCTGGACGTCTTGGGAAACGAGAACACGACGCTTTGAACGGTCTTGCCGTCGGGGCCGCGTTCGATTTTCACTTCGGACGGCGCGATTTTTTCTTTCTTCCTCTTCGTTTGAAGGAACGTGACGCTTTTCAGTTTCGCTTCATCGGCTGATTGAAACGCTCCCATGTAGGTGCCTGCAACCAGGATCTGGTAGGTGTCGAGCGGTACGGCGACTTCCTTGGCGATGTCCTCATCCTTACGCTGCCCACTTAGAACGTCTTTTCGCAAGGCGGCCGCGCGAATCGTTCGCGACGAAACCCAGCGGAAAACATAGAGCCACTGCCCCGGAGCGTCGCTTGGAACCCCCGCGCCGGACGCCACGGACTGAGAACCGTGCGGATCCTGTCCGGGACGAGTGACTAAGTTTCGATTCGCGGCGTTCATGGTCTCTTCCGGGTTATCGCCGCCGGAACCCTTGGCCGAGGTCAATGGATTTCCGGCCTGAAGAACCTTAGACCAGGGCGAATCGTTAAATACTTTCTGAATGTCTTTACTATCCCATTGCTGGTACGGCTTTGATTTCCAGGGGTCGCCGGAGGCCCAGATCAAAGACGCAGCGACGAGTAAGACGGCAACACTCGAAATCGCTTTGCGAACCATTTATTCTCCTGTACGACGGACAAGAAAATTGCACTTTGTTACCTGCCGGGCGATGCCGCCGCAGCTCAATTATTATCACGATTCGAGGAAAAAGGGAGAAAGCGAATAATCGGCCGGATTACCGGCCGGCGCGGCGGGCTGCGACGGAATCTGCCGCAGAACGCAGGGACGATTCGGAAGGAACGCTGGCACCGGTGACGAGTTCAATTCGATACATCGGATCGACGCGGGATTCGAAGTGGGTGCGCATCAAAAGTTCACCGACCAATCCCATCGCCAGCAGCTGGACTCCGAACAAGCTGAGCATCATGCCCAGAATCAGCAGCGGGCCGTGTTCGACGAAAATTGCCGATCCGAACAACACCTTCTGGACGAAAAGCACCGCGAGGATGCCGCCACCGGCGATCATGCCGAGCAGGCCTGCAGGTCCAAAGAAATGGAGGGGGCGCGTCATATAGCGAAGCAAGAAGCGAATCGTCAACAGATCGAAGAATACCCGGAAAGTGCGCGAAATGCCGTAATGCGACTTTCCTTCCGGACGAACGATATTCTTGATCGGAACTTCAATAATTTTGGCGCCATTCCACGCAGCGAGCGCGGGGATGAAGCGGTGCATTTCCCCGTAGAGGCGAATGTCCTTGATGATCTCGCGCCGGTAGACTTTAAACGTGGTTCCAAAATCGTGGATATCGACGCCGGAAAGCTTCGCCATCATCCAGTTGGCGACTCGCGAAGGAAGGCGACGGAGCAAGAAATTATCGACACGCTTCTCGCGCCAACCGCTCACGATGTCGCTGCCGGTGGATTCAAATGCTTCGAGCATGATGGGAATATCGCTCGGATCGTGCTGCAAGTCGCCGTCCATCGAGATGATGACTTCCCCAGACGCGTAGTCGAATCCGGCGGCAAGTGCCGTGGTTTGACCGTAGTTGCGTTTGAGCCGGACGACGGTGACGCGCGAATCGCCCAGTGCGATTTCGTTCAGGATTTGAGGCGTCAAGTCCTTACTTTGATCGTCGACGTAAACAAATTCGACCGGCTCATAGCGCCCGGTCATGATGCCGCTTAGCCGAGCGTGAAGTTCCCGCACACTATCCTGCTCATCATGGAACGGAACGACGAGGGAGTATTTAGGGCGCATATCTCTGTTTGCAGCCATCGCTTCTAGTTTAGCCGAAATTCTGAAATTCTGGGTACGATTCGGCCCGCTCCGACGACAGCTCAAGTGCGAACCGTCCGCCCGTCAAGCGACAAATATATTTCAGTTTAAGTCGCCGTAGTTGATTAAACGGATTCCGCGTTCCTCGATGGCACTCTTTACGCCCGTGTCGACGAGTGCCGCCATCTCGGCGTTGCGTTCCTGGAGAAGGCGGGTTTCGAGTTGCTGCAGATCGGAATCGCAGACGCCAGGGTGGAGCATGATTTCCGAGGTTCCCTCCCGAATTGAACCAATCATCCGGCGGAGCGCCTCTGGATCGAGATGACCAGTCATCGCCAACCCGAGAAAATAATCTGGGTACCGCAACGCGTACTTTCGAGCCAAGGCGTGAAAGAAGGGTGCTGCGGCGCGGGCAGCGGCGGCAGCGAGAAGTGCTTTGGAAATGCCCGATCCCTCTCCCCGAGACGATTCCCAAGAGTCGCGGAGATCTTCCATCGGTTTTCGGATGCGCGTGATCCCAAATTCCTGCGCGACGCGGCCGACGGCTCCCGTCACAGCCGGATGAGCGTGGGTATGCTTGTGAGTGTCGAGATGAGTGGGCTCGATCCCGGCATTGCGGATCTTTTGAATCTGTGCGCGGAGCTCGCGTTCGATTTCCTCGATACGAATGAGGCCCGAGCTAAGGCGCGTAACAAAACCACCCAACGACGCTGGCAGGCGGCCATTTTTATCAGCGAGTGTGGGAATCTCGCTGGGGCTTGCCACAGAATTTCCACCGACAAGCACCAGGTGGCAGCCGACGCCGAGGCGCGGATTACGTTTCGAGAGATCAACGGCGTGATCGAAGGCGGCGCCGCAGGCCATGAGAGTGGCGCTCGTGAGAATTCCGTCTCGATGCGCACGGACAATCCCTTCGTTTACTCCGCGCGTGAGGCCGAAGTCATCAGCGTTAAGGATAAGTTGTTTCATTTTGGACTGGAACGCCAGTGTGAAGGCATGAATGGTATCACGTGGCAATCGCCCCAACGAGATTCCCAACGAGCGTTGCGTATATCGTTTGAATTTTCCACGAAGGCAATCTCGACGCCATTGATCGCGGCAGAGAATGTGAATGGCTCGTGAAAGTTTTCAACAGTTCTGTTGAAAACCGTGTGGAAAAGGAGTCCGAGCGAAAGAAAACTATCGAAAAACACAGGCTTGATACTCTTTGCACAAATTGTGTGCAATCCCGCTGGATTTCAAAGAAAATTTCTCGCGTCGATCGAATGTGGAATGGAAACACTGCGAATATTTTACGAGCCGGCGAAATTTCTTCCATCGAGGAGTTGACTAATACCAGTGCGGGGGCGGATCGAGTTTGATCTCGACCGTCAGCGTATCGGAATCGATGTCGTACCACTTGCCGTACGTCTTCCAACCCTTTGCTACTACTTGAATTAGGATTTTCCCGCGAGGAATGTCTGGAACTTTTGCCGAACCGTCTTCGTTAGTTTTCAAATTCAGCTCGGCGAGCTTATCGCGATGAAACATCCCGCCAGCAACTGGGAAGCGAACGTATACGCTGGCGTTACCGACGGGTTTTTCTCCGCCCGTGACGTGAATGCGCAGTTTTGTTGTCGCCGGGTCAGACGATTTGGAATCTTTCTTGCTGTCTTTGTTGTCGGCGGGCTTTTCCGGAGACGGCTGTTGGGAGTTTGCAGCGTCCGAGCCGGTTGCCTGAGCGTGACAAACCGCAGCAGAGAGCACGACTGCTGCCAAAATAATGGCGATGTTGCGTGAGAGCGAAAATACTTTGACTTTCCGCTGTGGTCGCATGCTGTTTCCCTTTTACTCTATTCGGGCCGCCGCCTCAAGAGTTGTTACGATCGCACCACCGATCTTCAGCTCCGCGAATTGCAATCGACGCACGCGAACTTTCGTCCCCTCCTGAGATGAACGCTACCGCCGCGCGAATATTCTGAGGAGTCGTGACTCGCGGTCAACGCGATCTCGCTGTTCGTAGCCGGCGTGCCGAAGTCACACGGCGAGGACGGCGTTGGTCGTGGCTACCGGATCGGGTGATTGCTGAAAATTCGGCACGAGCCGCAACTGGAAGTCAGAGCGAGCCATTTTGGCGGTAGAGCTTCGCGCGCCACGATGGCGGGGATGCTGCGCTTCCTGGGCTGCGGCGTATGATACGTTTGGATTTGTCAGATAGCGGCGGGGTGATAGCGGCTCGCGGATTGGACCACGCGCAAAAGCCCGCTATTGTGTCCGGCGCCATTGCGAATTGTTCCGCGGCGCGAAATTGGAACTAATATCCGCTTCATTTTCTGGAGGAACCATGGGTTTTTCGACCGACGCAATACACGTGGGCCAGGAGCCCGATCCGCTGACCGGGTCCATCGTTGCGCCGATTTATCAGACCTCGACGTACGTCCTGGAAGAAATGGGCAAGGACAAGGGCTACGACTACGCGCGAACGAATCATCCGAACCGGAAAGCGCTTGAACGGACCGTGGCGAAACTCGAAGGCGGACGAGCCGCCTATGTATTCACTTCTGGAATGGCGGCGATTGATGCCGTGTTCCGGCTGCTGCGTCCGGGCGATCACATGATTCTGTCGCAAGCTGTTTACGGCGGCGTTTTTCGGCTGACGACGAAGCTGCTGGTCGATTTTGGGTTGGAGTTCAGTTATGTGGACACTTCTTGTCTGGAAAAAGTGGAAGCGGCGATCAAGCCGAACACGCGCATGATTTACGTAGAGACGCCGACAAACCCGACGATGATCGTGACGGATCTGGCCGCAGTCGCAGGGATTTGCAAGGCGCGGAATCTTACGTTTGTAGTCGACAATACGTTTCTAAGCCCGTACCTCCAGCGGCCGATCGAGCATGGGGCCGACATTGTGGTCCATTCGATGACGAAGTATTTGAACGGGCACAGTGATTGCACCGGCGGAGCAGCGATTCTGACTCGCGCTGAAGATGCCGAGAAAATCTACTTCGTTCAGCGATCGGCGGGAGCGGGGCTTGCGCCGATGGATTGCTTTTTGGTTTCGCGCGGGATCAAGACGCTGGCTGTGCGGATGGATCGGCACAATTCCAATGGAATGACCGTCGCGAAATTTCTAGACTCGCACCCGAAAGTGAAACGAGTGATTTATCCGGGACTTGCCTCGCATGCGCAGCACGAAATTGCCAAAAAGCAGCAGCGCGGGTTTGGTGCAATGATTTCGTTTGACCTCGGCTCGCTCGAGGCCGCCAGGAAATTCTTGAATCATGTGCGCATTTGCTCGCTGGCGGAGAGTTTGGGGGGCGTCGAAACTCTGATTTCACATCCCGCGTTGATGACGCACGCATCGGTTCCTGTGGAGATACAGAAGCAGATTGGGATCACGCAGGGGTTGGTGCGGCTGTCCGTTGGAATTGAAGACGTGGAGGATTTGGTCGGTGATCTTGAGCAGGCGCTCTCGAAGATCTGAAATCGGGCTCCGCGGCGACATACATTGCAACGACGGCGGTATCGCGGTAGCGTAGGCTCGCATTCGGCGTATGTTGCGCTGCGTTGCTCGCGAGATAGCATTTTGGCGCGCGCATTTGGGGGACGAGTGAGCCAAACAAGAGAAGGACTAAAACTAGCGGGCGGCGTTGCCGTCATCACGGGCGCAGGCTCAGGCATTGGCCGGGCACTCGCCCATCATTTGGCGCGAGAAAAAATGTCGCTCGCGCTTGCAGACCTCGATTCCGCCGGCCTTACTGAAACCGTAGAGCAACTGGGCGGGGCGAGCGCTTCCCTCTCGTGCCATCTCGTTGACGTGGCCGATCGTGCGCGCATGGAGCGCTTCGCGGCGGAAGTAGTCGAGCGCCACGGGCGGGTGACGCTGTTGATGAACATTGCCGGCGTGGCAATGCATGGCAACTTCGAGCAGCTTACGATTGACGAGTTCGACTGGCTGATGAAGATTAATTTTTACGGAGTGCTGTACGGTGTGGCGAATTTTTTGCCCGTGCTTCGCCAGCAGGAGCGAGCGCATATCGTCAACATGTCGAGTATTTACGGAATTATCGCGCCGGCGGGACAGACAGCGTATTGCGCGAGCAAATTCGCGGTTCGAGGATTTACGGAAGCGCTGTTCCACGAGCTGGATGGATCGTCCGTCAGCATTTCATGCGTGCATCCGGGAGGCATCAAGACTCCGATTGCAAAGCGCGCCCGCGTGAGCGCGAAGAGCGATCCGAAAGCTCGCAATGTCACTTTGGCGATGTTTGATGCGGTCGCGGTGACTTCGCCGGAACAGGCCGCTGCGCGAATTGTCGCCGGGGTGAAGGCGAACGAGTCGCGCATTATTGTGGGCGCCGATGCGGTGCAGCTCGACCGAATGCAGCGGCTCATGCCGATTCGTTACTGGAAGTACGTAGTGAATCGCGGGCGGAAGCTGATGCAGAGCGTTGCGCAGCGATCCGCGGCTAGCGGCAGAGCATAGGGCCGCTAGATCTTTCCACGCAGTGCCACCGATTCCGAAAGCCAATCCAAATATCCGCGCGAGCCGGCAGCGACTGGAAGCGCGATAATTTCGGGCACCTCGTAACGGTGAAGTTTCTTGATTGCGGCTTGCAGCTGTGCAAAACGCCGCCGCGAAGTCTTGAGCAGAAGCAAAAACTCCTTCGTTGTTTCAATCTTTTCCTTCCATCTGTACACCGACTTCACGGGAGTTTGCAGAATGTTGCCGCAAGCAACGAGCCGCGCCTGGACGAGTGCGCGTGCGATTCGTTCGCCTTCCTTCGCCGTCCTGCATGTGACCAGCACGACCAATTTATCCGTCATCTGAATGACTCGCGCACAACTTTACTCTTGGGAATCGCGGCTTGCGTTGGCCCCGCTTGCAAGCCAAGATACAATACGTTTTGATGACAGACCAAGTGATCCATTTCGGAACTTCCGGGTGGCGCGGAATCATCGCCGAGGATTTTACGTTCGGCGGTGTGCGCCGAGCATCTGCAGCAATTGCCGGGCACGTTCTCGCACACTCAAAATCACCCAAAATAATCATCGGGTACGATACGCGATTCTTCTCTGAGGAATTTGCGCTGACGGCGGCAAGCGTGCTTCAGGCGCATGGATGCCGGATTCTGTTTTGCCGCGAAGCGACGCCCACTCCCGCGATTGCGTACGCAATTATCGACGGCAAGCTGGATGGCGGCGTAAATATCACGGCAAGCCACAATCCGGCGGAGTACAACGGATTGAAATTTTCGGGCCCCGAAGGCGGGCCTGCCCTGCCCGAGATTACGAAGGATATCGAGAAGCGCGCGGCGGCGCTGAAGGATGAGCCGGGCTCGTTGCACGATATCAAAGACGATTTCGAGCGCGTGAATCCTCGCGAGGCTTATTTCGCGCAGCTCGAAAGAATGATTCGCTTCGACGTGATCAAGAAAGCCAAAGGCTCATTTGTTTGCGATGCCGTTCACGGATGTGGCGCCGGATGGCTGAATGGGATTCTTGTGAGCCACGGGATCGATGTAAGTGCAATTCGGCAGGAGCGCGATGTTCTGTTTGACGGAACGGGGCCAGACCCCTCGGAAGAAAATCTCGCGCCGCTGAAAAAAGCGGTGATCGAGAAGAAGGCGCTCGCGGGACTTGCTACAGACGGCGATGCAGACCGGTTCGGCATCCTGGATCGGGATGGCGCATTTATTTCGCCGAATCACATTCTCGGACTGGCGTTCGATTATCTACTCGAAACGCGCGGCTACAAGTTGGGCGCTTCACGCAGCGTTGCGACAACGCACCTTCTCGACGCGGTCGCGAAACTCCACGGCGTTCAAGTGTACGAGACTCCGG
This sequence comes from uncultured Acidobacteriota bacterium, assembly GCA_963770575.1. GTDB lineage: Bacteria > Acidobacteriota > Terriglobia > Acidiferrales > UBA7541 > Palsa-295. The sequence continues at coordinate 657,391 of CAVYQD010000002.1, forward strand.
TAGGCTTTAAGTATGTGGGGCCGCTGCTGCGCGACGATAAAATCGCGCTCGGCGGTGAAGAAAGCGCGGGGATGACGATTCGCGGGCATCTTCCGGAAAAAGACGGAATCCTTGCGTGCTTGCTCGTTGCCGAAATGATCGGTGCGCGCGGAACTTCACTCGCCGATCAGCTTCGTGATCTTTTTCGACGGGTGGGCCGGGAGTTCTGGCCGGTGCGCATGAATTTGCACCTCGCAGCAGACGTGCAGGCCCGACTTGTAGATCGCTTGAAGCAGACGTTCACGGAGTTTGCAGGCAGGCACGTCGCGAAAGAGAATCGTTTGGACGGAATGAAGCTGATTTTTGACGACGGCTCATGGGTACTGATGCGACCATCCGGTACCGAACCGGTGGTACGAATTTACGCGGAAGCTGCTACCGTAGCTGCTTCTCAGAAACTCGCCGAGGAGGCGCGCGCGTGGGTAAGCGCATAGTTCGCAGAAAGACGGAGTCGAAATCGCCGCGAGACCAGCTCCGCAGGTGAAGCGCGGATTGGGTTCGCCGATCAGATGCGCGAATTTCTGCGCCGAAATGTGAGCTGGTTCCTGATTGCGGGCTTCACGTTGCTTTTGCTGCAGGATATTTTCGGAACGCACGGCGTGCTGGCGATGCGGCGGACGCAATTGCAGGCAAAGGAAGTTCAGCAGGAAATCGACCGGCTCAATGAAGAAAACCGCAAGCTGCAGGATCGCGTTCAGCATTTGAAGTCAGACCCGGCAACTCTGGAAGGCATCGCACGCGACGAGATGCATCTGAAGCGTCCTGGTGAACTGGTGTTTCCGATTCCAGCACGACCCAGTTCTTCAACGACGCAACAACCCGCCGATACGCAGAAAAAACCTTAGTTCCCCGCCGCCGGCGCTGCAGCCGCGCGTTTGATTCCAAACCAACCCAGAATTTCGGCACCGTGACCTTTCGATTTTGTGCGCGCGAGTGAAAGCAGGAGCATCGCGACAAATATAATCGCGAGGCCTAGCGTCGCCATCGGAATTGTTTGCGCGCGCTTCGTGAGAATCGAGAACCGTCCGTAAACAAATTCGATATGCACCCAATAGACGAGCAGTGACGTTTGCCCGATCTGAATCAGCGGGCTGAAACCCCACTGCCCCGCTCCCCACGCGCACCATGCGTACGCGAGAAAAATAATCATCATGAGGATGCTCACGCGCGCAAGAAGGAAATTCGGGCTCGTGTGCCAGTAATCGTATTCCGCGTAGAGATGCACAGGCAGGGCGTCAAGCCAATTTGAAAGATAGTAGAGACAGATTCCGGCGGCGCCGATCGCAGCCGTCGCTTTGCCCAGATTTTCTTTCACCCTATCGCTGAAAAGTAGAAATCCGATCGCCAGTCCCGCGAATGCAAACGCCGTCCACGGAAAAATCGGGAAGAGCCACGGTTGAGGTTTGTTGAAAGTGTGAACGCCATTGATATACGACTCGACGTACCACGGCAGCCAGAGAATTCGCCAGGTGGTCCACAGCGGCGGCGTAGCCATTGCAATTCCGATCGCGACGAACGCGGCAAGGATCGCGTTCGCGGCGCTAGTCTTCGCCAGGCGCGAAACAATGCCCATCAACATCATCGAGAGGCCGATCGTGTTGAGAATATCGACGCGCAGCAAATCGGTCCAGGGCGACCATGGCCAGCCGAGGGCGAACTCCTGCAGGCGAAACAGGAGTCCGAGGGCGTAAATCTCCGCGCCGCGGCGAATTGTGGTGACGGCGATTTGGTTTGCAGAAATTCCTTTGCGGCGCATGCGATCCGTCACGAGCGCGAAGGAAACCCCGGCGAGGAATAGAAACAACGGGGCCGGAAGAGTCCCACCAAGCTGCGACCACTTGATAAACGAGCCTTCGCGCGCTTTTCCGCCCAGCCAGGAATCGTAGCAGTGAGTTTGAAACATCAGCAGGCAGGCGAGGCCTCGCATCCAGTCGATGTAGGCGAGGCGGTTTTGTTTTGCCGGGTCGGTCATTGGTGAAATCGCGCCACAGAATCGCCGAGGCCGGAGAGCAAAGCAAGTTTTTCCCGGAACCGATGCGCGCTCCAGTAAAATCGCGCGTTATGGCGGCGAATTCAAAATCGTGGCAGATGAGTTGGACGACGGCCGCTGCAATCTGGGGCGCAGTCGTTTTGGCGACTGCAATTGCAGGAATTCACCTAGGCTATTCCGGTTCGCGATTTTGGACTGCGCTCGGCGTCGCGGCGGGCCTGTTTGCCTTCGAACTTTTCCTCGCCGCGCCACGCGTGCTCGGTGGAGTACAAACTGCGTTGGGCAACCTCGCGGCGTGCTTGCGGTTCTCGTCCCACTTTTCGCGGTGATCATTTATTCGCTCGGCGTGAACGGCACTTGGAAGTACACGCTCTTCGGCGCTGCTTACGCGGTGATCCCTGCGTTGCTGCTCGCCGGCAGCTCCGGAAAATCGGCAGGCACGTGGTCCGATTACGCGGCTGCGATCCTCATTTGGCTCCCCGTTGAATTCCGCTGGATGTACAGCGTATTCCCCTTTCCGCCACAGCTTATGCATACCATCGCGGTATTGATGGCGCTGAGTACAGGTGTGGCGGCATTCGTGGTGCTCCGTCGGCTCGATGGGACAGGGTATGCGATCGAATGGAAACGCGGCACGGGCGCGAACATCGCGATTCACTTCTTGTTATTTGTTGCGATTGCGATTCCGCTAGGCGTCGCGATGAAATTCATCGCTTTTGATGCATCGATGGCGCGGCTTCGTTCGCTTCCCCTCGCGGCGGTTGGGATCACGCTGTTCACAGCATGGCCTGAGGAATTTTTGTTTCGCGGCGTGTTGCAGAACTTGATTTCAAGGTCACTCAACAATCAGTGGGCAGGGCTGGCGATCGCGTCCGTCGTATTCGGCCTTTCGCATATCCTTCACGCGCCGTTTCCGAATTGGAAGTATGTGGTGCTGGCAACGATTGCGGGATTTTTCTATGGGCATGCGTGGATGAAAAGCGGTTCACTGCTGCCGGGAACGCTTCTCCATGCGCTTGTAGATATTTCCTGGCACTTGCTATTTCGCTGAACTTATCGCACTACGCCTGCAACTGGGCTCGAAGCTGTCGCGTAGAGCTTTTTCTCGATGCGACCGGCGAGAAACGCTTTGCGGCCCGCTTCCACCGCTGCACCCATCGCTTCCGCCATCAGGACCGAATCCTGCGCACCGGCGATCGCTGTGTTCATCAGGACGCCGTCTGCTCCGAGTTCCATCGCAAGCGCGGCATCGGAAGCTGTACCAACGCCTGCGTCGACGATCAACGGCACTTCCGTAATGCGTTCGCGCAGGATACGGAGATTGGTGACGTTCTGAATTCCCATGCCCGAGCCGATGGGAGCGCCGAGCGGCATCACGGCCGACGCACCCGCATCGATTAGTTTCCGGGCGACGATCAGGTCATCATTTGTGTACGGAAGAACGACGAAACCTTCCTTCACGAGTGTCCTGGTGGCGACGAGCAGCGCTTCAGTGTCTGGCAGCAAAGTTTGCTCATCACCGATCACTTCAAGCTTCACCCACTCGGAAAGTCCTACTTCGCGGCCGAGCCTTGCGGTGCGAATCGCTTCGTCAGCCGTGTAGCAACCCGCGGTGTTCGGCAGAATGAAGAAATTCTTGCGGTCGATGTGATCGAGAAGCGACTCCTTCGTTTTGTCTGTAAGGTTCACGCGCCGCACAGCGACCGTGACCATGTCTGCGCCGGATGCTTGATGCGCGCGCGCCATTTCCTGGAAGCTCCGGTATTTTCCTGTGCCTACGATAAGGCGCGAATGAAACGTGCGCCCAGCGATTACGAGTTGTTCGGTCATTTGAATTCTTCCCCGCCGATATTGTAACCCCTCGGCGATTCTTGTTGCTCAAGACGGTCAGTTAATTCAATTCTCCGCAGTGCGATGCAAACTACGCCTGGTGTTGCGGCCGCGGCTCTTCCACATCGGCGTAGAGGCGCGCGATCACGTCAGCATAACGCTGCTCGATCACGCGGCGCTTCATTTTCATCGTGTAGGTAAGTTCACCGGTTGCGTAGGTGAAGTCTTTTTCGAGGAGCGCGAAACGTTTGGGTTTTTCGTACTGCGCGAGCGAAGCGGTGAGCCGCTCGATTTCGTTCGAAAGCAGATCGCGCACCCACGGATCGGAAAGCATCTGCGCGGGAGTCGCGAAGTCGTGTCCTTCCTTGCGAGCGGCGCCTTCGATATTTGCGAAATTGGGGACCATCAGGACGGAGACAAACTTGCGAGTGTCACCGACGACGATTGCGTTCGTAATGTAAGGCGAGGTCTTCAACGTGTTCTCAATCGGAGCCGGCGCAACAAATTTTCCAGCCGCCGTTTTGAGCAGCTCTTTCTTGCGGTCGGTGATGGTGAGGTAACCATCGTCATCGAGCTTTCCGATGTCGCCTGTGCGGAACCAACCATCGGGAGTGAAAACTTCGCGGGTGGCATCTGGCTTATGGTAATAGCCCTGCATCACGTTCGGGCCTTTGACGAGAATTTCTCCGTCATCCGCAATTTTCACCTGAACATGCGGAATCGGGCGGCCCACGGTGCCGATTTTGTTGGCCGCGATCGTATTGGCAGTGACGACGGGCGATGTTTCGGTGAGTCCATAGCCCTGATGAATCGTCACGCCGACGGACCAGAAAAACTCCGCGAGTTCCGGCGCAAGCGGCGCGCCGCCCGCAGAAAATCTTTGCGCACCGTTTGCGCCGGCGCCCAGGCCCGCACGAATCTTCGAGAAAACAAGCGAGTCGGCAATGCTCCACTGCAATTTCAGCATCATCGAAGGATTCTTGCCGTAGGCGCGCCAGGGCACTGCATTGGCAGCCACGCGAAGCGCCCAATCGAAAATATCGCGCTTTACGCCAGTTTCGCGCCGGCCTTTTTCGATGATGTTGGCGTAGATCTTTTCGAAAAAGCGCGGCACGGAAGCGGCAATCGTGGGATGCACTTCGAGCAGCGCCTGCGGGACGTCTTCTATACGCTCAACGTAGGCGAGCGACACGCCGTTGCAGAGGTAAGTGTACGCAGCGGTGCGTTCGTAGACGTGCGCGAGCGGCAAAAACTCAAGCGCGATATCCGTCGGCAATAGTTGATGGCCCGCGGCACCGTCAATCGCGTTCGAACTCAAATTCGAATGCGAAAGCATCACTCCCTTAGGCTCGCCGGTTGTGCCCGACGTATAGATGATTGTTGCGAGATTGTCGCCCGTGAGTTCTCCGGCGCGGCGACGATATTCGGCGACGTCGGCGCTGGACGCGGCCGCAATCAAAGTCTCGTACCGGAGAATGTCGCTTTGCACATCGGAGGGCGGCGCCGCGGAAATCACGTGTTCGAGCGCTGGAACGCGCGGGCGGCATTCGGCGATTTTCTGCGCTTGCGCCGATCCCGCAGTGAACAACACCTTTGCGCCTGAATCGTTGAGAATGTAAACGAGACGATCGTGCGACTCGTTGAAATAGACCGGCACGTTGACTGCGCCCAGCCCTTGTATCGCAAAATCAGCGACGTGCCACTCGGGGCAATTGGGCGCAAACAAACCGACTCGATCGCCCGTCTTCACGCCCAGCTCGGCGAGCGCCTTCGAAAGACCGGCTATGCGGCGCAGCATTTCCTGCGCGGAGATGGATTGCCAACCTGAGGGAGTGCGCCACATCTGGGCGCGGGGATTCGCGAAACGATCGATGGCGTCGAGAAAAAGTTTCGTGAGCGCGGGATATTCGTTCGCCATTTTCCAACTCTAGCGTATGGGCGTGCCGCACGCAACGCGGCGCTACAATCGCGTGCGGGTGTGAGATAAGATGCCAGCGGAGGCATTTTTATGGCGAAGCTCTCCACCGAAGAAATCACGGGCTATCAACCGGTGCGCGCGGCGCGCGGAACCGCGCTTTCCTGCAAAGGATGGCAGCAGGAAGCGGCATTGCGCATGTTGATGAACAATCTCGATCCGGAAGTTGCGGAAAAGCCGGAGGATTTGATCGTGTATGGCGGGCGCGGCAAGGCGGCGCGCAATTGGAAGTGCTATCACGCGATCGTTGATTCGCTCCGCGCTCTTGAAAATGACGAGACTCTTTTGGTTCAATCCGGCAAGCCCGTTGGAATTTTTCGTACGCACTCCTATGCGCCGCGTGTACTGATCGCGAATTCGAATCTGGTGGGACATTGGAGCGACTGGAAACATTTCGACGAACTCGATCGCGCCGGCTTGATGATGTACGGGCAAATGACGGCCGGAAGCTGGATTTACATCGGGTCACAGGGGATTTTGCAGGGCACCTACGAAACATTTGCGGCGGCTGGACGAAAGCACTTCAATACCGCCGATCTCGCCGGAAAACTAATTGCAAGTGGCGGGATGGGTGGAATGGGCGGAGCGCAGCCGCTGGCTGCAACGTTGAACGGCGCGGCGTTTTTGGGGATTGACGTTGATCCAGAACGCATCAAGCGACGCGTGAAGTCTGGTTACTGCGACGTGATGGTGAACGATCTCGACGAAGCGCTGCGCATTCTGAAAAATGCGGTGCGCAAAGGCGAGGCAACTTCCGTTGGGCTCGTTGGCAATTGCGCGGATGTGATTCCGGAGCTCGCGCGTCGTGGAGTGGTTCCCGATCTGCTCACCGACCAGACGAGCGCGCACGATCCGATTGGCGGCTACATTCCGCAGGGGCTCGACGTGTCGCAAGCTGCGGCGCTGCGCGAAAGCGATCCTGAGTCGTATCGCAAACGCTCGCTCGATTCGATGGCAAAGCATGTGGAAGGAATGCTCGCGCTGCAAAAATTGGGATCCGTCACGTTCGACTATGGAAACAACATTCGCACGTTCGCCTTCGAACAGGGCGTGAAGAACGCGTATGACTTTCCCGGTTTTGTGCCCGCGTATATCCGGCCGCTTTTCTGTGAGGGCCGCGGACCGTTTCGCTGGGCGGCGCTTTCGGGCGAGCCTTCGGACATTCACCGGACCGACCAGCTTGTGCTCGAAATGTTTCCGCACGACGAGATTTTGTCGCGCTGGATCAAGCTCGCGCAGAAGCGCGTCCGGTTTCAGGGATTGCCCGCGCGAATCTGCTGGCTCGGCTACGGAGAACGCGACAAGTTCGGGCTCGCGCTGAATGATTTGGTTGCGCGGGGTGAATTGAAGGCGCCGATCGTGATTGGCCGCGATCATCTGGATTGCGGATCGGTGGCATCGCCATTTCGCGAGACGGAAAAAATGCGCGACGGCTCGGACGCCGTCGCCGATTGGGCGCTGCTCAATGCCCTGCTCAATACGGCGAGCGGCGCGAGTTGGGTTTCGATTCATAACGGCGGCGGCGTGGGCATCGGATACTCGCTCCATGCGGGGCAAGTGACGGTTGCGGACGGCACAAAGGAAATGGCGGCGCGCATTGAACGTGTTCTGACGAATGATCCGGGGATCGGCGTCGCGCGGCACGTTGATGCCGGATATCCGGAAGCGATCGACTTCGCGAAAAAGTCCGCCGTCAAGATTCCGATGCCCTAGTCCGGTTTCGCGCCGGTGAATTCGTATCGAAGCGGCGGACAGAAATCGCGCACCGCTTCATGCTTCGTTAGGAGGCTCCATGATCGTCATCACGGGTGCGACGGGACACACAGGCAGACCCGCGGCGGAAGCGTTGCTTGCGAAAGGTGAAAAGGTTCGTGTGGTTGGGCGCGACGCGAAGAAACTCGAGCCGTTCGTTCAGAAGGGTGCGGAGGCTTTCGTCGCGAACGTCGAAGATGTTGCAGCTCTGACGAAAGCGTTTGAGGGTGCAACAGCCGTCTACCTTGTGTTGCCCGAGGATATTTCGCAGCAGGATTTGCGTGCGTACCAGGAACGCGTTTCGGATTCCTTCGCGGCAGCGGTCGCCAGTGCGAAGGTTCCATACGTAGTCGCGCTGAGCAGCATTGGGGCACAGCACGCCGAAAAGACGGGTCCGATCGTAGGCCTGCACAATATGGAACAGAAACTAAATCGAATTGCGGGGCTCAACGTTCTTTATCTCCGAGCGGCCTATTTCATGGAGAATCTTTTGATGAGCATTGCGCCGATGCGTTCGATGGGAATTCTTCCCGGCGGATTGGCCGGCGATTCGGCGATGCCATGGATTGCGACGAAGGACATTGGCGCCTATGCCGCGATTCGCCTTGCGGCTCGCGATTTTTCGGGCAGCAGCGCCCAAGAACTTCACGGCCAGCGCGATATCTCGATGAAGGAAGCAGCGTCGATTGTGGGAAATGCAATCGGAAAACCAAAGCTCGGATACATGCAGGTGCCTTTCATGATGCTCGAACCGGCGCTCGTTCAGATGGGATTGCCGAAAAGCACTGCAGCGTTGTTAATCGAAATGTGGAAAGGCGCGAACGCGGGACTGATCGTGCCGCTGGAGCAGCGCTCGGCGAAGAACACAACACCTACAACGCTTGAAGCTTTTGCCGCTGAAGTTTTCGCGCCCGCATACGCCGCGAAAGCAGCGGGAGCTTGATACAGGAATCCGGACGAGCATGAGCGCCGCGCTGCGAGTAGGTTTTTGCCAGATGTAGCGTTAGTATCGAGTCACCCTGCCGTGCCCGACTGGCTGATTACCGGCTGCTCCCAGCTTTTGACGCTTCGCGGCTCCGTGCCCCGGCGCGGACGAGCGCTTGGCGAGCTGGGAATTATTCGCGACGGCGCGCTGCTGGTGCATGAAGACCGAATCGTCGCCGTCGGAACACGGCGCAAGATGGAAGGCGCGCGAAAGGCCCGGCGCGCGGAAAAACTCGACCTCGGCGGCCGCGTTGTCCTTCCTGGATTTGTCGATTCTCACACTCATTTGATTTTCCCCGCAAGCCGCGCCGCCGAATACGAACAGCGTATTTCCGGAGCCACTTACGAAGAGATCGCGAAGAGCGGGGGCGGGATTCGTTCGAGCATGAAGGGCCTGCGCAGCGCACCTGCGAAGGATTTGAAACGCCGCGCGATGGCGGACCTTGACCAATTCGCGGCCCATGGCACCACGACGATTGAGGCCAAGAGCGGCTATGGCCTGGACTGGAAGAGCGAGCTCAAGATTTTGAATATTCAGTACGAGCTGCACCAGGAGCAGCCGATCGATATCGCGTCCACATTTCTCGGAGCTCATGTTGTGCCGCCGGAATTCCATGGCCGGGCAGACGCGTACGTAAATCTCCTTGCGAAGAAATGGATTCCGAACGTCGCGATGGCGGGTCTCGCCGAATTTTGCGATGTCTACTGCGATCGAGGCGCGTTCACCGTGCCTCAAGCGCGCAAGATCCTGGCGGCAGGACGCGCGTGCGGCCTTGTGCCGCGATTGCACGCGGAACAGATTGCGCACACCGGCGCAGCCCAGCTCGCAATCGAAATGCAGGCGGCGAGCGCCGATCATCTCGAAAAACTCGATCATGCCGACATCCGCGCACTCGGACTTTCGAACGTAGTATGCACACTGCTTCCTGGCTGCTGCTTCCATTTAGGGCTTGCGCATTACGCGCCGGCGCGAGATCTAATCAAGGCTGGCGCGATTGTGGGACTCGCGACCGACTTCAATCCCGGCACAAGCCCGACCGTCAGCATGGCGATGATTTTGTCGCTCGCGTGCACCCAGATGCGCATGACGCCTTCCGAAGCGATTTCGGCAGCCACAATTAACCCCGCCTACTCGCTCCGCCAGCATGACCGCGTCGGCTCGCTCGAGGTTGGCAAGTATGCCGACCTCGCGGCGTTTGACGTGGCCGATTACCGCGAAATTCCGTATTATTTTGGTGTGAATCGTTGCAGCCTCACGATGAAACGCGGCATCGTAATTCATTCAACCAACTAGCGACCCCATGAAACGACTTGTGGAGTGTGTACCAAATTTTTCTGAAGGCCGCGACACGGCCAAGATCGACGCGATCATCGCGGCCATGCGCGAAGTCCCGGGCATATTCGTCCTCGATCGCGAGAGCGATGCGGACCATAACCGCAGCGTCGTGACGCTTGCCGGTGAGCCGGAAGCGGTGGCCGAAGCAGCACTGCGCGGCGTGGGAAAAGCAGCCGAACTGATCGATCTCACCAAGCACTCAGGCGCGCACCCGCGCATGGGCGCCACCGACGTGGTCCCGTTCATCCCGATCGAAGGCATCACGATTGAAGACTGCGTCGTGCTGGCAAAGAAGGTGGGCCGGGAAATCTGGGAGCGCTATCGTATTCCCGTTTATTTTTACGAAGCCGCCGCGCAACGGCCCGAGCGCACCAATCTCGAAAACATTCGCAAAGGCCAGTTTGAAGGGCTGCGCGATGAAGTGCCGCGCAATCCTGATCGCGCTCCCGATGTGGGTGACGCGCGCCTCCACGACACAGCGGGCGCAATCGTTGTGGGCGCGAGGAAGTTCCTGGTCGCGTACAACATCAATCTGAATACGCCCGACCTCGAAATCGCCAAGCGCATTGGAAAAAACATTCGCTTCTCGAATGGCGGCCTGCGTTACGTGAAAGCGATGGGCGTGGATCTGCGCGCGCGAAATCTCGCGCAGGTCTCGATCAACATGACGGATTTCGAGCAGACGCCGCTCCATCGCGTGTTCGAAATGGTGAAACGCGAAGCGGAACGCTACGGTGTCTCCATCGTTGGCAGCGAGATTGTCGGTCTGATTCCGAAGCGCGCGATTGAATTGACAGCTGACTTCTATCTGCAGCTCGAAAACTTTTCGCCCGCGCAAGTGTTAGAGAACCGGCTGCAGGCCTCGCTCGGCGGCGCAGCTTCTGAAGGGCCGGGACGCCTTGCGGCCATGGCTCAGCCGTTTCTCGATGCGGTGGCACAGCCGACGGCGGCGCCGGGAGGCGGCTCGGTGTCGGCGCTCGCAGGCGCACTCGGCGCAAGTTTGGGACAGATGGTTGCGGGGCTCTCGCGCAAGAAAAAATCGCAGGCCGCGTTTGTGGAACCGCTGAGCGAGGCGGCGGCCGAGTTTCATGCGGCATCCCAAGCGCTCGCGGAAGCGATCGATCGCGACGCGGCGTCGTTTGAATCCGTGATGGCGGCGTACAAATTGCCGCAAGGCACGCCCGACGAACAGCAAAAGCGCGACGCGGCGATTCAACTCGCGTTGCAGGGCGCTGCCAACGTTCCGCTCGAGGTTGCGCGCAAAGCTGTTGACGTATTCGAACGGCTCGGGCAACTGCAACCCATGTCCAGCGCGTCTATGTTGTCAGACCTTCGCGTCGGGCGATTGATGGCGGCTGCAGCGGTTCGAGGCGCGCTCGAAAACGTAGCCATCAATCTGGAATCGATCACGGACTCGAGTTTCGCCAACCGTCTGCGCTCGGACTCCGCATCGCTTTTGGCACGAGTGACTGAAGGTGAGGCCGTAGTTGGCCGATAGAAATGAAGTGGAACTGATTGGAAATGCACTGAGGGGAACAAAGTGAGACAGCCAAACCGGAAGTTGACAGTTTTCGCATTACTCGCAATCGCAGTTCTCGCGGGCTCGTTCGCCGCAATTCCCTCCCGAAGCTCTGCAGGTTCGCTGAGCACCGGGATTATCGGAATGTTTCCGAAACAAGTGGGCGAATTCGCGTACGCCGATCTGAAATCGGCGCGGAAGTACCCATGGTTCCCAAAGCTGCGCGAACAACTCCTGCCCAGCAAGTTCCGACAATTCGAGCAGTTCCTGACTTCGGCGGGCGTCGATCCGAATACGCAGGTGGAAGAGCTCGCGTGGGGCGGCTTACCCGTGTCAAAGAGCGGCGGTGAGGACGTAGTCGGCGTCGCGCTCGGCGCATTCGATCCATCTTCCACAGAGGCTCGCTTCAAATCGCAGAAATTGCCGTCAGTGGAATATCACGGCTATCACATGTACGCGTACGGCAGCGGGTCCGGCGCGGGCGACATTCTTTTTACGTTTCTCGACAGCAACACAGCTGCTTTCGGCCATCGCTCTGCTCTCGAACAACTCATCGACGTCCGGATGGGCGGAGCAGCCAGTCTGCTTACCAGCGATCAACTTTTTCCGCTCATCAATGAAGTGAACGGAAACGGAATTGTGTGGGCCGTGCTCGACAAGAGCTACACGCATCTCGCGATGCAACAATTGATTCCCGAAGCGAGCCAGTTCCCGCAGGCCGCCGCTATCGTCGAACGTTTAAAAGCGATGACGATCAGCGTGGATGCGGATAGCGGCGTGAATGCGAAATTTCAGGCGGTGTGCAATTCCACCGAAGATGCAAACCTTCTCGCGAACGCGTTTCAGGCCGGCCTGATGTACAAGCGCTATCAATCGGCGAAGGACAATCCTGATCTAGCGAAAGTTCTCGACGGCGTCAGCGTGGTGCCGGCCGGCGACCGTCTTAAGATTGAAGCTCCGGTCAGCGAGGACCAGCTCGGCGCGCTCATTCGGAGCAAAGTATTCGCCGTTCCGATGTGATGTGCCCGTAATTGCAGAACTGAACCTTCAATGGGAACGCTCTGAAGCGGGAAGCCAAGAAAGCTAGCAGTTTGCCTTGCGCCCACTGCAATACTTGATCAACGTCATGCGGGAGCGCCCGTCCTTCGTGTCGTATTGAACTCGATCGACGCGAGTGTCCTGAAGTGAATTGCTAATTCCAGCGGGGACGCCTTCCTTCGAACCGCCAACAAACGAATCGAGTCCTGCGGTCGGATTCGCTTCCCCGGAGTGCTCGATCGTCACCTGAACTCGATCCGGAAAATCCTCGACTACCAGCGCCAAATCCCGGTCGCTGTTATTTTCGTTACCAAGCAAGGGAAAGGTTTCGCGGCAGGCGTCCACGGCAGCCTCAGCAAGCTTTTGCTGCGCTTCGTGAGGCAGCCCCGCGCGATGCGCTGAGTGCGACACGATTGCGCTGACCGCGGCAAGCAACCGCGGATCGTTGTGCACCTTCAACTCGGTTCGGGCCGGATCAGTGGTCACTTGTCTCCACGACGCGCACGTCGCATGCCTCACGGCAGTCCGGACAATAATACAGGCCATCGACACAAAGTCGAATGTTGTATTGCGACTGGCAGAAGCAGCAGAACTTCTCGCAAGTACACTGCGTCTCCGGCTTGTCGCATTGCGAGCAGAGGACTGTCACTGGCTGGGGTCTCCGCTGAGCCGTAAGGTTCGAATAACTAATACTAGGATAGACGCAGACGGGCCACAAGCGGCTTCACTCGATTGATTTCCGGGAACGAGACAGACGGAAGGATGGTTAGTCATGAAGTTGCGCTCACGCGCGTTTGCGTCCGCTTTCTTGACACTCCGGAACACGCATGCTACGGTGTTTTTCTTGTCTATTATGCTGAGAAATCCTCTGTGACGACGCCGGCCACCGCTGAACTGCGCAAAACAGCTCTGAATTCCGTTCATCGGCGCCTGGGCGCGAAGATGGTGAATTTCGGCGGATGGGACATGCCGGTGGAATACTCCGGAATTCTCGCCGAGCACGAAGCGGTTCGCACTCGTGCCGGATTGTTCGACGTTAGCCATATGGGCGAGATCGAAATTCGAGGGCCGCAGGCGCTCGATCTCGTACAGCACGTGAGTTGCAACAATGCCGCGAAATTGGTTGTCGGCCAGGCACATTACTCCGGGTTGATGACGGACCGCGGGACGTTCGTCGACGACCTGCTCGTTCACAAGATCACCGACACTCATTATCTTTTGTGCGTGAACGCGGGCAATCAGGATCAAGACTACGACCACATCGTCGCGAACAATAAATTCGATGCGAAAGTGGAGAATACGGGCCCGCGATACTCGCAGCTCGCTATTCAGGGTCCGCGCGCGAAGGAAATTCTTCAGAAGCTCACAGAAGTGCCGCTCGATCCCATCCGGTACTACTTTTTTGTGTATGGCAAGGTGAGCGGCGTTGAGTGTTTGATCGCGCGCACTGGCTACACCGGAGAAGACGGCTTCGAAATTTATTTTGACCCGTCGCATTCCGAAAAAATCTGGAACGACTTGATGCACGCCGGCGATTCGTCCGGAATTTTGCCGTGCGGGCTGGGCGCCCGAAACACTCTGCGCCTGGAAGCAGGAATGTGCCTCTACGGGCATGAAATCGACGAGACAACCACTCCGCTCGAAGCGGGGCTCGGGTGGATTTGCAAACTCGACAAAGGGCCCTTCCTCGGAAGCACGGTGCTTAACGAGCAGAAGACGTGCGGGATGGATCGCAAGCTCGTGGGTTTCGAAATGCTCGACAAGCGCATTGGCCGTGACGGTTACCCCGTGCTGCTCGAAGGCCGCGAAGCAGGGCGCGTGACGAGCGGTGGCCCCGCGCCGTTTCTAAAGAAAAACATCGGCATGGCGTACGTGCCGTCGACGACGGGGCCTGCCGGAACGAAACTTGAGATCAGCATTCGCGGACAAGCTGCGCCGGCGCAGATCGTCGCATTACCATTTTATAAGCGACCTCAATAGCCGAAGCGCATCAAACTCATTGGCGTCAGGGAGCGAGAATGTACCCGAAAGATTACCGCTACACGAAAGAGCACGAGTGGATCAAAGTCGATGGCACGATCGGAACCGTGGGAATCACGGACTACGCCCAGAACGAACTCGGTGACGTGGTATTCGTGGAAGTTCCCAAGGTTGGCGCACAACTGAAGGGCGGCCAGTCGCTCGGCACCATCGAGTCGGTGAAAGCGGTGAGTGAGATTTTCACGCCTGTCAGCGGCGAAGTGACGGAAACGAACCCTGCGCTCCACGATGCTCCTGAAAAAATAAATTCCGATCCGCACGGCGCAGCCTGGCTCGTCAAAATTCGGCTCGCTGACCCGAAGGAAGTTTCGTCGCTGATGGATGCTGCGGCCTACGAAGCGTATATCGCCGAAAAAGCGAAGGAACACTAAGACCGATGCGTTATTTGCCAAAGAGCCCGTCGGAACGCGAGGAGATGCTCGCCTCGATCGGCGTGAGATCCGTTGAGGAGTTATTCGAATCGATCCCCGAGAAATTTCGGTTGCGCTCGCCGCTTCCGCTTGCCCGGTCCGCTTTCCGAGGCAGAGATCATTCAATATTTTCAGGCTCGTGCTGCGGAGAATGCCAGGGGCTTTACTTCGTTTCTCGGCGCGGGAGTCTACTCACATCTCCGTTCCGTGGTGACGGACGCTCTCGTGCAGCGCGGTGAATTTCTTACTTCGTATACGCCGTATCAGGCTGAGTTTGCGCAAGGAACGCTGACGGCGATTTTTGAATTTCAAACGCTGATGTCGCAGTTGACAGGGCAGGAAGTTGCGAACGCTTCCATGTATGACGGCTCCACGGCGCTTACCGAAGCCGTGCTGATGGCCGAGCGGCTTACGGACCGGCATCGCGTGCTCATCGCTCGGAGCGTGCACCCAGAATATCGACAGGTGCTCGCGACGTACGCGCGTAATCTCGGCCTTGAAATTGAGGAAATTGGTTACACGCCGTCCGGACAGTTGGACCGCGGCGCGCTAACTCCCGAAAGGTTGGACGGAGTTGGCGCTGTCGTCGTGCAGTCGCCGAACTTCTTCGGTGTTCTCGAGGAGCTTCCCGGTCTTGCCGAAGCTGCGCACGCAGCCGGTGCGCTTTTAGTTGATTGCATCACGGAACCTGTCTCGCTCGGAATCGTGCGGCCTCCGGCTGAAGCCGATATCGTCGCAATGGAGGGGCAGGCGTTCGGAGTTTCACCGAGTTATGGCGGGCCGTACGTTGGCGTGATCGCCACTCGGGAAAAATTTGTCCGGCAAATGCCGGGACGGCTTGCTGGACAAACCACCGACGCGGCTGGCCGTCGCGGATTTGTGCTGACGCTTGCGACGCGCGAGCAGCACATTCGCCGCGAGAAGGCGACGTCCAACATTTGCACGAATGAAGCCTTGTATGCGCTGGTTGCGACGATTCATCTCTGCCTGATGGGCAAGGAAGGCATTCGCGAGGTGGCACTGCAAAATCTCGCGAAGGCGCGATTCGCGCAAGCCGAGCTTGAGAAAATTCCCGGCGTGAGGCGCGTTTTTTCCGGCCCAACATTCAACGAGTTCGCGATCGAATTTCCTCGCTCTGTGAAAATGATCAATGCCGCGCTGCTGCGCGAAAAAATCGTGGGGCCATTCCCTCTTGGCACGCAGTATCCGGAATTGACGAAGCGTGCGCTGGTCTGCGTGACGGAGACGATATCACGCTCGGAAATCGAGCGATTCACTGCTGCAGTGCGAAAAATTCTTGAGAGCCCGGTTTAAGGAGCTGTTGAATTGAGTTCGAAGTCGACAGAAATTGAATCGCCGGCCAGTGCGATTCGCAAGGTCCGCCCGCATCCCAATCAGAATGAAGGGCTGATTTTCGAGATATCCGCGCCGGGAAAGCGCGGGATGGAATTTCCGCCACTCGATGTTCCCGCGGTTGATCCCGTGGCAGCTCTCGGCCGTGAATTTGTGCGCGACGGCGTGGAAGGCTTCCCAGAGGTAAGTGAGATCGAGGTGATCCGGCATTTCACCCGGCTTTCCACTTGGAATTACGCGATCGATCTCGGAATGTATCCGCTCGGCTCCTGCACGATGAAATACAATCCGCGCGTAAACGAATTTGTCGCGCGTCTCGACGGGCTTGCAAGCGAACATCCGCAGCAACCCGGTGAAATTTCGCAGGGCTGCCTCCGTATTCTCTGGGACTTGCAGAATTGCCTGCTCGCGATCACCGGTATGGACGCTGCGACGCTGCAGCCCGCCGCCGGCGCCCAAGGCGAACTTGCCGGACTGCTGATGATACGCGCCTATCTCGCGAGTAAAGGCAATCCTCGAACGAAGGTTTTGATTCCCGATTCCGCGCACGGCACGAATCCGGCGTCTGTGGTGATTGCGGGTTACGAGGTGCAGAACATTCGCTCGAATGCTCGCGGCCAGATCGATACCGATCACTTGCGTGAGTTCGTCACCGACGATGTCGCTGCGCTGATGCTGACGAACCCGAGCACGCTCGGCGTCTTCGAAGAGCGCATCGCCGAGATCGCGGAAATACTTCATAGCAAGGGCGCGCTGCTCTACATGGACGGCGCTAACATGAACGCTCTCGCCGGCGTGTCCCGTCCGGGAGATTTCGGCGTCGACGTGATGCATTTGAACCTTCACAAAACGTTTTCGACGCCGCACGGTGGTGGCGGACCCGGCTCAGGCCCCGTGATGGTGAAGAAAATTCTCGAGCCGTTTCTTCCGATTCCGGTGGTCGTCAAGAAAGAGAACGGCACATTCGCGCTGGACCAGAATCGCCCTCAATCCGTCGGCCGCGTCCGCGCGTATTCCGGAAATTTCGGTGTCTCTGCTGCGCGCACTCGCTTACACGCTTGCTTACGGCCCCGGCATTCGCCAGGCCACCGAAGACGCCGTGGTGAACGCCAACTACATTCGCAAGAACCTCGAAGAATATTTTGACCTGCCGTACAATTTGCCATCGATGCACGAAGTGGTTTTCAGCGATGCGCGTCAGAAAAAACGCGGCGTAAATACGATGGATATGGCGAAGCGCCTGATCGATTACGGCTTTCATCCCTACACCACTGCGTTTCCACTGATCGTTCCGGGCGCGATGATGATCGAGCCTACTGAATCCGAATCAAAGGTAGAGTGCGATCTATTCATTGACGCGATGCGGGCGATTGCAGCCGAAGCGGAGGAAAATCCCGAACTCGTGAAGACGGCGCCGCATTCCACGCGAGTAGGCCGCCTCGATGAAGTGGCTGCGGCGCGAAAACCGATTCTCAGGTGGAAGCCATGAAGGACAAAAGCGCGGGTGAAAGTTTAATAATGACGCCGGAGCAGGCCGCGTTTTTGCTCAGCATTCAATTCCCAACCGTTAGAAACGAATCGGCAATCACGACGCGCGTGTTGAAGTCTGTTCCCGTCGGTCACGATTCCTATCGCCCGCATCCGAACAGCCGCAGCACGCTTGAACTTGTCTGGCACATGGCAAGTGTCGACCTGTGGTTTCTCGACGGATTTATCGCAGGAAATTTCGCGATGGAAGACGACAGCATGCCAGCCGATTTCTCAAACTCTGCCGACATCACTGCCTGGTATGAAGATGAAATTGGCCCGAAACTCGATGCCGTCGCAAAACTCCCGGCTGAATTCTGGGCCGCGCCGCTTCCCTTCTTCGGAATCTACAACCATCCCGCAGTAATTTACCTGCAGTTCATGCTGCTCCACGGTTCGCATCATCGCGGACAACTTAGCGCGTACCTGCGCCCGATGGGCGGCAAGGTGCCCAATGTGTACGGCGGCAGCTTCGACGAGCCCATGGAATCGCCGGAAGCAAAATAGCGCGAGGGTCACACCGTCGGGGATTGCAACTACACAAAAAAAACGCGGCGTGCACGATGTCTTTCAGCGCACGCCGCGAGAATGCCCAGCCCTCAATCAATCAGTCGCAATCTTTACGATTTGTTCTTGTCGTTCTTCGCCTTCTCCACTGGAATCGTCCGGTTGTTCGAAGAACTCAGCTTCTTCGACGGTCCAATTTCCGCCGCTGCAGTCGCTGCGGGGAACATCGGAACGGGACGCCCGTCCGAATGAGCGGCCGCTGCTTCGGTCATTGTTTCGGGAACCGGTGATACCACCGGCACCAGAGCGCCCTCAGCTTCTTTCGAAAACCGCAGCGCTTGCTCTGTCCCGTCCCAGTCGATCGAAATCACATCGCCTAGACTCACTTGTTCCGTGGCAAGAAGGCTCGCGAGCGGGTAAACCACGTGACGCTCGATGGCGCGCTTCAAGTGGCGAGCACCGTATTTGAGGTCCGTACCTTCTTTCAGCAGGAATTCACGAGCAGGCTGAGTGACGCGGAACAGGAAACGGCCCTTGGCAGTTTCGAGAACCCGCTGCTGCACCATGCCAAGTTCGATTTCAAGGATTTGTTCCAGCTGCTCGGCTCGCAGCGGGTGGAACACGATCGTCTTATCGATCCGGTTCATGAACTCCGGCGCGAACTTCCGTTTCGCCGCTTCCGCAGCTGTCTTTTCGACCTTCTCGTCGAGCCTGGGCTTGGAATCAGCCGGAACCGACGGCGCAAAACCCATTCCGCCCGTCATCAGCTCCGTGATTTCGCCGCCACCCAGGTTCGAAGTGAGAAAAATCATCGTCTGCGACAAATCCACTCGCCGGTTGTCTCCCAGAGTAAGCGTCGCCTTGTCGAGGATGCCGAGCAATAGTTGCCAGAGCGCGTCCGATGCTTTCTCGATTTCGTCGAAGAGCAGAAATGAAATTTTAAGTTTTTCCGTATGGAATTGAGCGAGCGCTTCCTGAGTGATCAGCGGGTGCGTCTCGCGGTGCCCCAAATATCCCGGAGGCGAGCCAATCAACTTCGCAATTTCGTGGGAGTGTTGAAACTCCGCGCAGTCCACTTTGATGACGGCGCGCGGATCGCCGAACAGCACTTCCGCCGTGGCTTCGACTACACGCGTCTTACCGGCGCCTGTGGGCCCGAGGAACAGCAAGTTCCCCACCGGACGTCCCGGCGAATTCAGGCCGGCACGAAACACCTGGTACAGATCTACGACAGCCTGTACCGCTTCATCCTGCCCTACAATTTTCCGCCGCAGCCCTGCTTCGAAATCTCGCGACTCCACGCTGCGCTGGGTCGGATCGAGTTTGAGTGCATGCGCGCCCACGGTATTGCTCCCCCTACCGGAACTTCCTTCCGCTGAGCGAAGTTTGCGGTCCTGATCTCTCGAATTGATCCAGCTTTATGTCGAGAGTTGACCGCAGCATTCGCAGCTGCGTGACCAGTTCCCGGCTCGAATTGGCGCGATCTGTCAGCAGCAACATCGGCGGCGATAGATCGGCCAGGTCCAGGTTAAGGTTGCGTAATGAGTGCATAAGGCTCTGCACGTATGGCGAGCGCACGTTAAACAACTCCACCCGGCTGTTCACCGATTCCCTCAAACGTGACCAATCGAGTTCCAGGAACGGATGGTTCCGGGAAACTCTCTTCACCACGTCATCGGTAATTCGCGGCCGCTCGCCCAGCCGCGCCAGATGGAGTTGCTGTACCTTTCCTTGCCGGCGCACGTTGTGCACCAGAAAGTAGGTATTGCCTTTACGTCGAACGAAAGCCACAACGGACTCCTTTTCGACGGCCCTTTTTGAGGGTTCGTCGCGTAGTGTATGAGGCGTCCACTACCCCGTCAATGGTACGATGCTGTGGAGTTCTTTCGGTTGCTTCGAATCGGTTATTAGTCTCGCGGCATCTAGCGCGGGGCGTTCGATGATGGAAGCAAAGGCCTTGCGGGGCGGCGATCGATTCGTTGCCATCCGCAACGCGAATCGAAGACCGCCTTACATATTTAGATGCTTGATTTGTCCGCGAAGTCGTATCGGATGGTCGAGCGCTCGGGTAGATGTCAAGTCCGATCAGGAGCGGGCGATGTCCTGGGATCCGGTTTACAAGCTGGTGAAACGAATCCCTCGCGGGCGCGTAACAACCTACGGTGCGCTCGCGAAGGCTCTGAAGTTACGCGGTGGCGCGCGAGTTGCAGGCTACGCGATGGCGGGATGTCCGAGCGGAAAAGGTATTCCCTGGCACCGCGTGATCGGTGCCGGCGGACGATTGCTAATTCGCGAACCGCACTCGAGCCTTCAGCGACGATTGCTTGAATCAGAAGGGATCGCGATCGATGGCAAGCGCGTAAATATGAAGATGTATGCCTGGACGCCGGCGACAAAACGTGCGAAGGGTAAATTGAAATCACAATCGAAAGCTCGCGCGCCCCGTCGCGGAAAATCCCGCTAGTTCATGCTCCGGTTCGCAGCTGTGATGCGAGTGTGGTATAGAAGATGGTTTCTGAAACCGAGGAAATACTGAGTGGGCTCTGCCGTCATACAAGTCGAAGGACTCTACAAAAGTTACGGAGCCGTGCAAGCGCTTCGCGGCGTGAGCTTTGAAGTGGAAGAAGGCGAAGTATTCGGCCTGCTCGGCCCGAATGGCGCCGGGAAAACGTCGACTGTGGAAATCCTTGAGGGAATGCGCACGCCCGATAGTGGAATTGCGCGCGTGTGCGGCCTGGATCCTGAAAAGAGCGGCGTCGAATTCAAGGAACAGATCGGCGCGGTATTGCAATCCACTTCCCTTCCCGACAAGATTCGAGTTCAGGAAGCGATCGAGCTTTTCGCACAATTCTATAAGCGCCGCGCGAACACGGACGACTTGCTCAAGCGATTTCAGCTGGAAGAAAAGCGCACCGCGTTTTACAGCCAGCTCTCCGGCGGACAAAAGCAACGCCTCGCCCTCGCTATGGCGCTCGTGAATGACCCACGCGTCGTTTTTCTCGACGAACCCACCGCGGGCCTCGACCCGCAAGTGCGCCGCGAAATCTACGACATCATCGAAGAACTCAAGCGCGACAAGAAGACCGTTCTGCTCACAACGCACTACATCGAAGAAGCTGAGCGCCTTTGTGATCGAGTGGCTATCGTCGACCAGGGCCGCGTAATTGCGCTCGGAACTCCTCGCGACTTAAAACACGCCTCGGCCGGTACCACACGCATCGAAGTCCGCCTTGCGAAGCCGATCACCGATGGCGCGCTCACACGCCTAGATGGCGTTTCGAATTGCCGCGAGTTCGATGGCGCTTACGTAATGCACTCTTCGCGCCCGCCGCAGACGATCGTTGCGCTCGTAAAACACCTCGAAGCCGAAAATAATGAACTGCAGAGCCTCGAAATGTTTTCGCCGTCGCTGGAAGATGCGTTCATCGAACTCACCGGCCGGAGGCTGCGGGAACAATGAGCGCCAACGCCCTGACAAATACGTGGACGTTGACGAAGATTCGCATGCGCCTCGCCATGCGTAATCGCACGTTTTTATTCTTCAGTTTGTTTATGCCGCTCGGGTTTCTGTTCTTTTTCATTCTGGTATTCGCACGAACCGACGCGGGATGGACCGCCTACATCCTCGGCGCAGTTCTTACGATGACGGTGATGGGCAGCTTCTGGGGCCTCAGCGTCCAGCTGGTGACGTTTCGCGAACAAGGGATTCTGCGGCGGTTTCGTCTCGCGCCGATTGGCGCTGGCCCGATGCTGGCGTCGAGCATTGTTTCGAATTACCTGATGACGATGCCGACGATCGCCATCGAAATCGTCGTTTGCCGTTTTGCATTTCACATGAACTCGTGGGGAAACTTGTGGGCGATATTTCTGCTCGTCACGTTCGGCTCCGTGGCCTTTTCTTCGTTTGGACTGATTGTGGCCAGCGTAACGAACACCATGCAGGAAACGCAGATCATCAATCAGGTGATTTGGACGGCGTTCCTATTCCTATCCGGCGCAACGATCCCGCTGGCTCGCTTTCCCGGCTGGATTCAACGAGTGTCGCTCTTCCTTCCGGCTACTTATCTCGCCACGGGACTTGAAGCTGCTGCGACAAATCTTGCATCCGCAAGTGAGATCATTACAGACGTGATCGCGCTTTCCATCGGCGTCGTCGTGGCATTTGAGATTTCGCGCCGGCTGTTTCGGTGGGAGCCGGAGGCAAAGGTTTCCCCTCGCGCAAAATTCTGGGTGGTGGCGGCAATGGTGCCGTTTCTAGTGTTTGGTATTTATGAAAATGTGGTGGGTACTCGCCTCGAACGAATTCAGCGGGACTATCGGATTCTGCAAAGTTCCGACTAGCCCCCGGCACAAAAATCTTTCAAGTCCAAAATTCTTTCGCGTACATCCAATAACCCGCGGTTAGACTTGACATACGAGGAGCGTTCGATGAAGGCGATTCGCGTGAAAGAATTTGGCGGACCCGAAAAGCTGCAGCTGGAAGAAGTTCCGAATCCTAAAGCGGGCCCGGGCCAGGTCGTCGTGAAAATCGATGCGGCCGGCGTGAACCCCGTCGACGTTTACATCCGAGCCGGCACGTACGCGCGAAAACCGCAACTCCCTTACACGCCCGGTACAGACGGCGCCGGCACAATTCTGTCTGTCGGCGATGACGTCAAGCAGTGGGCTCCCGGCGCGCGCGTCTATCTCGCGGGAAGTCTCAGCGGTACGTACGCGCAACAGGCGCTGTGCGAAGCCTGGGCAGTGTTCCCACTTCCAGCGAACACGACATACTCGCAAGGCGCTTGCATGCACGTTCCGTACGCCACCGCATATCGCGCGATATTTCAGAAAGCACACGCCAGCGCCGGGTGAAACCATCCTGATCCATGGCGCGAGCGGGGGCGTCGGCATTGCCGCAACGCAACTCGCCAGAGCTGCGGGTCTTCACGTCGTTGGCACAGCCAGCACCGAACGCGGGCGAAAGCTTGTGATCGAAGAAGGCGCGCATCAAGTGCTCGATCACAGCGCGGCCGATCATTTTGAAAAAGCACTCGCACTTACCGGCGGCCGCGGGTACGACGTGATCATCGAAATGCTCGCGAACGTGAATCTCGCGAAGGATCTTTCGCTTCTCGCGATCGGCGGCCGAGTCGTTGTTGTCGGCAATCGCGGGAGCATCGAAATCAATCCTCGCGATGCAATGGGCCGCGACGGCTCGATCATTGGTATGACGCTATGGAATGTGACGCCGAAGGACCTCGTTGGCATCCATTCAGCTCTCGTCGCCGGACTCGAGAACGAAACGCTACGCCCCATCATTCGCCACGAGATTCCCTTGTCGGAAGCTCCGCGCGCGCACGAAATCATTATGGAGTCCGGCTCATACGGCAATATTGTTCTGGTCCCCTGACGCCTCCGCGCCCAGCCGGGCTTTCTTCGACGGCGCAAGTGACCTATCATTTGGCACACTCAGATTTTCGATACCTACTGGAGAGAAAAATGGAACGCACAGCATCCGCAGTCTGGAACGGCTCACTGAAAGAAGGCAAAGGCACGATCTCGACGCAAAGTGGAGTCCTCTCCGACGCGCCGTACTCGTTCGTTACGCGCTTCGAGAATGCCAAGGGTACAAATCCGGAAGAACTCATCGGCGCGGCGCACGCCGGATGCTTTACGATGGCGCTTTCTGCGCAGCTCGGCACGATGAACTTCACGCCGCAGAGTCTGCGCACAACGGCAAAAGTCACCCTCGAAAAACTCGATGCCGGCTGGACAATTTCGAAGATCCATCTTGACGTCACCGCGCAAATTCCCGGCATCACCGCAAGCGCGTTTGAATCCGCCGCCGCAAGTGCGAAGGCCAATTGCCCCGTGTCGCGCCTCTTCAAAGCCGAAATCACGATGGACGCGCACCTGGAGCAAGCTGCTTGATTTTTCCCGCAATCGCCGGAATTCTCGTTATCACCATCGTCCTTTGGGACGCGTTCGAGACGATCATCCTGCCTCGCCGCGTCGCGCGATGGTTCCGGCTCACACGTTTGTTTTATCTTTCCACGTGGATTCCCTGGCGATGGACCGCCCGTCGAATTCGTTTGACGAAAGCTCGCGAGACGTTCATCGGCTTCTTCGGCCCGCTCTCGCTGCTGTGCCTGTTCGTAGTTTGGGCCACTGCGCTTACGTTCGGTTTTGCGTGCCTCTACTACAGCGCCGCGATGAATCACGATGTCACTCACCCCACGTTCGGCACGCTGATGTATCTCAGCGGCACTACGTTCTTCACTCTCGGCATGGGCGACGTGGTACCGCACACACAGTGGGAGCGGAATCTTGCGGTCTTCGAAGCGGGGTTGGGTTTTGGATTTCTCGCTCTAGTAATTAGCTACCTGCCAGTGATCTACCAGGCCTTCTCGCGCCGCGAAGTGAACATCGTTCTCCTGGATGCTCGCGCGGGCTCGCCCCCCACCGCCGCTGAACTTCTTCGGCGTCACAATGGGCCGCACGGGTTCGACGCGCTGCAGCAGCTACTTCACGAATGGGAGCGTTGGTCCGCGGAACTGCTCGAGAGCCACATTTCGTATCCTGTGGTGAGTTATTTTCGCTCGCAGCATAGCAATGAGTCCTGGCTTGGCGCGCTCGCCGCGCTTCTCGATACCAGCGCGTTTCTGGTTGCCAGCGTCGACAACCCGTGCGCTCGCCAGGCGCGCCTCACTTTCGCGATGTGCCGCCATACCGTGGTTGATCTCGCCCAGGTTTTTTACGCTACTCCGCGAGAGACGACCGTTGACCGCCTCCCCCCTGCCGAATTGAAGCGCATGCGAAAGTCGCTCCTCGAGTCCGGCTATCAGCTTCATGACACGGCCGAGGCGGACGAGAAATTGATCAAGCTCCGCGGGATGTATGAGCCTTACCTCAATGCCCTGTCCTCGTATCTGTTCGTTGAGCTGCCCCCGTGGATCCTCGCGAAAGAGGTCACCGACAACTGGAAGACAAGCGCTTGGGGCCGCATCAGCGGATTCGCCGCGCCTACGAAGGGAGAAGCAACGACTGACGATCATTAGTAGTGGGAATCCCGCTGCAGGTGAACTCAGAATTGTTTTCACCAGGAGGAGTCGATGCCAAGTTCAAAGCGGCTGGAAGGACTGGAACGAATCATTCGCGGCGAAGTTCCTGGACCTCCCATTGCACGCCTCATCGGATTTCACATCGCGTCGGTGCGGCACGGCGAAGCGATAGTCGCAATGGAAGCGAGCGATACGCACGCCAATCCGATGGGAACGCTCCACGGCGGAGTGCTCTGCGACATCGCGGACGCCGCGATGGGCATCGCCTTCGCAACCACGCTGGAAGACGGCGAATCGTTCACCACCCTTGAGCTGAAGATCAATTTCCTGCGTCCTGTGTGGAAAGACAAACTTCTTGCCACCGGCAAAGTTGTTAAGCGCGGACGATCCGTCGGCATGGTCGAGTGCGACGTCACCAATTCCGAAGGGGCGCTAGTAGCGCGTTCGTCCTCGACCTGCATGGTCCTTCGCGGAGAGCAAGCCGCCGGCCGCTGAGTCGACCTGCTCCGATTGAGAACTTCGTTCCTCGTCCATTCGTTTCGCACGTCACTGTCCTCAACCTCCAAAACCAAATTGGCCGCTAACACAAGTCCAATTGGGTGCGTCTTACAGCCCGTTAGGGGGTAGTCTGCTCGAATGCTCGCACCAGGCTCGCCGCTCGCCTGGGGAGGAGACCCACAATGGCTTCATTCCTTCAGGATTTGCGTTATGCCGCTCGCATGCTGGCTAAGACGCCCGGGTTTACGGTCGTCGCAATTCTTACGCTCGCGCTCGGCATTGGCGCAAACGTCGCCGCGTTCAGCGTGGTTCGTGCGGTCCTGTTGCGTCCGCTTCCGTTCCCTCAGTCCGGGCAGCTTGTCCGTGTCTTCGACGACCTGCGAGCCTCGAATGTTCGCGATGTGGGAATGTCGCAACCGGAACTGGAGGACTTGCAGAACCGCTCGGACGTCTTCGCCGACATTTCCGCAGTCTGGCCCATTAGCGCGAACCTCACCGGAGGCGACCGGCCCGAGCGCGTGGAAGTGGTCGCCACGAGCACGAACTATTTCACTCTGCTCGGCGCAAATGCTCAGCTCGGCCGCGTTTACACCAAACAAGAAACCGTGCCTGGCTTCATCGAGGGCGCCGTCATCAGCGACGGCTTCTGGCGCCGCGAGTTCGGCGCCGACCCGCACGCAATCGGCAAGAAAATCCGCCTCGATGGCGACCTTTACACCATCATCGGCGTGATGCCTCCCGACTTCCGGCATCCCGGCCGCACGCTCCAAACGGACGTCGAGCTCTGGATCGCAGCCGGCTACGCCGCGAATCCGTTTCCAAATCCTCCGCTGCGAAGCGCCCGAATGTTCCCCGGAGCGATCGCACGCCTGAAGCCGGGATTGTCAGCACACGAAGCGCAAGCCAAACTCGACACTTTCTCCGCGAATCTGAGTCGTGAGTATCCGGGAGACTACCCCGCTGCAGCGTCCTGGGGGACACGCCTCGTCGCAATTCAGGACGACCTCGTAGGCGGGGTGCGCACGGAATTGTTCGTTCTTTTCGGCGCGGTTGGTTGCGTACTGCTGATCGCCTGCGTGAATATTGCAAATCTATTGCTTGCTCGTGGAGCAGGACGCCAGCGCGAAATCGCCGTGCGGCTTGCACTCGGAGCCAGTCGCGGCCGACTAATCTCGCAGTTGCTCACAGAAAGCGTGCTGCTCTCAGCGATATCCGGCATCGTGGCGCTCGTCACTGTCGTAGTGCTGAAAAGCTCTTTGATGAAATTTGCGCCGGCTGATCTTCCGCGGCTGAACGAAGTCAGTATCAGCGCCGGAGTCCTGCTATTTGCATTTCTTGTTTCGATCTTGACGGGGGTCATATTCGGGCTCGTTCCCGCACTGCAAGCCGCTAGCTCCAGCCAAATCGCCAGTTTACGCGAGGGCAGCCGCGGCTCCGGCGCCAGCAAAAAACACACCCGCGTGTCGCGCTTTCTCGTCGCCTCTGAGATTGCTTGTCTCTTTGATTCTGCTGATTGGCGCTGGACTGCTCCTCCGCAGCTTCTGGCAATTGCTGCAAGTGAAACCCGGCTTCAACCCCAGTTCCGTCGTAACAGCACAAATCTGGATGCCCGTTCCGAATGACCCGAACGCGGATCCCTACCGCCAGCCCGAGAAGCGCAGCGCGTTCTATCGCGAGCTTATGCGGCGTTTATCTTCGCCATTCCCGGCGTCCAATAGCCGCCATGGGAAGCGGCGGCAGTCTGCCGATGACTCGCGCACGCAACAGTTTCCCGTTCACCATACAAGGACGTCCCACGGACGCCGAGCGCGTGCCGGTCGCTGAATTTGCGTCCGTCACCCCCGAATATTTCCGTGCCCTCGAGATTCCCCTGGTCTCGGGCCGGAACTTCTCGGAATCCGATTCGTTAGCTCTCAGAGGGTCGCATTGATCGATGAAACTCTGGCTCGCCGCTACTGGCCCGGTGAAGATCCCGTCGGAAAGCAAATCAAGCCGGGACCGGAAAATTCGCAAGCGCCCTGGTCAACCATTGTCGGTGTGGTCGCAACCATCAAGTCCGACGGCTTCGACGCGCCTGCAATGCCTCACGTGTACTTCCCGCTCTTTCAAAATCCCAGCGTCACAGCGCGCGATCTATCTTCGTACCCTGGGAGATCCGGGGACGCTCGGAGACTTGATTCGTCACGAAGTGCAGTCCGTCGACCCGGGGATTCCCGTATTCGCCGTGCGCACGATGGACGAAGTCGTCGCGCGTTCACTCGCTGACCGGCGCTTTGCGCTCACAATTCTAGGCGTCTTCGCGGGCGTGGCGCTGCTCTTAGCTTCGATCGGAATTTACGGCGTGATGGCCTACACCTTCAGCCAGCGAACCCACGAAATCGGAGTCCGCGTCGCGTTGGGCGCGCAACGCAGCGATATTCTTCGCCTCGCGCTCGGAGAAGGAATGATTCTCGTAGCGGTCGGGCTCGGCGCAGGCTTGATCGGCGCCGCAATCGTCACGCGTTTTCTGCGGTCGATGCTGTTCTCCGTGACGGCCACCGACCCAATCACATTCGTCTCGATCGCAGCATTGCTCGCAGCTGTCGCGTTGCTCGCCTGCTTCATTCCCGCGCGACGCGCTACCCAAGTCGATCCGCTCGTCGCGCTCCGCGAAGATTGATGCGTAGCGCTAACCCGAAGAATCCAAACGGCCCGTCCAATATGGACTTGACGGCAAACTAGTTCTACAACCTCCTTACCATTGACGCCCCTACGTCGCTGCTGTACTTTCGATTCGCGGGCGCCCAGCAGTTCACTTTTGCGACGCGGAGACCCTTGATGAGTTTTCCGAAGACCGAGCGGATCTGGCACAACGGCAAATTGATTGAATGGGATGATGCGAAGATTCACGTCCTCTCCCACGTGATCACCTACGGCTCCGCAGTATTCGAGGGCATCCGCTGCTACAGCACTCCGAAAGGCCCGGCCATCTTTCGTCTCGGCGATCACATGCAGCGCCTCCTCAATTCCGCGCGCATCTATCGCATGGACGTTCCGTTCACAGGTGACGAACTCGCGCAGGCAAATCTCGACCTCGTCCGCTCCAACAAAATGGCTGCCTGTTACATCCGCCCAATCGTCTTGCGTGGATACGGCACCGCGGGCGTGAATCCCATCGGCTGTCCGATCGATGTCTATATGGCGTGCTGGGAATGGGCGCAGTACCTCGGCGAAGAAGCGCTCCACGCGGGAGTAGATGTTTGCGTCAGTTCATGGAATCGTCCCGCGCCGAATACTCTGCCGCAGATGGCGAAGGCCGCTGCGAACTACATGAACTCGCAATTGATTCGTATCGAAGCGCACGCCAACGGCTATCAGGAAGGCATTGCGCTCGACGTGAGCGGCCACGTGAGCGAAGGTTCCGGCGAGAATATTTTCCTCTATATGGGCGGCACGTTGATTACCCCGCCGCTCGCGAACTGCGCGCTCCCCGGCATCACCCGCCACACCGTGATGACTCTTTGCCGCGAGCTCAACATTCCCGTCAGCGAGCAAATCATTCCGCGCGAAATGCTCTATATCGCGGACGAGCTTTTCTTCTGCGGCACCGCGGTGGAAGTCACTCCCATTCGTTCCGTCGACCGCGTCACGATTGGTAACGGCACCCGCGGCCCCATCACGAAGCGGATTCAGGACGAATTCTTCGCCATCACGAGCGGCAAGAAAGAAGATCGCCACGGCTGGCTCACTCCGGTGAACCAGGCGGTTCCAGCTCCGGCCGCGGTCCGCTAGTCGCCCCGCTAATATCGGAGCGCCTGCATTCGTGTTGTCGTAACAACGACTGCTAGACGATTCGCTCAGAGCCTCCGCGGAATCTCCCGGCAGGAGCGCCGCGCACGCAAACGGGACCATTCGAGTCTCATCTCATTTCACGGTTAAATTCGAAAAATATCCATCTGTTTCCGTCGAGGTCCACAGAGCGATTTGGCCGCGGCTGTTGCCCAACTTTAAATCGTTCACGACGAGAGCCGGTTGCGCAGCGTCGTTCACGAAGAGCCTCGCCTTCGTTCCGGCCACCTCGATTCTGATCTTCGTCCAGACCCCAACCTCCATGTCCGCATATGATTCGTACATGCCGGGATTTTCTGCCCTCAACCGTTGCCACGGATAGTCGGGGAAGGAAATGTATTGCAGCGAATGATTCCGCCGCAGTTGATCTTCAGCCCTGCCATTCGTCGGCCGGATATAGAAACACTCGAACTTTTCGCCGTGTCCCGCCACGCGGAAAGCAATTCCAATGAATCCTCGCGCACCCGCCGGAGCGCCTTTGGCAGGCATTCCCGCCACTTCCGCTTCGATCGTACCGTCCGCGAAATCGGTTCCGCCGAGAATCGCCAACGATTCACCCGCTGGGTTTGCTGTCGCGCCCTTCCCGTCCGTCGAGATCAGATGCACCGCGCGCCGCCCCCGATATTCAGCTACTTCGCCGCTGATATTCACAATTTCCAAACCGCTCAGCGAATCCAGGCGAAACGTCTTCGCAGCCCGACTTGCCGCCTCACCCTTCACACCCACTGCGGCCAGGGCCATCACAAGCCCGAGAACACTCGCAAATATTTTCATCTCGCACCTCGTCATTGGCCACGACGAGCGCACTTCTTCGTCGCCGGCATTTTGTTTTGCGTTGAACTCCTGCTCCCGCGCCTCGAACCACTTGCTACTCCCTCCCCCAACCAGTAAAATTCGCGCGCGATCGATTGCTTCGGCCTGCAACCTGAACCGCACGTCGTCACGGAGCGCTCTTGTATAGCGTGGGTCAAAAACTCTCTGCGGAATTTGTCGGGACGTTCACTCTCGTCCTCCTCGGGGCCGGCTCCGTCTGCGCCGATCAGTACCTTCGCGCGAACGGCCAAACAGCCGTCGGCTTAGTGGCCATCGCCATTGCTAATGGACTCGCCATGGGCGTGATGGTGAGCGCCATCGGCCACATCTCCGGCGGGCATCTCAATCCCGCGATCACGATCGGGTGCTGGGTCACACGTCGTCTTGGAACAATGCAAACCCTTTTATACTGGATCGCGCAGCTTCTCGGCGCTCTCGCGGCCGCTTTTCTACTCATTGCAATCATTCCCGAATCCGTCTGGCGTCCGGTTGCACTCGGCACACCCGACCTTGCGCCCGATCACGGACTTCACGCGCATGCACGGAATGATTCTCGAAGCGACACTCGCGTTCGTTCTCGTGTTTGTGTTTTTTGCAACGGTTGTCGATCTGCGCGGAGTGTCAAACCGTCTCGCAGGCTTCGCCGTGGGCCTTACCGTCACAATGGGCACGCTCTTCGGCTATCCGTTCACAGGAGCCGCGATGAATCCCGCCCGCGCCTTCGGCCCCGCGCTCGCCGCCCATCATTGGTCCAATCACGGCGTTTACTGGGTCGGCCCGCTCTTTGGAGGCGTCCTGGCCGGCGTGATTTACGACCGACTCTTCCTCCGCGATCAGCCCGCTGCGTGAACGTGGGCACGAAGCCTCTACCTGTACGAACGTACAGGTTGCCAACGTAGAACTCCCTCGCCGCGCCATCCTTGCCGCCCTGCAAATCTGCATGTTAGCGTCACATGGAGCAGACAGCCGGGAGCACATTCATGGCCATCAACATTGACGATTTATTGCGCCGCGCAGTTGAGAGCCGCGCTTCCGACTTGCACCTCAAAGTCGGCAATCACCCCTATCTCCGCGTTGATGGCATCCTCAGCGGACTGACGGACGTCCCGCGCATTACGCCTGAAGAAATGCTCTCGATGGCGTTCAGCATGATGACCAACCGGCAGAAGCAAAAGTTCAAAGAAACTGCCGAGCTCGACATGGCGTACGGCGTCGCCGGCCTCGGTCGTTTCCGTGTGAACGTATTTCAGCAGCGCGGAAACGTCGGCATGGTTCTGCGCGTGATTCCCACAAAAATTCGCACGATTGAAGAACTGGAACTACCGCGCATCCTTACTTCCATTTGCGAAGAGCAGCGCGGATTAATTCTCACCACGGGAACCACCGGTTCTGGTAAGTCGACCACTCTCGCCGCGATGATTGACCGCATCAACTCTCTCCGCGCCGAGCACATCATCACCATTGAAGACCCAATCGAGTATCTTCACCGCGACAAGAAGGGCTTCATCAATCAGCGCGAAGTTGAAGTCGACACTTCTTCGTTCTCCACCGCGCTCAGGGCTGCTCTTCGTCAGGATCCGGACGTCGTACTCGTCGGCGAAATGCGCGACCTTGAAACGATTTCCACCGCGCTCCTCGCCGCCGAAACCGGCCACCTGGTGCTTTCTACCTTGCACACTCTTGACGCGACAGAAACGATTCAGCGCATCATCGCTGTCTTTCCGCCGCCCGAGCAAAAACAGATTCGTTTGCAGCTAGCGTCCACATTGAAAGCCGTCATCAGCCAGCGTCTCGTGCGCAAGAGCGATGGACAGGGCCGCGTTCCCGCCGTCGAAGTGATGGTTTCCACCGGCTACATCCGCGATTGCATCATCAATCCCGACAAGACGCGCATGATTCGCGACGCCATCGCCGCCGGCACCAGCCAGTACGGCATGCAGACATTCGATCAATCGATCTTCGATCTCTATTCGCGCAACCTCATCACTCTCGAAGAAGCTCTCATGCGCGCCTCGAACCCGGACGATTTCCGCCTGCGCGTCCAGGGCGTCCGCTCCTCCGCCGACACAGCCCGCGAGGAAATGGAACGCGCCATGACAGAATTCGAGCGCCTCGGCCAGCGCTAGCACGCACACGGAGTCGGTAGGGGCGGGTCTCAGACCCGCCCGCCGTTCCGTCACCGCGAACGCTGTTCCCCTCATACCCTTTTCATCCCGAAGCACGGCACCGTAGATTCTCAACACGACTACCGGAGACATTGCGAGGTTCACCCATCAGTGTTTATCCGTGTTCATCTGTGGTTAAATCGCGAAGTGCCCTTCCGCTCCAACTCCCGCAAACTCGGCACCGAATACCAGCTCAACATGTCCGCCCAGCGCGCACTGATGCGCCGCGCCTTCTCGATCCACGAAATGAAAAAATATCTCGAAGGCCGCGCCGAAAAGAAGGAGCTCGTCCCTCCGGTAATCGCGCGCCTTCGCGAACTCAACTACCTTGACGACGCCCGCTACGCCTTGGAGTACGCTCGCCACCACGCGCAAGCGCGCCGCCAGGGACGCTTCCGCATCGCACGTGAACTCCGCGGCCGAGGCGTGCCCGACATTCACATCGACGCAGCGCTCGCCACCGTATTCGCCGACACCGACGAAGCCACTCTCGTCCGAGCCCGCCTGAAACGCCGCCTATCGCACCTCCGTGGCGCCATCGACCAAAAAAAGATCGCTTCCCTCTACGGTTCTCTCCTCCGCGCCGGCTTTTCCTCCGACGTAATCCGCAAAGAACTCCGCGGCGTAACCCACGGCGACCTCCCAGATTTCCCGAACGACGACGAATCAACGCAATAAGAACAGATTCTCCGAACGTCTCCAGCCGTAAAACACAAACACATCACAAGTCGCAGTAGACTTCCCTTTCGCACGCGGAAAGACCGCCAACCCGTAACGCCGGCCTGCCCTGAGCGAAGCGAACGGGCGTCCCGCCGGCTCTTTGACATCAACTGATCGGGAACTTCAAATCTCTGCCCCAACTGTGCACCTAGGCCATGAACCAATAATTCCCAGCACCTGTGATACATTTTCCCTATGCTCGGCCACCCAGAAAAAACCGAAGCCGCTCCGTACTATTTCACTTACATCGATCGCGTGGCGACCAACGATCCAATCGCCGCCCTCGAAACCCAGCTACCCGACGCGCTCGGATTTTTCGCAGGCATCGCAGAGAAAACGTCACTCCACCGCTACGCTCCCGAAAAATGGAGTTTCCGCCAGGTCTTGAACCACATCACTGACACCGAGCGCGCCTTCTCATTCCGCGCCCTCTGGTTCGCGCGTGGATTCGAAACTCCTCTGCCAGGTTACGATCAGAACATCGGCGCCGCAGGTGCTGACGCCGACAAAATTACCTGGCTCGCACACGTCGAAGAATTCCGCCACGTGCGTCTCTCCACCATTTCGCTTTTCAAAAATTTGCCGCCCCAAGCCTGGCTGCGCACCGGCATCGCCGACGGCAACCCTTTCACCGTGCGTGCCCTCGCATTCATCATCGCCGGTCACGTCACGCATCACCTCACAATCCTTCGCGAACGCTATTTCTAGGACGCACACAAATGATTCGTTCCGCCATCATCGCTCTCACGCTCATGATCGCAATCCAAACTGCACCCGCAAAATCGAACGCACATTCAGACGCACAACAGGAAGCCGTACCTCAGACTCTGCCATCTTCGCAGCCGAGCTATCTTTACAGAACCTCGCTCGTCCAAGCCGCTCCAGGCAAACTTCTCGATCTCATCGCTCTCTACAAACAAATATTCTCCGAGCAAACGAAAATCGCCGGTGACGCCGCTCCTCTCTGGATGCGCCACAGCCAGGGTGACCGCTGGGACCTCCTGATTCTTGCGCCCATGGCCAGCTACAGCGAGTTTTACAAATCCGAACGAGCCATGAAGCGCAACATGATTCTCGATCCCTATCGCGCTCGCCTGAAAGACGACATCGCGTGGCAAGAAGACGGCTTCGTCTACGGCCCGCCACTCGAAGCGCTGCGCGCAGCGTTCGCAACCGCGGGCCTATTTCACGTTGAAATGTTTCAGTCGCTCCCCGGCAAGCAAGCCGAGCTCTACAAACAGCGCGAGATGGAAAATGCGTTCTCCCACGCAGTCCACGCACCCGAAAATTTCATCTTCGTCCGCGATCAAGGCGCCGCATGGGACGTCTTCACCATCGGCTGCTACGAAAATCTGAAACAATACGCCCAAGCCGCCGATGTGGCCCCCGCCGAAGCAGAAGCCGCCGCAAAATCCGCCGGTTTCGATTCCGTCTCACAAATCGGTCCGTATCTGCGCACCTTAATCGCTCTTCACCACGACACTCTGGCCGCCGCCATAAAATAGTTTTTAGCCGCAGCAGCGGCCGCCTTCAGGCGGGCGTATTTTCCGCAGGGTGGAACAGGCACTCATGCTCGGCCCGAGGCTCGCAAAGCCTGTTCTCTGATCGTTGCTTTTTGCTAACAACCACCTCGCCCGCGCGTCAATTTCCCAAGGCCCGAAAATGAAAATCAAAAATCGCCGCGTCCGGTACCAAGGAATCGCTCTCGTCTGGATCCTCGGAGCATTCATCACTCCTCCTGCAACGCACGCGCAAGCATCTTCCGCCGCGCAAACCACCAAAAAAGAAGTTCCCCCGGCGACAGCCGAGGAAATCCGCGTCCTCGAAGCCTTTCTCGCAGCGCATCCCAACGACCCCGCCGCCCTTTACAATCTCGCCCTTGACGAAGCCACAATCGGCGAATCAGCAAAGGCCCTCGACCTCCTCGAAAAAATGTCGCAAGCCCACACGGGACTCGACCCTAAAGGTGGAGCCCAACGTTCGTTCAAAGACATAGCCACCGATCCGCGCTTCGTCGCGCTCGTCGCGAAAATCGAAAAAGAAAATCCCGCCATCGTTCGCAGCACCACCGAAATCACTCTCTACGAACGCGACCTCGCACCCGAAGGCATCGCATACGATCCGGTCGACAGGTGCTTTTACGTAAGCAGCCTCAGCAAACACAAAATCGTCCGGCTCGCCGCCGACGGCTCCGCCAAGGATTTCAAATCTTCACAACAGGACGGCCTCGGCGCCACCCTGGGAATGAAAGTCGACGCACAACGCCGCTATCTGTGGGTCACAAGCGATTGGTTCGAGGCAGATCCAAAAGGAATTCGC
The DNA here is from genome assembly GCA_963770575.1 of uncultured Acidobacteriota bacterium. Taxonomy (GTDB): domain Bacteria; phylum Acidobacteriota; class Terriglobia; order Acidiferrales; family UBA7541; genus Palsa-295. Next base: position 693,077 of record CAVYQD010000002.1, read on the forward strand.
TTCGCGCTCTACCAGTACGATCTGAAATCCGGCGCGCTGGTTTTCAAGCACGAAGCTGCGAAAGGTGCCGAAGGTTTCCTGAATGACGTTGCGCTGAATTCCAAAGGCGAGGCGTTCACAACCAATACCACCACCGGAGAAGTCTTTCGCGCGTCGCCCGATCGCGATGGTCTCGATTCATTCCTTCCGCGCGATGCAGTGGGCCAAGCCAACGGAATCGCGATCTCCGGCGATGACAAAATTCTCTTCGTCGCGGGCTGGCTCGGCGTCGCGCGCGTCGACATCGCCACACGACAATTCAAATTACTGGCAAAGCCGCTCAACATCGCCGACGCCGGCCTCGACGGCCTTTACTTTTACAAAGGCGCCCTCATCGGCATTCAAAATCCCGATATGCACCCCTCGAGAGTCGTCCGCTACTTCCTCAACCCACAAATGGACGCTATCACTCGCGCCGAAGTTCTCGAATCCTACAACCCGCTTTTCGAAGTCCCCACCACCGGCGCAATCGTCGGCGACTCGCTCTATTTCATGGCCAACACCCAAATCAACAAAATGAAACCCCACGACGCCATGCCGCCGCCAAGCGAATTAAGCGACATCCGCATCCTCAAGTTGAAGCTATAACGTTTTTCCGCCGCCGCTCGACGCAGCAGACTATTTCATTCCGCTCGCGGTCGTCGCCCGCCGCACCCACATCGCGGAAGCTGAATTTCTTCGTCACCTGCGTGAACGGCTTGCCATCCACCTCGACGTACGCGTAAATGAAATAATTCAGAGCCGGACCAGCTTGCGGCGGAGTAAGCGTCACGTCGCGGCCCACGCTGAACTGCACGCGGTTCGCATCGTGCGCGCCGAAGAAATAATCGCGCCTCGTCGGATCCTTCCAAGCCTCCGAAGCGTCCACCGGCACCCAGCCGTAGCCGTTCAGATAGAACTCCGCCCAGCAATGGTAGCCGCCGATCTCGCCGCTCGTTTTATCCGTGGGAACTGGCAACCCGATTTCAAATTTCGCCGGAATTCCCGCTGACCGCGCAAGCCCGATAAATAACGCGTGAAAATCCGTGCAGTTCCCGCGCTTCGCGTCGCACGCCCAGTAGATATCGCCGTTGCCCCAGCCCGTGCCGCTCTTGTCGTACTTCATGTTCGCGAGCACGTAATCGTAAATCGCGCGCGCTTTTTCGAGCTCGGTGGTTTTTCCCGCCGTAATTTCCGCGGACATTTCGCGGATCTTTTGGTCGAGCGGCACGAGCCGGTCTGGCTCGAGCCATCGCTTCATGTCCGCAGCAGGCGGCGCGCTCTTCGTGGTCGCAGACACTTGCGTGAAATCGTTGTGCAAATGTTCGCTGCGACGCACGGTAAATTCCATCGTGACCGGAATCGTTGTCACGGACGGGTCTTTCACGTCGATGTGCAGGATTTTGTTTCCGAACTCCGCCCCCGAAACAATCTTCGTCGGAAACGGCGCGGTCACGTTCGCCTTCAAAATTTTCTGGTAGTCGTCATCTTGGGGATACGGGAGCCAAATCTGAAGGTCTTTCGTGCCGGCGGGAATGTCGTGAACTTCTGCGGTGTAGGTGATGTCAAAGGTTCTGTCGTGGACCGGCGAACTGGCCGGCGAAGTGTGGACAGTGGCGAGAGCGGCGACCGCCGCTCCAAGGAATAACAACGGAACGCTGAGATGTCGGGTTTTCATAATGCCGCGCATTGTACCGCTTTTAGATTACGGAATTGTTAAATTTTCGAACTGTAGAGGGGCTGAGCAGCCGTTCATTTCCGTCGCGACGCAAGCCATAGCGCACATTCGATCGCTGAGCCTCCGATTGACAACAAGCCGCGTTGCATTCAAACTGCGCGCCATGCGAATTACTCTTTTCTGCCTGTTAGGCTCCGCTTTCCTCTCGGCACCGGCACCCGCGACGGCGCCAAAACGTACCGGTTGTCGCAATCACTCATCACGAAAGCAAAATCAGATTCTTCGTGAAGGCATCCGTCGCTCTCGAAGGAAAATTTGACAAGTGGAATTCCACGCTCACGTTCACGTCTCCCGATGTCACCTCCGGCGTGCTGGACATCAAGATCCAGGCAGACTCCGTCGACACGGGCAGCGGCATGAAGAACGGCAAGCTGAAGAGCGAAAAATTTTTCGACGTGAAGAACAACCCGGAGATCATTTTTCACTCGACGAAAATCGTCCAAACCTCGCCTACCACCTTCGAAATCGACGGCGACTTCACAATTCGTGGCGTCTCCAATCCCGAAAAGCTTACTCTCACGCTTCCCGCCTCCGGAAAAGGCCTCGACCATATTGAGGGCAAAATGGTTTTCGATCGCAAAGACTACGGCATGAATAGCGGCATCCCCTTCATCAAAATTGCCGACCACGTCGAAGTCACCATCGCCCTCACCGCCAAACAAGTCAGCGGCCCCCCGCTCGTCTTCAAGCACTAATCTTTGCTTTATCTCGCCGACGCCGCGTCGACCGAAACCAGCCCTAAAAAGTAACGACCGTCGACTTGCCGTGAACTGATTGTCATCGCGGTCAGGCATTCCTTTCCCGGCGGGCGAACCTGTGCTTGCTGTCGCCAAAACCACAAGAGGCTTTGTTGGTTTTCTGCTATAGCGCTCATTTGGCACGTTGTCATCCTGAGAGCATCCGGCCAGGATGCTCGAAGAATCTCAACTTCCACAGCGAGTACGACGTCACCCTCGCTATCGTTGAAATGTCATCAAGTTTTGATTCTCGACAACTAGTTACCATTGTGGTAACATAGCCCGTGACACTGACACTAACTCGACCCGCCCCAACCTGCTGCCCTTTTCGCCCCCCTCCCGCCAAACAGGAATCGCTCAAAGAGCGACGTTTCTAATCGCGGATCCGCGATTAGAAATCAACCTAAGTAGCGGAAAACAGACAACTTCAAAATTTCTAATCGGCGGTAAAGGCGGTTTACAGGAATCAGCCTCTATCTCCTCGGCGTTCGTTGCGGCTCCTCCATCCCTCTGCGATAATGGCTGGCTCAACTGAGGCTCATGTGACCAGGTTCCTGACCGGAAACGAAACGCGGAAAACATTTCTGCGCTTCTTTGAGGAGCGCGGGCATCGCCCTGTCCGCAGCTCGTCGCTCGTCCCCACGAACGATCCCACGCTGCTTTTCACCAACGCGGGCATGAACCAGTTCAAGGATGTTTTCCTCGGCCTCGAGAAGCGCGACTATAACCGCGCCACCACCTGCCAGAAATGCGTGCGCGCCGGCGGCAAACACAACGACCTCGAAAACGTCGGCTTCACGAATCGTCATCACACTTTTTTCGAGATGCTCGGCAATTTTTCGTTCGGCGATTATTTCAAGGAGCAAGCCGTCGCCTACGCGATGGAGCTGATCACTTCGCCGGAATGGTTCGGCATTCCGCTCGAAAAACTTTATTTCACCGTGTTCGGCGGCGCGGAAGTTTCCGGCACCGCGCTTCCCACGGACACCGAAGCCGCGGCGTTCTGGGAAAAAGCGGGCGCTCCGAAAAATCGCATCATCGCCGTCCCGGGCTTGAAAGAAAACTTCTGGGCTATGGGCGACACCGGCCCGTGCGGCCCCTGCAGCGAAATTTTCTACGACATGGGCCCCGCCGCCTCCGACCAGGGCCACGCCGATTGCCAGTTCGGCTGCGAGTGCGGCCGCTACATGGAAATCTGGAACCTCGTCTTCATGCAGTTCAATCGGGACGCGACCGGCGCGCTCAATCCCCTGCCCAAGCCGTCGGTTGATACCGGCATGGGTCTCGAACGAACCGCGACCGTCCTGCAAGGAAAGATTTCGAATTACGACACCGACCTCTTTGTGCCGCTGATGCAGGAAGCGGCGCGCCTTGCGAGCGTAAATTTCGCAGATCCGAAAATACAGCCCTCGCTTCGCATCGTCGCCGACCATTCCCGCGCTGCCACGTTTCTGATCTCCGACGGCGTTGTTCCCTCGAACGAAGGCCGCGGCTACGTCCTGCGCAAAATCATTCGCCGCGGACTTCGTCACGCCCACATCCTCGGCGCGCCAACGCCGTTTCTTTCGCCCATGTCCGCCGCCGTCCGCGCCGAAATGAAAGAAGCGTATCCGGAGCTTGAAGAAAGCGCTCCTCGTATCACGAAAATCCTCGACGAAGAAGAAAAGCGCTTCTCGCGCACCGTGGAAGTTGGCCTCAGGAAACTTGAGGAAGCAATGACGTGAGCGTGGAGTGACGCCAACGTGAGAAGGTCGAAGAGCAGGCGACAGTTGGATTCGGTTTTAATGCGCTGCTCAAAGGCTCGAAGCGCTTTAAGCTCTACGACACCTATGGTCTTCCTCGTGATTTCATCGAGGACGTCACTCGCGACGCGGGAGTTAAAGTTGATTGGGATGGCTTCGACGCAGCGATGCAGGAGCAGCGCGACTCGCGCGAAAGCTTCGTGGAAGGGCGCGCACAAAGAAGCTGCCAGCCCTGCGTATCGCAAACTCGCGGAAACTTTCAAGACCGAGCCTGACTTTTACCACGGCACGCAGACGCGCGACGCGCGCGTCGAAGGCATCGTCACCAAGCAAGGCGCGGTGAACGAAATCAAAGCCGGCGAAGAAGCTGAAATCGTGCTCGACCGCACCTCGATCTACTCCGAATCCGGCGGACAGGTGGCTGACACTGGCGCGTTTTACGACAACGACATGTCGCTCCAAGTTGCCGATGTAAAAGGCGCCTACTATCCGGTCAGCGGGCTGATCGCGCACCGCATCGTCGCGAAGGAAGATTTGCACGTAGGCGATCGCGTCGCGACCGTCGCCGATCCCCTGCGCCGCGCGCGCGATATGCGCAATCACACGGCGACGCACCTGATGCATGCGGCGCTGCGCAATATCCTCGGCACTCATGTAAAACAAGCCGGCTCGCTCGTCGCACCCGATCATTTGCGTTTCGATTTTTCGCACTTCGCTTCAGTCGACGCGAGCGAGCTCGCAGAAATCGAGCAGCAGGTGAACGAGGAAATTCTGCGCGATCTCGCGCTTTCGACCGACATCATGAATATCGACGAAGCGCTCGGCTCCGGCGCGATTGCATTTTTCGGCGATAAATATCCGGAATCGAACGTCCGCGTAGTCACAATTCCCGATCCGTCGTCTCCGCGCGGCTTTTACAGCAAGGAACTCTGCGGCGGCACGCACGTCGCACGCACCGGCGAAATCGGCGTGTTCAAAATCACAGGCGAACAATCTGTCGCCGCGGGAGTGCGCCGCATCGAAGCTATCTCCGGCGACTATGCCCTCGCCGAATACCAGCGCGCTCTCGGCACGCTGCGCTCGATCTCGCAAATGCTCAACGCAGGCGAAGGAGACGTAATCGCCGCGCTCGAACGCCAAATCGAAGCCACCAAACAGCTCGAAAAGCAGCTCGAAACCCTCAAACGTAAAGCCGCCGGAGGCACCGCCGATTCTCTTCTCGCCGAAGCGCGCACGATTAAGAACGTGAAAGTCCTCGCGGCGAAAGTCACCGGATTTGACCGCGATGCTCTGCGCCAGATGGTCGACACGCTCCGCCAGAAGCTAGGCTCCGGGGTAGTCGTCCTGTTCTCCGCCGATGACGGCAAAGTGGCTCTAATCACAGGAGTTACGAAGGACCTGATCCCCAAGCTCCACGCCGGAAAAATCGTCCAGGAACTCGCCAAACTCGTCGGCGGCTCCGGCGGCGGCAGGCCCGATTTGGCCGAGGCTGGCGGAAAAGACACATCCGGCATAGAAACTGCCCTGAGTACCGTTTACCCCCTCATCGACCGGTTGTTATAATTCGAATCGCGCCAGAAGCTTAGCCAGGGAGAGCTTACTTTCCCGGGCAAAATTGTCTTTGCACGTAGCACGCAAACGAAGCTTCTATCGCTCGTTCGGAAGTCGAGCGTTCTGCCTTCCCCAAGGCCTGAGAGTAGAGAGAGCAATCGTAGCAATCAGCGTTTGCTCTTCCAAACAATGATCAGGAACTGCATCACGGCTGCACTCCTAGCGACGGCCACATGGTGCACGTTGGCCATGCCGGCGCACGCCCAGATTGCATCCTATGTGGACGAGCACGGGAAGCTCGTCTTCGTGAACGGGGATTCCCCCCGGCCGCATCGTGGGAGTACTATTAGTAGTTCCCACCCGGCGATGGTGAACGCGACCGCTCCGCCGCTCATACCTACGGCAGGGACAGTTGCGACACCACCGGACCGGCTCGATCGCATCGTTCGCGACGCAGCCGCGCGGCACAATATGGACCCGGCGCTGGTGAAAGCCGTTATCAGCACCGAGTCCGGGTGGAACCCGCATGCAGTCTCCCGCAAGGGAGCTGTGGGATTGATGCAGTTGATTCCCGAGACGGCACAACGCTTCGGCGTCGGAAACCCGTATGACCCGGCACAGAATGTGGAGGCCGGGACAACGTACTTGAAATCATTGCTCGATCGTTACGACGGCGATTTAAGCAAATCGCTCGCGGCTTACAACGCGGGTGAAGGCGCCGTGGATCGCAGCGGTGGCGTTCCGGCATATCGCGAAACGCGACAGTACGTGCAGAAGGTGACCGACGCATACTTCCAGCCTGGCTCGGGTCGTAACCTGACGCTGTGGAGTCCACCAAGACCCCACGTGCGAAAGGCGACGGACTCGAGTGGCCGGGTATTATTTACGAACGAATGACGCGACAAGAAACCGCCCGAGCCCACTTCTCGATTCGAGCACTCCTGATAACTGCCGGGATGATTGTGTGGGCGTGTGTTGCGCTCGCCGCGCCCGCGCGCGCGGACAAGAATTCAGAAGCGCGACTCCAATTCGAGCGCGCCGTGCGGATGCGCACGCAGCTCGAAGGTTATTTGCCGCGGGATCGTTCCCTTGCAAATTACAAAGACACAATCGCTGCGTATCACAAAGTGTATTTGCTCTCGCCGCAATCTGAGGAAGTCACGCCGTCACTTATCGCTGAAGCCGAATTGAATCGCGAGATGGGCCGGCAGTTTGACGCGAAGTATTATCAGGCCGCCATCGATACCTATAATTTCCTGCTGAAGCAGTATCCACGCAGCCAGTATCGTCCACAGGCACTTTTTGCGATCGGCGAAATTCAGCAAGAGGATTTGGACCAGCCGGACGCCGCGGTTGCAACGTACAAAGAGTATCTGAAGCGGTTCCCGAAATCCGATAAGGCCGATGACGCGCGCGACGCACTGAAGCAGATTGCCGATGCGAAGATCGCTGAAGCGCAAAGCAACCAGACGGCACAACTCGAGCCTGCCCCTAGACCAGCGAAACCCGCGGAAGTGAAAGCGGCCGAAGCCGCGCCGGATTTTCCGCCGATAAAAGGCGATGTGGTGACGCCGCGCGAATCTGAGAATCGCATGCCGTACGTAACGGGCGTTCGCACGTGGAATTCCGACAGCCACACCCGCGTGGTCGTCACTCTAAGCGACACGGCAAAATTTGACTCCATGCACGTGGCGTCTCCCGAGCGGCTGTATTTCGATTTGCACCGAGCGCAGGTGGATCCGAAGGCGAATAAGTCGCCGAAGGTCGATCCGGGTTTGCTCAAATCCGTGCGCATCGGGCAGAACAAACCGACGGTGGTTCGCGTGGTGCTGGATGTGGGAGGCGCGAAAAACTTCTCGACGCAGTTTCTTTCGAAACCATACCGGCTCGTAATCGACGTTCGCACGGAGAGCGCGAAACAGTCTGCGGCTGCGGTGCCGGCGCCTCATGTTGAAAGCGATACCAAAGCAGGAGCAAAAGCGGCAGAGTCGCTTACAAGTGAAGTCGCGCGACGCCGACTCCTCCGCCGCCTGCGAACAGTGCCGTCCGATCTTGCGACGAAACCGACGATCTCGAAATCAAAGGTAAAAGCGAACCAAGTGGCCGCGCTGAAGCCGGCGCCTGCGCCGGAACCGAAACCGAATCGCGACGGCCAGCGTTCGCTGACGCGCGCGCTCGGCCTCAAAATCAGCCGCATCGTGATCGATCCGGGCCATGGCGGGCACGACACCGGAACCATCGGCCCGCACGGACTGATGGAAAAAGATCTGTGCCTCGACGTCGCATTGCGGCTCGGAGCTTTGATCGAACAAAAGTTGCCCAGCGCAGAAGTGGTTTACACGCGGAAAGACGACACGTTCGTGGCCCTTGAAGACCGGACGGCGATGGCCAATCAAGCGAAGGCCGATTTGTTCATTTCGATCCACGCGAATTCGAGCCACGATCACGACGCACGCGGCGTTGAGACTTTTTATTTGAATTTCGCCACTTCGGCCGAATCGATGGAAGTGGCTACCCGCGAGAACGCGCTTTCACAATCGTCGCTGCGCGACTTGCAGGACATCATCAAGAAAATCGCGCGCAACGAGAAGATCGAAGAGTCAAAGGAACTCGCGAACGACATTCAGGATTCGCTCACGCACCGGCTGCAGCTCGTCAGCCAGGAAGAGCGCAACCGCGGCGTGAAAAAGGCGCCGTTTATCGTGCTGATTGGCGCGAACATGCCGTCGGTGCTGTCGGAAATCTCGTTTATCAGCAATCCGAACGACGAGCGCCTGCTGCGCAAGGGCGATCAGCGCCAGCGCGTCGCTGACGGCCTCTACCGGGGAATTGCAGCCTACCTCGATAGCCTCAACAGCCTCTCCATGAACAAATCCCGGCTCGTTTCCGAAGATCGCCCCGGAACAGTGGCGCCAAACGGGAACCGCAAGTAGACTCTCGGCATCTAATACCCATGCACTCCACCCAAATCAAGGCATACATGCGCCTTACCATGATCTTCGCTGTCGCGGTTCTGTTTCTTGCGGCACTCCCTGCGTCCGCGCAGGGCATTCTTCCGAACTCTTTCGGCGGCTGGAATGGCACGGCGAGAGCGGGCGTGGCGCCGGTCGAATTCCGCAATGGCGAGAAGACTACAGAGCTGACCGCGGATCAACAGGCGGCTGCGAGGCAGGAGTACGGATTCGTCGCAGGAGAATATGGCGAGTACACGCGCGGCGCCGGAACGCTCCATGTGAATCTCTACAAGATGAAGGATCCGAGTGGAGCGTACGGGCTGTACTCGTATCTGCGCACGACAGATATGCCCGGCGCGACTTTCAGCGAACACTCGTCGAGCTCACGCGAGCGTGCGCTGATTCTCGTCGGCAACCTGGTGCTCGAGGTGAGCGGCAAAGACGTGCCGGTCGCCACTGCGGATTTGAAAGCGCTCGTCGTGGCTGTGTCCCCCCGCGCTGAATCCGGCTTGCTGCCTTCGATCGGGCAGCACATCCCCACGAAGGGATTTATCGATCGTACCGACAAATACGTCCTCGGGCCGCAAACGCTGAATCAAGTGTTTCCGCTCTCGAACGGCGACTGGCTCGGTTTTTCGCAAGGCGCGGAAGTGGAAACGGCGAAGTATCGCGTGAACGGTCACGAGCTGAACTTTCTGATTGCCGACTTCCCCACTCCACAAACCGCCGCAAAACGTCTTGCCGAACTTCAGAAGCAATTCAACATGAATCGCGCGGATGCCACCGCAGATTCAAATCCATTATTCGCGAAGCGCGCGCTCACTCTCATCGCGATCGTTTCCGGCGCAGCTACGCAAAAAGAAGCCGACGCGCTGCTCAATCAAATCGAGTCCGGCACGGAGATCACTTGGAACGAGCCGACATTTGAATTCAAGGAGCCGGGCATCGGCGGGATGATCGTGGGAGCGATTACCGGCACCGGCGTTATCTGCATGTTCGCCATTATTGCGGGCCTTGCGTTCGGTGGCGTACGCTTGGTAGTCAAGCGGGCGACGAATCGGGTATTTGACCGCCCCGATCAGGTGCAAGTGCTGCAACTCGGGCTATCCAGTAAACCTATCAATGCAGAGGACTTCTACGGCTATAAGAAATAGCGGTATCGCAGGAAAGTTTCGCGACTACCAGATATTTCGCGTAAACCGCTGAATACAGGCTTCTTAAGCGCGTTACAAATAGTCCCTTTCCCGCTTGACTGGATTTCAGCACTAAACTAGACTGCGCTCGAGGAAAGAGTTCTAGGCCCACCGCGCAGTGGCCATGAGCTTTCTCCCCTCGAAGGCCCGCCGCAAGGCGGGCTTTCTGTTTTTAGGGCTCACTCTCGCAATCCCACCGATGATTTGAAAGCAGCACATTCCAATCTTGTTTCTGTACCTCTTTCAGATCTCACCGCGTCCGTTAAATTAAGGAGTACCAATCCATGAATAGAATGCATAGGCTTGCACTCCTCCTATCCCTCTCGCTAAGCTGTTTGCCCGCTCTTGCTTACGAGTATCCGCTCTCGGCTAGCGCGATTCGCGAAGCCTACTTCCTGGGAACCGGCTCGAAGGGGGCTGACGAATCGTTCTACGACGACTACGCACGCACGATTCCGAATCCAGCAAAGAAGCCACCCGTTTCAACAATAACGATCGATACGCCGTATCTTCAGGTGGCAGAACACGCCCGGCAAAATCCAAACCTTCACGCGCAGGACGCTGTGGAAGAATACTTCGGCAAGCCGGCCAAATTCCGCGTATTCGCAGACATCTACTTCACACCGCCGTCGGACGAGCGACATTCCGGCGACAAGAAGGGTTCGCAATCAGACGAGAGCAAGCCGGAAGGGCGGCTGGAAATCCAACTAACGCAAAATAAGAAAAACATTCCTGTACGAATGATCGACGAGTCGCCGCTATATCCATTTCACGACGCTCAATCCTCAGCAACACGAATCGGAGAGCACGTAGAACTCGAATGTGATGCATCGAGCCTTAAAGCCTCGGCTCTCACCATCACCGTGCGCTCGCCCGACGGTCAGGCTCACGAGGTTATCTTTGACTTATCACAGATAAAATAGTGTGGCAGACCTGCTGACGTCCAAGGGCGCGTCCATTTCGCGTGGCGCGAAAGCAATCGCGCAATGTCTGCGAGGGGGGAAAGTAAAAGGGGCGATTGCTCGCCCCCTGCACGGAGCTATTGAATATTGACGACGACTGGATGGATTGTAGCCGTCACAGCCAACCCACTGGTTGGAATTGTAAGATTTCCGTTTGCATCGATAGGCGCAACGTCGAACAGGACGGAAGTGGTGTTCGAGGTTGCGACGATCATTTGCTGCAGCAGCGGATTGGCAATGATATCGAGGGTGGAGCTTAACAGAAATGGCGAATTCGGTAACGGAGTAAGCCCGCCGCCAGTCGTATCCACCATATAGCCAATAATGTTTTCGCTCTGAAATGCGGGAAGAGTGTCGTCCGAGATGCCTCGAGGCACAACGTACAAGAACTTGCTGGTGGCGTCGAGCACGATCGCAAGCGGGGCCACCTGTCCATCACCGGCATTGGCCGGAAGGAATGGCGAGCCGCCTACCTGCGTCAGTGCTCCCCCATTGTTCGGGTCGATCGTAAAAGAGCTTGTGCTTTCGAGATTGGCAGTTAAAAGGAAATTTCCGGTTGGGTGCACGAGCGCGAAACCCGGAGAGTCGTTGGGATCCGGGACGATGAAGGGCGACGCACCCGTTTCTTCAGTCAGCGTGCCGTTTGGCGCCAGGGAGAAAATGAATATGTCTCCGTCCACTTGATCGGTCACGTAGGCGAAGGCCCCTGAAGGCGTGACCGCGACGAAAGTGGGCGAGGATACGAGAAAGGGCGAGCCCGTAACTTCTGTGAGCGCACCGGATTGGCCGATCGCAAGGACGTGTACGGCGTTGTTACCCTGGTCCGTCACAAAAATAAAACGTCCCAGCGGGTCCATCGCAATACTGGAATTAACAACCGCTGTGGAGAGTTGGAAGGGCGATCCCGTGATCGTTGCCAGCGCTCCTGACTTCGCGTGGGCAATCTGAAATCCAAAGATTTGAGTGCCTGACGTAGCGTCGAGGACGTATACAAAGTTGTTGTTCGGCGTCGCCACGAGGGGCCCCTGGGCAGCCGTCGCCGTATTGCACATCAAAGCGGGCACTCCGGTGATGGCATCGAGTCCGTATTCGAGAATTTTACCGTCAGAACCGACCGAGAGCATGACCTGACTAGGCGTGAGTGTGCTGCTGCAAGTGCCGCCACCGCCGCCGCCGCCCGTCCCGCAGATGTTGGTGGCGGAACTCGCTCGCATCAGCCGGGCATTTCCGGTGCCGCCGCCTCCGTTGCCGATAATGTTACAAGGTACCGCCGGGGAGCAATTGACGAGCGATGCGGCAGCAAGAACGAGCAGAAGAGATTGCAGGATTTTTGCCTTCGTAATCATGGCGTTCCACACTCCAATTTTGGCGTCCGACCGTTTTGCGCGTCCAGTGCCATCCCCGTCGTTTCGCGCGACAACCCCTTACGCTTGGAAGTATGTCTCAGAACGAAGTGGCAGCAATGTTTGAGTACTAGCACGTTGTTCAAAATGGCAATAAATGACGCGGCGAAACAGTGGCAGGAGATTAGAACCGTTCGTTCACGGCAGACGTGCCGGAGAGACTAGCGGCGAAGATCCGTCGTCCCGGGAATACCTCCGGGACGCAAAAAGCGCGCCCTACCCCCTTCGTTCCACGCGGCCCGCCGGATGAAAGGCGCCGGGGGAAGTGGGGACAAGCCCGCAAAACGCTCCAAATCGGCTGCGCCGCGATGTACGGGTAGCCACAACGAACGAGTTCCTCGACGCGTACACTTTCCCTCGGGAGCGATAAATGGCTTTGCCTCCCTGGAAGGGCTGTGCGATAAGTCTGACAAATGTCAGCGCACCGCGCGGGCTGCCGAGGAACGGAGCTGTGACTTTCACACTGCTCGATTGGTCGGCCATCGCCGGCTATCTCGCCATCACGCTTCTGCTAGGCCTCTATTTCCGCCGCGCCTCCGGAAAAAGCACCGAGGATTACTTCGTCTCCGGGCGCCGTGCTTCGTGGTGGCTGGCGGGGACATCGATGGTGGCGACCACTTTCGCGGCCGACACGCCTTTGGTAGTCGCGGGGTTGGTGTACACACAGGGCATCGCCGGAAACTGGATTTGGTGGTCGTTTCTACTTTCGGGAATGATGACGGTGTTTTTGTTCGCGCGTCTATGGCGGCGTTCGGGATTAATGACCGACGTGCAGTTCGCCGAGATGAGGTACTCGGGCAAGCCCGCGGCATTCCTGCGCGGCTTTCGCGCGGTCTATCTTGGATTGCTGATGAATTGCCTGATTCTCGGCTGGGTGACGAAAGCGATGACGAGCATCGTCGCAACGACGCTGGGCCCGACCATCGCTCAGTGGCGCTGGTTGGAGGTGTTCTCTGGCGAACTTGGCGGAATGATGGGCCCGTCTTTTTCGGGAGCGAATGGGCAAGCCCTCGTCGTTTGCATTTTTTTTCTGATTCCTTTCACCGGATTTTACGTTGCGCTGGGCGGACTGTGGGGCGTGCTTTGGACGGACTTGTTTCAGTTCGTGCTAAAGATGGGAATCGTGATTGCGGTGGCGTACTACGGAGTGGGAGCGGCGGGCGGCATGAGCTCGATGATCTCAAAACTCGATGCCATGCGCTCGGCGACGGGCGCGGCGGATCCGCTTGCGTTCCTGCCGGATTTTTCGCGCGGATTTACAAGCGAGGCCGTGTGGACACTCCCGGTGATGACTTTTCTCGTCTATCTCGGCGTGCAGTGGTGGGCGTTTTGGTATCCGGGTTCGGAGCCGGGAGGCGGCGGTTATATCGCGCAGCGAATTTTCAGCGCGCGCGACGAGCGGCAAGGGCTCTACTCCGTGCTGTGGTTCAACATCGCGCATTACGCGCTGCGGCCGTGGCCGTGGATTCTTACGGCGCTGGCGGCGCTGGTGCTGTATCCGGGCCTCGAGCATCCCGAAACCAGTTACATGCTGATCGTGAACCACCACGTGCCGCATGCGCTGCGCGGAATCATCCTCGCGGGATTTCTGGCGGCGTTCATGTCGACGATCGCGACGCAACTGAATTGGGGAACATCGTACCTGGTGGAAGATTTCTATCGACGATTCTTGAAGCGCGACGCGACTGAGAAGCACTACGTGCGGGTGTCGCAAATTGTAACTTTGCTATTGGTGGTAGCGACGGGATATGTGTCGGCGCAACTGGCATCGATCCGCTCGGGCTGGCAGATCGTGTTGCAGCTGGGCGCCGGAACGGGAGGCGTTTACCTTTTGCGCTGGTATTGGTGGCGAATCAATGCATGGAGTGAAATTTCGGCGATGGCGACGGCGCTGATTGCCACGCTCGCGTTTCAATCGGAAGCACTCGCGCGTGCTCTCTTTCACCGGACGGAGTTTTTCACGGGATCGAGCACCGTGGTGTTTGCGAAGACCGCTTCGACGACGACACTTGTGACGACGGTCGCGTGGATGGCTGTGACTTTTGCGACGAGGCCGGAAGCTGACGATGTGCTGGTCGCATTCTATCGCCGCGTTCGGCCTTACGTCGGGGGATGGCACCGGGTTGCGTCGCTCGCCCCTGAAGTTCCGGAAACGCGCGATCTCGGTCGAAATCTACGGTCCTGGATTCTTGGTTGCGTGATGACGTATGGCGCGTTATTTGGCGTGGGCAAAATACTGCTGCATCACGGCGCACCCGGATTATTCATGTTGCTGGTAGCCGCGGCAGCAGCTTGGAAAATGTCGCGGGAACTAAGCGCGGAATGGGAAACGAAAAATGGAGCCGAGGGTGGGAGTTGAACCCACGACCTGCCGATTACGAATCGGCTGCTCTACCACTGAGCTACCTCGGCGCGCAGTTCGACTGTAACATCGGCAAGAAAATGCTGTCAAACACACTGCCAAGGATTAGCGCGAGAATGGGTACATCAGCCACGCGACTCCGACGCCGATCACGATAAACAAACAGAATGACCACACGGCGTACTTCACTCGCTCCGCTGCCGTGCGCCGCGTAAGGCACGCGAGCGCCAGCGACACAAGCGCCGCGAAGGAAAGCATGGCCCAGAAGTGGGTGAAGACGACTGCGAACGTAACCGGAATTATCGTATACAGCGTTGAGGCCGCGAGATACATCTAGCGTCTCCGACCTGCCGCGATTTCATATGCGTCAAATGCTGCGATCAAGATTCACGACGCCAGCCGCCGCGATGAATCGCGTACCATAGTCACCGGCCGCGCGCGATACGTCCGGGCCGGCACGCTCGACAATTCGGCCCAACAAGTAAAATACGCCCGAAGCAGCGTCCGCGAGAAATCCCAACGTGCCAAAGGGGTCGACGGCGTGCGGCGGAAAAATATTTCCACGCATCCGCAGGCCGAGAAGCGCGAGGCCGGCGACGGCAATGAAAAAGCCTAGTGCGCGCATCCGGCAGCCGAGCAAGAAGTGTCCTAAACCAGGGACGAACCACGCAGCGATTGCGAAAGAAAAGGGATCGGATCGTTTTCTAGAAAAGGCCTTATCCGCAGGTGCGGCTTCCAGTGGGCCGCTTTCTTGTTCTTCAGCGCGAGTTTCATTTGCTGGAGATTCGGTCACGATGCCTCAGACGAGCAGAGGAAGAATCTCTTCCTGAATGGCGCCCGTGACGCGCGCATCGTGATCGCCGACGTACACATTCACTTCACTGCGAATCCCAAATTCCGGAAGATAAATGCCCGGCTCGACGGAAAAGCAGGTGTGAGGGATGATTTTCCGGTCGTCGCGAGTTTCCAGGCCATCCATGTTCGCGCCGTTGCCATGAATATTCTCGCCGATGCTGTGGCCGGTGCGGTGAACGAAATATTTCGCGTAACCGGCCTTGCGAATCGTCTCGCGGGCGGCGCGGTCCACTTCCCATCCGTGGATCGCGCGGCCTTCCGCGACGGCTTCCTTGACGAGTTCCACGGCGTTATCGCGCGCCTGCTTGACGATTCGAAATATCTTGGCGTACGTATCCGGCACGCGATTGCCCAGGTAGCCCATCCAAGTGATGTCGTAAAACACGCTGCCGGGCCGGTCGAACTTCGACCACATATCGAGGAGCAGCAGGTCTCCGGCGCGAATGGGACGCGAGCCGTCCTCCGTCGGTTCGTAGTGTGGATTGCCGTTGTTCGGCTGCACGGCCACGATCGTCGCATTCGGGCTTCAGTCCGTTGGCGCGAAACTGCCCGGCGATCCACTGCTGCAATTCGAATTCTGAAATCGGTTTCCCCTCTCGCACAAAAGCGGCTGCGCGCGCGAATGCATCCGCTCTCACTCGATCCACGATCTTACCGGCATCGAGATGCGATTCGAGTTGCGCTGGTGACCAGCTCGCCTCAAATTTCTGCACGAGATTCGCCGAGCTCACTACTTTTTTCTTCAGCTTGCGAACCAGCTCCACCGTGCCGGCATCGACGAGTCCGATGTAGGGAATGTTATTTTCCGGCGAATACTGCATTGCGATCGTCTTGCTGCCGGAAAGCAATTTCGGCAACATTTTGTGCAGCTCTTCCCACCCGGAATAGACGTTCTTGCTGCCCCCCAGAGAATCGAGCATGCCCGCTTCGATGCGGTGGACGAGCTTCCGCGGTTCACCCTTGGCCGGGACGAAATAAAACCAGCGCCGCGATGCGAGCCCGTTCCCTCCTAGCTTCAGAATTGAAATGGCAATGGGATCGCGGCGGTGATGATCGCAGAAAAGCCAGCCATCGATCTTGCTGGCGCGCAGTTCCGCTTGAATTGCTTTGATGTCCGGCATGTGTGGGGTCCCCATCCTGGTAGTCGTCATCCACGCTGAGGTTCAGTCTCGTTCGCAAGTGATACCACTCGCGCACGCGAAACGCCTGCAATTGAAACCCGTTTGTTGCGGCTCTTTTCGCCGCCCACGATTCTAACAGCCGATACGGGCACGTTCAAACATTCGGCGAGTAAACGCCGCAAGGCCTCGTTCGCGCGACTTTCCAACGGAGGCGCCGTCAATCGCACCTTGAGCGCGCCCTGGTGCTCTCCCTCAATCGCATTGCGGCTCGCACGCGGCGTCACCCGGACGGCGAAAACTGCCGCCCCGCCATGCTCCGAAACTTCGATCATGTTTTCGCCGGGCGGCCGCCGAAAAGCGCGGTGCCGATTCGAACTTCCGTTGCGCCTTCTTCAATTGCGATTTCAAAATCGTGACTCATTCCCATCGAGAGAGTTTCGAGTGGTTTTCCTATCTGGCGGCTGGTGGAGTCACGCAATTCGCGCAACTTCTGAAAGTAAGGACGGGCTCGCTCGGCCTCATCGAAATACGGTGGGATCGTCATCAAACCCAGAAGCTCAACGTGCTGCAGTGCGGCGATGCGGTCAGCCAGCGCGGGCACTTCTGTTTCCGTCACGCCGCTCTTCGTTGCCTCGCCGCCAAGATGCACTTCGATCAGCAACTGCAACCGCTTCCCTTCACTTGCGGCAGCCGAGTCCAGTTTTTGCGCGAGGCTCAGGCTGTCCACCGAGTCCACTCGATGAAAAAGATTTGCCGCCCGACGCACTTTGTTGCTCTGCAAATGGCCGATGAGATGCCAGGTCGCCGCGAGGTCTGCAAGTTGCGGCCGTTTCGACTCCCATTCCTGCACGCGATTTTCACCGAAGTGGCAGAGCCCCAAATCGTAGGCGTCGCGGATCGCTTCGGCAGAAAACGTCTTGGATACGGCTAACAGTGTGATCGCTTCAGCGGTACGCCCGGAGCGTGAGGCCGCCCGCGCTATCCGATCGCGAACTCCGGCAAGATTTTCAGCGATCGAAGTCTTTTGCGGGAGCATCGGCGCAATTCTAGCATGCGGGCAAATTTCCGAGACAGAAGGTCCGGCCGTTGAAGTATTCTCGTCGATGTGCCGAACGACGAAAAACCAAAGCCGCCGGGGCAAACGAAATCGATCGACGAGCAGAACGCAGCCGGACTCTGTGCCTCCTGTGTACATGCCCGGCGCATTCAATCCGACCGCGGCTCGCAGTTTTATTACTGCGGACTTTCGGCTACGGACCCCAATTTTGCGAAGTACCCGCGTCTTCCGGTCATTCGATGCTCCGGCTATGCGAGGCTTGCAGGGTGCCGCGAATCGCCTGGAGATTCGCCGTAACACGAATTGGTCTGATGTCTCCCTTTCTGCGCTTCGTTGTTGCTTCCAGCTTCTTACTTGACAGGCCAGGGTCGTTGTTCCGCGCGTGCCATGCTTGAAGAGTGGCTCACGAATAGAAGGACACCTCTCATCGTTGCCGGTTGGGCGCGGCGATTTTGAATTATTCCTATTTGCATTTTCGATTTGACTCTTTGTATTTTGGCCGTAAAATTCCGCCGTTGTATCCTAATCCCACGTTTTAAGGAAGGACTGCCGATGAGAAAGATTCTTCTCTTCGCATTTGCGTTCGCATTACTCACTCCCGCCGCCAGCTTTGCACAGGACGCAGCCAAGTCCGACACATCGAAACTGACGAGCAAGTCCGCAACAGTTTCAGGCAAGGTAAGCGATGACGGAATGACGATTACCGACGATAAGAACGTCCGCTGGACGGTGTCCAATCCGGTGATGCTGAATTCCTTCGAAGGGCAATCGGTAACTGTGAAGGGTCATCCGTACAAAGGTGAAAATAAAATACTCGTGCTTTCGGTGGCGGGAATCGCTGCCGAGACGAAAACCGCAGCCAAGAAAGACGACTCAGCCTTGCGGCGCTGATGCTCCGAGCTGACGGCCGGCGCTATCGATATATTTCACGAGAAGAACTTCATTGCCCTTTTCGCTGTAGATGAGTTCGTCGACGAGCTTTTGCGCCAGCATCACCCCGTAGCCCCCGGGGCGCAATCCCTTTGCGTCGCGGGTGATGACGTGGCGGATTGGATCGTCGTCCGGATTTGCAATCGCAGCATGCTCGAGTTCATCAAGAGAAAATCCCTCGCCCGGATCTTTCACGCGGCACATCACCATATGTTTCGCGCGAACGTACGATATTTCCACATACTGATCAGCTTGAAAGTTTCCGCCGTACTCCATGGCGTTCATCAGGATCTCGCGGAATGCCGTCCCCACCGCATTGCCCTCTATATCCGGCAGGTCCGCAATCTCGTGCAGAAATTGGATGAGGCGCTCGGCGGTTTTCATGTCGCACCGCGCCACCAACCGAATCCACTCCGGCGTTGCTGACAGGATTTCAATTCCATCGTCCCAGCAGGGACCGTCGATCGCGTGCTGAACCATGTCCGACAGCGAGTGGAGCGAGAACGGCCGCGAAAAATAGCTGAACGCACGCTCCTTCATCGAATCAATTACGTAAGCCGGGGCGCTTTCGTCTGTCAAAATAATCAGACGAGTATGCGGACGGACAAGCCGGATTTTGCGGAGCAGTTCCACATCCTCTCTTCCAGAGGTTTTTTCACTGGTGATGATGAGGTCGAACGGCGATGCGTGGACGAGGGCGAGCGCCGTACGGTTATCCGGAGCGTGGCGAACGCTCCAAACCAGCGGGTCGAGCAAATCCCGAAGCATCGCGTGTATCTCGGGATCCGCGTCAATGAACAGAGCTTTCTTGGGGCCGAAATGCGTGGGCGGAAAAAGCGCTGACCTGCTTGTCATACATGCCTCGGCACCGAAACCGCTGAGCCGTGATGATTCGCACGCGAATTATACCTGAAATTCAAAATCGCATGAGAATCGCGGCGCTGCAGCTGCAGCGGCGAGCCGCAGAGCGCAAAAGCGGCTTCCGTGCCATCGAAATGCTCTTATACTGGTGAAGCGCCTCGTCTTCGCGCGAACGAAAAACTGAAAAGGAAATGGCGACAAGTGCTGCGATACTTCGTCAAATCCGTTACTTCGCTGCCAACGCGAAATGTGTTTCTGCTGGCAGCGTTGTTTGCGACTTTGCTCCTGTCCTCGCCGCTGATGGCGCAACAATCGGCACCGCCGCCCAAGAGCTCCCCAGCCGCTCATTCCCCTTCGGCGATCTCCGACCAACCGCCAACGATTCCAGTGGAACAAATCATTCAGCAATTCGCTGCCCGTGAGGCTGAATTCAAACGCGAGCGCGACAATTACACCTATACCCAGAGCTTCGTTGTGCAGACCGTCGATTTGAGCGGCCAGCCGGATGGCGAATACCGGATGACGAGCGACATTATTTTCACCGAGTCCGGCAAACGCTACGAGAAGGTGACGAACGCGCCGCCTTCCACGCTTGTTCGCGTTTCGCTGTCCGAGCAGGATTTGGCAGACCTCCAAAATGTGCAACCCTTCGTTCTCACCACTTCCGAATTACCGAAGTACGACATCACATACGTCGGCCGCCAAAAGATCGACGAAATCAGCACGTATGTTTTTGAGGTGAAGCCGAAACGAATCGAGAAAAAGCAGCGCTACTTTCAGGGACGGATCTGGGTGGACGACACGGACCTGGAAATCGTAAAAACGTACGGAAAAGCGGTGCCGGACATCAGCAAGGGCGGCAACGAAAATTTCTTTCCACGATTTGAAACGTACCGCGAAAATATCGAAGGCCACTACTGGTTTCCTACTTACACGCACGCCGATGACGTGCTTCACTTCACCTCCGGCGACATCCGCATTCGCATGACGGTTCGCTACAAGGACTACAAGCGATTCCAGGTGACAAGCCGCATCGTGGCGCCGGGAAAAGAGTCTCCCGAGGAACACTGAGGGGCGAGGTACGTTTGACTCCGGTGAGCCGTCGCTGTACGCTCCCCGCAGCAATGGATCCAGCGTCGGCCTGTCGTGAATTTGGAAGCAACTTCAGGAACAAGGAGACAACTGATGGAAAAGCACGTCATGCGGTTGAGCTACGGCCTGTGTCTACTTTGCGCCGTGCTGGCATTGATCGCCCGCGTCCTCGCCGCTTTTAGTCTGCCCTCGCAGATTTTCCCCGGTAATCCTTACGGAGTTAGCTACCACAGTTTTATGGACGGCGTGATTCTGTTTTTCATGACCTCGGTTGCGACAGCGTGCTTCGCGTGGGTTAAACGAAACACCGCGTAGGGGAGAGCGCTGCGATCGGCGATCGAAGAATTGCCAGATGGAGCGCACACGGCCGGCCGATCGCACGCGGGCTGCCGGAGGTACAAACGCCCGTGATTTCACGGCCGTTTTGTCCTTCGCCGCGTATGATAAACTCCCTCTTCACACGATGCCCGAACGCGGAAAGTTCATCGTACTTGAAGGAATTGACGGCTCCGGAAAACGGACGCAGCTCGATATGCTCGCACGCGCTCTAGCCGAACGCAAAGTCGCGCTGAGCCAGGTTAGTTTTCCACGCTACGAAGGGTTTTTTGGCAAGCTCGTCGCTCAATTCCTGAATGGCGATTTCGGCGCGCTCCACGCCGTAGACCCTCACTTCTCCGCTCTCCTCTATGCGGGCGATCGATACGAGGCCAAGCCGAAAATCATGGCCGACCTCGCAGCCGGCTATACGGTGCTCGCCGACCGCTACATTGGTTCGAACCTCGCTCATCAAGGTGCCCGAGCGCCTCGCGAGATGCGCGATGGATTTCTCAGGTGGCTCAAGCAGCTCGAATATGAAATTTACGCGCTGCCACCGGAAGATCTTGTCATCTACTTGCGGGTTCCGGTCGCGGAGGCTCACAGACTTGTCGGTCAGAAGGGTGTGCGCGATTATACGAAGCTTGAACGAGATATTCTGGAATCAAACCTCGCACACCTGGAAGCGGCGTCTGAGGTTTATGATCAGCTTGCACGCCAACCCAATTGGGTCAAAATCGAATGCATTGACTCCGACGCCGGAACTCTCCGCGCACCCGGTGCGATTCACACCGAGATTCTTGCTGCGATCGAATCGCAGATCCTGAAATCGCAAGGGGTGCCGCGATGACGCCTGCACCATCTTACTGCTTCACCGTTGGGTCATCGTTTCCTTTTGGGTGTGAACTTCACCGGGATCGACCTGATTGGTTCGAAAATGGGGAGCCGAATGGGATTTAGCGAATTCTTAGGAAATGGGCGAATCGTTGCCGCGCTGGGCGGGATGCTCCGCCGCGACCGTGTTCCGAGCGCTCTGCTCTTTACCGGCCCGCGCGGAATCGGAAAATACACGCTGGCGAGAATGTTTGCGCAAGCCGCGAACTGCGAACGGTTGAAAGACGACTTTTGCGGCGCTTGCGATTCGTGCCTGCGGATGGCTCCTCTCCTTGATCCTGCGCCGCTGATTCAAGCGGGGCTCGCTGAACGCGGAGAAAGTGCAGACTCCGCGACGATCGAACGAATGCCGCTGATCATCGAGCCGAATCCGGACGTTTGGCTTCTCGTGCCCGACCCGGTTCGCAGGCTTACTCCCGTTGCCCGCCCTATGATCCGGATTGGACAATTGCGCGCCGTACAGCGCGCCGCGTATTTCAAACCTCAAGGACGCCGGCGAATCTTCATACTCGATGGCGCGGACACGATGCGATGGACAGATGCGGACGTGTTCCTGAAAATCCTAGAGGAGCCCCCTGAGAGCGCCACATTGATTCTGCTCGCGCCAACGCCCGATTCGCTGCTTCAGACGATCCGTTCGCGCTGCTTGCAATTTCATTTTGCGCCGGTTCCGGAGGCGACGATCGAGACGTTTCTGAAAACGCGCACCGACGCGAAAACCGGTGAACGCACATTGGCTGCCCAATTGTCGGCCGGTAGCCCGGGCGTTGCGCTTGAACTCGATCTCGAAGAGTCCGTGCGGCTTCGCAGGAGCGTTTTGAGCCTGCTTTCACAAGCAGTGGCCGGCGGCGAATACACCGCAATATTTGCGGCTACCGCGCAACTGGCGAAGGAGGAAAAGGAATCGTTTGAGAATATTTTGGAGCTGTTCTATAGTTTGCTTACTGACCTTCTGGAATTTTCGCAAGGCCTCAAGAGCAATCTCCTGAGAAATCCGGATTTGCGGCGGGAATTGGAGATCCTCAGCGCGAAGATCAATTTAGATTGGGTGATACAGGCTACGCAGGGCCTTGACAACCTCGAGCGCCGCCTGCGCCGCAATATCGGAAGGCAATTAGGTTTGGACGCGTACGTCGCAACGCTCGCAGTCCGCTAAAGGTCTTCCGCGGTTTTTATCTTTTTGAGATTTTTCCAACTTTAATTGCAACCGAATTACCTCTCGCGTAGTCATAACAGGTATCGAATCCAGGAAGGAGTTTTATGGTGAATCGTAAGCTATTTCGCCCTACATTGACTGAGGTAAAGGAACAGCAGTTCGCACCGCGGCCTGTGCAAGCAGCGCCTCAACCGCAACCTCGAAAGAAGCCGGCACCTCCGGAACAGACTCACGCTGAAAATTTTTATTTTGTGAAGCAGATGCAATCGCATTCACCCGTGGCGGTGGTGCTGACCGATGGCGAAGTTCTTCACGGCACCGTCGAATGGTATGACCGCGACTGCATCAAGCTCACCCGGCACGGAAGCCCGAATCTTCTAGTGTACAAACACTGCATCAAGTATTTATTCAAGGACGGCGAGGAAGCCGCGATGGGCGGATCGAACGGCCAGAACGGGCACGACGGGCAGTAGGCCGTTCACCGCGTCTTCGAATCGAAATTGCGAGAAGCGCGTCAGCGTTTACGGGTTTTCTTGTGCCTGGGCTTGCGGTTTGGTCTGAATGGGCCCACGAAGAATGTCATAAGCGCTTTTCCCACGAGCCTGCGCCGTTCGTCCCTAAGATCGCAGTCGACCACGGATATGTGGCGCCCGAGGCGGACCACCTCGGCATCCGCTGCGACCGTTCCGCCTTCGACGGCTTCGAGATAGTTGATCTTCATTTCGATTGTCGCGACGCGCGTGCCGCGCGGACACGCCATGTACGTCGCAAGCCCGCCGGCGGTATCAGCGAGCGCCGCGAGCACGCCTCCGTGAACCACACCATGAACCTGTAGGTGGCGCTCGTCGACCTTCATGTGCATCAGGACGCGGCGAGGGCTCGCTTCCGTCAACACGAACCCGAATTGCGTTGCGGTGTTGGTCGCGCTGAGCCGCTCGCGAAGCTCACCGGCAGCCAGCTGAATCGATTTTTTCGAGGGTGCCATGTCAATAAGCCGTGAGGCCTCCATCGAGGGGCAGTGCTGCACCGGTTACCCACGCGGACTCGTCCGACGCGAGGTATAACGCCATTTGCGCGACGTCTTCGGGAAGTCCCAGTCGGCCCAGCGGAATTGCATCGCTGCGCTTCTTGCGCTCCGCTTCGGGATCGGCAGCCATTCGAATCGACTGAAGTCCCAGTTCGGTTTCAATGATCGACGGGCAAACGCAGTTCACGCGGATTTTTTCGTGGGCATGATCGAGAGCCATTGCCTTCGTCAGACCTGTGACCCCGGCCTTGGCGGCACAGTACGCCGCGCGCTCGATGCGAGCCACAATTCCGAGGATTGAGCCGATGTTCGTAATCGTCCCGCCCCCGGCTGCGCGCAAGTGCGGGAGCGCCGCGCGCGAAACGAGAAAAGTGCCGGTGAGGTTAGTCGCGATCACTCGATTCCAGTCATCATCTGACGTACCGTCGACTGTGGCAACGACGACTGCTCCGGCATTGTTGACAATGGTATCCAGTCGTCCAAACTTCTTCGCTGCCGTCGCGAGCGCTCGTTCAACCGAATTGCGTTCGGTGACGTCGCAGGCGACGGCGAGCGCTTTTCCGCCGGTCTTCTCAATCTCGCGAGCAACGGAGTCGAGAGGCTCTTTGCGGCGCCCAGCGATCGCTATCGATGCGCCTTCACGAGCGAACAATAGAGAGCAGGCGCGGCCGATGCCTGTTCCGCCACCCGTGATGAACGCCACCTTACCTGAAAGTCGTTGCACCGTTGGAGCGCCTCGCTCGTCTAATTAGGAGCAGGAAGGCTAGCATTCGGCGTCGTGCTCGCGCAAGTAAACGGGCTCGCGGGCATGGAATGAAAAATGCCCTGCCCATTCGAGTTCCCTTCTTGCTGCGTCCCTAAACGGCATCTATCATTCGAACGTCGGCAAAGGACCCAGGCGCAAACCCATGAAAATTGGGATCACATGTTATCCAACGTATGGCGGCTCGGGCGTGGTAGCCACAGAGCTTGGAATCGAGCTGGCAGCCCGCGGCCACGAAATACACTTCATCAGTTACGCGATGCCGATCCGGCTGAACACGGCCCACGAGCGCATCTATTTTCACGAAGTGGAAGTGACGTCCTACCCGCTATTCGATCACCCGCCGTATACGCTCGCTCTTTCAACCAAAATGTATGAAGTGGCGGAGTCGGCTTCGCTCGACTTACTGCACGTTCACTATGCAATTCCGCATTCGGTGAGCGCGCTGCTGGCGCGGATGATGGCAGTACCGCGAAAACTGCCTTTCATCACCACGCTTCACGGAACCGACATCACACTCGTGGGCCACGACCGCAGCTATCTGCCGATCACCAGATTTTCGATCGAGCAGAGTGACGGTGTCACTGCGATTTCGAATTATTTGCGCGACTTGACCTTAAAGGATTTCGAAATCAAGCGGCCGATTCAGGTGATTCCGAATTTCGTGAATTGCGACCTCTACAAGCGTTGCGATAACCCGGCCGCTCGAAACAAATGGGCGCCGAACGGCGAGCCTATCTTGATGCACCTCTCGAATTTTCGTCCGGTAAAGCGGGTGACGGACGTGGTGGAGATTTTTGCGCTGGTGCGTGAAAAAATTCCCGCGAAACTGGTGATGATGGGCGACGGGCCCGATCGCGGCGCAGCCGAGTACATTGTCCGGACGAAGCGCCTCTCGAAGGACGTATTTTTTCTTGGCAAGCAGGATCTGGTGCAGGAAAAGCTCGGACTCGCGGATTTGTTTCTGCTGCCTAGCGACCAGGAATCGTTCGGACTGGCCGCGCTCGAAGCGATGGCATGTGAAGTTCCGGTGATTGCTTCAGACGTGGGCGGGCTGCCGGAAGTGGTAACAAACGGAGTGGATGGCTATCTGATCCCTCCGCGCGACGTGGCGGCCGGCGCGAAGTTTGCCCTCGAGATTTTGACGCGCGCCGATCGAGGCCGATCGATGGGCCAGCAAGCGCGGATCAATGCGCGCAGGAAGTATTGCTCAAACGATGTGATCCCCCAGTATGAGGCTTACTATCAGAAGGTGCTGAACGCTTCTGGAGCTGCGGCAGGCGCCTAGCCCTCCACTCAACCCGTTGCGGCGGGATGAGTAGCACGGGTTTCAGCGGCTACAGTTCTGAGAGGAATTAGCGATCAAGGATGGGAACTGGTTTCAGCGATGCAACGGTGCTCGCGATATCGTCCTGCGTAATTCTCCCGCTCGAGCCCGCAGCTACCAAAAAGATGAAGCGGAATTGCTGGTCGCGGTCGTTGAAAACGTGCAGTGCCGCCGGGCCCTTTGCAGGATCCCCGAATTGAAATCCTTGATTCGTGCCCCACTTGAATGACGACAGACCGCCCCGCAGGTCAATTCCGAACTGAAGTTTCCAGATGAGCAGTTCATTCATGCGAATTGCGTCGCGGCTCGGCATGATTGGAGACAACTCCGACGGCGCCGCGCCATACACCGCGTCGTAAAGGCCAAAATTCGATTCGATCGGGTGATCGGAGAAGACGGCCGTCAACTTCTGATATTGCACAGGGCTCGATGATTTCATCTGACGCAAACTATCGAGCAGCGTTTCCGGATCGTAAAACACGATTACCTGGCCTGAATCGAAGCGATACGCGGCCGTCGTGAGCGAAGGCGTGGTGGTGTTTTTCCCGGTCCACGGGGCCGTAAATTCATAGTTGAAACCTTTCAGTAGAGTTCCTTTTGCAGGCGTGGCGGGTGCGGCGCTCAGCGGGTGCGGAACGTCTTCGAGAAAAGCATTCTCCTTTGCCCAGTGATGAGCTTCCCACCATGCGAGGGTTTGAAGTCCGTACGCAGCCGTGTAGATCGCGACTCCAATCACGAGAATTGCAAGAACGATCGCCGAAGTCGCACTACTCTTTTCTGTTTCGTCGCTCATCTGGATGACTGACCTCGGAAATTAGCCGCTATCGGCAGAATGACGGACCGGGCAGAACGAGCGCATTCTACGCTGT
This sequence comes from uncultured Acidobacteriota bacterium, assembly GCA_963770575.1. GTDB lineage: Bacteria > Acidobacteriota > Terriglobia > Acidiferrales > UBA7541 > Palsa-295. The sequence goes on from CAVYQD010000002.1 coordinate 720,004, forward strand.
TACGATGCCAGGAGGCGAGAAAATCGATGTGCGCAGGAAGCTAACGGCAGAGCCGCGGCGGAGCGCTGTTAGGGCGCTGGCTGCGTCTAAACTCCACGACGAATTGACGGCGATTCGTGGTGGTTCCCGACCCAGCGGATCGATGATGCGATGCGTCGTACACGGTTGCGGAACTTTGTTTTCCTGTGTTGCGTATCTTGTGAGTGCCGGCCGAATTCGCTCGGTGGAGGCGTGAATGGATTCATTTTGGTTTGATTTGCGGCATGCGGCGCGGATGCTCGCGAAGAATCCTGGATTTACAGCCGCGGCGGTGCTCTGCCTTACGCTGGGGATCGGCGCTACGACGGGAATTTTCAGCGTGGTGAACGCAGTGCTTCTGCGTCCATTGCCGTATGCAAATCCGAACCGGCTCGTTCGCATCTACACGGAGTTTCCAACGTGGCCCAACGGCGGCCTTCGCAAATTCTGGACGTCTGCGCCCGAATTTTTCGATCTGCGGCGCGACTTGAAATCCTGGAGTTCGCTCGACGCATTTGCGACGACCGGGTCGAACATTGCAGGGCTGACGCAGCCGGAGCGCGTGACCGCGGCATACGTGAGCGGAAGCCTGCTTGATTCACTGGGCGTTTCGCCCATGATGGGACGACTCATTGCGCCCGCGGATGACGCTCCCGGAGCGCCCGTGGTAGCCGATATTTCTTACGGCGTCTGGAAGAGCGTTTTTGGCAGCGATCCGCAAATTGTCGGTCGCAAGACAGTTCTCGACGGCCAACAGTGCACGGTGATCGGAGTGATGCCGCGAGGCTTTGAATTTCCGCCCGGGGAAGTGGATGTACCTCAGATATGGTCTCCGCTGCAACTCGATCCCGCTAAGCCGGGCGAACGCGGTTCCCACAATTACAACCTGCTCGGCCAGCTCAAAGCGGATGTGACTGCGCAACAGGCCCAGGCGGAGATCGACGCGTACGTCCGCGCGAGCGGCGAAGCACACCCGCCCACGCCGCACCAGCATTTCTTCAACCCAAAATTTCACACCATTGTGAGCTATCCGTTGCAGGGAGAAGTGGTCGGCAGCGTCCGTCCGGCACTGCTGATGTTGTTGGCGGCGGTTGGATTTGTGCTTCTGATCGCGTGCGTCAACGTGGCGAACCTGCTCCTCGCCCGGGCGGAAGCGCGGCGAAGAGAGATCGCGATACGAAGCGCTCTCGGCGCCGATTTGCCGCGGCTAGCCAAGCAATTTGTGACGGAAGGCTTACTGCTTTCTGGAATCGGCGCGGTGCTTGGATTGATTTTGGCATTCGCGGGATTGAAGTTGATCCAGATGACGAGCGCCGGGAATTTGCCCAGGGCCGAAGAAATCGGAATCGATGGGCGAGTGCTCCTGTTTACGATTGGAGCCGCATTGCTCACGGGTATTTTATTTGGTCTGGCGCCGATCGTTCCACTCGCGTTCCAGAATCTGCAATCGTCGTTGAAAGATACGGTAGGCTCCACGACTGCAACAGCGGGCTCGCAAAGCTTTCGCAAGGCGCTTGTAGCGGGCGAACTTGCCATGGCGCTCGTTCTGTTGATCGGTTGCGGACTGATGATTCGTGGCTTTTGGAAATTGCAAGAAGTGAACACCGGCATCAACGCCTCGCACGTCATCACGATGGAGGTTTCATTGCCGGCGGCGACGTACACAAAGCCTGAAGCGTTCGACGCATTCTGGACGCGCCTGCAAGAAAATCTGAACCGGCTCCCCGGTGTGCAGTCGGCTGGACTGGCATCGGGCTTGCCGCCGATCCGTCCGCCCAACATGAATGACACGCGCATTGAAGGTTACGTGCGCAAGGAAAACGGGCCCGTCGAAAATGTGGACTTCTACCAGGCGGTGACCAAAGAGTATTTCAAGACAATGGGAATCCGGCTGATTGACGGGCGGCTCTTCGACGAACGCGATGCCCCGGGCGCGCCCGAGACTGTGATCGTCAACCAAACGATGGCGCATACGTTCTGGGGAAATGAAAGTCCCGTCGGGCACCGAGTCCAGCCGGGAAGTTCGAAGGATCCGTTCTGCACGGTCGTTGGCGTGGTGGAAGACGTGAAGAATGCGGGTCTCGACAAACCGACAGGTACCGAGCTGTATCTGCCCTATGCACAGAAGACCGGGTCGGGATCGCAGAACATGGTGGTGGTGCTGAAAGCTCAGGGTGACCCGGCGTCGCTGGTGAGCGCAGTACGCCACGAAGTGCAATCGATCGATTCGTCCGTTCCCGTGGCCCATGTGCGAACGATGGACGATGTTTTGTCATCGGCTCAATCCCGGCCGCGATTCCTTACGTTACTGCTCACTTTATTTTCGGGCGTGGCGTTGGTTATTGCTACGGTTGGAATCTACGGCGTGATTTCGTACTCGGTGGCACGGCGCTCGAAGGAATTCGGGCTGCGAATGGCGTTGGGCGCGCAGCAAAAGGACGTGCTCGGCCTCGTGATGAAGCAAGGGGCGGTACTGGCGCTCATCGGAGTCGGAGTCGGCGTCGCTGCGGCGTTTGGTTTGACACGGCTGATGTCGAGCTTGCTGTTCGGCGTTCGTGCCACGGACGCGGCAACGTTTCGTCACGGTCTCAGCGCTTCTCGGATTGATCGCGCTTTGCGCCAGCTACATTCCTGCTCGCCGGGCGACCCAGGTGGACCCAATTAAGGCTTTGCGCTACGAGTGACTGATGCAGGTCGACCGTCTCGTCGAGACGTTGCCCGTCTGGAATGCAATGGACTGAGCATCGGAGCAACAGGTAGAATTGTTGTAGAACAAATCAGAACGCCCGGGTTCGCGATTCGCGGACCCGGGCGTTTTTTATTTTGGGAGGAGCGATGGCGGACAACCCCTGCTATCGAACGGTGGCTGAGATCGAGGAAGTGGTCCGGCGATTTGAAGATTGCTCTTACACGCCGGACGAATTCGTTCACGCGAAGCATCTAACCGTGGCCGCGTGGTATTTTGCGAGGCTTGATGCAGAAGCTGCGCGGGAACGAATGCGATCCGGCCTTCGCAAGTTCATCGCCCATCATGGAAAAACCGGTTATCACGAGACGATTACTGAGTTCTGGTTGCGGCTCGTCGAGCATGCGATTCGCCCGGCAGAGAGGAACGAAGCAGATGTGGTTTCCCTGGTAAACGGCGTCATCATGCTCTGCAACGACAAGAACTTGATCTACACGCATTACAGCCGAGATCTGCTTGCGTCATCTGCGGCGAAAGCTTACTGGACGGAGCCTGACATAGCTGTTATGCCGCTCGGGGAAGCGTTTGGCGAGTAGAGTTTGAAACCGCGGCAAGAGTGAAGTTCCCACGACGAATTGATGGCGATTCGTCGTGGCTACTGTTGCGCATTAGCCAAACGTCGGCTCCGTTGTAACCAGCTCGGGAATTTCGATGTGAATCTGGGTGCCTTGCCCTTCCTCGCTGCGAATGTCCATTTTGAATTGATCGCCGTAGAGAAGGCGCAAACGCTCGTGGACGTTGCTGATGCCGATGCCGCCGCCATACACCTCTGCGAGGCGTTCACGCGAGATACCGACCCCGTTATCTTCGATCTCGATGTAGAGCCGCCCATCGGTGCGGCGCGTTCGGATGTGAATCTGTCCACCTTCAAGACGCGGGTCGAGTCCGTGCTTGATGGAGTTCTCGATCATCGGCTGCAGCAACATGCTGGGGACGAAGGCTTCCATGGCGTCCGCGTCGATTTCCTTGAAGATTTGAAGTTTGTCGCGGCCGAAGCGGATCACTTCGATGTCGAGGTAGTCGTCGATAAATTCGAGTTCTTCGCGCAGCGGGACAAAGGTCTCATGCTTGCGAAGCAGGCGCCGCAGGATGTTTGATAGCTTCAGCACAACGCCGCGCGCCATGTCCGGATCGAATCGAATCAGCGACGAAACTGTATTTAATGTATTAAAGAGAAAATGCGGATTGATCTGGCTGGTGAGTGCGTCCATGCGGGCTTTCAGAAGCAGCTGCTGGTTTTGCTCGAGGTTCATCTCGATGCGCGTGTTGTTCCAGATCTTGATCGCCATCGCCACGCACATGGTGGACGACAAGACGACGAGCAGCATGTAGCCCCAATTGCTCGGATGAAGCGCGAACAACCATTTTCCGGGCACGATGGCGGCCAGCTCGACCTGCGCAACTTCGAGCGCCGCACATGCGAATAGGGGAAGCATCGCCCAGTTCGTCTTTCCGAATCGTACGAGCTTCAGCAACCATTCCGGAATGCTCAAGAAAAGGAACGGCCCGAAGTGCCAGATGTCCTCCTTTTCCGGAAGCACCTCGCGTATCATTCCGGCAATGAGGCCTACGCTCGCGGCCATCGGGCTCGACAACCATTCGTGATTGCCGAAAGCGGGCAGGCTGATGAGCGAACCGCCAAGAAGTCCGACAATTCGTCCTCCAATCAGGCCCATCAGGAATGAGCCTTCCAGTGTGAGATCGAAGAAACGATAGCCTACGAGGCGCAGCAGAACACCAATGGCTAGCGGTGGGGTTAGAAACAGAAGCAGAATCACTTTTTGATCGGAATCGCGTTTCTCGGTAAAGACGAGGCGCCGAAAGGATCGAAAACGTACAAGAAGCGCCGCAAGCGCGGCCGCCCAGCACACCTTCAGAATCAAGATGAAGAGTAGGTCTCTGCCGCCAGATAGGGGTTCCATTTCGATTGTTTTCCGCGAATGCGGCTCTTCGAGGATTACGTTAGCCAAACCCAGCAGCGATGTAAAGAGACTGCGGGCGAATCGTTCCGAAGAGTGCGCGAGTCGAGCGTCCCGAAGAAGCCTGCTATAATCGAAGATTCCGATGAGACGCAGAAAACGATCCGCGAAGGCGCGTGTGGTCGCGAAGGCGAAATTGCCGACGAGTTTTGGCCGCTTCCAAATTTTTGGGATCGAAGGCCGGAAACGTGGCGAAGAGGCTGTCGCGATCCATCACGGCAACTTGCGCAACGGCAAAGCGCCACTCGTGCGCGTCCATTCACAGTGCTTGACGGGTGACGTTTTTACATCTGAGCGTTGCGATTGCCGGGCGCAGCTGGAATTCTCGCTGCGGAAAATCGCAGCAGAGCCGTCCGGAGTGCTGCTATACCTGCCGCAGGAAGGCCGCGGAATCGGGCTGATCAACAAATTAAAAGCCTACGAACTGCAGGACGCGGGCCTCGACACAGTGCAAGCCAACCGAAAGCTGGGGTTTGCAGATGATGCTCGCGATTACGAATTCGCTGCCGAAGCGTTGAAGTCACTCGGGCTTCGTTCCGTTCGCTTGCTTTCGAATAATCCAGACAAGGTCGCGCAGCTCGAACGGTCAGGTATCCGCGTGGTTGAGCGAATTCCCTGCCGCCCTCGCACCAGTAAACATTCTCGCGCCTATCTGCGCACCAAAAAAGACAAGATGGGCCACCTGCTCGCGGGCCTTTAGCTCCGCTTCAACCCGCGTCGGCAATAATCCCGTTCAAATTCACCAAAAAAATGGCCTTGACAAAAATTCGGTTCGGGGCAATAGTAAACCATATGGTTAACTATTCGGCACCCGAACTCGATTCCACTTTTGCCGCGCTTTCCGACGCTACCCGCCGCGGCATCCTGGCGCGCTTGGCGCTCGGCGAAGCCTCCGTGATGGACCTCGCCGGGCCGTACGACATGTCCCTGCCAGCCGTATCGAAACACTTGCGTGTGCTGGAGCGGGCGAAACTGGTCGAGCGCCGCAAGGACGGTCGAGTGCACCGCTGCCGGTTGATCGCGGAGCCAATGAAGGGCGCGGCGGACTGGATCGAGCGCTATCGAAAATTCTGGGAACAACAATTCGATTCGTTGGCGAAATATCTGGAAGACTCAGCAAGAGCGGAGGGAACGAAATGGCAACCCCAAGCAAAGCAGCGGAATCCAGGCTCGAAATCCGGCGCACGTTTGCGGCGCCGCGCGAAAAAGTCTTCGCGGCGTGGACGCAACGCGAAAGGTTAGAGAATTGGATGTGCAGGGACGTCCCCACACACGTCCCGAAATATACGACGCTGGAACTTCGGCCCGGCGGACGCTACGTAATCGAGATCGCATTGCCGGCGGAGGGATTTACGTATCGCGGGTACGGCGTTTTTCGCGAAGTGAAGCCGCCGGAAAAACTTGCTTTCACGTGGGCCTGGGAAAAACTGGTGCCGGGCAAGGATGAGCCGGAGGATCTGCATGAGGGTGAATCGCTGGTGACGGTTCAGCTCATCGCGCGCGGCGATTCCACGGAGATGATCTTTACGCACGAGAACTTTCCGAACGCTAAAGTTCGAGACGATCATCAGAAAGGCTGGGACGGCTGCTTTGAGGTTCTTGAAGGCTATCTCAAGGCATAACATGAGTGTCGCGGAGGTCAGGGAGAATTTAGCCACCGCCAACAAAGTGGACAATCTCGAAGCGATCGTTCGGCTGAACGAGTGTTTCTTTCCAGAGAGCGCGCGGTAGAATATCGAAGTTTCGTTCGATCGCTACTCGCTCTGGCGCCATTTCCAAGTGTTGCAGCAGGGCTGTCACATTTAAGCTGTCCGGGATTTCGCGGGCGTCGCCGTTGATTGTCACGGTCATTGGGGTAATTTCCGGGATTAGTTGGCGGACTCTGGCGCGGCATCCGCAGCCCCACCCGTGGATGGTTTCCCGCGTGTGCGCATCGTGAATCGCAATTCGTCTTTTCCTGCAGCGGCCTTTGCGCGGATCACGAGCGCGAGATCGCCCTTGCCGAGTGGCGGAATCGGAAATTGAAGTTGGACGTGTCCCTGCTCGTCGCTCGTGCCCGAGTGACCCACATCTTCGATTGCGCCTTCGATGCAGGCGTCCACTTGAACGCCTGATTGCGGTTTCCTGTCGCCGCGCCGCACTACTTCCACATCTAGAAACGCATGTCCGCCCGTAAGCCACGATGACGGATTCAGGAGCTGCACCTGAATTCCAGCGGTCCGGCTGCCCTGCTCCGCAGCCGCGGCAAGCGCTTCCTCAAGCGCGCCCGAGCGCAGGTCATCGATCACGGAGCGGTGCTGCTCTTCCACCCGTTCGCGCAGACCTTCGGCGTCAAATTCATCCGAAGCTACGAAATGCTGGTAGTTCGACGAGCGCCGATGCAGCACGCGGCCATTCTGATAGACGGCCGTGTCGATTACCGGGTGCGCTGGGCCGCGATCTTCCGTCTGCACGTGATAGATTTGACTGCCGATCTGCACGTCTGTGTTGAAACCGGAGCTCATAGGGACAGACGCCCCAAATCTGCTGCGCGTGAAGCCGGCGGCGGCGAATTGAAGAACTGGGAGTTCATTTGACCGTGCGCTCTAGGGTCGCTATTATACCAGTGCGACGAAAATGAACAGCAACTACCTCGACAACTATGGCGCCCTGTTGCTGATGTTTATACTCGCTGCGGGGCTGTCTGGCGCGCTGATTGTCGTCTCGGCGCTGGTCGGCAAACATAAACGCACATTCGAGAAGGATCAGCCGTACGAGTGCGGGATCGTCCCCACCGGTGACGCCCGCGAACCAATTTCTGTTCAGTTCTACATGGTGGCTCTGCTTTTCATACTTTTCGACATCGAGGCTATTTTTCTGTATCCGTGGGCTTTGGTCTATCACGATTTAAAGCTGTTCGGCTTTGTCGAGATGCTCGTCTACATTATAATCCTGCTCGCAGGATACATATTCCTCTGGAAGAAGGGCGCGCTGGACTGGAATCGCTAGCGCCCACCGGGATCCGAAAAAAGTGGAATCACAGGACGCGGACAAAATACCAGTAGTGCATCAACTCAGGGCGTGGGACGCGCAGGCGGTCGCTGAGGTGATTGAATTTCGCGGCGAAACGACGGTCGTGGTACCGCGCGAACACCTGCTTCGAGCCGCTGCGTTTCTCGCTTCCGAACCTTCGCTCCATTTTTCGTTTCTTTCGGATATCAGCACGCTCGATCGCTTCCCTCTCGAACCGCGTTTTGAGGTGAATTACCACCTGCTCTCGCTGGAGCGCAGCGAACGTGTTCGAATAAAGGTTCGACTGGGAGGCAGCGATCCCGTCGTTCACTCCGTGACGTCGATCTGGCCAACAGCCAATTGGCACGAGCGCGAAAATTTCGACTTGATGGGTATTCGTTTCGAAGGGCACCCCGAACTTTCGCGCATCCTCATGCCGGATGATTGGGAAGGCCACCCGCAACGCAAGGATTACCCGGTCGAGGGGTTCCGCTAAATGACTGCCACGATTGAAACCGTTACCGGCGCAGCCAACACGATGGTCCTCAACATGGGACCGCAGCACCCGTCCACGCACGGCGTGCTTCGCGTAGTGCTCGAGCTGAACGGTGAAATCGTCGTAAAAGCGCGGCCGGTGATTGGCTACCTCCACACTGGCATTGAAAAGAACATGGAGGCGAAGACGTATTCGCAGGCGCTGACGATGACGGACCGGATCGACTATTTGGCGCCGCTTTCAAACAATCTCTGCTACTGCCTCGCCGTTGAAAAAATACTCGGCCTCGAAATCCCCAAGCGTGCGCAGTACATCCGCGTCCTTCTCACGGAGTTGACGCGCATCGCATCACATTTGGTCTGGCTCGGCACGCATGCAATCGATCTCGGCGCGATGTCCGTGTTCCTCTACACCTTCCGCGAACGCGAAGAGATCATGAAGATTTTCGAGTACGTCTCCGGCCAGCGGATGATGACGAGCTATTTCCGCATCGGCGGCCTTGCGCTCGAACCACCTCCGAACTGGCTCGATCGCGTTCGACGCGTGATCGATGCCCTGCCCGCGCACATTGACGAATACGAAGGCCTGTTGACGAACAACCGCATCTGGTTGGGCAGGACGAAGGGCGTGGGTTATATGAGCGCGGAAGACGCGATCGCGATGGGCGCTTCCGGGCCCTTGCTGCGCGCGAGTGGCGTTGCTTACGACGTGCGCAAAGCGTTTCCGTACTCGAGCTACGACGAGTTTGATTTCAAGATCCAGACGCAAACGGCCGGCGATTGCTTCGCGCGTTATCAGGTGCGCGTCGCGGAAATTCGCGAGAGCATCAAGATTGTCCGGCAGGCAATGGAGAAGGTCCCAGCGGAAGGCCCGATCAAAACGGTTGCTCCTGGAATTGTTCCGCCGTCGCGCGAGGAAATGAAAGCCTCGATCGAAGGTCTAATCTACCATTTCAAGATTTACACCGAAGGATTTGCGCCGCCGCCGGGTGAAGTCTATCAGGCGATTGAATCGCCGCGCGGCGAGCTTGGATTTTTTGTCGCGAGCGACGGCTCGTCGCATCCGTATCGCGTGAAAGTCCGGGCGCCGTCGTTTATCAATCTACAAACGCTGCCGAAGCTCTGCGAAGGCCGCCTGATCGCCGATGTGGTGGCCTGCATTGGAACCACCGATATCGTCCTGGGAGAAGTAGACCGCTAGGCCGCACGGGCCAGCGCTACACGAACTCATGCAATTGCCGCCGGCACTGGAAGCGAAATTCACCGAACTACTTGGGCGCTACCCGATTAAGCGTTCCGCGCTGATTCCTATGATGCTCTACGCGCAGGATCAATTCGGATTCCTGAGCGACGAAATGTTGGAAGAAATCGCCAAGCGCGTTGGGCTGAATTTGATCGAAGTCACCGAAACGCTCGCATATTACTCGATGTTGCGGCGCAAGCCCGAGGGTCGCTTTCACATCCAGGTCTGCACGAACATTTCCTGCATGCTGCGCGGCGGAAATGAACTTTACCAGCACGTCCAGAAGCGACTCGGAATCGGGAACCGGGAAGTATCGCCGACGGGAACTTTTTCGCTCGAAGAGGTGGAATGCATCGGTGCTTGTACTGGCGCACCCGCGATTCAAGTGAACTACGACTACCACGAAAATCTTGATCCCGCCAAGATCGACGCGATTTTCGAACAGCTCGAGCAAGGCATACGGCCAAGACCTGTTTCCGTAATTTCCGGTGCGATTCACGAGCGGCATCCCGCTGAAGTTCCGGTGATCAGCCGCCGCTTCGGAATTCCGAACTCAAACAAGATCGAAGTCTATCTGAAGCACGACGGCTATCAGGCGCTCGAAAAAGCGCTGACGCAGATGACGCCCGATCAAATCATCGACGAAGTGAAGAAATCGAATCTCCGCGGACGCGGTGGGGCGGGATTTCCTGCCGGAATGAAATGGAGCTTCGTCCCCAAAGAAACGGGCGGCAAACCGAAATACATCATTGCGAATGGCGACGAAAGCGAGCCCGGCACAAGCAAAGACCGGCCGTTGATGGAAATGGACCCGCACCAGTTGATCGAGGGCATGATCATTGCGGGCCGAGCGGTGGGCGCGCAGCGCGGCTACATTTACATTCGCGGCGAGTATCGCTACGTGATCGACATCGTGGACGCGGCGATCGTCGAAGCGTATGCGAAAGGCTATCTCGGCAAAAATATTCTCGGCAGCGGATTTGATTTCGACCTGGTCGCGCACACTGGAGCCGGCGCTTACGAATGCGGCGAAGAATCTGCGCTGATGGAATCGCTCGAAGGGAAACGCGGCTATCCGCGCATTCGCCCGCCGTTCCCCGCAGTCGTCGGGTTATACGGCTGCCCCACGGTGATCAACAACGTCGAAACGCTCAGCTCGGTTCCAGCTGTGATTTTGCGCGGCGCCGAATGGTATGCCGGACTTGGCACACCGAAAAATGGCGGCACGCGACTGTTCGCGGTGTCTGGACACGTGAATCGCCCGGGAATTTACGAGCTTCCGATGGGCTTCAACATGAAGCGCATGATTTATGAAGTCGCAGGCGGCGTGCCGGGCGGAAAAAAGATTAAAGCAGTCGTGCCGGGAGGCAGCTCCTGCCCGCTTCTCACCGGCGATGAAATTGATATTGCTATGGATTTTGATTCCGTCGCCAAAGCAGGGTCTATGCTCGGCTCAGGCGGCACGGTCGTTCTGGACGAAGACACTTGCATGGTCGATTTCGCGCGCCGCATCATGCACTTCTACGCGCACGAATCCTGCGGCTGGTGCATTCCGTGTCGCGAAGGCACTGCGTGGCTCCGCCAATTGCTCGATCGCTTCCACGATGGCGGCGGCCGCTCCGAAGATATTCCGCTGATCGATGAGCTCGCAAAAAATATGCTCGGTCGAACGTTCTGCCCACTCGGTGATGCAGCGGCAATGCCCACGATCAGCATCGTGAAAAAGTGGCGCAACGAATTTGAAGACCATTTGCACGGGAAGTGCGCGTACAAGCCGGCCGAAATTGCTGCCGAGGTTCGCTAGGGATTCATGGCGGAAATAAAACAAGTCACGTTCACGATCAACGACCAGAAGGTGACCACTTCTGCCGGCACGCTCGTCATCGAAGCCGCCAAGAGCCAGGGCATCGAGGTTCCTTCTTTTTGTTACTACCCGGGCCTTTCGTTACAGGCCGCTTGCCGCATGTGCCTCGTGGAAGTGGAAAAAGCGCCGAAGCTGCAAACGGCGTGCACGCTCGTCGCCGTCGACGGCATGGTCGTGAAAACTGACACCGATCAAGTCCACAAAGCGCGAAAGGACATGATCGAATTCCTGCTGTCGAATCATCCGCTCGATTGCCCGGTTTGCGACAAGGGTGGCGAATGCGAATTGCAGGACATGACGTTTCGCTACGGCCTCGATCACAGCCGCTTCACGGAAGAAAAACTCCATTACCCCGAAGAAAAATGGTCGCCGCTTGTCTTTTACGACGCGCCGCGCTGCATTCTCTGCTTCCGCTGCGTTCGCGTTTGCGATGAGGGCATGGACGTGAAAGCGCTCGGCGTGGGCGCGCGCGGCGTGCACTCCGTGATTCTGCCAAATGAAAAAGGCGCGCTCGCGTGCGAAGAGTGCGGCATGTGCATCGACATTTGCCCGGTCGGCGCTCTCACAAGCGGCACCTACCGCTATCAAACGCGGCCGTGGGAAATGACCTATGTTCCGCGAGCCATGCACGCACTGCTCGAACGGCTGCAAGACGACGCTGAGCGTTCGCAACAACGAAATCATGCGCGCGAACAATCGCGATCACTCCGGAGTGAATGGCGAATTTCTATGCGGCAAGGGGCGCTTCGGTTACGACTTCACACACAATCCGGAGCGTGTGCGCCAGCCGCTTGTTCGCCGCAATGGAAAGCTCGAGCCTGCAAGCTGGGAAGATGCGCTGGAAGAAGTGTCGCGGCGCTTGAAACAAACACGCGACAAGCACGGCGCGGCAGCAGTCGGCGTGATCGGCTCAAATCACACCACTAACGAAGAAAACTATCTCTTGAATCGCTTCGCGCGAGTCACACTAGGCACCAACAACATCGATCATCACCGCACTGCTGACTACACGGGGCTCGCCGCCGCGCTCGGTCCGCGCGCGAAAGATTCGCTCGCAACGATGGCGGACGTTTACAACTCCAATGCGACGCTGCTCGTCGGCAACGATGTCACACAGCAAAATCCGCTCGTCGCCTGGCAGATTCGCACAGCTATTCGCCATCGCAATGCGCGGCTCTATGTTGTAAATGGCCGCCCCAGCAAGATACATCGCAAGGCGTCGTATCTTGTCGAAGTGGCACACGGCGGAGAGCGCCAGGCCGTGCGATGGCTTGCGGCTGGCGAGGGCCAGTTCGACGCGAACGTTTCATCGGCACTCGGCGCGCTGAAAGGCGCCATCGAGAAAGAATCAGACGTCGTGGTTATTTTCGGCGCGGACATCAACGGCGCCGCTCTTCGGGATCTGGTGTCGTTCGGCTCGAAATTGCCCGGCCATACGCGATTCATGGCGCTCGGCGATTATGCGAATTCGCGCGGTGCGGCGGACATGGGAATTCTGCCCGACAGGCTTCCCGGTTACGCGCCGCTCTCAGACGCCGACGAACGCACGCGTTTCAGCAAACTCTGGGGCGGCGAAATTTCCGCGAAGCCTGGTCTGGGCGCCAGCGCGATGATGGAAGCTGCTGCTACGGGAAAACTCAAAGCTCTCTACGTTGTTGGCGCAAATCCGGTGAAGACTTTCGACGTCAAGCAACCCGACCGGCTCGCCGGCCTTGAACTGCTCGTCGTGCAAGACATGTTCTTGACGGAAACGGCTCAGCGCGCCGATGTCGTGTTGCCTGCCGCATCTACATACGAAAAAGACGGCACGCTCACGAACACTGCCGGTGAAGTTCAGATGACGCATCGCTCGATCGATCCACAAGGCCCGCGCAGCGATTTCGATTTGATTCGCATTCTTTCGCACCAGCTGAGCATGTTGGGCCTCGGCACGCCGATTCGTTTGCGAACGCCCGAAGCTGCCTTTGATGAGATTCGCCAAAATGTGCCGGGCTACGACCTGTCCGTGGCTGGATTGCTCGCTGGGGGCGCAGAGGTTTCCACCGCATCTTGCAAATCCGTAGAACCATCGTACGATGTGCCGGCGGGCACAGTTTTTTCTTCCAACGATTTTTTATTTTCAAGCGGCACTCTGGGACGTTACTGTTCCAAACTTAAATCGACCAACGAGGCCAAAGATACGCCGTGGAGTTCGTCTCCCAACATCCAGTCCTGGTGGTATCGCTAGTCAAGATTGCCGTCCTTCTGTTCGTTTTGATGACGGCGCTTGCCTACCTCTCGTGGTTTGAGCGAAAGGTCATCGCGCACATCCAGTCGCGCTGGGGTCCGTATTACGTTGGCGCGCACGGATTGCTGCAACCGCTGGCCGACGGCGTGAAGTTTCTCTTCAAAGAGGATTTGACGCTGCCGACGTCCGACCGCCTCCTCTACATTCTGTCGCCGTTCTTGGCGCTTTCTCTGGCGATGACTACGCTGGCTCTGATCCCCTTTGGCCCAGCAACGGTGTACATCCTCGGGCAGCCGACGCAGCTCGTCGTCGCCAATGTCGACATCGGGCTACTCTTCGTTTTCGCGATCACTTCGATCGGCGTTTACGGCGTGGCGCTCGCTGGGTGGTCGTCGAACAGCAAGTATTCGCTCCTAGGTGGGCTGCGCAGTTCCGCGCAGATGATCAGTTATGAAGTTTCGCTCACGCTTTCTGTCGTCGGCGTCCTGCTTCTGGCCGGCTCGTTCAACTTCAACGAAATTATCGAGCATCAGAGCGGCTACTTTTTTCATTTCATCCCCCGGTGGAATGTTTTTCCGCAATTCGTAGGCTTCCTGTGCTACTTCGTCTCGGCGATCGCAGAGACGAACCGTGCGCCGTTCGATCTTCCGGAAGGGGAAACGGAACTCGTCGGAGGATTTCACACCGAATATTCAAGCTTCAAGTTCGCCATGTTCTTCATGGCCGAATACGGGAACATGATCACGGTTTCCTGCCTCGCCACGATTTTGTTCTTCGGCGGATGGCTCTCTCCCCTTCCCGACAATTGGACCTGGCAACTATATCTTCCCGGCGTGGGATTGCTGCTCGCGGCTGTCTACCTCGCTTACGACACGGTCCGAAACATGCGTGGCATCGGCCGCATCCAACTCGCCGTCGTCACGCTGCTTGCAGGCGGCATCGGCGCGCTCTGCTTGCTGCCCGCGGTGGCGCCGGTGATTCAGGGTCCGTTCTGGTTTCTCGGCAAGGTATTTTTTATCATTTTCTTTTATGTATGGACCCGCTCGACGCTGCCCCGCATGCGCTATGACCAGCTGATGTCGTTCGGCTGGAAGCTGCTGCTGCCGGTGTCGCTGCTGAATCTGGTCGTCACGGCCTTCTGGATCGTGGTGAAACACCCATGAGCGTTCCGTTCATTCTGTTTTTTCTTTTTGCGCTCGTCGCGGTAGCCGGCGCAATCATGCTAATCGCTGCACGCGAGCCGATCCATAGTGCGCTCGCGCTGGTACTCGTGATGGTGTCGCTAGCGGCGCTGTACCTGATGCTCGGCGCAGAATTTATCGCGGCGGTGCAGGTGATCGTCTACGCGGGCGCCATCATGGTGCTTTTCGTTTTTGTCATCATGTTGCTGAACGCCGGCGTCGAAGAACGAACGAACTTCAGCCAGATGGCGAAATACGCCGGGTTGCCGCTTGCGGTTGTTCTGCTGTTCGCGCTGGCGCACTGGATGGCCCACTCGTTGATCGGCGCCACCGTCGCAAACGGTGCGGGAGCGCCGAATCAAGCGGCTGTCTCAACGCGCGAGCTCTCGACGATGCTTTTCCAAAAATACCTGTTTCCATTCGAAGCCACTTCGATCCTGATTTTGATCGCGATGCTGGGCGCACTAGTGCTTGCGAAGAGGAACGAATGAGCGTCGTTCCCATTTCTTATTACCTGGTGCTGAGCGCGATTCTTTTCGGGCTCGGCGTAATCGCGTTTGTGTTCAAGCGAAACATCATTACGATTTTTATGGCGATTGAGCTGATGCTCAACGCCGTGAATCTCGCGTTCGTCGCATTCGCGCGCGCGCACAACCAGCTCGATGGGCTCGTGTTCGTCTTTTTCGTAATCGTTGTAGCCGCCGCCGAATCCGCGGTGGGCCTTGCGATTATTATCACGATCGTGCACAACCGCCGGACGTTGAACGTTGAAAACGTGAATTCGCTCAAGTTCTGATGCCCATACTCGACCATCTCTGGATCATTCTCGCGCTGCCTCTCGCCGGGGCCGCCATCAACGGCCTTTTCGGAAAGAACTGGCCGAAGTCCGCGGTGAATTCCGTTGCGATCGGGTCAGTTTCGCTCGCGTTTCTCGCGGTCGCCGAAATGGTGCGCGAATTTCTGCAACTCCCCGCCGATCAGATTCCGTGGGTGCGAACGTATTTCTCGTGGATGTCCGCCGGACCGTTTCATGTGAATTTTGCGCTGCAAGTGGACCAGCTCACCGTCGTGATGCTGCTGACGGTTTCCTTCGTCGGCATGCTGATTCACATTTATTCGACGGGCTATATGGCGCACGAAGGCGGCTACTACCGCTTCTTCAGCTATCTGAATCTGTTCATGTTTTTCATGCTCACGCTTGTGCTCGCGGCAAACGTCGTCGTGATGTTTGTCGGATGGGAAGGCGTGGGTTTGTGCAGCTATTTGCTGATCGGTTTCTGGTTCCTGAAACAATCGGCGGTTAACGCGGGCAAGAAAGCGTTCATCGTCACGCGCATCGGCGATTTCGGATTCACCATCGGTATCCTGCTGCTCTTCTGGACATTCCACTCCGTCGATTTCGGCACGATTTTCACGCAGGCCGCAACCATGCCGTCGGACACGATGGCGCAGGCCGGCGTGCTCACTACAATCTGCCTGCTGCTCTTCACCGGAGCGATCGGAAAATCCGCGCAGCTGCCGCTCTATGTCTGGCTACCCGACGCGATGGAAGGTCCCACACCGGTCAGCGCGCTGATTCACGCGGCGACGATGGTCACTGCCGGCGTTTACATGGTTGCGCGCATGCATCCGCTCTTCTCGCGCGCGCCAATCGCGATGCTGGCCGTCGCAATCGTTGGCGCGGTCACCGCGTTTTACTCCGCGACGATTGGGCTGGTTCAAACCGACATCAAGAAAGTTCTCGCCTATTCCACCGTCTCGCAGCTCGGCTACATGTTCCTCGCCTGCGGCGTGGGCGCCTACGCGGCTGGAATTTTCCATCTCATGACACATGCGTTTTTCAAGGGTCTGCTTTTCCTCTGCGCGGGCAGCGTGATCCACGCGATGGGCGGCGAGCAGGACATGCGCAAGATGGGCGGGCTGCGCAAGTTGATTCCCTACACTTTTTGGACGATGTTTATTGCCACATTTGCGATCTCTGGCGTGCCGGGCTTTGCCGGATTTTTCAGCAAGGACGAAATTCTCGAAGCGGCGCATTCGGGATCTCACGCTAACTTGGCGCTATGGCTGCTCGGCCTCGCAGCTGCAGGACTTACATCGTTCTACATGTTCCGCCTCATCTTTCTTACATTTTTCGGCAAGCAGCAGTTTGACGAACACAAAGTGCACGTCCACGAATCGCCGCGCAACATGACGATTCCGTTGATGATCCTTGCCTTCCTCTCGATTTTCGGCGGCTGGTTTGCGGCTCCGCATCTCGTCGGCGGCACGGATTATTTCGCGGCGTTTTTGCGACCGGTCTTCGCGGACGTGCCAGAAAGCGGCAACTATGCAGGGTTCGTGGAGAAGCTGAAGGAAGCTGGCATTACGGACGGCCTGAAACCTACTACCATTCGAGTTGTGGATCCTGCACTGACACCGAAAACCCCTGAAAGCGCTGCGATGGAACTACTGCACGCCCTCACCGGCCCACCGGTTATTGTTGGCCTCCTCGGCATTTTCGTCGCGTGGTGGTTCTACATTAAGCGACCCGATTTGCCGAAAAAACTCGCGCAGGGCCTACACGGCCTCTACGAACTCGTGCTCAACAAATATTGGGTGGATGAACTTTACGCAAAAACAATAGTGCGGCCGCTGCTATGGATCTCGACAAATGTGCTGTGGCACACGGTCGACGAAGGAATCATCGACGGCACTGTGAACGGTTCGGCTCGGCTCGCGCGTGAAGCCGGCGGCCAATTGCGCGAATTGCAATCGGGTAACGCGCGCAGCTACGCATCGTGGATCGTCGTAGGCGCAGTGGGCGTCACGGCGCTATTGCTCGGTATCTGGATGAAGGTGCACTAAGTGGATATGCAACCACATCTTTTGACGGTGATCACGTTCCTGCCGTTGCTGGGCGTGCCAGCGCTGCTATTGCTGCGTTCAGACGATCACACGTGGATTCGGCGGATTGCGCTCGCAGTCTCGCTCGCAGAATTCGTGATTTCTCTGTTTCTGATTCAAGGATTTCACATCGCTGAACCGCGCTACCAGTTCGAGGAGTTTCACGGCTGGATCGGCAACGCAATTCACTATCACCTGGGCGTTGACGGCATCAGCTTGTTCCTCGTGATCCTCACCACGTTCCTCGTGCCGATTTCAATTCTCGCGTCGTGGACTGACATTCACGAAAAAGTGAAAGGCTTTTTCATCGCTGCTTCTCGTGATCGAAACGGCGATGATTGGCGTCTTCGTTTCGCTCGATTTGTTCCTCTTCTTTTTTTTCTGGGAGCTGACGCTCATCCCGATGTATTTCCTGATCGGCATCTGGGGCCACGACCGCCGAATCTACGCCGCCGTAAAATTTATTTTGTACACGATGTTCGGATCGATCCTGATGCTGGTCGCGATTTTGTGGCTCTACAACGTGACCGGCTCGTTCGACTTCCCGGAGATTCAAGCGAAGCTGCACGCGGGGATGGTTTCGCTGCCGCCCAATACCGAAATGCTGCTTTTCTGCGCTTTCTTTCTTGCGTTTGCGATCAAAGTGCCCCTCTTCCCGCTCCACACCTGGCTTCCTGACGCCCATACCGAAGCACCAACGGCCGGTTCAGTAATTCTCGCGGGCGTGATGCTGAAACTTGGGACGTATGGAATTTTGCGCTTCTGTTTGCCGCTCTTTCCCGACGCAGCGCACCGCGCAGCTCCCGTGATTGCTGTGCTCGCGATCATCGGAATCATCTACGGCGCGCTCGTCGCTACAGTACAAACGGATTTAAAGCGCCTCGTGGCCTATACGTCGGTAAGTCACCTCGGATTTGTCGTACTGGGAATTTTTGCGTTCAGCACGATTTCGATTCAGGGCGCGGTGTATCAGATGTTGGGCCACGGAATTTCCACCGGCGCGTTGTTCCTCGGCGTCGGCATGTTGTACGACCGCCGGCACACGTTTGAGATTAAGCAATTTGGCGGGCTCGCAACGCCGATGCCGGTGCTGATGTCGTTTTTTCTGTTTGCATGCCTGTCATCGCTTGCGCTGCCGCTCCTGAATGGTTTCGTCGGCGAATTCTTGATTTTGATCGGCGTATTTGAAAAGCATCATGCCTGGGCTTCGTGGGCTGCGTCAGGCGCCGTGCTTTCGGCGATTTATCTGCTATGGGCGTACCAGCGAGTGGCGCTCGGCGAAGTGACCGTCGAGAAAAACCGCGCACTGCCGGATGCATCGCCTCGCGAGCGCGTAATCCTGGGGACGATGGCTGTCGTGATCCTGTTCATGGGCGTCGCTTCCCCACTCTTCACCCGTCGCATGGAACCGGCAACGAATGCGCTTTTGGATCAGATGAAAGGGCGCGTTCAGGACGCACAACAGCGCGCGAAGCAACCCGCGACCCGCCAGACACTGATTGGTTTGCAACAGCCAGAGCCCTTGCCAATTCCCGCATTGCCTGCAATGACGCCGGCGAGCGCGCTGGTCGTGAAATCCGCGGCGAATCGAGTGCAGCCGTGATTCCGATTCCCGCCGACCAGCTCGCGAATCTCCACCGGCTCGCGCCGGAAATCGTGCTCTGCGCGTTCGGCATTCTGATTATGGTTGTTGATCCACTCATTAGTGCCGCCCGGCAGCGCATCCTCGGAATTCTTGGCCTGATCGGCGCGCTCGGAGCGCTTTTCGCCGTCCGATTGGTCGCGGACGATCCTGGCCTCGCCTATAGCGGGCTAATCCACGCCGATGCGTTCAGTATTTTTGTCCACGTGGTGGTGATAGGCGCGGCAGCGCTTGCCATTCTGGGTTCGTGGGACTATCTCGAAAGCGAAGGACTGCAACGCGGGGAATATTACTCGCTCGTTCTTTTTGCGACGGCGGGCATGGGAATTCTGGCCGGCGCGAATGAACTTGTCACAGCTTTCGTCGGCCTGGAGATGAGTTCCATCTCCACCTATGTTCTCGCGGGATTCCGCCGCCGCGCGCTCGCTTCGAACGAAGCTTCGCTCAAATACTTCATCCTCGGATCGTTCGCGACGGCATTTTTCCTCTACGGTGTCGCGATGGTTTACGGCGCCACCGGCACCACGCGCATCGATTCGATCCAGGCGGTGTTTCAACTGACTCCTCCCGCGGGCCTTGCAATCCTCGGGCTGGGACTCATGTTCGTCGGACTCGGTTTCAAAGTGGTCGCCGCGCCATTTCAGATTTATGCGCCGGATGTGTATCAGGGCGCACCCACACCGGTGACGGCGCTGCTCGCATCCGCCCCAAAGGTTGCAACCTTCGCGGTGATGATCAGAATTTTCTACGTCGCTTTTGGCGTGTCGAGTGATTTGTGGTTCTGGGCGATTTGGGTTTCGGCCGTGCTCACGATGTGCATCGGAAATTTTGCGGCGCTCGTGCAGACAAATGTAAAGCGCATGCTGGCGTACTCATCGATCGCGCATGCAGGATACATTCTGGTTGCGTTCGCAGCGTCCACGGATCTCGGGGTCGCAGCGATTCTGTTTTATCTCGCTGCGTATGCGCTGATGAAAATAGGGGCGTTCCTTGTACTGACGCACCTCGGCCAGCAAGGTGAGAAGCGCCTCGAAATCAAGGATTACGCCGGCCTCGGATCGAAACAGCCGGTCCTGGCCGTCTGCTTCTCGCTGTTCCTGCTGTCACTTCTGGGATTGCCTGCTACCGGGGGTTTCCTCGGCAAGTTTTTCGCATTCCAGGCAGCTCTCGATGCGCAAATCGTCTGGTTGGTAGTGATTGCGGCGCTTAACAGCGTGATCGGTGCCTACTATTATTTGCGTGTGATTGTGGCGATGTATTTCTGGGATCCAGATAAGGACTATGTGCCGACGCCAGTGGCCGCGTCGCTTACTGTGGCGCTCGCGATTTGCGCGATCGGCACTCTGTATCTGGGACTCTTACCTGCAAGAGTGTTGGGCCTCGCAAAAACTGCTGCTGATTCGCTAGCCGTCCACTGACGCGGTTCTCTTCACCCGGCCGCGTTGCAGTTGATTCTAACTAGCCCGCGCTTCTGCTCTCTGGTCATCCAGGAGTGTTTGTGCCAATCAGGCCGGCAAGGCTCAGCCTATTGGCGCTGAAAATAAAAAAGGCCCGGGCATTGGTCTGCGCCCGGGCCTCGAAATGCCGTTAAAAGAAACTACTTCACTTTCAGGAAGACGATAGCGAACGTGTACAGCGCCATCGACTCGATCAGCACGAGCGCCAAAATCAGCGCGAAACGGATTGCGGCGGCTGCGCCGGGATTGCGGGCAAGTCCTTCGCAAGCGGCGGCCGTTGCTTTTGCCTGGGCGTAACCTCCGGCGGCCGATGCGATGGCCATCGCAAAACCCGATGTAATCGCGACCCAATTGACGGCGGAAGCGGCTGCCGCACCCGTTTCCTGCGCGAACGCAGCTGGCGCGAGCAAGCTGATGGCGATGACCGCCAGCAGGAACAGCGCGTACTTTTTCATCGTGAAGCTCCTTGTATGATGTTTCCGCCAGGCGGTGGCTCCCGTCATCCTCAAGCAGCCGGGATCACACTGGTCGGCGATAATGCCGTTATGAAAACTTTAGTGCTCTTCGGCGACTGCGCCGGCCACATAAATGACCGGGAGAATCGTAAAAACAAATGCTTGCAGGACAGCGACGAAAATATGCAGCAGGATAAACGGAATCGGGCCGAGCAGCGGAATCACCGCGCCAACGTAGCCTGCCTTGTTCAAGTGCTCGAGAAAGATCGAAAGCTCGAGCATCAAGCCAAGAAACAGAATGTAGAGCGTCTCGCTCACCAGCATGTTGACCCACAAGCGTACCGTGAGTGAAAGCAGTCTCGCTAGGTTGCTGACAATTTCGATGGGCAACATGATGGGAGCCATGGCCAGCACCGGGCCGAGAAAATGCTTTCCGTGGCCTAGCGGGCCGTGTTTCACGATGCCAGTCCAGTTGTAATAAATGAACACGACAATTGCGCAACCGAGCGGCACCGATACCTGGGCTGTTGGCGATTCAAGAGTTGGGACGAGGCTCACGAGATTGTTGAGCAGGACAAAAATCCCGATGCTCCCCAGCATCGCGACATATTTATTCGCGTCGTGGCCCACATTGTCTTCCAGCAGGTCTCGGACGCCAACGCCCATCGAGTTCGTCAGAAGCGCTTCCATACACTGCTGCGTGCCGCCGGGCCGGTCGACGGAAATGCGGCCCTTGAGCCACAGGAAGAAAACCGCCGCGAAAAGGAATGCGAGCACTTCCATGGCGATGTGATTGGGGATCGGGTACGCCGTGCTTTCGGGATGAATATGCAGCAATGCGAGCAGCGCCAGCACAGGCTTGGCGAGCAAGCGATTGAGATACACCGTGAACCAAAGCGGCTGTTCGACCACGCTTCCCTCTTCTTCAGGCGTCTGCGCTGGGCGCTGGTCCAGACCGGAAGAGCTGCCCGAGCATTTCCAGAATTACCGCTGCAATGACGGCAAATAGTCCGGCCAGCAGACTTGCAGCCGGCAATTTGAAGCTCCGAAGAATAACATAGGCCGCGGCGATGAGCAAAGCGTAGCGGCCGAGGAATTTCAGATAAACGCTTGCTGGGACGCGCCCTTTTTCAATTTCGGTCGTCGTCTGTGATTGCGCCACCGAGAGGCGGGCAAGCGTTGCTACGCCTTGTTTGAGCCATCGGTAGTTGATCCACGAGAGAACCGCGCCTGAAGCAACACCTGCGGCGGCGCGCCAGTTCCACAGAAACGCGCACGCAATCGCGCCGGTCGCGCCGATTGCGACCGTAAGGATCTCGATGCGGCGTTCTGCGGCGGCGTAAAAGTCGTCATCGGCGCGCACTACTCGCCGCCATCATTCCGATTCTTTTCATCGCGAGACAAGCGCCTCAAAATATCCCAAATGCCTGCGCCGAATCCAAGAAAGCCGAAAACGAGGGCCAGGAGCGGTCCTGTGTTCAGCTCCTTATCGAGCAAGTAACCGAATCCACCGCCGATCACAACCCCGGCAATCATGATGAACGGGAGCTCCATCGCCAGAGCCAATTGATTAATTCCCTTCGACGGGCGATTGCGAGGCGATGGAGGTTGTGAGGCCATGTATGACCTCCGGGTCAGCGAGTGAAGGGAGCGAGGATCGAATACTTGGCGAGAAGCAGAAATTGTTCCGGGAACATTCCCGCCACGAGCGTCACGATCACCATCGCGGCGAGGGCGAATTTCTGCCCCCACGAAATGATTGGTATCACGGGGTCGGTTGAATCCTTCACCCACATCGCCGCGACCAGACGGAAGTAATAATAAACGGCCGGGAGAATGTAGGCGACAGAGAGAATCGCGAGGACGTAGTGGCCCGTCTCGATGAGCGCCCAGAATACCAACAGCTTCGCGACGAAACCGGCTGTAGGCGGAATACCCGCGAGCGATAGCAGGAAAATCAGCATCAAGATCGCTGCGCCCGGATTGCGCTGAATCAGGCCGTTGAGATCGTCGATGTCGTCGCCGATCACGCCTTTGTGACGCAGCAGGATCACGACGGCAAATGCGCCCGTATTAAAGAACGCGTAGACCAGAAGATAGAAAGCGATCGCTTGCAGGCCGCGTTGGTTCAGCGAGCCGTCGCGATTCACTGAGGCGACTAGACCCAAGAGTATGTAGCCGACCTGCGTGATCGAAGAATACGCAAGCAGGCGTTTGATGTTGTTTTGCGTGATCGCCGCGAGCGTTCCAAGTGTCAGTGAAAGGACGGCTACCGCGGCCATCAGCCCAATCCAGTCAATGCGGACGGGCCAGAAAACCGTGAGAAACAATCGCAGCAGCAGCGCAAAACTCGCAGCTTTCGATGCAACGCTCACGTATGCGGTGATCGAAGTCGGCGCGCCCTCGTAAACATCCGGAGCCCACTGGTGGAACGGAACAGCTGCGATTTTGAAGAACACTCCGGCAGCTACAGTGCCGATCGCGAGAAAAATCAAAATGTCGCCGCCCGCGATCTGCAAGTGGCGCTCGGCAAGGCGCGCGGAGATCACATCGAGATGCGTCGAACCTGCGATGCCATACAAAATCGAGAAACCATACGCGAGAATGCCCGAGCTGAACGCGCCCATCAGCAGATATTTCATGGCAGCTTCGTTCGACCGGCGGTCGCGGCGCAGAAACCCCGTGAGAACGTAAAAGCTGAGCGCCATCGTCTCGAGAGCGAGGAACAGCACCACGAGGTCGTTGCCGCACGCGAGAAACATCATGCCGGCCGTGGCGAGCAGCATCAGCGCGTAATATTCGCCGTGCTGTTCTCGTTCGAGTTCCATGTAGCGGACAGACAGAAGAATCACGAGCGCCGTCGATGCGAGAAACAAAAACCCGAAGAAAATGAAGAACGGATCGACCACGATGGAATTGTCGAATGCCGAGTATCGCTGTGACGCGGCTCCCACCATCAACCAGAGCGAAATCCCGCTGAACACCACGCCGAGCATCGCCGTGATTGCGTTCCAGCCTTTTTGCGCCGGCGTGAGGAAGAAATCCGTCAGCAAAATCGCGAGCGCGAAAAAGACGAGCATCGCCTCCGGCAAAACGAAGGAGAAGTCCGCTTTCGTCTGCTGAAGGATGATCTGCCAGTCCATTATTTGGCCTCAAGCTGAGCCGGCGCGGCTGGTATCGCCAGCTGCCCGGTTGCCGGATCAATCGCGGACGGAACCGCGTAGTAGTTTGGATTCACAGTTCTCACCAGGCGCTCAACCGGCGCGTCCAGCACGCGGAAAAGCGGCTTCGGATAAATGCCGATCCAGAATGCGAGCAGCACGAGCGGAATCAGCGTCGCGTATTCGCGCGCGTTCAGGTCCGGCAAATGCTCGTTCGCGGGATTCGTGACCGGTGCCGAACATCACGCGCTGGTAGAGCCACAGCAGATACGCAGCGCCGAGCACGATGCCAATCACGCCCCACGCCGCCCACTGCCATG
The DNA here is from genome assembly GCA_963770575.1 of uncultured Acidobacteriota bacterium. GTDB lineage: Bacteria > Acidobacteriota > Terriglobia > Acidiferrales > UBA7541 > Palsa-295. The sequence continues at coordinate 744,669 of CAVYQD010000002.1, forward strand.
CTGCACTTCGAACACGCCGCGCAGGATCGTGAACTCACCGATGAACCCGTTGAGCAGCGGCATGCCCAGCGAGCTGAGCGTGACGATCAGATAGACGGCGGCAAAATTCGGCATCGGCGTCGAAAGCCCGCCGAATTCCGAAATCAAGCGCGTGTGCCGGCGCTCGTACAGCACGCCGATCAATCAAGAACAGCGCGCCGGTCGAAATTCCGTGGTTGATCTGCTGAATGACGCTGCCGGAAAGTCCGTGCGGCGTGAGCGCGAAAATGCCCAGCGTGCAGAAACCCAGGTGGCTCACCGAGCTGAATACGCGATCAGCTTCTTCATGTCCTTCTGCATCATGCAGACGAGCGCGCCGTAAATAATGCCGATCATCGAAAGCACGATCATGATCGTAGACGATCTTGTGTCGCGCCGCGGGTCCGCGGAAGCAGCGGCAGCGGAAAAGCGCATGAATCCGTACGTTCCCATCTTCAGCAGGACGCCGGCCAGGATGACGGAACCAGCCGTGGGCGCTTCGGTGTGCGCGTCGGGCAGCCAGGTGTGGAACGGGAACATCGGCACCTTGATCGCAAACGCGAAGAAGAACCCCCAGAAGAGCAGCAGTTGCTGTAGCGTATCAAACTGTGGCGAGCGGAGGCGAGCAGCGTCGGAATGTCAAACGTGCCGCCGCCCGCCTTGATAATACAGCGCCAGAATCGCAAGCAGCATGAGCACCGAACCGGCCAGCGTGTAGAGGAAGAATTTGATCGCGGCGTACAGGCGCCGGTCGCTGCCCCACACGCCGATCAGGAAATACATCGGCACCAGCATCACTTCCCAGAACATGTAGAACAGGAAGAAATCGAGCGACATGAAAACGCCCAGCATGCCGATCTGAAGCAGAAGCAACAGAATGTAATATTCCTTTGTCGCGTATCTTGATCGCGCTCCAGGATGAAAGAATCGAAATCGCGCCGAGAAGCGTCGTCAGCATCACCAGCAGGAAGCTGATGCCGTCGATGCCGAGCGTGTAGTGCGCGCCGATGGAAGGAATCCAGTCGTGGATTCGCAGGAAACTGATAACGCGGCGCGCCGAAGTCCAGGTGTGAAAGCGCCAGATCAGCGGCAGCGAAACGAGCAAGCCCAGGCAAGCCGAAAAGGTTGCCGATCACGCGATGCGTCGGTGACGCTGTCGCGCGGCACAAACAGCAGCAGCAGCGCGCCCACCAGCGGCGTGAACAGGATCACCGTCAGGATGTGTGTATCGTAAAATTCCATCGTTCCCTCGCCTTCGTACCTTGCTAAAAAATCTGCCAACCGTTTCATTTCATAGTCCCGCTATCAAATCCGCCGACTACAGAGGCATCTCGAAAAATCAACGAATCGCCGCGTGCACCAAGTGAAACAGGTGAAAGTAGTACCCCAGAAAACCAATCACGCCGATCACGATCAGCAGCACATAACTCTGCACGCGCCCGTTCTGCAGCATTCGCACCGGATAGCTCAACAGCCAGACGATCCGCGCCGCCAGATTCACACAGACCCATCCACAATCCAGGAGTCCCACCACATCGGAGATGCTTAGAGATAACTCGCGTCAGCCAGCCCGCGCCATCCACGCCCAGCCCGTTGATTACGTCGCGATCGAACGCGCCGAGCGCAAGCACCAAGATCCTTCGCGCGATTCACGAACATCGCGTCGTAAATCTGGTCCACGTAATATTTGTTGTACACGCAGCTGGTAAAACCATCCCAGCCGGTTCGCGATCATCTCCGGCAACTCGGTCCGCTTGATGTAGAGATACCACGCGGAGCCAAATTCCGCAGCACCACGAGCACTTCAGACAGCAGCATCAACTGAATATTCGCCGAGCCGCGAGCCCACTCCGCTTTGCAACTTCTGCGCGCATCTTCCGCGTGCACGCGCAATCACCGGCTCGAGGAATTCGAATGAAAGCGGTCGCTACCGCCGAGCACTTCGGGCCAGCCAACCCAGCCGCCCACGATCGAAAGCCCCGCGAGAATCATCAGCGGCACGGTCATCGACGCTCGGCGATTCGTGAATGTGATGCTCCACTTCGTGATCCACGCGCGACTCGCCGAAGAAACGTCATGAACACCAGGCGGAACATGTAGAACGCCGTCATGCCCGCCGTGATGAATCCGACCACCCAGAGAACGATGTCTGTTCTCGAACGCCGTGCCGAGGATCGCGTCCTTGCTGAAGAAACCGGCGAGCGGCGGAATTCCCGCAATGGCAACGGTCGCAATCAGCAACGTCCTCGCACGTCATCGGGAATTTTTTTCCACAGCGCGCCCATCTTGCGCATGTCCTGTTCGCCGGACATGCGCGTGAATCACGCTGCCCGAGCCGAGGAAGAGCAGCGCCTTGAAGAAAGCGTGGGTCATCAGGTGGAAGATGCCTGCGGTGAACGCGCCCACGCCGCAGGCCAGGAACATGTAGCCCAGCTGCGAAACGGTCGAGTAGGCGAGCACTCTCTTGATGTCGTTCTGCACGAGGCCCATCGTCGCCGCGAAAATCGCCGTGACGCGCCAACCACGCCACCACCGCCAGCGCCGTCGGCGCCAGCTGAGAAACGGCGTTCGTGCGCGTCACCATGTACACGCCGGCAGTCACCATCGTCGCCGCGTGAATCAACGCGCTGACCGGCGTCGGGCCTTCCATCGCGTCCGGCAGCCAGACGTACAGCGGAATCTGCGCCGACTTCCCGGTCGCGCCAACGAAAAGCAGCAGCGCGATCGCCGTCAGTCGCGGCATCGCCCATTGCAAATGCCCCGCCGCGATCGCCGGGCCAATTTCGGTAAATCGAATCGTGCCCAAGCGTGCCGAGCATCAGGAAAAGTCCGAGCATGAAACCCGCGTCGCCGATGCGATTGACGATGAACGCTTTCTTACCCGCGTCCGACGCCGATTTGCGCAGGAAGTAAAATCCGATCAGCAGGTAGCTGCACAGTCCCACGCCTTCCCACCCGACGAACAGCAGCAGCAAATTGTTCGCCAGCACCAGCGTCAGCATCGAGAACATGAACAGATTCAGGTAGCCGAAGAAGCGGTAGTAGCCGCCCTCGTGCGCCATGTACCCGGTGGAGTACACGTGAATCAGGAAACCCGACGCCGGTGACGACCAACAGCATCACCGCGGACAGCGGGTCGAGCAGCAATGCCCCAGTGCGCGTTGAAGTTCGCCAGATTCGCCCGCCAGTCGTGTGCATCGCGCCGGCGGGAACCCAGTCGAAGAGATTGACTCGACGACGCGCTCGTTCACGGGCCGCGCAAGCAACTGCAAGATCGCGCCGAACGCGAAACACATCGACGAAGCAAACACGCTGCCGACGCACATGCACGTTGACGCCCGCGTTCTTCAGCTTGCGCCCAAAGAAAAGCATCAGCGCCGCGCCCGCCAGCGGAAACAGCGGAATCAGCCAGATATGCGCGAGAAAATATTCGCGGCATCATGTGCGGTCATCGGGCGATTTCTGCCTACCATTTCAGCATGTCCATTTCGTCCGCCAGCACCGTTTCGCGATTGCGGAAGAACGCGATGATGATGCCCAGGCCCACGGCCGCTTCCGCCGCCGCGTCCGTGATGATGAAAATCGCGAACACCTGCCCTTCCACCGAACCGACCAGGCGCGAAAACGCCACCAGATTGATGTTCACGGCGTTCAAAATCAGCTCGATGGACATCAGAATGATGATCACGTTGCGCCGCGTCACGCACGCCCACCACGCCGATGGTGAACAGCGCCAGGCTCAAGAACAGATAATGTCCGATCGGAATCATCGCTCACACTCTCTTCTTCGCCATCACCACCGCGCCGATCATCGCCACCAGCAGCAGAATCGACGCGATTTCAAACGGCAGCATGTAGTGCTGAAACAGTGCATCTGCCGACTGGCTTCCGTGTTTCGGCTCGGCAGCGTCGCAGCCGGAGCTGGCGTCAGCGTTACAGGCCGCTGCTCGGCGATCCAGCAGGGCGACGAATACCTGCGCGCCGAGCACCAGCGACAGCAACACGGCCACCCACCATCTGCCGGTTGAATTGCACCTGGTGCAGCGCCACGTCCAGGTTGACCAGCATGATCACGAACACGAACAGCACCATGATGCCGCCGGCATACAGAATCATCTGCACGATGAACAGAAATTCCGCGTGCAGCTGCAGGAAAATGCCCGCCGTGGCCAGCAGCGTCGAAATCAGAAACATGGCGCTGTGCACCACGTTGCGCCGCGTCACCACCAGAATCGCGGACACAATCGCCAGCGCCGCAGAAAAAATAGAATAGTATTTGATTCACGCATCATCAGTTCTCTATCCTGCCGCCTGCAGTCGCCGGCTCAGCGTTTTTCGTCGTCACTCGCAAGCCACATCGCAACGCCCAAAGTGACAATCGTCATCAGCAGCATCGCCCAGAATGGACTCCAGCCCATTTCCTGCTTCAGGATGATCGCAATTCCCACCGACAATCACATTCACGAGTGCGAGAGCGGAATCAGAAACTGCCAGCCCGAGCCGCATCAGCTGGTCAAAGCGGTAGCGCGGAAACGTGAACCGCAGCCACATGAACACGTAAAGATAGGCCACGACCTTCACCAGGAACCAGAACGCGCCGTGCAACCCCGGCCATCACCGCAGGCGAAGCAAGCAACCGGGATGCGCCATCGCAGCCGCCAGCACCAAGCAAAGCCGCTCCGACATGCCGACCATGCACAATTTTCTGCACTTGCACCGGCTGCTTCGGCGCGCGATAAAAGCAATAGCGCGCCGACGACCAGCATCGAGCGCCGGGATGACGTCGAAAAATTCGAGAGACGTCCGGGAAATGATCGTGCCAGCGCGCAAACGGCCGCAGCCAGCCGCCAAGAAACAGCGTCGTCGCGATCGACGCGACGACAATCATGTTCGTGTATTCCGCCAGGAAATAGAGCGCCCAGCGGAAACCGCTGTATTCCGTCATGTAGCCGGCGACGAGTTCCGATTCCGCTTCCGGCAAATCGAACGGCGCGCGATTGGTTTCCGCGATCGACGCCAACCATGTAAATGAAAAATCCGACCGGCGCGGCAAAAATAAACCAGATGCCGTAATCGTCCTGCGCCTGCACGATTTCTCGCGTCGAAAGCGTTCCGGCGAGCAGCAGTGCCGCCAACCAATCGCCATGCCCGCCGCCGTTTCGTAGCTCACCAGTTGCGCCGCGCTGCGCAGCGCACCGAGCAGCGAGTAGTGGCTGTTCGAAGCCCATCCGCCAAGCACGATTCCGAAAATTCCGAGCGCGCTGATTGCCCAGAATAAACAGCAGTCCGACATTCAGATCGGCAATCTGAAACCACGGACCAATCGGCAGCGCCGACATGCGCCAGCATCGCCGCAGTCACCGAAATCAGCGGCGCGCATCCAGAAAATCAACTTGTCGGCGCTTCTCCGGGAATGATGTCTTCCTTCAGGAGCAGTTTCACGGCGTCGGCAATCGGCTGCAGCAATCCGTGCGGGCCGACGCGCATCGGCCCGAGCCGCGCCTGCATGTCCGCCATGACTTTGCGCTCCATCAGCACGATGTATCCGGCCACCAGCGGCAGCACCGCCACAATCACCACCGCGCAAACCAGCGGCACACATATGGGCATCACGAAATCGATCAGCGTTGCATCAGCATGGCGCCATCACCGGTCCACTTCTCCCAGCACGATATCGAGCGTGCCGATGATGGCCACCACGTCCGCCACCAGGTGCCCGCGAATCATTTGTCGAACGCTTCAAGATTAATCAAGTGACGGCGGACGCATGCGCACGCGATACGGCTGCGTCGTCCCGTCGCTCACAATGTAGTAGCCGAGTTCGCCTTTGGGCGCTTCGATCGCGTGATACACCTCGCCCGGCGGCGGCTTCAGCACCTTGCCGACTTTGCCCAGGATCGGCCCGGTCGGAATATTCTCGATCGCCTGCAGGCAGATGCGTCGCGACTGCCGCATCTCTTCCATGCGCACGATGTACCGGTCGTAGGTGTCGCCAGTTCTTCGCCGTGGGAATTTCAAATTTGTACTGGTCGTAGGCAGCGTACGGCATCGCCTTGCGCATATCCCATTTCACGCCGCTCGCGCGCAGCACCGGCCCGGAAACGCCGATGAGCGATCGCATCCTTCGCGCTGAATAATGCCGATGCCCTTGGTGCGCCCCACCCAGATGCGATTTTCCGTGAGCAGCGTTTCGTATTCGTCGACGCGCTGCGTCGAAATCGTTGCAGAAACGCTCCACGTCTTCTTCGAAGCTCGTCGTACGCTTCGTATTGCAGGCCGCCGATGCGGAACGCGTGCGTGGTCAGCCGCGCGCCGCAATACTTCTCGAAAATTTTCAGAATCTCTTCGCGCTCGCGCAGGCAATAGAACAGCGGCGTCAGCGCGCCGATATCGAGCGCATGCGTGCCCAGCCAGAAGCAGGTGGCTCGCGATCCGCTGCAGCTCCGTAAGAATCGTGCGAATCACTCGCGCGCGCGGCGGCGCTTCCGCCCCCAGCAGCTTTTCGACCGCTTCGCAATAGCCCAGCCCGTTCGAAACCGCCGCAACGTAATCCATGCGGTCCACGTACGGCGCGAACTGCTGGTAGCTGCGATGCTCGGCGATTTTTTCCACGCCGCGATGCAGATAGCCGATCACGCACTCCGAACCGATCACCTTCTCGCCGTCGAGCCGCAGCTTCACGCGCAGCACGCCGTGCGTCGACGGGTGCTGCGGCCCCATGTTCAGAATAATTTCGTCGGCGCCGAGCACGTGGTGCTGACGTTCGTGATTTCGCTTGTGCGTCCGTTGTCATCTAGTTCGATCGGTTCGTCCGTGTCGACTATTGCCCGCTTACTGTCCGCTCTCGATTCCCAGGTTTTCGCGAACCCAGGCCGTGTCTTGCTTCAGAATGTCGTAATCCTTGCGCAACGGAAAGCCTTGCCACTCGTCCGGCAGCAGGATGCGTTTCAAATCCGGATGGCCTTCAAACACGATCCCGAACATGTCGAAGCATTCGCGCTCCATCCAGTTTGCCATGGGCCAGACTTCGCACAGGCTTGGCACGGCCTCGTTCTCAGCAGCGTGCACTTTCAGGCGCAGCCGCTCATTCTTCGGGAACGAATACAGGATCAGCGACCACATCGAATCGCTTTTCGCGCTTCGGCCAGTCGACAGCCGTAAGGTCGTCGAGCATGTCGAATTTTTCTTCGTCGCGGCAGTAGCGCGAAATTTCGCGAAGCTTGTCGGCGGCAACGAGGACGATGGCCTGCTTTCGATCTTGCGTCGCTTCCTTGATCGCGTCACCGAAACGCGCTTTCAGGCGCTGCACGAGTTCGTTGTCGAGCGGCGTGGGTCCTTCTTTCGGTGGAGGTGGCGCGGCAGGCGGCTTGGGAGGAGCAGCAGCAGCGGGAGCTCCGGGCGCAGCGGGCGTTGCAGGTGCAGCCGGTTTGGGAGGCGCAGCAGCAGCGCCTTCGACGGGAGGCTTTGCGGGAACGGAAGCGCCGTCCGCTGCCGCTTTCGGCGGATCAGCGGGTGATTTGGGAACCGGCGTTTTTTCCGAAGGATCGTTAGCCATCGTTTCGATCGGCTGAATTCGCCGAAGCGCAAAGAGCAGACTCGCTCCATCGTTCGCGTGCAGCCCGCCTTTTTAACACACCCCAAAAATCAGCGTCAATGCATTCGGACAGATATTTCAGACCAACTCAGACCCAGTCGAGCGCGCCCTTCCGGTAGAGCCAAACGTATCCAACCAGCAAAATTCCGAGAAAAACGAGCATCGTCAGCAGCCCGTACATCCCGAGCTGGCTGTACTTGATCGCCCACGGGAACAGGAAGATCGTCTCGACGTCAAAAATTACGAACAGAATCGCCACGATATAAAACCGCACCGAGTAGCGTCCGCGCGAAGTGCCTTCCGGCGGAACGCCGCACTCATACGGCTCAAGGCGCGCACCCGTAGTTTTCATGTCCGGGCGAATGAATTTGAAAACGATGAGCGACACGGCGGGGAACGACGCCGCAAGGAGTGCGTAAATCAAAATCGGAATGTATTGGCCCGGCATCGCCGAATGAACGCGCCATCCTAGCACAGAGCGCAAGCCTCAGCCAATGCCCTCCGGGCCCCGCTCGCGCGTCAGATTCCGATCGCGCTTACCTTTTCACCACGCTCAGAGTCACGCTCGATGGATACATCTGGGAGTGATGGACTTCGTTATGCGCCACCACGCCCTGCGACTCGCTCACGTTGTCGCCGCCCGTATTTAGGTTGCGGTCGAAACGCGGGAAGTTGCTGCTGCTTACCTCGATTCGCAGTTTGTGCCCCGGCGCGAAGTAGTTGCTGGTTTGCATCGGCTGGAATTTCAGTTCGTAAACCTTGCCCTTCTCCATCCACACGGGCGGCTTGTCATACCCCTCGCGGTAGCGAACGCGCTGGATGTTCTCGTCGATGTTGAACGCAGTACCGTCGGGCAATACGTCGATTAGCTTTCACGGTAAAGTCGGTGTCTTTCGCATCGCTCGACACGTAGAGCGTCACGTCAATCGGGCCGCTCACCTCGATGCCATCCTTAAGCGGCTGTGTGCTGTAGACAAGGACGTCGCCGCGAGCTTCCTCCGGGCGCTGATCGTACGCGCCCGGCTTGTAATCCGGCCCCATGCAGCAGAAGCCTCCGCCATAGGTCGGAACCGGATTCATGGGATCGTAAACAAATTTATCGGCAGCGTCTTTGGCCTCGGCCGACGCGAGCAATTCGCCGTCCCCGTTCAGCGAGTTCGCGCGGCCTCCGCTGCCGAGAAAATACGTAACCGGTATCGCGCCTTCGGGCGGCCATGTGTCGGACGATTGCCACTTGTTGCTTCCCATTGTGAAGTAGCGGACCTTCGGCGTCTTGGCGAGAAGGCCGTTGTCCTTCCCCTTCAGGAAGCGGTCGAACCAGCCGTAGGTAAGCGCGTCGTAATCGAGACGAGCGTCACCCATCGATCGCGCGCCGACAATTGTGTCCTCCGTCGCACGCTTGTAGCCGCAATGCGACACGGGGGCGATCACGACATATTGCTCGTTCGCAATTTCCGGACTGGCGGTTTTGCGGACGAAGTTGTAGGCCGCAAGATTGGGCGCGGAGCCGATGTCATACCACGAGATCATCCAGAGGCCGGGAATGTTGATCCGCATCCCGTCGTTCCAGAGCCCGCCCTTGTACCAGGAAGGATCGTTCGGCGTTCGCAGAATCATTCCGGGCGCGCCGGAAGGCGTTGTGTCGGCGAAAATGCCGTGTGGGCTGTCGATCGCGGCCAGCAAATCTTTCTCAGGCAGATGCTGGAACGCTTTCGACCAATCGACGGCCGATGGATGCGCAGCCAGGTCCCACTGGCGCGAGGCCGTTACCAAATCCTGTTGCGACGTGCCCGGAGCGAACGTCGGCTTCGCGGTGTTCGTCTGCAGTCCGTAAGCGTAGAGCCAGGCACCGAACAGCATCTGCACGGCGCCGCCGCGGAACCAGTTCCCCTGTTCGTAGTACGGCGCCACGCGGCCCACTCCAGCGCCAAAGCCTTCCGGAATGAATGTGGTCAGCGACTTGTTTCCGCGCGCTGCCGCTGCGAGTTGCCATTCGGCGGTGGACGAGCAACCGATCAGGCCGACTTTGCCGCTCGACCACGGCTGGCTGCCCAACCAGTCCAGCGCATCATCGGAGTCCGTGAGCGGCACGCCGAGAATGTCGTAGTCACCCTCGGAGAAAAAGCGGCCGCGTTCGTTCATATCGACGTACGCATAACCGCGCTTCACCGCTTCGAGTTCGGCGCTCATGTCCTGCGGCGCGCCCAGTTGCACATCCCAGTAGTTGAAATTGTACGGAGTGCGCACAAAAATGATCGGGTATTTCTGCGACGTGTCTTTCGGGCGGTAAATGTCGGCTTGCATGCGCTTGCCGTCGCGCATGGGCACCATCACCTTGCGTTCGATGATCGCGATCGACTCGAGTTCCTTTTCAGTGGCGTTCCGGCTCTGTATCAGCGCGGCCTCCGGCGTCCTCGGCCCCTGCGCCGGAGTGGAAACGGCGGTGGCGCCCATCGCGATCCCTACTGCCGCGATCCACCCGAACTTCGCAATTTTTTGCATCATGGCCTCTTTCTGTGGGATCCCCATCCCACTCGGCAACGATCCGCGAGATATCCGATTTGTTCCGCTTACCGGTGCGCATCGTAGCAGCAAGTTCGCCCGTCGTGGCCGAATTTTTCTTTGGAATCATTCTTCGTCGTACCGGGAAGCGGGTGAGGCGATCGATTTAGTTCGGCGATTGCTTGACAGTACGGCGCCGCGGCGGGAGAATCTGCGCGCTGCTGACAACTACCTATGGACTCCAACCAAATCGGCGTCGAGGGACGGGCCGGATCGCGCGCCGGACAGCACATCCTGAAAGTTTCCGGGGCGATCAAGTATGGCTCGCTCGAGCCTCTCCAGGCTGCAATCCAATCGGCGCCGGCGCACGCGTTGATCCTCGATCTGACCGATGTGCCATACATGGATTCGTCGGCGGTCGGCGTGCTCGTTCAGGCGTATGTCAGTTGCCGGAAAGCGCAGAGGAAGTTGGCGCTGGTCGGCGTGAGTTCGCGCGTACGGAACGTGCTGCATCTTGCGAGCGTTGATATTCTCTTCACGATGTACGACACGATGCCCGAGGCTGAAGATGCACTGCAGAATTAGCAAGGCAAGCAGGATTTCAATCCGAGCTTCGCGCTGGAACTTGCAAGCACTTGTGGTGTGGCTCGCCACGTTGGGCGCGATCGCCGCGCCACTCGCGTCACGAGCGCAGAAAGAAGAGCCGCAGAGGACGATCACCGTAAAGGGCAAGCTCGATCGCGTGATGGCGATTGGCGGGGAATCGACGGGATGGTCGATTCATCTGAGCGAAGAGATCACGATCGACGGCAAGCAGCTAACATCCATCGAAATTGATTTTCCGAATACGAAAAAGCTCGAGAAACTGGAAAACAGAGAAGTGAAAGCGACGGGCACAATCACATACCGGCACGGAGTCGAAACGGGAGAGCGGCCGATCCTCAAGGTAAGCTCCGTCAAAGGAATTGCAGCGATTTAGAACCAGAAACGCTGCGGCGAGTTTGGAGCCGCGCGCTAGTGGCTTGCGCCGTTGACCACCTGTACGGTGTGCGGCAGCAGCGACGCGATTGCATTCAGCGATTCCACCGCACCCGTCGGGCTGCCGGGAAGATTGATGATGACGGTTTTCGCGCGAATGCCCGCGACGCCACGTGAAAGCAAAGCACGCTCCGTCGATTTGCGTCCTTCAGCGCGCATTTGCTCGGCAAAACCCGGAATCAGCCGCTCGACCGTGGCGATTGTAGCTTCCGGCGTCACGTCGCGCGGCCCGACGCCGGTGCCGCCTGTGGTTAAGATCAGATCGACCGCGCCTTCGGTGGCTTCGGCAGCCTTTTTCAAGAACGCTTCAATGGCGATGGGCTCGTCGGCGAGTACCGCAGTAGAAACGATTTCCCAGCCAAGCTCAGTGCAGCGACGAGCCACCGCCGGTCCCGAGCGGTCCTCGTATTTTCCCGCTGCGACGGAATCGCTGACTGTGAGGATGGAGACTTTCATCATTGGAGTGGAGTCCTACTTCTCTGCAGCCGGAGCATTTTCTTCCGTGCCGTCGCGCTGCTGTTCGTCCATCAATCGCAACGCTTCCATGAGCAATCCAGTGGTAGTGCGCGAGATCGTTGTGCGCGAAGGCCCGGCATTGAAATCGATTTCAAATTCGCCGTCCGGCCATCGCACGGATTCGTATACGGCCGCTTCGCCTTCGATCGCGCCGAGCTTCGCGTCCGTGCACTGTCCCGACGAAAAGAAGAGTTCGCCAGTTTCGTCCGCGCGACGAATCGTGAGTCGACAGGTTTTCTGGCCCATCTCGAGCGACTGCATTAAATCGAGAATGCTCATTTCTTCGAGGCGCCCTTGAATTACGCCCGGACGCACCGCCCGATTCTGTAATTTTTCGAGTTGCAGCCGGTCGATTACTTTTTTTGCGCGGCGGACGACATCCTTCAGGAAAAACGGCTTGGGAATAAACTCTTCCACGCCCTCCACGATCGGCCGCAATTTTTCTTCGATGTCGCTGCGACTCGCGAGAAAAATAAATGGAAGCTGCTTCGTCGCCTGGCGGGTGCGAAGTTTTTCGTACAGCTGACGGCCATCAAGGCCCGGCATGCGGTAATCGCAGACCACCAGATCGGGCGGCTCGTCAACAATGCGCAGAAGCGCGTCGGCTCCGTCAGAAGCAGCGCGTGCGTCACAATGCGGCGCAAGCCCCTTCATCAGCAGGTCGAGAACGAGCGCATTGTCGTCGACGACGAGAACTTTGACGTCTTTGATGGGCGTCATTACTTCGCACGCTTCCTGGGTCGAACGTAGATACCGCTGCGGCCGCCGGACTTTTTCACAAGGTGCACGTCCGTGATTTCAATGCCGCGCTCGAGCGCTTTGCACATGTCGTAAATCGTAAGTGCCGCAACGGACGCGGCGACGAGCGCTTCCATTTCGACGCCGGTTGGGCCAGTCGCCGTCGCTTCGGAAGTGATTTCAATTCCATTCTTGCATAGCTTCGCGCTCACATCCACGTGCGTCAATGCGAGGGGATGACAAAGAGGAATCAGTTCGGAAGTGCGTTTGGCGGCCGTGATTCCGGCGATACGTGCAATTTCGAGTGGATTCCCTTTTGGCGACTTGAGCCGGCGCAGGCTCGCAATCGTAGCGCGTTGCATCCGAACGAAAGCATGAGCGACCGCGGAGCGCGAAGTGGCCGGCTTCGCGGTGACGTCTACCATCTTCACGCGGCCCGATTTGTCGTAATGTGAAAGTTTCTTCATCGCGCGCAGACTTCTGAAAATTCCTCGAAACTAGAAAATTCCTCGCCGGGGCAACACGTCCACCCAATCCCCCGCAGCGAGCTTCAGATGCGAATCGTGAACGACCAGATAACAATTTCCGCGCACCACCGCGCCGACGTCGCCTGATCCCTCCCACGGCAGCAACGCGACGGAAGGATCGCCGCTCGGCCACGTGACGCGCGCGGGCAGGAAATGCGTGAGCGCAGACTTCAGTTCGATCGGATGGACGAGTTTGGCTTTGTAGAATGGAAGCGGGTCAGGCTTGTGGCCGCTCATCAATTCAATCGCGGGTACTACGAGAAGTTCGAATGTGACCATCGTCGAAACGGGATTCCCCGGTAAACCAAACGCGGGCTTATCGTGGCACCAGCCAAAAACAGCCGGCTTGCCCGGGCGAATCGCAATCGCGTCAAAGAAAAACTCCGCTCCGAATTCGCGCAACACCTGTTCGACGAGATCGTACTTCCCCACCGAGACTCCACCGGTGAGCACGAGCATGTCCGCCTCAACACCCTTTTCAATCAGCGCGCGCAGCTGACCGATCTCGTCTGGCGCGATACCCAACATCACAGCTTCTCCGCCCGCCATTGAAACTTGCGCGGCGAGCGAAATGCTGTTGCTGTTGCGAATTTGAAATGGCCCGGGCGGCTGCTCCACGGAAACCACTTCGTCCCCGGTCGAGAGAATTGCCACGCGCGGACGCATCGTCACCACCACTCGCGCGCGCCCCACTTGCGCAGCCATCGCAAGTTCCGGATAGCCGAGCCGGTCGCCACGCGGAACTACCACTTCCCCCACGCGCGATTCGCTGCCGGCGAGAACGTAGTTTCGTCCTGTCGGCGCCGCGTTCTGCAGAACAACGTGATCGCCTTCGATTCGCGTAAACTCCTGCATCACCACAGTGTCAGCCCCGCGCGGAACGGCCGCGCCCGTCATGATCTGCACGCACGTGCCCGGCATAACGCTCTCAGGGAACGCAACGCCCGCACGGCTTTCGCCAATCAGGCGCAACTTCGCGCCCGGATGCGCAGCATCGGCGGAGCGCAACGCAAAACCATCGCGCGTGGAGCGGTTAAACGGCGGGTAGTTCCGGTCGGCGGAAATATTTTCGGCGAGAACGCGGCCGAGAGCGATCGAGGGATCGTCCGCAAAAGAAATGCTCTCGGTTTGGAGGTGCCCGATGCGCGCGCGGACAATCTCGATTACCTTTGCGCGCGCGGCTTCGTAGGAGAGCATCGCGGCCTACAGCCAGGAGGCGAGTTTCGTGCCTCTCGGGACAATCGTGGCGTCGCGTTCCGGCCCGGTAGAAATCATTCCGATCTCCACCTGAAGATGATCGGAAATAAAATTCAGATAGTCGCGCGCCGCAGTGGGCAATTCTTTCACGTCGCGAATTCCTGGAGTGGGTTTGCGCCAGCCGGGAAGTGTTTTGTAATCGGGCTCCACCTGAGCGAGCGTTTCGACGTCTGGCGGCATTTCCGAAATTGGCTGGCCTTTGTAGCGGTAGCCGGTGCAGACTTTTATTTCGGGCTGAGCGTCGAAAACGTCGAGTTTCGTCACGACCAGCGAATCGATTCCGTTCAACATTTTTGCGTAACGCAGAACCGGCAGGTCGAGCCAGCCGCAGCGTCGCGGACGTCCGGTAACAGCGCCGAATTCGTTGCCGCGCTCGCGCACGGCCGCTGCATCGAGGTCAGGCATCTCGGTTGGAAACGGGCCGCTGCCGACACGCGTTGTATATGCTTTCGTGACGCCGATGACTCCAGTGAGCCGGGTTGGCGCAACGCCTAATCCAGTAGCAACACCGCCGGACGTGGCGTTTGAAGACGTAACGTACGGATATGTGCCATGGTCGATGTCCAGCATCGTTCCCTGCGCGCCTTCGAAGAGAACTGTTTCGCCTTTGTCGAGCGCCGTGTTCAAAAGTTCCGTGGTATCGACGACCAGGCCGCGAATGTGCGCCGCGAGCTCGAGATATTGTTCGAGAAGGCCTGCGGTTTCGAGCGGATGCCCGTAGGCGGCATGACTGATTGCATTTTTTTCGAGGATCACGCGCTCGAGTTTTTCGCTGAAACGATCGGCGTCGAGCAGATCGCACATGCGAATTCCGCGGCGCGCCATCTTATCTTCGTACGCAGGACCGATTCCGCGCGAGGTGGTTCCGATTTTCGCAGCACCGCGCGCCTGTTCAGCGGCTTTGTCCATTTCGCGATGATAGGGAAAAATCAGGTGGGCGCGATTGCTGAGAAAAAGCCTTCCGCGAACTTCGATGCCGGATTTTTTCAGATTTTCGAGTTCGGCGACGAGCGCTGCAGGATCGACCACGGTTCCGGGCCCAATCACAGCTCGTTTCTCGGGCCGCAAAATGCCGCTGGGAATTAATTGCAGGACGTAACGATGGCCGTCGAAGATGACGGTGTGCCCGGCATTGTGGCCTCCGGCATACCGCGCGATGTAATCAAACGACGAGGCCACATAGTCGACGACCTTGCCTTTTCCTTCGTCACCCCACTGCGCGCCAACTACGACCACTGCCTTCGTCGCAGGCTTTTCCATCTGCCAGGCCACCCCGAGCCATCTCAGGCCGCACAATCCCCGCCAAAGTCACACATGAATCGTTACAGGTAGGACGCTACAGCAACAAACGTAAACTATCGTACGCCGCGAAGTGACTGAAGGCAAGCGCCGCAGTCTTAGTTGGCAGAAGCACTCCAGCCCGTGCGACGAATAGACAACTTGCAGGTACGCGAAAATTTCTCAACCTCGGATCAAAGCGTTCTGCTTCTCGATCGGCGGGATAGACACCCATTAGCGTGGTCGTTGACCATGCCTGTCGCCTGCATGAAGGCGTAACATATCGTGGAGCCGACGAAGCGGAAGCCGCGGCGTTTGAGATCTTTGCTCATCGCGTCTGATTCTGCGGTACTCGCCGGCAATCGTTCCGATGCGCTCCACTTGTTGATTTTTGGTTTGCCGCCGACGAATTGCCAGATGTAGCGATCGAAGGTGCCGAATTCTTTCTGAACGGCGAGAAATGCTTGCGCATTTGAGATTGTCGACGCGATCTTGAGCCGGTTGCGAACGATTCCAGCGTCCGCCAACAACGCTCGCACTTTTTTTGCGTCGTAGCGCGCAATCTTCGCCACGTTGAAAGCGATCGAACGCGCGCCGGTAATTTTCGCGCTTGTTGAGAATCGTCTCCCAGCTTAGTCCCGCCTGCGCGCCTTCGAGAATCAGAAATTCGAAAAGCACGCGATCATCGTGAACGGGCACACCCCATTCTTTGTCGTGGTACTCGATCATGAGTGGGCTTGTGGCCCAACGGCAGCGGCGCGCTTCTTTTAGCTTTCGTGCCATAGCTTCTTCAGCCCCGACGTTGAGGGTACGGCCCCCTGCGGCGAATCTTCGACACGCCAAGCGCGTGCGGAGAATGCGTGTTACAAAAGAATGCTCGCGAGCCTTGCGCAAAGCTCGCGAGCATCATCGTGCCGCCGATATGAGATCAGAATCGCGCTTAGGAAAGGTGACGCTCGAGGACTTTGAGAATCGACTCTTTGGGCTGCGCACCAACGATTTGTTCGGCCACTTGCCCGCCCTTAAACACAAGAAGCGTCGGAATGCCGCGGATGTTGAACTTGCCGGCGGCGTTGATGTTCTCGTCGACGTTGAGTTTCACGACCTTCAGCTTCCCCACCTTCTCCTTCGCGATCTCTTCCACCGTTGGCGAAAGCATGTGGCACGGGCGGCACCAGTCCGCCCAGAAATCGACCATCACCGGTTGCGTCTTGCTCGCTTCGATCACATCAGCATCGAAGTTCGCGTCATTCACTGCTTGAACGTTGTCTGCCATTGTTTTCCCTTGTCCGCGGCCCCGGCTTGATTTCCGCACTTCCACCGGTAAATCCGCGCTATCGTTTAGATGATCCAACACCCCGAGGGATTCTGGAACGTTTAGCTGCTTCATACAGCGTTACATAGGCCGCTGCCGAAGCCTTCCACGAGAAATCTTTGGCCATGCCGTTTTGCTGAATCGCTCGCCACATCTTTGGATCACGATACGCCTTCAGCGCCGTCCGGACGCATTGAAGCAGCGCCCTTCCGTCATACTCGTCAAACTTGAATCCGGTTCCGTGCCCTGTTTTCGGATCGTAGTACTGAATCGTGTCATCCAGGCCGCCGGTGGCACGCGCCACCGGAACAGTACCATAACGCAGGCCGTAGAGTTGAGTGAGACCGCAAGGCTCGTAACGCGACGGAATCAGAATCATGTCCGCGCCGGCGACAATCTTGTGGGCGAGCGGCTCGTCATACGCGATTCGCACAGCTGCCTTGGCCGGGAATTTCTCTGCGAGCGCGCGGAACAGCCCTTCGTACTCCGGCTGGCCTGAACCGAGCGCGACGAGCGCGAGATTTTCCTTCATCAAATCATTCGCCACTTCAGCAATCAGGTCGAAGCCTTTCTGATTCACGAATCGCGATACGATTCCGATCAGCGGCCGATCCATATTCTCGGCCGGCAGTCCAAAGGTCTCGAGCAGATTCTTCTTGCACGCTTTCTTGCCGTCGAGATTGTGCGAGGAATAATTCTGTGCGATGTGGGTATCGGCCTCCGGACTCCAGATCGAATAATCCGCGCCATTCAAGATTCCGACGAGGCGATCGGCGCGGCTGCGGATCACTCCATCGAGCACGCCACCGTATTCCGGCGTCTGAATTTCCTTGGCGTAGCGGCGGCTCACGGTCGTCAGATAATCCGCATGGAGAATTCCGCCTTTCAGAAAATTTACGTTCCCGAAAAATTCGAGCCCGTCGATCGTGAAGAGTTCCTGGGGAAGACCAATTCGTCGCATCGCCGAGGGCGGGAACAATCCTTGATAGGCCACATTGTGGATCGTGAATACCACGGGAATCGAGCGGACATTCGGATCATTTGAATATTGCGTGCGCAGAAGCACCGGGATCAACGCCGTTTGCCAGTCGTGACAATGCATCACGTCCGGCAGCCAGACGCGCTTCATGAATTCGATTGCGGCGCGCGAAACCTCTGCATATCGTTCGGCGTTGTCGCCGTATTCGCCGGACTTGCCGCCGTAGAGGTCTTCGCGGTCGAAGAACTCTGGATCGTCGACGAAGTAGTAGCGAACACCGGCGACGGATAAGCCTTCTGCGAGTGCGGGAAAGCGGAGCGTGTCGCCGAGCGGAATTGTGAGGCTCGAAACAATTGTGGAAGTGATTTTATTGCCGCGATAGCGCGGCAGAATCACGGCAACTTCATGGCCCATCTCCGCAAGGGCTTTCGGCAGCGCTTCGACTACGTCAGCCAGGCCGCCCGTTTTTGAATACGGCAGCCCCTCGGAGGCAACAAACAGAATTTTCATCGAACTTTCATGTCCTGAAAAAACGGTAACGGAACGAGAGATGTTCGTCAAGCAAGCTCGCGACAAATTTCCATCCGCGCGGCTGCCGACGCCAAATTATTCGCCCTGTTTGCTCTCGCGCGATTCATGCCCATTTGTTGCTACACTCGGCACCGCGATGGCACGACAACGAATGGGCCAGCACTTCCTGCGCGATATCGGCTGGCGAAAGCGCATCCTCCGAACACTCCCGTTGGGCGCGAACGACTTGTGGATTGAAATAGGCGCGGGACACGGCGAGATGACGGAGCTGCTTGCCGCCGATGGCCGTCGCGTGATCGCGATCGAAGGCGACCCGCAGCTTGCCGAAAGCTTGCGCGAGAGAGTGGTGACGAACGCAAGTGTGTGGCCGGGAGTGGAAGTGGTTTCGGGCGACGTGCTCGCGCAGGACCTTGCGAAAATAGCGGGCGGCGAACGATTCCGCGTGTACGGAAACTTGCCTTACTACATCACCTCGCCGATTTTGCATCAGCTGTTCGGCTGTGCGGACCTTATCGATTCGATTCACATCGTGATTCAACTGGAAGTGGCAGAGCGAATCGTGGCGCGTCCCGGAAGGCGCGAATATGGATATCTATCGGTCGCGTGCCAATTTTACGCCGCGCCGAAAATTGCGCTTTGGCTGCCACCGGGCGCGTTCCGTCCACCGCCGAAAGTGGAGTCGGCTCTCGTTTCCATGACGCTTCCGGGCGAGCGCGCTCAGATTGGCATTCGCGGGGCTGGCGAGGAGGGGCGATTCCTAGAGTTTGTACAGACTTGCTTCAGCCAGAAGCGGAAGACTTTGCGGAATAATTTGCGCGCGATAGCAACCGATGAACGGATTCATACTTCTCTTGCGGAATTCGAGTTACGCGCCGATGCGCGGGCGGAGCAGCTTTCGTTGGGGGAGTTTGCGGGGCTGTTTGCCAGGGTGCCAAACAAGACGTAGCTAACATCAATGTGGATCGGAGGCGACGACCGAGAACCCCCACGTCAACCCCTGCCGGTCTGAAGCCCGGCGCTACAAAGGCATCGCGGTGCGCGCGACTCTTGGGGACGCTCCTATGGGCGCGGATCGAGAGTCTGCAAATCTTCCGAAACCGCCATTAACCGATCTGGAAAATCGGTCATCACGCCGTCGGCGCCGACGGAAATGACGCGGCGCATTTCTTCGGGGTCGTCGACGGTCCAGGTGGCGAGAAGCAGATCGGCGCGATGAGCCTGTTCCACAAATTCATGCGTTACCAACTTTGCTTGCGGGCAGAGCTGGCGCGCACCGACGTCGAGGGCTCGCCGGACTGCGTCCGTTTGGCTGCCTTCGTCGATCAGCAATCCGGTCATGATTGAGGCGTCGAGTTTGCGGACACTTTCGATCGCGCTGGCGTCGAATGAAATCACAATTGTGCGGGCCGCGTCCTGTTCCTTTTGCAGCGCTCCCACTAGCGCGTGATGCATTCCCCAGGCCGCTTCGTATTTCACTTCGAGGTAGAAGACGATGTCGCGCTTGCGGCCGAACTCGAGAATATCTTCGAGGGTGAGTATTCGCTGGCCCATGTACTGGCGGTCGTACCACAGCCCGGTGTCGAGCCGCCGTAATTCCGCGAGCGTGAAATCCGAAACTTTGCCGCGACCATTGGTGGTGCGCTCGAGGGTTTCATCGTGGATCGCAACGAACCGCGCGTCACGCGTCAGATGCAGATCCGTCTCGATGAACACCACGCCCAACTCGACGGCGCGCTCGAAAGCGGCCATCGTGTTTTCGGGAGCGTGTCCAGACGCGCCCCGGTGCGCTATGACCCACGGTTTTCGCATGGAAGTGGTAATCGTATCAGACGAGTTCGCGCGAACGACCCGCGCCGATGCGGACGGTTGCCGGGATTGCAACCAGAGGCTTTGGCCGAGCGCGTACTATTACTAGGTTGCGATACGGCGAGAGCCGAGACGAAAACGCTTCGCATTTTGGCTAATGGATTTGACCAACGAGGCCGCCGTGAGTTAAGCGCGAGCAGTAATCCGCCATGCCTCCACTTTCGCCGAACAGTTTAGTAAGAATAATTCCTTATTTTTAAATGAGTTAGGACTCTTCTCCCTCTGGAGCAAAGCTCCTCGTTAATGGTGGTTCGATTGCCAGTTGTTTTGTGCCGCTCAGAGGCGCGACTTGGGAGTCGTGAATCTCGTATCTGCTTTCCCATGTCCGTTTTGAGCCGCTAATGAATCCGCCGGCCTCGACCCGGCATCCATGGGTAGCATGAGCGCAAAAACGAGTCAGACTCCGGAACCCATCATGGCCATGAACTCGGCACCTCCCGGATTCGACGCCACCCGGGACCTCCCGAAAGGCTTCATCGAATTTCTCACTCCGCTCCACCAACATTTCACGCCGCGACAGCGCGCACTCAACGAGAAGCGCGCGGCTGCGCTGGCAGCGTCGCATCAAGGAAAGCTGCCCGATTACTTGCCGCCCTCGGACGCAACTCGCGCAGACTGGCGCATCGAGCTTCCCGACTGGTGCCAGGACCAGCGCAACCAGATGACAGGGCCTGCCGACGACGGCGAGCTCGTCGTGAAAATGTTGAACTCCGGCGCGCCGGGCGTGATGCTCGACATGGAAGATTCCGTCGCCAACATCTGGCAGCACTCGGTGCTCGCGATCTCAAACAGCCTTTCGGCCTTGCGCGGCCATCTCGCATACGACGATAAAAAGCGCAACCGTACCGTTACAATTCAGCCCAGCAAGGTTGTGATCTCCGTTCGCCCTCGCGGCTTGCACATGCACCAGGCCGGCGTGCTGAAAGACGAAATTCTTCCTGCTTCGCTTTTCGACGTCGCGATGATCACGTATCAATTGGACGCTGCCGAGCTGAAACATCCGCTCACGTTCTACATTCCGAAGTCGGAATCAGCGGAAGAAGCGCTCTGGTGGCGCGATCTTTTCCAAGCGATTGCGAAGGCGAAGGGCTGGGCGCCGGATGCAATCAAGTGCATGGCGCTTGTGGAATCGCATCCGCTCGCGTATCAAATGGAGGAGTTCGCCTACAACCTCCGCGAGCACATTCTCGCGCTGAATCTGGGCCGCTGGGATTACATGGCGAGCCTGATTCATTTCAACATCGAAGATCCGCAATGGGTTCTGCCTGATCGGAACACGATTCCGCATGACGTTGCCTTCTTCCAGAATTTCCGCCTGCTGATGCCGGAGATCTGCCACAAGCACGGTCTGCTCGCGATCGGCGGCATGACAGCTTTGTATCCCAGTCGCGAAGATGCAGAGTTAAACGCGCGGGCTTTGGCTGCGCTTGCGAAAGACAAGAAGAACGAGGCGGATGCCCTCATGGACGGCGCGTGGACCGGCCACCCCGACCAGAATCAAATCGCGGTCGAACAGTTCCCCGCTCCCAACCAGCTTTCAGCGCGCCCGAAAAATGCAAATACGCATCCCGACATGCGCCCAACTCCGGTGGGAGTGGGCAAACAAACTCTTGCGGGAACACGCGCCGCCGTTCGCACCGTGATTCGCTATCGCAATGGCGTCCTCAGCGGGCGCGGCGCGAGCCTACTCGACGGCTACATGGAAGATCTGGCCACGGACCGGATTTACCGGCTCATGATCGCCCAGCGCGTGAAGCATCGCGATAAGCTGCGCATTCTCGACGACAGCGGCACTCCCGTACTACACACGCCGGAGCTCATCAGCCAGCTGTTCGACGAGGAGTTGCAACGCATCTTGAAGGAACTTCCGGCCGGGACCGTTGCGGAAACTACTGAGAGATTCCGGCGCGCACGCATTTTGAGCGAAAGATTGATTGTCACCGGTGAAGTGAATCCTGTATAAGGACACCAAATTGCATGGGGTTTAACAAGCACAAGCTTCAGCGAAACGGCACGAGCGTGATTCGCTCGATGATGAAGCGTTTGGCTGACGACGAAAAGCAATTGCTGGAAAAGAAAGCGGTGGGCACCGTACCTGTCGAAACTGCGAAGCCGCAAAGTAAAGCGGCCTTGTACTGAGGGCGTGACTCGACGGCAGCGACCCTAGACTGTGAGGGGACGTGGCGCTGTTCGTTGTTTTGGTTGTGGGGGTAGTGGTCGCGCAGACGTGGATGGACTGGCGCGATGCAAAACGGAATTTTGCAATACCAGAATGGGCAAAGGGCGTAGCGCTCGCGGGCATCGTCGGAGTAGCGCTCACCACTGCGATGTCGTTTGCCTCTGTGTGGCTGCAAGATTTCTCCGGTCAGTGGGTGGGAGCAGGCTCTCGGCTCTTCTGGCCTGAGCTTGGTCTTCTTCTGTGTGCGATGGGCATCATTGTGGCCGCAGTGCAGAAAAAGCGGATGCGCCTGATGATCCTCCTGATGGGGTTGCTCGTCGAAGTTTTCTGGCTCGGCATAACCCTTTCGTAGTTTGCGACTGCCTCGCGCCGCCTGCAGCGGCGCACTGCTACGTCTCCGCGCTACTTTCGCCGACTGCCTCTGACGATCCTCCGCCTCAACCGTCATTCGCCGGTAAATAGCCGCCGCTCGCCGATTACCGCGCGACACTCTTCTTGAGCGCCCCTATCCTTGCGACGTGGAAAGAAACACATTCGGCGCAGGAGGCGGCATCATGGCATACGCGAGACAGCAAGAACCCTCGAGCGGTTCGATTCACCCATCGAGCTACCAGACAGGAATGATCATGTTCTCAGCGACACTTCTGATCCTGCTCGGAATCGCTTTTCAGGCCGCCGAAATCGGCTGGGTTCGGCTGTGGCCAAACAATCTGTGGCTCTTTTCCGTGATTGTGCCGGGATTATGGAATATGCTCGCGGTCGAATGGAACGCGCCCATCTTCCAAGAACTTCTGAAATTCTGGCCTCTGGCTCTCGTCGCAACGGGCATGGCGATGCTGCTGGTCCAGATGCGCGCACGAATGCTCGGCGGATCGAGCGGAGCGCGAAATGGAGGCCATCACGATGAGTAGCCTCACTCGCGGCACTCGCGGGCTTATCTTCGGAATTATCGTCACTCTTGCAGGAGTCACGCTGCTTCTGGATCAAATGAATCTGGTCGACGCGAATCGTGTGTTTCGCTTCTGGCCGTTGGCGTTGATCGCGTGGGGCGTTTCGACACTTCTCACTTGCCAGGGTTCCAGCCGCCGTTTTTGGGGCGGCTTCCTGATACTGGCCGGAGTCGCGCTTCAGTTGCAGGAATTGGGCTTCGCGCGCGTAAGAATTGAAACGCTGTGGCCCATATTCATCATCGGCGTGGGCGTACTACTAGTGGTTCAGGCTTTCGGTAAAAGCGGCGAACCATTACTGAACCGATGGAAGTCGAAAGATTATCAAACAGGCCAGAAATTCGATTCCAGCGATTCTCACGTCACCTGCACGAGCATTTTCGGCGCCGGAGAACATCAGGTGAGTTCCCGGAATTTCCAAAGCGGCGAAATGACTTCGATTTTTGGCGGCGGCGAAATTGACTTTTCGCAGGCCGACATTCAGGGTGATCAGGCCGTCCTCGAAGCCACCATGATTTTCGGCGGTGGCGAGATTCGCGTTCCTCGCACCTGGAACGTCGTAATCGATGGCGTCGGAATTTTTGGCGGCTACAGCGACAAGACCACGCATCCTCCACAAGATCCGCCGGCGAAAAAGCTGATCATTCGAGGCGTTGCAGTCTTCGGCGGCTTGGAGATCAAGAACTAACTTCCAGCCATGCACCCAATTCTAGGAAACCTACGGCGACTTGTTCCCTACCTGCTTGCCTGGATTCCTCTCGCTGCGATGCTCGTGTATTTGCTCGCCGTTCCCGGCGGGCTCACCTGGATGGAGGCATTCGTCGTCGGAATTCCGCTTTGCAAGCTGTACGCGTTCATGTGCCTCGCCGCGTGGTATTCGTGCCGTGGGACATCGCTCGAACACACCGGCAAGTTGCAGCTCGTGCTGACGCATTCGCTCGCTGCAGTGATCGTGAGCGGAGTCTGGATTCTATCGGCGAAGGCGCTCGCTCATCTCTTGTCGGGCATTCCAGTATTTAGCGGGTTGGACGCACATCTCGCGAAGAGTTTTCCGCTGCTATTTGGCACAGGAATTCTTCTCTACCTGCTGGCGGTCGCTTTTTTTTATGTATTGCTCGCCGTCCAAGATTCGCAGGAGGCACGAGAGCGAGAAATGAAAGCGGGAGTGCTCGCGCGCGACGCAGAACTGAAAGCGCTCAAAGCACAAGTGAATCCGCACTTCCTTTTCAACAGCCTGAATTCGATCAGCGCGCTCACAAGCTCAGATCCGGCCAAGGCGCGCGAGATGTGCGTCCTGCTCGGTGATTTCCTGCGCCGCACACTCGGCTTGGGGGAGAAAGCGGCGATACCGCTCGAGGAGGAGCTTTCTCTGATTCGTTCGTTCCTGGCTGTCGAAAAAGTCCGCTTCGGAGCGCGCATTCAGATGGAGGAAAATATTGACTCGGACGTGCTCGATGTTTTTGTTCCGCCGTTGTTGCTTCAGCCGCTCGTGGAAAATGCGGTGGTCCACGGAATTTCAAATCTCGTGGAGGGCGGCACAATCAAGCTCGACATTCATTCCCACAACGGCGAGCTCTCCATCGCCGTTGAAAACAGCTTCGATCCCGATTCTCCGCCCCGCCGACGCGGTGGCGTGGGGCTCGCCAATGTTCGCCAGCGCCTCGCCACGCGGCACGGAAATCTCGCTAGCTTCAACGTAAAAACCGAGGGCGACCGCTACTGCGTCGCGATCACGTTGCCGGCGGAACGGGAGGCGCGAGCATCATGATGTCGTCGAGCGAACGGAAAATTCGTGCCGTCATCGTCGATGACGAGGAACTCGCCCGGCAGGTGCTGCGCGAATTCGTCACCGCACATCCCGAAATCGAAATCGCCGCCGAATGTGCGAATGGCTTCGAAGCCGTGAAATCCGTCACCGAACTGAAACCCGATCTCGTTTTTCTCGATGTCCAAATGCCTAAGCTCGATGGCTTCGAAGTTCTGGAACTGATTGGCACCGGCGCTGCCGTCGTTTTTGTCACCGCGCATGACAACTACGCGATCCGCGCCTTTGAAGTCCACGCCGTCGACTATCTCCTCAAGCCCTTCGGCGCGGACCGCTTCGAAGCAGCTCTTGCACGCGCGAAGGAACGCATCGGCGGGCGCCCTTCAAGCCAATCCGCGCCACAAGGTGCGACGCGACCAGGTCCGACTCCCGCAGAACTTGCGGCCTCTGCGCGGCCTCCCGCGCAGTATCTCGATCGAATTCCAGTCCGCGACGGCACTCGCGTCTTCATCATCGCGATCGCGAAACTCGATTACGTTGAGTCGCAGGACGATTATGTGGCGCTCAGCGCCGAGGGCAAGAAGCACCTTAAGCAGCAGACCATCGCGAGCCTCGAATCAGCGCTCGACCCGTCGCGCTTTCTTCGCATTCATCGGTCCTATATCGTCAACCTGGAGCGCGTCGCCCGCATCGAACCCTACGGCAAGGACAGCCATGTGGCGGTGCTTCACAATGGCACTCAGCTGCCGGTGAGCCGCGCCGGGTATGCAAGACTTCGCGAATTTCTCGATAAATGAATTGATTGCCGGCGCTTGCACCGGAAGGAGCCGGCAGGATGCCTGCGTTACGCGGCGGGAACCGTGGTTCTCGTTCGGAGTGTAGCGTACGGCGTTTGCGTCCTTATATTTTAGTCAGATAAATCGCTCGAATCTGACGAACAGAGGAGCTACTCCTTGCTGAACTAAGTCCTATACCTGCCAAACCGTTCGTACCCCAGTCCCATTACACGCCGTTATTGCAGCGATACCTACTTTCATAGTAGTGTCGCCCGATGCCCCGAACCACTACGCGCAGGTCCCATCGGCAGGGCATAAAGAATCGCAAAAGGAGAGGTCGGAAAATGGCATCCCCTGCGGACGCAAAACTTCCTAATTCATCCGGAAAAGAAGAAGGCGCAAACGTAGATAAGATACGCGACATATTGTTCGGGTCGCAGATGCGCGACTACGAGAAGCGATTCGCGCGCCTGGAAGAAAACGTCTCGAAGGCTGTGGAAACGCTCCGCGAAGATACGACGAAGCGCCTCGATACGCTCAGCAATTTCGTTCAGCAGGAAGTGGATTCGCTCAGCCAGCGCCTGAAAACGGAAAAATCCGAGCGCACGGATGGCCTGAAAGAACTCGGCCGCGAACTCAAAGAAGCTTCGAAGATGATCGAGAAGAAACTCGGCCAGCTGGAAGAACAAATGTCCGACGGACAGAGCGAATTGCGCGCCAAGCTCCTTGAACATTCGAAAGCTGTGTCGAATGAAATCGACAAATTGCGCCGCGAAACGTCCGCATCCCTCGATCGCGAAGTCGACATTCTTCGCAACGACAAGACGGACCGCGCCGCTCTCGCCGATATTTTTGCGGAATTCTCGCTGCGCCTCAAAAACGATCTCGAACTGCCTGAGAAATAAGTGCCGGACAGTATCCGGCATCGAAACGTAACCTCCACCATGGCTGAGCAAGCCCAACGTCGAGCGCCCGAGGCGCCATCGCAAGAAAATCCTCAGCAGGAAAGCCACGCGTACGAAGAACTTCGCCAGTTGATCGTGGGTCCCGAACAGGAAAGCCTCAAAAACATTCAGGAGCGATTGGACGACACCGATCGCCGGGCTGAGGACGTCAGCTCCGTGGTCGCCGAAGCGATTCAAATGCGTCGCGAACAGGGTGACGACCAGGCGCTTTCAAACGCCCTCGCTCCCACGATTCAGGACACGCTGCGCGAATCCGTTCGCCGTGATCCGCACGTTCTTGCAGACGCACTTTTCCCGGTGATGGGCCCCGCGATTCGCAAATCCATCACTGAAGCGCTGCGCGGAATGCTCGAAACGTTTAACGAAGCGCTCGAGCACAGCCTCTCGTGGCGCGGAATTCAATGGCGTGTCGAAGCATTTCGCACGGGCAGACCTTTCAGCGAAGTGGTGCTGATGCACAGCCTGCTATTCCGGGTGGAGCAAGTTTTTTTGATCCACCGCGAGACAGGGCTCGTGCTCAATCACGTGGTTGCGCCGGCGGTTGCGACTCAGGATGCCTCGATGGTCGCGGGCATGCTCTCCGCCATTCAGCAATTCGTGAAGGACTCATTCGAATCGCAGCGCAGCAACACGCTGGACCGCATGGACGTGGGCGAACTCGAAGTCTGGATCGAGGAAGGCCCGGGAGCGGTTCTGGCATCGGTGATTCGCGGACACGCGCCCGAAAGCTATCGCACCGCGATGAAAGAAGCGCTCGAAAATATTCAGCAGAACTACAGTTCGGCGCTTGCGCACTTCGAAGGCGATGCGGGGCCGTTCCGCGCCGCCGACGATCAATTGACGCCGTTGCTCGAAGCGCAGTTCAAGGATCATTCGGAAGCAAAAGGACACAGGCCGCGTGCCGCGCTAATCGCCGGCGGCGTGATTCTCGCGTTGATCGCGATTCCTCTCGCGTACTCGGGCTACCTGCTTTGGGAATGGTCGCGTTTTTTGAAAGTTCTCCGGCAGCAGCCTGGAATCGTTGTGATGTCGTACGCGCGGGAAGGGGGCCGGTATCGCATTCAGGGTTTTCGCGACCCACTCGCTGCGAATCCGGAAGAGCTTCTCTCGCGCGCTGGAATCGATCCGAAATCCGCCGACCTCGATTTGAAACCGTTCTACTCGATGGAAGACGACATCGTTCTGAAGCGCGCGAATCTGCTGCTTCATCCTCCTTCGGGAGTAAAGCTGACGGAAAAAGACGGCCAGCTGCGCGCCGAAGGAATTGCGTCTCCGCAATTCATTGCGCGACTCGAAGAGCGGGCGCCGTGGATCGCGGGAATCAATTCCATCGACGATTCACATCTGGAAAATTCCAATCTCGTAGAAATGAATCGGGTGCGAACTTCGCTCGAGTCCGCTGTGCTGCTTTTCCCGATCGGCCGCGCGGACCTCGAAACCGGGCAAGAGCAGGCAGTCGCCTCCGCTCAGAACGATATTCGGGCGTTGATTTCCGCAGCGAATCACCTTAACGGGAAGCTCTCGATCGACGTCATCGGCCACACGGACGTTACCGGCGTTGAAGGCACAAATCTCGTCCTCAGCAAACAGCGCGCTGATGTGATCTTCGCGAATCTCGTGCGGGCCGGAGTGAAATCCGAGTACCTGCGCGCGAGCGGCGTGGGCACGTCTGAACCTTTGCGCAATGAAGATACTGAAGAAGGCCGCCGCCTCAACCGCAGCGTCACTTTCAAAGTCGCTTTTTCTCCCGCTCCCCCTGTAAACTAGGCCGCGTTCCGATGGCTCTCCAAAAGAAAATTTGCATGCTGGGATCGTACTCGGTCGGCAAGACGAGCCTCGTCCGCCGCTTCGTCGAAAGCATTTTTACGGACGTCTACCACTCGACGATCGGCGTGAAGATTGAGAAAAAAGTCGTTCGCACGGGGAACGAACAGGTTGACCTCGTCATTTGGGATATTCATGGCGAAGACATTCTTCAAAAAGTGCAGGTTTCGTACCTTCGCGGGATTTCCGGATATTTGCTTGTTGTGGACGGCACGCGCCGCCAAACCTTGGAAGACGCTCTCACCTTGAATGAGCGCATCACTGCAACGGTGAGCAACGTGCCGGCACTTCTCGTCATCAACAAAGTGGACTTGACCGACCAGTGGGAAATCGATTCGGACCGCCAAGCGCAACTCGCCGAAAAGGGCTGGAAAATATTTCGGACCAGCGCTAAGACGGGCGAACTCGTGGAAGATGCTTTCATGGGCTTGACGCAGGCAATGCTCGAAAAACATGGCCGCAAACCCAATCATTGAATCGTTTCTTGCGAATCAAGGCTTCGCGCTCTTCGAATACGCCGATAACGGAGTGTTTCGCCCGATCGGGGATTATCCGAAGTGGTGCGAAAAGATTTGGAGCGGCGCGGTAGCCCGCGATAAAACGATTCGCCTGGCGGAAGTCTCGCCGTTCATCGAGAATTTTCTCACCGATGCCGAGGGATTCTGGAATTCACAGCGCGATGGCTCGGCCAATTCTCCTGTGTGGATTGAACGCGATTCAGCAGGCCGTGAGACTCCCCTTGAGGCCGCCGCGCTTCATCTCGACGGCAAGAACGTCCTGCTGCTCTGCAATCTCTCGAAAACGTATGCCGACCGGCAGAAATTGTTTCAAGCGGCTCGCGATTCCCTGCTGGCGCACGAGCGGTTGCTCCACGAAGTGCAGAAAAAAGAAATCCTGCTGCATTGCATCATCCACGATCTGTCCCAGCCGCTGACGGCCATGCGCGGCTGCTTCAGCTTGCTGGCGCTTGAGGATCTGTCCGCCGATTTGCGGCGAATGGTCGAAACGGGCCAGCGCGAATCGAATCGCCAGGAACAGATGATTCGCGGAATCCTTCAGGCTTTTTCCGCTGACCTTACCGGCCATCCCTCGAGCGGCGAAAATGTTTCGGGCGTCGCGGATATTGCTGCTTGCGCCGAGCGCGCAGTCCGGGAATTTTCGCCAGCGTTCAAAGAGAAAGAGATTCGACTGCAGATCGATCCGGCTGTCGACACCGCACGCGAGTGGATTGTTACCGGTGACGAATCGCGCCTCGACCGCATCTTCGGTAACCTGCTCGAAAACGCGCTTCGCTACAGCCCTCGAGGAACCACCGTCACGATCGGTCTCGAAGATCGTGGCAAAGTAGTTCTCGCGTTCGTCGATGACGAGGGCCCAGGGCTTCCGAAGGACCAGTCTGCCGATAAATTGTTTGCGCTCTTCTCCAAAGGGATCGGACAAGCCGGGCAAAGCAGGCCTCGGGCTCTACTTCTGCAAGATTACGGTCGAACGATGGGGCGGGACGATTGGCGCCGAATCGAAACCAAAACTTGGAACTCGATTCTGGTTTCGGCTCCCTCGCGCAGCAAAAACCGCGTCCGGAGGCGCAAGGAAAGAAGCATCTCGCCCGCAGGAAACTTCGAGTACGGCACAGAAGCCAGAACGGCCGCGGCTGGAAAAATCGGTGAAGCAGCTACGGGTATTAGTTGCTGAAGATACTGCGGAAAATCGCGAGCTCGTCAGCGAACTCCTCAAGAAGCGCGGTCACACCGTGGTGGGGGTGGCGGACGGCCGCCAGGCTCTCGATGCGCTTGCGAAAGCTCCGTTCGACGTGGTGCTGATGGACGAGCAGATGCCCGGTATGGACGGCCTGGAAGCGACGCGCTCGATTCGCCAGCAGGAAAAATCCACCGGGAAACATCAGGTGATCGTCGCACTCACTGGAAATGTGACGGAAGAGGATAAACAGCGGCGTCTGCAGGCGGGCATGGACGGATTCGTGCCGAAGCCGTTCGAGATGAGCGCACTGTTTGACACGATTGAATTTCTCGCAACCTTTGGCAATCAGGTGATTGGAGCGAAGCCCGCCGCCGCGAACCCTCCCGCAAAGCCCGAGCGAGCCGCCCGTCCTCCGGCACCAGAGACTCTCCCGCCAGCAGAGGACGTTGCAACACATTTGCGCCGCACGACTGGCGGCAGTGAAAAGCTCATGCAGACGCTGACGAAATCATTTCTCGCCGACGCGCCAAAGCGACTCGAAGCCATTCGTAGCGCGATAGCTGCAAAGGATCCGGCCAAACTCGATACCGCCG
Organism: uncultured Acidobacteriota bacterium; assembly: GCA_963770575.1. Taxonomy (GTDB): domain Bacteria; phylum Acidobacteriota; class Terriglobia; order Acidiferrales; family UBA7541; genus Palsa-295. The sequence goes on from CAVYQD010000002.1 coordinate 775,575, forward strand.
CTCACGCATTCAAAGGATCCCTTGCGATTTTCGGCGCGCAGAAGGCTGTGGGCGCAGCGCGCGCTCTCGAAGCGATGGGCCGCGCGCACCGATTGGATGGAGCTGATTCCGAATTTCGCGTGCTCGAAGCAGCACTGACGGGTTTGAAAAATGAGTTGCTTGCAATGGCGTCTCGGAAGAAACAAACCGGTAAGAAAAAGCCTGCGAAATCTCGCCGCGCTCGCGGCAAGAAGTAAAACCTCTACGATTACGCTACGCAATCCCAAGCACGAAGGATTGAGATTCTTCGCTTCGCTCAGAATGACAGACGCGTTGGGACATTGAAGACGCAGTGACTGGCGCGGGGAAGTTGTGTCGAAGGCGCGCTGACTAACCCGGGAGCGGGTTGGACATACGCTGACTAACGCAACAACTTCGAGGAGCCTGGCCTTGCCGCGTGCGCCGGGGAGCGCGATACTCGATTGCATGGTGCGGCGATTCGCGTTTCCTACACTTCTTGCAACGATCGCTCTGCTCGCTTCGGCTGCGGCGCACGCTGACGAGATAAGACTCAAAGACGGGACGAAAATCGTTGGCACAATTGTCGGCTTTGAAGAAAATTCGTTCAGAGTCAAAACAAGCTACGGCTTTGCGGTGATTCAGAAAGATCAGGTGGTTTCGATCAGCATTACGGATTCGTCGAGGAAGGCGGATGCCGAAAAGAAGTCGGATGCAACCGCCGAAAAACCCGCATCTGCACCTAGAACCGTAAATTCGTACAGCAAGAACGCGGCTGTAGCCGCTCCCAAACCTGAACCGGTGCCGGCAGCAACTAATTCACCTGCCACCACAAATTCGACTCTATCAGCCCCAGCGGCCAGCGCGAGTGCGAAATCAGTTGCACCTGCTGTTGCAGCTCCTGCGCCCACTCCTGCCGCAGCTCCGGCTCAGCCGCCCACTCCCAAGCCCGCGCCTCCCGAACCGATGCGCGAAACGGTGAGCGGAAATCTCTACACCAATCAGACGTATGGTTTTCAGATGTACAAACCGCCCACATGGGAATTGGTCGAAGGTGCGCGTACCGTGTTGCCCGGAGCGATCACTGCGCTCGGAACGTCCGACGAGACCACATACCTATTGATTGGCCGGGAGCCGATCGGGAAATCGTTCGAGAGCGATATCGCAGCTACCGACCGCCGCCTGCAGGACATGCTCGATAATTTCCGGCCGCTCGGTGAAAAGAAACTTACGGTGTCCGGCGTGCCTGCGGTGGAACATCGATTTCGCGGAAGCGTCGACCAGCGCGATTGGTCAGGCGTCGTAGTATTTTTTCAGCGCGACACGCATCTCTATACAATCTTCGGGATGACGTACGCGGGCTCGGACCTGGTTCAGATTCAGGAAAATGTGATCCATCGCGCGATCACGAGTCTGCAATTCACGAAACAATAGCGCGCCCAGTTCATCACACTTGCAACCAAGCCGCCGGAGTGCGTAACTAATTCTCCCGTGTACTTTCGCCACAACTATTTGCCGGTCTCCATTCTCGCGATCATCGGCGCCGCATTGCCATTCGCGTGGCGCGGGACGCCGCACCCGGTTTCCGCGGCGCAATCCGATCGTTCGCCAACCTATTTTCGCGACGTGTTGCCGATCCTCGCGCAGCATTGCCAGAGCTGCCATCGGCCCGGCGAAATCGGTCCGCTGCCGCTTGTGACATACGAACAAGCCCGCGCCGAGGCCCGCTCGATTGCTTTCATTACCGCGAACCGCAGAATGCCGCCGTGGTTTGCCGATCCGGCTGTCGGACATTTCGCAAATGACCCGTCGCTCACGCCACAAGAAATAGCAACTCTAAGTGCCTGGTGGAAAGCTCACGCGCCTGCCGGCGATCCGCACGATGCGCCGCCGCCGCGGATTTGGACGGACGGCTGGAACATCCCCGAGCCCGATGCGATCGTAAAGATGACGCAGCCTGCAAAACTTCCTGCGCATGGCGACATTGAATACACGTACGAAATTGTTCCCACGAAATTTACCGAGGCGAAATGGGTTCAGCTCTCCGAGATTCGTCCATCGAGCCGCGAGAGCGTGCATCACGCGGTGGTTTACGTTCGACCGCCCGGCTCGAAATGGCTCGCGCACGCACCGGTCGGCGTTCCCTTCACCGCAGCGGATATGATGGACGAACAATCGCGGCGCGACGCGCTTTGGACTGACGCTGACATTCTGCTCGTATACGCCCCGGGGAGCTCGCCGGATCGCTGGCCCGACGGAATGGCAAAACTCGTTCCCCCAGGCTCGGATCTTGTATTTCAAATGCATTACATGGCGCACGGCGAGGTGAAATCCGATCAGACTGCGATTGGATTGGTCTTTGCGAAGGAGCCACCGAAGCAGCGAGTGCTCACATTGCAGCTGACGAATGATCACTTCGTGATTCCGCCTGGCGCCGATGATTTTCGAGTGGAAGCGCGCGGTACGCTGCCGAATGACGCGACGCTGCTCAGCTTTCTGCCGCACATGCACCTGCGCGGAAAGCGTTTCGAGTACAACATCGTTCACAAGGACGGAACGATCGAGCCACTTCTCCGCGTGAACTGGGATTTTTACTGGCAACTCAGTTATCGACTCGCCGAGCCGCGTCCGCTTGCAGGCGGGAACTGAATTGCAAGCGGTGGCGTGGTACGACAATTCGAAAGCAAATGAACACAATCCCGACCCGAGTGCAGCTGTGCGGTGGGGCGATCAAACGTACGATGAAATGATGGTTGGATTCTTCGATGTCGCGGTGCGCGCAGATTTGGATAAGTGGAAATATTTCGTGCGGCCGGGCGGCGCGGCTGAGACGGATCGCTGACCGCTCCATGCGACGCGCATGAAGAACTGCAGGAGCTTGTCGCGCAAGTGGTCGCAAATAGCCGCGGCTGAGATTCTTCAGGCATCCCGGCCGGATGCCTTCCCTTCCTTCGTCAGGGCAGGCAGGATGACAGACGAGAGAATCTAGAATTTAGTGACTTCGCTGAAGTTAAAATTACTGACTTTCATCGCGGGGACGACCATCTCGAACGATTCTTCCCCGGCAGCGCGCACAGAGGGGCCCAGCATCTCGACGTTCGAAAGCATTTCGAGAAGGTTCTGATTGAAGCGGAAATTGCGAATGCCGCCGGCGATTTTTCCGTTCTCAACGAGGAACGTTCCATCGCGCGTCATGCCAGTGAGAATCTTTTCGTACGGATCGACTTCGCGGATGTACCAGAGGCGCGTGACGAGCACACCGCGCTCGGTCGAGCGAATCATGTCGTCGATGCTTTTGTCGCCGCCCGAAAAAACCAGGTTCATCGGTGCTTCGCCATATTCATTGGGTAAGCTGAAGCCATGGCCGGTGGGCTTGGTTTTCATTTTCTTAGCTGTAGCGCGCGAGTAGACAAGATTTTTCGGCACACCGCGATCGACGAGAAGAACCTTTTGTTTCGGCAGGCCTTCGCCATCATACGGGAGCGCCCAGCTGGTTCGGATGGTAGACGTCGTCCCAGAGCGTGATGTTGTCGCCGAAAACTTTCTTGCCCATGCGGTCGTTGAAGCAGGAGCGCTTGTCGAGCACCGAGGTGCCCGCGAAATCGTAAAAGAGAAAGCCAACGAGATCGAGAACAGCGGATGGCTCAAGGATCGCGGTGTAGTGCCCGGGCGGCAATTCGCGAGGTTCTCGCGAATGAGCGGCTTTGTTGCTGGCACTTTCGGCCATGAGGTCGGGATCGAGAGCGCGAATATCAGGCGAATTCGCTTTCGCCCAGCCGGATGAATTGGGTTCGAGAATCGTGATCGAAAACTCGGATCGAGTTTGCTCGTGGTGCGCGAACAGGCCCTTCGAATTGGCGAGAACGGTCTGCATGGCGCCGCTCGAAAAAATTCCGGCGGCGGTCTGGTTGTTTTTCTCCGCAAGTTTGCAGACGCGCGTAACGGCGCGGGCCCGATCCTGAGGCGTTGCAGTCGCGGTCGCCGCAAAAAAACGAGCAGTTTTCGCAATTTTCTGTTTTCCGAGCATCGGCAGCAAACCCGGAATCTTTGGCTGGTGAAGCGCGAGTTTCGCTGCCGCCGCTGCGACGCGGCGCAGCGATTCTTCGTCGGTTTTGTTTGTGGTAGCGCGAGCGGTGCGGCCATCCATCACGGCGCGGACGGAAATGTGGAGAACTTGCTCCGCGACGTTCTGATGGATGATGTTGTTCGCGAACCGAGTGAGCGCGTCAGTCGAAACGTCAATTTCGATTTCGGTTTCGTCGGCTTCACTGAATTTCAAGATCCGCTCGGCGATGGTTTTCAGCTCGGCGGCAGTGAGGCGCGGATGCGAGGGAGCGCTTACTTCGGCGCGGCGGATGCTGCGGGAGATTGATTTTTTGCGCATGCGCTTCATCGGCAGTTGAGATCCTTCGCTGCGCTCAGGATGACAATCACTTGCTGGTTGCTCAAAGCGTGCCTCGCGCAGATCTCGCTCGCACTCCAGGCTTCAATCATTTTTGCAGTGATTGTCATTTTGCGAAGGCCACGCCGATTTTGATGTTGCGAAACCGAGCCGGTGAGGCGCCGTGACCTGTGCCCATGGTTTGCATGGGCTGGCCCTTGCCGCAGTTGGGAGTTCCCCAAAGCGTCCAATCGTCGCGATGACAAATTGCATCGCAACTATTCCAGAATTCGGTGGTGATGCCGCTGTAGCTGGGATTTTTTATCATGCGGCCTTTTTTGCCGCCTTTGATTTCCCAGCCGATTTCGGTGGAGAACTGAAAATGATAGCGGCGATCGTCGATGGACCAGGAGCGATTCGTGTCCATCAGGATTGCGTCGTCGGTATCGGCAATCAGATCGTCGTATTTCCACGCGCCTGGATTGATGCTCACGTTCGTCATGCGAATGATCGGCAGGCGATTCCAGCTTTCCGTACGCATGGTGCCGTTCGACCGATTCTCGCCAATCGCAGAGGCCGTTTCGCGATTGCTCAGGTAGCCGGTGAAGAGTCCGTTCGTGATGATCGGCGTGCATTGGGCGGGGACGCCTTCGTCATCATAAGCGAAGGTGCCAAGGCCCGGGCCATGCGCGAGTCGTGCATCAGCTACTACGTTGACGATTTCCGAACCGTACTTGAGCTTGCGAAGTTTGTCGACGGTAAGAAAACTCATGCCCGCGAAATTCGCTTCCTGTCCGAGGACGCGGTCAAGCTCAATCGGATGGCCGATCGATTCATGAATCTGCAGACTGAGTTGCGAGCTGCCGAGAATGATCGTGCCGTTTTTTTCGGGACACTGCGCGGCGGAGTGTAGCGCGACGGCTTCTTCCGCTGTACGGCCGGCATTCCCCGCCAGATCGAGCGCTTCGATGAGTTCGTAACCCTCGAGAGCATGCTGGCCGCCAAAGCTATTTGGATACGATCGCTTTTGAATTTCGCTGCCGGCAAAACTGGTGGCGACGATTCCGGCTCCGGATTGCATTTTGATCTGATGAATCACCGAGCCGATGCTCGAAACGAAAAGCTGGTCGATTTTGCGAAACGTCATCGAGCCTTCGGCCAGCGTGACGCCCTTGACGCGGCGCATTTCCTTGTCGGCAGCGAGTAACAAATCGATCTGGCGTTCGACGGGAATGCGAAACGGATCCTTCAGAAATGGATTTTGCCAGGTGTCGACATACGGGTTTTCAGGCGCGAGGGCGACGTCAGCATGCTTTGCAAGCGCGGAGGCTTTCGCGATGGAGACAGCTTCAGCGGCGCAAGTGTCGATGCCCTCGTGAGTAAGGCGATCCGTGGAAGCGAATCCCCACGCGCCAGAAGCGATCACGCGGATTCCGATGCCGAGCGATTCGGATTCGACGAGAGTGCCAACTTCGCCGTTTTTTGTGGAAATGTCGCGCTGGCGGATGTCCATCACGCGAGCGTCGGCATAAGACGCGCCCCGGCGTTTCGCGGTGTCGATTGCGCGGGTTGCCCAGTCCTGCATCAAGTTTCGGCGGCCTCGATTGAGCGATTCGAAATGCTGCGAGCGAACGATACTAGTCTGGAGAACAGAACAGTGTCAAATGTGCGCGCAGCGCGTCGTTGGAATATGGTTTGCGGCTTTGCATTGCGCACATATAATTTGCGGCATGCTTGTGGAGACTCGCGAGATTTTTGTGGAAGCATGGAAGTGCTGGGTGGATCTGTTTCCAACGCACCTTGACGCGACTCATCCAGAAATGGATCTGGAATGCGCCGGCATACCGGTGCCGCTGTTCAACTGTGCATTTCCGAAGCGGGAGGTGCGCGGCGGAGATCTGACGCGGTTGATCGAGGAATTCGGCAGAATTCTCGCGCCACACCGGATTCCGGGACTGGTGATGACGAAAACGGATCGCGCGGACGAGGCCGGGCGAGTTGCAACCTGTTGTCCGAATGCCTGGGATGGTGGCTGGAGAATTGGCGGCAGCCAAATTTCCGAGAGTGGACGTGGATATTCAACACGTGCGCGGCGGGAAAATGGCAGCGGAGATGGCTCGGCTGAATGTGATTTCCCATGAAATGTCCGAAGCGGATATTGCGCCAATGACGTGTGCTGACATGTGGAGGGCTCCGAATCATGGATTTATTATTTACGCTGACGGAAAAGCTGTGTCGTCGGGATCGGCGACCTATGCGTGCCGGGCGTCGTACATCGGATGGATGGCGACGCTCCCGGAGTATCGTGGCCGCGGGTACGCGGAGGCGATTCTGCGCTTTGCGGATGAGTTTATGCGGCGCGAGTACGGAGCGACGGAATCGGCGCTGCACGCCACGGAAATGGGACGCAGAATCTACGACCGCCTGGGGTACCGAGTGGTGGATGAATTCGCGGGGTATTTATGCGGAGCGGGTGTGAGCTAACCACCGGTCGGCAGCCATAGATACGCGCCAATCGTCCTGCGAAGTACTGCACCGGGCAATAGAATTGCGGAAATCCAAAAACTTTTTCTGTTCTCACCGCTGTGCTAGACTTTGTCGAGGCAGTTCTGAAGCAACGGAATTTTTTCTGCGATTACTGCCGATCGGTGGAACTTCGGGCTCTGTGCAACGATTCCCCGTGAACCCCGCCAGGCCCGGAAGGGAGCAACGGTAACGGGTCAGCTTCGTGTGCCGCGGATCACCCGAAGTTCCTCTTATCTCAGTCGCTGCCGCACCGGAGCAATTCAGGGGCTTCCCCGCCTATGAGCTACAAAGTTATCGCTCGAAAATACCGGCCGCAAACATTTACGGAAATCGTCGGACAGCAGCACGTGACGCAAACGCTCGCGAATGCGATCAAATCGAATCGCGTGGCGCATGCGTATATTTTTTCCGGCGTTCGCGGAGTGGGGAAGACGACTACGGCGCGGATTCTCGCGAAAGCTTTGAATTGCGTGAACGGTCCTACCGCCGAGCCGGATAATACTTGCGATTCGTGCCGCGAAATTTCGGCGGGCACTTCTCTCGACGTGCTCGAGATTGACGCGGCTTCCAATCGCGGCATCGACCAAATCCGCGAACTCCGCGAAATGGTGCGGTACGCACCGGCGTCGAGCCGCTACAAAGTGGTGATCCTCGACGAAGCGCACCAACTTACAGACGAAGCGTCGAACGCCTTGCTGAAGACTCTCGAAGAACCACCCGAGCGAGTCGTTTTCATCCTTGCAACGACCCGCTCCGAAGATCTCGTTGAGACGATTAAATCGCGCGCGCAGCTCTTTCAATTTCGCGCACTTACGTTCAAGGAAATTGCCGAGGAAATCGAACGCATCGCCAAAGCTGAAAATTTGAAAATCGATTCGGGCGCTGTCGCGGTTCTCGCCCGTGCCGCTGAAGGAAGTCTTCGCGACGGGCTTTCACTTCTCGAGCAGGCGATCGCATATTCCGGCGATGAAATCACGGATACACACGTTCGCGAACTTCTCGGCGTCGTGGCCGAAAGCGTGCTCGACGATCTCGTCGAAGCGATTGCTTCCCAATCTGCAGAGCAGGCTCTGGGTCTCGTGCATCGCCTCATCACGGATGGACAAAACCTCCAGCACTTCTGCCGGGAATCGATTCGTCATTTTCGGAATTTGCTTGTGGCCCGGGTTTGTGGCGCTGATTCCGATCTCGTCGCCGCGCCTCCCGACGAGCGACCGCGCCTCGCGGAACAGGCTGCGCGCTTTACGGAAGAAGATCTCACACGCTTCTTCCAGGTATTGCTTGCAACGGACGACGATCTGCGGCGCCAGCCCGATCCACGGCTTCATCTGGAGCTTGGCATCCTGAAACTTGTAAATGCGCAGCGTCTTGCGCCGCTCGAAGAGGTTCTCGCGGAGCTTCGTGGTGAACTTCGATCTGAATCTCGCAGCGAGTCGGCCGGCTCTGGACGTTCGTCAGTCTCATCTGCGAGCTCTTCGTCGCGAGCGATGTCGGCAGCGCAATCCGCCGGACCGTCGGCAATCGGCTCCGCCGCGGCTGCAGCTCGAATGGCACCGACGACTGCCGTTGCGCCGCAATCCTCGCCGGAAACACAAACTGCGCCGCCTGCCGTGAAGCTGGCTGCACCGATTGCTGAACAATCATCTGCAGCGGCCGCGCTGCCGACGCGGAGCACTGCGCCCGTGCCCGCATCTGCGCCGCGGATCGTCGCGCGGGCCGCCGAGGACGCAATGGGCGGTCTGGTGTCTGCGCAACTCGATGCCGTGAAAAGGGCTCTTGAAGGGTCGAAATTGTTGTCGATGTTTCTCGATAATGCAATCCGCTGCGAAATCGAATCCGGGGAGTTCCGCCTTTTCTTCGCAGCCGAAAACCGCGCGATGACCGAGATGTTGCCGCGTGACGCGATGGAGCGATTGCGCACAGTTCTGAACCAAGTGGTGGGCCAGCCGCTGCGCGTGTGTGTTAAACTTGAATCAGGTCGCGCGCCAGTGGTGGGCCGCAGTTCAGAATTGCGGGCGCGCTTCGAAGAAGATCCAATCGTTAGGGCAATGCTTGAACGGTTCGGCGGCCAGATTTCAAAAATCAAGCGCCCGGGCGAGGAATAACTCATGGAAGTCAAAGCACTCCAACAAATGCTTTCGCAGTTCCGCCAGGTGCAGGAGAATCTCGAGAAGCGGATGGACGGGCTTCTTGTGGAAGCTTCGGCCGGCGGCGGAATGGTTTCCGTAAAGATGAACGGCCAGAAGCAGCTGACGGAAGTGCGCATCGAGCCCGATATCTTCAAGAGTAAAGACCAGGAAATGCTGCAGGAATTGATTCTCGCCGCGGTAAACGATGCAACTCGCCGCGTGGACGAAGAACTTTCGAAGCAGGTGAAGGATCTCGCCGGTGGAGTGCCCGGAATCATGGGCTTGAAGATCCCTGGACTTTTCTGATCCGGATGAGATTTCAGAGGACCGGACCAGCCAACAGCGCGCCGATTCCCTTCTCGTTTTTCCCTTTTCAAATTTTCTCACAACGGACTCAACATGCCTGATTTTGCGCCTTCCATCACGCGATTGATTGACGAACTGAAGCACCTTCCCGGCATCGGCCAGAAAACCGCGCAACGACTCGCGTTTCATCTGCTGCGCACCGACCCGGAAAGGGCGTTTGCGCTCTCCGACGCAATTCGCGACGCAAAAGAAAAAATCCGCGAGTGCTCGATCTGCAACAACATCACCGACACAGATCCCTGCCACTACTGCACGGGCGCTACGCGCAACAAGTCGATCATTTGCGTCGTGGAGGAAGCGACTAACATTCAGGCCGTCGAGAAAACGCGGCAGTTCAGCGGGCTTTATCACGTGCTCGGCGGTTCGCTTTCGCCGCTGCAAGGAATCGGTCCCGATCAGCTTAGGATCAAGAGCCTCATCGAAAGACTAAAGGGTGGGACGGTGGAGGAGATTATCGTCGCGACGAATCCGACGGCTGAAGGAGAAGCAACTGCCGTCTATCTATCGAAACTGATCAAGCCGCTCGGCGTGCATGTAACGCGCATCGCCATGGGAATTCCGGTCGGCTCGGATCTGGAGTACGCGGATGAAGTTACGATGTCGAAAGCGATGGAAGGACGCCGCGATCTGTGATCGCTCGCAGCGTTATTGTGGCGGCGCAGGTGTGGGTTCTTTGTTCGCCGGGTTGTGAAGGTCCAAACCGTACACCGGCGCGTCTTTTGTTCCTGTAATCTTCACCGGTATCTCGGTTACGCCATTCTTTCGAAAAAACGGATCGACCACCTTCAGGAAAACTGACTTCGTGCCCGTCATCGTCTGCGAGAGTTTCGCGTCCATTCGAAGCTTCCCGTGGAAATCGAGCTGCCCGGTGTCCAGGCTGTAAGTGCCCGACATCGCGAGCGACGCGCCGGCGACTCCAAACGTGAGATTTGAGAAGTCGATGAGGCCCTTATCCATCTTGAATTTTCCGCGAAGCTCGGAGACCTGCGTCCCTTCGGAGCCAAGCTTCGGCTGGCCCTGCGCTTTGTGGCTTAGCGTATCAATCCTGTCTTGAATTTCGTTATTCGTGAAGCGGATGTCTCCGATCGCAAACTGCCCGTCGATTGACATCCGCTCGATCAGGTCCTCGTCTTTTTCAGGAATGAGGATTTTGGCCTTCAACTTGGTGTAGCCAGTCATCGCCGGCTTGTCCGTCTTCACGGTGAGCAGAAGCAGATCCTCGATGCGTGCTTTGTCGGAGACGGCGTCAAGATCGATCGTGCGTCCTTTGGCTGCCTTATTCACATCGACGACTTCGCCCTGCGCCACAATCGTCGAGTGCAAGAATGTGGCGGTGACATTTTTCAGAATCACGTTTCCGTTAGTGCCATCGACGATGGCCGTGTAGTCCGTATGGAGCGGCATCGGATGGCTTGCAGTCCGAAGCGCGAAATCCGGCATATCGGTTTGGCCTTCCACTTCGAGATAGTCGAGCGGGCCTTTGAATTTTCCTTTCGAGGAGAGGAAACCCGTAAGTCCTTTCAACGTTCTGAAATCGGCGTGGTCGAAGGAGAACTTCGCGTCCACCGGCGTCGCGCTAGGTTCATCTGCTTGCCAGGGCCCGAACTTTCCCGTGCAGTCGATTTCCCCAAGCGGTTTGGGGTTCGTGAGAATCGCATGAAAATCAGCTGCTTCGTCGAATCTGAAATTGAGAACCTCGACGTGATGGAGGTAGAAGGGGCGCGGAATTTTGGTTGGATCTTTCGGCAGCGGAACGAGCACGGCATCGTCCGCAATCACATCGCGGATCACGACCGGGTATTTGTTCGCCAGGTCCGTGCCGGTTGCGTGAAACATCGACTTGCCGCCCGTTCCCCGAGGCGGCGTGTGGATCTGCAAGCCCTCGAGACGGACGCTGCTGACGCTAATTCTTTTGCCGAGAAGTTCCCACAGACTCGCGTTCAAGGAGAGCTTGCGAATTTCGATCAGCGGAGGAATGTCGGTGCGGCCGTTGTGGCGGAGAACGAGGTCGGTAATAACGAGGTGGATGCCTGGCCGCAGCGAGACTTCGAAATCCTTGAACTCAACGTTGCTGCGAAATTTGGATCTGAGATACGCCTGCGCTTCGCTGCGAAGCAACTCCTGAATTCTGCCTCGCATTGAAAACAAAACGATCGCGGCCACTACTACGACTCCGGCCACAATTGCACCGGCAATCATCCACTTGCGTTTTGACACCCGAATTGCTCCTCGCTCGCAGCGCGAACGGTAAAACTAGAAGTATTTCGATTGTAGCGGACTCAGGAACGATATTGTTGACGAAGGTAGCCGCACCACCCGGGGCCGCGTCGTCCGCTCCCAATGATCCTCTGTCTCTTGCTTCCGCAATCGCCCGGAGTTAAGTTAGTCACTCGAAGCAACTCGGAGACCGCGATGCCCTCATTCTCCCAGTACATGGCGCAATACGATCACGAGCACACAAATCCGTGGAACAAAGTGATGCATGCGGTCGGAATCCCCTGCATCATCGTGGGGATCGTCCTGCTGTGCTTTACATGGTGGCGTATCGGCCTCGCAATCTTTGTTGCGGGCTGGGTGTTGCTGTTTGCAGGCCATCGGATCGAAGGAAATAAGCCGGCATTCTTCCAAGGCGTAATTTACTTCCTCGTTGGGCCGGTTTGGATCATGAAGGAACTGAAAGAAGCGCTCCTCGGCGGTTCGCACGGGTCCTCGGCGGCACACTAACAACCCCGGCCGACATCATCTCCGCCCGTCCATCTCTGCGCGCGTCGAGTGCCTTTCCTCAGCCGCCCGAGTTACCCTTTCGCACAATCGCGCAACCTCTGATCCCCTCGCCTCTCCAGAGTGCTAACCTTAGAAATTGCCCCTCGGAGGCCTTGGGTGAACGAGTCCGCACTATCGAACGATCCCGGGACGCAAAAGCGCCGCAGTACGCGAATCGTGCAAGCGGTGCCGCTTACCGTGACGGGTGTGGACGCGCTCGGGCAGCCGTTCAAGGAACGCACGACCACCGTGATGGTGAATATTCACGGTTGCAAATACCAGTCGAAACACTACGTTCCGAAAAATTCGATGGTCACGCTGGACATTCCCCGCCCTGAACCAGGCCAACCGGCTCATTCAGTCCAGGGTCGAGTGGTGTGGGTGCAACGGCCTCGCACCGTGCGAGAGCTTTTTCAGATCGGACTCGAGTTTGAAGTTCCGGGCAACGTATGGGGCATCGCGTTCCCTCCCGACGATTGGGCCGCCACGATGGCCGAGACGAACCGGGAAGCGTCGGTCGTATCGGATTTGATCGCTGAGCTGGAGACAACCCCCGCGGCACCGCAGGTTGTTCCATCGCCCGCGTACGCGCCGAGCGGCGCAGTTCCCGTCGCGCCCGCGGTACCCTCTAGTGCCACCAACTCCAGCTGCGCCGTCGCCGCCCGTCGTTCGGCCGCCCGCACCCGCTGCGGCCACTCCATCCACGCCAACAGTAATTCCAGCCGCTTCGGCAGGATCGCCGGCGGTCCCTGTCGACAACAAGATTCACGTCGTCTCTCCCGTTCCCGCGCCTGATCAACAGGCGGCGATCGCGCGTCACATGGCGAAAATGGTCACTGACGCGAAAGAGAATCTCGATAAGTCGCTCCGCAAGGGCGCCGAGACTGCGATCGCGGAAGAAATGACGATCGTTCGCCAGCAGCTTGACGTGCAGCTGCACGAAGCCGTCGAGAAGGCGATCAAAGTTTCGATGGAGCGTGTCTCCGAATCGTCCGTGAAGAAGGTGGTTCAGGACGCCGCGCAACGGACGGCCGCGATTGTGGAGGAAGCGCGCAAGGCTACCGAAGTGAGCGTCGAGCAATTGGACGCGAAGGTGCGGAACGCGGTACAGGAAGCAGTAAGCACTGCAGCCGAACAAGCTGCGCAACAGGCTGCCCAGCAGGCAACTACGCACAATCTGAAAACCGCCGTGGAAGAAGCGGTGGAGCGCGCGATCAGCTCACGCCAGGCTGCGTCACCGTCGCTCGATATTTTGTCTTCGCCAGAAGCGGCGCAAAAGCATCTCGATGACTGGCGACGGAGCCTGGAAGATACGGCGCAGACCGTTCGCAGCAAGACAGTGGAACAGGCGAATGCCGAGGTGGCAGAAGTAAATCGCCGCTGGCAGGAAACATTTGATTCGGCGCTTGCGGGCGCGTCGCAAAAGCTCGGCTCGCAACTGGGCGAAGCGTCGAATGCCGCTCTCGAACAGGCCCAACGCGCAATCGACGAGAAAAAATCGGGCATTCAGTCGTCACTGGACGAAGCGGTTGCGGAAGCGCAATCGAGCGTAGCGTCGCTGAAGGCTGGGCTCGAACAGGAACGTGCGCGAACGGAAGCGGCAAAATCGCAGCTCGAAGAAGCTGCTCGAGCGACGCTGGAAGGCACGCGTGCGCATTTCGACCAGGAGCGGGCGCGAGCGGAGGAAGTGAAGTCGCAACTCGAAGAAGCGGCGCGGGCAACTGTGGAAGCAACACGCGCGAATCTCGAGCATGAACGCGCGCGCGCCGGCGAAGCCACAAAACAGATCGAAGAGTCTGCGCGGGCGGCCGTGGAATCGGCGCGGGTAAATCTCGAGCAGGCGCGGGCTCAGGCAGAAGAAACCAAAGCGCAGCTTGAGGCCTCAACGCAATCTGCGGTCGAGCGGACGCAGCAGCAGCTGAACGAGGTACTTTCGGCGACCTATGAAGAGATCGGACGAAAAGCCGACCGGGCAATCGCCGAACGCGCCGAACAGATCGCACCGACGCTGGAAGCAGCGGCGCAAAAAGTGGTCGAGCGCCTCTCGGGCGAACTGGATCGATCGATCGCGTCTAAAGTAAGCGATGCTCACGGCGTGATCTCGCAGCTGTCGAGCGCCGAAGAGCGAGCCGCAGAAACTCAAACAGGACTCATCGAACAAATTCAGCAAATTTCCGAGCATGCGGACCAGCTGAAGAACGCCGCGCGTTCGCACGTGCAGGAAGTTTCAGACCACGCCGCAAAGATCCAAGGTTCCCTGCAAGAGCAAGCCCAACAGGTGGCAGACCAGACAGCGCTGTTTCAGTCCAGCGTCGCTGAACATTTCGAGCAAATCTCCGAGCACGCCGCGCAAGTACAGGACACGGTGCGCGAATCAGCGCGCAAAGCATCGGAGGAAGCGATTCAGGCGTCGCTCGATCGGTTGCGTCAGGAAGCTGCAAAACTGCCCGCGGAAGTGGAGCAATCGTCGCGAGAAGTGGTTACGAAAGTAATCGAAGAAATCGAACGCAAAGGCACCGAAGCCGAGCACGCGACATACGAGTCACTGCTGAAAGCCTCCGAATGGTATCAGAAAAAGGCGCAGACCACGATGCAGACGTCGATGGAGCGCGCCGTCGACCAGGCGACCACTTCCCTGCGCGACCGCGCCGCGGAAACGTCGCGGCTGCTCGCCTCTGAGCTCGATCACTACCGCCGCACGTATGTGGAGCACAGCCAGGCGCAAATTGAAGACGCCGCGAAAGAAGTGGTCGACCGCGAGCGAAACAAACTGGGCGAGAACGCCGAAATCGCTTCGGCAAGTTTTGCGAATCAAGTGAACCGGGTAACGATGGAATCGCTGAAGCGATTCGAAGAATCTTCGCGGGAAGCGCTCGAAAAAGCGCGCTCCGATATGGAGTTCAATCGCGAAGGATCGCTTGCAGACTTCCAAACGAAGCTGGATGACCGGATGCTCGAGGGTGTGGAGCAGGCGCGCGTGTATCTACAGTCCCAGCTGATGCCTTTGATGGAAAACTGGGAAGCGCAGCGCGAAGCCGAAAAGAAAGACTGGATGGAACGGCTGAAGAAGGAAACCGACGAATCCATCGAACTTTACAAGGGGCGACTCGAGAACGCTTCGAATTCGTGGCTGCTTGCGTCGGCTACCACGCTGGGACAGCACTCACAGACCGTCCTCGATACGATCGCCAAGGCGGCCGAAAAGCGCCTGCGGGATACGTGCTCGGAAGTCCTTTCAGGAATGGGCGACACGCTGAAGAACAGGCTCCTAGGACTTTCCGCGGATTTCAGTTCTCAAGAAAACGAAGACGACGAAGACGACGAAGACAATTCCTCGAAGCACAAGAAGTAGCCGCGCCGCTAAATTCCCCTCTCTCAATTCTGAGTCATTTTCTTCGATTTTCCGAGTGCAAGCCGATGCCAGTATAATGGTCAGGACATGGCCAATCAGGCGTACTTGAGTATCTGGTGCAAAGATTTTTCCGAAAGCAAAATTCTCGAGCAGTTCGGCGTCCTGCTCGGCACGGTTCCCTTCTCGGCGACGAAGCCCGGATTCAGCTATCTGGTGATTCGGGCGGTGGATTCCACGGAATCGCCGATTCTGGAACAGGATTTGCGTGCCGTCCCGCTCGATGCCAATGCCGTTATCGAAATCGCACAAGCGCATCTGAATACGGATTGCGCGTACGAGGTGCGGTCGGATTGGGATTTGTGGACGTACGATGACGCCGTTGCGCGCTGGCAATTGCAGGCGCAGCCGATGGAGCTCTTGTGCCACGGCGAGGATTACGACAACGGATTCTGGCGCGAAGCGGGCCACTTGGAAGTGAACCTAGGCTTCGAACACTTCTTTACGGGACACGCGGGCTTGCTCGGATTCCGGCCAACGGCGAAGGCGCCCCCTGAAAGCCCGGAAGAGGCGCGTTTTTTGGCGGCGATGAAGCGTGCCTGAGAATCTGCGTAATTATCAGGAAAAAACTATCGACAATATTCGCAGACTCCTCGGATGGGTTCACAGCATCGAAAAGGTGTTGCCGGTGGAACGAATGCGGCTGTGGTCTGAAGGGGAAGAAAACTTCGAAGCGCGGATTGAGGAGATTCTTGCGGCGCCATCGGCTTGAGTCTATGCAGGCAGAGCGGAAATGCACCGAGCCACGGAAAAGATCTGCGGTTTCGGATGGCTTCCGTCCCGGGAATCAAAAAGATACAATTGTCCGCCCATTCATGAAAAGGCTCGTCGTGATCACAGCGGCTGCACTGGTTTCGCTCGCATGCGCGGGCTGCGATCACTCGTTCATGTCCTCATCAGTTGAATCGACGAAAACTGGTGCGGCGAAGACAGCCGCGCCGGCAAAACCTGCGATTCCCGCTGACATTCAGGCAGCCGCCGAAACGGCGCTGGGCTCGGAGACGGAAGTTCTCGCGTTTGGCGATCTGGCGCGAACGGACAAGCAGCAAGTGTTTGCCGTGAACAAGTTGAAATCCACACCGCAGGGCGTGATGCCGGGAACGCTTGTAAGCCGCGCTGTCGTGATCGAGAACGATAGCGGCAAGTGGAGAGAAATGTTTCGCTGTGACGAGCACTTGCAGAATCCGAAGGGCTACCTCGGCGGAACACCACTCGCGCCCGTCGCCGCGTGGCGGCTGCAGTTCGAGCAGCACGACGATAAGGGTTTGCAGATGTACTTCACGCCGCTCGCTAAACCTGCCGGCGGCTATATCGAAACCACCGGAGTGCGCTGGAATCCGGAGCTAAAATTGTACGAATCGCTCGATCGCAGCTACGAACATTTTCTCGGCGAAACTCGAAATCTAGAATCACCGGAGTCGCAAGTCAAACAATGAGCGCAATCGCCCAGCCCGTCTCCGCTGCCGCTGCCCGTCCAGTGAAAAAACCATCTGGCTGGCAGAATCTGAAGCCGCTGCTGCCGTATGTGGCGCGGTACAAAGGCATGGTAGCGCTTGGTTTGGTGCTCGACGTTTGCATGGGAATCGTCGCTGCACTTCCCCAGTTGATTCAGGGGATCATCGCCGATTGCCTGAGCGGACTTCCCCGGCCGCTCACAACGCTTTCTGGCAGCGCACGCGCCACTCTTGCGCCATTCCTTCGCTTCTACGCTCCCCTCAGCAGCCACGCGCTGGCGCTTTATTGCTGGACGATCGTGATCGCGATGCTGGCCAAGGGAATCTTTTCGTTCTGGACACGCTGGATCCTGATCGGCGTGTCGCGCGAAATTGAGTTCGACCTGCGCAACGACTTGTTCGACCGATTCGTGCAGCTCGATCCCGAATTTTACGTAGGAAACCGAACGGGCGATCTGATGTCCCGCGCGACGAACGACTTGAACGCCGTGCGAATGGTGCTCGGCCCGGGAATCATGTACACGGCGACGACGATCGCGACGTCCGTGGTGGCGCTGTATTTCATGCTCAAACTTTCGCCGTCTCTGACGCTGTGGGTCCTGATGCCAGTTCCCGTTGTCGTTTTTGCAGTCTACTTTTTTGGCCAGACGATTCACCGGCTTTCCGAAAAAATTCAGGCGGCGCTTGGGGCGCTCTCCACACGCGCACAAGAGAATTTGACGGGTGTTCGAGTAGTTCGAGCGTACGCGCAGGAAAAATCAGAAATTGGTCTCTTCGAAAAAGCGAACCGCGATTACGTCGACCAAAACATCAAGCTCATCAGTTCCTGGAGCCTCTTCTTCCCGGCTTTAACTGCGCTCATCGGCGTGAGTTTTGTGATCCTGCTCGGCAAGGGCGGAACGCAGGTGATGCAGCACCGGATTACGCTGGGCACGCTCTGGTCCTTCTACGCTTTTCTCGGCGTGCTGATTTTCCCGATCATCGCGCTGGGATGGGTGACCAATATCTTTCAGCGCGGTGCGGCGTCCATGGGCCGCTTGAGGTACGTCCTAACAGCGGAGCCGAATATTCGCGATGCGTCGGTCTCTGCGCAGCTAACGTCGGGCTCGAATGGCTCTTCGGAGGCATCCAACGCTCTAGCCGCCCTCTCTGACGAAATACCCATCCGCGGCGAGATCGAGTTTCGCGATTTAACGTTCGCTTATCCGCCGACGCCGGGCGGCGCACCGAACGAGCCAGTGCTGCATAACATTTCATTGCGGGTCCCTGCCGGTTCCACTCTCGCGATCGTTGGGCCGACGGGAAGCGGCAAATCGACGATGGCCGCATTGATCGCGCGGTTGTGGGAAGCGCCTGCGGGATCCGTGTTGATCGACGGCCGCTCGATTCGAGACTACCCGTTGGCGGAGTTGCGGCGCGCCATCGGTTATGTACCGCAAGATACGTTTTTATTCAGCGAAACGATTCGCGAAAACATCGGCTTCGGGATCGAAAACGCGCTGGACGAGCACATCCTCGAAGCCGCGGAAATCGCCAGCATTTCCGGGGAGATTCAGAGTTTCCCCGAAAGTTTCGGAACAATTCTAGGCGAGCGCGGCATCACGCTTTCGGGGGGTCAAAGGCAGAGAACGTCGCTCGCCCGTGCAATCGCGCGCAAACCGAAAATACTGGTTCTCGACGACGCGCTTTCGAGCGTCGATACCGCCACTGAAGAACAGATCCTCACCGGCCTGCAATCGATCATGCGCGAACGCACCACCGTTCTTGTCTCGCATCGCGTCTCGACAGTGAAAAACGCGAACCAGATTGTGGTTTTGCGCAACGGCCGCATCATCGAACGCGGCACGCATGATGAATTGTTGGCGCTGGGCGGCTACTACGCCGATCTCGATCAGAAACAATTACTCGAAGCTGAACTGGAACGCGAATGAGCGATTTTCGCGAAGAAGAGAAGCTCGGAAAGCTCTACGACACGCGGCTTACGCGGCGGCTGATGAAGTATCTGCGCCCGTACAAATGGCAAGTGGTGCTCGCCGTGACGATGAGTCTGGCGGTCGCAGGGATGGAGATAGTCGGACCATTTCTTTTTGGACGCGGTGTGGACCGATTCATTATGCCGGTGTATCGCGGCGAGATTACGCCAAAGGTGGCGGCGATCGGCTTCGCTTTCGTCCTGCTTGCCTATCTTGGCTCTCTCGCGGCGAGTTTCGCGCTTCAGTACCTTCAAATGCGCATCATGCAGTCCGTCGGCCAGAAAACGATGTACGACCTTCGCAAAGAAATCTTCGAGCATCTGCAGCGCTTGCCGATGAGTTTTTTCGATCGCACTCCGGTCGGGCGGCTCGTCACGCGCTCCACCACAGACGTCGATGCTCTGAACGATCTTTTTGCTTCGGGCGTTGCTGCGATGCTCAACGATTTTGTGCTGTTGATCGGGCTCGCCGTGTTCTTGATCAAGTGGCATCCCTTCCTCGGTCTCGTGACACTTTCTCCGCTCCCGTTCATGATCCTGCTGACGTATTTCTTCCGGAATCACGTGCGCGATGCGAACCGCAACATTCGTACCGCCATCGCCCGAATCAACGGCTTCCTGCAAGAACACATCAGCGGGATGTCCGTGGTTCAGCTCTTCAATCGCGAGCATAAATCGCGCGCCAAGTTTGCCGAACTCAATCGCATTCACATGGAAGCGTACAAGGATGCGATTGACGCGTTCTCCTACTTCTACCCGACCGTAGAACTCTTGAGCATGTCCGGCGTCGCCCTCCTCTACTGGGTTGGCGGCATCCGCGTGATCGCGGGTGCGTTTACGCTGGGAGTTCTAATCTCGTTTATTCAATATGCGCAACGCTTTTTCCGTCCCATCCAGGACCTCAGCGAAAAATTCAATATCCTTCAGGCGGCGATGGCCGCATCCGAACGCATCTTCGGCTTGCTCGACGAGCCTGTGACGATCGTTTCGCCCGCGAAAGTACATTCGATCGCGTCCCCGCGCGGCGAAATTGAATTCCGCAACGTTTGGTTCTCGTACACGGGCGGCGCGGAGCCGAAAGAGACAGACTGGGTGCTTCGCGACGTGTCGTTCCGAGTGGAGCCTGGCCAGACGCTCGCGATCGTCGGCCATACGGGTGCGGGCAAGACGACGATTATTCAACTCTTGCTGCGGTTCTACGACGTGCAGCGCGGTGAAATTCTTCTCGACGGTATCAATATTCGCGAGCTGGACCTGCAAACCCTGCGAAAAATGTTCGGAATTGTGCTGCAGGATCCGTTTCTATTTACTGGCACGCTCGAATCGAACGTCAAACTTGGCACCGAAACCATCGATCGGGCCGGCACGGAACGCGCTCTTCGAGAAGTGGGGCTCGGACCGTTCCTCGAATCGCTTGCTCAGGGTGTGGATACGCCCGTCACCGAGCGCGGGTCGACGCTCTCTGTTGGTCAAAGGCAACTGGTAAGTTTTGCGCGCGCGCTGGCTCATGATCCCAAATTCCTGATTCTCGATGAAGCCACATCGAGCGTCGATACGAAGACGGAACTTCTCATTCGCGAAGCGCTCGACCGCCTGCTTGAAGGTCGCACCGCCGTCGTAATCGCACATCGGCTGAGCACGATTCAGCACGCGGATCGGATTCTTGTGTTTCACAAAGGCCGGCTGCGCGAACAGGGAACCCATCAAGAGCTTCTCAGCCTGCGCGGAATTTATTACCGCCTCTACCAACTTCAGTACAAAGAACAGGAGCTTTCGGTTTCCCTTCCCGGCGCCGGGTCGCCCGGATTCTCTGAGCCACTTCCCGCCAATGACTGACAATGCCTGACGCGACTGCCCGTGCTGTCGTGCCTCTCGCGTGGGAGAGCGATGATCTCTCCTGAAATTCTCCTTTCGGCGGGCGAAGCATCGAGTGACATGTATGCTGCGCGTCTCGCGACTGCGCTCCGTAACCGCACGGGCGCTCGTCTTTTTGGAATGGGCGGCTCGCGCATGGCTGAGGCGGGAGTCGAGCTTGTTGTCGACTACCATCAAGTCGCAGTTGTCGGCATTTCGGAAGTGCTGCACAAAATCCCCACCGTTATCGCCGTGCAACGCAAACTCGCGCGCGAGGCGTCGCGACGGAAGGCATCGCTTGCGATCCTGGTTGACTCGCCGGGAACCCACCTCGGCGTTGCGCGCCGCCTGAAGCAGAACGGAATACGCGTTGGCTACTTCATCG
The DNA here is from genome assembly GCA_963770575.1 of uncultured Acidobacteriota bacterium. Taxonomy (GTDB): domain Bacteria; phylum Acidobacteriota; class Terriglobia; order Acidiferrales; family UBA7541; genus Palsa-295. Next base: position 796,811 of record CAVYQD010000002.1, read on the forward strand.
GGCCTCAGGTGTGGGCTTGGCGGGCTGGCCGCGTACAAACGATTAAGCGGCTTGTAGAACGAATTGTGGTGATCTTTCCATTCGAAGAGAAAATCTATCGAGATGCGGGCGTGCCTGTGAATTTCGTTGGACACCCGCTTGTCGACGTGGTGCACGCATCGACCACACGCGAGGAATTCGCGGCCAAGCATGGGCTCGATCCGAATCGCCCGATTGTGACTCTGCTTCCTGGCAGCCGCCGCAGCGAGATTGCGCAGCACTATCCGCGCATCATGGAAGCCTGCGAGCGCCTCGCACAAGAGCGGTCGCCGCAAAACCGCGGAGCGATTCAGTTCGTGCTTGCTGCTGCACCGGCCCTCGCGCCTGACTTGTTCGCGCGATACGCGCGGCCAGGAGTCTCTGTCACGCGCGTGGAAGGCGCTACGTACGACGCGCTGGCCGCCGCCGACTGTGCCATCGTTGCAAGCGGCACGGCCACGGTGGAAGCCGCTTTGCTCGACACGCCAATGGTCGTGGTTTATCGCGTCAGCGCGGCCAGTGCGTTCGTCCTGCGTCGCATGGTGCGCTCACCTTTCATCGCAATGGTGAATCTAATTGCTGGACGGCGGGTGGTACCGGAATTAATTCAAGATCAATTCACGCCTGTCGCTGTCGAGCAGGAAATCCTCCGGCTGCTTGATTCGCAGTCCGCCCGCGACGAAATAAAGGCGGGTCTGGCAGAAGTCCGCGCAAAGCTTGGGCCCGCAGGCGCTATCGAGCGTGCCGCGGACATTTTCGCGGGTATGTTGTAATCTTTGGGCATAGGCAACTATGACAGCCCGTCTGGTATCTTAGTTAGGCAGGGACAACACGCCGTTCGAGAGAGGCTTTTTCTTGCTCAAAACTCATCGACTGATCATTCTGCTGGCGGTTTCGCTTGCCCTCTCCGCTCCCCTGCTCGCACAAGCGCCTCACACATTCCCGTTTCACGCGACGAACTACGATGTGGAAGTAATCCTTCGCCCGGACGATCAAACGATTACCGCGACCGTGAAGGTGGACTTCGTAGCGGACCAGGTATCGAAAACGGTCGTGGTCGAACTCCACCCCGATCTGAGAATTGCGAACGTCCACGAGCCCAATGGCAAGGCGCTCGAGTTCAGCCGCGACACGAATTCTCCGCTGCTCATCACCGTCGGACTCTCCGAAGCTGTCGCGTTAGGAAAGCACGTCAGCCTGGAATTCAACTACGCGGGGCCGATTTCGAGCGAGGACGACAGCCCCACGAAGGGCGTGCGATTCGCGAACATTGACAAGACCTCGGCGTATCTCCTGCTTCCCTCGCGCTGGTTTCCGCTCACAAATTTTCCATCGAATCGATATACCGGCACATTCAAGTTGATCGTTCCCGATACTTTTGCCGTCGTTGGCACTGGAAAAGCCGATCCGCCTGTTGCGCAACCCGCTCTCGGGCGTGGCGACATGGCAAAATCTGCGTATACGTTTCATTGCGATAAGGCCGGGCCGGTAGGAACATTCGTCGCAGGCGCACTTCAGCTTTCACCGGTGCAAACGGAAGGATTTAACACGTCTGTCTATACACCCCCCGCACAGGCGTCCACGGCCAACGTCTACGCAACTTCGCTCTCCCACATTCTTTCATATTTTTCCGATTCTTTTGGCGGCATCGATGCCGAGCAGTCCTGGACGATTGCACAACTGCCCGACGGCACGTTGCAAGGCTACGCCGCGCCCGGATTGTTGTTAATTGCCGCGAGGCAATGGAGCACAAGAGCCAACGATCGGATGCTTTCGCAGCTCGCCGCGCAGCAATGGTGGGGCGAGAGCGTAATGCCCGCCACGTTGTCCGACACGTGGCTTACCGATGGACTATCGCGATACGCCGAAGCGATGTACGCGGAGCAATCCGATGGCGTCGCCGGACTTCATAAGGCGCTCGAGGATTTCGCTGTGGGCGCACTGATGTACGAAGATACAGCGCCCATCGCGCAGTCGCAGCGTCTTGCAACTTTCTCGAATGAATACCGCTCTATCGTTTCAGACAAAGGCGCGCTCGTCTTTCACATGCTGCGCACCGAATTGGGCGACGATGCGTTCAGCGCACTGTTGCACGACTTTTACAAGAAATACGAAGGCAAGACGGCAACGATCGCCGACTTTGAGGCGATGGCGAAGGCTCATGTGCCGGCTCCCGCAAAGGGTCAGCCGCCGCTCAACCTCACGTCGTTCTTCGCGCAGTGGTTGAGTTCCACTGGCATTCCGGAATTTAAGCTCGAGTACATCATCTATCGAACGCCGAAGGGGTTTAGGGTCGTCGGCAAAATCCACCAGGATCTCGACACGTTTCGCATGCCCGTTGAAATTCGCGTGGACACCGAAGGCAATCCGGAGTTCAAGAAACTTCTCGTCACAGGCACCACTTCCAATTTCGTGATCGAGACATTCGGCCGCCCGAAGCCGAACGGCATCGTGATCGATCCCAACAATAATCTGCTGAAATCAAGCCCACGGCTCCGCGTTCATGCTGCAATTGCTCGCGGCGAGGGCTACGCCGAACTGGGGAAATACTACGAAGCCATTCAGGAATATCAGCACGCGCTCGATTTGCAGCCCGGCAATTCGCTGGCGAATTTCCGGATGGGTGAGGCGATGTTCTATCAAAAGAATTATCAGGCTGCAGCGAATGCGTTTCGCTCGGCGCTAAGCGGCGATCTCGATCCGAAATGGACGGACGTCTGGAGCCACATCTACATAGGAAAGATTTGGGACGTGCTGGATCAACGCGCTCGTGCCGTCAATGAGTACAGCCTCGCGCAACACACCGGCGACGACACGGCAGGTGCTCAGGCGGAAGCTACGCGATATTTGCAGAAGCCGTTTTCGCCGGACGCTGCCGTGAACGCGGCCAACGCTCCATCACCCGCGGATAGTGAGAAATCAGGCTCTGCGTCGGCAGCTACTCCGGGGGGCTCGACGTCGGGCTCAGGATCGTCTGGCGACAGGCCGGTATTGAAGAAGCGGCCGCCCGAAAATTAGTTCCGCGGTGCGATTCTCGCGGCCTCCCTGTCTCAGAGCGGCTCGAAACCAGCCAGTCGGGGCGCTTCAATTCCTTTGTGTTGCACCAGTACCTTGAACGTCTCGCCCATTCCTTCGGGATGAACGAGCGTTTTGAAACGCAGATTTGCCGCCGTTTGCTCGTGTTCGCTTGCTCCCGGATTTTCCAAATCGGCAAAATTTGCGTACCGAGCAAGCGCAAGTAGGAAATTTGTCTGCGACGTCAACCCTGTTCGCATGAGACCGCCCCGTCGCCCCCAGACATCGAGCGCCGTGAAGTTCACGTGCGCCGTCAGGTCCTGCTCGCCGGGCGCGCGATAGAAATCCTCGCTGGCTCGATGACGTCCGTACGCAAGGAGAGTTCCGCGCATGTGCCGCTCGTCGTAAAGCTCGCGGGCCTCATGTCCGTAGTCGATCGTCAGAACAAATCCGCGTTGCAATCGCTTCGCCGCGGCTTCAATCCAATCGCGCGCCTGCAGGCAGACTTCGGCTAACTGGTCTTCCTGAAGTGAGATTTCCATTTCGCTGAAGTATTCAGCGAGTGCAGGTGTCGAAAGTGGACCGACCTCATCGCACAGTCCGTCTCCGCCGAGGGTGACGTAAACTTCGCGAAGCTCGCCGTTCTCGCGCATCACGCGGTGAACCGGGAATGCATCGAATAGTTCGTTCGAAAACATACAGCCATAAGGAATATGCTCTGGCATATCTGCGAGTGACGAAAATCGATTCCTTGCGATATGAGTCTGCAGGATTGCGGCCTGCGAGGCCCGGCGCGCGGCTGACCGTTCGACGCCGACGTACTGGACGGAAGCATAGAACTCTCCGAGTGATTCCTGTGCCAAATCCAGAATCTGCTTCGCGAGTACTCCAGTTCCTGCTCCCGCCTCCAAAAGCCAAAATCGATCTGGCCGGCCCAGCATCGTCCACATCTCGTGAAACTGGCGAGCAAGCAAGCGTCCGAAAACGGGACTCACATCGACGCTCGTGATGTAATCGCGTCGCGCTATCTGGTTTGCTTTCGCGTAGTAACCGAATTGCGGATGATAGAGGCACAACTCCATGTACTCGGCAAACGTGATGCGGCCTCGTTCTCTGATCTGAGAGACCAGAATTTCTGCGAGCGGCGATGGCTCGATGCGCGCGGGCATCAATTCTCCCGTTGAGGATTTCGCGTAAACATCTCGATGACGTAGTCGTGCAGGCAATCGTAGAGGTGCTTCTGGAAAGTCCATGGAAACTGCGGATTCTCGATTTCGCGGGAACGCAATTGAAACGTGTACTCGTGCACGTCTTCCCGCGGAGGATTGAAGCGGATGAGAACATCGACGCATTCTGCGGCGCTGCCACGCGCTTCGAATGTGAACAACGGATGCTCGTATTTCACGAGCTCATGCCGCACTCTTAAGACGAGTTCTCCATCCCGCATCATGGCGCGGCCATTCCCTTATCCTGTACATCTTGGAATGCCGCCTGAAACACTTCGAGCGCTTCCTGATCGAATAGCACAAAGTAGACTTTTTCGATCGTGGTGGGCTGATCGAAGTGCTTCGCCACTTCGCGCAACATGATGTTCGCACACTCGCGCATTGGAAATTCGGCGATACCGGTTCCCACGGCGGGAAAAGCAATCGTTTTCAATCCCTTCTGCGATGCAATGCGCAGCGCATGTGCCGTTGAACTTCGGAGCGCAAGCTCTGTTGTTCGGCCGCCGAGCTGCATACTCGCCGCATGAATCACGTACCGCGCTTTCAGGTTTCCGCCGGATGTGATTGCGGCGCCACCCACGGGAATGGTCCCGATTGCATCGCACTCTTTTTGAATTTCCGGGCCGCCCTTTCGGCGAATCGCACCGGCAACTCCACCTCCGAGTTGTAAATCGTTATTTGCCGCGTTGACGATCGCGTCCGTATCCATTTCGGTCAAATCGTCCTGCACGATTTCGACTCGGCCAGCGAGATTCATCGCGGGATGCCTCTCTGTCGAGAGCCGCCGTCTATTCCGGGATTCGCGACGAATTCACGCGCTTCGCGCACCTCAACCACTTCCTTCCCCATGCGGCGAGCCACGTCCCTACATGTCGCGACTGTCGCGTCGGAAGTCTCAAGGCCTCGCACAATCTCGAGTCTCTTCGATGTCACGATCGGTTCACAAAAACGCATTCCGACACAATGCTCAGAGCGAAACGTTATTGCCGCCAATTCCGTGATCGAAAGCGACGTGGAGTTGCTGGCGAGAATCGCATTTGGTTTTGCGAACTTATCGAAGATCGTAAAAATTTCGAGCTTTACCTCCATCTCGTCAGGAACCGTTTCAATCAGCATATCCGCTTCGCGGCACAATTCGTCCACCCGGTTCAAAGTCGAGAAATTTGCCAGCGTTGCAGCTCGCTGCGATTGAGTTAGCGTGCCCCTGTCGATCGCTTCATCGAGCGCCCGCTTGATATACGCAGTTCCCTGCTCGATCATTGTCAGTGACACGTCCTCGAGCACAGTTCGGTAGCCAGCGACGAGCGCCATGTATGCGATTCCTCGCCCTGCTGGCGCTGCCCCTATCACTCCGATTGTCTTCACTTCCATCGCGACGCCATTTCTCATCCATTCCTGCAAACGGAAATTCAATTCTCTAACGGAAAGAGTTTCGCTGCATTGTCGTACAGAATTTTTTGTTGTGCTGCTGCTGAAATCGGAAGAGCGCGAAACTTTTCAATATTGCCGCGAACGTCAGGTACACCAGGTCCCGGCCAGTCCGTTCCAAAAAGCACTTTATCGGCAATTTCTTCGATGCGCGGAAAATATTCCAAGAGTTTTTGCGGCGGGATGCCGGAAATATCCATGTACATGCTGGGGTGGCGCCGAACCAGAAAAAACGCTTCATTCATCCACAGCGGGCGGCCGCCGTGCGCCAAAATCACGACGAGATCGGGAAAATCCACGCCGACATCGTCGGCAAGGATTGGCTGGGCATACGCGTTGCGAGCTCCCTGAAAAATCGAGGTGCCGGTGTGGATCATCACGGGCATACCATTCGCCTGTGCTCGCTCGTACATTCCGCGCAGCGGCCCCAGCCCGTTGCGATAATCGTTGGGCGCAAAAAGCTGGTGCGAGGGATGAACTTTCAGCGCACGAATCCCAATTTTCTTGAGCCGGTCGACTTCCGCGCCGGGGTCGGCAACATACTTCGGATGAACCGAGCCGAACGCCAAAAGCCGCTTTGGATTGGCCGAACAATAACGCGCGACCCACTCGTTTACTTCCGAGGTAAACCCGATCACGTCCGGACTCACATAATTGATCAGGCCCGCGCGCTCGATTTCGGCGCTGTCCATGAATTTCAGGAATTCGCTCGGGTTCGCGGCGTACCGTACCGCATCGTCAAAATCCTTGCGTCCGCGCCGGACGAGCTCTTGCGCCTCGGCCTTGAAGCCTTCCATCGGGGTGATGTGAATATGAATATCGATGACGGGCGCCACAATAGTCCTTGCAGATAGTTCGATAACGAGAGGTCACCAGTCGCGCCACAAACTCGCACTCACCACTGCCTCAACAAAACCGCTTTGACTATAGCTTTTCGATGGCTTCTTCGTCGAATCCCAGAACGATGCGCCCGCCGCAAAGAATCACAGGCCGGCGAATCAGGTTTGGCTCTTTCGCCATCATGCGGATTGCATCTGCACGCGACGGCGGATTCTCTTTCATGTTCTTCCGGCGGAAGAGCTCGTTTCGCGTATTCAGAAACAGTCGATGGTCGCGTTCACCGATCAGATGGTCCAGTTCATCAGCCGTAAGTCGTTGCTTGTCAATATCTCGGAATTCAACATCGGCATTTTTCTTTTGCAAGAGACCTCTTGCCTTTCGACAAGACGTTCAAGTGGGTTTGTGAAGCACCTTGATTTTCTTGCGCGCATTCGCGGATTTAGCAGCGATCATCGAATCACCTCGTCAGTAACGCGGAACCTTTGGATCCACTTCAGCAGACCATCGATCGATTCCTCCTGCCATCGAACGCGCGTTCGCGACCCCTTGCGACCGCAACCATGCCGCCGCGTCCAAGCTCCGCATCCCATGATGACAAAATACGACGATCTGGTCGGCATCTTCAAAACGCGTGAGATTCCCGGGAACTTCGCGCAGCGGGATCAGTTCCGATCCCTCGATGCGCGACGCGTCAAATTCCCATTTCTCGCGCACATCCACAAACACAAATTTGTCTCCGCGATCCAACATCGCCCTTACTTCACGCGGAGTGATTTCGATGTTCGCCAGAATATCTTCCGTCATCAGTATCCATAGTCCGCAGGTGCGGAAAGCGCATGCTCATTCACGTGAAGCGCATCAAAGCGGTTGTCACCCAGATTCTCGAGATATTCGCGCCGATCTTTCACCTGCAAAACCCAATGCGCGAGCCAACTTTCAAAGCCTTCTAATTGGCGCGTCTGATCGTGATACTCACTGAAAAATGCGTGGTCGCGCCCGTAGTATCCTTGCACGGGCGAAGGATGCGCGCCGCCGGGCTCGTGCACCACCGCGGAAACCAAAAACCCCGGGATCAGCGTGCGGTTCGGATCCGAAGCGATCACTTCAGGCTCTACAATTTCTTCAGCGACGACAATCACTTTCCGCGAAGCGCGCGCACCGTCTACTGCAACTCCCATGCTGCCCCAGATGTGCGCATTGCCCTGCGCGTCAGCACGCTGCGCGTGAATGATCGCAACGTCAGGCCGCAGCGCTCGCACCGCAACCAGTTTTTCCTCGCTTACCGGCGAAGAAAATTCCCGTAGGTTGCCGTTTTTTTTCAGCAGGTCGCTCCCTAGCGTCGCGTACGTCGGCACGAATGGAACGCCGAGCGCTGCCGCGTGAAGCGCCAGCGCTAAAGTGAAATTTGAGTAGTCGACGGTCTCGATACGTCGTGGTATTCCGTGCTCCACGGCACGCCGGAAGCAATACCCCACGCCCGCGGAAACGTTGCCAACCCACGCAGCCATCACGCGAGAAACGCAGCCCGCTCCAATCAATTCGTCGAATAAGATATCTGAAATCGGACCAACGAGCGTCAGGTCCCGCCGTCCCTGCCGGATGAGCTCGTGCCCCGCTGAAAACGGAATCATTTGCTCGAGTTGCGCGCCCAGCAGCACCATCGAGCCCGACGGCACGTGTTGCGCAATGCCCTCGCGCATCGTCACCAATTTGGATTGTGCTTTCATCTTATCGACTCATCCGCTACGCGCGTATCGCGTTCGGCGCATTTGTTCAGCACGTCACTTCTCTTCATCGCGTCCAGAAATGATTCGGATCGATTTCACGCATCACGCGCAATTCGGCATCGCTTGGCGCCTGAGTTTCCAGCAACTCGTCAGCGACTCGCAGCGTCCAGCCAGTATTGGCGAGCACTTCTTCGACGCTGATACCGGGATGAACAGAAGCGAGAAATGCTTCGCCGTCCGCGCCAAATCGAAGCACGCCCATCGTCGTGATCACAGCGGACGGACCTGACGCTGCGGGCAATCCCTGCGTATGCCGCCACCCATTGCCAGAACCATAACCTGGTGAGGTGATGTGGCTCACGCGCTCCGTCAAGCGTCCACGATCATGAACCAACAGCACGATTGTGCGTTTCGCGAGGCATGCTATATCGCATGCGCCGCCGGAACCCGGCAGGCGTTGCATTTCGCGATTGCGATGTCCCCAAGTGGTATTCAGATTGCCAAAGCGGTCCACTTCCGCGGCGCCTAAGAATCCCACATCCACGCGGCCCTGTTGGAGCAGACTCATTACGTCCAGCATCTGTCCACATTGCGTAGCTCCGCGCAGATTCGGTGGATCACCCATCGTGTAGAGGAGTTCCGTGGAAGGATTCTCGCGAATGATACCGTTTTCAAATAATCCGATCGCTCGATGAGCGTGCGTGCGGCGAGCAACAAGAAACGCCAGCATCGGCAATCGCATGCCAACAAAAACAAGCTCACCGTCGCGAATTTCCCGCGCCGCAGCAGCCACCATCAATTCGCTGAAGGTATAGCCGCGTGCGGCGCTTTCCGCTTCGGTGTGGGAAGGCACGATTACTCCATGCTCCCCTTCTGCTCAACCCATTTCGGCTCGACCAATTGAATTTCGTTCACAAGCTTGATGTCTTCCGGCTGCGGCAGCACCTCTTTCACGTGCTCCGCATATTTCTCAGGACTCAAAAGCTCGCCCGTCACGCTGTAGGGCTGGTCCGCAAATTCACCAATGTGACGGTTGAATTTCAGATCGGGGACGTAGAGCGGCGGTTTTCCCGCCGGAACGTGTTTATTGATCTGATCGATCAATTTCTCGCACTCGAGGTGAAAAAGCTCACGATTGTGCTCGTTCATGTGGCCGAGGTCGGCTTCCTGATGCGTTTGGGCTTCGTCGTAGCGCCCCTTCAAGCCCCAGACGTAAAACCAGTGCGCCGAGCTCGATGAATCAACTCCAAAGAGGTCGTAGCTCACCGGAATCCATTTATTGATGTACTTCTGCACGATGTTCAGCGGCACCACGCCGGCTTTCACGATACGCTTCAGCCCGTCGTGTCCTGTTCCCAGGTGAAACGATTCTTCGCGCAGCATCGGATTCATCGATTGTGCGAGCGGCTCGAAGCCCGAATAACTCAGCATGGTGAGTTGAAACTTCCCATCACGATCGACGAAATCGGTATACGTGAAAAAATCGAGCCAATTGTCGACGATTTGGTTGAACGCACCCAGCAAGCGCTTCTGCTCAAACGCCCTCCGCTCGAGCATTTTCTGCGCTTCCACTTTTCCGCTGTATCCAAAGTGGTTGATCAGCAGGTGGCACATCTGCCAGCCGTGCCGCATTTCTTCGGTCACCACGCGGCAAAGCGATTTCCTGTCGTGTTCGCTCGGTGAATGCGCGAAAAGCCTGCGTTGCTGCTCGACCGAAGCAAATTCTGTGTCGCCCTGATACACGATCAGGTTCATTAGCCCGTCGCGAATTCTCTGGTCCGGAATCTGCAGTACGCGCTGCCATTTCGGGCGTCCCTTGAACGCGCCGAACTCAATCTCGTTAGACCGTGTGGGCCCGAACTTCGCCTCAAACTGATAATTCTCAATTTCGGGATAATTTACGCCAATATCGTTTCGCCAAACGCGAAACAGATCGACCCAATCATCAAAAGTGCCGATGCGTGCTGCAGGCATTTAGAACTCTCCTCGCAGGTACGTGCGAAATCTTTCGATCGATCCAAATAATAAATTTCTAGTGCCCCTTAAAATTCGGTTGACGCTTCTCCATGAAGGCGTTCAGGCCTTCAAGACAATCTTCCGATTTGAAGCAGTGGATCTGCAGCCGAATTTCCTCGTCGAGTTTCGCTTCCAAAACTTTCCTGTCGTCAGCCAAGATCGTGCGTTTCACATCGCGCAATGCAACAGGAGCCGCCGCCGCGAGCATGTCGACGATTTTCTTCGTCTCTTGTTCAAACGTGTCCTTCGGAAACACCCGATTCACAATTCCAAGGCGCAGCGCGTCCTCGGCGGAAAGAATTTCTGCGGTGTAAAACAACTCCGCGGCGAGAGTTGGTCCTACGATGCGCGGCAGAAAATAGGTTCCGCCAAAATCGGGGTATAGACCAATCTTTGCAAACGATTCCGCGAAGCGCGCTTGATCCGACGCTATGCGCATGTCGGCCGCAAGCGCGAGATTCATCCCGCCGCCGGCTGCAGGGCCATTCACCGCTGCAATCACGGGCTTCGTCATCGTCGAGATCGAAAGGCAAATCTCCTTACCCGCCACCAGGAGCGCTTCTAATTCGTCGCTCGCGTTGCGCTTGCGCAAATCGAGCAGAAGCTCGATATCGCCTCCGGCACAGAATGCGCGGCCTGCGCCAGTCAGGACGACGGCTCGCACCGCGCTGTCCTGCGATGCTCTGAGGAGCGCGTGTACGAGCGCGCGTCCAAGCTCTACATTTAGCGCGTTCAACTTATCGGGCCGGTTCAGCCGGATTGTTGCAACGCTGCCGTTCCGCTCTTCGAGCACAACCTGCCCGGGATTGGAATCTTTTGCGCCTGTAGACTGCTGCGTGCCAACCGCTTGTTTTGCCGCTTCTGCCATCACGATTGCCTCTAATCCTTGAGACTCTTCAGCAGTGCCGCAAGTTGCTTAAAATATCGCGTCTTTACCCCTCGATCGGTGCCCGCGTTCTGCCCGCTCGTTGACGGCAACACAAAAACCTGCGCGTCGTACAATTTTTCCTTCTGCAGGCCAAGCTTGCACGGCCGGCCGGTAAACTTCTCGTAGACGGTCTTGCCGTTGAAAGCAATCACGCGCGGCCGCATCTCTTCCAGCTTTTGCGCGAGCAGAACTCGCCCTTCCGCATATTCCTGCCGCTCGATTTCTTCGATCCCGCGCGTCGGACGCTTCACAAGATCCGTCATTCCAATCCCAAATTCGAGGCAGCGGCGATCGTCTTCATAGCCGAGCGGCTCGGGGATCACGCCCGATTCATACATGATCGGCCAGAACTGGTTGGTCCGCCCCGCGTAGTAATGTCCCACTCGCGCAGAACGGTCGCCGGGATTCGCGCCCACGAGGATCAGTTTCATTCCCTTGCGAAGATAGTCGGGTAGTGTCTTCATTCAGTCCTTGCGATTCATTCGCGCGCAAATCCGTTGAGCGACTTGCGAGTGCAGACGTTCGTCGTCACGATCGCTATCGGACATTTTATACCTGCCCTATGGTGCCGCCCGTTCAAATATGCGTGAGGGTGCTTCCAACCTGAGCGCTTGAGGGTTTCGGTCGCCTCGCCAGATTACTTCCCTTTGAATTCAGGCTGTCGCTTCTCGACGTAGGCCTTCAGGCCTTCCTTCGCATCTTCACTGGTGAACAGCAACTGCTGCAGCTCGCGTTCGATCCCCAGTGCTTCGGCGAAACCGACTTCAGAACCCGTCACCACAGCACGCTTGATTCGTCCCACCGCTTTCGAGGCCTTATTCGGCGGACAGAACTGCCGGGCGTATGCCAGAACATCTTCCCAGAACGTATCGCGCTCGTAGATGTAGTGAATCAGGTCGTATTCGAGCGCCTCTTCGAAGCTGAACGTGCGGCCCGTCGCCATCAACTCGATTGACCGCGCGCGTCCGATGATGCGCGAAATTCGCTGCGTTCCGCCGGTGCCCGGAAGCACGCCGAGATTCACTTCCGGCAAACCGATCTTGCCGCCCTCTTTCTTCGCGATGCGGATGTCGCAAGCCATCGCGATTTCCAGGCCCCCGCCGACCGTGTGCCCGTTCAAGGCGGCAATCACGAGCTTCGGTGTCTGTTCGAGGCGCGAAAGTGTTTCGTTCGCGTGCAGGCAGAAATAATATTTAAAAGTAGGATCGGCCTTCGTGAGCATTGGAATGCTCGCGCCCGCAGAAAAGAATTTCTCGCCCGCACCGCGTAGCAGGATCACGTGAACGTTTTCGTCCATTCGCGCGCGCAGAATTGCGGTGTCAAGCTGCTGCATCATTTCGTAGGAATACGTGTTAGCCGGCGCATCATCCAGTTGGATTATCGCCAGCCCTCCGTCGACTTCGTACCGAATCAGCTGCTTTTGCTCCACCGCTGTCGTTGTCGCCATTATCTATTTTCTCCGTTTCTCTGTTGCGCCAGATGACATGCCAATCTTTGCGAAATCCAAAATCGAATCGATTCCCAATTCTATCTCGCCGCACTCCCCACTACCGCAATGCCGCCGCGACTCACTCGAGCCAGCTTCATCGCATCTGTACTCTCCAAATCTGCCAGCACGCCATGCAAGAACATACCCGCCATCGTTTCCGCAAGCGCTTCTGCCTGAGGATCCGTTTGCGGACGGTGCCAAGTATGAACCCAATTCATCATGCCAAAAAGTGAAAGCACCGCCACCCGCGGATTCAGTCGACGCGCGGCTCCCGTCTTGCGCATGTCCTCGAAAATCCCCACGGCAATTTCATAGTAGCGCCGCTTCACATCCAGCACTTCTTTACGATACTCCCCTTCGAGCGCATCGGCCTCATGCGTCAGCACCTTCATCTCTACGGGATGCCGTAAGAAATAGTCCAGATGGTTCTGCACCAGCACGCGCAGCTTTTCCACCGGATCGGTGACGCCCTTCAGCCGCTTCTCGAGTCGCGCCAGAATCGTCTTGAACGTGACCAGTTGAATCAAATACAGAAGTTCCTGCTTGCTCTTGATGTAGTAATACATTCCGGCGAGGGAAATACCACTCGACCGGCTGATATCGCGAATGGAAGCGCCTTCGTAGCCTTTTTCACCGAATACCTGCGCGGCGTGACGCAAAATAAGCTGCTGTTTGGAAGGAGAGACGCGCGGTTTGGAAAGAGATTTCGGCATCACAAATCATCGAAATACTTGTCGAACGTTCGTTCGGAAATACAGCATACGTAACCCTGGCAAATGTGTCAAGCAACATCGGTTTCGAAGCAGCCAGCCCGTTTTCCGCCTCTTCCCACGGCAAAATTCATGCATCCGAGGTCGCGCTCGCATCGTCTAATCCGCTGTGACTGTGTCTATCGCCGTAGCGCTCAAAACCTGTGCTACCCTTTCGGGTGTAGCTGGCTCTCCGAATTGGAATAACAAATGAGCGCACCAAAGATGAATCCGGTGGAACCGCCGGTACACACATTGCCGTCGCAAGTGGTCAAGGACGACGAGCCAATACTCGTCGCGGCCGCGAAGGCTGGCGACATTTCGGCATTCGAAACCCTCGTCGGCCGCTACGAGCGCAAGATTTTCCGCCTCGCACAGAACATCACCCAGAATCGCGAAGATGCCGAAGATGCAATGCAGGAATCATTTCTGAAAGCCTTCGAGCATCTCGCCGAATTTCAGGGTAATTCCCGCTTCTACACATGGCTGGTACGCATCGCCGTCAACCAGGCGCTGATGAAGCTGCGCAAGCGCCGGCCCAACCAGGTTTCGCTGGACGAGGAAATTGACACGGGCGAGGAGCTCATCGCTCGCGACATACAGGACTGGGGCCCTTCCCCGGAAGAACGCTACGGGCAGTCCGAACTTTCGAACATTCTCAACACAACAATTTCCGAACTCGACCCATCTTTTCGAGTCGTTTTCCAACTTCGCGACATCGAAGAATTATCCACCGAGGAGACGGCGGAAGCGCTTGGCCTGTCCGTGCCGGCGGTGAAATCCAGGCTGTTGCGGGCGCGGCTGAAATTGCGGCAGAAATTGAATCGTTATTTTCGACGGAGTGAAAATTCGTGAACTGCAGGAACATCGTAAAAGAACTTTCGAACTATCTGGACGAAGCGCTCGACTCCACGTTGAAAGCGTCGATCGAAAAGCATCTTGAGAATTGCGAGGATTGCAAAGTCGTCGTCGACACCACCAAACAGACCATTCAAATCTACTGCAACTCCGAGCCGGCTCCCCTTCCCGAGGACACGCGACTGCGATTGCGAGACGCACTCAAGAAACGCCTCCGCGGCGTTCGTGTCTAGCGGTACATGAACTAGACTCCCCGCGCTTCCCCGAATCGAGCCTCTTTGTCCCACATCGGAATTTCTTTCCCGATCCCGCGTTCCCGTGCAAGCTCGTAGATCCTTCCGCCCACCACGATATCCTCGATTGCGACTCCGTTTGATTTGAAGAGGGTGATTTGCTCAGCGCTCGAACGGCCAGGAATTTTTCCCACGACGATCGCAGCGAGATCATGAACGGTGTTCCATCGCGATGGATCTTCCCCGAACACGTGAATCAAATCTCCCGCTTCTGACTTAGATTGTTCGCGGGAATCTGCCGCGATCACGTCGCAGCGATTAACCGCCTCTGCATCCAGCTCCCGCTTCTGCGGAAAGTTCGCGCCGATCGCATTGATGTGCATGCCCGGTTTCAACCAGCGCCCCTCGAGCACTGGATTCGTCGCCGTCGTCGACGTAATCACGATATCGGCGTCGCGCACAGTTTCCTCGGCCGAGACCGCTGCCTTCACTGGAATTTTCAAGCGCTCGGTCATCATCGCAGCAAATTCCGCACGCCGCTTTTCGTCGCGGCCGAAGGCGCGGATCTCTGCAACCTTCCGCACTCGTGAAATCGCCTCCAGCTGAGTTCGCGCCTGCAATCCGGTTCCGATAATCCCTACGACGCGCGCATCCGGACGGGACATCAGCCGCGTCGCCACGCCGCTTGCCGCTCCGGTGCGCACCTGTCCCAAGTGGTCGGCTTCGATGAGCGCCACCAGATTGCCCGATTGCACCTGAAAAAGTGGTATGAGGAACCGCAACCCGTCGCGCGCGCTGGTGTAAATCTTTAGGCCCATGTAGCCGCCCGTGGAATCCGCCGCCGCCATGTAATGCAAATAGCTTTTCCCGGGGCTGTGCAATCGCTGTCGCTGATGCATGATCGCACTGGCATCCGCGAGCCGCCGGAACGATGTTTCCACCGCATCGAGAGCCAGGTCCATCGTTAGAATCGCCTTCACGTCCGCCTCGGTCAACAATAGAGCCATCTCGAGTCACCCCCCATGCGAATATCGAATGGTATCCCACCGCGAGCGCTTCTTGGAAAACGTTCACCGGTCCGGCACCCCCAAGAGCGGCCTTTCCGATTTTGATGGGTCCCCGCGCAAATGAGCGCTTGAAAACACTATTTCGCTGTCCGCCTAATTTCGTAGATGGCTGCGCCGCCCTTGACACCGCGCCCTATGCAGGCTACGGTAAACCGCGATTTGATTCACCCGACGTTTGGTTTCTGGGGTCGGTGTTTCGTCTGTTCCGCCTCGTCATGACCAAGGGGCGGCTGAAAGATTCGCGGAGGCGGGTCGATGAACTATTGGCGGGCAGCGGCAAGCCGCCTGAGACTGGCGGACTTTCCGCATTCCGGTAAAGACATGAGGCAGTACGCCCTCATCATCGCAGGATGCTTCTTGGCAGGACAACTCGGGCTCAGAATCACCGTCCTACATCCTCCTGTCTCGCCCGTCTGGCCCCCGATAGGGGTCGCTCTCGCGGCCATGATTCTCCTGGGATATCGCGTGATCCCAGCCATATTCCTTGCCTCTTTCTTGGTCTGTGAGTCATCATCGACGCCTTTCAAGGCGTCGCTGGCAATTTCCATCGCCAATACTTTGGAAGTGGTTAGTGCCACCTACCTCGTGAAGCGGTTTGCGCGAGGAATCAAGACATTCGAAACAGCCTGGGATGTCACCAAATTCGTATTCTTTGCTTCTGTCCTAACCCCCGTTATAAGCGCGACCATTTGTATCGCCTATCTCTATCCCGCTGGATTTCCGCAAGGGCCGGATAAGGCCGTAATGTGGCTTACCTGGTGGATAGGTGATTCGATCGGGGCGCTACTTTTCGCTCCTTTCCTCATACTAGTTTTCAGCACCCCTCACCACCGGCTGGACAAACGTGAACTCCTGGAACTTTCTGTGCTGCTCGTCAGCCTAATCGTAGTCTGCCTCACAGTTTTCGGCCCTCTCTCGAAATTCGTCGGTCACACGCAGCTATTGGAAGCATGGCTCTGTATTCCGTTCTTAATTTGGACCGGCTTTCGCTTCTGTCAGCTCGAAGCGGCGGGAACCACCCTGCTGCTCTTTGGAATCGCCATCTGGGGAACCTTTCACGGGTACGGCCCATTCGTCACGAACGACGTCAACGTCTCGCTAATGGCTCTCGCGGTATTTGTAGGGGTCACGGGCACAGCGACGCTGGCCATCGCCGCCACTCTTTCCGAGCGGCGCCGGATCGAAGAAGGCTTGCTCGGTTTGCAGAGCCTTCTTCAGGAATCGGTGAAGGGCAAGACTCGAGACCTCACCGCCACGATTGAGACGCTACAGGCAGAGGTCTGCGAACGAATGGTCATCGAAAAAGACCTGCGGGAAATCAATGACCGTTTCCGGCAGCTTGCCGAAAATATTTGCGACGTTTTCTGGTTGATGGACATGATCGACCAACGAGTTCTGTACGTCAGCCCCGCGTACGAGACGATTTTTGGCCGGTCGCGAAAAAGTCTCTACGCCGATCCTCAGTCCTGGCTCGATTCCGTTCACCCCGCCGATCGACACCACACGCTTCCCTTCTTCAACGAGGACCACAACGAAAGCCTGTTTGAGGCGGAGTACAGAATCATCCGGCCCGACGGGTCGGTTCGGCGCATCTGGGATCGTGGTTACTTGATTCGCGATGAGAACGGCCGGATCGCGCGCATCGCCGGCCTGGCAAGCGACATCACCGACAGGAAGAGCCACGAAACAGATCTGCAGGTAGCTCAGGTGTGGAAGACATCACGTGATTGACGAAACCACAATTACCCTTTACAACTATAGGGGGAGACAAACACCATGATGATTGGAAACAGGCTGCGGGCAATTCGCGAAGAGAAAAATCTGTCGCAGGGCGACATCGAACAGCGCACCGGATTGCTGCGTTGCTACATCTCGCGGGTTGAAAACGGCCACACCGTTCCCGCCATCGAAACGCTCGAGAAAATGGCTCGCGCGCTGGACATCCCTCTTTATCAACTCTTCTATGACGGTGAAAAGCCGCCCGCGCTTCCCAACATGTCGAAACCCGCGCCGAAGGATTGGGCGAGTTCCGGCAAGTGGTCCCGCTTCATGCTTCGCGTTCAAGATCTTTGCGGTCGCATGGACCCCCGCGACCGCCAGCTGCTTCTGTTCCTCGTCGAAAAGATGGCCAGGAAATAAACGCGGTCTTGTTTCGATCGTGATTGATTTTCTAAACGCAGGGCACGGCCTGCCTTGCCCGCGTAATGGACGGCACGGGTCGATCCCTACAGCCACCGGTTTGACCCAAGTTTCGCGCCGATCGAATCATCGATCGGCGCCGCAAACCGCGCTCCTTTAATCTAGAAATTGACCCGATAGCGCAGCACCCGCGCCTCTGTCTGATCGAGAACCAACAACTCTCCTCGCGGGCTTATCGCCAGCCCCGGTGCCTGACGCGGCGCCTGCCCAAGCTGTGGAGCAAGATCCACATCGAGTTTCGGCTTCCCGTCAATCGTCCAGGCGTGCAGCATGCGCCCGTCTGCGTCCAGTGCAAACACGTTCGTGCGCGACACCGCGAACTGGTCGCTCAGCTTTCCCCCTGCGGTCCCGCTCAGCTTGATGTCCGAGACAAACTCACCGTCTCGCGTAAATCTCATGATTCGGTTTTCGCGCCCGTCCGCGATATAGAGGAACCCGTCTGGCCCGATCGCGATCGGACCCGGATGCGTGGCCGAACCTGCAGCGATGGAAGTGCTGAACCAGGATCGCGTTAACCGGAGCCTCGGCGAGTAGGTATCCACTTTCCCGGAATTGGAATCGAGCACGTGAATCATTCCGTCCGTGCCGACCGCGACGCTCACGAATCCTTCTTTGCCCGGCTTCGTCTTCAGATGCAATTCCCGGTGGACGTCGCGCTCTCCGCTCGGATAGAAAACAAAAACACTGCCGCGCACTGGATCGGCGACGTATACAACCCCGTCCGAATCCACTTCAATCCATTGCGGATGCTTGAGCGCATCTTCCTGAAACGAGAGAAGCGGAGTTCCCTGCGGATCAAACTTATGAATGAATTGAGAACCGGCATCGGCGATATACACATTCCCGAGATCGTCCGCGGCGATGCTCACCGGCTCGCGCAGGCGCCCCGGGCCATCTCCTTTGGCGCCCCACTGGGAGAGATATTCAATGCTGGGAGCTGCAGACTTTGGCGATTGCGCTTCGATCGGCGCTTGCGAGCAACCGGGTATAAACGTGATGGCAATCAGCAGACAAGTGAGAGTGGCCGAGACGGCGTGCGGTCGCATACAATTTCAATCTAACGCATCTGCGCTCGTTCGCGATGCCGAATCGCAGGGGATGAAACTCGATGATTAACGTCTCTTCGTTCGGGATTTCGATTCACCCGGTTGTTTCACACGGCGAATGATCGTCTGATGCATGTCGTACGTGCGTACTTCGCTCTTGCCGTCGCGAATATCAGTGAACTCGAATCTCGTGTCGCCGCCGGACGTCGCAGGCGCGTTGATGCGCACCGGCAATTTCCCGCACAAGCCGCTCTCGACAAACGCCGTCTCGTACCGCTCGCGCTGTTTCCCCCACGTGTAGGCCCGCAGCATGGTGAAATCGCACGGCTGTCCTTCGGGTCCGTGCGTCCCGGCCAACAAATATTGCGACCTGAACTTGCCGGAAGAATCGCCGACTTGGTTCAATTCAAACCAAGCCACAATCCGGAGGCCTGCCGAACTCGCATAATCCGGAAGCGGTTGCGGGACCTCCAGTTCGAAGAAGCGGCCGACGACCCATCCGGATACGGAATCCTTGTCCGAAGTGTGCGCACGCACAAGCCACCAATCTTGTTTTTTCGCTTCGACGGGCTCACCGGCAGAATCGTCCTGAGCGATGGCGGAACCTGTGGCCGGCACTTCTACAGTCCTCCGTTCGTACAGCTCAAGCGGAACGCTCTTGTTCAATTGTCGAAGGCGGATCGCATCGAGTCCTGCATCTACGCGCAAATTCGTCAGCACCTTCGTGTGACCACGGGCCTGAACGGGCATCGAAGCCGTCCGTTTCTCGAGGTCTGCCGCTTTTTGCCAGACATCCGCCGAGAGTAGATCTCGTTCGTTCACCCATCCTCTCAGACCCTTAGGCGTGCGCACCTCCACTTGATCCTGATATCGCTCCAGCACTTCCAGCCGGTCTCCGTAGTTGACGGTCGTTACCGGCTCTCGCACCTGCGCGTTCGTGCTCATCAAAGTGACTTGCCGATTCCCTGCGTAGGCAGTTTCAAGCGGAGCCTTCGAGTGGCGGAAGCGAAAGTAGGCTCCTACGGCGATCACCAGCAGCACCGCAGATCCGAGCAGCAGTTTTCGCAACTTTTTCGTCAAGGGCGGTCACCGAACGTGATGCCCAACGCTCTCGCAGCGCGCACTGAGTCGCTATTCGGATCGACGAGTTTGGTCGCGCCAATCGCCTCTGTCAGCGGCACGTTCTCGATTTGACCCGCGCGCAGGCAAACCATTCGGTCGTACTCTCCCCGCGCAACTAGATGCACCGCCGCAACTCCAAAGCGCGTGGCCAGAATTCGGTCGAAGGGACTTGGCGAGCCGCCGCGTTGTACGTGTCCCAGCACCGTTACGCGGACCTCTTTGTTTGCATATTCGCGAATCGCATATCCGATCGAGTTCGCCACCTGCCCCGGCATCGGCTTTGGAAACGGTTTGCCAAGCGCGTCCAGCTCGGGCAGTTTCACGCCCTCGGCGACCACGACAAGGCAAAACGAACGGCCCAACGCTTCGCGCTTGCGAATTGCTTCGCACACCGTCTCAATCGTGAACGGAATTTCCGGGATCAGGATTACGTCTGCGCCGCCCGCAAGTCCCGAGTGCAGTGCGATCCAGCCCGCGTCCCGCCCCATCACTTCGATTACCATTACGCGCGAGTGGCTTTCAGCCGTTGTGTGCAGCCGGTCGATTGCGTCGGTTGCGACGTGCAGCGCGGTGTCAAATCCAAATGATACTTCCGTCGCTGATAGATCGTTGTCAATCGTCTTCGGGACGCCCACCACTTTCACGCCGAGCTTCGCGAACTCATGCGCGATCGTTAGAGTCCCGTCGCCGCCAATTACGATCAGCCCTTCAATTCCAAATTTCTCCAGACTCTCGATGCAGCGTTTCGAATAGTCGTGCACGGCATTCTGGCCGTTTTCTTCCACGGGATACGCGAACGGATTGCCACGGTTCGTGGTTCCAAGGATCGTTCCGCCACGAGGCAAGATCCCCCGGATCAATTCCGGCGTGAGTTCCTGCGATTGCTCAGGCCAGATCAACCCGTTAAATCCATTCGTAACCCCAATCACGCGCCATCCGTACTCGAGCCGCGCCGTGCGCACCACCGCCCGGATCACAGCGTTCAATCCGGGGCAATCGCCTCCGCCGGTGCTAACGCCAATTGTTCGTGTGGGTGCCGCCATTTCAACATCACTCCCGATTCAATGAATGCTACCGATGCAATTGAAGCAATCGCTGCAAGCGAAGATTTTACACCATCCTTGCAGCGCCTCGCGGTAAGCCTTCTCACGTGAGTTTCCACGCGTTCCGCCGCTAGAGAATTTTTCCGTTCTGATACAATCCTGCCGTCATGTTTTGGAACCTTCCGACGATGGGAGATCTTCGATGCAGAGTCTTGAAAAGCTGAAACCGCTCGCGCTGCTATTGCTGCGCGTTGGCCTGGGAGTCGTATTTGTTTATCACGGCTACCCGAAGCTCTTCACGCACACTCACGAAATGATGGGCGGCTTTCAGAAGATGGGATTCCCGGCGTACTTCGTCTACATTGCGGGCGTGCTGGAATTTTTTGGAGGAATCGTCTTGATTCTGGGACTATTCACGCGGATTGCGGCGTTGTTACTCGCCGGCGAGATGGTCATCGCGATATTGAAAGTTCACCTGCCGCAGGGCGCAATTACGGACGTGAAAAATTATGAGCATCCGATGGCCCTCGCAGTCGCCTGCTTTGCGCTGGCTACGATTGGCGCCGGCATGATCTCGCTCGACCACCTCATCTACGAAGGACGCGGCCGCAAGCCCTCGCGGCGGCCCAAAGACCGCGACTGACCGATTCGCGAAACGCGCCAAGGATGATTGCTACGCTGTCTGAACTGTTCGCTGCGCTTCGGGTGGCGGCGTCACGATCGGCACTGGCAGCGGCGCTTCCGGCATCACGATCCATGCTATGAAGTAGCCGAGAATCGCCGGAATCACCGGAAACGGCACGAAACACGCGAGCACCCACACCAGGCGCACCACCGTAGAATCGACGTCGAAGTATTCAGCGACGCCTCCGCAGACGCCCGCGATTTTCCGGTCCACCACAGAACGCATCAGGCGCTTCTGCACGAGCGGCGCCCCCGCAACCGGAACGCGCTGGCGCGTCCCGCAGTAATAGCAGAAATTGGAATATTCGGCGATATCACGTTTGCAATTCGGGCAATTCATCGTGGCAGCCTCCCGCGCGGACGAATCCCTTCCGCGCTACTGATAGTTACGGCTCAGAGTCCCAAAAAGTTTCCAGATTTCGCGACAATTCTCCGGCCGTCTCGCCGCTAGTATTTCGCCAGGTCGCGCACGGCCCGAACGACGTCTTCGGTCTGCGGCAGAATCGCGTCTTCCAGCTTCGGCTGATACGCGCAGAACGTGTCTGTGGCTGCCACGCGGCGTACAGGCGCATCCAGCTGATCGAAAAGCTCGTCAGCGATGCGCGCGGCGATTTCAGCGCCGTAGCCCCACGAGCGCGTGTCTTCGTAGGCGACGAGCACCCGATTCGTCTTGCGCACGGTTGCCGCGACTGCTTCCCAATCGTATGGGCTAAGCGTCCGCAGGTCGATGATTTCAGTCGACACGCCATCGCGCGCGAGTTCCGCGGCCGCCACCTCTGCACGGTGAACCACTGCGCCGTACGTGATGATGCTGACGTCCGTTCCCTCTCGCGCCACGCGCGCCTTCCCGAACGGAATCGTGAAATCCGCGCCGGGATATTGCGAGCGGTTGTAGGGCTGGCGGTAGAGATGCTTGTGCTCGAGGAAAAGGACGGGATCATCGCAGCGAATTGCCGTACGCAGAAGCCCGCACACATCGAGCGCCGTAGACGGCATCACCACGCGCAATCCGGGAATGTGCGTGA
This sequence comes from uncultured Acidobacteriota bacterium, assembly GCA_963770575.1. Classification (GTDB taxonomy): domain Bacteria; phylum Acidobacteriota; class Terriglobia; order Acidiferrales; family UBA7541; genus Palsa-295. The sequence continues at coordinate 819,524 of CAVYQD010000002.1, forward strand.
ATGTGACTTCGCCGCACTGGCTGTGATATATCGCGCCGCCGGTGAGATAGCCTCCGATTGCCACCCGAATTACCGCGGGCGATTTGAAATTGCCTCCCGACCGCCAGCGCATCACGGAAAGCTCGTCGCGAAGCTGCATCATTGCAGGCCAGATGTAATCAAAGAACTGAATTTCAGTGACGGGCTTCATCCCGCGCGTGGCCATGCCGATTGCGCGGCCCACGATATTTGCTTCGGCGAGCGGCGAATTGAACACACGACGGCTGCCAAATTTTCGCTGCAAGCCCGAGGTGGCTTTGAAAACTCCGCCCTTCCCTTTCACTTTTGCGAGCTGGTCTTCGCGGCTGCAGTCAGCGACATCTTCTCCGAACACAACGATCCGCTCGTCGCGCGCCATCTCGTCGAGAAGAGTAGCCGAAACCATTTCGACCATTGTTTTCGGATCGCCCTGAAAATTGGGCGAGGTTTCGAACTGCCTGCCCGTCGCGTCCATTTCCGGCGAATAGATGAAATCGTAGATCGATTCCTTCGCGGGAAGCTCGGCGTGCAACGCGCGGTCGGTGGCGGCGAGAACCTCGCGATCGACTTCCGCCTCCAGCGCTTCGAGTTCGCGCTCATCGAGAATACCTTCGCGAACCAGGAATAGGCCGAACTTCGGAATCGGATCGCGGCGAGACTCTTCCTCGCGCTCTTCATCGCAGCGATACAGTTTTTCGTCGTCGGAGAGCGAGTGCGAGTAAGGCCGCGTGACGTGCGCATGAACCAGCGCGGGCCCCTTTCGCTCGCGACAATGCGCCGCCGCGCGGCTGAGCGCCGCGTAACTTTCGAGCGGGTCAGTGCCGTCGCACTCTTCGATGTGCAGGTGCGGATAATTCGCAACGAGCTTCGAGATGCTGCCGCCCGCCGTCTGTACTTCGACGGGAACGGAAATCGCGTAGCCGTTGTCTTCGATGAGATACAAAACCGGCAGCCGTTTCGTGCACGCCGTGTTGAGCGATTCGAAAAATTCGCCCTCGCTCGTCGCGCCTTCGCCGGCGGAGACGTAAACAACCTCGTCGCGATGGAATCGGACGGCGTCACCGAGCGGCGCTTGCTTCGCTTCCTCGAGCGCCTTCGGATATTCGGCGTAGTAGAGCGACGCCTCGGCTGCACCCACCGATTGCAAAAACTGCGTGCCTGTCGGTGAAGACCGCGAAACGATGTTCAGCTTCTGGTGGCCCCAGTGCGACGGCATCTGCCGGCCTGCGGAAGCCGGATCGTCTTTCGCGCCCACGCCTTCCAGCAGCATCTCATACGGCGTGACGCCCAGCGCAAGACACAACGCCCGATCTCGATAATAGGGATAGAACCAGTCGTACGATGGCTTGAGAACGAGTCCGGCGGCTGCAAGCACCGCTTCGTGACCTGCGCCGCTGATCTGAAAATAGATCTTGTTCTGGCGCTTCAGCTGGATTTCGCGGTCATCGAGCTTCCGCGACAGGAACATCGTGCGGTAAATGCGAATCAGCGCTTCGCGGTCGAGACCATGGTATTTCGCGGCGTCAAACTTGGCATTCTTGGTTTTAATCTGGGTCGGCATCAGCTACCTTCCGCATGCGAGACAACGGCTATGCGGGATCGTTGTTGAAATCGATTGGCACCATACCTCTTGCCGATCATATCGTCCATTATATTAGAGATTCCCGCGTTTCGGTGAGTCCAGGGTCCGGGATCGCGCCAATTTGGAAGCCTGGCTGCACGGCAAACGCCGCATTCGGGGAATCACGCGACGTTGCTCCGGAAGCCGCGCAGGCCGACGATCGTAAACAGTGGCGTTCGGCCGACCGGATGTGGTCGATACGAGTCCCGAGTTTTTCGCAGCGACGAGCACCTGAAAGGCTTATGATCACTTCGAGACACAAAAACAAAACCTCGTGCAAGGGGCCATCTACATGCCGTGCAATTTCGATTTCGATTTGAAAAACAAGATCATTCGCTGCCGCATTGACGGGATAGTGACCGATGAAACCTTAAAGGATTATTACACGCAGTGCTCGAAATACGGCAGAGCGAACCCCACTTTCGCCGGCATCTTCGACACCTCGGCGGTCGTCTTCATCGCAGTTTCAGCCGAAACGATCCGCTTTCTGGCTATGCAGCCACCCGCCATTCCTGATCCGGACATTTTGCGCGTGATCGTTGCGGGTTCTTCTGCAATGTTCGGGCTGGCAAGAATGTTCGATCTTCAGGGCGGAGACACGCGCCCGAATCTACATGTGGTTCGCAGCGAGAAGGAAGCGTTTGCGATCTTAGGTGTCAGAACAGCAAAATTTGCCGGTCACTTGTAACAACTAGTTTACGAATCGTTCTCCCTGCCGCTTGGTTGCTACTGGATCGATGCGCGACGAAGGGACATGGAACGGTCCTAAAGACAGCATATCTTCCGCGGGCGCTTCAAAAGACGAACGACCGATGACCGTCCGAAAAAGCTACCAATCTATGAATGCAACTTCGTCGATGCAGTCCCGTAACACGAACCTGCCGATTGCAAGAGAAGCATCGGACGCGCGAAGCGGTGGAAGCGAGGACTGCGATTCATTCTGTCTGCCAAGAGATTGAAACCGATTGCGATTCCGACGGCGAGGGGCACATACACCGGATTGGGGAGGTTCACCACCGGCTTCGCCAGGACATTGTATTCCACGAAGCTCCCGGGATAGGAATACACGTGTTTTCCGTACGCAGTAACAGAGATGTCGGCGACGGCTGCTCCCAGCGAAACGGCGTGCATCCATCTCGGAATGGGCTTTTGCGTTTCAACGCTTACTTGCGCCTGAGCCGCGGCACTCGGCAGAAACACGAAAATCGTCGCAAGCAGTAACTTGGCCACGCATCCCTCCGCCGAATGGAATCGAGCCGTGTCGCTGAATCAATTCTTGCAACGCGTTTCGGCCCATCACGGAATTCATCGGCGGGGTTCGGCCATTCTTTAGTTCGCGGCACCGAAGTTGTTCGGATTACTAACTCAGAATCGTGCTCGGTTCGTTGTCATCGCGGGCTCCCTGGCTTGCGATTCGAGCCCGAGCAGCGTGTGATTTTCGTAGTGTGACCCGTCGTGTGCGAATGCGATATGATGTTTGCGATGCGCATAAACCTTTTGGCAGCTGCAGCATTTCTATTTTTGTTTCCGCTTCTCGTATCCGCTCAGTCTTCTGCAACGAGCGGGACTTTCACCGTTTCGCCTGAGACGCGCGAAGCCGTGCGCCAGTTGATCGGCGACAGCATCTTGAACGGCAAAGCCTACGAATACGATGGACACCTCGCAGACAGGATCGGCCCACGACTCACTGGCTCGGCCAACTACATGCGCGCTGCCGAATGGGCGCAGCAGGAATTCAAATCGCTCGGGCTTGCAAACGTTCACGCCGAAGAGTGGACGATTCCCGCCACGTGGGAACCCGACGTGGCCGCTACCGGCCACATCGTGAGTCCGGTCGAACATCAGCTTCACATCTATTCGCTGGGATGGAGTCCTTCCACGCCCGTTGGAGGTGTCCGCGGAGAGGTGGTGCATGTCACAAGCCTGATGCTGCCCGATCTCGATGCGCAGAAGGCGAAGCTCATCGGAGCGATCGCGCTCATCGATGAATCCAGCATTGGCGAAAAAACCGGCATCGACAAAATTTTCGCGGGGCTCGACCGCCTGCGCTCATTCTCGCCTTTGGCAATTCTGATTCCGGGCGGCCCGAACGGCACTGAAAATCTCAGTGCGCTCACCTTTTCTGGAACGATCGATCCGATTCCCGCAGCGCAGCTCGGCACCGAGGATGTATCGCTCTTGAATCGTCTTCTCCAGAGCGGACCAGTCACCGTGCAGTTCTCGTTCACGAACAAAATTCGCAAGGACGTGAAAATTCCGAACGTGATCGCCGAGATTCCCGGCCGCGAACTACCCGACGAAGTCGTCATTGTCGGCGCTCATCTCGATTCCTGGCAGCCTGGCACCGGCGCTCAAGACAATGGAACGGGAGTAGCCGGTGTGATGGAGGCAGCGCGCGCCATCAAATCTCTGGGCCGCGCCCCCCGCCGCACGATTCGTTTTGTGCTATTTGGCGGCGAAGAAGAGGGTTTGCTCGGATCCACCGCGTACGCGCGCGCCCATCAGTCTGAAATCTCCAAGATCGATGCCATCGTCATCACCGACACGGGAGCGCAGCCGGCCAAGGGTTGGTACGTAATGGGACGAGAGGACGAAAAGGCGGCCGTCGCTGCGCTCAAGCCGCTGCTGGCCGGCCTCGGAGCCGATGGAGTCTCTTCGGAGACTGAATTCCTCTTTGACACCGATCACGCGGCGTTGGACGTTCTCGGGGTGCCTTCGCTCGTTCTCTGGAACGACATGGACAAGTACAACGCCCTTCATCACAAAGCATCCGACACGTTTGATTCCGTCGTCCAAAAGGATTTAACCCAGGGCGCGACAGTGACCGCCGTCACAGCATATGCCATCGCGGACAGCAAAGAGCCTTTCGCCGCGCACCTCTCGCCCGCCGAAGTGGAATCGATGTTGCAGAAATCCGGCAACCTGGACGAATACAACTTCCTCAAGAAGTCCGGGGGGATGCCGTAATCGTGCGGCTGGAGCCTTCGAACGGAGCATCTGTTTCGGCTGATTAACGAACTCCCCAAGTACCCACCGAGCATGATTACCTGCATTGTTGATTCCATCGAACCGGAGTACCATTCCCGGACGAGGGCCAGAGGTTCGCAGCTTAAAGAATAACCCTCACAAGGACGGAAACAGCGCGGAGGCTACGGAATTCGGTCCTTGCAATCTCAGATCAACGGAGGCACCGATGAAACAGGGTGCAGCGAAAATTGCGTCGATGACCGCGACGTTGCTTCTTGTAATTTTTTGGCCCGCCATAACTCACGCCCAGGCGGAGACCGGGGCCCAGGAACACGCAGAAAGTAACATGGCAGCCGTTACCACCACTCCGGCGAAGACCGAATTCGAGGGACATTTCTCATTGCCATACCCGGTGCAATGCCACGGACACAAATTGACGGCTGGTCAGTACAATTTGGTCGTGAAGTCAGTGGGAGAAAACAAGATGGTGACGTTTCAACGCGACGGAAGTGACGTCGTATTGCCGTCTCGTGTCGTTGCTCCGACTTCGGTTTCAGGTCAGGGCCACAGCGCGGTGATGCTCAGGCACGGACCCGGGCCATCGGCGCACACGCTCGAAGGCGTCTACTTGGAAAATCTCAAGGTGGTCTTATTTCTCGACGAGACGGGAAAATCGGCTCCGCTCGACAAAATTTTTGCCAGCGTCATTCGCGTTCCAATTTCCTGACCCGGCCCGCAATCGCGATCGTTACTTATACCTAGAATCAGTAACCGCTACCCGGGACCGAGCACTTCGGCCCACTTGCGCCAAACCGCTCGAGCCCGGTGTAGTGGCTGTTGGCGTTCGATCAATACCATGCTGAAGTTCTGGGCCGCTCAGCGATGTGAGTTGGCGGCTTCGGCGGACAGTTTTATCTCCTCGCTGGCTTCAGCAAGAAGGTCTTTCGCCTTCCCCGCGTGGCCTCCCAGATTGTAATTGTTGTCCCTTTGCGCCTCGTCCACTTTTTGCCAGGCTTGCCGAATCAGCTGTTGAGCGGCGCGCATATTTCCATGCCTGTCACCCACTGTAACGGGTGGCCCTTGTTGCGGCTGCGCGAAGCTTACTGCTCCAAGCGCGAAAGCCGCGCACAGCGCAATGACGATAATCAAGATTCCTTTCATTCCGACGCGCTTTATCATGAATCTGTTCCTCCTCATCGTGCACAACGATTCGAATCCAGGCCCAGCCGCCAGATAATACGAAATTTCTATTTTCCCGACTAGAGGAAATCGCATTCCGTGGGCCGAGAGAATTACGGGGACGGGGACCGGCACCTTGTTCTCTTCGTGGCCGCGCCTCAAAAGCTCCCTGCTGCTCCTTTAAAATCAGAAGCGGCGATGGCGTGGTTCGTCGAGAACGGTTCCAAGTTCATGTCCGGCCCGCCAGCTCCCCATCCGGCGGCTTTTTCGTGGGAATCGGCAGCCCTCCTATGTTACAAGTCTCAGTGCGAATGAGCGCTTGAAGGCTCGGTCCGCCAGCGCATTCGCTCAGGCTCGACGTGCTTCGCTCGCGTCGAACTAAATCGGAGGCAATCACACATGAATTCTCGGCGCGATCCCAAAAACATAGATAAACCGCACAGCGAAAACGCGTCGCGTGACGCATCGGCTGCGCTGCCGGAATTCCTGGTCCCGGGCGCGCCTGCGGAAGCGTACTCACGCCGAAGTTTCCTCCAGTCAACCGCGGCAGGAATCGCCGGACTCGCGACCGCAGCGGGTCTGGAGTTTGCATCGCCGCAAACTGCTCGGGCGCAGAGCACGCTCAGCCCCGACGAAGCCCTCCGCCAATTGATGGAAGGAAATAAGCGCTTCACGGCGGAAAATCTCACGTCCCTCGCGCAGGATCTTGCGATTCTGAAACAGAATACGGTTGAGAAACAGGAACCATTCGCAGCCGTCCTGGCTTGCGCCGATTCCCGGGTGCCGGTGGAATTGATATTCGATCAAACGATCGGGCACATCTTCGTCACTCGCGTCGCCGGCAATATAGCCACTTCCGAAATTATCGCCAGCCTCGAATATGGCGCAGCCGTCCTGGGAACCAAGGTGATTATCGTGATGGCGCACAGCAATTGCGGCGCGGTGAAAGCCGCGATTCAGGGCAACGAAGTTCCCGGCCAGATCAGCGCGCTGTTTCCCCATCTCCGGCCTGCCGTCGATCAGGCAGGACCAAACTTGGAAGCCACAGCAAAGGCGAATGCCAAGTTTCATGCAGCTCTGCTCCGCGAGTCATCGACCGTGATTTCCGGATTGGTGAAAGAGAAAAAATTAAAGGTCGTCGCCGCGTATTACGACATCGGCAGCGGCGACGTAACCCAACTCGATTAGCCGCCCCAATTTCCTCTGGGTTGATCAATTTTGCCCGTAGAGCAAGGCATGCTGCGGTCCCGGCAGCATGCAAGGCCGGTGCCGCGAGATTGTTTGCGGCACTCCTCAGCTGCACGGACGCGTACACCGCTCGTTCCTCGGAAGCCGGTTACTTGCTGGAAGGTTCTGTGGGTCCCAATACTTCGGACATCGTGAGGGCCGGCGGAAATTTCAATTTTACATCGAATTTGATCCATTCGATCGAGCCCGGGTACAGCGGGTCTTTGAGCGACGTGATGCGGAATCTTACGACGCTGAATTCGCCGGCGCCCAGCTGAATGTTGGCGGCGCTTTCGGCGACTCGCTGCTTTTCGTCGTCGGAAACGGAATTCGGGTAGAGCGCGATGTTTACCGCCTCCTCGGCGCGATGCTCGTCATCTTCGGTGAGAACGAAATTAAAACGGCGCGGCGACATTTCCAGGATTTCTTTCGCCGAAAAATTGTAGGTCGTATTCAGGTAGCGATCGTTGAACGAGTGGTAGGGCGGCGTGGCGACGCCGGAAAATTCGATCGGATCGTCGTTGGTGCGCTGCACCTTCGGTGTGATGCAGATGTCCCAGCCGGCATAGTCACCAACGGAAGCCACCTCGAGGCGGAACTGGAGATCGTGGCCGATGTCGTGGATGTAGGTTTTGCCTCGGTCGATCTCGCCGGAGAATTGCATATCGGGGTTCGTAATTTCAGGCGTGGCGGATTTGTTCTTGCGGGAGCGATTTTGCGCGGAAGCCGTAGCCAGAGCAAGCGCTGCGACGGGCACGAGGAATAGCGCGGTACGCCGAAACGTCACCTGAAGATGCTCCTCGGAATTTTGCGTGCGCTAGAAATATACCAGCGGGCCGGGACAACGCAAAACGGCCGATCCGGATCTCGAATCGGCCGTTCGTCGCTACTCGCGTTCCGAAAATTGACTACGTTCCTTCCGACCATGAAGCAAGGTAGTGCTCTTGCTCGGGCGTCAGCTTGTCGATCTGGAAGCCCATCGATTCGAGCTTGAGCTTTGCGATTTGCTGGTCGAGATGCTCGGGAACCGGATACACCTGCGCCTTCAGATCCTTTGCGTTCTTCACCATGTATTCCGCGGCGAGAGCTTGATTCGCAAAGCTCATGTCCATCACGGAAGCCGGATGGCCTTCCGCGGCAGCGAGATTGATCAGGCGGCCTTCGCCGAGCAGGTAGAGGCGGCGGCCATCCTTCATCACGTATTCGTCGACGAACGGGCGCGCTTCTTTCTTTCCGCTCGAAAGCTTCTCAAGCGCAGTGATGTCTATCTCCACGTTGAAGTGGCCGGAATTGCTGATCACCGCGCCATCCTTCATCTTCTCGAAGTGATCGTGCGCGATGCACGGACTTGTTGCCGGTGACGGTGATGAAAACATCGCCCACCTTCGCGGCTTCGCTCATCGGCATCACGCGGAATCCGTCCATCACAGCTTCGATGGCCTTCGTCGGGATTCACTTCGGTGACGATTACATCGGCTCCATGGCCTTTCGCGCGCATCGCCACGCCGCGTCCGCACCAACCGTATCCGGCGACGACAACTTTCAATCCGGCAAGCAGCAGATTCGTCGCGCGAATCACACCGTCAAGCGTCGACTGGCCGGTGCCATAGCGATTGTCGAAGAAATGCTTCGTGAGCGCATCGTTCACCGCAACGACTGGGAATTTCAGCGTGCCGTCTTTCGCCATTGCGCGCAGCCGAATCACGCCAGTGGTTGTTTCTTCGGTGCCGCCGATCACGCCAGGAAGCAAGTCGGTGCGCTTCGTCAGGAGCTGTGTGACAAGATCCGCTCCGTCGTCCATCGTCATCTGCGGCTTGTGATCGAGCGCCGCCGAGAGGTGCGCATAGTACGTAGCGTGGTCTTCGCCCTTGATGGCGTACGTCGGGATATTGAAATCTTTCACGAGAGAGGCCGCGACATCGTCCTGCGTCGAAAGCGGGTTCGATGCGCACAACACCACATCCGCGCCGCCGTCGCGAAGCGTGATCGCAAGGTTCGCAGTTTCGCTCGTGACGTGCAGGCAAGCAGAGATGCGAATGCCCTTCAGCGGCTGGTCTTTGATGAACTGTTTGCGGATGAGCTGCAACACGGGCATGTGCTGATTGGCCCACTGAATTTTGCGCTTGCCGTCTTCTGCGAGTGCGATGTCTTTTACGTCGCCGTTCAGTTTCGTTGCGGTTTCCACGAGTGACTCCCTTTCGAATTTGGATGCGGATATCTTGGAAAACGTAAAGTCAAAAGAGCCGCAAGATGCCGCGCTTCAGCGCTCGCGCTGCTACTTGCTCGAAACTGCGACGGCGCCGCGCGAGCTGGCTTCTTTGCGGATGGCGTCGGCTTTGTCGGTGCGCTCCCATGTGAAACCCGGACCGGTGCGGCCGAAATGGCCGTACGCGGCGGTCGGTCGATAAATTGGTCGGCGCAGATCGAGCGTTTCGATGATGCCCTTTGGCGTGAGTTTGAAGAACGCGCGAATCAGTTCAGTGATTTGCGCGTCAGGAATTGTGCCGGTGCCGAATGTATCCGCCATAACTGAAACCGGATCAGCGACGCCGATCGCATAGGCGAGCTGCACTTCCACTTTGCGCGCCAGACCGGCAGCGACGATGTTCTTCGCAATGTAACGCGCCATGTAGCAAGCAGAACGGTCTACCTTCGACGGATCCTTGCCCGAAAACGCACCGCCGCCGTGGCGGCTGTAACCGCCATACGTGTCGACGATAATCTTGCGGCCGGTGAGTCCGGCATCGCCCATCGGCCCGCCGGTGACGAAGCGTCCGGTGGGATTGATGTGGAATTTGGTGTTTTTGTCGAGCATCGCCGCGGGAATCACAGGCTTGATCACTTCGCGAATGATGGCATCGTGAAGATCGCGCTCGGAAACCTTGTCGCTATGCTGCGTGGAAATCACGACGGTATCAACGCGCGCAGGACGCCCGCCAATGTATTCGATCGAAACCTGGGATTTGCCGTCAGGCCGGAGGAAGTCAACAGTTCCCTTCTTGCGAACTTCGGATAGCTTGTGCGTGAGTTGGTGAGCGAGTTGAATCGGCATGGGCATCAGCTCGGGCGTCTCATCGCACGCAAAGCCGAACATCATGCCCTGGTCGCCAGCGCCGCCGGTGTCGACACCCATGGCAATATCCGGGGACTGCTTCTTGATCGCGCAAACAACGCCGCACGTTTCGGCGTCGAAGCCAAACTTGGCGCGGGTGTAGCCGACGTCGCGGATCACTTCGCGCGCGAGGTCGGAAAAGTCGACGTACGTGGTGGTGGTTATCTCACCGGCGACGACCACCAAGCCAGTGGTAACCAGCGTCTCGCAACCTACGCGGCCGTTCGGGTCGTCCTTCAGAACGGCATCGAGGACGGCATCAGAAATTTGGTCGGCAATCTTGTCGGGGTGACCCTCGGTTACAGACTCCGAGGTGAATAGAAATTTTTCATCGGCGTGCGCCAAAACAGTACCCTCCGGGGAGTGAAAAGCACATGCGGGGCCGTGTCGAGCTACACAACGAAACCCACGAATAGCGACGGTAACATGCAGGTTTGGGAGTGTCAATCTGATGCAGGGAAAGGCCTTAAATCGAAGGTGAATGGGGATTTACGGGCGCGAAAGGGTGCGCTTGGCAAGGGTTGGAATGTGATCGAGGGCATTTCGGGAGAGTTTAAGTGCAATTTTCTGGCGCGTTACCTCCGGGCTGGCGCAGAATCGAGGTCGCGGCGGTACAGCAGAAATGCCCGGATGAACTCGTCGAGGTCGCCGTTAAGAACTTTGTCCACGTCACCGCGCTCCACTTTGGTACGCACGTCCTTGATCAACTGGTAGGGCTGAAGAGTATAGGAACGAATCTGGCTGCCAAAGCTGATCTCGGGTTTTGAGGCGTCTAGCTTGCGGAGATCTTCGCGGCGCTTCTCGATTTCCTGTTCGTACAGCTGCGAGCGAAGCATCTTCATCGCGATTTCGCGGTTCTTGTGCTGGCTGCGCTCGTTCTGGCATTGTACGACGATCCCGCTGGGCAGGTGCGTGATGCGAACAGCGGATTCGACCTTATTGACGTTTTGTCCGCCGTGGCCGCCGGCCCGAAACGTATCAACGCGCAAATCTTCGGGACGAACATTAATTTCAATTTCGTCGTCAATTTCCGGGATCACGAACACGGAGGCGAACGATGTGTGCCGGCGAGCAGCCTGGTCGAACGGCGAAATGCGCACCAGTCGGTGAACGCCGCTCTCGCCGGAAAGCATGCCGTAAGCGTTTTCTCCTTCAATGAGAACGGTGGCAGATTTGATGCCTGCTTCTTCGCCGGGCGTCGAGTCAACCACTGTGGCGTGAAAGCCCTTCTGCTCCGCCCAACGCAAGTACATGCGCAGCAGCATCTCGGCCCAGTCCTGCGATTCGGTGCCCCCCGCGCCGGGCTTGATTGTGACGATGGCGTTCAGGCGGTCGTTCTCACCGGCGAGAAGAGTTTTGGTTTCGAGAGCGGAAACGTAAGCATCCGCGGCGGCAAGCTCTTTCGCGACGTCTTCGAGAAGCGACGCGCGCTGCGCGTCGTCGGTTCTTGTTCGGCGAGTTGGAAATAGGTTTCCACGTCGCTCATTTTGCGATTGAGCGTGTCTTCGGCGTTGACGCGATCCTCGATTTGTTTGCGGTGCTGCAGGACGCCCTGCGCTTTTTCCTGATCCTGCCAGAAATTGGCGTCGCTGACTTTTTCTTCGATCGCGGCTAGCTGCGTGCGGGCGGCTGGGGCGTCAAAGATAACTCCGGACAAGTTCCATGCGCTTCTTGAGGTCGACGTAGCGGTGTTGGATGTCTTCGATGTGTTCAGCCATGCGTATAGAGTACACAGGAAAATGAAAAATCGAAAGTGTGCGGCGCGCGGCGCGGTGGATCGATCGGAGTTCGATGACCGAGAAGAATAGAAAAGACTGAAGGCGATCCGTACGAAGTCGAATGCGAAGGCAAAGTCAAAGGAGCCGGCAGGATGCCGGCGCTATGAAAGGCTCGGTCGCGTCCTTAGCGCCACTGCGAGAATGCAGATCGAAACGAGGAGGCACAGCCAGGGCAGCCAATCACCGAAGCGCACATACGGCGTAATGTCGGTGCGGAAATCGTACGGCGCTTCGAGTTCACCGCGAATGTCCGTTGGCAGACTGGCAATGATGCGGCCGTAGGGATCGACAACGACCGTGAATCCGTTGTTCGTATCCCGCAGGAGCCAGCGGCGGCTTTCGATGGCGCGGACGCGCGACATCATCAGGTGTTGTGCGGGAGCAGCGGAGCGGCCGAACCATCCGTCGTTCGAAACGTTAATGAGCAACTGTGCGCCGTTTGCCGCGAAGCGGCGAATCTCTCCCGGAAAAATCGCTTCGTAGCAAATGAACGTGCCGAAGGGACGATCGGCGTGGCCCACCGTGTATTCGGTGCCGGCAGTGAAGTCAGAAATGTCCGCGGTAAGCCGCCCGGCAAACGTGAGCCAATTGCGCAACGGGACATATTCGCCGAATGGAACGAGGTGCACTTTGTTGTATGAATAGATGCGCCGGCCATTCGGATCGAGCAGCACCGCGCTGTTGTACGCCGACCATTGATTCTGCCGGTTCTGACCGCTCGCCTGATCGTTCGCCTGACCGCCCGCCTGCGGCTCGCGTTGCCAGTCGACGACCCCCACTAAAAATTCGCTGCCGGACTCCTTCGCAATCCTCACCATCCGCGCGGCAAACGGAGGATCCTGCAAACTGAACGGCGCGGGAACCTCCGGCCACACGATCAGTCCGGGAGTTTTTTTCGCCGCGTCGATGCTGATTTGCGCGAGCTGATCGAGCTCGCCGGAATGAATCTGCATCCAGTTCGGAGGGTAATGCTCGGATTGCGGGAAATCAGTCTGTATCAAGTGGGCGATATGTTGCGGTGTAGCTTTCGGGACGAGATAGCTCCCACCGATCGCAATCACAAGCGAGCCCAACGGTGAAGGCCGAGCGCAGCCTTCCAGACTCGCGGCTGGGCTGCCAGCACCGCGTAGGCTAGAAACGATCCGTACGCAGCGATCAGGAACGACAGGCCCCAGATCCCAGTGATAGGCGTTAGCTGTAAGAGCGCGAGGCTATCGCTCGCGGCGTAACCAGTGAGATTCCACGGAAAGCCGATGTACGGCAAATGCGTTCGCGCGAACTCAAGCGTGACCCAGAAAAATGGCGCAAGCACGCACGCGAGCGCAACGCTCTTCCTTCTCGCCACGAAAGCGACGCTCATCGAAAATGTCGACCAGATAATCCCGCCAGCCATTCCAAACAAGCTGAGTATGCCCACTGACAGCCACGGATCGACGCTGCCGTATTGATGCATCACGGTCGCAATCCATGGCAGGCAGATCGGATAAAAAACAAAGGCGTGCAGGAAACCATACAGCGGAGCTTGCCGCGGAGGTGCGCCCACAGACGCCAGGACAAGCATGCCGATGGAAAACCACCCAAGCAGCGGCAAATTGTAGTCGGGAAAAGAGAGCGCGAGAGCGACGCCACTGCCCAGTGCGAGTAGAACTCGCGTCTGCCACCGGAAAGTCATTTAGCGCTTAATTATAGACTTGAAACCGGCTTGTTCGAGAGAGTGTCTCGCTGCTTCCGCGGATTTTACGTCGGAGTAAGGACCTACCTGAACGCGATAGAAATTGTCGGTCGTCGGCGTGAGCACGAACGACGGAAATCGCTTCTGCTGAATCGCATCAGCCATCGCAAGAGCATCGCTCTGCCGCGTGAGTGCTGACACCTGCAGCACGATCGCGCCCTTCCCGAGCTTCGGAGGCTGGAAACGCGCAGGAGGCTTTGTCGCCGCCACAGTTTTCGTCGTTGCCGCTGCCGGAGCGGGTGTTTTGCCGTGCGTTGTCGCGGCCGGCGCAGCGGCCGGCTGAGAATCTTTCGCTGTAGGTTTCCCGTAGAAATCCCACTCTCCGGAAGCAGGAGCCGCAGCGCCGTCAGGCTGTTTCGATTTTGCAGAAGCTGCCGGCGCGGGAGATGTCTCGCGCGCGGGAGGCTCCGAAGCGCGAGCCTCGGAACGCAAATCTGCATGGATGTCAGCGTGAACGGGAGCGCCGAACTGGTTGCGTCCCATTACGTAGCCGAGCGTAAAAAAAACTCCGCAGAGCAACACGACGCCTAGAAACAATCCCACAAGGTGCCGGCTTTCGAGCACCCGGTCGCCGCCTCCGCGTTTTCCGTTTCCAGCCATGCGCTCCTATTTTTTCCCTGCCGCTGCCACTTGCACCCACTGCGAAATGATGTCGACCGGCAATGGAAACACGATCGTCGTGTTTTTCTCGACGCCGATTTCGGTCAAAGTCTGCAAATAGCGAAGCTGAATCGCGGCCGGCTGCTTTTCAAGCACCTCAGCAGCATCTGCCAGCTTTTGCGACGCTTCGAATTCACCCTCAGCGTGAATAATTTTCGCCCGGCGCTCGCGTTCCGCCTCCGCTTGTTTCGCGATGGCGCGCTGCATATTCTCCGGAATATCGACTTGTTTCACCTCAACCTTCGTTACCTTGATACCCCAAGGCTCCGTATCCTGGTCAAGGATTTGTTGCAGCTTGGCGTTAACCTTTTCGCGCTCGGACAAAATCGAATCGAGCTCGAACTGGCCCACGAGGCTGCGCAGCGTGGTCTGCGCGAGCTGCGAGGTGGCGTAGAGATAATTTTGAACTTGCGAAAGCGCGAGATTCGCGTCGACCACGCGGAAATAACAGACCGCATTCACTTTCACCGAAACGTTGTCGCGCGTGATGACGTCCTGCGGCGGCACATCCAGCGTTTCGATTCGCAGCGAGATGCGCGTGAGCTTATCGATCGGGAAAACGACCAGCACGCAGGCCCGCGCCTTTCGGCTCGCGGCAGCATCCGACCGAGGCGCAGCACCACGCCGCGCTCCCATTCCTTGATCACGTAGACGGAATTGAAGAACCAGATCAGAAAGATAAGCGCGCCGATTGCAAAAACGATTCCGGTAAATTCCATCACTTCCTCCCCACGATCGACTGCTGCAACGGCGCCTATCTCGGCGCGTGGACGGGCTCCACTTCGAGCGTCAGTCCCTTAATTTTTCTCACGCGCACACGCGCGCCCTTCGGAATGCTAACGCCCTCCGGCCCTGCCGCACGCCAGAGTTCGCCGTGAATGAAAACCATTCCTGCCGCCTCGCCGAACCCGACTGCTTCCGTAACGTCGGCCTCTTCGCCGATCAGTTCTTCTTTGCCGGTGGTCTGTTTCCAGTGCCGGGAACGAAGGACGAGGCGCATCAGGATTACGACGATCACGGCGAAAGGCAACGCAACTCCCAGAGCCGTGCTCAGGCTTACGCCCATGCCCGTCAACGGCGAGCGAATCAGCATGAGGGCGCCGAGCACCATGGCGATCAGTCCTCCGATTCCGAGCACGCCATGCGTCGGAAACTTCGCTTCCAGTACAAAAAATACAAACGCCGCGACGATCAGCAGCAGCCCCGCAAAATTCACCGGCAGCATGTGCATCGCAAACAGCGCCAGCACAAGAGCGATCCCGCCAATCACTCCGGGCGCAAACATTCCCGGATGCGTAAACTCAACGTAAAGTCCGAGCACGCCGACAATCAGCAAAATGAAGAAAGCATCCGGCTGCACAATCCGGGTCAGAAACTTCTCGCGCGCGGTCATTTCGTGCTGCGTCACAACCGGATGCGAAAGCGCGAGCTGAGACTTCTCGCCATCGAGCCGCGAAATTGTCCGCCCGTCGAGCTTTGCCAGTAAATCTTCGGGAGATGCCGCGACGAGGTCGATCAACTTGCCGTCGAGCGCTTCTTTTTCGCTGAATGCTTTCGCATCCGTCACCGCGGTGGCCGCGAGATCCACGTTGCGACCTCGACGGCTCACATAGCTGCGCAAATAGGCTGTAGCTTCATTGACGATTTTCTTGTGCAAAGTGTCGTCAATCTGCACAGGCTGGCCGCCGAAAGCGAGAAGCGGTGACGCCGCACCCGTATCGGTACCGGGCGACATCGCTGCAACATCCGCGGAAAGCAAAATGAAAAAGCCGGCGGAAGCGGCGCGCGACCCGGTGGGCGACACATACACAGCGACCGGAGCCTTCGACGCAAGGATGGCTTGAATGATCTCCCGCATCGAAGTGTCAAGCCCGCCGGGAGTATTGATCGTGATTAGAATCAGGCTCGCCTGTTCAGCGTTTGCCGTGTTAATTCCGTTGACGATATATTCGGCGAGGACGGGTTCGATTTCACCGTCGATACGAAGCTGGATGACTTTCGACGAATCACCCGCAGCGGCGGGCGGAGGCGAAGCGGGGCGCAATGGCTGGTTCGACGCGAGTGAAACTGCGGCTAGAAGAAGCAGAAGCTTTGAAAACCGCCGGAATGTCTGGGACAGCATTTCGGAAAGCCATTATAGCAAGAGAATGGCGGGAATATGTGAAGATGCGAATCGTTCGAGGCGGAATGCGCGTACGAACAGCGACGCAGGCAAAGCTCTCGTCCGCAGATTCTTCAGCCATCCCGCCCAGGATGGCCCCAGATGAACGGTCTATGGTCAGCGTCGGACGACGGCGGCTAATTCTGCGGCGCCGGATCGCTGCGTTTCGCGTCGCTCTGGTAGGAGGGCATCACGTGGAGCACCTCCTGCACGCGCGAATCCTTGATCACGTTCGCAAACGCCGGATCGTACTGTGCGGACATGAATCCCTTGTAGCCGTCGTCGCGCGCAAGCTTCAAATAATGCGCGGTGCGTTCCGCATCGCCCATCGACGCGTAGGACTTGGCAACGATAAAGTTGAACAGGCCAGGATCCGTGGTGGTGCGCTGCTGGATCACCGTTCCGTAGCCGCTCTTGCGGTCAAAGAGCTGGGGATCGAGCGAGAGAGCTTTGTTGAACGTATCCATCGCCTCAGGATATTCCTTATTGGCAAAGTAGGCGTACCCGAGGTTGCTGTAGATCGTAGCCGTATCCATGTGGAGCACAAGCGCGCGTTTGTAAAGTACGATCGCTTTGCCGAAATGCTTTTTTTCGTACTCGACCGTTCCGAGGTTGTTGATCGGACTGGAGAAAGTCTTGTCGGCTTTGATCGACTTCTTGTAGAAATGTTCGGAGCGATTCAGATTGCCGATCTCTTGGTACGCCACTCCCATTTTGTTCAGCAACTGCGCGTTCTTCGGCTCGCTCGCGAGTAGATCGTCGTAGGCGCTGACCGCTTCCGTGAATTGTTTGCGCGCCATGAACACATCGCCGCGCATTTCCGCAGCCTGGCGAGGTGTCAATTCGGCTTTGGGAGCCACAACGTAGATCGTGTCGGAAGTTGTGGACGCACCTTGAGCGGATACGGGCTCTGCTTGTTGCGCAGACACCGTCGGAACGACTAGAGACAAAAGCGGAACGGCAAATAAGACGAGTCGCCTCATTGCCCTGCTCCTTTTCCGCGCCTTGCCTACGGTTGGGGTTTCGAGCTATCCGCAGGTTTCTTGCTGCCTCCAAAGATACCAAAAACCTTGTCGAGAAAGCCTTTTTTCTTTTCCGGGTCGTCCGCCGGCGCAGTCTGGGGCTGAGCCGTAGTCGGGCCAGGAGCATTCTTCGGGTGCGCTTTCCCGGGCGCGTTTGGATTGTTGGACGCGCTGGCAGACGAATTGGGAGCCGGAGGGGGAGGCGGACTCGAACCTTTTCCGAAAAGATGTGACAGCCAAGTACCCGGCGCCGACTGGGCGTTGTGGCCGCCATGGAGTTCGCATAGCTGCGTGGGCTCGCTGCCCGCGATAAAGTACTCCTGTGAAGTCTGAGGGCACGTGGTGGACGCAAGCTGGCCGGACTGCGGATCGATCGCTTCCTGGATCACGCCCGGGGGCGGCTCGAAATCCTGGGTGTTCTTGTAAGCGGGAAGCGCGACGGCGCGTTTCATGAATTCCGCCCAGATCGGCGCGGCCGTCTGGCTGCCAGAGAGGCCAAGGTCTCGATTGTCGTCGTATCCGATCCAGATAACACAGAGCAAATTCGACGTGAAACCGGCGAACCAGCCGTCGTGCGAAGTGCCTGTCTTTCCAGCTGCCGGTGCCGTGAACCCGAGCGCGCGAACGCTGGCGCCGGTACCGCGATTGATAACGCCTTCCATCAGGCTGGTGGTGAGGAAAGCGACGCGCGGATCGAGAACCGGGCGAGTGCGCGGCAAATCCGACTCCTCCACTTTGCCGTCGGCTGCGACAACGCTGCGCAGGTAAAGCGGCTCTGCGCGCGTCCCAAGGGTCGCGAACGCGGTATACCCCGCAGCCACGTCTACGGGCGTCATTTCGTAAGCGCCGAGCGCGACCGCGGGAGTTGCCATGATGTTGTTGCCAAGTCCCATCTGTCGGGAGAGTTCGACGACGCGCTGATAGCCGATCATTTCGGCAACCTTGACGGTGGCAACGTTGAGAGAATGAATCAGTGCGTCGCGCACCGTCACGGTGCCGTAAAATTCCTGTCCGAAATTGTCCGGTGTGTATTCCTTACCGTCGAACTGAAACGTTGTAGGCACATCGTCCACGGTTGTGACGGGCGTCACTTCCGGCTGCAGGTTCTTGACCGCATTGTCAAACGCCGCCGCATACACGAACGGCTTGAACACAGAACCCGGCTGTCTCCGCGCGAGCGCGTGGTTCAACTGGCTCTCGCCGTAGTTGCGGCCCCCAACGAGGGCGCGTATTTCACCGGTTCGAGGATCGAGCGCCACAAGCGCCACCTGCGGCTGCGGCGCAGCTTGTCCGGCTTTCTTCCATGCGGCATATCGTTTCGCAAGCAGTTTATCGACTTGCTCCATGCCGCCACGAACCGCAACCGTCGCCGCTCGCTGCAGATTCGGATCGAGCGTGGTGTAAATGCGATAGCTCTGGCTCTGGAGATCAGTCTCAGAAAATTTCTCGAGGAGATGATCCTTCACCATGTCCACAAAATAAGGCGCGGAGCTGCTCTCAATTCCCCCACTTACAAATTTCAGCGGAACTTTCTTCGCGGCAGCCGCCTGGTCGGCAGTGACGTAGCTGTTTTCCACCATTTGAGCGAGCACGCGATCGCGCGATTCAATGGCGCGATCCATGTGGCGTTCAGAGGTAGCGTAGTGATTGGGGGCGCGAATGATCCCAGCAAGGAACGCGGCTTCGCCGAGCGTGAGGTCGCGAACATCCTTGCCGAAATAGGCTTCCGCAGCCTCGCCGAAACCACGGATTGAAAAGCTGCCGCGATTTCCCAGATAGACTTCGTTGGCATACAACTCGAAGACCTGCTGCTTCGTGAAGCGATGGTCGATTTCGATCGCCATCAGAACTTCTTTTACTTTCCGCCGCCACTCGCGCTTCGTCGTGAAGAAAAAGCTGCGCGCCACCTGCATGTCGATCGTGCTGGCGCCCTGCGCTTTTTGGCCAACCCGGAAATCGGCGAGCGCAGCTCCGAACACACGGACCCAATCGAGGCCGCCATGCTCAAAAAAGCGCTTATCTTCGGTCGCGATAACGGCATCGGTCAGAACCTTCGGCAGATCCTCAAAGCGGACCACGCGCCGTTTTTCGCGGGAGCTATCGAATAAACTTGTGATTACCTCAGGCTCAATTTCAGCCGAATCCACCGGCGCGCTATTCGATAATTGCGTGATGCGCGTTATCGCGGTCGAGGAGAAATTGACTCGAAGGGCGTTTCCGCCGCGAAAATAGGAGTCGTCCGAAGGCCTGATTTCCACGATTGAACCGGAAACCTTGAATATGCCGGGAGCGCCGGGCACTTCACTTTCTTGGTAGCCGGCGCGAAGCAGGTAGGTTCCCAGGTCCTTGGGATGCAGCGGTTGGCCAACGTAAATGCTACCGGGGGCTCCGTACAATCGTGATGTATTTTGGAAGATCTGGCCGGTAAGCCGCTCGTTAATCAGGTGGCTGAACTGGATGTAGTAGTAAGCAAAAACCGAGGTCCCGACAAGCAACACCACGAGAGCCGTACACAGCAATGTGATCCCGAACCGGGACGTCCAGAAACCCGGCTCGATCCGAATTCTAAACCGGCCCTTATTTTCCATCGATCAGCATACATGGAGGAGCCTTTGCTCGACCCATATAGCAGCGGCAATCCCGGTATGAAAACTGCCGGGCGATCCCCTGCCCCCCTGATGTATGGATTCCTATTCTAAATCGAGCGGTTGTCCGCGTAGATGTGAAAATCCTTCGTGTATTTGTAAACGACCAAATCGATGGGAACAGAGTAGTCGAGAGTGATTTGAACGGCTCCAGGTGTCGAGACTATTTTCAAGTCGTCTTCACCGGCGGGAATTCCGATTTCTTTGACCTTTCGTAACACGTCCGCGCGGATGTCTTTCGCGGCCAACCGGCTGCCGATAGCGAACCGCGCTTCGCTCTGAACAGCGTCCTGCATTTGATAGTTGTCGATGTAGACGGGCATGACTCGAAAACCGGCAAAAACCATCGACCCTAGCAGCACGAGCAGCAGGAATAGCTTGACGCCGCTCCCGCCGCGCTCTGGGTTTCGGTTTCGCCGAAGAATGACGAAGTTCAAAATGACACAACCTCCGAATGCGCCTTATGAGAACACCCAAATCGTAGCACCTGCCGAGGCGCCTGCGGCGTGCGTATCACAACGTGTTTACGATGAGTAAACGGCCGGCTTCCGCGACACTGCTGGGGACGATCCGATTAGTAGGCTCGCGCGAAAATCGCTTTTTCCTGAGCGGGCTGTCCGCAATAGACACACTTTCCCGTGCCGCCTGGCTGCTCCAGGGGTATGCAGCGCATCGTCGCTTTCGTTTCTTCCTTGATCTTCTCTTCGCAAGAGCCGCTCCCGCACCACCACGCAAAGGCAAATCCGCTTTCGACGGCTTTCTTGAATTCGCCGTAATCAGCGGGCTCGACGGTGCGCGATTTGCGGAACTCAAGCGCGCGGTCGTACAGCGCCTTTTGTATCTCCACAAGAAGCTGCGAAACGGCGACGGCGATTCCCTGCTGCGGGACGAACGCCTTCCCTTCTTTGCCGGGCCGGTCGCGTCGTGCGAGCACCACCGATCCCTTCGCAACATCCTTGGGCCCGAGTTCGAGGCGCAGGGGCACGCCGCGCATCTCCCAATCGTTGAACTTGAATCCCGGGCTCATACCGTCCCGTTCGTCCATCTTCACGCGGATTCCCGCGTCGGTCAGTTCCTTGCGCAGCCGATGAGCGTTTTCGAGCACACTCGACTTCTCGTCGTCCGTTTTGTAGATGGGCACGATTACGACCTGGAAAGGCGCAAGGCGTGGCGGCAGTATCAGCCCCTGATCGTCCCCGTGAACCATGATGATGGCACCGATGAACCGCGTCGAGAGTCCCCAGGAAGTAGTCCAGCAATGCCGCAGTACGCCGGTCTTATCCAGGTAGCGGATTTCGAATGCCTTCGCAAAATTCTGACCAAGATTGTGCGACGTGCCGGCCTGCAGAGCCTTCCCATCACCCATCATCGCTTCGATTGAGAATGTCTGGTCAGCGCCGGCAAAACGTTCCGCATCCGACTTGCGCCCGGGGATCACGGGAACGGCCGCTTCGCGGACGGCGAAATCGGTGTAGATGTCGAGCATCTGGCGCGTTTCAAAGTCGGCTTCTTCGAGCGTAGCGTGCGCGGTGTGGCCTTCCTGCCAGAAAAATTCCAAAGTGCGCAGAAATAGCTTTGTGCGCAGTTCCCAACGCACCACGCTGTTCCACTGATTGATGAGAACCGGCAAATCGCGATAGGACTGAATCCACTTCGCATATGCGTGGCCGATAATCGTTTCGGAAGTGGGCCGGATCACAAGCGGCTCATCCAGCTTCTCGCCTCCGCCGTGCGTCACCACCGCAAGCTCAGGCGAAAATCCAGCAACATGCGATTTTTCCTTGTCAATAAAGCTGCGCGGAATCAGCAGCGGAAACGCAGCGTTCACGTGCCCCGTGGCTTTGAATCGGCTGTCGAGCGCCGCCGTGATGTTCTCCCACATGGCCCAGCCGTACGGCCGCACGATCATGCAGCCGCGCACGGGCGCATAATCCGCGAGTTCAGCCCGCAAGACGAGCTGGTTGTACCACTCCGAAAAGTCTTCTGCACGTGTGGGTAGCTTTAAATCCGACATGCTTTCGTTGGCTCGTTTCTGCGGCGATGCGATATTTTCAGACTCGCGCGGCGCGTGACGTAGCCAGAAAGGTTAGGGGACTAACGACCGGAAGTCAACCGACCGAATGCAGGCCCGCGTCGGCATCTCCCTCAGAATTAGTGCTGTGAACAAACGAGTTATTCGTGTAGTCTGTTGCGCACGGCGGGCGCTCACCACCCCGGGATTCGTCAAATCTTAAGGAGAGAATTGAATATGAAGATGCAGCGAGTGGCAACCATCCTATTCGCAATAGCTGTGTGTGGGTTTCTCCCACCACTCGCGAAGGCGCAATCATCGTCTGGAGCAGGCGCAACGACGCAGACCACCACTTCGTCTGCTACTCACGCGCAGCCGGGACTGTCATACCAGAGGCTCACTCACGAGCAGCTCTTCAAGCGCTACCTATTCGATGCGTTCGGCCCTTACGCAATTATCGGAAGCGCTGCGGCGGCCGGTATTAACCAGGCTTCGGGCGACAAGATCTTCGGCAGGGGTTCGGGCGCTCCACCGGACTGGGGCGGCGGTGCGGGTCCCTACTTCCAACGATTCGCGAGCAACTTCGGAATCGGCTTGGTCGGCAACACGTACCGGTACGGAGTAGGCGCGATATTTCATGAAGACACGAGCTACTACCGGTGCGACTGCACGGGCTTTGGACACCGCCTCGGCCACGCCTTGATCACGACCGTAGAAGCGCGCCACGGCGACGACGGCCACTATCGATTTTCGCTCATCAATTTGTCTGCACCTTACGCGGGAACGATGACGGCGGCACTCGGTTGGTATCCGTCACGCTTTAACCCCTCGGATGGCTTCCGAATGGGAAATTATGCATTGCTGACCCTGGCCGGGTTCAATGTCGCCAAAGAGTTCATTTACGGCGGGCCGCACACGCTGATGGCGCACACCCCGCTCAGTCACGTCACCGGAAGCGACAAGAACTAAGAACCTCTCGCAAGCTTTGTACGGAAGTCCATTTGCCGGGCTTCAGCGCCGTTCAGCGGTGCTGAAGCCTTTTTTTTCGAAACTGCTACGCTGCGAAACAATTCTGATTTGAAACATTTTGATCGCTCATTAAGCGCTTGATTGCAATCAGTCTATCGCTCCTTTAGAATCGT
This sequence comes from uncultured Acidobacteriota bacterium, assembly GCA_963770575.1. GTDB lineage: Bacteria > Acidobacteriota > Terriglobia > Acidiferrales > UBA7541 > Palsa-295. The sequence goes on from CAVYQD010000002.1 coordinate 842,799, forward strand.
CTCGAATCCTTCCATGGCCAACCAATCCTCCGAAGTGACAAGCACGGAACTGGAAAGAATGAGCCGGCCGCTTGAGGCGGTCGATCCCGAAGTTGCCGAAGCGTTGCGCGACGAAGTGCGCCGGCAAGCGACCGGGCTCGAGCTGATCGCCTCTGAAAATTTTGTCTCCGAAGCGGTGCTCGAAGCGATGGGCTCGGTCTTCACGAACAAGTACGCGGAAGGCTACCCCGGGAAACGCTACTACGGTGGCTGCGAGAACGTCGATCGCGTCGAGCGAATGGCGATTGAGCGCGCGAAGCTGCTTTTCGGTGCAGAACACGCGAACGTTCAGGCGCATTCCGGCACTCAAGCGAACATATCCGTTTATATGACCGCTCTCGAACCCGGCGCAACCGTTCTCGGTATGAATCTCGCCCACGGCGGGCATCTCACCCATGGCCACCCGCTGAATTTTTCCGGCAAGACGTACAAGTTCGTAGCCTACGGCGTGACCAAAGAAACGGAAACGATCGACTACGACGAGATTGAAAAGCTGGCCCAGGAGCATCGGCCCAAGATGATCGTTGCGGGTGCGAGCGCCTATTCCCGCATTATTGATTTCCCAAGGATTGCGAAAATTGCGCAGGCTGTGGAAGCCATGGTGTTCGTTGACATGGCGCACATCGCCGGACTCGTAGCAGCGGGGGTTCATCCGAGCCCCGTGCCGCACGCGGATTTTGTGTCGACCACGACTCACAAGACTTTGCGCGGACCGCGAGGCGGACTCGTCCTCTGCCGCGAAAAATATGCGAAGGATCTGGATCGAATTACCTTTCCCGGGGTGCAGGGCGGGCCGCTCGAACACATCATCGCCGCGAAAGCTGTCTGCTTGAAGGAAGCCGCCGCGCCGGAGTTCAAGGCGTATCAGCAGCAGGTTGTCGCCAATGCGCGCGCCCTGGCAGCAGCTCTTGCGAAACGCGAATTCCGAATTGTCACCAGCGGCACCGACAATCATCTCTTTCTCGTCGACATGCATTCCCGCGGAATCACCGGGCGCGATGCCGAACTCGCTCTTGAACGCTCCGGAATGACGGTGAACAAAAACGCGATCCCCTTCGATCCCCTGCCACCGATGAAAGCGGGTGGGATTCGCGTGGGAACCCCTGCTGTCACCACGCGTGGAATGCGCGAGCCCGAGATGGAAAAGATCGCCGCATGGATCGCGGAGGTGCTCACCCACCTCGGCGATTCCACGATCGAGCAGCGCGTTCGCGGCGAGGTGGCTACGCTCGCGGCGAAATTCCCTCTCTACGCACGTCGGCTGGCGGAAGCCAACGCAGCGTCAGAGGGACAAGCTCATCGGGCAAATCCTTAAACCTGGCAATTTGCCGTTTCGTCTCCGGTCAACTGTTCCCCCGTGAAACACCTCTCGCGCACCACCCACAGGTTCCCTCTTCCGGGCCACTCTAAGCCCTGATTTGTGTTCAGCACTTGTTCCGAGTTCCCCGGTGCTTTGGCAGCGGAGTTGCCACCAACCCATCGCGCCCTCGGGTGGCTGTCTCCGATAGGAGTACCGGTAATGAGTTCGCTTGTTCTCGCCGAAACAATCGCGCCGATCGACCCCTACGAAGCCGACAAAGAAGCGGCGCGTGAAATCCAAATTTCGCTCGTGCCTGCCGGAAACCTGAAAGTTTCTTGCGCCGAAGTTGCGTACCGTTTTTCGCCGTTTGCCGAAGTCGGCGGCGATTTTGCGGACTTCTTCCACATGCCCAACGGTCTAATCGGCCTCTACCTCGGCGATGTTGTCGGCAAAGGACTTTCAGCAGCGATGTATGCGGCGCTTGTGATGGGCACAATTCGAGGCATCAACAAAACGGGCGAAGATACCGCCGCAGTGCTCGCACTTTTAAACGAACGCCTGCGCGTGCGCCCGGTGCTGGGCCGCTATTGCGCAACACTCTACGCTCTCTTCGACCCAATCACCCGGCAACTTACATTTTCCAATGCAGGCTTGCCGTTGCCAGTACTCGTTTCCAACGGCAAATACTCGCGGCTCGGCGAGGGCGGTTTGCCGTCAGGCGTACTTCCCGGCTCGGCCTACGATAAACACGTGGTACGGCTCTCTCCCGGAGATTCCGTCCTTTTCGCCACCGACGGGCTCCACGAGTTGCGGAATCATCGCGACGAAGATTTCGGATGGGATCGGCTCGGCGAACTCTGGAGCGAGTGCTCCCAAAAATCGGCGGATGAATCGCTTGAGCATCTCTTCGCGGGAGCGAAACTGTTTTCGAACGACTCGGGGCCGCATGACGACATCACAGCGGTTGCTCTCCGAGTGCCGCACTTGGTGGAGAGTGGCGCGAACAATGCCCCAGTTCGCGCGCGAGACTGCGAAAACTTGGAACTAATGTCGGAACTTCCTGTGTGCGCCGCCATTTCGTTCTAGACGGCGACTTGAGCAGATTTCAGACGATTTTGATATCGAGTTCCGTCGCAACTCCATCGCGAATCGAAAAAGCACGAATCGGCCTCGGCGCGTCAAGACCAGGCGAGACAATAAAATAGGCTACGTCCGGATAGTAGGCCCGTTCCACATCGGTGGCTGACGGCACGTTCTCACCGCCCGGATGCGAATGATAGATGCCGAGCAATTCAAGTCCCGCTGCTCGAATCTGTCGCATCAATCCAAATAATTCCTCAGGCGCAATTTCGTACGCGGTTGTACGCTGGTTGGCTGAATTGGTAGTCGGAAAGGCTTGGGTAATCACGCCATCGCACCCGGCGAGTAATCCACAGCATTCCTCTGTAGAACTTTTTCGCGCCTGCCCCAACACTGCCGCAGCAATCTCGCTCGGTAATCGAATTCCGTCCCTCACCAATGCAAGTCTATACGCAACGGATTTCGATTGTGCTGTGGATTTTCGTAGCGCCGGCATCCTGCCGGCTTTTGTCTCGGAGAAAGGCAATCGCGCCGATTCTTCGAGCGCGATCAAACGACCCGAGCGGAGCTTGCGGCAGCATGGCAATCAAACTAGCCGAAACCGACCCGGATTGGACGTATTCCGAGAAGAATGCCAGGAGCGGGCTGAACGCGCCCCCGGGAATCTGTAAATTTGCGATGAGAACCTACGCCTTTTGAGCCTGCCGCCGTAGGAATGTCGGCACGTCAAGATCGTCCGGCCGCATTTCCTGCGCCGTTTCTCTTACGTTGCGCGCTACCTGCTGCACTACGTTGGTCTGCTGTGGAGCCACAGGCGCATCCGGCTGTTCGCGTTTCGCCGCCCACGTTTTCGGCAGATACGACGGCCGTTGCGCCGTCTTTCTCCCGGCCACTTCACGGAAACCCGCCGCAATCACCGTGATCTTCACGGACTCCTTCATCGCGTCATCCATTACGGCGCCGAAAATAATGTTGGCATTCTCGTGCGCGGCCTTCTGAATGATTGACGAAGCCTCATGCACTTCCTGCAGCGTGAGCGTGGACGATCCCGTGATGTTGATCAGAATTCCCTGCGCGCCATTAATGCAATTGTCTTCGAGCAACGGACTGTTGATGGCGCGATTCGCTGCATCCATCGCCCGATTCGATCCGGTAGCGACCGCCGTGCCCATTACCGCGTATCCCTGGCCCGACATGATCGTTTTTACGTCCGCGAAATCGCGATTGATGATGCCCGGAATCGTGATGATGTCGCTGATTCCCTGCACGGCCTGGCGAAGTATGTCGTCAGCGATGCGGAACGCCTCAAAGAAACTCGTCCCGTGCTCCACACAATCCATCAGCCGCTCGTTCGGAATCACGATCACAGTATCGACGCACCCAATCAGTTCGGCCAACGCCTGCTCGGCCTGCTGCATCCGGCGCTTGCCCTCAAATGCAAATGGTTTCGTCACCACCGCAACAGTGAGCGCACCCAACTCGCTCGCAAGATTTGCGACCACCGGAGCCGCGCCGCTGCCGGTTCCGCCGCCGAGACCTGCGGTGACGAACACCATGTCCGCCCCGTCCAACGCCTCGAGTATTTTTTCCGTGTCTTCGAGCGCGGCTTTGCGGCCGACCTCGGGATTCGCGCCCGCGCCGAGCCCTTTCGTCAGCTTCGCGCCGAGCTGCAGCTTCACAGGCGCCTGCGAAAGCTTTAGCGCCTGCAAATCAGTGTTGGCGGCGATAAACTCCACGCCCTCCACCTTCGCCCGAATCATGCGATTGACGGCGTTCGACCCGCCACCACCCGCGCCAATTACCTTGATCTTTGCTCCGCTCTGCACGTCCTCAGTAAACGAAACTCTCATGCTCGTTTCTTTTGGCGTCATGCTTCCTCCCCCAGAAAATAGCGACCGCGTTAAATTTTTACTGTCCTGCGAACAGCGCCTTCAGTTTTCCCGTCCAGCCGCTGGGACGCGCTCCCGCAAGGCGCCGCGTTCGCGCCCCGTAGAGAACGAGTCCTACAGCCGTCGAGTACTCAGGCTGGGAAACCTCATCGCTCATCCCCGCAAGCCCGCGCGGCGCAGCCACGCGCACCGGCAGCTTGAACACATGCTCGGCCAGTTCCACCAGGCCGCGGAGTTTTGCGCCACCGCCGGTAAGAATAATTCCGGCGGGGACTTGCGATTCGAGCCCGGCGCGGCGCAGTTCATCGCGCACGAGCATCAGAAATTCCTGCACGCGGGGCTCAACGATATCGGAAAGCATGCGCGCAAAGATCGTTCGCGGCGGGCGGTCGCCCACGCTCGCGATCTCGATTGCGAAATCCTCTTTCACCAGGTCGCGGAACGCGCTCGCGTGCTCGCGCTTCAGCTTGTCGGCTTCCGGCACCGGCGTGCGCAAACCTACGGCAAGATCGTTCGTCACATGATCCCCGCCGACGGGAATTGACGCCGTGTGCCGCACAACTCCACCCGTGAAAGCGATCATGTCCGAGGTGCCGCCGCCGATGTCGAGCAGGCAGCAACCTAACTCGCGCTCGTCCTGAGTGAGGCAAGCTTCGGCCGACGCGAGCGGCTCGAGCACCGTATCGTCTACGCGAACACCGGCGCGATTCACGGCAGTCACGATGTTCTGCGTCGCCGATCCCGATGCAGTCACGATATGCACATTCGCTTCCAGGCGGACCCCTACCATTCCAATCGCGTCGCGAATGTTGTCCTGCCGGTCGAGAAAAAATTCCTGCGGCAGCACATGCAGCACTTCGCGATCTTCCGGAAGCGTGACGCCGCGCGCCGCCTCAATCGCGCGCCGCACATCATCGCGTTGAATATCGCGCGGTCGCGCGCCCACCGTAATTCCGCCGCGGCTGTTGAGCCCTCGTACATGAACTCCTGCCACGCCGATCAGCGCCGATTCCACCGGCACGTTTACGATTGTCTCGGCTTCTTCAATCGCGCGCCGGATCGAGCTCACTGCCAGCTCCAGATTCACGATCTGGCCCTTGCGCCAGCCTTTCGATTCCGCGGCGCCGAGTGCGGCAAACTTCGCGCCACCGCCTTCCTCTTCCATTTCGCCGATCAAGGCGCACGTCTTCGTGCTGCCGACGTCGAGCGCCACGATGTACCGATCTTTCTTGTTCAATTCCGCCGCTCCTTGCTTGCTCCGCGCGCCATTTCGGCGCTGGGTCTATCTCGATTTCTTTGCCGCGTGTGCGTTGCCAGTGTGCTTCGTGGTTGAAGGCTTAGCCGTTGCTTTCGAACCACTCTTCTCCGCGCTCTTCTGCGCAGGAATCTGCTGGGCAACCAGGGTCGTATCCGGATTCACCACCGCTTCGCGGCTGAATCGCAAATCCACCGACTCGACGCGCCCCGCTGTTGCGCGCCATTGGCCGATGTTTTCAATCAGCGTGCGATATTTGCCTTCGAAGTCGCTGTCGCCAAAATGAACGAGCAACGGCGCCTCCGTTTGTCCCCAGTCTCCACTCGTCAACCCGCCACGAGCGCTTCCGCCCGGCAGTCCCGTCAAAGTGGCGCGCAGATCCTCCGCGTTCGAAAGATCCACTTCGCTCACTTGTTCCATCGCGCCCGCATGCGCGGCTTGAATCTGCTGGCTGAATCCGGCAAAAAGTTCCATGCGCCGCTCGCGCTCGTCGATGGGCATCTCCGCGTTGATGCCGCCGACCACGGGAAAATGAAAGTTTCCCGTAAGCGGGCGCTCCAGAATCATTCCATGCACATCAACCAGGCTCATCTCGTTGCCGTCGCGCAGGAATGCGATGGGAGTGCGCTCCACGATTTCGATTTCAATGTGATTCGGCAGGGCGCGACGCACGGTCGCCTGCTCCACCCACGGAAGCGACTCGATCTGCCGGCGGCGCTCGGCAAGCGGAACGCGAAGAACGCTGTGATTCCTGTCAGCCGCAAAAATTCCGAGCACACTGCGCGGCTGGACGTAATGATTGCCGGTGATATGGACCTGCTCGGGATGAAGCAGCGCCATCGCCGGCGCGTACAGCAGGAAATTTGCAGCCACGTAACCGAGTCCGACAAACGCGATGCCTCCGGCGATCCACAGCGACAGCCGTAGATACGTCATCCAGGCTTTCCGGCCGAACTTCCGCCGCTTGATCTCGAGCGGCTTCTGCCGCCGGAGATACTTCGGCTCTTCGTCCGCCAGGACTTCCTGCGGGTAGGCGTCCGCGTCCATGGCCCTCAGTTTTTCCAGAAGATCACCTCGTTCTCAAGCTCAACGCCGTAGGCGCCGCGCACGCGCTCGCGTACATCGTCGATCAAGCGCAGCATGTCGTCGCACGTCGCGTGCGCAACATTCACAAAGAAATTTGCGTGGCGGTCGCTAACCATCGCGTCGCCCACGCGGTGCCCTTTCAACTTCAACTCGTCAATCATCCGGCCCGCCGAGCCTCCCGGCGGATTTTTGAAAATGCAGCCGGCACTTTTCTGATTGAGCGGTTGGCTCGCGCGGCGCTTTTCGTTGCACACGCGAATTCCCGCCAAAATTTCCTTGTAAGGCTTCGAAGGCAATTCCAATTTCACTCGCAACATCACGTCGTCTGGAGCAAAGGATGTGTGACGGTAATCGAAGCGAATATCGTTGCCGCGCACCGTTTCCACTTCTCCGCTCGATGCGCGATACAGCTCCACTTCGCGAACCCACGTGCCGATTTGCGTCCCGTATGCCCCGGCGTTCATTCGCAGCGCGCCGCCAACGCTTCCCGGCACTCCGATCAGGCCTTCCATGCCGCCCAAATCGTGTTTCGCGCAGAACGTGACCATGCCGCCCAAATCCGCCGACGCATCAATGTATGCGGCATTCCCTTCGATGCGCATTCCGGGATCGGCTTTCGGAAGATGCAGCACCACCCACGGCAGTTCGCCGTCAGGAATCAGCACGTTCGTACCGCCGCCCAGAAAACGATGTGGAATTTTCGCGTCCGCGAGCAATCGCATCACGTCCGGAATTGTGTCGTAGCGACGCAACAGCAACTCGTCCGTAGTGCCGCCAATTTCGAGCGACGTTTTTTCCGTAAGCGAGACGCCGGAGCGCAATTCCGCGCCCAACTCCTTGAGCCGCTCGACGAGCGCCTTGTCGCTAATTCGCATGTAAACTCGACACGTTTGTGCCTAGCAGCATCGCCAGCTGGTCGAGGACGCGGCCTACGCTGCCCGCTCCAATCGTCAAGATCGCATCGCCCGGCCGCGCTTCCCGCAGCATGAACTCCACACCTGCCTGCATCGTGCTCGTGAACACCACATTCTTGTGGCCTGCCGCGCTGATTGCTTCGGCAAGACGCTCGCCGGTGATGTTTTCGATGGGCTGCTCGCTCGCAGCGTAAATTTCCGTGAGCACAAGAATGTCCGCCTCGTTGAACGCGCGGCAAAAATCGTCCCAAAGAAACTGCGTCCGTGTGTAACGGTGCGGCTGAAATAAAACCAGCAGGCGTTTGTAGCCGCACCCGCGCGCCGCTTCAAGCGTGGCACGAATCTCGGCGGGATGATGGCCGTAGTCATCAATCAGCGTGACGCCCGCGTAAACCCCTTTCACTTCGAACCGACGGCCGACGCCGGAAAATTTCGCGAGTCCCGCGCGAATCAGATCCGCCGGAACATTCAGCGAAAGCGCGACGGCCGCAGCCGCTGCAGCATTTCGCACATTGTGAATTCCCGGCGGCGACGGCAATTCGAACATCCCCAAATCCTCGCCGCGATACGTGAGCCGAAACTCGCTCGAGATTCCGCGAAGATTCACGTCGCTGATCACCAGATCGGCCTGGCTCGTCGTGCCATACGTGATCACCGGACGCTTCACTGAAGGCAGTAATCGCCTGCACGTTCGGCTCATCGAGGCACAGAATCACGGTTCCGTAAAACGGAACGCGATTCACAAACTCGAGAAACACTCCTTGAATTTCTTCCAGCGATCGATACTGATCCAGATGCTCGCGATCGATCGTCGTCACGACGGCAATCACCGGCGCAAGCAGAAGGAACGAACGATCGCTTTCGTCCGCTTCCACCACCATGTAGTCGCCCTGGCCCACGCCGGCGTTCGAGCCGGCATGATTCACGCGGCCGCCCACCACAAAAGTCGGATCAAGGTCCGCCGCAGCCAGAACCGAAGCCACCATCGAGGTCGTCGTCGTTTTTCCGTGCGCGCCTGCGACTGCAATTCCATATTTCAGCCGCATCAGCTCTGCCAGCATTTCCGCGCGCGGAATCACCGGAATCTTCAGCTTGTGCGCTTCAAGAATTTCCACATTGTCCGGCCGCACGGCAGAAGAAATCACCACCACATGCGCGCCTTGAACATTCGAAGCCAAATGACCTTCGTAAATTTTTGCGCCCAGCTTTTCGAGTCGCGAGGTAACCGGCGTTGCTTTCAGATCGGAACCCGAAACAGCGTAGCCGCTTGATAGCAACACTTCCGCAATGCCGCTCATTCCGCTCCCGCCGATGCCGACGAGATGGATGCGCTGGAAATTGCGGAATGTGACGTTCATGCCCGCGCCACCTTCTCGAGCAGGTCGACGATGTCTTCCACCGCGCGCGGCTTCGCAAGCGAACGTGCGCGCGATTCCATTTCTGAAATTTTTCCTGGCTGGTCGAGCAGAGAGAAAATTTCTTGCGTCAATCGCTCGGGCGTCAATTCGTCCTGAGGAAGGAGTCGAGCGGCTCCTGCGTTTTGCATTGCTTCGGCGTTGCGCATCTGGTGCGCGTCGGTGGCAGCTCCGAAGGGGATGAAGATGGCGGCGCGTCCTGCGGCAGATACTTCTGCGACAGTGATCGCACCCGAACGGCAGACGATCAAGTCCGCCTGGGCAAACCGATCCGCCATGTTGTCGATGAAGGGTAATACCTCCGCATTGAATTCGCGTTTCGCATACGCCACGCGCACCGCATTATAGTCGCGTTCTCCGGTCTGATGCACGATGAAAAGCTGATTTTTTCGTGGTACTAGGAGATCGAGCGAGTCAACAACGGCGCGATTGATCGGCAGCGCGCCGCGGCTTCCCCCCGTAATCAGGATCGTGAACGGCTCGCGATGGCTTTTCGGCGGCACGGCAAAAAATTCCGGCCGCACCGGGCAGCCTGTCAAGATCGCGCGACGTCCGAGCTTTTCCGCCGTCTCCGCATGCGCAACCGCCACGCGTGTCGCCATGTTCGCAAGTACGCGATTTGTGAATCCAGGTTCCACATTCGGCTCGAAAACGACTGTCGGAATCGCATTCAGCGTAGCGAGCAACATCATCGGCCCGGAAGCGTAGCCTCCCACTCCAAACGCCGCGACGAAGCGGTGCCGCCGAAGAATCGCAGCAGAATCCCACATGCCGAGCGGTAAGAGAGCCGCGTTGCGCACCAGTTTCGCGCCGCTTATGCCTTTCAATCCGGCTGCACGAATCGTTTCGAGTGGCAGTCCGGCTTGCGGCACAAGTTTTGCTTCGAGCCCGCGTTCGGTTCCGACGATCACCACTTCACGCTCTCCCGTAATTCCCAACTCACCCGGCTCGTTTCCGCGTCGCAGCCACTCTCGCGCCACAGCCATCGCCGGAAACACATGCCCACCAGTGCCGCCGCCTGCAATCAGCAAATTCTTTTTTGCATCGGTGCTCACGCTTCATCCGCGTGCTGGCTGATGTTCAACAGCACTCCGGTGGCCAACAGCATTCCGATCAAGCTTGACCCGCCATAACTGACGAACGGTAGCGGAATTCCTTTCGTCGGCATCAGGCCGAGCACCACACTCAAGTTCACCATCGCTTGTCCTACGACCATCGTCGTGATGCCGAGCGCGAGCAATCTCCCAAACTCGTCCGGCGCTTTCATCGCGGCAACAAATCCGCGCCAGCCGTACATTGCAAACAACGCCAGCACGAAAATTCCGCCGATAAATCCAAGCTCTTCGCAGATCACCGCGAAAATAAAATCCGTGTGCGCTTCGGGGAGAAAGAAAAGTTTCTGGTGGCTCTCCATCAAACCCACTCCAGAAAATCCGCCCGAACCGATCGCGATCAGCGATTGCAATAACTGAAAACCATGGCCTTGCGGATCAGATCCCGGCGAAAAAAACGATTTCGCGCGCTCGTAGCGGTATGGAACGCGCACAATCAACAGGTAAATCACCGGAATCGCCGCGAGCGCGGACGCAAAAATGTAGCGCATTGACAGTCCGGAAACGTACAGCATCACGAATGCGATCATCACGATCATGCACGCCGTGCCCATGTCCGGCTCGGGAAGAATCAGCGCGACGATCGCAAGAACCGTTCCCAAAGCCGGCAACAGCGAATGCATCGGGTCGTTCACACCGTATCCACGCGGCTTCCGGCGAATCTCGAGAAACCACGCGAGATAAAGAATCACGACGAGCTTCGCGAATTCCGACGGTTGCAAGCTCAACGGTCCCAGGCGAATCCAGCGATGCGTCGCGTGCGAGCGGTCGAGAAAGAAAACGGCGATCAACAGCAGAATCGTTACGGAGAGCCCCGTGAAAATTACGCGCGGCTGCCGGAATTTCCGGTAGTCCGTATTCATCAGCCAGAACATGCCCGCAATTCCGATCGCGATCCACAAAATCTGCCGTAATAGAAACGTGTAGCCGTTTCCCGTCTGCTGCCCCGCCGTCACAGCTGACGCGCTGAAAACCATCACCGCTCCAATGCAGCAAAGCGCAAGCGTCACGCCGAATAATTGCCGGTCCGGTTGCAAATCACGCGGCATCGTTTGACCCTTTCGCGCGAGGCGTTCCCACGGACGCGGTCGAAAGCGCGCCCGCGGCGGATGATTGTTCAAGTTTTGCAACCAGTTCTTTGAAGACACGCCCGCGATGCTCGTAATTCTCAAACTGATCAAAACTTGCGCAGGCCGGCGCCAGAAGCACCACGTCTCCTGGCTTCGAGCGCTCATTCGCGATTTCCACGGCGCGCTCAAGCGTTCCAGCATGCTCGATAGGAACGGCACCGCCGAGTTGTGAAGCAATTTTTTCCGCCGCCGCGCCGATCAGGAGAACTAAACGCGCGCGTTGCCGAAGCGGCTCGATAAGCTCGGTATAGCCGCCGCCTTTGTCCTTGCCGCCCAAAATCGCAATCAGCGGGCCGGGGAACGATTCGATCGCCTTCAGCGTGGCGTCGACGTTCGTTGCTTTCGAGTCGTTGTAATACTCGACCCCGGCGATCGCAGCGACGAATTCGAGGCGATGTTCAACGCCTTTAAAAGATTTTACGCCCGCCGCAATCGACGCTGGATCGGCTCCCGCCAGATAGGCCGCGGCACACGCCGCCAGCACATTCTCGATGTTGTGCGCGCCTTTCAGCGGGATGTCCTCTCGACGCAACAGCGGGACTTCCGAGCCTTCCATTCGAAAAATGACCTGGTCATCTCGAAGGAATGCCCCCTGCGCGAGCCGCTTCTGCCGGCTGAACCAATAAATGTGCGGACGCGACGGCATCCTCCGCGTCACTTCGGGGTCGTCGGCATTCAAAATGGCCGCGTCGCGCTCGATTTGGTTTTCGAACATCCGCATTTTGGCCGCGGCATACTCCTCGAACGTCTCGTGCCGGTCGAGATGATCGGGCGTCAAATTCAGCAGCACGCCAATCTCAGGACGGAAGGCTTCGATCGTCTCGAGTTGAAAGCTGCTGACCTCTGCAACCGTCACAGTCGTGTCCATCGACGCTTCCACCCGTGCGAGCAGCGGTGTACCGATGTTTCCGCCAACGAGAGTAGGAATTTTTGCCGTCTCCAAAATATGCGCGACGAGTGAAGTCGTCGTGGTCTTCCCGTTCGAGCCCGTGATCGCCACAAGCTTGCCGCGCAGGAAGCGCCAAGCGAGTTCAATTTCGCTCCATACCGGAACTCCGTGCGCTCGGGCTAACTCAAGAAGCGGAAGCTTCGCCGGAACTCCTGGGCTCACAATGATCAAATCAATCCCGAGAAAAGTAATCGGCGTCTGCGCGCCGAGTTCGAGCGTCACCCCGGCAGCGCGCAGCTTCGCAGGCGCCTCGCCTAGCTCCGATTCGCGTTTCACGTCCGTCGCCGTTACGGCTGCGCCATACGCGGCGCTGAAAAGTGCCGCGGCCACGCCTGTGCGCGCGAGTCCCACAATCAGCACGCGCTTCCCTGCGAGATCGAACCCGGGTCTCACTACCTGTCACCTCAATTTCAGAGTCGTCAGCGAAAACAGCGCAAACACCAGCGCCGCAATCCAGAATCGCACGATAATTTTTGATTCGCTCCATCCCACCAGCTCGAAATGATGGTGGAGCGGCGCCATGCGAAACACGCGCTTTCCGGTCAATTTGAACGATCCCACCTGAATGATCACGGAAAGCGCTTCCAGCACAAAAACACCGCCTATTGATAGAAGCAGAATTTCCTGCTTGATGATTACGGCAACCGTTCCAATCGCGCCGCCCAGTGCCAGTGATCCCACATCGCCCATAAACATTTCTGCCGGATGCGCGTTGTACCAGAGAAATCCAAGCGACGCGCCCATCACCGAGCCGCAAAAAATTACGAGATCGCCCGCGTCCGGAATTCTCTGGATTTCCAAATACTCCGCAAATTTCGCGTGACTCGAAATATATGTGAGCACCGTCAGCGCTGCAGACGAAACCAGTACGCAGCCAATCGCTAGCCCGTCGAGCCCGTCCGTCAAATTCACCGCATTCGAGCTGCCCACAATCACCAGCACCAGAAACAATACGAATGGAACGAAAGCCAGCGGCCAGATGTACTGGTGATTCAGAAGCGAGTCGATCACCAGGTCCGGGTGCAACCGCTTCAAGAACGGTACGCTCAACTGAGTCGAGTAAGCGCCGCGCGATTGCAAAGTTAACAGCACAGCGCCGACGCCCACGCAAGTGAGCACCTGATACAAAAATTTAACACTCGGCCTGAGTCCAAGATTTCGCCGCCGAACCACCTTGTTGTAATCGTCGATAAAGCCGATTGTGCCGAATGCCATCGTCGCGCCCACCGCCAGCAGCACGTACAAGTTCCGCAGGTCCGCCCACAGAAGCGTGGGAATCACAATCGCAACGACAATTAGCACGCCGCCCATCGTCGGCGTTCCCGCTTTTTTCTGATGCGCTTTCGGCCCTTCTTCGCGAATGAACTGCTTCACCTGCAGTTCGCGCAACCGGTCGATCACCCACGGCCCCATCAGCAGCGAAATCAAGAAGGCCGTCCCGCTCGCCACCGCCGTTCGCACCGTGATGTAGCGAAACACATTCAACGGACTGAAGTGCGGCTTCAGCGCGAAGAAGAGCAAGTAATAAAGCATCTCAGCTCCGCCCTTTTGGCCCGGCTTCGAGGGCCTGGCCACGATTCGGCGCTCCGGTACTCGCACCCGGCGCCACCCGCGCGTGTTTCGCGTCGATCGCCTCCAGAATTTTTTCCATGCGCACGCCGCGCGAACCCTTCAGCAACAGCAAATCTCCTTCGCGGATGAACTCGCTGATGAACTTCGCAGCTTCGGCCGAATTCTCGAAAAATTTCGTTCGCTCCTCAGCGTGTCCCGCTCCAACAGCACCGCCAACCAATTCAGCCGCGTTACCTTGCACGCCCAAAATCCAGTCGATCTCCTTACGCGATACCGCGTGTCGTCCGCACTCGCGGTGCAAATCCGGCGCAGACGTTCCCAGCTCGAGCATCTCTCCCGCAGCCAAGATCCGCCGGCGGTATCCGGGAGTTGTAGCCAATAGCTCAGCCAGCGCATCAAGCGCCGTGGGACTCGAATTGTAGGAATCGTTGATGACTGTAAAACCACCCTCGAACCGCACCACCTCGCCGCGCTTGTCCGCCGGCATAAGCGACGGAAACACGCGCCGAGCTTCTTCCGCGCCAATTCCCCACACGCTTGCCGCCGCCAGCGCCGCGAGCGTATTCATCACGTTGTGCCGGCCAATCAAAGGCAGTTCGAGCCGCGCCCGCCCGCCCGGCGAAATGAAATCAAACGCCGACCCTTCCACGCCTCGCTCTTCAATATTCTCGGCGCGGAATTGCGCGCGCGCAGAAGTTCCGAACCACACAACCGGCCCGCGCGCCACTTCCGTAAATCGCGCCACGCGCTCGTCGTCCGCATTCAACACCGCGGTCGCGTTCGGCCACGCGAGATTCTCGACCAGTTCCCGCTCGGCCAGCGCAATCTCGTCCACCGACGAAAAAAACTCCAGATGCTCCACGGCCACGCGAGTAATTACGCCCACATCGGGCGCCGCAATCCGCGCCAGCCGCTCCAGCTCGCCGCGATGCGACATTCCCATCTCAATCACGGCCGCATCGTAGTCATCGCTGAGTCCCAGCAGCGTCAGCGGCAAACCATATTCATTGTTCAAATTTCCCTGCGTTTTCAGAACGCGGAACCGCGCGCCCACGAGCGCCGCAAGAATTTCTTTTGTGGTGGTCTTGCCGATCGACCCCGCCACCCCTCCGATCTTTCTTCCCGGCTTCGCCTTCCGCCAGATTTCGCAAGCGCGCGCGGCCAGTCGATGCAAAGCGTCGAGCGTGTCGTCGACGACGAAAAGTTTCGCGCGGATTTCCGGCGCAAATTCCTGCGCCCGCTCTCGCGCCACCACCCCTGCCGCAGCGCCGCCAGCCAAAGCCCCGGCAACAAAACCGTGTCCGTCGTGACGCGGACCGCGTATCGCGATAAACAGTTCTCCGCGCTGAACGGAACGAGAATCAATCGAGACGCCGGCCACCCCGGCCACGGCGTCGAGCCCCGCCGGTACCGGCACACCCAGCGCTTCAGCCACTTGAACCACTGTCCACCGCATTCGATCTCCAACGGGCTGTGCTTCAATTTCAAGCGCAAGGCCTCGGGATACGAAATTGCTCTAGCTTTACGACGAGCCCAGTAATTCGCCAGCGAGTCGCCTATTGCACGCTATTTCGCCACCGGCTTCTTTGAAAAACCCTTGCGGCGCAAAACCTCTCGCGCCTTTTCGCGATCGTCAAATTCAAATGTCCGGTCGCGCAAAATCTGCGAATTCTCGTGACCTTTTCCGGCCAGCAGCACGATGTCTCCCGCTTTCGCTTCGTCAAACGCCATTTCGAGCGCCGTCTCGCGGTCTTGCTCGATCCGGTAGTTCCCATTCACCTTCTGCAATCCCACCACCACGTCGTTAATAATGCGCAACGGGTCTTCCGTGCGCGGATTGTCGCTCGTCAGAATCACCAGATCGCTCAACGAGCCCGCCGCCTCGCCCATCAGCGGCCGCGTCGAACGATCGCGCTCGCCGCCGGCGCCGAACAAAGTGATGATGCGTCCCGAAGGATTGAGTTCGCGCGCTGTCGTAATCAAATTGCGCATCGCATCGTCCGCGTGCGCGTAATCCACCACCACGTGAAACGGCTGGCCTTCATCAATCTGCTGAAAACGCCCCGGCACGAGCGCAAGATTCGCGATTCCCTCTTCAATTTTCGAGACAGGGATCTCGAGCCCGATTCCTGCACCAATGGCTGCGAGAATGTTGTACACGTTGATTCGACCGACCAGCGGCGAGTGAACTTCCACTTTGCCCACCGGCGTTTGCGCCGTGAATTCCAGCCCTTTGAAACTGAGCCCGAATTTCTTCGTCGTCAGATCGGCGTCAGCTTTTAATCCAAAAGTAAGCGTCCGTTTCGCGAGGCCTTCCAAACGAGTGGCATACGAATCATCCGCATTCAGCACCGCCACATCCGGAACACCAGCGCCTGTACCTTCAAACATCCGGCGCTTAGCCGCAAAATATTCTTCAAACGTCTTGTGGAAATTCAGATGATCGCGCGTCAAATTCGTGAAAATCGCCACCGCGAAATGGCAGCCCCACACGCGTTCGAATGCCAGCGAATGGGAACTCACTTCCAGCACCGCATGCGAGCCGCCCGCATCCCGAACCTCCGCAAACATCTGCTGCAAATCAAGCGATTCGGGAGTTGTGTTCGTCGCTTTCCGGCTGCCCTGCGGAGTCCGATAGCCCGTCGTGCCGACGAGCCCGCTCGTAAACCCCGCCGCATGAAAAATTGAATCCACCAGAAACGTCGTTGTGGTTTTTCCGTTCGTTCCGGTGATTCCAACCAGCTTCAGTGCGCCGCCGGGATGACCGTAGAAATTCGCCGAGGCCTGCGCAAGTGCCCGGCGCTCCTTGCCCGCCGCGAGCTCGACCCATGTGATGTCGACGCCCAAATCCGCGGGGCGCGCGCCGGCGCTCGCAATCACCTTCGCGCCGCGCCCGAGTGCATCGCTCACGAATTTTTTGCCGTCTACCTTGTCTCCGGGTAGCGCAAAGAACATCGCGCCCGGGACAACTTTCCGGCTGTCGCACGCCACCGAAAGCACCCGCGGATTGCTCGGTCCACTGACGCGAACGTCGGTCAGTCCCTCAATCACCTCAGCAAGTTCCACCGCACGCTGCGCAGGAATTCCCCCGCCGCTCGCCGCACTCGTGTTCACACCCGCCTTGGAATCGTGCTGCTCCATAACAAAACTCAATTCTCCGCTCCCTTTGTCGATGCGGGCACCAGCGCACCCGCGCGCCCAAATCGAACCGTGAGCCGCGTCCCTCGAAGCACCTGCTCGCCGCCTTCCACAGACTGCTCAAGTGCAACACCGCTGCCAATCAATGATGGAACCAGCCCGAGCCGCGAACAGGCCTCGGTAACGCTTCGAACCGTCTGCCCCGCAAGGTTTGGCACAATCACCGTCTGCTGATCGTCAAATGCAATCGTCGGTGCCGCTGTCCGCGATTCATTCTTGTCAACGGCGGCTTCGTAGCGCGCGCGATTCTCGTCGCCGGCGGGTTCCGAAGGAACCGCATGATTAATCTTCCCTGCCGTCTGCAACTCCGGCGCGACCGGAACATCGTGCGCCACGTCGAGATACGAAAGCACCTGTTCGGCGATCCTCTTGAACACCGGGCCGCCCACTTCTCCACCGTGATGCGCACCCACCGGAGAATCGAGTACCACGAGAATGGTTACCGCCGGCTCGTTCACCGGCGCAAAACCCACGAACGAAGAAACATATTGATTCGGCGAATATCGCCCCGTCGCCGGATCAATCTTCTGCGCCGTTCCCGATTTCCCCGCCGCTGTGTAGCCGTCGAGTTGCGCAGGCTTGCCCGTTCCTTCGAGCACCACCGTCTCCATCATTCCTCGCACGGTCGCGGCGGTCTGCGCGTCCGTCACTTCCTCAGGTTCCACCGCCGCTCGCGTATATGGCGCCGTCCCGCCTCGCACATCCTGTACGATGCGCGGCCGGTACAATGTGCCGCCGTTTGCCACCGCCGACACCGCCGAAACAATCTGCACCGGCGTAACGCTCACTTCCTGCCCAATCGCAATCGATCCAATCGAACTCGCCGTCCAATTTTCCACCGGCCTCAATAGCCCGCGATTTTCTCCCGGCAGTTCAATCCCAGTCGATTGGCCGATGCCGAACGCGCGAATCGTCTCGTAAAATTTCGGTGCGCCCAGCCGCAACGCAATCTTGATCGAGCCCACGTCGCTCGAATGCGCGAGCACATCCCGCACGCTCAAAATTCCGAAGGGATGCCAGTCGTGAATCAGCCGCCCCGCAACAAGAATCGAGCCCATCTGGCAATCCACCAGATCCGTCGGCCGCGCTACTCCCGCTTCGATCGCGCCCGTCATCGTCACGATCTTGAACGTCGAACCAGGCTCATAGGCCGCCGTCACAGCACGGTCCATGCGATCTTCTTCAGGAAAGCTGCCGGCGTTGTTTGGATCGAATGTCGGCCTGATAGCTACCGCGAGCAGATGCCCGTTACTTGGATCCTGAATCACAACGGTGCCGTTTTTCGCGTGCGTCTCGTCGATCGCTCGCGCCAATTCCTTTTCGGCGATGTATTGAAGCGTCTGATCGATCGTGAGCACCACACTTGCGCCAGGATCGGCTGCGGATTCCTTGCGGTCGTACCAGCGACGGCGCCCGTCCGCCATCACCATCATTTTCCCGGGCCGTCCGCGTATCTGTTTGTCGAGCGAGTATTCGATCCCGCCGTTGCCCTTCTCATCGACGTCGACGTATCCCAAAATGTGCGCCGCAAGCTCGTGCTGCGGATACACGCGCCGGTTTTCTTTCTGAAAGAAAACGCCACGCAAATTCATGTCGTCGATTCGTTGAACGGTTTCGGGAGAAAGTTTCTTCGCAAGGCGCACAGGCGTGCGCGCTTCACGGATCTTCGATTCCAGATCTTCGGCAGGAATTTCCAGCGCAGGCGCGAGAAGACGCGCCACCATTTCCGGATCGTTGATTTCCGAAGGATCGCCGAAAACCGAATCCATCGGAAGGCTGATGGCCAGTTCCCGGCCCTTACGATCGTAAATTACGCCGCGTTTGGGGCTGAGTTCGAAACTGCGTTGTTGTTGACGCTGAGCCTTCGCGTAATACTCGCCGTATTGGAAAAGCTGGAGGTAACTCAGACGCCCGAGGACGACCGCCATCCAAACCACTGCGAGGACCCAAACGACCAACCAGCGGAGACGCGGCTTGCGCTGCTCCATGAATTTCGGCCTACCCTGTCTGAAGCTTAGCCCGGTGGCCATTGGAGTTGCGCCGCCGGAATGGACCCTGGAAACGGGTCAAGAATCTGTCAGGGCCGAGGCGGCTGGCCAGTCGCACGCGTCTGCGCCACCACGGCATCGGTCGCTTCCACCGGAATCATTTGTCCCGGCACCGCCACCGTCAATCCCAGATGCTGTCGCGCGAAATTGTCGATTCGTCCCGGCGCGCGCAACGTGGCCACTTCCACGTGTAGCTGTTGATTCAACTCCACGGCCTGCGCTCGCGCGGACTGCAGCTGTTCGAGCTGGTAGTGAAGCTGGATGCACTCGAAATGCTGCCAGGCATACGTAAGAAGACATGCAGCCATCGCCGCCACCATCGCCACGCGCCGCCAG
The DNA here is from genome assembly GCA_963770575.1 of uncultured Acidobacteriota bacterium. Taxonomy (GTDB): domain Bacteria; phylum Acidobacteriota; class Terriglobia; order Acidiferrales; family UBA7541; genus Palsa-295. The sequence continues at coordinate 862,122 of CAVYQD010000002.1, forward strand.
CAATCGTGCAGCCGCGTCTTCGGTGTGGGACGAACCAGCCGCGAATTATCAATGCGCTTGACTGTGTGATATTGCGTACGAGCTTCCATCATGACCAGCTCCCAGCCGCGAGTGTCTCCGCAGGCGCCAATTTCTCCGCGACGCGCATTTTTGCGCTGCGCGATCTCGGATTGTTTCGAATTTCTTCGTCGCCAGGCTGGATCACTTTTTTGGTGAGGATCTGAAAACTGCCCTCCCGGGCCAGGTCCTGAAAAGCGTGTTTGACGAGTCGATCTTCGAGTGAGTGATAACTGAGGACGATCCACCGTCCTCCTGAATTTAAAGTGGCAGGGGTCCGCGAAAGAAACTGCCCGAGTTCCTCCAACTCTCGATTCACCGCTATCCGCAGCGCCAGAAACGTTTTTGTCGCGGGATGCAGTCTCTGCCTTCCCCTTGCTTTTCGGCCCCCTGCCACAATCGTTGCCAGATGTTCGGTGTCGCGGATGGGCCGCGCCCTCACGATTGCTCTGGCGATTCTTCGTGAATCTCTCTCCTCCGCCTTCTCGGTAGAGGAGATCGGCCAGTTCTTTCTCCGGCCAGTAATTCACAATTTCGTCTGCCGTCAGCGCATCTTCGGGATTCATGCGCATGTTCAACGGCGCGGCCCAGCGGAATGAAAATCCGCGCTCAGGGCTGTCCAGCTCCATACTTGAAATCCCCAGATCGGCAATCACTCCGTCCAACGGAGGCAGGTTCAAATTCGCCGCCACTTCGCCGATCTTCGAAAATTCCGCGTGCACCAGACTCACCCGCCCCTCGTACGCCCTTAGCCGCTCCCGCGCAATTTCCAGTGCTTGCGGGTCGCGATCCAGTCCCACCAAGCGCCCCGTCGTTAGCCGCTGGGCAATTTCAATCGAATGCCCCGCCGTGCCAACGGTCGCATCCAAATACGTGCCTTCAGGCCGAATCTGCAACCAATCCACTACTTCTCGTGCCAGGACCGGTATATGCAGAACGCTCAAAAGCTAGATGCCCAGATCGTCCAGTACCTTTTCGTCTTCCGCCGTGATGGGATTACGATTCAGTTGTTCGAGGAATCGCGCGTGATTCCAGACTTCCAGATACGTGAGCTGGCCCTGTACGTCGACCTCGCCCTTCATCTGTGCGGATTCCCTGAGTACCGGTGGAATTAGAATGCGCCCTTGCCCATCCACCTCGACCAACTGCCCGTAGTAATTGGCCCTTGCCAAAAATTTCTGCTTGGCCCGGTTGTAAGAGGATTGCTTCGCGAGTTTTTTCTCGATCTCTTCCCACGCCTTTATGGGATAGATCCTCGCGTACTCGCCGCTTGAACTCGTGACGTAGAATTTCTTGCCCGACTTGCGCAATTCGGCTAGAAAATCGGCGGGGATCTTCACCCGTCCCTTTTCGTCCACAGTTGCCGAATAGTTGCCCCGCAGCATGAAAACCTTCGTCGCCCGGCGTGTGCGCCCTGAAATTCACTCGCTTGTTCGCCCCTGCCCTGCGCCCACTTCTAGACTCTGTTGCGCCCTGTTTCTGGAACTTACTGCGGAACCCACTGCCTAACACCTTCTACCACTCTGCGCCACTTCTTCCCACTTTGTGCCCCGATTGTAGATAGGTTCTGCAGCGTGTCAAGTGAATTTCTTTCGGAAACGAATAATTCTTTGTGGAAAAACTTACGCGCGATCGCCGCACTCTTGTGTGTGCCGTTTGCGGAAACCACAATTAGTTGTGGAGCTCGAACAGCGCGCTCCGCACTGCTAGTTGTTTGATTGCCGGAATTTTTCGCGAAAAGTCAGAAATGTATTCTAAGAGTTAACAGAAATATTTTTCTGGAGTCGTGCGGCTTCCTAATTCGAGGGAGTTCTCAATGCATTGAGGTCTCTCACCATCGACTGCTCGTCCGGGCTGAGCCCCTGCATGAACTTCGGATCGCTCAGCGCTTTCTCGCGGTCCGCAGCGCTCATTCCCTGCAGCGTGTGCAACCGCCCATTGATCGCTTGCCTGCGATCGGGCGCCATCGCCTGCCATTTCGGTAGAAGGTCATTCTTCACCGTCTGACGTTGCTCAGGAGTCATCTGCTGCCAGGTTTGCTCGCGCTGCTTTAATGCGTTCTTTTGCTCGGGTGAAAGGCTGTTGTATTTTTGCAGGTTCTGCCGCACCTGCTGCTGGCGGCCGGGCGGCAAACTCTGGAAGCGCTCATTGTTTTGCATGAAGCGCTCTTGCTCCTGGGGCGATTTGTCGCGCAGATTTTCAACCCACTTCGGGGGAAGCCCTGCCATCCCGCGCGCATTTCCCTGCCCGCCGTTCCCTTTTGCAACGGGAGCCGCCGCATTCGCGTGCGCAGCTTGCCTGCGTGCTTGCGCCATTGCGCGACGCTGCTGTCGCGCCGCAGCCCAGCTGCCCGGCGGCGGATATTGCGCCGAAGCAGTCCTCGCCGCCAGCCCCAGAAGGAGCATGCAAACTAGCGCCGCAGCTCGCGAGATTCGCTTCACCTACATTCCTCCGCCGTTGTCGTGCGTCTGCTCGCTCTGTTGCGTTCGCGGTTGAGAATTTTCCGGCGCCGCGGGAAGCTCCGAGAGCGCATCGAATTTCGACAGCACATCGTAATTCTCGAGCACGCCCAGATTCTCAATCACTTGAAATTGCTGCTGCTCGGTCGGCACGGCAGGAATCGTCGCCGTCGTCGAAACATCTCGCGGCATGCGCGCTACCCACACGCACATCGCCACAAGCAATGCCATCGACAGCGCCAGCCTCGGCTGCGGCACAAACCACCGGAACCAGCCCGCACGCGGCTCATCCGCAATTCGCTGGCGAATGCGCGCATCAAAACCGAGCGACGGCTCCGCCACCGGCATTTCGTCGAGTACGTTCCACACCTTCCGGAATTCCTCAGCGCGGGCATGGCACGCAGCGCAGCTCGCCAAATGCTCCTCGACCTCCCGCCGCTCCGCCGAATTCGCGCGCCGGTCTAGATACGCGATCAGTTCCTTTGAAACCACCTCGCACTTCATGACGGCCTTCCTTCCCCCGCGCGATTCCCGACCGGCTGAACCATCAGCGGGGCCAGTTCAACGCGCAGAGTCTCGTACGCGCGAAACAAAAGCGATTTCAACGCGCTTTCCGAGCATTCCAGCACTTTTGCAATTTCTCCGTAGTCCATCTCTTCATATTTATGCAACAGCACAGCCGCGCGTTGCTTTTCCGGAAGCGCCGCAATCGTGCGACGGATAAATTCGCTGCGGTCGCGTTCGATCATGTGTTCGTCGATCCGCATGTCGCTCGCGGGCACCTGAATCGGGGCTTCATCCTCGTCGCTCGACGGCGCATCAAGCGACAACTCTTTGCGCCGGTGCCGGTTGTCGCGAACCGAATTCAGCGCCAGATTCGTCGCGATGCGGAAAAGCCAGGTGGTGAATTTCGCGCCCGCGAAGTAGTCCTTGCGCGCGCGATAAATCCGCAGAAAAACTTCCTGCGCCAGGTCCTCAGCCGTCGCCGTATCCCGCACCATGCGGTACAGAAAATTCACCAGCGGCGTTCGATACTTCTGCAGCAAAAGGTCGAAGGACGCAGTGTCCCCCGCCTTCACGTCCATCATCAGTTGGACGTCAGACCTGGTCATGGCCTCCACAGTCTATCTAACACAAGTGGTGCCATAAAGTTGCGAGGAAGTCACAGTTCCAGAACCGAAAGAGAACGCGCCCTACGCAGTCAACAGATGTCGGGGAAGTAGTTGATTACAGGATTCTTAGGGTTGCTGTACGGTTCGTACCGCCGGCATCCTGCCGGCTCTTTCGCTTGTTACAACCGAAAAACCGCCTTCAACCCCAGCATAACCGCCACCCCCACAAACACCATCACCGCCATCCCGAATTTCGGCTCCCGGTTCACTTCCGGTATCAAATCCGACGCCGCTACGTACAGCGTCACCCCCGCCGAAAATGGCAGCGCAAACGCCACCGCCCCGCGCACCAGAAACATCAACCCCATCCCCAGCAGCGTCGCCCCGCCCAGAATCACCGACGAAATAAACGCCGCGCGCTTCGATTGCCCGCTCGCCAGCATCAGCGACGCCACCGTAAATCCCTCCGGAAACTTGTGCAGAAAAATCGCAATGAAAATCACGCCGCCAAGCCACGTGGAAACCAGCAAGCCCGACGCAATCGCCACGCCGTCAAAAAAAGTGTGGATCACCAGCCCCAGCAGCGCCGCATAACTCGCATGCGAGTGCGAAATTTCCTCGTGATGCGTTTCTTCGCCAAAATGAAAATGCGGCGCAATCGTGTGCTCGAAGAAGTGAACCAGGAAATATCCCGCGAGGACGAAGAAGAAAACGAGGTCAGTACTCTGCGCAAGTGTATTCTGTGAAAATGACGAACCCGCCCCCGATCCCGCCCGCAGCTTCAGCGATTCCGGAATCATTTCCAGCAGCGCCGTAGCCAGCATGAACCCGGCACCGAGCGCGATAAAATATTTCAGGAATTGCCGCGACCAATGCCGGTGCGCAATCAACGCCCCGCCAATCACGTTCGCTGCGGCAGCCGTCAACCCAAGCAGCAACGCGATCAGCAAGTCGTGACTCGCCGGCAGCTTCCATCGCGCTAACCCGAATGCCGGAACAGAATCACGTCGCCATCGCGCACAATATAATCTTTGCCCTCGAGCCGGACCTGCGCCTTTTCGCGCGCCGCTCCAAAGCTCCCCGCTTTCAGCAGATCTTCCCAGTTGACCACTTCCGCTTTGATGAACCCTCGCTCGAGATCGCTGTGAATCGCGCCCGCAGCCTGCTGCGCCGTCATGCCGCGTTCAATCGTCCACGCGCGCACTTCCGGCTCGCCCGAAGTGAGAAACGAAAGCAGCCCCAGCAAACGATAACTCGCCTGAATCAAACGGTCGCGCCCCGACTCAGCAAGCCCGTACGCTTTCATCATCTCCGCCACTTCCGCCGGATCAAGCTCCGCCAGTTCCGCTTCGATTTTTCCGCAGAATGGCACCACAGCCGTCTGCAGCTTCGACGCGAGCTTCTCGAGATGATATTTCTCGACGACGCGATCGATGTCCGCCGCTTCGTCATCGCCGAGATTCAAAACGTACAGCATCGGCTTGCGTGTGAGAAACATGAAGCCCGTAAGCATTTTGATTTCTTCGGGCTTGAATTCCAGTTCGCGCAAAGGCTTTTCCGATTCCAGAGCCGCGCGGCAACGATTCAAGAGCGCCAGTTCCGTCTCCAGGATCGTTTCTTTCTTTTTCTTCAGATCTTTTTCAACTCGCTCGATCCGCTTCGAGGCCTGCTCGAGGTCGTACAGCATCAACTCAATCTCAACGCTCTCGATATCGCGCAACGCATCGAGCGACCCAGCCTCATGCGGCACCGCCGGATTTTCAAACAGCCGCACCACATGCGCCAGCGCGTCCGCCTCGCGCAGCGGCACCAGCGACGCCGAATTTTTCTCGCGATCTTTCTGCAACCCGCCAATATCCACGTACTCGATCGTCGCGTACGTCACTTTCTTCGGCTTGAACGCCTCCGCCAGCTTCGCCACCCGCTCATCCGGCACCCGCGCAATCCCCAAATGCATCTGCGCAGGCGAGCTACGCGCATCCACCTTCGCCCCAGTCAAAATCCGGAACAAACTCGTCTTCCCAACCTGCGGCAATCCAATAATTCCAGTTTGCATAAGCGAACGATACTAGCACAGCCTCCCCATCTCCTATTTGCTCCGTGCAGGCGCTGCTCGCTGAGCCCCTTTCGCGTTCCCTTATTGCACGCTCTTTCGCGTTAACGCGCCAACAAATGTTTCAAGGTAAGTAGAAGTTCGATGCCGCTTTCGAAGAACTGCCAGACTTTCCATCCGCCGTGGACGAAATTCTTCTGCTGGCAAGTCGGACGACCGGGCAGGCACTTACAGATGCGCTATCGGAGAGAGTAAAACGGTCGTGAGACTTGATATTTGACCGAGAGAAGAAATGGTTCCTTTCTGGCGACCCACACAGATAGTTTTCGGTTTCTGGAAATGAAGTACGCCTTTGCGCGCCGACTATTTCAGGTACGTACGCACGATTCCGATCAGGTCATCAGCAGCTTCTTCAGATGATTTGGTGTTCCTCGGCATGTGGTTGCGGATGTGATCTTCCATAAGTTCAGCCATCAGACTGTTGATGGATCCCCTTGCTGTCGCGAGCCTCTGAAGGACGTCTGCGCACTGTTCGTCGTCGTTGAGGGCACGCAGTATAGCTTCCAGTTGCCCGATGACCTTCTTTGTCCGGTTGACAAGATCCAATTTTTCTCGCGACGTATGCGACATTTGCTGTTCCTACCTATAGGGGGTATGGTATAAACCATGGGCCGGTATGGTACAGGCCTTTGCGACTGTCGAAATTATATACGGAAAACGGAATTTAGAAACAAGAACCTTCGGAAAGCGGCGACGAGCGTGCTTAGTAGGACGAGGCGTTTCCCACCGAATCCCGCTCATTTCTCCGGTAGGAATGGAACTCGAGTGGGTGGCAGCGTTAACTCCAACTAGTGAGGCTAAGATGGTGAAACTCTGTATATCACTTCTCTATCTATCCATCTGTATTCCCATCCACGCTCAGGACGAAAACTCGATCACCCAAAATTGGAATCTCCACGCTCAAGTCACCGAAACTGTCCAGGGCGACCCCGGTTTCCCCGCCCGATACTCAGGTCTGAACAGTTTGAATAGCAAGGGCGAAGTTCAGCAAACATTTACGTCTGACCTGTTTGCCGGCGCACGACTCTGGCAGGGCGGCGAAATACACGCAGACGCATTGTTGTGGCAAGGCTACGGTCTGAGCCACACAGAGGGGATCGAAGCGTTTCCCAACGGTGACGCCTTCAAGCTCGGCACCACAATTCCCCATTTCATGTTTGCACACCTGTTTATCCGCGAAACTATCGGCTTGGGAGGCAAACAAGAGTCCGTTACAGATGCCCCTCTCACACTCGCAGGCAAGCAGGACATCTCGCGGCTAACTCTCACTCTCGGTCGGTTCACTCCCATGGACATATTTGACCACAACATTTACGCAGAAGACCCGCACACTCAGTTTTTGAATTGGGCGATGAATACAAATCTTGCGTGGGATTTTCCGTCAGATAGCGTCGGTTATACCACCGGAATTGCTGTGGAATTGAATCAGCCAAAATGGACGTTGCGTTCTGGATTTTTCCAAGTGCCGTTTACCAAGAATGGGTTCACGGCTGACGACCAAGTTCTTATGTGGCCTCGTAAAGGAAGCAACGGTCTGTTTCTCCATTCCTGGGGAACAATGGCGGAGTTCGAGCGCCGTTACGCTGCCAACGTTCATCCGGGAGCACTTCGGATCCTTGGTTGGCTAAACGAAGGGCACATGGTCAGCTACCGGGAAGCGGTTCTCATTTTGGAGGCTAACGGTCCAGGGGCAGACCTCTCACCAGCCCGCGCTTATCGCCACAAGTTTGGTTTCGGCCTGAATTGGGAACAAGAGCTTGCAAAGAATGTCGGCGTGTTCTCCCGCATCGGCTGGAATAACGGGCAAACGGAAGGGTGGATGTACACCGACGCTAATTGGACGGCGTCGTTTGGGATGAGCGTTAACGGCGCCGATTGGCGACGGGCCAACGACAGCTTTGGACTCGCCTATGTCACAAGTGGTGCTTCAAACAACGCCCAAAAATATCTTCAGGCAGGCGGCACGGACATAGTGGACGGCGACGGAGAGTTGACTTACGGAAGTGAGAAGGTGATGGAAGCCTACTATGATTTGCCAGTTTGGAAAGCCGTTCACGCAACCATTGATTATGAATTTGTTGACAATCCGGCGTTCAACCGTGACCGAGGCCCGGCGTCAGTCTTCGGTATAAGATTTCACTGGCAGTTTTGAGATTAATACGAAATAAACTGCTCATCGATGTGTATATGGTCCCCAATTCTTATTTTGAGCCATACCAAGTTGCTTACGCTCAGACACTGCAATCAGCACTGGAATGCAGGAAGCACGAGAGTGACGGCCGATACGTCTAGTCGACTCGCGATAGGACACCCATCGTCCCGCTCTACCACGGACCGCGCGAAACCACTCGCCCACCCCAGCCGTCTCTTAGCCGAGCAACGGACGCACCGTTGCGCGAGAGGACGAAATGCCAAACGCCTTCCGATTCCGCCTGCTCCAGCTCGCCTCGATCGCGCTTCTTTGCGCGATTTCCACCATCGCGCAACAGCCCACTGACGCCACCGCCGCGCCGCTCGCCCCGATGCCCCCGGCGATCTACGCCGCGAAAACGGCCTTCGTCTCAAACGCCGGCGCCGACAGCGGCCTCTTCCCTCATCCATTCAGCGGTGATCCCGATCGCGCCTACAACCAGTTTTACGCAGCCTTGCAGGATTGGGGCCGCTACCAACTCGTCGCCGCGCCAGACGCAGCCGACCTCGTTCTCGAATTGCGCCTCTTCGCGCCCAACGGTCCCGCCAACGCGAACAAACAGAAGGGCGCGTCCGATCCGTTGCCGATGTTTCGTCTGAGCGTCATCGATCGCAAAACGCACTACACACTTTGGGCGCTAACCGAGTCGATCGATCCCGCAAATCTCCAGAAAACCCACGATCGCAATTTCGACGACGCACTCAACGCTCTCACTCTCGACCTGAAGCGCCTCGCCACCAAACCGCCAGCCGCCACGCCGTGATGTAGTCCGTTGGTGCTTCCCTCGCCCCACCTCCACAGCGGCGGCGCGGCAATTCAAATGCCTTGCTCTTTAGGGGGTCGGAGCTTGAGCTCCGACATGAGCTTAGTCGCGCGAAGCGCTCACCGAGAACAGAGCGAAGCGAGGCCCCTCGCGCAGGAGCCTCACATCAGCGGCAGCCTCGCGATGCTAGCAGCTGGACTCGCATTTCGGTTCGTCGTAATGTACGTATCGTGAAGTGCCTCTTACCAGCCGTCGTCGCATTGATTCCCATGGTGTTTGCCAGCTCTGTCCAGACGGCTAAGGAATGTCCAAAGCATATCGCCAGGAACGGAGCGTACATTGGACTTGAAAAAAATCCATATGCAGATCTCTGACGAACCTGACGCCTTGCGGTTTCATGAGAATACGCTTCTGATTCGGAACGATGAGGCCATCTTGGACAAGGTGCCAATTACGATCCGTAGCGGAAAAAAGGAGTACCAGGCGGCTGAAGGTGGCTTCTTGACCTACAGAGCAAAATTCCTGATACACGATGGACAGACCGTCGTCGAAATGCGGCTATGCGAATCGATGTACATCATTTTTCAAGTGGGTCAACATGATCAATACACTTCGATAAAATCTTCCCCTGTAAAATTGGATTCCGGCCAAATTGAATTAGAAGGCGTGCGATATCACTCCACCGTATTGAGTAGGAATAAATTCGACCGTCTAAATAATTTGCTGAGCGCAGAGCCGCTCAGAAAGAATCGCAGGGAGTAAATTAGCAGACATCCTCCGCTTCATCCAATTCCTCGCGCTCGGCACATGGCTCGGCTCGATCATCTATTTCAGCTTCGCCGTCGCCCCAGCGCTCTTCGCAGCTCTTCAAAACCGAGACCAGGCCGGCCGCCGTGCGTCGGCATCGCTCTCGGACGTCTCCATCATCTCGGTGTAATCGCCGGCTTGCTCTATCTCGTCGCCACTCTCTGCCTCGCGCGCTCGCCGAAAGTTTTCTTGCAGCCCGCCGTCGTCGCCGTAATTGCGATGCTCGCGTTCACAATCATTTCGCAGCACCACGTCGCGCCGCGCATGGCGCAACTCCGCACCGAAATGGTTTCCGTCGATGCAACTCCTCCTTCGAATCCCCTCCGCGCCGAATTCGACCGCCTTCACAAAGTTTCCGTCCGCCTCGAAGGCTCCGTCCTCCTCCTCGGCCTCATCGCCCTGTTCCTGACAGCGCGCGCCCCGCGGTAAATGTAGCTCACCTCTTTCGCGCTCTTTGCGTCCCGGACGAATTCGCGGGAAGAGGTGAGGTCTTTCCGATCGAACCGCATCTCAATCCGAATTTGATTCGCCCCCGTAGGGGCGGGTTTAAGACCCGCCCGCGTATGATTCGTCCGCACCTCTCCGGCTTAGCAAGGTCTTGAATTTTCCGCTCTGTTACAGGACCGCTGAAGCCCCTGAGGAAATACTTCCGCACATCCGCTGCACAGATTCTTTCATTCCCATTTTGGAACTCCCCAGCAGGAGTTTTTAGTTTGACTATTAGTTACCACTATGCTAACATGTCGCGTGAAATCGAATCGCAAGCCGCCGGCCGCAGCAAGTCACACCCTCAATCGCCGATTTCGCGCTCTCTGCTTTGGACCCAGCCCGGCTGTAACGCACCCCCTAAACAATTGGCCAACGAAAGAAAGATCGGTGCCTGGAAATGAGACGGTAGCCGGTCAGTTCCTAATCGCGGATCCGCGATTAGAATTCACTGCAACCCATTCAAAACAAAGGGTCGGGTCCCAGTCTAATCGGCGGTATGAGGGGTTAATGCGCTTAGGATTGTGTGATCAATTTCTTGGGTCAACGGGACCTGCGTCGAATCTTTTTCGCAGCAACGATGCGTTTCTTTTTCGGCCCAGCTTTCTTGATCTTTCGCGCATCCTTGCCCGCGAGTCCAACTGCGCGCCACATATACCAGCTAGCCACCGTCCGGTAAGGCCGCCAACGCTCACCGAATTTCAACAGCTCCTTCGGTTTCGGCATCTTGCGCTTCCGATACGTAATCGCCCAACCCTTCTGCACTCCCAAATCGTGAATCGGCAGCACGTCCGGACGTCCCAGCCGGAAAATCAAAAACATCTCCACAGTCCAGGCCCCAATCCCGCGCACAGAAATCAACCGCTCCACCAATTCCTCGTCGGACATCCCCGCCGCCGCCTTGAGCGTCGGCACAATTCCATCAATCGTCTTTTGCGCGAGATCCTTCATCGCCAGCGCTTTGCGCCCGACAATCCCGCCTTCCGCAGCGCCGAAATGCGCGTCTTCAAAATCTCCGCGGGCGTGGGACAAATTCCGTTCGCTCCGCAGCGCCTTGATCCGCGCAAATCGTCGCCGCCGCTTTGCCGGAAATGCTTTGATGCGCGATCGCTTCGAGCAGCGATTCGTAAACGCTGTCGCACACATCCAGCTTGAATTGAAATTCGCCGGTGCGCGCGATCAAGTCCGCCATCCGCGCGTCCTCACGCGAGATATGTTCGTGCGCAGCCACATGGTCAAACGGAAGCACCAGCTTTTCGGATGTCATAGGTTCACCCAGCATATCGAAAGTCTGAGGAGGCTATCAATCGCGCTCGACATGAAAGATCCTGCGCCTTTTAGGGAGTCGGAGCTTCAGCTCCGACATCATAGCGATCCTCAAATCGGGGCTTTAGCCCCTGAGGAATGGGTCACTACGCGCAGACCACAATGTCTCTTCGACGTTGCTCGCCGGCTCATGTTAGCTCCGCCTCTCGAATGCCTCACGCCACTTTCTGAGCACACGCATCCAAATCAGTGGTGCAGGGCGTCCAACGATTGATGGCAGAATGAAGATGCGGCTGGAGTGCAGCAGAAGAATGGTGGGCGACAAAGGACTTGAACCTTTGACCTCTCCCGTGTGAGGGGAGCGCTCTAACCAACTGAGCTAGTCGCCCGCAGAACCTACTTTTTGTAGCAGAAGGCCAGGCGAATTGCAATCAACCACGAACGTCCCAACAAGCGCCGCCAGCAGCAGGCTTGCCGAGCTTTTGCGCACGATTTCGCGCGTCGTTAAAGGCAAAGAAGACGTCATCCAACTCGCGCTCACCACGCCTTCTCGCGCGCGGCCACCTGCTGATTGAAGACGTTCCGGGCGTCGGCAAGACCACTCTCGCCCAGGCACTCGCGCGTTCATTCCGCTGCTCGTTCCAGCGCATTCAATTCACTTCGGACATGCTGCCCAAGCGACGTGATCGGCGTCAGCGATATAACCCGACCACGCAAGGCTTCGAATTCAAGCCCGGGCCCATCTTCGCAAATATTATCGTCGCCGACGAAATCAATCGCACCACGCCCAAGACTCAATCCGCGCTTCTCGAAGCGATGAACGAGTCGCAAATCACCGTCGACAATCACACGCATCCCTTGCCGCGGCCGTTCCTCGTGCTTGCAACGCAGAATCCAATCGAGCATCACGGCACTTACCCGCTTCCGGAATCGCAGCTCGACCGTTTCTTGATGCGCATTCGCATGGGCTATCCCGACCGCGAAAGCGAAAAAAAATATTATTCGCAACAAATGCAGGCGCGTCACCAGTGGACTCAGTTGTGCCGTCGATGGACGCGACGGACGTTCTCGCCATGCAGGAATCGGTTTCGCAAATCAAAGTGGAAGAAAGCCTCCTCGACTACGCACTCGAAATTGTCGAACGCACGCGTCAAACCGAACAGCTCAGCCTCGGCGTCAGCCCTCGCGGCGCCGTGATGCTGCACCGTGCAGCACAGGCCCGCGCATTCCTCGAAGGCCGCGATGATCATTGTCTGCCGGACGATTTCAAGCGTCTGATCGTTCCCGTGTTCGCCCACCGCGTGGTGGTGAGCTCACGTTACGTCTCAACTCAGAAAAAATCCGAGCAGGCGGAAGCCATCCTTCGCGAAATCCTCGAAACCACCGTCCCACTCTAATGGAAGAAACAGCCGCAGCACGATGGTGGCAGGGACGCGATCGTCCCGGCTGGAAAAATTTCGGCATTGCCATGCTCGTGCTTTCGTTTGCTTTGCTGATCGCGCTTTTTTCCGCAGCGGCGGCCCAAGCCGGCCGGATTCGCGTCGCCGCGATCTCAACAGCCGTTGCACTCGGTCTCGCCGGATGGGTTGCGATTGCAATCGTGCCCGCCCTTGCGCGGAGAACGAGTTTGCGCTGGTTCGTCTATCAGGTGGATTACAAATTAACGCGCGACGCAATCATTTACCCGCGTCTTCATTCGTCCTCGCCGCCGTAAACACTGGCAACAATCTTCTGTTCATGATTTTGGCGTGCTCGCTCTCCGCGATCCTGATCTCTGAATCCTTTCACGTGCTGTGCTCACAGGTGTGGAGTTGAAATTCGATCTGCCCGAGCACATTTTCGCCGAACAGCCGGTGCTCGCCGAACTTGAATTGCGCAATGAGAAGCAAACCTGGCCGTCGTTCTCGCTGCTCGTGGTGGGAGAAACGAAACGAAGCAAAGCGGAAGTACTCACGCGGCCTGTTTATTTCCCTTACATTCCTCGCCAGAGCGCCGCACGCCAGAAAGTGGAGCTTATTTTTCCCAAGCGCGGCGTCTACCGCCAGGACGCTTTCGGAATTCGCACACGCTTCCGTTTGGCTTCTTCGAAAAAACCCGCACGGTGGACTCTAAAATCGAAATCACGATATACCCGCGCGTCCAACCAGCCGATCAATTCTACGAAGTGCTGCCGCTCTTAAGCGGCGAGATGGCCAGTTATTTTCGCGGACGCGGGCATGAACTTCATTCGCTCCGCGAGTATCAACCGAATGACAGTGCGCGCTTCGTCGACTGGAAAGTAACCGCCAGAACGGGACGCGTGATGCTTCGCGAATTCGCCCGCGAAGACGAGCGCCGCGTAATGCTCGTCCTCGATCCCTTCATCGGTCCGCCGCGCGGTGATTTGGGAACGCTTGCGGCAGCCGAGCACGCCGAACGCTTTGAACGCGCCGTTTCGATGGCCGCATGCATCGCCTGGCACTTCAACGAAATAAATTCCGTGATGCAATTTCGCACCGATCGATTTTCCACGCCGATGGCCACAGCCAACGAAATTATTTACGACACGTTGCGCGAGCTCGCGCTTGTGCAAGCGAACTCCTCGGCCACTGGCGGCACATTCTTGAACGATCTCGTAGCACAGAACGAAATTTTCGAAATCATTATCACCAGCCGGCCGCAAACAGCAATCCCCAGCGCGCTCTGGTCCTCCTCCTATTTCGTCTTTATGCAGTCTCCGTGCTCCGCCGCATCGAGGCCGCCGCGCTCAATAATTGATCCAGCGTCTCATTCTTCCTGAAGGGGCACGGCACGCCGTGCCCGCTCAAGCACGATCATGCGCGGTGCGGCAATCTGACGTCTTCATGCGAGAATACCCCGCGCATGATACTTCCAGCGACGCC
>CAVYQD010000003.1:0-79876 GCA_963770575.1 uncultured Acidobacteriota bacterium
CGCCGCGAACAAACTCGGAATGGCTATGGTTTTTTCCGGTGTCCGCCACTTCCGCCACTAGGCGAAGCAGCGACCGGCTTCTGCCGGTGAAACGTAATCTCGATCACTTGCGGCTCGCCGTGTTCCGGCTCGATTTCAGAGCGCGCCGTGTACGTATCCGCATCCACTCGCAACATGCTTGTGCGCTTCGGCTCGCCGTTCACCGGATTCACAAAGACTGCTTTTTTCGGATCGAGCGACTCGAGCTTCAGCAGCGTCGCGTCGGATTGTTCCCACGGCAAAAGCTCCGGCGTGAAGTGACGAAAATAAAAGCTGATGCCTTCCGGTTTCTCCGTCAGCGAAAATAATTCCAGCACCAGAACTTTTTCGCCTTCTACGAGCCGGAACACGCCGGTCATTTCTCCCGCTTTTGGAGCAAGCCACGTTTGCTCGGCGATGCGCGAGCCCCATTCCCCGCGCCAGCTCCCTTCGAGCCACCCAAAATCGCCTAGCGCAGGTGCATGGTCCGGCGTCGGGTGCGTTTGTTGCTGCACCGAAGAATTCGTGGGGGAAGCTCCTGGCGCCGCACTCGCAGAACGATGGCCCGCCGCATTGGGCCCTGTCGACGATGAGTTTCCGGCCGGCGCCCCGGCCTCAGAAGTCGTTCTTGCCTGAGTTCCGCTGCCAGCCGCCTGTTGCGCACGCGTAATCCCAGCGAACATCAGCGCGCAACCCAATAGGGTACCGCCCGCCGCTCGCAAACCGCTGAATCGAATACGTTTCACTCACCCTCCACAGCCGAATGCGCACCATTAGACACCCAGAATTGCCGATGCTCCCCCAACTATCTGATAAACACAACTATTTATTCTTTTGCGGAGTATCCCGCAAGCCTTGGCGCGCGTCTTACCTGAGTCATTATCGTTGCCGCGAGCTATCGATACGGGCAGGAACCCGCTCCCGGGGAATTCTTTGACGGTTTTCCCGCCGCTGGACCATAATGGACTTTTGGGACGAGTGCATGAAAACAATACTAGGCGTAGCAATCTTGGCTGTTCTCGGAGCGCCCGTTCTCCCGGCGCAAACCCCGCAAGCTCCCGGCGCAAAAGCCGCGGACGCGCCCGCTCGCGCGCCTAAATCCCCCTCCACGAGCCAGAAGGACGAGTCCGTCCGCTCAGACGCTTACTACTACTTCACGATGGGCCATCTCGACGAGCAGCAGTACGAGCTTACCGGCCGCGGCGAACAAGCTTCCGAATCGATCGATTTCTACAAGAAGGCTCTCGCGATCGATCCCGGCTCGCCCGTCATCATGGAACGGCTCGCGGAGATTTACGCAAAATCGCAGCGCACTCGCGATGCCGTCGCGCAGGCGCAGGAAGTTCTGAAGATCGATCCGAACAATCTCGCCGCGCACCGGTTGCTCGCCCGCATTTACGTTCGCACGCTCGGCGACGTGAACGCCGGAGAAGTTCAGAAGGAAAATCTCGCGAAAGCCGTCGAACAGTTCACCGCAATTCTGAAAATCGATCCGAAGGATACAAGCTCGGCATTGTGGCTCGCGCGCCTCTATCGCTTCGAAAACCAGCACACCGAAGCAGAAAAAATTCTTCGCGACGTTTTGCGCCGCGATCCGGACAACGGCCCCGCGCTCGAACAGTTGAGCCAGCTCTTGATCGACGAAGGGCGTTCGCAGGAAGCGATCGAAATCTTGAGCCAGGCGGCCGGCAATTCATCCTCTCCCGACGTCTACGATCTTCTCGGCGACGCATATGCCCAAGCCAAAGAGTTTGCCAAAGCGGAAGTCGCCTACCGCCATGCCGTCGAACTCGATCCCGACGATCCCGGTCACCACCACGGCCTCGGGCAAGCGCTTCTCTCGCAGGACAAGTACGCTCCCGCGCTCGAAGAATACAAAAAGCTCTCGGAACTTGAGCCCGGCACGGCGGAAAATTATCTGCGTATGGCGCAGCTTTACCGGCGCCTCGGAAAATTTGACGAATCCGAATCGAGCCTTCTCCGCGCGAAGCAATTATCGCCGGGAAGCCTCGAAGTCCTATACAACGAAGCGCTGCTCTACGAAGACCAGGGCCGCTACGACGATGCCGTAAAAGTGCTCACCGATGCGATCGCCGGAATGAAAAACCAGGCGGGCAGCGAATCGAATCCCAGCGCGCTTGCAATTCTCTACGAGCAACTTGGCCGCGTCTATCGCGACGAACAAAAATATCCGTCCGCAGTTGCCACGTTCGAAGAAATGGGAAAGCTCAGCCCCGAATCGCACAAGCGCGCGCAAATGCTCTTGATCGACACCTATCGCGAGAGCCACGACATCGATCGCGCCATCGCAGAGACGAAAAAAGCCCTCGCCGAAGCGCCGAAGGATCAAAGCCTGATCGTTACGCTCGCGATGCTCTACGGCGAAAAAGCCGATTCCGCTTCCGCCACGAAATTGCTGACCGGCTTGCTTCAGGGAAACGATCGTGACCAGGAGATCTACCTCGACCTCGCGCAGGTGCAGGAGCGCAGCCGCAAGTACGCGGAAGCGGAGCAGTCGGCGCTGAAAGCGGAGTCGCTTGCGAAGGACTCCTCCGAAAAAGAAAACATCTGGTTCATGCTCGGCGCGATTTACGAACGCCAGAAGGAATTTGACAAAGCCGAGCAGCAGTTCCGCAAAGTTCTCGAAGTGAATCCGGACAATGCCGCCGTGCTGAATTATTACGGCTACATGCTTGCGGATCGCGGCGTGCGCCTCGACGAGGGATTTGCGCTGATTCAGCGGGCCGTCGCGCAGGATCCCGGCAACGGCGCATATCTCGACAGCCTCGGCTGGGCCTATTTCAAGCAGGGCAAGCTCGCCGAAGCGGATGAAAATTTGCAAAAGGCTGCGGACAAATCTCCCCACGACCCGACCGTTCTCGGCCATCTGGCGGAGGTGAATTTGAAACTCGGCCGCAACGAACGCGCCGCTGCGCTGATGGAACGCGCGCTCACCGAATGGCAGCGATCGCTCCCGGCGGACTACGAAGCCGATAAAGTGGCCGAGCTCGATACGCAGCTCAAGACCGTGAAACGCGCACTCGCGCAAAAATCGACACCGGAAACTTCGAAACCGCAGTAAGCTCCCCCGCATGAAAAAATCTGTAAAGCTGCCGGCGTTCGCGAAGGTCAACCTCTGTCTTCATGTGCTCGGGCGCCGTCCTGACGGCTATCACGAGCTGCGCACTATTTTTCAGACGATCTCGCTGCGCGACACGCTCGAACTCGCGCTCGTGCCGAAAGACGAAATCTCGCTCGAAGTGGATGACGCAGCTCTTCCGGCCGGGCCCGGAGAATCTCGTATGGCGCGCGATTGATGCGATGCGTAAAGAACTTGCGCTGAAAAGCGGAGTTCACGCGCGGCTTGAGAAACGCATCCCGGTTGCTCGCGGACTGGGCGGCGGTTCGAGCGATGCAGCCGCGGCACTGATCGGAATGATGCGCCTCACTAAGAAAACCGTTCCGCTGGACCGCCTGATGGAAATTGGCGCCAGTCTCGGCGCCGACGTGCCGTTTTTTCTGTTCGGCGGCACCGCATTGGCCGTGAACCGAGGCGATGAAATCTATCCGCTGCCGAATGTACCGAAGCAAACCGTCGTGGTTGTCTCACCGAAAGGCATCGGCGTAAGCACGAAGGACGCCTACCAGTGGCTTTCTGCGGAATTGACAAAACGCTCCGAACCCCCTAAAATTTGGGGGTTCTGCGCTCTGTGCTGGAGCCGTCAGAAAGCGGTCTCGAACGATTTCGAGGGACCTGTTTTCGGGCGTCATCCGCGCCTTGGAGAAATCCGGGACGGATTGCTCAAGCGAGGAGCCGCAGATGCCGCGCTGGCGGGTAGCGGGTCGGCGGTGTTCGGAATCTTCCGAAACCCAGCGCGTGCGCGCCGAGCCGCTCGTGCATTTCCGGAAGATTCGGTTTTCGTCGTCGAAACTGTCTCCAGGGAAAACTATGGGCGCGCGCTGGGTTGGCGTGTGACCGTTTGAAGGACTAACTTTGGCTGACGAAAAGTTCAAAGTTTTTTGCGGGACTGCGAACCCAGTCCTCTGCGACGCGATTTGCGGCTATCTCGGCGTCACGCGCGGCCGCGCCGAACATGGGCAGTTCAGCGACGGCGAAACGCGCTATCAGATTTTGGAGAATGTGCGCGGCGCGGATGTGTTCGTCGTGCAGCCTTGCAGCCATCCGGTGGATTTCCACCTGATGCAGCTGCTGCTGATGATTGACGCGTTCAAGCGCGCATCAGCCTGGCGGATTACGCCGGTGATTCCGTATTACCCGTATGCGCGGCAGGACCGGAAAGACCGGCCGCGCGTCGCGATTTCCGCGAAGCTCGTGGCGGATTTGCTGGAAACGGCGGGATCGAGCCGCGTGCTGTCGCTCGATCTGCATGCGCCGCAGATTCAGGGATATTTCAACATCCCGGTGGATCACTTGTTCGCGGCTCCGGTTCTGGTGGAGTATTTCCAGAAAAAGAAGCTGGGGCCGATCACGGTGGTTTCGCCGGATGCGGGTGGCGTCGAGCGGTCGCGCTACTTCGCGAAGAAAATTGATGCGCCGCTTGCGATCGTCGATAAGCGCCGCATTGACGTAAACGTGAGCGAAGTGATGCATTTGATCGGCGACGTGTCGCGGGCGTCCGGCGCTCGTCGTCGACGACATCATCGATACAGCCGGCACGCTCGTGAAAACGGCCGAAGCGCTGCTCGAGCATGGCGCAACGAAAGTGTACGCAGCCTGCACGCACGCGGTGCTGTCGGGCCCGGCGGTCGAGCGGCTCACGAAGTCAAAGATTGAAGAACTGGTGGTCACGGATTCCGTGCCGCTCGGCGAAGAGGCGAAGAAGCTGTCGAAGATTAAAGTGCTGAGCGTGGCGCCTCTGTTAGCGCGCGGCATTCAGTCGATTCACGAAGAGACGTCGATCAGCGAACTGTTTATTTAGCGGCTCTGAAGGGGAGAAGGCAATCATGGAAACATTTACACTCGAAGGAACAGCCCGCGAATCGCGCGGCAAAGGTCCGGCACGGCGTCTGCGTCTCACCGGAATGGTCCCGGCCACGCTCTACGGCGGAAAGAAGGAAGCGATTTCGCTCGCCGTGAACGCCAAGCAAGTTGGCAAAATTCTGCGCTCGGAAACCGGGCACAACACGATTTTCTCCGTGAAAGTCGAAAGCCTGCAAGAGCGCGCGATGATGAAGGATTGGCAAGTCGATCCCGTCAGCGGCAAGCTGCTGCACGTGGATCTGCTGCGCATCGCGATGGACGTTCGCATGCGCGTGAAAGTTCCCGTGCACACGTTTGGCGAGCCGCAGGGCGTGAAGATGCAGGGCGGCGTGTTCGAAATGGTCACGCGCGAAGTGGAACTGGAATGCTTGCCCGGCGACATCCCGGAAGAATTCCGAGTGGACGTCAGCGAAATGCTCATCGGCAAACAGTTGCGCGCTGCCGATTTGCCGTTCGATCCGGCGAAAGTGAAGCTTGTCACTGACCCGACGCGCGTGCTCGCGCACGTCGTGGTTCTGAAGAAGGAAGAAGAGCCCGCGCCGGAAGCGGCGGTTGCTGCGGAAGCTGCGCCAGCCGAGCCCGAAGTCATCAAGAAGGGCAAGAAGGAAGAAGAAGGCGACGCCGAAGCCGGCGAAGCCCCGGCCGCGAAAGCCGAGAAGACAGAAAAGAAGAAGTGACCGGCGGCAGTCGTTCTGCCGGTCATCCTGAGGCCATCCGATCAGGATGGACGAAGGATCTCAGCTAGCGGCAAGAGTGTTGCGAGAAGCTGTGCGGTAGGCATTCAGGGACGTCGGGCCGTTTCGTTCGCGGCTGAGAACAGATGAGACTGATCGTCGGCCTCGGCAATCCCGGCCCCGAATACGAATGGACGCCGCACAACATGGGCTTCCTCGCCGTTGACGGAATTGCCGAACGCGCGGGAATCAGAGTCACCCGGCCGGAAGCCAAGTCCTACGTCGGACGCGGCAACTTTGCGGGAGAAGAAGTGATTCTCGCGAAGCCGCAAACGATGATGAATCTGAGCGGCGTTGCCGTACGAACGCTGCTCGAGAAGTACGAGTGCGATGCGGCAGAAATGATCGTGCTCACCGACGACGTGGATTTGCCCTGGGGCATGCTGCGGATTCGGGAGCGGGGCAGCGCCGGAACGCATAACGGTCTGAAGTCGATTGTCGGCGCGCTCGGCACGAACGAGTTCATCCGCATTCGGCTGGGAATTCAGCCGGAAAAGATTTGGGGCGAGCTGAGGGATTACGTTCTAAGCAAACTCAGCCGCGCGGATCGCGAAGTAGCGGCCCAGATGGTGGCGGACACGGCGGACGCGGTGGAAACAATCGCGACCGTAGGCGTCAACAAGGCGATGACGAAATTCAATCGCCGCGTGCAACCGCCGGAAGTAGACACGTAGGTTTATGTAGCCGGTTGTGTAGCTCATCCCGGCAGGCCGGGATGAGGCTCTTTGCAGAGTCGCAACGAGCACCAAACGCAACCGAGAAACCGAGGACACATGGAAGAGCGTCAGTACGACCTGATTTTCATCTGCCGGCCAGATACGCTGGAAGCAGACATCGACAAAGTAATCGCCACGATCGAACACACCGCCACGGAAAAGGGCGGCAAGATCGAGTCCGTGAACAAGTGGGGCCGCAAGCGTATGGCCTATCGCGTTCAAAAACTCCGCGAGGGCTATTACGTGTACATGGTTCTGAAGTCCACGCACGGCGAAGTGATCAAGGAACTCGAGCGGCGTCTCAAAGTCGCCGATCCGGTGATGAAATATCTCACCATCCGCGTCGACGAAGAATTGAAGCGCCAGGAAAAACTCAAGCGCCACCGCGAGCGCCGTGCAGCACGCCGCCCGCGCAAGACGGCGCCCGTGCCGGCTTCCACGCCGACGCCCGCGTCCGTGCCGCCAGCCGGCGGCGAAACTCCAGCCGCCGCGGTTTAGGCCGTCGCGCTTTTGACGCAGTAGGGGCGGGACTAAGACCCGCCCGCGCTAATCCGCGCCCAGGAATTTGAGTCGCGCAAGATTTTATTTCGGACGAATCAGGGAGAAAGCGAATGTCAGAAGGACATGTACCGCAACAAGCACCACCCTCCGGCCCAGGCGGCGGTGGACATTCCGGCGGCGGACCTCGTCCGCAAAGCGGCGGCGGTGGCCGTCCCGGCGGACCAGCAAAGCGCGGCAAGCGCAATTTCGTGCGCAAAAAGAAAGTTTGCCGCTTCTGCGTCGACAAAGTCGATTTCATCGACTACAAGAAGGCCGAAATCCTGGCGCCCTTCATTCAGGAGCGCGGCAAAATTCTTCCGCGCCGCATGACGGGCACCTGCTCGCGCCACCAGCGCTGGCTGACGGTCGCCATCAAGCGCGCCCAAAATATCGCGCTGCTTCCGTTCGCCGCCGAACTGTAGTCCGGCATCGAGGGCGGGGCAGTAGAGCCTCGAAGCATGCCGTCGCGCGCGTCATCCCGAGCGGAGACCCGGGCGCGTTGATTCCTTCGCGAAGCGAAGGCGCGGGTTGCAGCCGAGGTTCTCTCGGGTTTTGGATTGCACGGCATCGAAGTGAATTTCGCACGATCTGAACTTTAGAGGACACGAAAATGGAAATCATCCTGCAGGAAGACGTCGAAAAGCTCGGCACTCGCGGCCAGGTCGTAAAAGTCGCCAACGGCTACGCCCGCAATTTCCTTCTCCCGCGCAAGCTCGGCATCGAAGCCACGCCCGGCAATCTGAAGCGCCTCGAAAAAATGCGCGCCACGTTCGCGAAGAAGGAAGCCACGGAAAAAGACGCAGCGCAAAAGCTCTCTGAATTGCTCGCAGCCGTCTCGCTCGCGTTCACGCGCAAAGCCGGCGAAAACGATCAACTCTTCGGCTCCGTCACCTCAGGTGACGTCGCCGACGCTCTCGCCGCTCAGGGTTTCCAAATCGAAAAGCGCAAAATCACCCTCGCCGATCCAATCAAGGTCGTCGGCGAATACCAGATCCCCATCAAGCTCCACCGCGAAATCACCACCACGGTGAAAGTAACGGTCTCGAAAGAAGAATAACGATCGCGAGGGATCTTGCTTCGTAGGGGCGCTCTTTATGCGCCCCTTTTTATTTTCGCTCGACCCACGTGGCGTCCCGCACGACGGTCCAAACGATTTCCACTTTTCCGAATTCATCCACAGGGCATACGATTGACGCCGCCGTCCCGAACGCGCAAAATGCCTCGCATCTCAAAACATAAAAAATGAAATCCGGCGCGCGCGCAAACCACGGCCGCGCGAAATTCACCCTCTTGCATCCGAAAGAGGCATAGGCGAAAATAAAGCGAATGGCTAGCGCAGACACCTCGATCGAACGCCCGCTCCCCCACAATCTCGAAGCGGAACGGAGCATTCTCGGCGCCGTCCTCCTCGACAATCACTCGCTGAACGCCGCGGTCGAAAGGCTGCGCTCAGAAGATTTTTTCCTCCCGCAGCACCGCCAGATTTTCGAACGCATGATTCAGCTCGCAGAAAAGCAGCAGGCCATCGACGTCGTCACGTTGATGGAGGATCTAGCCCGTCGCGGGGAACTCGAGTCCGCCGGTGGCGTCCCGTATCTCTCGCAGCTCGCCGACGGCCTTCCGCGCGTCACGAACGTTGAACACTACGCGCGCATCGTCAAAGAAAAATCCGTGCTGCGCAATCTCGCGTTTTCTGCGGCCGCGATTCAGGAACAGGCGCTCGCGGGTGGCGATGATGCCGACGTAATTCTCGATCGCGCCGAATCCACCATCTTTCAGATCGCGGAAGACCGCGTCCGCGCCGGACTGATCGGCGTCAAAGAACTCGTCCGCGATAATTTCGAGCGCCTCGAGCGAATTTTCAGCGAAGGCCGCCGCATCACAGGCCTGGCCACTGGTTATGCAGGCCTCGATAACGAAACCGCCGGCCTGCAACCGTCCGAACTCGTAATTCTTGCCGCGCGCCCTTCGATGGGAAAGACGGCGCTCGCACTCAACATCGCGGAAAACGTCGCCGTTCGAAATCGCGAGCCCGTCGCCGTGTTCAGCCTTGAAATGTCGAAAGAATCGCTGCTGCTCCGCATGCTCGCTTCGGAAGCGCGCGTCGACGCGCACAAATTCCGCACCGGGCACATGGGCCGCGACGACTGGAATAAAATCACGCGCGCGCTCACGAGTCTCGGCGACGCACCTCTCTGGATTGATGATTCCGCATCTTCCACCGTTCTCGAAATGGGCGCGAAAGCTCGCCGCCTCAAACGCGACCGCGGCCTCTCGCTCATGATCGTTGATTACCTGCAGCTCGTCGTTCCCACGAACACCGGTCGCGGCTCGAATCGCCAGGAAGAAGTTTCCAGCATTTCGCGCGCGCTCAAAGGTCTCGCGAAAGAATTGAAGGTTCCGGTCGTCGTCCTCAGCCAGCTCACGCGCGCGCCTGAACGCGAAGATCGCAAGCCGCAGCTCTCCGACCTCCGCGAATCAGGCGCCATCGAACAGGACGCCGACGTGGTTCTCTTCATCAATCGCCCCAATTTTTACAAAACTGATCTTCCCGAAGAAGATCGCGCAAAAGCAGAATTAATCATCGCCAAGCAGCGCAATGGCCCCACCGGCAACCTGAATTTCGTTTTCCTCGCGCGCCACACTCGTTTCGAAGAAGCCGCTCCAGACGCCTGGAGCTCCCCCTCAGTCAACGAAGACTAGGCGCCAGCCTGTTGCTTTTGTAGCGCCGGGCTTCAGACCGGCAGGGGTTGACGTGGATTTGTCCGCGTTGACCGACATCGCACCCATCGAAGTAGGCCTCGCATTACTCCAGCGGCAATGCTGATATTCCGTAACGCCGGCATCTTACCGGCTCCTTTCACTTCGCACCTGACCGCGCGCCGTTCGTATCGCCGGCTTCCAGCCGGCTCTTTTCGCTTTTATTCGAGCCGGCCGCAAATCACATCCGAATCGGTAGCCACGACGAGTTCGCCGCCTGCCGTCGTGGGCGATTCTTGAACGACCTGCGAATATTCACAAAATCTCGCTCAACCTCCGAATCCCTTCTCGAATTCCGCCACTGCTGATCCGCGAATAACCCAGCACCAACCCTCGTTTCGACGTCCGTGTCACGTAGTAACGCGAAATTCCATACACGCCAACTCCCCGCGCAGCCGCGGCTTTGATCACGCCGTTCTCCGATATGCGTTTGCGCGGCCATAGAACGACATGAGCGCCGGATCCATCACCCGTCACTTCCACGCGGTCGCCAAGAAACTCCCGGATCGCATCGAGCAATGCACGGCGATTCGCGGCATTCTTCCGCCGAACGCGCCGTAAATGCCGCTCGTACATTCCCGTCGCGATGAATTCCGCAAGCGTTTCCTGCTCCAGCGTCGCTGTGTGCCGGTCGCTAAGCCACTTTGCCGAAGTGAATGCAGAAATCAGCGATGTGGGCACGATCAAGTATCCGATTCGCAGCGCCGAAAATACGGTGCGCGAAAACGTCCCGATGTAGATCACGCGTCCTTCGCTGTCCAACCCCTGCAACGATTCCAGCGGCTGCTCTTCGTAACGAAATTCGCCGTCGTAATCGTCCTCGACGATCAGCGCGCCTGTGCGCCGCGCCCAATCGAGAAGCGCCATCCGGCGAGTGAGTGAAAGAATCGCTCCGGTCGGAAACTGGTGCGATGGCGTGACGAACGCAATCCGCGCGTTGTCCGGAAGCGCAGCGGGATTCAAGCCGTCGCGATCCACCCGCACAGGCAGCAACCGGGCGCCCGCCGTGCGAAGTATTTCTCGCGTGCCCTGATAGCTCGGATTTTCGATCGCGACTCGATCGCCGCGTTCGATCAGCACTCGCGAGATCAGGTCGAGTGCTTGTTGCGAGCCGCTCACGACGATCACTTGCGATGCATCGCACATCACTGCGCGCGAACGCCGCAGATGAACCGAAATCGCTTCGCGCAACGCAACGCTTCCGGCCGCCGGGCCATAGTCGAGATCGCGAAGCCGTGCCTTCCGTGCCTGGCGCAAAAGGATTCGCCGCCACATTTCGAATGGAAAAAGTTCCACGTCGCTCTGACCGAATGCAAAATCGCAGCGTAGCGGCGCCGCTTGCGTTCCGGGCAAGTCCACCTGCCATGCAGCTGCCTCAGCCGCCGTTCCGAATCGCGATAACTTCAACTTTGCCCGGCTTGCGCGCAAATGAGTGCGGGGGGTTCCTATCCCTTCGGCTACATACGTTCCAGACCCGCCGCGCCCCGCCACAAAACCTTCGGCGAGCAAGTGTTCATACGCCAGCAGAACCACCGTACGTGAAATATGCAACTGTTCGGCGAGCTCCCGCGTGGAGGGAAGCTGCTCGCGACTCTGGATGGTCCCTCGCAGAATCGCTTGGCGGAACCAGAGATAGATCTGCCGCGAGAGCGGTCCGGCCTTCCTCAAAAGTGGTATTACAAATGGCATAAAAAGTGGTCATTTCAAAATACCATGACTTCAGGCACGCTGGAAACTGTGAATGGAAGATGCCTGCTGTTCCATTCGGGCAAAGCAGCCGCACCGGGATATGAAAGAACAAGCGATAGAGGTGAGGACCAAGCGATGAATACGCTCAAACGTTGTCAAACGCATTTGCTGGCTGGAATGTTCCTCGTCGTTGCGCTTCCGGCGCGACTATTCGCACAGCAGGATCCGCCCTCGGCGAAAAGCCCCGCGAGCGAAACTGCGGCGCCTCGAGATGGCCAGCACGATTTCGATCCATTGATCGGCTCCTGGAAATTTCACCTGAAGCGGCGCCTGCATCCGCTCACTGGATCCGACGCGTGGGTTGAATTCGAAGGCACTGGAGTCTGCTACAAAGTATGGGACGGCCGCGCCGAGCTCGACACGGTCGAGCTCGATGGGCCAACCGGGCACATCGAAGGTCTCACATTGCGCACATACAATCCGCAAAGCCATCAATGGAGCCTTTACTGGGCCAACAGCAAGGACGGCACCGTGGTCCCGCCCCAGATCGGCCAGTTCAAGGCTGGTCGCGGCGAGTTCTACGCGCAGGATACTCTTAACGGCAGGAGTATTTTCGTTCGCTTTGTGTGGACCGGCATGACGACGAGCTCGCCGCACTTCGAGCAGTCGTTTTCCGAGGATGGGGGCAAGACTTGGGAAGTGAACTGGATCACCGATCAGACGCGCGTGAAGGATGAATCGAGCAAGCCGCAATGAAAGCCTTGAGGCCGACAAAGCGCGCCAAAATTCGCGCGGCTCTCATTATCTTTGCGTTGCTCGCGATTCTGCTCCCGGCGCGAGCAATCGGCCAACAGAAAACTCAGAGCGACGATACGCGCGGCAGCCAGAACGATGTGCAGCGCGACGGCCAGCACGATTTTGACTTCGACATCGGCACCTGGAAAACGCATCTGTCGCGCCTCGTTCATCCTTTGACCGGCTCGACCACCTGGATCGAACTCGACGGCACCACCGTCGTGCGAAAAATCTGGGACGGCCGCGCGAATCTTGCAGAACTCGAAGCCGATAGCCCTTCAGGACATATCGAGGTGCTGTCGCTCCGCCTCTACAATCCCCAATCGCGCCAGTGGAGCCTCAACACAGCGAATAGCCGGGGAGGCACTCTAAGCATCCCCACCGTGGGCGAATTCAAAAATGGGCGTGGCGAATTTTTCGATCAGGAAGATTTCAACGGCAGAATAATTCTAGTCCGGAATGTCTGGACGGACATCACTCCGAATTCATGCCGCTTCGAACAATCTTTTTCGGATGACGGCGGAAAGACGTGGGAGCTGAACTGGATCGCCGTCGACTCTCGCGTAAAGGATGGTTCTGCCGAAGTCCAATAGCGGTATCGCGTTCTACCGTGATGGGCCCCAAGCACTCTCAATCTTCGGCGGTCGCGCGAGCGTTTGCATCACTACGCAATATTGTTCCGTTTTTTCCCGCAATCCCTGCAGTTGTTCCGCTGTCGCATCCGGCGCGGCAACATCAAAATGAAGGCGTATGTTTTCAAATCCCACCGGCACCTCCTTCGAAATCCCAAGCGTGCCGCGAAGATCCAAATCTCCTTCCACCTTCACCTCAACGCGCTCCGTGCGGATGCCCATCGCCGCAGCCACCATCTGGCAAGTAATTTGTGCGCAAGCAGCCAGAGCACCGAGCAGCAAATCACCGGAACACGCCCCGGCACCTGCGCCTCCAACTCCCATGTGAGCTTCGGCTTGGTACACGGCGCGCCCGATGTCCACCGAGCACGCCACCGCAACATCCGTCTGCCCGCCTTTCGCGCGCAGAGTGATTCGCGAAGTGTTGGGGTCGTTGCGATATTGCTCTTTCAGCGGTTTCTGAATCGAACGAAGATCCATGGCAACCTCGTTTATCTATTCTTATTCCGAATCAATTGTATGCTTCTTGGCGAAATTGACGCGGCCAGGCTGCCTTGAAGCCATTCCATCCGCGTGCTAGCATCGATATGTCAGGGGGTCCACATGCCCGAATTCGTCATCGAACGCGAAATCCCAGGCGCCGGAAATCTCAGTGAAGCCGAATTGCGGGAAGTCTCAATCAAGTCCGTCGGCGTCTTAAAAGAACTCGGCCCTGAGATCAAGTGGCTCCACAGCTACGTGACCGGCGACAAGGTGTACTGCGTCTACCTCGCTCCGGACGAAACCTTGATTCGCGAACACGCCAAGCGTGTCGGGATCCCCGCCAATCGCGTTTCTGCGGTGCGGCGCCTCATCGACCCATCTACCGCTGCATAAAGCTCGCTGAAATCACCGCTTACATCCAGATTTTTGGCGACGATGGCGCCTGCCTCACTCGTTGCGTTCCGCCGGGCTCTGCCGCTAGCTTGCGGAAGACGCCCCGTCGGCCGCCAACACCTCTTCGATCGCTACCTCCACGGGCATTCCCCAGCCCTCTAACCAAGCCGTCGCACTTGCCGTGTTCGTCAAAACTTGCCGCGCCGGATCCAGCACCGTTTCCATTTTTGCCTGTTCCACCGCCGTCAGCGGAGCGCCAATATTTTGGCGCAGCGCCGCCGCAGCCCCCGCAAGCCTCAGCGAACGCGCTGCCTGAAGTTGAACCGCCGCTGAACTCGCAAAACACTCGAGCAGTCGCGCAATTCCGCGCTTGTGTTCCAGCTCCTGGAAAATTTTCAAGCTTTCCCGGTACAAAGAATGCGCGGTCGCGCTATTCCGTTGCTCCCTCGCAAGATTTCCCAGATCAGCCAGCGTGCCGGCTACGCCCCATCGGTCGCCGAGTTCCCGGAAAATCGCGAGACCCTGTTCGTACAATGTCTGCGCGCCTGCCGAGTCGCCCTGATCGCGAGCGACGTCCCCCTGATGGTTCAACGACCACGCCACTCCCGATCGATCTCCCAATCCGCGAAAAATTGCGAGAGCTTCCGCGTAAAGAACTCGCGCGCGAGCGGCGTCGCCTTCCAGCGCCACAATATTTGCGAGATTACTCAACGACCGAGCGACGGCCTGCTGGTCGCCCAATTCTCTCCACACCACCTGGCTTTCTTCAAACAGCGAGTGCGCGGATCGCAAGTCTCCCCGGTCCCGCGACAGAACCGCCAACGCATTGATCGAAACAGCCACTCCCTGTTTGTCGCCCAGCTGCCGCGCGATATCCAGGCTTTCTCCCACAAGCGTCTCCGCCGCCGCGTGATTCCCCTGCTCGCTGGCCAGCACACCTGCAGCAAACAGCGCTCGCGCTCGCACTTTCGTCGGTGTGAGCGCGCCTTTCAGATTCAGCAGCTTGCCCAGCCTGTCTCGGCCTTCGGCCAGATATTCCCGCGTCTCCCAGTAGCGAAATAGCGCCGCGCCCAGACGTAGTCCCCACTCCGCATCTCCGGTCGCCGTCAGCCACTCGATCGCCGCGCGAAAATTGTCATGCTCCAGCGTGAACCGCTCCAGCCAGTCCGTCCCGGTCTGCTCAGTTGTCGCTTCTTCGGCAAGGACCAGGCAGTAAGCAGCATGAGCGCGACGCGTCGCCGCTTCTTCCTGGCTTGCTTCCAGTTTTTCCCGCGCGTACTCGCGAATCGTCTCCAGCATCGCAAAACGCGATTCGCCATTCGGTTGTTCCACCTGCTGCAGCAGGCTCTTGTCCACCATCGATGACGTCCCGTCGAGCAGGTCCAGATCGAGATCGCCCTTGGTGTCGCACACCGCTTCCACGCCCTCCAAAGTGCTGCCTCCCACGAACACCGACAATCGGCGAAACAATTTCTGCTCGGCTGCGCTCAGCAGGTCGTAGCTCCAATCAATCGTGGCGCGCAGCGTCTGTTGCCGCTGCGGCAGATCGCGCGCGCCGCCCGTAAGCAAATGCAACCGGCTTTCGAGACGCGTTAGCATCGCCGAAGGCGAAAGCACTTTCACGCGCGCCGCCGCAAGCTCGATCGCCAGCGGCAAACCATCCAGCCGCGCGCAGACTTCCGTCACGGTCACCGCGTTTTCGCGGGTCAATTCAAAATCCGGCTTCGCGGCAATCGCCCGCTGCACAAACAGCGCGATCGCAGGAAATTTCGCGAGCGCCTCCAGCGAAGGCTTCGACCGCCCCGGCAATGCCAGCGGCGGCACAGGAAATTCATGTTCACCATACAAGTGCAGCCCGGAACGGCTCGTCACCAGAATTTTCAGCTGCGGCCCCATCGCCAGAAGTTCCGCCACAGTGGGCGCCGCCTGCATCAGGTGCTCAAAATTGTCGAGCACAAACAGCATTGGCGCGCGATGCAATTCCTGCAAATTCTTCTTCAGGACTTCCATCGCCGCCTGGCCGCCCGTCTCGCGGATCCCCAGCGTTTGAACGATCGCCGAAGCAATCAATTCAGGATCGTTCAGCGACGAGAGCGGCACAAAATAAATCCCGCCCGGAAATCGTTCCACCAATCCATTCGCTACTTCTACTGCCAGCCGCGTCTTCCCGATGCCGCCCGGCCCCGTCACCGTCACCAGCCGCACATCCGCGCGCATCAGCAGTTCTTTCGCCGCGCTAACTTCTTTTTCGCGCCCCACAAATCCAGTGCGCTGCACGGGAATATTCGCCGCACGCGCTTCCGCCTGCTTCGCCGGCTGTTCCGTGAAGCGATCGCGTATGGCCGACAATTCCCGCGCCAAATCCCGCGTCGAAACGTACCGCTTATCTGCTTCCTTCTCGAGGCACCGCTCGATGGCCCAACATAGCGGCGCCGGCGCATCCGGATTGTGCTTCGCAATCGGCTCGGCGCGTTCTTTCAGAATCGCCACCATCGTTTCCGCCGCGGTGTGTCGCCCGAACGCGCGCTTGCCTGTCACCATCTCGTACATCACCAGGCCAAACGAAAATTGGTCCGACCGGAAGTCCAGCGGCCGCCCTCCAGCCTGCTCCGGTGACATGTATCCGAGCGTCCCGAAAATTTCGCCGGGACGCGTTTCCCCCGCCGCAGAAGTCCGCGTCATCATTTCCTCGCTACGCGCCGCATGTTTTGCCAATCCGAAATCGAGAATCTTCACGAACCCGTCTTGCGTGAACATCAAATTCTCGGGTTTTAGATCCCGGTGCGCGATCCCCGCTTCATGCGCTTTCGCAAGCCCCTCCGCCACCTGCGCCGCAATCTCAATTGCTTTTCGAATGGGCAACAAGCCCTCGCGCAGCATTTCGCGCAGAGTTTTTCCTTCGATCAGCTCCATCGCAATGTAATTGGTGGACCCGTGCTTTCCGAGTTCGTAGATCGTAACGATGTTGGGGTGGTTCAACGCAGAAGCCGATCGCGCCTCACGTTCGAAACGGCTCAACCGGTCGCTGTCTTCAGCAAACTCCGCCGGCAAAATCTTGATCGCAACAATCCGCTCGAGCCGCGGATCGCGCGCGCGATACACCTCGCCCATCCCGCCCGCGCCCAGCGCGCCGATAATCTCATACGTTCCGAGTTTGGTTCCGGGTGTCAGCATAGCGTCGGCGAAATTATAGCAGGGGAAACGAGACTGTCATCCCGACAGAGGCGCCCTTTGCCGACGAGGGATCTGCAGTTCGCTTTACGACTCTCCGCCGCGGCATCTTCGCATGCACTTAGTGGGTTCGCGCCCTGCTCAAAGCCACATCGTCATCCCGCCTGCCTGAAGAATGAAGGGAGCGGAGCCAGGGATCTGCTTTTGTTATTTCTTTCGTCGGGATGCTGCTCGCGTGTGCGCCGCTTGCGGGGCGGCCACTGCCCCTGCCCGCGCAAAACCTGTTACACCTGCGCGAACCCGCCATCCACAAACAATTCCACGCCCGTCACGTAGCTGCTGTCGTCCGACGCCAAAAACACCACCGCCTTTGCAATCTCATCCGGTGTGCCAAGCCTCCCCAGCGGAACGAGACCAGAAATCATCTTCAATCGATCCTCTCCAGCTCCGCTCGACGCCACTAGGTCCCTCAACCCCGGCGTATCGATCGGCCCGGGACTCACCGCGTTCACGCGAATCCGCCTCTCTTTCAAATCCGTCGTCCAAGTCCGCGCAAACGATCGCAGCGCCGCTTTCGTCGCGCTGTAAACGCTGTTCGCCGGCAATCCTTTGCTCCCCACGATCGACGCATTCAGCACAATCGCCCCGCCATCCGGCATCAACGCCAGCGCTTTCTGCACCGTGAACAGCAGCCCTTTCACGTTCACGTTGAAAATCGAATCGAAGTGCTCCTCGGTAATCGTTCCCATCGGCGCATACGTCGCAATCCCCGCATTCGCAAACACAATATCCAACCGCCCTTTCTCCTTCTTGATTTGCGCAAAAAGACGGTCGAGATCGCTCACCTTCGCCACATCTCCCTGCACGCCCGTCACATTTTTCCCAATCTCTTTCACCGCCGCTTGCAGCTCGGCCTCCCGCCGTCCCGTGATGTAGACGTATGCCCCTTCATTCACAAACCGCTTCGCGGTAGCCAGTCCAATCCCGCTATTCCCGCCGGTAACCAGCGCAATCTTTCCATCCAGCTTCCCCATGACGTTTCCCTCCTCGTCCGTAATTTTGTCGACGTGTATTCGCTATATTTTTCGTCTTGCACCATTCTCTTCCGGTTGGATGTGACGCAAGACCGCCCGGTCGCAAATGCTTCAACGCCGAGGCGCGACGCGGAGATCTCGCGTTCGTCGTCTTTCGTAGCGCGGCATCTGCCGGTCTTTTGACTTGTGGCTCCAGCGATTCCTCGTCTTCTGCGTCCCGACGCCTTCTGTCGGGGATGACCCTCAGTCCTTGATTTTGCCTTTCGCGCCCGCTCCACGTATCTGAGGTAGAATCGCTCGCACTTAGGGTGTAATGCAGCAGTTCAATGCCGCGTCTCGGTGCGGCGTCACTATGCAACGATTCGATGGATTGCTTCGATGGAACTCAAAATTCAAAACGCGCGAGTTGGAAACGTCGCAATCCTGCGATGCGACGGCCGCATCGTTATAGGCGATGAGGTACAGGCCCTGCAGGTCGCAGTCGACAAGCTCATGCTCGAGACGAAGCATGTCGTCTTGAATCTCGCCCAGGTCAATTTTCTCGACAGCGGCGGCTTGGGCGCTCTGGTTCGCTTCACTCGCGTGCTTCGCCGCCAGCACGGTGACATGGTGCTTTGCGACCTCACTCCGTTCGTTCTCCAGGTTCTCGAATCGACCACCTTGCACCGCTTCTTTCAGACGCACCCGTCGGAAGCAGAAGCAGTGCACTCATTTTCGCTTCGGTCTTCCGTTGCGCAGGCAGCGATTCAGGAACCGCGAGCACGAGTGGTCTGCGCGCACAAATCCACCGATACCCTCGCGTTCATGAGCGCGCTTCTCGGGCATGCAGGTTTTGAAGTATTCACCGCCACCACTCTCGCCGACGCTCGAACCTTGGTCGTCGCCATGCATCCAAATGTTTTCGTCCACGGCGCTGAGATGGCCTCGAACGAACTCTCCCTCGCGAAAATTCGCCAGCTCGATCCCCGCCGCCCCTTCCTCCAGCTTCCCGCCGATTTCTCCTCCGCCGAAGCAAGCGAAGCCGGCGCGCAACTGGTCGACCGCATCCGTTCGCTCCTCCGCTCGTAGCGAAGCCTCTGTGTCGCCTTTCGTAGCGCCGGCATCCTGCCGGCTCTGTTGACTTCTCCACGTAGCGGCGCTGCTTGCTGCGCCCAGCCCGACAAAGGTGTGCCAAATGGAACAGACAACCTCGCGCCAGCGGTGCAAAGTGACGCATCGGTGTTCTAAATCCGAATGTTCGTTTCGGTGGAGGCTACAATGTTGGGATACGGTTTAATCGGTACTCTAGTGGTGATCTGTCTCGTAGTCTGGCTCGTCCGCGCGATTTTCTAGCTCCAGCCAATCACCTCGCTTATTGAATCGCGATGCCGTCCGCAGCAACAGAATTTTGCCCGTAGCGGCACGGTCCTGCGCGTCCCGGCGTTAAGTCGTTGAAAAGTTGAGTTCGACACCCATTCTAATCGACGGTAAAGGGGGATTACCGGCGACCGGATTGCCCTCGTCCGCTCATCGCGAAAGCCCGAGTCGCCGTTGCCACACGCGTGTTCGCAAGGACGCGGATTCGAAGCACCTCTGCCCAAGATGCGGCGAGCGCACCACCTCGCAAACATCACATTCCACTCCACTTCAGCGATTCGCAGACGTGGAAGCTCCGTTGGCAGCTCACCTGCAATCCGTCATGCGCCGGCCCGCCCAGCCGTCAAATTGGCATGTTTACCTAAACGGTGCGGTGCGCGCGGCTCGGCGGATTTTTCTTCCACTCGCTGCGGCTGAGCGTGGCATTCTAAAAGGCCAAGCGCGATGACGAAATCCATTCATGTCGGCGGACGTCCTGTGTGGGCGGAAATTTCGCTCAAGGCGATCCTCCGCAATCTGCAAATCATTCGCAAGCAGGTGAACCGCGACCGTGGCGGTGTGAGTGGCCGGCCAGGCAAGGGCGGGAAGTCAAGAGAACGCATGATTCTCGCCGTTGTGAAATCCAACGCCTACGGCCTCGGCGCTGTGCCGGTTTCGAAAGCGCTGCAAAAAGCGGGGACCGAATGGTTCGGCGTCACCTGCGCGAACGAAGGCATCGAGCTGCGCGACTCCGGCATCCGCAAACGCATTCTCGTTCTCACCGGCTTCTGGCCCGGCGAAGAAACGCGCCTGATTCAAAATCATCTCACGCCAACGGTCACGCGCGTCGACGACCTGCGCCATCTCGAACGCGCCGCAAAACTTTTCCTCGCGAAATCCGCCGGCAGAAAATCAGCGGGCAAAAAATCAGCACGAACAAAATCCGCGCGCGTTCCGTTCCACCTGAAAATCAATACAGGGATGAATCGCCTCGGGATTTCGCCCTCAGAAGTGGAAGCCTTCGCAAAAGCGCTTGCCGATTGCCCGCACATCGCGCTCGAAGGCACGTTCACGCATTTCGCATCTGCTGAAGATTTCATCGGCGGCCAGACGATCACGCAGGAGGAGCTTTTCCGCTCCTGTCTTGACCGCCTCCGCGTGCTCGGCGTTTCGCCGGGTATCGTCCACCTCGCAAACAGCGGCGCGATTTGCGCGCGCCCCGAAACCTGGGCGGACATGGTTCGCCCCGGCGCAATCCTTTACGGCTACCACCAGCGGTTCGATCCGCCGGAAAAACGCCAGGAGGTGATGGCGCAAATGGCGCTCGAGCCGTGCCTCTCGCTCCGTGCGCGAATTATTTCGCTTCGCAACGTGCCTGCGGGCGAAGCCGTCGGATATTCCGCGCGATTCATCACCGAGCGTCCGTCGAAAATTGCCGTGATCAACGCCGGGTATGCCGATGGCGTCGTGCGCGCGCGAACCAATCGCGGCTGCGCGCTCGTTCGCGAGCGCCGCGTTCCACTGGTTGGCACAATCTCGATGGATCTAACGATGCTCGACGTCACCGATGTTCCCGGCGTCGCTCTCGGCGATGTCGTGACGATTTACGGCAAGGATGGAAAGTCCGCGATCGAGGTTTCCGACGTCGCGCCGGAAATTGGTACCGTCACCTCTGACCTTCTCTGCGCTCTGGGCCGCCGCGTCCCTAAGTATTATTTTTAGTGCCTTCTACGTACTTCGTACGTTGACGTACGCTCAACTGGCGCTATACTACGCCCTCATAATGTTCTTTCAGGCGTCACTTTCCTTCCGGCGTCGGGGAAAATTTCATATCGCCGGGTAACGAGAAAATCGGTTCCCGAGATTCATACCGACCGATTTATTTTTAATCGACTCATTCTTAAGTTAGACAGGTGCCACGATGCAACGGAATTCTAACGTACCCGGCCGTCCTTCATCCTCAGCAAATCAGGAACTCGGAAATCACAAACCAGTCGCCGCTGCGTCTCGGGCCGCGCAGGATCAGGTGGGCACGTTCTGGGACATGCTCGCGATCCGCGCGGTATTTACCGCCATCTGCGTCGCTGCCGGATTCCACTTCCGCCCCTTCAGCGTGACGCGCGAAGCGGGCGCCGCGACGGGATTCTTGTTTGCAGTGTGCGTGATTCTATTTGAAGTGCGGCTGCGCCGCGCGAGCATGCGCCGGCTGATTGGCGCTGCAACGGGATCGATCCTTGGAATTTTGGGCGCGTATTTCACCACGCTGGTTCTTTCGCACACGTCGATGCCGGAGAGCACTCGCTCATTTTTCAGCCTCGCGATTTTTCTGGTAATGGCGTACATCGGGCTGATTCTCGGCGCGAATAAGGGCGACATGCTGAACCTGCAGGCGCTCGGCGGCCTGTTTGGCAGCGAGCGAAGCCTGAAGCATTCGTTCAAGCTGCTCGATACGAGCGTAATCATCGACGGGCGCGTGGCCGACATCGCGGACGCGCAGTTTCTCGACGGCACGATCATCATTCCGCAATTCGTACTGCGCGAATTGCAGCTTGTGGCCGATTCCGCCGATCCTTTGAAGCGGCAGCGCGGGCGCCGCGGCCTGGAAGTGCTGCAGCGAATTCAAAAAATGGCGCACCTGGAAGTGCAGATCGCCGAAGACGATTTTCAGAACATCCCGGAAGTGGATTTGAAATTGATCGAGCTAGCGAAGCGTTACGACGCCAAAATCGTCACGAATGATTTCAACTTGAATAAAGTAGCCACGCTGCAGGGAATTGAAATCATGAACGTGAACCAGCTCGCGAACGCATTGAAACCCGTGGTGCTGCCGGGCGAAACGATGCGCGTTTTCATTCTGCGCGAAGGCAAGGAATACAATCAGGGCGTCGCATACTTGGACGACGGCACAATGGTCGTCGTGGATGGCGCGCGCAAAATGATCAACAAAACGATCGACATCACCGTCACCTCCGTTCACCAGACAACTGCTGGCAAAATGATTTTCGGCCGCTACGACGAGCGCGGCGAGCAATCGCCTCGCGTCGCAATGGCGCAAGGTCAAGGTGCCGGAGCCAGTCACGCAGAAGCGCAACCCGGACCGCGCGCGGTGGAAAGTTCCGGTGGCGGCGAACGTCCCCCGCGCCCGCTCTATCCCGAGCCGAACCGGTCGTAGTTCGCTCCCGCTAGCAGAAATCGAAAGCTCGCGGAAATGTCCACGCAGGCTGACGAGTCAATTTGAGTTCTTGTTTGGTGGAAAAAGTGTGGTGCTGCCGGGACCTTCGTCCAGCCATGTATACAG
The DNA here is from genome assembly GCA_963770575.1 of uncultured Acidobacteriota bacterium. Lineage (GTDB taxonomy): Bacteria > Acidobacteriota > Terriglobia > Acidiferrales > UBA7541 > Palsa-295. The sequence continues at coordinate 22,601 of CAVYQD010000003.1, forward strand.
AAGTAAGCATCCGACAGCGACCAGACACGCCACCAGAAAGACGAGCGAACCGTTTCCTCTCGTGATCGGTACAAGTCCGGCTACGAGCGCCGCCGCGTAGCCCAGTAGCTTGATTCCGATTCGAAGTGCCCGCCTAAGCACGCCGCACTTTACCATTTCCAACGAGCCTTTTCTCGCCTGCAAGGCTTTCCTTGCGATAAACTGTTGTCCCTTTGATGAGCCGAATCGCCGCTATCGTTCCTGCTGCAGGCTTGGGCACCCGCATGGGCGCCGAAACGCCGAAGCAATTCCTTGAGCTGGACGGAATGCCGTTGATTTTATTTACGCTGCGGCGGCTTGCAGCGTGCCCGGCGATCACCGAGTTTTTTATTTCCACGCGCGCGGACGATATTGTTTCGCTGCAGGATATGGTTGCGAAATCGGAGCTGGGACGGCCGGCCCGCGTAGTGCATGGCGGCGACACGCGGCAGCAGTCGGTGGCGAATGCGCTCGCGCAGGTGGACCCGAATACGGAAATCGTGCTGGTCCACGACGCGGTGCGGCCGTTCGTCACTCCCGAGCAGATCGATCGCGTGATTGCGGAAGCGCGCAAACGCGGCGCGGCGATTCTCGGCATCCCGGCGATTGATACGGTGAAGGAAGTAAAGCGCGGCAGCCTGCCGGAAGATGTGGCGCTGATCACCAACACCATTCCGCGCGAACGCATCGTGATGGCGCAGACGCCTCAGGCATTCACGTACGCGCTCTTGCGCGATGCGTTTCGCGCCGCGCAGAACGAAGGCGCGGTCGCGTCGGACGAAGCTGTGCTCGTCGAGCGGTTCGGCCACGAAGTGTTCGTGGTCCTCGGTTCGGACCGCAACTTGAAAATCACGCGTCCCGCCGACATGGATCTCGCGCGGTTTTATCTGGAGCAGGAGCGGAGAAGCGGCCAGCCATGAGTTCCGCTCCAGAACCGCTGGGGCCTGGCTCGCCGTCGAACAATCCCCTTCGACCGGTTATTCGTACGGTGCTGTTCTGGCTACTCATGATTCTTCTGGCCGTCGTGCTTTTCAAGATGTCCTTTCAGTCGAAGGACAACCCGACGAGCCGCGAGTTAAGCTATTCGGATTTCATGCAACAGGTTGACAAGAACAATGTGGCAGAAGGCAAATTTGTGATGTCGCAAAACACCGCAGACTTTCAGGGCCGCATGCGCAACCCGGCCGAAGCCATTCGCGCGACAGTACCGAGGGAGGATTTCTCAGCGCTCACTTCACAGCTGCGGCAGCAAGGAGCAAGTATTGAGATCGCCGAAAACCAGCCCGGTGATTGGAAGACTGCTCTCGCCAACTTCGCTCCACTCATTCTGTTGGTTGGTTTTTGGGTATTCATGATGAAGCAAATGAATTTGAAGCGTCGACAGAATTAGTTTACTGCTGGAGGTTTGATGTCGCGTTCTGGAATTGGCTACGATTTGCACCGGCTCGCCGAAGGGCGGAAGCTGATGATTGGCGGCGTCGACGTGCCGTTCGATAAAGGCTCGGTGGGGCACTCGGATGGCGACGTGTTGTGCCACGCGCTTTGCGACGCGCTGCTCGGCGCGGCGGGGCTCGGCGATATCGGCACGCATTTCCCGGATACGGATCCGAAGTGGAAAGGCGCGGCGAGTTTGGTTTTTCTCGAGCACATGCGGAAACTTCTCGATGAAAAGAAACTGCGAATCGGGAATCTGGACGCGGTGGTGATTTGCGAGCGGCCGAAACTGGGGCCGCATTTTCCGGCGATGCGCGCGGCGATTGCGAAGTCGCTCGGAATTGCGGTGGAGCAGATTAATCTGAAGGCAAAGACGAACGAGGGCACTGGCGAAATAGGACGCGGCGAAGCGATTGCGGCGCACACGATTGCGACGCTGGAAGGCTGATCTTGGCGCCCGTGCTTCCGGATCGATGCGCACACTTTGCCGTCGTTGAAAGACCTCAAGAAAATACAAACGTAGAGAACACCGAGAGCACAGAGTTCACAGAGAAAACCAAGAGAATATGAACTGGCTGACAGGATTTCATGCGGTGGAAGAGGCGCTGACGGCAGGTAGCGCGATCGATCGCATTGTGATCGCGCGCGGGCGGCACGGCGAACGCCTCGAAGCGATCGTTCAACTCGCGAAATCGCGCAATGTGCCGGTGCGTTTTGAAGATCGCCAGCAGATCGACCGGCTTGCCGGGACGCGCGAGCATCAGGGAATTGCCGCTCTCGCGGCGGCGAAGCCGATCGCAGAGCTGGAAGATTTGCTGCGCATGAAAACGGAAAATGGGCTGCTCGTGCTGCTCGATGGCATCGAGGATCCGCACAATCTCGGCGCGATCGTGCGTACGTCACTCGCAGCCGGCGCGAATGGAGTGGTGATTCCGGAGCGTCGCGCGGCGGGGCTCACGGATACAGTCGAGCGTGCGGCTGCGGGAGCGCTCGTGCATCTTCCCGTGGCGCGCGTGAAAAATCTCGTGCGCGCGATGGAAGAGATGAAGGAAGCGGGGTACTGGCTTGTGGGCCTCGATGAGCGCGCGGAAAAAAATTATACGGAAGTGGATTTGAAGGGGTCGATCGGCGTGGTCCTCGGCGGCGAAGGCGAAGGGCTGCATGAATTGACGCGCAAGCGCTGCGATTTTCTGGTGTCGATACCGACGACGGGGCCGGTGAAATCGCTGAATGTGTCGGTGGCGGCGGGAGTGGTGTTGTTTGAAGCGGTTCGGCAGCGGCGGGCGGGCGGAAGAGAGAAAATGGAAAAGGGAAAATAGAAAATGGGAAGGCGTATCGCTTCGAGCGGTGAACGGCGGTGTCGCACCTACGGCGCTGTGGGTTTGTGCTTCTGTTTTCCCAGCCCTGACGGGCTGGGCTAACTTCTGCCGCGCCTACGGCGCTGGTTTTTCGTAATGAATGTTTGGTGATTTCCGGTTCGCAATTTCTGATTTCTATTTTCCAAACCTACTTGTCGTATTTCAGCAGCGAAAAAACATCGATGCCGGGAACTTTCGCGCGTCCATTCAGAAAAGTCAGCTCGACGGCGAAGGCTGCGCCTGCGATTTCGCCGCCCAGTTGCCGAATCAATTTGATTGCGGCGGAGGCGGTGCCGCCGGTCGCGAGCAAATCGTCGCAGAGCAGGACGTGCTGGCCGGGTTTTACGGCGTCCGCGTGAATTTCGAGCGAATCGCTGCCGTATTCGAGCTGGTAGGTGACTGAGATTGTTTTCGACGGCAACTTTTTCGGCTTGCGAACAGGAATGAACCCGGCATTGAGGCGGTAAGCGAGCGCAGGCGCGAAAATAAATCCGCGCGCTTCGATTCCGGCGACGATGTCGACTTTGTGGCCGTTGTAGTGATCGCAAAGCCGGTCGACGAGGGCGTGAAATCCGCGCGGCTCCTGCAGCAGCGTCGTCAAATCGTAAAAGAGAATTCCCGGCTTGGGATAGTCGGGAATTTCGCGAATCAGTTTTTTCAGATCGTCCATCGTTATCCTCTTTGGCCGTCTTGCCTAAATGTCGCGCTCGCTTAGATGTCGCGCTCGACCGAGAAGCGCGCCGCAAATTTCGGATCGATCACCGCATCTTCTTCCGTAACTCCTGAAACCGAAGCCCCGGTTGGCCCGCATTCGAGCGCTTCGCGGAGCGACGCGAGCGCCGTTACCGGGCCGATGGCATACACTTCCACGCGCCCGTCACGCAGATTCTTCACAAATCCCGCCAGTTCCAGCCGCAGCGCCCGTTGCCGGACAAAATACCGGTAGCCGACACCCTGCACCGTTCCGCTGATGAAATAGCGCTTCGCTGATTGCGTCTCATGCATCGCCGTACGGCTCGCAAACTGCAAACGCGCGATTCTAACAGAGGTGCGACGTGCCATTACAGAAAAGCCGATGCGTGGTGTTTCAGTGCTACATCGACGCTTTGGCTGCTTGCGGAAACATGTCAGAATTAGCGCCAGTGTCCGCGCGGGCCACTCCGGGATCCTAGATGCGTTTTTTTCGAGCGAACCAAATCTGGCGGAGCGCCCTGCCTGCGGCGCTGATTTTCGCCTCCGTCGCAGCCATCAGCGGCACAGCTGCGCTCCCGCGACGCGCGCGACGACAAACTACAGCCGGGAGTGCGGACGCCGCAGCAAATCACGGAGCCGAAATCGTCGAGCACGGCGGCTATCCCGAATTGCGCGTGGACGGCACGCCCTTTTTCATTCATTCCGCCGCATTTTTCTACTACCGGATTCCCGCCGATCAGTGGGAACGCCTGCTGCGAATTTATCGCGCCGCCGGCGTTAACACGATCGATCTTTACATCCCCTGGAACTGGCACGAGCCCAAGGAAGGCGAGTTGGATTTCGATGGCCACTCAAACCCGCGGCGAAATTTACGCGCCCTGCTCGCTCTGATCGCGCGGTACGATTTCAAACTCATCGCGCGTCCCGGTCCCGAAATTCTGAACGAATGGAAACACGGCGGCTATCCCGGCTGGCTGCTCGAGCGCCCCGAATACAAAATGAATCCGGTCGATTGGATCGAAGGGCGCTACCCCCCACTCGATGGCCAGAACGCGAGCGATGCGGAAGCCGCCGCGCAGGGATGGCTTGCGAATGCGACGCACATGACGAAGTCGCGCGAGTGGCTTACCGCGGTGAGCAAAGAACTCGCGCAATATAGTTCGCGCCGCATCGTTCACGCCACCGCAGATGCATCTTCGCCGACCGCGAGCGGCCCGCTACTTTTCGTGCAGCTGGGAGATGATTTTGCGCTGGGCAGGCCGAATCGTGTGGGCCCCGATTTCTGGCGTTACATCGATTCGCTGCGCGGCGCCGTAGAGGCGGGCGGCGTCACCGTGCCCGTCTTTATAAATCCAACGGATATGCGCGTGTCCGCAGCCGGGGCTGCCCGCGAACATCCCACCGGCGTCATGGGCCAATGGTACATGCCGCCGCCGAGCGGTGATCGAAAACGGCGAACAGCATTTCCTCGCCGCCGACGCAGCCGAGATCGAATTCTTCACCGAAGAGCTAAAAACGCAGCCGATGTTTCCGCCGGTCATGATCGAGTATCAAGCCGGGTGGTACACCCCGGGCGACGATGACCGGCCCGTGGAAAGCCCCTCCGTGAACACCATGTTGAGTTCGCGACTCCTGATCGCGAATGGCATTCATGGAATCAATTATTTTCCGCTGCAGGATACGTACACTCCGGCGGGCTATTCGGTGCCGTGGGCGAATCGATCCTACCGCTGGGACGCGGCGCTCGGGCCGGATGGCGATGGGCAGCCTCGGTTGCGGGCGGTGCTGCGAAATATGCAGATTCTGCATCGTTGGGGGTCGCTGCTTGCCGCTTCACACAAGCGCGCGGATTTTGGAATCGTTTATCCGCTCGGTGCGTACCCGCAGGACCTTCTGGAGCGCGCTGATATCGCGCTTGTTTCGGGAACGGTGATGCGTATTGAGCGCCTCGCAACACTGGCGATGGATGCGAGCGAGCTTGCCGATCCGGAATATCAGCCTGTGGAGCAACTTCTGCGAAATCCTTTGCTGCTGCTGCCTGTGTTTGATCCGGAGAAGCCGCAGTTTCAATTGTCCGAAAAGGCGCAGCGAGCGATGGTCGAGTACGTCCGCCGCGGCGGCACTCTCGTAGTTTTTCCTCAGCGGCCGCAGGGAAACGCGATCGGCGAGCTTTGGAAAGACGCGCCGCCTGGCTCTACCGCTGCTGATGGCGCCAATGCAGCGGGCAACACGGCGATTCGCGCTCGATGGAAGTTTGGCGATGGCGAAGTGATTCAATCGTCGAAGGATTTCTACTCGTGGATCGCGGTGGGGGAGAGTCTGACTGAGGTTCGCGAGCACCGGGAAGCGGAATGGGCGGCAGGAGTGCTGCGTGAATTTCTCGACGCTGCGAAAGTACGCCCGTCGGTAAGGAGCTCCGATAAAAAGGCCGAAGCGGGGGAACTGCTCGCGAACGAAATCGTTTCGAATGAAGGCAGCGAATTGCTGGGCGCGCGAAAAGGTGGCCGCGGCTTCCTGAGCGTCACCAATTTGAGCGCGACCACCGCCGCTGATCAAATTCTCGAAATACTTTCGCCCGCGGCTTCGTCACGCGGAACCGACGCCGATTATGTGACGCTCCACGTGAATGTGCCACCCCACGAATCGCTGCTGCTGCCGCTGGATGAGCCGGTGTGTTTTTCTGATCCGTTGAACGCACCGTGCGGTCAGGCTGTGTCGAGTTCGGGGGCGGAATTGCTCGACGCGCGAAGGGAAGGCAAGAGCCTCGAACTTCTTTTTTACGCGCCCGCGCGCGCGGAGATTCATTTGCAGATTCCCTACCAGCCTTCGCACGTCTCGCTGGACACGAATCGAATCGAAGGTATCTGGAACGAGGCGGGACGCGATCTGCAGCTGACGATTACGCGCGGCGCGGCCCCTCGATACGTTCGAGTGGTATCCGTCGATCTTTCCGCAAAGCCAAACGTGCCGGAGGCCGAGAAGCCCATAAAGCCGACCCTGGACGACATCGACTATTTTGTGTCGAATACGTTGCGGCTGCCCTCCGGTGGAGATTCGGCGTTGAGAGTTTTCCCGCCGCTGGTTGTGGCCGACAAGAAGAAGACATTTGCGGTGGTGATGCAGACGGAAAACGAAACAGGGGCTGCGAATCAAGTCCTCGACGTTTCCGTGAGCGGCGCTTTGCACGGGAGTGGAGTCGTTCGTCTGCTTCCGCACGGCACCTACATTGAGAAAATAGCGCTGAAACCTTCGCAAAATGAATTGATGGCGATCCCAGCTTCCGCCGACGGATTGCTCCACAGCACGATGGAGGTGAAACTGGGGCATGAAAAGCGAACCGTACCTGTCGCTTTTCTGCAGCCGAAAGAGGACGGCGTCTATCACTATCGTTATGATTTCGACCGCGACGGAGCGGACGAGTGGATTCTGGAGAATTCGAATCTGAGGCTGATCGTTTCGCCGGAATCCGGAGGGCGGGCGCTCGCGCTTGTGGATAACCTATCCGGAGCAAATCTCTCGTCGAGCGTTGGGACTGTTTCGCGATAATTTTTCATTCACCGAGAATACGCCGGGAGGAAATGAGTTGCGGGCGCGCGGACGGTACGGGCTTTTCAACCGTTCATATGTTCCCGTGTGGGAATCCGCCGGAGAAGAATCCGGTTCTGAAGCTCAGCTACGATGCGCCGGACATTTATCCGAGCGGTGCAAGCATGGAAAAATCAATTCAACTCGACGGCACAAGCGGAGTGCGGGTGGACTACGTTGTGGCGCTCAAGTCTCCTGCTGGCGGGAATGGCACAACCGCCACGCAAGCTCAGTCGTTCGTTTCTGTGAATTCTTTTCCGGCGTCGTCGAAGCCGGGGCGCGTGACGAAATTCTGTTGGCTGGTAACGAAGGCTGCCGCAGACTCTTCGAGTGATGCGACCACGGATCTGGACGGCAAACATTGCGAGGATTTTGTGGCCGCAGGTCGCGATATCGAGATCCCTGCGGGAACAAAGCGAGTGGAAGTGCGCACGCTCGGACGCCGCGCGACCGCTCTTGAATGGGAATGTAGTGGTGAATGCGCGCGCATGACGATCGAGCCAAAGAATTTTTCCGCGATTTTCCGGCTTGTGTTTCCGCCTCTCGCAGTGGGGGGTGCCGCCGCGCCGTACACAATTCGCGTCCGCACAATCGGGCCGGAATGAAGTGTGCGACAGGCCAGACTTCGACATCGCGACTTGCATCTAAGCGGAGATGGAATTATTGATGCGAAGAATTAACTGGATTGCCGTGGTAGCCGTAATTGTGTTGGGCATCGGCTCCAGCTTCGGCTGGGCCGGGTCCGCGCGCGCCCAGGATCCGGGGCCGATGGGACCGCCCCCGAAATTCGAAGTGAAGCGGATACCTGCACAACCACACCCTGGCCCTCCGCCGATTCCAGAGTCAGAAATTATCCGGCAATTCGCGGCGAATGAAGACGTGATGAAGAAAGCGTACGACACCTACAATTTCGACCGGACGATTCGCATCGAAGAACTCACCGATCCCGGCGGGAAGTTCGTCGTTTCGGGCGAGGTATACACAAGACCTGATGGCGAGCGCTATCTGCGCATCGAAAAGCCACCGGAAGCCACTTTGAAGCAGACGGATTTCACGCTGGAAGATGTTCGTATCATCGCGCAGCTCCCGCTTTTCATTCTGACCACCGAAGAAATTTCGAATTACATTTTTGTATACGCGGGGCAGGACAAACTCGACCAGCTCAACACCTATGTATTTCAAGTGAGGCCCAAGCAGCTAAGTCGCAAACGCCGCTATTTTGAAGGCGCGGTTTGGGTGGACGATCACGATCTCACGGTCGTGAAAAGCTACGGCAAGTTCGTAAGCGAGCTTGCAGGGAACGGGACGAAGCTGCCGTTCACGATGTTTGAGACCTTCCGCGAAAATTTTCAGGAGAAATACTGGCTGCCCACGTACACGCGCTCCGATGATTTCATCGAGGACGAAAAAGTGGGCGAAGTGCACATGAGGCTTGTGATTCGCGACAAGGATTTCAAGCTGGCTGGGCCTGGAGAGCCGCCGCCTGCGCCGGCTGCTGAATCGCCTGCCGCCGCTCCTCAGAAGCCTTCATAAAATTAGTCCAGGTGGAATCTCCTCACTTCACTTCGGCCTGTAAATATTCAGGCAGATCCTGAATCGAACTCAAAAGCACATCGGGGCGAGAAGCGCGAAGCCGTACGGCGGTGGGGAACGGGCCTAGAACGCCAATGGGCCGCACTCCTGCCCGGCGCGACATCTCGACGTCTTCAGCCGTGTCGCCCACGTAGACGCATTCTTCCGGCGCGAAACCGAGCCGTTCGAGCGCTAGATTCAGCGGTGCCGGGTGAGGCTTTCGCCGCGGAGCGTCTTCATTGCAGACGCACGCAGAGAAATAATCGGCGAGCTGAAAGTTCCGAAGTTGCCTTCGCACGCGCGGACGATTGCCACTGGAAACAATCCCAAGCACGAAATCCCTGTGCAGCGAACGAATCAATTGGCGCGCGCCCGGCATCAGTTTGGGGTTTTCCTGCCTGTAGGCTCGCCGCCAAAGTTTCTCGGCTTCGTCCCATTTAGCGCGCGGCAATCGGGCGGCACGGTAGACGCGATGCCAGTTGGGAGAGTAGTGTCGGTTGAGATCTTCAATTTCCCATTCAACATCGAGTGATCGAAATGTGGCGAGGTAGGCGCGAGAATCTGCGCCGAAGGAATTGAGTAGAGTGCCGTCCCAATCGAAGAGAACCGCGCGAGCGGAGAAACTCCTGCGTTTCACCGAAGAATCGTATCAGAGAACTTAGGTTATGACGTGCGGTAACGAGTGGGTACCACGTCGTCGCGGCGAATCGCGAAATCGTCGAAACTTGCCGCGTAGCCGTGCCAGCCAGGCATGTCCGAATCTTCCGCGCGCACGATGTGAGCTGCCGTACACATCTGCACGGAACCCTGGCCCAGCGGGCGCTCCACGAGCGCGACTTCGAGTTCGATCGCGGTGCCGGGCTTCAGTTCGCAGGGCGCGAGAAAATAGACGCCGCTCGAGCTGATATTGCGCGTCACGAGCACCACCGGAATCGGCTCAACCTTGCCACCGACGCGCGTGAGGCGAAGCGGCAGCGAAAGATACGCGCGCTGGTTGCCCCGGCGCTCTCGAGCCACACCAATGGCGTGGGTTGGAACGCGCGAAAATCTTTGCGGTCCCGGTTTACTCGCTAAATTGGCAACGGTTGCAGTACGGACTTCAGTTTCACGCAGCGGCGAAACGAACGCCAAACGACCACGTTCTGGAGCAGCCCCCATAGCCTCTCCCCAAGCTCTGCCCTGAATTAAAACCTTACAGCACCCCAAGTAGTGGGGACAAATATGCTCGTGCCGCGAAGGTGGGTCAACATGGTACAGCTCTGAAGTGCCCTATCGTATAACATTCGTAGGTGGCATTTGACTCTGGGTCATGGGGCTGGATGCGCGCTACGCGACTACCTGATCTCGTCGGTTTGAGCGCTAGAATCGGATAGTAGCGAATACCGCCCTGCGTTAATTTGGGGATGCACGAGGGAGCCACCGAGCGATTCATATGCCGCAGACATCAGTTCGAAAAATGAGCGCAAGCGAATACAAGCCAGCGGCCGCGCGGATGCGCGCTCTTCAATTGCGTGACCGCCGCGCCGACGGCGTCTTCGTCTACGGTGTGCGTTCAACCGGAATTTACTGCCGGCCTTCCTGCCCTTCGCGGAAGCCGCGGCCCGAGCAAGTGGTGTTTTTCCCACTGCCCGAAGCTGCCGAGCAGAATGGCTTCCGCGAGTGCCGGCGCTGCCGTCCGCGCACGGTGAATCTGCGCGATCCAAGGACGCAGGCGGTCGCGAAAGTGTGCCGCGAGATCGAATCGCGCGTGAGGGAAGCAAACGAAACGCCAGTAACGCTCTCGGCTTTAAGCGCGCCCGTAGGAATGAGCCCGCATCAGCTTGAGCGCGCGTTTCGCACCGTGATGGGAATCACGCCGCGCCAGTACGCGGACGCGCAGCGAATGCGCCGCCTGAAATCCCAATTGAAAAAAGGAGACAACGTGACGACCGCACTCTACGACGCAGGATTTGGTTCGAGCAGCAGGCTCTATGAACGCGCTCCATCGCAATTGGGCATGACGCCCGCCACCTACCGGCAAGGAGGCGAGGGGATGCGTGTGAATTACACCACGGTCGATTCGCCACTCGGCCGGCTGCTCGTTGCAGCCACCGATCGCGGTATTAGCGCACTGTATCTGGGCGAGTCCGATACAAAATTGGAATCAGCGCTTCAGAAAGAGTATCCGCGCGCCGAAATTCGACGAGACCGCAACGGCATGGAAGGTTGGGTGACGAAAATCCTCGCGCACCTGCGCGGCCGCGAGCCCAATCTCGATTTGCCGACGGACGTGCAAGCGACAGCATTCCAGCGCCGCGTTTGGGAAGAGCTTCGCCGGATTCCGTACGGCTCCACGCGGACGTACAGCCAGGTGGCGCGTGCCATTGGGCAGCCGGCTGCGATTCGAGCAGTGGCACGCGCGTGCGCTACGAACCCTGTCTCGGTAGTCGTTCCATGCCATCGCGTGGTTCGCGCCGACGGAAACCTGGCCGGCTATCGCTGGGGGCTGGACCGCAAAAAGGCGCTGCTCGAGCACGAATCCGCTGCGGTGAAAGCGAAGAAAGCGACGGCTCAGAATGCGTAGTGATAGTGACGCAATGGCGGATCAACGATTGCTTGTAAGTTCAGGTGGTGCTGGACGCGCACGGTGAGATCCTTCGACCATCCTGGTCGGACGGCCTCAGGATGACAACTTCGCGTCGGAGTCACGGTATGAACTGCCGACCTCGCACCGCGAAGTTAGTTCATTAGCATCGAGCCGACACCGCAAATACTTGTCATTCTGAGCGCAGCGAAGAATCTCAGCGTCATGCGCTTCGTACTCAGTCCAGTCGCGAGCGCACATTACTCCACGCTCTAGTGCTTGATTTTTTCTGTGCCCTTGGGCCAGTGCTGCTTGAATTTTGAGTCGGGGATGCCGGGATTGCGCTCGATCTTTGAGTAGCGGACCGTCATGTAATCGCCGGAACCACTTTCAAAGAGTTGCTGTTGAACGGGAAGCCAGAGGGATTGATCGAACCAGATTTGAATTTTTGAGAATTGTTTGAGGATTTCGTCGGATTTCGGAATCAGTTCGAGTTCGACTGTTTTCTTGTCGTCGAGTGCGGGTTCACCCACCAGCGAAACCTTGTAGCCTTTTCGCAATTCCTTTCCTTCCGTTCCGAATCCGAGCAAAAGGAATTGATCCACGAGACCGCGATTTTTTCCGAGATTGAATTCTTCCACGCGCTTCAGGCCCGGTTCGTAAATGTAAAGGTTGTCGCCGGTGCGAAGGATCGTTCGCGGGTCGGGAGTGACCAATTGGAGCAGCATTTTCTCGCCGCGCACAAGAATCGAGCCCGTTTCAGTGGAGCGGTCGTTCACAACGACGGTGACTTTCGTGCGCTCTACATTGGCCGAAAGACTGTGGAAGTTCCTCGCGGATTGATCGAGCTGCCCGAGGATCCCCTCGAGTGTGAGCGGCGCGTGAATCTGGCTCCGTTCGGCATGCACACGTGCAAATGAAAGGCTGATGATTATTGCAAAAGCAAAAAGGCCCGGTGCAAACCGCCTTGCAGTCAAAGATTCCCCCGCCGATGTGAATGGATATGAAGAAGCCGCGACATCATAGCATAGTGGCTTGGATGCGCCGGAAATGCGGGAGGTTCCAGATTCTTATCGAGTGACACGGGATGCGCGGAAACGGACCTAGGGATGGACCGTCACGTCGTAGTAGAGAACCGGCCCGTCGCCGGAGCGCACGGGATCGATCCTCTGCACCTGGAACGTGCGGCCTTTCAATTCGTCGACGGTACGGCCCAAAAGATCGTGCGTTTCTCGCTCGAGTTCGGGAGTGGGTTTCGCGGCGCGCTTCTCTGGCGGGAGGGCGTTCGCGTCAAGGCGGTAGGTGCGCGTTTGATTTCCGGGATCGGCCTGGACGAGTTGAATGTCCGAGTTCGAGAGCGATATGGATTGCGATTGGTCCCGGAACCAGCGCCGGGGTGAGAGCAGAACAAAGATTACGATGGCGATGACGACCGCATCGTACGGCCAGCTGCCTCGCTCGTACGACCAAAAAATCGTGTTGACGATGCCTCGCCAGATTTTTCGCATGCTAGTGAGCGGACGCGCCATCAACAACGAGCCCGTCACGCATGTGCAGGACACGATGGCCGTACGCGGCTGCTTCGGGGTTGTGCGTGATCATCACGATGGTCTGGCCGAGATCTTTGTTGAGCGAGCTCAATAATTTCAACACCGCATCGGAACTCTTCGTATCGAGATTTCCCGTAGGTTCGTCAGCGAGGACGATTTTCGGTTCGCTCACGATGGCGCGCGCGATGGCCACTCGCTGTTGCTCGCCGCCTGACAGCTCAGACGGTTTATGTTTCAGGCGTCCGCTGATTCCGAGAAGATTCGCGACCACCTCGAAGCGATGCGGGTCGAAACCATTCGCGTGAATGTGCTGCGCCAAAGCGATGTTGTGATAGGCATCGAGCGTCGGCAATAGATTGAAACGCTGAAAAACGAAGCCGACTTTGTGGCGCCGCAAGAGCGTTCGGGCAGAGTCGCTCATCGTAGTGAGATCGTTACCGTCGAGCAGCACTCTGCCGCGCGAAGCTTGCGCCAGGCCGCCGATCACGTGCAGCATCGTCGATTTGCCGCACCCCGAAGGCCCCATGATGGAAACAAATTCGCCCGGGAAAATTTCGATGTCAACGCCTCGCAGAGCCGGCACGTCCACTTTGCCCGTGCGATACACCTTCCACAAATTTTCCGTTTTAAGTATCGGCTCCAACACGTGCTCCCGTGCATGTGTCAGCGAATCCGCAATGGAAACGATTTTATCTGCGATTGGATTTTCTGCCTAGTGCGCCCTTTGCGGGAATTTCGGCGCGGATTTTATTCATATGCCAGGGCTTCCACAGGGTCTTTGCGGCTCGCCATCCATGCCGGGTAAGCGGCACCGAGCAGGCCTCCGAGAATGGCGATCAGGCCGGCTTTCCCGATCCACCCGGGCGTGATCAAAATCGTGAGGCTCGGAAACAGCCGGATGAAAATGTAGCGCATCAGAAAACTCAACCCCACGCCGCCCAGTACTCCCGCCGCGCAAAGAAGCGCCGTTTCGCTCAAGACAATTTGAACGATATATCCTTTGGACGCGCCCAGCGATTTCAACACGCCAATTTCGCGCGTGCGTTCGATGATCGTGGTGTACATCGAAAGAAAAATCACGAGGAAGCCGATTGCCACGGCGATGCCGATCATCACGTTGATGAATGCCGACAGGCCCGGCAGGTTCGACGACGTCATCAGCGAAATAAAATCCTTGAGCGGGCGGATTTCGTATTTGGGAAGAAGCTCGCGAATTTCGTCGATCACGGCGGCGGTGTGATCCGTCCGGTCGCATTTGATGTAGAACACCGACGCTTTCTCGTGCGCTCCGGCCATATCCTGCAGAGTGGGCATCAGGACGAACAGCCGTGCGCCTTTGCCATGTTCGACGATTCCGGCGATATGGAAATCGTGCTCGAGGATGTGCAGCGTCTGGCCCACTTTCACTTTTTTCGAGCGGGCATAGACGTCGTCTACGAGAATGTCATTCGCATCCTGCAAATCATGCCCGGAGTGAAAAACGAAGCCACCCGATACGGCGCGAAAAGTTTCCGGCTCGATCCCGTATACGATGTCGAGGCCGTTGACGGAATTGAACTGAATCAGCACAGGTGCGACGGCTTGCACGTATTCGAGCTGGCGCAATTTGTCGCCGATCGCGATGGGCATAGGCGCGCCGCCGAACGCCATGAAGATCGAAGCTGACGGGGGCTGGACCATGATGTCCGCACCAACGCCTTCGGTGCGTTTCGCGGATTCCATAAGCAACCCGCTTGTAAGCCCCACGACGATGATCACGAGCGTGACTTCCACGGCGACCGCCAGCACCGTGATAAATGTGCGAAGCGGCCGGTGCAGCACGTTCTGCGAGATCATGTAGCCGATCAAGGCTGAGCCTCCCTGGGCTCTTCGCCGACGTGGACCAGTTCTGTCCCCGGCGGCTGCTGCAGTATAAAGCGATCCGCGGAAATAGGCTCGTTCAAGGTGGCCTTCACGACCGTAATCTGCAATTGGTAGTCGTCCGCGGGCCGGCTCACGTTGATCTGGCGCGCGTAGCGTAAATCGCCAAACGAGTCCCAGTTGCTATAGGAAACATCCGAGGCCAGAACGCCCGCTTCGGCGTACGTTTCGATTCTTGACACATTCAGATCCGCGCGGTTGAACCAGATTTTTCGCGCGATTTCGAAGCCACTCGTGTCGGGCTTCGCCGCTGCATCGTTCGCTTCCGATTTCTGCCCGCGACGCAGTTGCGTCAGCACATAGAATCGCGATTGTGGCTCGTTGTCCTGCTCGATTAGCACCGGCTCGCCCGCGTCCGCTGCGATCGGCGCCCAGAGTAGCGCATCGACGAGATGCTGCGGCCGAAGATTCTCGATGGGTTTCTTCGATGGGCGCTGTAGATTCGCCGGGCCTACGATAAAATCCTTTTTCGACGGGATGAAGACGCGGAACTCCTCGCCGTTGCTGACCATATCGAAAATGTTCTTGCCGACCGTGGGTACCTGGCCGATCACCCGGATGTTCGCGGGTTTCGAAGCGAGCATGAATCCGTTGATTTCGTGGTATTGCTCGATCACGCCGGAATAGCTTGAGCCGCCGATCAGTTTCATCTTTACCGATGCGTTTACGGAGTTGATGGCGCCGGCCTGGCGATTGTAACTTTCGATGAGTTGCGATTTGGTGGCTGTCTGAAGCGCGGCCGGCGCCTGCGACGGCGGAACCACTGTTTTCTGGCTCACGTGGCAACCTGCGGCCAAGAGCCACACCCCTGCCGCGATGGCGGCGATATGGATCGCCCTCGTCGTGCGCCGCGTCGCTACCCGAATTGGACGTCCCGTGCTCAGTGTGCTGCCCCGATGTACGTCAAATATCCGAGCCTACCAGCCGCCTTCGGGGGAGTCAACGAAGCCCAGAGCGAGATTTGTGCGCCGTTTTGGAGGCTCGAATTTCGGGAGGCTGAAATGCTGTACAATTCTGCGCCTGCGGATTTGATCGGAAATTCTGGCATGACTGAGGCGCAGATGTTCGAATCTTGGCGAATTTCACAGATTTGCGATGGGCTCAATTCAGGACGCAACTCCGAATGACCACCGCGATCCCTCCGGCCGCAAAAGTCTCCGAGCAGCGTTCGATTGTAAGAAGAATCTTGTCGGCGCTGCGAATCCTTGCGATTAATTTCCTGATTTTTGCCGTGATGGCCGAGATTGTGTGCCTGGTGTACATCAACGTGACGACCTGGCCCGGCAGCAAACCTAGCTACCACGTCGACTTCAACCGGTTCTGGGCCGACATCGATCCTGCGTTTGGCGTCTGGCACCGCCCCAACGGCCATTTCATTCAC
Source organism: uncultured Acidobacteriota bacterium (assembly GCA_963770575.1). GTDB lineage: Bacteria > Acidobacteriota > Terriglobia > Acidiferrales > UBA7541 > Palsa-295. Next base: position 38,675 of record CAVYQD010000003.1, read on the forward strand.
AAATCCGGCTGCTATAGCGTCGCGTACGACACGAACAGTTACGGCGCACGTGACTCGGAGCGAAGTTTGCACTCCGCGGCGCCGCGCACCATTGTTCTCGGTGATTCCATGATTGAAGGTATCGGCCAGCCCTCTGACAAGCGCTTGACCAACATCCTCGAGAAGGACACCGGCGAGGAATACCTGAATTTCGGCACGGGCGGGAATTTTGGTCCGCTGCAGTACGCGTTGCAATACAAGACGATGGCTTCGAAGTTCGATCACAAGCTGGTTCTGGTGGGCGTGGTGCCGGACAACGATTTCCACGATATGGATTTCGCTTTCTGGAAAGCGCACGGGTGGAACGGGCAATACCGGCCGTATTACGCCGATGATCTATCCGTTTTCTACGATGGCCATTTCGATCCAAACGCGGGCGAAAGCACCTGGGACCACGTGGAAGCAATCATGCGTGCCTATCTCGCTTCGTACCACGTAGGAGTGTTTGTCGATTCGCGGTTTTACTGGCGGCGGCTGAGTCCTTACTCCGGCTACCACGATTTCAACAGTGTGGATATCGCGCGCCTGGAAAAAGCGCTCGACGACATCAAAGCCACTGCCGATGCGCATGGCGCGAAGATGGCCGTCTTCCTGATTCCACATGCGATCGATTTTCAACGCTTGCACAAGTCCGGCACGAACCTATTGGCGCCAGTCATGGAGCAGTGGGGGCAGCAGGAAGGCGTCCCGGTGAAAGATTTACTGCCGGAAATGGATGCAATGTCCGGCGGCGATTTTCTCTCGTACTCGTTGTGCGATGGACACTGGTCAGTGCGGGGCGGTGCCGTGGCAGCGCAAATTCTCGAGCCGTGGCTGAAGCAGATATCTGCCGGGAATGGCACCGTCGGCAAGTGAATCGCGACGCCTGTTCGGTGCAACACCGCAAATCGCGACAGACTACGAATCTGCGTCAAGGCACCGCTGCCAATCCGTAACGCCGGCCTGCCCTGAACGACGTGAACGGGTGTCCCGCCGGCTCTTTTGACTTTCCGCGCTGGCTAACGGCGGTTCGCTCATTTCCGTGTGACTCAACCCCGCGTCCGAGCATCGAATGGGCGTATGCTTGATTCGAATAGCAATAAGGCCCCAGCAACCACTTCTGAATGGGAGGCAACTCTGATGTCACTCCGCAATTTCCTTGTTTTCCCCGCGCTGCTTTTCGCTACCGCCGCATTTGGACAGGGCGCGCCGAAATCGGCTCACGCGGATATCGTCAACGGAATGGGCGAGAAGATCGGTACCGCCAAGATTGTCGAGACAAAAAAGGGCGCGAAAATCGAATTGAAAGTCTCGCAACTCACTCCCGGCACACACGGGATTCACATTCACACCGTAGGAAAATGCGAAGGCCCCGCTTTCGCGACGGCCGGCGGCCATTTGAATCCAGACGCAAAGAAACACGGCAAAGATAATCCCGAAGGTCCGCACTCGGGAGACTTGCTCAATATCGTTGTAATGGCCGACGGAACTGCAAAAGCCACCCTGCTCGATCCGATGGTGACGCTGGGCGCCGGGCCGGGTTCGCTCTTTCACGATGGCGGCACCGCAATCGTGATCCACGAGAAAGCGGACGACTACAAAACCGATCCAGCGGGAGATTCCGGAGCGCGCATCGCTTGCGGCGTGATCCAGAAGTAGCGGGGCTTTCCGGAACCAGTCGAACTACTCAGCAATGATGGGATTGTTCGAGCGGCCCGGGCGGTTGTCGCCGAGCGAGACAAGCAGCCGGCGAAGTTTCGAACGGTCTTCGAGATTCATCCCGACCATTTCGAAGCCCGCTTGATGCGAACGCACAAAGCGCACCACGGCGCGCATACTGATCGAACGAAGGCCGGCAGGAATCTTGAGCGTCGCCTCGGTTCCGACCGGCAACTGCAGGTCGCCGCTCAGCAATCCTCCATCGAGGCTCAACACGCTGATCGCCGACGAATATTTTCCCTTTGCAGACGTGATCGTCGCAGGGACGTTGCGCGGCAGCCGCACGCGGCGATAGCGGCGGTGACGGACGAAATCACGCTCCGGAATTGCGTCGAGTGGCGCGAGCGCCATCACTTCCGCATCCAGTCCGCACTGGGGCAGGAACGCCTGCATCCATTCCGGATCGAGTTTCATCAGCGCCTGCGCAGCCGCCATGCGGATTTCTTCCGGGTAAACCCAGCCAAACGTTTTGCGCGCTTCGACGAAATGACGCAGGTGGCCTGCGGCGGCAGGCGCGCGCATGCGTCCGAGCGCTTCGATTGCCTTCACGCGCAGGTAGGCTTCGCCATCGGGAAGAATTTCTCCCTCAGCAAGCCGCAATAATTTGGCCGCAGTCGCGGGATCGCCGCACATTCCGATTTCGTCGAGCGCCAGCGGCAAAATCATTGGATCGATCACTTCCATGCAGTTCGCAAGGATCTGTCCGCGCTCCGGCGCGCCGGCGGTGGAAAGCTGACGCACCACGGCGTCATGAAAGCTGCGCTGGCCTTCTTTCAATCGCACCGGCAAAATTTCTTCCACGGCAAACGTGTCCAGGCGGCTCAGCAATCCAACCGCTGTCGCGGCTTTCGGCAAAGGCTCGCTCTTCAGCGTCTCGCGCAGATGCCGCGCGCACGGAGCTCCGATCGCTTTCGCAAGTTCAACGATCGCTTCCCGCTCGGTGCGTCGCGCCGATCGCGCCAGTCGCACACCGAGATGCTCCGACGAAGCCTGCGGGACGCGCATCAGGACGCCCACAAGTCCTTCGGGCATCTCTTCGGCCGCCAGCGCTTCTTCGATGAACTCTCCCACGCGATTTTCGATGCCGAGGCGCGGCCGCAGCGTCTGCGTCCAGCTGGGACGCGAATTCTCGAGTTCCGCCATCGAGTCGAGCGCCTGTTGCATCGCGCGGTAGTAGCGGCGCCCGGCCGACTCCTGGCTGAGTCGCACGAATGCGGCACTCAGCAGCGTTTGCAACTCGGTGTCTTTCTCGTCCGCCATTTGCTGGCCGATTTGCACGAGCGCGTCCTGCAGACGCTGGCTCGCAGCTTTGCTAAAGAGTTCGGCGAGCTGTCCCAGACCGATGGCAGCTTTCTTGCGCGCAGCGGCGTCCTTGTTGCGAACGCAAGACGCGTATTGCAGAAGAATATTTCCAGCCGCATCCGATTCGCCGCGGCCGAGCAATTCTTCGACGTACTGCTGAACGTTGCGTGGAGGTATGCACCACGCTTCAGTCGACATCAACACCTGCCGCTTGCCCGATTCCGGCACGGCGGCCCAGAATTGCCGGTCGAGCACGTCGGCGTGCGATTCCACGTTCATTCCCGCCGTCGCCATTTTCTCTTCGCGCGATTTCAGCAGCTTGCGCAGCGTCTCGAGTTCGTGGCCCATGCGGTCGAGCATCTGGCGTACGGCATTCACGCGCACTTCGCCGCGCGAAAATCGATCGAGCGCGAATTTGATCGCCAGGTCTTCCGCGAGTCGCAGCAGCGCTACTTCATCCATTTTTGCCGACGGGGATTGTGCCGCCACCCCGGCGAGTGCTTGCCGCAGTGTCACCTGTGCGTTCTGCGGCAGCGCAGCCAGGCGCTGTTGCCATACGGCGGGATTGTGCTGCGGGCTCTTCGTCTGCTGCGCTTCACCGAATTGCGCGAGCAAGCGCAACAAATTCTGCAGATCTGCTTCTTCGAGTTTTGAGATGGCCGCCGGGCCGCTTGGAGGACCAGAGACGTAGCTGCCGCCGAGCATTCCGCCCGCTCCGGTTCCGCCTACACCGGAAGCCGCGCCTGTCGCCACGCCTGATCCCGCGCCGGTTCCTACGCCGAATCCTGATCCCGTACCGCCGCCACCGCCCGTTCCGCCGCCACCGACACCGCCGCTACCGCCAGTCCCGCCGCCAGTTCCTCCGGCGCCCGTACCGGCAACTCCTGACCCGCTTCCTGTTCCCGTTCCCGTGCCGGATCCGCCACCCAAACCCGAGCCCAGTCCCGAACCCAGTCCGATTCCCGAGCCGCCCGTTTCCGTGCCGCCCGGACCGCCGTGCGCTCCTTCCGCTGCGGCGATCAGCTGAATCATTTTTTCCGGGCTGCTGAACCATTCCTTCACGCTGTCGGCTTCAGCGCCCAATGTTTTCGCGGTGAGTGTCGCGGCGACTCGCGCTTCTGTAAATCCGGCATCTTCGGCAACGAAACGAATTTCGTTCAGCCGAATTCCGGAATTGCCGCCGAGGTTTGCTTGCAATCGTTCGGCGAGCCCGGCGGACTTGATTCCGGACTCCATGAACGAGCGTACGAAGGCGAGGAAATCGTCCCGCGTCACTCGCGGGCTGAAGCAAATGCTGGCGACGCCTGCGTTTGTAAGCAAGTCCGCAAAACTGCGCTCAGCGGGCGTCGATTCGATCGGCTCTCCGTCAAGCAAGAGCTGAGAGCCAGACGCGCCGAGAAGCAATCCCCGTTGCCCGGCAGCGAGAACCGCGGCCTCCAACTCCGTCCACGCAGATTTAAATTGGTCAGCGGAGCGGGTATGCTCTAAACCATAGAGACGAGAGTACTTAAGAAGAACATTGAGGCTGCGGACGAACGGACGGGCATTTGCAACGGTTGAATCCGGGACCGTCAATTCGCCTGGGCGGGAAAGCATCTTATAAGTCTCACATTTAGTGTACTAGAACCATTGTTTATGGAAATAGCCCACACGTACTACTGTTTCACACTAGAAACTGGCCTTTTGCTGGGCTTCCGGCTGTCCTACGAGGGTAAACGGACGTCTACGTCGAGACCTTCGAGCACGGGGCGGACACGCCGAATCACTTCGCTGGCCCACAATTTTTCGGCGAGCAGCACGAGCGAGCCATCTTCGAAATTGCAGACCGCGCAGAAAAAATATTTCTGAAATGCCGTGTGATAGGCGTCCACGCCGCGGCGCGCGAGATCGCCTTCCACTTCGGGGTCGCCCGCGGCCGCGAGTTCGCCTGCGCGAGCGCCGAACGTTTCGCTCTGGAAGCGATCGATCAGCGGTTCGAGGACGCCCAGCTCGGGTGCGGGAATCACGAGCGAGCGGTGGCTCGCTTCGCGAAATTCGATTTGGTGCCGCTGGCAGTATTCCGTAACGCGATCGAGATGGCTGAAGAAATCAAGCGCCCAGGCGGTGGTCGCGGCGGTGGCTGTGAGCACGCGACTCCAAATCTTGGCAGCGGCCGGCCCGCGAACAGGCTCGCGATTCTCGTCGGCTTCCACGAGCTCGAGACCAACGGCTCGAACGTCAGCGCCCAGATCGAGAGGTTCTACTTCCAACACGTACAGCACTACGTTTCCTCATCCGGTAGTTGCGGGAACCTGGTCTGAAAATCCGGGGATTGCTTTCGGACTTCCAGCCAATCGAAAAATGCGTCGGGGGTCGCGAGCCAGATCGCAAACCACTGGCCGATTTCTTCTTTTTCAGCGCGCTTCTTCGCGTCCACTTTGTGATTGCGCGAGATCATTTCCGCGCGGCGGCGCCCCAGCCGCGCCACTTCCCGAACACGTTCGGCGGCGGCTCGTTCTTCCTCCGCCAGGAATTTTCGGAGCAGCTCGTCCAGGCGCACGAGGCACATTTCGGCCTCATCCAAGGTAGAAAAATGAAGAAGATCGCTGAACTCTTCTTCGTACAAACCTTCGGAGTCGGACTTCGTTGCCGTCACCACGCGCAGGCCCGCTTCTTCGAGCACGTTCACAATATATTCGGCGGAAGTTTTTCCCTGCGCACCATGAGTCGCGATCAATTTGCGGCGAATCTGCTCGATCTCCGCCGGTGTGAAGCGCGGAGTGGCCAGTGCGCGAGCAGCTTCGAGGATGAGCGCCTTTTTTGTGCGAGCTTCGGCGGCGCCGTGTTCGTCGGAATGGCTGCCGCTCATGACCCGCCTCGCGACTTGGGCTTTTTTGCATCGGAATCGGCGGGCGCTACCGCCTGACCTCTCAGAAGCGCTCTGTAACGCGCCACATTGCGATTGTGCTCGGCGAGAGTTTTGCTGAAGAAGTGGCCGCCCTTATCGTTCGCAACGAAATACATGAAATCCGTTTGCGCGGGACTGAGCGCGCCCCGCAAGGACGCTTCGCCGGGATTCGCAATCGGACCCGGAGGAAGGCCACGGTGCGTGTACGTGTTGTACGGCGAATCGACCCGCAAATCTTCAGGCCGCACGTTCAACTCCGGACGTCCCGCGAGCTGCAGCGCGTACTGAACCGTGGGGTCGCACTGCAGCGGATCGTCGAGACGCAGTCGATTGTAGAACACTCCGGCGACAAGCGGGCGTTCTTCCGGTCGCGGTGTCTCGCGCTCGACGAGCGACGCAAGCGTCACAACTTGCGCGGCATTCAAGCCGCCCGGAAACGCGACCCCGTCTGCAGGAGTCAGTTCCTTCCACACAGCGCGAAAGTGCGCGACCATCGTGTCAGCCACTTGCGCGCAGGTGGTGCGGCGCTTGAATTCATACGTCGACGGAAATAGAAAGCCTTCCAGCGACTTCGCTTGCGGAGCAATGTCCGAAATCGGCGCGGGATCGTGCGCCGCTGCCAAAAAACTTTCGCGAGAGCAAACACCCTGGCGGCCAAGCTCGTCTGCAATGTCAAACATCGACCAGCCCTCCGGAATCGTCACATAGTGAAGGAATATTTTCCCCTGCGCGATTTTCCAGAAGACTTGTTTCGTATTCAGCGGTTGGTCGATCAGGTATTCACCGGCCTGCAAGGGATGGCGCATGTGCCAGAGACTGAAAAGCTCGAACGCCATCCGGTTGCGGATGATCTGGTTCTTTTCCAGAATTCCGGCGATTGCCCAGCGCGAAGTGCCGTGCGGAATCTCCACAAAAGCTTTCTCGGCGCGGTGCCCGGTGAACGGGCGGCTGATTTGCGAATCGAGCCATCCGGCGACCGCTCCCATCGCGGCAATAACAAGAAGAGCCAGTAGACCGAGCCGTCGCATCGTTCGCTATTCCTGGCCTTTTCGCTTGTCACGCGATTTCTCGGATTGGTGCTCGAGGTAGTCCCGCAGCAATACGGCTGCGGCTACGGCGTCTAGCCCTTCACCTTTTCGGCGCGTTAACGATTTCGTTTGGGCCATTGTTTGCTTTGCTTCCCAGCTCGTGAGTCGCTCGTCGACGAGTTCCGCTTCAATCCCCGTTTCTTTTGCAAGGCGCTCAGCAAAGCGCGCCGCTTCCGCAGACATTTCGCTTGCTTCGCCCGTGATGTGCACCGGATGGCCCACTAGAATCCGTGTCACATTGTGCATCGCGCAAATTTCGCGAAGCCGCCGCATATCGTCGCGGCGATTCGCGCGTTCCACTGTCGCAAGAGGTTGCGCCGTCAACCCGAGCTCATCCGAGATCGCAAGCCCGATTCTCTTGCGGCCATAATCGACCGCAAGAATTCGTTCTGCTCCCGTGCCCGTTTTTGCTTCCGCAGAGTTCGCTCGATGGCTGGCGCGCGCCGTACTTGTCATCTGATTCATTATACGCGACGCATGCCGCCGATTCGAAACCAGCAAACCCTACCACAGTTTCATTCCGGGTCGTTCACAAGCGTGGCCGAACGGTTTCCAAAGCTTGACGCGGCTCGATACTGAAATTTGTTCTTGCGCGTGGTGCCGCAACACGCGTACATTTTTCTTTGCCGGCGTGCCCGCAAAAAATTGCGGCGCCGGCATTTGTGCCTCGCGCGGAGGACACTGCAAATTGAATAACCACGTGAATCACGCTCCCCCCATTCTTCTCACGATTGCCGGATTCGACCCGTCGTGTGGCGCAGGTGTTGGCGCGGATTTGAAGACGTTTGCGGCGCACAATTGCTATGGCGTCGCGGCGATTACTGCGCTCACCGTGCAATCCACGCAGGGAGTGAAATCCGTTCACCCCACTCCTGCAGCGCAATTGCGCGCGCAGCTCGACGAGCTCGCTGACGACGTGACAATCTCCGCCGTAAAGATCGGAATGCTCGCGAATCGCGGCAATGCCGTGGTGGTGACGGAATTTCTTGATAAGCACAAGTTCGCGCGCGTGGTTCTCGATCCAGTTTTCCGCCCGACCGCCGGGAACGAAGAGTTACTCGACACCGCCGGGCTGAAATTTGTGCGCGACGAGCTTTTGAAGCGCGTGAGCGTGATTACTCCAAACATTCCGGAAGCGGAATTTCTTACCGGCATCGAAGTGAAGGATTTGAGCGGCATGAAAGCTGCCGGCCAGAAGTTGATCGAGATGGGAGCCCGCGCCGTGGTCGTCACCGGCGGGCATCTTGATAAGCCGATCGATGTGTTATGCGAAGCAGGCGCGGAAGTCGAGACGTTTGGCGGCGATCACGTGAAGAGCCCGAACACGCACGGATCGGGTTGCACGTTTTCATCCGCAATCGCGGCGCAGCTTGCGTCGGGGCAACAGCTCCGCGAAGCCGTGATTCTCGCGAAAGCCTACGTCACGAAGGCGATCGAGAAGTCCTACACGATTGGCAAAGGCGCGGGCCCGCTCAATCAGTTTTACCGCTTCTATCAGGAAACGCCCGCGCGCGGCATCCACGAAGTTCCGCAACACGGCATGCACCCCGCCGCAGAACCTACCGCACACTAACCGCGGAAATTGGAAAATTGAAAGTGATACGGACGACTGGCAGCGCTCCGCAGTTTCGACGCAATCTTCGCTGAAGTGAACCAACCCGAGGTCAATCGAAGAGCACAGCTTCAATTCGTAACGCCGGCGTCTCGCCGGCTCTTTTGACTTTGTCCCACGCAGCAATTCCCGTGATTCAGCGGCACCCGCGAGAACTCCTACCGCGCACCTGCCGCTGCTTCGCGCCGGTACACGATGCGGCCAGCGACGATCGTCGCCATCGGCGCGCCGCGGAAAGTCCGTCCATCGAATGGCGTGTTGCGCGATTTGCTCGGCGAGTCGGCCGCGCGAAACGTCCATTCGTGTTCGGTTGAAAATACCGTCAGATCCGCTGGTTGACCTGCAGCAATCTTGCGCTCCATTCCCAGAACGCGCGCCGGCCCGGTCGTGAACAATTCCACAAGCCGCGCGAGCGAAATTTTCTTCGTGTGAACGAGTTCGCTCAGACCGAGCGATAGAGCGGTCTCGAAACCGGTGATTCCAAACGGCGCGCGATCGAATTCCACGTCCTTACTCGCCGGATGATGCGGCGCGTGATCGGTGGCGATCACGTCGACGCTTCCGTCAGCGATGCCTTGTATCAGCGCGTCGCGATCGGAGCGCGACGCCAGCGGCGGATTCATTTTGTAGTGCGTATCGTATTGGACGTCTTCATCGGTCAACGTGAAATGGTGCGGCGTCACCTCGCACGTCACCCGCAGCCCCTGCTTTTTCGCCCAGCGCACGTATTCGAGCGAGCCCAGCGTTGACATATGCGCAATGTGCAGGCGCGCACCCGTGAGCACCGCCACTTCTACGTCGCGCCCCACGCAAATCGATTCCGACTGCGCCGGGATGCCTTTCAGCCCCAGCTTGATCGACTGCGGCCCCTCGCGCATCACGCCGCCGGCGAAAAGTGACGCATCTTCGCAATGATCGATCACCGGAAGATCGAGCGCGCGGCAATAATCCATCACCTGCCGCATCAGTCGCGCTGTTGCCACCGGCTTACCGTCATCGCTCACGGCGACGATCCCTGCATCCTTCATCGCGGCGATTTCCGCGAGCGCTTCGCCTTTGCTTCCCACAGAAGCCGCGCCAATCGGCCACACGCGAACGCTTCCGCCTGCCGCGGCTCGTTCCACGATTCCGCGCGTCACCGAGGCGTTGTCATTCACCGGCTGCGTGTTTGGCATCGTGCAGACAGCGGTAAATCCGCCGCGTGCCGCCGCGCGAGTGCCCGTTTCAATCGTTTCGGACATTTCCTGCCCCGGCTCGCGCAAGTGGCAGTGAAGATCGATGAAGCCTGGCGCGACGACGAGCCCTTTCGCATCAAAAATCTCCGCGCCCTCAGCGGCGAGGTTCGCGCCCGATTTTTGAAATCTTCCCGCCGTCCGCGAGCACGTCCATCGTCGCGTCCGTTCCGCTGCTCGGATCGATCACGCGCCCGTTCTTAATCAGCAGCATTCGAGCTTCCCTTCGCAGACTTGGATGACGATCCTGATCCGGAATTTGACAGCGAACTTGCGTCGGCAGGATGCGGCGCATCGGCCGGTGCGCCTCCCACCAGATGATAGAGAAGCGCCATGCGCACCGCGAGCCCGTTCGTAACTTGCTCGAGCACGCAGGACTGCGCCCCGTCCGCGACTTCCGGATCGATCTCGAGCCCGCGAATCATCGGCCCGGGATGCAACATCAGCGCGTCCGGTTTCGCAAGCCGCAATCGCGCGGACGTCAGCTGGTAGCGCAGAATATATTCCTCGGCCGCAAGTGCCGGTTCGTTGATCCGCTCGGTTTGAACACGCAGCACGATGATCGCGTCGGCTCCATCCACCGCTTCTTCAATTTGCGAGACACGCGCCGCACGTTCGGCACAAGGCTTTCAAATTCGCGCGGCACCCACATGGCCGGCCCGCACAACGTAATGTGCGCTCCAAACTTGCTGAGCAGCAATATATTGGAGCGAGCCACGCGGCTGTGGAGAATGTCGCCAAGAATCGTGATGTGCAGTCCGTCGAGAGTGCCTTTGCGATCGCGAATGGTAAGCGCGTCGAGCAGCGCCTGCGTGGGATGTTCGTGCGTGCCGTCGCCCGCGTTCAGAACGGGAATTTCCAGCCGCTGCGCCACAAATTGCGTCGCACCTGACGAGCTGTGGCGCATCACGATCCCGTCAGGCCGCATCGCCTCGAGCGTCCGCACCGTATCGATCAGCGACTCGCCCTTTTTCAAGCTCGACGCTTCCGCCTGCAGATTCATTTGGTCAGCGCCCAGGCGGGAAGCCGCCGTGGCGAAGCTGATGCGCGTGCGCGTCGACGGCTCGAAAAATGCCAGCGCAACCGTCTTGCCGCGCAACGTCGCTAATTTCTTAAGGGGGTGCCGCTGAAATTCCTGGAAAGGCGCTGCCTGATCGAGAATAAAAGTGATTTGCTCGCGGGTGAGAGGCTCAATTCCGAGCAGGTGTTCCAATCGCTGCAGCACTGTTTCCCTTTAGCCGAACGCCTCCGGAACGATTGCCTGACACTCAGGAAACGCGGTCCACCAGCATCACGCGCTCCTCGCCATCAATTTCCCGAAGGCGCACTTCTACAATTTCCGTGTCGCTCGTCTCCACCAGCCGCCCGACGAACGTCGCTTCCACCGGCAGTTCGCGATGCCCGCGATCCACTAGAACGCACAGGCGAATCCGGCGCGGTCGGCCAAGGTCAAAAAGCCCATTCATCGCGGCCCGAACGGTCCGGCCCGTGTACAGCACGTCGTCGACCAGCACGATGTCGCGGTCGTCCACAGGGAAGTCGATTTCATTCGAGTGAACGATCGGCTGCTGCGCCACCGTAGAAAGATCGTCGCGGTAGAGCGTGATGTCGAGCGTTCCCACCGGAACGCTCACGCCCGCCGCCGTCTTGATAATCGCCGCAATCCGCTGCGAGATCGGAACGCCGCGCCGACGGACTCCAATCAGCGCAAGGTCCTTGGTACCGCCGCTTTTCTCGACGATTTCGTGAGCCAGGCGCTGGAGCGTCCGCCCGATTTCTTCTTCCGATAGCAGCTGCCGCTTTTCTACCACTCGCATCGCGCGACATCCTAACACAGACCACTGCGGCGCGGCATTGCGATGTGCAACGATCCCGATTCAGCGGCATTCGTAGACGGAATTTACAATCGGCGCCGCTCGAAGAGCTTTTTCGCGAAGCTGTCTACCGCCTCCCGCTTCGCAAGAAGCTTGAGCCATGTCCTCGGGATCCCGTCGACTCCGTAATACGCTCCTGCAATTTGTCCGTACACGGCTCCGGTCGTATCCGCATCGTCGCCAAGGTTCACGGCCGAAAGACAACCCTCGCGAAACGAATCGGTCCGATGAAATGCCCAAAGTGCCGCTTCCAGAGTACGAACTACAAATCCAGTTCCGGCAATCTCCGGTGGGTTCTTGCGCCGAAATGAGCCGTCTGCAATCTCAGCTATCTCAGGTGCGAGCGGGGACGAGTCCCAACAACCGTCGAAGGGGCTGAACGGCTTCTCGATCAGTTCTTTCTTGGAACTCCCTTGCAGGGCTCCCCAAACCAAGGCTCCGAAATAGCGACAAGCATCGATTGCGGTGCGTGCGCCGTGAGTTGTTCGGGAGCTCAACGCGGACTTTGCAATCGCATCCTCTGGAGACAAGCAAAAGAAGAGCGGAACCGGCCCGAGCCGCATCAAAGATCCATTGCCGGCAGTGTTCTCGGCCGTCGGGCCTGAGAATTCTTCTCCCGTCTTTTCAAATCTCACAAGCGCCCGGCGAGTTGTGCCTCCGATGTCGAAGCATTCGCCCGTGCTGCTCAGGTGGCCGTGGCGAAACCACCGTACATATCTTTCCATCTGGTCCTTGGCATCAAAATCGCGGCGCTCAATAAGACTCTCCGCGAGGCATAGCGCCATCGACGTGTCGTCGGTCCATTCACCCGGCTTCAGATCGAATGGACCCCCGCCCTCCATCTCAGAAATAGGGCTCACTTCTCGAGCCGGCACGAATTCCAGCGTCGTGCCGAGGGCGTCGCCGGTCGCGAGGCCAAGCAAACACCCGCGGAATCGATCAATAAGTTCCATCCCGCCCATTCTACTGCTGCAGGGAGAATCGAGTCGGGAACGCGTCGCTTTTCTTGACCCGCATGCTAGACTTCTTGCCGTGAGCTCGCCCGAGGTTGTCAGCGCCCCTCGGCCCACGGAAGTTGACCTCCGAGTCAGCGTCGGAACCCTCCATCTCAAAAATCCGGTTATAGCCGCCAGTGGAACCTTCGGCTACGGCATCGAGTTTGCTCCTCTGGTCGACCTGAACCGCCTCGGCGGCCTGGTCGTAAAGGGCCTCTCGCTCGAGCCGATGGCTGGGAATCCCGCACCTCGAATCTGCGAGACAGCCAGCGGGATGGTCAACGCCATTGGTCTGCAGAATGTCGGCGTCCGCGCCTTCGTGTCCGAAAAACTCCCCGGCCTTCGACGTTTCAATACGGCCGTGATCGCCAACGTCTTCGGAAAAACTATCTCCGAATATGTCGAAGTGATTCGGATTCTTGAAGATGCCGAAGGCATCTCCGCTTACGAACTCAATATTTCTTGCCCCAACGTCGAATCCGGGGGCATCGAATATAGTACTGACCCAAAACTAACCGCGGCTGTCGTTGGAGCCGCAAGGAAGGCTGCCAAGCGCCCACTCTGGATAAAGCTGTCTCCAAGCATTGGAATCATTGCACTTACGGCAAAGGCTTCTGAGGCTGAAGGAGCCGATGCTCTCGTCATCGCAAACACTTACCCTGCACTGTGTATAGACACACACAACCGGAGGTCACGCCTCGGTAGTACGACGGGAGGGTTGTCGGGCGCGGCCATCAAACCTATAACCGTAAGGCTGGTGCACGAGCTACATCGGGTGATTCAGATACCGATTGTAGGGCTTGGCGGTATTGAGAGCCCAGCCGACATAGCTGAATATTTGCTGGTCGGCGCTTCAGCGGTTGAGGTTGGAACGGCCCATTTTGTGGACCCACGGGCATCAGAGAAGTTAGTGGGTGGCCTAGAAATGTGGTGCCGGGACGAAAGGGTATTTGAAATCAGCACTTTACGAGGGGCCTTACAGGCATAAAGTGGTTGCCGGAATCGCCCTCGAAAAGGTATAATTTGCTGATTCAAATAAAGTTAAGGTGAACATGAGAGCGAAGTTTTTTGCCACAATCATGCAGTCGGTTTTTTTAGGAATGGGTCTGCTCGTTCTGGTCCCGCCGATCAATCCGACGGCAACCGGGAAGCCGAGCAACCCTCCTTCAAAGTCCGCAACTCTGCACACTCTCCCCGCAGCCAAACTGAAGTCGGCCACCCCGAAGCCGCTGGCCGTGTGGGAATGTACCTCCAGCTGGTATGGAGATGATTTTGACGGGCAACCTACCGCCAATGGCGAGACCTATGATATGTATGCCGCCACTGCGGCTCACCCGACGCTTCCGCTCGGGTCGATCGTGCGGGTCGTGAACACCCGCAACCACCGCAGCCAGATCGTCCGGATCAACGACCGCGGACCTTACATCGAAGGCCGCGAACTGGACGTCTCGTACGAAGTCGCTCGACGGCTTGGCTTTGACCAGCACGGGCTTGCGAAAGTCCGGATGGAACTTCTCGAGGTGCCTTCACGCCAACGGACCACGGAACGCGCCGACTAGTAGTCGCCCTGGATGTTGACCGCCTCGGGCCAGCAGTCGCTTTGGCCCGCCAGCTACGAGGCGCAGCAGGGATGTTCAAAGTTGGCAGCCAGCTCTTTACCACCGAAGGCCCGCGCGCCGTTCAAAAGCTCGCGGGCCTTGGTTTTGATATCTTCCTCGACCTGAAATTCCACGACATTCCGAACACCGTAGCTGGTGCTGTGGCCGCCGCGGCCAAGCTTCCGAAAGTACGCCTGCTCACCCTCCACGCTTCAGGCGGCGCCGAAATGATGCGCGCGGCACGGGAAGCCGCCGGCAGCGGACCCCGGCGGCCAGCTCTCCTGGCCGTCACGATCCTCACCAGCCTCGACGCCGACGGCCTGCGCAGAATCGGAATGTCTGGTTCGCCCTCAAGCCGCGCACTGGCGCTCGCGCGCCTGGCCAAGCAAGCCGGCATGGACGGGGTCGTAGCCTCCGCGCACGAGGTGCGCGCGATTCGTCGCGCCTGCGGTTCCAAGTTCCTGATCGTCGTTCCCGGCGTGCGCCCCGCCGCCGTCTCCGCAAACGATCAATCGCGCGTCGCCACACCCGCCGAAGCGATCCGCGCCGGCGCCGATTACCTCGTCGTCGGCCGCCCCATCACCGCCGCGCAGAATCCCCGCAGTGCCGCGCTCGCCATCGCGCAGGAAATGACGACACGCTCCGCGTAACCAACTCCCGCATTACAGCGGCGCTCAGATATTTCTCAATCCCGCTTCTGGTTTGAAGAGCATTGGATCGCATTGTTTTCCTCGAGCTTCGAGCTGTCGTATAGGAGCACAGGGATTCGAATCAGTGAAATCCACACTTCGGGATCCAGGGCAACAAATACGAACAGTTCCTGAGCCGCGTATTCGCCTTGGTCGCTGATGGGCCGAAACGACATCGCATAGACCTTGGCAATGCTTCCCTTCGCGAACGAGGATTCACGTCCGTGCTTCAGCAATTTCAGGCTCGAATCGTCCACGTCGAGAAGTTCGCCGCTACGTTCTTTGCCGTCGATAGTCACAATTCGAATTCTCATCCTGCGATTCGAGCTCTTTGCGTCGTGCGGCAACAAAGTTACGTCGTACCACGAGCTTCTTCCGCTGTAGAGCGCTCCGATCGGCCACAGACCCCACTGCCCGATGCGAAGCAAGTCCGCGCGCTGAATTGTAATTTTAGTTTTATTGGGCCGTTTCAGCGTTACGGATTGATCTGTAACCCGAGCGATTCTCGCCCTGCCACAGTTACCTCTGCGGTCCGCATACGCGTAGGTTCGGAGCTTGGTGATCTGGCGTAAATTGTTCCAGGAATCATCCTTGCTCTGCGCTCGCGCGAGCGGCGCAAACAGGAGGGATGCGCCGAGGAGAATCGCTCCAGAGAGATATCTCATCATTTCCTCGATTGGAATCTATGACGGGTCTGAAATTCTTGTAGTGCATTTGCGCTGCCAACTCCGGGGAAGTGGAGAGCTTGCAGTTGCTTAGAGTTAGCGTGGCTTCGCGCTGCGATCGCGCTCGCGCGCGCAAGAAAAATCAGCCATTGTCAGAAGTTTCAGTCACCGCGCCGAAGCGAACTTACTATCTGATGGATTAGAGGCAATCTAACGGATCGATTTCGAGTTGCATCCTTGCTGCCGTTTTCCTTGACAAAGCCCCCGCTTCAGTTCACTTTCTCCCCCTGGGATTTCCATCCGAAGGGAGCACTGAATGATTTTTGCGAAGAAGTGTGTGGCAATTTGGATCGCGCTCGCCGCTATTGCACTCGCGCCGGCAACCCGCGCGCAGGAAATAAAGCCTGCCGAAGGTCCGAAGCCGGCGACGATCGACGTGACGCCCAACGGCACTGAAGTCCACGTCGGCGATAAGGTTCAATTTTCGGCCGTCGCAAAAGACGCAGCCGGAAAAGTGCTCGACGTGAAACCGGAAGTCTGGTTCGCCGCTCCCATTTGATGTGGCAGGAGCCGACGACAAAGGTGTTGTCGTGTTTCACCAGCCAGGTGTAGTCACGGTCGGCGTCGTCATCGGCGGCAAACCGGGAATCGCGCACGTCACCGTTGTCACTCCTCCCGTCGCAAAAATCGACATCGCTCCAATGTCGCTGGGCCTTGCAGTGGGCAGCTCCACAATTCTTTCCGCCACCGCGCGCAATTCGAACGGTGACCCGCGCACAGATGTGCCGATCGAATGGAAGTCGAACACGCCTGCAATCGCAAAAGTCGACGCCTCCGGAATGGTCACCGCGATCGCTCCCGGCACAGCGAAACTGCAAGCCACAGCCGGACCTGCAAGCGCCGATACGAGCATTCGCGTGGTTGCCGACACGGTTCGATCGCTCGCGGTTACTCCTGCTGACACCAGCGCGAAGACAGGCGACGTGGTCCATTTCACCGCCGCCGCAAAAAGCGCGAAAGGGCTCGGAAGTGAAGGACGTGCTCACCAGCTTGGAGCGTCTCAGGTGCGGGCGCATCGATTTATCCTGACGGCGGTTTCGTCGCCGTGCGCCCCGGCACGTACGTCGTGAAGGCTTCGATCGGCGGGCGCGAGGCTTCAGCCGCCATCACCGTCGCGCCGCGCAACGTGGAGCGCGCCATCGAAGTCGTCGCGCACGTTCCGTCGAAAAATCCAACCGACGGCAAGGCTCTGCAGACGTCCGAACAATGGATCGTCGGCAACCATCTGTATGTTTCAACAATCGCCGACCGCGTCTACGCCTGGGATATTTCCGATCCGGCAAATCCCAAAGCGCTCGATTCGATCAAGGTCGATGCGCGCCTCGTGAACGACGTCAGCACCACACCGGACGGAAAAATCGGCGTGTTCACGCGCGAGGAAGCTTCGAATCGAAAGAACGGCATCGTCTTCTTCGATGCTTCCGATCCCGCGCACCTGAAAATTCTTTCCGAGTACACCGAAACCGTCACAGGCGGCGTCCACAGCGCCTACATCGATTCGCACTACGTTTACATCACTGACGACGCAACCGGCTCGCTTCGCGTGATTGATTTCAAGGATGTCGCGCATCCGAAAGAAGTGGCGCGCTGGCAAACTGAAAACGCCACGGCGCAAACCGTCGCAGGGCCATTCGGCCCCACCGAGACGGGACGCTACCTCCACGATCTGCAGGTGAAAGACGGCCTCGCCTACCTCGCCTACTGGCGCGACGGCATGATCATTCTTGACGTTGGCAACGGAATCAAAGGCGGAAGCCCCGAAAATCCGAAGCTCGTTTCGCAATACAAGTACAACCACTACGAGCTTTACGGAAACGGCTGGCTCGCGGGCACGCACACGGCGTTCCGCTACAAGAATTACGTTTTCATCGGCGACGAAGTTTTCCCCGCGCTCTTCGATATAGAAGACAAGGCGAGAGTCCCCGTGCGCGGCATTTGCCACGTGATGGACGTCACCGACATCGAGCATCCGCGCGAAGTTGCTTACTACGAAGTTCCCGAAGGCGGCGTGCACAATGTTTGGGCCGCTGACGATATGCTCTTCCTCGGCGATTATGCTGGCGGAGGCCGCGTCGTCGATATTTCCGGCGAGCTGCGCGGCAATCTTTACGGCCAGGGCCGCGAAATCGCGCGTCTCTGGACCGGCGATCCCGAAGGCTTCCGTCCCAACGTGCAATGGGCGTGGGGCGCGCAACCAGCCAATGGATTGATCTTCTTTAACGACATCAATTCCGGCGTCTGGATCACCAAACTCGGCAAGCCGAAATTCAAAGGCTCCACCACAGCTCCGCCGCTGCAGCAAAAAGAATCAGCGCAGTAGCTCCGCCAGTTGCATTGCTGTTGGGTTTGGTGGGAGCCCCCGCATTCATGCGGGGGAAGGAGCGCTTCAGCGCTCCAGGACAAAGCTTTGATCTTGATCGTGCGCTTTAGCGCCGGGCCTTGCGTGTTCCGGGGCTAAAGCCCATTCGTGAGAATTTGCGCAATACCGCTGGACTGGCGTCCAGCTCCCCCCGGCTGAAGCAGGGGGCTCCCACCAAAACCGCATGCATCAATTTGACCCTCCGCTCTCCGTCCGCTAGCATCATCCCGCGCATCCAATCCTTCCGATGGCCACCACCAAACACGTCATCGTCGGCACCGCCGGCCACATCGACCACGGAAAATCAACTCTCGTCAAAGCACTCACGGGAACCGATCCCGACCGCCTCGAAGAAGAAAAACGCCGCGGCATCACGATCGATCTGGGGTTTGCTTTCCTCAATCTCGGCGATGTGCGCTTCGGCTTTGTCGACGTGCCCGGCCACGAGAAATTCGTTCGCAACATGCTGGCAGGTGTTGGCGGAATCGATCTAGTGGTGCTCGTAATCGCCGCCGACGAATCGATCAAGCCGCAAACGCGCGAGCACTTCGATATCTGCCGCCTTCTCGGAATCCCACGCGGGATTGTCGCCATCACAAAATCCGATCTCGTCGATTCCGACGTGCTCGGCCTCGTGCGCTTGGAAGTGGAAGAATTTATTCGCGGTTCGTTCCTTGAAGGCGCGCCAATCGTGCCCGTCAGCGCGGCGACTGGCGCCGGCCTAGACGCGCTCAGGCAAGAGCTGTTGCGCGTAGCGGAAGCTGTTCCAACAAAGGATGCCACGCGTCACTTTCGGCTGCCGATCGACCGGGCTTTCTCGATGAAAGGCTTCGGCACGGTCGTCACCGGTACGCTCGTATCCGGCGCCTTGAATGTAGAAGACGAAGCCGAATTGTATCCGCTTCGCAAACGCGTTCGCGTCCGCGGACTGCATTCCGGCGGCAAACCAGTTTCGCTGGCTGTTGCAGGTCAACGAACGGCTGTGAATCTTGCTGGAATTGAACGCGAAGAAATTCAGCGCGGCATGGTCCTCGCGCCACCGAAGGTATTCGAACCAACCAAACGCATTGACGCGCGTATTTCATTGCTCCCCTCCGCTCGTCCGCTGAAAAACCGCGCGCGCGTTCATTTTCATCAGGGGACCGCGGAAGCAATCGCCGACGTGGTTTTCATCACGGGCAATGTACTCGCGCCCGGGGAATCCGCGCTCGCACAGCTGCGGCTCGATCACCCAGTGCTCCTGCTTCCGGGCGACCGGTTCATCCTCCGCCAATTTTCTCCAGTTGTGACCATCGGCGGCGGCATCGCGCTCGACGTCCATGCGCTGCGGCACAAGCGCGCTGACGCCGCAGTCACTCCATTTCTCGAAACGCTCGAACGCGGCAACCACGACGAGATTCTGGCAGCGTTCGCGGAATCTGCACCGCAAGGCTTGAGTCTGCCGCAAATCATCGCGCGCACCGGCTGGACCGACGCCGAAATCCAGCAGGTCACGGCGAAACTGGTCGGCGCAAAACTCTTGCGAGTCATCGGCGACCAGCCATTCACCGTTGCCTCGCCGCAAAATGGTAACCGCGTACGCTGCCGCGCTTCGCAAAGCAATCGACGAATTTCACACCGCGAATCCGCTGCTGCCGGGAATTCCCAAACAAGCCCTCCGTGGCCGCGCCGGTAAAACACGCGATGAAGTTTTCGCCGCAGCTCTCGACGATCTCGTTCTAGCGACTGCGATCACGACATCAGGCGACCTCGTGCAACGCGCCGGCCGCGAAATCGCGCTCTCCTCCGATGAAGCTAAGGCGAAAGAACTCATCGAAAAGGAATTCGAACGCGCCGGCCTCACCGTCCCAAGCTTCGCCGCGGTACTCGAAAATCTCCCGGTGGAACCAGCGCGCGCGCAGAAAATCCTGCAAATCCTGCTGCGTGAAAAAGTGCTCATCAAAGTCACGGGCGAGCTCGTGTTTCACCGCACCGCCGTTGCGAGGTTGCGCGAACTCCTCGCAAAATACCGGAAAGAGCGCGGCGACAAGCTTCCGATTCCGGTATTCAAGGAAATCACCGGCATCACCCGGAAATACGCCATTCCCTTGCTCGAATATCTCGATCGCGAGCGCGTCACGCGGCGGGTGGGTGATGAGCGTGTTATACTCTAGGCACTCAGAGCTATCCGGGCCGCGTCCCGATGCGGTACAGTGAAGCGGTAGGACGCGACAGGGCAGAGAGGGATCAGTATGGAAGCATTAAGCATTCCCCATCTTTTAATCATTCTGGTAATCGTGCTGATTTTCTTCGGCGGACGCAGAATTCCCGACGTGATGCGCGGGCTCGGCGAGGGCATTCGCAGCTTCAAAGAAGGTATGCACGGGGATCAGACGAGCCAGCCAGTGAATCCGCCGGCCAATCCTCCGGCTGCTGCGCCGCCAGCGTCACCAGTCGAAGACAAGAAGTAGCGCGTCTTCGGGCGAGCGCGGCTGATTTCGAATCGGATAGTTTGCCGGGCCATTTTTCCCCTCGATTCATATCGTGTGAATTTCCGCCCGACCAAATCCCCGCAGCAACGTCTAAGTTCGCGCGCGCGGGATATCAGCAGCGGTGCCGGCAATTAATTGACCGTGCACAATTCCGCGCCTAGAATCTCGCTACCAGCACGCCCTGGAGGACTTTTCATGCGACTCCGGTTCGCTCTTCTTATACTCGCGGCATTGCCGATCGCGCTGCCGTTCTCCACGGTCGCCCAGCACACGCACCCGACCACTGACGCGGCTCCTGCCACCCTGCTTCCCGGAATGGGCTCACTCCATCACCCGATCGCAACTTCGAATCCGGACGCGCAGCGCTTTTTCGATCAGGGGCTCACGCTCGTTTACGCCTTCAATCACGACGAAGCCGAGCGTTCATTCCGGCGCGCAGCGGAACTCGATCCGAGTGCGGCGATGCCGTGGTGGGGCGTCGCGCTGTCCCTCGGCCCGAATTACAACGATCCCGGCAATCCCGAAAAAGAAAAAGCCGCGTTCGACGCGATCCAAAAAGCGAAATCGCTCGCCGCATCCGGTCCAGAAAACGAACGCGCTTACATCGAAGTCCTCGCCCTGCGATACTCCAGCGATCCGAATGCCGATCTAAAGAAACAAGCCCACGATTATTCGCGTGGCATGGGCGAACTCGCAAGAACCTATCCGGACGATCCGGATGCTGCGACGATTTACGCCGAAAGCATGATGGACTTGCGACCGTGGGGATTGTGGAAACTTGATGGAACTCCATCGGAAGGCACTCTCGAAATCATCGCCGTTCTTCAATCGGTACTTGCTCGCGATCCGAGCCACGTCGGCGCGAATCACTATTACATTCACGCTGTGGAAGCTTCGCCGCACGCCGAGTGGGCCATTCCGAGCGCGGATCGCCTGAATACCCTCGTACCGAATGCAGGCCATCTCGTTCACATGCCGTCGCACATCTACGAACGCGTGGGAGACGAAGCCGCCGCGATCAAAAGCAACGCAGCTGCCTCAGAAGTGGACCGGAACTTCATCGCGGCAACCGGCGCCACGGGAATGTATCCGGCGATGTACTACAGCCACAATCTGCATTTCCTCGCCTACGCCGCAATGCAGGCTGGCCAATTGGCGGAAGCAAGCAAAGCCGCGCAAACGCTCAAGGAAAATATAGAAACGCAGGCGAAAGGGATGCCTCCCGGCATGACGGAGCATTTCCTCGTTTATCCGATGGCTGTGAGGATTCGTTTCCGCGATTGGCCAGGCGTGCTCGCGATGCCTCAGCCTGATGCGAGTCTCGCGGCGAATGTCGCCTTCTGGCATTTCGCGCGCGGAATGGCTTTCGCATCCACCGGAAAACTCGCCGATGCCGACGGTGAACGAAAAGCTTTTGCCACCGCTGCCGGTCAAATTCCTCACGATCAGGGATACGGATTCGCGAAGGCCACGACGATCATGCAGATTGCCGCCGCGGTACTCGATGCAAAGATCGTAGAAGCGCGTGGAGAACACGGGGCAGCGATTGACGCATTGAAAAAAGCTGTAGCCCTGCAAGATGCTCTTACTTACGACGAACCACCCGATTGGTTTTTCCCCGTTCGCGAGTCACTCGGGGGAGCATTGCTGCGTGCCGGACAGCCGGCGGACGCTGAAAAAGTCTTCCGCGAAGATCTACTCCGCAATCCGCGAAATGCCCGGTCGCTCTTCGGATTGTGGCAGAGCCTGGTTGCGCAAAAGAAAACGTCAGACGCAGCCTGGGCCAATCTGGAATTTCAAGCCGCGTGGAAAGACGCCGATTCAACTCTAACCATCGACACGCTTTGATCTCTAATGCTACGGAACGGCATCCGCTTTCTCGTCTAGATTGTTGATGAGCGCCCAAACCCGCGCCAGCGGCATCCCCATCACGTTGAAATAGCAGCCTTCCACGCGCGTGACGTAGCGTCCGCCGAGGCTCTGAATCCCGTACGCGCCGGCTTTGTCAAACGGCTCTCCTGTGGCGATGTACGCGTCGATTTCCGCATCCGAAAGTTTCGCGAAATGTACGCGCGTCACTTCTTCGATCACGCGCTCCGTCCTCTGTGGCAGGCGGATCACTGCTAAGCCTGTGTGAACCTCATGCACTCCGCCGCTCAGTTGCCGCAGCATTCGTCGCGCATCTTCCGCTGACACAGGCTTGAGCAAAATTTCATCGCGGTTCACGACCACGGTGTCAGCACCGATCACCCCAAAATCTCCCACAACATCTTCGGCGGCTTCAGCGACGGCTCGTGCTTTTTCAAGCGCAAGGCGCCTCACATATCCGCCCGCGGACTCACCCGAGCGGAGCGTTTCATCGATCGCCGCCGGACGAGCCTCGAAGTCAATTCCCGCATTGCCCAGCACTTCGGCCCTGCGAGGCGATGACGATGCAAGGATCAATTTCATTTGCGTTTGCCAGCTTTCGTGATGCGACGATCCCCGGCGTATTCCATCGCTGCAGCCGTCTCCACTTTCGTCCAACCGAAGAGCCGTGCCACTTGCCCGTGCGCTGCACCTGGATAGCACGCCACAAATTTCGCGGCCAGCATCCGGCGAGCCTCACCTGGCGCAATCTTTCGAGCTGCCGCGGTCTCTTTCGGAAACGCGCGGCACGTGAGCTCGTATCGTGCTGACGCCCACGCTCCGGTTTCCTGTTCAGTGCCGAAATGCACCAGCACAAGCACGCATTGCAAATCAGCTACGGCTCGCTTGAAGCGGACATTACCGGCTTTCGAGTCCATCTTGCAAATATTCCTGAGTTCGAGCGTTGCAAGCGGTCCGTTTTCCCCAATCGCTTCCCAGATCGCGCGAGCGTCTTCGCGAATTCGGCCTTCGGCATAGAAATCGTTCGTGATCGTTCGACTCCACCGCCGTCTCTCGCATCGCAAGGAAAAACGGGAGTTGCTCGCGCGAGATGAACGTGCCGCGGCCGCGAAAATATTTTGCATAGTAGGCGGTCTTGCGCTGCGGCAGTTCGTCTTTCCATTTCCAGAGCATCTCCACGTACCGGTCCCACACGAAATCGCTCTGCGGAGTTGCGACGCGTCACCGCATAGTAAAGCGACGTGAGCGGAATATTCTTCACCGGGAACAGCATGCAGAACCCAGCCGCGTCGATGTACTTCGCAGCTTCGGCGGGCGTCAATACGCGCTTCGGCCATCGCAACGTATTCGGAGGTGGGGAAGCGGCTCTCATGTGCGAAGAAAAAACTTAACACAGAGGACACGGAGATTCACAGAGCAACACAGAGATAGCCGGCAGGTTTTTCTCAGTGCTCTCTGTGCAAACTCTGTGTTCTCTGTGTTGAATCTTTCGCTTACCGCCTAGATAACCACAGATTCCTGATACTCGCCAAACGCCCGGCGCAAAGCGTCGGAAATTTCGCCCACAGTCGCATACGCTTCCACCGCGTTCAAAATCGCAGGCATCAAATTGTCATTTCCCCGAGCCCGCCGTTCGATTTCGGCAAGCGCCGATTGCGCCTTAGCTCCATCGCGCCGCGCGCGCAGCGAATTCAGCCGCGCCACCTGTGCCGCCTCGATCTCTGCGTGAATCTGCAGCGTCGGAATCGCCCGCCCTTCCTCCGCCTGGAAGCGATTGACGCCGACGACCACCTGCTCGCCGCTATCCACAGCCTGCTGATATTCGTACGCCGCCTTCTGCACTTCCTGCTGCACGAATCCAGCTTCGATCGCGCGAAGCATTCCGCCCATCGCATCGATCTTCTTGATGTATTCTTCCGCGCCGCTTTCGATTTCGTTCGTAAGCTTTTCGATCGCGTAGGAGCCGGCCACTGGATCAACCGTGTTCACCACGCCCGTTTCGTGCGCAATAATCTGCTGCGTGCGCAGCGCAAGCAGCGCCGATTGCTCCGTGGGCAAAGCAAGCGCCTCGTCCAAAGCATTTGCGTGCAAGGATTGGCACCCGCCCAGCACAGCCGCAAGGCACTGCAATGAAACGCGCACAAGATTATTTTCCGGCTGTTGCGCGGTGAGCGACGATCCCGCCGTCTGCGCGTGAAACCGCAGCATCATCGACCGCGGGTCGCGCGCATGAAATCGCTCGCGCATCGTCCGCGCCCACAAACGCCGCGCTGCGCGGAATTTCGCAATTTGCATCAGCAGCTCATTGTGCGAATTGAAGAAAAATGAAAGTTGCGGCGCGAACTCGTCCACAGCCAGCCCCGCCGCGATCGCCGACTCCACATACGCGATTCCATTCCCCAGCGTGAATGCCACTTCCTGCACGTCCGTGGAACCCGCTTCGCGAATGTGATAACCGGAAATCGAAATCGCGTTCCAGTTCGGCAATTCCTTGCGGCACCACGCAAAAATATCTGTGACGATCCTCATCGCCGGCCGCAGCGGGTAAATATACGTTCCGCGCGCGATGTACTCTTTCAAGATATCGTTCTGCACCGTGCCCGCAAGGCGCGCGAGATTCGCTCCCTGCTGTTTTGCGACGGCCACGTACAGCGCGAGCAGAATTGCCGCGGTCGAATTGATCGTCATCGATGTCGAGACGCGCTCGAGCGGAATGCCGTCGAAAAGCGTCTGCATATCTTCGAGCGAGTCGATTGCAACGCCCACTTTGCCCACTTCTCCGAGCGCCAGCGGGTGGTCCGAGTCCATTCCAATTTGGGTGGGCAGGTCGAACGCGACGGAAAGTCCGTTCACGCCTTGCGCGAGCAAATAGCGATAGCGCTGATTCGATTCCACCGCCGTGCCGAACCCGGCGTATTGCCGCGTGGTCCAAAGCCGGCCGCGATACATCGAGGGATACACGCCGCGCGTAAAAGGAAACTGGCCGGGGTAACCGAGGTCGCGCTCGGGATCGAAGCCCTGCAGCTCATCGGGCGTCACGACTGCTTCCATCGGAAGTCCAGTCGGCGATGCGAGCTTGCGCTCTTTGATGTCAGGTTGTTTTTTCAGGCCGTCAGTCATTTTCCGGTTGCCTTATTCGCCGCGCCCGCCGGAACGATACGAAGGCGAACGCCGCCATCATCAGCGCGTAAACGATTGCAAATCCCATCAGCCAGATCACTGGCCGGTTTTTCCATTGCCGCCACGCCGCAAGCGCTCCGTACGCTGCAAAAAGCACGAAGAGCGTCCCCGCAGCTTCGTGAAACACCTGCCGTGTGATGCGCCAAAGCGCGCGAAAGGTCACGCCGGAAGATTTCCAAAGCGCCGGGCCGACGCTACGTGTGATGCTGCGTGCCATGCCAAGATTGTATTACAACGGCGTCTCGGCTGCGTTCAGTAGCACAGGCTTCAGCCTGTGACGCGAGGTTTTAAGTGCCACCGCTCATTCTGATGCCGCCCGACATGGCGTTCACTCGGCGCCCACTGGGCGAAAGTACAGGTTACCTACTCGATTCCTCACCCGCACCCTGGGCTTGTTTCGCTGTTGTGCGCAGCCTAGAATTGGTGTACGAAAGGCTCGGCGCAGGAGGTAACGGCCTTGCAACTTGATGACCGGATGAAGCAGTTGCTTCGGGATCTCGGACACGCCATCAACGATAGCGTTTCAGACTCGGAGCGGATCGCCGAAGCCATTTCCAGCGTACGGGCAGCTGGCTTCGATATTGTGCTTAAGCTCGACGCGACCATCGGCCTCGCGCGCCGCCAGTCGCAGGAACCGAGAATCACGTCGCAGGACCGCCGCTTCCTCGAATCGCTCCACATCCAGGTGGACGAGCAGTCGCTCGAGGAAGAAGTTGTCGAATCAAAGCTCGAAATGACGCCGCAAGACATCAAATTTCTGAAGTCGCTCAAGATATCGTTCGATGAATAAGCTAAAACTTTTCTCAGCTCTCGCCGTCCTCGCGGCCGCAGTCGCGATTCATGCACCCGCTTCTCACGCGCAGGTAAACACCTCTGCGCCGATCGTCGTGAAGCAGTCCACTCCCAAACCTGTATGGCTTGCAGTGGAAGTTCTCCACGCCGACCAGCTTTCGATGCTCGTGCGCGAAGAAGCCAACGGAATGAACATCCACACTTTTACCTATTCGGACAAGGCGCGGGAGAAAATACAAGCAGTCCTCGATGCGGGTGGCTTTCAATATGGCGACAAAGTAAAAATCCGCTATCTGCCCGGCAAAACCGAAGCGCTCGACATCAAGGGCACGCTTCCAAGATAGATTTAGCTTACCCTGAGAATTTTGCAGGTTGTCCGGCTGCCGCTGCTTCAAAGTCCACTCGAACGAAACGCTCGGACCAAAAATGATTCGTCCTCCTGCGGTCAGCGGCCAGTTTTATTCCTCGAACGCAAGTGAACTCGCGCAAGATGTCGACGGATATTTGGCAACCGGCGCTAAAAAAGCGCGCGCGATTGCCTGTGTTGTCCCTCACGCTGGTTACATCTATTCAGGCCATGTAGTTGGTGCGGTGTATTCCTCGCTGCAGATTCCTTCACGCTCGATTCTGATCGGCCCCCGGCATTTTCCCGGCGGCGAATCGCTCGCGATCCTTTCCGAAGGCAGCTGGACCACTCCGCTCGGCGACGCGAAAATTGATTCCGCGCTGGCGGCGGAATTGAAGCACGCGTTTCCGCGTTTGCGCGAGGATTCAGTCGCTCATGCCCGCGAACACTCGCTCGAAGTGCAGATTCCTTTCCTCCAGCGGATCGTGCCCGATTTTCAGTTCGTTCCCATCGTGCTGGGAACGGACCGCTACGGCGCGCTCGAAGATTTGGGCCATGCGGTGGCGAAAGTAGTGGCTGCGCAAAAAGAGCCGGTGCTCGTTGTCGCAAGCTCAGACATGAATCATTACGAAAGCGATGCGATCACGCGCGTGAAAGACGAACGAGCCATCGCGCGCGTTCTCGCGCTCGACCCTCGCGGCCTGTACGACACGGTACGCGCAGAAGAAATTACGATGTGCGGATTCGCGGCCACGGTAGCAATGCTCGTCGCCGCGCGCGATCTTGGCGCCACCGAAGCACAACTCGTGCGCTACGCAACATCCGGAGACATTAACGGTGAGCGCGACCGCGTGGTAGGTTACGCCGGCATCACGATTCGCTGATTGCGGAAACAACAATCGCAAACCGCGATGCCGGCCTTCGGTGCAGTAAGGTCCAATACATCCAGCCACTTCCTACTGAACGTTCAATGTAAATTTCATCGAGTGCGTGGTGCCGCCACTCGTCGCCGAAACGGTTGGGTTCGTCGTCCCGGTGGCGTGCCCGCGCTGCCGCCGCCTCCCCACCGCCTCCACCACCACCACCACCGCCGCCACTGCTGCTTCCGCCGCCGCACGCCGCCATCGTCATGAGGAACGCAAAAGCGAGCAGCGCCATCGCTGATCGAACTCGAAGTTGCTTCGTTCGGAAAGATAGGCGAGAGATAAGGATCGCGCTGACGAAGACGGCGAGCGACATTCACCCCGGTTGGAGTCCACGTCCGTGACCACTCGGCCGGCCAGCCGGATTCAGCATGGTCGCCGCCGCGGTCGAAATTGTCACGACAGTGACACTCGCCTGATGCGTCGCATCGAGCGTCACCGACGAAGGATTAAAGCTGCAAGTTGCGCTGTCGGCAAGCCGATGCACGACGCGACGAGAAAGTGAAACGTACCGCGAAGTTGTTGTACGGCTGTAATCGAAGATTGAAGCTGCCCGACGCTCCCGGCCCCGCCACATTCACGAGCGCCACGCAATTCGACAACGTGAAGTCAGCGGTAGCTCCCGGATTTGTCACCGCGAAATTGTTCACGAGATTGCAGGCGTTTACCGATCCGAGGCCCGTCGCCACATCGAAACCAGTGCCCGCGCTGAACCCCGTGAGTATTCCGTTGGCATCGCCTTGCGTCGCGACGTTGCAGTTCGCTGTGTTCTTAACGCATGGCGACGAAATCGTTCCGACGGTGACGTCATTGAAAATGCACGAAGTCGCCGGAGTTGCTCGAATTGCAGTTCGCAGCGTTTTGTTGCGCGGCCAGCGCGTACATCGCGGATTGCGGATTGCCAAGGCTGCCACCGGTCTTCTGGACGAGGAGTGAGAATATCGCGCCCATCACCTGCGTCGAAACGGAAGTGCCGCCCACGCCCTCGAAGAGCGAGTTACCGTTCGTGTTGCTCCCAAACCGCACGCCGCGTTTTTGCGGAACTCTGAGTCCTGCTGGCAAATAATGTAGAAACTTCCTGACAAGCCATCCCCGCAAAGAGCGAAACATCGGGAATGTCACGCTTGCCGTCGTTTGGAACGCCCGGCGCCACCTGCCAACTCGGCTTCGCGTACCCGCCCGCGCATTTCGGAGGGTTTGAGGTATCAGGCGTTGTGCAATTGCTCACGCCACCGCTGCCGCCAATCGGGCCGATCGAATCCGCAAGATCTGCGCAATGTTGTTGCAATTAACTTCGGGAGTGTTGCTGAATCCCACCATGCCGAAAATCGTGTTCGTACAGGAATCGTTCCAAGTCGTCTCCGGAACATATCCGAGAACAGACGCCTGATTCGTCGGAAGGTTCGAGAGTGCTCCAGAATGCCGCGGCGTTGGTGAGCTGATTGAAATCCGTGCCGCCCACCGCTACGTTGTTCGGCGTGGAAGCGAGTGCCGCTCACAGCCAATCCGAACCTTGCGGGCTGCGCCCCCGAAATCCCGGGATCGTCAAAGTCGCAGCCGGCCGAACCACTGTCACCCGTCGATACTACAATCGTGATGCCTTCCGCAGCTCCCATCGCCCAACGCGCATTGATCATTTGGTTTTGGGTGGTGCCCAACTGCAGCTCGCAGGCGCCAAAGCTCTCCGTGAGAACAGGAGCAAGCTGCTGCTCGATGATGTAGTCCGCGGCGATATCCACTCCCGTCGTCGTGTTGGTATTCTTTGCGATCACGAAACTTGATCGTCGCATTTTTCGCGATCGCACCGGACCACTGCACGTCCAGATCCGATTCGATTTCATCGCCGTTAATTCCGGGATCGGTTGCACCGGGGGAATCATCACTCGGGGAGCCCTTGCGGCAAGCCGAAGATCGTCCGGAAGTTGCTCACGTCTGCAAGATTGATGTTGCTGTCGCCCACCACAGCAATCGTTTGCGCCGGTGCCATCGATTCCTGCGTTCCACAACGGCAAGACGTTATAGATCGTCGCGAAATCCTGCGGGCCAAGCGCGAAGCACGAGCTTCCGGCAAGAACCGCAATCGCCTTGCACCGGAAAAGTAAAGAGCGGCCGCACCGGCTTCACGTTTCCGGCAGCATCCCTCGTAAATGTTCCTCGCGAATGGCTCGCGGGTCGCGGAACAACATTGTGAAGCGTTCCGACACCCGCCACCACGCCAACGAGCGCGACTGGGAATCTGTGGATCGCTCTCGTTTGCCCAGTGCTCTTCTCCATCCACCACATAGCGGTGAATCGCGGTGTGAAACGCTTCCTGCACTTGCAATGCTGTGCCGGAGAAATGAACCACGGTGCGCCCGGCCCCCACCCTCACCATCTGGAATCCGTTTGATTGCAGCCACGAAGTGACGGCCTGCACGTCATGATCCGACGGGCCGAATCGCGCTCCGAATTCTTCCGGCGTCACCCACTTGTGATAGTTCGGCGACGTGCGATCCTGCTGCTCGCGCAGCAGCGTCTCGAGCGCGGCATCCTGCTCCGGGCTGCGCTTCAATCCAAGCATCATGCTGTCCATCGGCAGGCTGTCCGGCGCTGCGCCACGGTCAAACTCCACTCGCGCCATCGGGTGCGTGTTCCCCCGCAGCATCACCATTTGATTCTGGTTCACAGGCCCGGTGACGAGCGAGCGCGCCCGGTTCGTTTGCGCCGCCGCAGGCATCGCGGCGATCGAAATAAAAGCAAAAAGCAAAATAAGGCGGAAGGTACTGGTGTGTGTGGTTAGCATGGCGTTTATATGACTACCTCAGATGCTCCGAAAGGGTAAAGAAGATGGTTGTAAGTTTGCGAAAATTTGGCTTAAAGAGTTACTGGACCGGAGCGGGTCAGAAATACAATCCCAGCCCGCCCGTGCTGCATAAACGTTAGTGCGCAGCTCTTATCTTGCTCGCAAGCGTCCGCGCGCGTTGCCGGGCGATGTCGATGAATTTGTCGTCTGCGGAAACCTGGTCGAGCGCGCTCAGCAATCGATCCGGCTCCGGCAGCATCTTGTTGTTGAAGTCGATTTCCACCTGGATGATCGCATCATTCACGCCCAGGCGGTCGTACCGCATCGTCCGCAGCAGGTTCGAGAGATCCGATTCCTGCCGCGCGATTCCTTCGAAGATGTTCATCAATTGCGTGGCGTTTTCGTCCAGCGTGTAATTGAATTTCACTTCGTTTCGTTCGCTGCCCTTCGTATAGATAAACGTCTTCTCGCCCAGATTTGCGATGCGCCGGTGCATATCGAGGCTCAAGCCCTGAAAATTACGCAGCTTCGCCGCAAGATCGAATATCCGCTGCACAAGAGCGGCATTAATCTCAAACCCCACCGGCTCGGATTCGTCATCGAGCTGACGAATGTCGTACGTCGCCGTCCCACCCTGATTGATCTTCAGCTCCACAAATTCCGGATAGCTGGATTTGAATACCTTGCGATACGTGATGGTCGGCCCTTCCGCCGGTGTCGCAGCAAGTGACAGCGAAGGCGCGAGCAACACGAGAGCAAGCAGCGCCCCGCAAACCAGGAAAAAGCTGCGGCGAATCATGGACCGGGTTGGCCTGATCTTCGAAAACGAGTTCATCGAGTGATTTGGATGCGGGTCGGGCGTTTTCCGGTGCCAACGGCGATGCCCGGCGATTTAATTCCTGTCGCTTGCGCGATTCGCTCCCGCGCTTTCGAAAGATGCGCGTGGCAGAGCGCGATCGCAAGCGCATCGGACGCATCCGCCGGTTCCGGGCAGCGCGCAAGCCCAAGCGCCGAACTCACCATTTGTTGCACCTGCTGTTTTGACGCAGCCCCGTAGCCCGCCACGCTCGCTTTCACTTCGCGTGGCGAATAACTGTGCGAAGGAATTTGCGCCTGCGCCGCCGCGAGAAGCACCACGCCGCGCACTTCAGCCAGCTTCAGCGCCGTTCGAACATTCAGCGCCGTGAATACCGACTCCACCGCCACCGCGTCGGGAGCAAACTCTTCCACAAGTTGCGCAATCAGCTGATGAATGTCTCGCAAACGCGAAGCAAACGTGGCCCGCGCCGGAAGCTTCAGCGCTCCAAAGCGCAAAAGTTTCGCGCTCGAGCCTTCAAACTGAATCACGCCGTAACCCGTCGCACCCGCAACCGCCGGGTCCACTCCGAGCACGCGCAATCGATACACCCCCGCCAATGCGCGGTTAGGCCGATTCGCAACAATTGTAGCGTGGGAAGTCATCTCGGCGGCCCTAGTTTAGTGCGGCCCTCGAACGAGAGATAGTGTTTTTTACCGCCCCTGTTTCATCGCAATCGATGTTCACGTAACCGAGGAATACAACGCGATCCGTAGCGCGATCAACATCACTGTCATCTGTGGGGCAGCCGCTTTTGGTGGGAGCCCCCGCATTCATGCGGGGGAGGAGCGCTTCAGCGCTCCGAAAGAAGTCTCTACTTGAATCGTGCGCTTTAGCGCCGGGCTGTGGATTCCCGGGACTAAAGCACAACCGCAGATCGAAGCGCCTGCCGCTGGACTAAAGTGAGCTCCCCCTGCTGAAGCAGAGGGCTCCCATCGAAAACCTAACTCGCAACCGCCGCCTGAATTTCCGCGTCGTCAATATCGAAATTCGCGTACACATGCTGCACGTCGTCGTGATCTTCCAGCGTTTCCATCAGCCGCAGCATCTGCTGCGCCTGCGCGCCCACCAGCTTTATGTAATTCTCCGGAATAAACGCGACTTCCGCCGTCGCAGGCGTAATCCCATTCGCCACGAGCGCCTCGCGCACTTTTTCCATCGCTTCCGGCGGTGTGGTCACTTCCCACGCCGAATCATCGTCGCGCAAATCTTCCGCGCCCGCATCGAGGACGATGCTCATCATCTTGTCTTCGTCCGCCAGCTCTTTCGGCACCAGGATGTCGCCCTTGCGATGGAACATCCAGCCCACCGCGCCGTTTTCCGCCATGTTGCCGCCGTTTTTCGACATCATGTGCCGAATCTCGCTGACGATCCGGTTGCGGTTGCTCGTCACCACCTGAATCAGCACGCCCACGCCGCCCGGCCCGTATCCTTCGAACATCACTTCGTCAAACGTCTCGCCTTCGAGTTGCCCGGTGCCGCGCAGGATCGCGCGCTCGATATTGTCGTTGGGCATATTTTCGTTCTTGCCTGCGGCAATCGCAGTGCGCAGGCGCGGGTTCGTCACAGGATCGCCGCCGCCCGTGCGCGCTGCAATCGTCAACTCGCGAATAATCTTCGTGAAAACTTTGCCACGCTTGGCGTCCGTAGCCGCCTTTTTATGCTTAATCGTGGCCCATTTTGAGTGTCCAGACATGGATTACCTTCTGTAGGGAGTATGGCAGGAGCAGCATTTCCGCTCTTGCCCCGACAGTCTAGCAGCAGCCCCAAAATCAGGCAATAGAGGGCACCTCGGCTTCGGCGCACGGTTTCCGTCGGTGCCCTGAGGGCGCAAACGTGTTAACTTTGCGCCCTGATATTTCACATGCCTGCCTCGCTCACTCACGTTCTGGAATTCGCGCTGCTCGCGGCGACGTCCATCTTCTTTCTTGTCGATCCGTTCACCGTGATTCCGCTGTTTCTTTCGATCACGGCCGATTCGCCGCCGCAAGAGCGCCGGTTCATGGCGCGGCGCGCGGCATGGACGTGCGCGATCGTTCTCGCCACGTTTGCGGTCGCCGGCAGCCTGATCTTCAAAATGTTCGGCATCACGCTTCCTGCTTTCAAAATCGCTGGTGGAATCATTCTGTTGCAAATTGGTTTGGACATGCTGCAAGCGCGCCAATCGAGCACGAAAGCTACACCCGCAGAAACCGAGGAAGGCGCGTCGAAAGCCGATGCCAGCATCATCCCGCTCGGTATGCCGATGCTTGCAGGCCCTGGCGCGATTTCAACGGTGATGGTTCTGGTGGGCGAATCGCACTCCGTCTGGCAGCACGCAATCATTTACACAATGATCGCAGCGACTGCGGTTGCGTCGTACATCGTTCTGAACGGGGCTGGCCGCGTGCAGCGTTATATGGGCCAGACGGGACTGCGCATCCTAACACGCATGATGGGATTGCTGCTGGTGGCGCTGGCGGTTCAGTTTGTCGCGAACGGACTCACCGACTTCGGCCTGCTGAAGCCGCTCACAAATCCGTACTGAGGGTTACGGTTTCGTAGCGCCGGGCTTCAGACCGGCAGGGGTCGACTTGGGAGTTGCCGTTTCGCGCCACGGCGGAATCCAAGATGTTTCATCCGTGGGCCGCGCAAACGGCATAGTGGCCGATCCCGCAAACGGGTAGTCCAGAAAATTCGTGCACATTCCCTTGCGCACTGGATTAGACCAGATGTAGAAAGCGATTTTCTCGCAGGCATCGTCAGTGCGCACGATATGATCATAAAACCGTCCCTGCCAGAGTCGATTTTGCCGCTTCGAACTCCATTCAAAACCGGTCCTTTGTTTAAAATCACGAGCGAACGCTAGCGCGTCGCAAGTTTCCGCTTTGCCCTCGATGAGTACATGC
Organism: uncultured Acidobacteriota bacterium; assembly: GCA_963770575.1. Classification (GTDB taxonomy): domain Bacteria; phylum Acidobacteriota; class Terriglobia; order Acidiferrales; family UBA7541; genus Palsa-295. The sequence goes on from CAVYQD010000003.1 coordinate 72,880, forward strand.
AAGTGGTCCGGCATCGCACACCAAGCATGCGCAAGTGACGAGTGCGCTTGCGCGCGTTCGAGCAATCGTTGCAGTATCCACTCGGCAGACGTGGAATTCGAAAAGTAGGATCGGCGTTGGTCGCAACAAAAAGTAAGAAAAACGCGCTTGAGACCGCGGTAGCGTTCGGCCGGGAGCCGGATGTATTTTCGTCTGAATTCTCCGTTGAGAGGGGCTTTCATCATCTCGCGGCGATCTTCAGAGAGTTTCGCCTCGCCCTTACACCTGAACTTCCACGTCAACCCCTGCCGGTCTGAAGACCGGCTCTACGGACGGCGTAAAGCCAATCTAGAATTCCTCTTCGTCGTCTTTTTTCTTCAACCGCGTGATCTTCAATGCCAGCCGAATATCCTGCGCCTTCACCCCTGCCAGAATCGCGCGCCGCTTCTCCAGCGGCAACGCCGAAGGGCTGATCACCCCCGCCGCATCCCTCGGGAAATTCTTCACAAACAGTGCCGCCATATGCGCCGTCGCATACGAAATCGGCGTGGCAATCATCCCGCGCTGGCGAATCTGGTAAAGCGTCGGAAAACTAGCGTCCCAGCGAACTTGCAACGGCTGCTCATCCTTCACGCCGCGCACCAGCACGGCCGCCGCAAACCGGGCGTTTTCCAGAATGCCTCGACGAATTAATTTCGCCACCGCTTTCGGCGTCGGCACTTTCGGAAACCGTTTCCGCACCATTCCCTGCGACCGGTTCAGCCGTCCCTGCCGGAACCAGCGGTACAGCCGGTCGAAATCGTTGCCGCCGATTTTTGCGTCCACGTCGCGCACAGACGTATCGCGCGGAATCAAGCACACTTCATCCTGCGCGGCCAGATAAACAGTCGTCTCGCCGATCGGAGCAGGGAATCGAAATTTCTCGCGCTCCGCAAACCGCCGCGCCATCTTGAATTTCCCGCCACGATAAATCCGCGGATTCGAAATCGCCGCGTCGTAGACGCCATCCGCGGACCACGTCGAGATCGGATCCTTGCTCTCCGTGCTTTCAAACAAACGGATGCGCACATCGTCGGCGCTCTCGAGCAATTCGCTTCCGCGCTTCGCAAGCAGGTTCGTTAGCCCCGGCGCCACACCCGCGCAAATCAGCGCCACGCGGTTTTTCGCAACGAACCGCTTGTGATATCGATACTGTTCCGGCTTGAAAGGCGAACGCGTCAGGTGCGCGTTCAGATCCATGTAATGGATGCCCAGGCGCAGAGCAGCGCGCAGAATGATTTCGTTGAATACTGCAGGAGAGGCGTTGACGATCAGGTTCGCGCCGCGCGCCGCGCGCACGATTGACCACAAATTCCGCGCGTTCGTTTCCACCACTTCGATCGCGCTTTTCTTCCCAAGAAAACGCTTCGCCCGCGCCACATCACGGTCGCCGCACCATACCGTGTGCCCTTGGCGCGCCAGCAAATGAGCCAGCAAGGAGCCCGTGCCGCCCGCCCCCAGAACAAAGATGCGCATCGGTGCGCAACTTTATCACAATCAACGCAGTACGGGCAGGTCAGGGCTCGTGACGTGATTCTTTCGCGCATGCCTCGCGAACCGCTGAACTTGTCCAGAGCCAGTGGTGTCAAACTAGGTAGATGCCTGTCGTATTACCAAAGACGAACGAGTCCCCTTCGCTGGCGGGGTGCCTCGTCTCAATCGGCTTTCCCTATTACAGTCACAATTCAAGGAAGTGGTCGCCGTTCGATCGATTGAAGAAAAGGAATAGTAGAAGCGCCGAATATTGTAGCGGGATGGACTCAACACCGTTTGTAGGCGTCTTCACCGTGATCCTTTTCTTGTTCATGGTCGCCACGCCTTCCCCACATCACGGAGCCGGCGTGGATTTGACGAAAGTCCAGAACTCGACATGGGCGCCTGGAGCGCGACGAGAGGACGCGTCAACGGTCTACGTGACTAGAGACGGAAAACTGTACTTCAATCGGGTTCAAATTTCGCAGGTGCGGCTGGCCGATCGCATACGTGAAGCGGTCCGCGGAGGATCAGAAAAGCGGGTCTATCTTGCGGTTGACGCGCGAGGCCGATACGGCGACACGCTCAAGGCGCTCGATGCGATCCGGCAATCTGGCGTGCAACAGGTCACCTTCCTGGTGGAAGCTCTACGACACTAGGCTTTATCTCGATCTTCCGCGGGCTGTTTTCTCGATCCGATTCGTTTGCTCCCAACCCTGTCGACGGCGTAGAATCAGCTTGTTTCTCCGATCCTCAGAGCCTAACGGAGATAAATCCCAAGGCTTTGCGGACGAGCCCTCTGCGAATCCTGCAGAGAGCGAGGGTCCGAGCGGAAACGCTCGAGCCTCCCTTCGCGGAATTTGAATTTCTCCGCGTTTTGGAAAGGAGACGGTTCGTTGCACTCAGCATCCTGAGCGCACAGCCAGTCGCCCAAATCCAATCGCGGATTTGGGCTTTTTTATTGTGACAATCCGACTCAGGATTGTCATCCTGAGGAGCCCGTCAGATTTTTGGCGGACGACGAAGGATCTCAATGTAACGATTCGCCGCGTTCGTAAGACGCAGGGTGCTCTGTAAAAACTCAATGCCTCTCCACGACAAATTCGGCCGCCAAATCACCGACCTCCGCATCTCGGTCACTGACCGCTGCAATTTCCGCTGCGTCTATTGCCGCTCCGCCGATCCCGATAACCACATGCCGCACCACGAACTCCTCGAATGGGACGAATTCGAGCGCCTCGCGCGAATTCTCGTCGGCATGGGCATTCAAAAAGTGCGCGTCACGGGTGGCGAGCCGCTGGTTCGCCCCGGCGTGGAGAATTTCATCGCGCGCCTGAAATCCATCGGCGTTCGCGATCTTTCCATCACCACAAACGGCCATCTTCTCGCCGAACGCCTCGACGCGCTCCTCGCCGCCGGGCTCGACCGCATCAACATCAGCCTCGATTCGCTCGACCGCGATAAATTCGAACGCGTCACCCGCACAAAAACTTTCGACCAGGTGATGGCCGGCATCGACGCCGCCCAAGCCTCGCGCCTCCGCCCCGTAAAAGTAAATGCAGTGCTGGTCCGCGGCTTGAACGACGACGAAGTGGAAGCCTTCGCCGCATTCGCGCGCGACCGCGACCTGATCATGCGCTTCATCGAATTCATGCCGCTCGATGCCGACCGCGCCTGGACTCGCGACACAATGGTCCCCGCCGCTGAAGTCTACCGCCGCATTCACGCGCGCTGGCCGCTCGTCGAAATCTCGCACGAAAAAAGCGAAACCGCGCGCAAATACAAATTCGCCGCCGCAGGTGGCGGCTACGGCCCCGGCGAAATCGGACTCATCGCGCCCGTCACCCAGCCTTTCTGCGGCCACTGCTCGCGCATCCGCCTCACCGCCGACGGCAAACTTCGCACCTGCCTTTTCAGCAGGGACGATCACGACCTGAAATTCCTCCTCCGCAGCCGCGCAAGCGACGAAGACATCGCCGAAGTAATCCGCTCCATCGTGATGCAAAAAGAATCCGGCCACCATATCAATGACCCCGGCTTCGTCCCCCCCAACCGCACAATGGTTTTCATAGGCGGCTAAGTGACGGGCTGCCCTGAACGTAGTGAATGGGCACTCCCGCATTCATGCGCCGGGAGGAGCGCTTCAACGCTCGGCAAATGATCGAAGATGAGCGACAAGGCTTTGTAGCGCCGGCCTTCAGAAAGGCGCCGTTTCTTATCCGGAATCCCGAGCGCGCACAGCACTTCGCCCGAGCGCTTTTGATTTGCCGTCCGTCCCGCACTCGCGCACAATACCCACAGCGATTCGCGCGCAGGAGCAGTCCCCAAATGGCAGACGACGAACAAAAACTATTCTCGCTAACCGAAGCCGAGCGCCTTCGCGCGCAGCTCGAGCCTGTCCTGATCGAAGCCATGGAATCGCGCCGCAAAATGGCCGAGGTGGAAGACCAGCTTCGCGAAATCGCCGAACGCATCTCGCGCAATGGCGGCATGCTCATCAACTACGAAAAAACCGCCAAGATTCGCCTGGAATTTAACCGCCTGCAGCAAAGCGTACAGTCTGCGCTCGATCGCATTCAGGAAACAGGCTGCGTGGTGAAAGATCTCAACGTGGGCCTGCTCGATTTCCCCGCGCGCATCGACGGCGACGAAGTCTATCTCTGCTGGAAACTCGGCGAAGATCGCATCCGCTTCTACCACCGCCAGGACGAAGGCTTCTCCGGCCGCAAACCAATCGACCCCCGCGACGCCGGCTATTCCAACCCCGTCCAGTAAGCTTTACGTTTCTGTAGCGCCGGGCTTTAGACCGGCAGGTGTTGACCTGGGAGTTGAATTGAAAAACTCACATGCAAAGAAGAAAAAGAGAAGTACGAAGATTTCTAAAGGCGGCTTGGGCACTCAAATCTCGGCGTCGTTCGCGAAGGTGGGCTTCGAAGAGGACATTCCCGAACTGCGCGGACACATCATTACTCCGTCATTTTCTAATTGCGCTTCCGATTCTGCGTTTCGGCGGCGATCTCGCTGATACCTCGCCGCGAGTCACTCGGCAAAATCATCCCTCCGCCAAATACCGGTGCACGAACATGATCGACATCGCGCCCTCGCCCACCGCTGACGCGCAGCGCTTCACCGATCCGTGCCGCACGTCGCCTGCCGCAAACATTCCCGGCACATTCGTCTCGAGAAAATAAGGAGGACGTCGCAGCGGCCAGCCTTGCGGCGGCTTGCCGTCGGTAAGCAAATCCGGACCAGTCACGAGATATCCCAAATCATCGCGCACGATTCCCGCTTCAATCGCCCACTCCGTGCGCGGATCGCCGCCGATACAGACGAAAAGCCATTTCGTCGGACAAGTCTGCTCGGCCCCGGTGCGCTTGTTTCTCAGCGTGATCGAGTCGAGCACTCTGTTGCCGTGCAGCGCGGTCACTTCGGTCTCGGTCAGCACGTCCATGTTCTTCGTCGCCGTGATCCGATCCACCAAATACCGCGAAAGCGTATCTTTCAAAGCCTTGCCGCGCACCACCACCGTAACTTTTTTCGCATACTTCGCAAAATGCATGCTGGCTTGCCCCGCCGAATTGCCGCCGCCAATCATGAAGACGTGTTCGCCTTCGCAAAGTTCCGCTTCGCTCGCACCGGCTCCGTAGTAAACGCCCTGGCCGTAAAATTTGTCTTCATTCTCCAAACCTAATTTGCGATATTCGATTCCGGTAGCGCAAATCGCTGCCCGCGCAATAATTTTCGTTCCATCGGCAAGATAGCCAACGCGCTTCGCTGTCGTGAACTCCCCGCGCACTCCCTCGCGCGCCAGCAGAATTTCGGCGCCAAATTTCCGCGCTTGGTCCCGCGCACGTTCGGCAAGATCCGCGCCGCTGATGCCCGTAGGAAATCCAAGATAATTTTCGATCTTCGGGCTGCTCCCCGCCTGTCCGCCGATCGCCCAGCGCTCGATCAATACTGTCTTCAACCCTTCAGACGCGGCATACACCGCCGCGCTCAATCCCGCCGGACCGCCGCCGTAAATCGCGAGATCGTATTCCGCCAGTTGCGGATCGTGGAACCATCCAAGCTTCTCGATGATCTGCCGCACCGTCGGGCATTCCATGCGCGTTCCATCTGCAAAGACGCACACTGGCGTCCGCAAATCCTCCGTAGGCTCAACGCCAATCGCGCGGCACTGATCGTCCGTCTTCAATTCAATCCATTCGAACGGCACATCGTTGCGATGCAGGAAGTCCCGGATCGCATACGCGCGCGAACATCCAACCTTGCCATAAATTTTCATCGGCGGTCCCGGATGGGATTCAGTCGCGGTAGCATTCGCCATGTGGTCTCTCCTGGGGCGGGGTCATCACCAGCAGCAATATCCTTTCAACATTACACCAGCGACCGGGCGTCGCCAAAATCAGCAGCGCGCAGCCCGCTTGCGCTCGTCCTTGATGATTGACGCAGTCTCTTGCTGCCGTACGCAACAAAAAGGACACTACCCGGGTTCATCCGGTTTTCTGAATGTATGATGGCTTTATGAACCGCCGCGGATTCCTTCGCCTGCTGAATCAATCAGCCGCTGCAGGAGTGGCCTCGCGTCTGTTGCCAGTGACGCCGACTGATCGACGACAGCGGTATTTTGGAATTTTTACTCCCCAAGTTCAACAACTCCTCAAATCGCGATCACCATGGACGATCCCAACGCCACATCGAAGACCACGCGTGACGTGGCACGAAGCGAACAAACGCATCCTGGCTGCTTTAAAGAACCACGGGTGAAGGCGGCGCTACTCGTCTGCGCAGCGCGTTGACCCACCGGAACGACGGACTGTTGCCGAATGGGACGACGAGGTCATCTGATTTCCAATCACTCCTACTCGCCTGATGTTCAACGACTCCACGATCACGTTTGACCGGTATGCAGCGGATTTACCACGAGGCGGTGATTGCGCCCTATCGGCGCCGCGCACAGCTCTTTCGATATCCATTTCTGAAAGAGGGCAACACCACCGAAAAGCGAGACCGTTTCCACGCGCTCCTCGAGAAAACTACAAGATAGGCACGTCACGGTTGATGCCTCGGACTCGTACGTGGATGCGCGCATGCGGGAGCGAATGCACGAAGATCCGCACGTGAAACTCGATCCGTATCGCGACTATCTCGTCGCGCACTTATTGGTCGCGCCGCCTTCTCCGCCAACTTTCGATCGATGTGCTCGGCCACGAGATTCCCCACACCTTGCTCATTCACTATTCCTATATGAATGCGCTCTTTCTGCCGGACATGTTGCATGCTCTTGACAGGCAGGTTCGAAATGGATTGATGTCGATCACGCATATCAGGATCATTTTTTTCACATTGAGCCTCACGGATTTACCGGCGAAACTCGTGCTCTGGGCCTTGGCAAAAATACCGCAAAATTGATAATCAATGGCATACCGGTGAAGATGGCGATTACGAGAAATCTAAGATGGATGCCCTCGGCCTCTGAACTTGAAATCGAGCCGTTACTCTTGCT
>CAVYQD010000004.1:0-278967 GCA_963770575.1 uncultured Acidobacteriota bacterium
TGCTGCTGGCACCCGTTCAGTTCCAGGTCTTGCTGTCACATCTTCCAGGCCCTGTTCACGCCATTTTGCGGCGACCCACTGCGCGAGTTCGTTGTTTCGCGGCGATCCCGCTGGATGAGGCTCTGACGTCAGATACCGGTGAAACTTCGCAATCTGATCCGCGGAAGCGAGTGCGCGCAAGCGCAGCTCCGTTGAATTCTCCTGCTTCGCGCCTTGCGTGGAAAATCCGGGCATCGAAACAGAATCGGACGAGCCCGCGAGAGCCGCGATTGCAAGAACGAAGAGAAAAATCGGAACTGCGAACAATCTTAGGAACCGGTCACGCGAGCGCAGAGGTTCCTCCCATTCCGGCAAGATGAGTACGCTCAAGATCGGCGAACGCGTTTTCGAGTGCGGCGACCAGCATTTGGATCATGGCTGGGGAAATCGTAAAGGGCGGAGCGATGAGGATGTGGTCGCCTCGCGTGCCATCGGCACATCCCTGCATCGGATAAATCATCACGCCCGCATCGAACGCGTCCTGCTGAATTCGAGCGGCCATTCGCGCGTCCGCTGGAAAAGGCTCGCGCGTCTTTGAATCGCGGACAATCTCGATCGCAAGCAAGAGACCGATACCGCGAATGTCGCCAACAACAGAAAATCGCCGCAGCCCCTCGAGAGCGGTGCGCAAATCGCGGCCTACCGGCTCAACCCGCTCGAATAACTTTTCGCGCTCGATATAGTCGAGGACGGCATTTCCGGCCGCCGCAGCTACTGGGTGCGAGTTGTATGTAAATCCGTGGAGAAACGTCCCCGAGCCGCGTGAGATCGTCTCCGCCACTCGCCCGGCAACGATCACGGCACCCAGCGGCGCGTAGCCGCTCGCGATTCCTTTGCCGACGAGAATCATGTCTGGCGTAACATTCCAGTGCTCTACGGCAAACGGCTTTCCGGTGCGGCCCATGCCGCTCATCACTTCGTCGGCGATCAGCAGAATCCCGTGGCGGCGGCAAATTTCCGCGATCCGCTGAACATATCCTTCCGGCGGCGCCACCGCTCCAAGCGTCGCGCCCACGACTGGTTCAAAAATAAATGCGGCGACATCCTCCGACCCTTCGCGTTCGAGCAAGCGATCCAATTCGTCGGCGCAATCCACATTGCATGACGGATATTCCAGTCCAAGCGGACAGCGGTAGCAGTAGCACGGTGCAATGTGTCCCCACTCGGACAGCATGGGAGCAAACGGTTCGCGGCGTCTCGTGTTTCCCGACACCGAAAGCGCGCCGAGAGTGGCGCCGTGATAACTCTGCCAGCGCGAGAGCACTCGATACCGTTTTGCTTCGCCGCGCTCGATCCAGAATTGCCGCGCGAGCTTCAACGCAGTCTCAGTAGCTTCCGATCCGCCTGACGTGAAATACACGCGGCCGCGATCGTGCATTCCGCGAGGAGCGAGTTCGAGAACACGCCGGGCAAGTTTCTCGGCAGGAGCGTTTTGAAATTGCGACGAATGAACGTAGGCGAGCTGCGAAGCCTGCTCAGCCATGGCGCGGCCGATTTCAGGGACGCCGTGACCGATCGTTACGACCGCAGCGCCGCCGGAGGCATCCAGATAGCGCTGGCCGCCTGCCGTGAAAATAAAGCAGCCTTCGCCGCGAACGGCTTCGGGATACGTCTTCAGAAAAGTTCGAGGGAAGGCAGCCTCAGTCATCGTCGATCATTGAACGGGATCCCACTTCCTGCCACGGCGTGCCGAGCGTATTCATATTGCCGTTGATTTGCAAGCGCTCGAACGTTTGCGCGCTTGGCGGTCATTTCCACTTCAGCTTTTTCACGTCGACGGTCGGCGGCGGAAATTTCATGCGCATCGAGTCAAGCGTTTCCCGGATGATGTGGGAAACCGCCAGATTGCGAAACCACTTCTTGTTCGCAGGAATCACGAACCACGGCGCGTGTTTCGTGCTGCATCGCACCAGAATATCCTCGTACGCGCGCGTGTAGTCGTCCCAGAATTTCCGCTCTGCGAAATCAGCCTCGGAAATCTTCCAGCGCTTGTCCGGGTCGTCGATTCGTTCCTGGAATCGCCTTTTCTGCTCGTCTTTGCTGATGTGCAGAAAGAATTTCAAGATCGTTACGCCGTTCTGGCTGAGCATCCGCTCGAATTCGTTGATTTCGTCGTAGCGTTTTGACCACTCCGACTCGGGAACGAGATCGTGAACGCGTACGACGAGCACATCCTCGTATTGAGAGCGGTTGAAAATCCCGATGTCGCCGATCGGCGGAATCGCCTTGTGAATGCGCCAGAGATAGTCGTGGTCGATTTCTTCTGTGGACGGTTTCTTGAACGAAGTGACGCGGCACCCCTGCGGATTCACTCCGTCCATCACGTGCCGTATCGTGCCGTCTTTTCCAGCCGCGTCCAGACCTTGCAGGACGATTAGCAGCGCATGTTTGTTTTCGGCGTACATCAGATATTGAAGTTCATCCAGGCGCCTGAGGCACTTCTCGAGGTGCCCTTTCATCTTGTCGTCTTTTTCCCACCCGAGCGTGTCGTCCGGGCTCCACTTCGAAAGATTCAGGTGTTTTTTCCCCGGAGTGACCATTAGTTCCTTCGAGAAATTTGTGGCCATTGGCGTCCCGTCTCCGTGTAGCGAGTTAGATAAAAGCAGGATGGTAGAGCATACCCCGTTCGTGGCGTGCACGGTACCGTACGCCGTTTAGTGGCGGGCCGCGCGCCGCCACTGAGTTCTTATGTAACACTTTTTTGACTTCGCATTCACAGTTCCGAAGTATGATAGGTTTTCCATCAGGTGCGCTGTTTATGGCTACGGTTTTGTCCGAAACTTCGACTACAACTCACTCATCCCCAGCCAAAACTCCCTCGCCAAAGAGGCAGTATCCGGGCGCGCTCGTCGTCGTGGAAGGAATCGACGGTTCCGGAAAGTCCACGCAACTCTATTTGCTGAAACGCTGGCTCGAAATCGGCGGCTACCGGATTCACTTCACCGAATGGAACTCCTCGCCGCTGGTGAAATCAGCAACGCGCCGTGGAAAACAGCGTCGTCTCCTGACTCCAACTACATTTTCGCTCCTGCACGCCGCCGATTTTGCCGATCGCTGCGAGCGCCAGATCTTGCCGCTTCTGCACGGCGGCTACCTCGTCCTGGCGGACCGGTACATCTATACGGCATTCGCTCGCGATGCGGCCCGCGGCTGCTCGCCTCATTGGCTGAGAAATCTCTATAGCTTTGCGCCGATTCCGGACATCACATTCTATTTTCGCGCGCCGCTGGACGTTGCGGTGAACCGCATCGTCGCCGGACGGCCCAAGCTCAAGTATTACGAAGCCGGTATGGATTTGGGAATTTCGCTCGATCGCGCGGAGAGCTTCCGGATTTTTCAGGAGCGGATTTTGACGAATTACGACGCGATGGTCGACACGGATAATTTTGTGCTGATGGACGGCACGGTGCAGGTGAACAAGTTGCAGAAGTTGATGCGCCAGGTGCTGGGCGACAAAGTGGAACTCGCGAAGTTTGCCCCGAAAAAATAGGATTGACCGTAGAAAAAAACATGGCCTCCTCGATCTCAAAAAACGGCAGCCCGCCGAAAGCCACGAAACGCGGCAAGAAGAAGAGCGGGCAAAGCGAATTGCCGTCCCGCTTCTACGGAGTGCCGCTTCCGGGCGTAAAACTGGAAGAGTTGAGCGGGACGCTCTTCGTTCTTGAAGGCACGGACGGCTCCGGGCGTTCGACGCAAATCTCATTGCTCACCGAGTGGCTCGAATCGGAAGGCTTCGCGGTGCAAACGATGGGCCTTCGCCGGTCATTCTTGGTCGCGGAGGACATCGATACGCTCCTCGCAGAGAATTCCGTGACGCCGATGACCCTCGCGCTGATGTACGGCACGGATTTCTTCGACCAGCTCGAGCGCCGGATTCTTCCAGCGCTGCGATCCGGATTAATCGTGCTCGCCGACCGCTACATTTACACGCTCATCGCTCGCTCAGCCGTCCGAGGAATCGGCCGCGACTACCTGCACGGCATTTATGAGATGGCGCTTCGTCCCGATTTGACGTTCTGGCTCAATGTGAAGCCCGAAATCGCCTTCGACCGCGAATTCAAGAAGTCGCAGACGATCAGTTATTGGGAATCGGGGCGTGATATGTCTCTTTCGAATGATTTGTTTCAGTCGTTCATCCGCTATCAATCGCTCATCCGTCGCGAGTTTGATTATCTTTCGCAACGTCACGGCTTCATCGAAGTGGACGGCGAAGAGAGCGTCTCCGAAGTGAACCGGGTTCTTCGCAAGCAAATTGCGGCAACCCTCGGCATCCGGAGCACGCACTACAAACCTTCGCACGCACTTGCGCACCTCTGGCGCTGAGAGTGGCCGCCCCTGTCCAGTTAGCGGCGATTGACGCAGGTTCCAACGCGATCCGGCTTCTGATCGCGCGCGCTACATCCCTGGAACACATTGAAGTCCTCGATAGCGAACGCGCTGCGGTCCGCCTGGGCCACAACGCGTTCACGCGCCGTCTCCTCGATCCGAAAACGATTGCCCGCGCAACGCGCGCTTTTGAGGAATTTCGCGAGCGAATGGACCGCCAACACGTAAGCGCCTACCGCGCTGTGGCAACGGCAGCAGCGAGAGAAGCGCGCAACTATCGCACGTTGATGGAGCGCATCCGGCGAAAGACGGGCATCGAGCTCGAAGTGATCAGCAGCGAGGAAGAAGCGCGGCTGGTCTGCGCTTCCGTGATGCGGAGTGTCGGCGAACTGGTTCAGCCGCGATTGATTTTCGATCTCGGCGGCGGTTCACTCGAACTGAATTTCTTCCAGCGTGGAGTGCTTGAACACCGTGTCGCATTGCCACTCGGAACGATTCGCCTGATGGAAACATATTCGATCGAAGGCGCGATCGATGAGGACAACGCGAACCGCCTTCGTCTTCATACGCTGGCGCTTTTGCGCAGTGCGATGCCATCACCTCCGAAATTGTCGCGTGCAGTGGCCGTAGGATGTGGAGGTAACGCGGAAGCGCTTGTTCGCCTGGCGCCGGGGCCACTCGTTGGCAGACTTCCGACCATCAATGTGCGATTGCTCAAGGATCAGACGTGGCGGCTACTCTCACTGAATATTCCCGGCCGGATGAGAGTTTTCCGCGTGCGAGAAGATCGCGCCGAAGTAATGGGGATTGCGGCGATCATCATCACTACGCTCGCGAAGTGGCTCGATCTTCGCTCGCTACTCGTTCCTGGCGTGGGCGTGCGCGAGGGAATCCTGCTCGATCTGGTCGCCGAGCAATACTCTGCTTGCGTTTCATCCGGAGAAGAAAAAGACCGGGCCGAGGAACTTCTCGCCGGCGCGCGCTGGTTCGGGCGGCGTTTCGACTACAACGAACAACATGCGGAGCAAGTAGTTCGCCTCGCTCTTTCGTTGTTCGACCAGCTGCGCCCGATCCACGAAATGGACGCAGACCTTCGACTGGTTCTGGAGGTTGCCGCGTTGCTGCACGACGTCGGCGACGCAGTCAGCCACAAATCGCATCATCGCCACGGCGAGTATTTAATTCGGAACGGAGAAATTCCGGGCTTGCGCGGCTGGCGATGCGACATGGTGGCAGCGCTCGTGCGTTACCACAATTCGAAATCGGAACCGCAAGTGGAGCACGCCTCCTACGCGTCGCTCGATGGCCAGAGGCGCCGCCAGGCTCGCATTCTGACGTCACTCTTGCGGATCGCGGAAAAACTCGAATCAGAACACGAGCAGCGCATCGCAGGAGTGGATGTTCAGATTGACGGTCGCAAAGCTATTTTCCAGATTCGCGCCGCCGAAGGCACTCGCCTGGATGTGATGGGACTCGAACGGAAGGCCGAACTCTTCGAGACGGAATTTCACTTGAAGCCCGAGTTTCGCCGGGACCAGCGAAAAGAAAAGGTAGCCTAAGCCATGATCCTCTATATCGTCCGGCACGGAATTGCGGTGGATCGCACCGATCCGAATAGCCCTCCGGAGCCAGAGCGTCCGTTGACGGCTCGCGGCGTGAAGAAAACCCGCCTCGCCGCGCTCGGCTTGGAGAAAATGGGGATCAAGCCTGACGTGTTCATAACGAGCCCTCTGATCCGCGCGGTGCAAACGGCGGAAATTGTCGCCGAAGCTCTCGGCTTCGCGCCGACCAAAATTCGATCGAGCGAAGAATTAAAACCGGCGGCCAATCCCGCCGAATTTGTGAAAGAAATTACAAAGCTGAAAGCCAAAGAAGTGATGTGCTTCGGCCACGCTCCACATGTCGACACGATGATCTCTCAACTGGCGGGAGCGCGCGGAGTTTTCACTTCATTGAAGAAGGCGGGAGTTGCTTGTTTCGAGCACGGCCCATCGCAGGGCCGGTGGGAGCTTCTCTGGATTGTGACGCCAAAGATGTTGCGTCAGCTCGCCGAATAGGCGTGCCGGCGTTCCTCAAGCTGGACGGGCCGAAGAGTGTTTCCTCCCTGCAGCCCTGATCGCCAGTCGAGCCAAAGAGATTCCTTGCCGTTCGTCTTAGCTAGAAATTTTTCGAGGCGGGATTTTCGTGGCGCTTCGACTCTCTCGAGCCAGTCGGCCATCGCCTGCGGGTCCAGCTCGCGCGAGTGCCGGCGAATTTCGGTGCGCAACACGTCAAGATCGTGCACTTCTCCGAGCAGATCCTGCATTTCTTTCAGGTCACCAGCCCACGATTCGTAATGCTGCGGCAGGAAATTCTCGACGACGTAACGGAAATTCTTGATTCCAATTCGAACTCTGTGCCAGCCGATGCTGCTGGGCCGCCTGTGCGCTTTCCGATATAACTCAACGGCATTATTTAATTTCGCGAGAGCCAGTCGTTGGAACACGACGCTCTCAAGCGGAAAAATCTCCGCCTTTTCTGGCAGCTTCCGCGCGAGCTTTCGCCATTCCTTACGGTCGAAATCGCCCAGCGCTTTCCGGGCGCCTTTCACTCGCTCTCTCTGCTTGGCGCGCAACGTTCTGAGCACGCTAACCCGCACGGCGTCCTGCGAAGGCGCTAATTTCTTCGTCCATTCCTGTTCAATCTGAACGTCGCGCACTTCCCCGAGCGCATGAAAGAGCTTCTTGCTGTTTTTCTTGAGTTTATTCCAACCGGGGCTCGGGTTTGCTTCGGCAAGCGCATCCGCCATCGACCGGCATCGCCGCATCGCGACGCGCAAATCGTGTATGTCGTCTGCGTCCCAGGTCTTTTGGACCTTCTGCATCCGCTTGAGGACGCGGCCCATCCATTTTCCGAGGCCTTCTTGTCGAGAAGGGGCTACTGCAGGTAGCGATATCGTTTGTGCCATCAAGTGCCGTTTCTGGGGAGCCTGACTGAGTTCCGATACTACATCTGCGGCGCCTATTTGACCAGAGCGAGGCCGGATGAAACCCAAGCGCCTCCGGGATGCGATTGACGCAGAACTCTCGTAATACGGAGCCGCGTGGTACGACTGCATTCACGCCCAAATTCCCTCGCTCCCGTGAGCCAGTTTTCATGTCTCTTTCATTCGCTGCTAACAATCTCCCCGCACTATCGGGTTGCCCGCATTACCTCTCTCCATGCAAGGCCATCTGGCTCGCCCCGAATCCTTCGAGGCGGGCCAGCCCCGTTTTTGCGCTGTCTTGTCTGCATTCGGCGGTATTCTTGCAGGCGCGCAGAACGCAAACGGGAGCGCGGATGGCCCGAAAACTTCGAAGCGTCGATCTCACACAAGTCTCCGAATGGAACGACGGCACAATGGCCCGCAAGGACGATTATCTGGCCGCCGAAGAGCCGCTCGAAATCCGCATCGGCGAAAATCCACTCAGCGTCACGATGCGCACGCCCGGACACGATCTTGAACTTGCTGCCGGATTTCTTTTTACGGAGGGCTTGGTCCAGCGGCGCGATCAGATTGTCTCGCTCGAAAATACTACTGACGACGATGCCGGAAAGCGCGGCAACGTGGTGCGAGCCACTCTCGCCCCTGAATCGGCACCTGACTTCGACAAGATGCGCCGCCACTTTTTCGCCACTTCGAGCTGCGGAATCTGCGGCAAAGCGTCAATCGATTCGGTGCGTTCCCGCCTGTTGTCGGCGCCCAATCCAAATTTCAGACTCGATCCAGAGCTTCTCGTGCGCCTGCCCGACGCGCTCCGCTCCGCGCAAGACGTATTTGAACGCACCGGCGGGCTTCACGCCGCCGCACTTTTCGATGTGCGCGGTGACCTGCTGGTGTTGCGAGAGGATATTGGCCGGCACAACGCCGTGGACAAAGTGATTGGCTGGGCTCTGCTGAAAGATCGCGTGCCGCTCGCGGACTGTATTCTTCTTGTGAGCGGACGCGGCGGTTTTGAAATCATTCAGAAAGCGATCATTGCGGGGGTTCCGGTGGTCGCGTCCGTATCTGCTCCTTCGAGCCTTGCAGTACAACTCGCGCGCGAGCTGGGCCAGACGCTGATTGGTTTTCTGCGCGGAACGCGTTTTGTGATTTACGCTGGGGAAGAACGCGTGCAAAAAACTTGAGCCGATATCGAGCGCTCGTAGGGGCGGGCGTTCGTCCTATCTTGCAGCCCGGTGAGCGCCATGCGGCCCGACTGCGGAATGGCTCTCGCGGATCATTTGCTGGAATGTGCTGAATAAATCCGGATCCCACCACCCGCTGATCGCTTCCTGATTCATCATCGAGAGCGCCTCTTCCGATGAAACCGCCGTACGGTACGGCCGGTTCGTTGTAAGCGCGTCGTACACATCCGCGAGCTGCAGAATTCTTGCGGTGAGCGGAATCGCCTCGCCGCTCAACGCGTCCGGGTATCCGGATCCATCGCGCTTTTCGTGATGGTGGCGAATAATCGGAAGCACCAATCGAAACGATCGCAGCGGTGCGCATATCCTCTCGCCAACCTCGGCATGTTTGCGCATGATCACAATTTCTTCCGGCGTCAGCGGGCCGGGCTTCAGTAGGATTGAGTCCGGCACAGCCACTTTTCCCACGTCGTGAACTATTCCAGCCCACCGCAACGCTTTTATGTCATCGTCCGGCAATCTGAGCCGCTCTCCCAGCCGCGACGACATTTGCGCCAGCCGCTCGCAGTGGCCGTGCGTGTACGGATCGCGCGCTTCGATGCTTTGCGCCAGCGTAAAGAGAACCGTCTCGGCGTTCTCAAGCTCGTCGGTGTACTGCTTCAGTTTGAGCAACGAACGCGTGCGCGCGAGCAGTTCGCTGAAGTCGATTGGCTTGCTCAGAAAATCATCCGCGCCGGCATTGATTCCGTTGATTCTATCTTCGGTCGCCGAAAGTCCCGTGATCAAAACCACAGGAGTGAGTCTCGTTTCCGGCGTGTTCTTAATCCGGCGGCAAACTTCGAAGCCATCGATCCCGGGCATCACGATATCGAGGAGGATCAGGTCCGGCCGAAATGTCGCGCACTCTGCGAGCGCGGTCTCGCCGTCATGCACGTCGCGCACTTCAAATCCTTCCCGGCGCAGGAGTACTTCGAGCGCGCCACGCGCGGACGATTCGTCATCGACAACCAGGATTCTTGCATTCATCGGGAAAGAACAAATGTATCCTGTCGGCTAGTTGTGAACAACCCCGGAATCGAAACCAGCAATTTTCGAGTGCTTCCGGCGCTCATCTCTGCAATGAGGCGCATGAAATGAAGAGAACGCTTCACCCGGATTCTTTCGCGGAATTAAAAACGCGGCTCGAGCAAGCGCATAAAGCGTTTCAGAAGCGCTATCCCGGATCAACGGGACAGCGCCAGCCGGTTCATACAGTCTACGGCGGTGCGCATCTCTTCCGTGCCGACACCGCAAAGAGATTGGGCGAAGCAGCGCTGCGTTCCCTCGATGAATATGCCCCCGATTTCATTACTTTCGCGAAAGTGCTCGCGCTGCCGGGATTTGATCGGCTTTCGGACTCTCCCGGCGCCGCCGAGAGCCTTTCCAAATCGATCGACGCGGACCTTGATGCAGCTCGAAAGGAAAACCGGCCGGCGTGGTTTGCATTCACGATCTATCGCCGCGTCCGCGAAAAATTGAAACGCGAACCGGTGGAAGATCTTCAGAATCGATTTCGAAGACGGGTATGGCAACCGCCCCGATGCTGAAGAAGATAACCACGCCGCCTCTGCCGCGGCCGAAGTGGCTTCGGGAATGAATGCCGGCACGATTCCGCCATTCATCGGCATACGCGTCAAGCCTTTCACGGAAGAGCTTCGCGACCGCAGCATCCGAACGATGGACATATTCCTCACCGAGCTTGCTGAAAAAACTCGAGGCGAGCTGCCGAAGAATTTCTTTCTCACTCTGCCAAAAGTCACTCTCCCCGACGAAGTCGCCGCTCTCGCCGACTCTGTGCGCGCGTCTCGAACCATTGCTCGATGTCGACCCCGGCGCATTGCGCTTCGAACTGATGATCGAAACGACGCAATCGATTTTCAACGAGCGCGGTGAAGTGAACCTGCTTCCGCTCGTCTCCGCCGGACATGGCCGCTGCGTCGCCGCACACTTTGGCACCTACGACTACACCGCCGCCCGCAACATCACCGCCGCACACCAGCACATGGCTCACCCCGCCTGCGATTTCGCCCGCGAGGTAATGCAAGTGGCACTCGCAGGTACCGGTGTATGGCTTTCCGACGGCGCTACGAACGTTTTGCCTGTTGCGCTACATCGGCCCGCGCAGAACGGCTCGCCGCTTACGCCAAAGCAAAACGCAGAGAATCGCGCCGCGGTTCACTCCGCGTGGAAGCTTCATTTCGACCACATTCAGCATTCGCTCGTGAACGGCTTCTATCAGGGCTGGGATCTTCATCCCGCCCAACTACCCACGCGATACGCGGCTGTGTACTCGTTTTTTCTTGAGGGCCTCGACTCCGCTTCGGAGCGGCTGCGTAATTTCATCGCTAAAGCTGCGCAAGCCACACTCGTTGGCGAAGTATTCGACGACGCTGCAACCGGGCAAGGGCTGCTGAATTATTTTTTGCGGGCAATCAATTGCGGCGCGATCACAGCGGACGAGGCGCAGTCGCTAACCGGACTCACACTGGCGGAACTTCGTTCCGCCTCTTTCGCAAAAATCCTTGACGGGCGGAAGAAGTAGTTTCGCGCATCGCCAGTTCAGTGCGGCGCTTCGCGGCCGCTAGTCCTTGCGGAGTGTCGCTTCAATCAGCCCGTGCGGGTCATCGGTCGGCAGAAATACTTCGGCAGGATTGTCCATTCCGAACGGGCGAGAGATTCACAAGATTGAAATGCTTGTTCGGAAGCGAAAGGTGAATTTCGCGAATCCGGTCGAAATTGTTTAGAACTGCTTCACCCATTGCATAGAGCGTGTGCTGTAGCGAGTGGCTGTCGTGCTCCGCAAATGTTTCCAGCATCATCTGGCGAACTCCGTGCCACATCGCGCTAAATTCAATTTCGCTTCCTTCATAGAGCCAGTCCGCGTGGATCACCGTCGATAATATCCGGTTGCGATCCTCGGTCAGCGTTGTGTAAGGGTCGCGCATAAAACCTTCAAAAGCAGACTTCGTTGTTTTCAATACGGTCAGATCGTCAATGCCGGCGCGAATTGTGGTTCGCTCCCGTGTTCCATCGAGATTCGCAATGCGTTTCTCTTCTGAACCCCGGGTGAACGCGGTGGCGTGAGGGTTTCCGCCCAACGCCAATCGGACCCATAGGTTTTCGACCGCCGAAACCTGAACGCGCGAGACTTGCGGGTTGTAGGTGAGAAAATGTTCGATCAAATGCGACGCGAATTCCTCCACCGCTTCCGAAGGATACTGCCGCGCCAGCACATACACCGTATTCTTCATCGTATCCGTCGGCAGGATTTTCTGATTGTCGCCCTTCGTATACGCTGCCTCGAAATCACCTTCAAACAGAATCTGAAGGGTAAGCTCCTTGATATCGTGGCGGCTCTGCTGCTTCACCACGCGAAGCAAACGAACGCCCGATTTGCCGTACCTGTTTTCGCCGAGCTTGATGCTCATTCGTCAGCTCCCGCGATACGTGGAATATCCAAACGGACTGAGCAGCAGCGGCACGTGATGATGCTCTTTCGGGTCACGCACATGAAACACGATCGCGACCTGCGGATAAAATCCCTCCACTTTGCGCGACTTGAAATACGCCTCGGTTTCAAAACTCAGCCGGTACGTTCCCTTCACAAGCGATCCGGGCGCAAGGAGATGTCGAAGGCGCCCGTCTGAATCGGTCGCGCCGCGGCTCAGCTCTTTCCAGCTGCCCGCTTTCTCAATCTCAAGAATTACCTGCACGCCTGCAGCCGGGCGCCCTTCGGATACATCGAGTACGTGCGTCGTGATGTCGCTCATGAGTTGAGTAGCTTCTCCAATCGCAGCCGCGTGATTTTCCGGTGCTCTTCCGCAGCAACGCGCAATTCCGCCTCCGCGCTATTCGCCAAACGCTCCCGCAAGCTATCGAGAATTTCCTCAGCGCTCTTGCCGGTCGCGCAGATCAAAAACACATATCCAAACGTCGTTTGATACGCGTGGTTCGCGGCGTGCATCGCGGCAAGCGTTTCAGGCGAAGATTGCGCCGCAGCCAATTGTTCGCGTGCGGACATTTGCCTCGCCGCATTCGACTGCTTCGACCTGGCTCGTTTGCTGCCAATCGGTGGGTGGTGCCGGAATGCTCGCAACCATTCCTTGCGGCCGAGCCGCGTCCAGAAGCGATCGGCGTTTTCAAAAAGTTGCGGTTCATCCGTGAATGGTCTTTGTGCGAGCATCTGATCGGCCCATGCTCTCGAACCGCAACAATCAAGAAGCAATTTGCGTGCGTGTGCTGACCGGAAGTTGATTGATGCGCTCAATTCCTTTCAGTTGATCCTCGGGACGCGCTGGCGGCCCGTAGATCCGAAGCCGGCTGACCCCTCCGTCCGGATAAATATTGAGTCGCACATGCGAAACTACGCCGGCATCCTGCAGTTTTCGAAATACGTGGACGTGGTTCGCTTTCAGCAGTATCCGTGGCAATATTTCCTTCCACGCCGCAGATTCCATCGCCGTCGAATTCTCCGGATCCATTTCCAATTTCTCCCGCTCGATGTAACAGCCATCCACGGAGCAGCTCTCCGGAAAATTCCCTTTGAAATGCGCGGTGTCCACCGCGATCCGGCGAACGGTTCCGGGCAATCCAAGTTTTACAATCGTCCAATCGTGCCCCGGGCCGCGCCTGCGTCGCGTTTCCCAGCCGTCACTCATATCTTTGCCGCGTCCAGGCATCAACAAGTTGAGAGGTTCGCTGTAGAACTGATTGCTCGAAGCGATGGCGCGTCCTCCGTTTTCAATCGCTGCGAAATCAATCTCTGAACGCCCTGCGAGTTTGTTGCTGGGGATCACTTCTCCATACACGCGCAGCCGGGCGACTCCCCCATCTGGATAAATCTTCAGGCGAAGATGTGTAAACCGTCCGGCATTGCTCACCGGGAATGCATTTTGCGCGTCGCCATTGAGAACCGACTTCGGCATGATTTCAATCCAGCTGGTTTTCGAAGATCGCGTGCGGTTTCTCTCGTCCTTGTAGGGAGCGTTTCCCAGATCGCATGCTTCCAGCGAAAAATGCGATGGGAAATTCCCCGTAAAATAACTCGTGTCGACCACTACTCCGCGAATCACTCCTGCCAGGCCTAGCCGGATCACGCACCAGTCGAATCCAGGCGTCCGTCGCCGGCGAGTTTCCCAGCCGTCCATCCACTTTCCGCGATTCGTATACTTCCCCTCGATAAAAACCGCTTTCGCCGCCTTCAGCAGATTTTCTTTGGGCGCGAAGAATTCGTCGTTGGCTTCGAGCACCCGTCCGCCCAGCCGCTCGGAGGCAAGGTCAACAAGATGACGAAAATCTTTCATGCGCCCCCTCGCCGCAGAGCTTGGCCAATCGGGCTCGCGGAAAATTCGCCCCTATCGTAAATTTTTCGCCCCCGGAGAAATGTCGCTTCCACCACTCCTGTGAGCTTTCGCCCCGCATACGGCGTCACCTTATGCCTTTGGTGAAGCTGCGGCGGATCGACTGAAAATGAGGCATCTGGATTCCAGATCACGATATCGGCATCGTATCCCACGGCAATTGCGCCTTTCCGCTTTTCGAGTCCCGCAAGACGAGCAGGCCCACCGCCCATCCATTTCGCAATTTGCGGCACAGCATAGCCTCGCAACGACGCTTCCGTCCACACCGCCGGAAGGCTGAGTTCGAGCCCGGCGATTCCGCCCCAGGCGCGCATGAAATCGCCTGCTTCGGAAATCTTCATTGCCGGCAGACACGGCGAATGATCGGTCGCAATGATGTCAATCGTCCCATCGCCGAGCGCCGCCCAGAGCTTCTCGCGATTCTCGCGCTCGCGAATGGGGGGCGCGCACTTGAATTCCGTTGCGCCGTCTACAATTTCCTCCGCCGCAAACGTGATGTAGTGAGGACATGTCTCGACCGTCACCGCAACGCCATCCGCTTTTGCCTTTTGGAGCAGTGGAATCGCGTTCGAGGAAGACAAATGCACGATGTGAACGTGCGCTCCGAATTCGCGAGCTAGACGAAGCACCAGCTCAATCGCTTCGGTTTCTGCCGCATGGGGCCGCGAGTGGAGCCATGTCGCATATTGCCGTGGATTCGCTTTAGACGATTTCCCTTCCATTTCGGCAATCGGTCCCGGCATTTCCGCATGGACAAGCAGTGGCGCTCCAATCTTCGCCAAAATCGGCAGCGCCACTCGCAAATCGGATTCGGCAACGTGCGCAAATTCGTCCACACCGCTCGGCACCAGAAAGCATTTGAAGCCGAATACACCCGCTTCCCACAACGCCGCGAGCTCGTCCGCATTCCCCGGCACCACGCCGCCCCAGAATCCGGTATCGACCCAGAGCTTCCCCGCCGCTGCGGCCAGTTTTTCGCGATACGCTCCGGCCTTTGTTGTCGCCGGGATACTGTTGAGCGGCATTTCGATCAGAGTGGTAATGCCGCCCGCTGCCGCCGCGCGCGTGGCCGTCGAAAATCCCTCCCATTCCGTGCGGCCCGGCTCGTTGATGTGGACGTGAGTGTCGACCAGTCCCGGCATCACGATTGAATTTTCTGCGTCACGCACAGCCACACCACTCGGAACGTCGTCGAAGGCAGAGATCGAGGTGATGACGCCACCACGAATATGAATGGCGGCCGCCCGTTCGCCGTCTGGCGTTATGACGCGCTTTCCGCGAACGATCAGATCCGGCGCATGTGCGAGGTCCGCTGGCGAGTTGGGTGAGTTTGGCATCGGAACCTACGCTGTAATCACCTCGAAGAATTCGGACAGTAGATTTTGCGTCACGCGACGACGGTAGATCGCCGTCGACCGCATGTCATCAATCGGCGATATCTCGCTACTCAACATTTCCTGCGCTGACGCAAGCAATGCCGCCGAAACTCTCTCGCCGCGTAAAATTGTCTCCGTGCGCGTGGCGCGCAAAACAGTGGGCGCGACGCTCCCTAGCGCAATCCGAACATCTGCAAACCTTTCATCTTCGACGCGCGCCCATCCGGCGAAGCACACTTTCGATATCGCCTGCGCCCGGCGCGTTCCCACCTTCCGATAGTAGTGTTTACCCGTCGCTCGCACTCGGCTCAGATGAATGCGGCCAATCAACTCGTCATCGCGCATTTCGAGCCGCTTGTAACCGGTGTGAAAGGCGCGATACGGCACTCGCCGTGATCCGTTCGCCGAAAAAAGCTCGAGTTCGGCATCATAGATCGCCAGCGATGGCGGAGAGTCCGCGGCAGGAGACGCGTTCGCGATATTTCCTCCGAGCGTGCCGCGATTCTGCGTCGCAATGCTCCCCGTCTCGGCAGCGGCCCGGCACAAAAGAGGAAATTCGCGCTGAAGAATCTTGTCGCGCTGAATTTCTGTGTACGTAACAAGCGCTCCTAGCTCAACTGACTCCGGCGTCACATCGATTCGGTGCAATTCCGCCAATTTCGAAATGTCCAGGAATTTTCGATGCTGTAACTTCCCGGCTTCGAGCAGCACCATAAGATCCGTGCCGCCTGCAAAAGGCTTCCAAGCCCCACGCTCGCTTGCCAGCATTTCGAGCGTCGATTCGAGACTACGCGGCGTCGCCAGCTCGAAATCTGGAACATTGGCCCTCAAGTCTGAGCACCCGCACGCGCATGCTTGCAAACCGACATTACAGACTCAAATATCTTCGTATAGCCCGTACATCGGCAAAGATTTCCGGCGAGGCCTTCTCGAATTTCCGGCTCCGTCGCATGCGGCTTGCGCTCCAGCAAATTTACCGCTGCCAAAATCATTCCCGGGGTGCAAATGCCGCACTGAGCGCCGCCGTGCGTGATGAACGCCTGCTGTACCGCGTGCAACTCTTCTCCTGTCGCCACTCCTTCGATCGTGCGGATCGCCGTCCCATCCGCCTGCATCGCTGGTACGAGGCAGCTATTCACCAGCGCACCGTCGATTTCAACGCAGCATGCGCCGCACTCGCCTTCACCGCATCCCTCTTTCGTGCCTGTAAGTTTCAGATCGAACGCGCAGCACATCAAGCAGCCGCGCCATGGGATACGTCTCGACAGCCGCGGCTTTTCCGTTCACCGTGAATCGCACAGCAATCTTTTTCGCTCTGTCTGCGTCACGCATGCGCGCTCTCCAGCATCTCGCTTAAAACTTCCGGAGTCACCGGAACTTGCGTGACGTTTGCGCCGGTTGCGTGCGCAATCGCATTCGCGATCGCCGGTGCCGTGCCGTCCAGCGGCAATTCGCCGATGCCCTTCGCGCCCGCGGGCCCGCGCGCGTATGGATTCCCTTCGAAATACACGCGGATCGGCGGAACGTCCATCGACGTGGGCATGATGTAGTTCGTCATCTGCCCATTCACCATGCGGCCTTCCTGCCACACCACGTTCTCATAGAGCGCCATGCCGATGCCCTGCGCCACGCCGCCTTCGATTTGACCAGCGGCAAGCACGGGATTAATCACGTTGCCCACTTCCTGCACCGCGACAAAATCGTCCACGCGCACTTCCGCCGTGCGCATATCAACGGACACTTCTGCGACGTACACAGCCCACGCATACGCGCCGTACGCATCTCCTTGATACGTGTCATCGTTCCAGTGCAAATCGCTGGGATGGTGATATTTCGCAAGCGACGCGAGCGGCCCGATCGTGTCGATGTAATTCCTGCAAGCCTCGGCGAACTCCGTCGCGGAATATTCCCGCCGCAGAAAATTGCCATCAACCAGCTTCTTTTGGATTTCGAGCGCCGCCGTCTCGACAAGCTTTCCGACAATCATCGACGTGCGCGATGCGACAGTCGGCCCGCTATTCGGAACATTAGCCGTGTCCGGCTGCACAATCTCGATTTGCGCCTGCTCGATCCCCAGCGCGTCGCCCACAATCTGCGAGAAAATCGTGTTGGTACCCTGCCCCATCTCCGTGCTCGCGGCCATCACGCGCACCAAGCCGTCTCGCGTTGCTTCCGCCGCCACCTCCGAAGCCAGATATTCTTCGCCGGATCCTGTAAATCCGGCGCCGTGGAAAAACGAAGCGAAGCCAATTCCCTTTCGAATCGTCCGTCCCGGATTCTCCGCCGCGAAGCGCTTGCGCTTTTCGTAGTAGCCGGTTAATTCGAACGCGCGATTCATCATGCGATCCATGTCGATTTCTTCGCGCATCACCTGCCCAACTGCGATCGTCTCTCCCTTGTGAATGAAATTGCGCCGCCGCAATTCATCCGGAGCAAGACCGATCGCTTCTGCAACGCGGTCCAGGTGCCGCTCGAGCGCAAACACGCTTTGCGGCGCGCCAAATCCACGGAACGCTCCGTGAGGCGGCGCGTTCGTCGCTACAGCGCGGCTCCGGATTCGCACATTCGGACAACTGTACGGCCCGGCCGCGTGAATGGTTCCGCGTGAAAGCACCACAGGCGAAAGAGTCTCATAGGCTCCGCCGTCAATCGTGAAATCGATATCCATCGCCAGCAATTTTCCGTCGCGCGTGACGGCCGTCCGGTGCGTCGTTCGCGACGGATGGCGTTTCGTCGTCGCTACCATGTCCTCCGCGCGATCGTAAATAATTTTTACGTGCCGGCCGGATTTCAAGGCGAGCAGTGCCGCGTGCGCCGCAATCATCGACGGATATTCTTCCTTCCCTCCGAATCCGCCGCCTGTTTCCGTCTGCACCACACGGATGCGATCCTTCGGCAGCCCGAAAAGCGCCGTCAGCGCCTTGTGGACGTAGTACGGACATTGCAGCGAACCCCACACCGTGACGCCTTCATCCGCATTCGCCCACGCAATCATTCCTTGAGGCTCAATGTAAAGCTGTTCCTGCGCGCCGGTCTCGTACGACCCTTCTACGATTCGATCCGCGCCGGCCCACGCGCCGTCCACATCGCCCTTGTTCACGCAGAACGATTTGAAAATATTGTCAGTGCCCCACACCACGTGTTTACGCGCAACAGAGTCGTCGATGGAGAAAACGGGAGGCAGCGGCTCAATTTCTATCCGCACCGCGCGGCGCGCTTCTTCGAGTAGGTATTCATCCGGATGAGCGAGCAGAACGACCGCTTCTTCCGGATGATTCACGAATTCGTCCGCAAGGCAGGGTTGATCGTCAATCAATAACGCGATGCAGTTCTTCGCGGGAATATCTTTCGCGGTGACAATCGTGAACTCGTCCCACGGAATGCCGGGATCGAAGTGAATTCCAAGAATTCGTCCGCGGGCCACCGTACTTCGCACCGTCGCGCCGTGCAGCATTCCCGGAAATCGGATGTCGTCGACATACCTCGCGCGACCGGTAACCTTTTCCCGGCCTTCTTTGCGCGGCACGGATTTCCCGATCACCCGGCTTGCCATCCATTCGCCTCAGTATTCGGTCTTGTCCGCTTTCGATTCCCACTCGCGGAAAGCCTTGAGCGCTTCCTCGCGCATCATCGGAATCAAAGGAATCTTGCGCTCCGCGTGGGGCCGCGGAATTTCCTCGTAGATCAGCGAATCATCGAATCCGGCGTTCGACGCATCCGCCGCCGTGTTCGCAAAATAAACGCGCTCCGGCCGCGCCCAATAAATTGCGCCCAGACACATCGGGCAAGGCTCGCAAGTGGTATAAATTTCGCAGCCCTTCAATTCGAATGCTTGCAGAATCCGGCACGCCTCGCGAATCGCGACCACTTCTGCATGCGCCGTGGGATCGTTCGTGGACGTGACGCAATTCGCTCCCTCGGCGACAATCTTTCCGTCTTTCACCACGACTGCGGCAAAAGGTCCGCCTACTCCCGCTCGAATGTTTTCGAGCGAGAGTTGAATGGCGCGCGCCATGAATGGATTATGCATAACGGTCGTTTGCCCGCTTCGAATACCTTGCATGCGAAGCCAACCCGCCCGTGCATCGCGTAAGGTGCATCCGCGTTGATTGTAGCTCAGACACTTCGCGTGAATGCCGGGCTTTGTCCTCGCATGTGATTGAGTGATACGGGCTGCGGCCTGCTACACCGCTTCGACCCGTTCTTTCGGTGGCGCGAAATTCAGCGTCGCGAAGGAACGCTCTTTGCGCCGCCAAAAGTAAAGTAACGTGCTCCCAATCAGAATCAGCGCCACACAAAGCCCTGTCCACAATCCCGGCGCTCCCCATTTTAAACGAAAGCAAAGATACGCGCCGAGCGGCAGCCCAACGCCCCAATACAAAATCAAATGGCAAATCATCGGCGTCCGCGTATCGCCCGCCCCTCGCAACGCCCCTGTCGCTACAGTTTGCATTCCATCAAATAGCTGAAAAAAAGCCGCCACATACAAGAGCACTGCCGCCGCGTGCAGCACCACCGGATCGGGCGTATATACGCGCACGATGTAACCCGGGATGAGAAAGAAAATCACTCCCATGCAAAACATGAATCCCACGCCAAGCGACATCGCCGTCCATCCAGCGCGACTCGCACCGTGCGGATCACCGCGACCAAGCGCTTGCCCCACGCGCACCGCCGCTGCAGACGCAATTCCCAGCGGAACCATGTACGTGAGGCTCACCGTGTTGAGCGCCACTTGATTGCTCGCCATCGCAACGGCGCCCAGCCGTCCAATGAGTGCTGTGCACACGGCGAATACGCCCACTTCCATTCCGAATTGAGTGGCAGCGGGGAAACCCAATTGCACCAGCTTCCACATGCGAAGAAAATTCGGCAGCCGCTGAGTGTCGCGCAGTCCCGTCTGGTAACGATAGTCGTAATAAACAACGTAAACGAGCAAGACCGCCATCATGTAGATTCGCGCGATGCAAGTGGACCAACCCGATCCCACCGTCCCCATCGCGCGGAATCCGAAATGTCCAAAAACAAAAGTCCAATTCCCCACGATGTTCACGATGTTCGCCGATATCAACGCGAACATCACCGGCTTCGCCAAATTCATTCCCTGCAGATAGCGCCGAAAGACAAAATAAAGCAGCAGCGGCAGCGTTCCCCAATTCAAAGCGCGAAGATACGGAATCGTTTGCTCGAGTACTGACGGTTGAAGATCGAGCGAGCGCAGAATCGGCTCGAACAGCCGGATCAGCCCCATCAAGATCGGCGTGATCCCAAGGCTCAGGTACACGCCGTTCACCAGCGAGTGGTGGCAATCTTCCACATTTCCGGCGCCGTAGGAATGCGACACCAGCGTATCGAGGCCGAGCATCAATCCCGTGCCAAAAATCGCAGCTGCATTGAAAAGGATGCTGCCCAGGCTTACGGCTGCGATTGCGACGGCACTATCCGCCTGCCGCCCCACCATCATCGTGTCGACAATCGCCATCGTCATCCAGCCAAGCTCGGCGAGGACGAGCGGGATCGCGAGCCGCAGCATCGGTCGGGCTTCTTCGGCGATGTAATGTAGAAATAGACGCTTCAGCATTGCCTGAGGCTTTCCCGAAATTTTCCCTGCGCGGAACTCGACACGGACTCTGCGCGCGAGAAAAAGTTCGCAATCTCAGTTTATAGGGAATTGTGTGTGGTAGGAACCGTTAACGCGCGCTGCCAATTCGAGCGCGCGTCGCCGGTGGTTTGGTCTGCAAAAACCGAATGCTGAGAGAGCTCGCTGATCACTCCATACGAAGCGCATCAATCGGGTCAATCGAAGCAGCCCGCCTCGCAGGCAAATAGCTCGCGATAATCGCCGCTCCGATCAGCACCGTGCCGACTGCAGCAAACGTGATGGGATCAGCGGGCGTCACTCCGAACAGCAGCGACTTCATCAAACCCTTCAGCGCGAGCGCTCCGGCGATCCCGAGTGTTACGCCAAGCCCGGCGAGCAGCAATCCCTGGCCCAGAATCATCCGCGATATCGCCGAAGGTTGAGCGCCGAGCGCGATCCGAATTCCGATTTCGCGAACGCGTTGGCTCACTGTGAGCGCCATAATTCCGCCGATGCCTGACGCCGCAATCAAAAGCGCGAGCGCGGCGAACAAGCCGAGCAAAGTGGCGGTCACTCGCGGCGAAGCCATTGAATCGTACCGAGCTTGCTCGAGCGTCATCACACGAGTAATCGCCGCTTGCGAATCCACGTCGTGGACCGCTCGAGTAATCTCCCGTGCCATCGCTCCGGGTTCCGCCGCTGTCCTTACAAGAAGAGTGCCCGGTGCGGGGCTTTGCGATTGCGGCACAAAAAATTCCGGCGACGGCTCACGGCTCAACCCGAATTGCCGTACGTCCCCCACCACGCCGACCACCTGCGCCCAATGCTCGCCGTTGTCGCCTGAGACGCGCTTCCCGATCGGATCTTCGTGCGCCCAGAATTGCCGCTTCATTGCTTCATTAATAATTACGACCTGTTCGGCCTTTGCGTCATCCGTCTCTGCGAAGAACCGGCCTTCCTTCAGCGGTATCCCGAGTGTTTGAAAATAATCCGTAGACACCGAAAATTGTCCGCCCACCGGCGGGGCTTCTCCGGCACCCAGATCCCTTCCCTCGATCTTAAACGGGCCGGAGTAAGCGCTCGGACCAGCCGAAATCGCTTCCGCCTGGAGCGGATATGCCGATGAGATTGCCGCCGACATCACGCCGGGCTCTGCCGTCACACGGAGCAACAGCTTTTTTACAACGGCCGCAAACTGTTCTTGGTTTCCATACTTGCTGAAGCTCAGCGTCGTCCGCATCGCGAGGACGTGTTGCGGCACAAATCCCGGATCCACCTGCTGCAGTTTGTAAAAGCTTCGCAGCATCAGACCCGCGCCGATCAAGAGCATGAACGAAAACGCGATCTGAGAAACAATCAGCACGCTGCGCACGCGATTCTTGCGCTGCCCCGCCCCAGATGCGTTGCTCCCTTCCTTCAAGCCAGAAGTAAGATTCACACGCGAGAAAAGCGCCGAGATCGTGCCGAAAACAATGCTCGTTCCCAGAGCGGCGAGAAGCGTAAACGCAAGCACGCCGAAATCGATGCGAATTTCGTGAGCTCGGGGCGTAAGGCGCGACGCAAATTCGGTGAGCAGGCCCAGGCTCCCATACGCCGCTACTAATCCCAACATCCCGCCGAATAGCGCCAGCAGAAAACTTTCAGTCAAAAGCTGCCGCAGCAGTCGGCTCCGGCCCGCTCCGAGTGCGGTGCGGACGGCAAGTTCACGCTCGCGCTGCGACATCCGAGCGAGAGTAAGGTTCGCCACGTTCGCGCAAGCAATCAGGAGGACAAATCCCGCCGCTGCGAGCAGCACGAGCAAAGTTGGGCGCGCGTCGTGCGTCAGTTCTTCCTGCAACGCTGTCGTCACCGCCGCGTAGCCCATGCTTTCCGGATACGATTTTGGATACTCCGCCTTCAGCCGCCCCGCAATTGTTGAGAGATCGGCATTCGCCTGCGCGAGCGAAACGCCGGGCATGAGCCGCCCGAAAACTTCCATCATCCGTCCGTCACGGTTATCGATCATCGACTGCTTCGAACGAAACGGGCACGCCGACGTCGGCATGTACACATCACTTGGGGTCGGATACTGCGGGACTTGGGGCAACACGCCGACAACAGTGTGGACTTTATCGTTCAACTCAAAAGTCTTGCCCACAATGTCAGGATCGGCGCCAAATTTGTTTTTCCAGTATTCGTAGCTGAGCAGCAGAACGGGCGGCGCGCCAAGCTTGTCGTCATCCGGCAGAAAAGTTCGTCCGAGCAGGGGGCTCAACTGAAATAAATCGAAATAATTGGCTGACACAACCGCAGTCCGAACCCGATCCGGATCGCCGTGTCCGTACAAGATGAAAGACATCGCGTGGTATTCCACCAGCCCGCTCAGCGACTTATTCTGTTCGCGGTAGTCCTGAATTTCGTGCACCGAAAAACCGGTATCGTCGATGCCTTCTTTCTGCGCTTGCTGGCGCACAAAAACCAATTGCTGCCCCTGCGGATAAGGAAGTGGACGCAATAGCACACCGCGAACAACGCTGAAGATGGCCGTGTTTGCGCCGATCCCAAGAGCCAGCGTAAGAACCGCGAGGATCGTGAATCCGAGATTTTTCCGCATCGTTCGCAAAGCGTACTCAGTATCCTGGCTCAACATCTCCCAATGCTCTCGCGGCGCCGTGGTAAAAATCCCCGCCAGCGTTTCCCACCAAACGCGCGCCACTCCTGCGGAACCCGCTTGGTCCCGCGCTTCCCGCGCCTGATCTTCGAACACGTGTTCCATGTCGCGTCCGTAGTCGGACCGGAAATCGGCCGGCAGCACGCGCAGCATGGCGCGAAAGATTCGCTTGGAGAGCGGAACGTTAGTCGCATTCATCGGGAGTGTCCTCCTTACGCGGTTTCGGGTTTGCGAAACAAATTCTTGTTGCGCGCCATCGCTAGAAGCTCTTCGAGCCGCCGTGCTTCCGTCACCGCTACTCGGCGGCCCAACTCAGTCAGTCGGTAGTAGCGCCGGCGCTCGTCGTCCAATCCCGCCACCGGCCGCTTGTTCGATTCAACGATCCAGTCTTCTGCGTTTAGGCGCTTGATGATCCCGTACAATGTCCCGGCGCTCAGTTGCACTTTGCCGCCCGTGCGCCGCGCTACTTCTTTCAAGATTGCGTATCCATGCTTTTCTCCATCGGCCAGCGCCAGCAACACGTGAAACAACGCCGGCGTCAACGGCTCCTGCATCTCTTTTTCCGCGGTATCTCGCGAACGGCTCATCAGCAACCTCCCGGATTGCCCGCCTCTATAGCGTACCGCTGGATACTATAACGTGATGCGATATAGTGTCAATAATCCTGTTCGACGGGCTTCGAATCCAAAGGTAAGCAGAAATCTTCCGCGGGAAACGCTAGCGCAGCAAATGAAGGGAAAAGAGCGAAGGGAGTCTAGACAGCCTTTGTAGGCTTGGGTTTGTAAATGCGGATGATATCGTCCGTAAGCTCCACCACACGCCCCGGATATTCGCGCGCGACCTTTTCTCGCAACTCTTCCATCGTCGGGTAGTCCGTGCGTCCGTCAAACCAACGCGCATCATCAATCAGCAGCACGTGATCGTACGGCGACTGCTTGTAAATCGCGTCCAGCTCCTGTTTCACCGGCGACGAAATGTCGAAATCGTGCCCGTCTAGCCAGAAGAGGCAAGGCTCCTTCAACGCCGGAATCACTTTTGGGAGCACCACTCCACTGTCTCCCTCGAGGACGTGTATGTTCGGCCGGTCCGCGAATTTCCTTCGGGCGCTTTCCGCGCGCCACGGATCAAGCTCGATCGAATAGATCTCGCGAAATCGATCCTTGTTCACATAAATCATGTGCCCGTAATTGGTGCCCGTCTCAATTAAGACTTTCAAATTGTAGTCGCGCGAATATTGCTCGATCGCACGCTGCTTCGTCAGATGCGGCGCCTTCACGCCCGGAGATCCGCGCATTCGCCACCACGCGTACTCGCCCCGCGCGGAGATTTTCTTGTACCAATGAAAAAGCGAACTGTTTCGAAACGCTTGCCGCAAACTCGAAGACATCTCTGCCGAACTCCTCATAAGAAGCGCCAATATAATAGAAAGTCCGCTCGTATTTGACCTAATAAATTCTTCGCTCCACATTCGCGTTCTGTTCGCCGCGGGCGCTCGAAATAGCGGTGTTTGACTCCGCTCTGTTCCCCTCCCGGCTCTACGTCAATCGTGAAATCCGATGCACATGTTTCTCACCCTTGGCCAATTCGTTTCCACGACAGGTGTAGTTCCCATTTTGAGAATTCGATAAACATCCTAATATCATAGATTTGCAACAATCCCCTCAATGGCTCCTCGCGTGCCATTGGATACAGTGTGAATCAGCCGCTATTTTTGAGTTTTCGGCAGCCCAAGGGAGTGTCCATGTTGAAGAAATTCTCGGTTTTGTCGCTGCTTGCCGCAGTCGCCATAATTCTGGCAGCCCCGATCGCAAAAGCAGATGGCGTTCAAGTCACTCTGACGGGCGTAAGCGGAGGCTCGGCAAACGGCGTCGACACGAGCCCTTACTATGGAACTGTGGACGGCGTGAAAGGCCTCGCGATCGTTTGTGACGACTACTGGCATGAGGTCTACATCGGTGAGACATGGACGGCGACAGAAAATACCTTTTCAACCCTCAGCAACGCGCGCTTTCAAGGCGCCAATGCCGCCGCCACCTTGCTAATGTACGAGGAAGCTGCATTCCTTGTGCAGCAACTCGCCGGAAATCCCGGATCGTCCGCCGATATTTCCTTCGCCATATGGTCCATTTTTTCGCAGGGAGTTCCAGGCACGGCGAACTCAGCGTGGTGGGTAACGTACGCGCAGAATCAAAGCTACTACGCTGGCGAATTTTCGAATTTTATCATTCTCACTCCTACCGACAGCAGCGCACAGTCCGCGCAGGAGTATTTGGTGAACACGCCCGAACCGGCAAGCATCCTGCTTCTTGGCTCAGGTTTGTTGGCTCTCGGGATGCGAAAACGCCGCGCGAATCAATTGCGTCAAGCAGCATAGAACCCGCCTTTACTCCTGTCCCGGCGCGCAGCAATGCACGCCGGGCTTTTTTCGCCCAACGCCATTTCAGTTCCGCTAAGCGGTCTTTAGAGTTTGTCGATTTTTGCCGCGAGGATGAAATCGCTTTCTGTAAGCCCGTCAATCTTGTGAGTCCAAGTCGTAATTTCCGCTTTGCCCCAGCCGAGCAGAATGTCGGGATGATGTCCCTGCTGTTCCGCAATCTCTCCCGCTTTATTCACAAACGCGAGCGCTTGTCGAAAATCAGAGAACGTAAACGTCCGCACGATGTGATGCCCGTTCACTACTTTCCATTGGGGCACCTGCTTCGCCAGATCTTCGAGTTCTTTTCCAGCCAGCGGCGGTACGCCTCCGCGGCACGGCACGCAGGTTTTGCTCGCAAGATCACTCATCTCTTCTCCTGTGAATCCGAGTCGCTGCTCCCGCAAATCCACGCGCCCGTTTACGGCTGAGCCTCTTAACGCCGCCCGGAAGCAGCCGCGCGCGCGCCCAAATACTCTCGTACGTATGCGCCGAACACCTTTTCGAGCTTTTCCAGCACGGGCGAAGATCCCGTGCCAATCTTGCGCCCTTCGATTTCGCTCACCGGAAGCATGCTGCGATTCGTTGACGAAATAAAAACTTCATCCGCGGCATAGAGCTCATCCGGCAGCAGCGCGCGTTCTTCTACGGGGATTCCTGATCCTCCTCCGGTTTCTAGCAGCACTCCGCGCGTCACTCCCTCCAGGCATCCCGAGTTCAGCGGCGGGGTTGCCACCTTCCCGCTCTTCACGCAAAAAATATTCGCTGCCGTACATTCGGCCACTTCACCTCGCTCGTTCAGCAGAACTACCTCGTCGTAACCCGCCTGTTGCGCCTCGTAAAGATTCCACACATTGTTCAACCACGAGGTCACTTTCACGCCCGCAAGCGGCGAAGCCGCGTAGCGGCCGTGCTCTCTCAAGGCAAGCCGCACCGCGTCCGGCTGCGGTGGCAGGTCTGCCGAATAAATAATCAAATCGACCTCAGGAAATTTCTCATCGCTGCGCCAAAATCCCACTTGATTGTAAATCGCGTAGATCCGCGCGCACCCTTCCTTCACGTGGTTCGCTCGCAACACTTCTCCAAGCTGTTCCCTCACCCTTTCCATCGTGAATGGAAACGGGCAATGCGTACGCTCCGCGTCGCGCTCCAACCGCTTCCAATGCCGCTCGAACGCAAATGGAATTCCCTCATAAATTCGGATCGTTGTGAACAATCCCCAACCGTTGAGCAAACCCGCTTGTCCAGGAGAGAGCCGCACGTCTTCAATCGGCGACAAATGGTCGTTGCGGAATATGTTGCGATGGATCATGCGCTCCTCCGAAAGCGACTCCATTCTAGCGCAGAAGCGACTGAGCGTTGCCAATCACACTCTCGTTGATACGTTTCAAACGTTCGAGGGTTCGA
This sequence comes from uncultured Acidobacteriota bacterium, assembly GCA_963770575.1. GTDB lineage: Bacteria > Acidobacteriota > Terriglobia > Acidiferrales > UBA7541 > Palsa-295. Next base: position 27,338 of record CAVYQD010000004.1, read on the forward strand.
TGAGGCGAAGAAACGACGAAATTGCGAGAATCTTCACCCAGGCGACGAATTCTGCGCCAGCCCGCTCGCGCCGGATTGGCCAGACGAAAACAGATAACAAGCCCCGAAGATTCAAGTATCGTGAACCCCAAATCCCGCCTGTATCCTATTGACACAGGCCGATACAGAGCCTAAATTGGCAGGGTAGCCCTCGGAGGGAAGTGATTTATGCGAGTGTTCTTCCGCGTCTCCCTAATCGCGATGCTGGCTGCCGGCCTGTTAAATCTGCCTGCCTATGCGGCGAACGACACACCGCTCGGGATGGTGATTCAAGCGGAAGGACTCGCTCATTTGGGGCCCGCAAAAGCCGCAATCGGCTCCACCGTTTATCCCGGCGATAGCGTCTTTACCGAATCGGGCGGAACGATGCGGCTGAGAGTTGGTTCCAGCCAGGTCTATTTGCTATCCGATAGCTCCGCTTCACTCGCGCAGGGCTCGGGTATGGTCCACGTCGTTGTCGCGCACGGCGCGGTGGGCTTCTCTTCCCCCGCGAACGAGCCCGTTGGACTCGATACTCCGCTCGGCCTTGTACACCCGGTTGAAGGCCATGCGGCTTTTGGCCAAGTGACGTTAATGAGCCCCATTGAAATGATCGTCACCGCGTATCATGGCGATCTGATCGTGGAAGAAAACGGAAACTCCCACACGATTTTGGAAGGCAAGTCATACCGCATTTCCACGGACCTCACCCCGCCACCGGCACAGCCGAACTCGGCTACATCACAGAGCGGACAGGGCAGCGGAACGAAGAGAGCTGCAGCCACGCCCGTGATCGAGAAAGTAGCAATCGTGGGCGGCGTCGCGCTGATTTCGTGGGCTGTGTGGTCGCAGCTCTGCGAAAGCCCGTCGCGCATGAAGTGCCTGAATTAACCCACCCGAACTACGAGCTTGATGTAGCCTCTTCTCCTATGCGTCCGGGAGTGCCATTCAATTTCTACGGCATGTGGCAGGATTTCATTCCCTTCTTCTCGAAGTACTGCTGATGGTAGTCCTCTGCCCGATAGAATTCCGAAGCCGGTGAAATTTCCGTCACAATGGGCCGCTTGAAGACCCCCGATTTCTCCAGAAGCGTTTTTGAGCCGCGTGCCGAAGCTTCCTGCGCCGCATCGTGATAGTAAATCGCAGAGCGATACTGCGTACCAACGTCCGGCCCCTGCCGGTTCAGGGTCGTTGGATCGTGGCTCTCCCAGAAAATTCCGAGCAGCTGTTCGTACGTCACTTGCGCCGGATCGTAATCCACTTCCACCGCTTCCGAATGTCCGGTACGTCCCGTGCAAACGTCCTCGTAGCTTGGATTCTTCAATGTCCCGCCGGTGTAACCGACGGTCGTCGAATTCACACCCTGAGTGTGTCGAAACGCGTCTTCCACTCCCCAGAAACAGCCTGCAGCAAATGTCGCCTTAGCCATGATTGCACCCCTGTCAGTTCGCCCCGTACACACCGCTATGTTGCCATATCCCCGTCGCATGGTCGAGATGACGCCAACCACTGACCACACGCCAGACGAAAATCTACTGCAGCGTAGCTCCAACTGGCTTGCTGGCTCCTCGATAGTTTCCAATTTCGATGATCATCGTCGCGGACCTATTTCTTTGCGGGAGCAGAATCGGCCGGCGAAGCAGCCTGCGGAGCTGGTCCCGACTGAATCGCCGCGGCTCCCGGCGCAGCTTCGGGAAGTCCTTTTTGCCTCAATAACTCAATGATCGCGCGGTATAGGCGCGTGCGAACTTCCTGACGATCGTTCGCCTGGATAATGTAGCGCACAAGGATGGTGACGCTGCCGCCCGTGGGGCGCACGCTCACCGACGGAGCCGCCGAAAATCCTCGCTTCGCATAACCGGGCACCGCTCGCTGCCATTCCGTTTCGGCGACGTGCGCATTCGCGCCTACCTCGTCCGCAACAATCTTCTGAATCGTCTCGGCGAGCGGATACGGATCCGCGTCCGGCGGCGCCTGAATTTCAAGCTCGTCCCAAAGCCACTGGCCCGATGTGGAGAAATTGAAGAAGTGCCCCTCGATCGCAAAGCTGTTGACGAACGTCACCTTGCGCCCCGTCGGATGTGCCGCGTCCGTCCAATTCCCCGTTTCCAGCAGCACGGTTTGGAACAGTCCCACCTCAAGTACCTGACCGCCCACCCCATTGATCTCCACCCAGTCGCCCGGCCGAATGCCGTCCTTGCCCATTAATACAAACCAACCGAAGAATCCAACGATGAAATCCTTCAGCGCAACGGTGAGTCCAGCGCCGGCAAGCGCAACCACAGTTGCGAAGTTGCTCGGCATCCCCAGAATCACCAGTAGTATCAGCGCGATTCCGAGCGCCTCAACGCTAAACAGAATCACCGCTTGCAGCTTCTGCATCTCGCGCCGTTCGGCAGCCACCTCCGAGAAAAACCGCTGCACTCCCTCATTCGCCGCAAAAACAAAAAGCGCTATGAACAGAATCCAGAACGCCGCCACAAAGAGCCCGTGCAGGAACGCCTGCTTTCGCACCGTGATGAACTTGCTCCAATTGCCGTAAAGCGTGGCAAGTTCCTGCTCATTCTCAATTCGTTTATCCAGTCGAGCGAGATCTTTCTGGTCGACCGTAATCGTCTTTATGAAGGACAGGGCCGTATCGTTGCCAGCCGCTCCTCCAGTGCCCGTTGCCGCATCAGCAGCTGGATTCGTCGAGCCATCGCCGGCGGCAGGCGCGTCGGGAGCCGCCGTCGCATTCGCTTGGGAGGCGCCATCCGATCCTGCCGGTGTATTCGAGCCCGGCACCGCACCTGCTCCATTCGGGTTCAGAACCGCCGCCGCTTTCGCACCGCTCCTCACGGCTTTGTGAATAATCTTTTTCTGTGCCTTCTCCTGATCCAATTCTTTTTCGAGAGCGTCATGCGCCGCCGCGAGTTTCGATTGGCGGCCAAAAGCATTTTGTTGCGCCTGGCTCAATAGTTTCTGCTTCGACTCAAGCGAGAGCCACGCCCCTGCCTGCGCCACAACGCTCTTCGAAGTAGTAAGTTCAATCGAAGGCGCTGCGGGAGCCGTGCTGCTGGCAGTTGCTTGCGCGGCCGCGGCTTTTTGGGTCGCTTCGTGCTGGTCCATCATCCGCTGGATCGAAGCTTGCTTGTCTCCGCCGGCACGGACGAGGTCCTGATGGGCGTCGTCCAATTCGTCCTGATCGAGTTCGAGTTGTGCTTGCACCAGGTCGAGTTCCTGTTGCAACTTGTTTTTGCTGTTTGCAGGCGCCTTCGCGATTTGCTGAGTGAGCTGCGTCACTCGATTCTGGTCGGCCGTCACAGCGGCTGCCGTCTTCTTGATCCGCGCTGCAAGTTCGCGCGTTTCCGGAGTCAGAGGAGCGGGATTTTCCGCCGCTTCTTCAAGCGCCGCAGCGAACGCAGCGTCCACGGAATAATCCGCGAGGCGCAGCGCCTCCTGTGCGTAACCCTTTTCAGTCCGCGTCTCCGCCAGCTGCGACAATTGCTGCGCCGTATCGAGAGCGCGCGTATCGACATACCCATCCCGTCCTCTCGATGCCGAACGCATCGCACGCAGCCGCTCGCGGTAGTTTCCCCAGTTCCACGTGAGGATCACGGCGGCGAACGCGGCGAGCGTTAGCGTCGCCAATACCACATAAATCGATTTTTGAGTTTTACTCATTGAATCCAGCTGGTATCGAAATTGTATTACGCCGGGTCGCGGGGCACGAGGGGAGATTGGTGCCTCTTTGGCGCCACCCCCAGGCAGCCATCTCGATCGCAGGAATGATCACAAATCCAGTGGCAACGGATTCTTGCCCGTAATCAGCCGCGCCGCGCGATCGAACGTGAAATAAAGCCACGCCCACTGCATGAATATCAGAAGCCGGTTTTGAAACTGCACGATGTACATCAAGTGAATAAAAATCCAGATCAACCACGCCGGTAAGCCCGAAATCTGCAGCCAGTTCAAATCGGCCACCGCCGCGCCGCGCCCAATCGTTGCAAGATTTCCTTTGTCGAAATAATGGAACGGCTCGATTTTTTCGCCGCGCAAACTCCGCTCGATTGCTTTGCCCACATAGTGCCCCTGTTGTATTGCAGGCTGCGCCACGCCCGGCAGCGGCTTCCCCGTTTGATGGCTGAAGTTCGAAATATCGCCAATCACGAATATTTCGGGATGGCCCGGAACCGTCATATCCGGCTCCACGATCACGCGAGCCGCCTTGTCGAGTTTCGCTCCGGCGGATTTTTGGAGCATCCGGCCAAGCGGCGACGCCAACACTCCCGCGGCCCAGAGGACCGTGCGAGTGGGAATGATTTCCGTTCCATCGCCGCTCTTGATCGTCACGGAATGCTTCTTCACGTCGATGACCATCGCTCCCGTCCGAACCGTGACGCTCAGGCGCTCCACCATTTTGCGCGCGGCTTCAGAAAGTTTTGGCGGATACGTGGGCAGCACGCGATCGGTGCCTTCCACGAGAATGATGCGGGCCTCGGAAGGATCGATATTCCGGAAATCGTGCTTGAGCGTGTCGTTGGCGATCTCGCCGAGAGCGCCGGCCAGTTCCACCCCCGTGGGACCGCCGCCCACAATCACGAACGTCATCCACGCTTTGAGCTTGTCCGGATCGCGCTCGCGTTCAGCCGCTTCAAACGCGAGCAGAACTCGCGCGCGCATGTCGGTCGCATCCTCGATGGTTTTCAGGCCCGGCGCAAATTGCTCCCACTCGTCGTGCCCGAAATATTGGTGGCTTGAGCCCGTGGCAACCACAAGGATGTCGTAATCGATTACTCCGTCGCTCAAAATTACGCGCCGATTGGCCGCATCAATATCGATAGCTTCGGCAAGCAGTACCGTAGTGTTTTTCTGCTTCTTCAGAACTTGCCGCAACGGACCGGTAATATTCGCTGGCGAAAGCGACCCGGTCGCAACCTGATAGAGAAGCGGCTGAAACAAATGATAGTTGCAGCGGTCGATCAGTGTCACGTCTACGGGCGCGTTCTTCAATTTGCGCGCTGCGCTCAGCCCGCCGAAGCCACCACCGAGTATCACGACTCGAGGGCGAGTCATATGACGCCGCTCCGCCATACATCCAGAGAACCGTGCCTGCCCTTGAATGCGATAAACCTCGACCTCATCTGCACTCAGGCTAGCACGCGAGATTGAATTTGTCCCCCGTGAGCACACCTAAGAATGTGCACGAAAAATAGTAGAGCGACTATGCTTATCTCGTTTCGTTTCTGGTTTTTTTATAGATACCATTTTCAATTCAGTTTCGCGGCTTTCAATGCGCGCGAGTGTCCCAAGCCTTACGAAAACTTTATGCGTCCCTTATGCCTTCCTGACGTGACCAAACGTAGGATCGTCTTCTGGTCGTCGCCGCCGGATCGCACTGAAACCGACAGCACCGAAGGAGGCCGGAAATGCTGGCCCTGGCGTTCGTCGTTAGTTTTCTATTCGTTTGCGGATTCTATGCGTACGTATTTGTGCATCTGGAGCGAGAGCGCAAGCGGCTCAGCGCCCACAAGAGGAATTTGCCGGATCACCTGTACGAAATACGGCAGGAGCCCAGTAGGAAGCCGAACGAAAATCAAAATGCCCCCAATCCACGTCCCCGGGCAGCTATTTCTGCGAAGACGCGGGCGAAGACAGTCCGGCGAAACGAGAGCTTGAGTCGAATGAAGCTGGCCGCGCGCGCGTGATGCTATTCAGATCTTGAAATCTTCAAGAATTGCTCGCTGGGAGCTGTGTCGCCTTCCATCGATGGTTGGTAGCGACAGCGTGAACGCAGCATAAGCCATAAGAAAGAGGAGAAATCAGATCCATGCTCAAATTTCTGATGCAGAACAAATGTCGGCCAACTGTCTGCGGCCTCATTTTCATGTTTGCGCAACTTCCCTGCTTCGCACAATCGACGAGCGGCGCGAGCACTCGGCAAACCAGCACGCCCGACCAGCGTGACCAGCAAATTCCGCCAGCCATTCTGAAAGAGCTTGAAGCAATGAGACAGCGCATCGATCAATTGGAAGCGGAACTAAAAGCTCAAAAAACGGCCGGACAAGCGCCGGAACAGCCGGGACTGGTATCAGCGGTTTTCCCTGTAAAAAACACGGAGCCGGCGACGATTGCATCGACTTCATCACCGGAAGTTTCGGTGCCCGCGCAAGCAACTGAAAAGAGCAACGCGAAGAACTGCGAAGCCGGAAGCATCGGAACCGTTTGCATTTGCCGATTTCACTTGGCTCAACGGCAACAGCCGCGAGAAGACTCCACCGCTCGATACGAAATTCTTCACTCCGGAATTCCGTGCCGACGTGGACTACAACTACTCGTTCAACCACCCCAAGGACGACACGATCGGCGGCTCAAGCGAGGTCTTCCGGTCTAACGAAGTGCAGATTACCCAGCTGGGAGTCGGCGGCGACTTTCACTACGATAACGTCCGCGGCAGATTGATGACGCAATTTGGAATGTATTCGCAGACAACGCCGCGCAACGACGCAAGCCCATCGCGCGGCCAGTGGAATCTGGCGGATGCGTACCGTTATTTGTCAGAGGCGTATGGCGGATACCACTTCAATGCGATGCACGGAATCAACGTCGACGCGGGTATCTTTATGTCCTACATCGGGCTTTTCAGCTACTACAACTTCGACAACTGGGCCTACCAGCCGTCGTACGTCTCATCAAACACTCCATGGTTTTTCAACGGCGTCCGCGTGCAGATTTTTCCTTCGGACAAATTGAAAATCGAGCCGTGGTTCATCAATGGTTGGCAATCCTACGGCAGGTTCAACGGCCGGCCCGGCCTCGGCGGACAAATCCTGTGGCGGCCGACGGGATGGCTCTCGTTTGTGTTCAACAACTACGGAATGGGCACAGGATACGCTGGGCGCGCCGGGCCGTTCGCGCATCCACACCGATGACAGCGTGGAAATAAAATACTACGACAAGCCCTACAACTTTATCGACAAGATGGCCCTCTCGCTCACCGGTGACGCAGGGTGCGAATACGGCGGTGGCGTGAGCTGCTTCGGCAATACCGCAGGCGGTCCGAAGCAGAGTTTCCTCGGCTTCATGCTCTACAACCGTTTCTGGTTCGATCACGACCGGTATGGTCTGACACTCGGCGGCGGCAGAATCAATAACCCGGGCCGCTATCTCGTCCTGCTTCCGCCAATCAACGGCGCCACTGCGACAACGGGAACGCCCTACTTTCCGGAAGCTCCTGGCTTGCCGTTCAAGGCCTGGGATGCGTCCGCAACGTTTGACTACATGCCGAGCCAGTACATCACGTTCCGCTGGGAGTTCGATCACCGCGCTGCGAACGTGCCGTATTTCTCCGGGCCCGGCGGCATAACTCCGGCAGGCGGAAACACGGGCGATCCTACGCAGCTTGTGCCGGGATTCACGCCGGACCTGCGGAAGATTGAGAATCGGATCAATCTGTCGCTGCTGGTGAAATTCTAACGGCGACGACTGCAGCGCCACGTTGCGAACAGACCCGAACAACTCGCTTCAGCCTGTGAGGCGGGTCTTCGCGATGCGGGTTTCGTAGCACAGGCTTCAGCCTGTGAGGCTGGGTGTGTACATCCGCCGCGGCTTCGGGTAGAGAGTCGCAGTCAACGGTGATAAAGATGCGAGACATTATTTTTGCGACGTGCACGATCGGCTTCTTCCTTGTGGCGATCGTGTACGTGTGGGGATGTGAGCGGTTGAAGTAGGGAGCGACCTGAATGCTCGGCAATATTTTGCTTTTGGGAATTTCGGCGCTGCTGCTTGCGTATTTGCTGACGGCACTTCTCTGGCCGGAGAAATTCTAACTATGACTGCGAATGGATGGTTTCAGATCGGTGTGTTTATCGTCGTGCTTCTTGGCAATCACGAAGCCGATGGGCGTTTTCATGGCGCGCGTCTTCAGCCGCGAAAAAACATTCCTTGATCCGATGTTGCGGCCGATCGAGCGATTGCTCTACCGCCTGACCGGCGTAGACGAATCGAACGAGATGCGCTGGACCGAGTATGCGACGGCGATGCTGCTGTTGAGCGTTGTCTCGATGATCGTGCTGTACGCAATGCTCCGGCTGCAGCAGTGGCTGCCGTGGAATCCGCAGCGATTGGGCGCACTCGCGCCGGATTTGGCATTCAACACCGCTGCTTCGTTCACGACAAATACGAACTGGCAGGCGTATTCCGGCGAAACCACCATGAGCTACTTCACGCAGATGGCCGGGCTCGCCTATCACAACTTCATGTCGGCCGCAGTGGGAATTGCGCTGGCTGTGGCCGTGATTCGCGGCATCGCTCGGCGCGAGATGGAAACGATCGGAAATTTCTGGGTCGATGTGACCCGCGCGATTTTGTGGGTGCTTGCTCCCCGCTTGCCTGGTGGTGGCGACTCTTCTTCGTTTCGCAGGGAATCGTGCAGAAGCTTGCAGCCTTACGCGACAGCGCAACTTGGTGGACCCGCAGACCGTTCAGGTGACTGGCGCAGACGGTAAGACTTCGACGCAGACCGTCACCGAACAGACAATTCCGCTGGGTCCAGTCGCATCGCAGGAAGCGATCAAAATGTACGGGACAAACGGCGGCGGCTTTTTCAACGCCAACAGCGCGCATCCATTTGAAAATCCGACTCCGCTGACGAACTTCGTCCAGATGCTCCTGATTTTTGCGATTCGGCTCCGGACTCACGTACACTCTGGGACGGATGACCGGATCGCAGACAACACGGCTGGGCAGTGTGGGGCGCGATGGCGACTCTATTTGTGGCCGGAGTCGCGATCGCATACACGGCGGAAGCGCGCGGCAATCCCGTGAACTTGCGCGGAATCGATCAACACGTAGGCGCCACGCAGTCGGGCGGCAACATGGAAGGGAAAGAAGTGCGATTCGGTATCGCGGATTCGGCGCTTTTCGCAACGGTCACCACCGACGCAAGCTGCGGCGCCGTGAATGGCGTGCACGATTCATTCACCCCGCTCGGCGGAATGGTTCCGATGATCAACATGATGCTCGGCGAAGTCGTGTTTGGCGGCGTGGGAGCGGGATTGTACGGCATCGTCGTATTTATCATTTTGACTGTGTTCATCGCCGGACTGATGGTAGGCCGGACGCCGGAGTATCTCGGGAAGAAGATCGAAGCGTACGACGTAAAGATGGCCATGCTCTCCGTGTTGATTTTTTCGCTGTTAATTCTGGTACTCACGGCAGCGGGGGTGCTACTGCCTGCCGGTAAAGCGGGCATTACGAATCCCGGCCCGCACGGGCTGTCGCAGATCTTGTACGCATACACATCGGGCGCGGCAAATAATGGCTCGGCATTTGCGGGACTGAGCGCAAACACGCTCTGGTACAACGTCACAATCGGGTTCGACATGCTGTTCGGACGATTCCTGATGGTAATTCCGGTTCTTGCAATCGCGGGCAGTCTGGCAAAAAAGAAAGTCGCGCCCGAATCTGCGGGATCATTTCCGGTGACGACACCACTTTTTGCCACCCTGCTGGTTTCGGTCGTCCTCATTGTCGGCGCTCTCACGTTTTTCCCTGCATTGAGCCTCGGACCGATACTGGAACATTTGCTGATGCACGCCGGAAAGGCATTCGGGGGATAAGCGATGAGTGCAGGAATGACGATGACGCCTGAAATGACAGCAATGCCGGCCGACGAAGGCAAGAAACCACGCACCCAGAAGAAATCCCTGTGGAGCGGCGGAATTGTGAGCGGTGCACTGCGAGACTCGGTGATCAAGCTGAATCCGCGAACGCTGATGAAGAACCCGGTGATGTTTGTCGTGGAAGTCGGCGCGGTAGTAACAACCGTGACACTGCTTCATGAACTCCCCCATCGCACGGCAGAATTCGGGTTCGCTCTGCAGATTACTCTGTGGCTGTGGTTCACCGTTCTCTTCGCAAATTTCGCCGAAGCCATGGCGGAAGGCCGCGGAAAGGCGCAGGCGGAAACTCTGCGCAAGGCCCGCTCGGAAACGCAGGCGCGTCGAATGATTGCCGATGGCACGTTCGAAGAAGTATCCGGCTCGAAGCTGCGCGCAAATGACGTAGTGGTGGTCACGCGCCGGCGAATTCATTCCCGGCGATGGCGAAGTGGTGCTAGGCGTCGCGTCGGTCGACGAATCGGCGATCACGGGCGAATCCGCTCCCGTAATTCGCGAATCGGGCGGTGACCGTTCAGCCGTGACAGGCGGAACGCGCGTCCTCTCCGACGAAATCACCGTCAAGATCACGTCGAATCCAGGCGAAACATTTCTCGACCGCATGATCAAACTCGTGGAAGGCGCCGAGCGCCAGAAGACACCGAACGAGATCGCGCTGAATATCTTGCTGGCTGGATTGACGATTATTTTTCTGCTGGCGGTCGTGACGCTGCAACCGTTGGCCATCTATTCGGGCGCGCCGCAATCCATCTACGTGCTGATTTCGCTGCTCGTCTGCCTGATTCCGACCACAATCGGCGGCCTGCTCTCCGCAATCGGAATCGCCGGAATGGATCGCGTCGTTCAGCGAAACGTGCTGGCCATGTCGGGCCGCGCGGTGGAGGCCGCTGGAGATGTCGACACGCTACTCCTCGACAAAACCGGAACGATCACGCTCGGAAATCGCCGCGCAACGGAATTTATCACCGCGCCGGGCGTTACCGAAGCGGAGCTTGCCGATGCGGCTCAACTCGCGTCGCTCGCGGACGAAACGCCGGAGGGACGCTCCATCGTGGTGCTCGCAAAAGAGAAATACGGCCTGCGCGGACGCGAACTTGCATCCGTAGCGACCACCTTTATTCCATTCTCCGCGACATACTCGAATGTCCGGCGTCGACCTTGACGGCCGTGAAATCCGCAAAGGCGCATTCGATGCAATCGCACAATATGCAAGTGCGGGCGGCAATCGAGTTCCCGCAGAAGTGGAAGAAGCCGTCAAAGCGATTGCGAGCGCGGGTGGCACTCCGCTTCTGGTCGCCGAAGACCGTCAAATCCTCGGAACGATTTACCTCAAAGACATCGTGAAGGGCGGAATGCGCGAACGGTTCGACCAGCTTGCGCGCCATGGGAATTCGCACCGTGATGATCACGGGTGACAATCCGTCTAACGGCCGCAGCAATCGCTCGCGAAGCCGGCGTCGATGATTTTCTTGCGCAAGCAAAGCCGGAAGACAAGCTCGCACTGATTCGCCGCGAACAAGCAAAGGGAAAACTCGTTGCAATGACGGGCGATGGAACAAATGACGCGCCCGCCCTCGCGCAAGCCGACGTCGGAGTCGCGATGAACGCCGGCACGCAAGCAGCAAAAGAAGCCGGCAACATGGTCGACCTCGATACCAATCCCACAAAGCTGATCGAGATCGTGGAAATTGGAAAACAACTTCTGATCACGCGCGGCTCGCTGACAACCTTTTCAGTGGCGAACGACGTGGCGAAATATTTCGCGATTATTCCCGCGATGTTTGCAGTCGCGTTTCCGCAGCTCGACGTGCTGAACATCATGCATCTGAAAACTCCCCAGTCAGCCGTGCTGTCGGCTGTGATTTTCAATGCGCTGATTATTATTGCGCTCGTGCCGCTCGCGCTGCGCGGAGTGAAGTACCGTCCGCTGGGCGCAGAAGCGTTGTTGCGCCGCAATCTGTTGGTATATGGCATTGGCGGAATCATCGCGCCATTTCTTGGAATCAAGCTGATTGATTTGATCATTACGCACATCGGCTTGGCCTGACTTCGAAGTTCAGGCCCATGGCGAGGACAAAATGAAAAGAAATCTCCTGATCTCAATCTGGATGACTCTTGCGACGACGGTTCTGCTCGGAATTTTTTATCCACTCGCCGTCACAGCCCTTGCTCAGCTGTGCTATCCCCGGCGGGCCAACGGCAACCTGATTCCTCGAACGGACGGAACAATCGCTGGATCGCAGTTTGATCGGGCAGCCGTTCACTTCGCCGGGATATTTTCACTCGCGGCCGTCCGCGGCAGGAGCTACTGGATACGATCCAATGGCTTCCGGCGGCTCGAATCTCGGTCCAACGAACAAAGTGCTCCTCGAACGGGTTTCGAGCACCGTCCAATCACTCGCCGCCGAAAATCCGGGCGCCCCAATCCCTGCCGATCTTGCAACGACGTCTGGCTCAGGCCTCGATCCTCACATTTCAACGGCGTCGGCAGAATTTCAACTTGACCGCGTTTCTCGCGAACGAGGGCTCAGCACAACAGTTCTGCGCTCGTTCGTGTCGAAACACACCGAGCAGCGGCAGCTCGGATTTCTCGGCGAGCCCCGCGTGAATGTGCTGGAGCTAAATCTGGAGCTGGACGAGGCGCATCCGATGCCCCGGTAAATCACCTCAACTATTTCCCGGGCGATTTGTCGGACTTGGCTCTGCGAGATTTGTCACTGGGCCCCTCGAATCGATAGCCGATCCAAGGGTCGGTGTGAATGTAACGGGGATGATGCGGCTCTGGCTCGATTTTCTTGCGCAATTGATTGATGAACACGCGCAGATATTCCGTTTCCTCGCCGTAGTCCGGGCCCCACACGGCCTGCAGCAATCGGCGATGGCTGAGCGAGGTCCCTTGATTCGACACAAGCTGCCGCAGCAACTCAAATTCTTTCGGCGTGAGCCGGACGGGCGTTCCCTTCACCGCCACCGTGCGTTTCGAGAAATCGATCGCCAAATCCTCGGAAGCAAACGCCGAGAGCGACTCGTCAGGCGCAGCGCGCCGAAGCGCCGCGCGAATGCGCGCCATCAATTCCTCGGCGCCGAACGGCTTCACCACGTAGTCGTCCGCTCCGGCGTCGAGCGCTTGAACCTTGTCCTTCTCCGCGTTTCGCACAGTCAGCATGATGATCGGCACATCGCTCGGTGCGCCGGATTTCGCGGCACGTTTCAAGCCCGGACATTCCCGGCATGTTCACGTCCAGAAGAATCAGGTCGGCGCGTTCGGCGCGAAGCTTTGCGAGCGCCTCCTCGCCCGATCTCGCTTCCATCACCACGTAACCCTGCGAGGTAAGCGTGGTGAGCATCACCCGGCGGATTTGCGGCTCGTCGTCGACGATGAGAATTGTGCTCGAATTCATGCGGAACCAACGCGACTGCGATCGATGGGAAGCGTGAATGAAAACACAGATCCGTGCCCTGGCTGGCTGGTCAGGCTGATCGCGCCTCCATGCGCTTCGACGATCGCTTTGGCGATGGGCAAGCCCATGCCAGTGCCTTCCACGCGATAGCGCTGATCGCGGCCGCGATAAAATTTTTCGAAGATCAGATTTTGTTCGGGGTCGTCTATGCCGGCGCCACGATCGGCCACGCTTGTGACTACGAAATCGCCGCGATGTTCGGCGGTGATCGTGATGAGTTCGCCGGGCGGCGAATATTGATTCGCATTCTCGATCAAGTGGACCAGCGCCTCGCGCGCTCGCGCCAGATCGACGCGAACAAGGGGCAAATTGGACGGAATTCGCAAATCAACATTCCGGTTGCCCAGAACGGTCTTGGTTTGCGCGAGTGCGGCGCTGACAACTTCGGAAAGTGGACGAGGCTCGAGTTGCAGCAATACTTCTCCCGCATCCAGCTGTGCCATTTCGGCTGCTTCCCCAACGAGCCGGTTCAAACGGTCGCTTTCTTCGTTGATGATTGTGAGCAGCTCGGAGCGTTGTGCACCGCTCAGCGCCGGATTCGAGAGCAGGTTTGTCACAGACGCTTTGATCGATGTGAGGGGAGTGCGAAGCGCATGCGTAACGGAATCGAGCAACGCCGTTCGAAGTCGCTCACCCTCGCGAGCCGCTTCGGTTTGCCCGAGCTGCTCGACGGCGCGCGCGCGTTCCATCGCCACGGCAATCAGCGTGCCGATCGCTTCCAGCGTCTGGCGCGAAAGTATTGTGCCGGAAAGGCCGAGGCTCCCAATCGGACGTACCCCGATCCGTACCGGGACAAAACACAGACTGTTCGCTGCGTCGATCACGGGCTCTTCGCGCACTACCACAGCCTTGAGGCTTTCCAGATCAAGCGCGGGCATCACAGGACCGGAGCGATAGATTTTTTGTTTGTCGGCGAGAAGCAGGGCGGCAGCGCCCACTTCAAACGTATCCACAATCTGCGCGGGGATGCGATTGAGAAGTTGTATCACGTTGCCGGATTCCAGAAGCCCGCGGGTGAACGAGTAGAGCCGTTCCACTTCGCGGCGGCGCGCGGAAACATCCTGCGCCTGTTTACGGGCGCTCGTAGAAAGTTGGCTGGCGATAACCGACACCACCAGAAACGCGAACAGCGCCACCCAATTTTGCGGGTCGGAAATCGTAAGCGTTCCGACCGGTGGCAGAAAATAGTAGTTGAAAGCAAGCATCGCAATCAGGGACATGAAAACCGAAACGGCGATGCCCCAAACCGTGGAAACCGCTAAAATGGCGAGCAGAAACGTGAGCGCAACGGTGGTGGCGTTAACCGGAAGCACCTTGCGATAAAAAAGAGTAATTCCGAGCACGATGCCAAACGCGGCCGCGAATCGAACGGCACGGCTGAAGGCGGAGTCGCGCATCGCGCCATTCTATCGTAGCTTTACACGCAGCCGTAAAAGAGAATAGCCGGCATGCCGAAATCACCTGAACAATGGCTCGCAGAGTCGAAGCCGCCCGAGAAAGCCAAGGGCATGATGAAACTCTTCCTCGGCTACGCGCCGGGCGTGGGCAAGACTTTCAGCATGCTCAGCGAGGCCATCCGGCGGAAAAACTCGCGACGAGGACGTTGTGATTGGAATTGTGGAAACGCACGGGCGCAAGGGTATCGGGGAGCTTGCTGCGCAGCTCGAAACCGTGCCGCGGAAGAAAGATCAATTACAAAGGTACGATCTTCGAGGAAATGGACACCGACGCAATTCTCGCGCGCCGTCCCGCCGTTGTGCTCGTTGACGAGCTCGCCCACACGAACATTCCCGGGAAGCAAACACCGCAAGCGATACGAAGACGTGCTCGAACTCCTCGAGGCGAAGATCGACGTAATTTCCACGGTGAATATCCAGCACATCGAAAGCATCGCGCCTACCGTTCGCGCCATCACGGGAGTAGCCGTCCGCGAAACTGTCCCCGATTGGGTGCTCCAGGTTTCAGAAGAAACGGTCATGGTGGACCTGACGCCCGAAGCCCTGCAAAACCGCATGAAGCGTGGCGACGTTTATAACAAAGACAAAGTCGAGCAGGCCCTCAAGAATTTCTTCCGCCGCGGAAATTTGATCGCGCTTCGCGAGCTGGCTCTTCGTCAGGTCGCCGAACAGGTTGACCGCAGCCTCGAATCCTACATGGTGGAAAAAGATATTCAGGAGAGCTGGGCCGTGCGCGAGCGTATCGCCGTCCTGATCAGCGCCAATCCGAAAGCTCAGTATCTCGTGGCACGCGCGGCGCGCATGGCGCGGCGAATGGACGGGGACCTGTACGCTGTGCACATCGATGTGAATCAGGTGGATTCTTCGGAGCAGGATCAGAAATTGTTAACAGCAAACATGCAGTTTGCAGAAAGCCTCGGCGCGAAGACCGTTCGGTTGAAAGGTGATAACGTAGCCGACGCCACGGCGCAATTTGTCCGCGAAAAACACATCACCCAGGTGATCTTCGGGCGAACGGCCGTCGAAGGTTGGCGGAAATTGCTGTTCCTGAATACGATCAATCGCTTCTTGCGCGACGTCACCGCGGTGGATGTTCACATCGTTACCCAGGAACCAGATTGATACGACCGGCGCGAACGCAGTGCTTTAATCGTCTTCCGCAGGAATATCGAATTGCACGAGCTTCGATTTGAATCCTTTCGTCTTCACCGCGCCGTACGCAATGCCAACGATCATCCAAACAGCGCCCAATGCGATCGCGTAGCGTCCAAGCTTTAACCAGATATAAAAACAGATAACAAATCCAAGTATGGGCATTACAAGATCCGTCCACGATTTTTCTTTCGCGCGCACAAAGTATCGGACGAATGCGGCGGCATTCACTCCCATGAACGCGATCAATGCTCCGAAATTCAGCAGCTGAGTTCCCCGCTCGTAGCTGATTAGGAATGCTCCCACCAGCGCAATTGCGCCGACGAAGATCACGTTGTTCCGCGGAATGCGATTTCTTGCGTCCAGCGCGCCAAAAAACCTCTTCGGAATCCCGTCGCTCCGCCCCATTCCGTAGAGAAGACGGGCAGCTCCGAGTTGCGCCCCCATTCCCGAACCGATGTTTGCGATCAAGACGGTGAAATTGATCAAATGAAATAGGAAAAAGCCGCCGATTTGCCGCGCCACCAAAGGAAACGCAGATTCGACCATCTCCGGCGGAAACGGCTTCGAGCCCCACACCAGCTGCGCTGCGTACACTTCGAGTGACGACAAAATTCCGGTAATCACGCACACCAGAACTGTAGCAAGCATGATATTCCGCCGGGGATTCTCCACTTCCTCCGAAAATGTCGAAATCGCGTCGAAACCTATATATGTGAGCACTGCAATCGAGGTCCCGCGCATCACGGCCGGAAAGCTGAAAGTTTCCGGATTGTAGAAAGGCTGCGTGAAGTACCCCGCGCCATAGTGTTCAATTCCCCATAAGAAACGAATCACAAATGCGAAAAACACGACAACGACAATCATCATGCCGGCTGCAAGCACGTCGTTGATTCGTGCCGAAGTTTTCACCCCGCGCAAATTCAGCGCGGTGAATGCCACCGCGTAGCCGATCGCAAGCACCCAGTACGGCACGCCGGGAAGAATATTTTGCGTCAGCTTGCTCGAAATCACGGTGCAGATCAGCGGGTTCAGAATGTAGTCCATCACCATCGCCCAGCCGGTGATGTACCCAAGCGCCGGATGAATCTCCTGGCCCACGTATGTATACGCGGATCCGGCGCTGGGATACGCGCGCGCCATTTTGCCGTAGCTGACGGCGGTGAAAAGCATCGCAACCATCGCGATGAGAATCGTAGTCACCACGTGCCCGCGCGCTTCATTGCTGATCACGCCGTAAATTCCCATCGGCGCAATCGGCTGGATGATCACGATCCCGATGATGATCAGGTCCCAGAGACCGAGAACTCTTTTCAGTTTCAGCGGAGATGCCGCGGCGGGAATCAGCTCGCTCATTCGGTGACGACGGCTTTCACAAGATTTCGCGGGTGGTCAACATCGCAGCCATTCAGCACAGCAAAGTGATACGCGAAAAGCTGCAGCGGGACAACTTCCAGAATCGGCAGCAGCAACTCAGGCGCAGGTGGAACGAAAATAACGCGGTCCGCAATCATCGGCACGTCACGATCACCTTCCGTCGCAATCGCAATCACGTTTCCGCCGCGGCTCTTCACATATTCGAGCACACCGAGCGTCTTTTGATATCGCAGCATGGAATCCGGATCGAAAAGATCGCGCGTCGCCAGCGCAATCACGGGCAGTTTCTCAGTTACCAGCGCATTCGGGCCGTGGCGCAACTCGCCCGCCGGCAATCCCTCCGCTTGCACGTAGGAGATTTCCTTCAATTTCAACGCGCCTTCCCGCGCGATCGCATAATGCACGCCCCGGCCAAGAAACAAGAACGCTTTCGATTCCGCAATCGTGCGCGCGGCATCCGCAGCCTGCCCATCCCATTCAGAAAGCGCTGTTTCGATCTCCGTCGGGAATCACCGCAAGGCGATGGATGTGGCTGCGGGTAACTTCGGACGTCATGCGGCCGCGTTTGCGCGCGAGAAACAGCGAAAACAAATAAAGCAGTGTGAGTTGTGCGGTAAAACTCTTCGTCGCCGGGATCGCGCGTTCGGGCGCGGCATATGTGATCAGTGTTGAGCTTGCTTCATGCGCAATCGTCGAGTCGGCGACGTTCGATATCGCCACCGTTTTCGCCCCACGATGCAGCGCCTCACGCTGTGCAGCGATCGTGTCCGCGGTTTCACCCGACTGCGTAATCACCAGCACAATCGGATCCGCCCCCGCATGGGTCGACCGGTAGCAATACTCGCTCGCATACTCCACGTCCACGGCAACACCGGCAAGATCCTCCATCATGATTTCGCCCGCAAGCCCGGCATGGCGGCTCGAACCGCTCGCCGCAATAATGATTTTCTTGAACGCGAAGAGTGCACTTTCGATCGGCTGCAGCGCGGATGGAAAAATCACATCGCCTTCCACATTGCGCTGAATCGTCTCGCGGATCGCCTGCGGCTGTTCGTAGATCTCCCGCAGCATCGCGTGCGGAAATTCGCGAGGCGCCAAGCCGCTCGACGTGAGAACCTTGCCCGGCATTAGTGTCCACCCGTTGCGTTCGCGACGCGGGCGGTGCTAGTCGCCCGCGCCGGCATCGGCAAGAGCCACTACTTCGGGTTCAATATTCCAACCGCCGATCGATCAACTCTGGCTTTCCCTTCAGCGCATCGCGCACGAGGTATCGCGCCGTGATCTCGCGCGTCTCCCCGGCATCAGTTCGAAATAGTTGTCGTCCCACAGTACCGGTAAAATATCCGTTGATCCGTCCTTCTGTCGAATGCTCAGACAAATTTGGAAAGCAAGATGGCTGCTGGAATTTGTAATCTTCACACGAACGCGCGGGTCGCCTCCTGCCCAGTTCGACGATCGCCGCGGCCGTCACCCGCACTTGCGGGAGTGCGCCGAGCGCGTTCAAATCATCGTACGGCGAAGCGGGAGTGTAGATGGACGTCGACTCCGCGGTGGGTGACCTCATCGAAGTAGACCGTCTTCGCCCAGTCGATCTTCGCAGGCTTGCTCGACAGCCAGTAGAAATTCGAGCTCACAACTTTCCCGGCGCCGTCCTGCAACTCCAGGCGCACGAAGAAAACCGGCGAAGTCGAGTCAGCGAACGGCGGGATCGTGAGAGCCCGCGCAACGCCGTCGGCATCGATATCCAGCGGCGCTTGCTTCGAAAAGATTTTCTCCAGTTTGAAATCGTAAACTTCTGCCGTCACCGCCAGGCCCGAAGCCTTCTGGTACGTGTTATTCACAACCACAACGCTGCGATCGTCATACGAATATTGAACGTGCAGCGGTTCGCACGCTTTCTTCGTTCCGAAATATCCGCCCGCGGGTTGCAGGTAGTAGTCGTAAAGATGCCAGTAGATCGACGGCCATGAATTATTCAGCATCCACTGGATCACGCCCGTCGCAGAATATTTGTTGCGCGAGTATGCCTCGAACATCGCGCGTTCGCCGTCATAGGTCATCGCTTGAGCTTTCGCGAGGTAATCCTCAAGTCCCGTTGGCGCGCCGTACGTCGAATTCATCGCGCGATTGAACACGTCGACATTCGAAAAACTTTCCGAGCCGGCATGATAGTTCCACAACTCATTGATCGGCCACAGCCGATCCTCGGGGAGCATTTGCTTCAAACTCTCGAGCGTGGGAATCGCAGGCCCCGGACTCGTCTCCGAATTAAATCCACTCGCACCGCCATATTTTCCCGGGTCAGTCAGCCAGTACGACGGCGGGACATAGTTGTACGGCCCCGTCATTTTCATTCCGGAAATTCCGCTGAATTCCGCCGGAATTCGCGCAGCCGACGACACCGACGGATTCGGCCACTCCGTCTCCTTCAACACTTTCAGATACGCGCGCTCCACCTTCGCAGGCGGCGGAACGTCGCTGCCGTTCAGCCAAACGAAAACACTTGGGTGCGAACGCAAACGCAGCGCCTGCGATCGCAACGATTGCACCGCGATCGGAAGGTCGCCCGGCTTCCATTTTTCCCACAGTTGCCAGTAGGTGCAGCAGACCCACCCCGGCATCAGCAGAATTCCCTTCTCGATCTGCGAGATCGTAAAAATCGTCGCTTTCGATTTGACCTTCGAGCCGAATCGCATTCAAATTCATGTCCAGCACGTACTGAAATTGTTGTTCCAGACGTCTCGCGCGAGCGTCGCAGCAGCATGTCCTCCGCCCATCCACCGCCGCGAATCAGGATCTTCTTTCCATTCACACGAAATAAACGGGAACCATTGCTCGTCAGCTCGGAAGTCACTTCCCGAATTCCAAAGCGAGTCGTCGCCACGTCGTAGAGATCGTTGCCCACTGAAAATCGAAGCGAGAGCTCGTGGAGATTCGGTTGCCCCATCTGCGCCGGCCACCAGATTTTCGGATCCTTCACACGGAGATCCGCAAAACGATCGGGTGAAAACTTCACTGTGCGTGTTTCGCCGGGTTTCAGAGTCACACTCTGCTGAAACTTTACCTCTTCGATGTTCCCTTCCAACGAGCCCGTCACCGGCTTATCCGTTGCGTTGTACAGCTGCGCCATCACCGTAAGGTTCGCCTCGCTGTTCGATGCATCCGTAAAATGCGTCACCACCTGCGGATTGCGTATTTCAACAGCGCCGGTCGCGCGCAGATACACGTCGCTGTAAAGTCCCATGTTTTTGTCAGGCGGCGCAGGATTCCAATCCTGCCAGTTGATGCCAAAATCGGTTTCGGTTTGCGCGAACGTTTCCACCGCAAGCACATTCGCTCCGTTGGATGCGAGCCAGGGGGTCGCATCGAATTCCCAGATGCGATACATGCCGACCACATCTTCTGCGCCAGCGATCTTTCGCCCATTCAACCAGATATTCGCGCGGTAATTGATCCCGCTGAAATGCAGCCAGACGTGACGTCCCTCCGTTCCGGCGGGCGTACGAAATTCCGTTCGGTACCACCACGAGCATCGAAACGGGCTGTCCTTCGGCATCGGCAGTTCGCCGAAATTCTTTCCGATCGGATAGGTGGCGTCCCGGGAATTTGACGCAAGTTCATTCCGAAATCCGGGTCGGGGTACGTCTTGTCGGCCACCAGCGCAGCAACCACGGTCGATGGCACCGTCGTCGAATGCCAGCCGGCGGTCGAAAATCCTGCAAGCGGAAATTTCCGCACCCGTGGCCTTGAACTCGCATCCCGACTGAAGCGCCCAACGCGTCGTGGAGAAAATTTTGAAGCGAAGGCGCTGCCAGAATCAGCCAGCGGCTCGCGAAGGCACAAAGCCGGAATCAGAAAGAGAAGCAGAAAGGTAGTGCCACGCAGCCAATTTCATCGCCCGAATTTTCGCCCGGCACCAATCAGTGGGACTTTCGACATCGGGGCCCGCGCTCCGGTAAGTCGCTAGCATTTATTAAAATTTATTAAATCGAACTATGATTCCGGCGCGCACCGGTGTCAAGCCGAAAGTTCCCATCCCTCGCGCGAAATCACGTCACGGCCCGCGTCGACTCACGCACCACCAGCTCCGGCGCAAGCTTGCGATGTGACGGCTCAAATTCGCGATCCTCTGTCGCCGCATTGATGCCTTCCATCACGATTCCCACCGCCGCGCTCCCCAGCGCCTCCATCGGCTGCCGCACGGTCGTCAGCGACGGAAACGAGAGCCCCGCCGGGATCACGTCATCGAATCCGATCACTGAGCAATCGTCGGGAACTTTCAGTCCCGCGCGCGCTAAACTCCGAATCGTTCCGAAGGCGGTCATGTCGTCAAACGCCATTACGGCGGTGAACCGCTTTTTCTGCTTCAGCAATTCCTCCGTGAGTTTAAAACCGCACTCGAATCCGGAATTATGGTCGAGTGAATCCGGCAGGTTCACCACGAGCGCAGGATCAATCTCAAGTCCCACAGAGCGCGCGAACGACCGCACACCGCGCCATCGGGGCGCGCTATCGCCTAGCATCTTTGGACCGCGAATGAATGCGATCTTGCGATGTCCCAACGAATACAGGTGCTCCATTGCAAGATGCGCTCCGGCTTCGTTGTCCACCATCACCGAGCTCACGTTTCCCGTTTTCAATTCCCTGCCAATCATTGCCGCGGGAATATTTCGCTTCTCGAGATCGGCGAGTAGGTCGATATCGACGAACAACCAGTTCGCAACGATCACGAGCCCTTCCACTGGCGAAGCCAGCAGCATTTCAAGATAGCGGTCGAAGCGGCCGCGCTGATTGTGAACATCGGTGAGAACCGGCAGGTAAGATGCTTCGTACAGCGAATTTTCAATCCCTCGCAGCACAAGCGTACAAAACGGGTCTGTGATGTCGAATACCATCACGCCGACCGACCGATTCCGCTTGGCTCCCGCAGAGCGCGAATGAATCTTGGGCCGGTAACCAAGTTTCTTCGCCGCTTTCGCAATCCGATCTTTCGTCGGCGGCGGAATATATCGCGCGAGCGGCGCATTATTCAGAACGATGGACACAGTCGCCGGAGAAACGCCGCTCGCCTGCGCGACGTCTCGCAGCGTGATTCCCGTTCCTCTCGTTTTTCGCCGGCTCATGAAATCAAACTCCGAAACTCGCGCACTCGATGAACAAATCCAGAGCGCTCATGTTTATCACAAGCAGCGAAACGGAGCCAGCGAGACAATCCGGGGACTCGAGCGGGATCAGCAATCGATTTTGATCTCTTGCGCAGCCGGCGAATCACGGCACACTTTCGCAGCGCATGAACAGAGGAACAATAAAACTAAACGCGAGGGATTTTCACCACATTCCAGCCGCCGCCAATCGCCTTCACCAGCAGCACGCTCGCCTGCATCCGCCGCGTCTGAATGCCTACCTCCGTGACTTCATCGGAAAGCGCCGCATTCTGCGCCGTGATCACTTCGAGGTAGTTCACGATCCCGCCCTTATATCGATTGTTCGAAAGCGCGAGCGAGTGTTCGGCCGAAGCCACTGCGGACTGCTGCACCGTTTCTTCTTCGTTGAGAATGCGTAGCGCCGCGAGATTGTCTTCCACTTCCTGAAAAGCGCTGAGCACCGTTTGCCGGTAGTTGTCAATGGATTGCCGGTACGCGGATTCCGATTGCTGGGTCACAGCGTGGCGCTTCCCAGCGTCGAAAAGCGTCTCAGCGGCAGCCGCCCCCACTGCCCACAGTCCTGAGGGCCCTTGTATCAGCGTGGTGAACGTCCCGCTCTCGAATCCGCCCGCGCCTGTGAGTGTCACGAGTGGGTAGTATGCCGATTTCGCAACGCCGATTTGCGCGTTCGATTCCTGCATGCGTCGCTCGGATGCCGCAATGTCAGGCCGGCGTTCGAGTAGATCCGAAGGCAGCCCCGGCGGAATCGCGGGCGGCGAAGCTCGCAGCGGTGAACCCGGCAAACTGAATTGCGATGGCGGCTTGCCGATCAAAACTGCGATCGCGTGTTCGAATGCCGAACGATTCACGCCCACGTCGATCGCTTGCGCTCGCGTGGTTCTCAACTGTGTTTCGGCTTGCGCCACATCCACCGCCGATGCGAGCCCGCCTTTGTAACGGTTCTGCGTGAGAGCGAGCGCTTTCTCGTACGCAACGACTGTCGAATCGAGCAGATCCTTCTGCGCGTCCAGCCCGCGCAATTGGAAATAGTCCATCGCAAGCTCGGCGTGAAGGCTCAGGCTCACATTGGCCACGTCCGCGGCGCTCGCCTGCGCTTCCGAGCGGCTCGCTTCCACCGTTCGCCGCACGCGGCCCCACAGATCCGGTTCCCACGACGCATCGATCGGGATCGCGAAATCCGAGTAGTCGGATTTTGACGCTCCCACTGTGAATAGCGGAGCGTTAGACGATACGTGGCTTCGCGAAGCAGATGCGCCGCCCGTCACCGTGGGATAGTAATTCGAGCGTGAGATTTTGATTGCCAGGCGCGCCTGTTCAAATTGCTCTTGCGCCGCTTTCAAATTCTGATTTGAAACTTCAATTTGCGCTTCCAGAGCATTTAGCTGCGGGTCTTCATAAATCTCCCACCACTCGCCCTTCGAAACTTGGTCGCTCGGTTGCACCGGCTTCCAATTCCCCAATTCTTTGTAATCCACCGGAACGTCAGCAGGCGGGCGAACATAGTTCGGTCCCACCGTGCAGCCACACAGCACAATCCCAACGCCAATGCCAAGCAATAGAGCCGGCCTTCGCACAGACAAAACTTCGCGCAAGGAAGCGAAACCAAAACGCGAACTCACTTCTGGCTCCCCCCGGGGGTTGATTGCTTTCCTTGCGAATTCTGCCCCTGTGCCTGTCCAGGCGTTTGAGCAGGCGCCACTCGCACAGTCTCACCCGAAATCAGCGAGTCCGGCGGATTCACGATCACGTCGTCATCGCCCTGAAGCCCGGACACAACCTCTACCTCCGCTCCAAAATCGCGCCCGAGAATGATGTTCGCAAGCTCCGCGCGATTCCCGTCTTTCACAATTCCCACCTGCAATCCCTGCGCGCGGAAAATAAGCGCGCTCACCGGCAAGATAAACGTCGGCGCGCCCGACGGAACCGCCAGGTGAACCTCTGCAAATGCTCCAGGCAACAACTCGCCCGTGGGATTATCCACATCCACTTCCACCAAGAGAGTTCGCGTCGCGAGATCGATCGCATTCGCAGTCCGAACGAGCTTTCCCTTGAATTGCCGTCCCGGAAATTCCTGAAGCGTCAGATTCGCGATTAATCCTGCTTTGGCTGCTGGCGAAAATTGCTGAGGCACATTGATGTAGACGCGCAGCGTGTGAATCGCCGCAATGTGAAATAGTTCAGCTGCAGCCGTGCCGGCTCCCGAATTGATCAAGTGGCCCACATCGGTGTTACGTACCGTGATAATGCCGTCAAACGGCGCATAAATATTCTTGAACGATTCGAGCTGCTCGAGATATTTCACCTGATACTCGGCCGAAGCCACCGTCGCCGCATTCGCGTGTTCTGAGCCGAGCGCGTTGTCTACATCCTGTTGCGCCACCGAATCAGTATTCTTCAGGTCCTGGTAGCGGTTCGAAGTGATCTGCGAAAGGTTGTAGTTCGCTTTGGCCGTGTTCAGTTGCGCACGCGCCTGCTGCAGTTGCTGGTCCACTTCGGGTGTCTCAAGTTCGGCCAGCAGTTGGCCCGCTTTCACCCGTCCGCCAATATCTACGTACCATTTCTTCAGGTAACCATTCGTGCGGGCGTAGATCGGCGATTCCGTGAACGCCTGCATGTTTCCCGGCAGCACGATCTCCGTTTGCGGCGCGCCTTGCTTCGCGTGCATCACGTTGACGGTCGGCACCGCGAGGTCATATGTCACGCTCTTCAGAGCCGCTTTGGCCCGCAATCGCGGGACGATTCCTCCCACCACGATCGCCGCCACGATCAACAAAACTAACACCGTGATCAAAACGCCGTGCTTCGACCCTGACTCGGGAGGAGCTTGCCCGCTCCCGCGTTCCGCCTGGTTCGTGTTCCCTTCGGTCTGCGCCATATCTCCTCTTCTGCTATTTCACATTCCCGCAGCGCACGGTTTTATTTTCCGGCCGCCGCTCAAATCGCACAATCTCTTAAGCCGCCGCTCCAGTCGATTTGCTCTGCCGCCAGCTGTGCACAAAGCTGAAGAATACCGGGACAAAAAACAATGTCGCGACTGTTGCAAACAAAAGCCCGCCGATGACCGCTCGTCCCAGAGGTGCATTTTGCTCGCCCCCCTCTCCCAGACCCAACGACATCGGCAACATGCCGATAATCATCGCAAGCGCCGTCATCAACACCGGCCGAAAGCGCGTGAATCCCGCGTTCAGCGCCGCTTCTCCCGGATCCTCGCCCTCTTCCAACCGTTCTTTCGCGAAGCTGATCACGAGAATGCTGTTCGACGTCGCCACACCCATGCACATGATCGCGCCGGTGAGAGCCGGAACGCTGATCGTCGTTCCGGTCACGAAAAGAAACCACACGATTCCTGCGAGCGCCGCCGGCAATGCCATCAAAATAATAAACGGATCGAGCCACGACTGGAAATTGACCACGATCAACAGGTACACGAGAAGAATCGAAAAACCCAGCCCTGCCAGCAACCCGACAAATGATGATCGCATCGTCAAAACTTGGCCGCGCTCGACCAATTGCGAACCCTGCGGCAAATCCTTCCGCGAATCTTCCAGAATTTTCCCGATGTCTCCCGCCACTCCTCCCAAATCTCGACCGTCCACCGAACCGAAAATATCGATCACCGGCTGAATATTGTAGTGGGAGACGACAGCCATCTCCGCGCCTCGCGTGATCGTGCCCAGGCTGGCCATGATCTGCGGGTGAGCCACACCATTTGAGATCGGTATGTTCTGCAGATCCTGTAGAGAGTCCACGCGGTATTGCGGCGTTTGGGTGGCGATGTTGTAACTTACGCCGGTTCTCGGATCGAGCCAGAATGTTGGCGTCGTCTGGGAGCTGCCGCTTAGCGAAATCAGAAGATTGTTCGCCACGTCCTTCTGAGTGAACCCTACCTGACTTGTTTTTGTCCGATCCACATCAATGTGAAATTTTGGGTAGTTGAACGGCTGCTGAATCCTCAAATCCACAGCGCCGGGAACAAATTTCAGTTTGTTGATCAGGTTCTCCGCAAACGTCCGGTTTGCCGCGAGATTGCGCCCCACCACTTGCACGTCGATCGGCGCCGGCAATCCAAAATTGAGAATTTGCGTCACGATATCGACCGGCAAGTCGTAGAACACGACTCCCGGAAAATCGTGAGCGAGCTTCAAACGCAGCGCGCGAACGTACTCCTTCGTCGGCCGGTGATCGTGCGAGAGCTCCACTTGAATGTCGGCATCCGCTGGGCCGATGGGAGCAGACGTGCTATACGATAGATTGATTCCGCTGTACGGCAGCCCGATGTTATCGATGATCGTTACGAGTTCTTTCGGCGGAATTTCACGCCGGATTTCATCTTCCACTCGATCGCAGAGGCTGGCCGTATCTTCGATCCGCGTGCCTGTCGGCGCCCGCATGTGCAGCTTGAATTCACCACTATCCACGCTTGGAAAAAAGTCCTGTCCAACGAAAGGAATCAGCAAGAATGAAAGTAAGCATGCCGACATGAAAATAACGATGAAGAGTTTGCGATGCCGCACAGACGCTTCAAGCTTGCGGTGATAGCTCTCGCGGAATTTCTCGAAAGTAACTTCGAACCTCTCCTGCAAACGCACAAAGGGGTTGCGTGACGTTCGCGAAGCTTCGCGCCGCTCCTCTTCTGTCACCGCAACAAGCAGGTACCGCGCCATCGTCGGCACCAGTGTTCGCGAAAGCAAGTACGACGCCATCATCGCAAAGCACACCGCTTCCGCCAGTGGCACGAACAGATACTTCGCGACGCCCGAAAGAAAAAACATCGGTACGAACACGATGCAAATCGATAGCGTCGACACCAGCGCCGGCACAGCGATCTGCGAAGCGCCGTCCAGAATCGCCTGCACGATCTCCTTGCCCTGGTCGAAATTGCGGTTGATGTTTTCCACTTCCACCGTCGCGTCGTCCACAAGGATTCCCACAGCTAACGCCAGCCCGCCCAGCGTCATGATATTGATCGTCTCTCCCAGCGCGCTCAATACGATCAACGACGTCAAAATCGAAAGCGGAATCGATACCGCTATGATGATCGTGCTCCGCCAGCTCCCCAGAAATATCAAAATCATCAAACCCGTTAGGCCCGCCGCAATCGCTCCTTCGCGCACCACTCCCTGAATCGATGCCCGCACAAAAAGCGACTGGTCCGATACCGGATGAATATCCACTTTCGTCGGCAGTGATGCCTGAATGCCCGGCAGCTTCGACTTGATCCCGGAAATAATATCCAGAGTTGACGCGTCGCCCGATTTCAGCACTGACATCAGCACGGCGCGCGCCCCATCCACTCGAACGATATTTGTCTGCGGCGGGTATCCGTCGCGCACGAATGCGACGTCCCGAATGTAAACCGTCGAATCCCCCACGCTCTTGATCGGCAGATTATTCAGGTCGGTTACGGTCGTCGGTGCCCCATTCATATCCACCTGATATTCAAACGTGCCAATCTTTGCCGTCCCGCCGGGCAGGATCAGGTTTTGATTGCTGATCGTCGTCACCACGTCGTTCGGCGACAGCCCTTTGGACTGCAGTTGCGCCGTATTCAAATCGATCTGGATCTGCCGCTGCTTCCCGCCATACGGATACGGAATCGCAACGCCTGGCACGGTGATCAGCCCGGTGCGAATAAAATTCACGCCCACGTCAAACAGTTGCTGCTCGTTCAGACCCTTTCCTGAGAGCGCGAGCTGCAAAATCGGCACCGTCGATGCGTTGTATTGAATCACCAGCGGCGGCGTGGTGCCGGGCGGAAAATTGCGCACAATCGTCTGCGATATCGCCGTCACTTGCGCCACTGCATTCCCGATCTGCACGCCCGGATGAAAAAATACTTTTGTGATTCCGATTCCGTTGAATGATTGCGATTCGATGTGTTCGATGTCGTTAACAGTGGTCGTCAAAACGCGTTCGTAAATATATGTAATCCGGTTCGACATCTCCTCCGGTTCGAGCCCGCCGTAATTCCAGATCACGCTGACAACCGGAATATTAATGTTCGGAAAAATATCCGTCGGAGTGCGCAGGATCGCCACCGGACCCAAAATCAATAGCAGGATCGCCGCCACCACAAATGTGTACGGCCGCCGTAATGCCAGTCGAACGATCCACATCGATTACACCCGATTCCTGACGGTCTACCAGAAGTTGGCTTGGGGTCGCGCCGGTCATCCGGGAGTCTTGGCCACGCCCCAAAACTCCATTAAACCATGCGCAATCCTAATTCCTCACCGAGGAGTTAGACTGTAATAGATGTGTTTAGCTTCAAACTGGTTTCAGATATTGGCTGGCGGCGCCAGCGCCGCGGTCCCGGGTCTGCCGGCGCTCGCTCGATCTTGCGGAGCGTCCTAAATCCCAAGCAAATTCGTTCGAATTTTCGAGTAGTTGTGATCCGCCGCCCACAGGTTCAGTGGAATCGTTGCAAGTTCATCCACCACCGGCACTCCGTGCCCGTCCTTCGTCAGATCAATAGTCTTGATGTACTGATGGCAGGTGTCGCACGCTTCCACGCGAACATGTGGAATTTCTTTCGCGGTGTATACGGCGAGCTTTTGCACATCTTCTTCGCCGCATCCCGCACAGACGAGCCGCCGGTATTCCCATTCCGTGGCGCACAGCGAGCAGATCAAAAATCGTTTCCCGCCGTCGCCTTCCGGCCGCAGCACTCCCACCAGCGGCTTCGATCGGCACAACGGGCACACCGGAGGCGTCGCGTGAAAAGGAGGATGCGCCGTGTAGTCGGCAAGATATTCCGCATACGTCTGCAGGAACGCCCACGCCAAAAGCGATTGCGAAGTTTCCGGACCTGAACCCTTGGCACTCCCTTGAAGATCCGTTCCGTGTTCCGAGTGCCAGAATCCCTCTAGTATTTCCTGCCACCTGCTTGCCCCGCCCGCGCGCAATTCTCCGGCCGCGCCCGCGAGAGTTGCGGGTGAATTTTTTTCGACGATCGCGAGATATGGTGCGAAACGGGGAAGTAAAACGAAGAGGTCAAGTTCCCGCTGCAGCGTGCCAGGAAGCCGCGCCACTTGTGCGGTGCCGCACTGAGTTTCTAATTCTTCATACAGTGACTTCTGAAATTGTGCGATGTGCCCGTAGAAGTTCAGCCCCTCGGTTGCGGAGGGATATGCGGAAACCAACTCACGGGCGCGGGCGATTCGCGCGTCCCACTTGCCGCTCTTCATTTCCTCGGCGAGTTTTCTCGCATCACTTTATCGTACCAGATGCCATGATACCGTTTCGCCCAGCTCGCGGAAACGTCCCCGCGCACCACCGATGCGAACGCCCCTCGCTCCATCAACGTGCCCATGTACACGTGAATAATGAAAAGTCCAATCGTGATCAGCGCCGCTGCGGGATGCACGAGCACCGCAAGCAATCGCAGGAATCGCAGATTCCACGGAATCCAGTGCGGGAACCACAAAATCAATCCGCTGAAAAACAGCAGGATCCCGCACCAGAAAAATCCCCAGAACAGCAACTTCTGCCCTCCATTAAATCGTCCCGCCGTCGGCACCTCTTCGTCTTCGTTGCGAATGTAGTGGCCCACCGAATCCCACCATTCCTTGTCTACTTCGGCCTCATGCATTTGTGACGCCCACATTCGGTACATCATCAACGTAGCCACAAAGAAAATCAGCCCGATCCACGGATGTAGTTCGCGCGCGATCGTTCCGCCGCCGAAAAGCACCGCGAGCCAAAATAGCCATGGCGACCAGAACGCAAGTCCCGTCAGCAGCAGGTAGACGTACGACAGCCCTGCCATCCAGTGAACGAATCGCTCGTGAAACGTGTAACGAAGCACCCGGCCTTTCGGAAGGACGTAGGTCTCGCTCATGGACGTGCCCCCGGTCCGGGCTCTGAACCCGGCTTCGGCGTCGGAGTAAATCTCTCCGGTTCGTCTTCTTCGATCACCTTTGGCCCGAAGCGCAAATAGTGAATCGCCACTCCGAGTATTCCGCCAATCATCGCCAGATTGCCCAGCCACTTCAGCGGCTTCTTCCAGAGCTGCACGGTCCACGGAACATGCGGGTCCGCCGGAAGTCCCCCGTAAAGCTCCGGATGTTTCGCGTCGTGCAGCACGTAAATCACGTGCGTGCCGCCTACGCCCGAAGGATCATATACGCCCGCATCCTTGAATCCGGACACATCCCGCAATTGCTTCGCTCGTTTCTCTGCGAGGAATGACATGTCTTCCTTCGTGCCGAAATGCAGGCAGCCCGTCGGACACGATTTGATGCAGGCAGGCTCGAGTCCCGCGCTCACGCGGTCTACGCAAAGCGTGCATTTGAAAACTTTTCGCGCTCCGGGGCTGAACTTCGGAATGTTGAACGGACATCCCGTCATGCAGTAGCCGCAGCCGATGCAATGCTCCTGTTGAAAATCAACAATCCCGTTCACATATTGAACGATCGCTCCATCCGCCGGGCACGCTGCCAGGCATCCCGGATCCTCGCAGTGCATGCACTGATCTTTGCGCATCAGCAGCATCATGCCGTGGTCGGGATGCTCGTATTCGTTGAAGCGGATCAGGTTCCAGTAGTTCCACGATGTGTCCGGCATCGTCTGGTACGAGTTGTTGAACACTGTTTCGCTGAACGAATATCCGTTCCACTCCAGGCACGCCACCTCACACGCTTTGCAGCCGATGCAAGTGGACGTATCGATCAGTTTGCAGACTTCAAATTCCCGTTTAAGCCCCGTGCCGGGAACCGATCCGGCATGGCCCGATATTGCGCGGACTTCCAGGTTCACTTGGCTCATGCCTTTTCCACCTTTACGAGGAATCCCTTGGACTCG
Organism: uncultured Acidobacteriota bacterium; assembly: GCA_963770575.1. Lineage (GTDB taxonomy): Bacteria > Acidobacteriota > Terriglobia > Acidiferrales > UBA7541 > Palsa-295. Next base: position 58,429 of record CAVYQD010000004.1, read on the forward strand.
GGGGTGAAGGCGTTCGGATCCACCACGGTCGGCGTCAACAGATTCGCCGGCGTTCGCGCATCCTTTTCTTCGTCCTCTTTAATTCCGCGGAAACCCTGGTGTATCGGCAGCCCGATTTGATAGACCTTTTTCCCTTCGATCATCATGGGCTTTATCCGCCGCGTCACAAACGCTTTCGCAATGTAGGTCCCGCGGATACTGCTCACCTTGATTTTCTCAGATCCTCGAATCCCCATCTCATCCGCCAGTTCCACCGGAATCTCGACGAACGGCTCAGGGATCAACTGCACGTTCATTGGATTGTTCTTCGTCCAGTAGTGATATTGCTCCGTCAGGCGGTACGTCGTACATACCACCGTATACCCTTGCTCCGGCGTTCCATATTTATCGGCGGCCGTCGTCAACTTCTTCACCACCGGATTGTTCGAGTGCTCCGGATGCAGCGGATTCTTGATTGGGCTTTCGATCGGCTCGTAGTGCTCCGGGAAAGGCCCATCCGTCACCGCTCCAATCGGTACGAACAACCGTCCTACTCCCTCTGGGTTCATGATGAACGGCCCCATGTGATCCCTGGGGTGCGAGTCGGGTTTGAAGTCCGGCACATCGTTGCCAACCCACTTCTGCCCCGCCTCGTTCCACCAAACCTGCTTGCGCGAAGGATCCCACGGCTTGCCGTCCACGTCGCACGACGCGCGGTTATACAGAACCCGGCGATTCATCGGCCAGGACCATCCCCAGTTCGGATAAATCCCCTGGCCTGAAGGATCCTCTGTTCCGCGGCGAGCCAGCAGTGCACCCGCCTCTGTCCAAGACCCGCAATACAACCAGTTCCCGGACGACGTCGTTCCGTCGTCCTTCAGCCACGCAAAACCGGGCAACTGCTGGCCGCTCTTCAGCTCTTGTTTCGTCTTTGGATCTTCCAAGTCTGCAAGCGCTTTGCCGTTGATCTCCTTTGCAACTTCGGCCAGCGACGGATGCATCGGATCCGTGTAGGCCCACGTGGCATGCAGGACGGGGTCCGGGAATTTTCCGCCATCTTTCTGATACAGCGTCCGCACCTTCAGGAAAATCTGAGCCAGAATGTCCTGATCCAGCCGTGCATCTCCCGGCGGCGGCAGGGCGGCATTCTTCCATTGCAGCCACCGCGCCGAATTCACCATCGTTCCATCCTTTTCCGCAAACCCTGCGCACGGCAGCCGGTACACCGTGGTCTTAATGTTTTTCATGTCCGCGGTCGTAGTGCCCGGAGCTCTCCAGAATTCGCTCGTTTCATCTGGATAGATTTCGCCCACCACGAGCCAGTCCGCTTTCTTCAGCGCGTCGATGTTCTTCTGCGTGTCCGGCCCGATCATCACGCCGTTCATTCCGAACGCGAATATTCCCTTCACGTTTCCGCGGTACATTTGATCCCAAATCTGGGTCCAGGAATAGTTCCGGTCGATCTTTGGCAGATAGTTGAATGCAAAATCGTTTTGCTTCGTCGCCGCATCGCCGTAGAACGCCTTCAGGAGAGAAACCGTGAATTTCGGCGTATTCGACCAGTAATTGAAAGAGTCCCACACCCCAGGTTTCGACGCCGTCGGTGTGGTGCGCTTTAGGAACGCCGCCAGGTCCGTGTCATTTGGGTTCGGCATTTTGAGGTACCCGGGCAAAATGTCGAAAATTCCCGCCATATCCGTTGCGCCCTGAATGTTCGAGTGCCCGCGCAACGCGTTCACCCCGCCGCCCGCTCGACCCACGTTACCGAGCAACAGCTGAATCATCGCCGCCGTGCGAATAATCTGAGTTCCGAACGTATGCTGCGTCCACCCGACGGCATAGATAATCGTTCCGACCTTCTTTGTGTCCCCATCCTTTCGGATGGATGTGTACATGTCGAATGCCTTCACCAACTGATCTTTCGGAATCCCCGTAATCCCCGACACCATCTCCGGCGTGTACCGCGAATATTGCCGCTTGAGCAATTGGTACACGCACTGCGGATGCTCGAGCGTCAAATCGTACGCCACGTTCGCTGGTAGCAGCACGGGGGGTGGCCCTGCGGCAGCCGTTCCCGCGCTTCCGACCGCCGGCGTGTGCTGCCCGGCAGCCACGGGTTTCGCTGCAGGATGCGGAGCGGCAGCGGCTGTCTTCCCGGCCCCTGCGGGTTTTCCTGCCGCTGCTCCGCCTTCTTGATAGTTCCAAGTCGACTTGTCGTAGACCTTTTTCTCGGAGTCGAATCCCGAATACAGCCCATCTTCCGGGAGCTTGAAGCCATCTTTAATGAGGAACGACGCGTTCGTGTAGTTGACGATGTAATCTTTCGCGATGCGGCCGTTTTCTATCGCGTAGTGGATCAATCCGCCAAGGAAGGCGATATCCGCGCCGGCACGAATCTGGCAGAAGAGGTCCGAAGTAGACGCAGTCCGCGTGAAGCGCGGATCCACCACAATCATCTTCGCGTTGCGATTTCGTTTTGCTTCGATGGCCCACTTGAAGCCGCAGGGGTGGTTCTCCGCAGGATTGCCACCCATGATCAACATCATGTCGGTGTTCTTGATGTCGATCCAGCCATTCGTCATCGCCCCGCGTCCGAACGTTGGTCCCAAACTTGAGACCGTGGGGCCGTGTCAAACTCTGGCCTGGTTTTCTAAATACACCACGCCCATGCTGCGCATACTCTTCACCGCAAGATAGTTGAATTCGTTTGTGTCCGTGCACCCGCCCGTGAACGCGATGCCTTCGCAGCGATTCACCGTCTTACCAGCCGCGTCCTTCTCCATGAAAGTCTCATCGCGTGTTTTCTTCGTCAGCGCGGCGATTTCATCGAGCGCCTTATCCCACGAGATGTCTTCCCAGTCCGTTCCGCCCGGACGCCGTACCTGCGGCTTCAGCAGGCGGCGTTCGTTCATGATGTCCTGCTCGAGCGAAGCGCCCTTCGGGCAGAGTGTGCCGCGATTGATAGGATGGTCGGGGTCGCCTTCCACGTGAATCACTTGCGGTGTCACGTTCTTGGCTTTGTCGCCAAGCGTGTAAATAATCACGCCGCAACTTACCGCGCAGTAAGGGCAAGTCGAGCGCGTTTCCGTCGCTCGCGCGATTTTCAGTTCGCGCAGTGCCGCATACGCCGGCGCCAGATCGAACCCGAACATCGTCGCCGCCGCTCCACCGAGTCCAGCCACTTTCAGAAAATCTCGACGACTCGTTTCCATTTCGCGACCCTCCCACTTTTCAGAATCGGCTCAAAATCCCGCAGTTCGCGTACGCGGTCTCCCGATCGAAAACTCCAGCCCGCACGCAACCGGCATGTTTGGATAATTTCCGGACGTCATGATTCACAGAAAAGATCGAAGGTACAGATAGGAGTGATTGAAACCCTGCAGAGATACGTCGACCGAAAAGCGCTGAGTCGCTGCCCGGATTGAGAATCAGAGAGATGGCCAGCTCCAGGAACGCTTACACCATCAACGGCGGTATTATCTGCATCCCTTCTCGCGCTGTCAATTTATTCCGTGGCCATCTCCCCCAAAATCCGGAACATCACCTGGCCGTTTATCGCTCAGTCGTGCTTGCGGTTCATCTTGACATTCGCTGTTTGCAGGGATATATGAGCGCGCAGTGTGTGTGCGTTTTTTCATGGTGCGCCAGCGAGCCGGAGTCTGCGAACGCCAGATCCATCGAGCACGTTCAGCATCGAGCTTGCATTTGCCATTGCTTGCCTTGCTGGCCGGTTCGCCGGGCCCGGCTCACCGATACGTAGACCAACACGTAGATTGACACGCCCCGCCCGGTCCGCCGGAAAACGAAGGAGAGTCTCATGAATTGGACCCAGGTTTATGATCCCCTCGGCCACTGGTGGCTTTCAACTCTCGTTGCGGCGCTTCCCATCGTCGTGCTTTTCGTCATGTTGGCCGGACTCAAAATAAAGCCGCACTGGTGCGCCGTCGGCGGCGCCGCCACGGCCGTCCTCGTCGGCGTTCTCGTCTTCCACATGCCGCTGATTCTCGCCACATCGTCTTTCGCTTACGGAGTGGCGTTCGGCATTCTGAAAATCGCGTGGATCGTTCTCGCGGCCGTCTACCTCTACGACATTTCCGTCGAAACCGGCCAGTTTGAAATCATGAAGGAATCGATTGCCGGCATCACCCCTGACCGGCGCCTTCAAGTCCTCCTCGTAGCATTCTGTTTCGGCGCATTCATCGAAGGCTGCGCCGGATTCGGCGCTCCTGTCGCAATTGCCGGCGCGTTCATGATCGGCCTCGGCTTTCGCCCGTTTCACGCTGCGGCGCTCAACTTGATCGCGAACACCGCGCCCGTCGCTTGGGGCGCCATCGGAACGCCTGTTCACGCTCTCGCCGCAGTATCAGGCCTGCCGGAATCAGACGTGAGCGCAATGATTGGCCGCATTCTGCCGTTCACTGCGATCATCGTCCCCTTCTGGCTGGTGCGCACGATGGTGGGTTGGGCCGATACCTTCGAAGTATTCCCCGCGATTCTCGTAGTCGGCATTTCGTTTTCCGTCACGCAATTCCTGTGGTCAAACTTTGTTGACAGCAACCTCGTTGACATCGCAAGCGCTGTGGTTTCCATCGTCGTCACGCTGCTTTTCCTCCGCGTTTGGAAACCGAAAAAAATATGGCGCTTTGATTACGACAAGCCTGAAGGCGCCGCATCCCCCGCGCGCCCCACAGGAGCCGTTGCCGACGACATGGGCGGCGAATGGCCCGCGAAAGAATATGACGGCTACGCAGCGCCGAAAAAATATCCCGCTTCCGTGGTGCTGAAGGCGTGGATGCCTTTTGCCATTCTTTCCGTTTTCGTTCTTTGCTGGGGCCTGCCGAAAATTAAACTCGCCATGAACCAGGCCACCACTCCTGCATTCAAAGTAGTGCTTGCTGACGGAACGGTCCGCAAAGGCGCGCCGGGTTGGGACTGGCCGTATCTTCACAATCTAATTTCGCGCAACACGCCTGTGGTCGCAAAGCCGACGCCGGAAGCGGCACGTTACGATTTCAACTGGCTCTCCGCCACCGGAACAGGCTGTTTTCTTGCTGCGATCGTTGCAGGTTTACTTTTGGGCATGGGCCCGGTTGCGCTGATGAAAACTTTTTGGCGCACATTGACGCGGATGCGGCTGGCCATGATTGCGATCTCGTTCATGCTTGGTCTCGGATTTGTGACGCGCTATTCAGGTCTCGACGCGGTGCTCGGTCTCGCGTTCACGCGCACCGGCTGGTTCTATCCGTTCTTCGGAACGTTTTTGGGCTGGCTGGGTGTGGCGCTCACGGGCAGCGACACATCTTCCAATACGTTATTTGGCAGCTTGCAGCGCATCACGTCGCAACAACTTGGAATTGATCCGGTACTGATGTGCGCGGCGAACAGCGCGGGCGGCGTGATGGGCAAGATGGTCGACGCGCAGTCGATCACGATTGCTACCGCCGCGACGGAGCAGGTTGGAAATGAAGGAATTATTTTCCGGTTCGTTTTCTGGCATTCGATTGCGCTCGGCTCGATTGTGGGCATCATTGTAATGCTGTACGCGTATGTCTTTAAGTGGGCGGTGCCGCACGGGTTGACGTTTGTGAAATGAATTTAGAATTGCCAAGCAATCTCAATTTAATTAGCCGCGCCGCGGCACTCCATCCCGAATTCGCTGTATATGAACGCTGTAAGTACAGCGTTTTAGTCCTAAGGTCGCGCCCCTACACTCCCGCTACACCAATCGCGTCGCGAGACTACACCGATGGCCCGATGTGCGCCGCGCGAGCAACTCTCTAGGCTTACAACTCACGAAGTAAAATCTCCGGAGGTGCATCGTGTTGCAATCAGAATTCAAGCAGCTTTATGTGGACGAATTGAAGGACATCTACAGTGCCGAAACGCAATTGGTGAAAGCGCTTCCGAAAATGGCGAAGGCAGCCGAGTCGGAAGATTTGCGCAGCGGATTCGAAGAGCATTTGGAGCAGACGAAGGGTCACGTCGCGCGGCTCGAACAGATTTTCGACGCTCTCGGCGAAAAACCAACCGGCAAGAAGTGCGAAGGAATGGCTGGTTTGATCAAAGAAGGCGGCGAAGCAGCGGAAGAAGATTACGAAGGTGACGTGAAGGATTCGGCGTTGATCGGCGCGGCACAGCGTGTGGAGCACTACGAGATCGCGGCGTACGGAACGGTTCGCGCAATGGCGGAAAAACTCGGCGAGGACAAAGCCGTAAAGCTTCTCAGCCAGACGTTGCAAGAGGAGAAGGACACGGACGTGAAGCTCTCCGATTTGTCAGACAAGATGAAAGTGGAAGCTGACCAGGTGAAGGCTTTTGCGGCGAAGCGATAAATAGATCGGAACAAAAAAGCAGAATCGAAAAAAGGCGGCCCGCCGAGGGCCGCCTTTTTTTGCATTTCGTACCGCCGGCATCTCCGGTCTCGGGAGTCCGATGGACTCCACCGGAGTCCTGAAATCGGACCTGCCGGCTCTTTTTCTTTCTCTCACGTTTTCAGATCCACGCCTACCCACCGCCAATCGCGCAACTTTGCTCGCTTCGGATCTTCCGCAATATAGTTAACGATTCGATAGAACTCCTCTTCATTCTTTGAATTTCGTACCGCCGGCATCCTGCGGCTCTTTTTCTTACGTTTTCAGATCACGCCAACCCACCGCCAATCGCGCAACCCTGCTCGCTTCGGATCTTCCGCAATATAGTTAACGATTCGATAGAACTCCTCTTCATTCTTTGCATTTCGTACCGCCGGCATCCTGCCGGCTCTTTTCTTACGTTTTCAGATCGACGCCAACCCACCGCCAATCAGAATGTTTTTTCGCTCAAGCTCGAGTTCTCGAAGAACGGATTTCGGTAAGGAATCGGCCAGGCGGAACGTGACGAAGTAAATGGCGTGGTCGTGTTCCCAGTGCGGGAGTCTGCCACGGGTGCGGATGGTCGGCACGGACGAATTGTAGTTCAAAAGAGCCGGCAAGTCCGATTTCAGGACTCCGGTGGAGTCTATCAGACTCCCGAGACCGGAGATGCCGGCGCGACAACGGCGCTGAAAAGCTACGGCTTGGACGGAGCTTCGTTCGAGGGCGTGGCGCTTGCCAGCTTGCGGCGGCGCGTCCAGATGGCGATGGCGGCAAGCCCGGCTAGCAGGAGCGGGAGCGAGCCGGCCTCGGGGACGTTCACCGCAGCGGTCGCGATCGACCGGGCCTTGGATGCTGGGGATGGCGTTGTTGCTGTTGCGTTCGTGGCGGCCGCGCTCGCCGCGTGAAAAGATGAAGGCGAGTTCGCGGGACTCGAAATCGGTCGGATGGAAGCGATTGAATTCGGCGGTGGAGAATCGAATATCGGAGAATTGGGTGCCGTAGAACGAGGACGAGAAGGCGCTTAGGACGATCGGAGTCGTTCGGTCGTGGGCGTCAAATGTGAATTTTGGCTCGAAGCGCTCGTTGAATGTGGCTCGCGGAGTGGATTCGGCGAAAAAATTGGCGGTACGGGAATCGTTCTTCGATTCGATGCGATCGGCTAGAACCGGCGTCGCCAGAATGAGGGCAACTCCGCAAAGCAGCATGGCTGGTGCGATCTTCATGTTGTTTCCCCTGGGTCTGCGGAGACCGCTCCTTAGTGCGCCTTGATAGTAGCCGCCTCGGGAAATGAGTACTGTTCAATTGTGCACACATTTGCGTTTCGCTGTTTGTTCGTGGAAGGGCACGCCGGGAAAGATGGAAAATGGAACGTGGGCGGAAGAGGATTGAACGAGTCAGCGAGGCTGCAACTGAGCGGTGGATTCAATTTTCGAGCGTGATTTCTACGGGACAGCCCGATTCTTTGAGCTCCTTAACAAGCTGCACGAAATCGGCAGCCATTTTCTTTGCGGCGGTACCGATCAAAGCATAGTTCTTGATTCTAATACTGTACGGGAGGTCGATTTTATTGATTCGACCTACGCAGATGCTGTCCCGGAGTGCATTGAGATTGTGGCCGTGCCAAATCGGAGCTCCGACCGCCTCGAAAAATGCATGGTAGACGTTGTCCGGGGTGGTCCAGTTTTTGCCATCTAGAACCAATTCCATCAGAACCGTCCGCCGTGAGGATGCCCATCTTTTCTAGTGTGCTGATTGATCGGACAGCGGGCGACCCGCCACCATGAAAATCTAGAAGCTTTCAGTGTTGCGAGGTTGAAAGGGCGCGCCATTTGCCGTAATGACTTCGCAGCCATGTCCCTCCGCAAAACCCATTTCGTTCTGGCTCGACGAAAACACTCCGTCGGGGTCATACCCGAATCGGTGAAATGATTCCGCGCGAAGCAGCCAAGCGAAAAACGGGAACTCGTCACTCATTGCATCGGCAACCGGATGAGTTGCTATCAGGCCGGCGCTTTGGGTGAAGTGTCTACACTCTTTGGTCGCGTGAATAGTTGCTGTGCGGGCGATGTACGGGAACTTTCCTGAGTAAACATGGTGAATCGACCACGCGTTTGAGCTCCCAAATCGTTCAGGCCTGTTTCCACCAGCAAACTGAAACGCTGCAATGGCTGGGCCGTTAGGCCGTGAATCAAGATTAATGCGACGGGTCTTGGCGAGTTGTCGAACTAAACTCGGATATTGGTGATATTTGCGCTTCTGTCCATCCGGAGCGACGCGATCACATCCTTCCCACAGGAGCATGGCGCAGTTTGGCCATCTAACAAAATCATCCAGATTGCGTGCGGTGTGATGAAGCAAATGCTGGATGGCCTCGGATTCGACCTGGAGGGTTTCCCTGACGAACCATCTCGACATGTTTGCCAAGTCTACAGGTTCTAGCAGGCCGTTTGGAGATGCAAGGTTGTACGGCAAAGCGCCGACTCCAAATACGCCGATCGATTCGCTAGTCTAGCTTAATTCTCTCATTTCGCTGCCACCGTCATTCGGATGTGCGACCGGCCTCATGCGAAAGGCGGGCTCTGTTATTTGCATAGCGACAATCTCAAGGCCTTGCTGTTTTAAGCGTTACTGTAAATTGTCTTTACAAACTAGAGGCGCCTTCTGTATTCTACACTCATGGACGACAATAGGAAAAACAACGCAGCTTCCGAGCTCGGCAAACTAGGTGGTCAAAAGACCGCGGAGCGCGGACCCGAGTACTACGCAGAGATTCAAGCTTTACGCAAAGTGAAGTCAGGTGGCAGGCCACCAAATCCTCGTAAGGCAACGCACAAGGGCACCCTTCGCATAGGCGACGTAGAAATTCCCGTTTTTGTCCTTGAGGATGGAACTCGAGTTATATCTGGACGTGGATTGACCGCGGCTATAGCGATGAAAGGGCGTGGCCAAGGAACTGCCAGAATCGTTGCCCTTCTTGATAGAAAAGGCAGCGCGAACAGCGAGTTAGCTGTGGCCATTCGGCAGCCCCTGCTCTTTGACAGTGGCGGCCGCTTGTGGACTCAAGGGTATGAGGCACACGTACTCGCTGATCTTTGCCAAGCAATATTGGATGCAAGAGAAGGCGGGCAGCTCAAAACCGAACAGGAAAAGCGTTACGGCATCGCGTGCTATATATTGTCGAAGGCGTTCATTCGAGTCGGAATAGATGCGCTTGTTGACGAAGCTACGGGCTATCAGGAAGTAAGGGATCGCCTCGCACTACAGGCAATCCTTGACAAGTATTTGCGGAAGGAACTAGCAGCGTGGGCAAAGCGCTTTCCGGATGAATTCTATGAGCAATTATTTAGATTGCGAAATTGGCAGTGGAAGGGAATGAAAGTAAACCGTCCCAGCGTAGTGGCTCATTATACAAAGGATTTGGTGTACGAGAGACTAGCGCCAGGAATCCTGTCGGAGCTAGAGCAGCGAAATCCGAAAGATGAGCGAGGCCGAAGAAAACACAAACATCACCAGTGGTTAAGCGACGAAGTTGGTCACCCTGCCCTAGCGCAACATCTTTATGCACTAACAAGCCTGATGAGGGCAGGAAAATCGTGGTCTGACTTTTATCAACTCGTACAGCGAGCCTTCCCTAAGAAGGGCGAAACATTCTTTCTACCAGCAGCCGAACCGCCCAACTGAACGATTGGCGGTGTTTACTTTCGATGCCGCCACGAATTCCCTCGTAGCTTGCCGGTGACTCTATCTAATGCCCCGGAAACACAATCTTCGCGATTTCGTTGATTACGTGCATGCCGTGCTCGACGTTTTTCTTTTTGAAGTGCTTGAGCACGCGGAATCTTGGAGACAAAGCTGGTGACGAAGGATTTGATGCTGTCGAGGACTTCGACGGCGGCGCCGGCGTGGCTCTCTGCTTCGGCGGCGCTTTTGGGTTTGTCGACGACTTCCACATACGTCGCCATTTCGTCGGCGACCATTGTGGCGCCGAGTTCGGAAGCGAAGGCGACGCGGAGCGCAGGGTCTTTTTCGAAAGCTTCGGCGAGCACTTGCGCGAGGAGCGCCATCGAGCGGTTCATGGCGCGGTCGTAGATTCGCAGGAACGGCCTGCGAAACTCGCGGAAGCCCTGGGCTTTTTCAGGCTCTGGAAATCGCAGGCGCCGGGTGGCGATGGCGAGGATGATTCGAAGGAACGTGAAGAAGGCGTCGAGAAAGCGCTTTTCGATTTCCTTCAACGCGCGGTCGTGTTCCCGGGCAAAACTTTCCACGGCTTCAGGTTCGAGTTCCATGATCTGGCGCTCGGGCAATTTGCGCATGAGCGCTGCGAATCGGGTGATGGGTGCGGTGTTGATTCCGTAGCAGGTCATGTGATGTGGCTCCTCTTTGCGGCTGCATGAGGCCGGCTTGTGTTGACGTGGCTGCCAATCCTCGCCGCCTGCACTTTGCGCCTGTCATCCCGAGCGAAGCCGAGGGATCTCTCTTCGCCTGTCATCCCGAGCGAAGCCGAGGGATCTCTCTTCGCCTGTCATCCCGAGCGAAGCCGAGGGATCTCTCTTCGCCTGTCATCCCGAGCGAAGCCGAGGGATCTCTCTTCGCCTGTCATCCCGAGCGAACCGAGGGATCTCTTCGCCTGTCTCCGCCGATCCCGCCCGCATTCAATAGCGCGCCCGGCCGTACTATTCTCACCGTGTCCCCCGGCCACTGACGATCCGCGCTACAAAGTCAAAATCGCGAGCGCTATGACTGGCACGCGCTACTGCGGCAGCAAACTCTTCCAGCGTTTCCAGGAATCTTCGCGCGCTTTTTTGTTGGCTTCGGATGCGTCGGGGGCTTCGCCTGCGCGCATGAAGCCGTGGCCTGCGCCGTCGTAGGTGACGGGATCGTAGGTTTTTCCGGCGGCTTTCATCGCGGCGACGGTATCGGGAATGGTGGCGTCGATGCGCGCGTCGTTACCGGCATAAAATCCGTAGACGGGAGCGGTGATGCGTGGCATGGCGGCTTTGTCCGGTGGAGAACCGTAAAAAACGAAAGCGCCGGAGAGATCGGTGCGATTTGTGGCGAAGCGGAAAGTTTGTCCGCCGCCCCAGCAGAAACCGGCGACGAATAATTTGCCGTTGGCGGCGGGGATTTTCAGGGCGTAGTCGGCGGCGGCGTTGAGGTCGGCGGTCACCTGATCGGGATTGAGTTTGCTGACGGCTTCGGTGCCGGCGTCACCGGTGAAATCTTTCGTGCGGCCGCCGCCGGGAGCCATGCCGCTGAGCAAATCGGGCGCGACGGCGATGTAGCCTGCGGCGGCAACTTCGTCGGCGAGTTCCTGCGCCCAATCGCTGAGGCCGAAAATTTCGTGGATGATGAGGACCACGGGGCGCTTGTCTTTCGATTCCGGATAGATGACGAGCGTGTCGACGCTGCGGCCGTCGTGCTTGATGGTGACCCACTCGCGATGGCGCGGGGATTTTTCGAGGCGTTCGCGCGCCCAGGGATTCGACCAGGCGGCGGAGGTCGTTTGCGCGGCGCTAGTTGTTTGCGCGGCGGCGGGTGTTGCGATGAGCGCGGCAAGGAATGCAGCGAGGGTTAGCGCGAGCGTAGCGGCGAGCGCGGCGGGAGTTTCGATGAACGCTGGCGATGAACCTGGCGATGAGTGCGAGTTTTTTCATGGCGCTCCTTGCGCGGAGTGCGTCGTATGAAATGCGATTCGAATCGGAATCGCTCGATTGATGATAATTGCGGGCGCAGGGTTGGACAAGGAGTTTGGGCGGGGAGGAATGGACGCGGAGGAATGCGATGTCGTACGCAAATCCTTACACCAACATGCAGTGGCGGCGCGCTCCGCAACCTGCTAGCATTTTCACGCGGGAGGAACGCGAATGCGAGCGGCACGAAGCAGTATGAAGGCTGACGAAACGGCCGCTCCGCTGAACCCGGCGATCGATCCTCATCGGCGAGCGCCTACACCCCGTATCCCGCCCCGCGGAATCAACGATTCTAATCTGTCGCTCCGCGATTAGAACTCGCGCTAACCCACCAAATTTCAATCACTTGCATTTTTCTAATCGGCTGTAAAGAGCCTATTAGAAAAAAAGGAGCGTTGCGCGCCTCGCTCAATCCGCAAGATTTATTGCGCGGCGAGATTCGTGATGATTGTGGTGGCGATGGGCGTGCCGACGCCCGTCACGTAATCGTAGCCGGCTTTTGCGGTGCAGTTCGCGCCGCACGTGCCGTTGGAGCCGGAATTGACGGGATGGAAATTCGCGGCTGGATTCGATTTCGCGAGCGCGTAGATGGCGGTGTTGGCTCCGGCGAGATGCGCTTTGCGATTGGCGACGCGCATCGAGTTTGCGATCGCGAGTGCGGCGGCCCACTGCGGCGCGCCTGCACTGGTGCCGCCGACGCGGAACCAGCCGGTCGAGCCGCCGAGCGGGATGGAGTCATAGACAGCGAAACCGGTGGCGGGATTCGCGTTGTAGGAAACGTCGGGAGCGCCGCGATAACCGCGTGCGTTATTCGGAATGCCGAGCAGCGACTGGTAGAGCGGCTCGCGTTCGTAGGCGCTGGTGCCGCCGCCGCTGCCGGACCACGCAACTTCGCTGAGATAGTTCCCGCTGTCGTCGAGAGTGAGAGCGGTGCCGCCCACACCAACGACATCGGGCGAAGAGGCGGGATAGGCGGCGCCGGAACCTGCGTCACCGGAAGCCGCGAGGAACGTGACGCCGCTCGAGATGAAGTGATTGTCCTGGCGCGACTCGCTCGAGAACTCACCTACCGTCCAGCTCATCGAAACGACGGAAGCGCCGCCGCGAACGGCTGCGTCCACACCGGCGAGAAGATCGGCGAGGCTGTTGGTGGTGGATTCGACGAGAAGAATTGTGGCTTTCGGAGCGATGGCGTGAGCCCATTGAACGTCGAGCGAAATTTCGAGGGCCCAATTCGCGTTTGCTACCGGGCGCTTCGAACCGCCATAAATTTTGCGGAAGCAGCCGTTGGACGAGGTGCAGGGCGGCAGATTGTATTGCGCGTTAAAGATGGCGAGATCGGATTCGGCGTTGGCGTCGTCGTATGCGTCGACGATGCCGATGATCTGGCCTGCGCCCTGGTTCGCGATCTGGTCGAAGCCGTAGGCGTGACGGATTTGCGCGGGCGTGAAGCCGTTGGGAGTCTTCAGCGTCACTTGCGGATGGATACGGTAGGGCGCGCGCATGAAGCTGATGGGCTCGGTACTCTCGCTACGAAGCGGGAGGCGAAGACCAAGCGAACTCTGGGCGAACAGCGGACCAGCCGCGCAGAACATCAGAACGATGATTTTGAGCAGGTTTGACGCGGTGATCAGGGCGGTGGTGCGCGTTCCCTCAGACTGATTCTGCATGGCGATCCCCCCTCAGGGTCGTGTGGTGCGGGTGCCGGTGGTCGAGACTTGCAACGAAGTCAGGATACGGCGCGGAGACGGGGCGAGCTATGGGCCGGGGCGCTCAATCGGGTGGTACGATCGTTTGCGGATGGAGTTGCACCATTGTGGTGCAATGGATTTGGACAGCTGCGCCGGGGATGAGGTGAGCGGAATCGTGACTATTGAAATGCGGAAGGGGCAAAAACACAAACACGATTCGCCGGAGCGAACCGTGTTTGTGAATGAGCTTAGATTGATTGAAGGTGCGACGATTACGCGGCTGAAGCGTTCTTCCTGCGACGGAGTGCTCCGCCACAGAGAGCGAGCAATCCGGTGCCGAGAAGGAAAATCGACGTCGGCTCGGGCAGTGACGTGGTGCCACCCGGAGTGAAACCGACAGCTGTCGGAAGATCCTGCAGGTTGTCTACGAAAAACGTGAACGACTTCGGCAGGTTCGGATCATTCGTGAACGTAAACTTGGCGATATTGCCCGTGTCTGATTCTGTGAAGAATTGGTCGGGATTGCTCGGAAGAAACGCAGCGGTGCAGGGCAGGTTATTGCCCGTACCCGAATCTTTCATGGTCACACCACCTGCATCCACCGCGACTGTGGGATCGGAAGTGATGTTGTTGTTGCAGTAGAAGCCACCGTAACCCAATCCAACGATGTTCGGGAACGTCAGGGACAGAATAGAGCCCGGCGTGATCAAGTCGGAGATCTGAAAGGCGTAGAGAGTTTCCGGCGGCGTTTCGAACCCATTCACGAAAGTGAAGGAGAAAACCGGATTGCCGTCGACCGTGTTGGTGAGTTGAGTGGTCGATTGGCAGTTGATGGTGCTGATGGCGCAATTTGGGTCGGTGTCTCCGTACCCAGAAGAACCTTTTTCGACGTGGTTGGCGCGGGCAGGCGCAGCGGAGATTAGTACTAAGAGCGCCAGGCCCACGAAGAACTGGATTCGAGAATTCATTTGTCACCCCAAGCGAGATTTAGAGGAAATCCAATCGCAAGAGAGAGTGGCTGGACACTCATCCCCATGGAAAACTTGAGCAATTCGAGTTCCCATAATGGAACGACTTATTTCTTTTAGATTGAACAGCTGATTCCCGACACAAGTCGAGTGGGAGCACGTGCATGCTCATTCGAACCAAATCATTTCACTTTGACGGGTTTCTGGGTCGAATGGCCGAAAATTCGAAAGAAAGAGGGGCACGGGGATCGCGAAGCACGCGCCGAGACACACGCCAAGTTGCTGTATGCGTGTGGCATAATGACGCAAATCTCCTGGGACTTCAGCAATGGAAGAGCAGAAACCGGGCCGCGAAGATGAAGTGACGCAGGGAGTGACCAGCCCTCGCGGCGAAGACCGAACTGCGTCCAGCTTCAAATTTGAACTTGGCGCAACCCAAGACCGCCTCTCTCCTCAAATCTCCTCCTTTGTTAAAGACGACCTGCTCGCCGGACGGTTCCGGATCGTGCGATTTGTTGCGCGTGGCGGAATGGGAGAGGTGTACGAGGCCGAAGACACGGAACTGAGCGAGCGAGTGGCGCTGAAGACGATTCGATTCGACATGGCGACGGAGGATCGAACGATCGAGCGATTCAAACGTGAAATTCAACTTGCGCGCAGAGTGACGCACCCGAATGTGTGCCGGACGTTTGATGTTTTCCGGCATGTGTCGACGTCAGCAGACGGACGCACGAGCGAGACGATGTTTGTGAGCATGGAACTGCTCTCCGGCGAGACGCTGGCAGAGAGAATTCGGAAAATGAAACGGATGACACCGGAGGAAGCACTGCCGCTAGTGGAACAAATGGCAGCAGGACTTGATTCCGCGCATCGCGTGGGCGTAGTTCATCGCGACTTCAAAAGCAGCAACGTCATCCTCGTTCCGTCCGAACACAATCTGGGTGGCGTACGAGTAGTGATCACGGATTTCGGACTCGCGCACGGGCTTGTTCCCTCGGGACTTTCCCTGACAGGTTCGCAGGATATGGTGGGAACGCCGGCGTATATGGCGCCAGAACAACTGAGCGACGGCGCAATCACGCCGGCTACGGATATTTATGCATTGGGCGTGGTGATGTTCGAAATGCTGACCGGCACGTTTCCGTTTACGGGTGAGAACGCGCTCTCGACCGCATTGAAAAGGCTGAGCGAGCCAGCACCTTCGCCGCGCGTGTTTGTTCCGAATGTAGACGCGAAATGGGAAAGCGGAATTCTGAAGTGTTTGGAGCGAGAATCGAGCGATCGCTTCGCTCGAACCGACGATCTACTGAAGGTGTTGAAGGGCGACGAGGTGTTGGCGCCGAGGCGTGCACCGGCGACACGTTTTGGGAATTACAAATTCGCGATGTACATCGCCTCCGCAGTGGCCGCTATTCTACTCCTCGCTATCTTCGGGTATGTGGGCTACAAGCATGATTTTTGGAGATCCCATCAAACGAACAACCAGACTCCCGGAGCGGAAAAGGCAAGAACCTCCGTCGCAATCCTCGGATTCCAGAATCTCTCGGAAAGCAGAAACTCAAATCTGCTCGGAGACATGCTCACCGATAGTCTTTGGTCACAACTCGATACGGACCAGATTCGAGTGATTTCTCCAAGCAGGGTGGACGAGATGAAACAGGGCCTCGGCATTCGCGATACCTCCGAATCTCCAAATAAAGACGAGATTAGCAAGATTTCAAAATACCTGGGAACCGACGTTCTGATCACAGGCTCCTACCGGGTAAACGGAGCGGCGAATCGGCAGGCAGTCGAATGGAATATCCATTTGATCCGGACGCGAGACGACGAGAGCATCGGTTCGATCCAGTCGCCCGGAGTGGAATCGGATCTGAACAGCATGGCGGTTCGAGCGGGAAAACTAATTCGCTCGAAACTAGGGATAGAACTGAGCGCCACGGAAGAATCGCGGATGGATTCTTCACTTTCGGCAAACAGCGACGCGCTGAAGTATTTTTCCGAAGCCCGGGAAAGGCTTAGAAATTTCGACATTCTGGGAGCGACGAAGCTTCTGGAGAAGAGCGTGGACGCCGATCCAACTTTTGCCCAAGCCCACAGCCTGCTGGCGGATGCATGGTCGAACCTCGGGTACGATTCGAAGGCTCAGGAGGAAGCAAAGAAGGCACTCGACCTGTCACAAAAAATGTCGAGGGAAGCGCGGGGATTGATTAGCGGAAGATACTTTGAAATGAACCGCGAGTGGGCCAAAGCGATCGAGGAATACTCCTCTCTCCGGTCGATTTATGGCGACGATCCCGAATATGCATTGTTGTTGGTGAGGAGCCAGATCGGCGCAGGCAAGTCTTCTGCTGCACTCACGACGCTATCTCAATTGAACGGCAAAGCAGTACCGCTCGGAGCACAAGCGCGCGCGGATTTGTTACAGGCCGAAGCACAACAGTCATTGGCAAACTACCGCGAACAATTGGCCGCTGCAAACTCAGCCGCAGAAAAGGCTAAAACGCTCGGCTCCAATTTGCTGCTGGCGCGAGCCCGTGTATTCCAATGCTGGGCGACTCTTTACATCGGAAAACCAGCCGACGCCAGACCGCTCTGTGAAGATGCAAGCAAGCTGAATGTGGACGCGGGAGATCAGCTTGGCTCCGCGCGTGCGATCAATCAGGTTGCAAACGCATACTACAGCCAGGGGGATCTTAAGGAAGCGCAAACACGGTATGAACAGGCAGTGGCAATCTCGCAAACGATCGGAGATAAATTGGATGAGGCCGGGGCGCTGACTAATATCGCGAATATTAAGGATGATCTCGGAGATTCCACTGGGGCGACAAAAGCTTACGAACAAAGCATTCAAGTAGCCCGGGAGCGAGGCGATCGAAGCGGACTCGCGCTGGCTCAACAGAATCTGGGCGCAGTCCTCTTCAAGTATGGAGATCCCGTAGCTGGAAACAAGATGTTCCAGCAGGCGATTGCGTTGGCGCATGAAATCGGAGACAAGCGGACGGAATCATTGGCTCTCAACAATCTTTGCATGCTGTCGCTGCAGGTGGGAGAAATAAAGCGGGCGCTTGAAAGCTGCGACAACTCCCAACGGCTGCGAGCAGAGATGGATGATCCTGGTCGACGTGCGCGATCACTGGACAGCTTAGGAGATGTCCAGCTGGCGCGAGGCAATTTGGAAGGGGCTCGACAAGATTACGATCAGGCCCTGAAGCTCCAACAATCGCTGGATCAGAAAAACGAGGGCGCCTATTCACAGATTTTTCTGGCCGTACTGGCGCTTGAAGAGAAAAAACCGGAGGATGCGAAGAAACTGGCGCAGGACGCGGCGACGGAACTCGCTGCGGAGAAGGACGCGGGCGGAGAGGCTCAAGCGCGCGGGACGCTTGCGCTGGCGCTGCTCCAATCAGGCGATGTTGCCGGGGCGCGAGGCCAAATCGAGCAGGCGTCGAGTCTGGCGCAGCAAGCGAACGATCGGAATTTGAAATTGATGATTGCGATTGCGAAGGCGAGGATCGATGCGGCGTCGGGAAAGAATGATGAGGCGCTGAAGGCGCTGGCGGCTGCGCAGAAAGAAGCGCGCTCGGCGGGATTGGTGGCGATTGAATTTGAAGCGCGGCTGGCGCTTGGCGAAGTAGAAATGAAAGCGGACAACACTGCGGCTGGGCGCGCGACGCTTCGAGCGTTGGCGCAAGAAGCGAAGGCGAAAGGATTCAACTTGATTGCTGCGAAGGCTTCAGACTCGGCGAAATAGCCCGTACAGGTGTGCGACTTGCCACGCGCTTCGCACATCTACTGGAATGGGCGTACCATAAGCCTTCAGCGACGACTTACCGGCCCTCGTACCAAATCAAACCAGAAGGAGGCAGTGACATGGCATCGAAAAATGACAAGAGCGACAAGCGCGGCCCGAGCTACAGCCAACTGGCAGAAGGAACGCGGCGGGCGCAGCCGATTCTGCATCAGACGGCGCGGGAGATTCAGCCGTACGGAAAGATTGCGAAACTTTCGATCGCGCTCGACGAAAAAGTGTGCGGGAGCAGCGCCGAGAATTTGAATCAACTGCTTGCGGATACGATGACGCTGCGCGACATGTACAAGAAACATCATTGGCAGGTGGCGGGACATACGTTCTATCAACTGCATCTACTTTTCGACAAGCATCACGGCGAGCAGGATGAATTGGTAGACGACATCGCGGAGCGAATCCAACTGCTGGGCGGAATCAGTCTTGCGATGGCGGCCGATGTGGCCGAGACGACGATCATTCCGCGTCCGCCGCGCGGGCGCGAAGAAGTGCCCGTGCAGCTTTCGCGGTTGCTCGAAGCGCACGAGATTATTTTGAAGGAAGCGCGCGCGATGGCGAAGCAAGCCACGGAAGCGGGCGATGATGGCACGAACGATTTGATCGTGAGCGATGTGATCCGCACGAATGAGCTGCAGGTGTGGTTCGTCTCCGAACATCTCGTGGACGTGCCGTTGGTTCGAGCCGACGATGCGAAAGCTGCGGGTGCGCGGTAAGGCCCGGCAGCGAATTTGATGTCGGGCGTTCTGTGAGAATTCTAGGGAGAAAGCGGCAGCGCGCGAGTATGTTTTGGCGCGCTGCCTAACTGCCGGAGAAAAATGTGATGCCAGCGGAATCGACTGAACTTCCCTTCCACAACCTCAAGCTGCACAGCTACGCGTTTGAAGATGCGACGGTGGTGCAGTGCAGCGGGCGATTGACGCTCGAGCATGCAGCACGTTTGAAAACGGAAGTGAAAGGAATGATTCCGGGGCACAAGCGGATTATTTTGGATCTCGCCGAGCTTGTGTTTATGGATAGCTCGGGGCTGGGAACGATTGTGGGACTGTACATTTCGGCGCGAGGCTCCGGGTGCCGAATCGAGCTGGTGAATATGAGCAAGCCAGTACGGGAACTCATGGGGCTATCGCATCTGCTGGATGTGTTCGAGGCTTGCGGACGTTCCGGGACGAGAATTCCCTAGCTACTGAGAAACACCGACTTCTGCGTGGTAAATTGCTCGTACTTTCGTGATGCGACGCGAAGCGTCACGGCACTTCAGAGCGATCAAATTCGATTTACGAGCCAAACGATCAAGCAAACGATTACGATCGTGCCGATTAAACCGTAGCCAAACATGTTTTTTGTCCTTTTGTAACCAATACTTTATCGCTCTGGGTTTTGGGCCGGGCGGCCCACGTCCGCTGGCGCTTGGACGTGAGGTGGATTCAATTAGGCACCGGTGCTCGTCGTGCAGTCTTGCGTCACAGGCTGAAGCGTGAGAAACCGAGCGATACTAGGGTGGCCCCAGCTGGCAGACCCGGTTGCGCTACTCGAATGATTTTGCTTTCGCTTTCGGCGTTTCGGTTCGGATGTCAGCTGCATTGTAGGATCTCGTGAATTCGTCGACCTGCTTTTCGGCGGCTTCTTTAGCGATTCCGTAGCGTTCCTGGATTTTGCCAACGAGCTGCTCTTTACGGCCGTTGATCACGGTGAGATCGTCGTCGGTGAGTTTTCCCCACTTTTCTTTCACGCTGCCCATCGATTGTTTCCACTTTCCTTCGATTTGATCCCAGTTCATTTGCGCCTCCGGGTGATAGCAGTGCGTTCCAGCAATTCATCGTAGGCGGATGTACCGGGGGAGCGAATACAGTCGAACGGGTAGTTCGGGGTGAATTGTAGGGTATGTAGTCTGGGGTTCCCTCTACTTGCAACGATCGCTTATGCGGCTTATAGTTTTGGGGATGCGTCTGCGTTCACCATCGCGCTGTCGTTGTTGCCGCCCCGGCAACTCGGCAATGGCATGGACGTGACGTAAACCGCTTCCACCGACCATCGCCTGGCACTGTATGCACAATTTTGGCGATGGGCATTCCTGAAATCGTTCATACAAATGCTGGCAGGTATCGGGAGAGGCAAATCTTGCGTAAAGGAGAAATAACGATGAGTGCTACCGACGAAGTTCTACAAGCGAATCAGCAATATGCCGCAAATTTTAAGCTAGGCGGGCTCGCGATGCCACCCGCTAAAAAGCTAGCCGTGCTGGCATGTATGGACGCGCGAATCAATGTGGAGCAATTGCTCGGACTGAAAACCGGTGAAGCTCACATTATCCGCAACGCCGGCGGCGTCGCGAGTGAGGATGCGCTGCGATCGTTGATTATTTCCCATCACCTGCTGGGGACGCAGGAGTTTATTGTGATCAATCACACGGATTGCGGAATGCTCACATTCACGGACGATGAGCTCGTGGAGAAGCTCGAAAAGAAGACGGGAGTGGCAACAATTGCGCCCGTACATTTCCATGCTTTCAAGAACCTGGAGAACAACGTGCGGCAGCAGGTAGCACGCATCAAGCACCATCCGTGGGTGAAGAATATTCCGGTGCGCGGATTTGTGTTTGACGTGACGTCCGGCAAGCTGGCGGAGGTCATATAGGGGCGCTCGCGGCTTACGTGAGCTCGGTTCTCAAAGAATATTCATGCTATATGCGGCGAGCGCATCCTTCCCGAGGACAAGAGTTTGAAGCCTATGGAACTACACAGCGACGGCGCGACGGCTCGCTTAAGAGGACGCGTGCCCCTGTTGCGGCACCGCCCTCGGCAAAACGATCGGCTCATTGGTCAGGAAGCGCGGCGAGCGGCGGGATGTTCTGCGCCACGAATCTGGCTGGTTCTGATGAGACGAGTGAGCGGAATGCTGGGCGCGAGTGACGCAAACTTAATGGGACGACTGGCGGCTGGGGCGTGGCGATTCTCCAACAGTTCCTGAAGACGGGAGCGCAGGTGCAGCATGGCCATGGAATGAACCTGCGAAACTCTGGACTCACCGATTCCGAGGGCTGCGCCGACTTCTTTCATGGTGAGCTCTTCGAAGTGATATAGACGGAGCACTTCCCTTTCACGGTCGGACAGCTCTCCGGTCGCCACGCCCAGCAACTGCTTCATCTCAGCGCGCAATGTTTGATGGTAGGGATTCTCTTCCTCCGAGCCAGGGCGGTACTCGCAAGTCTCCTTCACTCTGCCTGAATCATCTGCGACCGCATCAAGGCTTCCAATTTCGAGGCCGCGGAGGTCTCGTTTCAGATGATGTAATTGATCGAGGGACATGCCGAGCTCTTTCGCAACTTCGATTTCGGTGGGGTCGCGAACGAGCCTGCCTTTGCAGTCGGCGACCGCTCGTTCCAGGCGCCGGCCCTGGCGGCGCAGAGTCCGCGGGCTCCAGTCGATCTGGCGAAGGCTGTCAAGAATGGCTCCGCGGATACGAAATTCTGCGTAGTGTTTAAGCAGGACATTTTTTCCGGGATCGTATTTTCGAACCGCGTCAATAAGACCAAGAATTCCGGCGTGGACGAGATCTTCCAGCAGCACTTGCGGCGGCAGGCGGTCGTGAATGCGGCGCGCAATGAATTGCACCTGCGGCATGTGTTCCAGCAGCAACTGCTCTCGCCGGGCTGCTTCCTGCTCGGCAACCACAACTAAGGCGACTTGTTGTGTATGGGTCACAGATTCTCCTCCGGCTCAGTTGCCGTTTGCTGAAACGCCCAACTTCGCTGGGGAATGTCCGGAAACGGGGCCGGGGTCGAGCTGGTAACCAACGCCGCGAATCGTGTGAATCAACTTCCGGGTCGCGGCGGCATCGACTTTCTTGCGGAGATAGTTGACATAGACATCGACGACGTTGGTCATCGTGTCGCAGGACAAGTTCCAGACGTGTTCGATAATTTCGGGGCGAGTGACGCGCCGGCCGGCATTCCGCATCAAGAATTCGAGCAGCGAGAATTCTTTCGGGGTGAGTTCGATCGTGCGGTTGGCGCGCCTGACGGTTCGTTCCACTCGATTCAGTTCCAAGTCTTCGACCCGGAGCATGCTTCCCGGAAATCGGCTGGCGCGGCGAAGCAACGTCCGTACACGCGCCGACAATTCGGAAAACGAAAAGGGCTTGAGGACAAAATCATCAGCGCCCATATCGAGTTCATGCACAAGATCGGGAATCTCATTTCCATTGGTGAGAATCAGGATGGGCAACTGATGGCGCGAAGAGCGGAGATGCTGAAGAACGGAGAGGCCCTGTTCTCCTGGCAGGCTCAGGTCAAGAATGGCGAGATCGTAGTCCCGCTCTCGAACCATCGATTTGGCTTGTTCACCGTTGTGAGTGAGGTCAACGGCGTAGCTTTCCGCACTAAATCCACGCTGAAGGAAAATCCCCAAAGCTGAATCATTCTCAGCCAGAAGAAGCCGCATTGGAACTCCAGTGGAAGGGGGACAAAACCACGAGAGGTAGTGAAGGGGGATACCAACTTAATAAAGCATTACTAATATGTCAAAAGAAATCGTGTACTGAGGCTAAGATTTTTCTGAGGATTGGCACGTTGCGCCGTAGTGGAACAGTTGTGCCTTGTATCGTACCAATGTGGACGCGTTATCGATTCATTTTGGGAATCGAAAAGCGATCGCCGGCCGGAACCGCGACCGTAAGCGGTTGCGAGATAGACGTTGATTGATTCACGGCGCGGCCCGGAGCTAGCTGCGCTTCGGACCGTCTTTACGAATGGAGTCCCACACCGGCTGGGGAGTTCCCAGAAACGCTTTGGCGACGGCGGGATCGTATTTCTTTCCAGTTTCGGATTTGATTTCTTCCAGCGCCATTTGAAACGGGAGGGCCCTGCGATAGGGCCTGTCGGAGGTCATCGCGTCAACTGTATCGGCAATTGAGAAAATTCTCGCACCGAGGGGAATTTCGCTTTCGCGCAGGCCGTGAGGATACCCGCTTCCGTCATGGCGTTCATGGTGACTCAAGACGATTTCAGCCGCGTCAGCGAGGAAAGAAATTCGATGGACGAGTTCATACCCGATCGTGGCGTGGGTTTGCATGGTGCGGCGTTCGTCGATGGTAAGCGGACCGGGCTTCATTAGAATGCCGTCGGGGATGGCAAGTTTTCCGATGTCATGAAGGCAAGCGCCGCGACCAATCATGACAATTTCTTTCTCGGGACAGCGCATCGCTTTGGCGATTTCGATGGAATAGAGACAGACTCTTCGAGAGTGGTCGCCTGTTTCGTTGTCACGAAGATCAATGGCAGCGCCGAGAGCGGCGAGGGTGCCTTCATAGCCGCGCTCGACGTCACCTAGAGCCGTACGAAGCTGCAGGGTGCGATCCACGACGATGTCCTCGAGGTGGAGGCGGTATCGTTCGACTTCTTGTTCGAGCTTCCTTCTCTGCAATGCCCTTTCCACAGCGGCCATGACTGCGTCGATTTGGAAGGGCTTGACGATATAGTCGTCGCAGCCTTCTCTCATGGCCTGGATGCCAACGCGAATGTCGCCTTCTCCCGAAACAATCAGGAATGCGGTACGGGGATGCAAACGGCGAACCTCGGCGAGGAGTTCCATTCCCGACATTCCCGGCATCGCAAGATCGGAGATCACCACATCGAATTGCTCCGCTTCCATGATGCGTAGCGCTTCGCGACCGCCGGCGGCGATCCTGTAGATCACGCCCGCGTCGGCCAGCAACGTGGTCATCAGCTTCCGCATCGGTTCGTCGTCGTCGACGACGAGCAGGCGGACGAGTAAAGGTTGAAGAGTGGCTGGTGAAAGATCTTGGGGAGGGGTTCCGGAGGAATCAGTCTCGGATTTGAGTTTGGTTTGCGACATCGGCATTTGCGACGGTGATGGTTCAGATGTTTTGAGGCGCGGTCAGTTGAGTACCCAGTTATTGGGAGGCTCCAGGAACCGCAGTGCATAGTAGGGATACTCAGTGCCGGTATCTTCGGCGCGGATGACTTTTGCTTTCCCGACGGTCTCGTCAGCGGAGCCGACCAGACTCACCTCTACGATCGAGCCGATCGCCAGCAGAAAGGAGCAAGCGCAGATGAAACTATTCCGTCCGACGTTTTCCGCAGTCGTTAATGTGTGGAACGCTTCGCCGTTCACGCCGGTTCCCCGAAGTTTGAGCGGCACCCGCAGGCGGACGCGGACTTCGCCTCTACGTTCCACACGGCGGCTCTTGAGACAATCGGAAACGGAAGCGAGCAGCCGGTCAAAATCGACGGGCTTTTCGAAGTAAGCTCGCGCGCCGAGTTCGCGGCAGAAATCTTTGGTTTTTGTGCCGGCTTCGCCGGAGATTACGAAAACTGGGATCAGTTGGGTGGCGCTGAAAGACGTGAAGGTGCGGCAGAGTTCGAACCCTGAATATTTTGGCATGCGCAAATCGAGGAGGATTGCGTCCGGCTTATGCTCGAGTGCGAGCGAGAGCGCCAACTCCGGTTGGCCGGTGTCGATTACCTCGTGTTCTGCGGCCAGGTTGAGGCGAATCAGACGTCGCATCGATTCATCGTCATCCACTACAAGAATTTTTCCCATGGTTATCCTAGAGATGGAGCGCTTACACCGGGAGGAGAATGGCTTCGTCCGGCGACTTTTTGGCGTCCTGTCTTGCGGCGCCGTCGAGAACTTCGCAAGCCTTTCGCGTGAGTTCATCCTCAGTGAAGGGCTTGTGAAGAAGAATCGTCCCACTGTCCAGAACGCCATGGCCCGCGATGAACGAGTCCGCGTAACCGGAGATGTAGAGCACTTTCATGCGGCGATACTTGGTTTGCAGGCGCTCCGCGAGCACTCTTCCATTCATTCCCGGCATGACGACGTCGGTTACGAGGAGATGGATTGGACCCGAGTGACGTTCGGCGACGTGGAGGGCATCGGCACCGTCGCAGGCCGGCAAGACCGTGAAGCCGCGGCCTTCCAGGAATGACTTGGCAAGTTTCCGGAGCGGCTCTGAATCCTCGGCAAGAAGTATCGTCTCGGTGCGTTTCGCGTTTTCTGGAGACACAGGAACGATCGCGGGAAGAGTGACGGCCTCCTGAATGCACGGCAGGAAAATCTGGAATGAGGAGCCTTTGCCGGGTGCGCTGTCGAGCCAAATGTACCCGCCGCTCTGTTTCACGGCACCGTAGACGGTGGCGAGGCCGAGGCCCGTGCCCTTTCCCAATTCCTTGGTGGTGAAAAACGGTTCGAAGATGTGAGCTTGAATGTCGGGATCCATACCGCAGCCGGAATCCGTGACGGAAAGCATGACGTACTGGCCCAGTTTCGCGCCGGCATGCTGGCGAACATAATTGACGTCAAATTCCTTATTCGCTGTTTCGATAGCGAGTTCTCCGCCTTCTGGCATCGCGTCGCGGGCGTTGACGGCGAGGTTCATCAGAATCTGTTCGATTTGGGTACGGTCCGCTTTCACCATTCCCAATTCAGGATCAAGGGTCGTAGTGACCAGAATGTCTTCTCCGAGCAGGCGTGGAAGCATCTTTTCCATATCGACAACCAGAGCGTTTAAGTCCAGTACCGTGAGCGTCAAAATTGTTTGGCGGCTGAAAGCGAGGAGTTGCCTGGTCAAGGCTGCAGCGCGCTGACCTGCTTTTTCGATCTCTTCAGAATGTTCGAAGAGCGGGCTTTCGGGTCCCAGGCTGCGCTTGAGAACTTGCGCGTAGCCGATAATGACGCCCAAGAGGTTATTGAAGTCGTGGGCGATTCCGCCGGAAAGCCTACCCACAGCTTCCATCTTCGCGGCCATCTGGAGCTGACGTTCCAGTATTCGTTTCTCTGTGATGTCCTCGGCGAAGACGTCGAAACACACTGATTCCGCATCCTCCACTTTGCGACCGCTGCAACGGACGGTGAGTGGAGCGCCGTCTTTTTTCTTCCACTCGACGTCCGTTGAATTCTCGGTGCCAGCAAACAACTCATTCGCTCTTCGAAACTCGTTGGGGTCGCGAAAGATGCCGGTTTCGAGATTGACTGCGGTGAGTTCGTCTGAATCTGAATATCCCAACATTGCTTGCAGCGCGGGATTCACCTGCTGGAAGGAGCCTGTGCTATCGGCCCGGTAGATTCCATACGGGGCATCCTGCACTACGGTGCGAAATCCGGATTCCGATCGTCGGAGAGCCTCGGAAGCGCGCAATCGCTCGGTAATATCGCGGTTTACGATGACAAGCTTTTCCGGAACACCGGTGACATTGGAAATCACGCTGGCGGTTGATTCGAAGAACCGCCATGTGCCGTCTTTGTGGAGGATTCGGTAGGTGATCGTCTGGCCCACGCCCGTGAGACGTGCTTCTTCTGCAGCTTTCATCACGCGGGCACGATCGTCGGGATGGATTTGATCGAGAGACGAAGACTTTCGCAGTTCTTCGGGCGAGTAGCCGAGGACCCGTTGATACGAGAGACTATTGTAGATGCGCCGTCCATCGGTGCCGACGACAGCGATCATGTCGGCCGCATTTTCGCTGATCAGGCGAAACAGCTCCTCGCGCTCGAGCATTTTTCGACGCACTCTGTGAATTTGGACCTGCTGATAGATCGCGTACACATCGAAGAGAAGCACCAGGCCAACGAGGCCTCGGATCGCCTGGGGAAACAGGGACCACGAGAAGATGTCTCGGCCGGCCCGAAGTTCCGGGACGATGAATGATACGACTCCGAGGGTCAGCAGCAGAGTAACTAGAATGGTGGCCAGCCACAGCCACCATTCTCGCTTCTCGAGCCCACGGAAATTTGTCTTGCCGGTCTGTAGCGCCTTATCAATCGGAGTGTCGTTCACGGCGTGTGGCCTCATCGATACAGACCGGGCATGCGCTTGCAGCTGCGCGCGCGGAGCTTGTCCACAAGTGTGGTGCAAGTTGAGAACCAACTATCGGGGCTGCAAGGTGATGAAGGACAAACGAGAAACCCAACCCGTGCAGGAACGGGGTGACCCTGATTGAAACGTATGGCGCGTTTCGATACGGAGGCAAAGACGGTCGCTGCGCGCCGAATCGTTCTTGGCGCTTGGCGCCATTCTGGCTTTATGCGTGGCCTATTTTGATTCGGTCCGCGGCTGTGATCCAGACCCGCCTCTTGTTCGATACCCGGCAATATTCGGTGAAAGCTAGGGCCGGTGATGGTGGTGGTGAGTTAGGCCGATTTCGAAGCATTTGTAGTAGGCTGTAGGGAAAGAATGCGTAGCTGTTTTCGGAGCCGTGGCGCAATTGGATAGCGCAAGAGTTTCCTAAACTCTCGGTTGTCGGTTCAAGTCCGACCGGCTCCACCACTTGTTTTCTCGCGGGCGTGTTAGTGTCAGACGCTGATTTGTAGTTTGAGGATTTCCGCCGGGTGCTAGCTGTCGCCGGGTCCGCTCGTCTTCGGTCGCACCTCGATTTCGATTCCCCGCGTTCCGGACTCTCCAAAAATGCGATGACGAAGTGGTCAATCGCTATGCAAGTCTCCGCTGACAGCATGCTTCGCTCTCACTCGCTTTCGCAACCATTGCCTCCGCAAAGTTCGGGCGGGCGGAATCGTGTGGCCTTTGGAAAATCGTGGAGCTGGGGTGGGAGCGCTTTCGAACATGGAGCAGAGGAAAGAAAGTACCGTGATGCGCTCGAAGCGATGGCAGCCGTGATCTCTGATATGAAAAAACTCACTCCACTTCCAAAAATGGGAGGCGGTTCTACCAATCCTTGTAGCGAAATCAATCCTAAGCGAACAAGATCTTGCGAGGTCCCTGCTGAATGATTGAAGAATCGTCACTTAGCCCGAGGAGCAAATGGGCTCGAACATGGATATGGAATTGCAGAGAATTTTTTCAACGGGTTCGACGCGTCCCCAACGC
Source organism: uncultured Acidobacteriota bacterium (assembly GCA_963770575.1). Taxonomy (GTDB): domain Bacteria; phylum Acidobacteriota; class Terriglobia; order Acidiferrales; family UBA7541; genus Palsa-295. The sequence continues at coordinate 86,758 of CAVYQD010000004.1, forward strand.
GCCAGTGTCCTTGTGTATCTAGTTAGAAAAAACAGATGAGATGCAGGACGGGTTCCGGAGTCCGCTTTTGTGCGGATTGGCTGACCGCGTTTTCTGAGCGGGGGTTCAGCAAGCGTCGGCGCCGGCTCGATCCTGCTTCGTCTACTTCACCAGGAGGAGTAATGAACAGTAATCCAGCGCGGAGTTTTTCGATTCGTGCATTGGCTGTTCCGATTGTCCTGTTATTTGGTTTGTGGATTTTGCTGACCCCGATCGCGAAAGCGCAGTCGACGGCGCAGCTGGACGGCACGGTTTCCGACCCATCGGGTGCCGCCGTTCCGTCGGCGAGGGTTGTGACGAAGAACGTAGGAACTGGGATGGAGTGGAGCACGCAAACCAATAGCGATGGCTTATATGCTTTTGCATCGCTGCCGCCTGGCACCTACCAAATTACGATTACCGCGGAGGGTTTTCAAAAGCTATTAGTCACGGATCTGAAGCTGGATGTGGCTACCTCCGTGACTAAAAACGTTTCGCTCACGGTCGGCTCAGTTACATCCGAGGTGCAAATCACCACCGAAGCGCCCTTGATCGAGACTTCCACACCGGGGGTAGGTCAGGTGATCAACTCCAAGACCGTGCAGGAAATTCCATTGAATGGCCGGCACTTCGTGGATTTGAACTTGCTGACGCCCGGCACCGTCACGCCGCCGGCGAACGGCTTTCTCACGGCCCCACTGAGAGGCCAGGGATCGTTTGCCATCAACACGGCGGGACAGCGGGAAGACACTACAAACTGGCTGATCAACGGCATCAATCTGAACGACCCTGTGCAAAATCAGGTGACGTTTCAACCGCCCATCGACACGATCGAAGAGTTCAAGGTGGATAATTCCTCGTTCCCGGCGCAGTACGGGCGCAATGCTGGGTCGATCGTCAACGTCGCCACCCGTTCGGGAACCAATGATTACCACGGCGAAGCCTTCGAGTTCTTCCGGAACAATGCGTTGGACGCACGAAACTTTTTCAACGCGGCGCCTCTGCCGCAAGCCCCGTTCAACCACAACGAATTCGGTGGTGACGTCGGCGGACCGATCAAGAAGAATAAGATTTTCTTCTTCGTCGCTTATGAAGGGATCCGTCAACATCAGGGTTTGACTCTTGGCACCACCGTGCCGAGCGACAACCAGCGTGATGCCGTCACTTCTGATTCAGTTGCGAGCCTTCTGACGCTCGTTCCTCACGCGAATATCCCGGGCGCAGACACGACGGGAGATCCGGCGAACTTTGTGGGCTTCAGCGGCGCGGCAACCGCCAACGTGAGCCTGAATCAGGGCTCGGGAGACTTGGGCATCGAGCTCACGCAAAATGACCGGCTCCATTTCTATTACGTCATGCAGAAGGATCTCCGCCAGGAGCCGACTCAGGGCGCAAACATTCCCGGCTTCGGCGACACGCGGGACGGCTTCCGGCAACTTATGACGATCAGCGAAGATCACATTTTCAGCCCGTCGATAGCCAATTCGGTTCGGCTCGGCTACAACCGGCTTCACCTGACCTTTACGCCCACCGCGCTCGATCCGGTGGACTTTGGCATTGGGCTTCCCGACGGCTCGCCGGAAGGAGTCGGCATTCCCAATATCATCGTCACAGGCAACGTGAACTTCGGCGGACCGCAGGCTGAACCTCAGGGTCGCGGCGATACCACCGTGGTGCTAAACGATACTCTGAGCTGGCTCAAGGGCCGCCATTCGATGGCGTTCGGAGGAGAAATCCGCCGGGCTTACAACAACAACATCGCCGAGAACGTGGGGAGCTTTACCTATCCCACGATGACAGCCTTCCTGAACGATCAGGCGTCCAACTTCACGGTCTTGCTCGGAGCTGGAAATGACCGAATCGTGCAGCCGTCCTACGGCGTTTTCGCCCAGGACAGCTTCAAATGGAAGTCCAACTTCACTTTCAACTTTGGTTTGCGGTACGAATGGAATTCCACTCCATCCGAGGCCATGGACCGCTTTACAAACTTTGACCTCGCGACGGGAACGCTCTTTACCGCGTCGCAGCCGTATCACACCAACAACAAAAACTTCCAACCTCGGATCGGCTTTGCCTGGGATCCTTTCAAGGACGGCAAGACTTCCGTTCGCGCCGCCTATGCGATCCTGACCCAGGACCCGACTACGAACATCGTCAGCCCCCTGAGCGGCAACCCGCTGATGGCGTTCCCCATCAGCATCAGTTCCGCAACGAACGCGATCACACTTGAGGACCCTCAGGCTGCCGCGGTTGGCTTCAGCCTAGGTCCCAGTGCGATCGATTCGCACTTCGACAACATGTACGCGCAGGATTGGAACGTCACCGTGGAGCGGCAGTTGACGCCAGCCTTGGGCTTGGAAGTTGCGTATGTCGGTTTGAAGGCGACTCACCTTCAATTGACGGGCAATTACAACCAACCCTTTGTGACCGATGGCTTCTATGACTCTACGCGTCCGTATCTGACTCTGCCCCTTTCAAGCCCAGTTCTGCCTTCGCAGTGCGCTCCTCCCAATCCGCCGTGTGGCATCGGAAACGTTCCTCGAGTTTTCAGTCCCGGGAATTCGAATTACAATGCGCTGTGGGTCACACTCAACAAGCATCTGTCTCATGGCTTTGAGCTGCTGGGCGCATACACCTATTCTCATTCCTACGACTACAGCTCCGTTAGTTCCGGTGACTTGGTCCCCGTTCAAAACGTCTACGATCCGCGAGGCGATTACGGCCCGTCGGAATTCGACACGCGCAACCGGATTGTGGTCAGTGGCTTCTATCAGCTTCCCTTCAAGGGCAACCGGCTCATTTCCGGTTGGCAAGTGGGCGTGATCACGATGGCGCAGAATGGCAATCCGATCACGCCGCTCTTGACGATTGGCCCGGCTCCAGGTTCTTCGTTGACCGTGAGGCCAGATCAACTTGAGCACGTCTCCGGCACGGGGAATTTCGCTCAGTTCTACACCAACCCGGTTCTGTGCCAGCCGTTTATTGGACCACCGACTGGCGGCGCACCGGCAGTCCCGGACTGCGCCACAACGCCGGGTGCCGCCTTCGCGGTGCCTTGCACATTCAGCGACACCCCGACCGCGCCCGGCGGCAAGGTGTATCCAATCGTACCGGGCAGTTGCCACCCAGGGAGCGCGCGTCGGGATTCGCTGCCTGGACCCAGCTTCGTCAACACTGACTTTTCCATCGTCAAGAATACGAACATTACGGAACGGGTGAATTTGCAGTTCCGTACCGAATTCTTCGACATTTTCAACCATCCCAACTTCGGAAATCCGGTGAACACCGTAACCAGCGCGGCTTTCGGAAGAATTCAGGCCACGCGATTCCCGGCGGGAGATTTCGGCTCGGCGCGGCAGATTCAGTTCGCGTTGAAGCTGATCTTCTAGCCGGCAGGTAATACTCCGATAGCAAGAAGGGCGGGCCTCATGGCCCGCCTTTTTTTTGTGTGCGGGTTCGATCGTTGGATTTTGCGGCGTTTCGGGAACGGCGGCCGCGAATCAGTGGCTCATCAAGTCGACGAAGATATTTTCAAACTTCGCGACGTCTACCTTGATCTCGACGCTGGCCGGATGGAGCTGCTCGGGCGGCTTCAGGTGGCCGATCCATTTCGCGTCGTCGCGGGGGCGCGGTCCGCTGTAGGGCAGAAAAAATGTTGGAATTTCTTTTGGTTGCGTCCACACAACTGTGTAGCCGTACTTGGGGCCGTGCTCGATATCCGCGTCGAGATACATCGTTTCGGATTCGCTGATCACCGAGGGATCGATTAAATCGGCGACAAGAAGCTCGTCCCACATCGCGGACCAGAGCGTGGTGCCGGCAGGCGGCTCGAAATCGATGTAGAGCTGCCTCACGTGGTTCGCGAGCGGCCCGCCCGCATTCACCACACGCTGCATCAATTGTTTGCTTGACCACACCTGGCCGCCGGCTTCGCCCGGACTGACGACAATTTTCTTCCACGGCTCGCGCATCACAATGGCGGCCGCTTCCGGATCCCACCACCAGTTCAACTCAAATCCGCCCTTGCTGCTGGCGCCCATGATGTAGATGGCTTTCGTGAGCGCGACGATCCCTGGGTCCATGCGCACGGCGAGCGCAATATTTGTAAGCGGACCGGCGCAGTACAACACCACTTCACCCGGATTCGCTCGAATCGTATCGATGATGAAATCGGCGGCGCGACCAGGCTTTGTTTTTACTTTCGGAAATCCTCCCGGGGGCGCCCAGGTTTCGCCTGGTTCCGGCGCGTCCGGATTCAGCGAGCCGTGCCATGTGGGATGCGAGACATAAAGTTGTTCGAGCAATTCCTGCTCGCGTTTCGTGTGGACCAAGGGCATCTGGGCGCCCTTGATCACCGGAACATCCGTGCGCTGTGCCTGTTCGGTGGCCCAAAGAGCAAAAACTGTGGCTGGCTCGACCCATTGGTCGCCGCTCACTGTGGTGATTCCGAGCAAATCGATTTGCGGAGCGCGAAGCAGCATCAAGAGCGAGAGGAAATTTGTGCCTTGCGGGCCGGCGCTATCTTGGTCGGCGATCACTTTGATTTTCTTGTGAGCCTCCTGCGCGACTGCGCCGAACGCCGACACAAGAATGAGAAGCACAAGCATTGCAAACGACATGGCCTTGTTCATTGACCCTCTTGTTTTTATTTCCGAGCCCGCAACATTTACTCGAGAACCTGACGAGCCTGGAGAATTGAAAGTGCCAGCGATTGTAACTGAGAGTAGGGTGCAAGACGTTGCAGAAAACGCGGCATGGCGCAATCGAATCCGAGTGTTTCACTGTGGTATGGCATAATTGTTAATGGTTGGGGGACTGGCATTCCATCCCGCTTGCGCGATGTAGCTGTTCGGCGCAATCGGACGTTCGCGAAGTTCGACAAAATTGTGACGCTATCGAAGAAAATCCGGAAGAAGCTTGTAGCGGTGCACCGCCGGTTGCGGTCAGTTCGCATGATTGCGAAAGGCCTCGTTTCGACCCGCCATCCGCTACTCGTACACGTTATTCCGACGCGGCGCTGCAACCTCGCTTGCACCTACTGTAACGAGTATGACGACGTGTCCGATCCCGTCCCGACCGAGGAAATGTTTCGCCGGATCGACCGGCTGGGCGAGATGGGCACGGGAACAATTACGATCAGCGGCGGCGAACCGCTCCTGCATCCTGACCTTGACGCCATTATCGCGCGCATTCGCAAGAACGGAATTATTGCTGGATTGATCACGAATGGCTACTTGCTCGTCGCCGACCGCATCGAGCGGCTGAACCGCGCGGGGCTCGAGTACCTGCAAATCAGTATCGACAACGTGAAGCCGGATGACGTCTCGAAAAAAAGCCTCAAGGTGCTCGACCAGAAGCTGCAGCTGCTCGCGGAACACGCAGAATTTCACGTGAATATTAATTCGGTGCTGGGCAGCGGGGTTTGCAATCCGGAGGACGCGCTAAATGTGGCCCATCGCGCAATCGATTTGGGCTTCACGTCAACCGTGGGAATTATTCACGACGGTAACGGCCAGCTCCAACCGCTCGGCGACCGGGAACAGCAGATTTTCGAAGAAATCATGTCGCTCGGGAAGAAGTCGTTCGCGCGATTGAACTATTTTCAGCACAACATCGCGAAAGGCCGCGAAAACAACTGGCGCTGCCGCGCAGGATCGCGCTACCTCTATATTTGCGAAGACGGCCTGGTCCATTATTGTTCACAGCAGCGCGGCTATCCCGGCGTACCGCTTGAAAATTATTCGGACGAACAGCGGCACCGGGAATTCCTGACGAAAAAGGGATGCGCGCCTCGTTGCACCGTCTCCTGTGTACACCAGATTGCGGTGGTTGATTTCTGGCGCGCGCCGCAGACGATTGACGCCGCGCCGGCCGCTCCGCCTTCCCCTCACGAATCGCTCGTTCAACTTACCAACTCGTCCAGCTCTTCGAGCCGCGAATAAGCTGTTCGTCTGGGATTTCTTCGATGAGTCTTGCCGCTTCTTGCTAATGCGCTCAAAGTTTCACTCGCCTGCTACCGTGTTGGGCAATCGCGCCAAATCAGCATAAGTTTTCTGTTGCATTGGAATTGCCGCTGGACTACAAGTCACCCATCGGCCGATTCGCCCTTTCGGGACGGAGCGGAATTTCCAGTGGCTTTCACGTTCGGAAACGACAGCGGCTGTCCAGCCGCAAATCGAAATCGGCAGGGAAATTCCGGGGAGGGTGTGTCGATGCGTCTGCGCAAACTCGCAATCACTACGCTGCTTTTCGCAGGGATCGTTCTTGCGCTGTCCGGCCGGGTGTCGGCGCAGGTAAACACTGTGAACCTTTCTGGAACCGTCCTCGATCCCCAGGGATTGGCGGTAAAAGGCGCAAGCGTCAGCCTGCGAAACAACGCGAACGGTGCGGAACGCAGAGCCATCAGCGGCGACAACGGCCGTTACGAAATCGTTGGCGTGCCCCCGGGCGTCTACACGATGACGGTGGACGCAGCAGGCCTCGCCACTCTCAAGAATTCGGCGCTTGTTCTCGAACTTGGCACATCGCCCGAGTACAACCCTCAGTTGCAGCTGAAGACGTCGACGGAAAGCATCAATGTGACGGCCGCCGCCGATCTCGTGGAAACCGCGAAGACGGACGTATCCACGTCCATCACTCAAACCCAAATCGACAACCTGCCGATCAACGGGCGCAATTACATTAATTTCACGCTGCTCAATTCGCAGTCCGGGCGCGACGATACGCCGTCGATCGGCGCTGCGCCCACAAGCGGATTGAATTTCGGCGGCCAACGAGCGCGGTCGAACGAAGTTTCTGTCGACGGCGCCGATGCCATCGACAATTCTACGAATGGTGTCCGCTCCACCATCTCGCAAGAAGGCGTGCAGGAATTTCAGGTGATTACGAGCAACTACATGCCGGAGTACGGGCGTGCGATGGGCGGCGTCGTCAACATCGTCACAAAATCCGGCTCCAATAGCATCCATGGAAACGTGTTTGGATATCTTCGCGACAGCGCGATTCAGGCGCGGAATCCGTTTTCGGTGACGGCTTCCTGCGACCCCGAAACCTTCACTTGTGGTACGACTCCGGTGAAGCAGTCCTACACGCGCGTCCAGGGCGGCGCGACGATCGGCGGGCCGATTCAGAAGGACAAGACATTTTATTTCTTCAGCTATGAAATTACTCGCCGACAGGAAACTGGGTTCACAAACATCGGCGCTGACAATTTCGGATTAGCCCTTACCCCGGCGCCGGCTGATATCGCGCCTTTTCTTCCGCCGGGGATTCCTGCTGCGGGCCTCCTGACCGTCGGCTCCACCGGCCAGCAGGCATTCGTGAACAACACGGCAAATAACTTCGTGCAGAGAATCAATGTGTACAGTGCAGGTGTGGGTGCATCCGCTGTAGCACTATTTGGAAACACGGGAATTCTGCCGCCAGGCGCGAATATTTTCCCTTCGTCTGGCGCACCACTGCCCAGCACCTACCAGGGCTTGTCGTCCGTGATCGGCAATTACCCGACATCGGATGAAGGCAGTATTTATTCGCTGCGGCTCGATCACATCTGGAACACGCGCAACAGTACTTTTGTTCGCGGCATGGTGTCGCCGAACACCACGACCGGAATTCAGGTAAACGCGCAGAACCAAAACTTTGGACAGAACGCCGGAAATCGCACGTCCACTCAGCAATTCCGGGATGCCACGATCATCGGCCAACACACTACGGCGATCGCGCCGAATCTTTTCAACGAGTTTCGTTTTCAATATGCGCGCCGCGGACTTCACTATGGCTTTTCCGATTTGTTTGGTGGCGACTTTCCTGCCGACAATATCGCCGGCGCGGCTTTTCTCGGGCGCGAGCCGTTCTCAATTGTGGATCGCATCGAGCGCCGCTATCAGTGGACGGACGCTCTTACGTGGACGAAAGGGGCTCACACTCTGAAATTCGGCGCTGATGTGAATCTCGTGCAGGTACGTTCGGGGGGGAGCCAGATATTCACGTTGAATTACGGCGGCGTTTTCAATTTTGGAACGGTTTCTGCCAGCTCGCTGGGGCTTGATGCAGGTGATCCGGCTTTTTCTGCGGTGCAGGCGTACGGCCTTGGCCTGCCGACGGTTTTCTTTCAAGGCGTGGGACAATCCAACAGACCATTCGACAACACGGCGCTGGGATTTTTCGCGCAGGATAGCTGGAAGATCAACAACAAGTTCACTCTGAATTATGGTCTTCGCTACGACATCGAGTTTCTGCCAATTTTCAAAGCCGGCACCGCGGTAAATGCCGCTGCGGAGCAAGCGTTCGGCGTGGTGGAGGGAATACCGCGCGACTCCAACAATTTCGCGCCGCGCATCGGCATCGCATGGGACCCCTGGGGAAACGGGAAGACGGTGATTCGCGCGGGATACGGGTTTTTCTACGATCACCCCGCTCTCGCGCTCGCTTTCCTCTCGACCGCCGAAGATGGTTCGCTCTCCGCGCTGCTCGAAGCCGCCGGCGGTGCGCCGTCGGCTGCGGACTTGAACAATCCCGGAAACGTGGGCGCGTTGAACGCGACGAACATCTTTCAGGGCATACTTTTCAGTTCAAGCCCGAACGCTGTGAATCCGGCAGCGCCGCCGATTACGAGCTGTTCAACCGCGTCGCCCACGATGTGCTACGGAACTCCGGGAACGCAGTTCGGCGGCGGTCCTCAAATCTTCGGGTCTACTTTTGCCAACTCAATTTTTAATCAGCAGCGATTTCTCACCGTTCCCGGATACACGCCGGGAGGCGGATACCCGCTGCCGCTTCTGCCATTCACGATTCCAGTCGCAAATAACTTTCAATACGCGCTTGGGCAACAAGCGAACCTCACGATCGAGCGTCAACTCGTGAACGACTGGAAAATCAGCTTCGGCTACAACTACACGCACGGAACGCATCTCGATCACACGATCAACCGGAACACAACGGATCCAAAGATGCTCATTACAAACGCACAGGCCGCGATCAGCGCCGGCCTGATCTCGCCCGGAACCAATCCGTTGACGGTGCAAGTGCCGGGGACTCCGAACACCACGTGCGGCGGCATCCCCGCCGTAAACCTGCCCGTGACTCCACAAATCCCTGCTCCGGGCAGCATCGCATTTGGAACGCCTGCCGGTCCGCTCGCCCCCGGCATTGTGGGCGTCGGTTTCACGGGACAAGGCTGTACCGGCACGCCCGTTGGAATTATAGCGAGCCCCGCGGTTTTTAATTTCTTCAGGCCGTCCGGACCGAACCCATCGTTTTCGGGCTTGGTGCCTGGAGGATACGACACACTCGTAGCACTTGCCGGAGCAACGGGCCTGCCGACTGGCTTTCCGGGGACTCAGATTCCGTGGAGCGACGTGGACGCACAAATGTCGAACGGAAGTTCGCTCTACAACGCGTTCACGCTCATCGTCACGAAGCGCTTCTCGCATGGAATTCAGCTGCTCTCCAGCTGGACCTACTCGCACACGATTGACGATTCGACGGATCTTTCCACTTTGATTGCTCCACAAGACAACAGTTTTCCCGGCCTCGATCGCAGCAATTCCGATTTCGATCAACGTCATCGTTGGATCACCAGCGCTGTCTTTCAGAGCCCGCATCACATGAGCGAGAGCGGATTCTGGAACAAAGTTCTCGCTGACTTTACGGTGGCGCCGATCATCGAAGTGGCTTCCGGTCGTCCGTATAACTTGCTGATCGGCGAAGATACGAATCTTGATTTCGGATCTTCGACGGGGCGTCCGTCGTTCATCAAGACGAATTCGGCGCCCCCTGGCGCTACCACCTCGCCGTTTATCAAGGGATTCGCGTTCATTCCACCAAACGTTTGCGTGGACGCGACAGGGGAGCCGTTCGGTCCGTTTCCGGAGGTCCCCTCGCCACCGTTCGGTTGCACAGGCGATTTGGGCCGCAATGCCTTTACGCGACCAGGCTTCTTTCAGATTGATCTGCGAATCTCGCGCACGATTCCAATCACGGAGCGGATCAATCTTCAGGTGATTGCCGACGGATTTAATCTTCTCAACCGGTTCAACGTGAGCGACGTCAATCCGGTTTGCGACCCGACAGCAGGGCTTCCCACTTGCGCGGGTGGTCAGCCAACGGCGGCTTACGATCCGCGGACGTTTCAGTTCGCGCTAAAGGTCAACTTCTAGTTCCAATCCAAGTTGCCGGAGCACCGAACGCTGGCCAAGACGGAGTCGCTGGGAATAGACGGCCGCTCCAGCGGCCAACCTTGCAACATTTCCGCTTCGTGCTAACCTGACCGTTAGCTTTACTAACTCAGATATTGAGAGAGGAAGGCGAATCGTGAGTCCTGCGGTGTGGCTTGGCATCGGCATCCTTGCAATCGTAGTGATTGCTGCGATCGTGTGGTCGGCAGGCCGCCGCACGGACGGACAACTTTCCGCAGTCCGGCAGGAGATGCAGAGTTCGCTCACATCGCAATCGCAGACTGTACTTACGCAGATGAACAGCTTGATGCAGTCAGTAACGCAACAGCTCGGTCAGGTCCGCCAGGAGCTGCAAGCGGGCGTTGCGTCATCCGGGCAACTCGCCAGCTCCGCTCAGACGGCGATGGCGCAGCAGCTGCAAGCCTCGAACGAGGCAATTCGCAAAATCAGCACGCAGCTCGGCGAAGTGCAGCAAGCGGGGCGCGATCTTTCGCAATCCGCGCAGACCCTTCAGAATGTGCTCGGCGGCGCAAAGACTCGCGGTTCTCTGGGCGAGGTTGCACTCGAACGGCTTCTCGCCGATGCATTGCCTTCCAGCGCTTACGAAATGCAATTCCGGTTCTTGTCCACAGGCGCCACGGTTGATGCGATCGTACGAAATGGGGAACGCATACTCTCGATCGATTCAAAATTTCCGCTCGAAGCCTACCGCCGGCTCGCGGAAACGGGCAATGACGCGCGGCGCGAATTCTGCACCGCCGTCCGCAAGCACGCCGATTCAATTGCGGAAAAATATATTCTGCCGGACGAGCAGACTTTCGATTACGCCCTGATGTTCGTGCCCTCCGAAGGCGTTTACTACGAACTATTGATGAGCGAGGACGCGAAATACGGGCAGCTTGACGGCTACTGCCGCAGCAAGCACGTTTTTCCCGTCTCGCCGAATACGTTTTACGCCTGCCTCAGCGCGATTGCGAGCAGTTTGCAGGGACAGAAAATTGCGGACAACGCGCGGCACTTGATGGCCAGCCTTGAGGGACTAAAAAAACAATTCGAATCGTTCGGAGACTTGTACGACAAGCTCGGCAATCACCTTCGGCACGCGCAGGGTACCTACGAGGATGCCGGAAGCAAACTCGGTCGCGCGCGGAACACACTTGAGCAGATGTCGCAAGGCGCGCTTCCCGAAGGGCCCACGAAACTTCTCGAACCCGCTTCCAGCGAGTAGACAGCCGGAACAGCTAGAGAGCCGAACGAGCGGCTTCCAATAGCGTTCGGAAATTCCCCGCAATCGTCGTAGAAATCATTTTCGTAATATCCTGCCGCACTTTCCCGCTGTCGTTGGGATGACTTGCGATCCTGTCAGCGGCGGCTTTCACGCGGCGTTGCAAGTCTTTTGGGGCAAGCGGCACTGCGGCGCGCAGATACCGCCCGGCTGCGAAAATATCCGATGCTGGCAGGAGCTTCGCGTTGAATGAGAAGTCGCCCGATCGAATTGCGGCAACTTCCACCTGCGCGATATTCCGGCTTCCGCCAGTCGTTTGGATCTCCTGAATATCGCCACGCAAAAATTCAAGGACGCCCGGCGTTTCATTTGTGACTGTAATCGCAAGGGGCAAATCAGAACCTTCCACGTGTACGGTCAGCTGGCTTTTTTTGCCCGGTAGTGGCGCAGGCTGTGGCTCCTCGAACTGCAAAGATACGAGCGTCGTCGGTATGCTCTGTGGCGGGACCGATGAGTCAATCGTCAGGGTTGCCGATCCGGGCTTCGCTCGCGGACTTGGCAATAGCACGAGACATTCCGGTGATGCGGCGACGACAAGCGCGCGGTCGCCGTTCATCGTCACGTGATTCGCGTCCGCGTCTCCGCGAAACCCGCCGCCGCAAAGCGAGAAGCGATCTTTCAAAGAGAGCACGGGCGCGATCGCGAGTCGCTTTTCTCCGCGCGCTGTGCTGGCGGAATCGACGCTGTCGACGAGCACGACGGTGGAGACACCCGATGCCGTCGCAAACAGCACGCCGGGCCCGGCGGGAGCGGTAAAAAAAGCGCGGCCTGTGGCATCTGTCTTTACGCTCGGAAGGTTACTGAGATCGACGGTGACGTTGGCAGCCAGCCGCCCGTCCGCGCCGAAAACCGCAAGCGTCGCTGGAGAACCGGCGACAATTCTTGGCGGCAGCACGATCGTGACGTACCAAGTTGCCGAAGCGGGCGATTGCCCTTGCGCTGTGATTGGAGCAAGAAGAAAAAGCAAGATCGCAGAGAGTGAGATTACGCTGACGGCTGCGCGATCGTGCGGAGAAACAAATGGGGCACGACCGGAGCGTTCGACGGGTTCGCGCATCGCACTCAAGAGGCCGGCGTACCCCGCTCGTACACCCGAGCCTCGCGAAACAGTCGAAACAATTCGGGATCGATTTCTTTCGCGCGGACGCAATCGTCCAAAATCCCGAGGGCGCGATCGACGGCGACCGCACGTTTGTAGGGACGATCGGAAGCCGTGAGAGCGTCGAAAATATCGCAGATCGTCATCATTTTAGTTGGCAGCGGAATCTGATCGCTTTGCAGCTTGTAGGGATATCCCGTCCCGTTGAGCTTTTCGTGATGCGCGCGGGCGATTTCCGGAATATTTTTCAAATCGCCCGTCCACGGAATCTGGCTCAGAAAATTATATGTGTGCACCACGTGCGACTCGATTTCGAGCCGCTCGGTGGCATTCAAGCTGCCCTTGGGAATCGAGAGCAGTCCTACCTCTTCAGGTTTCAGATACGGCAATTCGACTCCCTGACGATCGGGAAACAGTTGCTTCGCTATTTCCATGAGCCTGCGCGAATGCGTCTGTTCGAGCAGCGTTGGCTCGTTCGCTTCGATGACCAGCGCGAGATACTCGTCAATCATCTTCTGCCGCTGCTCGAAATCTTCGCTGAGGCGGGCAATTTCCTGCAAAGCATCGCCGCGGTCCCGCTCCAAATAGGCCTGAAGTTTCCGGCGCACCATGCTCGCTTCGAGCTCTTTGCGAATGTATTCGAATCGCTGACGGACAACTTCCATCTGCATCGGGTAGAGTTTCTTTGCTTTGACGAGCACTTCCTCGCGAACGCCGACTTTTCCAAAATCGTGCAGCAGCGCCGCGTAGCGAATTTCCTTCATCTGCTCGCGGTCGAAGTGAGTGTTCGCGTATGGCCCGTGCGCCGCAGCGTTCACGGCTTCAGCGAGCGCTTGCGTGTACGACGCGACGCGCAAGGAATGCCCGGAAGTCGTAGGGTCGCGCTGCTCGATCGCCGTCACCGCGGCACTCACAAATCCCTCGAAGAGCGCTTCGATATCGTTGTAGAGCTTGCGGTTTTCATACGCCACGGCGGCTTGCGAAGCCAGCGAAAGTGCGAGGCGCACAGATCGTTCGGGGAACGGCTGCGCATTTCTTGCGACATCCTCGGCAGTTCGCAAACGCAGTGCGGGATTGCGCTTCGAGTTGATGAGCTGCACAACGCCGATCACTTCGCCCTTCGCGTTTTTCATCGGCAGCGCGAGAAGCGAGCGTGTGCGATAGCCGGATTCGCGGTCGTAGCGATCGTTGAAGTGAAACGGCAAGTCGCCGGGAATCTTATAAGCGTCTGCGAAGTTCAGGACTTCACCGCGCAGCGCGGTATAGCCCGCCATCGAATCTTCCGCGAGAGGTAGAGTGAATTCCTGGAATGGAAATTCGTAGCTGTCGTTTTGCGTCAGCATGAATCGCAGGCGCTTTCCGCCGCGTGTATCGTCTTCGACCAGATAGAGCGATCCGGCGTCTGCGCCGGTGATATCGCGCGCCTTTTTGAGGATTAACGTGAGGAGCACGCCGATGTTGCGCTGAGATGAAAGCGCCACGCCAATCTGGTTCAACTCTTCGCGCTCGCGTTCGGCAATCTTCAGTGCGGCCCTCGCCTCGCGCAGCTGCACCGCGAGAGTCGCTGATTTTGCGTTTGAACCAGCCTTGCGCAAGGTTTTCTTCTTTGAAGCCATATTGTTGTTAAACGGGTGACAGTATAGCGGAAGCGCACGGCGCAGCACAGCCAGCAGCTATCGCGATGGCATTCGCGTTCGCCGGCGCCGATCTTGCCTTGTGTCAAGCGCGTTCGTTTGCTAGCCTTGCGCGGATTTCAGTTCCTCACATCGGTCATAACTGGTTTTCACGGCAGGCATGGCGAGCAAGCCCGATCACAAAATAGTCAGAATCATTCGCGAATGGTGGGGGCACAAGGGTTCGCTCGCCATCAGCTTGATCGTAACTCTTGCTGCGCTTGCAATTTACTCCGCGACCTTTTTGGGTGAGCGGCCGACTCCGATTTTTGACTTCGTGAATCGCTTGGAGCTGAGCAGCCTCGACTATCGCTTCCAAGTGCGCGGGCGAACGAAGCCGGACCCTCGCATCATCATCGTCGATATCGACCAGCAATCACAGGAAGCTCTCGGGCACTGGCCTTTCCCACGCTTCTACTTCGCGCGTCTACTCGACAACATTCGCGAGGACGGCGGAAAAGTCGTCGCTTTTGACATTACATTCAGCCAGGCGGATGAGACCGCGAAGCCTTTGGAAGCGCTTTCTGCGCAACTCGCCGATCAGCAGAAAAAGGGCGTGCCGGCCAATCCAGCTTTGCTCGCACAAATCGACGCTCTCCGAAAGCAATACGATTACGACCAGCAGTTCGCGGAAGCGATTCAGAGGTTTAAGCGGGTAGTTCTTGGAAACTATTTTCTCTATACCGAAGCCGATTTGCAGGGCGTACCGCCGGAAGCGCTCACTCGATACGCCAACGCCATCGCCTTCTTCCCTTTCCCACTCGTCCGCGCGCAGGGTTTCGGCAAGGACGTTCCTCCCACACAGCGATTGGTTCAGCTGATCGACAAATACGAACAGATCGGGCTCGCACCGCGCGGCGCCGAAGCGAATAGCGATGTCCTCACCGGTGCGGTGGCGTCGGAAACGGGCGGGACCGGTTTCTTCAATGTCCTCGTCGATGCGGATGGAGTGGTGAGAAGAATTCCGCTCGCGCTTCCCTACGGGCAGGACAAAGATCGCGCCAATTGGGATGTGTATGCTTCTGTCGACGTGCAGGCGCTGCGATTATTCCTCGGTCTGCCAAACGACAAGACAGTTCTGACATATGGACCCGCCGGAGTTGTGAACATTGAGTTTGGGCCAAACCTCATCGTGCATCCGGATGATGTGAGCCGGCTGATGGTCAATTTCCACGGCCCGGCGCGAACGTATCCGTACGTGTCATTCGCAGACGTCGCTCTAAAGAAATTCGCGCCGGGCACGTTTGCAGGGAAGATTGTGTACGTGGGCGCATCCGCGACAGGCATTGGCGACCTGCGGGTCACCCCATTCGGCGGCCTCGATTTCCCCGGCGTCGAAGTGCACGCAAATCTAATCGACAACATCCTCAATCGGCAGTTTCTTTTTCGGCACGGCAAAGAGGTACTTACGGATTTCGGATTTATTCTGCTGTTCGGCATCCCGCTTGGAATCTGGCTTGCCGTTGTGCAACCGCGGTGGATGGCGTTCGGATTCGCGCTGCTATTGCCATTCGCGGGAATTGTGTATTTCGCGTTTCTGCGCGGATCGCTGCTGAATTTCATCGTGCCGGCGCTTTTCACGCTCGTTCCCAACGTGAGCCTTGTCGCGCTGTATCGCGTCTTGATCGAGGAGCAGGAAAAACGCAAAGTGCGCAGCGCGTTCCAGCAATATGTGAGCCCCGAGGTCATCCGCCGCTTGCTCGCCGATCCAGAGCGCGTGAAGCCGCGCAAATCCGAAATTACGGTGCTCTTCAGCGACGTCCGCGGCTTTACGACCATTTCCGAAACGCTCGATGCGCAGGAGCTCGCCGACTTGCTCAACGGCTATCTCACCGAAATGACGCGCATCATCTTCCGCAATCAAGGCACGCTCGATAAATACATTGGAGACGCGGTGATGGCGCTTTGGGGAGCTCCGTTTGACGAGCCCGATCACGCCACGCGTTCCTGCGAAGCGGCTCTCAACATGCTCTCGCGCCTTGCGGACTTGCAGAAGGAATGGCGCACGCAGGGAAAACCTGTGATGGAAATCGGAGTTGGGATCAATACCGGGACTGCTTCCGTGGGGAATATGGGTTCATCGCTGCGATACGGGTATACGGCGATGGGCGATGCGGTAAATCTCGCGTCGCGGCTCGAAGGGCTAAACAAAGAATATGGCACTCGCATCATCATCAGCGAATCAACGTACATTTCACTGAACAGCGAACGCGCACTTGTGCGCGAGCTCGATTTGATCCGGGTGAAAGGCAAAAATCTTCCCGTCACGATTTTCGAGGTGTTGGACGCTCAGGAGCTCGGCAGTGAGGGCAAAGAGTTGGTGGAACTTTTCAGCCGCGGCCTCGCCGCTTACAAGCAGCGCGACTGGAGAGGCGCCGGCCAGGCGTTTGAGCAGGTTTTGGATCGCTGGCCGAATGACGGGCCCGCTCGAATCTTTCTTTCGCGCTGCGAGGAATATATGGCCGAAGAGCCGCCGAAGGATTGGGACGGCGTCTACGTGATGATGCACAAGTAGCCGCGAGGAATGGAGTCGAAGCTACTCGTCGAGCCGGACCACGAACGTGGTGAACTGCTCGCTATCGTGCAGCTGCTGGGCTAGATTCTGCGCAGCCGCTTCACTCGGCAACCGACCGATTCGCACACGATAAAACGTTCCATTCGCCGACTCAAACGGCACCACACTCACCGGCGGGTATCGCGATTCGAGCTGCGCTTTCAGACGATCGGCATTGTCCTTCACCAGAAACGCGCCCACTTGCACTCCGAAAAATCCAATCGAAGGGTTCGGGCCTGAAATTACTTCCAAATGCACGTGAGCGGTTCCCGGTCCCACCATTTCGATGGCCTGCGCCGCCGAGAGCGACAAATCGATAATTCGATTTCCGACAAATGGCCCGCGATCGTTGATGCGCACTTCCGTTTGCTTGCCGTTCGTCATGTTCGTGACGCGCACCACGGCGTTGAACG
The DNA here is from genome assembly GCA_963770575.1 of uncultured Acidobacteriota bacterium. Taxonomy (GTDB): domain Bacteria; phylum Acidobacteriota; class Terriglobia; order Acidiferrales; family UBA7541; genus Palsa-295. The sequence goes on from CAVYQD010000004.1 coordinate 103,975, forward strand.
GCAGCGTGCGGTGCGCAGCCGTAAATTCGTGCATGTCGTAGACTTCGCCGTTCGAAGTGCGGCGCCCTTGGAAGGGATAGCCGTACCACGATGCGACACCTTCCTCGACATATCCTCCCGGAACGGAAGCTTGCGGCTGCGACGACTTCGGTGGCGCACCCGATGGCGCCGGTTGCGGCTGCGATGGCGAAGTCGGCTGCGGAGCTGGAGTCTGTGCCGGAGCGCGCGTGGTATGCGTCTTTGGCCTGCAGCCGGCAGCAAGAAACAGCGCGATCAATAGAGTGAGAAATAATGATCCGAGCCGATCCACCCGATCGTGGCTGCGAAACGAGATTCAATTGTCGCGGGGGAATTTGGCCGCCAGCACGGCGCATCACGCGGTAACCCAATTCACTTGTTTCGTCTCATTTTCGGTATTATAGGAACGCATTCACAATCACGCAAGGAAGCGTATCGCACTTTTCACACGCCTCCACAACAGATTGGATCGGATCCGTGAATCAATGAGCGGCTTTTTCGGAGGCAGCAAGCAAGGACGTCCGCAGCTCTGCCCTTCTTGCGGCACACTCGTAGGCGCGAACGCCACGAAGTGCCATCAATGCGGTGCAAATCTCACATTCTCCATGGCGGCTGCAAGCCGTTCGCTCGGGAATCTGCTTCCCGCCACCGCGCCTGCGACGTACGGAATTCTCGGATTCAGCTGCCTGCTATACATCGTAAGCCTGCTCGCCACGATGCGCACGAATGGTCTTCAACCGCCTGGCGGAGGCGGACTTTTTGCCATCTTCGGGATCGGCGGCATTGATGGCACCGTGCTGCAAAAGTTCGGCGCATCGATGCCGCTATTCAATTACCCAGGATTGCCGTCCGATATCACGCAGCCGTGGCGCCTGGTAATGGCCGTATTTCTTCACGGCAGCTTGATGCACATCGTCTTCAACATGTGGGTGCTGATGGACATCGGCCCACAACTCGAAGAAATGTACGGCTCGGCTCGATTCTTCTTTATTTATGTCGTCACCGGAATTTTTGGCTATGTATTGAGCGGCCTTCGCGGGCATTTTAGCGTCGGTGGATCGGGCGCGCTTCTCGGACTCGTCGGTGTGCTTCTCGCGATTACTACGGGCCGTCGCAGCGCAGGAATGCAGATGATCCGCAGCCAGGTGATTCGCTGGCTCATCTATATCGCCGTGTGGGGTTTGATTTTCCCGGGAATCGACAACTTCGCGCACTTCGGCGGATTCGTGGCCGGCTTCGGCTTGGGGAAAATCATGGCAGACCGCGCGCCGTCGTCTCCCGAAGAGCGGAATCGCGCGAACGCTTTAGGTTGGGCCACGGCGCTCGTGGTGATTGTGAGCGTCGCGATGATGATGAAGGGGCTTCTTCAGACCGGTTAGTTCTTAGCTAGACTAGCGCACACACTGCGGTCGCTTGAGCTCTCGCGTTACACACCTGCATGCAGCTGCCGCGATACCACGATGCTGTAGTGCAATCCTGACATCGCCACAAACACCGCCACCATATACGTGCAAACGTGCCGCGCGATCCAAAGATACTGGTTATCCCAAATCGCGAGCACCAAGACCATCACGACGAGCGAAATTTCGAAGAACGTGTTAGCCTTTCCCCAAATGCTCGGCGGAAACGGCCGGTAGCCCACCGTAATCAGAATCACCGCGCAGGCCACCAAAATCAGCACGTCGCGGCCCAGCACTAAAATCGTGAGCCACCAGGCGATTTTCCCCTTCAGCGCCAGCACAAAATACGACGACGAGAGCAGCAACTTGTCCGCGATTGGATCGAGATACGCACCCAGCGGGGTTTTCTGGTTCAAGCCTCGCGCGAGCAATCCATCCAAAGCGTCGCTCACGCCCGCCGCAACCAGAATTCCCAGCGCCAATCCGTAGCGTTCATATTCAATCGCGATCAGAAACACCGGCAGGAACGCGAGACGCAGAAATGTGAGTTGATTGGGAACGGTCAGTATTCGGCTGCGCATGATTTGGTCCTGCGAGTTGAAAACAAAATCGGACTAAGCAAACTGCGCCAGAAAATCGGGAAGCGAACGGCCCACTTTTTTCGCAAATACTTCCGCCAGCGACGGAATCGAGCCGCGCGCCTCGTCCAGCGCAATGCGTTCAATTCGCAGCATCGGGAAAAACAGGGTCGGCAGTCCCATGCGCTCGCCGTCCGGATGCAGCACCTGGCTCACAAAATCATCGAACGAACTCAAATCGATGCCGCGCAGAGTCACACCGGCGTTCGAAATATCGATCAACTCGCCCCAAAGTTTTTCTTTGGGCGTATGAAGGCTGATCACGACGATCGAGTGCGGCTCCATCGTATCTCCTAAAAATTCGTTGCGCGTATGGTACCGCAGGTGGCTGGCGATGCACAGGTGTCGAGGGGCGCAAAGGTAATCTCTTCGCGCCGTGCTTCCGGCGGATCAAACCTGCATCGTTTTCAGGTCAGGCGATCGTTTCAGCAGCGGCTCGGTTACTTTCTGAACTTCTTCCGGCGTTACTCCCGGTGCCACTTCGCGCAGCACCAGGCCTTCGGGCGTCACGTCAATCACCGCAAGTTCGGTGACGATCGTATCGACCACCTCAACGCCCGTTAGCGGAAGGCTGCAACTCTTCACGATTTTCGGCTCGCCCTCTTTCGTCGAGTGTTCCATCGCGATGATCACGCGCTTCGCACCAGCGACCAGATCCATCGCCCCGCCCATACCCTTCAACATTTTTCCGGGAATGGCCCAATTGGCGAGATTGCCATTCTCATCCACTTGCAGTGCTCCGAGAACCGTCACGTTGATGCGCCCGCCGCGAATCATGCCAAAAGATTCCGCGCTCGAAAAATAGGAGCAGCCGGGAATCTCTGTGATCGTTTCTTTCCCCGCGTTGATCAGATCGGCGTCTTCGTCACCCTCAAAAGGGTACGCGCCGATGCCAAGCATTCCGTTTTCGGATTGGAGGATCACTTCCATGCCCGGCGGCAGATAGTTTGGAATCAGCGTAGGCAGCCCGATGCCGAGGTTCACGTAGTAGCCGTCGCGCAACTCCTGCGCGACGCGGCGCGCGATCACTTCCCTCTTGTCGACTTCACTGGTGCGTTCTGCCATGTGCCCTCTCTAGGAAAGTCTCGTTATTGGCGCTTGCGAACGGTGCGGCGCTCGATTCGTTTTTCGTATCCGGAGCCTTGAAAAATGGCGTCGACGAAAATTCCCGGTGTGTGAATGCAATCGGGGTTCAGCTTGCCCAGCTCGACGATTTCTTCCACCTCGGCAATCGTATAGTCGGCAGCCGTGGCCATCACTGCGTTGTAATTTCGCGCCGTCTTCCGGTAGACGAGATTTCCCCAGCGGTCGCCTTTCCACGCTTTGATGAACGCGAAATTCCCGCGGAGCGACGGGACCAAAATGTGCGGACGGCCGTTGAAATCTCGCACCTCTTTTCCTTCCGCCGCCATCGTGCCGTAGCCGGTAGGCGTAAAGAATGCGGGGATACCAGCGCCGCCGCAGCGAATGCGCTCCGCAAGAGTCCCCTGCGGGTTCAATTCCACATCGATTTCTTTTTTCAGCGCCAATTGCTCGAAGGTTTTGTTCTCGCCCACATAGCTCGCAATCATTTTTTTCACTTGCTTGGTTTGCAGCAGCAGGCCAATGCCAAAATTGTCGACTCCGGCGTTGTTCGAGACGAGGGTGAGATTTTTCGAGCCTTTGCGCTGCAGCGCGGCGATCAGATTCTCGGGGATTCCGCAAAGTCCGAATCCGCCGAGCAGAATCGTTGCGCCGTCTTCTATCTTCGCGATCGCCGCGTCGGCGTTCGCTACTCGCTTATCCATGAATTGCTCCTGAGTTTCCCTCCGGCGAGCGGCGGCTTACGCCTTCCCGCGCGGCAGTCTTCAATATGTGGATGCGTTCAGCGACAGCCGCTGCAGCGGCGTCGGGCGTTGCTGATTTCTCGATTTCAGCGACGAGCGCTGAGCCCACGACGGCGGCGTCCGCGATTCCGCCGAGCACAGTCACGTGCGTCGGGAGCGAGATTCCAAAACCGACCGCAATTGGAAGCGTCGTAAATTTTCTGACGCGACGCACGAGCGCGGGAAGATCCGCTGGAAGCGCATCCTGAACGCCCGTTACGCCTGCACGCGAAATCACGTAAAGAAATCCGCTCGACGCGTTGGCAATCTGCTCGAGCCGCGCATCCGTGGACGTCGGCGCCACGAGAAAGATCGTATCGAGCGCGTGCGCGTGCATCGTGGCGCGATAGTCGGCGGCCTCTTCAAGGGTTAGATCCGTCGCGAGCACTCCGTCGGCGCCTGCCGATGCGGCCGCGGATGCAAACTTCTCGAGTCCCATCTGCAGGATTGGATTGAAATAGCTGAAAAGCACGAGCGGAACTTGGGTGTGCGCGCGAAGCCGGCGAACGAGATCCAGAACGCCGGACAAGGTGGTTCCGGCGCGCAAGGCGCGTTCACTCGCACGCTGAATCGTGGGACCGTCCGCGACGGGATCGCTGAACGGCACGCCCAGCTCGATCACGTCGGCGCCGGCTGCGGCAGCTGCGAGAACTATTTTCTCGGTGGCTTCGAGCGACGGATCGCCCGCGGTGACGTAAGCAACGAGACCGAGCTCGTGCCGCTCGGCTAGTTCGCCAAACTTGCGGGCGATTCTGCTGCCAGCATTCGCTTGGCGCAACGGCTCGGATTGCATTGGCGCGGCGGACTGATTTCGAAATGGCAGGCTCAGACATAGCGCGAGAGAGTCTCCATGTCTTTGTCGCCGCGACCGGAGACATTCAGAATCACGATTTCATCTTTCGCCATTTTCGGAGCGCGTTTGATAAGTTCTGCGATTGCGTGCGCCGATTCGAGCGCGGGAATAATTCCTTCGAGTCGCGCCATCGTCTTCGCCGCTTGAATCGCTTCGTCGTCGCTTACGGCGGTGTATTCCGCGCGTTTCTGATCGGCGAGCCAGGCATGCTGCGGGCCGATTGCGGGATAGTCGAGGCCTGCAGAGACAGAATGCGTCGTCGAAATCTGGCCGTCATTTGTTTGCAGCACGTAGGTGTACGTTCCCTGCAGCACGCCGGGACGCGCGCCGGTAAATCCCTCCGCTGCGGCCAGCCTCGACGCATGTTCGCCGAGCGATTTGCCGCGGCCGCCCGCTTCCACTCCCAGCAATTTCACGTTTTCGTCAGGGATGAAGGCGTTAAAGAGGCCGATCGCGTTCGAACCGCCGCCAACACACGCGACGAGCAAGTCGGGCAAGCGTCCTTCGGCTCGCAGTATCTGCTCGCGGGCTTCCTCGCCGATGATCTTGTGAAAGTCGCGAACCATTTGCGGATAAGGATGCGCGCCGAGAACGGAGCCGAGAAGATAGTGTGACGTCGCGATGTTTGTCACCCAGTCTCGCATCGCTTCGTTGATCGCATCTTTGAGCGTGCGGCTGCCGGCATCCACTCCAATCACCTCGGCGCCGAGAAGCAGCATGCGATTTACGTTGAGCCGTTGCCGCTCCATATCTTCCGTGCCCATGTAAACGGTGCAGACGAGCCCGAGCCGCGCGGCGACAGTTGCGGTTGCGACTCCGTGCTGGCCGGCTCCGGTCTCTGCAACGACGCGGCGCTTCCCCATGCGCACGGCAAGAAGCCCTTGCCCGATGCAATTATTAATTTTGTGCGCGCCAGTGTGAAGCAGGTCTTCGCGTTTCAGATAAATGCGCGGGCCGCCGAGATGTTCCGTGAGCCGCCCGGCAAACTGCAGAGGCGTAGGACGCCCTGCGAAATTGCGCAGCATCGAATCGAGCTCGGCGCGGAATTTCGGATCTTCGCGGGCTTCCGCATAGGCTCGCTCGAGCTCTTCGAGGGGCGCGACCAGCGTTTCCGGCACGTAGCGGCCGCCGTACGGCCCGAATCGTCCGCGCGCGTCCGGCATTGCTTTGGAAGCCGCGCTCATTTCGTTTTCCGTCCTGCAGATTTCACAGCCCATATCAGCGCAACCATCAGAGCGGGATCTTTTCGTCCCGGCCGCGCTTCCACGCCACTACAAACATCGACTGCATACGGATTCGTTGACTGAATCGCAGCTACAACATTTTCAGGCGTCAATCCGCCGGCGAGAAATATTCGGGCGCCACGATTTGCGCCGCGTGCCAGCTTCCAGTTGAAGCTTTTTCCGGTGCCGCCGTATTGCCGCTTGTCAAAACCATCCAACAAGAGAGCGGACGCTCGATCATAGGCGGCCAGATGAGATGATCGAAGCGAATCTTTCACTCGAATCGCTTTGATCACGGGGACCTTGCGCTTGAGCCGGCCGACGGTTTCCGGTGACTCGTCACCGTGAAGCTGCAAATAATCGAGGCCAACCTTGCGGGCGATCGCCAGCATATTTTCCTCGGTTTCGTTTACGAAGACTCCGACGACCGAAATGCGATCCGGCAGGCGCCGAACAATTCGCCGCGCAGCCGCCGGCTGGATGTAACGCGGGCTCGGCGGATAAAAATTGAAACCCAGGAATTGAGCACCGGCTTCCACGGCTCGTCGCGCGTCCGTCCAATTTGTGATTCCGCAGATTTTCACTTTTACCTGGGCCATCAGAATTTCACCGGGACGAATTCTCCGTACCGGAATTTCCGCGCAAAACCCGGAGGGCGCCCGCCGGATCGGCATCCTTCATTAAGCGCTCACCGATCAGAAACGCGTCGAAGCCTGCATTTCTAAGCCGTTGAATGTCGGCATGGGTGTGCAAACCGGACTCGCTGACGGCAATGAAATCGTCAGGAATCTTCTCGATGAGAGTAAGAGAAGTTTCGAGGTGGACCTGAAAATCGCGGAGGTCGCGATTGTTGACGCCGATGATTTGCGCTCCCGCGGATATGGCGCGATAGAGTTCGTCGCTTGCGTGCACTTCCACTAGCGGCTCCATTTTCAGAGCGCGTCCCAGTTCGAGAAGTGCTTTCAAGGTAGCGTCATCGAGGATAGCAGCGATCAGCAGAAACGAATCGGCGCCCGCGGCGCGAGCTTCCCAAACCTGCCAGGGATCGATGATGAAGTCCTTGCGAAAGATTGGAATCGTTGTCGCCTTGCTCGCTTCCTTCAGATGAGCGAGGGAGCCTTGAAAAAAATCTTCCTCGGTGAGAACGGAAAGCGCCGCAGCACCGGCCTGTTCGAGATCAGCCGCCAAGATTGACGGCGCGTACTGTTCGCGCAAAAGGCCTTTCGACGGCGAGGCTTTCTTCAATTCCGCGATGATATTGATACCGTCACGGGTGAGAGCGCCCGGAAAATCCCGTGGCGGCGGCACCTTTTTTTCAACGGCAATCTTGAGCGCAACATCTGGAAGCACACGCTTCCGGTGCGCGATCGACCCGCGCCGCGCTTCGACAATTCGATCCAGAATGTTCGTCGAACGAGTACTGGTTTCCATGGATTGAATATTTTCCCTGCGCGATTAATGAACTAGAAGCGGCTGCGAAAGCCGGATCGGAATGCCGAAATTCGAGCCGCCGAACCCCTTCAGAATCGCGTAGGTGACGCCAATCACTTTTCCCTGCTGATTGAAGAGCGGTCCGCCGGAGCCGCCGGAAGTGGTTTGCGCGTCAAACACGATTTTATCAGGCAGCACGTCGCCAATGTGGCCCTGTGTGATGAGCGGATGAATCAAACTGCGCCGCGCGAGTTCGTCGAGAATTTGCGAAACGTCTCCGCCGCTGTGAGTCAATATTTTCTGCGCTGTATCTTCATCGGTGCGAGCAAGGATTGCAGCGAGACCGGTCGCGTAGCCCATTAGAATGATGGGCTCGCCGGTGGTCGCAGCGGTTTTGCTTGTGTCGACGGTGAGAACCAAGCGCTTCAAATCCTGTACATCGACGCGCATCGTCGCCAGATCCGTGTCCTGCGAAATATCCTGAATCTCCGCGTGAAACGCGCGCGGATCGCCGGGAAAGTAGGCGCGAATCACGGAAATTTGCGGCTGAAACCCCTGGCTCGTCAACTCGTTCAGCTCGTCATTCTTCCACCACGGCTCGGCAACGTGGCGGTTCGTAAGTACGCGCCCGCCGGGCCCAACGAGAAATCCTGTTCCGAAAATGTCGAACTTCACTTCCGGGCCGTTGCCAACCAGCGTGAGAATCGGATTCCCTTCACTGTCCTGCAGCGGCTCACCCTGCTGATTGAGACCCGCGTAGCGAAGGCGCTGGCCGCTCTGCTTTTGATTGAAGCCGACAGAAACGTGGAGCAGGCAAACGCTCTGCACGTCGGCAGGAATTAGATTTTGCGCCGCGGAGCCCACTTTTTCGACGCGCTTTAAGCGCTCGTTTGTGTCCTGCAGTTGCTGCTGCAGTGTGGCGACGTCGGTGGAGCTCGCTCCGGCGATTTTGGATTTCAATTCGTCGGCTTTGCGCTTGAGTTCGTCCTTGTCGACAGCGACTGTTTCGTCGGCTGCGCCGCCCTGTCCTCGCAGCTTTCGCGCCTCCGCAATCAGGTCCTGCTGATGCATCAGGCCGCCTTCGAGCTTTGCGATTGTGGCATTCGCGCGCTGTGTGGCTCTCGAAGCGCTGCGTGCAAACCCGAAATAAATAATCGCCATGATCGTAGCGAGAACGAAAACTGCTCCGAAGCCGATCTTCAGGCGGCGATCGAGAGTGAACGCATCGCTCGTCATTTTCTCCGTGACGGCGAGAGCTTCGAAGGCCGTATGCGCCATCTGCTGGCCTTCTTCGGCGATGCGCATCTTGTCGCGCATTTGTTGTGCATTGCGCTGCACGCGAAATTGCGAGCGAACGCGCGCGAGAAGTTCAGCGGATTCCCATGGCCGCGAGATCGCATCATCAGCACCCAAGTCGATTGCTGTGGCTCGCTCGTCGGCACCCGGTCCAACCAGGAGAATCACGCGCACGGCTTCCGTCGCGCCCGAACCCCGGATTGTGGCCAAAGATTCGCGGGCGCTTGCATCGGGCAGTCGCGAATCGAGCAGCAGCAGATCCGCTCCGGTGGCATGAATCGCGTCGAGGCCCTCGTGGGCGCTGGCAAACGTGGAAACGTCATAGCCCGCGTTCTGCAAGGTAGCTTCAAGCGCGGCGCGAGTGGCCGCGTCCGACTCGAGAATTACGATTCTTTCGCGTGTATTCGCCATGGGAATCGAGAGGCTCCGAAAAATTGTGAGGTGCTTATCCTAGTGGAACGGCTGCAAACCGCAAGAGAGCTTTTTCGGGCTAAGGCGTAGCTCGACCCGAAATCTGCTATCCACTGTATTTTCAAAGGCTTCCGTAAGATTCCCGTACGATTCGCTCGTCGCTCTCTTTCCTGTGACGCCAATTCTTGGATGTGCGAAGCGGCAGGCAGGTTTCGTGATAGCTTTCTACGCCCGATGTGTTTTGAGCGCACCGCAGCCAACTGAACATTCATAAAATCCGACGACATGAAAAACCAATCGAACAACGATCTCATGATTCGGCTCAACGACGAGATTGTCCACTGCCGAAAATGTCCGCGGCTGGTGGAATATCGCGAGCGCGTGGCGCGCGAAAAACGGCTGGCTTATCGCGGTTGCGAATACTGGGGCAAGCCGGTTCCGGGATTTGGCGACGCTAAGGCGCAGCTTCTTATTTTGGGACTTGCGCCTGCGGCGCACGGCGGCAACCGGACGGGGCGAGTGTTCACCGGGGACCGCTCGGGAGATTTTTTGTATGCGGCGCTTTACAAGGCGGGTTTTGCGAATCAGCCGACTTCGAAAGAACGCGGCGACGGGCTGGCGCTGAAGAACGCATACGTGGCTGCTGCAGTACGCTGCGCGCCGCCGGCGAATAAGCCGCTGCCGGCCGAGGAGGCAAATTGCCGTCCGTACTTCGAGCGCGAGCTAGAGATATTGCGGCCGCGGGCCGTGCTAGTGCTCGGCAATATCGCGATGCGGGCGTATCTCAGATTGCTGAAGGACCGCGGCGAGATTCGAGGGTTCGCTGCGTTTCCCTTCCGGCATGGAGCGAGTTACGAATTGCCGGGCGGGCTGCCTCGGTTGTTCACGTCATACCATCCGAGCCAGCAGAATACGTTTACGGGGAAATTGACGGAGGCAATGCTGGCGAAGGTCTTGCGCGAGATTCAAACATTTCTCAGAGGCAGTCGCGCGCGCGGGTGGCTGTCATGATTATGTGCCTGCCGCTAGAAAGTCAAAAGAGCCGGCAGGATGCCGGCGCTATGAACTGCAAATGCTTCAGCGCGCAGAGGACGGGCGCGGCATAATCAGCAAATACACCGCGAACGAAACGCCAAAGCCAACGAACCATGCATATTGGTAGAGCCCGTGGAGCGCTGGAACCACGAGGCCGATCAATGCGACCACGATTCCTGCTGCCAGGGCTGCAACGGCACGCCAATTGAAGCCGCTGGAAAATTCGTAATCGCCACCGCGCTTGAACAGATCGTCCGTGTGCAGCACACGCTTCCGCACGATGTAATAATCCGCAATCATCACGCCTGCAATCGGCCCGAGAAAACTGGAGTAGCCGACGAGCCAGCCCATCACATAGGTGCCATGGCTCGACAGCCAGCGCCAGGGCTGCATCAACAAACCGACAAAGCAGGTGATGATGCCGCCGATTTTGAAGCTGATACGGCGCGGATACAGGTTCGAGAAGTCGTTCGCGGGCGAGACGACGTTTGCGGCTACGTTGACGTTGAGTGTGGCGAGGAGCAGCGCGAGCATCGCAACCACAACCGCGATCGGATTGCCGAGACGGCTTAGAACTACAACTGGATCCCAGATTGCCTGACCAAAAACGATCACCGTTGCGGACGTAACCGCTATTCCGATGAACGAATAAAACGTCATGGTAGTCGGCAAGCCGAGCGCCTGTCCTAACATCTGTTCGCGCTGTCCTTTTGCGTAACGGGTGAAATCGGGGATGTTGAGCGCGACTGTGGCCCAAAATGCGACCACTCCCGTAAGCGACGGAATGAAAAATGCGAAGAAGTCGCCAAATGTATTGAATTTCGAAGGCGCGGAAAGCATCGGCCCAAGTCCACCGGCTTTTGTGTAGGCCCACCAGAGCATCGCGAGGCCAAGAATCAGCAGAGCGGGCGCCGTCACACCTTGCAGGAACCGGATCGTGCTGATACCGCGCAGAATCACCGCAACGTTGAGCAGCCAGAAAAGAAAAAAGCATAGCCAGACGTGATTCCATCCCGGAATCACTGCAGCAAGAAGTGTGTTAATCGCTTCGCCGCCGATCCAGGTCTGAATTCCAAACCAGCCGCAAGCGACGAGAGCGCGAAGCACCGCCGGAATATTTGCTCCGAGAACGCCGAACGAAGAACGCGCGAATACCGGAAACGGTATGCCGTACTCCGCGCCAGCGTGCGCGTTGAGAAGCATCGGAATCAGCACGATCACATTGCCCAGGAACACCGTGAAGATCGCCTGTTTCCAATTCATCCCGCCGGCAATCATGGCGCTGGCCATTAGATATGTAGGAATGTTCACGCTCATCGCGACCCAGAGCGCGGTGTAGTTGTACGTGCCCCAGGTTCGACGCGTGAGCGGAATTGCCGCGAGATCTTTGTTCCAGAGCGAACTTGAAGCGCCGCTTGGCTTGGAGACTCTGTCTTCCGGAGTTGCTGGATTCTCGTTCATTGATATTTGACTCTCATGAAATACACCTGCCGGCGATTCGCGCCGCTTATACTCTGTGCCGCGTCAAGGGGCAAGCCCTTTTCGCGACACCAGTTGACCGTGGAGGTTCGTTGACACATCGCGGCTGCGCTTGCTAGCCTCGGGACGAGCGCGACACTTTCTTCGCGCACGCCGCGCATGACTCCTCCTACACCTCGCGACGCAGAACGCGAACCCGTTATCGAATTTTGCCACGTTCACTATTCCCTCGGAGGGCGGCAGTTACTCAATGATGTGAACTTCACCGTTGCGCGCGGTGAGACGCTCGTGCTGCTCGGCCGAAGCGGCGCCGGAAAAACCACCGCCCTCAAAATGATCAACCGCTTGCTCGTTCCAGGTTCTGGCGAAGTGCGAGTGGAAGGAAAATCCATACTGGACTGGGATCCGATCGCGTTGCGCCGGAGAATCGGATACGTAATTCAAGACACGGGGCTTTTTCCTCACTACACCGTGGCGCAAAATATTTCACTGATTCCTCGACTCGAACGATGGCCTGCCGAGCGCGTTCACGCACGCGTAAAAGAAATGCTAGAGACCGTTGGATTGCACGGCGAAAAATTCGAGCATCGCTATCCGCACCAGCTTTCGGGCGGCCAGCGGCAAAGAGTGGGCGTGGCGCGAGCGCTCGCCGCCGATCCCGATATTTTGCTGATGGACGAGCCGTTCGGTGCGCTCGACCCGATGACCCGCGGCGAAATCCAGCAGGAGTTCAAGGCGCTCGAACGACACCTGGGAAAAACCATCGTCATCGTGACGCACGACGTGGGTGAAGCGCTTGTGCTCGGCTCGCGAATCGGGTTGATGGAAGCGGGAAGGCTGGCGCGCATGTATGCTCCGCGTGAATTCGTGCACGCAACCGATCCAATGGCGGCCGCCTACATGTCGCAGCTTCGCGTGTATGACGAAGCCAAGAGAGAAAAATGAGCTTGATCAATTTTTTCCTGCGGCACCAGCGCGAGATTCTCCAAGCGACTCTTGAGCATGTGTGGCTTGTCGGCCTCACGATGTTTTTCTCGATCCTGATCGGCGTCCCGCTGGGCATTCTTGTAGCGCGCCGCCCATGGCTTTCGAAACCAATCCTGGGCGGCGCAAATATTGCCGAAACGATTCCCAGCCTGGCGCTTTTTGGTTTTCTGCTTCCAGTGCCGTGGCTCGGAGGGCGAGCGGATCGCCTGGCGATCGCTGCGCTTACGCTGTACGCGCTGCTGCCGATCATTCGCAATACTTCTGCGGGAATTATCGGCGTCGATCGCGCCGTGAGAGAAGCGGCGCGCGGAATGGGAATGACGGACCGGCAGATTCTGTTTCAAGTGGAACTGCCGCTTTCGTTTTCGACCATGCTCGCCGGAATTCGCATTGCCACGGTTCTGACCGTTGGCATCGCGACAATCGCCGCTGCCGTGGGCGCGGGCGGCCTCGGCGAATTTATCTTTCGTGGCCTCGCGATGGTGAACAATCAATTGATTCTCGCTGGCGCGATTCCTGCCGCACTTCTGGCGCTGGCGGCGGATTTCGTGTTGGGTGTCCTCGAGAAACGCCTGCGGCCCGCGCGATGACATTTCCGAAGCGGTTCGCTTTGGGTTTTTGCCGCGCGAGCCTGTTCCTGTCTGCGATTGCCTTGCTGGTGTCCTGCAGCAGCGACCGTAAGGATACGATTGTAGTCGGCTCGAAGAATTTTTCGGAACAAGCGCTGCTCGGTGAAATACTGGCTCAACACATCGAAGCGCGCACGCACCTTCACGTCACACGCCGCTTCTACCTCGCCGGTTCCTACATTTGCCAGCAGGCGCTTCTTTCCGGACGCATCGACACCTATGTCGAGTACACAGGAACGGCGCTAACGGCGATTCTGCACGATCCAATTGAGAAAGACTCCTCGGCTGTATTTGCGCGAGTGCAAAGCGAATACCAGCGGCGCTTCGGCCTCGTCGTGCTGCCCTCGCTCGGGTTCAACAACACATTTGCGATCGTGATTCGCGGCGAAGATGCGCGCCGGCTGAATCTCAAAACGATTTCCGACGCTTCCGCCAATACTTCGCAGTGGCGAGCCGGATTTGGTTACGAATTCATGGAACGCCCCGACGGATTCGCAGGCCTTGCGAGCACCTACGGGCTTCGTTTCGCCGAACCGCCGCGCATTCTCGATCTCGGCCTGCTCTATCGCGCCTTACTCGAAAAACAAGTGGACTTCGTCGCAGGAAATTCGACGGACGGACTGCTGTCCGCGCGCGATCTGGTAATTCTTGCGGACGACAAACACTATTTCCCACCATACGAGGCAGTGCCCGTGGTTCGCAGCGAAACGCTGGCGCGCCATCCGGAGGTGCACGCCGCGATTGCGGAGCTGGCAGGACAAATTTCGGATGCGGAGATGCGGAAAATGAATTTCGCAGTCGACGGCGAGCATCGTGACGCCACCGAAGTTGCGCGGGAATTTCTGCACGCGAAGGGACTCGATTGACGTGTTGCCGGGCTGACTCGCACGGTGCGAACTCGGTCCAGCGAACTTCGTCCCGCGCCGCTATTCGGAGCCTACGAAATCGTGCATGCGGTGGCGCTGTCGAGAAAAGTATAGCGAAAGTTGTCGTTCTGAAGGCGACTGCTCCGACAGCCGATTTTGGCAGCGGACAAATCTAGTCAGCGGTTGAAATTTTTGTTTCCGGTGTTATGACAGAGGGGTCGTCGCGAAAAGCGTAGTCGTTCTTGAGGCCCGGGAACGGCTGTCCATCGAGTTCTGCGTACGGATAGACAAAATAGTTGAGCCGGTCCCCCTTCTGCGGTGGCTTGAGGCGAATGTCGCGGCCCATGCTGAACATCACGCGATTCTGATCCGTAGCACCGAAGAAATAGTCCCGCCTGTCTTTGTTTTTCCAACCCTCCGAAGCGTCGACGGGAATCCATCCGATGCCGTTCACATAGAACTGCGCCCAACAATCGTAGCCGGTGATAACGCCTGCGCGAACGTTGGTCGGCAGCGAAAATCCAATTTCGAACCGGGCCGGAATTCCAGCCGCGCGAGCCATGCCGATAAAGAGCGAATGAAAATCGGTGCAGTTGCCGTGCTTCGCGCTGCAGGCCCAGACGGCATCACCCCGGCCCCAACCTGTGCCGTCGTGATCGTAGTGCATCGTCGCAATCACGTAATCGTAAATGCGGCGAGCCTTATCGATTGGCTGGGTGGCGTTTTTTGTTTGTTCGTCAGAAAGCTGTCCAATTACGCCATCAATCGGCACCAAACGGTCCGGCAGGAGAAAGCGGTCGGGCGCAACCAGGGGCTGTCCGAGCGGCTCGATGGATGGAGTAAAGGATACGCGATGCTCGAAGCGCTCCACATGAAACGAAATGCGAATGTCGAAAGGCTTCACGGCGTCGTCCGCCTCGACGACGAAAAACGCATAGCGGTTCCCGTATTCTTTCTCGCGCTGAATTTTGTAATGGACCTGACTTTCGATTTTCAAATGCGAAATACCCTGCGAGCGGTCTTCAAATGGAAGCGGAATCCAAATCTTCAGTTCCCGCCCTCCCGGAGGCATGGCCGGAACGTGCGTGATGCAAGTGAACACGAAATTCCGCGGGGGCGAAGTGGTTTCATCGTCCGCGAAGACACGGACGGGCCGGGAAATGATCGCGAGCGAAGCGAAGAGTAGAACCGCAGTAAGCCGCAAACGAGAGGCCGTACGCTTCATATCCTGATTTTACCTGTCACGGCCGGAAAACGAGGGACGAAACTTTGAAATCGAGGGACGAGAGAGCCAACAGCACTGCGTGGTGAAATTTGCGATTCCGGGGCTTTCGCACCTCGCGCGGGAAATCAGATTTTAGCGACGAGCAGTTTTTCCAATACTGCCGCAAGCTCTGCTTCGCTCACAATTCCCTTGCGAAGCAGAATTCGCAGAACGGCTTCGGGCGCCTCTTGCGTGCTCGAAGCGATTTGCATCGCACGGTTGCCAGCCCCGCTGCCGCTGGATCGAGCCGCAAGATCGATTGAGGGCGCCGCTATTCTGACTCTTGCAAAGCCTTGAAGTGAGCTTCCAGGGCCGCGCAGTATTGATGTTCGGCCTGAAGTTCGGCTTCGAGTTTTTTGACGAACAGCTCGAGGCGGCGAACTTCGTTTCGTAGTTTCTGAATTTCTGCCGCGGGCGCCGCCACCGGGCGTTGCGGCATGGCGTGAACAGGTGCGGCGTAAGGTTTGGTCGTAGCGCGGGAATTGAAGAAGGCGCTTCAGTCCGTTGAGCTTGGGGTGGAATCACTCCGTAAGGAGCGGGAGTCGCGGAGAACAGACCGTTCAGAACACGCGCGGCGCTTTCCATCGAATCGCGCGGTGAGTCATCGCTCGAAGATTGGACTGCGCTTTTCGGATGAAGCAGATTTTTGACGCGCGCGATCAAATCCTGTGGCTGAAACGGCTTGCGAATCAGTTCGTCCGCTTTCACCGCGGTGGCGCGTTCTGCGACTGTGCGGTTCACAACGCCCGACATCAGAATCACCGGGATCTTCCCCAGTTGCTCGTGTTGCTTGATGAATTCGCACACTTCGTAGCCGTCTTTATCCGGCATGATGACGTCCGTAATCACAACGTCTGGCGTCGCTTCTCCAAATTGCGCGAGCGCTGAACCAGCGTCAGGGCAGGTGATTACGTGAATATTTTCTTTGCGGAAGGCGATCTTAATCACTTCGCGCATGGTGGCGCTATCGTCAATGAAATACACCGTGGGTATTCGCGCCGCCGTCAAAGTCCCGGTTTCGCTCATGTCGACTCCTTCTCCACACCGTCGCGTTCCGTTTCGTCGAATTCGCGCATCGCGTCGAGCAAAAGGTCGGTCGCCGAACGAAGCACGGTGCGTTGCGTTGCCGCCGCTCCGTACACAAATTTGTACACGCCTGTGCCTGCTCCCTGGCAGGTTCTGACGATTTGCGTCACGGCTTCATCGCCAAACAGCACGCCGCATTCGGCGTGCAGCATTTCCCCGCCGCCGAAGAAGATGATTCCGTCGGTGTCGCCGGCGTTCACATGCAACGCGCCTGTCTGGCGCGCCTGACCCAACATTTGAATCACGCCCGGAAGATCGAGATGCGAAAGGGTACCGCTCAGTGCTGTATCTGTGGTGGACAGCATCTGCGTCGGCTGAAATCCTTCCTGCCGGCTCACGAGAAAGCTGCGCACGTGCGCAACGATGTCAGCGGGTGAACGGCGACGATCGACGAAATCGTCACAACCCGCGCCGTAAGCTTCGAGAAGCGCTTTCGCGTCTCCGCCGCCGATCGCGATCAGCGGAATATTTGCTGTCTTCGCATCGGCTCGAAGAATCGGAGCCATTTCGAGCGCTCCCATCTCGCGCAAGTTCGTGGCGCAGAGAATGGCGCTGGGTGCGTTCCATTCGAGCATCGTGAGCGCATAGGCTGCCTGGGTGCTTACGGTCACTTCGAATCCCTGCTGCTGCAGCGCGTCCGTGAGGCGCTTTGAAAAATAGACATTGCTATCAATCAATAGAATGCGAGGCGCTCCGCCCGCTGGCAAATTCATGGCTGCGCCTCCGCGTGAATTTGCTCATTCGCGTTTGAACTGGTGCGTTCCGGAGTAACGAGCGCATCGAGGTTCAGCACTTCGATCGGCTCTCCGTTGACGGTGAGCGTGCCTGAAATATATCGCGGCCGGGCTTCACCGGGCGCTTGCATTTCGGCGCTTGCTAGTTCGCATTCGCCGCTGACCGGAATCGCGCTGGGCTCCGAACCATTTGCAAAATCGCGCCGCGCGATCAGATAGAACCTGTGAACGGAAGCGCTTCTGCCGAGCAGCACCGACCCGACGTCGTAAACTGGAATCACATGGCCGCGACGGACAATCACGCCCGATACGAGCGGCGACGTCTGCGGAAACGTGTGGAGCCTTACGGGCGGCGCGAGTTCAGACACAATTCCCGCGGGCAGCGCGAAGCGGCGCTTGCCGATCTGCAGCAGCACAAACGAATTCGCGCCGGCGTTTTGGATATCCGCGATCATGCAGGAACGGCTCCTTCCAAATCGCGCGGCGCGGCGGCGCTGGTCGCCAGGTCGAGTCGCCGGAATTCATCCACGGTCAGAAACCCCGAAGGCTGGACCACGGGTATCACGTGGTCATCAACGTACGTCAATCCGCGATACCAGCGGCGCTCATCACCCACGAACGCACGAGGCAGCGCATGAACCACCGAAATTTCCGCCATGCGTTCAATTCGGTCGACGAGCACTGCAACGCGCAGTTGCCGCAGAATTAAAACCAGCGTCGGGCGCGTAACGGGTAAACCAAAATGCGCGCCAGCGTTCACAACATAGTAGGTCTGGCGATTGCGTTCGAGCGTGTGGCGCACTTTGGGAATTTCCGAATGATCGATTTCATTCGCGGAGCCGGCCAGGCTATCCGTGCTGCGAATCTCCTGTACAGATTCCGCCGCAATCGCAAACATGCGCGTTGCGATCCCGAATAGGATCATTTGCTCCGAAGGGCGCGCGCGGCGCAACTTCCCTGCCTCCTGCGCGGCGATCTTCATCGCACTTCCACTGGAACGAGGCGCGCAAGTTTCGCTACGCGCTTTTCGATGGCGGCGCTGATCGCATCCAGGTTCAATACTTCGTTTACGACGCCCGTCTTGATTGCCTCTGCAGGCATTCCGAAGATCACCGAACTCGCTTCGTCTTGCGCGATCACGTAGCCGGCCGCTGCCTTCACCGCTTTCACGCCCTTTGCGCCGTCGTTGCTCATCCCCGTGAGCACCACGCCGACAACCAGCCCTCGCGCATACGCGGCCACCGACTCAAAGGCAATATCCGCACAAGGACGATACCCATCCACTCGCGGCCCGCCGTCCAAAATAATTTTTCCGGTGGAAGAAAGCCGCAGGTGGTGCGAGCCGGGACACAGATAGATCACTCCCGGTTGTGTCGCTTCGTTCGATTCAGCTTCCTTCACGGGCAGCGGCGAAATCTCCGCCAACTGCATCGTGAACTGCTTCGTGAAGGTGGCAGGCATGTGCAACACGAGAAATATCGCGCCAGGAAAATCTTTCGGCAAGCCGGCCACCACGCGCATCACCGCGGCAGGCCCGCCCGTGGACGCAGCAATCACGACGATCGGAAACTTTCCGCCATTTTGCGCGGCGATCGCCGAAGCAGCTGCGTAGCTCGACGATACTGGAACCGGTGCGTGAGGCGTTGGAAGCTTCGAGCGCGTTGCAGTGCGCACGACGCGTACCTTCGCGGCCATTTTCAGTTTTCGCGTCAGCTCTTCGCGCACGTTCTTCATATCCAGATCGATGCCGCTCGAAGGCTTGGGAACGAAATCGATTGCGCCGAGTTCGAGCGCGCGCAAAGTGCTTTCCGCGCCTTCGCGCGATTCCGAGCTGACGATCACGATCGGCCGCGGATTTTGCGACATGATCAGCTCGGTCGCCTGCAGCCCGTCAAGGTGCGGCATATTGATGTCCATCGTGATTACATCGGGGCGTAGCGACTCCGCGAGCGCTACGGCATCGCGGCCGTCGCGGCCTTGTCCCGCCACTTCAAGCTGCGGGTCCGCGTTGATGATTTCATTAAGGACTTTGCACATGAAGGCAGAGTCGTCGATGACGAGCACGCGGATTTTTTTGTCGCCCGGTTTTTGCATTTCAGTTCCGTCGCTCCGGCGCGAAGATCGCTTGCCGTCCTTGTGGAGCTTCCGCTTCGAGCAGGCCCGTCACCGTTGCAATCAACTGGTCTTCCTGCACCGGCTTCGTCAAGAATCCAGATGCACCCTCTTTCATCGCACGGTCGCGGTGTTTCGCACCTGCTCGCGATGTCACCACAAGCACAGGTATTCGCCGCGTCACAGGATCCTGCCGCAGATGCGCGAGCAATTCGTATCCGTTCATGCGCGGCATTTCGAGGTCGGTGATGATCAGGTGGCAACCGACTTGCGCAACGATTTCCGAAGCTTCGAGCCCGTCAGAAGCAAGCCTTACGCGATAGCCTGCCTTTTCGAGCATCCGTCCGACAAACTTGCGTACGCTGATCGAATCGTCAGCGACAACGACCACGCGATCATTCTCGACCGGGTCAACCGCCTCCGCCGGAATGCTTCCGGCTGCAACGGCTTCGGCTCCCGGCGCAAACACTCGCGCGGCTGGCGACGAAGAAGGCAGCGCATGGCGTTCCGCAGTGTCCGCTGATACCAGACGATTCAGATCGATCAGGAGAATCAAACTGCCGTCGGGCGCAATTGTGGTGCCGGGGAAAAGTTTTACACGCCGCAAATAGTCACCGAGATTCTTGATGACGATTTCATCCTTGCCGAGTACTTCTTCCACCACGACGCCCACATGTTTTCCCGCCACTTTCACGATCACCATGTGGAAGTAACCGTTGAGCGGTTCAAGCGGCGGCAATGCGAGCTGCAAGTCGAGGCGAACCACTTCGGTAACGGCGCCGCGCACGCGCGTCAGCAGTTTTCCGCCCACGTCTTCGATTTCTTCCGGCCGCAGGCGGCGAATTTCTTCCACAAACGCGAGAGGCAGCGCAAATGTCGCAGTGCCGCACCGGACGAACAGCGCCTGAGAAATAATCAGTGTCAGCGGCACTTTCACGGTGAAACACGCGCCGCGCCCTAGCTCCGATCGAACTTCGATTTCGCCGTTCAGCGCGTGAACATTTGAACGCACCACATCGAGCCCAACTCCGCGCCCCGCAAGCTCTGTCATAGAGGATGCTGTGGAGAAACCCGGGCGGAAAAGATATTCGCGCAACTCGCGTTCGGAAAGCTCCGACGCCGCGACTGGAGACAACTCGCCAGATTCGATCACGCCCTGCCGAACCCGTTCGTAATCGATTCCGCGGCCGTCGTCTTCCACTTCCACGAAAATATGGTTCCCGCGATGGTAGGCGCGGACGGCGATGTGGCCTTTTTCGGCTTTGCCGGACGCATTGCGCGAGTCGCCCGTCTCGATCCCGTGGGCAACAGCGTTGCGAACGAGATGAATCAACGGATCGGAAATATGCTGGATGATGTTGTTGTCGAGTTCGGTTTCGGCGCCTTCGAGCGATAGTTCGATCGGCTTGCCCGTAGCTTTCGCGGCGTCACGCACGGTGCGCGAAAGGCGTGTGTACAAGTTTCCGATGGGCACCATGCGCGCGGCTGTGATTTCGTCCTGCAAGTGGTGCGCGAGCTTCGTGAATTCGTCGATATCGGAATCGACGCGGCCCATGAAACCTTCGAGCTGCGTGAGCACTTCGGTAACGTCTGCGGAAATTTCCGTGAGCGAGCGCGAAAGAATGTTGACGTCGTCGTAGCGATCCATCTCGAGCTCGCTGAATTCGAGAAGATCGCCCGAAATCATCGGAGGCATCGGTATTTGCCGGCCGCCGAATGTATCCATCTGCGGCGACTGGCTGCCCGGCATCAATCCCACATGCAACCGGCTGAATTCGTGCTTGTCCTGAAAGTCGGAAACTTTGTTCGCGAGGCGGCCCTTCGAGAAGGTAAGCACTTCTACGAGTTTCGAGAGCTCAGACAATCGTCCGAGCATCCTCGTGCGGTTGATGACGAGTTCGCCCACCGCATTCATCATGCGATCGAGGCGGTCGAGAGAAATGCGGACGGATTTTGCCTGAGGTAGTGCTTGCGGCGCTTTGGCGCGCGCTGCGCTCGCGGGCGCGGCCGGTTCTTGCGATTTCGTTTGGTCGCCCGCGCTGGTTGCGGCTCCGACACCAGATTCGACGCCGCTTTCCGTCCCGGCTTCCGCAGTCGCATCCGGAACCAATTCCGAGATGCGCAGCAGCAAAGGATCCACTGCAGCTGCCATTTCGCCCGTGCTCGTCCATTGCCGATGCAGAAATTTCTTCAGCACGTCCACGGATTCGAGACAGATGTCGACGATCTCCGCATTCGGCTGCAGCGCGCCATCGCGGAGCTGTCCGATCAAATCCTCCACGCGAT
Source organism: uncultured Acidobacteriota bacterium (assembly GCA_963770575.1). Classification (GTDB taxonomy): domain Bacteria; phylum Acidobacteriota; class Terriglobia; order Acidiferrales; family UBA7541; genus Palsa-295. The sequence continues at coordinate 125,588 of CAVYQD010000004.1, forward strand.
GCGCCACGGCCGACAGGCGGTGCAAGCCTACCTGAGCTGCTGAACCTTTCACGGTATGCATCGCACGGAACAGCCGGTGAATCTCTTCCGGGTTCGGCGCTGTTTCAAGAGCAAGCAGACACTCGGTCACCGCTTGCAGGTGCTCTTCGGCCTCCGGAACGAAAAACTCCAGAACTTCTTCGGGGACTTCCCCGTCTTCAGGCAACGCCTCTGCAAACGACGGAACCGCAGGCGAATCCGATAGCGCGTCATCCGCAGTCGCGTCGCCCAAAGCGGAATCATTCACAGGTTCCGGCGCAGGAGCCGCCGGAAAAGCAAACGCATAGCGCTGCTTGAAGGCAGCGATGTCGTCGGCAGTCTCGGAGCCGCTCGAGCTGATCTGCAGCAAATCAAATTCAAGCACCGAAATCGCGTCGGAGATAAATTCAGTCAGGGGACCATGCATGTCCGCGGTAAGAGTCGCATTCATCGCGTAGTGAAAAATATGCGCCATCTTCGCCGCTACTTCGGAAAATTGCGGAAATCCGTAACTTGCGGATGTGCCCGAAAGTGTATGCGCGGCGATATAAAGTTTTTCGAGATCTTCAGGCCGCGTCTGCGGCTCCTGCAACAAACCGGAATACTCCCGCAGATACTGGAGGTTTTCCGAAGCCTCCTGGAGGAATAGCTCGACCGATTCCTGATTGGGCCTGTTCACAGGCTCCCCTCCACCAGCGCGGGCGTGCGCCGCAAGTTCGCGGAAGCCGCGATAGGCTTGCGGTAGATCAGGCAATCGCCAAGAACGATCGATTCGAATTTCATGGGCACGTTGGAAAGCGTTTCCGAATGGCCCAACAGAAAATAGCCGCCCGGTTCAAGCGCATCGTAAAAACGCCGCAAGATCGAAAGCCGGCGCTCTTCCGAAAAATACATCAGCACGTTCATGCAAAAGATGCAGTCGAGTTTGCCCACATAAAAAGTGTCGACCATGTTCATCTGCGCGAACGAAATCAGCCGCCGGATGCGCGGCCTCACCTGATAACCGTGTTTCGTCGCCGTAAAATACGCATCCACCTGATGGAGCGACACCTCGCCGAGGCTTCGCTTCGAATATGCGCCGCGTTCGGCGTGCCGCAGCGCCCTCCGGCTGATGTCGGTGGCCAGAATTTCAATCTCCCAGGCCTCCGGAAACTTCAGCGCGTCGCTCACCGTGATCGCGATCGAATACGGTTCTTCGCCCGTCGAACATCCCGCGCTCCAGATTCGCAAGGCGCGCGGACTTTCCCAGAATTTGCGTTCTTGAATCTCCGGCAGGATTCGCTTTTCCAGCGCTTCGTACACCGCCGGATAACGGAAAAAGGACGTCTCCTGCGTCAGTAGCCGTTCCAGCAGCGTCTCGTACTCGATGCTCGAACCACGTACTTCCCGCAGCAGTTCCGTTCCACTCGAAAGACTTTTCTCCTCGAGGTGTTCGCGAATGCGTGTGGAGAAAAACCGCTCGCGCGAAGAATCGAAAAGAATGGCTGAGCGCTGTTCGATGAGCGTACGAATCTCGTCGAGTTCAGACTCGGTGAGTTTCGCGGTAGTGGCTGGATGCTGTCTCATGTTCGGCACACGTCAGCGGCCGGCGCCGATGCACGCCGGCGATGAACACCGGCCCGGTTTAACGAGCGCCCACCGGCGCCGCCGGGCGGGGTTCTTCCGCCGCCTCAGACTGCCGTGATGGTTGTGCCTGCGATCGGAACTGCGCGAGCGCTTCGTTCAATTGCTCGGAGAGTTTCACCATGTTGCCTACGGTCGAAGCGGTTTGCCGCGCGCCCTGCGTGGTTTGGCGCGTGATGCCGGAAATAATCTGCATCGCGTTGGCGACGCCTTCCGTGCCGCGCACCTGCTGCTTCGACGCGAGCGAAATTTCCTGCACGAGTTCAGCCGATTGCCGCACGACGCTTGAAATCGCTTCGAGCGCTTTACCGGCTTGATCCGCGAGGCTTGCTCCCACTTCCACTTCGCGCGTGCCTTCTTCCATCACGACCACAGCTTCGTTCGTCTCGGCCTGAATCGCCTTAATCAGCGCGGCAATGTCTTTCGTCGCGCTGCGTGAGTGTTCGGCAAGCTTTCGCACTTCGTCCGCGACCACTGCGAATCCCCGGCCCGCATCTCCTGCGCGAGCCGCTTCGATGGCCGCGTTCAAAGCAAGCAAGTTCGTTTGCTCGGTGATGTCGTTAATCACGTTGATGATTTCTGAAATTTCGAGTGATCGATCGCCGAGCGACTTGATCTTCTTTGCGGTCGCTTGCACCGAAGCTCGGATGCGCTGCATTCCTTCCAGCGTATCCCGCACTGCGCGGTTGCCCTGCTCGGCGGCATCGAGTGCGCGACGCGCTGCTTCAGCGCTCGCTTCCGCGTTGTTGGACACCTGCTTCATCGAAACCGTCAACTCTTCCACGGCCGATGAAGTGTTCGTAATTTCCTGGTCCTGTTGTGTGGCGCCCGCGGTCATATCGTCCGCCGCGTCGAGAATCTGATTGGCGCTGGCGCTCACGTCGATGGCCGCTTTGCGAACGCGCTCGAGCACTTTCGTGAAGTTGTCGAGCATGAAGTTGACTGAATCCACCACGTTGCCGAGGGCGTCGTTGGTGACTTTGCCGCGAATCGTCAAATCGCCGCGCGCAACTTCCTTGATGGTGTTCAGCAGGTCGGTGATGCTGCGTTGCAGGGAGTCCTGGGCTTGCTGGTTCGTGATGGCGTGAGCGATTTTTGCCGCGCTGCGGTTGAAATTCTCCGCGATGAATTCGAATTCGTCGCCGGATTCGATTTCCGCGCGCGCGCGAGAATCGCCGGAAACGATTCGCTCGGAAAATTTCGCAAGCTCGTCAACCGGAGTCAGCACGCGCTTGCTCAGCACCCACACCACGCTGACGGCCGCGAGAATCGCCAGCGCCGCCGCGCCAAAGAGCGCGCCGCTGGCGCCGCCTCCCGACGATGCGGCATCGGCTGCCTGCGCCCCCGAGTGCGTGCCGGCATAGTAGGCAAGGCCGAGCACTCCGAATAACGCGACGCCGATCCAAAGGACCAGCAGCCAGACCGTGGAACTCAAACGAGCTTTCATGACTTCCTCCCAAGCACCTAGAAGACTGCGCGACGCCTCGCGCCACTTAAATCACTGGAACTGGAAACACATCCGTCAATCGTCTTAAGTCGACAACCAGCGCAAGCCGGTCGTCGTGCCGCAACATTCCCCGGCAGTGCGGCACATCGTTCGGCGCCTGATCGAGCAGCGCCTCTTCCGTGGCGGAATACGTTCCGATCACTTCATCGGACGCGATTCCGACCCGCAAATCGTCGCGCTGGCCTTCTCCCTTCAGCGCTGCGACCACCACATGCTTCGGCAGCAACCCCGGCCGCCGCCCTTCCGTAAATGCAATATCGATGAGCGGAACGATCGTTCCGCGCAAATTGAAAACGCCCATCAAAAAAGCGGGCGCCAGCGGAATCCGCGTCACAATCGGCCAGTCCACCACTTCTTCGACCTCGAGCACCGAAAGACAGAAGCGCTCGCGGCCAGCGCGGAAAACGCAGTATTGCCGTTCGGGCAACCGTTCCTCGGAAAACGATTCGTTTTCGAGAAACTCTCCCCCTGCGAGCTCGACCGGCAATCCTGCGCTTCCCCGCGCGTGCTTCTGCTCGTCGGCTGACCAACTCGCCATTAAGCGAACCTCTTCACCGCGCTAATCAATTCTTCCGGCGTGAATGGCTTCGAAACGTATCCGTTCGCGCCTTGCTGCTCGCCCCAGTAGCGATCGCTCGGCGCCGTCTTCGACGTGACGAGAATCACCGGGATTTGCGAGTACGGCCCTTCGGTTTTCAGATCGCGGCAAACTTGAAACCCATTGCGTTGCGGCATCACCACGTCCAGAAGGATCACGCTGGGCCGCTCTTCCTCGATCGTCTCTTCAATTCTGGTTGGATCGGAAATCCCCACCGAATGAAAGCCCCCTTGTTGCAGGAACGACTGCATCAGCTTGATTTCCGCCTGTGAGTCGTCCACCACCAACACTTTCTTCAGCACTTCGGCACCCCCTAAAAGGATTACGTTCGATAAGATAAATGCAACTACAGCGCCACGCCGAAAGCGCGTTTCGCAACCTGCGACTGGAATAGCAAACACTTTATAAATCAGGCGTTTGCGAACCGCCGTCGCGCAGCTACGTTCGGCTCCCGAGGCGGCCTACAGCCATCTCCGTCTCAGCTTGAGATTCTTTCTCACCGGCGCGCATCTCGGCGGCGAGCGATGAGAATCGCTGCATCACCTCGTTCAGCCGCAATCCCATCGCGTGGATCGTATGAATCTGCTCGCGGCACTCGGCTGAAATCTGTCCCGGCTCGAGCAGAAGCAAATCTGCATTGCCGATCACGGAGGTCAGCGCATTGTTCACGCCGGGCCGCATTTCGAGCATGTAGCGGCCAAGCGTGGCGTGGCGCTGCGACTCGAGCGCGGTTCGTTCAGCGCGCTGCGCGCGGCTCACCGCTTCCACGCGTCGCAACGCTTCGTTTGACAGCACAATTAAAGTTCCGGTCCAGCCATCCTGCTTCGGAATCACAAGGGCATGGGAATGCCGCGCTCGCAGCGGAGATATTTCTTTCTCGTCTTCCACCACGCAGACTACGGCCGTTGCAGGGCTCGCTTCGAGCGAGGAAAGTATCTGGGTGATTTTTCCGCTGTTCAGTGTGCTGTTTAGAGGGCCAACGATGACGAGGTCGTAGCCTGAGCCGCTCGAGGAATGCCACAAGTCGCTCGTGACGAGCGTCACTTCCGGAACATGCCGCTCCGCCTGCCAGCGCGCTGCGACGGCTCGTGCGAATTCCGTATCGTCAGAGACGATCAGGACGCTGGCTTGACTCAAGAGACGCCTACCCCCAACTCAAGGCTAGAGTTTTTCCGCTTCTTCGATCGTGGACAGCAGCCGCTTCGTGCTGATCCCCAGGTTCACCGCGGCTTCTGTGTTCTTCGCGCGCTTCGCCTGTTCCACGCGGCCCTGAAAATACGAAACTTCGCTGCGCGCGTGCGTGAGCGCCGATGCGAGAACGTTTTCCTCGCCGGAGCGTTTCCGCTGATCCATTGCAACTGCGAGTAATGCACGCGCTGTGACGGCGCGGCGCAAGTCCTCCGCTTCCTGGTCCCCTTCCGCCACGAACGCCGCCACTTCCCATGACGACAGCAGAACCTTTGTATCGTGCAGCACGACGGTCGACATCGAACGCCCGCGCGAAGGAGGTGCGGCGATCAACTGCTCCCAGATTGCTTCGAGGCACTTTTCCACTTCGGCTGTGCCCGTCGGTGCGGCTGCGGACTGCGAAGCGGACTTCGCGGAGTTGCCGTGCGCTGTCGGCGTGCTCGCCGCAGGCGGAATACTGGACGGAGCCGGTTCGCCAATGCCGGAAAGATCCATCGGAGTGCGCGAAACGGGAGTAGCCACTGCCGATCCCGTTCGAATCTCTTCCAGAGGAATCGGAATCGATTTCGGCTCCGACGCTTCCGACTGAGAGTGGGAGGATGCCGACGCTCCTGAAAGCGAAGTCAACGGTGCGTCTCCGTGAACTCGCGACGCGGCTTCTTCCAGGTCAGCGCGAAGGGCCAGCAATTGTTCAAATGCGCGGCTGACGGAAGTTTCTGTGTAGTCCTTGTGAAACGGCTGGCGCCAGTTCTCACAATAATAGCGAAGCTTGTTCGTGGATTCCGCCGCGGAAAAACCGGCGCGGCGGCAATCGACGCTCTTCACCCCATTCGCTTCGAGCACCTGGATGGCGGCTTTCACCGCGCTCAGGTCCGCGTGCAACATGCGAATGAACGCCCGCCGCAATGAAAAATTAAACCGGCAGAACGCGACCAGAGCCGCCGGATCGTAAAACATGTTGCCGGCGGAGTCCTTCAACAGGCGTCCCTGTTCGAGCAGCCCGTGCTCCATCATGTCGCGCAAGCTGTGGCACTGTTCGAGCGTATCCAGGATCCGGTCCAGCGGCTCGCACCATTCCACCGGAGACGCATCCGCCTGGACCAACACCGGCTGCAGAACGCGTGCCACGTCTTCGAGCTTGATTTCTTCGCGGTAGAGTTCTTCCGGCGCGCACAACGCGAAATACTGCACGAGAAGCAGATCAATTTTGTCGCGATCGACCGTCGTCTTGTCCACGCGCTTCAATAGCCTCTGAATCAGCGCACGCATCGCCTCTTCGCTCGAATTCAAGAGCTGTGGAGGAAGCTGCCGAATCTGGAATGCGCGAACTTTTTCGTCGATGTCGTCAAACCATTGCAGGTCGCGATCGAACACCTCGCGAGTGGGCCGGGCAGGCGGAAGCTCTCCCGCCGGATACGGCACGGCTGCGAGCTGGAATTGCGCTGCGAGCGCCGCATACAGCGGATACGCAAGCCGCGCTTCGGTCCAGCGAGCGGCGAATTCTGCCGGGCCCGTGCTGCTCGGGCTTTCCGTCGTTGCTGCCAGTGTAAAAATACTGCCGGGCGTTTTTGATGTCATGGTTTGATGATCCAGTTCCCGACTTCGCCCACGAACCGCGCCGCCACCGCTTTGCGGCCGTCGTGATAGCGCACGGCGACTACCGTCGCGCGTGCGTCAAGCGAGCCATCGGAATTGAGAACTCGTACCCTATCTTCGAATTCGAGCGGCAGTGTTGACGCGAACAAGACCTCACGCGCCGTGCCGAATTCGATCACCGTTTGTTCCTCCAGGCGCCGCCGTCCGCTCCCCAACGCCAACACTCGTACCGGCAATCGCACCGGCGACACGCTGGGAAACAACTGAGCCAATTTCTCGACGCACGTCTGTACTGCTGCAATCGACTCAACAGCGGCTTCACGTGACACAGAACCCCCAAGGTCTTCGCCGCTCTCCCAGCCACTCGCCAGCGAGAACGGAACCCAAACCGGGCGCACGTACACGTCTGCAAACGTGCCCCGGCAGAAGATTGCACGACGGCGGCCAAAGACGATCCGTGGCGACGTCCGGTAAATAGCTTAATTTTAAATGGATACGAAGTGTGTTCGAGCGGGGAGTCTCGCGAGTGTCTCAGCCTGACACACTGCGTCTCACCGCGACTCTGCACACGAATATCAGGATGCGACGACAAGCTAGCCAAGACTTGGCGTTAGTAGATTTTCGGTCGAATTTTCAGCTGAGCACTTCGACAGGCTGTTTCGATGTGGAACGAAGTGGAATTTGATATCGCTTTAGTTTCCGGTACAACGTCGCGCGACTGATGCCCAACATTCGCCCGGCGAGAACTTTATCGCCACCGGCCTGCTCGAATACACGAAGAATCGTCATTCGCTCCAGGTCCGCGAGCGCTGTGGTGGAGAGTGCGGACGAGTCTCCGCTCGCCGTGGAGCCATCATCTGCCCCGCGAATCGCCGGCGGCAAATCGCTGACGTCAATCGTCCTGTGATCGCCCAGCGCCACTGCGCGCGCGATACAATTTTCGAGTTCGCGCACATTCCCCGGCCATTCATACTGCAAAAAGCTCTTCATCGCCGCGGGTGTGATCTGAATATTTTCACCGGGCGCGTAGCGGTCGAGAAAACAATGAACGAGCTGCGGAATATCTGACCGGCGCTCACGAAGGCTGGGAAGTTGAACCGTGACCACGTTGAGCCGAAAATAGAGGTCTTTGCGGAATGTTCCCCCGCGATAGGCCGCTTCAAGATCGCGATTCGTTGCGGCAATCACGCGCACGTCCACCGGATTCTTTTCGTTGCTCCCCACAGGCCGCACTTCCTTCTCCTGTAGCACGCGCAAAAGCTTCGCCTGCATCTCGAGCGGCAGCTCGCCGATTTCATCCAGAAAAATCGTTCCGCCGTTCGCCGCATGGAACAAACCCAGGCTTCGATTTCAGCGCGCCAGTGAAGGACCCCTTCTCATGTCCAAAAAGTTCGCTCTCCATCAGCGTCGGCACCAGCGATCCACAATCCACCGCGACAAACGGCATCTGCGCGAGTGGCCCGCGATAATGCATCGCTCTGGCAACGAGTTCTTTGCCGGTTCCGCTTTCTCCAGTAATCAAAACGGGCGTTCGCGTATCTTTCAGCCGCGAAACCATCCGCATCACGTCTTGAATTTTTGCCGACGTTCCAGTGATGCCATCCAGCTGCGTTTCCGTATTCACGCGCTCGCGCAGGAATTGATTCTCCGTTACGAGCCGAACCTTCTCCGCCATCCGTTGCAGCAGTTGGCGCAGCTTCTCCACGCGAAATGGTTTTTCGATGTAGTCGTACGCCCCCTGGCGCATCGCATCGACGGCCGACTCGATCGATCCATGCCCCGTCATGATCGCAACTTCAGCGCGCGGGAACTGTTCCTTGATTTTTCGCAACAAATCGACGCCGGAAAGATTCGGCAGCTTCAAATCGGTCACAACAATATCGGGCATCACGATTTCGAGTAACTCGAGCGCCGCCTCGGCCGTTTCCGCCTCGGCGCACACAAACCCAAGCGCCTGCCCCACCGTCATGCACAGCCGGCGGATGCTCTGCTCGTCGTCCACAATCACAAAACGTATTTTCTGTTCTTCCTTCATGGTTTCCCGATTGTTTTTTCCACCGCGCTCATCAACTGTTGGACGCGGAAAGGTTTTTCAACGCACGGCGTGCCCGCTTGCGCCAGCAACGCGATCGTTTCATCGCTAGCCGTGTCGCCGGTAATAAAAATAATTCGCGACGCCAATTCCGGACGGTGCCGTTCGAGCCAGTCGTGAACGTCCGCCCCGGTGATTCCGCCCGGCGTGCGAAAATCTGAGATCACTCCGCGAAAATCGCCCGTCGCGAGCAATTGCAAGCCCTCCACGGCCGAAGGCGATGCCACCACTTCGTAGCCGCGCCGTTCGAGCGCAATTCGCAAGAACGCAGCCACCGACGGCTCGTCCTCAATCAACAAAATCCGCGCACGCGCCACCACAGCGGTTCCGGTGGAAGCGGCGCCGCTTGGCGGCGTCATTGTCCCGCCTCCGCCACGTTAAACTCCGCACCCTGCGCGGCAGTCGGCAATCGCACGATAAACGTGCAGCCTTTGCCGTCCGGATTGTTGCGCGCCGTGATCTCGCCTTTGTGCGCGCGAACAATTCCGTAGCAAATGCTCAGCCCCAGCCCCGTACCCTTGCCTACTTCTTTCGTTGTGAAAAACGGGTCGAATATCCGTTCGGGCTGCAAAATTCCCGGGCCGTTGTCGCGAATCAGCACTTCCAGTTCGTTTGCGCGCTGCAGTGTCGCAATCTCGATTTTCCCCGGCCGCCGCGTCTCCTGAATTGCGTCATACGCATTATTCAGGATGTTCAAGAACACCTGCTGCAGCTGGTGCGGATCGCCCACGACGACGGGAAGATCTTCTTCATAGCTCTCGACAAGTTCCACACCGTGATTCGAAAAATCATAAGCGCGTAATTTCAACGTCTGCCGCAGTATCGAGTTCACTTGCACTGGTTCGCGCTGCGCCGGCATCTGCCGCGCAAAGCTCAACAGATTTTGAACGATCACGCGCGTCCGTTGCGCTTCCTGCAAAATCACGCGCAATTCTTCCTTCGCATCGTCGGGAACCTGCGGATTTTCGAGTAACAAATCCGTGAAACCAACGATCGCCGCCAGCGGATTGTTCACTTCGTGCGCCACGCCGGAAACAAGCTGCCCAAGCGCCGCCATTTTTTCCGTGTGCATCAATTTCGACTGCAAGTCGGCGGCATCCGTCACGTCGGTCATCACCACCACGATGCTATTGATGTCGCCCTGCTCGTCGCGCATGGGGCTGAGGCTGATTGAAAACTGGCCCGCGGTGCCATTGCCGCGCACCACCGGTACTTCCACGTTGTCGACCGCCGCCCCATGCAACGCGCGTTCGAGCGCCTCTCTTAGCACCGGCCTTCTCGCCGGTGAAATCATTTCCGTCAGCGAATGTCCCAGCAAATCGTTCTCGCGATAGCCGGCTTCAAAACAGCGGCGATTTGCGTAACTGATGAGCCCCGCCGTATCAAGCACCAGGATCATGCTCTGTGTGTTGTTCAGAATATTCTTGTTGAAGTCGCGCTCGCGGCGGTATCGCCTCTCGGCTTCGCGCCTGTCGCTGATATCTTTCGCAACGTGAATCGTGCGCAACTCGTCGTCGTGCCCGCTGTGAATGCGCGACGCCGAAACCAGATACGATCGGTTAGCCGCCTGAAAAACAAATTCCTCCTGCGCCGCTTTCGGGTTCTGGCAGAACGGGCAGTGCCCCGCGTGAATTCCCGAACCGAGCAAATCAAGCTTGCCCATATCGCGCCCGATTGCTTCCGTAGGCTTCACCTTCAAGAGATCCGCCAACGCGCGATTTAATCGCAGCACGCGATTGTCCGCGTCATGAACCACGATCAAATCCGAAATCGCATCGAAATCTTCCACCCATTGCTTTCGCGATTGTTCGATTCGCGAAAATAGCCGCACATTTTCGAGCGCCACTGACGCATGCCCCACAAGCGCATCCAGCATTTGCCGCTCGGTATCCGAAAGCCCTCGCAAATCCACCAGGCAAAGCACGCCGAGCAGTTCGCCTTCGCTTCCGGTGAGCCGCGCGAGCACCACGTCCCGCCACGCAAGCGCATCCGCCAACTCGCGGCCCAGCAGAGTCACCGCAAGCCCCGAGCGCAAGTCGACGGACGGAACCGTCGCTTGTTCTGCCAGCGCAATCGCCAGGCGCTGCTGTGTCTCCGCATCCCACCGGTGAGCCGGGCCACTCAGCCCCGCAATCGCCCAATCCGAATCGCGCGCCACTGCCAGCACCGCCGCACGAGCTCCTAAAATTTGTGCCGCGCGAGCCGTCAATCGGCGTGCGAACTCCGAGGTGCCCAAAGAAGGGTTCAGTTCGAGCGTCGTCGCGGAAAACTGCGCCAGCAGGCTCTCGAGAGAGCCGTCAAGGCCGGAAGACACTTCCCGAGTTCGCTTTAATGCACGCATGGAGGATTTAGGGGCTGCGCACTACTTGTTGCCTTCTGACGGTACGGTCTCATCTCATTTTGAGTCAACGCATATGGCTGACCCTGTTGCCGAAAGGGGCAATCTGAGACTGTCGCAAGGTGAGACGCGAAAAGCATGCGCGCGAGGCTAGTGAGACGAATTGCTCAACCGCCCTCAGCGATCGCAGTATTCTTAATCGTGCTTATCTCTCGTATTTACATGCAGTTAGGTACCATCTTGTCCACTTCAATGCTCGCGCGAAAATGCCCTCGCCCGTGGCATCACCCTTGCAATTTCCATTGCGGGAGCTTTCCCACTTCGACCGGGGGGTCGACATGAAACCGATGATTCGAACGATTGGGCTGGGCGTCATTCTGCTTGTGGGCACGAGCGCGATCGTCGCCCCTGCAGCCCTTTCGCAGGAAACCGTCTTAGACAGCTCGAAGCGCAAAGTGAAGTCCAAGGTGGTCCCGGACTTCCCGCCGCTCGCAAAACAAATGAACGTTACTGGCAAAGTAAAGATCGAGGCGACGATTTCGCCGGAGGGTCGCGTGACCAATACGAAAGTGGTCGGGGGCAGTCCGCTGCTCGTGAATTCGGCGATGGATGCGCTGAAGAAGTGGCGCTTCGAATCGGGCCCCAAAGAAACCACCGAGATCATTGAGTTCGATTTCAACTAATTACGAACGCTCCTGCAGTGGGGGGTGTCCTGATGGGCATGCAGTGGAGGCGTAAGTTATGACGATTCGCAGAAAGCTGTATTTCGGATTCGGCGCCATTCTGGCGATCATGCTGGCGCTATTTGTGGTCAACATTCTCACCGTGCTGCGCGAACACACCGCGCGCTCGGCTGCAGCCGCTACGCTCAACGACGTGCAGGCGATCGAAGACATTCGCTTCCAGATGATGGAGAACCGGCTCTTCCTCGAAAATTATCTTCTGAGCGGCGACGTTCGCGATGAAGAGAAAACCAACAAAGGAATCGCGGACCTCCTCACGCTCCTGCGAAATGGCGAGAGCAAAGGAAACGACACAAGTCTTCGCTCTGCACTCGCGCAGGTGGAAGAAAACGAACACAACTGGGCGGACAGTTTCGCGAAGCAAATGATGGCCAAGCGCCATCAGGTGGACGCCGGTGATGCAACCGTCTCCGATTTGCAGATTTACTACCTTCAGCACGATCCCGCGGCGTGGACAACCAAGTCCGCCAGCGTGCTAAATGACGCCAATGACAGCATTCGCAAAGCACTCGACGATTCGAACGCCTCTGCCGCATCGGCCACCACTTTCAGCACCATCATCACGACGGCTGGAACGTTGATCGCCACATTGCTCGGCGCCTGCATCGCTTTCTTCACGGCAAAAACGATTCGCGAGCCCATCCATCAATTGATCGAAGTCGCGCACCGCATCGGAGAAACCGGCGACCTGGATCAAACGATCGATATTCACCGCAAAGACGAAGTGGGCCTGCTCGCCGAAAACTTCAACAAGATGATTGTCCATCTCAAGGAAATGGCGAATGTGTCTGCAGCCATTGCGGAAGGGCAGCTGTCCGTCAGCGTATTGCCGCGTTCGCAGCAGGACACCATGGCAAAAGCTTTCGCGCGCATGACGCAAGGTCTCCGCGAACTCGTTCGCCAGGTGCGCGACAGCGCAGCCCAGGTGGCAAGCGGCGCCGGGCAAATGGCCAGCGCTTCCGACGAATCCGCCAAAGTGAGCGTTCAGGCCGCATCCGCTATCGATGAAGTCACCAGCACGATGCACGAGATGAGCATCAACGTGCAGAATGTTGTGAAAAACACGCAGGTTCAGGGCTCCAGCGTCGCCGAAACATCCGCGTCCATCGATCAGATGGTCACATCCATTCAGCGCGTCGCCGACACCGCCAAGCTACTCGTCGATATTTCGCACCGCTCGCGTGACGAAGTGCAAACCGGAATGGTCACGATGGAAAAAGCCACCGAAGGCTTGAACCGCACGAGCCACGCGATTCAGTCTTCCGCCGAAATCATTGACGTGCTCGGCCGACGCGCCGACGACATCGGCAAGATCATTGAAGTGATCGACGATCTCGCCGAGCAAACTAACCTACTCGCTCTCAACGCCGCGATCGAAGCCGCGCGCGCCGGCGAGCACGGTCTCGGATTTGCCGTCGTAGCCGAAGAAGTCCGCAAGCTCGCCGAGAAATCCACACAATCCACGAAAGAAATTTCAGAACTCATCGAGGGCATTCAGAAGGAAGCGCGCGAAGCCGTCGAGAATATGGAAAAGAGCACGTCGATGGTGCAGGAAGGCCTCGTTCTCAACAAGGACCTCAGTGGCGCGCTTGAAAAGATTTCCGCGGTCGTCTCCGAAGTTTACAAGTTCTCCCAGGAAATCGGCGCGGCGACCACCGAGCAATCGAGCGGCTCGTCTCAAATCGCCAAGGCTACGAACCGTCTGACGGAAATCACCCAGGAAATCACTTCATCCGTCGAAGAACAGGCGTCCGGCGCACAGGGCGTCGTTCGCGCCATGGAAAAGATGCGCGAACTCGTGCAGCAATCCACTTCAAGCTCCACCGAACTCGCAGCGGCGGCGGAGCAGATGTCAAAGCTTTCCCGCAATCTTCTCGATTCCATGGACCGATTCGTACTGGATGACAACCATTCCGATAGCCGCCGGTTTCCGCCACGCCGTCCCGGTAGCAGTTCGGAACGCCGCAGCGGCAGCGCCGAGTACGCAGAAATGGTCCGGACCTAACCCGGCAAAAACATGGACAAGGAACTCCAGGTCGTTGGATTCCGAATCGGCCGTGAAACCTTCGGGCTGCCGATCTCGATCGTTCGCGAAATCGTGCGCGTCCCGGAAATCACGTCGATTCCAAACGCTCCCGATTATGTGGAGGGCGTCATCAACCTGCGTGGCCGTATTATTCCCATCATCGATCTGCGCAAACGCTTCCATGAAGTGATTCCGGAGCCGAGCAAAAAGAATCGAGTGGTGGTGGTGGAGATTGAGAACCGCCGCATCGGCTTGATGGTGAATTCCGCTTCCGAAGTGCTCAGAATTCCGCCGTCGGAAATTGAAGCGCCTCACACCGTTTTTCAGGATGGCGAGCTCGACTACATCACGGGCGTTGGGAAATTGAAGGGACGCCTCGTGATCCTGCTCGATCTCAGCAAGATTTTGCAGCGCGGCGAGTTGCGCCAGCTTGAGAATTTTTCAGAGGCTGACGCCGTTCCTGCAGGCAGCACCACAAAAAACTAGCCGGTTGTTCCGGGGAGAGATTTTGACGAGGGGCGAATGTCCACACTGACGACTGAAGTTCCACTGACCGAGCCCGAGCTGAAGCTCCTGCAGACTCTCGTCTATCAGGAATGCGGCATGTTTTTCGACGAGCGCCGCACTCATTTCCTGCGCGATCGTTTGCAGCGCCGCCTGAAGGCCTGCCAGATGGATTCGTTTTACAGCTATTACCGCCTGCTCACCAGCCGCGAAGGCAAGCAGGAACTCACCGCGCTCCTTGAAAATCTCACGGTGAACGAAACGAGCTTCTTCCGCATCCGTCCGCAGCTCGATCTTTTCCAAAAAGTGGTGCTCGAAGAAATTCTGAAGCGCAAACAGGAGCGCCGCGATTGGACGCTGCGTATCTGGAGCGCAGGCTGTTCCACCGGGCAGGAGCCTTACACACTCGCAATTCTCGTTTGCGACGCGCTCGCTTACTACTACTTGCGCAATCCCCTGCCTTTCGACATGCCTACTCCCAAGCCGCTGATTCCGCCGCCGTGGAAAGTGGAAATTCTCGCGTCGGACATCAACTACTCGGCTCTTCTCACCGCCCAGCAGGGAATCTACACCGAGTCGCAGATGGAAACCGTCGATTACACTTGCCGCCTTCGCTATTTTGAAAAAGTTGGCGACAAGTACGTCGTCAAGCCGGCGCTTAAGAATCTTGTCCAGTTTGATTTCCACAATTTGAAAACCGAGTATCTGCCGCAGCGCAACGACGCGATTTTTTGCCGCAACGTAATGATCTATTTTGACGAGGCCGAGCAGAAGCGCCTCGTTGAGAAGTTCCATCGCTGCCTCAATCCCGAAGGCTATTTGTTCGTCGGCCACGCCGAAAGCCTTTTCGGCCTGACGAAAGCGTTCCACATGATTCACCAGAACAATGCCACCGTGTACCAGCGCGTCGAAGGAGCTCAGTGACCTTCTTCCCCGACGAGCGCGCTGCCGAACTCCGCGATCTCTTTTTTGAGAGCGCCGCGGAAATTCTCCAGGCCATGAACGAGGCCGGGCTTGCGCTCGAAGAACGTCCCGGCGACAAAGAAAGCCTTCGCGCTGTGCGCCGCGCCGTTCACACACTAAAAGGCGATTCCGCCGCCTGCGGTTTCCGCGAATTAAGCGAACTCGCGCACGAACTCGAAGACGTTTTGACGCCGGAACTCGCGTTGCAACACGCAGGCTTGATCCCTGAAGTGGTTCTCGCGGCCGCGGACACGTTTCACGAAATGCTCGCCGCCTACCGGAACAATTTGCAGCCGCCCGCCGGCGGCGCTTTGCGCGAACACATTCAGCGCCTGCTCACAAAGCCTCTCGCGCAACCGAAAGAAGTGGCGCGCGAAGCCAAATTCGAGTGGACCGAGTATGAGCGCCTGATGATCGCCGAAGCATTCCGCCGCGGCGAACGCGTCTACCAGATCGCGCTCCATCTCGATTCCGATTCGCTTTTGCCTGCCGCCGCCTTTGAGTTGGCCCGCAAGGCTCTCGAGGGCTCGGGAAAGCTTCTCGCGCTGCATCCCGAAAAATCCGCTGAAATCGCACAAGCCGGCATGATGGAAGCTGCGCTCTCTTCCGCGAAGGCTGCTGACTGGATTCGCAAACGCTGCCAGGTCCCGTCCGTTGTCGCGCGAATCACAGTTGACGAGATCCACGAGCAGCAAACAAAAACCCGCGACCTGCTCGACATTCTTCTCGAATCCGAAGCCGCTGCCGTCTCCGCCGGAATTGGCAGCACCGCTCAAGACTCCATTCTCGGACAACGCGATGACGCGCATGCATCCGGCACGGCTGGCGGGGCGACGCACGCGATCGAAAACACGTTGCGAGTCGACGCCACACGAATCGAAACGGTGATGAACCTAGTCGGCGAACTCATCATCGGCAAATCGATGCTCCAGCGCACCATCAATGAGTTCGAGCACAGCCATTCGAAAGATCCGTTGCGCGGAAAATTTTCCGACGCGCTCGCTTTCCAATCCCGCGTCCTCGGCGAACTGCAAAAGTCCGTGATGAAAATTCGCATGGTTCCCGTCGACCAGCTTTTCCGGCGATTTCCGCGCATCGTGCGCGACGTCGCCCGGCTTCAAGGCAAAGACATCGTGCTCGAAGTTTCCGGCCAGAACACCGATCTAGACAAAAGCATCCTCGATGCTCTCGCCGAGCCGCTCGCGCATCTCGTTCGCAACGCGGCCGACCACGGCATCGAATCCGCCGCCGACCGTGAAAACGCCGGCAAGCCCGTCCGCGGGACGATTCGCCTCGACGCCTATCACGAAGGCGATCAGGTCGTGATCGAAGTCTCCGACGACGGCCGCGGCCTCGATCGACAGAAAATCGTCGAGCGCACCATCGAGCGCGGCATCCTTACGCCCGAAGAGGCTTCGCGCCTCACTGACTTCGAAGCGCTTCACCTCATTTTCACGCCCGGCCTCAGCACCGCCGACCACGTAACAGAACTTTCCGGCCGCGGCGTAGGGCTCGACGTGGTTCAATCCGCGCTCGCAAATTTGAAAGGCGCGATCGAACTCGAAAGCGAACCCGGCAAAGGCACGAAGTTCCGCTTGCTCGTTCCGCTCACACTCGCAAGCATTCAAGCGCTGCTGTTCCGCGTCGGCGGACGCTTGTACGCCGCGCCGATCGGCTCCGTCGTCGAGATCACCCGCATCGCTGACGAAGAAATTCATCGCGTCGATGAGCACGAAGTGTTTCAACTTCGCGAGCAGGTCCTCACGCTCGTGCGCCTCGATCGCCTGGAATCAAAATCGCAAATCAATCGTTCGAAAAAAGTCTTCGTCATCGTTATCGGCGCAGGCAATCGCAAATTCGGCCTCGTGGTCGATAGCTTGATGGGCGAAGAAGAACTTGTAATCAAAGCGCTCGAAGACCGGCTCGTCACTTCTCCGCTCGTCAGCGGCGCGTCCATTCTCGGCGATGGCACGGTGGTGCTGATTCTCAACGTTCCCGCCGTGATCTCGCATCTTTCGAGAATTCCCGCAGTGGGAGCCACGGCATGAGCGCCAGAATCCGCGTGCTCGTTGTCGACGATTCCGCGCTCATGCGGAAACTAATCCCGCAGGCGCTGCTGCACGATCCGTCGATCGAAGTGGTTGGCACCGCCATGGACGGCCAGATCGGCCTGAAAAAAATCGCTGAGCTCCGCCCGAATGTCGTCACGCTCGATCTCGACATGCCCCGTATGGACGGCATCGAGATGCTCCGTGAGATTACGCGCAAACACCGCGTTCCCGTGATCGTCGTCAGCTCGCAGACAGATCGCGGCGCCACACTCTCCCTGAAAGCCCTGGCGCTCGGCGCCTTCGATTTCGTCGCCAAACCGCAGGACGCTGCCGCCGGCCGCATCGACCAGATCGCCGCCGAACTCGCCATCAAAATCAAAGTTGCCGCAGCTTCCGGCGCGCCGAAAATGATCATCACGGTTCCCACGCCGAGGCGCAAAGAGCCTCGCCGCAATTCGCTACCCCACTGGCCCACGCGTGTTTGCGCGATTGGCGTTTCCACCGGTGGCCCCAACGCCCTGCAATATCTTTTTTCGCAGCTTCCGGAGGATTTTCCCGGCTGCCTGCTCGTCGTGCAGCATATGCCCGAAGGATTTACGGAAATGTTTGCGCAGCGCCTCAACGAATCTTCCGCCATCGAGGTGAAAGAAGCGCAGTCCGGCGATCTGTTGCTTGCCGGCCGCGCGTTGATTTGTCCCGGCAATCGCCACATGAAAGTGCGCCGCATGGAACACGGCAATGTCGCGATTCTCGTCGATGCGCCGCGCGTGAACGGCCATCGCCCTTCCGTCGACGTACTCTTTCAATCCATCGCGCAGGAATTTAGAAATAATTCGATCGCTATCCTGATGACCGGCATGGGCGATGACGGTGCAGCAGGCATGGGCGCCGTGCAATCGGCCGGCGGCATCACCGTCGCACAGAGTCCGGAAACATGCGTAGTTGACAGCATGCCTCGCTCCGCCATCGAGCGCGGTTTCGCATCTCGAATCGTTTCGCTTTCAAACCTATCCAGCGTTCTGCAATCCAAGTGCTTGCCGGAGCGACCAGCCGCCGAACCTGTCGCTGCCAATCGGGAGAATTTCTGAAGGAGATCGTTATGAAACAATTTGACGCACTCACGCGCAAGAAAGACAGCCAGGCCGCTCGTTACCTGATCGTCGACGATTCCGTCTTCGCCCGCAAGAGCCTCGCTAAGATGATTGAATCGTTCGGCGGGCAAGTCGTCGGCGAAGCGGGAGACGGTTGCACCGCCATCACCGAATACGCCCGCACGAAGCCGGACATCGTCCTGATGGACATCACCATGCCGCAGATGGAAGGCATCGAGGCCGTCGAGCGCATCGTTCAGGAACATCCGGACGCGCGCATCGTGATGGTTTCCTCCGTCGGCTATCAGGACAATATTCTCGCCGCTCTGCAAAAGGGCGCGCGCCATTTCGTTCAGAAGCCGGTGAAGCCCGACGCGCTCTACGAAATCATTCGCTACGTACTCAATGACGACGGCGTTGCTTCGCCTGTCCACGCCGGAGGGGAGAAAGACCGATGAGGATGGACCTGATTCAGCCGTTCATCGGCTCGCTCGATGCCGTTCTCGCTGAAATGATGAAGACGGCTCCGCGCATCGTCGATCTCACCATGGAAGAGCAGGGCTATCGCCGCAAGGGGATTGCCGCATCCGTCAGCTTCAAGGGAGAAATCGAAGGCCGCGTAATCCTGGACATGGACCCGCAGGCAGCAACGCAGGTGGCAACCTATCTGGCAGGCGATGAAGTGGACTCGTCGCAGCCCATCGTCCGCGAAGCCGTTTGCGAACTCGCGAATATGGTCATCGGCAACGCCGTCACTCAACTCAACGACCGCGGCTTTCAATTCAAAGTGTTTCCGCCATCGGTACTCACAGACGAGCAATGCGAAACAGCCGGGCACGACAGCGAAGCCACAATCCTGTGCTTCGAGACGCCGGCCGGCACCGTGCATCTCAACATCTCAATGCAATATCACCGCCGCCGCTCCCGCGAGCGCAACCCGGTCGCAGTGGGATAGTTGGTTCGCCGGCACCGCTGACTTTGTAGCGCGTTCTCAGCGCCCTCACTCTACCCGCGCGGGCCCCACTCGCCGATACTCCGTCCCATGCCGGAACAATCCCGCCTTCGGCATCTCTTCGGAATAAATAATCCGCGCCGGTAGAAAAATATTCGCCGAATCCGGAGCATACGGCACCGCCACGTCGATTGACGCATCTGCATCAAACCGCCGCTTGCTCCGAAAACACATTCCGATCGGCGAAATGTCTTCGCAAACGGCCAGCTCGTCGTCCGCTCCTGCTTGCCGGATGCAGGCAGTCAGCCGCGTCTTCATTCGCAGGCGCTGCCGCTCGCGTTGTTCGCCGCCTTCAGGCAGCGCATTCTTCGAATCTCGCCGCGCTCGTGCGGAACGCGAATTCAGTTTTTTCTCGTCTTCGTGCGGAGCCTGCGTCCAGATGCTCGGCACTTCGCAAACTTTGCAGTGCCGCGCGATTCCTCGATTCGTTTCGAAGCCGCGCAGATCGAGTTCGTTCAGATACGCCACTTCCCGGCCGCGGCAATAGCTGCACTCGAGCAGCATCCGAGCTACCGCTTCTTCTGAATTCGCAATCGCCGGGAATTCCACTCCCCACAAATCGTTCTGCGGGTCGAGAATCTCGACTCCGTACAAAAGTCCTTCTTTGTCGCGCCCGAACTGCCCCACCACGCGCACATCCGCCTCGCGATGCGACTCCATTGGCGACTTTCGTTTCAAATGGATTTGCTGATCGGCTTTCAACTCGCGGTCGAGCACGATCACCGCACCCGTTTGATTGAGCAGCAGCGTCCGAGTTGGATCCGCAAACGCGTTGCCGTGGCTATCCGTTCCGGAAGCCTCCAAAAGCAACGTGAGCGAAACTCGATCGCTGCGTCGGAGTGGTGCGGTAGATGCCATGCGAAACTCCTCTTGAGTGGCGGAATGCCCTGATCAAGACTAACACAGCGCCGCCCCTCGGCTAATTAGCAGGATTCTCGCTGTACTGCAAATCTAAATCGAATTGAAGGCGAAAATGCTATGTGGGCGGCAACCCTCGAAAACGGCGCTTATCCTTTACATTCAATCACTTAGGCAACCCTTACACCAACATGCCCTTGCACTCGCATCCAAGTTCGCCTCTAATGTAACTGCTATGTTTCACTCATTGAATTGGGGACCAAGAAAGGGGATCGAGGCGGCACGGACCCGGGAGCTCACCCCACACCCCTTCGCATCGAACCTCTAATCGCGGATCCGCGATTAGAAATCGGCGTAATGCGCTGATAGCAAGCGGATTAACTATTTCTAATCGGCGGTATAGGCGCTTATCGGCGCGCGAGAACTCATTCATTCGGGCCGTAATTCGGGTATCGCTTTTTGCCACAGCAATCTTCGCACTCGCTGCGCCCGTCACCCACGGCCAGGGCTTCCGAGTGGAAGGGATCGTTCGCGACGCATCAGGCGCGGTGATTGCGAACGCCCAGGTCGAACTCCACGCAAAGGCCTACAGCGCCACAACGGCTAGCGATTCCGCAGGCGCTTTTGCATTCGACCACGTCCCTGAATCGTCCGGAACCATCGTCGTAAATGCCAAAGGATTCGAGCGGCTCGAAAAAAGTTGGTCGGTCTCAGTCTCCCGGAGAATATTGCGCGCTTGGAGATTTCGCTCACGCCCTCCGCTCTCAATCAAAGCGTCACCGTCACTGCAAACCGCACGCAGACCCTCCTGAGCGATGTTCCACTCGCCGATATCCAACTCACTCGCGCCGACTTCCAGGCAATTCCCGCGCTCACTCTCGACGATGCGCTTCGCCAGGTTCCCGGCTTCAGCTTGTTTCGCCGTTCGAGCAGCCGCACCGCGAATCCCACGGCGCAGGGTGTTTCTCTTCGCGGGCTCGGAGCCAGCGGATCAAGCCGCGCGCTCGTCCTCGAAGATGGAATCCCGATGAACGATCCCTTTGGCGCCTGGGTTTACTGGGACCGCGTGCCTCGAGAGTCCATTGGTGAAATCGAAATCGCACAGGAGGGCGCATCGAGCCTCTACGGCAGTGACGCGCTCGGCGGTGTGATTCAGGTTCTCACCCGGCCCGCCGATCCGGGCGGCATCTCGCTGGAATCTTCCTACGGGAATCAGAATTCGCCAGAACTTTCCGTGTGGGGCGGCGGCCAGAAAAATGGATGGGAATCCACATTTGGCGGCCAGGTGTTCCACACCGACGGATACGTCCTGATCCCCCAGGATCAGCGCGGCACCGTCGACACGAGTGCTGGCGTTTCCGATGCCACCGCTGACTTGATGATCGGCCGCAAGATTGGTGACAAGAGCGAGATTTTCGCGCGCGGCTGGTATTTCAACGAGTCGCGCGACAACGGCACTCCGATGCAGATCAACAACACGCGTATCGGCGAAGGTGCTCTGGGCGCGAATCTTGATCTCGGCAGCGCCGGGTCGCTCACACTGCGCTTTTACGGCGAAGCGGAACGCTACAACCAGACCTTTTCCTCCGTCGCCGCCGATCGCAACAGCGAATCGCTTTCGGACGTCCAGGGCGTGCCTTCGCAAGGAATCGGCGGCTCGGCAGTGTGGTCGCGCACGATTGGAAAGCGCCAAACGCTCGTCGCAGGCCTCGATGATCACCAGGAAATCGGCCACAGCAATGAAGTGATTTTCAATTCCGGCAGCAATCTGCGCGACACATTCACGGGCGGCCACCAGAATACGATTGGAGTCTTCGGCGAGGACTTGATTCAAATCGCGCCGCGCTGGCTGCTCTCTGCCAGTGCTCGCTACGACCATTGGAGCAACACCGACGCGTTTTTTCTCTGCACCCCGGTGAATGGCACGTGTCCCGCGAACATGAATTTTCCGGACCGCACCTACAACGCGTTCAGCCCGCGATTGACGTTGCAACACCAGATGAATTCAAACATTTCGTGGAACGCGTCCATCTACCGCGCGTTTCGCGCGCCCACTTTGAACGAACTCTATCGCTCATTTCGCCAGGGCAATACTGTCACCGAATCGAACGCGTCGCTGCGCTCCGAGCAACTCACCGGCGGGGACGCAGGCGTCTCCGTCTTCGGCTTCCAGCGCAAACTCGAAGTTCGCGGTGTATTTTTCTTCAACGAGATTATCGATCCGGTCGCAAACGTCACCCTTACATCCACGCCCACGCTCATCACGCGCCAGCGCGAAAATCTGGGACGCACGCGCGCTCCCGGATTCGAAATCGACGCAACCGGGCATTTCACAAGGTCTTTCGATTTGTCGGTGGGATATCAATACGTCGATGCAGTTGTCACGAGCTTCCCCGATGCCACACCGTCGCTCGTCGGGCTGTGGGTTGCGCAAGTTCCCCGCAACGTCCTCACCTTCCAGGGTCGCTACCTGAATCCTTCACTCGTCAATGTTTCGGTGAACGGAAGAATGGTCGGCAAACAATACGACGACGACCAGAACATGTTTCCGCTCGGCCGCTACTTCGTTCTCGACGCAATGGCCTGGCGCTCAATTCGTGCCGGCTTCGATGTTTTCGCCGCTGCAGAAAATCTTTTCAACGTGCAGTACATCACTGCCGCAACGCCCGTTCCGCAACTAGGCCTGCCCATCACCGCCCGCTTCGGTCTCCGCTATCAATTCCCGCGCCGCTGAGCCAAAAACATGCCACGACCTCTTTACGCAGCGGACGCGCAGAAAAAACGTACCGCCATCCTCATTCAATACGAACGCGCAAGTGAGCTTGTCATCTTGCCAGCCCTGCTTGCCCTGAGAAACGAAGGGACGAAGGAAGGGAGCGCAGCGAAGGATCTCAATCCCAAATTCTTGGCAATTTCAAAAGCGATAGCGACTCACACCATCGCGAGAGTGAGCCTAGTGGCCTGCAGTCAAATCCGGCGGAGGATACTCAGGAAGCTTCGCGTTCTTTGCGTCCGTGCGTTTCACTTCAATCTCATCGAACAAAATCGAGGGCGCAATGACCGTCATCGGAATCTGGCCTTCGCGATTGCTCACGAGAGGGTCGTTGCCAGCGGCAATTAAATCGTTTCGCAACGCGCGCGCATCGAGCTCGTTAAATTCCGCGCCGCGCACCAGCTCTTCGTGGCCGTCGCTCGCGTAGACGCGATACAGCAGGCGCGGATTGTAGCCCGCGAGCGTGTCCACGCGATATCCGTAAGCTTTATTTTCCTGGTTGCATATTTCGATCAGCTTTTTCTTCATGTCGTCCGCAGAAAGCGGCTGCTTCGATTCGACAATTAGAATGCCGAGACTCGGCTCGGGAGCCTGCGCAGGCGCCGCGCGCCCGTGCCCGTTCGACGACGGAAAATCCCGAATCGGCTGGCGGCCCATCAGATAGTTGATGAGTTCACCGTTCTGAATCACGGAAACTTTTTCGCCGCGCACGCCTTCATCATCGATGTCGTAGGTGCCGATCAGTGTTTTGCCGTCGAACACTTTCATGGTGGGATCGTCAACCACGGAAATCGAGGCCGGCAGCACACGGCTTTTGTAGCTCGACGCGAAATCGCCTTCCGTTCGCGACGAATCGCCCGGCTTGGGCCGTTTGCCCACCACGTTTTGCCCGATCATTCCGTAGAACACATCGCTCGCAGCATCGTTCGAAAACAGAATGGGCCCGCGATATTCTTCGTCGACCACGGGCGCTTCGCGCAAAGCTTTTAAAGTTGCAACCATCTTCACGGCGTCTGATTGAAAGGTTTCGGCGCTCGGCAACTCTTTCAGCACCGCAGTGGAATAGTACGGCGAGCGTTCCAGGCGCATTCCATCGTCCGCTTGTGTGGCCCCGGAAAGATTCATGAAGTAAACCGTGTAGCCCTTGCGAATCACCGCGCCTTCGCTGTTCACGAAATATCGGTTCACGGCGCGGAAGCGAAGCTGCGAGGTGAGCGATTGAATCTTGGGATCGGTGCGGAAAAGCGCGGTGGCCTTTTCGAGCATCCCGTCGTACGGCGCAGGATTGAAATCCAGTTTCGCCAGCGGGCTCACCGATTGCAGCGCCGGAGCTTTCGCGAAATCATCGAACGGCTGGCCGGAACTAAACTGGCTGAAAACAGCTTTCTTGGCGGCGAGCGCTTGAATCGCCGCTTTGTAGGCCTGGTCGGTAGCGAGCCACAGTTGGTGGCGCAGCGCGATCGGATCGTCATCGAGCGGCGCGAGATCGACAAATCCAGTGCCGGGACCGAAATAGCTGTCCTGTTTGTAATCACCCACTCGCACTACGACGCGAGCGGACCTGCCATGCGAGTCCTGTTTTTGACGAAGCGCACCGAACGCCGCTTCCGCAACATATTCATTCAGCTCCGTGACGCTGTATTCGATGTAGTAAGGCGCCGCGACATTTTCCATCTTGAGGTGCGCCTTCGAACGGTCGAGTTCCTCGCGCATCGCTTGCAGAATCGGATCGGAATCAGCCGCGGTGGCGGACGACGACGCAGAACTTTTCGTTTGTGCGATGGCGGGGGCGGCACCAATTGCTGCAAACAGCAGCGGCGCAATCAGCAATGCGCGTGCCATCGCATCCAGCGATTTTCGCGGCACGTTCATGGCTTCGCCGCCTTTTCATCTGAAGTCGCAGCGCTGGCTTGCTGCAGCGCGGCGTCTCCAAATCCAGGTGGCGGCAATATCGGAGGGCGATCTGTTCCCTTGTTGCGCTTCTGCACTTCAATCTCTGTGAAAAGCATCGCCGGCGCCGCGGCTGCCACGGGTACCTGTCCCGATTCTGCGCCGCAGACTCCGTTGAACACCTGCAGCTTGTCGCCGGTGAGAATAATATTGTTGAGCGAGAGCAGCGGCGTGCCAACGATATCAACGCCGCGCACCAATTCATCCGGGCGCCCGTCGGCGTAAACGCGCCACACCATTACTGGAATCACCTGAAAAGCTTGGGGCAGCGCGCGTTGCGTGAGCGTGAACCCGCCCTGAATATCTTCGAAATACAATCCGTACGGCTTTCCCTGTTTCTTGATCTCTTCAATGAATTTCGCGCGCAACTCGGAATCCGTCACCTGATTTGTCGACGTGATGATCAAATTTCCCTGGCGTCCGGTGGGCATCAGTCCCGGCTGGCGGCGTCCGTGACCATTTGAGTGGCTGAAATTCGTGATCGGCATGCGTGAGAGGAGAAAACTCTTCAGCACTCCGCCATCGACTGCGACCACGCGCTCGGCGGGAACGCCTTCGTCATCGAAATCGTAGCTGCCGGCCAGGCCAACGCCGTTCAATTCCTTCAGCGTAGGATCGTCGGTGACGGTGAGGAACGACGGGAGCACTTTCTGATTCACTTTTTTCGTGAAAGTTTGGCCTTCGCTCGAATCTTTCTGGCGATGGCCTTCGAGACGGTGGCCGAGCACTTCGTGGAAAAATACGGCAGACGCTCGGCCGGAAAGCAGCGCAGGTCCCGCGTAGGGTTCCGCCGCGGGCGCCGAGCGCAGCGCTTTCAGATCGGCGGCAATCTTGTCGACTTTCTTTGCCAGTTCCGCATCGGAAGGAAGCTGCGCGGGCGTCGCGGCTTGAAATGTTTCGACGCGCAGCAATTCCATGCCGTCGTCCGCGCGAGTTTCGCCCTGAATCACCAGGCGGCTCATCTCCGACGGACGTACGAGCGCCGTACCTTCACTTGTAGCCAGATAGGAACGAGTGGCGCCCACTTGCAGATAGACGATCGAAGAATAGACTTCGGGATATTTCAAGAAGCCGCCTGAAATCTTGCGAATCCGGTCGTCCCAAACCTTCTGATCCATCGCAAGTTTCGGACGCGCATCGTTCACGTGCTTCTCGGGAGTTTCCTCGGAAAAATCCGGAGACTTGTCTTCCTCTTCCGATTGCACGGCTGTATTCGTTTTTACTTTCAGGTAAGCGGCGGAAGCCTGCTCGTACTCGCGATCGGTGAGCTGCCAGAGGACGCGGCCGATGGCGTCGGCATTGTCGCCGAGCGGAAGTGTGGTCGACATGATTCCGGAGGCACGACTCTTGCTATGCGTGTTGTCGAGAGCCGCCGAGCCGACGCGCATGATTACGTCCGCCTGGCGCCGTTGCACAACCGTGGAGACAGCGATGCTGCCGCTGAGGCCCTACGATGACGGCGCCGTCCATATCAGCCGCGGTGTAGCTGATGTAGTAAGGAGCAGGATTCACCTTCGCGAGCGAAGTGGTAGCGCGAGCGAGTTCGCGCTGCATCGCCGCCAGCAATATATCGGGCTGCGCGGCTTTGTCACGGTCGGATGAAAAGATATTCAGCGGAATCGTGAGCGAAATGGTGAGAAGTGCGATCGCGGGCCGGACAAATGATTCGTTTCATTCGTTATTGGGCTCGTTTTGGAGCGCCAGCCAATCTAACATATTTGGCACGTATCGCGGACAGCTATCCGGGTTGCATGCGAGTGTTTAGACCGGGACCGGAGATAGCTTCGAGTAAACGGATCCGATCGAATCACGCGCACGAGGCGGGAGCGGCTGTGCCGGACTCGACAAGCGTGTTACTTCGGCTTCTGGTAGCGCCTTTACGCGGCCTCGGTTAGACTGGCGATCTTCCTGAATGATCAGCGGCAGCAGAAATTCCTGCAGGCGTCCGCTTTCGTCGGTGCGCAGCAGATTGAATTCAATACCCATCTGATCTTCGCCAACGGTACGCATTACTTTTCCCATGCCGACGATTGGCTGAGCACCGTCGGGAATATTGAGGCTGAGGCGAACCTGGGAACCGGCGGGCATGGTCTTTGAGGATTTGACGAGCATGCCATTCAGGCTGACGTCGATCGTTTCGCAGTCGAATTCCCCGAGAGCGGAGCTGAGGCGCACTGTGGAACGCACGGGGACGCGGCGGAAGCGGCGTTTTTCGTGTTCGATGGCTCCCTGCGTCACTCGAACGAGTCGCAATAGACGCGACATATCGATTGGCTTGTACAGGAAGAAATTCGCGCCGGCTTCGAAGCCTTCCGCGACCGCCGAGGGCCGCTGGTCGTCACTAATCATGATGATGGGCGTCCTCTGATTGATCCCCGAGCCACGAGCCAGCTGCGCGAGATCAATGCCGCTCGGAGCGGGCATCCGGAAATCAAGCAGCACCACGTCGAATTTTTCGTCCTGCAGGTATTCGGATGCCTCGGAACTTTTCGTCAACGATAAGGAAGTCATTCCCGTGGAACTGAGCGCGCCCCGAATGAGATCACATTCTGTGGCTTCGTCGTCCACGATTAGCGCGCGCCTGGTCATAGATCTCTCCCTATCGAGTACGCTGGTAAACCGAGCCTTCGGCGTAACTCAGCGGAAACCTGTTCCTTACATGAGAGATATCGGCTGCACCCGACCTAGCCTTGAATGCATCAAAGCTGTGAACTCAATTGCGTCGCTGGGCGACTCTCCCGGAGGCGCAAAGACTCGTGAAGGAACTGAGCAAACCGGCAGCAATGGTCGATGTTGAATCGTATTGAACGCGCCGACGGTCGAACTGGCTCGCTGTCAGAACAAGTCCCAACTTGAAGAAATCATAGATGGGGTTGCCAGAAGCTGGGCGCGATCGGAAACGCCAATGCTCGGGAGGACGCGTGAACGGCTACCGAACTCGTTTGCATTGTGCGGGCTACAGAGAGTAGAATTTTAATCTGCTCGATGTTGAATCGCCAGTTTCAACTCCCATCCCTCGACAAAGCAACCAGCCGCGACACACGCGGGTGATTTTTGGCTTGGGACTATTTTGGGCTGATTCAACGCAGGGCCGGGGCGGAGTGGCCTATACGGCAATTCCAGAGTGATGGGCAAACGGGACGCCAGTTTCACATGCTAGAGTTGCGGCTGGTTTTTGCTTTTGGGGGCAGTTGATTCGGAGATCGTGGAGGAGGGGACATGCGGATTGCGGTGCTCGGGGGCGACGGATATTGCGGTTGGGCTACAGCGCTATATCTGTCCAGTAAGGGTCATAACGTCGCGATCGTCGACAACTTTCTGCGCCGCCAATGGGATCACGAATTAGGCGCGCAATCGCTCACACCCATTCGCCCTCTCTCCGAACGCCTGAAGGTCTGGCAGGAACTCACTGGAAATTCGATCGACATGTTTGTCGGTGATGTGACCGACTACGATTTTCTGTCCTCTGCAGTAAAGACTTTCGAACCCGATGCGGTGGTCCATTTCGCGGAACAACGTTCTGCTCCCTATTCAATGATTGACCGGAAGCACGCCAGTTTTACCCAGATGAACAATGTGGTGGGCACTCTGAATTTGCTGTTTGCGATCCGCGAGCTGCGGCCTGATTGCCATCTGGTAAAGCTGGGAACGATGGGTGAGTACGGTACGCCGAACATTGACATCGAAGAGGGTTACATCACCGTTGAGCACAATGGGCGGAAAGATGTGCTGCCTTTCCCGAAGCAGCCGGGATCTTTTTATCACCTGTCGAAAGTTCACGACAGCCACAACATCATGTTCGCGTGCAAAATCTGGGGCCTGCGAGCGACGGACCTGAATCAGGGAATCGTTTACGGCACGCTGACCGACGAAGTGAATCTCGATGAAGCGCTGATCAATCGATTCGATTACGACGAAGTGTTTGGCACCGTGCTGAACCGCTTTTGCGTGGAAGCGGCGATTGGGCATCCGCTGACCGTGTACGGGAAAGGCGGCCAGACGCGGGGTTTTCTTGATATCCGCGACACCGTCCGCTGCATCGAGCTTGCGTGCATGAAGCCGGCAGCCCGCGGCGAATGCCGCATTTTCAATCAGTTCACCGAACAATTTTCGATTCTGGAGATTGCGGAACTCGTTCAAAAGGCCGCCCGAAAGTTGCGGCTAAAAGTGGAAATTCAGAATCTGCCCGACCCGCGCGTGGAATCCGAAGAACATTATTACAACGCGAAGCACTCGAAACTGATCGATCTCGGTTTGAAGCCACACTGGCTTTCAGATTCGTTGCTCGATTCGCTGATGAATATCGCCGTGAAATACCGCGATCGCGTGGACCCTTCCCTCATCATGCCGCAGGTGAACTGGCGAAGCGCATCGAACGATCGCCGCAGCCAGACTTCGTCTCTCACAAGTGCTGCCCCGGCGCAATCGCACTCGGGGAAAATTGACCTATCGGAAAAGGCCGTGAGGAACTCCCGCGGTGCGGTTCGCGGTTCGAAACGGCAATAGCCCTAATTCCAGCGGTCTAGACGGGCGTCTGGATTCTTGCTATTCAGTTCTTCGGAAATACTCCAGAAATAAGGCTGATTGGTAGCGATACCGGGACTCGAACCCGGATTTGAGCCTTGAGAGGGCTCCGTCCTAACCTTTAGACGATATCGCCACAGCACCGCAGCTACCCACTTCGTGGTCCCGCAATTCTAGCATCCCAACTGGCGCGTCCGGAAGTGGCTTTGGAGTGAGTCCCGGCACGCGACCGCGCGAACACGGTTGATCCAACGGTGTTTTTTCAGGGGGAGTGGGGGTTCCCGGCCAGCCCGTTAGAGCCGGCCGGGTAGAGTCTATTTGCTTGGGGGGTGCGCCACTAGCTGGGAGGCTACGGCGGCCAAGCACGCACAATTTAAAGGGAACTCGAATTTCGGCACAATACTGCAAAACAACTAGGCGCGGAAAAATTGCCGGCCTGCGAGCGAACGAGGGAAAACCCAATAAATAGCTAGGGTTGCAGCGCATGGCTCCACTGCTCCCGCGCGGGCCATGCGCGTTCAAGTGATGTTCACCAGCCCATTGCGGATCGCGTAGACGACGAGTTCAGCGGTCTTGTGAATCCCGAGACTCTCCATGATATTGGCGCGATGAACGGCGACCGTGTTCGCGCTGAGATTGAGTTGGTCCGCAATTTCCTTGTTTGATTTCCCGTTCACAATGAGTTGCAGAATTTCGAGCTCGCGAGGCGTGAGCCCGGAGTTGCGTTCACCCTTCAGCGCCGCGGGACGCACAAGCTGGGCATCGAGAACCAATTCGCCGGCAGCCACTCGCCGGATGGCTGCTGCGAGTTCAAGATCCACGGCGTTCTTCAGCATGTAGCCGCGCGCGCCCGCATCGAGGGCCTGCCGCACAAGCGTGTCTTCGGAGTGCATACTGAGCATCAGGATCGCTTTCGGAGGCGGCGTTTCCAGAATTTTTCGCGTGGCGATCAGACCGCTCGTGCCGGGAAGCGCACAGTCCATCACGATCACTTGCGGAGCAAGCTCACGCGCGAGGCGAATTGCTTCGTCGCCATCGCTCGCTTCGCCGACCACGACAATGTCCGGCTCATCCTCGAGCATCCGCCGGAATCCGCGGCGGACGAGGCTATGGTCATCGACCAGCAATACCGTGATCTTATTGGGCATTGGGATCAGCTTTCACTCGCGGCACCTGCAATCGGACGAGCGTTCCGCCCTGTGGAGGCTGCATAATTTCAATTGACGCACCAAGCAGTTCAGCGCGTTCCCGCATCGCCACTAAGCCGATGCCGGGCTTCGTCGCCTGGCCGTCCGTTCGGCGCGCGTCAAAGCCCGTTCCGTGGTCCTCGATCTCGACGACAAGCGCATCAGCCACAAAGCGCCATCGAACCCACGCTTCCCGCGCGCCCGAATGCCGCACCACGTTGTTCAACGCTTCCTGCAAAATTCGGTAAATGTGAATTCCTGCGCCGGCGTCGAGCGGAAACGGCGTGCCGGATTTCGAATAGTGTATCGCGATGCCGGTCTGCTTCTCCATCATCGGCAGATACCAATCGACGGTGTTTTCCAGACCCGTTTCATCGAGCATCACGGGGTGAAGAGCCTGCGAAAGGGTACGCACATTTTCGAGAGTTTTCTGGGCGATGTCGCGCACTTCGTGGAGATCGTTGCGAACAGCCGAGCCATCGGGCATCTGCTTTTCGGCGCGCCCCAGGATCGCTCCGATGGCCGTGAGAATCTGGCCGAATTCGTCATGCAGTTCCCGCGAGATGTAGCGGAGTGTGGATTCCTGCGTGGAAATCAATGTCTGTGCCAGTTCGCTGCGCTGCTCTGAAAGCGCCGCGAGCTGCGCGAAAAGGCGAAGGTTTGACTGAATGAAATAAATTCCGGTGATGAGAATCGCAGCCAATGTTGCCGCAAGAAAAATGTAGACCTGGCGCTGAACCCGATCGTAAATCTGCAAAATCTGTGCCGAGGCTCTCGCTTCGCTCAAATTGTTCTCGACGAGCAAACGGGCGACCGCAGCGCTGAGGGCCGCGAGCTTCGGCTGGAGCGAGACGCGGATTTGTTCGCGCGCGTCCTTGACAATTCCATCGCGGGCGAGCGAAAAGACCACGTGAGACGCACCCCAGAACTGCGCGAGCGAATTCGCCAGATATTCCCGTTGTTCAGGGGTTCGCGAGGCTTCGGCGAGCCGGTCTTCAAGCAGCAGGGCGTTGTCGAGGTCGGCGTGAATTCGGTCGAACTCCGACAGCCACGCAAGGAGCGGGTATGGTTCGGTGGCGTCCAGCATGTCGCGCATGGAAAGGCCGAGCGAGTTCAAATCGTTTTGAATGCGAAGCAGCTGAATAGAATCTTTTCGATTTCGATCGGCGTGCTCGTTCTGCAGCTTTCGCAACCCGGAGATTTGAACGGTGGTGTACCACGCATAGGCCACCACGGCGGCGACCGTGATGATGAGCCCGAGAATCAGTCCAAGCGTTGGAGAACGTCCGGTGGAGCGTGGCACGTCCTGAGAATATAACGCCGATTGGCTCGCGTCCAAGTGGGAGGCAGTTTAGTTCGGAGCGAAAAACAAGCCATAATACAAAAGCACTACAGACATGGCGCCGCGCGGCATGTAGTTTGCGTGGCCTCAAGGCTCCGATCGAAAAATGAAACGCGGATTGAAAAGAGTGGCCACGATTGTAGTCGCGTTGCTCGCGACGTACGGATTGCTGACGGCGGCGCTCTTCGCCGTGATGCTGCAATCGCCGGATCGTTTTGCTGCGACGATGAAGCATGTACCATGGCCAGCATTCGTCGCGCTTCCCTTCAAGCCGCTGTGGAACATCGCCCGCAAAGGGCACGTAAACGTCGGCGACATGGCTCCCGATTTTTCTCTCGAAAGCCCGGATCATAAATCGAGCTTCCAATTGTCTTCCTTGCGTGGCGAAAAACCTGTGGTGCTCGTGTTTGGCAGTTACACGTGACCTCCCTTCCGGCGGGAGGTTCCCGCCCTCAATAAATTGTATGAAGAGTACGGCGATCGCGTCGCGTTCTACGTGGTGTATATCCGCGAAGCGCACACGAGTGACGTATGGCAGGATCCTGATAATCTTGACGACCATGTTGTGTTCGCGAGCCCGAAAAGTTTCGACGAGCGCAGCGAGATGGGGCAGCTCTGCGTGGTAAAGCTGGGAATCAAGTTCCCCGCCGTGATCGATGCGTTTGACAATCCGGCCGAGCGCGCCTATACCGGCTGGCCCGATCGGCTGTACGTGATCGATCGGGACGGACGGGTTAGCTACAAGTCTGGACCTGGGCCATTCGGGTTCCGTCCGAAGGGTGTAGAGGAAACGCTGAAGCGAATTGCTCCGAGTGTAGAGCGTGGCGGCGAAGCCTCCACAACGAGGTAAAGCGCGCGTCATGGTTACCGATGGGGCCACGATGCGACGACTTGGCCGGCGCAATTCAACCTAGCCTTCTGCAACCAAAAAGGGCGCCCCTTGAGAGGGCGCCCTTTTTTTGCTTCTGACTGCTTGTGATTTGAATCGCTACAGCTCCTCCGCAACCGGCCTATGGCAGGTAGTAGCGGAAGGAGGTGAAGACCATGTTGTCGATGCCGTGCGGTTCGTTTCCGGCAGCATCACTCCAGGTGTTCCGGACAGCGTAGGAATACTGCAGTCCGTACTGGAGGCGGCCCTTGGGACCCTGGTAGAACTTGTACCAGAACCC
Organism: uncultured Acidobacteriota bacterium; assembly: GCA_963770575.1. GTDB lineage: Bacteria > Acidobacteriota > Terriglobia > Acidiferrales > UBA7541 > Palsa-295. Next base: position 158,741 of record CAVYQD010000004.1, read on the forward strand.
AAGAGTTCCCTCGATGATGTTGCGGATGTCGCCCTGGCAAGCGGCCGGGGAGAGAGGAGTGTTCTGGTTCGTGGGCGACAGTTCGGTCTGGCAACCAGCATTGCTGACCAGGGGCGAACCGTAGCCAACGCCAGCGCCGGCGGCATTGACGTAGGCAGCGCGCGAATCGTACTCGCCGCCAACGTAGGCGTAAATATCAAGCTTCGGGGTCGCGTGATATTCAAGCGTCCCGAGTCCCTGATACGCGTGGAGGGGGGCGAGGGTTCCGTCCGGGCGGGCGGTCACATCAGCGAGCGTAGTGTTGCCATACCGCGCTACACCATCGCCACCGAGGAAGTGGAGAGCGACCTCCAGCTTCTTGTTGAAGAACGGAGCGCGGGCGTTCACGCCAAATCCGCCAACCGTGCGAGTGTCATTGCCTGCAAGCGAACCGGAGTTCGTTGCGTCATTGATCGGGCAAGGTGCGGCGGCGGTGGCTCCTGCGCAAGGAAAGAACCTGGAACGAACGGTGCCGACCACGCCGAAGATCTCGTAGTGGCCCCATCCCGGTTCAAACACCGCTTTCAGAATAAAATCCGGCGTCGCGTTGTAGGAGTAGTTCGCCTGATTGTTGTACAGGCCGGCCAAATCGCCGGGCGCCGCGATCAAAGTGTTTTGCGTCTGAAGCTTGCCGCCGAAGGTGGTCTGCGGACCTTCGACTGACGCAGCGAGTGTAACTTTGTTGTCTGCAAAACTCTTCGAGATGCGGAACCCAAACTGGCGCTCCCAACTGAAGCCGACGTTATACTGTGCGTCAATCGTCATTGGCTTTGCTTCGCTGAGCGGTTGAGTGCCCTTTCTGGTTTCCGTCACCAGAGACCACATTTGCCCGCCGGTAAACGTCCAGCCGCTATCGAAGGCCGCTTGCGCCCAGAATTGCCGCTGGCGGAAAGTGTAGCTGTTGGTCTGGTTGTTGTTCGACGTTACGCCGGCGGAGAGGAAGTCACCCTCGAAATAGCCGCCGATTTTCACGTCGTCAAGCTTGCCTTGCACGAGCGCATTGATTTGAGACTGCCGGCCCGAGAAGTTCAGGTCGTTGAGGTGCGCGTTGGACGCGCCACCGAACGGAATCCCCTTGAAGTCGGTGTTGATGTCGTTTGTGATGCCGCGTTGACGCCACACGCCTTCAGCCGCCATGAAGCCGCCCGGAGTGATCGTGATGCCTTTGATATGAATCGCGGTGGGCGGTTCGTCTTTGTCGGCGTTGGCAGTGGAAACATATCCGAGGCCGGCATTCGGAGTGACAGCGGGCTCGGCAATCGCTCCCTCATTCTCGAGAGGAGCATTGACCGCTTTCAGATTCGCGCGCATCACTTCCATCTCTTTCCGCTGTTCTTTCAAGGCGTCGTTCTGTTCCTGCAGTTGTTTCGACTGCGCCTCGAGCAAATCGCGGAGTTCCTGAAGCTGACCGTCCAAGTTCGTGGACGCAGGCTTAGCCGGAGCTTCCGTCTTCGAATCGGACGGCGCGCTCTTGTCGGCTGCGGGCTTCGGTGCGGCTACTTTCTTAGCCGGCGCCGCTGCATCCTTGTCGTCCCCCGTTCCGGCGGTTCGCGCGATCGCCGGTGAAGCGGCGACGGCAAACGCCAGTAATCCTATTGCAAGTGCTCGCATTTAATTCCTCCTTGAATTTAACTGCCGATCGACTTCGGCCGGTGAACCCGGTTTCGCGGCCAAGCGGGTGGCCCCACCAGCACCACTTCCTGGCATTCTGCCGGGTCTTCTGCGCCATCCCACTAAACCGCGGGGTGAACGAGCGGTCGTAGGCACCCGGAGATGCAAATTTCCCTAAAGATTTGCAGCATTTTCGGGCCGGCTAGCGCGGAATCCCAGCCGCAACTTCCCTATCAACCGTTCTACGGGCAGGCAAAGTTATGTCGTCGCTTTGAATCGTCCGTGACGGCAATGTTAATTGTGCGTTACACCGAAATGCGGAATAAGAGGTGAAAAAAGCGCGGGACGAACATGAAGCTACGTGTCTGACACCGTAGCGCTGTGGCTGTTGGATGCGGATCTCCGGCCGGACCGGCGGGCAAGAACCGGGGCCGGTAGCGGGAGAATGCGGCGAAATGGCAACACGCTGAAGAAGCGCTCGCGGCATGGATCGCATCGGTATGCGGGGATGCCCAGATAACGTTTAAAAACGACAAGCGTGCCCTGTTCCACGCGTTCGCGGGATATGTGCTCCAGATCAAAATTGCCGCATTTCGAGCAGTGCGCGTAAATCGAAAATGTAAGCGGTACCCTCCAGGAGTAGAACCGCTGGTCGCAGGTGTGGCACCGCCAAGGACGGAGCCCCGCGAAGGTCGAGAGAAAGTCAGAAACCCCTTCGCGGTGGGAACGAAAACAATCCGTGCTGCGGCATCGTGGACAGATCATTCTGGATGGCCGGTTCCGGCGGCGCTGATCGTTGCAGCATACTCAAAATACAGAGGACAGGCAACGGGTGGGGCGTTGCGGGGCGCCCGGTGTAGAATTGGGTGCGCTATCGAAAGCACCGCTGAAAGGAAACAGAATGCCCGACTACACAGACGCACACTCACGAGCCGGAATCGACGCCCGGCTGCCAAAGCTGGAAACCTGGCCGAATCATTTTCCGGGTTATGAAATCACGATTGAGTTTCCGGAATACACGTCGGTGTGCCCGAAAACCGGATTGCCGGACTACGGGAAGATCACGCTGCGGTACGAGCCGCGGAAAGTATGCCTCGAATTGAAGGCTCTGAAAATGTATCTCCTCGGATATCGAAACCTGGGCATTTTCTATGAGAACGCGGTCAACCGCATGTTGCGCGATATCGTTCGCGCGGTTCGACCGGTTTCCTGCCGGGTGACGGGCGAGTTTACGCCGCGAGGAGGTTTGACGACGACGGTCGAGGCGGTCTGGCCTCGTCTTCGCGGAGGAAACAGCAGGAAACGCAAAGCATAGACAACTTGTTTCTCCTCAGCCATAATTCCGCACGTTCAAGCGCGGCTGTGCCGCCCGAAGGAGATCTATGAGCTTGACTGCAGCGCCGACCCCCAACCCAGCAGCGGAAGATCCGATATCAGAACCCGCTGCTCTGCCACGCTGGGTGATTTTGCTTTTTGTTGTCGCATTCGTTCTCGTCGCTTATTTGCTTTTTGCCGGCTACGCGGAAAGGCAAGCAACGCGAAAGGGTCTCGATGATGCCGACAGGAAAAGCCGAGTGCTCGGCGCCGAACTCGAGAAGACCAATGCCCGGATCGCGGACCTGAAAGGCGAACTGGACGTCACCTCGCAAAAGCTGGGACTGACGCAGGATGAACTCGCGCGCGCGCGCAGCCTTTCCGCTGCCCTGAAGAAACAGCAGCAGGAGAGCGACAAGAAATTGCGCGACCAGATCGGCGCGGTGGAGCAGGACACGTCTGCGAAACTCGGCCAGGTAGCTACCGAACTGAGCGGCACGAAGAGCGATGTAGCCGCGACGAAAGCGGACCTGGAGGCCACGAAAACGAAACTGCAAAGCACCGTCGGCGACTTGGGCGTCCAAAGCGGATTGATTGCGCGCAATCACGATGAAGTGGAGGAGCTGAAGCGCCTCGGCGAACGCGACATTTTTGAATTTGATATCAACAAGACGAAAGAACCGCAGCATGTGGGGCCGATTCAAGTGCTTCTCCGCAAGGTGGACACGAAGCGCTACAAGTACACGCTCAACGTGGTTGCCGACGACAAGAGCATCGAGAAGAAGGACAAAACCGTCGGCGAACCGGTTCAGTTTTACGTTCGCGGTGCGCGCGCCCCGTACGAGATTGTCGTTTTCGAGGTTTCCAAGGACCACGCGAAAGGCTACTTGAGCACTCCCAAGTCCGCCAACGCACCTGCCCCTTCGAAACCGGCGCCTGGCAATTAATTCGGCGAGAGCCGCGTCCAGGACATTAAGACGATTGCCGCGGAGGTGGCGCTCGTGAATAAGATTTCAAAGCCGGCGCCCAGGCTGCGCCATTTCCGCGTCGCCATTACTTTTCTTCTTCTAGCACTCTCGAGTTCGTCTCTTTTCGCTCAAGCGCCAACAGCCTCACTTCCCGAGCGTTTGCCTGCCGACACATTGTTCTTCGTCCACTGGCACGGAATGAGTGCCGTGACGAGCGCGGAGAAAACAAATCATCTCGTGCAGCTGTGTGAAGACCCGCAGTTCACGCTGATGCGTGACGCTCTGATCAGAAACCTACGCACCAACATGGCTAAGAACGGATCTGAGAACCCCGAAGCGCAGCTTGCTGAAGTGCTTTCCGTTCTCGATAATTCGGCAGTCGCTGGACTTGTATTGAACCCGGCAGCTCAAGCCGCTCATGACACGTCCGCTTCCGACGCGCCGGTGTCGCCGGTGGCATTTTTTCTTGTCTATGACGCTACGGGAAAGACCTCGCTCGTAAAAAAGCTGCGCGCGGAAGTTCGCGCTAGCGGCAAGGAAGTTCCCACGGTGATGACCTACGATTTCAAGGGAACTACCGTCGAAGCACGGACCACGGGAACGGATGTTTCCTATACCGCTCTCACGCCGAAATACTATTTCTTGTCCGATCAGAAGTCTGTGATTGAAGAAATGATCACCCGATTTGGAGCCAATTCACGGCCGGTGACATCGGTCACTCAGATTCCCGAGTATCAGGCGGTTCGAAGTTTCGTCCCGCCGAATGCGGTGATTGATTTCTTTTCGCGCGTTCCCGATCTTGGTAAATCCCTGCCTCCCGATCAACTCGAGAAGCCCAGCGTGAAATTTGCCGCTAACTTGCATCTCGATCGAATCCACGAGTTTGGCGGAAGCGTAAGTTTTGAAGGGGCTGCCACGCGCATTCGGGGCGCTCTGCTCGGTGATGCTGCCTCCGGTACCCTGTTCGACGTCGCCGGCACGAGCGACACATCTTTCACCACGCTTCCCGTCGTGAGCCCCGGGCCGATGTTCAGCATTTCGCGATACAATTTTTCAGCGGCGTATCAATTGCTTCGCGCCGCCGTGACGCCGAGCCTCTCTCCGCAACAAGCCGCCAACATTGAAATGTACGAAAAAATAGCTCAAGGATTTCTCGGCATGTCGCTGTCGGACGCCTTTCAGCTCTTTACGGGTGAGATTTCGAGCCAATCCTACTTCGCGGACGATGGGTCGACTCTGAAAACCTATGCGATCGCGATTCAAAAACCGCAAGATGTACTTCGCATCTTCCGTGCGGTTGGAAGCGCGATCATCACCGGCACGGATACGGTCGGCGACACGACGTTCCTCGATCTCAGCTATCCTTCCACCGATCCGGCCACCGGGGAAAAGCGCAGCGATCCATACTATGTGGCCGTTGCGCCAAGTATGTTGGTTGCCGGGCCCAGTAAGGCAGCTGTGCGCGAAGCGGTGGCGCGGCTGAATGCTAAGACGGACGCGAATTCCGCCTCGGGCGTGCTTGCGAATTCGAACTACTCGCGCTCACGCGCGCTGTTGCCCGAAAAACTTTCGGGCTTGAGCGCCGCCGATCTTGCGCACATTCCGTGGGACAAAGTTTTGGCACACTACGCGAAACAAGCGGCGGAGGACGCGGCCAAGAATCCGGGCGCTCCAAACCCGCCGGCTGCGGATTGGTTGAAAACGGCGAAGCCCGAAGTGATTACGCGCCATCTTAATTTCGGAATCATGGGCTGGTGGAAAGATTCCAGCGGCGTCTACTTTGACTCCTACGTTCAGTGAACGTGCCAGCCGAGGAGCTCGATTCGCTCTCGTTTTTTTCTCGCGCGCAGTAATTTTTCTTGGCTGCTTCGGTATTCGAACGCCAGCGCAGGAACCGGTTCAACCTCCACAAGCGGGCATCCAAGCGACCACAGAGATCGTGAAGATTGATGTGAGTGTTCTCAACCGGCACGGCGAATTCGTCAGCGGACTCGCGCAAAAACAATTCCGCGTGCTAGACGACAACACCGAGCAGCCGATTACTTTTTTCTCGCCCGTCGAAGCTCCCGCACAAGTTCTGGTGCTGCTGGAAACGAGTCCAGCTGTATATCTGATTCGCTCCGAGCATCTTACCGCTGCGTATACGCTCCTTGATGGTCTCGCACCGGACGACGAAATTGCGCTCGTCACCTATGCGCAGGCGCCGCAGGCCATTCTCTCGTTCACACCGGACAAATCCGCATTCGTCGGCGCGCTCGGGCACACGCAATTCATGCTCGGCATGGGTGATCTTAATTTTTTCGATTCGATTTCGACCGTCATCGACTGGCTTTCGCCGCTCAAGGGCAAAAAGGCGGTCGTGCTGCTGACGACAGGGCTCGATTCGTCGCCTCCCGCGCGATGGGATGCGCTGGTGAAGAAGTTGCGCGGCAGCGACGTGGTGTTGTATCCGGTCGCATTGGGCGGCACGCTGCGGCAGGCGAGCGCGAAGAAAAAGAAGGCGCCAAAGTCACGCGGCGAAATCGAATACTAAGCCCGACGAATCGACTGAGCCTGAAAATCCTCTGAGCTTCGCGAAAGCCGACGAGGCTCTGCTTGCGCTCGCGAAAATCACAGGCGGCCACGCCTACTTCCCGGAATCGCCGAGCGATTTCGTTCCGATCTACCGGCAGATTGCCGCAGCCTTGCGCCACCAATATGTTCTCGGGATCGAGCCGCAGCACGATGGCAAGTTTCATTCGCTCACGATTCAGGTTCTCGACGGCCGCGGCCAACCCGACGCTGCCGCGGGAAAGCACGCCGAATATCAGATATTTGCGCGCGAAGGATATCTCGCGCCTGCCCACTGACCGTATAATCAGTGGCACCACACAGAATCTAGCGAGGCCCAGGCAGTAAAATGCGCCGCTCCCAACTGATTCTCGGAACCGTTGTCGCTGTGCTATTAGCTTTCGCAACCCGCGAGATTTATTCCGTCTCTGCAGACACACTGGCACAGCAGCCCGCGCCGCCTCCCGCGCAACAATCAGCACAACAATCGGCGGCGCCCGCGCAGTTCGCCTTCGGTGGAAATGCCGCGGAGATTCCCGCCGAATTTTTCGAGAGCCTGATCTTTCTTCCTGTCGATATCAACAAGAGCCAGCCGAGCTTGTTCGAATTCGACACGACGGCTGCCACGTCCGCAATCAATCGCGCTCGAGCTACGGAACTCGGGATCACAAATTTTCAAAATTCAGTATTGAACCTTCCCGGTATCGACATACCGTTCGCGAATCTTGCCATCGTCGATCGAGGCGATTGGTCGGCGCAGATTGGCCGTCCGTACCAGGGAACGCTGGGCACCGATTTTCTCGATCGCGTTGTGGCCGAAATCGACTACGGCCGCCAGACGGTCCGGCTCTACGACCCGAGCGCGTACAAATATTCCGGTAAAGGCGCGACGTTCCCACTGAGATTTGAGGCAGGCGTACCCATCATTCGCGCGAAATTCACGCTGCCGGGCCAAAAATCGCACGAAGGCGATTTCGTGGTCGATACGGCGCTCGACGCGTCGTTGCTGATTTCCGAGCGCTTCGCGGAATCGCACCGTATTTTTTCTTCGCGCATGAAAACGATCACCGCCTCCGATCCCGAAATCGACCAGGGCGCAAATATCGCGCTGGGCCGCCTGGCGGAGTTTGAGATTGGCCACTACGAAGTGAAAAATCCGATCGCCGCGTTCATTCGCCAGACGCCGACTTCGCCTGCCGACAGCAACCGGGCCGGATCCATTGGTGCTGGGATGCTGCAGCGATTCAACGTGGTGCTTGACTACTCGCATAGTCAGCTGATCCTTGAGCCGAACACCCATTTCGCGGAATACGAACAGGAAGACAAAAGCGGCATCGCACTGATTGCAAAAGGGCCGGGGCTGATTACTTTCGAAGTCACATCCGTCCAACCGGGCACGCCGGGAGCGGACGCAGGCATTAAAAAAGGCGACGTGATCGCGGGAATCGACGATGAGCCTGCGGCCGATTTGACGCTCGCGGCCATCCGCAATCTGTTCCGCCAAGTGGGCCACAAATATAAATTATTGCTTCAGCGGAATGGCGAGTCGGTGACGGTTACCGTTCAAATGCGGCGGCTGATATAAGTTGCTGGATGCCGCTTCGAAGTTTACCTTTCAAACCTGCGCAGCGTATCGGCCATCGTTCGCAACCTCGCATCCACTGCCGCAAACAAAGTGCCCGGCTCGAATTTTCCGGACTTGCCGCGTTTTCCGGCGCGAACGCCCGTAAGAATTTCGATGCCCTGCTCGATCGTTGCTACCGGATAGATGTGAAATTTTCCCTGCGCAACGGCTTGGATCACTTCGTCGCGCAACATCAAGTCTTCCACGTTTTCCGCGGGAATCAGGACACCCTGCGATCCTGTAAATCCCTTGAGCTTGCAGACGTCGTAAAATCCTTCAATCTTCTGGTTCACGCCGCCAATCGGCTGCATATCACCTTGTTGATTCACTGAACCGGTGACGGAAAGCTCCTGCTTGATCGGAATTTCCGAAAGCGCGGACAACATCGCGTAAATTTCCGTGGAACTCGCGCTGTCGCCATCCACTCCCGAATACGACTGCTCGAAACAAATGCTCGCGGAGAGCGACAGCGGCTTATCCTGCGCGAACGTGCGCCGCAAATAACCGGAAATTATCTGCACGCCTTTATCGTGAAAGCGTCCGCTCAAATTCGCTTCGCGCTCGACGTTGATGATTCCTACTTTACCGAGCGCCACCGCCGCCGTGATGCGCACCGGCTTTCCAAACGCATATCCGCCGATTTCGAGCACGCTCAAGCCATTCACCTGGCCCACGCGCGCGCCGGTGGTATCGATAAACAGCAGATTCTGCTCGATCATCTCGCGGATTTTTGTTTCGGTCAGATTGTGGCGATCGATCTGCGAATCCAGCGCCCTTCGGACGTGCTCCGCCGTCACCACTTTGGCGTTTTCGTGTTTCGCCACATAGGAGGATTCGCGCGCCAGGTCCGCAAGATCGAAAAATCGCGCCGTGATTTTTCCGCGCCGGCCGGCTTGACGAACGCCGTGCTCCAGAATCACGGCCACCGCCGTCCGGTCAAACGGGCACAGATTCTCGTCGTCGCACAACTTTCGCAAACGGCCCGCGTACTGGCGAATCACTTCTTCGCTCCACTTCATTTCTTCGTCGAATTCCACGCGGACCTTGAAAATCTTTTTGAAGTCCTCTTCGAAGTCATACAGCAGCTCGTACATATCGCGATCGCCAATCAAAATTATCTTCACGCGAATTTCAATCGGCTCGGGCTTCAGCGCCGCCGTGCTGAACGGGAAGAACACATCGACAGGTTGAATTTCCAGCTTCCCGTGATTCAGCGTGCGTTTCAGCGTGCGCCAGACGCCCGTTTCCGTCAGCGCATCGAGCGCGTACATCACCAGAAATCCGCCATCGGCGCGCAGCAGCGACCCGCCGCGCAAATCCATGAAATCCGAACTCCAGCCGCCGCGCGTGTCGTAGCTTCGATGAATCGTGCCAAAAAGATTTGCGTACGTGGGCATCGTCTCGAAAATCACCGGTGACTTTTTCCTGCTCGCCGTGCGCCAGAATCACATTCACGCCGTAGACGCGAAAGGGATCGCGATCCGTGCGCTCGGGCCGGGGCGCCTCCACCGCCTTCGGGCGGCGGCTGATCGTCTTCGCCTTCGCGCTCTTTGAAGGGATCGAGATTGTCGAGAATGTGATGCCGGACTTCTTCGAGATATTCGGAGATTTGCGGGCTCGGATATTTTTCCTTCAGCTCTTCGATCACGCCGTCAACGAGCACAGAAGCCGCTTCCTGCTCGAGGTAACTCAGTTCGCTGGCGAGTTCGCGCGAGAGCGAAAGCGTTTTGCGGTAAACGACCGTAAATTCCTGGCGGAATTGATCGTATTTCCGTTCGAGATCTTCCGCGGCAACGCTTTCGAGTTTTCCTTCCTGCACCATCTTCGGAATTTCTTCGATGGGCACCATCTGCCCTTCGAGTACAGGGAAAATCTCCGGGAGCGCGACGGCGCCCACCTGCATTTGGCCGAGCGCGAACTGTTCGCGCGCGATGCGGCGCGTGAAATCGTCCATCAATTCTTTTTCGCGCACGGTGAAGCGCTCCACGATGCGCGTCTTTTGCCGCTGGAATGGCTCGCCTTCAAAGACCTGCGGAATACGACGGCGCAGAAAATCGATTCCCGATTCAACCTCTTTCTTGAACGCGTTTGCTTGTCCGCGCGGAAGAGTCAGCAGCCGCGGCCTGTCCGCATTCTTGAAATTATTTACGTAGCAGCGGTCAGGAGCGGTTTCGGTCTCGAGATGCATCTCCTCGACCATCCGCACGATCATGCCGCCGCGACTCGTTCCTGAAAGCCCGCAAACGAAGAGGTTGTAACCGGATGCTCTGAGCTCCACACCCATGCGAAGCGCGCGCAACGCCCGCTCCTGTCCCATGTCGTTGACCGTCGGCTCCACTTCCGCCGTCGTTTCAAACGGAATGCTGGCCGGATCGCATTGCCACCGGAGTTTCTCGGGAGGCAGGCTCATGTTTTTTGAACTGGAATTCTTGCGCATGATTGATTCCGAAGGGCGCTACTCTAGCACGCCGCGCGTCCTCCTCCCACTCGCATCCTAATGCTGGTTTCTACCGGACGCAGCCGGGACGTAAAGATCGAGAAGACTTGCAGCCGTGGCGACGACAATCGGCCCCATTACGATTCCGAGCATCCCAAATACACTGATGCCGCCAAGCACGCTGATAAATACTAAAAGTCCGCCCATTTCGGCTCGCCCACTGATCATCCACGGCCGGATAATATTGTCGACCATTCCTACAATCACGCTGCAGACCAAGGCCAGTATGATGCCTTTGACGACGTGCCCCCCGAGCATCAAGCTGATCGCTGCAGGAACCCAAATCAGCGCAGACCCAACCACCGGCACCAGTGAAAAAAAGCCCATCATCACGCCCCAGAAAATCGGCGCGGTAATTCCCATGAGACCGAACGATATTCCTCCCAGCAATCCGTGCGCAGCCGCTGCGACCAAGCTGGACATCACGCTGGCAAAAATCAAATCGCGCGAGTCCTTGATCATCCGGTTTCGGTGAACGTCTTCGAACGGCAAAACTTCCCGGAGCCGCGCAACGAAGGACGGGCCATCGCGAAACAGATAAAACATCGCGAGAATCGTCACAGACAGATGAAACGCAAACGAGGCCGTGTGACGCAAAACCACTCCGATCTGTCCGGCGGCATACTTGGCGGTCTCCTCGCCGTATCGATGCAGGGTGCTGGCCAGATCGCTCGTGTCACCTTCAGGAAATCGCTGGATGACTCGCGCCCACAGATCGTTTACCCAGCGAAAATGTCCGCTGGCAATTTCCAGCTGGATCGACTGGACCGCTTGTACGCCCTGCCTTACGAAGGCGATCATGATGAGCAGAGTGGGCACAATCAGAATGATCGTTACGCCAACGGCGCCCGCGACGGCCGCAGTGGTGGCGCCGAACTTTTTCGCGAGCCGCTCGTAAACAGGGAAAAACAAGACAACCAGAATCACCGCCCACGCAAGGGATGCGAGAAACGGTTCAAACACGCGAAAGGCGAGGTACGCCAGCAACGCGACAATTCCGTAGAAAAGCGCGACTCCCAGTTTTTTCTGCGTGTTTGTTTCAGCAGCCACACACTCTCGCTTTACGCTAGACGGCCAAGAGACTGATAGTTGCAATCGAGGCTTTTGTCAACTGCGCCCTTTCGTGCGCCGCGGAAGGACCCGGTGCTACAATCTCGATACCTGTGAGTGACGATTGCAGACCGCATCGCGCTCGATGCCACAATGCCCGGTTCACCCTGTAAACACGCGCGCACGCAGCTGATCGCCAAAGACGACGACTCGCAATATTTCGAGTGCCTCGATTGCGGCGAGATTCTGGAAGCTGGTGAATTGAACGCCGATTTGGATAGCGGCGCTGGCGGCAACGCGAGCGGCGACAAGAATGGCGGCGGGTCCCTTTCCGACGCTTAGGGCGGAACGCATCGCTCAGATTAGTTCGTTCGCGCGCCGCGAACGGGCGTAGAATGCGCTCGATCGCCACAGGAGGCCTCCATGCTGAGGCATGCCGTCATTTTTTCGGCCCTGCTCCTTTTTGCAATCTCCTCTCCGGCGCAACAAGCTCAGAACTCCGAAGAAAAAGCGCCCGCGCCGGCTTCCCCGAGCGGCAAAATTCCACCAGAGGCGCTGAAGGTTTCAAATCCAGTGAAGTCCACGCCTGCATCCATCGCCGCCGGCAAAAAGAAGTACGGCTACGATTGCGCGATGTGCCACGGAACAGATGGTGACGGCAAAGGCGATCTGGCGGTTGATATGAAGCTTACGATGAAGGATTACCGCGATCCGGCAGCGCTGAAATCCGTCACGGATGGCGAGATGTTTTACGTCATTAAGAACGGCAACAAGGATATGCCGTCAGAAGCCGATCGACTCAAAGATGAAGATATCTGGAATCTCGTAAATTACATTCGGACACTCGCGAAGAATTCACCCGCTACAGCAAAAGCGAAGTCCGACGAGCCGTAGAAGCTACTCCCGCACCGGGCGCCCCCCTCGCGCGAATTCAAATAACAAGCTCTCCTGCTGATTTTTCTCGCGTCTAACTGTCGCAAGGGCCGTGCATCCGCTGTTCCCGCGCGCAGAAATCTTGATTAGGAGAATGTATGGAATTGTGGAATCGATGTTTGCATCGAACAGTTCTGATTTTCGTGCTTTGCCTTGCCGTTGCGGGCGCCGCGCATGCCCAGTCGCGAAGTCCCGAAGAAACTGCAGCCGACGGATACTACACGACGCAGGACTGGGCAAAGGCGGCGCCGGCGTATGAAGCGCTCGCGAAATCGAATCCGAACAGCGGTCAAAACTGGTATCGCTGGGGAGTGGCGCTGGCCGGAATCGGGCAGTATCAGAAAGCCATCGAGTGTTACGACAAAGCCGGGACCCTCAAGTTTCATCAGTATTCAGTGCTGATTCGTACTGCAAAAGCATATGCGAAGCTGGGCGATCGAGAGAAAGCACTCGCCAAGCTCGATGAAATTGTGGCCGCAGGCTACGGGCCCGGCGATCAGTTTTCTTCGGACCCGGATCTGATCGCGCTGAAAGACGATCCACGCTTTGCCAAAGATGTCGAAGCGGCCGACCGCAACTCGTTCCCGTGCAAATTCACTCCGGAATACAAACAATTCGATTTTTGGGTGGGTGAATGGACCGTAAAGCAGACAGGTTCCGATCAGGTGGTGGGAGCAAGCAGCATTCAAAAAATTCTCGAGGATTGCGTGGTGCTCGAGAATTGGACCGGCGGCCGCGGCAATACCGGCAAGAGCTTCAACATCTACGACGCGAATACGAAGAAGTGGGAACAATATTGGGTGGACAGCACCGGCGGAAGAATTTTCTTCAGCGGACATTTGAACGGCACCACGATGGACTACTTTGCCGACACGGACGAGAACGGAAAAAAAGCGACGCGGCATCTTCAGTTTTTCAATGTCAGCCCCGACCAGGTGCGCCAGTTCAGCCAGAGATCTGAGGACGGCGGAAAAACCTGGGCGGTGGAATACGATTTCACTTATTTTCGGAAGAAGAGCGGCGATTAACCGACCTGCTGCGAAGAAATATTTCGGGAAGTGTCGCGCAAAAAGAGCCGGCGGGACGCACGTTCACTACGTTCAGTGCAAGCCGGCGTTACGGTGGGTCAGTTTTCGGCGAATCGAAAGGATCGGTCTGGCTCGATGGTGGCGAAGCAGCGGCCTTCACGTGTTGTGGAGTGCTCTCACTTGATGCGGAGTTTTTCGATAATACGGACGACATCGGGAGCAGAAACATCGTAGAGCGCGTGCTCGTCTTCCTGTTCGAGGCGCTCGCGCAGATATTCGGCGCCGATGTAGCTGGCTTCGCGATCCGATAAGTTGCGCCCCGCGCGGCTGCGAAATTCCACGAAGCCGGGATGCGCGAGCCCGAGTATCACACCTTTTCCATCCACGAAAAACTTGCAGTCCATCGTATCGGCATGCCGCGTCGCAATTCCATTCCAGCAATGCGAAAAGCGGCAGCGGTAGACGTAGTCCGTCACCTTCGAAGGGACGTCGAACGCGCCGATGAAATCGCTCATCGCGCCCGCATTGGGAACTGTCGGATATGTCGTCTTTGCCATCGGCGTGTCTGAGTATGACTCCCCTTACGGCCTCGCGCCGACAGCTGCGGGCTGCGACGATTGCTGGTAGCTCCGAACTGCAGCGGCCACTCCTGCCCCCGCAGGAACACGAACGTCGTGGTCGAGGAGCACTTTTTCAAACGCAGCAAGAAATAGCAGCACGTTCGTCTTCTGGCTCGAGTAGCCCATCAGGCCGACGCGCCACAATTTTCCCTTGATCGGCCCGAAGCCGCCCGCGATTTCGATGTTGAACTCATCGAGCAATTGCTGGCGCACGCGGCCGTCGTTCACTCCCGCCGGAACTTTCACGCCCGTAACGGTTGGAAGCCGGTCGGCTGGATTTTCGACGAACAGATCGAGGCCCATCGCTTCAATTCCGGCAATCAGCGCGCGTTGATTCTGTGCGTGGCGTTCCCAGCGCGCTTCCAGCCCCTCTTCGAGCGCAAGCCGCAAAGCTTCGCGCATTCCGTAAATCAACGAAATCGGCGGAGTGTGGTGATAGGTTCGCTCGCTGCCCCACATCGTCATAATCGGAGTAAGGTCAAAATACCAGCTGCCAACAGGAGTTTTGCGCGCGCGCATCACGTCTTCCATTCGCGCGTTCACGGTGATCGGCGCCATACCCGGCGGGGCGCTGATCGCTTTCTGCGAGCCGCTGAAGCAGATGTCGATGCGTTGGCGGTCAATGTCGAGCGGGCAGCCCGCAAGCGTTGCGACGGCGTCGACAACAAGCATCGCTCCGAGTTCATCCGCCACTTTGCGGAAATCGTCGAGACGATGAATCACGCCGGTAGAAGTTTCACCGTGCGCGAGTCCTACAAATTTGATTTTCTTGCCCTTCCCTGCGCGACGCACCGCTTCCGGGTCCACTGTGTGTCCGTATTGCGCTTCTACGCGAATCACTTTTGCGGGGCTGCGTTCTGCGATCACTGCCATGCGCTCGGAGAACCAGCCGTTCACGCACACGATGCACTCGTCGCCTTCTTCGAGCGGGTTCAAAACGGCGGCTTCAATTCCGCCTGAGCCAGAAGCGGAAATCGGAAACGTGATGCGGTTCTGCGTTTGAAAAACTTTGCGCAGCATCACCTGGACGTCGTTCATCATGCTGATGAACCAGGGATCCATGTGGCCAACGAGCGGCGTCGAAAGGGCGCGGTAAACGCGCGGGTCCATGCACGAAGGACCGGGAGTGAGCATCAATCGTGTGGGTGGAAGAAGTTCGCCAATAATTTCGTTCATGATTTTGCGCCTCGCAGCGTCTCACGGGCCGGCCTCCGCAGGCAGCCCAAGACATAGATTCGGCGGCGAATGGGGACGAAAGGGGGCCAGCCGACGGGTCTAGTCTCCCTAATATGGGGCGTTGGGGTCAACCTCCAATATGGCTCGAAGCTCGCCGCTGCGGGGAGTCCTAGTCGTACTCCAGCGCCGGAAAGCCTAGCCCGCCGAGGGACTCTGCGGCAATCCGCGAACGGGCGGCCAATTCTCGCAACCTCGCCAAAACACGGTGCTTTCTTGCTGTTAGCGGTTTCGCATCCTGTTCCCCGGCCGTGTTGAAAGGCCTATACCCCTATGCTAGATTGAAAAACTGGCTCCAAATCTTCATGACAACTGGAAAAATCTCGGCCCCTGACAAGCCCAAGATCTCCCGCGTGGAGGTCTACTGGCACACGGTGAAATATCGCACCGTGGTGCTTTGCGTGATCGCGTTCATCGCCGCCGTATTCGTCGCGTTTCATTTTGCGTTTCCGGAGATGGCTGCAGGCTTGATTACCAAGATTACGAATACCATTGCCGCGCCCTCGACCAACGAAAGTTCCACCGCTTCAGCGCGCCAGGCGCGATTCGTAAACCTCGACGGCAAAGTACAAATCAAAAAAAACAATTCAGTGCAATGGGTGAACGCCGACTACCAGCTCTCGCTCGATAAAGGCGATTTGATCCAGACCGGCAGCGAAGGCGTCGCGCGTATCCAGTTTGCGGACGGAACCACGTACACGGTGAAAGGGGACACGCTCGTCTCCGTGGAAGATAACGTGGTGCAGCAGGATCGCGCTTCGAAAGTCGGCGTGCACATCACGTCCGGACAGGTGGACCTCGCCACCGGCTCGTGGGAAATTCCGGGATCGAAAGCAGAAGTATCTTTTGAAAACGCCGTCGCGTCGGTGCGCGCCAATAGCCGCGCAGCCGTTCGCAGCGATCCAAAAACGAATCAGCAGGAAATTACGGTGGATGCCGGAGGCGCAGAGCTGAATCGTGGCAGCGAACATTTGAACATCGGTCAATGGGAGCGAGCTTCCTTCCCCACCGGTGGCCCGATTACAAAGAGCCAGGTGCTGGCGCCGCCGCAGTTGGATAAGCCGATCAATCTTGCTGCTGTGATCGTCGCCGACCCCAAAAAGGACCCGATTCAATTTTCGTGGAAGCCCGTGCCGACCGCCAAGGCTTACGAATTTGAGGTCAGCACCACATCGATGTTCAACAAAGTGGTGATGGAGAAAAAAACCACCGCTGCGAGCGTGGAAATCGCCGGACTTCCGCCCGGCGATTATTTCTGGAGAGTGCGCGCGATCGACGATAAGAACAATACGAGCGATCAAAGCGATCCCTTCAAATTCATGCTCGCCGTCGCAGGAAAAGAGCGGGAAATGCTGCTCGAAGTGGACGACACCGAGCTCCACGGCAACAACGTGGAAGTGATTGGACGCACCGAGCCCGGTGCTGCTCTAATCATCAATGGCGAGCAAGTCGCGGATATCCGGCCCGATGGGCACTTCCGCTATTTCACGCAGCCGATGGATCGCGGAAGCCACACGATCGTGATCATCGGCCAGAACCGCCGGGGCGGAACGGCGATCAAGAAAGTCGATGTAGTAGTTCCGTAGCTATGATTCTGTAAAGATGTTTCTTAAGAACGATTCGTAGGAATAGAGCGCCATAGATTGTTGACGGAATTCTTGGGGTACGAGCCAGGCAGGCTGGCTTGTACGCGCTGCCGCAGCAGCGCTCGAATGGAACTCTGGGGGGAAGCGTCACGTGACGAAAAGCGGCTACAACATGCGGTCGGTCTTCAGCCTGTTCTCTTCCGATCTGGCTATCGACCTGGGCACCGCGAACACACTGGTCTTTGCGCGCGGCAAAGGAATCGTGGTCAACGAGCCTTCGATCGTCGCGATCAATAAAACCACGGGAGAAGTGGTTGCTGTAGGCCGCGAAGCCAAGGAAATGCTCGGGCGAACGCCTGGAAACGTGGTCGCGATCAAGCCGATGAAAGACGGCGTCATCGCCGACTTCAAAGTCACCGAGCGGATGCTTACGTACTTCATTCAGAAGGCGCACAACCGCCGCGTGCTCGTTCATCCCCGCATCGTCATCGGCGTTCCCAGCGAGATTACGCCCGTTGAAAAACGCGCCGTGCAGGACTCCGCATATCGAGCGCGCGCAAGTGAAGTCTATCTCGTCGAACAAGCGATGGCCGCCGCGATTGGCGCGGGCCTGCCCATTGAAGAGCCTTCGGGCAACATGGTGGTCGACATCGGCGGAGGCACCACGGACATCGCCGTCATCTCCATGAGCGGCATCGTCTATTCGCGCTCGGTGCGCGTGGCCGGAAATGAGATGGACGAAGCGGTGATGCACTACTTGAAGCGCAAATACAATTTACTCGTCGGCGAACGCACTGCCGAACAAATCAAGATTGAAATCGGCTCGGCTTATCCCCTCGAAAAGCCGCTCACGCTCGAAGTGAAAGGCCGCAATTTGATTGAAGGCGTGCCGCGCACCGTCACCATCGACGACAGCGAAATCCGTGAAGCCCTTTCCGAATGCATTGCAACGATTCTTAATGCGATTCGCGTGGCGCTCGAACGCACCCCGCCCGAGCTTTCCGCAGACATCAGCGACCGCGGAATCGTGCTCACCGGCGGCGGCGCGCTCATCAAGAATCTCGACAAGCGGATTCGCGAGGAAACCGGTTTGCCCGTTTCGATTGCGGACGACCCGCTCGCGTCCGTCGTTCTCGGCACGGGAAAAATGTTGAGCGATTTCCGGCTTCTGCGGCTCGTTTCGATCGATTAGGCACGCGGTTGTTCGAATAGAAATTTCGAAAGCTGCGGCATTGATCGAGAAATTTGGAAAGTAGCGAACCGCTGAGATTGGCGCGAAGATATTTCGAGTCGCCAGTCTCGCGTACCTGAAAACATGCAAGACACCATTTATTCACGACATCGTCCGCTGAGCCTGCTCGCCGCGCTGATTCTTTTCCAGGTGCTGCTGCTCGCTTTCCAGATCAAGCGTGAAAACAATGTTCGGCTGGTACGTTACTGGGCGGTCCAAACGCTGACGCCCGTGGAACGCGCGGGTACGTGGTCATTTTCCAAAATCAGCGGTATGTGGAACGGGTACGTCGGACTGAAAGGCGCTCGAGTTCAAAACGAGAGCCTGCAAAAAGAACTCGATCAGCTTCGCATGCGCAATCGCGAGCTCGAAAGCCAGGCCGCCGAAGGCAGACGCCTCGCCATCCTGCTCAACTTCCGCGAATCTCATCCGGAGGCGCAAATGGTCGCCGCCGAAGTCATCGGAGCGAGTGCCGATCCCACTTCGCATACGCTCTTTATCAACCGCGGCGAACGTGACCACATCCGCCGAAACCTCGCCGTCATCACGCCGGAAGGCGTGGTGGGTAAGATCGTCGAAGTGTTCCCGTCTACGTCTCAAGTGCTGCTAATTAATGACAAAGACAGCGGCGTCGGCGCGCTTCTCGCAGCCAGCCGCACGCACGGAGTGGTGAAAGGCAGCGGCGATCCCAATCCCCGGATGGATTACATCGTCAACGAAGAAAAAGTGCTGGCTGGCGACAAGATTTTGACTTCGGGCGAAGACCACATATTCCCGAAAGACCTGCCTATTGGAATGGTGGAAGCAGCGAAGCCCGGCAATCCGTTTCAGTCCATCTCGATTGATCCCGCCGCGAGGCTCGACCGTCTCGAAGAAGTTCTGATCCTGATGTCTCAGCAGGAATTGACGCCCAAGAAAGCCGAAGAGCCAGCGGCGGCTTCCAGCGGAACTTCTCCGGCTGCCGTTTCAGGCCCCACTTCCGGAGCTGTTCCAAGCAGCGCGACCGCAGCCCATCCCGGCAGCGCCCCGTCGATGACATGGCTACGATGCTGAGCACCGGCGCACAATCGGAATCGAATATCGAAGTACACAAATATTATAGCGGAGCCGTTCCGCTCGTTTGTTTCCTGGCGCTCGTCCTGCAGGCATTCCTGCATAAGTACGGCCGCTGGGCGGAACTGATAGACCTGCCGTTACTCGTGACAATCTATTTCGGCGTGAGCCGGCGAAATCCGATCAGCGGCATGATGTTGGGGGCCGCAATCGGCATCGCGCAAGACGCGCTCAGCCACGACAATCCCATCGGCATGTACGGCATTGCGAAAACATGCGTAGGATATGTCGCCTCTTCCGTCGGCGCGCGAATCGATACCGAACATCCCGTCAGCCGGTTCGGACTGATCTTTGTCCTCTTCCATTTCCATCAGGTTGTTCTTGCCATCACTGAACGCGTCTTGCTCGCGCGTTCCATGCCGTTTTTTACGTTGCGACTCCTGCTGGATTCGCTCGTTACCGCAGGAGTTGGCGTCCTCCTTTTCGCCCTGCTCGACCGCCTCCGCCGGCGTTCGTAGATCTCCTTTCTGCAGTTCACTTCGACTCTATGAACTCTGTGCCTCTCCGTGTCCTCTGTGTTAAGGACGTGGCCGTGAAATCTCGATCGTTGGCTTGCGTGCGCTCTGCCGAAGTCCGTACTAGGAAGGCTGGTTTGGGTATCCTGTCCCTCAGGCCAGCTACTCGCGCGCGTCCGTTTTAGGCACAATACAGTGACCGAAAGGACATCGCTGCCTTGCGGCTAGAGCTTTGGCGGTGTTAGCTTTGAATGCCGCGCGGGTATTGCTTGAACTCGGATTTAGGGCGCGTCAGCGCCGCGCGAAAAGTGGCGCTTCCGAAGGCCAGTAGACCGCCGCGCAGGAGTTTCGTTGCCATCGTGGAGTGTTAACGACCAGAAAGTTCCCCAGGGCAGACTGGCGCTGGTTTCCTACGTGTCCGTCATTTTCGTGGTGCTTCTGCTCGTTGGTTTCTGGAAGCTGCAGGTCGTCCAATCCGGTCACTTCGTCGATCTCGCCGAACGCAATCGCGTTCGCTCGATTCCCATCATCGCGCCGCGCGGGCCGATGCTCGATCGCGAAGGGCGGGTCCTCGTAGATAGCTATCCCTCATTCAGCATCCTCCTCCTTCGCGAAGATTTGAAATCACTCGAGAAAAACATTCCTCAAATTGTAGACGGGCTGGGCATCAGCCGCCAGGATCTGCAGCAGGCTCTCGACGCCGCGAAGAGCGAGCCGAAATTTCAGCCGGTGGTTATCAAGCCTGCCGCAAGCAACGCCGATATTGCATTCGTGGAATCGCATCGCGCGGATATCCCCGTGCTCGAGTTGCTGATGGTTCACCGCCGCCGCTATCCACACGGTGAAATGCTCGCGAATACGATTGGCTATGTGGGTGAAGTGTCGCCACAGCAGCTGGATTCAAGTGATGGCCACTATCGTCCCGGTGACATCGTTGGCAAGGCGGGCCTCGAACGCCAATATAACGAAACGCTCGAGGGCACGGACGGCATGCGCCGCGTCGTCGTCAACAGCGTCGGCAAAGCGATGCGCACTCTCGACAACGTGGAAGCAATCCCCGGCAAGCCGATTCAGTTGACGATCGATTACGATTTGCAGGCGATTGCCGAAGAGGATATGAAGGACAAGGAAGGCGCCGTCGTCGCCATGGACGCTCGCACCGGCGAAATCCTTGCCATGGTCAGCCGCCCCACATTCGATCCGAATGATTTCGCAGTTCGAATCCCGCCCGACGAATGGGCCAAGCTCAATACGGACAAGAACACGCCGTTATTCAATCGCGCCATTCAAGGGCAGCTCGCTCCAGGTTCCGTTTTCAAGATTGTGATGGCCGCGGCGATGCTCGATTCCAAAGCCATACCCGAAAACACGACGGTGTACTGTCCCGGCTATGCCAACTTCTATGGACGGACGTTTCATTGCTGGAGGCCGCAGGGGCACGGCTCGGTTGATCTTCACAGAGCGCTCGTCGATTCCTGCGACGTTTTCTTCTACACCATCGGCAAAGCACTCGGCATCGAGCGCATCCATGACTACGCCGCCGGTCTTGGATTGGGCCATAAAACGGGAGTCGATTTGCCCGGCGAAGAAGCCGGCTTGATGCCGTCGGAAGAATGGGTCGAACGCGTCCTCCACCACAAATGGTACGCGGGCGAAACGATTTCGGTTTCGGTCGGCCAGGGCGCGGTGACAGTGACCCCCATCCAGCTCGCTCGAATGGCTGCCGCAGTCGCAAGCGCCGGCACACTCGTGCAGCCGCACTTGTTCAAGAATCTTCCGGACCTCAAAACAAGCCGCTTCCCGCTTTCTGAGAACGCCGTGGAACAAGTGACGCAAGGTTTGTACGGCGTTGTGAACGAAGGCGGCGGAACTGGCTATCACCTGCGCCTCCAGAATATTGATCTCTGCGGAAAATCCGGCACAGCTCAGCTGATGAGCTACAACGCTGCGAACCGCCTCGGAAACAAGAAAATGGACGGCTGGTTTGTTGGCTTCGCCCCACGCCGTAATCCGGAAATCGTGGTTGCCGCAATCGTGCAGAATACGGTCGAACACGGCGGCGAAGCTGCCGGCCCGGTGGTTCGCGATATCGTCAAAGCCTTCTACGATAAGAAAAACGGCACCACCCAACAAACGACGACCGCCGGAATTCCCTCGCGGTCGAATCCAGTCTCTGCACCTGTTCGGCCGCTCGTCGCGACGGTGGGGTCCGCGCGTCCATGAAAGACCGCCCGCACGTTCAAGACTTCGACTGGGCCCTGCTCGCCATCGTCGCCGCGATCAATGCCATCGGCGTTCTCGAAATCTATTCCTCCACCCACGCCAGCGCCAACATGGCCGGCCTGCAGTGGAGACAGCTCACATGGATCGCCATCGGCGTGGCAGGAATGCTTGTAATCTCCCGCATTGACTACCACACATTGCTCGACCAGGCGCCTGCGCTCTATTTGTTCGGCCTCGCCACTCTTCTTGTTGTGCTCGCGATCGGGCATTCCAGGTTCGGGGCGAAACGATGGGTGGCACTGGGTGGCGGCGTGAATTTGCAAGTGTCAGAACTAATGAAGTTGATTATAATCATTGTACTGGCTCGCTTCTTTGCGGAAGTGCGCACAGACCGGCTGACGCTGATGGATTTGGTGAAGGTGGCCCTCATCACCGGCGTTCCGGTAGGTTTGATTTTGATTCAGCCTGATCTGGGTACCGCCTTGGTGCTGGTGCCGGTCGCAGTGGTTGGAGCGTTTCTCGCCGGCATTGAATGGAAGCACATGGCGGCCGGTCTTGTGTTGATCGCGCTCCTGATCCCGGTCGGCTGGAATATGCGGAAGCACTTGAAGCCGTACCAGCAGCAGCGGATTGAAACCTTCCTGCATCCGGAGGAAAATCCGCGCGGCGCTGGTTATCAGATTCTGCAGTCGGAAATTGCAGTCGGTTCCGGTGGTTTCTGGGGCAAGGGATTTGGCAAGGGCAGCCAGAATCAGTTGGGCTTTGTGCCCGTCCGGTATTCGGATTTTATTCTGGCGGCGATGGCAGAGGAACAAGGTTTCATTGGAGTTTGCGTCGTCTTGCTGCTATACCTCGGCTTGATTCTGCGGCTCGTAGACAACGCGCAGAAAGCGAAAGATCGCGCCGGGATGTTTGTGGTGATGGGAGTGACCGCCATTCTGGGCTTCCACGTTCTGGTGAACGCCTCAATGGTGATTGGTTATATGCCGGTTACCGGCATCCCGTTGCCTTTAATGAGTTATGGCGGCTCGTCGACGGCTTTTGTATTTTTGGCTTTAGGTCTGGTGATGAACGTCCGGATGCGGCGTTTCGTCAATTAGGATTTGCTTTGAATTTCAAGAAGTGCCCGGACTGCGGATCGATTTGACAGCCGGAATTTTCAATTTTACTTAGGATTGCATCGGGTGAAGACGGTAGTTATCCATCCAAAAGGCACGTCCTTCCTGGGCGGCTCAGCGTGGCTACAACAGAATCGATTCGTCAGCCATGCCGGCCGAGCCCGTGTGCTCGCCCTGCCCTCCGGCGTGCCCGCCGCCATCCGATGCCCATTGAGGAGTTTTCATGTCGAAGGAAATGGTTATCTCGGCGAACCCCCACGAGACACGGGTCGCCATTTTGGAAGAAGGCCAGCTCTGTGAATTTTATGTGGAGCGTGAAAAAGAATTTGCATTAGTTGGAAGCATTTACAAGGGCCGTGTTACCCGCGTGCTGCCTGGCATGCAGTCGGCCTTCGTCGAAATCGGACTCGATAGCGACGCGTTCCTCTACGTCAGCGACTTCCTCGAAGATCTCGAAGAATTCGATCACATCGTTACCACTGTCGACGAAAAGGTTCAGAAGATGCAGGACCAGGGCGGCCAGATTTTCAACGCCGCTGCTCCCGCAACTCCCGCTCTCGAACCTGCGGATGTCGATTCCACGCCGCTCCCCTCGGCCGAGTATCCGGCGGCAGGACACGAACACGAAGTGAACCAGTATCCGCCGGCCGCCTCTTACGAAACGGCTGACGCACAGCCCGGCAACATTGCTCCAGCGCCCGGCGCGCCTCCTTCTGCTCCCTCGACAGAACGGCCGCGATACGATAATCGGCGCGAGGGCCGTCCGAATCGCGGCGGTGGCCGTGATTTTCGAGGTGGCAGTGGCGGAGGTCGTGGTGGACGTCGCGGTGGGCGTCCCAATCGTGGTGGTCAAGGTGGAGGACGCGGACGCGAAGGACGATACGGCCGCGAATTGCCTCAATCGAAATATGCTTCGCACCGTCCGCACGACGATTCCACGCCGGAAGCACCGCCGCCCGATGGTTACGTACCAATCATCCTTCCCGGAGAATCGCTCGCGAAGTACAAAGCGCCGTCATCGTCTGCGTCGGTCGCACCACCGGAATCTGCTCTGCCGTTGACCCCAGCGAGTTTTCCGCCGGAGCCGACGCGCGACTCGCTTTCTCCCGCGCCGCCGCCGGAACCGGTTCGCTCCTGAATATCCGGCTGCATCGTATAGCTCGCCCGCGCACTCCTCCGCTTCATCGGCGGCAGGATTTGAACCTCTACCCGGCGAGTCGATTGCGAAGTGGAAGAATCGCGAGACGCCCGTCGAGCACCCGACCGAATCCCGCAGCACGGAGTCCCATTCCGACGATCAACCGGGCTACGCTGCTCACGAATCTTTTGCCGCCCACGAATCCTCTTCTGCGCTCGACAGCGGCGAAACCGAAATCGTTCATTTCGAACGCGAGGCGGAATCAGCGCACACTTCGGAACACGATGACGTGTCTCATCCGGATCTTTCCGAGGACGAAGCCGCCGCTCTCGCTGAGCACGTCGCGGAAGCTCAAAGTGAAGCAGCCGCTCGCAAAGCTGAGGAAGAGCATTCCGTTTCGGAAGCCGACGCGCACGCCCACGGGGATGTTCATGGAAATGTTCGCGAAGGCTTCCGCGAATCTTTCCGTGAGGACGTTTCCGAAGTTCACGAAACCGACGACACCACCATCGATGCCGATTCGCACGACGAATTGAGTGGAAATATCCACGAAGCTTTACACGAAGACGAGCATGACCACGAAGAACACGATTCCGAATCCGACGCCGATGACGATGCCGAAGCCGACGAGGCTCATGACGAAGCGCACGCGCACGTAGAGGCGGAGGCAGATGCGCTCGCTGCATCTTCGGGCGATGCCGAACACTCTGAAGGCACGCAGGGAGACGCCACGTCAACAGACGTTTCCGCAGAAAATGGCGCGCCCGGCTTATCCGAAAATCAGCCACCGCAAGAAAAACAGCCGTGGAACGCCCGCGTGCAGAATGATTACCGTTCGCGCATGCAGAATCCATCACGCCGCGGCGGACGTGACCGCGGTGGCAGGCCCGACCGTGGCGGACGTGATCGCGGCGGCCGGCCGGATCGCGGTCGCCGTCCTCAACACAGCTCGGGAGGCCATGGTCACCGCACCCCTCCGCGCCGCACGCAGCTCATCGCCGATCTTCTGAAACAGGGGCAGGAAATCATCGTTCAGATCGCGAAGGAACCGCTCGGCAAGAAGGGCGCGCGCATCACGAGCCACGTGGCGCTTCCCGGCCGCTTCCTCGTCTACATGCCCACTCTCGATCACACCGGCGTTTCTCGCAAAATTGCATCCGCCGAAGATCGCGCCCGTTTGCGCCATCTCGTCAACGAAGCCAAAGGCCAGGGCGGCGGAGGCTTCATCGTTCGCACTGCTGCCGGAAGCGCTACGGCCGAAGAAGTAAAAACGGACGTCGAATTCCTGATGCGCACCTGGCAGGAAATCAAATCCCGCTCCGAACAGCGCAAAGCTCCCGCAATCCTGCATCGCGACCTGAATCTCGTCGAACGCATCCTTCGCGATTACATCACGCCGGATTTCGGCGCCATCTGGGTCGACTCCGAAGAGGAATTCGCGAAAGTCGTCGAGTTCATGAGCCGCTTCCAACCGGCACTCGTCGGCCGCGTGAAGCTCTACACGAAAGAAACGCCGGTCTTCGAAGAGTTCGGCATCCAGCAGGAAATTGACAAAGGCCTGCGTCCGAAAGTCTGGCTGAAATCGGGCGGCTACATCGTTATCAACCACACCGAAGCGCTCGTCGCGATCGACGTCAACACGGGGAAATTCGTCGGCAAGGGCTCGAATCGCCTCGAGGACACGATCGTTCGCACCAACCTTGAAGCCGTGAAGGAAGTCGTTCGCCAGATGCGGCTCCGCGATCTTGGCGGCATCATCATCATCGACTTCATCGACATGGAAGAGCGCCGCAACCGCGAAAAAGTGATGGCTGCGCTTGAAGACGCGTTACGTGCCGATCGCGCACCCTCAAAAGTCTTGCGCTTCAACGAATTTGGCCTCGTCGCCATCACCCGCAAACGCACCAAGCAAGCTCTCGAACGCACGCTCTGCCAGCCGTGCCCTTACTGCACGGGCTCGGGCATGGTGAAGTCCATCCCCACGCTCTGCTACGAAATTCAAGGCGAAGCGAGGAAGATGGCTCCAGAAGTCGACTCCGGCAGCCTCACGCTGCGCCTGCACCCGGAAATCGCGAAAGCTCTCAAGACCCGCGAGGCTTCGCTCATCGAAGAGCTCGAGCGCTGGACGAAAAAGAGCATCATCATCCAGGCCGATCCGACGCTTCACTGGGAGCAGTACGACATCTATTAGAGAGAAGATTGAATGGAAACGCCCCGGAGTCCTCTGCCGGGGCGTTTTTATTTGAGACAGGGGTCTTTCCGTCGCGCAATCGTCAGTTTCCGAACGTCATGCGTGCAAGTTCTTCTCTGAGCCGCTGTCGTTCGAACGGTTCTACAGATTCCGGGAGCCTTTGCACCAGCGCAAGGAATCGCTTCTCGTCTTCACTCGGCACTCGCCACTTGTCACTAGCCACTGAATCATTCACTGAATCTTTGCTCCTTAAACGGATCGCCATACATGTGATACCCGTTCTGCTCCCAGAATCCCGGCGCATCCTCCGCCATGAAAACCAATCCGCGCACCCACTTCACGCTCTTCCATGCATACAGCTCCGGCACCACGAGCCGCACCGGATACCCATGCTCGGCTGGCAACGGCTCGCCATTATGCTTCAACGCAAAAAGCGTCGTGGGCCGCATCAAATCTTCCAGCGGCACATTCGACGTGTACCCCTGCTCGGCCAGCACCATCACATATTTTGCTTCCGGCTTCACCTCGATCAGGTTCATCACTTCGGTGAACGGCACGCCTTCCCACCGCACATCGAAACGGCTCCAGCGCGTCACGCAGTGCATGTCCGCCGTCACCTGCTTCATCGGCAGCCGCGTAAATTCATCCCATGTGAGTCGCAGCGGCTTTTCGACGCGCCCCGTCACCTGAAAATCCCAGGCCTTCGGATCAAAACGCGGCACCGTGCCTTCGTGCAGCACCGGCCACTTCAGCGTCAGCGACTGGCCCGGCGGCAAGCGCCCCGCCTCGCGCATCGCCCGCTCCAATGTTTTCCGTTCGCTGGATTCACCAAACATCCCGCCCTCACTCCATGAAATTCTACGTGAACCCTATTCTATATCTCTTCGTCAGCAACTTTCGCTTCGCGTTACCCTCGGCGTACTCATAAACCGCTGTGTTATTATGGCTCGTCCTGCACCATAAGAATCGCAACCAGGAGATCGCTTGTCTGCTCGCATCCTCAGCGGTAACGCAATCCGCGATCAAATTTACTTCGAGCTGGCCGACGAAATCGCCTCGCTGAGCGCTGCCGGAATTCGACCGGGCCTCGCCGCGGTTCTCGTCGGTGAAAATCCCGCTTCGAAAATTTACGTCTCGAGCAAAATTGCCGCCTGCGAAAAACTCGGCCTCGCGAGCATTCACATCACGCCGCCTGCCACCATCTCGACCGCCGAACTTCTCACCGTCATCGAAGATCTCAATCGGCGCGACGAAGTCGACGGCATCCTCGTCCAGCTTCCGCTTCCGGCTCAGATCGATTCTAAGAAAATCCTCGAAGCAGTCGATCCGGCCAAAGATGTCGACGGATTCCATCCGCTCAACGTCGGCCGTTTCGTTGCGGGCCGCCCCAATCTCGTCGCCTGCACACCCCTCGGCGTGATGGAAATTCTGCGCCGCAGCGAAATCAAGATCGAGAGCGCGAACGCCGTCGTACTCGGACGCAGCGACATCGTCGGCAAGCCCATGGCGCTTCTCCTGATGCACGCGAACGCAACCGTCACCATCTGCCATTCGAAAACGCGCGATCTCGCCGAAACCGTTCGCCGCGCCGATATCGTCGTCGCCGCTCTCGGTCGCACCGCGATGGTCACGCCCGAATTCATTCGCCCCGGCGCCACGGTGATTGACGTTGGCATCAACCGCATCACGGATGCTGCGCAAGCCGAAAATCTCTTCGCAAATTTTCCCGAGCGCCTCGCGGCTTTCCGCGCGAAAGGCTCCGCCGTCGTTGGCGACGTGCATCCGGACGTTGCAAACGTCGCCGGAGCGCTCACTCCTGTTCCCGGCGGCGTTGGCCCGCTCACGATTGCTATGCTTATGAGCAATACAGTCCGCGCCGCGCGTTTGCGCCGCGGCTCGCGAGTCACGGCGGCGGCCCGAAACTGATGCCGCTTCGAGCCCATCGATATGCTTAGGGTCGGACTCACGGGCGGAATCGCCTCCGGCAAATCCACAGTCGCCTCCATGCTGCGCGACCACGATTGCATGGTCCTCGAAATGGACCCGCTCGGCCACGAACTCCTCGAGCCCGGCCAGTCGGCCTACGATGAAATTGTCCGCGAGTTTGGCGATGCGATTCTCGGGCCCGGCGGCGCGGTGGATCGCACGAAACTCGGCGCCGTTGTTTTCGCCGACGCCGGAAAACGTGCGCGTCTGAACGAAATTCTCCACCCGCGCATCCTGGAAGTCGTCCAGAAATGGTTTGCTGCGCTGGACCGCCCCGGCGGCCCCGAATTCGCGGTCGTCGAAGCTGCGCTCATCGTCGAGACCGGCTTTCACAAGTCGCTCGACAACCTGATCGTCTGCTGGTCCAAACCCGAACAGCAACTCGCGCGTCTCGTCGAGCGCGGCCTCACAAACGAGCAAGCCAGGCTTCGCATCGCCGCGCAAATACCCGCAGAAGAAAAGCGCGCACTCGCCGATGAAGTGGTCGATTGCTCAGGCGCCATCGAAGAAACCGAACGCCAGGTAAAAAACGTAGTCGAACGCCTCAAAGAATTAGCTGCATCCTGACGAAACTTTCCCTCGGATTTTCGCGTAATAATTCTCAGAGCTGCGTGCCCCCGCGCCACATTGATTCGTCCGGGCATTGCAGATGGGTATGCCGATCAACATGCAAGGCTTTCGCCCGCGGCCGAAAATATGTGAGATGATTCCCCTGTCAGTCGCGCGGGGCGTAATCCACTGAGGGTAGAACCATGGCCACCGGAAACAGAGATCGCAGCGCGATTCGGCTGCTCGCGGTCGGATTGATCATCGGACTCGGGGCTTACTGGGCCGGCTCGCGCTACGGAAAACCGATTCCCACTTCTGTGAATGCGCTTCATCTCGTCGCGCCGGCCTCTGACAACTCGCTTGACGCGTTTGAATCCGAAAACGTACGTATCTATAAGCAAGCTTCGCCCGCTGTCGCAAACGTCGTCACCCGCACGGTCGAGTACGATTTCTTTTTTAATCCCGTTCCCGTCGAAGGCGCCGGTTCGGGCTTCGTCATCGATACCGACGGCCACATCCTCACGAACTACCATGTGATTCAAGGCGCGCAAGTCATCGAAGTCACGCTCGGCGATCGCTCGCGCTACAAAGCCAAACTCATCGGCGTCGATACGCGCAACGATCTCGCGCTCGTGAAAATCGATCCCGGAACGCGCAAGCTCACCACCCTTCCCCTCGGCGATTCGCGCAACCTGCTCGTGGGCCAGCGCGTGCTTGCCATCGGCAATCCGTTCGGATTTCAAAGCACACTCACAACAGGAGTAGTGAGTTCGCTCGGCCGCACGGTACAAACCGGCGAGAACACGTTCATCGACGAAGCCATTCAGACCGACGCGGCCATCAATCGAGGAAATTCCGGCGGCCCGCTGCTGAATTCCCACGGTGAAGTGATTGGAATCAATAGCGCGATCTACGCGCCCAACGGAACCACGGCTGGCATCGGCTTCGCAATTCCGGTGAACACCGCGCGCCGCGTCGCAGAAGATCTGATCAAGACCGGCCGCGTCCGCCGCGCCACTCTCGGCGTCGAAGGTCGCGCGTTGTGGCCGGGGCTCGCCGAGGCCTTGAATCTATCCGTGCAGCAGGGAATTCTCGTCGAACGCGTCACGCCGGGCGGTCCCGCCGCGCAAGCAGGAATTCACGGCGGCTCAAAAGCAATGTTGAGCGGCCTGCAAGAGCTTCGCGTTGGCGGCGATGTCCTCGTCGCCTGGGACGACAAACCACTCGCGAGCCAGCTCGATCTGAACCTATTGTTGAATCGCGCGTGGCCCGGCGACAGTGTGAATCTCACGCTCGTTCGCGACGGCAAGAAAATCACGCTACCCGTAAAACTAGGCGAAGGCCACGACACTCTCACTCAATAGCGACCTCACGCCGCAGACGACGGTGTCTCAGTGTCCTCTGTGCTCCGCCCTCTGTGTCCTCTGTGTTAAAGCCGTAGCGATAGCCGTTTCAGTAGCGATAGCCGTTTCCGCAGCCGTAGCCCCCGCAATCCCCCAAATCCAAATCCACAATCTCTCACCTGCGGCATAGCCCAAATGAAATCGAACTCACCTAGCTACGGCCTCGACGCACCAGGACTCGTTCGCGGCTTTCTTGTCGGCGGTCCCGCGCTCGTAATCGCCGGAATAATGCTCTCGCGTTACGCCCGCCCGCTACAGAATCATCCGCTCATAACGCTCGGCAACACAATGCTCTGTACCGGAATTGTATGCTTCATCGAATCGCTGCTGATGCTCGCGAGCAGCTACTACGGAAAATTTCGCGCGCGCGATGCACTTCTAGCCCGGCTCCATCTGCGTGGCGATGAAACGGTTCTCGATGTTGGCTGCGGCCACGGCCTGCTGTTGATCGGCGCTGCGAAATTACTCCCGCGCGGCCGCGCCATCGGAATCGATCTCTGGTCTCAGGTCGATCAGGGCAGCAACTCCCGCGGAGCCACTCTCGAAAACGCGCGCCTCGAAGGAGTGGCAGACCGCGTCGAAGTCCGCGATGGCGACATGCGCAAACTTCCTTTTGCTGACGCATCGATGGACGCCGTCGTCGCCAACCTCGCCATCCACAACATCTCGACCCGGGAAGGCCGCCGCGAAGCCATCCGCGAAATTGCTCGAGTGCTAAAGCCCGGCGGGCAAGTGGCGCTGATGGATTTCAAGCATGTAAGCCAATATGCCGATGATTTGCGAGACGCGGGCCTGCCCGACGCTCGAGTTTCGTCGCCAAGCTTCTGGATTTTTCCGCCCGTGCGCACCGCCACAGGAACGAAAAATCGTATCGAGTCGCAACAATCGGAGTTGTAGACCAGTCAGAACGAGGGCTTAGGGCTGAAGCATTAAATCGTGCCGCTCATCGATCCGTCTTTTCCGACGCCACCTGCTCAACGGGCGTCTTGCTGACATCCCCCACACCCGCATTCCATTTTTCACGAAAATCTTCCTGCTCGCGCACACTCAGATCAAACCATGATTCTGCAGCGTCGCGCACTTTCTCGAGTGCTGTCTGCATCTCCGCAATTTTTGTTTTGATCGTATCGCTATCCGCGTCCATCGGCACGCGTATCGGCGGCGCAACAAACATCACCGCGCGAGAAAACGGATACGGCAGCTGAAACAAATCCCAGGATTTCTTAAACGTGTGCGCCCACTTTAATCCGATGTGAAACACGGAAATTGGATTGCCCGTCCGCCGCGCCAGAATCACCGGCCCTGGTTTCGCAACGAAACGCGGCCCACGCGGCCCATCGATCGTGAACGCGACGTGTTTTCCTTCCTCGAGCCGCTGCGACATCACGGTGAGCCCTTCAATCGCCCCACGCGACGAACTTCCTTGCGCGGTTCCGAAACCCAGCCGTTCAATCACCCGCCGAGTCCACTGCCCGTCAAAATTCACCGTGTTCATCACCACGATTCCGCGGTTCCGAAAAATCCAAATCGCTGGAAAAATGCTTCGGTGCCAAAACGCGCCGATGGCCGGCTCGCCCCCGTTCGGGATCTGCACGGCGTTCTGCACACCGACAATTTCGAGCCGCAGCGTAGGCCCGATCAGCCGCACCACCCAGTACACCGCCCACGCAATCACCGGAATCTGCATCCTCCGCCAGCGTGAAAGCTGCGGCATCGCTATCGCGGCAGCGGTGTTCAGCGGAGGCGCAGCCTGACCGGGCTCTGATTTCGTCGCGTTATTCACTGCTGTATAGTATAGGCGAACCTTGAATGTGTCTGGATGTTCGCCTCTCCCCAATTCGCTGGACCGAGTTCCCTTGCAAGCTTACGTAAGCGTGCGTTCGTGGCGGCTCTCCTATTGCTTTCGGTGATCGCGCTACGAATCGTCCCTTCGCGCGCACAGCAGGTGCAACCGCCGGCCGGCACGATCGGACGCGTCGAAGGTAACGACGTTTCCATCGAAGGCGGATCCGCAGCCGCGAATGCAACCCCAACCACCGCGCCAAGCATGTTTGTTGCAAACGGCAGCATCATCACCGTTCACTCCGGCCAGGCGCGCCTTACGCTCCTCGGAGGCGGCGAAGTGGATGTCTGCGGCCCAGCCAAGTTCACCCTGCTTCAGTCCGGCCAGGCGATCACGCTCGCCCTGAATTTCGGCCGGATGCGTGTACAGCTTCCAGCCGCCGCCCAGCTCCGCATTTTCACGCCCACGATTATCGCAACCCCGATTGACATTGCCGGAAGTTCGCGCGATTTCACCGTAGGCCTCGATTTAAACGATTCGCTCTGCGTTGTGGCAGCCAGCGGCGCGCTGCGCCTCGAACACCAATTCACAGGGGAAGGCTTGATCGTCCCTCAAGCGGGAGAATTTTTTCTCGCTGCCGGGAAACTGATGCCTGTCGCAGGTGTTGCCGGCAGTTGCCAATGCCTCGCGCTTCAAGCGCGTGTCTCGCCGCCGTTGCCTCCATCGCCCGAAATGGGTTTGACGGCAAAACCCCAACCCGACCCAGCTCCTGTCCAGGAGATCGCGTCGCCCGAGCCTCCATCCGCCGCTCCGCCCGCCACGCCGGAAGCGCACGTTCCAACACCGGCGATTCAGATTCGACAGCTTGCAATCGCAAATCAAATACATCCCAATCCCCTGGCGAAGGATAATAAAGAGGCGGAAGCTCCGCCGGTTCCGGCCGCATCGATTCCGGTCTACAAAGTCGTGATGCCGCCGCTTACGTTTTCGGCGGACGCTCCGGCGCCTCCCGGCGAACCTTCCACGGATATGGTCCTGCTGGTACGAATCGCGCACGTAGAGCCTGAGTGGCAATTCACCGGCCGCGTCGGAACGCCACAACTCGAGCAGGTGGTCGCACACGAGTCCGCAAAAAATTCCGCACCGTCCGGGTCACCCTCCGCTCCCAAGAAAAAGAAGGGAGGCTTCTGGGCCTCTCTCAAGCGCGCGTTCGGCGGTGGTGACGAAACCCAGAACTGAAGTGCGCTCCATGCACCCGACAAATCCTTCATTCGCGCAGTCCATGGCATACCCTTCAGAATCTCGCCCCTGTAATTCGCGCGCCAGCCGTGATAATTTTCGCGATTCGTGATGCGACGTGCAATCCCACTTGCGATGCTCTTTGCGGCGGCCACGCTTCCCGGACCTGTGGCGCGCGATGCGTCCTCTCGCTCCGCCTTGCTCGCACCCGTCGCTGCCAGCGATCCCGGACTTTCGTATCTTTCGAGTCATGGCGGCGCGGCGATCCGCATCGATGCGTCGCCGGATGACGAGTCTGAAACCGAAGCGCTGGTCGCAAGATCGAATCGTTTGATCGATCTTACCTCCACCGGGAGCGCACCATTTCGTTTGCACTCTTCGCTTTTCTTCTACGATCCAAGCGGTGATCCGCGAATCCCGCCTGTGCGAGGCAGCTATGTCTTCACATGGGCCGCTGCGAACCAGTGGCGCGAAGACGCTGATCTCTTGCATCTAAAACAGATCGAAATCGCGAATGGCAGCACGCTTTCGATAAAACGTAACGCGCCTTATCCTTCGTTCGGATACTGGTGGACGCGCCGTGCGATCGGTATCACGCGCGGCGTCGCCTATCACTTTGACTCCTACACGCGAGTCGAGATTTCTCAGGTCGACGGGCGCAACGTCGTCTGCGCAAGAAATGGAGGAACGCACGGCCAGCAAGAGCTCTGTCTCGACACCGCTACAGCTCTGCCGCTCGTGCAATATGACGCGACTCTCCATCTACAAATTCTTTACTCCGATTGGACGGAATGGAGGAACCACCTGTACCCGCGTACGATCCGCGCTTTTTCCGGCTCAGAACCTCTCCTCCGCATCGAAATCGCAATCATAACTCCCGCCCCGCCGGATTCGAAATGGCTCGCGCCGCCGGAGGGATCCACTTCGCGCGATTGGTGCGCGAACATGCGCCCCGCACAGCTGAGCGACGCAATCCAGAATGCAACGCTCCCCGATCCCATCACTCCGGTTACCGGCACAACGCAGATCGTGGGCGCGATCGTCTACGGACTGATTGGAAAGGAAGGAAGCTGGCTGGACTTGAGCGTGCTGGAAAGTTCCGACTTCAAAGCGGCGTATCAGATGCTGGACAATCAGCGGCAATTCCGGAATCAACCGGCGACCTGCCACGGGACACCTGTCGAGTCGGATACAATTTTTCGAATCATGCCACCGCCGCGCTGATTCCGATGAGGCGAGAGGCCTACATGCCCTCGTAGTTCGGTCCACCGCCGCCTTCCGGGGGAACCCAATTAATAATCTGGTAGGGATCGGCGATGTCGCACGTCTTGCAGTGAACGCAATTTGAGAAATTGATTTTCAGTTTCGGCTGATCTTTTTCCATCGCCATTTCATACACCGCGGCAGGACAAAAATACTGGCAGGGATTCCCGTACTCGCGCACGCAGCGGTCGACGCAAATATTCGGCTCGAGCACGATCAGGTGGCACGGCTGATCTTCTTCATGGCGCGTTCCCGAATGATAGACGTCCGTGAGCCGGTCAAACGTGATTTTTCCGTCGCCCTTATAACGCGTCGATTGATCCACCAGCACTCGATCGCGATTCAGCTTGTGATATTCCTTGTAGCCGGCTTCGCAATGCATCGGGTCCGTCAAACCGCGCCCGCCGGTAACGAATTGCAATCCCGCCTTCACCAGCCCGGGATACAAACCATCGTGAAACGCCTGATGGAAGTTTCGAACGGCCCACAATTCGTCCTTGATCCAACTCGCCTCAAGCTTCTGTTGATACGACGCCAGCTTCGCGGCTGACGTGTCGCCCGCACACAGCGCTTCGTAAATCGATTCAGCTGCGAGCATGCCGCTTTTGATCGCGGTGTGAATGCCCTTCAGTCGTTGCGAATTCAGCAGGCTCGCCGAATCACCTATGATCAAGCCGCCGTCGATATAACTCTTCGGCATCGAATACCAGCCGCCGTAGGGCACCGTCTTCGCACCGTAGCGAACGAGCTTGCCGCCTTCGAGAACCTTCTTCACGAATGGATGCGTCTTGAATTTCTGAAATGCCGCGTGCGGATCGAAAAGCGGGTCGTGCCATTCGAGCGCAATCACCATTCCGAGCGACACGCGATTGTTCTGCATGCCGTACACCCAGCCGCCGCCGTACAGATCTGAACTCAGCGGCCAGCCCAGCGTGTGCGCCACATATCCCGTGTCGATTCGCCCGGGTTGAACGTCCCACAATTCCTTGATTCCGATCCCGTAGACCTGCGGATTAAGTCCGTCGAGTTTCAGCCGGTTCACCAATTCTTTCGTCAGCGAACCGCGCGGTCCTTCGGCTAGGACTGTCACCTTCGCGCGCAACTCGTATCCCGGCGTGAAGTTGTCTTTCGGCTTGCCGAATTTATCGACGCCTTTGTCCTCGGTGAGAACACCGGCGATTCCATTCCTCTCGTAGAGCAGTTCCCTGCCGGCAAACTGGGTGAATACGTTGACGCCTTTTTTCTCGACAAGCCCGCCCAGCCACTTCACAATTTTGCTGATCGACACGATGTAATTCCCGTGGTTTGCAAGGGGCGGAGGCGTGATCGGCAGCTTGTAGGAAGTCGACTCGGTGAAATAGTAGGCGGCGTCGCCGGTGACGGGCGTATCGATCGGCGCGGTCTTTTCGAAATCCGGCACCAACTCCGCCAATCCGCGCGGATCCATAATCGCGCCGGAGAGCTGGTGCGCTCCCAACTCGCGTGCCTTTTCGAGAACGTAAATATTCTCAGCAGAAAGCGCCGGCGATTTATTCGCGGCCGTGTGTTTCTCGACAAGATTTGCGAGATGAAGCGCGCAAGCCAGGCCTCCCGGCCCCGCGCCGATAATCAGTACATCCGCTTCGAGTTGTTCCCGCTCAATTGGCATATCAAATTATTTTAACAGAATGGCGCGCCTGATCTGAGCGGCCCTGGGCCGGGAATTGCTGAGTAGATGCACGAAAAAAAGGACCCAGGACGTGCCGCGGGCCTAGCCCCTCGAAGCGTTGCACTCAAGCGGTGCTTCTCCATTCTCTCGACGCGTTTCTCGATCGATTTTCAGGACGCGGGCGCGACCGTAGCACAGCCGAAAGAGCGTTTCAACCGGCCTTTCGTGTAAGGATTTTCCCCTTTCGGACGATGTTCCAATAAGGGCGTAGATCGTTTCCCGTCTCCTCGAAACGCGCCATACGAGACTCCTTGGTAACTACAGTTAGCTCTGTATTCCGGCGCATCACTGAGTCAGTTACGATGAACGCAGTCAACCACCGGCACCGAACCCGCCACTCGAATTGCAGTCGAGATTCCGGGAAAGATCCAATGGGAGAAATATGAGAAGCCAGGTCCCGCTAAGAATCCTGATTCTTTTGTGCGTGGCGATCTTGTTCGCCGGGATTGCGCCGCGAGCGGCAGCCGATGATGACGACGATCCTTCATCTCGCGTTGCGCGATTATCCTTCGCGCAGGGGTCAGTTTCCTTTCAGCCGGCAGGAACAGATGACTGGGTAACCGCCGTGCTAAATCGCCCGATTACCACCGGTGATCAAATTTGGACCGATCGCGACGGGCGGCTCGAATTGCAGCTTGATGGCTCGCTCATTCGCCTGTCGAACAACACCGGATTCTCATTCCTGAATCTGAGCGACAACGTAACTCAAATTCAGCTCACTTCAGGGACGCTCCTCGTCCGTGTTAGACGCATCGATCCAGACGAGACGTATGAGATCGACACTCCGAACCTGGCCTTTTCCATTCACAGCCCCGGCCTCTACCGCATCAGCGTCAACGATTCCGGAGATTCCACCGCGATCAAGATTCGCAGCGGTGAAGGCGAAGTGACGGGCGAAGGCGCCGGCTACACCTTGGGCGGCAACGATTCCTACACTTTCAGCGGCACAGATCAACTCTACGCGGAACCCGGCAATTACGGGAATAACGAAGATCAGTTTGATAGGTGGGCGTCTGATCGCGATCGACGATGGGAGAGTTCCCAGTCGTCACAATACGTTTCACCTGATGTCGTAGGTTATGAAGACTTGGACGATAACGGACAGTGGCAACCGGCTGGCGAATACGGCAACGTGTGGTTCCCACGCACTTCTGCTCAGGACTGGGCTCCTTACCGCTACGGCCATTGGGCGTACATCGAGCCTTGGGGATACACGTGGGTGGATGACGAGTCGTGGGGTTATGCGCCGTTCCACTACGGACGATGGGTTTCTTATCGCGGCAGGTGGGGATGGGTGCCAGCGCCGCCTCGCGTGCAAGGAGTTGTATACGTGCGTCCGGTATATGCTCCGGCCCTCGTGGCCTGGGTTGGAGGTCCACATTTCGCGGTCGGAGTTGGCGTTGGAGGCGGCGGCACAAATGTAGGCTGGTTTCCGCTGGGTCCGCGCGAAGTGTACGTGCCATCTTATCGTGTGAGCCGCAACTATGTAGACCGCGTCAACGTGTCGAACACGAGGGTAACGACGGTCGTGGTGAACAATTATTACAACACCACCATCGAGAACAAGCATGTGACAAACGTGAAATATGTGAACCAGGGTGTCCGCGGCGCTGTGACCGCTACTACTCCGCGAGCGTTCACATCGGCTCAGTCAGTTTCACGAAACACAGTACGCGTGGATCAACGGGAAGTGGAGAGAGCGCCGGTGCGCGCGTTTACCCCCGCTGAGGTCCCTGCGAAGCAGGCTGTTCTTGGATCGGGAGCGGCAGCGGCACGGCCACCTGCTACGTTTACAAGGCGCGCGGTCGTCGCAAAAGTGGCGCCTCCTCCGCCGCCGCCGTCGTTTGAAAAGCGCCAGGAAGCAATCAAGAACAACGGCGGAAAACCTTTGTCAGCGGCTCAAGCACGACAGATCCAACCAGCCGCGGCACATCGGGAAGCTCCGGTGAAAATCGCTCCGGCTGCGAAAACCGTTACGCCCGCAGCACAAGCGAATCGGCCCGGCCAGCCGCAGAATCGCCAACCTGCTCAGGCCGCAACGCCAAACGCTCCGCCAAACGCCGGGAACAAGCCCGCCGAGCAGCCAAACCGTCCGGCGAACCCGAATAATGCGCCCGCTCCCGCCCAACCGAATCGTCCGGCCGATCGCACAGCTGAACACCCAACACAACCAGCTCCAGCGAACCGTCCCGCGGCTCCCGACGCCACTCGACCAACCGAAGCTCCCAAGCCTTCGCAGCCCGCCGCGCCGCCCGCGCGCAACCCGGAGGCTGAACGAAAGCAGCAGCAAGCAGAACGAAATGCAGAGCAGCAGCGCCAGCGAGAACAGCAGAAAGCGGAGCAGGACCAGCAGAAGAGCCAGCGCCAACAACAGCAGGACGCACAAAAAGCCGCAGAGCAGAAACGCCAGCAGGATCAGCAGAAAACGCGGCAGGAGCAGCAGCAACGGCAGCAGGATGAGCAGAAATCACAGAAACAGCAACAGGAACTGAATCAGCAGAAAGCGCGGCAGGAGCAACAAAAGCAGAAGGCACAGCAAGACCAGCAGAGACGCCAGCAACAGCAAGAGACACAGAAACCTGCGCCGCAACGCCAACAAGATCAACAGAAAACCCAGCAGGAGCAGCAGAAACCTCAACGACAACAACAGCAGGAAGAACAACAAGCGGCGCCACAACATCAACAAGACCAGCAGAAAACCCAACAGCAACAGCAAAAACAAAAACAGCAGCAACAAGCGCAAGACAACAAACAATCACATCAGAAGCAGAACGACGAAAACAAGAAAAAGCCGAATGATCAAAAGGGCCAGAAGGATCAGAAGGACCAGCCTGATCAGGAGCCAAAACCGTAGACGCGGTTTCGCACAACGATTAGAAAGTTATTCGGTTCCTGCCAGCGCCTTCCGTGCACTCGCACGGGGAGCGAATAATTAGAGCGGCACAACCGCACGAGGCTGGGCGCTCACCTCGCTCGCTAGAGGATATTCACAGCGCGGGCCGCGATCAACGCAACGATCGTCAGCGAAATTGCCGACTGCAACATCATCCCGACTTTACCCCAGCGCGAAAGTACGGCTGTGTCCGTGGGTGAAAACGCGGTGCTCGTATTGAACGCGAGAAAGAGGTAGTCAATGAATTGCGGCGACCAATGTTCGTCCGGAGGTTCGCGAAGCAGCATCTGAGGAAATAAGAAAGCGCTGTCGAAATCGCCTTTGGCTTTGTCACGTCCCAGCGGCCCGCCTGCATCGAGCTTCCAATACCAAAGAGCAAAAACGAGAACATTCGTGATCCACAGTGAGATCGCGGAGCGCAGAAGCGTCTCCGGAGGATCGAGGTGCCGCGGCAAACCATGGATGAGCAGGCCTAGAGAAGCAATCATCGCGGCTGTGATCACACCAGTGGCGGCAAAAGTAAGAATTCGCGAGACGTTATAATGGCCACGGTGATACGAGAATGTGATTGGAATCAGCAAAACGACGACAATCGTGAGCAAAGCCCAACTTGGGCCCACGGATAAACGCTCAGGCAGCGCATGTTGAACGAGTCCGGTCGCGAACATCGCAACAAACGCGGGCCAGCGCGGTTCGCGGAAGATTTCTACAGGTTTCTTTACGCGCGGCATCGTTGATTCGGCTGGCGCTAACAATCGTGCGTTGCAAGCGTCCAATCCGGCACCGGTATCGTACCAGTTTTGCTGAGTTTCCCGAAAAAAGCGCAGGACGAAATGCCGCGCTCGCTGCGGCTACCAGACCGACTGTCAATTGAGGAGAGTGAAAGATGAAGATGCTTGCGTTGGAGGCGGTTGGGTTCCTGTTGCTCGTGTACGGTGCTGCGGGTGGACAAAAGGCTACGGCCGATTCATCGTTGAGCTCACTCGCGGCCACTCCGTCCGTCGCCGCGAAATCTGCGGCCGCAGAGACGCCCGCGGACACGATGGCGGCGTTTCGCTTTTTCGTGGGGACTTGGCAGCCCGTGAAAGATCCCAGCGCTGCACCGCCGAAAGTGAGTGAGACGTATACGTTTGCGCCAATCCTCGATGGCGCTTTCCTGATGTCGCAGGAACTATATAAGGATGCGAGCGGGAAGATCGTATATCGCGATTTCGCCGTGTTTGGAGTCGATCCCGACACGCACAAACTTTTTCTGCATGCTTACAATACCGATGGAAGCATCGACCGCACGCGCCAGATTGATTCGCCGCCCTCTCAATGGGTATTTCTGGGAACCGTATACGGATCGCCGCGCTTTCGCGATTATCGCTACACGCTGACGAAGGCGGATGACAATCACATGGGCGTCTTGATCGAACTACTCAAAGACGGAAAATACGAAAAGCTCACGGAAACGCATTACGAACGGAAATCGAGCGATGCCCGTCCCGAAGTTCAATAAAGAAGTGCATGAAGAAAGGGGAGTGAAACAACACTACCATCTCCAGCCAGTCCACTTACTATTCGTACCGAAGCGCAACAAGCGGATCGACCCGCGTAGCTCGTCGCGCCGGAATATAGCTCGCGAGAAGTGCGACGGCGATCAATGTTGCCGCCACCAGCGCGAACGTGGCCGGATCGGTTGCGCTGGTTCCGAAAAGCAGCGTAGCCAGTAAACGCGTGAGAGCGAGCGATACCACAAAGCCGAGCGCGACTCCCATCAGCACCAGACGCAATCCCTGCCCGACTACGAGCGCGAAAATGTCGCGGGAGGAAGCGCCGAGCGCCATTCGAATTCCTACTTCGTGGATACGCTGAGACACGGAGTACGCCATCACTCCGTAAATCCCGATCGCCGCGAGCAGCAGCGCAAATCCTGCAAAAGCGCCTACCAGTGCCGTCAGCAAACGCGGTTGCGCCACCGATGCAGAAACAATTTCGTCCATCGTTTGAATGCCCGCGACTGCGAGATCGGGATCAAGCTCCGCAATCTTCTGCCGAATTGCCGCGACAAGCGGCTGCGCATTCGAACCCGAGCGCACGACAAGCGTCATCGACGACCACGGGCTCTGCCGGTGCGGCATGTACATCTCTTCAACATTCGGTGCATTGAGCGAGGTGAATTTCGCGTCAGCGACGACGCCGACAATCTGCAGCGGAATCATGTCGCGCGAGTTCTGCAAAGTCTGGCCGATTGGATCGGAGGTCGGAAAATAGTGCTGCGCAGTAAGCTGATCGATGATCACCACGGGCGTGGAACCCTGCGCGTCTTTATCCGCGAACGTGCGGCCGCGCAGCAGCGCAATGTGCATCGTACGAAAATAATCGGGCGTCACCTGCCGGAGCGCGATGATTGGATCTTTGCCGAGCCCCTGGCACACGCGCCCCTCGGGGCAAAAGAAAACAAATCGTGGAGGCGTAAAGAGCGGGAGGTGGCTGACTGCGGCTGCCGATTCCACACCCGGAAGCGTTTGGACGCGTTCGACAAGCTGCCGGACAAATTCAGCGCGCTTCTCAGGTTCGGAGTAACGCGTCGCTGGCAGCGTGAGCGGAATCGTGAGGACGTTGTGCGAATCGAACCCAGGATTAACGCGCGTCAATCGTAGGAAGCTCTTGATGAGCAATCCGGCGCCCGTAACGAGCACAAGCGCCACGGCAACTTCCGCAACTACCATGATGCGGCGTGCGCGGCCGCCTCGCCCACTGTCCGTCGATCCTCGGCCGCCCTCTTTGAGCGTCTCATGCAAATCTCGCCGCGAAGCCTGAAACGAGGGAACGAGTCCGAACGCGATCCCCGTCGCGACGCAAAGTACGAACGAGAAAAGGAGCACAGGTCCATCAACGCGAACCTCTTCGAGGCGCGGAATCGTCCCGGGAGTGATCAGCCGCAGAAACGGCAGGCACCACGAAGCAATGAGTGTGCCGATGCCACCGCCAACGAGCGAAAGCACCAGACTTTCGGTAAAGAGCTGGCGCGCGAGCCGTCCGCGAGACGCGCCAAGTGCCTGACGAATAGCAATTTCCTTTTCGCGTGCAGTAGAGCGAGCAAGCAGCAGGTTCGCCACGTTGGCGCATGCGATCAGCAGCACGAATCCCACAGCGACGAGCAGCACCGCAAGAGATGAGCGCATGCTACCCACCAGATTTTCGTCGAGCGACGTGGCGGCGAGAACGTATTTCGCGGAGTCAGCGAAGCCGGGATTTTCTTTGTTGTAACCTGCGTTCACGGCCGTCAGTTCGGCTTGCAAACGGGCGAGAGTTTCACCGGATTTCAAGCGGCCGATGACGAACAGAAATCCCGCGCCAGAACGGATCTGTGCGGGCGTAAGCGTACTCGTCTCAAAAACGCGCGGAATCCAGATGTCGGGCTCGGGCTGCTGAAACGGATATCGAAACGTGGCGGGAAGAATTCCTACAACGGTGGTGCTTCGGCCGTCGAGCGAAATCGTGCGGCCAACGAGCGCGGGATCGCCCCCAAAATGATTTTGCCAGAACGAATTGGTGATGATGGCGACATCAGCTCCGCCCGCCTGGTCTTCCGCAGGAAGAAAATCGCGGCCCAGAGCGGGCGCGGCTCCCAGAACGTGAAAGAAATTACCGGTGACGCGTCCGGCGCCAATTTGCTCGGGTTCTCCGCGGCCCGTAAGGCTCGTTTCAAACGGCAGAAACGCTCCGAC
This sequence comes from uncultured Acidobacteriota bacterium, assembly GCA_963770575.1. Classification (GTDB taxonomy): domain Bacteria; phylum Acidobacteriota; class Terriglobia; order Acidiferrales; family UBA7541; genus Palsa-295. The sequence goes on from CAVYQD010000004.1 coordinate 201,803, forward strand.
GCTTTCGAGGACGTGGCTATCACGCCGCAGATGCTGGTAGCGCGTGTACGACACCATCACACCGGTCAAACCGTTTTCGCTGTTCGTACCGGAGAGCGCAACGAGCTCGTTGGAATTTTTGTACGGAAGCGGACGAAGCAGCACCGAATCGACAATCGAAAATATGGCGGTATTCGCGCCGATGCCGAGCGCAAGCGTCAAAAGCGCAACGATCGTGAAGCCCGGTGATTTCACCAGCATCCGGACGCCGTATTTCAAATCCTGCAGCAATGTTTGCATCAACCGCTCCGTTTCGATTGCGGCGTCATTCGTAACGCAGCGCGATGATGGGATCCACGCGCGTGGCGCGGCGAGCCGGCAAATAACATGCCAGCAGCGCGACGCCCATTAACAGAGCCGGAACGATCGCGAACGTGAGCGGGTCAGCAGGCTGCACTCCAAAAAGCATGCTCGCCATCAGCCGCGTGACGCCGAATGCTGCAACGAATCCAAGCACCACGCCAAGACCCGCGAGCCGCGCTCCTTGCCCGAGAACCATCGCGAATACATTTCGAGGTTGCGCGCCAAGCGCGAGGCGAATGCCGATTTCCTGCGTGCGCTGGGCCACGCCGTACGAAATCACGCCGTAAATCCCAATCGACGCAAGGATCAGCGCCAACGCGCCAAACGCTGAAAGCAGCAGCATCGAAAAACGCGACTGCGTCATGGAATCATCCACGAGCGTCGCAAGTGTGGACACTTTCGCGATTGGCAGGCCAGGATCAACAGAACGAATTGCCTCGCGCGCGCCTCCAATCACGCTGCGAGGATCCGCTTGCGTGCGCACCGCCACCTGCATCGTCAGCATGTCCGGGTATGGCTTCTGCGTGTATACAACGTAAAACTCCGGGCCGGTTTTTTCACGCACCGTGAAATGTTTCACGTCTGCGGCGATGCCAACGATCGTCATCGTGGGAAATTTATCCGGCGGCAGCTTGATCGTCTTGCCGACAGGATCTTCGCCTGGATAGAACTGGTCCGCGAGCGTCTTACTGATAATGGCTACAGGCTGCGAATCAGCGGTATCTGAATCCAGAAACGGGCGGCCGCGTAGGATCGGCGTGCCGATCGCAGAAAAATATCCTGGTGACGCGATCGTATAGGACGCAAAAGTATCGAAGCCGTTCACTTTGCGCGGGCGACCGGGAATCATGAAAGCTGTGGACTCCTGTCCGCCGCTCATCGGCATCGGACTCGCAATCCCCGCCGACTGAACACCCGGGATATTTCGAAAGCGCTCGAGTATCTGTCGATAGACGCCGGCGACTTTGTCCTTGTCCGGATATTTCGCGCCGGGAAGCGTCAATTCAAAGGTGAGGACGCGTGTCGCGTTGAAACCTGGATCGACTCGAAGCAAGTGCGAAAAGGTGCGAATCAGCAAACCAGCCGCGATCACCAGCACCAAAGCGAGCGCGACTTCCGTAACCAGAAGCGCGCTTCGGATTTTCTGCCGTCCAGGTCCGGAGCCGGAGCGCTGGCCGCCCTCCTTCAACGATTCCACGAGATTTTCACGCGCCGCACCGAGCGCCGGAACCAGGCCGAAAAGCAGGCCTGTGAATAGCGTGATCGCGAGCGTGAATCCAAGCACGCCGAGATCGAGCTGCACATCGCGAAGCCGCGGAATATTCGTCGGGCCGAATGTTCTTACGAGCTCGATTGCCGCTTCACCCAGCAAAAATCCCACCGCCCCGCCCACAAGCGCCAGCACCACACTTTCGGTAAGAAGTTGCCGAACGATCCGGCCTTGCGCCGCGCCAAGCGCTGAACGCAAAGTAAATTCCCGGCGGCGTCCCAGAGATCGCGCGAGAAGTAGATTCGCCACGTTCGCGCAGGAAATCAGCAGCACGACACCTACCGCGCCCAGCAGAAGCAACAGCGGACGCCGCGTCTCGCCGGAGGTTTGCACTGCAAGCGGCGTGATTTTTGAATTGAACCAGCCAACCGCCTGCGGATACTGTTTGTCGCGTTCCTTCGAAAACACATTCATCGATGCCTGCGCCTGCGAACCCGAAACGCCGGGCTTCAGAAGCGCGATAACAGCCAGTTCGTCCGGAGCCGTCGGATCTTTCGAAATATCCGTGATCGCAGGCACCCACATCTCAGGCAGCCGCGGAAACTGAAAACTGCCCGGCATTTCTTCGCCGCGCGGAAATGCAAATCCGCTGGGCATCACGCCGACCACGGCGTAAGACTCGCCATTCAGTTCCAGGGTGCGGCCCACCACATTCGGGTCGCCGCCAAATTTTCTTTGCCAGAGTCCATAGCCGAGTACTACTTCGTGATCGCGCCCTGCGTGGTCTTCCTCATCAAGGAACGTGCGGCCGAGCACAGGCGCAACGCCCATCGTGCGGAAGAATCCGGCAGAAGCGCGCACGCCGTCGACGCGAACGGGATCGCCCGTGCCGGTGAGATTGAATCCCGCCGCTTCGAAAGCGCCCACCGCCTCGAAAGTTTTTGCGTCGCGTTCAAAATCCTGAAAACTGGTCGCGCCCCAGGGAATTTCGTTATAGCCAAGATCAATACCGGGCGGTGATTGTCGCCAGGGAAAAACGATGCGCGCGGCATTCGGGTACGGGAGTGGCTTCAGAAGCACCGCATTGACTATGCTGAAAACAGCCGTGCTCGCGCCAATACCAAGAGCGAGCGTGAGGATCGCAACAATGGCGAAACCGGGAGACCTCGTCAGCGTTCGCAAGCCATACTTCAAATCCTGGAGAAAAGTTTCCATAATCTGCTCCCGCGAGAGGTTGCGCGCAGTTGTTAGACTACGACTCCCGGATTTTGGTATCCGCGTACACGCCGTTTTTCACGCTGGATTTCATTCGTAACGGAGTGCCACCAGTGGATCCACTTTCGTCGCTCGATGCGCCGGGATGTAACAAGCAATCAGCGCCACGCCAGCCAGCACTGCCGCCACCAATCCAAATGTGACGGGATCGGTAGGTTTCACGCCGAACAGCAGGCTCGCCATCAGCCGCGTGAGCGCAACCGACGCGATTAAGCCAACGCCAAGTCCAATCGCCGCGAGGCGTCCGCCTTCGAATAGCACCAGTTTCAACACGTCCACCTGCGTCGCGCCGAGCGCCATGCGAATGCCAAGTTCGTGCGTGCGCTGCGTCACCGCATACGCCATCACTCCGTACACTCCCACGGCTGCAAGCAACAGCGCGATCGATGCAAACGCCGCGAGCAGCGTCAGATTCAGGCGCGGCTGCGCCACCGAGTGAGAAAGAAGTTCGTCCATCGTCGCGATGTTGTAGATCGGCATGTCGCGATCGATTGCGGCTAGTTGCTGGCGAATCGAGTTTGTCACGCTCGTGGGATCCACAGACGTGCGAACGGCCAGATACAAATCGCGAGAGTAGTCGATTTGCGATTCGGGGAAGTAAGCCTGCTCGCGTCCTTCGGAATCGAGGCCGTAGTGGCGGACGTGCCCAACCACGCCCACGACCGTGCGCCATCGCAGCACCGGATGATTCGGGTCAGATTTAGGAACAGCATCAATCGATACTTTCTTGCCGATCGCGTCCTGATTCGGCCAGAAGCGCTGCGCGAAATTCGTGTCGACCACAGCCACCAGCGGAGCATCCGCTGTGTCCGAGTCCTCGAGATGCCGCCCGCGAACGAGTGGAATCTGCAGCGCTTGAAAATATCCCGGCGTCGCGATTCGCTGATCGGCTTCAATGAACGGGCGATTGTCAAACTTCGGTAAGCGCATAAGGTCGTGTCCTGAACTTTCTTCAACGAACGTCGTCCCGGAAGAATACGACTCGGAAAGCGGCATTTGCGACACAGCACCGGCAGCTTGCACGCCCGGAATCGTGCTCACTCGATCAGTAAGCTGCTTGAAGAATGTTTGGACGGGCGCGCCGTCCGGATACGCTTTCTCCGGAAGCGAAATTTCCACGGTCAGTAAATGCTGGGTCTGGAATCCGGGACTTACCTCCAGCAGTTGCCGGAAACTGCGGATCAGCAAACCTGCTCCGACAAGCAGAAGAACTGCGAGCGCGATCTCTGATACCACAAGCGCGCCGCGGAGTTTCCGGCTGCTGCCGCCGGCAGAGCCGCCTCGGCCGCCATCCTTCAGCGCATCCTGCAGATTGGCTTTTGCGCCGTGCCAGGCGGGAGCAAGTCCAAATATCAATCCCGTAAGAATCGAAACCACGAACGTAAATCCGAGCACAAATGGATCCACTCGGATTTCGTCCACGCGAGGCACGGAATCGCCCACGAGCGCGCGCACGGCACCCACGCCCCAGTACGCAATCGCAAGTCCCAGCACTCCGCCTAGAAATGCAAGCATCAAACTTTCAGTAACAAGCTGGCGGACGAGGCGCCAGCGTTCTGCGCCCATCGCTGAGCGCACGGCAAATTCCCTTTCGCGCGCCGATCCATTGGCGAGCAGCAAATTCGCGATGTTGACGCACGCAATCAGCAGAACGAATGCCACCGCCCCAAGCAGCACGAGAAGTGCCGGCCGCACCTTGCCGACCATCTGCTCCTTCATCGGCACCATAAACATGCCCCAGCCGGCGGCTGCCGGATAATTGTCCGGATATTCCCGAGCAAGCTGTGCAGCGAATCGGTCGAGTTCCGAAGAAGCCTGCGCAAACGTGACACCCGGCTTCACCCTGCCGACTGCGTGGAAAAAATGAGAGCCGCGATTTTTCGGCTTCGCGCGATTCAGTGCGACCGGGAGCCAAAGGTCCTGTTTACCGGCAAAAGAAAAATCTTTCGGAAGCACGCCGATCACGGAATACGATTCGCGATCGAGTTGAATCTGCTTCCCGATAATCGCGGGATCGCCGCCGAACTGGCTGCGCCACAGCGAATTGCTCAGGATTGCCACGTGATCGTGGCCGGGCTGGTCCTCTCCGGCGGGGCCTGAAACAAACGTACGTCCGAGAGCCGGCTGAACTCCGAGAATCGGAAATAGCGACGAGTTTGCAATCGCCGCAGACGCCTGCACCGGCGGCGCATCGCTGCTCGTAAGATTCACGCTGCCGCCGAGCGCGTAGATGCCGATGTCAGAAAAGGATTGAGTCCGGTCGACAAGGTCCCAGTATTCAGGCTCAGAGAGCCAATTGCGTGGAATTCCCTCTTTCTCGAGCTTTCCCCAGATATTCACGAGCGTGGAAGAATCCTTATACGCGAGCGGACGCAGCAAGACCGCGTTGACCACGGAGAACATCGCGGTGTTCGCGCCGATTCCCAGTGCGAGCGTCAGCACGGCGACGGCAGTAAACGCCGGCGATTTCACCAGCACGCGAAACCCGTACTTCAGATCCTGCAGCAATGTTTCCATCGTTCACTCCTTGCTATTCGTACCGAAGCGCAACCATCGGATCCACGCGCATAGCGCGGCGCGCGGGCAAGTAACACGCGAGCACGGCGACAGCGGTGAGCGCGGCCGAAACGGCGGCAAGAATTGCCGGATCGGTTGGTGCTACTTCAAACAAAAGTCCCGTAAGAACGCTCGTCAACGCCATCGTTCCCGCAAGGCCCACGCCCACACCGATCAATGCGATCCACAAGCCGCGGCCGACGACGAGTTGAAACACTTCTCTCCGTTGCGCGCCAAGCGCCAGGCGAATGCCGATTTCGTGTGTGCGCTGTGTTACGGCATACGCCATCACGCCGTAAATGCCGATCGCTGCAAGACTGAGCGCAAGCGCGGCGAAGAGCGCAAGCAACAGCGTGTAAGAACGGGTCTCAGCGGAGTCTTCGTGCATTCGTTGCGCTATCGTTGCGACGTTGTAGACCGGAACATCAGGATCGATCTTTTGTATCGCTGCGCGCAGCGGTTCGATCATCGATTCGGGCGCAGGACGCGTCCGCGCGATCACGCTCATATTGATGATCACTTCGCTCTGCAGCAAAGGACCATAAAAGACGGGCTGCGCGTCGGCGTCCTGGCGCAGTGAATTGAATTTAATATTGCCTACGACCCCGACAATCTCCATCCACGGGTTCTTTGAATCCTCCGTTCGGCCATATCGGATTCGCTTACCCAGAGGACTTTCGCCCGGATAGTATTTCCGAGCGAACGCTTCGCTCACCATTACGACGCGCGGCTTATCGAGCGTGTCCGTGGACGCAAAATCGCGGCCAGAAAGTATGGGTATGCCCATCGTCTTAAAATAGTTCGAACCAATCTCCTGGTACGTGGTGGAATCCTGGTCGGCGACGGTCACAGCGGGATGGTCCGCGAGCATAAAATCGCGCGAGAAGCCGCCCCACACAAAGGGATCGATAAAAGTCACCGCAGCGGATTCCACGCCGGGCACAGCTGCGATTTGCTGCGCCAGCTCGGGGCCGAATCGATTGCGCTCGTCGCCCTTGTAGTCGCGCGCAGGCACGTAGAAACGCATCGTTACCAGGTGGTCCGCCCGAAATCCGGTGTTCACGCTGAGGAGCTTCTGGAAACTCTTCAATAGCAACCCCGCGCCCGCCAGCAGCACCACCGCAAGTGCCACTTCCGAAATGACAAGAGCCGTGCCAATCCGGCGTCCGCGCATTCCAGTGGTTGCCTTCGCGCCTTCCTTTAGTGTTTCGTTCAACGCGTCGCGTCCGGCCGTGAGCGCAGGCAGCAACCCGATCAGGATTCCCGTCGCGATCATCAGCAAACACGTGAATGCGAGAACGCTCGCGTCGAGCCGCACATGCGTAAACGTCGGAAACGTGACGGGCAGCGATGCGACCAGCAGGTCCAATCCCAATTGCGCAATTACAAATCCGAGCAGCGCGCCCGCTGCTGAAATCAGCAACCCTTCCGTCACAAACTGCCGGATCAATCGCGAACGTCCCGCACCAAGCGCAAGACGAATGGCCATTTCGCGTTCGCGAGATGCGGCTCGCGTAAGCAGAAGATTCGCAACATTCGCGCAAGCGATCAGCAGCACAAATCCCACCGCGGCCAGCAAAATATAAAGCGGCGAACGAAACGTCCCCACGTAGCTCTCTTTCGCTGACTTTACTGCCGCGCCGCGGTCACGATTTTGCTCGGGATAAGCAGCAGCAAGATTCGCAGCGATCGTGTTCATTTCCGTTTGCGCTTGCGCAATCGATTCGCCCGGTTTCAAAACCGCAATCCCGCGCAGCCAGTGAACTCCTCGGCTGTGCAGGAAATCGAACTTCGCAACCTCAGGCCATGCCGCGTCGCGCGCCATCACCGGGATCCACACTTCCGCCTGGTCGGAAAATCCGAGGAACCCTTTCGGTGCTACGCCCACGATCGTAAAGCTTGCGTGATTCAACGTGATCGATTTGCCGATGATGTTCGGATCGGACCCAAAGCGGCGTTCCCACAAACCGTAGCCGATCATCGCGACCTCATCCTTCATCGGCGTCTGATTTTCTTCAGGCAGAAATACGCGGCCCATCGCGGCTGGAATTCCGAGAATATCGAAGTAGTCCTGCGTCACCTCTTCGCCGTAAATGCGCTCGGAGTTTGTCGCGCTGTGGACGATGAATTCAGCATCGCTATACGCAGCCATCTGGCTGAACGAGCGATTCTGCTTCTCCCAATCCTGGAAGTTCGCAAACGCGATCGATTCAGGGCCGTGATTTTTCACATCCTCGCGCAGTATGACGAGCCGGTCGGCGTTCTTGAACGGAAGCGAGCGCAGCAGGACCGCTTTCACCACGCTGAAAATCGCGGTGTTCGCACCAATCCCCAGAGCGAGCGTGAGAATCGCGACAATCGCAAAACCGGGAGCACGAGCCAGCATTCGGACGCCGTATTTCAAATCCTGCAGCAAAGTTTGCATCAGTCGCTCCTCTCAACTTTTGCGAATACTCACTCGTAACGCAGCGCCACCATTGGATCCACCCTCATTGCCCGTCGCGTCGGCACATAACACGCAAGCAACGCAACCACCGCGAGAGTCGCGGCAACGGCCGCAAACGTAAGCGGATCGGTCGCGCTGACCCCATAGAGCAGCGTTGAAAGCACCCGCGCGAGCGCGAGTGCTCCCGCAATACCAAACGCAACGCCGATCAGCGTCAATCCAAGCCCGTGGCCAAGCACCATGCGCAGCACATCTCGTTGCTGCGCGCCTAGCGCGATGCGCACGCCAATTTCCTGCGTTCGCTGCGCAACCGCATACGACAACACCGCGTAAATTCCGAGCGACGCCAGAATCAGCGCGATTCCTGCAAAAATCCCCAGCAGCTTTGCCTGCATCTGGCGCGGCGAAAGCTCCTCATCAACGATCGCCTGCATCGGCATCACATCAGACACCGGCTGATCCTTGTCGACAGCCCACACCTGGTCTCGAACCGCGTTCGCGAGTTGAAGTGGGTCGCCCTTGGTTTTTATCGCGAGGTACCCGGCTGAAACACATCCTCCTGCGCGTAGGAGTAATACATTTCCGGCCGCGGAGTCACGCCGATGCCGCGCTGGTGAATGTCTTCCGTGATGCCGACAATCGTTGCCCACGGTCGATCGCTGCTAAAACCGCCGAGCCGGATGCGGTGGCCGATGGGGTCTTCGCCCGGCCAGAATTGCCGCGCCATCGTTTGATTCACAACCACTACCAGCGGCGCACCCTGCTCGATCGCGTTCATCAAAAATACGTCCCGACTTCAGCGTGACGCCCATCGTCCGGAAATAATCGTTGGTCACCACGCGCGTGTTCGCGTCAGACGTCTCGCCTGGCCCCGGCGCCGGCCGTCCTTCGATGATGAAACCCCAGGATCCGCCGCGATTCGTCAACGGCACCCAGGTGACAAATCCTGCCGCCACCACTCCAGGTAAACGATCGACGCGCTTCAAGAACTTGATCGTAAAAAGCTGTCCGTTTGCTCAGTTCGGAATACTTTGGATCGGGAAGCGGCACGCGGAGCGTCAGCACATTCTCGGCGCGAAAGCCCAGATCGATATGCCGAAGCTTCGTAAAACTCTCGATCATCAGCGCCGCTCCCGTGAGCAGGATCATCGCAAGTGCCACTTCCACCACCACGAGCACATCGCGAATGCGTCGCCCATGCGCGCCCGCGCCGCTGCGAGCACCCGCTTGCTTCAACGTGTCTGTGAGATTCAGGCCGCTGATGCGTAACGCAGGAATAATCCCAAACAGGATTCCGGTTCCGAGCGAAACCACGAGTGTGAATGCCAGAATGCGCCCATCGATTCCTGAATTCGCGGCGGCGGGGATGCCGCTGGGAACGAGCCGTTCGAGAAAGCGCGCGCCCCACACAGTGAGCAATAGCCCCAGCGCGCCCGCGAGCGATGCGAGCAAGACGCTCTCCGTGAGTAGTTGTCGAATGATGCGCGATCGTCCCGCGCCGAGAGACATTCGCAATGCCAATTCGCGCTGCCGTCCGGTCGCGCGCGCAAGCAGCAGATTCGCCACATTCGCGCACGCAATCAGCAGCACAAATCCCACAGCGCCGAGCAAAACGAAGATCGCCGTCCGCAGATCGCCCACCACGTCCGCGCGAAGCGGAACCGCAAAAGCTCCCACGTGCGTATTGCTCGTCGGGTACTGTTCCGCGAGACCCTTCGCAATGATCGCGAGGTCTGCGTTCGCCTGCTCGAGCGAAACTCCGGGCTTCAGGCGCGCCACCACTTGCAGGTAGTGGCTATCATGTGTAGTCCGTCGCTCATCCGAAAATGCCGCAGGAACCCAAACCCCGATTTTCGGATCGCGAAATTCAAATCCGCCGGGCATCACGCCGATCACTGTGTACTTTGCGCCGTCCAGCTCGATCGGCTTGCCAACAATTTGCAGATCGCCTCCAAACGTTTCCGTCCAAAGCTCGTGGCTCAGCATCACCGCGTGACTTGCGCCCGGCCGATCATCATCCGGCAAGAAATCGCGCCCGAGTATCGGCTTCGTGCCCAGCACGCCGAAAAGATTCCAGGTGACCATTCTGGCTTGCACTTCCTGCGGCACATTCCCGCCAGTCAAATTGAACGAATTGCCGGCCGTTGCCGCCATATCCTCGAACGACCGGTTCTGCTCCTTCCAGGCATAGAAATTCCCGGGCGCTGGCGTATTTGCAGGAAATCCGATATAGGAAAAATCCTCCCAGACCATCACAAGCCGGTCCGCATCGTGGTACGGAAGCGTCCGAAGCAGCACAGCGCTGGCAAAACTGAAAATCGAAGTGTTCGCAGCGATCCCCAGCGCCAGCACGCCAACGGCAAAAGCCGTGAACGCGGGCGCCTTGATCAACATCCGGGCGGCATATTTAAGGTCCTGCCAGAGCGTATTCATCGAGATCCCCCGGCGTTGCGAAGTGTCTGCGCTATCCCCAGGCGCACGAGTGTGCACATTTTGTATTTCTTGTGGCAGTTTGCGTGCCAGTGGCTTTAATGCGTAAGTGTCACAGAGACAGGATGTTGCGTAGAGCAACGAGGAATTTCGGGCCGCTGATTGCCCGAACGTGGGAGCGTCGATTGCGAAAGCGGACACCGCGCCGCTAGGTTTTTTCAAGTTCGGCGATGATTGCTGGCACGATTTCGAAGAGGTCGCCGACGATTCCGTAGTCAGCCACTTCAAAAATTGGCGCGTTCTGGTCCTTATTGATCGCGGCAATCGTGCGAGAGCCCTTCATTCCGACCACGTGCTGGATCGCGCCGCTGATTCCCAGCGCAAAATAAAGCTTCGGCGCAACGGTTTGCCCCGAGCTGCCGATCTGCCGCTCCATCGGGAGCCACCCTTCGTCGCAGATTGGCCGCGACGCGCAGATTTCGCCGCCGAGTAGTTTTGCCAGCTTTTCCGCCATCGGAATATTTTCAGGCGCTTTGATGCCCCGGCCAATCGAAACGAGAATCGGCGCTTGCGTCAGATCGACGGCTTGTTTCGCTTCGCGGAACAGCTCGAGCGGCTTGGTGCGGATTTGCTCAGGCTTCAAATCAACGCTCACGTTTTTCACGGGTGCTTTTCCGCTGGCGTGTTTCGCCGCGAGGTCTGCGCGAAATGCGCTGGCCTGAAACGATGCGATCCACGGGCCATCTCCTGCGAATACGACGTCTGCAGCCGTGCGGCCCTGAAACATTTGTCTCACGAAAACGAGTTTGCCGTTTTCGTAGCGGTAGCCGATGCAATCGCCAATCATTCCCTTGCCCATCGAAGCTGCAAGTTTCGGCGCAAAGTCGCGCACCTGATACGTGTGGGGTAGCAGGACGAGATCAGGCTTCGTGCTCTCGATTACCTGTCGCAACGCGAGCGAAAAACCGTCCGGCGTATATTTGTCGAGCAGATCATGCTCGACGAGCAGCACTTCATCGAGCTGCGAACCAGCCAGTTCGTCGGCAAGCGGTGCAACTCCCTTCCCGATCACAACTCCGGTGAGCGTACCCTTCGTCTGCTGAACGATCTGCTGCGCCGCAGCCAGCGTTTCAAAGCTGACTTTGTTGAATTTCCCTTCGCGCTGCTCAGTGATAAGTAGAATTTTCATCTTAGAGCACCCGCGCTTCGTGCCGGAGCTTCTCAATCAGCTTCGCCGCGATTTCTTTCGGCTGCCCGGTGATGAACTCCGTTTGCTTCGCCTTGTGCGGCACGTAGATTTTTTCCACGTGCTGTGTCGCCGTGTCAGGCACTCCCAACGAAGCCCGTTGGACCGTCGCGATTTCCTTCTTCTTCGCGGCCATAATTCCTTTGAGTGTGGCGTAACGCGGCTTGTTGATGCCCGATTGAATCGAGAGCACCGCCGGAAGCGGCAGCTCCACCCACTGGAACCAGCCCGCTTCGAGCTCGCGCTTCAGTTTCATGTGCGAGTCGGTGATTTCGATGGCCATGATGATCGTCGCGTGCGGACGCCCCAACAATTCAGCGAGCAGAACGCCCGTCTGGCCAAATCCCTGGTCGTCGCTCTGAAGTCCGGTGAGGATGAGATCGAAATTCTCGGCTTTGATCGCTGCCGCCATCGAACGCGCAGATCCAAGCGGATCGAGCTTGAAAAATTGATCGTCGGCAACGTGAATGCCGCGGTCGGCTCCCTTTGCAAGCGCTTCCTTGATGGTTTGCTTCGCGCGCTCCGGCCCCATCGAAATCGCAACCACTTCCCCGCCGTGCTTCTCCTTCAGGCGCAGCGCTTCTTCGAGCGCATAGCTGTCCGGCTCATTGGTCTCAAAACCAATGTCAGACTCGCGAATCCACGCGCTGCCGTCCACAATCGCTAGCGGCGCATCCTTCGCCGGAACTTGTTTTACGCACACTCCAATTTTCAAGAATGCCTCCGTGCGATTTCGACTCTCGCGACCTGTTGCCGAAAATTATCAGCTGAGATTCTTCGCCGATGCTGGCCGCATCGGCTCAGAATGACATTCAGTAATCGTTTGCTGGCACTGTTAGAAATGTGGCTCGCAAGCTACGTCACGCCGAGAAACCGCCGAGACGCTGTCATCCTGAGGACATCCGGCCAGGATGTCCGAAGGATCTCAACGCAGCCCAATCACTCACAGCAAACTATGATGCGGGTGTAACACCGACGCCGCAACCGCAGCTACTTCCCGTCCCAGTGCTTAAAAATCAGCGATGCATTCGTTCCGCCAAACCCAAACGAATTCGACACCGCATATTCCACCGCAATCTTCCGCGGCTGGTTCGGAATGTAATCCAAATCGCACTCCGGATCGGGATTCTCGTAATTCACAGTCGGCGGCAAAATCTTGTCGCGCAACGCGAGGACGCTAATGCCTGCTTCCAATCCGCCAGCGCCACCAAGCAAATGCCCTGTCATCGATTTCGTCGAGCTGATCGGCACTTTCTTCGCGCGCTCGCCAAAAACGCGCTTCAGCGCCGTCGTTTCAATCGCATCGCCAATCGGCGTCGAAGTACCGTGGGCATTCACGTAGCCCACCGCATCGGGAGAAATTTTCGCATCTTTCAGCGCCGCCATCGTCACGCGATAGCCGCCATCGCCGCCCTCAGCCGGTTGCGTGATGTGAAACGCGTCGCCGGACATTCCGTATCCAACAATTTCCGCCATGATATTCGCGCCGCGCTTCTGCGCAAATTCGAGCGATTCCAGAATCAGGACGCCCGCGCCTTCACCTACCACAAATCCGTCGCGCTGCGCGTCAAATGGACGGCTCGCGCGTTCCGGCTCGTTGTTGCGCGTCGAAAGCGCGCGCATCGCCGCAAATCCGCCCACGCCCATCGGCGTGATTGCCGCTTCCGACCCGCCTGCAATCATCACTTCCGCCGCATTGCGCTGAATAATTTTGTACGCGTCACCAATCGAATGCGCCGAAGCTGAACAAGCCGTCGCTGTCGCTGAATTTGGCCCTTTCGCGCCATACCGAATCGAAACGTGCCCCGACGCCAGATTCACAATCGACGCGGGAATAAAAAACGGAGAAATCTTTCCAGGACCGCCCTGCAGATATTTCGAATGCTCGCGCTCGATCACATCGAACCCGCCAATGCCAGACGCGATGTAAACGCCGGTCGAATCCGCCATCTCCGGCGACACTTCCAGCTTCGCCATTTCCATAGCAAACGCGGACGCCGCGAGAGCCAGCTGAATAAACCGGCCCATTTTTTTCAGTTCTTTTTTCTCTACCCAGACGAGGGGATCGAAATTGCGGACTTCTCCCGCGATGCGGCAATCAAAAGCCGTGGGATCAAAATGGGTAATCGGGCCGATTCCGCTTTTGCCGGCTTGCAGGTTGCGCCAGACCTCATCGGTCCCAATGCCGCACCCGCAGACCAGCCCTACGCCCGTCACAACAACTCGGCGGTTCAAACTCACTTCTCCTGTTCGGAATGGGACGGCCGGCGGACTTACTTACTTGCCTTGGCGTGCTTCTCAATATATTCGACGGCGTCTTTCACCGTGGCGATTTTCTCGGCGTCTTCGTCCGGGATTTCGATGCCGAATGATTCCTCGAAAGCCATCACCAGCTCGACAGTGTCGAGCGAGTCGGCGCCCAGGTCGTCCACAAACGAAGCCGTCTGCGTCACTTCGCCTTCGTCCACACCGAGTTGCTCGACAATTATCTGCTTCACGCGTTCTTCGACGCTGGCCATTCTAATTGTTCCTCCGGTATCTGCAGTCTCGCCCCCGGCCCACACCACGTCCGGAACAGCGCTCAAAAATGTACCGCCCATTCTATGCGCGGCCTAATGCCGGGGTCAACCTTTGTACGATCCCGGCTTAATTCATTTACCAAACTCGCATACACGCTTCGGACTCAGTCGATGAACTGCAGGAACTCGATCCGATTGCCGAACGGATCCCAGATCGTAAATCTCTCGCGCCCGGGAATCACCGGCTCTTCCTGTATTTTTACGCCGGCATTCTGAAAAAGTTCACGAGCGCTTCGCACATCTTCCACTTCAAACGCCGGGTGCCGCTTCGTCGGGTTCACCACAGCTTCTACGCCGAGGTGCAGTTCGATATCGCCAATCGCAAACCACAATCCGCCGCGTGACTTCAACGACTCAGGCTTTTCAATCTCGCGAAGCCCCACCACATCCCCGTAGAAAGCGCGCGCCTGCTCCTCCGCGCCCGTAGGAATCGAAATCTGCACATGATCCAGGCGCCTTACGACGAGCTTAGTCTTCGCAGCCTTGGTGTCCATGTCTGACTAAAACCACCTGCGCCGGTTTTCGTAGCGCCTGCCCGCCAATCTTGATGGAGGGCCGGCATCCTGCCGGCTCTTTTGACCTCTTCAACAATCTGCAAACGCGCGGTCCCGCACCACCAAACCAGCAATCTCCCAGTCTTACCCCATGTGCAGGCCGCCATTCACTTCCAGCACCTGCCCCGTGATGTAACTCGCCTCGTCGCTCGCCAAGAAAACAATCGCCGCAGCGATATCCTGGTCCGTCCCAAACCGACCGAGCGGAATCATCGATTTCATCTTGTCTTTGATTTCCTGCGAAAGCACGTCCGTCATCGGCGTGGTAATAAATCCCGGCGCCACCGCATTCACAGTAATATTCCGCGACGCAACTTCCACGGCAATCGCGCGCGTCAGCCCGATCAATCCCGCTTTTGACGCCACGTAGTTCGCCTGCCCGGCATTCCCTGTTTCCGCCACAACCGAAGAAAGATTAATGATGCGTCCGGACCGCTGCTTCAGCATCGCGCCAAGCGCCTGCTGGATGCACAGATGAGCGCCCGTCAAATTCGTCCGGATCACCGCGTCCCAATCTTCGAGCTTCATCCGCAGCGCGAGAGTGTCGCGCGTGATGGCGGCGTTGTTCACCAGAATATCGAGCCGCCCGAATTTCGCGAGCACCTGCTGAAATCCGGTTTTTACCTGCGCTGCCGTCGGCCACGTCCATCGGCACCGCAAGCGCTTCGCCCCCAGCCGCTTCAATCTCGGAAACGAGCGACGCAAGCTTATCGGCGCTCCGTGCGGCCGCACCGACTTTCGCTCCCGCGCCCGCCAGCGCCAATGCCGTAGCGCGCCCAATCCCCTGCGACGCACCGGTAACCAGCGCAACCTTATCTTTGAGTGAAAACATCAAGCCTCGTTACCCTTCCGCCGTTTGCGTGCGCGCCTGCGCGATTTTTTCGAGCGCCGCTTCCAGACTCGCCGCATCTTCCACATTGCACGCCCGAATCGACCGGTCGATCTGCCTCAATAGCCCCGTCAGCACTTTGCCCGGCCCCACTTCCACAAAAAGAACCACGCCCGCCTCGAGCATTTCGTGAATCGAGTCGAGCCAGCGCACCGGTTGCGTCACCTGGCGAATTAACGCGTCGCGCGCTTCATCGCCCGTCGAAATCGCTTCGGCGTCCACATTCGTAACCACCGGAAATTTCAGCGCGTGGAATTTCGCCGCGCGCAGATCCGGCTCGAGCCTCTTCTGCGCCGGCGCCATCATTTCGCAATGAAAGGGCGCAGAAACCGGCAGCATCACCGCGCGTTTCGCTCCGCTCTGCGACGCTATCTCCACCGCGCGCTTCACTGCCGCCGCGCCGCCCGAAACTACCGTTTGCTCCGGTGAATTCAGGTTCGCAGGCGACACCACATCTTGATCCGCCGCCTTCTTGCAGATTTCAGCCACTTCCGCCGGTGGCAAACCAAGAATCGCAGCCATCGCGCCTTCGCCGGAAGGAACAGCTTCCTGCATGTATCGTCCGCGCCCGCGCACGATTTTCACCGCGTCCGGAAAATCGATCCCGCCCGCGGAAACCACGGCCGAATACTCGCCCAAGACTGTGCCCCGCGGCAAAATCGGGAACGATTCCGCGCTTCTCAAGCGCGCGATACGCCGCAATCGAA
Source organism: uncultured Acidobacteriota bacterium (assembly GCA_963770575.1). Lineage (GTDB taxonomy): Bacteria > Acidobacteriota > Terriglobia > Acidiferrales > UBA7541 > Palsa-295. The sequence goes on from CAVYQD010000004.1 coordinate 218,037, forward strand.
ACCGTCAAAATGGCAGGTTGCGTATTTTCCGTCTGCTTCAGCGCTTCTTCTGAACCTTCAAAGCAAAGCTTCGAGATGGAAAACCCGAGCGCCGCATCCGCTTCATCAAAAACGGCGCGCGACTCTGGAAAATGTTCGGCCAGATCCCGGCCCATGCCGGGATACTGCGAAGCCTGTCCGGGAAACAAAAATGCGATTTTGCCCATTGTGAAATTATCCGGGGATGCCTAGCCGCGTTCGGCCGTGGCGACTGCGGAAAGCTCCTGATCGATTTTTTCGTTCACGCGATTGCGGTGCAATTCACTCGCCACGCGCATGGCATTCTTGATGGTGGCTGGATTCGAGCGCCCGTGCCCGATTACCGTAATTCCGCGAACGCCCAGAAGCGGCGCCCCGCCCACTTCGGAATAATTCGTCCGCGAACGGAAATCGTCAAACGCTTTCTTCGAGAGCGCGTACCCGATTTGCGATTTCAAACTGCTCTTGATCGCTTTCTTCAGCATCCCGCCAATGTGCTCCACCAAACCTTCGCTGATCTTCAGCGCAATATTCCCGATAAATCCGTCGCAGACGATCACGTCCACGTCGCCGCGAAACACATCGCGCCCTTCCACGTTCCCCACAAAGTTCAGCGACGACTGCTTCAGCAGATTAAACGTCTCGCGCGTCACTTCGTTGCCCTTCATTTCCTCTTCGCCGATCGAAAGCAGCGCGATTCGCGGCCGCTTCACTCCCCAGATCGACCGGTAATAAATTTCGCCCATCACCGCGAACTGTTCGATCTGCTCCGCTTTCGAATCGACGTTCGCGCCCACATCCAGAATTACCGAAATCTTTTCCTTCATGTTCGGAAACGCGCCGGCCAGCGCCGGACGATCCACCGCAGGCAGCGTCCCCAGCACGAACCGCGCGATCGTCATCACCGCGCCGGTATTTCCCGTGCTCACCAGCGCGTCCGCCTTCCCGTCGCGAACGAGCCTCGCCGCCACATGCAGCGAACTGTCTTTTTTCCGCCGGAACGCGTGCGCGGGAGAATCGCTCATCGTCACCACTTCCGTGGCGTTGACGATCTCGATCGGCAGCCCGCGCTGCCGGTGCCTTCCCAGCTCCTGCTTCAGCGCAGACTCAATCCCAACCAGCAGAATGCGCACGTCCAGCTCGCGCGCCGCAAGAACTGCGCCTTCCACTTCCGCGCGAGGCGCGTGGTCGCCTCCCATAGCATCTAGAGCAATGGTTGTCATCTAAAGTGCCAGCTTGGAAATACAGGCGAGGGAAACTTAGGCTGTCTTGCGCTTGGTGTCAATCACTTCACGGCCTTTGTAATATCCGCAAAGGCGGCACGCTTGATGCGGCAGTTTCTTTTCGTGGCAGTTCGGACACTCGGTCAGCGACAAAGTGTGCAGATGATCGTGTGCGCGCCGGTTGCTTGTGCGCCTCTTTGAGTGTCGTCGCTTCGGATTCGGCATTACAGCTCCTCTTGGCAGGCCGCTACTGAAAGCGGCCGAAATGGAAAGGGATAGTGTAGCGTTTTATTGCTTTTTGAACCAGTCCTGCTTCAAACGAGCGAGGGGTGCGAGCCTGGAGTCCGCCGTATGCTTCTCGCAACGGCATTCTTCGTTGTTCAAGTTCGCGCCGCAGTGAGCGCAGAGCCCGCGGCAATCGCTGCGGCAAATAATCTTCATCGGAATCGAAAGGTTCACCTGCTCGGCCAGCACATCCGCCAGGAACAGGCCGTCGCCCTCGAAAAACGCGATCTCCGTGTCGTCGAGATTCAGGTGAAATTCGTCATCCCGCGCAATCGAAGTCATCGGCCGATAGTAGAGGTCGAAGTCGCGGCTGATCTCCTCCACCACCGTATCGAGGCACCGGGCGCACACTAACTCCACTCGTGTGTGCAAGTTACCGTACAGTCGAATCTGCCCTTCCACCAGCTCGCCCGTCGCGCGCACCTCGAGCGGCTCCACTTGCCTGAATTCGCCTGAGTGAAAATCAAGCGTGCCCGGCGAGTAGCTTTTGCGGATTCGGATCTTCCGGAGGGCGAGTTCGTTTACGTCCAAAAACATCGTTTTCCCCGCATAATTGCTACGAAATCACATTATATGTCCGGTTGAGAGCTTGTCAAGGAAACCACCTGTGGAAGATTCCGTAACTGATGCTAATCGGACAACGCGCTCAGCATTTGTAGCGCCGCCCTTCAGGGCGGCAGCCGTTGCCGTCGCGCCTGAATCGCGCACGATCTGATTTCACCAAGTCGCAACTGAATCGCGCCAGGCTTCCAACCAAAAGAGACCACGATTGCCCCACCGTAACGCCGGCGTCTCGCCGGCTCTTTTTCGACTGAACCCGCACCGCGCACATTCAATCTCCGAGGGAACGTGCTTTAGTTTTCCTCTGTGAACTCTGTGCCTCTCCGTGTCCTCTGTGTTAATCGTTCTCTTTTTCCGTCTGTCTTTACTCCTTCCGTTTTTCCCTCCGCTTTAATCCTCCCGTCTCAATCCTTCCCCTCCGCAATCGCCGCATCCCCAATCAACTCCCGGCACTGCCGCAGCAAAAAATGATCCGTCATCCCCGCAATGTAATCACAAACCACTCGATGCCGCGGCTCCTCTCCAGCCAGTTCCGCATAATATTTCGGCATCCGCTCCGGATGCTCGAGGAAAAAACGAAACAGCGCGTCAAGCGACGCAACCGACCGGTCCCGATCCTCCGCAATCGCCGGCAGCGAGTACAAACGCGAAAAAAGAAAACGCTTCAATCTCCCATTCTCCGCCGCCACCTCATCCGAAAACGACGCAAGCCGCTTCGGCCACCGCCGAATCTCCTCCACGCTACGCGCCCCACTCGCTTCCACCTGCCCGCGCGTATGTTCAATCAAGTCCGTCGCCAACCGGTCAAGCACGCGCTTCAGAGCTTCATTGAATTTCAATTTCTGCAAACCGCTCGGATGCGCGCGATCCACTTCCACATACGCGGCGTCAAAGATTGGCACTTCAGCCCGGAGCTGCTCGAAATCGAGCAAGTGCGCTTCGAATCCATCGTCGAGGTCCGCCGTGTTGTAAGCAATCTCGTCCACATGGTCGATCAACTGCGCTTCCAGCGGCGGCCGCTCATCGAGCAAATACTCCGCTAGCTCCGGAAATTCCGCGGCGGAGTAATCGCGCGAGTGCTTCACGATTCCCTCGCGCACCTCAAACGTGAGATTCAATCCCGGATAGTCGAGATACCGCTGCTCGAATTGCTCCACGATTCGCAGCGCATGGAGATTGTGGTTGAACCGGTCGCCGAACTCGCGCATCCGCTTGTCGAGCTGCTTTTCACCCGCATGCCCAAACGGCGGGTGCCCGATGTCATGGACGAGCGCAAGCGCTTCGGTGAGATCCGTATTGAGACCCAGCGCCCCGGCAACGGTCCGCGCAATCTGCGTCACTTCCAGCGTATGCGTCAGCCGATTGCGAAAGTGATCGGAGAAGCGTGTGGTAAAAACCTGCGTTTTCGCTTCCAGCCGCCGAAACGCGCGCGAATGCACCACGCGGTCGCGGTCCCGCGCATAGTCATTCCGATACGCGTGCTGACCTTCCGGATAGCGCCGCCCGCGCGTCCGCCGCACATCCATCGCATAGGAAGCAACCGCCATTGCGCCCATCTTACCGCGACTCTTTCTTTTTCCGCAGCCGCGGGACGGCATGCGCGGTTTTTGCGTCCCGGATGGGCTCGCGGGACCGCGTCCGCTGCAGCAAATCCTGGAATTCAACGCTCGAGAAAACACGGGAAGCCCATTACTCGTCGCGGGCTTCTCTCCGGTGCAATCCATAAGCGCCGTAGGCGCGACAGAAGTTAGCCCAGCGCGTAAGCGCTGGGAAGAAGGTGGCCCGAAGGGTGTACCTTTCGCGGTGCCTTTCCCGCGAGCTTTCGATTTGCTTTGGATGAAATTAAGACGGAACGCGCTGTAACAGAAGAAATCACAAGTTGTTTAGCGTAGCTCGAAAAAAATCAGGACTTCCCCGGCAACAACGCCAACTCCTGGTCCGCTTCTTCCGCAATCGGCGTATCGGGATAATCTTTCTTGATTTGCGTGTAAAGCTTCGCAGCTTCCGCAGGATTTTTCTCGCTGTAATGCTCGGCGAGCGCAATCATCACAACCGGCTTCGGCACCAGCACTCCCGGCTTCGCGATCAATTGCTGATAGAGATTCACCGCTTCGTCGCCCTGCCCCGCGCGGTCAGCCAATTGCGCCAGCTCGAATTTCGCCAAACGCGAAAAATCCGAGTCGCTGTCCGCCAGGCCCTTCAGCCATTTCTTCGCGTCATCGTTCCGGCCGAGTTTTTCCAGGCTCAGCCCTGCGTAATAGGACGACAGCTGCCCCGGCCGCGTTCGCGGATATTTCGTCGCAACATCTTCGAATTTCTTTTCGGCGTCCGTGTACTTATTCTTCTCGTCGACGTACGTCACTTCGCCCGGCTCGGCCGGTTCGCCCGGTGCGCGCACGCGCGCTTGATACACTTTCATCGCGTCGTTGTATCCCGCCGCCGCTTTCACCGTTTGCCGCTCGGAATATGTCCGCCATCCGAAAACACCCAGCGCAACGACGATCGCAGCCACCAAAATGTATAGCGTCAAAGCCTGGTGGGACAGCACAGCCTCAGCGCCATGCGCCAGCGTGTCCCGTACCTCGTCAGTCTTCAGTTCTCTACGCGAAATATGCGCCAAAGCGGCTCCCTATATGAAAATTCGATGGAAAAGCATGGTACCACAAACCCGCCCGCCAGCTAATCGCTGCGGCATTCCGGGGGCATAAATCACGCGTTCACACGAGCTTTCGTCGAGCAAACTCACCCGCCTGTCATCCTGAAGCGAACCGGTCAGGTTCGCTGAAGGATCTCAGCGTGAGCCTCAGTCGACCCCGTAACTTAAACGCGCGGGTGTTCCGCATCCACTACAAGCAAGCAAAATCCGCGTCGCCAACGTCCCGTCGGCTCTTTTCAGATTCATGCATGCTCGTACCTTCCGCGCCATCTCGCTAGTTGCATAACAGCAACGCGCCGCGTATCCTGCTGCGCAAATGTTCTTTCATCTTGTCGTGCTGTGCCTAGTCTTCGTTCACCCTCAGCCTCAATCGCAACTCAGCACTCAGGAAATTTCGCGACTTCAGACCGAAGCTCAAAGCGGCAACCTTGACGCGCAGTTGAAGCTGGCACGCGCCTACGACCGCGGAAACGGCGTTTCGAAGAACGATCAAGAAGCACTCAAGTGGTATCGAAGCGCAGCCGAACACGGAAATCCCGAAGCCCAGGAAAATCTGGGTGTCATCTATCTCGCAGGTGAGATCGTAAAGCAGGACAAGCACGAGGCATTCGCCTGGTTTCAGAAATCCGCGCGCCAGGGTAATGCAGACGCGATGTATGACCTGGGGGCCGCCTACTATAACGGTGACGGGATCGAAACCAACGACACGCTCTCGTTTGCGTGGTTCACTTTGGCGAAAGAAGCTGGCGACAAACAGGCAGCGGGAGCGGTGCAAAGAGCCGAATCAGAGTTGAAGGCTTGGAAAATCACTCAGAGTTTCAAGTTGATTGCCGAAATGTATGACAAGGGCGTCGACCTTCCCGAAAACCAGAAAGAAGCGTCGCACTGGTGGTTAAAGGCCGCTGACGCAGGCGACCACGATGCGCAGAGTGCAATTGGTATTCGCCTCGCCGAAGGCCGGGGAATTCCGCAAGACGCAGAGAAGGCGCGCTATTTCTGCACCGAATCCGCCAAACAAGGCGACTCAAGCGCAGAATATTGCCTTGGGATATCTTCACCAGCACGGACTGGGGGTCGCTGTGAACGAGCGCGACGCCAGAGCTCACTACGAACGTGGCGCTCTTGGCGGAGACCGGCTTGCTATTAAAGCGCTCGCACAAATGAAAGCAAGCGGAGAAGGCGGAAAGACGGATCGCCCCGCCGCGTGTCTGCTATATGTGACGCTCGCCATCGCCGGAGATAAAGATGCGATGCGAGACTTGGCTGCGCTCAAATCCAAAATGAACGCGAAGGAGTGGAAAAAGGTTCAGATGGGGCTTCCGATCCTGCACGTTGAACCAGCTAAACTCGATGCAGCACTGGAAAAGGTCAAACCTCAGTAGGTGTGAGTTCTTCGGCCCGGAGAAAATCCGTCGCAGACCAGATTTCGAGGGAGCGATCTACCGGAAACTTCGCAGCGCAGCCTCTTCATCCGACTGCACATCAAACACCGTAAACAGCCGCGTAATCTGCAGCAGGTCGTGAACCCGCTTCGTCAAGTGCAGCAGCTTCATCTCGCCTTCCACGTTGCGCACCGTGGTGTAGCCGCTGACGAGCTCGCCCAATCCCGGAGCTGTCGATGTAATCCACGTCGTAGAGGTTCAGGACAATCTTGCGATGTCCCTTGTCGATCAGCTCGCGAATCGTGCGCCGCAGCGTGGAGCTGCCTTCGCCGAGCGTAATTTTCCCGCTGAAATCTATGATTGCGATGTCTTCGATTTCACGGCATGTGCCTTGGAGAGCCACGGTGGAACCTCTATTGTTATTCTACGCCGGTTGGGAGCTTCCGTTGCCGGAAACTGCTTCGGGAAGTTTCTTTACCATCACCAGCTCGGCCCCGCCTCCGGGCGCGGTGTGTACGTTGAATTCGTCCATAAACGCGCGCATCAGGAACAGCCCCCGGCCTGACGTACGCAGTAAATTCTCTTCCGCAAGCGGATCGGGCACTTCCGTCAGCTCGAATCCCTTGCCCTGATCGAGCACGCGAACCACCATTTTTTCGTGGTCGAGCTCCACCGTCATGAAAATCTTTTTGTCGCGCTGCTGCTGGTTCCCATAGTTGTACGCGTTGATCACGCCCTCGCGCACCGCCATTCCCATTTTGTGGATGTCTTCTTCGCTGAAACCTGCGGCTTCCGCAATGCGCATCACTATGACTTCGGCGAGATCCACGCTTTCCAGCAGCGTCTCAAGCGTAATCTCGATTCGTTGAGTTTTGGCCGCCATCCGAGCTCTAGAGATGCCTCAAAAGAGCAGTATGCGTAACATACCGCGCGCGCACAAGTCAATGTATCGGGCAGGTGCGCAGTAGGGTCACCCACTCAATGAGCGACGTTTCATCGGCGGTTCGCGCGAAGCTGGTTCCGAGGAATTAATCCCGACGATCCCCGCTGAGCACTCGAAGTCTCTTGATTTCCCAACACCCGTCACTTTTGACGGTTACAAGCCGATCCCAAAACGTGGAACATCTCCAGTCCCGTGGCCCCACGCGCGCATCCTCGCGAAGCCGCAGGGAACGACCGCTCAACCAAATCGACATCGCCCATAAGGAGACACAGATCGATGATCACGAAACTAGGACGTTTGGCAGCTTGCGTATTGCTCGCCGCATCCGTTTGCGCAGCGCAGGATCCCCTTCACTTCATCCACGGGACGATCAAGAAAGTCGACAGCGCGACGAAAACGGTGGTCGTGAAGACCGCTGACGGCACGGAGCATACCGTCAAGTTCACTGGCGACACCACCGTGAAAGGAACGAAGGACGGCTTTAACGGCCTCAAGGAAGGCACCGAAGTTGTCGCCCGCACCACTGGCAAGGGCGCGGACGAAACCGCCGTCGACGTTGGCAAAGTGTCCAAGGATGGCCTGAAATCCACTAAGGGAACCATCGTGAAATTCGATAAGGACACAAAGACAGTTGTAGTGAAGACCGCCGACGGTACAGAAAAGACTTTCGAAGTCTCCGGCAAGGCCATGGAAGATGCAGGCAAGGACACCGGCAAGGGCGTCGCAAAAGGCGCAAAAGTGACGGTGTATTACACCGAAGAAGGCGGCAAAAAAGTCGCGCACTATCTTTCGTCGTAGCAATCGCATGTAACGACCCGCGGAAGTTACAAGCGGAAGGCAGAAAATGATTTCGGACGCCGGCTGCGTGCGCGGTGCGGCTCTGCACCAGGAATCCGCGAAGCCTCCGCGTGATCTGGAAGGAATATTTTTGCGAGGCAGCCGGTGGACACAAAGACGAACTCCCCGATCGAAGTCACAACCAGTGAAGTCTCCTTCGTTCGGGGAGGTCCGTTCTTTCGCGCTCAACAGGCGCTCGGCCTCATTCGGCCGAACCAATGGAATCTCACTCGCCGCATCCTCGTTCTCGTGGCAATCAGTTGGGTGCCTCTCGTCGTATTCACCGCCGTACTTAACCCGCAAGGTCTGTCATCCTTAGTCAGAGACTACCGCATTTACGCTCGCTTGCTGATCGCGATCCCTGCTTTGCTGTTCGGCGAAACGTACATGGAAGCTCGCTTCCGCGTAGTGATGCAGCACATCCGGCGAGTCGGCCTGCTGGACTCCTCGGACCTGGCTTACATGGATGGAGTAATCGCCACACTTCTCCGCGTTCGCGATGCTTTTCTTCCTGAACTTTTGGTATTCCTGTTTCTAATCCTTCACACCGCTTTGTCGTATAGGGGCCTCGTGGACGCGACACCGTGGCTTGGGAGCGGTTCCGGCGCTGAATTCCATCTCACCGCCGCCGGCTGGTATGCAGTGCTGGTGAGCGCGCCGTTGTTCCAGTTCCTGCTCGGCCTCGGCCTGTGGCGCTGGCTGCTTTGGACTTTCTTCGCGTTCAGATTATCCCGGCAGAATTTGAACTTGATTGCGACGCACCCGGACGAACACGGAGGCCTAGGCTTCCTCGGCCTCACCGCGTCAGCATTCGCCCCGATCGCCTTCGCAGCCACCGCTGTGATCGGAGCTACGTGGCGATTCGAGATCCTTCATCAAGGCGCGCACCTGTTGGATTTCAAGTTCATGGCCATCGCATTAGTCGTGGTCATCGCCATTTTCGCACTCGGGCCCTTGGCGTTTTTTGTACCCAGGCTCGCGACCTTGCGTCGCAATGGAATCCTCGAGTACGGAATTCTCGGTCAAATTCACAGCGCCCAGTTCCATGAAAAATGGATACTCCATCGCGCGGGCCACGAACTCGAATTTCTGGACGCTCCCGAAAGCAGCGCTCTCTATCACTTCAGCCAGAGTTACCAAAAGATCGCGCAATTGAATCCCTTCCCTGCCGACGTTGGCGCCCTGTACGGCCTGGCGGCAGCCGTCGCAATCCCCTCGCTTCCCGTGGTTCTCGCCCAGATCCCCCTTGCTGTCGTCTTGACGGATTTATTGAAAACTCTCCGCTGATTTCATCCGATTCGATTTCACGTGTTTAATCGAGTCCCCGACAAAATCTTCAGCAACGTCTCAATTTGCGCGATATAGTCCTACGACTCCGTTCATAATCGCTCCGGCGTCCTTAATGGCAGCCGGACGAAGACTCGAGGCCTTCGCGCATGCTCAATCCAGTCAACTACCCTTTCATTCTTTTCATCCTCTCGTTTTTAGTGCTCTGGCTCTCGGCAAAGATCAGCGCTTCCATTCGCGATAAGCGGCCTCCGATGGATGAAGCTGTCCGCGAAGATCTCAACGTCATCGTCGCCGCCACCCTCACGCTTCTCGGCCTCATCATCGGCTTCACTTTTTCGATGGCCATGAACCGTTACGATCAGCGTAAGACGCTGGAAGAAGCCGAAGCCAACGCCATCGGCACAGAATATCTCCGTGCAGACTTGCTTCCCGGCCCGAGCGCTGCGAAAGTGCGCGGTCTCCTGAAAAAGTATCTCGACCAACGTATCTTGTTCTATTCGGCTCGCAACGAGGACGACCGCAGCCGGATCAATTCCGACACCGCTCGCCTGCAGGCCGAACTGTGGTCCGCTCTCGATTTTCAATCGGGGCAGCCGACGCCCATGATGGCTCTGGCCGTCGCTGGGATGAACGACGTACTGAACTCGCAAGGGTACACGCAGGCCGCTTGGTGGAATCGAATCCCGATTGCTGCCTGGGGCCTGATGGCTGCGGTCGCGATTTATGCAAACATGCTCGTGGGCCATAGCAGGCGGCGCGCGAAGGCTGGAATTCTGCAACTCGTGATTTTCCCGTTGGTTCTTTCCATCGCATTCTTGTTCATCGCGGACATTGACAGCCCGCGCCGGGGCATCATCCGCGTCCGTCCGCAAAATCTAATCAGTCTCCAAGAGTCTCTGCACTCCAACTAAGCGAACGCACTTATCCTTCGTTCCAAACTCGAATATCAGGAGACTCCAGCCTCGGAGCAACCTCACCTCCCCGGCGATTTGTGGCCCAGGAAAATCGTGTGGCGCGGACCGCCCTTCGTCAGGCGCCCGCGAACGTGCTCCACCTCTACGCTGAACCTCCCGTGGCGCAAGCGTTGCTCGAACCTCCGATCCTCTCGTGCCGACCAGACGGCCAGTACTCCGTTCGATCTTGAGCGCCGCGAAGGCAGCTGCAATTCCGCGATCATCGTAAAGCCAATCATTGTTCGAGGCGCTGAAACCGCTCGGCCCGTTGTCCACGTCAAGCAGCACGGCATCAAATTGGCCCCGGCGCGATTCGAGGATCACCGCGACGTCATCGATCTCGACGCGCACACGTGGATCTCCCAGCGGCTCCCCGGCCAGCGGACCTAGCGGGCCGCGATTCCATTCGACGACCGCGGGGACAAGTTCGGCCACAACAACCGTCGCATCCCCCGGAAGAAGATCGAGCGTCGCGCGCAGCGTGAAACCCATGCCCAGCCCGCCGATGAGCACGCTCGGCTGCTCGAGCATCCGCGCTTTTTGGCAGGCAAACGTTGCGAGCGCCTCCTCCGAGCCATGCATGCGACTCGACATGAGGCTCTTGCCGTTGGCAAGGATGATGTACTCCTCGCTGCGACGGACCAGCTTCAAGACGCTGCCGTCTCGAGAAAGCGCCTGGCCGAGCAACTCCAAAGGTTTCACAGTCGCGATGTTACAGGAGAGGAAAACGTAAGTAAAAATAGACCGCTCACCATCAGCTCGCCAAATCGAAGTGTTGGCCGAGTCCGTTGCTAGCCGTATCCTAGCAAAGTCCCACTCGTTGACTTGCCTTCCCGCCCAACCTAACATGTCCCGCACATGACGCCCTCCGATTCGATGATTGGCCAAACCATCTCGCACTACCGCATCGTCGAAAAACTCGGCGGCGGCGGAATGGGCGTCGTCTACAAAGCCGAAGACACACACCTCGGCCGCTTCGTCGCCCTGAAATTTCTTCCCGACGACCTCGCTGAAGACCCGCAAGCGCTCGAACGCTTCCACCGCGAGGCCCGCGCCGCCTCCGCGCTCAATCATCCCAACATCTGCACCATTCACGACATCGGCGAAGCCAACGGCCACACCTTCATCGCCATGGAATGTCTCGATGGCAAGACGCTGAAGCATCGCATCGACGGCCGCCCCCTCGATCTGGAATTGCTCCTCGATCTCAGCATCGAAATCGCCGACGCGCTCGACGCCGCCCACGCCAAAGGCATCGTTCATCGCGACATCAAGCCCGCCAACATCTTCGTCACCGAGCGCGGTCACGCCAAAATTCTCGACTTCGGTCTCGCCAAGCAAATTCGCCTCGCCGCCGTCCACACGATTACGCAGGACGCAACTCTCCCCACAAAGATGGCCTCAGGCGTGCGCCCCGAAGATCTCACCAGCCCCGGCATCGCCGTCGGCACCGTCGCTTACATGTCCCCCGAGCAGGTTCGCGGCAAGGAACTCGATGCGCGCACCGATCTCTTTTCGTTCGGCGTAGTGCTCTACGAAATGGCCACCGGAGCAGTTCCGTTTCGCGGCGAAACTTCCGGTGTGATTACCGAAGCGATCCTGAACCGCGCACCCGTCGCTCCGGTGCGCCTGAACCCAGATCTTCCCGCGAAGCTCGAAGACATCATCAACAAAGCCCTCGAAAAAGATCGCGACCTCCGCTACCAGGCCGCTTCCGACATTCGCACTGACTTGAAACGGCTCCGCCGCGATGCCGGCTCTGGCTCCGGCCGCATGTCATCTGCAGAATCGAATGCAGCTCAGGACGCGAGCTCGGCTCAATATTCCAGCGCCTCAGTGGCGGCCGTCTCATCCGCATCCATCGCCGCGCAGCCGTCATCCGGCTCCGCGACAAAAAGATATGTTATCGCTACCGCGTGCGCCGCTGTGCTTCTACTCGCCGCTGCTTACGCCGTCTATCACTTCCGAGGCGGTTCATCCGCCCCCTCCGGCCCGATGAAAATCACGCAGATCAGCCACTGGGACAAACCAATGGAGGTCGCGCGAATCTCTCCCGACGGACACACCGTCGCTTTCAGTTCGCCCGTCGCGGGCGTCGAACAGGTGTTCGTCATGCTCACTTCCGGCGGCGAGCCGCTGCAGCTCACCAATGACGACGGCGACAAATTTGTCGATAGCTTCTCCACCGACGGCACAGAAATCTATTACGGACGATTTCTCGGGCGCGCCGACGAGTGGGGTGTTCCCACGCTCGGTGGCAAACCGGTCCGCATCGCCTCGGGCTACGCTGTGGCTCCCTCTGTGGATGGCAACTCTATTTTCTACACCAAATCTGATGGAAGATCCGTGTACCGCGCGAACCGCTCCGGGCTGAATGAGGAACAGGTTTACGCGTTTGCTGCCACGATATTTCCGATTCGGCGGATCTTGCCGTACCCGGACGGCAATCGCTTGCTGGTCCTGGCCGAAAATTCAGTGAGTTTCCTTAGAGGCGCGAACGCCTACGAAGTGGATCTCTCCAAGCGATCGTCAGTTGAATTGGGTGTGCTGCCCGCGTGGTCCAATACCGTCGTTTGGACGGATGCGGGTAGGAACCTGATGCTTAGCCGCCCCGTCAACGGCCTCACAAACATTTGGAAATATAATTTGGACGACAAGGCTCTCACTCAGGTCACTGTGGGGACGGGGCCCGATACTTCGCCCATGCCCGACCCTGGTGGAAGAGGCCTTTACTATGTGAACGGGAAAGCCTCCGTGTTGTTGACTGTTTACAATACTCATTCGAAGACATCCACGGACATCGCCTCTCAAAACGCCACGCAGCCCGGCGTCTCCCGCGACGGAAAACGCGTGATGTATATCACCATTCCTTCGTCGGGCCAGACCGAGCTCTGGGTCTCCAACATAGACGGCAGCAATAAGGTGAAAATCGCAGCGGGAGTATCCATCGCCACCGGCTTTTGGGCCGCTGACAATGCTCGCATTGCTTTTGTGGAAGAAGTGCCAGGAGCGCCCAACAAAGCCTACGTCGTAGGAGCCGATGGCAACGGCCTCCGCCAGCTTCTATGGTCGTACGGGAGCATCCAGGCCATACTTTGGAGCGAAGATCAGAAGTCCGTGTTTTTGAATGCTTCTTCCGGGGGCAGCGCTAGGGGGGGCATCTGGAGAGAGAGTGTCGAGAGTTCGGTTCCGGAAAAGGTCGCGGAAGGCTGCGGCTTTGCTTTTGCCACCGCGCCGGACGGGAACTACCTGATTACGATCGTGGGAGTCGGAGAGCGAGCTGGAATTTACGAGTTGTCGCTTGCTGACAAGAGGTGCACCCCGCTATTGCCCGGCGTAGTCACCTTCGGGATTAACTTCGCCCCCGACGGCAAGTCCTTCACCTACGCCGTTCCCTCTCAGCACGATGTCACGATTTACCGCCAGGGCTGGCACGACGGAAGACTCATCGGCCAACCCCAGGTCGCTCTCACTCTTCCCTTTGCATTTCCTCTGATCGCCGACGGCAACGCCTACGACTACTCCCGCGATCTCTCCAACATCGTCTATGCCCGCGTTGGCGGCCACGCTGACTTGTTTTTGATGTCCCAGCACTAACCCATCGCTCAAAATACCGATTTGAAAAACCGCAGTGTGTCACGCTGAGACAACAGAGAGTGCGCCGTGTTCTTTGCGGGTCGGCCGAACGGTGATTTCGACATCTCGACGTAGAGCCGTGAGGAACGCCATCAGGCGGCCAATGGAAAAACTACCTGCGCGATTTCGCATCAGCAAGGAAACCTGAGGCTGTTGCACACCAAGAATTTGAGCGATTTGAACCTGCGTCAGACCGCTGTCCTTGAGAATCGTGTGGATTTGCAGCGTGAGCTGCGCCTTGAGTAGCTCTTGCTCAGGGTTGGGGAGTCCTAGGTCAGCAAAAACATTCCCGCTGCTTTCAGTTACGCGGGGAACGCGACCTTTACGTTTTCTCGCGTGAGTTTTCATTTCAGGCCCTGCCTTCGATTGTAGTCCTGCTCGGCTTCCGCAAGGCGCCGCTTAATCAATTCGATTTCTCTGGGCGGTGTTGCTATACCTTTGGTGGACTTCTTTTGAAATACGTGCAATACATAGATGGCACCCCGAAAACGCACCGTGTAAACGCCACGCCACGCACTACCCTGACGCGAAGACACAATTTCGAGCACACTCGCACCGCCGAAGCCCTTGAGCGCCTTAACGGAAGGATCGGTCTTGCCCTCTTGGGCCGTAAAGAGCGCGTATCCAATGTCGATCCTCGCCTCGCGAGGCAAAGATCGCAAATCCCTCAGCGACGTTCCTGTCCATCGGACGGGTTTCCGCGCGCCTTCCCTCGATATACCAGTATACATATTTCTATATAAGCAGTCGAGTTTGAACAGGCGCCTTGTGTACCAGCGGGACCTACAGCTCGAGTGCTTCCTCGCCGCGCCGGGTCTGCTAGCTCCTCATGCCCAATACGTCCGGTCCAGCGTCCGGTACTGAATCGCCTCGCTCAGATGTTTCGGCAAAATCGATTCCGCGCCGTCCAGATCCGCAATCGTACGCGACACTTTCAAAATCCGGTCGTGCGCGCGCGCCGAAAGTCCCATCCGCTGGATCGCTGTCTCGAGCAGCTTTTCGCCGTCCGCGGAAATCGCGCAATGTTTCCGCAGCAGCCGCGAAGGCATCTGCGAATTCGCATACAGCCCCTTGTCCTCGCGATAGCGGTCGAACTGCACCTGCCGCGCGCGTCCCACGCGCTCGCGAACCGCTGCCGAGCTTTCCACTTCCGCCGTTCCGCGCAGTTCCTTGTACTTCACCGCCGGCACTTCGATGTGAATATCGATTCGATCCAGCAGCGGACCGGAAATCTTCGAAACGTAACGCTGAATCTGCACCGGCGAACAGTGGCACTCCCGAGTGGGATCGCCGAAAAATCCGCACGGACACGGATTCATCGCCGCCGCTAACATAAACCGCGCCGGAAAGCTTACGGAAAGCGCCGCCCGCGCAATCGTCACCGCCCCATCCTCCAGCGGCTGCCGCATCACTTCCAGGACGTTGCGCTGAAATTCCGGCAGCTCATCAAGAAACAGCACGCCGTTGTGCCCCAGCGAAACTTCGCCCGGTCGCGGAATCGCTCCGCCGCCGATCAGTCCCGCGTCGCTGATCGTATGGTGCGGCGAACGAAACGGGCGCGTCCCCACCAGCCCGCGTTTATCCTCGAGCACTCCCGCCACGCTGTGTATCCGCGTCGTCTCAATTGCTTCTTCGAGTGACATCGGCGGTAGCACCGTCGGTATCCGTTTCGCGAGCATCGTCTTGCCCGCGCCGGGCGGCCCAATCAAGAGAATGTTGTGGCTTCCCGCGCAGGAAACTTCGAGAGCCCGTTTCGCGGCCATCTGCCCGCGCACGTCGCGCAAATCCACTGAATACTGGCTTGCTTCCGCCAGCATCTGCTTCGTATCCACCTTCACCGGCTGAAACGATTCCGGCGAGTTCATCAAATCCACGGCCTGCGGCAGCGATTTCACCGCAAACACATTCACGCCCTCCACCACCGCCGCTTCCCGCGCATTTGCTTCCGGCACCACCACATTCTTGATTCCGCGTTCGCGCGCAGCCAGCGCCGCCGAAAGCGCTCCGCGCACCGAGCGCACTCCGCCATCGAGCGACAGCTCTCCCAGAAAAACGTGCGAATCGAGAATTTTGCCGAAGAATGTTCCCTGGCAACCGAGAATCCCGAGCGCCATCGGCAGGTCAAATGCCGATCCTTCTTTGCGGATGTCTGCGGGGGCAAGATTTACGGTGACGATCGAACTGAAGGGAAAATCAAATCCGCAATTCCGCACCGCGGACTTGATTCGTTCGCGGCTTTCTTTCACAGCAATGTCGGGCAATCCGACCACGCTGAAGCAGCCCTGAAAGCCCGGGCCAATATCTACCTCGACTTCGACGAGATAAGCGTCGATGCCGAACACTGCCGCGCTGAATGTTTTGAACAGCATTCCAAGTGGCCGGAAGGGGGTCCAAACCACCTGTAGAGCAACCAGCGTAACCGAAATCGCAACGTAACACTAGCGATACTCGCCCGGTAACACGTTCTTCGACCTGTGCCACGCGATGTAAGCCCCGAGCCTGGCCTTTTCAGACTTGTCAGCAGCGCCGCCAGTCCATTTGTCTATGCTATCCTTCCCTCGCTGGTCTCACGGTCGGAGGCCCGTACGCGTTGAAAACGATCTCAATCCTTGCCTGCTGCGTCTTGCTCTTGTTCGCACTCGCATCGCCGCCAACTCTTCATACTCAATCTCGAGTTCAAACCGCCGCTCACAATCAAGCCGTCGAATTCAACAATCGTGGCCTCGAATTCTACGGCAAAGGCAAACTCGACGACGCCATCCAGCAATTTCGCCAGGCCCTCGCGCTCGACCCCGACTTCCCCGAAGCGCTCAGCAACCTCGGTCTCGCCCTCGACGCCAAAGGTGACGACGTCGAAGCCGTAAAAGATTTCGAAGCTGCTCTGAGACTTAAGCCAACCGACTCAATCACCGAAAGCAATCTCGCCCTCGCTCTCTACCACCAGGGAAAATTCAAAGATTCTCTCGCCGCCTACCAGAAAGCGCTCACGCTCAATCCCAATTTTCCGCAAGCCTACAATGGTATGGGCGTCGCGCTCTTCGCACTCAATCGTACCGACGACGCAATCGACGCCTACCGCAAAGCCATCTCTCTCTCCCCGAAATACGTAGACGCGATGAACAATCTCGCCGCCGCTCTCGCCTCAAAACATGATTGGGACGCTGCGATCAAAACCTACGAGCAAGCCCTCGAGATTTCACCGAACGCGAATGACGTCCGCGCCAATTACGCCTCTGCGTTGCAAAGTGCCGGCAGAAATAGCGACGCCATCGCCGCCTATCGCCAGGCCGTCGCCGGTAATCCCAAAGATGCTCACGCCTGGTACGCTCTCGGCCACTTGCTCTACATCGAGAAAAATCTCGATGAAGCCATCACAAGTTTGCAGAAGAGCCTCGAACTGAAACCCGATCAGGCCGAAGCCGAATTCAATCTCGCACTCGCTTATCAAGACCAGAAAAAGTTTCCCGAAGCGATTGCCGAATACCAGAAAGGCCTCGCGCTCAAACCCAAAGACGCCCACGCACTCTACAATCTCGGCAACGCCTACATCGCCCAGAAAGATTTGAAACAGGCTGCCGATTGCTTCACCCGCGCCCTCGCTGCTCAGCCCGATTTCCCCGAAGCGCAAATCGCTCTCGGCGCCACGCTTCTGCAATCCGGTGACGCGGACGCATCCGAAGCCGCCTATCGGAAAGTAATCGCCGCGGACCCGAATAACGCCGACGCCTACTTCAATCTTGGCAACGCGCTCTTCACCAAACGCCGCTACGCCCCCGCCGCCGACGCCTACCGCGAAGCAGTCCGCCTCCGTCCCGATCTCGCCCGCGCCCACTACAATCTCGCCATCTGTCTCCAGTGGCTCAACGAACCCGAAGTCGCCGCCGACGAATTCAAAGCCGCCGCAAAACTCGACCCAGCCCTAACTCCGCCAAAATAGTCGCGTGCTCGCCTGTCTCCGTCGGCCGCTCGCCAAATTATCCCGGCGCAACCGCACATTTTCGATTCGAAGTTCAATCGATCCAGGCCTCGACTCGTCAGGCGGCGCGAACGCCACCCCGTAACGCCGGCGTCCCGCCGGCTCTTTTGACTTTTGTCTCACCGTGCCCAGGTTCTCCCGTTCACCCTGAGGGCCGAAAGGCCCGTGCCCGCGCCACCCACCGCGAGATTTCTCGAACACCTCGGGGACTCAGCGCTCAGTCGCTTTCTCAGTGACCTCTGTGCCCCTCCGTGTCCTCTGTGTTAATCCTTGTCCTTGTCTTTGCCTTGTTCCGGGCCACCACCGCTATACCCTTTACTCCACACTCATCCCGCCGTATCCTGAGCCGCAAGGTTTCATCGCAATCGTCGGAGGCGCGCATGCTGATCGGAATTGCCGTAGTTCTCCTGCTCCTGGTCGTCATCGTCGTTGGAATGTACAACGGCCTCGTCAAACTAAAAGTCCAGTGCGACAACGCCTGGTCGGACATCGACGTCCAACTGAAACGCCGCTACGACCTCATCCCCAATCTCGTTGAAACCGTGAAAGGCTACGCCGCCCACGAAAAAGGAACGCTCGAAGACGTCGTCGCCGCCCGCAATCGCGCCATGGGCAGCCAGGGCCCCGCCGCAAAAGCCGAAGCGGAAGGCGCGCTCACTTCCGCCCTGCGACAAGTTTTCGCCCTCGCAGAAGCCTATCCGCAGCTTCGCGCCGTCGAAAGCTTCAATCAACTTCAGGCCACGCTCAATCAAATTGAAGACAGCGTCCAAAACGCGCGCCGCTACTACAACGCAGTCGTCCGCGACCTGAACACAAAGATCCAGGTGTTCCCTTCCAGCATCATCGCCGGCATGTTCAATTTCAAACCGCGTGAGTTTTTCGAAATCAGCGCCCCCGCCGAACGCGAAGTCCCAAAGGTCAGTTTCGGCGGCGCCGCATCATAGGCCGGCACAACGGGATGCCGCGTTCTCGCAGCGCTTTCATCTTTTCTCTGCTCGCGCTCCTCGCAACGCTCCTCGCTGCGTTGCCTCTCGCAGCCCGCGAACTCGCCATCCAGCATTTCGATGAAACCGTCACCGTAAACCCCGACGGCACCATCGACGTCACCGAAACCATCGAAGCCCATTTCACCGGCTCATGGAACGGTCTCTATCGCACCATTCCCGTCGAGTATGACACGCCGCAGCACCTTAACTACTCCCTCCTCCTCGAACCGATCTCCGTCACCGACGACTCCGGCCAATCCCTGAAATACGAACAGAAACGCGATGGCCGCTACCTAAAATTTAAAATCTGGGTCCCCGGCGCTTCCGACGCCACCAAAATCGTCATTCTCCACTACCGCATCCTCAACGCCATTCGCTTCGGCGATGATCATGACGAACTCTACTGGAACGTCACCGGTGACGAATGGGACGTTCCCATCCATTTCGTCTCCGCAAAAATTGAATTGCCCGATGGCGTCACCGGCCTCCACGCAATCGCCTACACCGGAATTTACGGCTCGCGCGATCACGATGCTGAAGTGGAAACAAAAAGCAATCTCGTCGAAGTTCGCTCCACTCATCCGCTTTCCTATCGCGAAGGACTCACCGCCGTCGTCGGCTGGGATAAGGGCGCCGTCCATCCGCCCACAGCTCTCGCGAAACTTGCTCTCTTTTTCCGCAGCAATTGGCCTTTGTTTCTTCCCATCGCCACATTTCTCGTGATGCTCTGGCTCTGGTGGACGCGCGGCCGCGATCCCGAGCGCGGCGCCATCGCCGTGCAATACGACCCGCCCGACAAGCTCACCCCTGGCGAATGCGGCACGCTCGTCGATAACGAAGCCTCGATGCGCGATATCACCGCCACTCTCGTCGACCTCGCCGTGAAGGGCTACCTCACCATCGAGCAAAAAGACGAAAGCCATCTCCTCGGCCTCAGCCACAGCAAAGAATATATTTTTCACCTCAAGCGCCCCGCCACAGAATGGAGCGGCGTTCGCCCCCACGAACTCGAAATGCTTTCCGCGCTCTTCGACGACGGCTCCATCGAATCCGTAAAACTTTCCGAGCTCCAAAATCATTTCTACACGCACCTCCCCGCAATCCGCAGCCGCATTTTCGACGCTCTCATGGCCGACGGCTACTACCTCCACCGCCCGGACACAGTTCGCCAAACCTACATCGGCGGCGGATTTGTAATCGGTGTCTTGCTACTCGTATTCGGCGGCGCGCTCGGAGTCTCTACCGGAATTGCTCACGTCACTTGGATCATTGCCGGAATTCTTACGGGCGCGGTGATCTGCATCTTCGGCTACTTCATGCCCGCCCGCACGCTCAGCGGCGCGCGCACTTACGAAAAAGTTCTCGGCTTCGAACAATTCCTTGAGCGCGTCGAAAGCGACCGCCTCGAACGCATCGTCAAAACGCCGGAACTCTTCGAAAAGTTTTTGCCCTACGCGATGGCTCTCCGGTGCGAGAAAAAATGGGTCGCTGCGTTCGCCGGAATCGCCATGCAGCCTCCGCAATGGTATTCCGGCCCCTACGGCAGCGGTTTCGTGCCCTACATGTTCGTCAACGATCTCAGCATGATGTCGTCTCAAGCCAGCAGCGTGATGGCGTCCGCTCCGCGCAGCAGTTCCGGCGGCTCAGGCTTCGGTGGCGGCGGATTCTCAGGCGGAGGATTCGGCGGCGGAGGCGGCGGAGGATTCTAGGCAAGTCCGCAGCGCACTCGCATTTTGCAGCGCAGCCGTCTCGCCCTGAGCCTCAGCGAAGGGTCACGACGGCAGAAGCTGACTTTGATTTTGCCTTTCACGATCTGGCAGCTAACACTCAGTAGGCCTCCCCAAACTCGAACGTCGCCAGTGCCACCCCGTAACGCCGGCATCCTGCCGGCTCTTTTCCGCAACCTGGGCAATCCTCGTCCGCGAGCTAAACCTGTCCCGTCACCACTGGACTCTTCGGCTTACCATAAAATTTCCGCAGCCACCCATGCTCGCGCACTCCCTCTTCATGCAGCTGCCGCGTCCACGCGCTCAAAATACTCGCCCGGTTCAAATATCCCATCATCCGCTCCGGATCCTCCCGGCTCACCACCGGCAACCGCCCCACATCGCTCTGCAGCATCCGAAACAACGCTTCAAAGACAAGCTCATCGGGAAACGCAACAATCAATTTCGCTCCGCCCACTTCGCCCACCGTCATTCGTCCCGCAGGATCTTTCTCGAGCGCTCGCAGTAAGTCTCCCTGCGTCACGATTCCTACAAGCTTCCCGTCTTCTCCCGCGATCGGCAACCCTTCCGTCACGTCGAACCCCGGCTCGCGCTGCGCCATTCGCTCCGCCATTTCTCCCACACTCATTTCCGGAGGAATCGGCCGCACATCCTTCCGCATCACCTCAGAAACGCGCACCACATTCAGCGCTCCCGCCTCGTAATACTCCGGCACGGAAAGCCCGCGCCGCGCCAATTTCTTCGTCATGATCGAATTTGGCAAATAACGCAGCGCAATCATGTCCGCAATCACGCACCCCAGCATCAGCGGAAGAATCGCGTTGTAATCGCGCGTGATTTCAAACGCAAACACGATAAACGTAAACGTCGCCCGCGAAGCCGCTCCGAACACTGCCGCCATCGCCACCAGCGCATACGCACCCGGCGAAAGATGCGCCGACGGAACAATCATGTTCACCACGATCGCAAACGCTCCGCCCATCGCCGCGCTCGACATAAACATCGGCGCGAGCAAACCGCCGGAAGTTCCCGATCCGAGCGAAATCACCAGTGCCAGCGCCTTGAACACCGCCACAAGCAAAAGCAATTTCAGCGCGAGATTATTGTTGAGAATGTCCGAAATTGTGTCGTAGCCAACACCCAGCACGCGCGGCACGAAAAACCCGATGATGCCAAGCCCCAGCGCGCCAATCGCCGGATGCCACAATTCATCGATTGGCAGCTTGTCAAACTGGTCCTCCACCCAATACAGCACCTTCGTAAATCCAATCGCCACGATTCCCGCAAGCACTCCCAAAATCACGTAGTACGGCAATCCGTGAAGCGCATCGAAATTTACATTCCCCATCGTGAACATCGACTTCTGCCCCAGCAGCACCGACCTCACGCTCGTCGCCAGCGTGCACGCAATCACCAGCGGAATAAATGACCGCGAACGAAATTCAAAAAGCAGCAATTCAATCGCGAGAATCACTCCCGCGATCGGCGTGTTAAATGTCGCCGCCATCCCCGCGCCTGCTCCGCACGCGAGCAACACTTTGCGCTCAGCCGCCGTCGTGGAAATGAATTGCCCCACCAGCGATCCGAACGCGCCTCCCGTCTGAATGATGGGGCCCTCTGCGCCGAACGGCCCACCAGTTCCAATCGCAATTGCCGCAGACAGCGGCTTCAGAATCGCCACTTTCGCTTCGATCCGGCTTCGCGACGTCAACACCGCTTCCATCGCCTCCGGAATTCCGTGCCCTTTGATTTTTTCCGAGCCGTACTTCGCCATGAATCCCACGATCAGCCCGCCAATCACCGGCGTCACGATGATCCACGCCCCGAGATGCGTATTCTCCGGGCTTCGAAAATGAAATGACCACTCGTGGTAGTAAGCGAGATTCGTGAAAAGCCCAATCAAGTCGTACAACAAGTACGCGATCAACCCCGCAAGAATTCCGATCAGCCCGGCAAGCAACGAAATAAATCCAAGCCGGAACCCAGCCGCATTCACCAACGATTTGCGCCCAACCGAATCTTCATTCCGTATCATTTATTCTCAGCCTTGCCTTCCTCCGTGCCCTCTGTGCCTCTCCGTGTCCTCTGTGTTAATTCTTGCCGTTCGTTGCGCACACATCGAGCTCTCAGCGACCAGCCGTCGACTCAGCCTCTACTTCGAATTGCGCCCTCGCCCAACCCGTCCAATCGCTGCATTCAAAGCCCGCAACAACTTCGGTCCCGCCGACCGAAGTTCCGCACGATGCGCCACCGTCAGATTCTTCAGCAGCCGCTCCCCACGCGGCGTCAAACCGAGCAGCACTTCGCGCCGATCCGCTCTGTCCCGTGAACGCCGAATCAATCCCTTCCGCTCCAGCCGGTTCGCCAACTCCACAGTCGTGTGATGTTGAATCTGCAATCGTTCAGCGAGCACGCCTACCGTCGCTCTTCGCCCTGCAGGCAGTCCTTTGATTGCAAGCAACGCCTGATGCTGATGCGGCTCAATCCTCGCCGCCCGCGCCGCCTGCTCGCTGAAATTCAGGAATCGCCGTATCTCGTAGCGGAAAGCCGCTAGCGCTTGATAGTCGATCCCTTGCCTTTGGTTCGCCGCCATTTTCATATTATATCGTATTACGATATGTTTAGCGACGCGGGAAATGATCGCTTGGACACATTTGGATTGGCTAGGTTGCGGAAGGTTGGCTTAGAACAGCTTGGGAAACATCGCAGGCACCCGCGACGCATACTCATCGAACTTCGCACCGAAAGTTTCGCGCAGCAAGTTCTCTTCGCTGCGAATTCGAATCTCATTGCCAATCAGAAACACCAGAATCCCCGCCACCAGCGCCTGCCAGCGGCTCACCGTTAGCCCCGTCGCCACCAGCATCCCGAACATCGCAAGATAAATCGGGTTTCGCACGTGCATGTACGGCCCCTGCATCACTAACTCATGTCCTTCGACCACTCGCGCCACTAACGCCCAATGCTTCCCCAGCGCGCGTGCCGCCGTAAAACAAATACATACCGACACGACGCCAATCGCGGCGATCGTCCCCGCTAGCAGAAATTCAACCACCTTCGGCATCGGCACGATCGGTGACAAGTCCCTTCGCGTGAAAAAAAAACAGATCGCATATCCAACTCCCTGCAAAAAGAATCCCAATTGCGACACCGGATTCCGCTTCGCATCCGTCTTGATCGACCCGCGCCTCCCCATCACTAAAATAACGCCGAAGCCAACCCAGCAAGCCGCCAGCACCCAGAAATCAAACAGCGCCGGCCCATCCATTTTGAAATTCAATTCTTTCACACACTCTTCCGAAACGATTTCTGCGTCTTCGAATGCTCGTAACCCTGTCGCTCATAGAACGCATGCGCCCGCTCGCGAATCACGTTCGAACGCAAACCCGTCGCGCTGCACCCATTTTCCCTCGCCCATGCCTCAGCGCGTTCCAGCAAAAACCGCCCCACCGCTTGCGAACGAAACCTGTCGTCCACTACGAGCCCGCTGATCTCGATGCGCGCATCCGCCTCCACCGACCGGTACACAAACGCCCCAATCCATCCGGCGATCGACCCATCCGCCAGCTGCGCCACAAACACAACGTGTTCTCCGCTCGCCTGCATCCCGGCGAACCGCCGCTCGATCTCCGCGGCAGTCGAAGGATAGCCGAGCTGCCCGGCCAGCTCCGCAATCCGCGCGAAATCCTCCGCACGAGCGGTCCGAATTTCTCCTGAATATTTCTGCGCCGCCGCACTCATCTGTTCTTCCCCTCGTTATCCAAGCGCCTTCTTCAAAACCGCGATCTGCCCGGCGTGATACAAATCGTGTTGCACCACCCCATGCAGCGTTGCATACCGCGACCACTCCGTCCCCGCCGGAGACGCCGACAATTCCTCATCACGCAATTTCCCGACGGCCGCGCGAAAATGTGCCCGGCTTTCGCTCAAGTTATCCAGCGATCGACGCCACTCTACCTCACTCGCTTCCCACACCGGAGGCCAATCCAGTTCCGGAGTCACATCCACGGGAGTCCCCGCGAGGCGCGAATGAACGATCCGGTTCCACGCAGCAAGATGGTTCACAATTTCCCAAATCGAATGTGCGCCCCGAACCGGATGTATCGACGCCTGCTCCGCGCTGATCCCATCAAGCAACTGCTGCAAGTGCGGCCCATGCCACGCCTCTCCAGCCATCGCGCGGTCCATCTGATCCAAAATCCGCGAAACTTCACTCATCGCATCACTCCCAATCCCTGCTCGGTTCTTGCAGCGCCGCCCTTCCGCGACTTTTGCGTCACGATGATTTCTAGCGGGAAGGGCGGCTGCCTTTGACGTCGCTCCTATCTTTCTCCGTGCCCTCTGTGCCTCTCCGTGTCCTCTGTGTTAATTCTTGCCGTTGATCTGTCGAGCACCGCTACCAAATCCCAACCTAAAACATCTTCTCCGAATCCAAAAGTATCGTCACCGGCCCATCATTCACCAGCTCCACATCCATGTGCGCCTGAAACTCCCCCGTCTCCACCCGCACACCAAGCGCCCTCATCGCACACACAAATTCCTCGTACAACGCCTTCCCCAACTCCGGCGCCGCCGCGTGAATAAAACTCGGCCGCCGCTGACCTCGCGCATCTCCGTACAACGTAAACTGCGAAATCGCGAGCACTGAGCCGCCAGTGTCGAGTAGCGAACGGTTCATCTTGCCCGCGTCATCGTTAAAAATCCTAAGGTTTGCCACCTTCTCCGCCATCGAACCCGCCGTCGCAGCCGTGTCTTCGCGACCCACTGCAACAAGCACCACAAGCCCCGGCCCAATCTCGCCCGTCACGCGCCCGTCCACACTCACGCTCGCGCGGCTCACTCGCTGCACCACTGCCCGCATCAATTCCCCTCACATTTCGTTCCCGCCCGAAGGTGGATCGCTGTGCACTCCGACTACTGACCAGCCGCACTCGCACTCACCGGCCTCCGCGGCAAAAGCACCGGCAATTGCGCCAGATTGTACGCAACCGCCGCCATCACCTGTGCGCCCTCCACCAGATCCGCCTCGTGCGCCTGATCAAACGTGTCTGCCTGCGAATGGTGCGTCTCGAAATATTGCGCCGGATCCTGCAGACAGAAAAATCCCGGCACGCCCGCCTCTTCAAACGGTACGTGATCGCTTCCCGTCATCCATCGCTCCGTTAATTCCAGCAGCCCAAGTGATTTCAATGGCGCCACAACTGTATCCATCAACTCGCGGTCCTGATAATTCCGCATCAGGCTGATGCTCGTCACGCGCCCTGTTCCCGTATCGTGAATCAACGCCGCCGAAATTTTTGGCAGCTCGTCGCGATGCGCGTCCACATACGCACGCGATCCGTTCAGCCCTTGCTCTTCACCCGAAAATAGCGCGAACCGAATCGTCCGGCCCGGCCGCAATCCTGATTTCTGCAAAGCCCTCGCCGCTTCCAGCACAACCATCGCGCCCGTCCCGTTGTCTGTTGTTCCTGTTCCCAGATCCCAGGAATCCAGATGCGCGCCCAGCACCACAATTTCGTCGGGTCGTTCGCTGCCGCGAATTTCTGCAATCGTGTTGTACACCGTCGCTGGCCCATCCCCGATTGCATTCGTAATATTCACTTCCACATCCACCGGCCCGCGCTTCAACAATCGCCAAATCAGGCTGTAGCTCTCCGACGAAACAAATGCCGCCGGAATGGGCGCGATTGCATATTGTCGCCCGCCCAGATCCTCGTCATATTCAGCAGCGCGTCCGGCTTTCCCGAATCCGTCAGTCCCGCGAGCACGCCTTCTTTCTTGAAAAATTCGTTCCGCGCCATCAGGAATTTCCGAAATCCTGCATTAAATTCGAACGCCTTCTCGCCCGGCCGCAGCGGCCGCACCAACAAGAACGAATCGCCATACGGAACCAGTACCGGATTTACCGCAGGCTCATCAGGCGCGGGCAACGGAACCGGCTCGCCCGTAATCACGATCGCGCCCTTCAGTTTTCCTTTGTACTGCTCCAAATCCTCCACCTTCTCCGCCTTCACGTACACCACCGGCCCGTGCACCGGCCCATTCGTATTCGCCGCCCACGCGTACGACGCGATCGTCAGCGGATGTTCCGACGGACTGAGAATCCTTCCCGTCGCCGTGCCGCGCGTCCACGTGTGCGCGATCGTCCAGGATTCCAGGTGCGGGTTTGCCAGCCCGTACTCGCCAAACTTTTTCTGCGTCCAGTCATTCGCCTTCTTCAAATTCTCCGAGCCCGTCAACCGCTGCCCGATCATGTCCGACAGATATTCCAAATTCGCCATGATTTCGTTGTGATCGTGAATCTCCGTCAAAATCTTTTCATCCGCCGCCGCAAACGCATTCTTATCCGCCCCAGCGCCCTGCTGCGCGCGCAACACCGCCACGCTCGCCATCACTCCCACCATCGCCATCACCACAACCCATGCCACTCGACGTGCTCTCATCGTTTTCGATCCCTCCGGATCACATTCCGCAATCTCACCGCCCCCGAACCCCCGATTCTATTCGCCCCAACCCAATATCCACAACTCATCCCCTTGTACCAGCCGTTCTCGGCGAACTCTGTGCCCGTCTTTTGGCCGTTAGCCGTACTCTGTGAACTCTGTGCCTCTCCGTGTCCTCTGTGTTAATCCTTTGCCTTTACCTAGACGCACTCCACCCCACAAACGTTTCCCTCCTGTTCTCACTTTCCGCAAACTGTGTTAGAAGAAGTACAGCTCCCGCGAAAACTAAAAAATGAAACTCGCCCTGATCGGCACTCACGGAGTCGGCAAGACCACTCTCGCCTACGAAATCTGCTCGCTCCTGAAAAAATCCGCCTACAACGTCGACCTCGTCACCGAAGTCGCGCGCCAATCCCCCTTCCCCGTAAACGCCGCAACCACTATCGAAGGCCAGCTCTGGATTCTTCACGCGCAAATCGCCGCCGAACTCGACGCCGCCCGCCGCGCCCCTCACGTCATCTGCGATCGCGCCGTCCTCGACAACTATTGCTACCTCGTGAATAAATTCGGCCGCCAGCCTCAACTCGAATCCTGGCTCGCCTGGTGGATGGACTCCTACTCTCTCCTCGTCGGCGTTCCGCCCGTCGCGTTCGAAATTCCCTCCGACGGGTTCCGCTCCGAAGATCGCGTCTTCCAGCAGCGCATTCACGATCTTTTGAACGAAATGCTCGCCGCGCCGCCCTTCAACAAACTGCGCGCCCCAATCCTCTGGCTCGAACCATCCGAGCGCCGCTTCTGGGCCGAACGAATCTTCGCCGCCGCGCAGCCGCTCATCGAATCCGCCGCCGCGCGCGACGCCGCCGCATTTTAGGAGGTCGGAGCTTCAGTTCACCCTGAGGCACGAAGGGCTCCGACATTACATCGCACTACCCTTCGGGGGCTTTAGCCCCTGAGGAAGGATTTTTCGACCTTATCGCGCGCGGGAACTTAAACATCTTTCACACGCCGGCCGACACACATGCTTTCCGACAAAAATTCGAGCGCACCGCCGCACTCCAAACACTGGCTCACCAGCGGCGTCCTCGGCATCGGCCTCGCCAGTCTCTTTTCTGACTGGGGCCACGAAGCCGCCACCGCAATTCTTCCCGCATTCCTCGCAAGCCTCGGCGCTCCCGCCTACGCTCTCGGAATTATCGAAGGTGTTTCCGACGGCCTTTCGAGTTTCGCGAAATTAGCAGGCGGCTGGATCGCCGATCGCCCCGCGCTGCGAAAACCCACCGGCATCATCGGCTATCTCGCCACCGGACTTTCCACCTTCGCCTACGCTTTCGCGCACACCTGGCCAACGATCCTCGTCATCCGCGCTCTCGGCTGGATCGGACGCGGCGGACGCGGCCCCTCGCGCGATACGCTTCTCGCGAACGCCGTCGCGCCCGGCACAGAAGGCCGCGCCTTCGGCTTCGAACGCGCCATGGACACAATCGGCGCCGTCATCGGCCCACTCTGCGCCACCGCACTCATCGGCGTTCTCGGCATGCGCGGCGTTCTTCGCTGGACGCTCGCTCCCGGACTCGCAGCCGCGATCGCGTTCGCATTCCTCGCGCCCTCCGCAAAAAAAGAAAAATCTCACGTCACGCGAACATTCACCGCCAGCATCCGCGAACTCCCAAAAACTTTCTGGCATTTCCTAGCAGGCGTCTTCGCCCACGGCATCGGCGATTTCGCGCCCACTCTTCTGATTCTCCGCGCCTCGCAGATTCTCACTCCGCGTGTGGGCGCAGGACGCGCCGCCGCAATTTCCGTCGGCCTCTACACCTTCCACAATTTCGTCAACGCCGCCGCCACCTATCCCGCCGGCGCGCTCGGCGACCGCATCAGCAAACGCGCCCTTCTCGCCGTCGGTTACTTGATCGCGGCAGTCGCATACGCTGGCTTCATTTTCGAGCCTCCCACAATGCTCGCCCTCATCCTTCTCTTCGGCCTCGCCGGCATTCACAGCGGCATTCAGCAATCCCTCGAAAAATCCCTCGCCGCCGAATTGCTTCCCACTCAAATTCGCGGCTCAGGCTTCGGCGTTCTCGCCACCGCCAACGGAATCGGCGACCTGATCTCCAGCATCGCCGTCGGCGCACTCTGGTCCGCCGTTAGCCCCGCCGCCGGTTTCCTCTATGCCGCCACGTTCACCACACTCGGCGCCCTGCTGATATTTTTCTTCACCGGACGCCGCACCTGATGCCCATACCTTTGAATTACGCCTTTGAATTACGCCTTTGAATTACGATTTTGTAGCGCCGGGCTTCAGACGCGTTTTCTGCGTCCCGGATAGGTTCGCGGGACCGGCAGGCGTTGACCTGGAAGTTGCCCTCGCACCGCCCTGCAGCGCACCAGACGTTTCGGTGCCTCAGATTCCATCCCATCCCGGCCCGTCCTCTCCCGGACGCATTTCGGAGAATTTGACCTGAGGCTTATTACAGGTATGATCGCAATTCACACTCAAACCACGGAGAACTCAAATGCCCAAAGCCTACTGGGTCGTCGCCTATCGCTCAATCTCGGATCCCGCCGCTCTAGCTGCCTACGCAAAAATTTCGCTTCCCGCCATCGAAGCCGGCGGCGGAAAAATCCTCGCGCGCGGCACGCCGGCGCAAAACTTTTGAGAACGGAATGAACGAGCGAATCGTGGTCGTCGAATTTCCCAGCGCCGCTGCAGCCATCGCCGCCTACGAAAGCGACGCCTACAAAGCGGCGCTGCGTGTCCTCGGCAACGCCGCCGATCGCGACCTCCGCATCGTCGAAGCCGTAAGCTGACCTTTGCATTCTGCCGCGATCGGTGAAAGTTAGGAGGCCTCAATGCGTACCAGCCTCGCATTTCTGTTGATTTCGCTGTGTGGTTACACGACTTTAGGTCAGGAGTCCGTACTTTCTAAGATGGCACCGGACCTCGAACCGATTGCGTTCGCCTCCATCCACGTTGACAAACACAGCTTCAAATCGGGTGACGGGATTGAACTGATAATTCTCCTTGAGGCTGGCTCTGTCGGCGTTTACATCCCAAAGTCGTGGGGAGAATCGGGCGGAGCGCTGCCAGGTTTCTCGGTTGAGCTGACAACTTTGACTGGCGGAAGAGCCGAATCATGCGGATTTGCGGCCGACGCGTGGCCGACACATGAACCGGATGCGAAGATGGTACTAAATCGGGATTTCTTCTACCTTCCAGCCCAACAGATCATTGGTCTGAGAACCGCCGTCGGATGCCCGACGAAACGACCGGGCAAGTACCTGATCAATGCTTTCTACTCCCCATACCACTTTGACGCAGACGAGGTAGCACGATTGCCAGAGACCCACGGGTTGGTTTTGCGAAAAGTCGTGAAGGCTAAGCCCGTTGCCATTTCAATTTACTAGTTGAGAGTTGAACCCGCTTCTGAAGCTAGTGCCTGATCGTCCTTCGCGGCGCCGCCTGGCACTTCCCACAAAAAAAACTACTCCTCCCCGCCACAATCGCCCGCTTGATCACGCCCCCGCATCGAAAACATTTCTTCCCCGCCCGCTGATACACCCGGTGCCGCAGCTGAAATTCCCCGCGCTGCCCATCCGAATCCACATAATCCGACACCGACGACCCGCGCAACCGAATCGCCTCCGTCAAAATCTCTCGCACCGCCCGCTGCAATCGTCGCACTTCAACCGCGCTCAAATTCGTGCCCAACCGCTTCGGATGAATCTTCGCGCGCCACAAACTCTCATCCGTATAAATGTTTCCCATTCCGCGAAACACGCGCTGATCCATCAGCAGCGCCTTGACCCGCGCGCGTCGCGACACAATCGCCGCCCGAAACTCCGCTTCACTCGCCTCCAGCGGATCCACTCCAAGCGGCCCCAGCACGTTCTCGCGCTCCCCGTCCGCCAGAATTCGAATCCGTCCAAACCGTCGAGGATCCGTGTAACGCAATTCGCGCCCATCATCGAGCGTTAGAAACACATGCGTATGCGCCAGCACCGGCGCCTCCGCCGGACCCGTCACAATCTGCCCCGTCATTCCCAAATGAATCAGCAGCGCAATCGATCCGCTTTCCCCGCGCGCCCGTTCCAGATCGATCACCAAGAACTTTCCGTAACGCACCACACTCACCACGCGCGTTCCCGGCAAATCCCGCTCGAGCGATGCCGGGTCCTCGATGAAATCGGTTTTCGCGCTCAATCGCACGCGCACAATTCCACGCCCCGGCAGCACCAATCGCAATCCGCGCGCTACGGTCTCGACTTCCGGTAATTCCGGCATCTCGTACACAAGGTAGCACAGACCAAATCCAATGCGGCAGCGCTCCGCCGTTGTGCTAGACTCCCGCCGATTTAGAATCACTCTCGCATCGCATTTTGGTTTTGTAGCGCCGGGCTTTAGACCGGCAGGGGTTGACTTGGAAGTTGACGTAGGTTTTTCGGCGGCGGGGCTTCAACTCCGACATTAATTCAGGTGCATATGATGAAGGCTTCAGCCCCTGAGGAACGCATTTCCGAACTCGCATAGATTTTCCAAGGAGCCACAAGAATGCGCCGGGCCATTACATTCTTCACCCTGCTTCTCTCCGCGCTGATCGCAATCCCCACCCACGCTCAAACCACCGCCATCCGCGCCGGAAATCTGATCGATCCCGCCACCGGTACCGTCTCCCAAAATCAAATCATCCTCATCAAAGACCAGAAAATCACCGACGTCGGCCCCAACGTCCCGATCCCCTCCGGCGCCCAGGTCATCGATCTTTCGAACGAATGGGTCATGCCTGGCGTGATGGACGCACACACCCACGTCACATTTCTTCTTCCCAACATGAGCACGCCCCTCGAAGAAAATTATCTCGAAGTCGGCAAAGGAATGCGCACCCTCCAGGGATTGAAAATTTCTCAGACGCTCCTGAACGCCGGCATCACCACCGTTCGCGACGTCGGCAACGAAGCCGGCTACGCATCCGTCGACGTTCGCAACGCCATCAACAAAGGCTGGTTCACGGGTCCCACGATTCTCACCTCCGGGAAAATCATCGCTGCCTTCGGCGGACAATCTTCCGGAACCCCGCCCGAAGTCGGGCCTATCTGGAAGTACGAATACATTGACGCAGACGGCCCCGACGAAATTCGCAAAGCCGTTCGCGAAAATATCTTTTACGGCGCCGATCTCATCAAGCTCGTCTCTGACAACAGCGATTACTTCTACTCCGAAGACGAAATCCGCGCCGCCGCCGACGAAGCCCACAAAGCCGGACGCGCCCTCGCCGTCCACTGCTACAAAAAAGAAGAAGCCGACAACGTCATCAACGGCGGGGCCGATTCGCTCGAACACGGGTGGCACCTCACCGACGATCAACTCCGCCTCATGAAAGCCAAAGGAACATTTCTCGCCGGAACCGAATTTCCCGAAGCTCACTTCGTTCAGGGCGGCTATCCCGATGGAAAAGCGGTTTCCGCAGCAGCCTTGGAACGGCTTCACCGCGCCTACACCATCGGTGTGAAATTGGTTTTCTCCACGGACATCGTTTCGCAAATGCCCGGCGAGTCCCGCGCCGACATGACATGGGACTACCTCGGCGTCTGGCGCCAGGCAGGCGTTCCCCCAGCCGCCGTTCTGAAAGCAATGACCACAAATGCCGCCGAGCTACTCCGCATCCAAAAAGAACGCGGCGCCATCAGCGCAGGCCTCTACGCGGACATCATCGCCATGCCCGCAAGCCCGCTCGCAGACACAGAAGCCCTGCGCAAAGTAAATTTCGTAATGAAAAACGGCGCAGTCGTCAGGCACGATGCGCCTAAGTAGCACAGGCTTCAGCCTGTGCCACGCCAAACTGATTTTTTGAATCACGATCGATCCGCATCAGCAACGCCTTGATTTTGTAGCGCCGGGCTTAAGCCCGGCAGGGGTGGAAGTGGAAGTTGCCTAAGATTTTTAGGGGTCGGAGCTTCACTTTACTCTGAGGCACGAAGGGCTCCAGCATTAAGCCGGCAGCGCTCGACTTGGATGTCGACGTAGATTTTTAGGGGGTCGGAGCTTCAGTTTACCCTGAGGCACGAAGGGCTCCAGCATTAAGCCGGCAGCGCTCGACTTGGATGTCGACGTAGATTTTTAGGGGTCGGAGCTTCAGTTTACCCTGAGGCACGAAGGGCTCCGACATAGAATCTCTTGCTTTTCAGGGGCTTAAGCCCCTGAGGAAAATCTCTTGATCTCGAACAAACTTTCAAAGGAGCCATAGCATGCGCCGATTCGCAGTCCTTCTCGCAATGCTCTTCGCCATCCCCGCCTTCGCGCAAACCATCGCCATCCGCGCCGGCAACGTCATCGATCCAGCCACAGGAAAAGTCGCTCAAAATCAAATCATCCTGGTGAAAGACCAAAAAATCATCGACGTCGGCCCCAGCGTCGCCATCCCCTCAGGCGCTCAGGTCATCGACCTCTCGAACGAATGGGTCATGCCCGGCGTGATGGACACGCACACTCACATCACTTTTCTCGAACACGATCTTCGCGAAACGCTCGAAACCAATTACCTCGTCGACGGCAAAGGTAGCCGCGTCCTCTACGGCTTGAAGACAGGGCAAATCCTTCTCAACGCCGGTATCACCACCGTTCGCGATGTGGGCAACGAAGCCGACTACGCTTCCGTCGACGTTCGCAATGCGATCAACAAAGGCTGGTTCACCGGCCCCACCATTCTCACCTCCGGAAAAATCATCGCCCCGTTCGGCGGTCAAGGACGCCACATTCCGCCGGAAGCAGGCCGCGTCTGGCTCTATGAATACATCGACGCCGATGGCGCTCAGGAAATTCGCAAAGCCGTCCGCGAAAATATTTTCTACGGTGCTGACCTCATCAAACTCGTCGCCGATAGCAATGCCTACTACTATTCCGAAGACGAAATCCGCGCCGCCGCCGACGAAACGCACAAAGCCAATCGCGCTCTCGCCGTCCACGTTCTCGGCGGACAGGCTGCCCGCAACGTAATCATGGGTGGCGCCGATTCCATCGAGCATGGTTGGAATCTCGACGACGACTTGCTCCGCCTAATGAAAGAGAAAGGCGTCTTCCTGGCTGGCACAGACTTCCCCACCATCCATCTCAGCACCGCCGGCTATCACAAC
Source organism: uncultured Acidobacteriota bacterium (assembly GCA_963770575.1). Classification (GTDB taxonomy): domain Bacteria; phylum Acidobacteriota; class Terriglobia; order Acidiferrales; family UBA7541; genus Palsa-295. The sequence continues at coordinate 252,081 of CAVYQD010000004.1, forward strand.
GCCGACAAAATCGGCGCCAACATCATCGACCGCCTCAGCCGCGCCTACAAAATCGGCGTCAAGCTCACCTATTCCACCGACACAGTCACCGAAATGCCCAACGAAACGCGCGCCGACATGTATTACGACTACCTCGCCGTCTGGCGTGCCGCCGGCGTCCCCCCGGCAGAAATTCTCAAAGCGATGACCACCTATCCCGCCGAACTCCTCCGCATCCAAAAGGAGCGCGGCGCAATCAGCACAGGCCTATACGCGGACATTATCGCCATGCCCGCAAGCCCGCTCGCTGACACCGAATCCCTGCGCAAAGTAAATTTCGTAATGAAGAACGGCGCAGTAATCAGGCACGATGCGGTTAAGTAGCACAGGCTTCAGCCTGTGCCACGCCAAACCGATTTTTTGAATCACGATCGATTCGCACCAGCGACGCCTTGATTTTGTAGCGCCGGGCTTCAGACGCGTTTTCTGCGTCCCGGATGGGGTCGCGGGACCGGCAGGGGTTGACTTGGGGGCTAAACCACGTCAACCCCGGCGCGTCGCACATCTTCCTCACTCACCCGGCCCGCCAAGCGCGTCCGAATGTCTCTCCCATAATTTCCAGGTGGCAATTAAAAAACGTCAACGTGATACTGAACATGTCGTTGCGCGGTTTGAACGCTTGGGGATGGTGACCAATGACCGTATTTCAAATTCTCGTGCTGTTGCTGCTGGCGTACATCTGTTATCGATTGACCATCTTAGGCTCCGCATCTTCTCTCAAAGCCTTAGCAACTTACCTGATCTTCGGCCTCGAGAATGGTTTACGCCATGAAATCGCATCCGCCGTTGGCTCCTATCGCGCCGATGGCGATTATCAACTCGGGAATGCACGAGCAACTCGTAGCCGCGCTGAAAAAAGTAAAGGGAATGCCGTGAAATAAAATCGTCCCGAGCGGGATTGTCGGTGCATTTCAGGACGCGCGTTTTCGAAAGCGAAATTTGCGGCCGGTGTTTGCTCGCGTCTTATCTGGCTGCGCCCCACGTTGGCGCGAGGCTGTCATCCTGCTTGCCCTGGGAAGCGGAGGGAGAAACGAAAGAAGCAATGAAGCGATGTACGAAGGGAGCGCATCCTAAATACTGCCTAAGCAATCTGTCATCCTGCCTGCCCTGACGAAGGAAGGGAGCGCAGCGAAGGATCTCAATTTCCACATCTCCTCCCACCTCACTTCGCGCGCCGCAACCTCCCATCCAATCCCCAAACATCCCCAGCCCGGCTCGCATAAAAAATCGCGAACAAAAACAGAAGCGGAATGTGATCCAGATTCGCACCGAAATACTGCCACACCGGCGCCCCATGCCCCGGCGAAAACCACGTCGACAGCGCCATGCTCACCATCAATATCCCGCCCCACACTGACGCAGGCCTAACCCACAATCCCAAAATCAAGCTGATCGCAATCCCCAGTTCGCCCCACGCAACGAACCGCGCGTTCAGCACCGGATGCACTAACGCAAAATTAACAAGCACAGGCCGGAAGAATCCAACAGGCTGCCCCTGCTCCACCCATCCGCCTACCCAGTGAATGAATCCGCCGGGCGTAAACTCGTTCCCCACGATTTTGTATTCCGCGAACAAGAAAAAAATAATCCCGGTCGCAATCCGCACCACCGCAATCGTTTTCCCCACCGCAGCACGAGTCGAAACCGCCGCTCCCGCCGCCCCCGAAGAATTCATTCGCGAACTCACCGCGCTCATTTCGGCGGCAGCACCGCAAACACCCGGCAAGGTCCGCCCGATCCGCCTTCGAGCTTAATCGGCGCCGCAATAATGTACGCGCCCGATTCCGGCACATATTCCGTGTGCGCCAGATTTTCCAGATTGTAAAGTCCCGCCGCGAGGTCCACGTGATGCACGTCGTAATCCTTCGATCCGCCATAATCAATGCTCAGCGTATCGATTCCCAACCCCACCACGCCGCGCTCGATCAGCAATTTCGCCGATTCCACCGAGTACCCCGGAAAATGCATCACCTTGTTCGCATCCATGTTCCGGTAACGCGCCGCATCCGGCACTCTCGATCCCCAGCCCGTTCGCAACACCGCGATCGCGCCTTTCGGAATCTGCCCGTGCTCCGCTTCCCATTTTTTCACGCGCACCACAGTCAGCCGGTAGTCCGCGTCTTTCGCCACCTCGTCGCGAACATCAATCACCACCGCCGGGCCAAAAAAGTTCTTCTCCGGAAGTTCATCGATCGTGATCTTGCCCGGAGGAAAATGCGCCGGCGCATCCATATGCGTCCCGTAATGTTCCAGCATCCAGAAGCTTCGCGTAAAATAACCATCCTTCGCCACCGTCGCGTTCGCTTTCGCCTCGAACACATGATCGTCCCCCGGCCACGCCGGAAATTTGTCGCTCACCGGGTACGTCATATCAACCACAAGATTCCGCCCCGTGCTCACTCCCTCAATCCAATTTCCGTTCGCCGCCGACCCAGCCGCCGCGCCCTTCGCGCCAGCCGCGCCGTGCTTCTGCGCCACAGCCGACGCCCCATACCCAACCGCTCCGGCCGCCATCGCAATCGCCAAAACATATTTCGCAATTCGCATCACATCCTCCCGCATCACGACCCAACAACCAGTAGGAGCGGCTCTAAGAGCCGCCCGCGTAACATTCAAGCAAACAGCTCCGCAATCCGCGCGCTCCAATTGAAAGGTCTTAGACGTTCATTCCAACGAAAGGGGCCAGCCAAATTCCGCGCAGTGCCTGCCGAGGGGAAAAACACAAACCTAAGGAAGCGGAATCCCAGGCGACGCCACCAATCCCGCCATCCGCAAAATTTCCGCGTACTCTTCATCCGTCAGCGGACATATCGTCAGCCGCGTGTTCTTCATGAATTTGATTTTCCGCAGCAATTTGTTGTCGCGCAACTCCACCAGCGTCACCTGCCGCGGCAAACGCTCGATCGCGCGCAAGTCCATCACCATTTTTTTCGTGTCCGACTCGTGCGGATCGGGATAAGGATCGCGGCTCACTTCCGCCAGCGCATACAGCGCGTGCTCCGCCTTCCCGTGATAGAGCAGCGTCCGGTCGCCCTTGTGCACCTGCTTCAGCTGCCGCAGCGTGTCAGGACGGCTCCCCGCATGCCGCCACATTTCCTTACCCTTCACGAACAGGGTGTCCCAGTGATATACGCGTGGGTCGACGGCCAGGAGCCATCGCCTTGGTTTAGCCGGAGGTTGGTTCATTCGAAAATTCGTCGCGCGAACTATACACGGAAGCGGTAAAAAGTGGAAAAGTTTTGCGCAGTTTTTTTATGCCCGTACAGATTTCACTGTAGACGCGCCACCCGGCGCAATCCGCATCACTCGAAAGCGATCAACCAATTTGGCCGGCGATTGAGCAGCGCTTCAGCCAAAAATTCCAGCCGCGCGCAACGAAACTCCGCCGCCGCTCACCCAATATCAATAAAAATGTCGTCCCCGCGCACCTCAACGGGATACGTCTCCACTCCCACCGTCGGGTTCGTCACCAACTTCCCCGTGCAAACGTTGTACTGCCACCCATGCCACGGACAAGTGACCACATCCCCAGCCAGCTCGCCCTCAGCCAACGGCCCGCCGCGATGTAAGCATATGTTGTTGATAGCACATATCTTACCGGCCACGTTCGACACCGCCATCACCTTCCCCTCAATCTGAAACTCCCGGATCGTCCCCGGCGGCACCTCATCCTTCTTCAACGTCCGCAAAAAAGCCATCTCAACCCCCGCCTTTCGTCCCGCCCGCTCCTCTACTTCCTCTACTTCCTCAACATCCTTTACTTCCCCATCCCGCCGTTCAACTTCAACTACCTCGGTGCCTTTCGTAGCGCCGGCATCCTGCCGGCTCTTTTGCCTTGTTCCTACCTCGGCGCCGGACTCTGCGCCACCATCACCCCGCGCTTAAAATCCTCCACCATGCCCGGCACCAGCCGCACTTCCGTCGGACGCTTCGCCAGCGTCATCAAATCGATCTTGTCCTGCAGCTTCAGCAGCGCGTAAAAAAGTCCTTCCGGACGCGGCGGGCACCCAATCACATACACATCCACCGGCACAATCCGGTCCACTCCCTGCAGCACCGAGTACACATTGAACGGCCCGCCGACGCTCGAGCACGCTCCCATCGAGATACACCACTTCGGGTCCGGCATCTGGTCCCACACCCGCTTCAGCACCGGTGACATCTTCAGCGTCACCGTCCCCGCCACAATCATCAAATCCGCCTGCCGCGGCGACGGCCGAAATACCTCCGCGCCAAATCGCGCGATATCAAATCGCGATGTCGTCGACGCAATCATTTCGATCGCGCAGCACGCCAGCCCAAACGTCAGCGGCCAGATCGCGCTCTTCCGCGCCCAGTTAAACACATAGTCCACCGTCGACAGCACATAGCTTCTCTCAAACCGATTATCAAGTACGCCCATGTCCCCTATGTCGCCGCGGTAAGCGGCGCCTCAAAAAAAGTCCTACGCTTCGACTATTCTACGCTACTTGTTGAACCTCTCCCCGCCCGCTCGCGCTTTCGTAACGCCTGCCCGCCAATTTTAGTGGAGGGCCGGCATCTTGCCGACTCTTTTGCCTCTGCGGTTGTACTAAATGCCCGCTTCTGCTCTAGCCTTCGTAGCGCCGGTCTTAAGACCGGCACCGCCACGCCTCGCCGGCCGCATCACCACCTTCAGCCGCTTCGCGACCGCGAAGTATACCAAAACGCTCCAATATGTCGTGCACCACTTTGAACGCAAACCACGAACTGTGGCCGAGCCACAGAAACCGGCAGGCCTAACGCTTGTCGGTGCGGACTACATTGGCCAATTCGATGTACCTGCACAATGCATTCGCCAGCTTCATCTGTCTCGGGTTCCGGCACTCGGGCTCGAGTAGCCTCGAGCTTCCGACCAAAATCACGTTCGACATGGCTCTAGACGTCGCGACATTCAATCGGTGGAGGCTGTACAGAAATTCCATCCCACGCGGCGCGTCCTCTGGCGAAGATGTCGTCAGGGAATAAATCACCACGGGCGCCTCTTGCCCCTGAAACTTATCCACGGTCCCGATCTGTCCTTCGGGTATGCGTGCCATCAAATCTGCCACCTGCGCGTTGAACGGCGCCACTATCAAAATATCCTTTGCCGTAAGCCGTCGTTCGTTTCCCTCTCCGCGACTCCACTTCACGCCCGGCCGCAACAAGCCTTCAACGATCTTTGCTATAACTTCTACTTCCTGAGCCGACGAATTGCGATTTCCCTGATGCTCGACCTGCACAAACCACAATCCCGCTCCGTTCAACCATGGATGCCCGGAGATTTCCCGGTTCCGATTGAATGCCCTTGGGCTCAAGCGCCCCTCGTAGAAAAGCTCGGACGTGAACGTGCAGATAGCCGGGTGTAGTCTCCAAGTTTCCGGGAGCAGTAACCCCATCGACTCGGAAATGGTTTTTCGATCGCCCAGCAGGTGTTGCAGGCCTGATTTCTCAGCGCCCGGCGGATGACTTCCTTTTAGTGGTCTGTCCAGCTGCTGTGGGTCGCCGATCAATACAAGGTTCTTGGCCGACCTGCTGACCGCCGCCACGTCCGCCAATGCCATCTGTCCGGCCTCATCAATGAACAGCACATCCACCGCTTCCGTATACTCCGGCCGGGCCCAAAGCCACGATGTGCCCCCTACCACGTTCGCCCCTCCCGAACGCAAAGCATCAAGCGGAGTGTCATTGTCCGTTGTAAATTCAACTTCACTCGCAGTATCTTCGGGATCTTCGGCTTTGATTTTCTGCAAACACCTTAATCCTCGAAGTTTCGAATCTACTCCAGCCTCGACGACCTCCTCCAACAATTTACGGATCACTTTGTGGCTGAGCGCTGTAACCCCGATTTTCTTTCCCCGTTTGACGAGTTCGCAAATCATACGCGCGCCCGTGTATGTCTTGCCGGCTCCCGGCGGCCCCTGGATCGCGAACACAGATTCGTCCACGGCACTGGCAATTCTGTTAGCCGTATCCCCGGGCGCCTCGCCCGGCTTCTTTGCGACCATTTCTCCTCGCAACAGGCGAGGCGGTCTCCGCAGCAGAAGATCCCGGGCAGCTCTGTACGGCCCGGGCGTATCAATTCCGTTGTCTCTTACCCATTCCCCGAGTGCGAATAATGAACTGGCATGCATATTCGAGTTCACCGGTCGGTCCCAGATGTACAGCGTGCCCGGATGAACTTCTGCGGTCCTCTTGGTTTTCTTGATGTCGACCGTTCTTTCCATCAAGTCAACCGCCACAACCATTCCAAACTTCTCCCCGCTCTCGTAGACATCCTTGTCGGCGCGAGCTTCCGTTTCTTGTTTCTCGAAAGCATACCGGTCGACGGGTATTCCGCGGTCCTTTGTGATCCGTTTCACGAAACGCAGTCCCGCTAAACCCGCCCTCTCTTCCATCAGTTCTTCTTCGTCCAGTTCCGCCAGGCGATACCCTTCCCACCAGCTCGCTTTGTCCTCGCGTCGATGCCAATCTAGAAGTTGTGCGAGCATCCATCGGGCGGCCTGCCCGTCTGATTGTTTCGAAGGATCAAATGGAATGCCCACAACGAGTTCGTCAACCAATGCTGCAACTCTCTTTTGACGTTCATCTATTTCTTCCGACGGTGCGCCATCTCCCAAAGCCGGCCTTTCTAGCGTCTCTCCCTGATCGACGAGTTTCTGCCGCTCGCCCTCCAGCCATTCGCGCAATGCAGCCGTCGAATGGCAGTCTTCGGCGTTATAGCCTTCCAGCGGTGTCTTGATCTGATCGGGAGCTTCTCCCGTCAGCCCTAGCTCCAAGCGATGCTCCACGTACCTCATCGCGACGCGAGACTCTGCCAGTGGAATATTTCTGATGAACTGTGTGAGGCTCTCCAATGCCTTCAGGGAATATTCTTCCACGCTCGCCCGTACTGCCTGTTTGAATATCGTATGAAGGTCGACAAAAATGCGGGCGCGCAGCATTCGGTCGATCTCGTCTTCTCGCGTCGAATACGCGCCCATCAACCGCTTGAAGGCGGCAGGTTCGTAAGATCCGAAATGGTAGACGTGCATTGCTGGATCGTCTTTCCATCTCCTCATCACTTCGTCCACAAGCCATTCGAACCCGCTCTTTTCCTGTTCCGCGGTTAGCGCCCATCTCTTGTCGTAGCTCAACTCCTGTCCCCGACCGCCTGCGACAAATCCGAATAGGTATTCTTGTCCGCAGTTCCGTACGAACGGATCACCCTCCAGGTCGACGAACATGTCCCCGTCCGAAGGCTCGGGCAATCTGGAAAGCCCGATACGTTCGACACGGGCGAGGAGCTCGTGAACGGGTTTGCCCCGCATACGCCCATCCACTTGGACGCGTGCTTGTTCCCGTACTCGCTCGTGTCCCTCTCTTGATCCGTGTAACGGCTTCAGCGTGATCGGAATCGGGAACGTCGCCAGCCCGGCCATGGTGTCCGCGCTCCAGGAAACGAACTGGCTCCGCTGCAACTGTGTTATCCCCGCGACCAGCGAAAGGTGGTCATCAGCTCTCCGTTTTGCGTCGCACTCCTTGTACCAGCGGCAGACGTCGCAATGCACACACGGTTCGGGATACGTCGGTCCCGCTTCTGCGCAATCGCAGGATTTCTCTAGCCTTGCCTTCACATATCGGAAATATGCCGCATAGTCGGCGATTCGATGCGCTTCTTCGGCAAAATCGCTGCACGGAGGCACCACGTACATGAATTCCGGACCTAGATGTTGCACGCTGCCCAACAAGTCCGAATAAAGAGACAATTGAAGAATGGTCGTCGCTTTTGTCTCTCGGGCTAGCTTGCAATCGCAAACCTCGTACGACCAATCCCCGAATAGCGATGGTTTTGCCACTTTGCGCAGGACATCGGGACGTCCAAACCATCTTCCGGTCGCCAGCGCTCCCTGAGCGATCACGTCGACTGCACTTTCCATACTTTTCATTGTTTGATTGCATGCTTGCTCGTCGTCACGAATCTCCCGAAGATCGGCAACCTCGTATCCCTTTTTGGCCAGCGACGCGAGATAGGCAGCTTCGTGTCGCAGACCCAGCTCTTGAATAGTTCGAAGATCAGGAGAATTGAAATCAGGCGCGGCCCTGCTGCCGCGCGCAACTGCAAGATCAAGGACAGTCAGGTGGCGGCAAGCCAGGTGATTGCTCAAGTCGGTAGCTGAAAGACGAATTTGTCCGGATCGGGCTAGCATGGCTTAGGAAATGAGGGACCTATTGATTCTTCAGGCGACTTCTGTTCTTTTCCATCGAGCACACTCATCTCCGCCTTCACCACCTTGGCGCGCCGAGATCACGCTGTCGCGACAACTCGTACGCGCCCTTGCCGCCGCGATCGCGGCGCACGCTTCACGACGATCTCAACATCCCGCCCAAGCAGCGTCAAAAAACGCATCAGCCGTCCAGTGGAGAAGCCAGAAAGCTGCCCGCGCAGCAAACGCGAAATTTTTGGCTGATCGATTTTCAGGACGCGCGCCGCACGAGCCTGCGTGAGCCTTTGAGCCCGAATCGCCGCAGCGATTCGAATCGCAAGGTCCGCCTTGGCAAGTCGCTCTTCTGGGTCAGAAAGGCCAATGTCAGCAAAGACGTTCCCGCCGCTAACCTCTATCTCGATTGTCCGCGCCATAGCCATTCTCCCTACAGGCCCGCCAGCCAACGGGCATGTTCTTTCTCGGCCGCCTTCAGCCGCGATCGAAGCAGATCCATCTCGGACTTCGGAGTTGCGATTCCAGCCTTCGACTTCTTCTGAAATGCATGCAGCGCATAAATTCGTCCCGCCAGTCGGACCGTATAGACAGCTCTGTACGTGTCGCCCGCATGATTCTCGACAATCTCCAGAATCCCCGCGCCGGCGAACCCTCGTAGCGGCTTCGCGTCGGGGTGCTTCCCTCCCTGCTGCGCGATGTAAAGCGCATACCCGAACGCGTCTTTCACGTCTTCAGGAAACGAGGCGAGATCCCTCTTCGTGCTCCCGACCCACACCACTGGTTTGACGCTAGCCGACGCAGCTGTAATCATTATTATGCCTAAACGAGCATAAACGCAAGCCCCGGTCGCCCATCAAGCACGCCGCCGCAGAAACCCTGCGCCCGCATCACCATCGCCCGCCCCGTCAATCCTTCACTTCCCACTCCTCCACAATCCCCATCTCACCGAGAAACTTCTGCCCATCTCCCTATTCCTGAACGAGCTCAAACGCAATGTCTCGGTCGCCACCTCGCGCCCCCTCCCAATCCTCCCAATCCTCCACAACCTCCAGCTCCCGAATATATTTCATGATATGTCCCTCCCGCAGCTTCCGGCACAACCGGCTCAGCGACCTCTGCTCTCTTCCATCGAGCACCCTCATCAACGCTTTCACCACCTTCGTGCGTTTCGGAAATATCCGCTCTCATCGTTTCTTCTCCCGCGGGAGTGAGCTTCACCATCCGGATTCGGTGTCCCCTCCGCGGACGATCCACCGACGCAGCCTCTTTCGGATTCACCCATCGCTGTTCCGGCGCAGGTTTAAGTGACGACGCTCGTCGCCGCACGTACCCCGCCCGCTCCAGCCTCTCTACCACCCGGCTCACGTGCTGCTTGCTGCATCGCAACTTCTCGCGCAGCGGTTCCTGGAACTGCGGCCCGTTGCGGAAGACCGCTTCGAGCAACCCGTACTCCGCCGTCGTCAAATCAAAGTTCGCCAGCTGCCCGGCCATCTCCCCCCGCAGGTACTCCGCCACCTCAATCAGGTCGAGGTACGCCACATACGCGAGGCTTGTCTGCTCCGCCCGGGATATGTAACGCGAAACCGGCGCACGAGCGTTCCGGCGCGTCTTTTTGGTCGTTTTTAAGGGCATTTAAGGGGCTTAAATGGTCATCAACGATGACCATTTTAGAGCAGAAATATTCGCCCGCAATCCGCACAACTACGCACCCTGTGGAAAAATGATTGCGCTTTGTAGCGCCGGCATCCTGCCGGCTCTTTTGAATTTTCTAGATTTGCGCAAGATCACTCGGTGAGATTTTTGGTGGGAGCCTCCTGCTTCAGCAGGAGGAGCTGGACTTCAGTCCAGCGAAACGGCGTCCGGGCCAGAATTTCGTACCGCCGGCATCTTGCCGGCTCTCTTGAATTTCTCGATTCCTGCAAAAGCGCTCGGAAAGATTTTTGGTGGGAGCCTCCTGCTTCAGCAGGAGGAGCTGGACTTCAGTCCAGCGATACGGCGAGCGGGCCAGAATTTCGTACCGCCGGCCTCCTGCCGGCTCTTTTGAATTTGAAGGATTCGCGCAGCGAGCTGTGGAATAAAAACAGAACGTCGACGGAAGCTATCTCGCGCGCAGTCCCAGAGCTTCGAGCCGCCGATGCCAGAACCGGCGAATCATTTCGCCCTTCCACAGCACGAGATGCATCACCACCACAAACACAACCACGGAGATCAAATATTCCGGAACGCGCAGCACGCGCACAATACTTTCCGTCTGAGATCGACAACTCCCCGCGGCCCCACACCTCAATTCCGTTCGCGCGCTCGATTCCATATACTCCCATCAATCCAAAAAGCGCGAGCCGAACGATGTGACGCGGAATTCTGTACCACGAATGCTCCGCAAGCCTCTGCTCGATTCTGCTCGCGACATAAAGCACCACGATGCCCGCCGCACAACCCAGCACGGCCGCAAGAAATCCATTCGACTTCATCATCGGATCAGCCGGAAGAAATTTCACCAGCAACCCGGCGCTGTAGAGCGTGGTAAACCCCGCCGCAATCGCCGCCAGCGGATAAAGGCAAACAAAAAACTGCCAGAAGAAACCGACTACAACCAGGCTCACAAAAAATCCGCCGACGCGCGCGATTCCGGCTCCCCCATTCACACCAGAGTAACTTCCTGTGTATCCGGTGTAGGTGCCCGCGCCCGCGCTTGGGTAGCCGCCATAATATCCGCCCGCCGCGGGCGCTGCCGACTGCGAGTAATCAGGAGTCGAATCAAATTGTGGAGCGGGCGTCGACGGCGTTGGGTTCGGCTTCACCTCGAGTGGTGACACGCGCTCGCCGTGCGGTCCCCACGGATAATAATTCGAGCCCATGCACCCTCCTCTACCGATCGCCAAGTCAGCAAATCGCCGAACTGCCAGCAAGCCGATATGCTCGCAGGTAAACGCTGTCGGCGCCGCGAAACGCTCCTACGCCCACGCCACTGCATGACCCATGCGACCGCAGGCCGCCCACTCGCCGCTAAAAGCCCGCGCCACGAAACGCCCGCAGCCCAGCGCGATCAATCCGCAGCGCTCGCTGGTATAAGCTCCCGCGCCGCAATACGCTTGCGCGACCCATGCGACCCCAGGCCGCCCACTCGCGGCTAGAAACCCCGCGCCGCGAAACGCTCCCGCGCCCATGCGACCACACGGCAGCGCGCCGACACAGCGATACCTACAACACATTGCGCAAAAGCAATGCGAAAACCGTCACGCGCCAAATCTGTGCGTCAGATTGAAGCGAATTCTGCGCAGGGGCACGGCGTGCTAGCCCGCCGCGGCGAAGCCAGCTGAACTCGGCGCGAGCGGCAGGCGTTCCGCTATCGAGCATGCGGCCCCCGCGACCTTTGCGCGTGTCAGGATTTCTTGGTGCCGTGGACCAGCAGCGCGCCGATGGCTCGAAATTCTGCCAGCTGCTTCGCGTCGCGAAACCACCGGCCCGTGTACACGTCGGGGTTCGGTGTGGGGTCTGGAATCAGCCGGTGCGCGACGTCTGTAAATCCGGCGTCGCGAAAAAGTTGCGCCCATTCCTCGGCGGACAATAGACGAGTGGGCACCGCTAACTTTTCCGCCCACTGGTGGCAATGCGGATTATCGCGATAGTAGTTGATCAGAATCCACGCAGACCCTTTTTCCGCAAGCACGCGATAGATTTCGCGGACGCCTTTCGCCGGGTCCGGCCAGTAATACGACGATTCGACCGAAATCGCTTTCGAGAAAAAGTTATGCTCCCAGGGAATTTCATCCACTTCACCAACTACAAAAACAAGATTGCCGCAATCGGCGCTCGCCTGCCGCGCGCGGCGAATCATTTCATCGGAGATGTCCATGCCGACAACGCGCCCTTCGGGAACGCCTTTTGCGAGGACGCGCGAGAGCCAGCCGGAGCCGCAGCCAACGTCGAGAATATTTTCGTCGCGCTCGATTTGCATGAGCTCGAGCACGGGCTTCGTGATGGGCCAGTGATCGTGCTCCATCGATTCGCCTTTTCCGGCGTCGGCCCAGCGATTGAATTCTTCGCGCAGTTGTTCCTGTTGTTTTGTTTCGGACATGCGTTGGCTTGCTCCGTATTCAAATTCAAAAGAATCCTCATCTCCAAAGAGCGTGAGCTACATATTTTGCATCAAGTGGGCGCTTCAGTGGGCAGCGTTGTACTTTTTTTCGCCGGCTTCAATTCGCGTGTGCAGGCGATTCGATTCTGGCGGCACAGGACACGTGGTGTAGGGATTGTAAGCGCACGGCGGATTGTAGGCTTTGTTGAAATCGAGAATGACGTGCCATCATTTGGTGCTTCGGTGTCGAGGAAGCGTGCGGCGGGATATGTTTCGGTGTTGCTGGTGAGATCGCGGAAGACGAGGAAGAGATTTGCTTTCTGTCGGATCGTCGAGGACGGCTTCGAGGCGAAATTCAGCGCCGTTGAGCGAGAATGTCACGTAGCCCGGACTTGTTAATTTCACTGTGTCGCCAGCGAGATTTTGCATTTCGACTTTCTTCGGCGGGTCGTAGGGCGTGAAGCGTGCAATGACGCGGTAGGATTCGTTGATTGGAAACCAATGCAGGCCCGTAAAGTCGCGGCGGAGTTTGCAATTCTTGTCTTTGACGCGAATGGCGAAGCGATCGCCGCTTTTGTGAACGAGCAGCGTGAAATCGCCGAGGACGAGCTGGGATTTCGGCGAATCCGGGAGAAGTTCGGGAAACGGCTCGGAGGTCGCGGTTACTGACTTTCCGTCGAGTGTCGCAACGACGCCAGGATTCAAATGCAGCGTTACGTTCCCGGTGTGAAAATCGAACGCGCCCGCTTGCGGTGGAATCCCGGCATCCGGCAAAACGACGTCAGCGAGCGGATCGGAGCCGAAGCGATTTTCGCCTTCGTGCAGCCAGACGAGGCCGCAAATGCTGAGCCAGCCACCGTCGGCTTTCAGGCTTGCTTCGTAGTCGCTGCGCCATTTTTCGATGGAGGCGCGATATGAGAGATCGTCGCCACGCGCGACGACGCCGAACATGCACAGCATGATTGCGATCGCGGCAGTGTATTGGCAAGTTCGAGAGGTTTTCATGCGCTCCCGCAGCTGCGGCATGGAGCTTTTGATGCGGGAGCACATGAGAAGTTTCGCGATGCTCGCGACACTTTTCGTGGCGCGACTCGGGTTCGAGCAATTACTCCGCGGTGCCGCTCGCCAATAGTTAACGCTGGCGCAATAAGACACGGCCCCGCGACTTCATCCGGGGCGCAAGTCTCACGCTCGCAGTACCGTTACGAACGAATCGAATCGCGTTTTTAGAGCGGGCGGCTACTTGCCTCACAGGCTGAAGCCTGTGCTACTGATGCTATTTTGCTGCGGCTTGGGTTTGGCCTTCGTCGGCTGACGGACCATACAGGCCGGGAACGGCGATGTCGTTCAGCCGGTAGTAAACCGTGATCTGGCCGCGGTGATGAATCAGGTGATTCATAATCATGCCGCGAAGGACGGCTGCACGCGGCATGCTGAAGATCGGCTGGCCGTTCTGCAGCAGCGACCACTGCTTCATCAGCTGCTCGTCGGTTGCGGCCGCGAGTCCGGCGCGGGCTTGCGCTGCGCCCTGATCGAAAATCGCGAGCACTTCTTTGCGATTTTTGCCGACGGGCATTTCCACCTGCTTGCCGCCGGGCGCGACGTCAAAGGAATCCGTCTGAAACATCGAGGCGGCCCAGCCGGGCATCATGGCGAGGTGATTCGCGAGCCATCCCATCGTTCCGGACTTGGTGTGAGGTTTCCAGTCCCACTTGTCGTCGGGGACGCGTTCGAGAGTTTTGCGAGTGTTGGCAAATTCCTGGTCGAATTCAGCGAGGAAAGCTTGATTCATTGGCATGGTTGCCCTCCTTAAAGGCGGTGCGTAGTTTCGCTTTTTGTTCGCCTACTGTCAAGAGCCGGATTTTGGTTGCGCGGTCCCGGGAACGCTGCGCCCTCTCTTCTATGGATGCGGGTTGGCGTGCAAAAGTTGAACGCTGAGATCCTTCAGACCGGGCATCCTGATCGGATGCCTTCCCTTCCCTCGTCAGGGCAAGCAGGATGACAGCGCTATTTTTGTCATCGCGACTGGTGGATCGGTTTCAATCTACTAGGACGAAGCGCCGGAGGCTTTGGTAGCAGGCTCGGCGCCGTCGACTGGGATTTCGATCTGCTCCGCGGCTGGGCGATCGAGTTTTGCGGGCGGCCCGATTTTGGCAGACTGCTCGGCGGAGTTTGTCGCGGGAGCCGGAGACAACTTCACCAGCGATGGTTCGACTTTGGTTAGGAGTTGCGCGAATTTTTGTTCGCGGTCTTTTTGGTCGTGGCCCTGGTAGATGTCGGCGATTTGGGTCGCGTTCATCGAACAGAATTTCGGTCCGCACATGCTGCAGAATTTTGCTTCCTTGTAGAAATCGTCAGGCAGGGTTTCGTCGTGCATGGCGCGGGCAGTTTCGGGATCGAGCGAGAGCTCGAACTGTTTGTTCCAGTCGAAGAGGAAGCGGGCGTAGCTGAGCGCGTCGTCGCGATCGCGTGCACCGGGACGGTGGCGTGCAACGTCGGCCGCATGCGCTGCGATTTTGTACGCGATCACGCCCTGGCGAACGTCGTCGGCATTCGGCAGGCCGAGGTGTTCTTTCGGCGTGACGTAGCAAAGCATCGACGCGCCGTGCCAGCCGATCATTGCTGCGCCGATGGCGCTCGTGATGTGGTCGTAGCCGGGAGCGATGTCGGTGACGAGCGGGCCGAGCGTGTAGAAGGGCGCTTCGTAGCAGAGTTCGTTTTCTTTTTTCACTTGCAGCTCGATCTGGTCGAGCGGGATGTGGCCGGGGCCTTCGATCATGACTTGCACGTCGTATTCCCAGGCTTTTTTGGTGAGTTCGCCGAGAACTTTCAGTTCGGCGAATTGCGCTTCGTCGCTGGCATCGGCGAGGCAGCCGGGACGGAGACCGTCACCGAGAGAAAAACTGACGTCGTGCTTCTGCATGATTTTGCAGATGTCGTCGAAATTTTCGTAGAGGAAATTCTGTTTTTTGTGCGCGCTCATCCATTGCGCGAGAAGAGCGCCGCCGCGGCTGACGATTCCGGTGATGCGATTGCGAACCATGGGAAGAAATTCGCGGAGAACGCCGGCGTGGATCGTCATGTAATCGACGCCCTGCTCGGCCTGCTCTTCGATCACTTCGAGCATCAGCTCGATGGTGAGATCTTCGGGGCGGCGAACGCGCATGATGGCTTCGTAAATCGGCACAGTGCCGATGGGAACAGGCGAAGCGTCGATGATCGCTTTGCGGATGCCGGGAATGTCGCCGCCGGTGGAGAGGTCCATCACGGTGTCGGAGCCGTAGTGGACGGCGCGGTGAAGTTTCTTCGAGTTCGCCCGCGACATCCGAAGTGGTGGCGGAATTTCCGATGTTCGCATTGATTTTGCAGAAGAAGGCGACGCCAATGCCCATCGGCTCGAGATTGCGGTGGTGAATGTTGGCGGGAATGATGGCGCGTCCGCGGGCCACTTCGCTGCGAACGAGTTCGGGTTCGAGCTTTTCGCGGCGGGCAACGTATTCCATTTCTTCGGTGATGACGCCTTTGCGCGCGTAATGCATCTGCGAGAAGTTGCGGACTCCTCCATTCATTGCCGCCGTTCGCTTTTCAATCCAGGCATCACGCATGCTCATGGCATCTCCCGTTTTCACCCGTGGGTTCGTTCGAAGCTGATTGGAACAAGCATTATGTCACTCGGGCGTGGACGCGGCAACCTGTGTGGAAATGACGAACGAAACCAGCTAGTGAGGATGAATTGAAGGAGTGCGCGAAATTTGGGGGCAGATCATTCTAGTCATGAGGTAGGATCGCTAGGATTTGAGCCAACAGAGCCCCGGAAAGAAAAAAGGTGGAATAGAAACTCAGATAGAACATGTTTTCTGCCACTGCTATTACGGCGTCGAGGGGAGAATTGTCACGTGTATCGAGAATCGCACCTCTCTGGTAAAGCCTGCGAATATCTTTATGTAACAGGATTGAACGAACCCAAAAGCTGACAAGCCCTACCATGACTAGTGCCAGCCAGAAGACAACGTGTGGTCCAAGTTGCGACCTATGGCCTGCGATTAATTGAAAGTCAGACGTAACAGCTATCACCATAACTAACGAAGCGGCGAGAAAGACAAATGAACGGTACAAAGGCTCTGAGAAAAATCCCGTTGACGGTTGATAGTCTTCCGACACTAGGGTCATATTGATCACCTCATTTCTGTCGTGTTGCTGAGAACTACAGCCGCGAGTCCGCGCCACGCTTGCGCTCGGAGGCGCCTGTCCTTCCCTCTTGATTTCGTGGTTTCCACAATTGACCGTTTCACCGACGGATTGTACCACTGAGGTAGGTGCCTCTGGGGGCCTACATTCTCGTTTCGAGTGACGAGTGCGCCGTCCAGCTGCTAACTGAGCTGCAGAGCTTTCGTCTATCGGGAAAAGGTGGGAATCGTCTTACGGTGGTTCCGCATGGAGGTGATCCTTGCGCACGATTCTAGGTTGTGCAGTGCTGGCAGGGGTTTTTCTCGGAATGAGTTTGGCGACGCTTGCGCAGGGCGGATCACAGAGCACGGCACCGAAGGCGATGTATGACTTTTCGCTGTCGCGCGAGGAAAAGGTCAAGCTCGCTGAGAGCGCTGCACCAAATGAGGTTTCAGGCAGCGCTACTGTGTACGTCCTCGAGGGAAGCGGATATGTGAAGGCGCGCGAGGGTACGAACGGATTTTCGTGCTTTGTGGACAGGCAGAACCCGTTGAATGTGGAGCCGACCTGCTTTGACGCCGAGGGGAGCGCGACGACGTTGCTTACGCGGATTTTCGCGGAGGAGCAGCGCGCGAAAGGCGAGAGCGAGGATGCGATTGCGGCGGCGATCGATGCGGGTTACAAGTCCGGGAAATTCCGCGCGCCGGAGAAGCCGGGAATCGTTTATATGATGTCCGACGCCGGGTACATTTTTGTGGCGCCGCTGAACAAGATGGTTCACCTGCCGGCGCATTTGATGTTCTACGCGCCGTATGCGACCGAGAAGGACATTGGGTCGCCACCTGCGGCGGCGAACATGCCGCATTTGATTCGCGCCGGGCAGCCGGATGCGGTGATCATTGTGGTGCCGCCTGTGGCAAAGCCGGCCGCGAGTTCTTGACGGATCGACCGGCGTCCTAGCATTCGGCAGAGCGGGCAGCGGGTGCGAAACTGATTGAAGGCCTGAGCTAGATTGAATCCCGTCGCGCTCCAAAATAGAATCCGAGAAAACCTGCATGCCGATGCACGCGTGGCAAGTTTGGCCGCGATGGCGCGAAGGGCACGGCGTGCCGTGCTCCTACTGTGAAGTCACAGGAGCTGTGCGGCGACTAGTGGCAGGAGCCGTCGTCTTGGAATTGGCCGCTGGCGGCCATGGCAGCGAGCGAGTGGCCGCAGGTGCTGAGCTGCTGGTACAAGGGATCGTTGTTTATTTGGTCGGGCGACATGTAGGTGAGATTTTTGCGGGCGGCGACGATTTGATTGCTCCACGTCTGCATCATGTTGAGGGCGTTCTGGAGCAACTGCAGAGCGCTTTTGTCCGCCGCGGTGGTGGCGGCAACGGAAGCGAGGCGGAGCCCGTCGGCGGCCTGGCTTTGATATCCGGATACCCATGTGTCGGTGACGGAGTACGAATTTCGGACGGCGTTGGCAATTCCGCTGCGCCATTCGCGAATGGCGGACATTTCTTCGATGCCGGCGGTAAGGAAACCTTTTGAGAAACCGGGAGCGTTGGCAGGGTTCGGCGCGGAATTTGAGGCGGGCGCGGAGGAGGCGGAGGCCGGAAGCGTCAGCGTAATTTGGTTGGATTTGTAGGCGACGGAACCATTCGCGATGCGCGCGAGGGAGTCAACGTCGACGTAGGAACGGCCGTTCATTTGAACTACAGACGCCTGGCCGGATTGGCCATTTACTATGAGAGTTTGAGGCTGCGCGGGATTTTGCGACTGGGCGCGGGCGACGGCGGGCGTTGCGAGTAAGAGCAGCGGCAGGATAAAACGCACTCTTGGAATTCTTGCGGGCATAGTCGGGTCTCCTCTGGGGGCTGGTAGCGAGTCTATCGCAAGGGGGCGTTTGTGGGAATGTGGACGTTGGGTGGCTGCGCCGAGATGGCTTTGCAAGTGATGGAAAGGGAGCGCCGGGAGACTCGCACTCAGAAATTACCAAGAGTGCACAAAAGGATGGTTGAAGGATGGCGGGAGAGAATCCGACGCAGTGCGAGCAAACGTTCAGTGAGTCCTTGCGCCTCGGCTCCAGAACTCGTAGCCGGCGAAAAGTACCGCGAAAATCAATAGGAATAGAATCGATGGTTTTCGCTTCCAGAGCGGCGTTTCATAGAGGTTGGTTCGCCGAGAGCAGTCCGGGCACCATGAGCCGTCACCGTCACAACCGAATATCCAACACCAAAGGGAGAATCCTCTCCGGGCCTGTTTCATGATCACTCCACCCAATACGGGAGCACGTAATAATGATGAACGTAGAGCAACACGGCTGCACTGATCACGATCCAAAAATGAGCGACCAGATAATCACTCGCTTCGACATGGTGAACGTTCGCCAGGCCCTAAGTCACTTTTTGTTATGTTACGTGTGGCGCAATACTATTCGAGTTAAATATCGCTTATCAAGAGATATTACGCTTCGTTCAACTTTGCCCGACTCCATCCCTGTGAACAGCGTCCGTTCTTCGGCTGGCGTTTCCTAGCGGCTGGGGTGAAAACCGCGTCGCGGGACGAAGAAAGCCGGCTGATGCAAGCCGGATTTGCGGATTCTGAAGAGCAATGCGAGAATGCGTGCCTATGAAAAACACATTTATTGCAGCCATAGTTTTATTTTCAGGATGCGTGATCATCACAGGGAATGCGTCTGGCCAGGACGCGCCTGCGGCAAGCGCTCCGGCGGCACCGGCTGCGAAGGCACCCGCAAAGGCTCCAGCGAAACCGGCGGGACAAGCAGCAGGACAGTCGGGCGCGGCGTCGACGGCTAAACCAGCCGCGAAAACCGGACAGGCGAGCGCGGCGAAAAAACCGGCGGCTCCGCTCGAGTTGAAGACGGACAAGGACAAGGAGAGTTACGCCATCGGAATGAATATCGGGCAACGGCTGCACGAACAGGCCGCGGACTTTGACCCGGCAATCGTTCAGCGTGGAATTAACGATGCGCTGGCGGGCGGCAAGATGCTTTTGACGGACGAACAGGCGAAAGCGGCCCTGACCACGCTGCAAGGCGTGATGCGCGCGAAGCAGGAGGAGCAACGCAAAATTCAGGAGGCACAGATGCAACAGCTTGGCGAGGCGAACAAGAAAGAGGGCGACGCGTTTCTAGCGGCCAACAAAACGAAAGATGGCGTGGTGACTTTGCCGAGCGGCCTGCAATACAAGATTTTGACGGCAGGGACCGGGCCGAAACCGACTGCGACGGATTCTGTGGTATGCAACTACAAAGGCACGCTGCTGAACGGAACGGAATTTGACAGCTCGTACAAGCGCGGGCAGCCCGCGACGTTTCCTGTGAACGGCGTGATCAAGGGCTGGACGGAAGCGCTGCAGTTGATGCCGGTGGGATCGAAGTGGCAGCTTTTTGTTCCGTCGGATCTGGCATATGGGGCGCGTGGGCCTGGGGGCGGGATTGGCCCGAACTCGACGCTCGTTTTTGAAGTGGAGTTGATTTCGATCAAGCCGGCGGAAGCGGAGAAGGCGAAGTAGAATCGCCGGCCTGAAGGCCGCCGCTACAAATACGTGTGGGTTTGCGACCGCGAGTGCCTGTGCTACTTAGAGGCGCTTGCGGCACTGGCTGAGATTCCAGTCAGCAGGGATTTTAGTTCGGCTGGATCTGCGACGGGCGGATGGCAGGTGGCTTCGACGCAAACGAGCGCCACGGGCTTTGTAGAGTCGAGGTGCGGAAGCGTCTCGCGGAGCGCGGGCGGCAGCGACTCGAGGGATGCGACCTTTTCGGGCGTGACACGTAGAACGGATTTGCCGAAGCGATAGACTTCGATCGCGGCGCGCTTAAGTGCAGCGGCGTGCGGATCGCCGATCGCGCCGGTGATAACGATCTGCAGCGTGTGACGCGCGTGAAGCAGGGCGGCGAGGCCGTAGGTGGCGGCGAACAGGCCGTACTGCGGGACGAGTCCTGCGAAGGCTTCGAGAGTTTTTTCCGCCCAGTCGTGATAGAGCTTTTCGCCGGTGTGCGCATAGAGGCGATCGAGAACGATGGCGGCCACGGAATTTGCGCCGGGCGTGGGCGAATCCTGAATCGGCTTGCGGCGAACGTCGAGCCCGCCCATGGGCGCGGCGTCTTTCGCGCGGTCGAAGAAGCCTCCACCTTCGGGATCTCCGAAACGCTCGATTGTTTTGCGCATCAAGCGTTCTGCTTTGCGGTGGTACTCCTGCTGCTGCGTAAATTCCCAGGCGTCCAGAAGCGCGCCGACCATGAAAATCTGATCGTCGAGCGAACCTTCGAGGCGAGGTCCGCCAATGCGGTGCAGCACGCCGGTGTTTTCGTCCCAGGCTTCGGCGAGAATGCGATCGAGAGTGGTTAGAGCGAACTCAGCGCAATCATTGCGCAGGAGAATCCGTGCGGCTTCGAGATACGCGGAGATGAACATCGCGTTCCAACCGACGTAGAGCGTTTCGTCAATCGCGGGGATGGGCTTTCGCTTGCGGCGCGCTTCGAGCAACTTCCCTTTCGCGCTCGCGAGCAGAATGCGGGTGGCGGGCTCGTCGAGTTTGAGCTTTGCTGCGAGATCTTCGATCGTGGACGCAACCCAGAGAACGTTTTTCTCGGGGTTGTGGTGCATTTCGCCGCGCGGGAGCACATCGTAATAAATTTCGATGGCGCGGGATTCTTCGGGCGTGAGCACGGCGCGAACTTCGGCGAGCGTCCAGGTGAAATAGTCGCCATCGTCGTCGAGCGTCTGATCGGCGTCCTGGCTGCCGTAGAAGCCGCCGCGCTTTTGGTCTGAAAGAACTTCGTTGACCCAGGAAATAATTCCTTCGGCTGTTTCGCGGAAGAGGGGCTTTCCTGTGACTTGGTAGCCGTGAATGAAATTCTTGAGCAACTCGGAATTGTCGTACGTCATTTTTTCGAAATGCGGAACGCACCAGCGCTCGTCAACGGAGTAGCGGTGAAAGCCTCCGCCGACTTGATCGTAAACGCCACCCAGCGCCATGCCTTCGAGGGTTCGTTCTGCGACATGAAGCAGATGCGGATCGCGCGTCGACTGGTAGCGCTCGAGAAGCAGGTCAACGGCGCTCGCGTGCGGAAATTTCGGCGCCTGGCCGAAGCCGCCGTGCTGCTCGTCGAATAGATGCAGCGCGGATTCGACGACGGAATCGACAATTTCGGCGTCGAATGTGCCGCGGGCGGTGTGATGCGCTTCGCCTTTTGCGACGGCTTCCTCGAGAGCGCGAGCGGAGTTGTCCACTTCCGCGCGGCGATTGCGAAATGCTTCGGAGACGCCGAGCAGAATGCGTTTGAAGCCGGGGCGGCCCATCGCGTCTTCGGGCGGGAAATAAGTGCCGCCGAAAAATGGTTTGCCATCGGGCGTGAGAAACGCGGTGAGCGGCCAGCCGCCCTGCCCTGAAATGGCGCTGATCGCGGATTGGTAGCGCGAGTCAACGTCGGGGCGCTCGTCGCGATCGACTTTTACCGGGATGTAGAGCTGATTGATCATCGCGGCGATTTCGGGATTTTCGTAGCTCTCGCGATCGATCACATGGCACCAGTGGCACCAGACTGCGCCGATGTCGAGGAGGATTGGTTTTCCGGCAGCGCGCGCGGCTTCGAAAGCTGGCTCGCCCCACTCGTACCAGTCGATGGGCTGGTGCGCGGCGGAGCGGAGATAGGGGCTGGCGGAATCTTTCAGGCGATTTTCGGTTGATTGAGTCACGGGATATTTAGGCTCGCATGGGCGGGGAGGAGATGCAAGCGCGGAGCTTCCAGCGACGGCCTCGGTTTGGCGCGAACAAACCTAAAGCTCGCGGGAACTTCGCCACGAAAGGAATGCCCTCCTGCGGCGGGCAAGCGCTGCGCGCTGACTATTTGTCGGAGCTGAAGCTCCGACCCCCTAAAAAGTGGGAAGGGATGCGCGCCGATTTTGCACCCAGCCCTTACGGGCTGGGCTAACTTCTGCCGAGCTTACAGCGCTCGATTGAGCTTATTCCGTTTTTGCCGCATCGAGGTGCGCTTCGAATTGGTTTCGTCGCAAGCTTGGACTCTGTTGCTCTGACCGTTCAATTTTGGAGACGCTCGGTGGCTGGTGTAATGTTGAGAGGATGTAGCTGCTGGTGATGACCCCGCCCCAGGAGAGACCACATGGCGAATGCTACCGCGACTGAATCCCATCCGGGACCGCCGATGAAAATTTATGGCAAGGTTGGATGTTCGCGCGCGTATGCGATCCGGGACTTCCTGCATCGCAATGATGTGCCGTTCGAATGGATTGAATTGAAGACGGACGATCAGTGCCGCGCGATTGGCGTTGAACCTACGGAGGATTTGCGGACGCCAGTGTGCGTCTTTGCAGATGGAACGCGCATGGAATGCCCGACGGTGCGGCAGATCATCGACAAACTTGGATGGTTCCACGATCCGCAGCTCGCGGAATACGATCTCGCGATTTATGGCGGCGGTCCGGCGGGATTGAGCGCGGCGGTGTATGCCGCGTCTGAAGGGTTGAAGACGGTATTGATCGAGCGCTGGGCGATCGGCGGACAGGCGGGGAGCAGCCCGAAGATCGAAAATTATCTTGGATTTCCTACGGGCATCAGCGGCGCGGATCTTGCCGAACGTGCGCGGGACCAAGCGCGGAAATTTGGCGCCGAAATTCTGCTGGCGCGCGAGGGAGTGCGCGGTGAGTTCACGACAGCGAAGCGCGTTGGCTATCTTGCCGATGGAACGAAAATTATTGCGCGGGCAGCGATTTGCGCTACCGGAATCGAATATCGCAAATTAGGTTTGGAGAATGAGGACAAATTTTACGGCCAGGGCGTTTACTACGGTGCCGGTGCGAGCGAAGCGGAACTTTGCGAGGACGAGCACGTCTTCATGATTGGCGGTGGCAATTCGGCGGGGCAAGCCAGCATGCATTTTGCGAAGTATGCGAAAAAAGTGACGGTGGTGGTGCGCGGCAAGGCTCTGAAGGATACGCTTTCGCGATATTTGGTCGATCGAATCATGGCGACGAAGAACATGGAAGTGCTCACCGAGACGGAAGTGACGGCGCTGCACGGCGACAGAGTGCTGGACTCGATCACTCTGAGAAACAAGCGCACTGGTGTGGAGCAGACTTGCCCGACGAAGTGGCTTTTCGTCTGCATCGGCGGAGACCCGCGCACGGAGTGGGCGATTGAGGCAGGAATCGTGCGCGACGATTTGGGATATCTCGTGACTGGTCCGGATTTGCTTACCGACGGCAAGCCGCCGCAAAGCTGGCCGCTGAGACGTCCTCCTTATTTTCTCGAGACGAATGTGCCGGGAATGTTTGCGGCAGGCGACGTGCGGCACGGATCGGTGAAGCGCTGCGCGTCAGCGGTGGGCGAGGGCGCGATGTCGATCATGTTCGTGCACCGGTATTTGGCGGAGGGATGATTTTGCCGAGTGACTCGCGGCGAGGTATCAGCGAGATCGCCGCCGAAACGCAGAATCGGAAGCGCAATTAGAAAATGACGGAGTAATGATGTGTCCGCGCAGTTCGGGAATGTCCTCTTCGAAGCCCACCTTCGCGAACAACGCCGAGATTTGAGTGCCCAAGCCGCCTTTAGAAATCTTCGTACTTCTCTTTTTCTTCTTTGCATGTGAGTTTTTCAATTCAACTCCCAGGTCAACACCTGCCGGTCTAAAGCCCGGCGCTACAGAAACGTAAAGCTTACTGGACGGGGTTGGAATAGCCGGCGTCGCGGGGGTCGATTGGTTTGCGGCCGGAGAAGCCTTCGTCCTGGCGGTGGTAGAAGCGGATGCGATCCTCGCCGAGTTTCCAGCAGAGATAGACTTCGTCGCCGTCGATGCGCGCGGGGAAATCGAGCAGGCCCACGTTGAGATCTTTCACCACGCAGCCTGTTTCCTGAATGCGATCGAGCGCAGACTGTACGCTTTGCTGCAAGCGGTTAAATTCCAGGCGAATCTTGGCGGTTTTTTCGTAGTTGATGAGCATGCCGCCATTGCGCGAGATGCGTTCGGCGATTTCGCGGAGCTGGTCTTCCACTTCGGCCATTTTGCGGCGCGATTCCATGGCTTCAATCAGGACAGGCTCGAGCTGCGCGCGAAGGCGCTCGGCTTCGGTTAGCGAGAATAGTTTTTGTTCGTCGTCTGCCATTTGGGGACTGCTCCTGCGCGCGAATCGCTGTGGGTATTGTGCGCGAGTGCGAGACGGACGGCAAATCAAAAGCGCGCAGGCGAAGACTTCGCGTGGGGATTCCGGCAACGGCGATTTTCGATGCCCAGCGCTAAAGCGCAAACTCATCTTCGAATCATTTGCCGGAGCGTTGAAGCGCTCCTCCCCGGCATGAATGCGGGGGCTCCCACCGGGCAGACCGACTTAGCCGCCGATGAAAACCATTGTGCGGTTGGGGGGGACGAAGCCGGGGTCATTGATATGGTGGCCGGATTCTTTTTGCATCACGATGGAGCGGATTACTTCGGCGATGTCTTCGTCGCTTGCGCGGCTGCGGAGGAGGAATTTCAGGTCGTGATCGTCCTTGCTGAAAAGGCAGGTGCGAAGTTTGCCGTCGGCGGTGAGGCGGATGCGGGAGCAGTGGCCGCAGAAAGGCTGGGTGACGGGCGCGATGAGTCCGATTTCGCCGGGGCCGTAGCCACCGTCTGCGGCGGCGAATTTGTATTTGCGCGCGGTTTCGCTTTTTTCGTGCGAGATTTCGACGAGCGGCCAGCGCGCGTGAATGCGGCGATAGACTTCAGCGGCGGGGACCATTGTGTCGCGAGTCCAGGCGCGGTCGGCATCGAGCGGCATGAATTCGATGAAGCGCATGATGAGGTCGCGGTCGCGCGCGAATGCGGCGAAGGCTTCCACTTCGTCGTCGTTCAAGCCGCGGACCAGCACTGCATTTACTTTTACGGGGCGGAGGCGCGAGGCTTGGGCGGCGTCGATGCCGGCCATCACCTGGTCGAAAGTTTTTGTGCGGGTGACGCGTTCGAATTTATCGCGGTCGAGCGAATCGAGGCTGATGTTGATGCGGTCGAGCCCGGCGGCGAGGAGCGCGTCGAGGCGTTCGGCGAGAAGATGGCCGTTTGTGGTGATGGAAAGATCGCGAACGCCGATGGATTTCAGGCGCGCGATGAAATTTCCACGCCGGGGCGAACCAGCGGCTCGCCACCCGTGACGCGCACTTTTTGAATGCCCATGCCGACGAGAATTCGCGCGAGGCGCTCGAATTCGTCCCATTCGAGGAGTTCGTGGTGCGGCATGTGGTTATCGGGATCGGCGGAGCGGCAATAGACGCAGCGGAAATTGCAGCGGTCAGTGACCGAGATGCGGAGGTCGGTGATTTGGCGGCCGAATTTGTCGTGGAGAGGCATTGAGTTTTTACAGAGCACCCTGCGTCTTACGAACGCGGCGAATCGTTACATTGAGATCCTTCGTCGGGCTGAACGACGCCCTTCTCAGGATGACAAGCGTCGCGAGATTGTCGTGTAGGTTGATGAATCAACTCCCACGTTAACACCTGCCGGTCTTCCCGACACAAAACGTCGGGACGCATAAACCGTGAAAGCCCGGCGCTACAAAGACTAAAAAAGCAAAAGCCCAAATCCGCGATTGGATTTGGGCGACTGGCTGTGCGCTCAGGGATGCTGAGTGCGACGAACCGTCTCCTTTCCAAAACGCGGAGGAATTCAAGTTCCGCGAAGGGAGGTTTTTGCGTTTCCGCTTGAACCCTCGCCCTCTGCAGCTTTCGCAGAGGGCTCGTCCGCAGAGCCTTGGGATTTCTCTCCGGCAGGCTCTGAGGATCGGAGAAACAAGGTGATTCTACGCCGATGGAACGTGGGGCGCAAACAATGGAATCCGCCCAAATCAGCCCGACCCGGTCAGCGTTTGACGGCGACAATCGTCTAGCTCGTGGCTTAAGGCTATAATCACCCCGGCCGACCCACCCCGAATGCACATACAGGGAACCGAGGAAGCTGATGTGCCCGACAAATCCGACATTCGGAACTCCGACGATTGAGTACTGCGGTGTAAGAATGACGGACGACCGAATTATGGAAATTGAACACGGTAGCGTGGTCAACACGGCCAGGAGGGAAGGCATTGGGAGGATTCTCTTGCGCCACGGCTTCCAGGCGCAGCGGCCGTTCGTGCAGGTTGCAATTGGCGGGCTTGTGTTCGCCTTCGGCGCGTTTTTCATTCTTGAGTTAATCGAGATCGTCGTTCAAGGTGGCCCCGTATTCAAATACGAAGGCATGCTGGCTGGGTTCGTCTTTCTCGGAGGCTGGCTCATTTGGAACGGAATTCATAAAGGCTACTACCTCGAAGTGACAAGAGGAACCTCGCGTTCCAAATTCGCATTCCGCGGAAAGGCGAAATCTGAAGGCTTGGAACAGTTTATAAGTCGCGCTGCAGCGCAGTTTGGCTATA
>CAVYQD010000005.1:0-1152915 GCA_963770575.1 uncultured Acidobacteriota bacterium
AGTTGCCGAATACGCAAATCGGCAGCGGCTCCGACCACACTGTGTTTCTGAATTTTCTCGGGATTCCAACGGTGGGACTTACGTTCGTGGGCCCCTACGGTGTGTATCACTCCGCGTACGACGACTATTACTGGATGAACCACTTCGGCGATCCGGGTTACCGCTATCACACACTCATGTCGCAATTGTGGGGAGTGATGGCTCTGCGCCTCGCGAATGCTGAGATTCTTCCGTTCGATTTCGATGCTTACGGCGCGAATATTCGCAAATTCGTAAGCACGCTCAACGCTGCAAGTCATGTGAGCGGACGGCTGGATATTGTCGCGCTTGCAGGATCGAATCGCAGCTTTCGAAGCGGCCGGGCGCGAATTGAACAGCAGCACGTCTCGCGCAATTGCGAGCGGCGCGATGGATTCTGATGCGGCGAGGCGCATCAATGAAGAGCTCATGCAGGTAGAGCGTAACTGGTGCAACCCGGCGGGAATTCCGGGCCGTCCCTGGTGGAAGCATTCGCTCTACGGCGCTCGCTACACCTACGCGCATCTTGAATTACCCGGCCTCACCGAAGCTGCCGAAGAAGGCGATTGGACGCGTGCTGCGGCGCAGGCAAATTTTCTGAAAGATGCGCTCGCGAAAAACACAGAGCTTCTTCAGCATGTCCGGCACGAGCTCGATTCCATTTCCGCCGGAGGAATACGGTGAAGCGTTGCGCATTGCTTTATGTTTCTTGCTCTTCTCGGCTTCTCTCTGTCGGCGATCGCACAGACTGGTGCCAAGAGCGCGCGACCTCGGCGTACCTTTTGAAGGCACGCCGGGCCCGCTGAATTCCATCACCGACGTGAAGGGAGTGGAAGTCGGCTATCGCACGCTGATTTCCGGAGAAGGGAAGCTCCAGGTTGGGGTTGGCCCCGTTCGCACCGGCGTGACTGCGATTTTTCCGCGCGGGCAGAGCGCCGTGGATCCGGTTTTTGCCGGGTGGTTCACGGAAAACGGAAATGGCGAGATGACCGGCACGAGTTGGGTGGAAGAATCTGGATTTCTCTTCGGGCCTGTGATGATCACGAACACCCACAGCGTCGGCGTGGTCAGAGACACCGTAATCGACTGGCAGCTCAAGCATGGCACGCCGATTCCGCTCGAAGATTGGTGGTCGCTTCCGGTGGTGGCTGAAACCTGGGACGGCGATCTCAACGATATCAACGGCTTTCATGTGACGCCGCAAGATGCGACCGCGGCGATGCAAGACGCGCACTCCGGGCCGATCGCCGAGGGGAACGTCGGCGGTGGCACCGGCATGATCTGCTTTGAATTCAAAGGCGGAACTGGCACATCATCGCGCAAGCTGCCGGAAAAACTGGGCGGCTACACCGTCGGCGTGCTGGTCCAATGCAATTTCGGCGTGCGGCATCTCTTGCGAATTGCGGGAGCGCCTGTCGGTTACGAAATTCCCCTCGACTCCCACCGTTCCGACACGGGATCGATCATCGTCGTCGTCGCCACCGATGCTCCGCTTCTTCCGCATCAAATGAAACGGATCGCCCGCCGGGTTACCCTCGGCCTCGGGCGCCTCGGCAGCATCTCCGGCAACGGTTCGGGCGATATTTTCATCGCATTCTCGACGGCCAATCCGGGCGCGGGCGTCGCTCCGAAAATGGCGACAGTCCAGATGCTCGGGAATGACCAGCTCGACAACCTGTTCGAGGCTACAGTACAGGCGACCGAAGAAGCGGTGGTAAACGCGATGGTAGCTGCAAAGACAATGACCGGAATTAACGGCTACACGGTCGAAGCACTGCCGCACGATCGGCTTCGCGAAGTATTGAAGAAATACAACCGCCTGGTCGCGGTAAAATAGGATTGCCCTGCTGATCACCAAAATGAAGGTTTTTCGGAAGGAGACACGCGATGCGAGGTTTCGTCTTTGGGTTTATCGTCGCAATACTCATTATCATTGTTGGGGGCTATGTTTTCTTGAAACAGGGCTATGTCGATTTCTCCGCGGATCAGCCGCCGTCCACTTCAGAGACTCATCTTGCCATGGCAGCAGTAGACGCCTCCACAGACCGCCACGCCCCCGACTTGAAAAATCCACTTCAGCCAACGGAGGAGACTCTAACTTCCGGTGCAATCCTGTATCGCGATCATTGCGGAGGCTGCCACGGCACGCCGTCCAATCCCGATAGTCAGTTTGGGCGCTCGTTCAACCCGCCGGTTCCGGGATTCTTCAAGGAAGGCTCGGACATGGCCGACAATCAGGCTTTCTACATCATCCAGCATGGCATTCGCTGGACGGGAATGCCTGCGTGGAACAAGACGCTTAACGAAAACCAAACTTGGCAGCTCGTCACATTCCTGGGCCACATCGGAAAACTGCCGCCCGCCGCACTGAAGGCGTTTGACCCGATACCAGCCGCTCCGCCCACGGCATCGACCACTCGTTGAGCGCAATTCATTTCGGCGAGAGTTGGCCGGACTTGCTAGAATTTGACTTCATCGCGGCGCCTGGGCTACGGTCACATGGGCCGGAGGACAGCCGCTTCAATTGCTAGCGTTCGTCCGATGCATCTCATAAAATAGATGTGCGTTCCAGGAGGGTAGCTTCGATGTCTGATGCCGTTGCCGATAAAGTGATTGCCACTCTGGCGTCCGTGAAACGGATTCCGGCGGATAAAATCACGCTCGAAACAAACCTGCAAGAACTCGGCATCGACTCGCTGGATGTATTTACGCTCCTCTTTGAACTCGAGAATGCCTTCAAGGTATCCATTCCGGATGATGATGTCCGTTCGATCCGCACCGTCAACGATGTGGTGGAAGGCGTCAAAAAAATCCTCGCCAACACGCCCCCTGACGCTTCGATGGGTTCTGCCACTCCGGCGGCCTGACGAATGGCTCCGCGCCGCGTCGTCGTCACCGGTCTTGGAATTATTTCTCCTCTCGGACTGAACCTTGCGGAAACCTGGAAGTCCCTGAGCGAAGGACGTCCGGGCATCCGGCCGCTCCAATCGAAAGAAGTTTCGGGCATCACTGCAAAAATTCAAAACGGCGCGCAGGTGCAGAACTTTAATCCTGAACAGCATTTTGAATCGGGTCGCGACGCGTACCTCGATCGTTTCGCGCAATTTTCCGTAGTTGCTGCGCGCGAAGCCATGCGCGATTCGGGACTTGAGCTCACTCCGAGCCTGCGCGAGAACGGCGCCGTGATTTGCGGCTCGGCCGTCGGCGGCCAGCAGGCAATCGAAACTGGATTCGAAGACCTCTACGTTTCCGGCCGCGGCCGTGTTCATCCGCTCACAATTCCAAAAACAATGGCCAACGCCGGAGCGAGCGGAATTTCCATGGACCTCGGAGTTATGGGGCCGACATATACCGTCTCGACCGCATGTTCTTCGGCCAATCACGCCATCGGTCAGGCGTTTCGAATGGTGCGCGACGGCGACGTCGAAGTCGCAGTCACCGGCGGCAGCGAAGCTCCGTTCACGCTCGGATTACTGAAAGCCTGGGAAGCGATGCGCGTGATTTCGCCGGACACTTGCCGCCCTTTCAGCAAAGATCGCAAGGGAATGATTCTTGGCGAAGGCGGCGGGATGATGATCATCGAGCCGCTGGATGCGGCCCGCGCGCGCGGCGCGAGGATTTATTGCGAGATTTGTGGCCTGGGTATGAGTTCAGACGCGCATCATCTCACCCAGCCGCTGGTGGACGGCCCGGCTCGTGCGATGCGCGGCGCGCTCAAAGACGCCGGTCTCGCGCCGGAAGAAATTGGTTACATCAACGCGCACGGAACCGGAACTCCCGGAAACGACCCAGTGGAGAGCCAGGCCATCCGCGCCGTTTTCGGCGCTCATGCGAACAAGCTGGCGGTCAGCTCCACAAAATCGATGCACGGCCACGCGCTCGGAGCAGCGGGCGCTCTGGAGGCTGTCGCTACGGTTCTCGCGCTGCATCACGGTCTACTGCCGCCTACCGCGAATTACAACGAACCCGATCCCGAGTGCGATCTCGACTACATTCCCAACAACCCCCGCGCACAAAAAGTAGGGGCAGCGCTCTCGAATTCTTTCGCGTTCGGCGGCTTGAATGCCGTGATCGCTTTCCGCTCGATCCATCGATAAACCTCCCTCTCGACGGATATTCTTCAAATTCTCCCACTTGCGTTATCATCCCGCGATGAACGTGCCGCTTTAACTTGCGCACAACGTTCAAATCAAGATAGGAGGAATTGTGCCGAATTCAAGTCAGCTGGAGGAACGCGCGGAAATCGATCTTTCCGAAAAGGTGTTCACGAATTCGCCGACGATGCTGGTGCTGTGCCTCACCGTGATCGGCCTAATCAAGATCTATACGAGGTTTGAGAAGGTTACTACGCTCGCCGATAACTTCCTTGGTTTCGTTTCCATAGCCTATTTTATTGCCACAATTTTTGCATATCTCGCGCTGCGGACCAGTGAAAAGACGCGAAGATTGAAGCTCGCAAGAATTGCCGACATGATATTTCTCGCGTCGCTTTGTTGTACGGGCGCGATCGCGCTGTTCATCACTTTCGCGCTGGAAGGTTAGGCAGTCAAAGTCTTGCGTGACGATATTCGCTTGTGCGCCGCGAAGCCGGCGTCAGCGGAAGAAATGCAAGAACGGCATCAGTACATTCCAGGGCAGCGCCTTATCCGTCCAGCCGCGCGAAAGCTCGTCAGCAAGCGTGAACGCAACCATGATCGCGAGCCATAAGGCGCCTGCGGCAATCACGAGTCGGGTAAGGCCCGGACTATACTTCACGTGCATAAAAAACAGCACCACGAGCAGCATCTTGACGACCGCGATCGCGAGCGCTGAAACCGTGTTCCAGTCAATCACTCCATGCGCGCCGATGTGAGTTTGGCCCAAATCCAAGTACGCCACTTTCGTCGTGAGTGCCGTGAGGATCAGAAGGCATAAAAACACAACGACGTAAATCCTCACCGGCACGATGTGCCCGCTTACGTGATGATTGTTCTCTCCAGACATCAGTGCCCGCCTCCATAGTGCCGGCCGATCAAATAAAGCAGCGGGAAGAGAAATATCCAAACGATGTCGACGAAGTGCCAGTACAGCCCGCTCACCTCGAGCGGCGCATAGTAATCAGCGCTAAACCGCCCGCGATATGCCATCACTGTCAGCGTCGTGAGCAGCCCGACGCCGATAATCATGTGCAGCGCGTGAAGACCTGTCATGAAGAAATAGAAACAAAAAAACATCTGAACGCCCGGCGCGTGTGGCCCGTTATACGTGAAGTTCAATCCTGGAACGAGCCCTTCCACCCAATCGTGGTGCCACTCGAAAGTAAATTTGATTCCGAGGAACGCGATGCCGAGCAGCATCGTGAGAATCAGATACGTCACGATCGTGCCGCGGCTCTTTCCCGTCTGGGCCGCATGGATAGCCATCGCCATCGTCAAGCTGCTGCAGATCAGCACAGCCGTATTTGCTGCTCCAAACGTCACATTCAGCATGTGGCTGCCGGTGATGAAGGATTCCAGATGCAGCGCCCGATACACGATGTAGGCCATGAAGGCGCCGCCGAAAAACATGATTTCGGTGACGAGGAAAAGCCACATGCCGAGGCTGCCGGCTTCGTGCTGCTGCTCCTTCGTCTCGAACTGATGCACGAGCGCGGGCGAGTGAGCGGTGTGGGTCATGTCAGCCACGCGTTTGCCTCGCTCCCGAATAGTTGTACGCTTCCTCGGTAACCACCGGAATTTCCTCGAAATTTTCTGTCGGTGGCGGAGAAGGCGTTTCCCATTCAAGTCCTCTCGCTCCCCACGGATTCGGCCCCGCCGGTGGGCCATAGCGCATCGACCAGATCAGATAAATCAGCGGGATCAAATATCCGACGCCCAGAATCGAAGCGCCCGCCGACGACATCACGTTGAGCACCTGAAATTCCGTCGGGATACACGGCGTAGCGTCGCGGCATTCCCAGATAGCCCAGCATGAATTGCGGGAAGAAAGTGAGGTTGAAGCCGACGAACACAACCAGCGCCGCAAATCGCGCCCACCCGTCGGGATAGAGACGCCCCGTAATTTTCGGCCACCAGAAATGGATGCCGCCGAGATAACCCATCACCGCGCCGCCCACCATGATGTAGTGAAAATGCGCCACGATGAAATACGTTCCGTTCAAGTGGACGTCTGTCGCGAGCGACGCGAGGAACAACCCTGTCAGCCCGCCCATCGTAAACAAGCCGATAAAACCCAGGGCGTACAGCATCGGCGCTTCATAGGAAATCGAGCCTTTGTACAGCGTCGACGTCCAGTTAAAAACTTTGATTGCCGAAGGAATCGCCACGAGGAAGCTGAGCACCGAAAATATCAGTCCCGCGTAAACCGATTGTCCGGTGACGAACATGTGGTGTCCCCACACGAGAAAACTGAGAACCGCAATCGCCATGCTCGAGAACGCGACCATTGCGTATCCAAAAATCCGCTTCTTGGCAAAACACGTGATCACTTCACTGATCACTCCCATCGCCGGCAAAATCATGATGTACACGGCCGGATGCGAGTAAAACCAGAAGAGGTGCTGAAACAGCAGCGGATCTCCACCGACTGCCGGGTCGAAGATTCCGACGTGCAAAAGCCTCTCGAGTCCCAGGAGGAAAATCGTAATTGCGATCACGGGCGTGCCGAGAATAAAAATCACGCTCGTCGCATACATGGTCCAGATAAATAGCGGCATCCGGAACCATGTCATGCCGGGCGCGCGCATTTTGTGAATCGTGACGATGAAATTCAAGCCCGTAAGAATGGACGAGAACCCGGTAATAAACACGCCTAGCGCCGTCGCAATCACGTGCGTCTGCGAGTACAAGCTGCTGAACGGCGCGTAAAACGTCCAGCCGGTATCAACGCCGCCGGAAATAATCGCGTAGAGCGTGAACAGCGCGCCCACCACATAAATGTACCAGCTCAAGAGATTCAGTTTCGGAAATGCCAGGTCGCGCGCGCCGATCATCATCGGCACCAGGAAATTTCCCAGCGTCGCCGGGATCGACGGCACCAGGAAAAAGAACACCATCACGATTCCGTGTATCGAAAACAGTTTGTTGTACGTCTCCGGCTGAAACAGCGCCCCCTGCGGTTCGATCAAATGAATGCGAATCAGCACGGCTGCCGCGCCACCGACAAAAAACATGAACGTAATCGAAGCCAGGTAAAGAAGCGCGATGCGCTTGTGGTCCGTGGTAAGAAGCCATGACTTGATGCCGTACGTCGCGTTTAGATAATTAACGCGCGATTCGGCGGGAACTTCGTGGATATCTGCTACGGCCGTACTCATTTCCCAGTCCTTTCCTGCGTTCCGAGCGACTTCACGTATGCGACGAGCTGCAGGACTTGCTCTTCGTTAATCTGTCCCTGAAAAGTGGGCATGATCGGCGGGTAATTCGGCAGGATCACCGAATTCGGAAACACGATCGCCTGGCGAATCAGAGCTTCGTCGACCACTCGAGATTCGCCGCTGCGAAGTTTTTCCTGCTTGCCGTAGAGTCCCACGAGCGAGGGGCCGCGCCCGCTGTTGTCGGCCACATGGCACGTGCACACAGCCAAGCTGATTGAACAGCCGTTCGCCCGCCTGCGCCATCGATTCGTGCGACGCGCCGCCCGAAAGCCACGCCGCGTAGTCGGCAGGCTCCATCACGTAGACCCATCCAATCATTTGCGCGTGCTCGGCACCGCAATACTGGCCGCAGAAGAGGTGATACGTTCCGGTTTTCGTCGCCTGGAACCAAAGCGATGTGTAGCGGCCGGGCAACACGTCCTTCTTCACGCGGAATGCCGGAACATAAAAATCGTGAATCACGTCTTCCGACGTCATCGTCAGCTTGACCGGAACGCCTACGGGCACATGCAGCTCGTTGATTTCGCGAACGCCTTCGGGATGCTGCAAATGCCACATCCACTGCTTGCCCACGACAAAAATCTCCGTGGAAGCGTCGGGTGGGCGTGCATTGCGTATGTAGAGGCTCGCGGACCAGAAAAACAATCCAACGCTGATGAGCGTCGGGATCGCCGTCCAAAGAATTTCGAGCGGGATGTTCTTCTCGATTTCGGGCGGCACTTCATCTTCCGACTGACGCCGGTACTTGATCATGAAATAGAAAATGATCGAGAAAATCACAACTGTGAAAAACAACGTGATCGCTGTCAGCGTGAAATGCAGTTTGTCCACGCTATCGGCAATCGATGATGCCGAGGGAGGCCGCAAGGGAATCGGAGCCAGCGTGCTGGCAATATGGCTCGCCGCGATTTCAAATACTCCGAAAATGACTGCGCCCGTCATGCCCGTCGCTCCGGCAGTGCGTAGTGCTCGCTGCGCGCCAGCAGAAAAATTCCAATCGCAATCACCAGGATCGTGAACACTCCGGCAACTTTGATCACGCGCGAAATCAGGACGCTGTATTTCCCGGTGGCCGGGTCGTAGTGATAACAGAACAGCAATATCTGATCGACGGGCGTCCCGATTTTTCCCCCGGAAGCGTCTACGAGCCCGAGCCGAAGATCGCGCGAGGAATATTGAATTCCGTAGAGGTAGCGGGATATTTTTCCCGCCGGCGTCAGCATCATGATGGCGCTGGCATGCGCAAATTGTTTCGACTGCGCGTCGTACGCGTAGCGGAATCCAACGGCATTTGCGAGCTGCTTGATTTGCGGCTCATCTCCGGTGAGGAAATGCCAGCCTTGCACCGCGCCAGGGCGCCCGTACAGCCCCGCGTAAAGCGCGCGCTTTGCGGACGCAAGGGCAGGCCGCTCCGTTGGATCGATGCTTACGGTAACCACATTGAACTGGTTGCCGATATCCATCGGCACATCTTTCAAGCTGCGCTCGAGGCCGTTCAACACCTGGGTGCAGAGCATCGGGCAGTTGTAATACACCAGCGAAAGGATGACGGGCTTACCGCCAAAGAATTGAGCGAGCGTAACAGTCGCGCCGTTTTCATCGCGGAACGTAAGATCAAGCGGAACCGATTCGTTGAGCTTTTGATCGACTCCCACTTCCTTCAGCAAATCCGGACGCACGCCGATATCCTGCGTCGGATACTGAAATTGCGCCTCGGCGACGCGGGGCGCGCAGAGCGGCACGACCAAGAGCGCGGACAACAAAATCAGCGCACGTGTTCCGTTGGCTCGAAACCAACCCGGCTTGTAGCTAACTTTCGTCACATCTGCCTTTCAACAATTTCACTCTTTCGATTGCGGCTCCGCACTCGCCGGCGCTGCCAGATAACCGCAGGGGCCTGCGACACCCATCACTGGCGGCGCTGAGCTTGGCCCAGCCGCCGTCGCCGACGAATCAGCGGGTGCCGGATCCGACGTCTGGGCCGTAGCGCTTGCCGCTCGCGCCGGCAATCCCTTCTGCAGAACCATTTCCATCGCCTGCTCTACAGGAATGCGAACGACTCCGTTGTGATGGTCCACCCAACCGTAGGTGCTCAGCTGCTGCTGCTCCATCTCGCAGTAGCTCTTCAAATCGAGTCCCGGGCTGCACCTGCAATCGCGGCTGCGGCGGCAACACACGCACGTCTTGAAACGGAGATGCAGGCGGCCCCAGCGATTCAATCTTGGCAAGAAACCAATACGTTCGATCCATAGCGACCATCACGATCGCGATCATGATCGCAAGCGTCAGCCCGTACTTGTAGAGGCTGTGAACGTTTGCGTCTTTGTGCTCGTAGCCGTCGGCGCCGTGCGGCGGCGCCTGGTTTCGAGCTCGATCTTCAGTCGCCATGCTGATGCTCCAAACCTTCTGCAAATCGCGGGTCGTGCAGCGGGAGCAGCGGCATCTTCGCGAGCTGCCAGAAGTACGTCCCGATCCACACGCCGCCGATTCCAAGCACCGCCAAAATATCTGATGCATGCACCCGGGGCCCGATCGGTTCAAACGCCGGCACCACGAGCCAGTACACGTCGAGCAAGCTCAACACGATTAGCATTCCTGCCACAACGGAAAGCCGCGCGAGCCTGCGTTTCACGCCGCGCTGGAGCAGCAACAAAAACGGCAGCGCAAAGTGAAGCACCATCAGCACGACTGCGACGCCGCCCCAGCCGCCGAACGCGCGCGTCATGTACCACGGGATTTCCTCTTTCAAGTTGCCGGCCCAGATAATCAGGAATTGCGAGTACGAGAGATAAGCCCACAGCATCACGAACGCGAGCATCAGGTTGCCGAGGTCGTTGAACTGCGCAGCCGTCACCGCATCTCGCAGCGGCTCGAAATCGGAAAGCTGCCGAAGCACAAAAATCACGAACGACATCGCCGTCGAGCGCCGCGACGATCATGAAAAGCATTCCGTAGATCGTCGAAAACCAGTGCGGCTCGAGCGACATCACCCAATCGATCGATCCGAACGTAATCGCGAGTCCCCAAAGAATCAATCCGGGACCGCTCAGCGCTTCGAAACGTCCTTCGATCGCAGGATCGCCCGTTTCGTCCTGCTCGCGCGACCACTTGTTGAATAAATAGGCGAGTCCAATCCAGATCGCGAAATAAATAATCGCGCGTACGGTAACAAAACTCGGGATTCAGGTACGGATGTTTGTATTCGAGGAGGTGATCCGCCGCCACGTCCGCCGGACGAGCCCACGCGTAAAGCTCTTTCATGCCCGCCAGCACAGGAAGAAACAGAATCGCCATCACGGCGAATGTTCGCGTGCCTGCTTCCAGCAGCCGCCGGATCGGATAGCCCCACCAGCCGCCCGTAAGATGATGCAGCATCAAAATCGCCTGGCAACCGAGCGGTATCGAAAGCCAAAAGACAAACGCAAACAAGTACGACTGGAAAAAGTGCACATGACTCTTGGCGCTATGGAAGCTGAACAAGAACGCCAAAGACAGGCTGCTCGCGCCAAGAATAAATCCGATGCGTTGCACGCGTGCAAATCGCGATCGAAGCTCGCCCGATAGCCCCATGGATTGAGTGGGAGTCATGGCGCCTGCCCCGCGGTCTGTGAAGCATTCTGCAAGACTGTGCCGTTCGACGAATCCTGCGCCAGCTTCTGTCTCTCCGGCGCGGGAACATCGTCCACACTCGCGTGCCGGCTCTGCTGCAACACTCGAACGTACGCCGCGATGCGCCAGCGGTCTTCCGGCTCGATGCGCGCCGCGTAGTTGTACATCGCGCCGAATCCATTCGTCATCACGTCAAAGTAATGGCCAGCGGGCGCCGTGCGCAGGCGGTCGATGTGAAACGACGGCGGTGGCGGAAATCCGCGCTGTACGATCATTCCGTTTCCCGTGCCCGTGTAATCGTGGCAGGGAGTGCAATAAATGTTGTAGCGTTCGCGGCCGCGTTCCAGGTCTGCGCGCGTGATCGCGAACGGGAATTTATCAGCGAGCACTCCGTTCTCTTTTCCCGTGTACAGCAATTCGTCGAGCCGAAGGTGCCCGCGCGCCACTGTTCCGGCCACGGGCTGCCGCTCCGAGCGTCCATCACCGAAAAAGTTCGTCGGCTCGTACGGCAAATATTTCGGCTGCACATGCATGTCCAGCCGGCAACCGGCGACGAGCATCGCGATCGCGCCCAGGCAAGCCACACCGCACCATCGCGCAGTTGCTCCGGCGAATTTTGCTCTACGCTTCAATCTCAAACACTCCGTGCGGCTTCAAGTCTTCGAGAAAAGCTTTCGTCAGCCGCAAATCGAACTTCCGGTCGCGTGCCTTGATGCACAGGAAGAATCTGTCCTTCGACGCCAGCGCAAACCGCGCCACATTGAAAACCGGATGATACGGCGTCGGCAGTCCATTCATCGCCAGCATTCCAAACACTGCCGAAAGCGCCGCGCCGAGGATCGTCAATTCAAACGTGATCGGAATCCACATCGGCCAGCTGTTGTACGGGCGGCCGCCGATAATCAGCGGAAAGCTGATCACGTTCGCGTAATAGCACATGAAAAATCCGGAAAGGCCGCCGAGCAAGCCGCCGGTAAACACCACCGCGGGAAGAATCGTGTATTCGAAGCCGACCGCTTCCGCCAATCCTTCAATCGGCATCGGCGTAAAGGCGTCAATCTTCTTGTAACCGGCATCGTGCGTCCGATGCGCCGCCGCGATCAGCTCTTCCGGCGTCTCGAATTCAGCCAGCAATCCGTAAATGGGCTTTCGCCGCATAAGTTTATTCGCGTATCTCCGGGTTCGGATTCAGGATGCGCGCCAGGTACGTGGTGCGCGGCTTCGTATTCAAATCATCCAGCAAACTGTAATTGCGCGATTGCGCTTTCAATTTCGAAACGCGGCTCTTCGGGTCGTTCACGTTTCCAAAAACAATTGCTTCAGCCGGGCAGGCGCTCTGGCACGCCGTCACAATTTCTCCGTCGCGCACAATCCGGTCTTCTTCCTCCGACCGGATCTTCGCCGCATTAATTCGCTGCACGCAGTACGTGCACTTCTCCATCACACCGCGGCTTCGGACGGTGACATTCGGATTCCGCGAACCATAGAGGCTTGGCGTCGTGTAGTCCGAGTACAGCAGGAAATTAAATCGCCGCACTTTGTACGGGCAATTGTTCGAGCAATATCTCGTCCCGACGCACCGGTTGTACGTCATTTCATTCAGCCCCTCAGGGCTGTGCGTCGTTGCCGCTACTGGGCACACCACCTCGCACGGCGCGTTTTCGCATTGCATGCAGGGCAATGGCTCGAAATACATCTCCGGCGTTTCGAGATTGCCGCGGAAATACGTGTCGATGCGAATCCACTGCATCGCGCGGCCTCGCGCCACCTGGTCCTTCCCAACCACCGGAATATTGTTTTCGGATTGGCAGGCGACCACACAAGCGTTGCAGCCGATACAGCGATTCAAATCGATCGACATGCCCCACGCGTAGCCGTCGGACTTAAATCCGGGGAAAAGCGAGAGTTCCTTCGATGAATGTTCCGGCTTCGCGAAATCCGGATCCTGGCGAAACTCTTCAATCGTCGCCACCTGAACCAAATCGCGCTTGAACGCGTTCACGCTTTCCGTGTCGGCGGGGTGGCCGTCTTCTTCCATCATGTAGTGGTACTGCTGCACGGCGAAGTAATACTTCTTGCCGGAATCTTCGAGTTGCAACCCGCTCGCCATCCACGGAGCATTTGAGGTACGCAGAAAATAGGCGTTGAAGCCCTGGCCATTGCCTACATTTCCCGCGCGCCTGCGCCCGTAGCCCAGATGCAGCGTGATGGAATTGTCCGGATGCCCGGGATCGGCGAAAATTCCCGCGTACACTTCGCGTCCCGCTACTTTCAATTTCATGTACTGGCCGTGCCGCAGCTTCAATCGCTCAGCTGTATTGATGCTCACGAGCGCCGCGTTGTCCCACGTCAGGCGCGTGATCGTCTTCGGCAATTCCTGCAGCCAGCCATTGTTCGAAAATCTTCCGTCGCCAATCGTGGGATCGGGGCGGTAGACAATTTCGAGCGCGTTCGGATCGACGGGCGGCGGTGGAGGTTCTCGACCGATATCTGTCCGCGGCGAAACCGGAATCGCCGGCAATGCTGTTCCGGCCATCACGCCGTCGTGCAGCGAACGTTCCCAGAACGCGTCGAACGCTTTGTCTTTTTCCGGCCGCTGCGATTTCCAATAGCCTTCAACCAAATCGTGCCCCGATTTTCCCGAGTCGCCTGCGAGCGCGGCGATTAACTCATGCGCAGAATGGGACTGATACAGGGGCGCAATCAGCGGCTGCACGATTCCGATCGTGCCGTCAAACGCCCGGCCATCGCTCCAAGCCTCGAGGAAATGCGTCTCCGGAATATGCCAGTGGCACAGCTCGCCGGTCTCGTCGTAGTAAAGGCCAGAATGCACGCGCAATTTCGCTTTCAGAAGCGTGGGCCCAAACTCGAAATCCGCAGGCGCGTCGTACACAGGATTGCCGCCGAGAATCATCAGCAAATCAACGCTGCCCGCGTTCATATCGGCGACAAGTTCACGCAGCGAATTCATTTGATTCACGGGATTCGCTTCGAGCGGCTCGGTGTAGTGAACGGTTTTTCCAGCATTGCCAAGTGCCGCATTCATCGCATGCGCCAGCGCGTGAACGATCGACGGCTGTCCATCACCAGGAATCACCACGCATGCGCCGCGATGCTTCTCCAAATCGCGCGCCACAGCTGCAGTCCACTCGTGCGGGATCGCGGTCTTCAATCTTTCCGGATCGACCGCTGAGCCAATTCCCAATTCAGTCGCGAGTTGCCGCGTAAACGCTTCCACTTCACTTGCGCGCAACGGCTTGCGGTGATCCGCCATCGATCCCGTGCTGCTCGGCGTGCATTCCACCACATACAGGCGGTTCAACTTTGACGCAGGCCCATCGATCGCGCGGCGCGAAGAAAATTCGCGCGCGTAACGCGTGTGTCCCGGGCCAGTAGTCAGAAAATCCGCATCGAGCGAAACGATCACATCCGCTTTATCGAGGTGGTAGACGGTATTGACTGGTTTTCCGAAAGCCGTCACCGCGCCGTCGTGCGCTGCGTCGCGCGCGCATGGTTCGTACTGATGCCATTTCGCGTCAGGGAATTGCGCCAGCAACGCTCGAATCTGCGCGCTCAGGCTCGGAGAGGTGACGGTTTCCGTAAGAATGCGGACCCCGCTGCCTCGCGGCGCGATTTGCGACCGCACATTTCCAATCGCCGTCAGGAACGCCGCCCAACTCTCGATGCGCCCCTCGTGAATCACCGTTTGCGAACGGTCGGGGTCGTACAACGTCAAAATCGACGCCTGATTGAACACATCGGTGCCGCCCAGGCTTCCCGGATGCTCGGGATTGCCTTCGATCTTTGTCG
This sequence comes from uncultured Acidobacteriota bacterium, assembly GCA_963770575.1. GTDB lineage: Bacteria > Acidobacteriota > Terriglobia > Acidiferrales > UBA7541 > Palsa-295. The sequence goes on from CAVYQD010000005.1 coordinate 14,792, forward strand.
GGCGTCCCATGTGGCTCTCAACCAAAAGCCCAGTCGACACTCCCGACTGCGGCATCGACGTCGCATAGAACAGAGGCTTGCCGGGAATAATTTCTTCCGGCGGCTTCACGTAGGGAACGATTCTCTCGGTCGGCAATTTCGTGCAGGCGCTTAACCCCGCCATCGCCGCCGACGCCGCCATTATTTTCAGAACTTCCCGCCGGTTGATACCCGCCGCGGCTTCCTCGGTATCCTGCGCAAACTCGTTCTCCAGCCGGTGGCGATACTCGGGCGTCTCCGCGAGTTCGTCGAGGCTCTGCCAGAATCGCTTACCGCCGTCCTTCGCGAGCTTCGCGCGCACGGCGACGAGATCGATCGCCGGATTCGTGAATGGATTCGAGTTGGAGTTGTCGCTCATTTCGCTGTCGTCACCGGTGGCACACGGAACAATTCTGCAAACTCTGAATTTTATAATCCTTCACAAGTTTTTTGCCCAGCTCAAGTTGATCTTTGGGCGGTTTGTAATAGGGATTGAACACTTCTGATTTCGGCCGGACGTACTTTTCCGGCTGCCGGTGGCAATCCAGGCACCACTCCATGTACAGCGTACCGGCGCGCCACGTGAGCGGCATTTCGGCAATCGGGCCGTGGCATGTGGTGCAGCCAACTCCCTTGCTCACGTGAATGCTGTGATCGAAGTAGACAAAGTCAGGCAACGCGTTCACGCGCGTCCATGCAATCGATTTGTCGTCGCGATAGCTCGCGCGCACCGGTTCGAGCATCGCTGCGTTTGTCCAAATCCGCGAATGGCACGTCATGCAAGTTTGTGTTGGCGGCACTCCCGCGAACGATGATTTTTCAACGGACGTGTGGCAATACCGGCAATCAAGTCCCAGTTCGCCTGCATGATGCTTGTGGCTGAAGGGAACCGGTTGCGCCCGTGCCACGTTTTGTTCGGTGTACCACGGCGATATTTCAATCTTATAAAGCGCCGCCCCGAGCAAGCCGAGGATGAACACGCCTCCATATATGCTCAGCCTCGAGATCAGGTTCGTGCTGTGATGGAATATCTGTGGCATCGCTTCGTCGAATTCCCGCTATTTCTCCGGATTTTCTTCCGTCTCTCGCACCAGCGAACGCATCTCCACGATCGAAATCATCGGGAGGAACCGCACAAAGAGCAAGAACAGCGTAAAGAACAATCCAAACGTTCCGATGTACGTCATCCAATCCCACTTCGTCGGATAGTACATGTTCCAGATCGATGGTATGTAATCGCGGCTCAGACTGATCACCACGATCACAAAGCGCTCGAGCCACATGCCCACGTTCACCACGAGCGAAATTGCAAAAAGCGCCGGGATGCTGTTCCTTACTTTTCGGAACCACATCGCCTGCGGGATCACGATATTGCACGCGATCAGCGACCAGTACACCACGGCGTACGGCCCTTTAATCCGGTTGAGGATCAGATAGCGGTCGTACGGATTCCCGCTGTAGAACGCCATAAATGTTTCCATCATGTAGCCGTACGCCACGATCATTCCGGTTGCGAGCATCACCTTGGCCATATTGTCGAGGTGCCGCATCGTGACCATGTCTTCGAGGTTGTAAAATTTGCGAATCGGAATGGCGAGCGTCATCACCATCGCGAACCCGGAATAGATCGCGCCGGCAACGAAATAGGGCGGAAATATCGTGGTGTGCCAGCCGGGAACGATTGCGACTGCGAAGTCGAAGCTCACGACCGTGTGCACGGACACGACCAATGGAGTCGCAAGTCCCGCCAGAAGGACCGAAGCGAGTTCGTACCGGCTCCAGTGAACGGCTGACCCGCGCCACCCCATCGCGAAAATTCCGTACACGATCTTTGCGGCGCGATTTTTGGCCCGGTCACGCAGCGTCGCAAGATCGGGAATCAGGCCAACGAACCAGAACAGAAGCGACACCGTCGCATAGGTCGAGACCGCAAATACGTCCCAGACGAGCGGGCTGCGAAATTGCGGCCACATCCACATCGGGTTGGGATACGGAGTGAGCCAGAAAAAAAGCCACGGACGTCCCATGTGCAGCAGCGGAAACGATACCCGCGCAAGCGACCGCAAAAAGCGTCATGGCTTCGGCAAAACGGTTGATCGATGTGCGCCATTTTTGATGGAGCAAAAGCAAAATGGCGGAAATCAGCGTTCCGGCGTGGCCGATTCCAATCCACCACACAAAATTGACGATTGCGAATCCCCAGCCGACGGGAATCTTAATGCCCCAGATCCCGACGCCCTTGATGAGCAGGTAGGTGACCGCGATGTTGAACATCATCAGGAGCGCGAGCGCGATCCCGAATCCAACCATCCAGCCCTTCGTCGTGCCGCGACCGAGCACGATCGAGCTGATCTTGTCGGTAACAGTGGCAAGCGTGTGGCCCGGCTCGAGAACCGGCGCTTCACCTGCTCCCGCTAAGTTTTGTGAACCCTCAGAATCCACCGCGCAACTCCGCTGCTGGGTTTGTGGATGCCGGGAAACTTAAAAGGGGCATCGAATGGGTTAATGAAAAGCTGTCCAACCACTTTTCACGCAAGCAAGCGCGTTAGAAGTTCACCGCTCGAGCAATTGAGGCTCGGAACCTTTGCGGCTTCCCATTCATTCACTACGTTGATTCGCAAAAGGAAGCGGTTCGTTCAGGACGCAACAGGATAAGACCGATAGCCATTCGAAGCAACAGCATTCCCGAGAATTATTTGGATTTGAATCGCGCCGTTTACAGTTTTGCAATAATTCCGAAACGCGAAATTACTCCGTGCGGCAGAGTACCGTGAGCCGCGGATCAATCACGATTCGCGACGGCCGAATCTTTGAGACGAACCGAAAGCGATTCTCAGGCCCGTTGGTCACCACCACGCCCAAGCGCTCGAGTTTTCCGCCCGTTCGCGCGGCGTACAACGGAATCGGCGCAGTAAACACGTCGTCCACACCGGATTGAATCAGCCTGCCCGTCACGACGTACTCCTTTCCATGAGGTTTGGCCTGAAATTCCACCGAGTAGTGTGGAATTCCCGTTCCTCGCACCCACTCGTCGAAAAACCAATCCATCGAGTGCGTGCCTTCCAGATCCATTGCCGGCGTCATTTGCTTTTCGATGGCTCGCTGGAAGTCGGCAGTCGAGAGCGCGGTAAACCGGTACTCAGTGAGTATCGACTTCAATAATTCTCGAAAGCGCGCGTCGGGATCCCGGGTTCCGGGTTCCTGCAGCATTTCGTGAAGCATGTGAATCACCCAGGTGCCCTTGCCATACGTCACTGCCTCATACGCGTTCGGATATCTCGACGACAACAGCCGCCATCCGAAACCCAATGGCCCGGCCGCCTCCGCCGTCTGCGCCGCCCCCGGTACTTTCGTCGTCAACGCAGTCCGGTAATATTCGAGCCAGGTCTTCATTCGCTGATCGCCGGGCTTCTTGCTGTCGGAGTAGAGAAGCGCGAGATAATTCGCCATTGCTTCCTGGATCCACCCGTCGCGATATTCCGCTGACCCGGCTACGTTACCCCACCATTGATGCGCCACTTCGTGGAATGGCATCACGTTGTGCGCTTCTTCCTGGGCGAGCTCGCTGAATCCCGCGCGCTCCTGTGCTGACTGGGGCAAGAAAACCAGCGTCGAGAGATACACCAGTCCCGGCCAACCTTGCCCGAAATTCCCGGGGATCTCCGAAACGTCCAAATGATTGAAGGGAAACGGGCCATTCAGACCCTCGAAAAAACGAATCGAATCGTTCACCCGGGCCCCCAGCTGCTTCAACACCGCTGCAGGATCGGGTGGCGGAGCGTCCGGAATCGCACCGGAAAGACCTCGTTGCCGTGGCGTCTGAAACATTCCCGGCAGTGACTCAGTGCCGTCCGGCAGGATTTTTCTTAAGCAGCGCCAGAATCGCATCGTCGAGTTGGCGGTTTGCGTAGAGCTCCACCTTGGGATGGTCGCCCCCGGCGCTCTCCATCTTGTATTCGCCAAGGTTAAATCCCGCTACCGCGAACGGCACCTCCGAATGCCACCTTCCGATCTTTGCATCTCCATCCTCATGCATCTCGTCGCGTACACCTGTCGCCACGAGCGTCAGGCGCTTCGGCCACTGGAACGAAAGCTCAAACATCGCGAAGTGATCTCCGCCGCCCACGTGCGGATACCAGGTGCCGTGCTCTCCCACAAATTGCACTCCGTTTCCCGCATCGCTGATCACGTTGCCGCGATATTTCACCTGCATCCGGATCTCTTCGTTTGCTTTCGCCGGGGTGGGAAGAATTGCGAGAAGGGCATCGTTGCCGCGCTGCAAAATATCGTGGCGGCTCATTTCCTCATTCTGAAAAAAAACGAGCGGCGGCCCGTTTTCCAGCTTCACCTCTTCCACCGCCAAATTCCTCGAAAGCTCCAGCGGAACGATACGCTCGCCCGCTCGCACCGCCTTCAAGTGGAGAGTCGTATTGCCTTCGAGCGACAAATTGTTTGCGATCGTCGTACGCACCGCATAGTCAACGGGCGAAAACATCTCGATTGGCGTTTTCGGCGCATCCGCGGATTTGAACGACGCCCACGTGTCGTAAAATCGCACGTCGTTCTCGATGCGAGGCGCACCCAGCAGCACTTGCTCGTCGCGCCGCGCATCCACAAGCACGTCAAACGCTCCAAGACTCTCGTTCTCCATTCCAATATAGAAATACGGCAGCGGGTCCGCCGAAAGCAGATCGAACATCACGCGCAACGAGTGCCAGGGGTTCAATCGGTTCACCACTGCCGCCCACGTCTCGACGAACGCCGGATCGTTTGCCTCGTTCGCGTCGGCAGATGTCAGCTGCTGTTTGATTTCGGCCGCAGTCTCGTCCGTGAATCGCAGGTACGCCCGCGTGAAATCCTGTCCCAGCATGGGAACATTCAGAAATTGTGCGATCGATTGCCGTTCTCCGCGGTCGTGAGGCGTCGCGAAAATATGTCCGCGCCCCGTGAATACAGCCCCCGTCACGTGCCCCGCAATCGGTTGGAAGAATGCCAGCTTCCCTTCGATCAAACGCACGTTCACCACATCGCGCCGCAAATTCAACTCTTGAACCGAGTAGACGTGCTCTCCGTCAGGCCGCAATTCGTTCAGCGCCTGGTACAACGCTCGAGGGTCGTCAATCGGGATGGACGTTGAATCGAGCCTGGGCAAAGGGGCAGCGGAAGAGTTCGGCCCCGCTTGCAGCGCAAGCAAAGCCGGTGCGAGCGTCAACGCCGCAAACATCGCGGCAATCGCCGCCACCATCACTGCCGGCGGCAACAGGTGTCCGCCTCTCAGGATTTTCGCTCCAAACCGCATACTTGGGACTATAGCCACTTAGGGCATATCCCAGCAAGCCAACCAAATTCCGCGCGCCCGGCATTGATAAAATCGACGTGTGCATCGCGCAGCGCCACTCGCAGCTTTGCTTCTGTTCGCCGTGTCTTCCGCGGCGGCGGATACGATTGTGCTCAAGAACGGCCGCCGTATCGTCGCCGCCAACGTCACCGACGACGGCGAACACGTCAGCTACGAAACTCCCGCCGGCAAGCTGACCCTTCCCAAATCGATTGTCGCCCGTATCGAACGCGACCAGTTTGGCTACACCTCAGCCGCCGCATCGCACGCGGGCGATCCGCCGCCCGTCTCCGCGGCGCAAATCGAGCCTGTTCGCGGCTATGACGACGTTTCGCGCCTGGCCGTTCACAACGATTCCATCGATTTTGCCTACATCGCGCGCCTGGAAGGGGAAGCGCGCTCCGGCAGCCCGAGCGCCATCGAAAAAGTTGCCGCGGCTCATTACACCGCTGCGCAGTTTCTCTTGAGCAAAGGAGAAATCGATAGCGCGATCGACCACTACCGCCAGGCCCTCACGTTCGCGCCCGATAGTGTGCCGTTGCTGCTGAATCTCTCCGTTCTCTATTTGCGCCAGAGCCAGTTCACCGCAGCGCTCGATCCGCTCGAACGCGCCCGCCGTATCGCGCCGAATTCGCCCGAAGTTCCGAAGCTGATGGGATGGGCCTACTACGGCTCGAACAAAATGGACCTCGCTGTCGCCGAGTGGCGCCGCTCCGAACATCTTCGCGCCGACCCCGAAGTGGAACGCGCGCTCGCGAAAGCGGAGAAAGACAAAGCCGAAGAAGAGAGTTATCGCGAGGGCGAAACAGCTCACTTCCGGCTGAAGTACAGCGGCACTGCCACTCCCGATCTCGCCGTCGGAATCCTGCACGTGCTCGAAGATGATTTCCGCGACATCGAATCGCAGCTCGACTACACGCCGCCCGAAGCCATCGGCGTGATTCTTTACACCGATCAGGCGTTCGCCGACATCACTCGCGCCCCAAGCTGGGCAGGAGCAATCAACGACGGCCGCATCCGCATTCCCGTGCAGGGGTTGAGCAGCGTGAATTCAGAACTCGCGCGCGTCCTGAAGCACGAATTGACGCACAGCTTCATCGCGCAAAAATCCCGCGGCCGCGCACCCACTTGGTTGCAGGAAGGCGTCGCGCAATTTATGGAAGGCCGCCGCAGCAATAGTTCCGCCGGCGCGCTCGTCGAGTTGGTGGGGCAAGGCCGCGCGCCGAGCCTGCAAATGCTCGAAGGCTCCTGGATGGGTCTGTCCGGCCCATCCGCATCCTTCGCGTACGCTTACGCGCTCGCAGCTGTTGAAGCGATCATTCAAGCCGGCGGGATGAGTGACGTCAGCCGCCTCCTCGACCGCATCGCTACATCATCCTCAACGGAAGCAGCCATCCACGACGCTCTTCGCGCCGATTACGCCGACCTCGACCAGCAAACCATCGCCTATCTCCGCCACGAATATTTGCGCTAACCCGCTTTTCGTACCGCCGGCATCCTGCCGGCGTTCTTGACCCTTTCCGCCGCCTCGTTATTTGTTGCTTCCAAAACCACTCTGATCGAATCTATCCGCTCAATACCAAGGGGGAAAAATGCGCCGCACACTTTCAATTGCTCTGGCATTGGCGAGTACGCTGGCCATCCTGCTCGCGTCCGGTCTGGCGGCTCGTCCCGACGATCGCGCTGAACTCCTCAATACGCGCGAAGCAGTCTGGCGCGCATGGTTCGCCAACGACACAAAGGCTCTCGAAGCATTGGTCCCGCCGGACACAATCGTAATCAGCGCCGGGGAAGAGAAGTGGAAACATCAGGCGGAAATATTTCAATCCGCTGCAGATTTTCATGCAAAAGGCGGAAAGTTGATCCGCCTGGAATTTCCGCGCACCGAAATTCAGCACTTCGGCGACGTCGCTATCACATACAGCCAATATCTTTACGAAATTGAAATGAACGGCAAGCGCACGGTAACTTCCGGCCGCGCCACGGAAACATTTGTTCTGCGCAACGGCAAATGGACTAACCCAGGCTGGCACACCGACGAAGAAAAATAAAAACAGGTCGCTGGCCGTTCCATGTCACAAGCTTGCGAGCAATCCTGCGATCAACGCCGCGCGCACTGGCAACTCCCGAATCACAACATGTTCGCGCACACTATGCGCCCCGTCGCCCACCGCTCCCAATCCATCGAGCGTTGGCACTCCAAGCGCTCCCGTAAAATTTCCATCCGAGCCGCCGCCTGTCGCAGCCTCGCCAAGTGAAACTCCAATCTCGCGCATCAATCGGTGCGCGTGACGAAAAAGTCCGCGCACTCCAGCCGTCCGTTCGAGCGGTGGACGCAACTCGCCCATTCGCACCTCTACCCGCGCTCGCTTCAAGATCGGCCGCAAACTTCGCAACTCGCGTTCAATCCCGCGCGCATCCGCCAATCGCGCGAACCGAATATCGACCAGCGCCCGCGCATGCGCCGGAACCACATTTGATGTTGTGCCGCCCTCGATCACAGTTGCCTGCACTGTGATCCCGCGACGCGGATCGTTCATTTTCATCAGGCGCGCAATCTGCAACGCCAGCTCATGCACCGCATTCACTCCCTTCTCCGGTTCAATCCCGGCATGCGCCGACCGCCCCGTCACAATCACTTCCGCGCCGCCCACGCCTTTCCGCTGCGTCTTCAATCGCCCGTCGCGCCCGAGTGACGGCTCAAGCACCAGCACCGCATCGCTCCGCCGAGCTTCACTTTCAATCACACGCCGCGACGTCTCGCTTCCAATCTCCTCGTCGGACGTCCACAAAAACACGATCCGCTTTCTCAGTCCCGGTCCTGATGCCGCGCCCGCCCCGCGCATCGCTCCCGTCTCTCGCAGAGCGTCGACCGCCGCAAGCGCGAGCACCAATCCGCCCTTCATATCGAAGGTTCCCGGCCCCCACGCCTTCCCGCCAGCCACACGAAACGGCATCTTCGCAATCGTGCCCAGCGGATACACCGTATCTAGATGGCCCAGCACAAGAATCTGGCCGTCGTCCCGTTTTGCTTTGCGTGCGCCGCCACTTCCTACGCTGCGCCCGTCGTTCTCCGCATTCACGCGTCCAGTTTCCAGCACAATTTCAACGCGCAAATGATCCCCGCGCTTGCGCTGCTCCAAAATCTTCACCGCCGCCCCGCGCCGTCTCCACTCGCTCGCCACTATCGCGCCAAACCGGTCCACCGCCGCCTTGTCATAACTAGGCGATTCGCAGCGCACGAATCGACCCAGCAACCGCACCATCGCGCTCTCGCGTGCACGCGCCGCCCGCAGCAAATCTCGCATCAAGTTGTTCTCGCTCGCCATAGCGCCGCCATGCTACCAGCCGCGCGACGAGCCAGCAACGTCTGACCGCGCCTATACGGCATCCCGAATTGAAAATATTGTCGGCGAGCTTCGAGGATCTTCTAACGCGGTGGCCTATCCGTAATCCGGAAGCGCGATTTTGTCGGCGATATCTCGACCGACAGCAATGTCAGCGATCCACCCGATGTCCAAAAGATTGAAGATCTGATTTCGCAGGAACATCCCGAATTTCGACTTCGGTGCGAAGGTTGAGGCGAACCGCAATGCGGCCTTCTGTTTCCTGAAAACCAAGGGCCCAAACAGATTCTGATATCGTCGAAAAGCCTCGGCATAGTCTCCATCGGCACGGCGCAGTTCGCCCGCGAGAAGATATGCCGCCACCATGGCCAGAGCAGTGCCTTGTCCGGCTAAGAGTGAGACGCTGGATGCCGCATCGCCAGCCAGGGTCACACGCCCTCTCGTCCACAGTCCCTGTTCCGGTTCCATTCGTATTTGGCTCACTCGATCGAAATAAAAATCGGAGGCGCCATCCAGAGCATCCAGGATTTGCGGGCATTCCCACCCGCTCGTGCCGAAGCGATTTCGCAGAAGAGCTTTTTGGGACGATATCGTATCCGTTCCTCCGGGATCGTCCGCTTTTAAAATAAAAATGAACATCGTGCGATCATCCCGCATAGCGAATCGCGATACCTGTTGGCCCACCTCGGTGTACATCACATTTACGAGTTCGTCCCGCGGCTGGTAGCCCTTCACCTCGAACACCGCGACTTTGTAACCCAAATACTTCTCGAAACGGCTCCCCGGACCGTAGACGAGTTCGCGCACGCGTGAATGGAGCCCATCCGCTCCAATTACGAGATCAAATTCACGCGCACTCCCATGTTTGAATGTGACCTGAACACGACGATCTGTTTGATCGAGGCGTTCCACGCTATCGCCAAACAGCGTTTCCGCGCGCCCTTCAAGCTTCCCGAAAATTGCTGACGCGAGATCCGTTCGAAGAAGGGTGATGAATCGGCCGTGGGTAATCCGCGAAAGCGCGTCCACGGAAAATCCCGCGATTCGTCTCCCCTTCCCGTTCACCACGATTACGTCTTTGACCTTGTATCCTTTACGGTTGATCTCCCCCAGCAAGCCCATCTTCTCCGCTATGTCGAAGCCGGCTCCCCAGAAGTCGATCAGATAGCCGCCAGTGCGCAGCCGCGGAGAGATTTCTACGATAGTCGGCTTGAATCCATGGTGGGCGAGCCAGTACGCGAGAGTCGGCCCCGCGATTCCTGCGCCCGATATCAGCACTTTCATATGTTTGCAACTCCCATTTCAATCCATAGCTCGCATTGATCCTCGGTTACCCGGAGAAACCCCGATTTCTCGGCATTCTGCTCAAATGAGTCCGGCGCATTTCGCTTTCGTTTCGACATCCCATCTTTGCGAGTACAGTCGGAAACCACAATCAGTGAATCTCTGTAGCACAACAACAAGGAAAATTCAGTATGTTCCTCCAAACTCAATCATCGCTCTCGATCTCGCCGTCCTCAAAAAGTTCGGACTGCAAACCGCATTCGGAGTCCGCGTGAAGTGGATCGATGAAACGATACCCACACGCGAGCGAATGCGATGCTGTGGCAGCACACGCCAAAATGGTCGTTGTACCGCGAAGGAAACATCGATTAACTCTCGAACACGCATGTTCTGAGGCCGGCAAATGTCGGTAATCGCATCGGCAAGAATTTCCACCAGCGTCGCCACCCTGCGCGACCTCGCGCCCGCCGACATTCCTGCTATTTCCGATTACTGGCTCCTTAGTTCGGACGGCTATCTCGCTGACATGGGCGTCGATCGCGCGCGCCTCGGGTCGCAAGAGGACATTCGCAAAAAATTCTCGAACGCAATACGTACTGGCGACCCAACGCAACCCACGCTCGCCTTCGCCGTCACTCTCGACGATCGATTCGTCGGCTACACTTTGCTCAATCGCTACTCCAACGAAGTGAACTATTCACACTGGCACATCATTCGCCCGATCTCCGAGCCAAAGGACTCTCAACCGCCCTCTATCCCCACCGCATCAAGACCTATTTCGATCTCGTGCCCATCTCGCGGTTGATCCATCAAACCCGTACTCGGAACATCGGCGTTAACCGAATGCTCGACAAATTTATCCGTATCGCAGAGACAAAATTCATCGAAAAGCCCGACGGTGTCGCCAGCCCCGGTGATTTCCACGTTCGCTATGTAACCCGCGCCGACGTCCCCAAAATATTCGCGCGAGCGGCAGAACTTGCAATGAGCATTTAGTTTGCTTCGCGCTGCGACCAGCGAATGCGTTGTCATCCTGAGCGAAGCGAAGGATCTCGACGGCAAATTCCAGCGACCCGCCGACATCCAGCATAACTACCCCGATTCCCACGCACCTGCGTTTCGTATAGAATTGTCCGCTTGTCCGAAGCGCGCGCTCCAGGCACAAAATTAGCTGTCAGCACGCTACAATTGAACGAAGCAACACGCACACCTCAACCTCGAGGCCAACAATGATTCTCGACGTCAATGCCATCCAGGCCATCCTTCCGCACCGCTATCCATTCCTTCTCGTCGACGTCATCGAAGAAATGGAACGCAAAAAGCACATTGTCGGAATCAAGAACGTCACCATCAACGAGCAGTTCTTCCAGGGACATTTTCCCGGCAATCCGATTATGCCCGGCGTCCTCATTATCGAATCCATGGCCCAGACGGGCGGCGTGCTTTTGCTTCAGGAAGTGGAAGACCGCGAAAACAAACTTCTCTATTTCGTCGCAATCGATGGTGCGCGCTTCCGCCGCCCCGTTGTCCCCGGCGACCAATTGCGCATCGAAGTCGACGTCCTCGCCTGGCGCGGAACATTCTGCAAACTGCAGGGCCGCGCAACCGTCGGCGGAGCGCTTGCCGCTGAAGCTACGCTGATGTGCAAGATGGTCGACTCCGAAGAAATGCAGTCGGCTTCCGCAGAATCCGTTGAGAAGGCTTGATGAGCCAGCCGAATGAGTCAGCCGAATGAGTGAAATCGACTCGCGCGCTTCAATCGCCCCCTCCGCAAAAATTGGCGCTGGCGTAAAAATCGGTGCCTTCGCTGTTGTCGGTGACCAAGTTGAACTCGGCGAAGGCTGCATCCTCGATTCCCATGCGATGGTCCAAGGCCCTGCGCGCCTCGGACGGCGCAATCGTGTCTACCCGTTCGCTGTCGTCGGCGGGGATCCGCAAGATCTCACCTACAAAGGCGAGCGCGTCTCGCTCGAAGTGGGCGACGAGAATGAATTCCGCGAATTCTCCACAATTAATCGGGGCACCGCAAAAGGCGGCGGCACCACTCGCATCGGCAGCAACAACCTCATCATGTCCTACGCTCACATCGGCCACGATTGCCAGATTGGAAGCCGCACGATTTTCGTCAATGGCGCCACGCTCGCAGGTCATGTGACCGTCGAGGACTTCGCTACCATCGGCGCATTCTGCCCGGTGCACCAGTTCTGCCGCATCGGCCAGCATTCCTACATCGCCGCGCACACCGTGATCACGCAGGACGTTCCGCCATTCTCAAAAATCGTCGCCCCGCGCGACACGAAATGTTACGGCGTGAATTCCATCGGTCTCGAACGCAACGGCTTCTCGCCCGATCGCATCGAAGCAATTGAAAAGGCCTATCGCCTGCTCCTGCGCTCGAAACTCAACACTACACAAGCGCTCGAGCAAATGCGTGGAACCCTTTCCGCTTCCGCAGACGTCCAAACCCTTATCCGGTTTATCGAATCGGCCGAGCGCGGTCTCACCAAATAGCGATGCCTGCGAGCGCAATTCCGGAGAACTCTGAGCGCTGGGGCCCCGACAAGTCCGAGCGCTGGGGACTGATTGCCGGAAACGGTGATTTCCCGTTTCTGGTTCTCGAAGGCGCTCGCAGCCGCGGCATCGAAATGGCTGTGATCGCAATTCGCGAGGAAGCGTCGCCGGCGATCGAACACGCTGCGAAGCGAGTTCACTGGGTGAGCCTCGGCGAACTCAGCCGCACGATCGACTTGCTGCACGAAGAAAACGTAAAACACGCGGTGATGGCTGGGCAAGTAAAACACAACAAAATTTTCAGTTCGATTCGGCCGGATTGGCGTCTTGCGAAGCTGCTGCTTTCGCTGCCATCAAAAAATACAGATTCGCTGATCGGCGCCGTCGCGCGCGTGCTGGAAGACGAAGGAATCAAGCTGGTGGACTCGACAAAATTTCTTGGCACGCTTCTGCCCGACGCGGGAATTCTCACGCGCCGCTCGCCGGACGTTTCCGAAGCGGCGGACATCAATTACGGCCGCGATGTCGCGCAAAAGATTGCGGCGCTCGACCTCGGTCAAACGGTTGTGGTGCGCGATCGCGCATGTGTTGCCGTCGAAGCGATGGAAGGAACGGACGAAACGATCGAACGCGCCGCTCGCATCGCCGGCGGCCAGCGGCTCGTCGTGGTGAAAGTGAGCAAGCCCGCGCAGGACATGCGCTTCGACGTTCCCGTCGTTGGTTTGAAGACAATTGAAGTGATGCGCCGCTCGAACGCAACAGCTCTCGCCATCGATGCCGGAAAAACCCTGCTTTTCGATCGCGACGAATTAATTCGCGCCGCAGACGAGTCCGGCATTGCGATCGAGGCGTTCGCGCCATTGAAACTCGATTCGTCGGCATCACAGAACGCCGCAACGAAAAGGAAATCGTGAGCCAATCAGCCCATTCGCGTGCCGTCGTCGGCGTCGGTGAGTTTGGACGCAACCACGTCCGCGTCTGGCGCGAAACAGAAGGCGCGGAGCTTGTCGGAATTGTCGACACGAACGCCGAACGCGCCCAGAAAGTCGCCGCGGAATTTGGCACGCGTGTGCTCCGCGATTTGGACGCGCTGACTTCCGACGGCGTTGACGCGGTAAGCCTCGCCGTCCCTACGGCCGAGCACGCGCGTATCGGCAGCCGTCTGCTTGCCGCTGGAATTGACGTGCTCGTCGAAAAACCAATCGCAGCCTCGCTGCAGGAAGCCGACGCGCTGATTTCCGTTGCCGAGCGCGCCAAAGCGATTTTGCAGGTGGGCCACCTCGAGCGATTCAATCCCGCCATCGTCGCCGTGAGGAAAATTGTCTCGCGCCCGATGTTTTTCGAAATCCATCGGCTCGGAATCTTTTCGCCGCGCAGCCTCGATATCGACGTAGTCTACGACGTGATGATCCACGACCTCGACATTCTGCTTTCGCTCGTTAATTCGTCCGTCGTCGACCTGAAAGCCGTCGGCATTCCCGTGATCAGCGAAAAAGTGGACATAGCGCATGCCCGCGTCGAATTTGAAACTGGCACGGTTGCAAACCTCACGGCGAGTCGAGTTTCCACCGAACGCGTCCGCAAAATGCGCTTCTTTCAGGAACATGAGTACGTGTCAGTCGATTACACGCGCCAGGATGTCCTCCGAGTTCGCGTCGAGCCCGCCGCCGCGGTCGATACGACAGCCGCCAAAGCCACGGCGTCCGCCGCGCCCGTCACCGGAGCTGGCGACGCGCAGATGCCCAATATCAACTTCGAGAAAGTGCCGACCAAATCCGAAGAACCGCTTCGCGCCGAAATTCGCTCGTTCCTCGAATCCGTTCGCACGCGCAAGCCGCCTGTCGTTGACGGCGCCGCTGGACGCCGCGCTCTCGAACTTGCCGATCGCGTGATGGCGGGCATCCTCGAACACTCTCGCCACGTCCAACTATCCGCGTTCGCTCCACAGGACGCTCGATGATCCCGCGAACACTCGTTCCCACGGACGTTCACCCACTCACCGACGACGAGCGGAAGAAGCAGAAGCCCGCCGCGCGTTTTGAAACGTACATGGACGACCGCATGGTCGTTCCATCCGGCATGTCCGATGCGCCGCCGCTCGACGGCAAATCAAAAATTCCGTCGCATTTTCCGCTCGAAGTTCTCGTCGGGCGCTCGCTCGTTGGCCGCGACGTGGAACCCAAGCCTTTCGATCTGCCGTCGGTTTCCGATTACATTCCCATCTCGGTGATGGATTCGCGCGTCGTGGTTCCTGCCTATGTGGAAACGCCGGAGCCTGCGGAAATTGCGCGTTTCGATAAGCCGCAAATCATGACGCCCGAGCTGCGCGAAGTGATCCAGCCGGACATTTTCACCACCGGCGACGCGAACCTGCTCATCGAGCCCGAGCGAAAAAAAGACGCGAAGTGGGACGCGATCACGCGCGCGGCCTCTGTGGTCGTTCACATCGGTCTGATTATTTTCATCATCTTTATTCCGAAAATGTTTCCGCCGCACGTTCCCACCACGAAAGAAATCGAGATGGCCAGCAAAAGCCTGGGCATCACCTATATCTCGCCCGACGAAATCCCCGCGATGCCTCCCGGCCCGCCGGGCCCCAAAGTTCACATCAACAACAGAGTTCTGAACAAAGTTGCGCCGCCGCGTCCTGAATCGCACGCGCCCGTCGCGCCGCCATCGGTCGTAAATCCCGAGCAGCCGAAGCCCGAGCTTCCGTCCGCGCCCACTCCGCGCGAATCTGTCGCGCCGCCCGTTAGCGTGCCCGTGCAGCCAACTCCTACGCCTTCGCAGGTGTTGCCCGTCCCGACCGGACAGCCGGGCCACTTGAATCTGAATATTCCAAACACTTCGCCGGGCAAAGCGATTCAAAATCAAATTCAGGACGCGATCAAACACGGCGGTGGCGGCCAGGTGTATAGCCCCGGCGTCGGCGGAGGAGGAGGCGGTGGTGGCGGAGGCGGAGGTGGAGGCCGCGGCTACCAAAATATGCAGCCCGGCGTTTCGATTCTCACGGACACGCAGGGAGTGGACTTCAATAGTTACATCCAGCGGCTGCTCGCCACCGTGAAGCGGAATTGGTACACGGTGATGCCGGAGTCCGCGCTTATGGGAGACAAGGGCATCGTGATGCTCACATTTAAGATCAAACGTGACGGAAGCGTCCCGCTCCCCGATCCGAATCTCGAACGCACATCCGGGAAACAGCCGCTCGATTCGGCTGCTCTCTCGTCGATCCGCACATCGAGCCCATTCGAGCCGTTACCACCGCAGTTCAAAGGCGATTTCATCGAGCTGCGCTTCATTTATTTCTACAACATTCCGCCGGAGTCCGTTAGCACGCATTAATCGCTGTACGTTGGGACCATGCCTCCTCGTCTGCTCGCGATTGCACGCCCAACTCTGTCTGTGCGACAGTAATCTCGCTGTGAACTACGAATCGCACACAAGTGATCGGAGTGCTGCTACTCGCGGCCGCGGCGCTATTTTTCCTGCTCCTGCGCTGGAAATTCGCGCGGTGAGAGCGAAACGAAGCAAGACCGTGGGCGCGAAACCAAGCACGAGGGAGAGCGTCAATCGAACCAAGCCGGGAAGCGCGAGTCCAAAAATGCCGGCGAGCGCGAAACCGAGCAAGACGGAGAACGCGAGCGGCGACGCGAAAAATCTTCCGCGGCTGATCGTCGTCCTTGGCCCTACGGCTTCCGGCAAATCGGCGCTTGGCATCGAGATCGCGAAGCGCTTGGGCGGCGAAATTCTCGTCTGCGATTCCACGCAGCTCTACCGGCATTTCGATATCGGCACCGCGAAAGTTCCGAAGGCCGAACAGCAAAACATCCCGCACCATCTCGTCGATCTCGTCGAGCCTGACGAAGTTTTCACCGCCGGGGACTACCGCCGCCACGCGCTCCTCGCGCTCGAAGATCTTCGGGCGCGCGGCAAGACGCCCATCATCACCGCCGGCACCGGACTTTACTTGCGCGCGCTGCTCGATGGGCTCGACGACGCGCCTGCGCGCTCCGAAGAATTGCGCAGCCGCCTTCGCGCCATCGTGGAATCGCGCGGCGCCGCGCATCTGCACAAAATTCTCGCGCGCCTCGATCGCGCAGCCGCCGCGCGCATCGCTCCGCGCGACACGCCGAAAATCATTCGCGCCATCGAGATGCGTGTCCTCACCGGAAAACCGCTCGCGGAAATTTTCAGCTCCAGCCGCGCCGATGTGCGTGAAAAAGCCCGCGGCGAAACGAGGCGCGAATCGCGCGGAGGAGTAAGTGCGAGTGCGCGCGGCGAAGATCGTGTAAACAGCCGCGCCGAATTCGGCAACGAATCCGGCAACGAAGCCGGTGGCGGCGACGGAGCCGGGGAGACTTCTCGGGCGGGCGTGCGCGAAAATGCGCTGAAAGGTTACGCCATTACGAAGATCGGCTTGCTGCCGCCGCGCGCCGCGCTCTACGCCCGCATTGACGCGCGCGTGAACGAAATGCTCGCTGCCGGCTGGCTCGACGAAGTTCGCGCGCTCGTCGCTCGCGACTTTTCCAGCGAAAGTCCCGCAGGGGCGCTTGAAACGGTGAAGCCGTTTCAATTCATCGGCTACGCCGACCTGCGCGCGCACCTCGAAGGCCGTATCGCGCTTGCGGATGCCGTCGCGCGAATCCAGCAGTCGACGCGCCGGTTCGCCAAGCGCCAGCTCACCTGGTTCCGCCGTGAGCCAGACGTTCACTGGCTCGAAGCCTTCGGCGACGCGCCGGAAACCACCGCCGCCGCGCTCGATTTGCTCGGCGCAAGGTCTTAATCGCTTCAATTTCTGTAATCGCCTTTTTACCGCCGATTAGAACTGGTCGCGGAGTCATGTTTTCAACGATTTACGAGGATTTCTAATCGCGGCGGCGCGATTAGCCGCCACGGCGGGCAGGTGATTGGTGGTCCGCCGCTGCGGATAGAAACGGGCCAACTGAGCGACTCGCGATGACGGATGATGGGCGTACGTCTCCGTCTCAACCACGGTGGCCCGCCCCGGCGGGTAGGCCGCCGATAGTGTCGTCTGCGTCGTCATATAAAAACGGGCAATGGTAGCGCGAATTCGGGCGGTTGAATATTCGTAGAACTACGTAGAACTGTGGGAAACGTACGATTCGGGGAGTGACGGAGCGCGAGGGTCAGCTCTACTACCGTGCCGCTCGTTTCCGTTCGGCCATTCGCACGTGAACTTCGTCTGCGTCGACCAGTTGGCCTTGCTCGGCCGCACGGAATCCAACCTCGATCTTCGAATGGATATCGCTGCGATTTACCTTTCGCGCTCGAACAAATCTAGTTTTCGCTTCGATTCCGAGGCGGCCGGCGTAGATGAGGAGCTTGTCGATGCTTTTGTTGGCGATCTTCCCGTTGAGCAGTTCGCTCACACGCGGCTGAGGTTCACCGAGGATCACCTGCAATTCTTTCTGTGAATATTTCCGGGAATACTTCAGAATCGCCTGATAGAGCTGAGCCTTGAACTTCAGCGCCGTCGCGCTTTGCGGCGAGAAGCCAAGATCATCGAGCACGATACCGCGAGTCACATGTGTCGGCTCGTGTTTAGCTGCGCCTTTCACGTTGCTTCTCCTCGGCCAATCGCGCTTTTACGGCTCCAAGTCTCGTTTTCGCTCTTTGAAAATCCCTGCGTAGAATTTCGCGAGTCCGGTGCGTTCATAGAAGGAATGCCTCTGCAAGCATACTATAAACTGTATATTTCACGCCGCCGTGCTAGACACGGAATCCCGGAAAACGCGTTCGCATCTTCTGCTTGCTTGATTGAAGGCAGCGCGAATTAGCGAGGTTCAAAAGTCGTCGAACGTCACAGGGTTGTGAGAGTTTTCAAACCTAGCTCACCTCTTCAGAGGTGGTTTTTTTGCCCGCGCCGTCTCGGCTCCCCAGCATTTCGCGGCGTACCCAGCAGGTCAAAAACCTCGGGTCTGAAGACCCGAGCTACATTAAAATTGCCGAATGTCGCGCCTCCGCCGCA
This sequence comes from uncultured Acidobacteriota bacterium, assembly GCA_963770575.1. GTDB lineage: Bacteria > Acidobacteriota > Terriglobia > Acidiferrales > UBA7541 > Palsa-295. Next base: position 33,282 of record CAVYQD010000005.1, read on the forward strand.
TCGAAGTCGCTGGCCGCTTTTTCTTCATTACCACAAATCTGCTGAAATACGCGCAGCCGCTTTCAACGTCGGAACGAAACATTTGTCTCGACCATATCGACCGCGCGCGCGCCAAACACAAATTTGCACTTTTCGCCTATGTCGTCATGCCTGACCATGTTCACATCCTGATCTGGACGGTCGAGTCGGTCCTGCCAGAGTTGATGCGCGACTGGAAAAGCGGCTCCGGCTTTGCGATCGCAAAAGCGCGTTCGAAGCGAGGAGCAATCTGGCAAGAGCGGTATTTCGATTTCATCCTTAGGCGAGCCGGCGATTTCGGGAAGAAGCTCGAATATATCCACGAGAACCCAGTGGAAGCAGGATTGATAGCCAAGCCTGAAGATTGGAAGTGGTCAAGCGCAGCGTTCTACATCAACAAATCGCGAGTTCCCATCCAGCCAGATATTTTTAAGTCTCCGTCGGATCCCAATGAACCTTTGTGGCCGGTTCCATGGCGGTAAGGAACAGCGGAGTTGTTTTTTGTCCCGCGCCGTCGCAGCTCCCATCACATTTCAGCGCTCCCCCGAACTTCAAAAGCCTCGGGTCTGAAGACCCGAGCTACATCCGTTATCGACCGGGGGGCGGCGACGGGCGGCGGTGCTTGACGTTCGCGCAGCGCTTCTATATCGTCCGGGTGCGGATTGACTATGGCTTCACCTGCACCAGTTCGGGCACCGAAGTCCACTCCTTTGCAGCGTGGTGATTGGATACAGGCTGCGTTTGCGCGATTGTCGGCGGAGGGGATTGATGCAGTGCGCGTGGAGGTGCTGGCGCGCGATTTGCATGTGAGCAAGGGGAGTTTTTACTGGCATTTTCGCGATCGCGATGAACTGGCTGCGTCGATGCTCGACCAGTGGGATGGCGATGAGTCGGCGTGGCTGGCGGACGCGGCGGCGGATGAGAAAAGCGCGGCGGCGCGTTGGGCGGAGCTGGTGGAGCATTTGACGGACGCGGGGCATTGCCGGTTTGAGGCGGCGCTGCGGGACTGGGCGCGTCGCGAGGAGCGAGTGGCGGCGCGAACGCGGTCGATTGACGCGCAGAGGCGCGGATACATTGCAGCGGTGCTGCGGGATGTGGGATTTACGACGCGAGCGGCGGAAGCGTGGTCGGAGATGGCGCTGTTGATTTGTCTGGGCTGGGTTGACCGCGCGAGCCGTGACGCGGAATTTCGCGCGGCGCCGAAGCGAGGGTTGGGGGATTTTCTGTCGGAGCTGGTGCTGGCGGCGTCGGCGAGATCGGGTGGGGGAACGAGGTAGGCGGAGGTTTTTTTGAATTGACGGGCCGATGCGGAGGTCCGTCAGGGCGATTTGAGGATTGGGATTTCTACGGGCGTGCCGCACCTACGGCGCTATTCATTGGGTTCGCTGTGTACCCAGCCCTTACGGGCTGGGCTATCTTCTGTCGCGCCTCCGGCGCTTGTGGTCGTCGCATTTCTACGGTGGCCTTCCAGCGGTCATTCGAAGGAAATTCATGAGAGTCGTTGGTTGGATTGCGTGGCGGGGTGTAGCGTAGCGATGGGCGTCGCACGCGCTGACGCACGTCAACCCCTGCCGGTCTGAAGAGACCGGCGCTACAAAGTCGAGGGATTAGGAGCGGTATGAAAATTGCGGCAAACGTTTTAGGCCGGCTAGTCTTCATCGTGTTTGCGATTGTTGCGGGCGCTTCTGCTGCGGGAACGAAAGCGGTGACGATTCACGATCCGATTTTGAATATGACGGCTTACTCGCTGACGATTCCTGCGGACTGGCTGTTTGATGGCGCGGTGATTCCCGGGACGAGTTGCAACGACGGGCCATTTCCTGTTTTCCGGATGACGAGTCCGGACGGGCTGGTGGGAATCAAGCAGCTGCCGCGGATGGACTGGACTGTGGGCAGACAACAATGGACGTCCGTTGAAATCGGGCAACGATTGTTTGCCGTTCAAGTCGGACATGCCGGCCGCGGAGGTGCTGAAGTACATGATCGGCGTGTTGCAGGTGGAATATGTGCGCGAGGAGCCGGTGGCGGACCTGGCGCAAGCGCAGAAGAACGCTGCGTCGCAGAGTACGGGAATGTTTACGGTGACGGTGGACAAAGCGCGCGCGATGGTGCGTTATCACATCAACAAAATTGTGATCGAAGACAAGCTGAGCATGTTTGTCTCGTGCCGGTATTTCAAAACGATTGGGCAGCACAGCTGCAGCGCGAGTTTGTCGCGCGCGTGGGCGCCGGAAGCGAGCTACAACGATGAAATTTACAAGCCGATCGTGAAAACGTTTGCGGTGGACCAGCAGTGGAATTCGACGCGATCGCAAATTTACATTCAGAAGATCAACGACATGTCCGAAGCGTCGATGCGCGCGATCCGGCAGATGGGCGACGAAGCGATGCGGCGGAGCAAGGCGCAATTCAATGCGTTCAATCAGGCGCAGCAGATGCGGCAGCGGGAGCACGAGCAGTTTCTGGCGTCAATGCAGCGCGGGACGGATATGTCGATGGCGCGCGCGAATGAAAGCATGAATGCGCGGCATCAGGCGGCGGATGACTGGTGCGATTACTCGCTCGATTTGCAGAAGCGACTCGATCCGAATACCGGCGAAATCACGAAGGATTCGAGCGCGTACAGTTATACCTGGGTGAACGAGCAGGGAAAGCGAATCCAGACGAATGACATCAACGCAAACCCGAATGGAAATGGGTCGGGGAATTGGACGCTGCAGGAGAATGTGCGATAGATGACGCCGCTGCGCACGGGATTGCGACTGGTTGTATAATCAGGGCACGAATGAGAGTTGATTCCCTCAGGTTCCGGTTGGGCCGCTATCCCGTCCTCGTATGAAGACTCCACAATCCGTCGATAATCGCGAAAAAGTGTTGCTGGTTGGCGTGGGGCTGAAGAAATCGCCGCGCGGACGCGCGGGTGATCCTACGGCTGCTGGTCGCGATTCGCTGGCGGAGCTGGAAGAGCTGGCGATGAGCGCGGGCGCAAAAATTGAAGGGACGCTGCTGCAGGTGCGCGAGGCGTTCGATCCCTCGACGCTCGTTGGGCGCGGCAAGCTGGACGAAATTCGCATTGAAGCCGAGATGCGGCACGTGCCGCTCGTGATCGTCGATCACAATTTGACGCCGGTGCAGCTGCGCAACATGGAGAAGGGAATTGGCGTCCGTGTGATTGACCGCACGCAGCTGATCCTCGATATTTTTGCTACGCATGCGCGCACGCGCGAAGGCCAACTGCAGGTGGAGCTGGCGCAGCTGAATTATTTGCTGCCGCGGCTCACCGGCAAGGGGTCGGAACTCTCGCGGCTGGGCGGCGGTATTGGAACACGAGGACCGGGCGAACAGAAACTCGAAACCGACCGGCGGCGCATTCGCGATCGCGTGTCGAAAATCAAGCAGGCGATTGAGACTGTGCGGCGGCAGCGAACGACGCGCGGCGCGCGCGGCAGGCTGTGCCGCTCGGGATGATCGCGCTTGTGGGATATACGAACGCGGGGAAGTCGACGCTGTTTAATGCGCTGACGCATGCGGAAGTGCTGACGTCGCCGCAGATGTTTGCGACGCTCGATCCGACGATTCGCGCAGTGCGATTGCCGTCGCGGCGGCGCGTGCTGTTGAGCGACACGGTAGGATTTCTGCGCGATTTGCCGCCGGACTTGATTGCAGCGTTTCGCGCGACGCTGGAGGAAGTGCAGGAAGCGGCGTTGATTCTTCACGTGACGGACATTTCGAATCCGCATCACGCCGAGCAAGATGCGGAAGTGGAGAAAGTGCTCGACGATCTTGGCGTGAAAAATACGCCGCGGCTGCACGTGTTCAACAAAATCGACCAGATCGATCCCGAGCAGCTTGCGAATCTGGTGCGGTCGAACGGGAATAACGACCAGAAAGCATTCACTTCTGCAGTAACCGGTGCGGGTCTGGAAGATTTGCTTGCGCGGATTGATGCGGTGCTGCCCGGCGACCCGCTCGTTCATTTGCGTTTGCACATTCCGCTCGCGAACGGGCGCGAGCTTGCGATCATTCACGCGTGCGGTCGCGTGCTGAGTTCGGATGTGCAGGACGATCACATCGATCTCGAAGCCGAGCTGCCGGAATCGATTGCGCGGCAGATGCAGGAGTTCGTCGCCGGGCCGGAGCGCGAAGTCGCGACTTAAGCGCGGCCGAAACTGGCGCGGCATGCGAATGCGGCCTTGGAAAGGCGGTTCGAGTCGGGGGCATACGGTGCTGGAATATCGAGAAAACCCTCTGATTCTAGGCGGTTAGCAGGCCGGGACGCCGCCGCGCTGTGGAAATCGTTGTGGAAAAGGAAGGGGAAAAAAGGCGAAAGCCGTTTCGATCCAATCATTTATCTCGCCTGAAGGTCAACTTCTCCAGATTCTAACCCCTTACGAATCTTACGGTTGCTGCCCGTTCTGGGAATTGAAAGTTCGGGGTGGGCAGGTAGTACTGTCAGTTTTCAAAGCGGGGCAATTTGCACAGCGTTGCAGCAACATGTTTGGTAACAGTTACTAGCTACAGGATTTGCTGTATTCGTTACGTTAGCCTAGTGAACAATGCGTTGGCGGCTTGTGGTGTTGTGCGCTTCTGCAAACGCGTACCGTTGACTCACTGTAGAGCGAAGGCTATAGTGAATCGCATCATCGGCTAGCGGCCGAGCCCTGCAGCTTGGCTAGCCAAAAGAGACAATCCAGTGAGCGCGATGAATCTTCCGAACAGCCTAACCGTGCTCCGGATTTTCTTTGTGCCTCTCCTTGTGGTTGTACTTCTCACCAGGCAGCCAAATTTTGATTTCTGGGGATTGCCTATCCATTTCGAAGTGTGGGGCGTGCTGATTTTGCTTGTAGCCGCGGCCACGGACGTGATGGACGGCTACATCGCGCGAAAGCGCCGGGAAATTACGACGCTGGGAATTCTGCTCGATCCGATTGCGGATAAGCTGCTGATTTCCGCGGCGTTTATTTCGCTGGTGCAAATGGGATTGGTGCCGGCGTGGATGGTGGTGATCATCATCGGGCGGGAATTCATGGTGATGGGACTGCGCGAGATTGCGTCGGTGGAAGGGCTTGTGATTCCGGCGTCGCCATTGGGCAAGACGAAGATGGTTCTGCAGGTGCTCGCGGGTTGCGCGGTGATTTTGACGGCGAAACATTTCGCGCTCAGGCCGTTGGGGACTGTGTTGCTCTGGCTGGTGGTGGTGAGCGCGGTGATTTCGGCGCTTCACTACTTCCAAATGTTCTGGAGCCAGATTGATATCCGCGTGCAGCAACGGCGACGCGGCGTGGTACTCGTGAAGCAGGAAGAAAAGCAGCAGGATGTCCTCACTCGCTGATTCGGCGAAGAAAACGCTTCTCGATGTGGCGCGGCGCGCCGTGGTGCTTGCTGTAGAACGCCGCGAACTGCTCGAACATCTCCCTCCTGAACCTGAATTGCAGCGATCTGCCGGTGCGTTCGTCACGATTCACCGATGGGGACGATTGCGCGGATGCGTGGGGCAACTGGCTTCGAAAGATCCGCTGATTTCGGTGGTGGCGTATTGCGCGATGGCTGCGGCGCTTGAAGATCCGCGCTTCTCTCCGATGGGCGCCGACGAGCTTGCGGGCGTTGAAATCGAAATTTCGGTTCTTTCACCGCTGGTCGAAATATCGCCGGAGCAGATCGAAATCGGAAATCATGGATTGCTGATCAGCTGCGATGGGCGCAGGGGAGTGCTGCTGCCCCAGGTGGCGCAGGAGTACGGCTGGACGGCGGAGCGGTTCCTGGAAGAAACGTGTTCAAAGGCAGGGCTGAAACGCGATGCATGGAAGCATCCGGATGCGAGCATTCAGGCGTTCACGGCGGAAGTCTTCAGCGAAAAGGATTTTAGCGCGGAGCCCGTGCCGAAGCACGGGGCTCGCGCGAAACCGGGTTACTCGACTTCGACGTAGTCGCCTGCAAAAATTTGGTGCAGGCTGAAAGTAATCAGCACCGTCGAAGCATTGGGCGAAGCGCGTACCACGATTCCCTCACCGATTACTTCTCGCGGAACATTGTCCCAAGTGTATTTAGAGGGAACGCTTCCGAAGCCGTACATCTCGAAGGCGGCTCGCCTGGTCTGATAGGCCGTTTCGTGTTCGGTGCCCTGGTAGCGGAAGATGCGGAAATAGTCGCCGACCTTCACGCCCTGGGCATTGCCGAGGTTCACGTAGATGATGTCATTTGTGCCGTCAAGAATCGCGAATTGCTTGCCGGAAATCACCATGGCGACGGGCTTGCCGCTGGGAGGAGCAAAGCGGTCGAAGTTGGCCTCGGATTTCAGGGGCGGTTCGGGCCGTTGATGGAACGGTAGCACGATATCGCCGCGCTGCATGTAACCGCAGGAATTAACGACTTGGGCGATGGATACGTTGGGCTGCGCGACAACGATGCGCAAACGGCCTTCGTCCTCCCACATCGTTCCAATCTTCTTGAGAATCGAGAATTGCCACTTGGTCCATTCGATGTCTGTAGGATCGGACACAGCGCGAATCACCGAAAACTCATCGCCGACTTTCACACCTTCGCTGGAGCCTTTGTTAACGTATACGTAGTCGCCTTCCTGGAACGTAGCCTTGTAGTTGGACTCTTCGCCGGTGATTAGAAACGTGTCGCGCGGGACGGATTCGTTCGTTATGGTTCCCGAGCAGTAGATGTCGTCAACCGTGGTGGATAGTCCCTTGTCTTGCGCGGATACCGCGCCCCCGGACAGGGCCAAAATAAGACCAGCAAGGACAATTTTCCCGCGCATAATGCATGCTCCTTTGAAATCTGTGCGCCCTGCACAGGGCGCTACCCGATGATTCGACCGTAACAAACGGGTGTGGGAGCGTCAAGACAAGGTCTGGCACGCTTTACACATTGAGTAACGCATGGTAGAAGCCAGAACCTCCTGTACGGAAGGACAGCCCGATTGGCCGGGAGAACAGTGGGTAGACGGCGGCGATTCTGATGATTGGCAGCTCGAAAATTTGCGGCGTGGTGGCGGCGGACGGAGCGCCAAAGCTGTTGCGCCAGCTCGCGCGGGCGTTGGAATTCACCCGCACCGTGGAATTGCGATTGGATTGGCTTGCTGACGACCGAGAGATCGAGCGATTTCTGAAGCGGCTGGCTAAATCGGAAAAAGCGCGGCGCGGGGTGACGTTGATCGCGACTTGCCGGCGCCGAGAGGCTGGCGGGCGGTATCGCGGGACGATCGCGAAGCAGCTCGTTCACCTGGCGGACGCGCTGCAGGCGGGATGCGAGTGGTACGACTTGGAGATTGAGTCGGCTTCGAAGTGTCCGCCGGAACTGATCGATGTGTTGCTCGGGGAGGGACGGCAGATTACGTCGGCGCACTTTTTTGGAGCAGCGCCTCGAAATTGGAAGCGCGTCGTAGCTGAGCTTCGTCGTTCGGGGCCGGATGCGGTGAAAATCGCGGTCCAGTGCGAGACGCTTGCGGCTGCGCGGCGCGTGCTTGGAGTTGCGCGGGGAACGACGGACGTGATCGCCGTGCCGATGGGAGATATCGCGCTGCCGGTGCGGATCCTTGCGCTGCGGGAAGGAAGCGCGCTTGGCTATGCGCCAGTAGAAAACGCGACGGCACCCGGCCAAATCTCGCTTGAAGAAATACAGTCGCTGTATCGTGCAAACCGAATCAGCCGGCGCACGCAGGTTTACGGAGTGATTGGCGATCCGATCGGCCACTCGCTTTCGCCGCAGCTTCAGAATACAGGTTTTCAGGCGCGCAGGGTCAACGCGGTCTATCTGCCATTTCTGGTTCGCGACTTGCGCGATTTCGTCGGCAGTATCGGGCCGCTTCGGGTGAAGGGATTCAGCGTCACGTTGCCGCACAAGCAAGCAATACTTCGCCATCTCGACGACTGCGACGGTTTGGCCGCGTCGATCGGAGCGGTAAATACCGTTTCCGTAAGGGCGGGCGGAAAGCTCTATGGGTACAACACCGATTACGTTGGCGTGTTGCGCGCGCTCGAACGCCGCTTGCCGCTCAGAGGCAGCCGCGTCTTAATATTTGGCGCCGGAGGAGTGGCCCGCGCGATTGCGTTCGCACTTGCGCGTGCAGGAGCGTCGGTCGGCGTATGTGCGCGGCGGCCAGCACAGGCGGTGGCGCTGGCTCGCGCAGCAGGGAGGGAAGCAATCGCGCGGAAACATCTGCGAACGGAATTCTTTGACGCGATTGTGAACGCCACTCCTGTTGGGATGCATCCTGCGATCGATCAATCGCCGCTCGATGCGCGTGAGCTGAACTGCAGGCTGGTCTTCGACACGATTTATCGGCCGCGCGAAACGAAGCTGATGCAACTTGCTGCGCGGAGAGGCATCGAAACCGTATCCGGAGTGGAAATGTTCGTCGCGCAGGGAACTGCGCAGTGGGAAATTTGGATGGGCAAGCGCGCGCCGGAGAAAGCGATGCGTGCCGCGGTTCTTAAGGCGCTAGAGCACGAGGAAAAAGAGCAAAGGTAGGGGCGCCGGACGCTGCCCGAATCTTACGGCAAGAACAACATAATGATCCAGCCAGACTTCAAGACATTCAGAAGACTTGCGCGCCAGGGAAACCTTGTCCCGGTGTATGAAACATTCACCGCGGATCTACTCACTCCCGTTGGCGCGCATCTTCGCATCGCGCACGGCGCGAAATATTCGTTTCTGCTGGAAAGCGTGGAGGGCGGCGAGAATATTGCGCGCTACACGTTTACAGGCGCGAATCCGGAAGAAGTGTTTCGCGCGCGCGGACGCATCTGCACCCTCGAGGCCGGCGGCCGCAACATCCACTTCGACGACAATCCAATCGAGCAGATGCGGCGACTTACGGCGCGCTACCATCCCGTGCGTGTTCCGGGGCTTCCACCGTTGATAGCGGGCGCGATCGGATATTTCGCTTACGACATGGTGAGGTTGATTGAAAAAATTCCCGCATCGGGACGCGACGATTTGGGGCTCGATGATTGCGTGATGATGTTTTATCTCGGGCTGATCGTGTTCGACCACGTTCGGCATCGCGTGTGGGTGATTCGAAACGTGTTTACGGGTGGAAAGGGGAGCCTTCGGGAGAAATACGATGCCGCAGTGCGCGAGATTCGAAGTGCGCGGCGTAAATTGGAAGGTCCGTTGCCTGAGCAACGGAAGGCTCCACGGCGGGGGAAGCTGAGTGTTCGCTCGAACATGACGCGGCCACAATATTTGGCCGCCGTGCGAAAAGCGAAAGCGTACATTCGTGCCGGCGATATTTTTCAGGTGGTGCCGAGCCAGCGATTTTCGGCACAAACGGGCGCCGATCCGTTTGAAATTTATCGCGCGCTGCGTGTGGTGAATCCTTCGCCGTATCTTTATTTTCTGAAGCTGAAGGATGTCTCGGTGGTGGGCAGCTCGCCGGAAATGCTGGTGAAGGTGCAGGGGCGCGACGTTTTCTACCGCCCAATTGCGGGAACGGTGCCGCGCGGACGCGATGAAAAAGAGGATCGCGAACTCGAAGCGAAGTTGCTCGCCGATCCCAAGGAGCGCGCCGAGCACATCATGCTCGTCGATCTCGGACGCAACGATCTGGGCCGCGTGAGCGAATACGGATCGGTGAAGCCGGAGCGGCTGATGTTCGTCGAGCGCTATTCGCATGTGATGCATCTCGTGTCGAGTCTGCGCGGACGATTGCGCGAAGGAGTGGATTGCTTTGATGCGCTGATGTCGTGTTTTCCGGCGGGGACGCTTTCGGGCGCGCCGAAAATTCGCGCGATGGAAATCATCGACGAGCTGGAACCGACGCGGCGCGGCATTTATGCCGGGGCGATTTTGTATCTCGATTTTTCCGGCAATCTGGATTCCTGCATCGCGCTTCGCACGCTCGTCGCAAAAAAAGGGCGGGTGTACATTCAGGCGGGCGGAGGCGTGGTGGCAGATTCCGTTCCGGCGCGCGAGTATCAGGAGACGGTGAACAAGGCGCGGGCGCTGGTGAAGGCGCTTGAGATCGCGCACTCGGGTGTGGAGCGCGAATGATTGCGGTTCTTCAAGCGGCTTAGTTGCACTGAAAGAAACCAAAACCCTGCGTGCTGCGGTATTCTTGGTTGTGCACCCATGATTCTGCTGCTCGACAACTACGATTCGTTCACTTACAACCTGGCGCAGTATCTCGGCGAGATGGGGCAGAAGTTCGAGGTGCGCCGCAACGACCGGATCACGCTGGATGAAATCGAAAAAATGCATCCCGAGCGGATTGTGGTTTCGCCGGGCCCGTGCACGCCACAGGAAGCGGGCATCAGCATTCCGCTGATTCAGCGCTTCGCTGGGAAAATTCCGATACTGGGCGTTTGCCTGGGGCATCAGGCGATTGGGGCGGCGTTTGGCGGACGCGTGATTCGTGCGCGCAAACTGATGCACGGCAAGACGAGCCGCATCGAACACGATGGCAGAACGATTTTTCGCGGTTTACCGCAGAAATTTCAAGCTACGCGATATCACTCGTTGATCGTGGAACGCAAATCGCTGCCGCGCGAACTCGAAATTTCCGCCGAAACGGATGACGGAACGATCATGGGATTGCGCCATCGAAAGTTGCGGATCGAGGGCGTGCAATTCCATCCGGAATCGGTGCTTACCGAATCGGGATACCGGCTGCTCGAAAATTTTCTGAGCGTATGATTCGCCGCGAACTCGTTGCAATTTCTGCATTTTTGCTGTTGGCCACTTTTATCGCTGCTGCCGACTCGCCTTCCTATCTCGGGTTTGACGCGAACGACTATCCGGGCAATTCGGCGTTGCCGTTGCTGAAAAAGACATTCTCGTTTGCCGGATATTGGCTGAATGCTCCGCCGGGTGCGAAATCGAACAATTGGACGGGGAAGCGCGCGGCGATACTCGAGCAAGGCTTCGGCTTTCTTGTGCTTTTCGATGGCCGAGCGTCGAACCAGTTGAAATCTCCTGCGAGTCCCGCTGAGCTTGGTGCGAGCGACGGGCGTTCCGCCGCCACGCTGGCACACCGGGAAGGCTTTCACGCGGGTACCGTGATTTTTCTTGATCAGGAAGAGGGCGGGCGCATGACGAACGCGCAGAACACTTACATCTTCGCCTGGGTGGACGCGGTGGTTGCGGCGGGGTTTCGCGCGGGAATTTACTGCTCGGGCATTCCTGCGAAAGAGGGAAAGGGAAAAACGATCGTCACTGCGGATGATATTCGCGAGCACGCTGGCGCGCGGCGAATCGAATATTTTGTTTACAACGATTTCTGTCCGCCTGCGCCCGGCTGCGTGTATGGAAAAACTCCTCCAGCACCCTCCGATAGTGGCATTGCGTACGCTGCGATTTGGCAATTCGCGCAATCGCCGCGGCGGCACGAATTCACGAAGCGTTGCGCTGCGACTTACAATTCCGATGGGAATTGCTACGCGCCGGACGCGAAGCCGGGCTCTGCTATCCTCGATCTTGATTCGGCCAACTCGCCTGACCCGTCGAATGGCCGGCAGTGAGAGACGAGTCATCGCTATGACACCGCAAGCACTCGAAGTCGAAAACATCGTCAAAGTATATCGCGGCCGGCGCAACGGAATGTTCGGCGCCGGTAGCGAACCCGTGCGGGCGATCGACGGGCTCAGTTTCAATGTTCCGCGCGGCACGATTTTTGGTTTGCTTGGGCCAAATGGCGCGGGAAAAACAACGTTACTGAAAATCCTCGCGACGCTCTTGCAGCCGACCAGCGGTCACGCTCGGATCGAGGGATTTGATGTCGTCGCGCAGCCGCTTGAAGTCCGGCGCCGGATTTCGATGGTGTTGCAGGAAACTGCCGCCGAAATGTTCCTCTCCGTGCGCGACAATTTGCTGACCTATGCGCGTTTTCATGGGCTTGCCATGCCCGACGGCAAGCGCCGCGCCGAGGAAATGATGCAGCTCTTTGATCTCACCGCGGAAGCGGATCGCAAAGTACAGGACCTCAGTGGCGGTTACCGGCGTCGCGTGCAGGTGGCGAAAGTATTTGTCGTCAACACTCCTGTGCTATTTCTCGACGAGTTTTCCACGGGCATGGATCCGATTTTAAAGCGCGCGGTGATGGATTCTCTCCGGCAGGAAGCGGCGCGCGGGCGGACAATCGTTCTGACGACGCAAATTCTGAGCGAAGCGGAAGAGTTGTGCGACGACATCCTGATTCTGAACAAAGGACGGCAGATCGCAAGAGGCGATTTGCATACTTTGAAGTTGCTCTCGCAGGACGTGTATGAGGTTGCGATTACGTTTGAGAAATTGCCGTCCGGGATGAGGGATGCGATCGCGGCGCTTCACCCTGTTCGCTCGCAGATCAATGGCAACACGTTGGAGTTCTGCGTGAAAGCGCAGGAAGCCGAGGCGCTTGAAATTGTTGCCGCGCTCGCGAAAAAAGGGCGCGTGCTGCGGGTCGAGATCGGCGGCGCCAGTCTGGAAGATATTTTCGTGGAGTTGATGAAGAAAGGTTGAGGAGGCGGAGGGAAGTGTCGTCGATTCCGGCAATGCTGTATCGCGAGGGTAAAATCCGGGCCACGAACATTACATTTGTGTTTTGGGATCTTTTCTACCCGCTGTGCTATCTGCTTGTTTTCGGCGTGGGGGTTACGGCTGCGCTGGGAACGCCGGTTTCCACGCCGGGCGTGAACTACAATTCGTTTTTTCTCGCGGGCGTGCTTGGAATGGCGAGTTTTGGGATTGCTTCAAATAGTTCGTGGTCGTTTTTCATGGATCGCGATAACGGAATTTTCTACGAGATGCTGACGTATCCGATGAGCCGGTCGGAATATCTGCTTGGCAAGGTCCTGTTCAATGTTTTCATCGCGATCGTGCAGATGGTAATCACACTCGGATTGGGTGCGCGGCTGCTTGGGATTCAGTTGCGCCTCGATCTTCTGCCGCTGTTAATCGTTACCGTTGTATTCGGGACGGCGGGCTGGTTTTTCTTTTACACGATTTTCGCGCTGAAGATTCGCCGGAACGATATTTTCAACAGCGTGACGTCCGTGTTTTATTTTGTGTTTCTGTTTGCGAGTTCGATGTTCTATCCGCTTGATCCGTTGCCGGGCTGGTTTCGCGCGATCGGGCTTGCGAATCCCATCACATGGCAGGTGGATTTGCTTCGCTATACCTCGATCGGACTCGGCGATCCGCACCGGTTGGCCATTGAAGCGATCGGATTCGGGATTTTTGTGCTCGCGTGCTTTGGATATTCGGTTCAGTGCCTGAAGGAAAGCTAGACGGGAGCGCCGCCCGGGCGCGTGCTAGGAGCCAGCGGTTGCGCGATCGCCTTCGCGCTGCGTGAAGGCAATGAACGCTTCGAGCTTTTCTCTTGCAGCGCCCGAGTCGATTGATTCTGTTGCGACTCGCACGCCGTCAAGAAAATCCGTGGCGCGGCCTGCTGCGACAAGCGCGGCGGCGGAATTCGCGAGCACGATTTCGCGATGCGCGCCGTGCGGACGATAGAGCAGCGACCGGCCGAAAATACCGTGGATAATTTCGGAGTTTCGTTTCGCGTCGCCGCCTTGAATTTCTTCGAGCGGCCAACGGCGCAGGCCAAAATCTTCCGGTGTTACGGTGTAACTCCGAACGGTTCCATCGCGCACTTCGGAGATGAACGTTTCGCCTGAAATTGAGATTTCGTCGAGGCCATCGGCGCCGTGGAAAACGAAAGCGCGACTCACGCCGAGTTCACCGAGCGCGCGCGCGACCAATTCCGTGAGGCTCGGATCGTAGACGCCGACGATTTGCACCGAAGCGCCTGCGGGATTTGTGAGTGGGCCGAGAATATTGAACACGGTGCGCATGCGAAGTTCGCGGCGCGCGGGCATCGCATGGCGAGTCGCCGAATGCATGGCAGGCGCGAACATGAAACCGATGCCGACTTCTTCAATGGAGCGCGCGACGCGTTCCGGCGCGATTTCGATTTTCGCGCCCAGCGCTTCCAGCACGTCTGCGGAGCCACAGTGCGAACTGAAGGAGCGATTTCCGTGTTTTGCCACGTGCACGCCGGCGCCCGCGATCACAAATGCTGCTGCGGTGGAAATGTTGAACGTGCCTGCTGCGTCTCCGCCTGTTCCGGCTGTATCGACCAGCGGTTCGTGCGTGCGCACTTGGCCGGGGGGGAATATCGGTGTCGCATGGCGGCGCATCGCTTTTGCGAACCCCACCACTTCGTCGACGGTTTCCCCTTTAATCCTTAGCGCTGTGAGGAATCCCGCGATTACCGCGTCGGTTGCGCGGCCCGCGAGTATATCTTCCATCGCGCTTTCCGCTTCGGGGCGCGTCAAGTCTTTATCGGCGACGATTTTGTCGAGTGCGTCGAGGATCATTTTGTTTCAGAGGCAAGGGAGTGAGTCATACCGTTGGCGTAGCGGGCTTTCTCCGCGGCCTGCGGACGAGTTCGCCGCTGCAATTCGGGCAAGTGTGTTGCATCTGCTCGGTGCATTTCGCGCAGAACGTGCATTCAAAGGAGCAAATAAATGCGCGGTCGGCAGCGGCAATCGCATTACCGCACTTTTCGCATCCGGGCTTCATTTCGAGAGCCATGCCGCTCCTTGCTCGCTGTCCGCGTTCCAAGTAAACTGAGTAGCTTTTTGCGAACATAAATACTAGCACTATTCAAGGCGACCTTCAGGAAGCCGATGGAGCAGGAATGAAGATTCACGAATATCAGGCGAAGGCGATCCTCGCAAAATTTGGCGTTCCAGTGCCACGCGGCGAAATGGTCTCGAAAAAAGACGAAGCGCGGGCGGTAGCGCAACGGCTTGGCACGCCGGTTGTGGTGGTGAAAGCGCAGATTCATGCCGGCGGGCGCGGCAAAGGCGGCGGCGTGAAGCTTGCAAAATCTGCCGACGAAGCGGCCGCGAATGCCGAGCGCATTCTTGGAATGCAGCTGATCACGCCGCAAACGGGGCCGGAAGGCCGCATCGTTCGACGCCTGCTGATCGAAGAAGGGCTCGACATCAAGCGCGAACTGTATCTGAGCATTCTCGTTGATCGTGCTGTGGGTGCGCCGGTGTTTATGGCGAGCACGGCCGGCGGAATGGAAATTGAGGAAGTTGCAAAGGACCATCCTGAATTGATTTTGCGCGAAACGATTCATCCGGCGACCGGACTGCAACCTTATCAGGCGCGCAAACTCGCATTCGGGCTCGGACTCACGCCCGAAGTTGTGAATGCAGCGGTGCCGTTTTTTCAGTCGCTCTATCGCGCGTTCATCGAAACGGATGCGTCGCTTCTCGAAATCAATCCGTGCGTCGTGACGGGCGATGGGAGGCTCGTTGCGCTTGATGCGAAAGTGACGTTCGACGACAACGCCCTTTATCGGCATCCGGAGTTCAAGGATTTGCGCGACCTCGAGGAAGAAACGCCGCTGGAAGTGGAGGCGTCGAAGTTCAAGCTCAATTACATCAAGCTCGACGGCACCGTCGGGTGCATGGTGAATGGCGCGGGCCTCGCGATGGCGACGATGGACATCATCAAGCTGAGCGGCGGCAGCCCGGCGAATTTTCTGGATGTGGGCGGCGGCGCTTCGGAAGACCAGGTGAAGAACGCGTTTCGCATTTTGCTGAGCGATCCGAATGTGAAAGCGGTGTTCGTCAATATTTTCGGCGGCATTCTTCGCTGCGACGTGCTTGCAAGCGGCGTGGTAAACGCTGCGAAAGAACTGAAATTCAAAGTTCCGGTGGTTGTGAGGATGGAAGGAACGAACGTCGAGAAAGGCCAGGAAATTTTGCGCAACTCTGGATTTAATTTCACGATTGCGGAAGGCATGAAAGACGGGGCGGAGAAGGTCGTGGCACTCGCGAGTGCGTAATGAAGGAAGACGAGGAGGTAAAGGAAGTAGATGAGGTAAAGGAAAAGGCGAAACGTCAAGGGCCCGTTCGGAATTACAGCGACTTAATTGTGTACAAGCAGGCTTATCGATTGGCTTTGGATGTATCGAAATTGACTCGGGCGTTTCCCCGGGAAGAGCAATCCGAGGTAGGTCGTCAGTTGCGGCGCTCGGCACGTTCCGTGCCTGCGAATATTGTAGAAGGCTGGGCAAAGCGAAATTCGAGCGCGGAGTTCAAGCGTCACCTGGTAATCGCAAGCGGCGAAGTGGCTGAGATAAAATTCTGGCTTGATCTTTCAGCAGACGAAGGCTTTGCCGCAAGGAACAGTTGCCATCTATTGAAGGTCGAGTACTCGAAATTAGGAATGATGATTCACAACCTATGGAAGGAATGGAGGAAGCTATCGTGAGGCTCTTTTCCTATACATCCTTTGCCTCCTTTATCTCCTCTACATCACTCGAATGAGCGTACTGATCGACAAGAACACGCGCGTCGTTGTGCAGGGCATCACCGGGCGCGAGGGAAGTTTTCACGCGCAGCAGATGCTCGACTACCACACGCCGGTGGTTGCGGGCGTGACGCCTGGCAAAGGCGGCACGAAGCATCTTGGGGTGCCGGTGTTCAATACGGTTTCCGAAGCTGTCGCGAAAACCCGGGCGAATGCGTCGATTATTTTTGTGCCGCCGCCATTTGCGGCTGACGCAATTCTCGAGGCTGTCGATGCCGGATTGCCTCTGGTGATCTGCATCACAGAGGGTGTGCCGGCGCTCGATATGGTTCGCGTTGCGGCGGCGATGAAGGATTCGAAGACGAGATTGATCGGCCCGAATTGTCCCGGCGTGATTTCGCCGGGAAAATGCAAGATGGGAATTATGCCGGCGTCGATTCACAAGCAGGGGAATGTCGGCGTCGTCAGCCGCAGCGGCACGCTGACGTACGAAGCGGTCGGCCAGCTCACGGCGCTCGGTATCGGGCAATCGACATGTATTGGAATCGGCGGCGATCCGATCATCGGCACCAGTTTTCTCGATGCGATCCGGATGTTCAACGACGATCCCGACACCCACGCGATTGTGATGATTGGCGAAATCGGCGGCAACGCGGAAGAAATTGCAGCGGATTTCATCAAGAAGAACGTGAAAAAGCCGGTGGTGGGATTCATCGCGGGACAAACGGCACCGCCGGGCCGCCGGATGGGTCACGCGGGCGCGATTATCAGCGGCGGGCACGGAACAGCCGTGGAAAAATACAAGGCAATGCGCGCGGCAGGAATTCACACGATTCAAAGCCCCGCGGACATCGGCGAGACAATCGCCCGAGTTCTCGGCGGGTCGAAGAAAAAATCAAAACCGAGGTCCGCGGCAAAGAAGAAACCAGCGAGCAAAACGAAGAAGCGCAAGCGATAGCATTGCAAACGCATCCAAATTGAACGGAGGAATACTCTTTTGGCACATCAGCGAACTTTGGCAATCATCAAGCCGGACGCAGTGGGACGCGGCATCTCCGCCGACATCCTGAGCCGCATTCACGCGGCAAAATTTCAGATCGTCGCGATCAAATCGATGCGCATGACGAAAGCTCAGGCGGAAGGCTTTTACGCAGTACACCGCGAACGGTCATTTTTCAAGGAACTTACGGAATTCATGAGTTCGGGAAAAGTGGTGGTGATGGTACTGGAAGCGGAAGGCGCGATCGCCAAATGGCGGGACACGATGGGAGCAACTGATCCCTCGAAAGCAGCGCCAGGCTCGATTCGCAAAGAACTTGGCACGAGCATTCAAAACAACTGCACGCACGGATCAGACGCGCCGGACACGGCCGCGTCTGAGATTGCTTATTTCTTCGCCGGCGAGGAACTCGTTTAGACACGAGTTCCTCACCTGCTTCCACTTTCATCGAATCAGCCGCGAGAGAAGTAACTGCCAGTGATCAGCTCTTCGGGAATCCCGCGTCCGCTTTCACTTCCAAAATCTGCTTCGTGTGCCGTTCGCTGTGCGCACCGATAAAGAGCAGCCACTCGTATCCGTCGAGCATTCCGAGCGGACTTTCGGCGACATGTTCGCGAAGATCTTTCGTCGTCTTCATGTATTCGATGGTCACGGCGCGGCTCTTTAGAAAGTGGTCGAGCGCTTCCGAGGGAGTCCACTTGCCCGTCGGCACCAACGGCGGTGGCGCTTGGCGTTTATTGGTGCGGTCGGGCACCATTGAGAGCACCAGCGCATCCAGTTTCGTGATATCGCGATCGGCGGCTCCGGGAGGCGATGTCATTACTTTATTCTCGACGTATCCGAACATATAGTCTTCGCCGAGGGCGATGTGTTCGAGTGTTTCCGCGGCGGACCACTTATCGGGAGCGGCTTTGAATTTCCACTGCGCCTCGGAGAGCCCTTTTGTCGCAGCGACGACCGCGTCGCGAGTTTGTTCGAGATACTTCACGCCTTTTTCGCGGTCGGCAGCAGTGAGTGCCTGGCCGAAACTCGCGGAGCTGAAACAAGCGAGGGCGCACGCGAGTAGCAAAAGCTTCTTCATTTTGATTTCTCCTGGCTGGTGTGCGGTGCGGAGCAATAGTAGCCGCTTTTGGATTTTGCGGCACTATCTTAAAAGGAAGGGATCCAGGAATAAACGTCTCCGCAGTCTTGCTGGCCGGGCATATGATTCGCGGGATCGCGTGCTGGTTAATTTTGTGGCAATGGTTCGATGCTGCTTGTTGGGGCACGCGTGCCGTGCCGCTACAGACCGGTGCTGAGGCAGACGTGCGCAGGGGTGATTTGAATGGCAGATACCCAAGTCAAAAGCTGCCGGTCTGAAGCCCGGCGCTACAAGAGCTCTCGTAATCTGTCCGCTCTCGACTGTTGGAGCGCCTTCCCAGTGCAAGTCTCGAATCGAGTAGAATAGGCCGAGGTCGATTACTTGTGGAGCCAACGCGCGAACTTGGGAAACTGCTGCTTGTTGCCGGAATTGCGCTCGTTG
The DNA here is from genome assembly GCA_963770575.1 of uncultured Acidobacteriota bacterium. Taxonomy (GTDB): domain Bacteria; phylum Acidobacteriota; class Terriglobia; order Acidiferrales; family UBA7541; genus Palsa-295. The sequence continues at coordinate 52,082 of CAVYQD010000005.1, forward strand.
CGATTGGCGGGTTTTTCTTTCTTGGCGGGCGGCTGCCGTTTCGACTGGGACGCTTGCCGGGAGACATCGCGTATCAGGGCAAGAGCGGCAGTTTCTATTTTCCGATCGTCACTTGTATCGTGCTCAGCCTCGCGCTGACGCTGATTCTCTGGGTTGTAAATCTTTTTCGGCGCTAAAAATATGAGCCAGGCTTCGCTTTTCAATCTGGTGCCCGAGCGGCACGTCTGGAAAGTCAGCGAGCTGACAGATCGCATTCGCGGCTTGCTCGAAACTGCGTTTCCGGATGTGTGGGTCGAGGGCGAGGTGTCGAATTGCCATTCGGCGCAATCCGGACATCTTTATTTCACGCTAAAGGATGCGCGCGCGCAAATTCGTTGTGTATGTTTTCGCGATCAGGTGCGCGGATTAAAATTCAGGCCCGAAGATGGATTGCACGTCACCATTCGCGGCGGACTGGGTGTTTACGATGTGCGCGGCGAATATCAAATTTATGTGACGAGCATCGAGCCCGTCGGCCTGGGAGCATTGCAGCTGGCTTTTGAGCAGCTGAAGAAGCGATTGCAGGACGAGGGATTGTTTGACGAGGCGCGCAAAAAACCGCTTCCTGTTTTGCCGCTTTGCATCGGAGTCGTCACTTCACCTACGGGCGCGGCGATCCGCGACATTCTGCGTGTGCTGAAGCGCCGCTTTCCGAATGCTCACGTGCGACTATTTCCGGTGAAAGTGCAGGGAGAAGGCGCTGGCAAAGAAATCGCGGCGGCAGTGAATTATTTTAATCGCGCGAAGTTTGCCGACGTGCTGATCGTCGGGCGCGGCGGCGGCTCGCTTGAGGATCTTTGGGCGTTCAATGAAGAAGTGGTGGCGCGCGCGATTGCCGCTTCCGAAATTCCAGTGATTACGGGCATCGGCCACGAAGCGGATTTCACGATTGCGGATTTTGTCGCTGACTTGCGCGCACCTACGCCTTCGGCCGCCGCGGAACTTGTGGTGCGTTCGCGGCAGGAATTTGAGCGGCACATCGCGGAGCACCAGCGGCAGCTGGTGCAGCAGATTCGCTACTGGATTTCGCAGCGGCGGCATCGCGTGCGCGATCTCGAAACGCATCGCGGATTCCGGCGGCTCGAGACGCTGGTGCGCCGGCGGCGTCAGCAGGTGGACGAACTTTCATCGTCGCTTGCGATCGGATTGCGGCTGCGGCTGGGGATGACGCGTCAGCGACTGACCCGCGCTAGCGCGCGCGTTGGGTCGTTTGATTTGCGCGGGCGCGCGGCGGTGGCTCGTCGCCGGATCGTTCAGCACCGGGACGCACTCTCGGCTGCGCTGAGCCGCGTGATGATGCGCAAGCAACGCAGCTACCTGGACGCGAGAAATCGCTTTGGATCGCTTGATTTCGGAAAACGCATTGCGCGGTTGCGGAGTCGCGTTGAACTTCTAACGTCGAATGTAGCGGAGAAAATTCGTCGCGGGCTTGTTTCGAAGCGTCAGCGTTTTGAAGCTGCTCGATTGCAGCTCGAAGAGCGCAGCCCGTTTCGAATTCTCGAACGCGGCTACGCGATCGCGTACGATGCGTCGGGGAAGGTGCTGCGGTCGGCGGATCAAGTGGCACTCGGCGAAGACATTGCGGTGCGCTTAGCGCACGGTGAACTTGGTGCCACCATTAAGCGCAAGACTGATTCTTAGCGTCGCGCACCGCGCTCCCGTCTGTTGCCCCGATGTGCTTCTTTTCTTAATGCGCGATGCTGTCGCATGTCACGCTCTATTTAACTCTAGCGCCTCTGTCAAGGGAATGGGCGATTCGCCGGAATCTCCGCGGCGTCAAAGGCTTGCGCGTTGCAGGGCTTAGTTTCGTCCAAGTGAATCATTTCCGACTTAACGCTTGTGCGTTTTGCTCACCGCTTGAAGCTCTTCTACATATTCGGGCTGACCCAAGAGTTCGACGTGAATTGCGGTACCTGCTATCCGAACAGTTCCACTTCTCGGGTGCGTTAAGTAGCTTAAGCGAGACCGAACCTTCTTGGCTCAGATGGGAGAGCGAATCATGGATTCTGAGCGTTTCCCGGCCGTCGATCTCCAATACTCCGTCCGCGAGGTCAACCGGAAGCTCCAGAACCGCCATCTCGGCCATGGAGCCATCGATTGTGACAACAGCGTCCTGCACCCACCCGCTTCCGTTGTCAAGGCCAGGGATTCCAGGTGACTTGTGAATCGGAAGCTGGAGTCAGGCGCAGAATCGTTTTCCCGTCCTGCCGTCCGCAATGGTACTTAGCACCCGATCGTGAATTTCAATCGCACTGTTGATCGGGGGAACGGATGGCATCTGATCACCTTCACTCTTCGTCGGAAATGCCGCCGGAGACTTTCAGGACGGCGAGGAATGCTTCCTGCGGGATATCGACGCGGCCGACGCGCTTCATGCGGCGCTTGCCTTCTTTTTGTTTTTCGAGGAGTTTGCGTTTGCGCGAAATGTCGCCGCCGTAGCACTTGGCGATTACGTTTTTGCGAATGGCGCTGATCGTTTCGCGCGCGATTACGCGGCTGCCGATGGCCGCCTGGATGGGAACTTCAAACATCTGGCGGGGAATTAGTTTGCGGAGGCGCGAGACGAGATCGCGACCGCGCTCGTACGATTGGTCGCGATGGCAGATCAGCGTCAGCGCGTCGACCGGTTCGCCGCCGACGAGCACATCGAGTTTCACGAGATCGGATTCGTGGTAGCCCGACAGGTGATAGTCGAGCGAAGCATAGCCGCGCGAGACGCTCTTCAGCCGGTCGTAAAAATCGAGCACGATTTCGTTCAGCGGCATTTCGTACGTGAGCATGACGCGCGTGGGCGAGAGATATTCGAATTTCTTCTGCACGCCGCGCTTTTCTTCGCACAGTGCCAGCACTCCGCCCACGGATTCCTCCGACGTGATGATCATCGCGGTGAGAATCGGCTCTTCGATTTTCTCAATCGAGCCGGGCGGCGGAAATTTCGTGGGATTATCGACTTCGAACACTTCGTGCGCGGTGTTGGTGATGCGGTACTGCACGCTAGGCGCTGTGGTGATCAGCTCGATGTTGAATTCGCGTTCGAGACGTTCCTGCACGATCTCCATGTGCAGCAAGCCCAAGGAATCCGCAGCGAAATCCAAAGCCGAGCGCTACGGAATTTTCCGGCTCGTAGAAAAACGCGGCGTCATTGAGCTGCAGCTTTCCGAGCGCGTCGCGCAGGACTTCGTAATCGCTTGCGTTCACCGGATACATTCCGGCGAAAACCATCGGCTTGATCGCTTCAAATCCCGGAAGCGGCGCGGCGGGACGATCCGCTTCCACTACGGTATCGCCCACGCGCGCGTCGGCCACGCGCTTGATGTTCGCGATGATGAAGCCGACATCGCCGGCGGCAAGCTCGTCGAGAACGATGGGCTTCGGCGTGAGCACGCCGAGATTTTCCACTTCATACACTTCGTTGTTCGCGCAGAGCCGGATTTTCATGTGCGGCGTGAGGCGGCCTTCCATCACGCGCACGAGGACCACGGCGCCACGGTAGGAGTCGAACCAGGAGTCGAATATTAATGCGCGCAACGGGCTATCGGCCGAACCCTTCGGCGGGGGAACTTTACTTACGATTTCTTCGAGCACTTCGTCTACGCCGATTCCGCTCTTTGCGCTGATCAAGAGCGCGTCTTCGGCCGGAATCGCGAGGACGTTCTCGATTTGCTCCTTTACATGGTCGGGACGCGCGGCGGGCAAATCGATTTTATTGATCACCGGAACGATGGTGAGATTGTGGCGCGAGGCGAGAAAAGCATTCGCGACGGTCTGCGCTTCCACGCCCTGGCTCGCATCTACGACAAGCAACGCCCCTTCGCAGGCGGAGAGCGCGCGGGAAACTTCGTAGGAGAAGTCGACGTGACCGGGCGTGTCGATCAAGTTCAGGCGATACTCGTGCCCGTCGCGCGCGGTGTAATGCAAGCGGATGCTTTTCGCTTTGATGGTGATGCCGCGCTCGCGTTCGAGGTCCATCGAATCGAGCACCTGCGCCGTCATTTCGCGATGACTGAGCGCGCCGGTGAGCTCTAGCAGGCGGTCCGCTAGTGTGGACTTGCCGTGGTCGATATGCGCGATGATGCAGAAATTCCGAATGTACTGCGGATCCATTTGTTTGTTATCTCAGATGCCGGCTCGGGTGCTCTCTGAAGCCCTGCTGTACCGAACGGGGCGACGTGAAAGATGTTCGGTGCACACACGCGGGCCAGTCGCGCCCTTCAAACTATCGAGTTTGCCACAGTTTGAATCGGGGAGCCAGAAGGCCGGAAGGTGTGAGTGCGATGGCGTGCGCGGGATGGCACGCATGGCCGTCTCAGCAGAATGCGACGGTGCTTGGCTCGCAAATAAGTCTCGGCCCAATTGCGTGGCGCCCCGGCAAGAGAATCGCCGCGAGGCACTGACCGATTGGCGAAGTGTTTTACGCCATTTTCGTTACGAGGCGCCGCGCTGCCAGGGACATCATCAGCCGCGTGGTGCCGCTGAAGAGAATGCTCAGTCCGACGAGTGTGCCGATCACCCATTCGGTGCTCGAAGGCCATGTCTTCCACACGAGCCCGCCGAGAATCAGCGTGATGATTCCGTCGAGCAGAAACCAGACCGAACCCGGAGCGCCGCGGTGCTGAAAGAAGAGAATAATTTCCATCACACCTTCGATCAGCAAGTAATACGCAAGGACGAGCGTGAGCGTCGCGAGTCCGCGCGCGGGATGCTCCAGCAAATAGAATCCGATCACGAGGTAGAGAATTCCAACGAGGACCTTCCAGATCACGCCGCCGGCGCCGCGCGTAGACCACGCGTAAACGAAGTGCGCCGCTGCGGCGAACAGCAGCATCCAGCCGACAAAAAGATTCACGGCGATCCCCGCTTCCATCGGCAGCAGTATCGCGAGAATGCCGGCGATAATCATCAGGACGCTAATCGCTACGGACCATCCCGTCACTTTTTTTGCCAGCTTCTGCAACGGTTGCTTCGCTCACAATGCACCCCCAAGCGAAATTCGCCTTCGCGGGCCCTCTGCGTGAAGTCGCTCGATGAAACTGTTGCGGAGAATCTCCAAACCAATCGTTAAGATCCAAGAGTGGTATACACTCCGCGCCCGTTGCCCGCAATCGTTTTCGATATTCCTTGCGTTCGGCTCCGCGGGAGACGCACCACTGAGCTACACTGAATGTGTTCCTAACAAATTCGAATATTGCAGGAGCGCACTATGGCCTACGATTCGCATCAGAGAGCGGCAGAAATGCACATGCAGGCAGCGCACGCGCATCAAGCTGCGGCTGCGCATCACGGGAAAGAAGATCACCTTAGTGGGCACGAGCAGTCGCGCCAGGCGATGGAATATGCGTCGAAGGCTTTCGAGTTTTCAAAGCAGGCGCACGAGGAATCGACGGTGATCTTTAAGAAGCACGAAAAGAAGGACTAAGCGCGGGTCGTTTACGAGGCGGGTACAAACAGGCGCGTGTCTTCGGTCGATCCGGGCATGCGAATCATTTTCTCGAAGCGCAGGCCGATTTTTGCGAGGACGCGAATCGATTCTTCGTTGTCTGGAGATGTGATCGCAACGATCCGGGGAATTCTCAGCTCGGTGCGGCCGTACTCCATCACTGCCGCGGCGGATTCAGTGGCAAATCCTTTTCCTCGGAATCGCTCGAGAAAAGCAAAGCCGATATCCACATCGTCGAGCGAATCGCGTTTGAGCAAGCCGCAAATCCCCACGGCTTCGCCGGTGTCCTTCCACTCGACCGCGAAGAGTCCAAAACCGTGCTTCCCATAGCTTGCGACTGGGCCGCTCAAAATATAAAGCTCGGCGTCGTCGGCGTTCCTCACGCCTCGATCACCGATATTTCGAATGAACGCCGGCTCGTTCAGCAATTCGAAAATGAATTCCGCGTCGTCAATATTCAACCGGCGGAGTATCAACCGTTCGGTCTCGAGAATCTTCACTTGCGCGCTCCGCTACCAGACACTCGAAGAACTCCTCGCGAGCGCCGTCCGCGTCTCTTCTACCAACTTCGCGACTAACTCCGCTGCAGGCAATTCGCGGCACATGCTCACACCTTGACCCGCGAAGAGCGACAGAAAGTCCGGCCGGTTCGCTTTTGCCGAGGCCTGTCGAATCGGACTCGTGAGCGCATTCTGAATTGGGTAGGGGGGCAGCTCGTTCTCGAAGGGAGCGAGGCGGCGCATGAATTCGTTCTCGATTCCGCGAGCAGGCTTGCCGGAATAGACTGCGCGTCACGCGAGTTTGCTCGCCGCGTGCTCCGCGCAATGCTTCTTTCCACGGCGCGCTGATTCCGGACTCGGGGCAAAGTAGAAACGCAGTGCCCATCTGCGCTCCCGCAGCTCCGAGCATCAACGCCGCTGCGATTCCGCGGCCGTCCATGATTCCGCCGGCTGCAAGCACGGGGACTTTCACTGCGTCAACCACTTGCGGCACGAGAGCCATCGTGCCAATCATCGCCGATTCGAAATCTCCGAGAAATGTTCCGCGGTGCGCGCCCGCTTCCGATCCTTGCGTGCAGATCATGTCTGCGCCGATATTTCTCCCACGCGCGCGCTTCGGCCACGTTCGTTGCGGTTCCCATCACGAGCGTGCCGCGCGTTTTCAGCGCAGCGATTTGCTTTGGAGTGAGCGCACCGAATGTAAAGCTCGCGACGGGCGGAGCGGCTTCTACCAGGGCGTCAAACTGAGCGAGCGGATCTTCGGAATATTTTGCGGGGGCGCTTGCGGCGGGAAGGCCGAGTGTGTCGCGGATTGGCTGCAGTAGCTTCAGTGCGTTGGCCACCTGCGCTGGATCGGCACTGGGAGGATCCATCACGAACAGATTCACACCGAAGGGGCTTTTCGTGCGCGCGCGAATTTCTGTGACCTGTGCGCTGATTGCATCGGGCGAAAGATAGCCTCCTGCGAGCGATCCCAGGCCTCCGGCATTCGAAACGGCGGCGACGAGATCGGGGGTGGTTGCGCCTCCGCCCATCGGGGCTTGCACGATCGGGTGTTCGATTCCAACCAGTTTTAGAAAACGGGCCTGTGCATTCATTTCGAATGACCCTCGCGATTGTGATTTGACACCGCGGAGTGTTGCGCGTCAAGACTGGGGGCAACGGGAGGTGGTCGCGGGTGATCAAACGCTGCGAGCGGGTCGATAGTGGATGCGTAACGGATGGCCCTGATGGCCTTTTGCGTTTCTAGAAGGGTGGATGCTAAACAGCGGTAGCTTGTGCGAGGCCCCAGAAGTCGTCGCGGTCGAGAAGTTCGACGCCGATTTCGCGCCAGCCTTCGGCGTTGTAGCGGCAGTAAACCACGCGCGCCTGTACGCGACTTGCGCGATCGCGGCGCGAGAGCACGAGCGAGCCGCCGGTTTCCACGGGATGCCGGCAGACGAGCGATGCGCCATGCAGGCTGACAGAGATCGTCCAGGTTTCTTCTTCCCAGGTGCGGCCGGAATCTTCGCGGCGCAGAATAATCGGAACGGATGAGGTCAAGCGGGGACTGCGGCGCAGGCGCAAAGCCGTTTGCGAAATGCGGCGGAGGAATTCCTGCACGCGGCTCTTGGCCTGGCCGTCGGCAACGCGTTCGTCGTCGACTAGATTCCGCGCTTGCTCGATACAGGCCGCGATAAATTTCTTGAAAGCGTCGGTCGCGATTGCGTCGTACGGGCTCTTTTTCAGCCAGTCCGTGCGTGTCTCTACTTCCTGCATGCAGACTGGCACAAAATGTTCGATGCAGAGCCGCCGGTCGCCAATCTCGACAGCCGCAACTTCACCGCAAGCATCTGCGCCGCAATGATCGTTGGCGCCCGTCAGATGGACTTCACGCGCAGCCGCTTCGGTGATATTTTCCATTGCCACATCCCAAGAGTGGCCAACCGGGCCGCCCTAATCCTTCGACAAATTGCCGATCCCTTTTGCCAGTTCCGAAATCGCTCCGCTGACGAATTCGAGATGGCTGCGGCTCTGCTTTTTCATTTCGCCGGCGAATTGCTGCGACGTTTCGGCGGCTTTCTCGCCGACGTCCTTCAAAACCGAACCAGCGACGCGATTCAGCTCTTCGCGCAGGTGCGATTGCGCCTGTTCCTGATGCTGTTGGGACGTGAAGCGAAGATTGTTCAGGGCGAGGTCCGTGGCTGCGATTCCGACGCGCTCGATTTCCTCGCGGGCTGCGTCGATGCGCGCGTGGATCATCATTTCGAACTGCTTGTCGAATTTTGCGCAGGCTTCTTCGATACGGGCTGATGATTTCTCGACGGATTGCTCGATCATTTTGTCGAGAGCCTCTTTGCGGCTCGCCAGGTCCGCCGCGGCTTTTCGCGTTTCGTCGACGATTGGCGTCACCTGTTCTTTCAGGCGCGAAACGATGCGATCGACCCCGTCTTTACGCGATGCTTCAAGAACATTCTCCACTTTCTGGAGAGCGTTCGCGGCGAGGCTGCGCGAAAGTTCTTCCACTTCGCGTTGCCGCACTTCGATTTGCTGAAATGTCTGGGTGAGGTCGGATTCGATTTTCTTCGTCCATTGCGCGTGCATTTTTTGCGCGGCGTCCTGGCCGGCCATTTTCATTTGTTTGAGGACGTTTTCGATCCAGGGCCCGGCCTGCGCGGAAGTGGCTTCGACGAGGATGGTTTTTGCGTCTTGTTTGAGTTTCGCGTGAACGTCGTTGAGCATTGCCGTTGTTTTCTCCCGGACCGCGGCGGTAGCTACTTCCGAGAGCATCGCCTCCATTTGTTGCTGGAAATCGCCCATCAGCTGTCCGACGGGTCGCGCGACGGACGCAAGCGATTGGCGCGCGCCGGATTCGGCTGCGGCTTGAATTGCAGCGCGCTTTTCGTCAACGGAAGGTGCTACTTCGCGGGCAGCTGGAGATGCGGAAGCGTTCGTCGCCGCTGCTTCCGGGCGCGGCACGGCAAAGGGTTTCGATTTCGAGGTGTCGATCTCGATCGTTCGAGCGGGGCCCAGTTGGAGCCAGTCTTTCGGCGGAGTGGGGATTCCCCAAATATTTCCGGGGTCTTCGAGTTCGACGGCCGTTTCAAAAACGCCGCCGTGGAGTCCCGTGATCCACTTCACGCGGCCGCGCGCGGAGATAGGTTTCGACTCGGGCTTGTCGCCGTTCAATTCCAGGATGACGAGCGCATTCGCCAGCACCTGATTCTTCGAATGGTATTTGCATCCATGGGCGCTGACGCTGACCGTAGCGACTTCTTCGCTGTACGGTCCGCGATAGGAGTCGACGCCTTCGACTCGCATCTTGATGGATTCATTCACACGTGTGCTGCGGCGCGCCGGCCGGTATGAAGCGGTGGCGATCGGACTGTTCGACATAGTGACCTCGAGGGGAGCTGGACCACTACGATAGACCGGGCGTCAATAAGGAGGGCGTGCAAAATCGAAGGATTTCTTCAATGAGTTACTACGAAGGGAAGGCGATAGTGCGGGCGGGCGAGGAGCCGAGTTATTGTTGGGGCGCCTCGCTCGCGCGGAATCGCCTTACTGCTGGTCTTTGAGCTTCAGCTTGCTCTTATTTTCTTCGAGGAACGAGCGCAGGTCCGCCGATGCGTCGAGCAAACGAATCCATTGCTCGTAATAGAGGGTGACAGGGAATCGTCCGAGACCGTACACGCTGACGCCGCCTTTTTCCCCGACTTTGAAATCGATCACTCCGCGTTTGCGCGAGCCAGTTTGCTTTTCAAGCTCTGCAATCCGCGCCATCAATTCTTCTTTGGTTGGTTCAGCCATGGTTTGTAGCCCCTTGTTCTCAATCCGCCGGAATCTTCGAAACTTGATGATACCAGCCCTCGCCGGAATCTCTCAGAAGGGGATCGCGACGAATGGTGCGGGAAGTCCGACGCGCTTCAACAAGTCCTGGAAACGGGAATCGTTTCGCAGCTCGTCCATGCCCGGGTCGATATGCAGATAAATAAGCCAGTGGGAGTGCTCTTCGTAAGATTTCTCGAGATATTCAATTGCCCGGTCGAGTTCTCCCAAGCCGATATGGATTCCCGCGAAGAATTGAGGAGCGACATATTTGTGCTCTGCGAGAGTTTTCAGATCATCGAGGATTTGTAATGCGTCTTTCGGTCTTCCAGCCTTGCCATATGAATGCGCCAGGGCGGCGCGCATCAAAGGACTTCCGCCTGAGAGGTTCACCCCCTTCTCGCCCTCGGCGACCGCCAGTTCATGGCGACCGGTGGTCCGGTACAGCAAGCCGAGAATCCAGTGAGTGACCGGGTAGTTGGGATCGAGATCTACAGTTTGTCGAAGCTGTTCAAGGGCTTCGTCGTATTGGCGTGCCATGAAGTGCGCCCATCCGATTGCGACATTGATAATGAGAGACAGTGGATCGAGCGTTTGGCTTTTTTTCATCTCCGCGATTGCTTCTGTTTGGCGGCCCATCGTCATCACCGACTCGGCGTGCCAGTGGTTGGCAGTCGGGTAGCAGGGATTGAGTTCGAGGCTACGCTTGAACTCCTTTTGAGCCTCTTGCCAGTGCCAATCGTGAAGCCACAGTACGGCTGCCAGTGGCGTATGCGCTTCTCCGAGATTGGGGTCGAACTGGAGGGCCGTGAGTGCGGCCGCTTTAGCTTTCGGGAACGCATCCTTCGGGGGCAGATAGCTGTTCCATCCTAGCAGCACATAGGAATCGGCCACGCCCGCATGGGCGAGAGCGTAGGCGGGGTCCTTTTCGACTGCTTGCTGGAAATACTCGATCGCCTTATAAAATCCTTCTTCGGTCCATTTGTTCCAGTGATGCCGGCCCTTTAGATAAATCCGATACGCTTCGGGATCTTCGGTGTGGCGCCTGGTGAGGCGCTTTTTCTGGGCTCCGGTCAGCTGCAATCGCAATTTTCCGGATATTTCTCCGGAAATTTCGTCTTGGATCGCAAAGATGTCGCCGGGCTTGCGGTCGTATTGCGCGCCCCATAGTTGCGAGCCTGTAGCTACATCCACTAACTCGGCCCCAATTCGCAGAGCGCCACCGCTTTGCATCACTCGTCCAGTGAGCACGGCGCGCACGTTTAGATCGCGGCCAACGGCTTGAGGATCGATTTCGCGGCCCTTGAAGCGAAACACTGTGCTCTGTGCCATCACGCGCAATTTCGGCACAGTCGCGAGGATATTGATGAGGCTCGCGGTGATGCCGTCGCTGAGGTATTCGTGCTCCGAGTCGCGGCTCGTGTTTTCGAAAGGCAAGACTGCGAGCGAGTCGATGGTCTTTGAAACGCGCTCCGGACGGAAGGCGCGTGTACGGCCTGTCGAGCCCAGCGACCTTTGATTGCCGGTCGACGATAAGTTGCCTGTGTTTGATTGCGTGCCCAATTCTGAGCCCGAATCGGTTTCTCGCTTCAGCCGTTGGAGGTCGGCGCGCAGGTCGGCTGCGTGCTGGTAACGCTGGTTTCGATCTTTGTGGAGGGCTTTGTCGATAATTTCTTCGAGAGCCGGGGGAGTGTCCGGATTGATATTTCGCACCGGGACAGGCGGCCGCGTCAAAACAGCTTCGATAATTATGCCGCCCGTGCCGCCGCTAAATGCCTGGCGCCCCGTTGCCATTTCGTACAGAACGAGACCGAGCGAGAAGATATCCGTGCGAGAGTCCAGACCGTCTCCACGCACTTGCTCTGGTGACATATACGAAGGAGTGCCGCTTATGATTCCGACGATCGAATTGGAATCCTGCTGGTCGTCGCCGAAAGCCGCGCTGGCGCCGTCGTTCGCGCCTTCGTTTGCAGCGGAGATTCCTTTTGGAACGAGCTTTGCGAGGCCAAAATCGAGGACCTTCGCGCGTCCGCGCTTCGTGACAAAAATATTCGCGGGTTTGATGTCGCGGTGAATGATTCCTTCCGCGTGCGCCGCTTCCAGAGCTTCTGAGATTTGGATCCCGAGGCCGAGCAGTTCTTCGAGAGGGAGCGGTTTCCCGTGGATGTGGCTGCGCAGTGTTTCGCCGTCGATGAATTCCATAGCGATGAACGCACGTCCGTCCTGCTCGCCGATATCGTAGATCGTGCAAATGCCGGGATGATTCAAAGCCGACGCAGCGCGGGCCTCGCGCCGAAAGCGATCAAGGGCCTGAGGTTGCTGAGCGAGTTTTTCAGGCAGGAATTTCAGTGCCACCGGGCGGTCAAGCCGGCTGTCGTGAGCCTTGAACACGATGCCCATGCCGCCGGCGCCGATTTGCTCAACGATGCGATAGTGCGAAATCGTCTGGCCAATCATTGGCAGGCAAGGTTCCGGGAGTGCCGCAATTTCGACTACAGCGTCGGATCGTCAGGACCCATTTCGGCGACTGATTTCTTTCTTTCCGTTTTGGGTGGTTTGGGCGATCCAATCAGGCTGAGTATGTTCGTGCCTTCACCAAATTTATCCGCCGCCGCGAGTGGTTCCTGCTCCAGCGTGATGTTCTTGTTGCATTGGGTACAAAGGAGCGCCGCGTAAGTTCCGCCATCCGCCTGTCGAAACATGTTGCAGCGCATAACGCGCCCGCAGCATACAGGAACCCACATCGTAGAAGCCTTGTCCGCAGCCATCGGGCGCCTCGCGAGATTCGAATGCGGGGGATTATACACCGGAATCCGCTCGCTCAGATTCGAGCAACGTCCTGGCACACGAGCGGTAGTTCGCAGGCATCGAGCGTCAGCTCTCTCATCGAAGGAGCCGCGCAGTGTCCTGCATTGGCATTGCTATTCGGCCTAGTTCAGAGCCAGGAACTGCCGCGCGCGCCGCAAGCTGGGACTGTCCAAGCGGCACTGAGCGCAATTCTCGACAACTTTCGAGTAGTAGCGCTTAGCGAGCTCGAGCTGGTTTGCAGATTCGGCGGCTTGCGCCGCGCCGTAAATCGAGTGGAGGCGGTTGGGGGCTGCCTTCAAAGCAATCTGGAATTCGCTGAGCGCGAGTGCAGGCTGGTTCGTCTCCATCAGCAGGTCGGCCAGCAGCTCGCGGGCGGGAAGCACAGGCCCAGGCGTAACGGGACTTTTTTCCGTCGCATCTTCCATTTCCGCGGCGGAGCGCATGAGCCGCAACGCTTCGTCATCTTGTTTCTGCGTGTGGGCCAGCAATGAGGCTGCTTCAAGACGCTGGATCTCCGCCTGCCCGGCCCAATACTTTGCGCCCGCGTCCGGGCTGGCATCGAGCCTGCTCTTCATGATCTCGATCTGTGCGATGTCCTGCTGCGCCGCGGCCACATCGGCGAGACGCGCGGCACCCACGGCGCGAGCCCACCAGGTAATGACTTCCGCGGCCGAGCCGGTGTTATGACGCGGACGCAGGACAGCCGCAGCGGTCCAGTTTTGCAGCTCGATCGCAAAGCGCGCGGGGATGGCCGCGAGCGCGTACTCGGCGATGAGGCCCCCGGGTTTGACATCCGTGATCGCGCTGGCCTCTTCCACCACCCGGCGAGCTTCGTCTTCCTGCCCTGTCTGCAGATAGGCATAGACAAGATAGTCCATGGCATGCAGGCGCTGGTCCCAGACGCCATCCATGTGGGATTTGATTTCATAATCGCGGGCGGCAGCGGCAGAAGCGAGGTTGGACGCGATAGCTTCCTGCCAGAGTCCCAGGCGGATGAAAATGTGCGACGGCATATGCTGTGCATGCGGGACGCTGGGCGCGATCCTGGCATAGCTGCGTGCCGCCGCGAGGGCATGGTCGGCGAGCACCGGATTGTCGTAGCTGTGGATGATGTAATGCGCCACGCCGGGATGACTGGGCTGCTCGGCAAAGATTCCCTCGAGAATTTCGCCTGCTTTCCTCTGGTTGGAGTAGGTCTTGTCGGTTGGCGATGCAGTGGCCAGGAGCGCGAGGGCGTAGAAAACGGAAGCTTCGCGATCATTCGGATAGCGTTGGGCCACTTCCTGCATCGATTTTTCATACGCAAGGGCGCGCGTGCGATGGTCGGTTTTGTCGTAATTCTCGTAGAAAGCGGAGATGGCACCGATATAGTCACGCTCGCGCCCGGTGTTTCCAGTGATCGATCGAGCTTGCACGAGAGCGACGGACCCCTTCTTGAGCGATTCGGCGTCGGGAGCCGTCGGCCAAAGCGGATGCCACAGGCTCATCGCTACGCCCCACAAGGCCATGCTGCAGGAAGGATCGGTCTCAACGATGGATTGGAAAGTTTTACCGGCCTCCTCATACCAGAACGAGTGGAGCATCGCGACAGCACGTTCAAATTGAGGTTGGACGGCGGCGGAACAGGAGGTCGGGAATTGAACGGTGCCAATCTGTCCCATGTCACCGAAATGTGAATGGCTGTCTTGTGCGTCAGCGCGGTTCAGAAGCCCAAGCGAGGTGAGGGTAAGGGCGATCGCGAAGCAAAAGCGGAACTGCAACATGCTCGACTCTGACGATCTGTGCGCACTCGCATAGCAGATTTAATACCACAACCCTTCCGCTTTCCTCCCAGTGAAGTGGAAATATGCCACCGTGCGTCAGCGCGGCAGCTCACGACGATCGTTACGGTAATGCATTCTCCAAAGTGATTGGACAAAGTCTAAATGGCCATCCATCGGAGGTTGGCCCGCTGCCCGGCCGCGAACATCAAGCAAAGACTCGGATTGCCAGTGGCAACCGCTTATCGTAGGCTGTAGCAAGTTTTGCGCGCGCGGTAGGGGTGTGTGACGAATGGGCGCCACCAGCCGAACAAATCAGATCGTGGAAAGTAGAAAAGAATTCGGCCGAAGCTGAGCCGGGGTCCTCTCCTTGAGCGCAATGAATGTTTGAACCAGATCCGCAAGAGCCGACAAAAGTTCCGCTGATCCTCGGCTACGGCCTCGCGATCGCCTGCCTGATTTGGGTTCTGCACGATTTCCATATCATGAAGGCGCTGCGCGACTTGGAGAATGTCGATTACCGCTGGGTGCTCGTCGGCATGGGGTTTGACATACTCAGCTATGTGGTTCAGGCGGCGCGCTGGAAATTCCTGCTGAATCCCTTCGGAAAGGTCCGAATCGCGAAATCGATTCGAGCCGTGTATGCGGGACTCTTCGCGAATCTTGTGTTTCCGCTCCGGCCGGGCGAGCTGTTGCGGAGCTATCTGCTCTCGAATTCCGAAGACATTGGCATCGGGCGCGTGCTCGGATCGGTGGGTGTGGAACGGTTGATCGATCTGGTGATTGCGGTTGCATCGCTCGCGGTCGCTTCATTGTTGGTGGATTTGCCGCGCCAATTCAGGAAAGTGGTCGATACGCTCGGGATCGTCACTCTCGTGCTGCTCGGCATCGTAGTGATCTTGATTCTGTATCTGGAATTGAAGTTGGGTGACAAAACGGCCTTCGAAGGCCGTCCCAAGCGATTGCCCGGAAAATTCATGAGCGCGCTCGTGGGACTCCACGCGATGGGAACGTCGCCTAGCTTTTATCCTGCTGTGCTGCTTTCGATTTTGATGCCATTCTGCCAGGTGCTGGGACTTTGGGCGATGATGCGGTCCTACGGTTTGCAATTGCCGTCTGGAGCGCAATTGCCATTTTTTGCGGCGGTAGTTGTGCTGCTGATTATCAACCTGGGTGTATCGCTTCCGAATGCGCCTGCGAATATCGGTGCGTATCAATTCTTTTGCGTGCTGGGCTTGAGTGTGTTTGGCATTGAAAAAACCACCGCGACGGGATTTTCGATCTTCGCGTTTCTGGCTCTGAATTTTCCGTTTGTCTTTCTCGGATTTGCGGCGATCGTCCGGAGCGGGCTTTCCATGAAGACGATGCGCGAGCGAGTGAGCCAATTGCCGGGCGAAGTTCACGGCAGCGCCTCAAAATTCGAAGCTCAAAAATAGACTCGACTGGAATTACTGTGACAGCGACTCCGAGGGTGGGGTTCCCCGGCACGTCGGCCGCTCCGCGAACCACACTGCTGCTACGATTGCACCTTGCCCCGATTTCGTTTTGAGAGCGGCGACGCGCCCGTTGTATAGTGAGAATTCAACCCGCGCGCCGGATTGAGACCGTGGCAGATGCCTCGGAGGCGAAAACCGGACGGACTCCCCCAGCCCGCCGCGGCGGCCGAACGCGCGCATACTCCCATGGCTTCCGATATCAATAAACATTTCGAGAAAGCGCGCCGCGCACTCGAGAAAAACAAGCTTCGCGAGGCCACCGTGGAGTACCAGGCGGTCCTTGAAGAAGCCCCTGCGAATCAGGAAGCCATTCAGGCGCTCGCCGATATTTACACCCGTCTCAATGAGCCTGGTCTCGCCGCGCAATTCTACGGTACGCAGTTTGACCGGTTGGTGGAAGCCGGAGACGCCTCGAAAGCCACCGCAATCTTCACGCGCTTTCTGCGTTCATTTCCGCAGCCTCCCGATCGCTTGATGCAATACGGCCAGCTGTTGCAAAAGCAAAATCGCACCGGCGAGGCGATCGAACAATTCGGCGCGGCGGCGCAACTCTACCAGCAAACTCAGCGCGACATCGAGGCGCTCGCCTGTTACGAAAGCATCGCGTTGCTTGACCCCGAAAACCCGGGCCGCCACGTAGTGCTCGGCGAACTTGCCGAACGGCTGGGCCACAAAGATCTCGCAACCCGCAGCTATCTTCGCGCTGGGCAGCTTACGCAAGCGGCGGGTGGGCTCGATGAGGCGATCGAATATTTCGAGCGTTCGCATCATCTTTCACCGGAAGATCGCACTGGAGCTCTGCTGTTCGCGGAAGCGAAACTGCGGAAGGGCGACGCCGAAGGCTGCGTCGCGCTTCTCGATCCGATCGCGACAAACGAAAAGGACACTGCATTCCTTGCGCTGTTTGGCGAAGCTCTCTTGCGCACGCACCGGCTCGATCGCGCGCGCGAAGTGTTTGACGCCTACTACAAGCAGAAGCCGGAGGGATTTTCGAAGCTGTTCGAACTAGCAGGCGCCTACATACTGGATGGCGACGACGCAAAGGCTTCCACCATCCTGGTGAACACGAAAGAACTGATGCGCAGTTTCCGGCGCGAGACGGAACTCGTCGCGCACATGGACCAGATGGCGGCCACGTTTCCTACCTCGCTCGCGGTTGCCGAAGTTGTCGCGCGGCTCTACGAAGAGTTAAATCGCGAAACGAAGTATTTCGACGCGTTGGTGCGGCTGTTCGACTTGTATCTGGCTGCGGGGCAAATGAAACAGGCTTGCGACTCGCTCGACCGTCTCGTTGATATCGATCCGTACGACTACCGCAATCACGAACGCATCGCAAAGCTCGAAGGCAAGGCTGACCCGGCATTCCTGCATAACATCCTCGCGCGCGCGGCGAAAGCAGCGACCGTTTCCACCCGCACCGACGGTTTCACGGGCGCCGGTTCAGACCAGGCCGCCAGCGCCGGACCGATCACCGAAGAAGCGCGCGCGCAGCAGGCCCTGGAAGATTTGATCGTGCAGGTGGAAATCTTTTTGCAATATTCGCTTCAGTCGAAGGCAATCGAGCGGCTGCAGCGGATCGCGGAACTATTTCCCGGCGAAGAAGCGCAAAATGAAAGGCTGCGTTCGCTCTACGAGCGCGCGAATTGGTGGCCGAAGGGCGCGCCGCCGAAGCCCGCTTCGAAGCCAGCGCCGACGTCTCAGGGCAGTTCTGTTCCATCTGCTCCTAGCGCACCCGTCGCGCCGGTTGCACCCGTAGCGGAAATTCCGCCATCCGTCGGTCTTGGAAGCGCGACGGCCGCGGACACGCACCGCGACCTCGCGGCGATTGCCGAAATCAATCGCCTGATGTACCGCCAATCGACGCCGCGCGAAGTACTCACCACAACCGCGACGGAAATCGGCAAGCACCTGGGCGTTACGCGATGCGTCATCACCGTTGGGGGCGCGAGTGACTCGCAACTCACGGCAGATTACGCGACGGCGGGAGTGCAAATTGCCGGCCCTCAGCGAATCGCTGCCATTGCAGAATTGATGACGAGAGTTTCACCCGATTCGCTCGGCGGTATTGAGCTCAACGCGGCGAGCACCGGAGTGTTGCGCGATTTGGGTTTGCATTCAGCGCTCGGCGTGGTGCTCACGGACAAAGAAACGCAGCTGCCATCCGGCGCGCTTCTCGTGGGGACTGCGTCGGCACGCAAATGGAAGCCAAACGAGAGTTTTTTCCTGCAAGCCGTCGGCGATCAGCTTGTGCTCTCGGTGAATCACACGCGGCTTCGCTCACTTGTGCGTTCTCTCGCGGTGGCGGACGAACGCACCGGATTGCTGAGCCGCGGCGCCTACGTCGATTGCCTGCTAATGGAGTCGAATCGAGCGCGTTCGCAGGGCACGGCGCTCTCGCTGATTGTGCTGCAGGTGGATCGCGGCGGAGAACTGCTTCGCCAGCACGGAGACGCTCCCGTAGATCACTTCATCGAACAGCTGGCGCGCGCCGTCTCGTCCGCCGTCAGGCAAACGGATGTCGCCGTGAAATATACGGCATGGTCGCTGGTGTTTATCCTTCCCGATACCGCTTTTGACAATGCGAAAGCGCTTGCGGAGAAATTACGCCAGGTTGCGTCCACGGTGCGGCCTTCCTGGGACGCGCAGGACTTGACCATCAGCGCCGTGGTGGCACAAGCTACGGCTCGGCCCGGCGACGAGACCGAAGATCGCGTGACCGAGTGGATGAACCGCGCCGAAGCGGGTCTCGATGAAGCGCGCCAACGCGGCGGCAACACGCTCGTGGAACTCGCCACGCCTTAAGCCGAACCGAACTTCACTCCCGAAAAATGAGGACTCATGTTTATAACTGACGCAGTCATCGTTCACGGCGCACGCACGCCAATGACGCGCTACACCGGCGCATTCGATCAAACAAGCGCCATCGAACTTGGCGCAGCAGCAAGCCGCGAAGCAATCAACCGTTCAGGCGCCGATCCCGCGGCATTCGATCATGTTGTATTCGGGAACGTGATGCAAACGAGCGCCGATGCGCTCTACGGCGCGCGTCACGTGGGGTTGAAGGCGGGCTTGCCCATAGAAACGCCGGCCGTAACCGTGAACCGCCTCTGCGGATCGGGAATTGAAGCGATCAGCCAGGCCGCACAACGAATTTTGCTGGGCGAAGCAACGCTCGTACTCGCGGGCGGAATGGAAAACATGTCGCAGTCGCCTCATGTGATTCGCGGCGCGCGGACGGGGTTCCGTTTGGGCGAAGGCAAACTCGAAGATTCGCTGATGTCGGGGCTGTTCGATACATATTGCGGGTACAGCATGTCCGAGACTGCCGAAAATCTGGCAGCGGAGAAGGGAATTGATCGGCGCGCGTCCGACGAATACGCGCTTCGCAGCCAGCGGGCGGCCGAGGCCGCGTTTCGCGCGGGGCGTTTGAAAGAAGAAATCGTTCCGGTGGAAGTGAAAAAAGGGCAAGAAGACGATCGTCGTCTCGGATGACGATCACCGCCGTCCCGAGACGACGATCGAAACTCTCGAATCGCTGCCGCCCGCATTCCGCAAAGACGGAATTGTAACCGCTGGGAACGCAAGCGGAATTGTGGACGGTGCTGCGGCCGTCGTCGTGACGCATGCAAAGATCGCGAAGGAGCGCGGCTGGAAGCCACTTGGAAAAATCGTCGCATGGGCCACAGCTGGCGTGGAACCCCGAATCATGGGCATCGGTCCCGTACCTGCAATCCAGAAAGCATTGGCACTGGCGGGGTTGAAGCTCGATCAAATGGATCTCGTGGAAGTGAACGAGGCGTTCGCGGCGCAGTATCTCGCCGTCGAAAAAGCGCTGGGGCTGAATCGCGAAAAAACAAATGTGAACGGCGGCGCCATCGCGCTTGGCCATCCCCTCGCCGCGAGCGGAACGCGACTCGTCCTTACGCTGCTTTTGGAGTTGCGTCGGCGCAACGCCCGCTACGGCGTGGCCAGCGCGTGCATCGGAGGCGGTCAGGGCATCGCGATGATCGTCGAATCCGTGGCCTAGAGGTGGTGATTTGTTTGAAGCCGCACGTGACGAGCGCGGCGGCGCTGCCTTGCGGCGGCATTTGAGAACATTCATTGCTCTTGCGCAATTCTGATTCGCTGTACCCATCGCTTCTAGTACTTCCATGACTGTCGGCTTACGGGCGAGATTTCCACAGATTGTTACAGGGTGTTAACAATCCCGCTTGCGTTTAGCTTTACCCGACATAGAATCCCGCCATCGCAGGTGGGATTGCTTTACTTTTATTCCCGCCCGCAAATTCGATGACACCGCAATCCCCAACTACCCTATAAGGAGAGTGTATGAAACGGATGAATTTGCGATATTTCTCGGCCGTCATCCTGGCCGCAAGTTTGGTGTTGGCCCTCCCGTATAGACTTGCTGCCAACAACGACAACAATAATGGGAGTGGCGGCAAGACGACGACGCCCATCAAGTACTTGGTCGTGATCTTTCAGGAAAACGAGTCGTTTGATCACTATTTCGGCACTTACCCACATGCCAAGAACCCGCCGAACGAGACACCGTTCAACGCTCGCCCGAATACTCCCGCCGTCAATGGTTTGAACACTGCCCTTCTCGTCAATAATCCGAACGGCCCGACCAATGCTCCTTTCCGATTGGACCCGAGCCAGGCGTACACGTGCGATCAGAGTCATGGCTATACCCCGGAGCAACAGGCGTATGACAGCGGATTGATGGATAAATTTCCTGAATTCACTGCAAAGGCCTGCCTCAGCACAGCCTACCCGTCGGTATCTCAGTACGGAACGCAGATCGTAATGGGCTACTACGACGGCAACACAACCACTGCGCTCTGGAATTACGCGCAGTATTTTGCGATGAGTGACAATTTTCACGGCAGCACGTTTGGTCCGTCGGCGGTGGGAGCCATCAATCTTGCATCGGGCATGACGGGCAACACCGATCCAGCGCACACCAAAGACGACTCGTACGGAGATCTCGCATATGACGTGGTGGAAGGCACGATGATCGGCGACCCCGATCCGTGGTACGAGGACTGCGTCGGATACGATCAGACAGCCATGTTGGGTAAAAATGTCGGCGATTTGCTGAACGCAAAAGGCGTTTCGTGGGGATGGTTCCAGGGCGGCTTCACACCGTCAGCAGCGTATGTTCCAAGCAAAGGCGCCACACCCGCCACTCCTGCGCAGTGCAACACGACCACCAACCGGCTTGATGGCACGCCGGAAACCGCCTACGCCGGCTATCACAACCCGTTCCAGTTCTACGCCAGCACAAATAACCAGCACCACATTCCTCCCGCAAATGTTCACGAAGTGGGGCACAACGGGCCGGCGAATCACAATTATGACTTGAGTTATTTCCAGAAAGCCGCGATTTCTGGAAATCTTCCGTCGGTCAGCTTTTTGAAGGCTCCGCGTGCACAGGATGGACACCCGGCGAACTCATCTCCGCTGGATGAACAAGCGTTCCTCGTGACGACGATCAACTTTCTCCAGGCGCTGCCAGAATGGAATGAAATGGCGGTCGTAATCGCCTGGGACGACTCTGATGGCTGGTACGATCACGTCCTGGGCCCAATCGTTAACCAGTCAGCAACGAATGCCGACGCACTCAGCGGTCCAAATGCGTGCGGCACCGGTGCGAATTCGCTCGCGGGGATTCAGGCGCGCTGCGGGTACGGGCCGCGATTGCCGTTAGTGGTGGTTTCTCCGTTCGCGCGGGAGAACTTTGTTGACAGCACGATCACCGATCAATCGTCGATTACTCGGTTCATCGAAGACAATTGGGGACTCGGACGGATCGGCGGCGGCTCCTACGATGCGATCGCCGGAACGATGACGAACATGTTCGATTTCACGCACGCACGGCATGACAGACTGCTCATGGACCCGTCGACCGGGCACATCATTATTCCGTTCAATAGATAGAGCAGAGCTGAAGGCCTACGACCTGGCTCCGGATGATGTGTCCAGCCGGAGCCAGGTTCGCTTTCGATAGAAATGTTGGACGGGATTTCTTATCTCGTGACGCTTCAGAGCCTCGAGTTGATTTGCATCACTTCGCGTGATTTTTCTCCGACTCGCGCGGCAATACGCGGATCAATCCCATCATTCCGCCGTCTTCGTGTTCCAACAAATGGCAATGGTAGGGGAAAACTCCGACCGTATCCGCGCCCCGAAAATCCATTCGCAGTTTCACGGTTGGATATGAACGAGCGATGCCGTCCCAGAACGGCACGTTGATCGTATCGCGTAGAAACGGCTCGTTGATGGGGATGCCGAACCACTCGAGCATCAGGAAATGAACCTGGTGAATATGGAAGTCGTGTAATTCCTGGGTACGGTTCTCAATAATCCAATCCTCGATTTCACCCTGCCGCACGGTGATATTGGGAATCGCCGAACTTGGATCGAATGGAGTTGGTTTTTGCCCATCAACCGTTAGGTAAAAAGTTGTCGGACTGTTCGGATCTTTCGGATCCTGCAAAGTTTCGGAGAAGTAGAGTTTGCGAATCCGTGCCGGTGTCACCGTTCCAAGCCACGGTAGAAGATCCTGACGTGGGTGCGCTGCTTCCGCGTTGGAAAGTGTCGAGCGGGGTTCCGGAGCTGAAGGGCTTGCTACAATATTTGCGATCGCGCGCGTTGGATCGTTTTCTCCGCCAGGCCCGGTATTTACGCTCCGAGTGACGAGACTTGCAGGGACGCCCGCAGGTGGTGCCTCGACGATGAATTCAGCGCGTCCCCCAGGCGCGATCCCCACGTGGTTCACGCGAACCACGTCGCCTCCACCAAGCCCGTTCTGATTCAAAGGAACGCCGTCGAGCGCCACCACGCCAACCCCCTGCGGCACGCTCTTCCAGAGCCACTGCAAATTCAGATAGGTAATCGACGATGCGTTCACGATGCGCCACAGCTGCCGTTCGCCGGGTCGCATTTGAATGTTCGCCGGCGGATAGTCCGGAAAGGGCACCGGGACGAAGTTGATCGACAAGTCCTTCGCTGGCCTTCCCGTGCCAGAGCCGGTGTTCTGGGCATCGCCCTCACGATCCAGCACGATCGCGGGCGAGGACGAAGTAGCTGCGTCGTGCGGGGCGGCGGAGGGATTCACTAAGTCCTGATCTCGAATCAGGAACACGCGTTCGGAAATTCCAGCGACCTGATGGTTCGCGCGCTCAATCCCTTCAATCACAATCGCGCCGGAAGCACCTCCGAGCACCTGAATCCTGCTGAATCCGTGCAGATGCGGGTGATACCAGTAGAGACCGGACGGCTGATTAGCCGGAATCCTAATGCGATACTCAAACGGTGGGTCGCCCGGTTCGATTGACGTGTGAAGTACATCATCGGAGTGGCATGCGGGCGAAATCTCGAGCCCGTGAAAATGAAGGTTTGTCGAGACAGCATTCATTTCCTGGCCTTCCGTGCAAGGCGATGAGCCCAATTCGCGGTGCGGCTGCGATTTCTGGCTTTGCACTCGCGGCGAATTTCCAGATATTTGCGACGGCGCGATGTCGTTCTTTAGCCGAAGAACGAGCAGATCACCCGGATTCAACCTAAGGGTTGGGGACTGGTCTCCGCTGCTGTCGACATAGCAGTACCGAACCTCGCCGCTGGTCAATTTCTCGCTGCGAATGCTCAGATCAACGCTGAGTACGCCGTCCCGGCTTCTTATATCTGCGGGCTCGGATACGGAGGCGGAAATTCCGGGGCGGGGGCACGCCACGTCGGCAGCATTTTGCGCAAATGCACATAGGGGAGCGACGACAGATACGGTTAAAACGACAGCGCCGGCTCGAAACAAGATCGCACCCTTCCAGGCAAAGTTCTTGCAGGCTATTAATTGTTGGCAGATTGTCAACGTCGTCCGTCCTTGCGCGACGATCAAGAGCCTATTGTCACACCGCTTTCAAGAACTGTAGAGCGCCGACGAAGATGCAGGCGATTGCAGACCACATCAGCAAGAATCTCATCCACAGCAGAAAGTTGTACCACTGAAGATCGCGATCTCGGAATTCCTTGAGCGGAAGAATTCCGATCACGGTGGGGAAAATCGCTCCGATCCACCATCGCAGGGCCCAGTGCACAGCAGCACTTCGCGACAAATCCATTGCAGGCGTCAAGTAAGTGACTGCCGCCACGATCGCGAAACTGAGGAAAATCAGAATCTGCGAGGCGGTATTGTTGAGTTCGCCCAAGCGCGTAGCGAGAAAATCGAGGCGTTCTTTTTTGGGGTCGGTGCTGGAATCGGGTCGGCACGCGGCGATTCTACAGCAAACTCCTCCACCACCAAACGCTTCCGCGGGTAAACTAGAACGCCGTGTGATCTGAATCGCCAGAATGAAAGCCACAAACGCAAATACGCGCATTCGGAAAATTCTACAGATCAGCGGAATCGCAGTAGCATGCCTGTTTCTTTCCTTTGCTTCGCTATGGGCCATCGCCGCGCTGTACTTCGATTTTCCGGTTACCGCATTGCGGATACCGTTAGCAGCCGTATATGTAGTGTGCGTCGGTAGCGCACTTTATTTTCTGAAACGCCCCTGGAGAAAAGCCGCAGGCGCCGCGGCAGCGTTTCTGATCGTCCTCACTTGGTGGCTCTCCTTGAAGCCGTCAAACACCCGGCCCTGGCAAGCGGACGTTTCGCAAACCGCATGGGCGGAAGTCGAGGGAGATCGCGTCACAATTCACAATGTTCGAGATTGTAGCTATATTGAGGAATTCAAATACACGTGCCAGTGGGAGATTCGCTCGTACGATCTTTCTCAAATACGCGGCATCGACGTCTTCATCACCTATTGGGGCTCGCCCTGGATTGCTCACCCGATTCTGAGTTTTCAATTCGGCGATCGCGGCCACATCGCCTTCTCGATTGAAACGCGCAAGGAAATCGGCGAGTCGTACTCAGCAATTCTAGGTTTTTTTCGCCAGTACGAATTAATCGAAACGGTCGCCGATGAGCGCGATGTAATTCGTCTACGCACAAACTACAGGCATGGTGAGGATGTGTATCTCTATCACACCACCGCGAGCGCAGCAGGAGCGCGTAGCTTGTTCCTTCAATATTTACGCGAGCTCAATAAACTCAATGCGCGTCCGCAGTGGTACAACGCGCTGACGAGCAATTGCACCACAAATATTTTTGCAAATATCGCTGCAGCAGACGGGCAACGCCGCGTTTCGTGGGACTGGCGCATGCTGCTCAACGGCAGGAGCGATGAAATGGTGTACGAAAAAGGAAAGTTTGCCGGCGACCTTCCATTCGCCGAGCTAAAGCGGCGTGCCCACATCAACCCAGCAGCCCAAGCCGCGAACGATGATTCTGATTTTTCCGTGCGCATCCGCGAAGGCCGCCCGGGTTTCGCGCCCGCCCCCTAGATCGATCTCGCCCGCACTACCAGTCCGGCCGGTCTTTGTGAAAGCGCATGCGAATTGGGCGCAATTTCTCCTGCAGCCAACCGTGCTCGGGACATTCAAGCCGACGAGGATACTGCTTTGCGCCGGGCACTGGTTTCGCTACAAGTGTTGCGCCGCATTTCGGACACGTCATCGCTATCAAGCCTTCTCACAGACCCGAATCACGCAATTCGCCCGTAGCGGAGACTCGGCCTCGTCGGCCTAGTCCGCGAATCGTTCCGCCGACCGCGCCTTCGCTTTCGCGGCTTCTTCTTCCCGATTTCTCGGTGATGAATTCGTTTTCAGCGAATGAAGAAGACGCGTGCACGATTCGGCAATTTCGTTGACGGCGCGCTCGAACGGTTCTTCGTTCGCTTTCGACGGCTTGCTGAAGCCGCTGATTTTCCGCACGAACTGAAGCGAGGCGTTTCGAATTTCTTCGGCTGTAACGGGCGGATCGAAGTTGAAAAGAATTTTGATATTTCTGCACATTTGCAATCACCTTTAGCGCGTTTCAAATGTCGGCCGTCGACCTCTGACGGCGGACAGCGACCATCGGCCATCCTTTCCTGAATGTATCGTAGTGAACTTCGCCCGCGGCGACAACATCGCGAGTGATTCGTTCTTCTACAGTGCGTCAGATCGATTTTCGTCGCCGTTAATTGACCGCAGGGGGTGGAACAACCGAAGGGACAGGTGCGGCGATGGCTGGAGCGATCGCAAATGAAGCGCGAAGTTCTTCGATCGTTTTCATCACAAGTTCCCGAATTCTGGGATCCCTCGTGATTGACTCGTGTCCGGCGCCTTTCACCGTTACGTTCGCCACCACGGTCGTGTGGTCCGGATCTTCCACTCGCAGCCGTTTCGTCGTGAGCGGCGTCAGAACATCGTGCGCGTGAAAGATCGCAGCGTAACGCACATTTCGAGGCAGCGTGTAGTCAGTGATTCCCACGCTGTCCACTTGAATCGTCAATTCCACCGGGATGCCGCGGTCGTTCAGCTTTCGCGCCACGCTCATCATCGCCCAGCCGCCCATGCTGTGCCCGACGAGCACAACTTTCGGTGCGCTCCGTAGTTCCTCCGCATTCAGCACTCCGGAGTGAGACGGAAAACGCTTGAGCAGCCATTCCAATCCGTCGCCCCAAACATACGGCGAAAATGTTTTCGCGCAGACATCGGGGAATCCGATTCCTCGCAGTGTCTTGCCAATTTGTACTACGCCGGATGATTTGTTCTGTGCAGGTTCGAGCGCGCCTACGAATCCGAGGTACACGATCCGGCAATTTGCGTCGCGCTGAACCTCCGCAGGAGAATTCGCGAGCGCCGTGTTCTCGATCGCTGCCGCGGTCGGGAAAGCACTTTGCGCTTGCACCGCGTTCGCGATCGAGAGTGAGAAAAGTGCGCAGCCGAGCACCGCTATTCTGGGAGCCGCGCGAAGACAGAAGGGCCGACACCTTCGCGGAATTGTGGAAGTCACTTTGTCGTTGTCCTCAGGGCTGATTAGGTCGGCAGTGTACTGGTGGTCAGCCGATGCGAGCGAACGAATCTCGAGTCAACGAATTCATAATACGCGCAAACAGGCTCCGCGGGTGGGCGGATCGCTTCGCGTGTGCTGCTGCGTAACTCTTCCTGCACGCTGCTAGAATTATTCGTACCCGGCGATTGGTTCGCCGCGATGGCCCTCTGCTCGTACATCTGGTCCAGCAGAGCGGCGTTTTGAATACCCTGCCGGTGAACGTCGCCAACGCTGCCAAGAAATAGCTTGTGAGTTACAAATAAATTGAGCAGGCCACAATGGGTTGAGAGTCCTCCTCGCTCGCGAATAAGCCGTACATCGGATCCTGCCGCATCTCCCCGTTGTGCATTTTGAGGTTCGTGATAGCTTAGAGCGGTTCAAAATGGCTGGCTACGGACCGAATTTGATATTTTACCGTTTAAGCCGCGGTGACAACGGCAAGCCGTACTCCGCAAGAGCTGCGGTGGCCGTGCTTGGCATGCTTGTGGCCGCGTGCGCTACCTTCTGCTTCTTCTGTGGCGATGCGTACGCACAGCAAGTTCATTCCGCGGATACCCCCGTTATCGTGCAGCCCGGAGCCCCGGGAACACCGAGCAGAACGCTCCCGCCATCGACGAGAGCCACGCTACCGCCTCCGTCAAAGGCGGACGTGGAATTCATGCAGGGAATGATCATGCATCATTCGCAGGCGGTCGAGATGACGGCGCTGATTCCGTCGCACACCAGTAACAAAGAGTTGCGGTCGCTGGGCGCGCGAATCAGCAGCTCGCAATCCGACGAAATAAAATTTATGCAGCGGTGGCTGGCAACTCGCGGAGATCCCCTTTCCATGCCAATGCCGCAAATGGCAGAGATGGATAAGAACATAGAGCATTCATCGCATTCGACGGCCACAATGGCTCCGATGCAGATGATGCCGGGCATGCTGACGCCCGAGCAGATGGAATCGCTCCGCAATGCGAAGAATGCAGAGTTTGACCGTTTGTTCCTGGCCGGAATGATTCAGCACCACAATGGTGCGCTAATCATGGTGAAGGCTCTGTTCGATACCGCTGGCGCTGGCCAGGATGCTGAGTTGTTCAACTTTGCGACCGACGCAGACAACTCGCAACGTGCCGAAATCAAAATCATGCAATCCATGCTGGAAAAAGAATCACACGAAGCTGAGAAAAAATCGATCGAGGAGAAACGATGAATCGAGTGCAGCGTATTGGTTTGCGCCTGGCTGGCATCGCCGTGGCCGCAATTTTCATGTCTTCCGGTGCTAGCGCAATGCAGGAACAATCGCCTGCGCCCCAAGCTCCTGCGCAAGCGGAGGAAAAGAATCCGTTTGCGCCCGAACCAGCGGGACCGCTTCCTGCAGGGATGACGGGTTCCGATGTGAATGATCCGCGCGCGAAGCTCACTCCGGGACTGTATGACGCAGGGGTAGCGTCGATGGGCATCAAGCACGTCCTTTTGCTGAAGAAGCCGGATGCATTTCAGCTAGGCACTACCGACCCCGATGATCCCAAGGTGGCGAAGACGCTCGGCCAGCTCGGCATACCCATCCAGATTTCGAAGCTGCCGAAGTCGTTGCAAATGGCGATCGCGGAACTCGCGTTCGCGAACTCCGACCTCGCGTTCCAGGGCAGCCACTTGTTCCAAGGCAATTTTTATGGAGTGAACATTTTTGACGTCTCTGATCCGGCGAAGGCTGCGCTTGTGACTTCGCTTGTGTGCCCTGGCGGGCAGGGCGATGTGTCGGTGTACGAAAATCTGCTCTTCATGTCAGTGGAAATGCCGAATGGACGCCTCGATTGCGGCACGCAGGGATTTCCGCCGGAGCCGCCACCGGCTGCCGGACAAGAAAAAAAACCTCACCCGCCGGCCGCGCAACAGGACCGTTTTCGCGGCGTGAGAATCTTTGATATTTCGGACATCAAGAATCCTAAACAGGTGGCAGCGATCCAAACCTGTCGCGGCTCGCACACCCATACACTCGTGCTCGATCCAAACGATAAGAGCAACGTCTATATCTACGTTTCGGGAACATCGTTCGTCCGCCAGCCCGAAGAGTTGGCCGGATGCTCGGATGAAAAGCCTGAAAAAAACCCGAACACGGCGCTCTTCCGTATCGACGTAATCAAGGTTCCGGTGTCGGCTCCACAGGAAGCGAAGATCGTTTCGACGCCTCGCCTGTTTATCGATCCGCGTACGGGCGCACTCAACGGCCTGAGCAATGGCGGTAGCCACGGCAAGGATGAAGAGAAGCCGAGAGACACCGACCAGTGCCACGACATCACCGTGTACTCGGCGATCGGCCTTGCGGCGGGCGCATGCTCAGGAAATGGAATTCTGCTGGATATCAAAGACCCAGTGCATCCGAAGCGCGTGGATGCTGTGAATGATCCGAACTACTCCTACTGGCACTCCGCTTCATTCTCGAACGACGGCACGAAAATCATGTTTACGGATGAATGGGGCGGCGGCCTGGGCGCACGTTGCCGCGCAAACGATCCGAACAAGTGGGGGGCGGATGCAATCTTTCATCTAAAGGATGACAAGCTGAGCTTCGCGAGCTATTACAAGTTGCCCGCCGCGCAGAGCGACACGGAAAACTGCGTTGCGCACAACGGTTCGCTCGTCCCCGTTCCCGGCCGCGATATTGTTGTGCAGGCTTGGTATCAGGGGGGCATCTCGCTTGTGGACATCACCGATGCGGCGCATCCATTTGAGATTGCCTACTTCGATCGTGGGCCAATTGATCCGAAGATGCTCGTCCTCGGTGGCTTCTGGTCAGCCTACTGGTACAACGGCAACATCTACGGTTCTGAAATCGCGCGGGGCTTGGACATCTTTGAACTCACGCCCACCAAGTTCCTTACGCAAAACGAAATCGACGCCGCGAAGTCAGTTCGCGTGGCTGCGTTGAACGTCCAGAATCAGCAGAAGATCGAGTGGCCCGCGCAGTTGGTCGTAGCAAAAGCGTATGTGGATCAACTCGAGCGGTCGCAGGCCTTACCGGCAGCGCGAATCAAGTCTCTGCGCGATGCAATCCGGAGCGCAGAGATGTCGAAGATGAGCCAGAGCAAGGTGGCGAAGTTGAAGAGAATGGCACCATCGCTCGAGAAGAGCGCGGCCTCGGCGAAAAGTCCGGCGGACGCCGCGCGGTTAAAGGCTTTGGCGGAGATATTGAAGAATCCAGCAGCTTAAAAACAGTTTGCAGACGCACCGAAACCCCGCTCGGATGCTTCCGGGCGGGGTTTTCCGTTTAGCCATCTCATTAGTCCGGCATAAGAACTGCGGAGGCGTGCGAGGAGAACAGCGCATGAGGACGCTGAAGGCAATTTCAGTGGCTGTCGTGGTGGCTGTTGCCGTGGAGTTTGTTTTCTTGTTCCCGACCTCCCTGCGAGCTGCCCCGGCGCGGCCCGCATTGGAAGTCGTCGTGTTGGGTTCTGGGGGCCCACGCGCATTCGGCAGGGCTGGATCGAGTTACATCGTGCTCGTGAAAGGAACGCCGCGAATTCTGGTGGATGCGGGCCCGGGCGCGTTCCTGCGAATCGGGGAATTGGGCCTGGACTTGGACAGAGTGGATACGGTTTTGCTGACTCATCTTCATATCGATCACAGCGGCGATCTCGCAGCCTTCTTCAACGCGCGTGCTCTCACAAGTGACGGACCAATCTCATATCGGATCTTCGGCCCGGACGGCGCAGGACTCTTCCCGAAAACCTCGCGGTTCGTAAATTTGCTGGTGGGGGAAGACGGCGCGTTTGCCTACCAGAAAACATTCGGCGCGCCCGAATCGTTTGCGGTTCGTGATTTGGCAATCAACCTCGATTCCGCGCGAACGAAAATTGTAGACGAGGATGGTTTGGTGGTCGAAGAAATTGCAACCCACCACGGCGACTGCCCGTCGGTGGCTTACCGGATTTCCTACAAAGGGGCTACGGTGGTTTTTTCCGGGGACATGGACGCGTCCGCGCTGTCGAATCTAGTGAAACTGGCAAAAGATGCGGATTTGCTGATCTTTAATTGTGCGGTGCTCGATCCTCCCGGTTCGCCTTCGCAATTGTACGATCTGCATACGCCTCCCGGGAAGATCGGCGATGCGGCGCGCGCAAGTGCGGTAAAGAGTTTGCTGCTGAGCCATCTCGCTCCAGATGTGGAAGGGCAGCAAGCTGCCGTGCGAAAATCGATTCGCGCGTCTTATGCGGGGCCGGTTGCATTTGCAAGCGATAAGCTGCGCGTGCCCGTTGGGAAGTGAGCGATGATTTCGGCCGGGCGCATTTTTTCGCTCTGCGGATGTCTTGAAATTTGAACGCAGCGAAACCTGGGCAGAACGTCGGGCCTCCTTGCCTCTCCGCCTCTGTTCCCTTACCCTACTACGGCGCCAGTCGGCGCGTTGTCATAGCGATGTGGAGTCAAGTTTGGGGAGGCAGTTGGATGGCGATTGAAAAAGTAGGCGTGGTTGGATGCGGCCTGATGGGCTCAGGGATCGCGCAAGTGGCCGCACAGGCGGGATGCCAGGTGACGGTGCGCGAAGTTTCGCAGCAGATTGTCGAGAAGGGCCTGCAATCCATCGAGAAAAATCTAGGGCGGCTCGTCGAGAAGGGAACTCTCAGCGCCGGCGATCGAGACCAAGTGAGAGGACGACTGCGCGGCACCACGAACCTCGAGGATTTGAAGGATTGCGATCTGATCATTGAAGCGATCATCGAGCAGCTGCCTGCAAAGCGCGAACTCTGGACGGCACTCGATAAAATCTGCCCCAAGCCAACGATTTTTGCGAGTAACACGTCATCGCTCTCGATCACCGAAATGGCTACGTTCACTCAGCGTCCCGATCGCTTCGTCGGCATGCACTTCTTCAATCCCGTGCCGGTGATGAAACTCGTCGAAGTGATTCGTACGATCGCGACTGACCCAAAAGTGTTCGACGAGATGGTCGCTTTCGGCGGGCGCTTGGGCAAGACGGTGGTGCGCACTTCCGATCGCACCGGTTTCATCGTGAATCGTTTGCTGGTTCCGTATTTGCTTGACGCAGTGCGCGCACTTGAAGAAGGTGTCGGTTCCGTGGAAGACATCGACAATTCGATGAAGCTCGGCTGCGGACATCCGATGGGGCCGCTGACGCTGCTTGATTTCGTTGGGCTCGACACCACACATTACATCGCGCACATCATGTTCGACGAATTCAAAGAAAAGCGCTTCGCGTCGCCGCCGCTGCTGAAGCGCATGGTGCTGGCCGGATGGAACGGGCGCAAAGCGGGTCGCGGGTTTTACGATTATTCCGATCCCGCGAAGCCGAAGGCGATGCAGTTAACTTAAGAACAAAAGGGAACCGCGCAAATGGCCTATGAGAATTTGCTGTTTGAGGTGAAGGATCAGATCGCGTACGTCACGTTCAATCGCCCGGCTGTCCTCAATGCCCTCAACGCGAAGACGGTCGAGGAAGTTGGCGATTGTCTCGAAAAAATCGAGCGCGATAATTCCGTACGCGTGATCATTTTCACAGGCGCGGGCGAAAAAGCTTTCGTCGCCGGTGCGGACATCAACGAACTCGCGAAACGCACGCCCGTCGACGGCAAAGAGTTCTCCGTTTTCGGAAATCGCATTCTTCATCGCCTCGAAACAATGGGCAAGCCTTCGATTGCCGCTATCAATGGGTTTGCGCTTGGTGGCGGCTGTGAATTCGCACTCGGTTGTTCAATGCGCATCGCAAGCAAGAATGCGAAACTCGGCCAGCCGGAGGTGAAATTGGGTTTGCTGCCTGGTTTCGGCGGTTCGCAGCGACTCTCACGGCTATGCGGCAAGGGTGTCGCACACGAATTGATTCTTACGGGCGAGATGATTACGGCGGACGAAGCACTGCGCATCGGTCTGGTGAACCGCGTCGTCGAACTTGCGGATCTCTTGCCCACAGCGGAGGCTATTGCGAAGAAAATTATCGCCAACGCGCCGCTCGCCGTGAAATACGCGATGGAAGCCATCGAACACGGAATGGACATGACGCTGGAAGAAGGGTTGTTCCTCGAATCCACGCTTTTCGGTTTGTGCTGTGCGACCGAAGATATGCACGAAGGCACGCGCGCATTTATCGAGAAGCGGCCGGCGAAATTTCAGGGGCGCTAAATGGCATTGAAACCACAGGTAACTCGAGGCGGCGTGAACGCGGCAGGACTGCGTTTTGGGATTGTCGTTAGCCGCTTCAACAATTTCATCACCGATCGTTTGCTGGCGGGCGCGCTCGAAGCACTCGAGCAAGCGGGAGCTATTGAAAAGCAGATTGAAATTGTGCGCGTGCCCGGCTCGCTAGAAATTGCGATTGCGGCGAAAAAACTCGCCGCGACAGGTCGTGTCGATTCAATCATCTGCATTGGCTGCGTGCTGCGGGGCGAAACTTCTCACTACGATTACGTTTGCTCGGAAACTGCTCGCGGAATCCAGATCGCGCAGCTCGATACCGGCGTTCCAATGGGGTTTTGCGTGCTCACATGCGACACGCTCGAACAGGCGATCGATCGCGCCGGGCTGAAATCCGGGAACAAAGGATATGAAGCGGGAATGGGCGCGATCGAGATGGGCCAACTCTCGCGGAAACTTTCGAAGAAGCCAGCCAAAACTGCGCGGCGCGGGAAGCGATGACACTGCGCCACAAGTCGCGCGAGTTTGCGCTGCAGATGCTTTTCGAATGGGACATGGCGCATCAGAAGCCAGCGCAGATCGAACAAAACTTCTGGAAGTCGGCGCGCGCGGCGGATTCCACTCGCAAATTTGCGAACCAGCTATTTGAAGGCGCGATCGCGCAGGCTGATACGAGCGACAAACTCGTGAGCGATCTCGCGGAGAACTGGAAACTTGAGCGAATTGCAGCGGTGGATCGAAATATCCTGCGGCTCGCAATTCATGAAATTAAATCCGGCACAGCCCCTGTGAAAGTTGTAATCAACGAAGCGCTCGAACTCGCAAAGAAGTTTTCGTCCGCAGAAGCCCCCGCATTTCTGAACGGCATTCTTGACGCCGCGCAGAAAAAACTCGAAGGCTAGGCCGTTTACTCAGTCATTGACGAAAACATTCGTTAAGCCTGCGGCTATGCGTCGATGTGGCCTTCGAAAACGCGAACCGCGGAGCCGCTCACTTTCGGCACCAGGCGGCCGCGCTCCGAAGTCACTTCCACGCGAATTTCGCTCGGTCGGCCCATCTCGACGCCTTGCATAATCGTCAATGTTTCCAGCGGTCGCAGTCGTTCGTGCCGTACGAGGTACGCGCCAAGCGATCCGCCTGCTGAGCCTGTGGCAGGATCTTCGACAAGTGCCCACGGCAGCATGCCACGCGCAAACGCTTTTCCCTTTCCGCCAAGAGCGAAGCAATAAGCTACAACGCCGTGCCGGGAAATCAATTGCGCCAGCGCTCGCATGTTCATGTGAATCTTCGGAAGAATATTTCTTCGCCGGATGGGAACCATCAAGTTTGAAATTCCTGTGGAGACAAATTCGAGCGGGAGCGTGGGATCGAGATCGCTCGATTTCAATCCCAGAGCCTCGGCGAGAGCGGCGCGATTTAGTTTTGTTGGCACGAATCGGGCAGGTTTTTGCGTCATCGTGACGCTTACCGGGCGACCGTCATGAAACGTGAACTCAACGGGAAGGATTCCCGCGCCGGTCTGCTGCAGAATTTGAACGTGCCCTTCGGACGCCGGCACGACGCCGAGTTCGGCGAGCAGGAACCACGTTCCGATCACGGGATGGCCGGCCAGCGGAAGTTCGTGCGTGGTGGTGAAGATACGGAGCCGGGCGAGCGCGCTGTTGTTCGTCGGGCGCTGAATGAAAACAGTTTCGGAAAGGTTCATTTCGCGTGCGATGGCTTGCATCTTGGCCTGGGCAAGTCCATCGCCATCGATAATGACGGCAAGCGCGTTTCCGGCGTACTGCTTCGTGGTGAAAACATCGAGCGTGTAGAGTCGGCGTTTCATGAGTCGATCGTGCTCCCGGGATTCCGATCCTGTGAATGCGATCTAGAGCCGCTCAAGTTCTACCACGGTACGCTCGTTGCGGACATTGCCGGTGTTGAGGGTCGTCTTGGGCTCGAGCAGGACAATATGGACTTCATCTTCCGCTTCGGGCATGTGCTCCACACCTTTTGGAACGATAATAAATTCTCCGGGAGCGACAAAAACATCGCGGTCACGAAAGCGCATCTTCATGCGCCCTTTTACGACGAGAAACATTTCATCTTCGTCATCGTGGTGATGCCAGACGAAAGCGCCTTTGAATTTCACAACTTTCACGTAAGAGTCGTTGAGTTCACCGACGATTTTAGGACTCCAGTACTCCGTGACTTTCGATAGCTTCTCCGCGAGATTAATGGCTTCCATTGAAATCTCCTCTTGCGCATCAAAAAAGCGTGTGGAACACGCGGATCACCAGGACGTTCGAGCGAGAAGGACGCTGCCGAGAAGTCCGCGGAGGACGAGCACGCCACCAGCGAGCGCAAGCAGCACCGCTTCGTAATGCAAGGGCACGAGCGGAACTGCAATGATCATGGCCCCGACGAGGATCAGCGAGCCACCGCGAATTGCCGAGTGATCGGGAGACGTTTTCGGCAAAGCGCGCATCCCTGTGCGGAGTCCCCAGAGAATTAAGGCAGCTCCCAAGCCGAACCACATGCCGGTGCGCGAGGGCAAAGAAATTCGGCGGGTAGCGGCGAGTAGCACAAGAAGCGCACCGAGAAGCAGCATAATGAATTCGTTCAGAAGCCGGAAAAGGGCGGCGGTTGATTGCATTCTTAAAATCCCAGTTTCAGATTATCACCCACGCTCGTGCGAAACCGCAAATCGGCGAACCGCAATGGAGACGGGGCGGAAGATGGCCCTTGTGGCGCGAAATGTTACAATGGCTAGCTTTTCAAGTTGCATCGCAATACTCGATTCAGCATCGAATCGCTTAGGAGATTTCAGTGCATAAAGTAATCATCATCGGGAGCGGGTGTGCGGGGCTGACGGCGGCGATCTACGCGGCTCGAGCGGAGCTGAAGCCGCTGGTGCTTGACGGATACGAGCCGGGCGGGCAGCTCGGATTGACGACGATGGTGGAGAATTTTCCTGGGTTTCCCGATGGCATCCTGGGACCGGCGCTGATCGAGAATGCGCGGAAGCAAGCGCAGCGGTTCGGGACGGAATTTGCGGCGGGTGCCGTCACGTCAGTAGATTTGAGCAAGAGGCCGTTCAAAATCGTGGCGGGTAAAGAAACGTACGAGTGCGAAGCCTTGATTATTGCGTCCGGCGCATCGGCGCGCATGCTGGGCATCGAGTCTGAAAAACACTTGTTGGGACACGGCGTCTCGACGTGCGCGACATGTGATGGCTATTTCTTCCGCGAGCGCGACATCATTGTTGTGGGCGGCGGCGACACGGCGATGGAGGAAGCAACGTTTTTGACGAAATTCGCGAAGAAGGTGACTCTGGTCCACCGGCGCAACGAATTTCGCGCGACGAAAATCATGCTGGATCGAGCGCGGACCAATCCGAAGATCGAAATTTTAACGCCCTACGTGATCGAGCACGTGGACGACGTGGAGAAAAAGTCGGTCGAGCTCGTGAAATTGCGGAATGTGGAAACGAATGAGCTGAAAACGATCGCGGTCGAAGGCGTGTTCGTTGCGATCGGACACGATCCGAACTCGAAAGTGTTCAAGGGCCAGCTCGATATGAACGCCGATGGCTACCTGATTACACACGACGGCGCGAAGACGAACGTCGAAGGCGTTTTTGCGGCCGGCGACGTGCAGGATCATCACTACAGGCAGGCCATCACTGCGGCGGGATCTGGCTGCATGGCGGCGATGGACGCTGAGAAATTCCTCGCAAAAAATAAATCGTGAGTGGGCCTAGTGCAAGCGGACCATTCGCGGCATAATCCCGAGCGCATGCGAATCACAACAGCATTCGTTCTCCGGCTGGAGCGCAATTCCTTCTGATGCGCGCACTTCTTCTGAAGCTCTCCGAAAGCAAGCGGCTGGCGCCTTTCATCATGAGCAATGGTGTGAGCCGGCGCGTGGCGCGCCGATTTGTGGCCGGGGAAACGCTGGACGACGCGTTTGAGGCGGCGCGCGCCGTAAACAAGGCTGGCCGCTCGGCGAGCCTTGATCTTCTTGGGGAAAATGTGTCGGACGAGGCCGGTGCGCGAAGTGCGGCGGAAGGCTACCTCGCAATGTTCGATCGGATCGCGCGCGAAAAACTCGACGCGAATGTGTCGTTGAAGCTGACGCAGCTAGGCCTCGATTTGAGCGAATCGCTTTGCGAGGAACTCGTCGGGAAGATCGTGGAGCACGCTACGAACCTTGGAAATTTCGTTCGCATTGATATGGAAGGCTCGGCGTATACACAGAGAACCGTGGATCTAACAAAACGCGTTCGCGCGAAATATTCAGGTGTCGGCACGGTAATGCAGGCGTATTTGTTCCGCGCGGAGCAGGATGTGAAGGATTTGCTGAGCGTAGGCTGCCGGATGCGTTTGTGCAAAGGCGCGTACAAGGAGCCCGCGGAGATTGCATTTCCTGCGAAGGCCAATGTCGACGCGAACTACGTGAAACTTGATGAAGCTGATTCTTGCCGAGCGGCATCTATCACGGCATTGCGACGCACGATCCGGCGATGATTCAGGCGACGAAAGATTTCGTGCGCGAGAAAAACATCGGCCGGGACCAGTTTGAGTTCCAAATGCTGTACGGGATTCGCACCGATCTGCAGCAGCAGCTCGTGCGCGAGGGATACCGGCTGAGAATTTATATTCCGTTCGGCACTGATTGGTTTCCTTACTTCATGAGGCGGCTTGCAGAGCGGCCGGCCAATCTAGCGTTCTTCCTCCGCAATCTGCTTCCGAAATCGTCTCGTGACACCGCCGGGTAAATTCAGAAGTCGGTGTGATAAACGCTTTGTCGGCTGAAGAGGTAGATATTGCCGGCCTTACGCGGAGACGCCTGCCGTGTCTCCACCACGAGTTTCTTACTTCTCGCCAGCTGCAGCGATCGGGACTAGACCTTGCGGCAGACTACAACGCCGTCGCGCAGCGGAACGATGACGGGGAAGAGTTCCTCCGACGAGTAGACCACCTGATTGAACTTCTGGATCGAGCGGGTGCGGACGTCCTTCGCTTTTGCGGTGACTCGGCCGGACCACAGTACGTTGTCCGTGACGAGTATGCCGCCGCTCTTCAAGCGGGGGATCGCTTTTTGCAGGGCCTCGGGATACTGGTGTTTGTCGACGTCGATAAAAATCAAATCGAACGGGCCGCCGATTTCATCGAGAAGCGCGAGCGCATCGCCAACGAGAATTTGAATGCGGTCCTGCACGCCCGCGCGTTGGAAATGCTGGCCGGCGAGTTTGGCGTTTTCAGGATTGCCGTCGGTGTAAAAAATTTGTCCGTCGGGGCCCACTGCGCGAGCCAGCCAGATCGTGGAATAGCCAATCGCCGAGCCCATCTCGAAAATTCGCTTTGCGCCCGATATCTGCGCGACGAGATGTAGCAAGCGCCCGCAGGCGGGGCCGATGATTGGAACGTCGTGCTTCTTGGCATAGCGTTCCATGTCGGTGAGGACCGCGTCGCGCTTCGGCAGGATGTGATCGAGGTATTTTTCTACGTTTGAATTAAGGATTTTGCCAGCCATTGGTTTTTTCCTTTTTGAGTTGCTCGTTCCGTTTCGGTTGATCGCGAAATGTTTAGCTGACTCCGAGACTGAGATCCTTCAGGCATCCTGGCCGGATGCCTTCAGGATGACACGGTCTCAAACCGCGCAGAGTAATTACCTCGCGCTGGCGGCATGTTCGTCGCCAAGCGTGTCGCCAGGCTTCATGACGTGGTATTCGAGGCTAGGGACGTCGCGCGTGAGGTCTTGCAGTGAATCGGGACGCCCTGTGAGCAGTGGGAACGTGCCGAAGTGCATGGGAATCACGTGGCGTACGTTGAGCAGTCGAATCGCGAGTGCAGCTTCGCGCGGGCCCATGGTGTAGTGATCGCCGATCGGAATCATCGCGACGGTTGGCGCGTATAGCTCGCCGATGATTTTCATGTCGCCGAAGACGGCTGTGTCGCCCGCGTGATACACGGTAAGGCCGCCGGGAAGCCGAATGATGTAGCCGCAAGCCTCTCCGCCGTAGACGATCTTATCGCCGTCTTGAATTCCGCAGGAGTGGATCGCATTCACCATTGTGACTTCGATTTCGTCGACACGCTGCGTTCCGCCTTTGTTCATTCCGGAAGCATTTGAGACGCCTTTGGATTCAAGCCACGCGCACGTTTCGTGAATGGCGACGATGCGGGGCTTGAATTTCTTCGCGAGATCGACGGCGTCAGCAATATGATCGAAGTGGCCGTGCGTGAGGAGCATCGTATCCACGCGCGTGACATTCTTGAGCGGTTCGGGAGTCATTGGATTCGTCTGAATCCACGGATCGACGAGGATCACGTTGCCTGTCGGCGTGGTGATTCGGAACGTCGCGTGGCCGAGCCATGTGAGTTTGTTTCCGCGTGTTTGAAGCATCGGGAAGCCTCCGAAGGAAACGATTTCAGAGCGAATTGGAAATTGTGAATTCCAGAGCGTCCGCGAAACGGGTTAGTGACCGCCCGCACTCGCTAAAACTTGATGTATACCTTCCTCGAACGCTGCGCGCGGCTGCTGGCCGATGAAGTGCCCGAGGATGCGGCCGTCGCGACCGTAGAAAATTGTTTCGGGCATGCTGCCGGTCCATTGCGGATTCACGCCGCGGTAGAACGAATCGACGTCAATGCCTGGCTTCTGTCGATAATTGGGGAAGCCTGGCTGGTTGCGGGCGAGAAAGCGGCGCACGAGGTTCATGTCGGAATCGTCGTCAAGGCTGACGCCGAAAATCGCGAGGCCTTGCGGCGCGTATTGTTTCTCGAGCTGAACGAGCAGCGGAAATTCGTCGCGGCAGGGTTCGCACCATGTGGCCCAGAAAGTGACGACGAGCGGTTTGCCGCGGTATTTGGCGAGAACCTGGTTGTAGCCGGCGAGATCAATCAGCGGCAAATCGGCCGTAGCAGGCTTGGTGGATTTCGCCGCGGGCTTGGGTGACGACGATTGGGCCGGAGATGAGACAGGCATGGCTGCCAGCACGAGTGCGAGAATTGCGATGGCAAGCGGTGTAAGAAGGCTTGGGGTTGTTACCGGCGATATTTTCACCCAGCTATTCTAATGGTTGAGGCGGCGCGACGGCAACTTTGGCTTCAAGTCCCTTTGATTATGGGTGCCGTTAGGCAGGCTTGTGCCTCCATGGGAATAATGATATAAAAATTCTTCGCCGTTCGACCGCTGGAACGAGCGTTATACTGTGAAAGTACAGCTTTTCTTCAGGAGACTACGCGATGGCTTATGTAATTGCAGAGCCCTGCATCGGAACGAAGGACACGGCGTGCGTCGATGTATGCCCGGTGGATTGCATTCACCCGCGCAAGGACGAGCCCGATTTTGAAGCAGAAACCCAGCTCTACATTCATCCGGTGGAATGTATCGATTGCGGGGCGTGCGTTCCGGTGTGCCCGGTGACGGCGATTTTCGCGCTCGAAGATCTGCCCGAGAAGTGGGCGAACTTCACTCCGATAAACGCGGACTGGTACGCAAATAAGAAGTCGTAACAGCGGAAAAGCCGGGCGATTCGAGCCGGCGGATAGATGCAGAATGCGGCGTTGGGCGCGGTGAGTCGGAAGACTTGCCGCGCTTTTTTATTTTGAGCTTTGCGGTGGCTATGCGTCGGGCTCGATGCCGAGAGCTTTGCGGCCCGCGTCGCTGATCATGCTGGGATTCCAGGCCGGCTCCCAGACGATTTCCACATTCACATCGCGGACATCCGTGAGGCCAGCGATTCGCTGCTTCACCTGGTCGGGGATTTCTTGCGCAGAGGGGCAATCGGGAGTCGTGAGCGTCATTTTCACCGCGACGTTACCGTTGGCGTCATTTTGAACGTCGTAGATGAGACCGAGATCGACGATATTGACGGGGATTTCCGGGTCATAACATTGCCGAAGCGCTTCCATGATTTGTTCGCGGCCGAGTTGCATGATTGCTCCCTGAAGCAGCGTTCCATAGCTTGCAGGTGCGTGTCAACCGCG
The DNA here is from genome assembly GCA_963770575.1 of uncultured Acidobacteriota bacterium. Lineage (GTDB taxonomy): Bacteria > Acidobacteriota > Terriglobia > Acidiferrales > UBA7541 > Palsa-295. The sequence goes on from CAVYQD010000005.1 coordinate 92,961, forward strand.
CGGGGGAGTGGTTCGGACCATTCCGTCGCTTCACTTTCGAGTTTGGACGCCGTATGCTGCTTTTCGTTGAGTTGTATTGCGGCACCTCGTGAAGTCCGGTTCTCGGCGTGGTTGCATGTCAAAACACAGGTCCTGATCGCCGCGTGTACGAAGGAGAAATCATGGTGAAGGGAAAGATCATCATTGCGCGAATGTTGCTGGTGCTTGCGTTTCTCGCGCCGTCCATCGTGGCACAGGAAACAGGGAAGCAGGCCGCCGAACATTCCCCGCGATTGATTCAAGTGACTGCCAAAAACTTCGAATTTGAACCGTCCGAAATTCACGTGAAGAGTGGTGAAAAGGTTCAATTGAAACTGATCTCGGTGGATCGCACACACGGAATTCACATCGATCCATTTCCCAGTGGCGGCCAATCGAATACAGCCCCCGGAATATCCTTCACGTACGGGGATGATTGCCTGAAGCTGAAAAAAGACGCGACCGCGACGCTGGAGTTTACAGCTGAGGCGCCGGGCACGTATGCGTTCTCGTGCTGCAAGAAGTGCGGAACAGGACACGGCAAGATGAAAGGGAAGATTGTAGTCGATCCCTAGTCGTGGCCAGCGTCGTCGTCTTTTCTCGCGCTCTTTTCCTTCGCCGCGGGAGTGTGCACGCGTCTCAGTATGGGAAATTCGTTCGCTCCCGGATCTTCACGCATTCCGAGAGCGCGAGCCCACTGCTTGGCGCGCGCGAGAAGCTCCCCAATGGCGAGGCCGTAGTGGTCGTGCGGGAAGCGGGAGAGTTTCACGATACCGGATGCGAGGAGCGATTCGGCGCCTTCCGGGTTACTGCGCTGGTAGTGGTGAAACGCCGCGGTGACCTGAATGAGTCCCTGGAGAAAGGTTTTATCCGGCTCGGGTTCGACCAGCCAGATTTCCTCCCAGAACTCGTGCGCTTCGAAGAATTTCTCCGCGTTGAAATGCGCGAGGCCCTCTTCGAATTTCTTTTTTCGTTCTGCAGATTTCATCGCGCGCTCATGTGAATGCCGATAGAATCGTCGCGACACATTTAGATAGCGGCTGTGCGCGTTCGATTGGGAACCATATCAGCGACGAGGCTATGGCGGCCATGGAAATTCAGATTGGATTGCCGGGCGTAAAGCTGGGAGTGGTGGAAGCCGATGGAATACGCGTCGTACCGGTCGAACCGGAGCTCGCGAAATTGATGGATGAAATCTCCGAACGCAAACGCAACGAATTTACTGTGGAGGCTCTGGCCGAAGCGCCGGCGATTCGCGCAGTGCGCGCCATGTTTCGCGAGTGGGACATGGATCCGTCGAAATACCGTCCGTCGTCGGAAGCCTTGCTGCGGCGAGTGGTGCAGGGCAAGGGTCTGTATCGCGTTTCAAATGCGGTGGACGTTTGCAATCTCGGATCGATCCAGACTGGCTGGTCCTTCGGTTGTTACGATCGCGCGCGCATCCGCGCTCCGATCGCATTGCGCCACGGAACCGCCGGCGAAACGTACGAAGGGATCGGGAAGAAGATGTGGCATCTAGACGGGCGGCCTGTGCTGGCCGACCCCGACGGCCCGTTCGGCAGCCCCATCAGCGATTCCACGCGCAGCATGATCACGGAATCGGCGCGCGACATTCTGGTTGTGATTTATGCGCCCGCCGGTGGGCCTGATTCCACACTCGAGGAAGCGATGACGAAAATGGGAGAGCGCTTCACTCAGTTTGCCGGCGCCAGCGCTGTGAGAACTTCAATCTGCCGTTAACACCTTCGCGGGCCACTTAGTGTGAAGTTGGCTGAAATCAGGTTATTCTGATACGGCCTCATCGAGGACGCCCGGTGGCCAAATTTCAACTTTCTCTTCTGATTCACGCGCACCAGCCGGTCGGAAATTTTGATGATGTCCTCGAACGCGCATACGCGCAGTCGTATTTACCCTTCATTGAAGTTCTCTCGCGGCACCCGTCCGTTCGGCTGGGGCTCCACTACACGGGCTCGCTGCTTGAATGGGTGGAGCGCGCACATCCGGAGTATTTCGAGCGTTTGCGCGGTCTCGTAAAGCGCGGACAGATTGAAATCGTGGGAGGCGGCTACTACGAACCGATTCTCATCGCGATTCCTTTTGCCGACCGGCGTGAGCAGATCGTTCGCCTCTCCGACTACATCGAGACACATTTCGGAGCGCGGCCGCGTGGCGCATGGCTCGCGGAACGCGTGTGGGAGCCGCAGCTGCCATCTTCGCTTGCGCCCGCAGGCGTGGAATACACACTCGTGGACGACAATCATTTTCTCGGGGCGGGGTTTGAGCTCGAGCAAATGTACGGTCACTACATCGCCGAGGACCAGTGTCACACCGTCAAATTGCTTCCCGGCCTGAAGGCTCTGCGATACTTGCTGCCCTTCCGGCCGGTCGCGGAAACATCGGACTTCTTGCGCACAGCTTCGCGCGAACATCCTGGCGCTTTCGCCGCGATGGGAGACGATCTCGAAAAGTTCGGCGTATGGCCAGGAACGTACAAGCATTGCTACACGGATGGGTGGCTGGAAGATTTTTTCATCGAGCTGGAAAAGAACGCCGATTGGCTCGAAACTTCGACGCCCGGAGACGCCGTTTCGTCGCACGTTTCGCTGGGCCGAGCCGATCTCCCCACAGCTTCGTACACCGAAATGATGGAGTGGTCTTTGCCAACGCAGGCGCGTACGCGCTACCACGCTTTGACCGAGGAGTTTGCGAAGCGGCCCGAGGCTCTGCCGTTCTTGCGCGGAGGCATCTGGCGCAATTTCTTCACGAAATACTCGGAGTCAAATTTGCTCCAAAAAAAAATGCTGCACGTTTCGGAAAAGGTGCGAAAGCTTGTTGCCGGCGCGGCCGCCGACAAATCTTTTCGTGAAGCCAGCGAAGAAGCCACCACTTTGCTGCATCGCAGCCAATGTAATGACGCATACTGGCATGGCGTTTTCGGAGGGCTCTACTCGCCGCACTTGCGCACTGCGCTGTGGACGGCGCTTGTGCAAGCGGAAGCGATTGCCGATCGCGCATCGCACCGGACCAAACAATATTTCGACGTGTCGCATTTGGATTTCGACGCGGATGGCCGCGAAGAGATCTACTTCACTTCCGACCGATACGCCGCGCTGCTCAGTCCCGCTGACGGCGCAACGCTGTGCGCGATCGATTGCCGGGGAACGAACGTTGCGCTGATCAATTCGCTACAGCGCCGGCCGGAGGCCTACCACTCGGCGTTGAAGAATGCAGGTGCACCGCAAGATCAAGGCTTGAAGTCCATTCACGATCAGGCGCGCGCGAAGGAGGAAGGCCTCGAACGGTGGCTGCACTACGACCGATGGCCTCGCCATTCTTTTCGCCTTCTTCTTTTTAGTCCGGATAAAACCTACCAGGATTGCGCGACAGTGCGGCTCGAAGAAAACGCCGCGCTCGCTGGCGGAAACTACCGTGTCGTGGAAATTTCCAAAACTGGTGCGACACTTGCATCGGAGCAGAGCGCGGACTGGCCTGCGGAAAAAAGTTTCAGGTTCTCGCGCAATCCGAAAGGCTTTGATGTCACGTGCGATGTGACGCTGCGAAGAACGGCACCTGGCGCAGCGTCCATGGTCGTCGGCATCGAAACGGTGGTGAATTGTCTCGCTCCGTCTTCGCCCGACCGGTATTTTGAATCGGCTGGACAACATTATCCGTTGCGATGGGCGGCTGCTGTACCCGGTACAGACCTTCGCATCGTCGACGAATGGCAAAAAATTGCAGTGACGCTGCTGGCGCCGGGCGCGCGCGATTTCTGGGTGTCGCCGATCGAAACTGTTTCTGAATCGGAGGATGGATTCGAACGGATCTACCAGGGTTCGCAAATCATTGCGACGTTTCCCGTAGAATTGCAGCCGGGCGCGGAATGGAAAGGGCGACTCACGCTCGTTGTTACAGGACTTGCCTGACAGTGCAGCCGTACGGATTATTTTGCGATAGACTCTGAATCAGCGAAGGGTACGACGGAGGATATTCGATGGCTGTGTCGCAGGAATTGCTCGATATTTTGGTTTGCCCGCTGGACAAGACGCCCGTGAAGATCACGAGTGATCAAAAAGGACTGATGTGCTCCACGTGTCGGCGCGTTTACCCGATTCGCGAAGATATTCCGGTGATGCTTCCCGACGAAGCCAAAATCGCGCCGCAGTAGCCGCGCCCTGCGTGGGTTGTGCGTCAGCAGCCCGGCGACGGATCATGCTGCGCGATCGATCAAACGAAATCTATGGCGGATAGCCGAGCGATTGATCGTTAAACTGCACCCAGAGACGTACTTCCTTAATCTTGCTCTCTTTTGCTGCGTCACCCGCGGACGGGAAAGGATCGTCGGGACTTACTTCCACGGTAACCACCACGCCTGACGGCGATTCAGACCCATGCTTGATTTCTTCGGCGTTCTCGATTCGGAAACTCTTCACAGGGCCGTAATAGCTCTGCGCGCCCCAGTCTTCCATAAAATCCTTGAATGAAAAACTGGGCGCGGGCTTCCATAATTGATAAGCGCGGTCGAAATTTCCCGCCGCCACCGTGGTAAGGAATTGCTTCACAGTGTTCTTCTCTTTGTGAAACCGAAGCATCCACATGCAGTAACCGCCCACGAGAATCACAAATACGAGACTCGTGATGAGGTACCGCAAGATCTTCGAGGGCGGATGCTCCTCGGTGCCGTCGAAAAGTGTCACGCAATCTCCTCGGAATTACAGTTGCCGCTTGAACAATGCGATGCTGCCCATAATCATGATGGCAGAAAAAGCGCACAAAATTAAGACGTCCTTGTAAATTCCTTCGAAGCCCGTGTTCTTAATCGTCAGATTTCGCAACGCATGCACCGTGTACGTGAACGGATCGACGATCGATATCCACTGCAGCCATCGCGGAAAAGCTTCCACCGGGTACACGGCACCGGATGGGAAAAAGAGCAGAGTGTTGAGCACTCCAAAAATGGCGCGCGGCACAAGCGGATCATCAACGCGAACCATAACGAGAAACATAAAGCTGATCATGGCCACAGACGCGACGAACACAACGATTGCGAGGTAGAACAGCCGCACCGGGTCCCAGAGCCGCGGAATTCCCGCGATTAGACCGCCAATGATTGTGAGGACGAAACCAGCCATCAGCCCCTTCAACGCGCCGGCACCAATCAGGCCCATCACCAGCTCGGTCTTCTGGATGGGTGTGACGAGATAGCCTTCGTGCAAGCCGCGCGCTTTGTCGTCAATGAACGTGATGCCGCCGCCGATCATCGCCACGATAAAAATTGACATCGCGATCGAACCAGCGAGCAGATATTTTATGTACTCGATGTAGGGATACATTTCGACGACGTTCAGATCCACTTGTGTCGCGAGACGCGGTTCGACGTCGGGCGTGTTCAGCTCGTTCACCATTTGTTGCACCCGCTCGAGAAGCGAACTCGAGACGAACTGGTCGGTATTGTCCTCGGTGAACGAAATGCGCGGGCGATTGTGCTGGTAGTAGCGCTGCGTGAAATCGTAGGGGATTTGCACCACGGCTGCGACGAAGCCCGAGCGCAGATCGTTGATCGCCTGGGGCAGAGAGTTGTACTCAACGACGCGAAAGGTTTGCGGACCGGCTGAAATTCCATTGAACATTTCGCGCAGGCGGCGCGATTGGACGGTTTTATCCTGATCAACGACGGCGACGACCGCACCTTTGATTTTTCCGCCGAACGCATAGCCAAGAACGATCAGCTGCACGAGCGGAAACACCATGGAAGCCATCATCAAGGCCGGACTGCGGAAAAATTTCCGCATGTCGCGCTCGATCAGAGCGTTTACGCGAAATAACTTCATGCGCGGCCTGCCTTTGCCAGCATCCGAGCATTCGTGAGCTGCCGCTTGCTAGCGATATAAATGGCTGATGTCATAGCCGGCGCCTCCGTGCGCGGCGTCGCGCAATTCGTTTCCGGTGTAGTGTAAGAAGACGTCATCGAGAGTGGTGCTTGTGACGGACACCTTTTTTACGGTCACGTGCCGGACACGCGCAATGTCCATCAACGCGGCGACCGTCGAGGGACCGTCGTGTGAAGCGATGCGAACTGCGCCGTCATGCACCGAAACTCCTGCAGCCTGTGCAAGTCCCTGAAGCTGCTCCATCCAATCGGGAGGCGTGTCCTCGAATTCTGCCTCCACCGTATCCGTGCCGGGGACGCTGTCCTTCAGGGCCGTGGGAGTATCGAGCGCCACCATTTTTCCGTGATCGACGATTGCGATGCGGTCGCAAAGCTTGTCGGCTTCGTCCATGTAGTGAGTGGTGAGCAAAATCGTAAGTTTGGACTTGTCGCGCATGTTGCGAATCATCTCCCAAACGTTCGTGCGCGAAACAGGGTCGAGGCCGGTCGTCGGCTCGTCGAGAAAAAGGATTTTCGGCGAATGGACCAGGCCGCGCGCGATTTCCAGGCGTCGCCGCATTCCGCCTGAAAATGTGCGAACCAGAGCGTGCTGAAATTTCAGCAGGTCGACGGATTCGAGCAAATCATGAATCAGCTTTTCGCGTTTGCTGGACGGCACGCCATACAGTTTTGCGTGGATCAGCATGTTTTCGTTCGCGGTCAATTCCGGATCGGACGTAAACGCTTGGGGAATCACGCCGAGGGCGTGGCGAACGCCGTCAGCGTCGCTTCGTATATCGTGCCCTGCGATTCTGGCGGTGCCGGACGTGGGCGGAGTCAGCGTCGTCATCATGCGAATAAGCGTGGTCTTTCCTGCGCCATTCGGCCCGAGGAGGCCGAAGATTTCCCGGTCGGCTACCTGAAAGCTGACGTCGTTCACGGCGACAAGATCGCCAAATTGTTTTTTGAGATGATCCACTTCGATAGCGTTCATGGATTCGTTTCCCGCTACGTTCGCAGCCGCTCGAACCAGTTTTTCGCTTCGGGCTGGGGAAGCAACACGGTGGCCGTCATGCCGGTGAAAAGGCGATGCTCGGGATTCGGCACGGACACTTTAATCGCAAAAGTTTTGATGTCGCGTTTCGTACGGCTCACGTCGCGCTGCGTGGCGAATTCATTCTCAACGCCTTTGAAAATCACCGGGCCTTCTAGAATATTTCCCGACGGAAGCCGCACGCGCAACTTCTGGCCGAATTGAATCGAATCGATGTAGCTTTCCTCCACGTCGGCGCGAACCCAGAGGTGGTCCACGTCGACCACGACGACGATGGGCGAGCCTGGCGCGACCACTTCACCTTGTTTGGCAACGCGCACAGAAACGATGCCGTCAATTGGGGCGTAGATTTTTGTATAGCTGAGTTGAGCCGTAACCTGCGCGAGAGAGGCACGAGCTTGTTCGAGCTGCGCAATCGTGCCGGCAATCGCGCTCTTGCGGACGTCCACTTGCTTGCGATTTGCCTGGGCGACGGCAATCGACGCTTTTTGGGCTTTTAACGCGTCTTCGAGCGCTTTCACATTTGCTTCGGACATTCTTACGGCGGCTTCGGCGTGGTCGCGATCCTGCGCGGATATCTCGCGCTTGTCGTACAACTGCTGCATGCGCTTCAAATCGGATTGATCGCGCCAGAGCTGCGCGCGTGCCTGGTCGAGTTGCGCGTCGGAGGAAGTGGTCATCGCTTGCGCTTGATCCAGAGAAGCGGAGGTTTGCTCGCTCGTCCAGGAATAATTGTGTTCCGCTTCGTGGACGGAATTTTCGAGCGTGCCGACGTTCGCTTTTGCGGCGGCGAGGCTCGCTTCGAGCTCGGTGCGATCGAGTTCAGCGATCAGGTCGCCCTTCTTTACTGCGGAGCCTTCATCGACCGTGAGATTTACGATTCGCCCTGTGATTTGCGGGCTGACGATTACTTCATTGCCGTCGACGATTCCGATAAGGGGAATGTCGCTGCCTCGCGGCGTGGTGGTGAAGTAAACGATTAACGCGACGATGAAAACCATTCCGATTACGACTATAAATTTTCGCCCGGTCATCGGGACCTCGCTGGGATACGGCTGGAAACTGTGCGACGGGAAGATGTACGGCTGGAAACGCTACGGCTGGCGAAGCGGAGCGAGCCGATTTAGCGGAATACAATCCGTGCTCGAGAAAATCCAGAAGCGCAAGCCGCCTTGCTTCGATGGCTTGCGGAGTGAGCAGTTCGTGGCCGACCACGTGTTTCATCACCGGCGCGGCGGCGAAGTAGAAGGCCGATGCGCCAAGCATGGTGAATGCGGCGTGTTGGGGATCTACCTTTCGAAATTCTCCGGCAGAGATGCCGTCTTCGATCAAGCCGCTAAGTTGCTTGAGGAACGGACGAAAATATTCCTTCGCAATCCATTCGATTTTCGGCGTGGCATCCATCGCTTCGCGCTGCACCAGGCGCGGATAATTCGGATGGCTCTCGAGAAAAGCGAAGTAACCATTCACCCAGGCGCGAAGCCTCTCGCGCGCCGTGGCATCGGGAGCGGTAGGCGCGTAAACGACTTTTCGGAGCTGGCGGAAAAGGTTTTCGAGGACGGCGCGATGAAGGCGTCGTTTGTTTCCGAAATAATAATAGAGCATCGCTTTGTTCGCGTGGGCGTCGGCGGCGATTTCGTCGGTGCGAGCTCCGGCCATGCCCTGCGCGGCGAAATGCCGCTCGGCGGCGGCGAGGATTCGCCGGGCGGTTGCCGGATTTTCAACTTTTCTGCGCCCGAGTTTCATTGAAGGAGACTCAGAGTCCGACCCGCTTCATTCCCGCTTCGTGATAGCGAGTTCCGGACGCAACGCCTTTCGGCGCGATCTCATTAATGCGCGCGAGATCCGCGGACGAAAGAGTCACGTCGAGAGCGTCGAGATTGTCGTCGAGATATCTGATGCGGCGCGTGCCGGGGATCGGAACGATGTCGTCGCCTTGCGCGAGGACCCAGGCAAGAGCGAGTTGCGCCGGCGTGCAGCCTTTTTCTGCAGCGAATTGTTTGATGCCATCGACGATTGCGAAATTTGTTTTGAAATTGTCGGCCTGGAAACGCGGAGTGCTGCGGCGATAGTCGTTGGCTGCGAGATCTTCCGGCTTTGTGATCTGTCCGGTGAGGAAGCCGCGCCCCAGGGGACTGTAGGGGACGAACCCGATGCCGAGTTTGCGGCAGAGCGCAAGAAGTTCGTCTTCGGGATCGCGCGTCCAGAGGGAATACTCGGTTTGGAGTGCGGCGATGGGATGGGTGGCATGCGCGCGGCGAATTGTGTTTGCGCCCGCTTCGGAAAGGCCGAGATAGCGGACTTTTCCCTGGTCGACGAGGCGAGCCATCGCGCCGACGGTTTCTTCGATGGGGACGGTGTCGTCCACGCGATGCTGATAGTAGAGATCGATCGTCGCGATGCGCAGGCGACGTAGGCTGGCCTCGCACGCCTGCTGGACGTATTCGGGGCGGCCGCTGACACCCTGGAAAGAGCCGTCAGCGCCGCGGACGTTTCCGAATTTTGTTGCGATTGTGACTTCGTGGCGGCGCTTTTCGATGGCTTTGGCGACAAGTTCTTCGTTGCGGCCGACGCCGTACATGTCGGCGGTGTCGAGCAGGGTAACGCCGCGGTTTATGGCGTGGCGAATCGTGTCGATCGATTCGCTGTCGCTCGAGGGGCCGTAGAATTCGGACATGCCCATGCATCCGAGGCCTTCTGCGGAGACAACCAGAGAACTCTTGCCGAGACGGCGGTATTTCACAATCTGCTCCTCTGACACTTATTTAACTAACTGGTTAGTTTAATTGAGTCAAGCCTAGCAATCAAGTTCATTTCCTCGCGCTTCCATTAGTTACTACGGATCGATTCGAAAATTGTTACTAGGCTTCGAGGGCGCCGGCCGATCCGGCGGGGAGTTCGATGGTGTATTTAGTGCGGGCTTTTTCTTTGTGGAGTTCGATGGCGAGTTCGATCAGGCGGTCGATCAGTTTGGTGTAGGAGAGGCCGGAGGCCTCCCACAGTTTGGGATACATGCTGATGGATGTGAAGCCGGGAATCGTATTGAGTTCGTTCACGAAGATTTTTCCGTTTTTGCGATCGAGGAAGAAATCGCAGCGAGCCATCCCGGTGCCGTCGATTGCGCGGAAGGCGCGAACGGCGTAGTCCTGAAATGTGGCGACCTGTTTTTTCGTCAGCACTGCGGGGATAACGAGCTGCGTGCCGTCTTCGAGATATTTCGCGGTGTAATCGTAAAATTCGCGGTGTGGAACGATTTCGCCGGGAATCGATGCGCGAATTTCATCGTTGCCCAGCACGGAAACTTCAATCTCGCGGCCGTTCACTCCGCGCTCTACGATTATTTTGAGTCCAAATTCGGCGGCGAGGTCCATCGCGGCGTTGCAGTTCGTGAATGGCTTTCACGCGCGTCATGCCGACCGAAGAGCCGAGCGTCGCGGGCTTCACAAATATCGGAAACCGGAATTTCTTTTTGATTTCGCGCAGCACTTTCACGCGTTCGTGCTCCCATTCGGAGCGGCGGACCGCGAGAAATGGGACGATCGGCAAGCCCGCCTGTTCGAACAGGCGCTTCTGGACGTCTTTGTCCATGCCGACGGCCGAGGCGAGTACGCCTGCGCCGACATACGGAAGACCGGCGAGTTCGAGCAGGCCCTGCACGGTGCCGTCTTCGCCAAACGTGCCGTGAAGGACGGGGAAAACGACGTCGACGATGCACGCTGGGCTGGCCGCTTGACGGGCCAACGGGAACGAGTTGCGCCGCTGTGGGATCCGCGGGGAGCATCACGCGGTCGCCCGACTTCAAAACGTCGCCGAGCAATTTAACGGCACCGGTGCCGACGAGCCAGCGGCCGTCTTTCGTGATGCCGATGGGAACCGCTTCGTATTTTTCAGGATCGAGCGCGCGAATCACGGAAGCTGCGGAGGCGAGGGAGACTTCATGCTCGCCGGAGCGGCCGCCGAAGACGACGCCAATGCGAAGGCGTTTCGTCATGCCCGCCGTCCCCTACAACGCGTCGTCATGTGAAGTTCCACCGTTTGCTGCGTGATCATCAGAGAATCTTTTTCCCGAGTCCGGAGAGAACCAGCTCGACGCCGAGTAGGGCGGTGCGGTTGTGAACGTCAATCACCGGATTAATTTCGACGACTTCGAGAGAAACCATGCTCTTGCTGTCGGCGATCATTTCCAGAGCGAGATGCGCTTCGCGGTAGGTGACGCCTCCACGCACGGGTGTGCCGACTCCGGGCGCGTCGGTGGGATCGACGAAATCCATGTCGAGGCTGACGGCGACGCCCGCGGTGTCGTCGGTGGCGAAACGAAGCGCTTCGGCCATCACTTCGCGCATGCCGCGCTCGTCAATATCGCGCATGGTGAAAACGTGAACGCCGGATCCTTCATAAGCCTGCGCTCTTTCGAGTCGAGATCGCGAACGCCGACGAGAGCGACGTTGCGCGGCTCGACCTTCGGCGTGATACCCGCGAGTTCGATGAGCTCGGGCGCGCCGTAGCCCATGATCGCCGCGAGCGGCATGCCGTGAATGTTGCCGGAGGGCGATGAGTCCGGCGTGTTCATGTCGCCGTGTGCGTCGAGCCAGATGAAGCCGATGCGTTTTGATTTCTTGTCGAAATGCGCGGCAACGCCGGCGGTGGCGCCGACTGCGATCGAGTGGTCGCCGCCCAGAACGAGCGGAAGAAAGTCTTCGTCGAGGGTTTTTCCGACAATTTCCGCGAGGCCCTTGCAGGTTTCGGCAATTTCGTCGAGGTACTTGGCCTTTTTCTCGCCGTAGTGTTGCTCTTCGGGCTGCTTGACTTGCACGTTGCCGATGTCTTCGACCTGGCGGCCGAGCTGCTTGAGACGCGATTGGAGTCCGGCAACGCGCAGAGCGGACGGACCCATGTCGACGCCGCGGCGGCTGGCGCCCAGGTCCATCGGTACGCCGATGATTCGTATTTTGTCTGGCATATTGACTGTCTTTCTGCGCGCCCCGGAACGGCAGGACGGTCTAAGGATAAACGCGATAGATCATCCGTGGGAAGGGGATGACCTCGCGGATGTGCTCAGTACCGCAAATCCACGCCACCGTGCGTTCCAGGCCCAGGCCGAAGCCGGCGTGCGGCACGCTGCCATAGCGGCGCAGGTCGAGATACCACTGGAACGCTTCTTCGGGCAGGTTGTGTTCGCGCAGGCGCTTAACGAGCAGGTCGTAGTCGAGATGCGCTCGCCGCCGCCGATGATTTCGCCGTAGCCTTCGGGAGCGATCATGTCGAAAGCCGAGCGCAAGTTCGGGCCGCTCGGGATCGGCTGGCCATGTAGAACGCTTTCATCGCCGCGGGATAGCGATGAATCATGACGGGCGGTCGAATTCGTTGGAGATGATGGTTTCTTCGTCGCCGCCGAAATCGTCGCCCCATTTTGCGGGATTGCCGGCTTTCTGCAGGACTTTGATGGCTTCGTCGTAGCTGATGCGCGGAAACGGCGGCGTGATGTTTTCGAGTTTCGCGGCATCGCGGTCGATCGCTTCGAGTTCGCGCGAGCGATTCTTCAGGACGGATTGCACGACCGCGCTGACGAGGCCTTCGCCGAGCTGGCATCATGTCTTCGAGATGCGCGTAGGCAGCTTCGGGCTCGAGCATCCAGAATTCGGTGAGGTGGCGGCGCGTCTTGGATTTTTCCGCGCGAAATGTGGGGCCGAACGTGTAGACCTTGCCGAGAGCCATGGCGGTGGCTTCGACGTAGAGCTGGCCGGATTGCGTCAGGTAGGCCTTCTCGTCGTCAATGTAATTTACTTCGAAGAGCGTGGTGGTGCCTTCGCAGGCAGCGGGCGTGAAGATGGGCGCGTCGGTGAGCGTGTAGCCCTGGGAGTCCATGTAATTGCGCGCGGCGCGGACGGCTTCGGCGCGGATGCGCAGGATCGCGGCCTGGCGCGGCGTGCGAATCCAGAGATGGCGCTGGTCGAGCAGAAAATCGACGCCGTGCTCTTTGAGCTGAATCGGATAGGGATCGGCGTCTGGAACGCGCTGGACGACTTCAATGCCGCTGATATGAATTTCGAAGCCGCCCGGCGCGCGCTGTTCGGCGTGAATTTTTCCCGTGACGATGACGCTGGATTCCTGCGTCAGTCCTTTGAGCGCTTCGAAGGCTTCCGGCTGTTCTTTCAGCGAGACGACGCCCTGGATGACGCCGGTGCCGTCGCGAAAAATCGGGAAGAGGAGTTTTCCCGATTCGCGCAGGTTGTAGAGCCAGCCGCGAATCGTGACGGTCTGTCCGGCGAAGTCTCCGGCTTGTTCGATGTTGATGATGGGCATTGGGGCCTGGGCCTGTTGGTTCATTCGATTGTCCGTTTCATTTTTGCCGCCGTGGTCGACGGCTGTGTGATTCGAAATTTACGATTTTTCCGAGCGGTTGCCTTGCTTCTCCATATTTTCTTCGAGCTTGTCGAATGTAGCGCGAATTTGATCGAGCGTCGGTGTCGCGTCCGGCTGGGCTTTTAGTTCAAGGACCAACGCGACTGGCTGAGGCGCGTTCGCCAGCGCGCTGAGCGTGGCATCCCAATCGATGGTGCCGGCATAAGGCAACAAGTGCTCGTCCTTTTCGCCGTGATTGTCGTGAATGTGGGCGGTGACGACGCGATCGCGCATCGCATCGAACGCGACTTCGACAGGCGCTTCCATGTGCGCATGGCCCGTGTCGAGACAGAGCCGCAAATCGTGCAGGTGCGTGTCGACGAGAAAATGTTGGAGCGTGCCGGGCGCGCCAAGATCGTCTGGCGTATTTTCGAGCGCAATCGTGACGCCGCGCGCTTTCGCGAAGACGGAGAGGATCTCGAGCGATGTGAAGGCGGCGTCGAGCTTGCGCGGGTCAGCGGATTGGCGACCGTGTCCCATGTGTTGAACGAGGTAGCGGAAGGGAATGCGCTCGGCTACATCGAGCGCGCGTTTCACTTCGTCGACCGCATCGAGGCGGCGAATTCTTTCGGTATCGGAAATTGAAATCGGGACGCCGCTTTCCCGGCCGGGAGAAAGATCGCGTTCGGTGGGCGAGTGGAGAGAGTGAAGCTCGACGCGGTATTCGCCGAGGGCGTCAGCGAGCTCGCGGATTTTCTGTTCGTCGCGATAACTGAAATGAGACGGCGCGCAGAAAACTTCCACAGCGCCAATTTCGGCGCGCGAAATCTCGGCGATCAGTGCCGGCGTGAGCGGCTGATTGATGAAGCGATACGTGGACAGGATACGCTGCATCAGACCGCCTCGATGAGGCCCGGAAAGGTGAGGGCGCGCTGGGCTGAAATCGGGCTCGCGGCTCTGCCGAAAGGCGTGCGGAAAGGATGGACTCTAAACGCCCTTGACAGCCGATTAGAAAAACTTAAGTGCTGGTGATACAGCTGTTTAGAGTGGTTTCTAATCGCGGAACGGCGATTAGAAACGCACTCAGCGGAGCTTGGAACCGGGCGTTTGGAGCGGTCCTTATGTCCCCGGATCCGCGGGTCCGGACTGTCCGTCGAGGAGAGCACGGTTTGTCCGTCTGTCTGGCCGAATTGTGAGCCGCATTTCATGCGGAATTAGGGTAGCAGGTGTTTTTGAGTTTGCAAGCGGGTGTTGGTGTAAGGATTTTGCAGGTCGGAAGCGCGGCCACTCACAATTTGAATTAGAAGCCGGAGGCGGCGCCGGGGCGACGAGGATCGGGGGCGCCGAGGCGTTCGTTTGTGTTGCGGTCGATCGCGATAGCTTCGACGAGAGCAACCCAGCCGGGTGTGGCGGCGAATTTGTAGCCGCGGGCTTCGAGATCTTTTGCGACGGCGGGCGGAAAATTCGGTTCGAGGAGGACTGTGTCCGGCAGCCATTGCTGATGGAAGCGCGGAGCGTTGATCGATTCCTGTGCGCCGTCGCCGAGGCGCATCCAGTTTAGGATTGAAAGAAGCGTGGCGGAAATAATGCGCGGGCCGCCGCGTGCACCGGTGACGAAGCTGAGTTGCCCGTCGCGTAGAAGAATCGTGGGCATCATGGAACTGAGCGGGCGTTTTCCGGGGGCGATCGTGTTGGCTTCGGACTGGATGAGGCCGAACATATTTACGGTGCCGGCGTGCGAGGTGAAGTCGTCCATTTCGTCGTTCAGGAAATAGCCGCCTGTAGCGGTGACGCCTGAGCCGTAGAGATTGTTGAGGGTGTAGGTGTTGGAGACGGCGTTGCCGGCAGCGTCAACGACGGAAAAGTGGGTGGTGTGGCCTTCGCGAGCGGCTTCTGCGAGTGCGCGTTGCGCGGGTTCAGAGGATTCTGGCGACGCGCTGGCGCTTGATACCTGCGGGCACGATCCTGTACTCACATTCTCGAATGCAGACGGATCGCCTGCGCGGATTTTTTCGCTTGAGGATGCGCGCTCCGGGTCGATTGTCCGGCGGAGAGCGTCGGCGTAGCACTCGGACATCATGCCGCGCAGAGGGATTTTTGCGAACGCGGGATCAGCGAGATAGGTGGCGCGATCGGCGAAGACTCGGCGCATCGTTTCGATTAACCAGTGAACGGATTGGACGTCGTTCCACGATTTCAACTCGACGGGCGCGAGAATATTCAGCGCCTCGATGGAAATAACACCTCCGGAGCTGGGAGGCGGGCTGGTGATCAGCTGCCAGTCGTGGCCATTTACTTTGTAGGACGCAGTGAGAGGCTCGCGAATTTCGGGTTTGTAGCGCGCGAGATCATCGAGCGTGACCAGGCCGGCTTCACGGGACATTTCAGCGGCGAGATCCTGGGCGGTGCGACCGCGATAGAATCCCGGTGCTCCACTTTTTGCAATGCGTTTCAAGGTGATGGCGAGTTCGGGCTGTCGGAAAATATCGCCTGGCTGATAGTACGCGCCGTTCTTCAGAAAGATGCGGTGGCTCGTGGGAAATTTCGCGAACGTGGGTTCCATGGAGCGAAGCGAGGTAGCGAGACTTGCACTAACCGGGAAGCCGTTCTCGGCCAGGCGAATTGCAGGGGCCATCACGTCCGCGAGTTTCATCGTGCCGTACGTTTTAAGCGCGAGTGCGAGACCCGCGACAGTGCCGGGCACACCGACGGACCGATAGCCAACAAGCGAGGCTTGCGAATCGGGAGTGCCGTCGGGCTTCAAATACATATCGCGTGATGCTTTTGCGGGAGCTACCTCACGGTAGTCGATGAAATGGGCTGGGCCTTTCGCGAGGCGCACGAGCATGAATCCGCCGCCGCCGATGTTGCCGGCTTCGGGATCGACGACAGCGAGTGCGAAGCCGACGGCGACGGCCGCATCGATTGCGTTGCCGCCGCGCTTCATGATTTCAACTCCGACATCGGAGGCGAGTTTTTCGTCGCTGACGACCATGGCTTTCGCGCCGCGAACGGGTTCGGACGGCCAGTTGAAATGTTGGGGCGGAGGTGTCGGAGGGGACTGCGGGTATTGTGCGGCGAGAAATTGTTGAGAGAGTGCCAGGGAAAAAACGATGATGGCGGACTTGATCGGGACTCGCATGGACGAGAGGAATTTATGTAAATGGTGGTTGCGCGTCAAGCCGGGAAGTTGTGGGAGCAAAAATAGCCACCGCTGATCTTAGCCAGACATGAGCACAGACAGAACAAGCGCAATCGACGCGCCGAGAAGCAGGGCGACTGCAATCCACAAGATGAAAGGGCGCTTTTTGGGGAGGGCAAGCGGCGGTCGCGTGTCGGCGAACGCGAGGAGATCGTCATCATGCCGTGGAGGAGCAAAGATTTCGCGGCTGGAAGAGGAGGGGGGCATCGGGTGGTGAGGTCCATGTACCGAGTGAGTCACGGTGGCGATGCTAACATCCTCGAAATGCAAGCGGCAAGCCGCGATTAATCGAAGAAATAAATGAACGCCCACGCGAGCGCGCAGCCCGCTGCGATGGCGAGAGGCAACCAATTCGGGAGCGCGCGGGGACGGCGGCGCTGCTGCAGGGCGTAATTTTGGATGTTGTGCTCGGCGATGATGGCCGCGTATTGATGGGCGAAAGCGTGTGCGGCAGCGTGCGACCTGGATTGTGAAAGAGGTTCAAGCGCGATTTGATGAATTTCAGTTGGCATCGCTGGCTGAGTAGTGACGCGGGCGCCATAATAGTCCAGAATCGGGCGGTGTCAAGATAGAAATGAATTTAAAGGTGGAGATTTCAGTGACGGAATGATTTGGCTGCTGCGACGCAGAGGCGGAGTTTTTCGATCGCTTCTTCCACAGTTCGGGTCTTTAGGCCGCAATCGGGATCGATCCAGACGTTTTCCTTCGGGAGAATTGTTAGCGCGCTCTCAATGCGCTGGCGAACGGCGCCAGCGGTTTCCATTTTGTGCGAGTGCACGTCGACGACACCGAAGCTGATGTCTTTCGTGAAAGGATGGCGGCGAAAGACTTCGAGTAGATCGAGATCGCTATTGGACATTTCGAGGTCGAAATTATCGACCGCGAGATCGAGCATGCCGGGATAGATGTGCTCGAACTCACCGTAGCAGGCGTGCGTTATAAAGTATGCGTCGAGATTTTTTGTGGTGTGCGCCATGGCTTCCAGTGCGATGGGTAATTCTTCGGGGCGGACGGAGAGAGCGGGCTCGTCGATTTGAATTATTTTGCAGCCGGCGGCGATGAGGGCTTCCACTTCTTTTCGAATCACGCCGGCCAGCGCCATGGCCGTCGAGCGGCGATCGGGGTAGTGCTCGTTGAAACTCCAGTCCATGATCGTGTAGGCGCCGGTGAGCATGCCCTTCACAGGTTTTTTCGTAAGGCTTTGCGCGTATTTCCACCATTCGATGGTGACAGGGCCGGGCCACGCGACTTCGGCTGTGATGATCGGTTTGTGGTAATAGCGGTTGCCGTAGGCGCGAACGAGGCCGCCTTCGGTGAAGCCCGGAAGGCGTTCGGCGAAATAGGCGACCATGTCGCCGCGATACATTTCTCCGTCAACGAAAACGTCGATTCCTAATTTTTCCTGCGTTTCGATCCAGAACGCGGTGGCTTTGCGTTCAAGCTCGTGAAGTTTTTCCGCTGTGAGCTTGCCTTTCGAGAAATCAGCGCGCGCTCGAGTGAGATAGTCGGGCTTCGGGAAGCTGCCGACGGAAGTGGTGGGGAATAGCGGCAGGTTCAGACCGAGGGTTTTAAGTTTATCGCGGCTCATGTGTCTGCGATTCCTTTAGCCGTTCATGGCCGCGCGAATTTTGGGGAGCAGTTCGAGTTTTGCGAAGGCACGATCGCGAGGAAGATATTCGAGGCCGCAGGAGGCGCCGAGGTAGGCGCGTCCACCTTGAATTTTCGGGAGAAGGCGATCGATCTGGCGCGCGACATCCTTTGGATCTTCGAGCTTGGTGTTCCGGCCGTCGACAAGTCCAAGACCGAGAGGTTTCGGCGAACCAGCGGAGGCGACGAGATCGGCGAGCTTTGGATTGTAAGTGAAATCGAGGCCGAGGATATCGACGGGAAGCGCAATAAGTTTTTCATAGAGCGGCGCGCAATCGTGGAAATAGACGTAAAGCGCAAGTTCGGGACGGCGGCCTTTTGCTCCCGCTTTTTCGCGCGCGGCGAACAGCGGCGCGAGGGACTTTTCGAATATTTCCCAATCGCCGGGATATTTCAGGATGGCGGGCTCGTCGATTTGAATCATCTCGGCGCCGATTTGCGCGAGGGCGATAATTTCCGCAGCCAGCGAGTCCGCGTAGGCGAGAGATCGCGCTTCGAGCGATAGCGGCGCACCCGACGTACCTTTCGCGCCCTTCGCGGCGTGGCCCGAAAGCGAAAATTTTGCGAGGGTGTACGGGCCCGTGAGGATTGGCTTGATCGAGAGTTTCCCAGCGAGGTGCTTCGGCGTGGGGAGATGGCCGAGCGCGTTGCGAGCAAAGCTGTAGTCGTTGGCGACGAATGTGCTGTTGCGCGTGGGCGGGCCGGACATCACTGGCTGGCGAAAATAAAAGTTTGTGTCGAAGTAGCGCTGCAATCCCGCGATTTCTACGTTGTTGAGTTTGGCGGCGATGTGTGAGATCGGGTCGTACCAGCGGATTTGGCCGTCGGTGATAATTTCGAGTCCAGCTTTGAGTTGATCGGCGATGGCGTGGCGCGTCATTTCATTTTCCGCGTCGAGAACATCGGCGGTGTTGCGTTCGCCGCGATCGAGAGCCGCGATCGAACGACGGAGCGGCTGCAACTCGGACGAATCACCAATGCGCGGGTAGCTGCCCGTGCTTGCGAGATACAGACCGGGAAGTTTGTGGTCGACCGACGAACTCATGCGAGCGGCCTCGGAAAGTGAGCCGCGTTGAAGTTAGACGAAACGCGTGGAGGCGTCAAGGCGCGGAATCGTTTGTGGATTGCAGCGAAGCGCTAAGATCGCGGGCCGCTTAGAACGTCGCGCACGAGGCAGGTGAGTCTGCCGTGAAATCCGGGACAACGCGGACGGCTTCGCCGAGCGGGGCAGCCAGGGAAGCGAAAGGATTGAACTGGATTGAGAGTTCGGAATCTGTGTCAGGGAGCACGCGGAAGAAACCGTTTGCGATTTTGTCCGACGCAATTCGAATCGATCGGTTTCCATTTTCAATCGCCAAGGCGCCTATTTGGCCGCCAATTCCCACAGCGCAATTGAAGCCGATGCTTCCGCAGGCATTTTGCTCCGGGACTGCGTCGTCGGCCGAGGGGTGGTCGGGTACGAGGTTCAATCGAATCTGCCGGTAGACGGCGGCCGGCACGACAGTTCCTCTCACGAGATGGGGCAGGCACGACGTTCCCTGTGCGGTTGACGAAGCCATCAAATCGATTTGAATGGGCCGACTCATGAGTTCAGGAGCGAGTTCTTGCCAGTCTGGAGAATCGTCATCTGCGGCATCGCTTGAATGGGCCTCTACTCCGCGGAGGCTTAGAAAAAGATGTTGAAGATTCGGTGACGTGGGACCCTGCAATGCGGTAGCCGCTGAAGTGATGCTCAGGTTGATTGTTCCATTTGCATTTCCCAAGTTGCAGGCTGGGGGATTGGAAATAGATGTCGAGGCGGGAAAAACTCCCACAATCACAAAACAAGTATCGCCGCAGCCCGCGAGCGGAAGGCACAGCAGCAAACTTCCACAAAAAAGGATGACAGGAAGAACTCTGGTGCGTAGTTTCATGGTCGCGTGACAGAAAATATCGTCTCAGGACGAGTTCGCTGCCAGCAGTATCCTCGCCGGTTGTCGCGGGGTCAAATTGTCAGGAGGGGAACAAAATTCGAAACTAAAATGGCGGAGCTACAGGAGAGAAGGATTTGCGTCGGAGATCTCGCCGACGCTGAAGTATGAGCAGTCGGGATGATGGAAGACGATGGCGCTGACGCTTGCTTCCGGATCCATCATCATGCCTTCGGTAAGGTGGACGCCGATTTCTTCCGGGCGGAGGAGGAGCCAGATGCCGGACTGGTCTTCGAGGTTTGGGCACGCGGGATAGCCGAAACTGTAGCGCTTGCCGCGGTAGCGCGACGTGAAGCGGTCGGCCATCGTGGTGGAGGGCGAATCGGGGAAATCCCCAGTCCTCGCGGATGCGGCGGTGCAGCCATTCGGCGCAGGCTTCGGCGGTTTCGATTGCAAGGGCTTGCAGACCGTGCGAATAAAAATAACGGCCGGCGGATTTCGCCGCTTCGGCGCGTTCACGGATTCCGGCACCGGCAGTGACGACGAAGAGCGCGACGTGGTCACGCCGGTTGTCCTGTGACGGGAGAATGTAATCGCTGAGGCAGAGATCGCCGGGAGCGCGTTGGCGCTGGAAGTGGAATGTGTGAACGGGTGCTCCGGAGTTTGCGACTGTACTTGCGCTCGGAGTGAAGAGCGCGATGGAATTTCCGCGGCGTTCGGCTTCGAAGAATTGCCACGTAGCGGAGATCTTCATGAACTCCGCGGCTTCGCGGCGGACTTCTTCCATATTGTTGAATAGCTCGAGCGCACGCGGGTCGCGCTCGGCGAGAGCTTTCTCGATATTTCCGCGAAAGCCGAGATGGCGACCGTAGATCATGAACGGATTTACGTAGCTCCAGATTTCGTTGAGGTCAGGGACGGCGCGAACTTTTCGGTCGAGATAAGCGACCGGCGGAATCGGAATCTCGGTGCGAATGCGCGGCGAACGGGCTTCGCTCGCTGGTTCGGCGGGAGAGGGGGCGGGTTCGTCGAGCATGATTGTTTCTACGTGCGTATGCGCGAGGAGCGCCGCGTCGCGCTGCGATGGATCGCTGAGCTGGTTCATTAGGCGCAGCCCGGTCATTGCATCTTTCGCGTAGCAGACGGCGGTGCTGTACTGCGGCGCGATTTTCAGCTTCGTGAATTTTTCTGAGAGCGCGGCACCGCCGACGAGAAGCGGGACGCGGATGCCAGCTTCGCGAAGGTCGGCTGCGGTGATCACCATTTGCTGCGCGCTTTTTACGAGCAGGCCGGAAAGGCCGATGGCGTCCGGCTGATGTTCCTTGTGCGCGCGAATTAGATCTTCGGGCGGAACCTTGATGCCGAGGTTCACGACATCGTAGCCATTATTTTTCAGGATGATCTCGACGAGATTCTTGCCGATGTCGTGGACGTCGCCTTTCACCGTGGCGAGAATTACTTTGGCGCGCTTTTCGGTGTCGGCTTTCTCCATGAATTGTTCGAGATGATTGACGGCGGCTTTCATTGCCTCGGCAGATTGCAGCACTTCGGCAACGATGAGTTCGTTGTTGTTGAAAAGGCGTCCTACTTCGGCCATGCCGGACATGAGCGGGCCATTAACGACGTCGAGCGGCGCCGAGCCTTCGGCGAGTTTCTTGTTGAGGTCGGCGACGAGGCCGTCTTTGGAGCCTTCGAGAATGTAATTTGCGAGGCGCTGGTCGAGCGGAAGATCTTCGGGGCGCGCTTTCTTGCGCGAGCCGGCGGCGCGGAAATGATCCGTGATCGCGGCGATGTGAAACTGGTTGATGGCGGCTTTTTGTTCGCGAGACTGTTCGCGCCAATCGGCGGGGGCGCCGCGAAGAATCGCGGCTTGTGGGTGAGTGTCGGGAATTTCTTGTGGCACTCGATTAAAGAGCAGGTTTTCGGTGAGCGTTCGCTCGTGTTCGGGGATCGAAGGAAAACGCTCGATGCGCTCGGCATTGACGATAGCGAGATCGAGTCCGGCCTTCGTGCAGTAGTAAAGGAAAACGGAGTTGACGACTTCACGCGCGCCGGGAGGAAGCCCGAAGGAGACGTTCGAGATTCCAAGCACGGTGCGGACATGGGGGATGTTTTTCTTGATGAGACGGATGCCTTCGATCGTTTCCACGGCGCCGCCGATGTAGTTTTCGTCTCCTGTGGCGCAGGGAAAAACGAGCGGATCGAAAATAATGTTTTCCGCGCGGATGCCGTATTTTCCAGTGAGGAGCTGGTAGGAGCGCTCGGCGATTTCGAGTTTACGCTCTCGGGTGAAGGCCTGGGCTTGATTCGGGTCTTCGTCGATGCAGCCGACGATCATCGCTGCGCCGTAGGAACGGGCGAGCGGGCAGACGCGCTCGAATTTTTCTTCGCCATCTTCGAGATTGATGGAATTGATGATGCTTTTGCCCTGGCAGTAGGTGAGCGCCAGTTCGATGGCGGCTGCATCCGTGGTATCAATCATGAGCGGCGCTTTGATTTTGCGGATGAGCTGATCGTAAAACGGCGGAATGTCTTTTATTTCGTCGCGATCGGTGCTTTGCAGGCAGACGTCAACGATGTGAGCGCCGCTTTTCACCTGGCGGCGAGCGATTTCGGTGGCTTCTTCCCATTGCTCGGCGGCGACGAGATTCTTGAAGGCTCGCGAGCCGATTACGTTGGTGCGTTCGCCGACCACCAGCGGGCGCGTGCTTTCTTCGGCTTCGATCATTTCGATGCCGGAGTAGACGGCGCGATGTTTTTGATCGGCAGGGCGGCGCGGCGCTTTGCCTTCGGCCATTTGCGCGATCGCGCGGATGTGATGCTCGGTGGTGCCGCAGCAGCCTCCAACCAGGTTGAGCCAGCCGCGATTGGCGAAGCGTTCGAGCTGTTCGGCGAGAGACGTGGGCGTTTCACCGTAGCGGCCTTCTTCATTTGGCAATCCAGCATTCGGATAGCAAGAAACGAAGCGGCTGGTGAGCGATTGAAGCGTGCGGAGGTGGTCGGTCATGAACTCAGGACCCGTGGCGCAATTCAGTCCGAGCGAAAGCAATTCCACGTGGTCGAGCGAAGCCCAGAGCGCTTCAATGCCTTGACCGGCAAGCATTGTGCCCATCGCTTCAATCGTGGCGGAAATCATCAGCGGGACGGGCGCGCCAATTTCGCGGCTGAGATCTTGAACCGCGAGGATACCGGCTTTGATGTTGCGCGTGTCCTGGCAAGTTTCGAGGAGGAGAAGATCGGCGCCGCCTTCGACGAGCCCGCGAGCTTGCTCGAGATAATTCTTATGCAGCTGCGCGAACGTGACGCCACCTGTGACGCTGATGGCTTTCGTCGTGGGCCCCATCGCGCCTGCGACGAAGCGCGGCTTTGCGGAGGTTGAGAGTTTGTCGGCTGCTTCGCGAGCGAGTTCGGCGGCGCGGCGGCTGATTTCGCGGGCGCGGTCGCCGAGTCCGTACTCGGCGAGGACCAGCGGAGCGCTGCCGAACGAATTCGTTTCGATGATGTCTGCGCCGGCTTCGAGATATTTGCGGTGGATCGAGAGGACCACGTCCGGACGCGTGAGGTTTAGATTTTCGTTGCAGCCTTCGAGGCTTGCGCCGCCGAAATCCGCGGCAGTAAGATTTTCCTGCTGCAGCATGGTGCCCATCGCGCCATCGAGGATGAGGATGCGTTCGCGAAGAAGTTCGCGGAGGGCGAGGCCTTGTTGGATCAGATTCTTCATGTCGCTAGTTCAATCTTCTCACGAGGAGAGCGAGAACGAAGAGGTGATGCAGGGGTTGTGGGGGCGGAACGACAATCGCGGACGCTTAAACTTGTGGGTGGGCGAAGAGCTCGAATGCGTTGTACGCTGCAGTGTGGCGTAAAGCCCGATCCTGAGGAAGGCTACGGGCAATGTCGGATGCTGAAAGCGTCCGACTCCCTGAAACGCAGAATTGCTACCGCGAACCGAAGCGTCGCAAATCTTATGCAGCGTCGGAGAGGAACTCGACTTTGAAGGAAGACGGGACGAGGCCGATGGCTTTGCCGCGATCGAAGAGTTCGCGGACGGCGCGGCGTCCTTCTTCACCGTAGTCGAGCGTCCAGCGGTTCACGTACATCCCAATAAATTTGTCGGCGAGGACAGGATCCATGTCGCGCGCGAATTGCAGCGCATAGTTCAGCGCGGCGTCGCGATGTTCCAGGGCGTAGGCAACGCTATCGCGAATCACACGCGCCACCTGCAGGCCGAACTCCGTTCCCAACCCGCGGCGAATTGCATTTCCGCCGAGCGGCAGCGGGAGTTGCGTAGTTTCCTGCCACCATTGGCCAAGATCGACCACGCGATGCAAACCAGCCTGCGAGAAAAGCAGCTGGCCCTCGTGAATCAGCAGGCCCGCTTCGACTTCTTTGGCCTGAACGGCGCCGAGAATTTTGTCGAACGGCATCGAAACCACTTCGACATTCGGTTCGAAGAGTTTCAGCGCGAGATAGGAAGTGGTGAGCGTGCCGGGGATGGCGATTTTGCGTCCGGCGAGATCGTTTTTCTTGATCGGGTGAGACGAGACGACGATGGGGCCGTAGCCTTCGCCAAAACTCGCTCCGCAATCCATCAAAATGTATTTGTCGGCAACGAACGCATAGCCGTAGAAGCTGACGGCCGTGATGTCATACGTTTCCGTGCGCGCAGCCTGGTTGAGCGATTCAATATCGGAGAGGATGTGCGTGAATTTCACGCCGGGCAGACGGACTTTGCCTGTGGCAAGCGCGTAGAACATGAAGGCATCGTCGCTGTCGGGCGAATGGGCGAGGCGCAGTTCGGCTGTTTTAGGAGAAGCTGCCGTTGTAGCCGTCATGTGGTCCATCCTGGCGCTCACAGGAGACGCTCGTCACTACGCAGGGCTGAGAAGACGCAGATGCAAGACCGTCGGACCCGCTGCAGTTGGTGCGTTCTTCGGAGTAGCGCTGTTGCTTCGTACGGTTCTTGAGGAAGCAGATTACCACAACCGGATAATTTGCGTACAGCGGCCGCCGGGAATCATGGCGAAGCAATTTCGAAACTGGATTCAGAGGTATCCAGGGACTACTGGACTGTGGAGCGAGTGGGAGCAGGAAGCGGCGAAGCGTGGTGAGCGACGAGAAGCCAATCTGCGCCGATGCGGATGAAAATGTTGGTGGCCTGGATGATGGCTTCATCGAAACCGTCGGTAAACGCGGTGGTGACGTGCTCGGTGCAGGCGACCCAGCCAACATCGCCTTCGACGCGGACCCAGATCGAGCTGAGAGCGATGCGAACGCGTTTGGTGTTTGCAAAAATGCGGGCCCAGCTTCCGCGGACTTCGTCCCAGCCAAGCAAAAGTTCGCCGCCGGGCTGGACGCATTCGACGTTGTCGTCATGCGCCCAGACGGATTCCATTTCGGCCATGTCGATCGATTCGAAGGCGGCGTAAAAATGCTGGTTCGCGGCTCGAACGCGCTCTTCGGGAGTTTGTTTTTGTGGTGCGGTTGGCGTCGCCATGGTTAGGAAAGTGGAAAAGTGAAATTGGGAATTGGGAAACCTTAAATCAATACCGGCGCGTTCACTTACTCTCGCGACATCGCGCTACACGCGTTCTCGCGCGAGTTCTACGCCTCGGACGGCGGCTAGAATCAGCGCGATCTTGATGAGTTCGCCGGGAACGAACGGCAATGCGCCTGCGTACATTGCGCGCGTGAAACCAAGCTTCATCCCGGTGGCAAGCCAAGCGCAGCCGCCGGCAAAAATAATCGCTTCGCCTGAAACGAGAGCGCCGGCGAGGCGTGCCGTTGCGAATTGCGCGAATCGATTTGCGGCGATGCGTTCAACGAGCCAGCCCGTGACGAATGCAGCTGGTGGATACGCAAGCAAGTAACCGGCCGTCGGGCCCGCGAGCCGCAGAGGGCCGGGCGCGCCGAGCGGCTGGAAAACGGGAAGGCCTGCGATGCCCTCGAGCAGATAGAGGACGCATGTAAACATTCCGCGGCGCGCGCCGAGAAGGACGGCGACGAGCAGTACGCCAAACGTCTGGCCGGTGACGGGAACCGGCGTGAAAGGCAGCGGGATCGACGATATGGGCGCAGAGCACGAGCAAGATATTCGCGGCGGCGATGCGCACGACGTCGGCCGCAACTCCTTCGCCGGAGTAGATTCGATCCGCTAGAAGTTTTGCCGCGCTTGGTGAATCAGTGGTTACCTGTGCCGTTTGGGCCATCCGCTGTCCTCTTGAAATTGGTTCGCTTCTGCTTTCGAGCTCAAATATATGCGGGGCATTATACCGGAGGCTTCGCGCCGTCACTCCGACTTTTCGCCGGCGATGAGAGGATCGTCGGGTGATGCAACGGCGCCGTGCTTGTCGCCGCCGTGAACTTTTCCGTCGCGTGTCGTAGAAAAACGAGCGGCGGCCGGCTGCGCCATATTTTTCGGGAGTTGCGGCGAGTTCAAACTTCGTGTCGTTGCCGCTCGCGTCGGGAGCGATGCGATATCGAAAGAGGTAGCCGCCCTGCTTGCCTGCGGCGAGATCCGCATTCACCATGTTGGCTTGTTCGGGCGAGATCTGGCCGGCTGGAGCGGGGCCGAGCGCAGCGAGTGATTCGGGGAGTTTGCCCCAGGCGCGATTGTAGCTTCGGATCGTGGCGGCGAGTTCGCGAAGGGCTTGGACGATCGCTTCTTCACGCGCGATGAGATCGGAAGCGTCCCACTGTTTCGCAAGCTGGGGAATATCGAGAAGCACGAGGCCGAGCGAGAGTAGGCGCCACGCGCCGTTCTCGCGGATGAGCCCGAATTCGGTGCGATCGGAATCGAGAACGGTGACGGGAATGAACGCGAGATTTTCGTGAACGCGCGCTTCGCCGAAGCGGTATTCGATCGTAGCTTTCACTGCTTCGCAGCGAAGCACTCGGTGATTCTGGGCGTCGGTGGAGGCGAGAGGCTTTCCGGCGTCGTCGGTTAAGGCGAAGCGTCGTATGAAAGAAGTTCGCTGAGCTTCTGGAAGGGCGCGAAAGGCTGCGGCGTTCTCGGCGGTGAGATAGTTTGCGAATTGCGTTTCATTTGCGCGACAGGCGGCGGAGAGCGCGGCGGAAAGAGCCGTTTCCGGATCGGACGTCGAAGTTTCCTGAGCGCGCGCGATTGTGGCAACTCCGAGCATTGCGCACACCGTGAAGGTGAGTGCCGCGTTCCAATGGATAATTTTCCGCATATTCATGAGGACTGGGATTTCGCGCGCGAGAGGATGGTTGCCAGGTCGCGAGTGAAGACGGAACGCGGCATCACCTCGCGGCAACCCAGCCGCGCGGGCGCTTTCGGCGAGATCGGTTTGGACGTGCGACAGAAACGCGACGAGCGGAATTTCGCGGGCGCTCGCGGGAAGCCGCTCGATGGCAGCGAGAGGGTTGGCGCGTGCGTTCAGGTCGATCACGATTAGTTTCGGAGATTGCGTTCGCGATTTCGGAGAGCAGCGCGTCGGGCGTGCCGCAGACGCGCAGATTGAGGCCAAGATGCTTCGCGGTCTCGACCACTTTCGCTTGAAAAAATAGATCATCGATGAGTGCCACAACGTCTGCCATTACGTCTAAACCTCGTTTCGAGCCGAGTGAGATACCTGCAAGAGCGCATTCCGGTGTACCACGCGGGTGGCTCACACACAAGCGGGCGCACACCCGCGGTGAAAGGCCGATGCAGGAGCTGAGGTCGCACGAGCAGCTTTGCGGAGCGGGCTGCGCGGGAGTGCTTCGACAATCGTCGTTCGGTTAGGGTATAAACGGAAGTTGTCATCATCGCAATTCACGCGGAGGGTTTTGATGGCCGGTACACCAAATCCAGATGCGCTGCCGGGGCTGGCCGTCCTCGAGCAAACGCCAATCATCATCGAGAAAATTATTTGGGCAGCAAACGACGAACAGATGCACTGGAAGCCGGCGATGGACCGCTGGTCGATCAGTGAAGTGCTGGCACATCTGACAGAGACGGAAGTGATTGTGTTCCGCGAGCGCATTCGCGCGATGATGGAGCAGAATAATCC
The DNA here is from genome assembly GCA_963770575.1 of uncultured Acidobacteriota bacterium. Lineage (GTDB taxonomy): Bacteria > Acidobacteriota > Terriglobia > Acidiferrales > UBA7541 > Palsa-295. The sequence goes on from CAVYQD010000005.1 coordinate 121,012, forward strand.
CGCGCTCGAGGGATACGATCAGAATGCGTCGTATGCGGCCGGGAATTATTCCCGCGACAAGGGGCGCGAGAACTTGAAAAAGTTCTGCCACGAGCGCGATCGCAGCCTTTCGTTTCTGCGATACGTTCCGTCGTCGGTGCTGGCGCGCAAGGGACAACACTCGAAGATTGGTGCGATCACGATTGGCCAGGTGATGAACGAGTGGGCGTTCCACGATCTGGGGCATATCCGGCAAATTGCGGAATTGTATCGTTCGCGGGCGTTTTATCCGTACAGCGGGCCGTTTCAGCAGTTCTACACCGTCAAGCCTTGAAGGCAGCCGCTCGACTATGAATGCGATCGCCAAGCAGATTTTGTCCACTTTTGATCAGCTCGAGCGTGATTCGCTCGATCTGCACACGTTGTTCGAATTCGTCGGCGGAAATGATCCCAAACAGCGCGAAGCGGTTCTCGACGCGGTTTCAGAGCTGGCGAAGCGCGGAATGTTGCGGGAAGGCGAGAGCGATTTCTATCAGCGGACGGAAGACGGACGGCTTTCGGTGGCGAGTCCTCGTGAAATAACGCTGTACACGCGCGAAGGATGCCACCTGTGCGATGAAGCGCGGGTTGCGATTACTCCGTTGCTGCGCGAATTCGGCGCGACGCTGCGCGAAGTGGACATTGACGACGACCCCGTGCTTCACGACCGCTACACGCAACGACGTGCCGGTGATTTTTCTCGGCGCTCAGATTGTGGGGCAGCACCGCGCCGACCTGGCTCGGCTTCGAAAGCAGCTCGAACTCCTCAAGAAATAGCGGAATCCTTTCATTTCAAGTATCTTCCTCGTACGAAATTTGGAATTCGCCTAATTCTTTCTAGAAATGTCGTGAGGCCGAAACACCTTTTGCCATTTCGCGAATCAAACAACGAAGCGCGGCACACACTCCTTTCTCGAGGTCACACGATGAGGCTAGCAGGACGATTGACGCAGTATCGAAGCGTCGTTTTGGAAATGCTGCGAGCGACTGAAAACCATCCGACGGCTGCGGAAGTGTTTCGCATCGTGAGGCGCCGCCGGCCGGGCGTGGCGTATGCAACGATTTACAATTCGCTGAACTGGCTCGAGCGCAAGGGAATGATCGCGCGCGTTGATTTTGTGGACGAAGCGGCGCGCTACGACCCAATCGTTGAACGCCACGACCATTTGATCTGCAACGAGTGTGGCGAGCTGAAGGATGTGACGCTCCAACTTCCTCCGCAGCTCGTCGGACACGCCGTGCGTCGCGAAGGGTTTCGAGTGGAGCGGTACCGGACGGAGCTTTTCGGTTTGTGCGGAACGTGCGTTCGAGAGAGCGGCGCGAAACGCCGGCTGGCGGGAGCACGCGGACGAATTGCGGCGGCGCACGCGTAAGATTCGGAAATGCTTCAGACAACGGCTAAAGCGGATTTAGTGCTCGACGTCTTCTTGTGCGCCTACCGCTGCATCTGCGTCAGAGCCGGGACGACCTTTTACCCGGTCGTAGGCGCTCACCTGGCAAGTGGATCCGATTGCTTCGTTGTAATACGTGGGCACGCCGAGCGCGGTGCGAAGTTCTTCGTTAAATCGGCGCAGGTGCGCTAGTTGAGTGACCAGCACTGGGGACTTTTTCCCTTCGTTCGAAAGCAGAAACTTTTGGTACCCCGCGTCCCATAACCGCGTGAATTGGCCGTCCAGCATGATCGTGGGCATCACGGTCATTTGATAGCGACCTTCGGGGGTCTTGCGCAGTTCCGCGCCGCAATCGTATTTCTCGATGCGAACCACTCCGCCTGAACTGCGAACCAGAAAAGCTTTCGCAGAAAGCGATTCCACTTGTGCTTGATCGAAGAGATTGTCTACGTACCACATAGCCATTGAGCATAAGAACTTCACCCGGCATCTGTAAAGGCAAATATGTGCTTCGCGCAAGGATGCTGGTGCATCCAAACGGCTTGAAGGGCGAGACTCGCTGCGGCTGTTAGCGGGAATTGGAATCTGCTAAACTCCGTCGAATTAAGCGGGTACAGGTGACATCCTGAGACTGGTCTTCCGCGCAATCTGACCTTCAGGAAATCTCGGGCTCATCGGAATCGCAGGTCTATTGTGAAGGTAGCGAAAAAATCGAGGGGATCGGCGTCTGCACCAGCTGTGCATGCAGAATTTGGCGCGCGTCTAGGAGAGAATCTGCTCGACCAAATCGGGCACACGCCGCTGCTGCGAATCGAGCGGCTCGCCGCCGAATTCGCCCCGGACGTTCAGATTCTTGCCAAAGCGGAGTGGTTTAATCCAGGCGGCTCGGTGAAAGATCGCGCGGCGTACTCGATGATTCGCGACGGCGAACGTAACGGCAACCTGCGTCCCGGCAAAATAATTCTCGACGCGACGAGCGGCAACACGGGAATTGCTTACGCGATGGTTGGCGCAGCGCGCGGCTACAAAGTGAAACTGTGCCTTCCGTCGAGCGCGTCGCCCGAGCGAATCAAGATTTTGCAGGCGTATGGTGTGGAGCTGGTGATGACGCCCGGCGAGCAAGGCACAGATGGAGCGATTCGTCGTGTGCGCGAAATCTACAAGGCCGAGCCGGAGAAATATTTTTATCCCGATCAATACAGCAACGCCGCAAATCCAGACGCGCACTACAACGGTACGGCTCCTGAAATCTGGGAGCAGACGCGCGGCGAAATTACGCACTTCGTCGCCGGACTGGGAACCAGCGGCACTTTCGTCGGTACGACGCGGCGGCTGAAGGAATTCAATCCGAAGATTCGTTGCATCAGCATGCAGCCGGATTCCGGATTTCACGGACTCGAAGGCTTGAAGCATATGGCGACGGCGATCGTTCCAAGAATTTATGATTCGAAATTGGCCGACGAAGACTTGGCGATTCGCACCGAAGACGCGCAAGTGATGGTCAAAAGGCTGGCGCGCGAAGAGGGAATTCTCGCGGGAGTGAGCTCGGGCGGTGCGTTGTGCGCGTGTTTGGACGTGGCGCGGCGCTTGAAGCCGGGGGAGCGCTCCGTGATCGTGACGATTTTCCCGGACTCGGGGGAAAAATATTTGAGCGAGCGCTTTTGGGGTGAGGACTGATTTCGATATGAGTATCGCGCCGCTGAAAATTCGAGAAGAGTTGCTGCGCCGGATTCATGCGCACGGCGTTGAGACGTACCCGCACGAATGCTGCGGGGCGTTGCTAGGAAATGACGCGGATCATTCGCGCGAAGTGCTCGATCTGTTGCCGCTCGCGAACCGGCGGGATGATTCGCCTCGCAATCGCTTTGAGGTGACGTCCGACGACGTGCGGCTCGCGGAAAAAACGGCACGCGAGAAGAAGCTCGAGTTGATCGGGTGGTATCACTCGCATCCCGATGCGCCGGCGCGTCCGAGTGAGTTCGACCGGGAACATGCCTGGCCGTGGTACAGCTACGTCATTGTGAGCGTGCAAAAGGGCGAGCCGACAAACACAACGTCGTGGCGGCTTCGCGATGATCGCGCTTCGTATGATTCCGAAGCGATTGAATCGGAAGCGCGCTCGGCATCATCATAAGTAGCAAAGCCAAAAGACTTGCGCTTCAGGAGGATGGCGAATGGCAGTCAGGGTGATCATTCCAACGCCGCTGCGTCCATACACCGATAAGCAGGAGAGTGTTGAGCTGCAAGCGGCGACGGTGGGAGAAGCGTTGGCTGCGCTGACGAGCAAGTTCGGCGAGCTGAAAAAGCATCTGTTCGCTGACGACGGACGCCTCCGCAGCTTTGTGAATGTGTACGTGAATGACGAGGACATTCGCTACCTGCAGAAGGATCAAACGAAGCTGAAGGATGGTGATTCGGTGAGCATCGTTCCTTCGATCGCGGGCGGAACGAGCGAATAACGCAAGAGAAGCGAGCGCGACGGACATGCGATCGATCTATATCCGATCGATTTATATTCGATCAACGGGGAATTTGTGATGGCTACCAGGGCAGACAGTCCAACAGTTAACGCGACAGTGGCGACTATGAAGCCGGTGACACTTTCGAAAGAAGAAGTGCTGCGCTACAGCAGACATTTGATCATGCCGGAAGTGGGCATGGAAGGTCAGCTGAAGCTGAAAGCTGCGAAGGTGCTGTGCATCGGCACAGGTGGCCTTGGCGCGCCCTTGGGACAATATCTGGCGGCAGCGGGCGTGGGACGAATCGGACTCGTCGATTTCGATAAAGTTGATCTGACAAATTTGCAGCGTCAAATTCTTTTCAGCACGAGCGACGTGGGCCGCCCGAAGATAGCTGCGGCGGCAGACCGGTTGCGTGGGCTGAATCCGGACATACAGATCGATACGTTCGAGACGATGTTGACGAGTGCGAATGCGCTCGAAATTTTCAGGGACTACGATCTCATCGTCGACGGAACGGACAATTTTCCGACGCGCTACCTTGTGAACGATGCGTGCGTGCTGCTCGGCAAGCCGAATGTATACGGATCGATTTTCCGATTCGAAGGGCAGATAACTGTTTTCGGGTACCCTGGCGGTCCTTGCTATCGATGCTTGTATCCCGAGCCGCCTCCACCGGGACTCGTTCCATCGTGCGCCGAAGGTGGGGTATTGGGAGTGCTGCCGGGAATTGTTGGCTCGATTCAAGCGGCGGAGACGCTCAAGCTGATCATCGGCAGGGGTGAATCGCTGGTGGGCCGCTTGCTTCTGTTCGACGCCCTCGCGATGCGATTCCGGGAACTGAAGCTACGCAAGAATCCGGAGTGCCCGGTTTGCGGGGCGCATCCGACGGTTACGAAGCTGATCGATTACGCCGAATTCTGCGGGGTTCGCGGCGAAGAAGCCCCCGCGGCGCAGTCAACCGTCCCGGAAATTACTCCGAAAGAATTGAAGGCGCGACTCGATCGCGGAGACGATCTCTTTATTCTCGATGTTCGCGAACCGCACGAATATCAGATTTGCAATCTTGGCGGACATTTGATTCCGCTCGGCGATCTTCCGCAACGGGTGAGCGAACTCGATAGTTCGCGAGAAATTGTCGCGCACTGCAGAAGCGGAAAGCGTTCGGCCGAAGCTTCCGAGTTCTTGCGGCAGGCCGGGTTCAAGAAGGTTTTGAACCTGAAGGGTGGTATCCTCGCGTGGTCGGATGAAGTGGATCCGACGGTGCCGAAATACTGACGTACTCATCTGGCATCCAAGAGCGGACACACGCGAATTTCGACATGATCTTCATCGAGGGAGAAAACGATGGCTCAAGTGAAAATCACAGTGCGGCCGAACGGACCGTTCCGCGTGGAAGCTCCGGAAGGATCTGTCGAAATCGTTGACGCCGCTGGAAACAAATTCGATATCGCGGGCAAACCGGCGTTCTCCCTGTGCCGTTGCGGCGGCAGCATGAACAAGCCGTTCTGCGATGGACAGCATTCGAAGATTGGCTTTATGGCTGCCGAGGCAGCGGTTCGAAAAGCCGAAGAAGAAAAGCCCCCTCAGACATAGTTCCGTCTCCTTGCGGCGCTGCGATCCGCGTCTTTCAGTTGGGTAATTGGCAGCTTGCCTTGTAACATTTCTACCCATCCTCCCGCGTCTACACGCCGATATTGCCCGCGATGTAATCGTGATAAAAATAATAAATATAATAGTATCAATATTTTAGGTAGTACTAAAACCATGTTCCGAAACGGAACAATAGTTGCTCGTTCAGTTGTGGGCAGGTGTGGGGCGATTTGGGGGCCTTGTGGCAGTTCCGGGCAAGATTTGGGGAGTAATCCATCGTTTTCGGCTCGTCCTGATCTGGGCGATCGTCGCCGCGTCGTACCTCATCTTCTTGTGGATTCTTCGCAGTTCGGCTTACATGGCCGACCCGCTGCTCGATACATACCTGGAAATGTCGGGCAGTTTGATCGCGTTCACCTTCGCTGCGAATGCGCTCGTCCGATTCCGCGGGACCCATGACCGGATCTCACTGATACTCGCTTTCGGTTTTGTGCTCGCGGGACTGATCGAAGCGGGGACGAGCATGACGTTCTATCGCGGCATGCTCATTTCGCGATACGAAGGAACTCACATTTCTCTCGGGTGGCTCGCGGGCCGAACGCTTCTTGGTTTGCTGCTGCTGGCCGCACTGGCCGTGGAACGGCGAATTCCTGTGGCACGCGATCCCGCCAAGGAAATGGCTGGCGCTACGCTCATCGTCGGCGCGGTCGCTTATCTCACGAGCGTTTTCTATTTCATGTTGCCCAGTGCGCCGGTGATGCACCCGGGACATTTCGTGCCGCGGCCGTGGGATCTGGCGCCTGCGCTGATTTACGTGATTGCGACGATCGGCTACGGCTTGCGTTTGCGGCGGGCGGATGCTGCGCTGGATCGAGCACTGTTCGTTGCGGCGCTATTGAATGTGGTTTGTCATTTGACGATCAGTCAATCGCAGCACGTTCTGGATGCGCCTTTCACGCTTGCGCACGTTTTGATGGTTCTGAGTTACGTCGCAGTTCTCGGCGGAACACTGCTCGACAATGCGCAGCTCTTTGATCAAGTGAGCCGGCTTGCAGCTTCCGATTCGCTTACGGGGCTCGCGAACCACCGGCGGTTGCTCGAGGTGCTGGAAAGCGAAATACAGCGCTCGCGCCGCACGGGACGCAGTTTTGCATTGTTGCTGTTCGATCTCGACGGACTGAAAAAAATTAACGACAAATTCGGCCACCTGACGGGAAGCCGCGCTATCAAGCGATTGGGCGTCGCGCTGCGTAATAGCAGCCGCACGATTGACACCCCAGCGCGCTACGGCGGCGATGAGTTTGCATTGATTCTGCCGGAATCGAGCGAGCAGGAGGCAACCCAGGCAGCGCAGCGGATTTGTGATGCTCTGGTGAACGATGGGCAATCGCCGCCGATTTCGGTGAGCGTGGGCGTGTCTGTGTATCCGGCGGACGGAACGTCGATTGAAAAGCTCTTGGGGGCTGCCGACCGGGCGCTCTACCGCATGAAAGGGCGCGGAGACAAGAAATTTCGATTTCGAACCGTCGCCGCCTGTTTATAACCGGAAAAGAGGACAAATGGCTTTTGGGATGGGGGTCCCGAAGACGTTCACCGCTCCGCGGCGCGAAACCAGAATTCCCATGGAAGTGGGAGTTCATATCAGCGGGCATGCGGGTTTGCCGGGAACGGAAACAACCTTCACGGAAAATGTGAGCCCGAGGGGCGCTAGGGTCTTGAGCGTTCGCCGCTGGAAGCAGAACGACCGGTTGACGATTGCGACGCTCACCGGATCCTTCCGGGCGCTGGCACGCGTCGCTTACTGCCAGCTCGTGCCGGAAGAAGGCTTCGCCGTGGGACTCGAATTTATCGAACCGGACGGGAAGTGGGTCGTCGCAGACGCCGTATCGGGCTAGGCCCGCCGATCACTGAATAAATCCGACATTGGGTTCAGGGGCTGGACCGGGACCTTCCGGCAGCGCACCGAATTGGGCCTCGTAACGCGAGACATTCTCCTGCAGAGCCCGCATCAGCCGTTTCGCATGCACCGGACTCACGATCATGCTTCCGACTAGCTTTCCTTGCGGGACTGTAGGGAATAGATAAATGAAATTGAGCGTGAATTCTTCGGCATTGTGGTGAATGACGACGAGATTGGAATACTGTCCGAGGAGTTCTTTTTCGTCGGCTTTGATTTGAATCTGCTGTTGTTGTTGCGGATGCGGCTTCGGCGCTTCAGCCATCAGTTTGCTCCTCGCACTTTCTTCCACCAACTATAGCAGAGCACAGAATCCCACTCGATCATTTTTGCGCACCTTCGCACAGCGAGTGATTGACGTTCGAATGAGTTAAGCGTAGTTTATATCTATAGTTCAGCATGGTTAACACGTGAGCGATTCCCCTATCTCGAGTGCCGGTGCCGAAGCGTTAGAACACCCGTCAGTGGGAGTGTCCGACGGGTTGGTCGCAGCGACTGTCCCTTCAGCGACGTCTGCGCCCCGTGTGCCGCGCGAAGCGTGGTGGTATCTCGGTCCGGCATTTGTCGCGTCCGTGGCGTACATGGATCCGGGAAACTTCGCGACGAATATCGAAGGCGGGGCGCGATTTGGGTACGAGCTGCTGTGGGTCCTGTTGTGGTCGAACGCTATGGCTATCCTGGTCCAATACCTGGCGGCGAAGCTCGGTATTTCGACGGGGAAGACGCTACCGCAAAATTGCCGTGCTGAATTTTCGCGCCCGGTCACTTTGGGTTTGTGGTTCGCAGCGGAAATCGCGGCGATGGCGACGGATCTTGCGGAATTTCTCGGAGCGGCACTGGGATTCTACTTGTTGTTTGGAATTCCGATGCTACCGGCGGCAATTCTCACCGGCGTCTGCGTGATGGCGATACTTGCGATCGAGCAACTAGGATTTCAATGGCTTGAGCGCGTGATTATCGCTTTCGTCGCGGTGATTGGCGTCGCGTATGCGTTTGAGATGTTTCTGAGCAAGCCTGCGTGGCTTCCGATTGTGAAACATGTAGTAATCCCAGAAATCCACTCGTCGTCGATTTACATCGCGGTTTCGATGCTCGGCGCCACTGTGATGCCCCACGTGATCTATCTGCATTCGGCGCTCGTGCTGCCGCGGCGCGAACCGCAGGACCGGACGGAGCATCATCACCGCAAGATGGAATTGCTCGATGTGCTTTTGGCGATGAATGGCGCGTGGCTGATCAATTCGGCGATGGTGGTGATGGCGGCTGCGGTCTTCTTTGGAAGTGGAACGCACGTCTATTCGATTGAGGAAGCACACCACACGCTTACGCCGCTATTGGGAAAATTCGCCGGCACGGCGTTCGCAGTGGCGCTGCTGGCCTCGGGTTTGTCGTCATCGACCGTTGGAACGATGGCTGGGCAGGTGATTCTGCAGGGATTTCTGAACCTGAGGATTAGTATATTTCTGCGCCGAGTTGTGACGATGATTCCCGCAATCATCGTTATCGCCATCGGGCTTGATCCCCTCAAGACGCTGATACTGAGCCAGGCAGTGCTGAGTTTCTGTTTGCCGTTCGCGATGATCCCGTTGCTGATTCTCACTCGACGCCACGACCTGATGGGCACGCACGCGAATCGCCCGCTCACGAATTACATGGCCGCGATTGCGACGGTGATCATCCTGGGAATGAATGTGTGGCTGCTGTTTGCGATCTTCTCTGGGAAATCCTGATACGGCGTGCGAAAATTCCCCGTCCGATGACTACGCAGAACGCGGGAACCTCGAAGAATGCCCGAGCGTAAGATTCCGTCCTCAACAAAGACAAACGAGAAAAATCTGCTGACGCCCGTTCTCGTTACATTCTTGATGGTTGCGCTCGCTGGCGGAATTTTTCTGTATTCCTTCAGCGGATTCGGCGAACGAGCGCGGGCGAAAAAGCTGCGGAATCCGGTTGCGCCAACGCCCGCGGCGCTCGAGGCCGGGATGAATTTGTACTTGGAGCGCTGCCAGAATTGCCACGGATTGAACGGAGACGGGAAGGGACCAAAAGCGGAAGAGCTATCCGTTGCGCCTGCGGATTTTCGCGATGCCCGGACGATGGCCGCGATTACCGACGGAGAGCTTTACTGGCGAATCACGAAGGGCGCTCGCCCTATGCCGAGTTTTCAGATGCTAAGTGAAGATGAACGCTGGCAACTCGTCGACTACATCCGCACATTCGCTCAGCGTTCACCTCGATAGTATTCGCGCGACGTCGTTACTTTACTGTTGCGAGCGCGTCGGCAACTTCCTTCAGATCCGGTACGACGGGAATGTCGTAATTCTTGAACCATGCGATATTTCCCGAGCGATCCACGATCGCGATTGCTCGCCCCGTGATTCCTTTGTCGGCGAGATAAACGCCGAACTTGTCACCTACAGCGCCTCGGGGTTGAAAGTCTGCGAGTAGCGGGTAGTGGATGCCCATTTTCTCCGCGTAGGCCTTGTGTGACCACGCGCTATCGACGCTGATGCCGATCACCTGCGCATCGAGCTGTTCGAATTTTTTCATGTCGTTGACGAAGCAGGCGTGCTCGTTCGTGCAGGTAGGACTCCAATCGAGCGGATAGAATACGAGGACGACATTCTTCTTGCCCTTATAGTCGGACAGCTTTACTTCTTTCTGGCTCTGATCTTTCAATGTGAAATCGGGTGCCGCTGCTCCCACCGAAATTGCCATACTCATTCCTCCGTGTTCGCGTTCCTGCGAAGCGATTCTGTTTTGATTGCGAATAGTGCAGTAGCAATCAGCCTGAGGCGTCCATGATAGCCGAAGGTGGCAGGCCAGACAAACCTGCGCGCACTCGATTGTGGAATTCTCACTCTGCTACCATACCCTCGTGAGACGACGGAGGCCGGCAGAAAAGTGACACGAATCTCTCTGGAAGATGCTTATCCGCGCATTGAAATTTTGCCCAGCAGTCGCAACTGGTGGTCGCGACTGAAGGGAACTCCGGCGGAATGCATCCATATCGACGCGGAGTCCCCTTGGATTGCAACACTCGTGCCGGACACGTTGTATCTTCGCGGTAAGAGGGCACAACGCCGGGAGCCGGTGCGCCCAGAGATTTCGGTCTGCCGAGAGTGCCTGCTGGATACGATCGGCGATGAGCTCGCCGCGTTCGAAGGACGCGTTATCGCATTCGAGCCGGACCCGGAGATGTTTACGCAATACTTTTTTGTAGCCGTTCCTGATTTCGAAGCCGCGGGCGTCGCGCCGGAAACAGCGGCGGCGATCGAAAAACGGCTGGCGCAAACGGGCCAATCGTGCGCAGAATGCTCACGGTCGGCTGTTTGGCTGTGGATGTCGCGCGAACAGGTAGCGAACCTCGATGAAGTCGAAAATATCCGCGAGGCGCCGGGCGAGTGGTATTGTGCGAGGCATGGAGCACAGAAGCTGGCAGCGGCGTTCGAAGCGATTCCGGCGGCGAGCGTGTTCTACATGAATCTTCCGTACGGCGACGCCGGCGCGTACATGTGGATCTGAATCATGTTGCTGAATGAGCTTATAAGGAAATACCTCGCCGTGGCGGGTGGCTATGGCAAGTCCATAGCGATTTCATCGCTGGGGTATTCTCGCGCGGAGGCAGAGAAAGCCTTCGACGTTCTCGACGAGGATTATCACATCAGCAGGTTCTTTCATTTCCGAAACGACGGTGGCGACGCATATCAAATTAACGGTTTTCCGCAGACGCACTTCTCAGTCGAGCCGGAAATTCAGTCGATTCTGTAGCGATTGCCACGCAGTACCAGCCTTGGTTTGCGTTCGCTCAGCCATAGAAATCTTGCAGGGGTGTTGAGTCGGTCGCACGTTCGTTGTATAAGGGAAATGGACATGGGTCGCAGCAAATACTCTCGGCACCGCTTTTGCCTGGCGCTCGTGATCTGCATGCTGTTCTGTTGTCTTTCGTCGATCGAGGTTCCGGAGTTTGTAAATCTGACGGATGATACCTCGAACGACTTCACTGTAATGCTTTCCGCGCATGCGTCCCCTTCTGTCCCTTCAGTCGAGGATCTCGGGCTGAATCTCGTCGCGGATCGCGACGGGTATTTCCTCATCGAATCATATTTCCACGCAGCATTTATCCACGATTCGTATCGCAGTGTCCCGGCATACTCCTCTGGCGTTTATCGCCACCTGCTCTGTATTGATCGAACCTAGACTCCTTCTCCTCTCGTGAATCGGTAGGGCAGCGCAGCAGCAAACCGCCACGCCGTTCGCCCATTCCGCGCAGAGGTGATCCAGCCGCGCATTCCATCAGGAGATCTGGTGGATGCCGGACAGGCCAGGCCAGGCCAGGCAAGGCGATCTGTGAAGGAGAGTATCGATGAATGCTTTTCCGGACACACGCAGCAGAGAAAATATGGAGCAGTATTTACAGGACTTGATTTGCATTGTGAGCAGTCCAGAGGAAGTTGGTTTGCTAATTGATGCACTCCTGGTATTGCAATCCGATCGTTCGGGACGAGAGACGCCGAAGGTCAGGGCGGCTGGCTTCTAGGTCAAGAAATCTATATTGGAGGGGAGAAAAATGAATTGCTACGACGATGTGCACAGCACGTACGATATTTTCAAGAGGCTTCCCGACCAGGGGCCGGTGTGGGTTGGCGCCGTAAAGGGAGAGGATAGAGTTCGCACGGTTTTGATCACGCTGAAGTCGAACTCGCGCGGCGCCTTTTTCGCGCGGAACGCAACGGAAGGAAAGATCGTGGAGCTGCTGGTTAACTAGCGGCTATTGCACCGATGCAGGACGAGACTATCTAGGTCCGACGGAAACGCGCTGAAGCCTCTCGGCCAGAGCCTTGTGTTCTGCTCGAATTTCTTCGGGGATCCGTTTGCCGAACTTCTCGAAAAACTTTCCAGTGGCGTCCAGTTCTTCCGACCAATCATTCGGATCGATGCGAAGAAGTTCGTCGAGCGCGGGGCGAGAGATATTCAGTCCCTCGAGGTCCAGCGACTCCGGAGTTGGGACGAAACCAATCGGCGTATCCTGGGCTGCGGCGCGGCCTTCGATCCGATCCAGCATCCACTTCAGGACACGAACATTTTCGCCGTAACCGGGCCATAGGAATTTTCCTGTGGCATCCTTGCGAAACCAATTGACGTGAAAGATTCGCGGCGGGTGTTTGAGCTTTGGCCCCATATCAAGCCAATGGCGGAAATAGTCGGCCATGTTGTACCCGCAGAAGGGAAGCATTGCCATCGGATCGCGGCGTGTGATTCCGACGGCGCCTGTCGCGGCGGCGGTGGTTTCAGACGCCATCGTCGCTCCTACAAAAACGCCATGCTGCCAATTGCGCGCTTCATAGACGAGCGGCGCCACTCGTTCGCGGCGGCCGCCGAATATGAAAGCGGAGATGGGCACGCCTTCGGGATCTTCCCAGTGTGCTGAAATTGAGCACGATTGCTTGGCCGGGACGGTATAGCGCGAATTCGGATGCGCTGCCGGGCCTTTGCTGGGGGTCCATTTCTCGCCCTTCCAATTTACGAGGCCGTCGGACGGAGCGCCGTCCATCCCTTCCCACCACGGTTCTCCGGCTGCCGTTACGGCCGTATTTGTGAAAATCGAGTTGTGGTGAAGAGCGTTGATGACGTTGGGATTTGTTTTTTCGTTCGTTCCGGGAGCAACGCCAAAGAATCCTGCTTCGGGATTGATGGCGCGAAGGGTGCCGTCGGAAGCGATGTGCATCCAGGCGATATCGTCACCAACGGTCCAGACGCGATAGCCCTTTTCTTCGAGCGCTGAAACCATCATCGCCAGATTCGTCTTGCCGCAGGCGCTGGGGAAAGCGGCTGCCATGTAGGTGACTTTGCCGGAAGGATCTTCGAGGCCGAGGATTAGCATGTGCTCGGCCATCCATCCCTGCTCGCGCGCTATCCAGCTGGCGATTCGCAGCGCGAAACACTTCTTGCCGAGCAAAGCGTTGCCACCGTATCCCGATCCAACGCTCCAGATCAGTTTTTCTTCGGGAAAGTGAAGGATGAAGCGGCGATCGGGGTTCAGGTCGCCAAGCGAATGCAGGCCGGGAACGAAATCAGATGAAGTGCCGAGACGATCGAGCGCAGCCTTGCCCATGCGCGACATGATGCGCATGCTCGCGACCACGTAGGCCGAATCCGTGATTTCGACGCCTACTTTGCTGTAAGGAGATGTGGCTGGACCGAGGATATAGGGAACGACATACATCGTTCGGCCCTTCATGGCGCCGTCGAAGAGCGGACGGACTTTGGCTTTGGCTTCTTCCGGAGCCATCCAGTTGTTGGTTGGGCCCGCGTCTTCCTTTTTACGAGTGCAGATAAAAGTGACGCCTTCGGTGCGGGCTACGTCGTTCGGATTGCTTCGGTGCAGATAGCTGCGAGGGTAGGTTGCCTGGTTCAGCTCTATGAAAGTGCCGTCCTTGAGCATGTCGGCGACAAGCCGATCTGTTTCATCCTGTGAACCGTCGCACCACACGATTTTTGACGGCTTCGTAAGCTGCGCGGATTCTTCCACCCAGCTTTCTAATGGCGTTGGCACCGAGCCTCCATGATATTTGCGCGGGAGGACGCCACCGAACCATGAGCTTGGGGGCGTCGCGACAGACAAAACAGGGGCGCTTTACGATGAAAATTGTAGGCCACGGGAAACCCAAATGCAACCTATCCAACCCGCCAAGGGGGTCACGGCTGTGCCCGATGTTATACTTCCCCTGAAATGTACGCCCAGAAGCTCAAAGCGGAGGTTTTGGTCGGCGGAAAGCGGCAGCCCATGCCGCTCGAGTGGCTCGATAGTTTCTGCATGCGGAATTTCACGGGCTCGGGCGAGTTTGACGACACACTGCCGACCGGCGAGGGGCAGCTCGAAGCCGGAACAAATGTTGACATTCAACGGCTGGCGGCGGAGATGAGCGGGTGGCTCACGAAGCGTGGAAAGGGCAACGGGCAGGCGGTAACCGTCGAAATTCGGGCGGCGGATTGATCTGGGTTACGGAACGAGCTAATTCCGCATCGACGGGCAAAGGACGAAGAACTTCGCGTGTGAAATCTTACGTGAAGAGCAGTTAGAAGAGCCGAACTCACCCTGCGTATGACTGGGGCGTTGCAGCGGTCACCGCAGAGCGGGTTCGGCTCCTCACATGTAGTTCGACGCGGTCGGCCTCTGATGGTTAGCAGGGCGGCAGCTGAGAAAAATCTAGAAGTCTTCGGTGATTTCGCGAGACGTACGGGCGCGAAGGAACTGCTCGCCGCCGCGAGAGAGGAAATGCTTGATCTTTGGCAGGGCGGCGTAACAAGCGTCTGCACCGGCGGCAATTAGCTGCGGCGTCTTCACAAACTCATCCCACAGTACATGATGCACATCCGGCTCGATCAGCACATCCGTCACGCCGCGCCAGGGTTGGTTGGCGACTGTCTGGATAATCGAAAAAGAGCGGCTGATCACTTCAATCGTATTGCGCGGTTTTGAATCAAGCAGTCCCGGCTCGAGGTGAACGGAAATCACCATCTCGGCGCCGAGTTCACGGACTGCCGGTGCCGGCACCTGCTCGGTGAGAAATCCGTCGACGAGAAAATGATTCTGGTGTTCTACCGGAAGGAACAATCCCGGATACGCACACGACGCGCGGAGCGCCGGACTGATTTCGCCACGCGTGAAATGAACGGACTCGCCAGTCAGCAAGTCGGTCGCAACGATGCTGAGCGGAATCTTCATCTGGCTGAAATTGTTCGCCGTGGTGAAGCGGTGCAGGAACTCTTCGAGCGGGGCATTGGATGCCATGCCCATGCGCGAAAGCGTCCAGCGTCCGAAATCGCGGAAGCGCGTCAGGGAACCTTGTTGCGCCATCGATTCAAGTGAAGTTCCGCTGGCGTACGCGGCGGCGATCAGGGCGCCAACGCTGGTGCCGGCTATGAAATCAACGGGGATTTCGTTTTCTTCGAGGACGCGCAGGACGCCGATGTGCGCGATGCCACGCGCGAATCCGCCGCCGAGCGCGAGGCCCACTTTGGGGCGCTGTCCGTCGGCACCATACGCGAAAGTGCGTAAACCGCGGACGGCAGTTCCAAGCCATTTGGTGACGGGAGTCATTTTTTCGGCATGCCTGCTATTACTTTACAGCAATTCAGAAGTTACGGTCTTTCCGGTTGACCACTCGTTACTCGTTTTGTAACCTCGATGTTCACCTCGCGCCTTCCATACACAATTGAATTCGCGAAGCGTGCTCAATGAAAAAGCGGATTGATAAAGTAGCCGTTCTCGGTGCCGGGACGATGGGCGCGCGCATCGCGGCGCACCTCGCAAACGCGGGAATTCCTTGTTTCCTGCTTGATATCGCTCCGTCAGAACTGAACTGCCGAGGAGAAGCGCAAAGGTACTCGCGCTCGATAGCGCTGTTGTTCGAAATCGAATCGTGACGGCGGGCCTTGATGCGGCGAAAAAGTCGCGTCCGGCTGCGTTCGTGACTCCTGAGACGGCGCGCCTTGTGACGCCGGGGAATCTCGAAGACAACATTGGGTGGTGCGGCGAAGTCGATTGGATTATTGAAGCAGTGGCAGAAAATCTCGAAATCAAACGAAAGCTTTTCGAGCGCGTCGAGGTGGTGCGAAAGCCGGGAACGATTGTGACATCGAATACGTCCGGGCTTCCGATTCACTTGATTGCAGAAGGACGCTCGGAAGATTTTCAGCAGCATTGGGCCGGAACGCACTTCTTCAACCCGCCTCGCTACATGAAGCTCGTCGAATTGATTCCTGGACCGAAAACTCTACCCGGCGTAATGACGGCACTCGATGAGGTATGCGATTTGCGGCTTGGCAAGGGTGTGGTGGTCGCAAAGGACACGCCCAACTTCATCGCGAACCGGATCGGCACGTACGCGATGCTGAACGTGCTACGGCAAATGCAAACGCTCGAAATGACGATTGAGGAAGTGGATGCGTGTACCGGCCCGGCGATCGGCCAGCCGAAATCGGCGACGTTCCGCACGGCGGATATCGTCGGCCTCGATGTGCTCGTTCACGTGGTGCGGAACATTTACGACAACATTCCCAACGATGAATCGCGCGAGATGTGGCACGTGCCGGCATTTATTGACGAATTGCTGAAACGCGGCTGGCTGGGCGAAAAAACCGGCGGGGGATTTTACAAGCGCGTGAAAAAGGGCGGCGAGTCGGAAATTCTCACGCTCGATTGGCAGAAGATGGAGTACCGGCCGCGCCTGAAAGCGAAATTCGGATCGATTGAGGCTGGAAAGCAGATAGAAGAAACGCGCGAACGGTTGCGCGCGCTCGTTCGCCCCGTACTCGAAGGTAAGGGAGGCGACAAGGCGAATCGATTCCTGTGGTCATGCCTCAGCGAAAACTGTCTGTACGCCGCGCGACGAGCGCCGGAGATTGCCAACAGCATCGTGGACGTGGACCGGGCGATGCGCTGGGGATTCGCGTGGGAGCTCGGGCCATTTGAGGTTTGGGACGCGATTGGAGTTCCGGCAATGGCCGAAGCGCTCCAGCGCGAGGGGAAAGAGATTCCGCCGATTGTGACCAAGGTGCTTGCTTCACCGAAGAAATCATTCTACGAATCCGACAAGGGAAGCACTCGCTATTTCGATTTCTCCACGGCCGCGATGAAATCGGTTCCCGAGCCCTCAGGAATTATTTTGCTGAAGTCCGTGAAGGAGCGCACCGGAGTCGTCCAGAGCAATGCAGGTGCGAGCTTGATCGATCTTGGCGATGGCGTTGTTTGCTGCGAGTTCCATTCGAAGATGAATTCGATCGGCGGCGATTTTATCTCGATGATTCATGCCGGCATTAACCGGCTCGGCTCGGAATTTGACGCGATGGTGATCGCGAATCAGGCGCCAAATTTTTCAGTGGGCGCGAACCTGATGCTGCTGCTCGTCACGGCGCAGGAAGGTGAGTGGGACGATATTCACATGGCCGTCCGGCAGTTCCAGCGCGTGAATATGGCGATCAAGTATGCGCCGGGCCCGGTCGTCGTGGCACCGCAGGGAATGGCGCTCGGTGGCGGCTGCGAAATCAGTTTGCATGGCGCTCGAATACACGCGACTGCCGAAACGTACATGGGTCTGGTTGAAACGGGAGTGGGATTGATTCCGGGCGGCGGCGGAACGAAGGAAGTTTTGATTCGCGCGGGCGAACACGCAGCCGGAGGTGAGAGTCTCGATCTATTTCACGCGCTCAAGCCTCTGTTTGAAAATATCGCGATGGCGAAAGTTTCCACCAGTGGCGAGGAAGCGCGATCGCTCGGGTATTTACGGCCGTCAGACTTGATTTCCATGAATCGCGACCGCCAGGTGGCAGACGCAAAGCAGACAGCTCTTGCGCTGGTTCGAGAAGGATATTACCCGCCTGCTCCTGCGGAGATACGGGTTCTCGGAGAACAGTTTCTCGCCGGCGCGAAACTCGCCATTCACATGATGGTTCGCGGGCAGTTCGCAACGGAGCATGATGCCGTGGTCGGTCGCAAGCTGGCGTACATTCTCGCAGGCGGAGGCATTACGATGCCGCAGACGGTTACTGAGCAATACGTGCTCGATCTTGAGCGCGAGGCTTTCGTCAGCCTCGCCGGCGAACGAAAAACTCAGGAACGGATTGCGTACACATTGAAGACGGGTAAACCTCTTCGAAACTAACCTGTCCCTGACCCGCGGGACGTTACAAATCCCTGCAACTTTTTGTTTGCCCGCGTGTAACTGAAAGCAGGGTTGCGCGCATCTAAGTTCGCGACTGGGTCCTTTCTAGTGGATGAGATAAGAAGCGGAAAGCCTACTTTGATTTTGGAACTTTGCTTTCGCCATCATGGAAGAGTAAGGAGAGCGGTGTGCTTAAGGAGAATGGAATGACGAGAAAGAGTTTCAGCAGTGCGATCTGGAGTCTGTCTTTGCTACTCGGTTTCGCAGTCATCCTCGTGCCCTTCGGTGCGAATGCGCAAACGGCCGTGAATTCCACTCAGCTTTCATCGTCGGCATACGACATCAATAAGGAAATTAAAATTCAGGGCACAATTGAAAAAATAATGGGCGGCGCCGGCGGAAACTTTTCCGGGTCCCATGTGCTCGTCCAGGCTCCTGAAGGCATCGTGGATGTAAACCTCGGCTCGAGTTCGGCCGCCAGCGCGAAGCTCCTCGGACTCTCCGTTGGAGACAGTGTCAACATCACCGGAATGATGGCTACGGTGGGTGGCAACTCCGTTCTTCTGGCGCGAATCCTTACCACCTCGAATCACATTTATATGCTGAGAAACGAGAGGGGCGCGCCAGTCCGATCGCTCCTGCCTCGCGGTGCTTCTCCGTCGACGAGCACGCAGAAGGGGGCGCTCTAATGCGAAGACGATCCCGAATGTGCGCGATTCTGTTCCTCGGAATGGCCGGAATCGTTGGTCTTACGGGCTGCGGCGGGGGCGGTGGAAATCCCGTGAATCCGAATACTACAATCTCGGTCGTGATTTATCCCGGGTCTGCAACGATTCCGGTCAATGGCGTGATTAATTTCTCAGCGGTCGTCTACAACTTCACGTCGAACAATACCGTTGCCTGGACGAGTAGCTCTGGTACTTTCGCCGGTAGCGTGTTTACCGCACCGTCGACCGCTGGTAACGTGACGATCACCGCTACGTCGCAAGAAGACACTTCCAAGACTGCCACCGTCACAGTAAATGTTTCTGCCGCGCAGCCAATCGCTGTCAGTCCAGCGGCGCTTGCATTGCCGGCATCAGGTACGCAGAAGTTCACATCGTCCGCCACGGGCCAAGTTACCTGGAGCGTTAGCACGAGCACTGGTGCTGATCCGGGCACGATCGATCAGTCGGGCAATTACACAGCACCGCGAACCCCGCCTCCCGGTGGCGTCGTAACAGTCTCCGCTACTTCCAGCGCTCCGGCTGGCTCGGGAACTGCTGCGGTCACGATCTTTTTCTCGGCGGCCACACTCGCCGGTCAATACACGTTTTCCTACGCCGGTGAGGACACGGGCGGCTTTCTGGCGGTCGCAGGCACCTTCACGACGAACGGATCAGGCGCGATAACGACCGGAGTGGAAGACGTGAACAGCGGCGCATCCGGAGTCCTGGAGAATCCGATCACGGGCGGAAGTTTTCAAGTAGGTCCCGACGGCCGTGCGATTGCGACAATCACAACCGGGCTTGGCACCGTCACTTGGCAGGTGACGATCGTTTCCAGTGAGCACGCGCTGCTCGTGCGATTCGATAGTTCGGCCACCGGCAGCGGGACGATTGATCGCGCCAACCCCATCGATTTCTCGGTCAATGCGATCGCGAACAATTATGCGTTTGGAATTTCTGGTATTGACGGAGACGGATTTCCGATGGCGATTGCCGGACGTTTTCTCTCCGACGGAGAAGGCAGTTTTCCGCTCAATTCGGCGATCCAGGACGTGAATGACGCAGGCGCGGTGACCCAGGCGGATGTTTCGCTCCACGGCGATATCATCAATGGATTTGTCGATCCTGCCACCGGACGCGGGACGCTCGAATTTGTCAGCACCGTGCCAAACACGGGGACTTTGACGTTTGCGTTTTATATCGTCGATAGCACTCATTTCAAAATGGTTGAGATCGACGCGCCGGGCGCTCCCGTTCTCGCGGGAGATGCGTTCAGCGCTCCGAATTCGATCACGCTTGCGAGCTTGACCGGCAGCTACGCATTCACGGTCGGTGGCTCTGAATCGGCTGGGGCCTACGCGGCAGGCGGCGTCTTTACTGCGTCGGGGACAGGTACGATTACGGGAGGCGTGCAAGATCTGAACGAGCAGGCGAACGTTCTTCATCTTGCTCAAGCAATTTCAACCTCGGGGTCGACCTATACTTTGACGCCGCTGCAGAGTTCGAATCGCATTTTGCTTACAATTTCCAACGGGAACACGTCTTTCATTTACGCCGTCTATCCGACGTCCAACAATTCAATCGAGATGGTTGAAGTGGATGACGCAATTCTCATCAGCAGCGGCATGGGCTTCCTCCAATCGTCAACCAGTTCGCTTGCGGGCACATTCGGATTTAACACAACCGGCCAGACCTCGGCTGCCGACGGCGAGCAGGACATCAACGGCTCCATCGCGGCGGCGGGAACCACCGGCTTGACCGGCTACCTGGACATCAATGAAACGGGAAGTATTTTTCTGAATACGCCGCTTTCCGACAGTACTGTGGTGGCGCCAGGCAACTTCGGACGCGGCACGATGACGTTGACGACGGCGAAACCGACCTCCGCGGAATTCGATCTTGCCTATTACGTCGTCGACAATTCAACGGCGTTGGTACTCGAAGTCGATCACTTCGGGGTGACTCTCGGAACCATGCCCAAACAGTTTTAGAACAGTTGGACAGCAGTTCCCCCACATCCCCGAGGATCCGCGAAAGCGGGTTCCCGGGGATTTTTTATTTTGTACGCGAAAAAGTGTGTCCGAAAACCTTCATCACGCGTCTAAATCGCCGGTGGAGTGCAGCGCGATCGATGCACCGGCTGTGGGAGTCAATCGATTACTGATACTCAAGAGCAATTCCGGTACCGGGTGTCAGCGCACACTCATTTGTTCAAGCAACTTGCTTTTGCGGAGTTCAATCGATAGCATCGCTCGATTTACAAACCGCACAAAACACTCGCTCGCGAGCAACTGTGCGATCACAGGAGTGCGAAATGAAGATTCGGGTGAATCACCGGCGCGGCTTGATTGCCGTGGCGCTCGTGTGCTCGATGGCTGCGTGCATGGTAGTTCGTGCGGCGCGCGGCGAAGGCGGCGAGCCGCGCTATTTCGCGATTGTCAACGCGCGAATTGTTCCGGTATCCGGGCCGGTGATTGAGAACGGCACAATTGTGATTGCAAAAGGGCTGATTCAAGCCGTTGGAACGAGCGCAACGATTCCGCCGGAAGCCTGGGTGATCGATGGAAAAGGTCTGACGGTGTATCCCGGCTTGATCGACGCAGGAAGCGACCTCGGTTTGCCGAAGCCTTCCGGAGGCGATTCGCCGGGCGCGAGCCACGGCTCAGCGAGCGGTTCTGTCCCTGGTCCGGTAATTCTCACGCCAGAAGGGCGACCGGGCACTTCGCCGTGGCGAGTTGCAGCTGACGAATTAAAGATCGAGGACAAGCGAATTCAAGATTGGCGCAACGCGGGATTCACCACAGCGCTCACGACGCCCGATGGGGGAATTTTCCCGGGGCAGGGAACGATCATCGATCTTGCAGGTGATCGCGCGGGAGATTTCGTCGTGAAGCCAAACGCGACCCTTGCGGTATCTTTCACTCCGGCGGGCGGATTCCTGGGATTCCCGTCCTCAATTATGGGCACGATCGCATATGTGCGGCAGGTGTTCGATGACACAGCCTGGTACCGGCAAGCAGAACCAATCTACGACGCGAACGTCGGAAAATCCGAGCGGATTCCCTACGACCGCACGGAAAGAGTGATCGCCAAAACAGAGGAAAGAAAGCAGCTCGTGCTTCTGCCTGCGAACACGTCGGTTCAAATTCTTCGCGCGCTGCGATTGTCGAGTGAGTGGAAGTTCCCTGCTGTGATTTACGGTGGCCAGCAAGCCTACGCCGTTCCGGAGTCGCTCGCAGAAAGGAGAATGCCGGTCGTTGTGAAGTTGAAGTGGCCGGAACGTGCGAAGGACGCCGATCCGGAAGCGGAACAAACATTGCTCGATTTGCGATTTCGCGATCGCGCTCCTTCCACTCCAGCTGCGCTTGCGAAAGCAGGCGTGAAATTTGCATTTGCCTCGGATGGACTGGCCGGGCCAAGAGATATTGCTAGGAGCTTAAAGAGAGCCACGGACGCAGGCCTCAGTCCGGAGGCGGCACTTCGAGCGTTCACACTCGACGCGGCCGAAATTCTCGGCGTGAGCGATCGGATGGGTTCCATTCAAGCAGGCAAGATTGCGAATCTAGTCGTGACCGACGGCGACATCTTCAACGAGAAAACCAAGATGAAGCATGTATTCGTGGACGGACGATGGTTTGAGATTCACGAAGAATCGAAGCCGCCGGAAAAGCCCGGCGACAAGAAACCGGAACGCATGACCGCCGTAGGAGTTACGGGCGCGGAGGAAGGCCGATGAACCGCACCGCGCAATTTCTAATGTTCGCCGCCGCATTCCTTGTTCCAGCGGTGGTGCGCGCTCAAGATTCCGGCGTCATCCTCATACAAAATGCGACGATCCTCACAGTCACTCACGGAAACATTGAGCACGGCTCGGTTCTGATTCGCGACGGAAAGATAGCAGCGGTTGGGACGGATGTGAAAGCGCCGGAGGGCGCGACGGTGATTGATGCGGCCGGGCAGTTCGTAATGCCCGGAATTATCGATTGCCACTCCCACATAGCTGTCGAGGGCGCGGTGAATGAAAGCGGCCCGGCGGTTTCGTCGATGGCGAATATCGCGGACGTGCTGAATCCGGAAGACATCAGCATCTATCGCGACCTCGCAGGGGGCGTGACCGTAGCGAACATATTGCACGGCAGCGCGAATCCGATCGGCGGCCAGACGGTCGTGATCAAGCTTCGCTGGGGAAAATCGCCAAGCGAGCTGCCGTTTCAGGGCGCTCTGCCCGGAATCAAGTTTGCTCTCGGAGAAAATCCTAAACGCAATAATTTCTCACCTCCTCCCGGCATTCCGCGCCGCTATCCCGCCACTCGGCTCGGTGTGGAGGAAGTGATTCGACAGGCATTCACGGAGGCGCGTGAATACAAGAAACAGTGGGACGATTACAACCAGCGCAAATCCTCCGGAGAACAGAATTTAATTCCACCGCGTCGGAATGAAACGCTCGAGCCGCTCGTAGAAGTGCTCGAGGGTAAGCGGTACGTTCATTCCCACTGCTATCGCGCGGACGAAATTCTGATGCTCCTCCGAGTCGCGAAAGAATTCGGATTCAAAGTGCGTACGTTCCAGCACGTGCTGGAAGGCTATAAGATCGCCGACGAAATTGCGGCCTCCGGCGCGGGTGCCTCGACATTCTCTGACTGGTGGGCCTACAAGATGGAAGCGTTCGATGCGATCCCGTACAACGCGGCGCTGATGACCGAGCGCGGCGTGGTTGTCTCGATCAATTCCGATGACGCGGAAGAGGCCACTCACCTGAACCAGGAAGCCGCAAAAGCGATGAAATATGGCGGACTCTCACCGAACGAGGCACTCAAGCTCGTCACGCTCAATCCTGCGATTCAACTGGGAATTGATAGCCGGGTGGGCTCGATTGACGTTGGCAAGGACGCGGACCTCGTCATCTACAACCACGATCCGCTCAGTGTTTACGCGGTCGCGCAAAAGACGCTGATTGACGGACAGGTTTATTTCGACCGGCAGCACGACATCGCGATGCGGCCTGCACTTGCGACAGAAAAACAGGTCTTGATCGACAAGGAAAAGAAGGCGGCTGAAGCTCAGGAGAAAGCGGCTGAAAAAGAGAAAAAGCCGGACGCCAAACCCGATCCAAAAAAGAAACCCACCGCAATGGGAGGCGTTGGCAACAGCGTCGCCGGAGGTGCCCAGTGAAGCGCTTTGCAAATGCGAATTTCGCGTTGCTTTTGTTCGCGCTTAGCTTTCTCACCCCGGCATACGCGCAAAGCACTCCTGGTGTGTATGCGGTCAAAGGCGCAAAGGTATATCCAGTGTCCGGCGCGCCCATTGAAAATGGAAATGTGATTATCCGCGGGGGCAAAATTGTTGCGGTGGGGGCGAACGTCGCGATTCCTGCGGATGCTCAGGTGATCGAGGCCACAGGCCTCGAAGTCTACCCCGGTTTGTTTGATCCGTTTACGCAAATCGGGCTCAACGAAGTGGGGCAAGTGGCAGCGACAGTCGACGTGACGGAGTTGGGCGAATTTAATTCTGAGCTTGTGGCGGCAACGGCCGTGAACCCAGCAAGCGCACACATTCCCGTCACTCGAGCAAGCGGCATTACGCATGTGATCGCCGCTCCGGGCGTCGGCGGGTTTGATTTGCCGAGCGCTGGTCTCATCACCGGGCAGGCGTCTGCATTTAACCTGGCTGGATGGACGATGGACGAAATGCAGATCAAGCGATCGGTCGCCATGGTAATCATTTGGCCGTCGATTGAGACGCGCTCGTTCGATTTCGCGACATTTCGCTACAAGACGAAACCGTACGAAGAAGCAAAGAAAGAGTACGACAACAAGATCAACGAGCTGAGCGACTGGCTCGACCGAGCCCGGCACTACGCGCAAGCAAAAGAAAAAGGTTCTCCCGCGCTCTTTGAACGCGATTTGAAACTGGAATCGATGATTCCGGTGGTGGAAGGAAAGCTGCCGGTGCTCGTGGTTGCGGGTGAAGCGCGCGATATTCGTAACTCCGTGGAATTCTGCACGAAGCAAAACTTGAAAATGATTCTTGCGGACGGTTCGCAGGCATTCAAAGTGAAGGACCTGCTGAAAGAAAAGAAAATCCCGGTGATTCTCGGTCCCGTCGAGCGACCTCCCGACCAAGACGACATGGCATACGATCAGCAACTCACTCAGCCAGAAGATTTGCACGCGGCCGGCATTCCAATCGCGCTCTCGAGTTTTGGAGCTGCGTTCGCGCGCCGCTTGTCACAGTACGCCGGGACGGCGGTGGCGTACGGATTGCCGCACGACGAAGCGCTGAAAGCTGTGACGATTAATGCCGCGGAGATGTTTGGCATCGCCGATCAGGTGGGATCGATCGAACCCGGAAAGATTGCCAACATCATCGTCACAAATGGCGACCCATTCGAGATTCGCACCGAGGTTCGGTACTTATTCATTAATGGCCAGCTCACGAGCACGGACAATCGCCATCGCGACCTTTACGAGCAATATCACAAGCGGCCAACCCCAGGGCACTAGCGCGATTCCAATAGCAGTTCCGGTAGCCACGACGAGCGGTCCGCTCGTCGCGGTTGTTTCCGCTCGTCAAACGCCGAACCCCTAGTCCTACCGAAGAGCCGGCGAGCGCGTGGTACTCATCCGCCTTTTCAGTACTTTCGCTTAATGTTGGCAACGGTTTGGCCGATTGTTCAAATGTTCCCTGGCAGTACGAACGTACTATTGCCGCACTTTGCCGCCCGCGTCGAAAATCGACATATATCAAGGAAAGCTATCTTTAATTCCGGGGGACGGCACAGCTGCCGTAGCGAACGATGGCGCCACTTACAAAAGATTCAGTCGAAGTTGCAAATCCTGCTGGCGACGCGGCCGTTTCTCAGCCCGTGAACCAGACGAAATCCGCGCCCAGCCTTCGCTCCGACGCTGTATCTCTCGAAGTTCCCGTAAAAGTTCACGGCTCACGCGTGGTCGCGATGGCGAACGGAGTTGCACCGCAGACGGAACCGTTTGAAGAGCAAACGTCAACGATGATTGTGTTTCCGCAAGGCGCGGTTCTGCGAATGTCGAGCCCCGTAAACGTCAGCCAGATGCTGGTGCTGACGAACTTGAAAACAAAGCAGGATTCGATTTGCCGCGTTGTGAAGGTTCGTCCGAACGCAAATCTGGGGAGCTATGTGGAAGTGGAGTTCACCCATCGGCAGGCGGGCTACTGGGGCATATCTTTCGCGTCGGATCCGGAAGCTGTTACCGCTGTGGCGCCGCCGCAAATCGATCTTGAATCGCAACCGAAGCAAACGTACGCGCCACCTTCCGCGCCGTCGACTACTGTTACGCCTGCGACAAGCCAATTCGCTCCTCCGCCCGCCACCCGGGAAGCCCATTCGCCCAGCGTCGCACCGCCCATTCAAAAAGCTGTTCCGCCGACGACAACGTTCACTCCGGCGCAGCAACCTGAATCAAGTTTCATTTCGATCGGCTCGCAGGAGAGCGTGCAGGAAGCAGCATCTTCGACCGCGACCACCCGAGCACTGTCACCAGCGGAGCGGCGAATCGAAAATCCAGTACCGTTTCCTCCAAAGAGCGTCCGGGCGAACGAAGCAGCTCCCGCGGACCTGCCCTCTTCGATTCGTGCTGATCTACTTGGTGACGACGATCCGGGTTCCTCGAGCACCGCAGCGACTGCCACCGAATCGCCTGCAGCAGCTTCCTCGCGGTCTGCGGAATCACATGAAACAACCGCAGCAAGCGCGCCAGCACAGCCCTCGCGAGAAATATTTGGGAACTTCGCTGCTGCCAGCGGAACTGCGTCGCAATCCGCGCAATCTGAAACGTTTGGCGCGCGACTGGATGGCGGCCTGGGATCGTCTTCAGCGAAGGGTTCGAATTCAAGTCAGAATTGGATGTTGATCGCGGCATGTGTCGCGGTACTTGTCGCTGGATTGGGTGCCGGAATTTTCTATTTCCGTCCGCACTCGGTGAACAGCAGTGCATCAACCGCGCGGACCGCTGCCAATGCGGCCCGCCCCACATCCAACAATTCCGACCAGCTTCCTGCAATTACGCCACCGGGCCAGCCGTACATGGCGAGTAGCACAGATGCGAAGCAGACCGTGCGGTCGAATCCAGTGAACGCTTCCCCATCGAGCGCGTCTCCTAGTGTCGCCGCTTCGAGTGCTGATGCGAAAGCGCCGGCGGGAGCTGTGAATCGCGCTGCGAATCCTGCGAAGCCGCCCCAACCCAGCGTCACCTCAGATATGATGTCGAGCGGACTCTCAGCTCGTCCAACCACATCGACACGCGGAAATGAAGGCCAGGTGAACGAAGCGCCGGTCCTCGATCCGTCAGTGATAAATTCCGGAAACAGCGCGCTGGCGGGAATTTCCACTCCCAGCGCCGCATCTCTGCCTTCCCCCGAGATGAGACCCGAAGGCCCCGTCAAGATCGGTGGAAATGTAAAAGAACCCAAGTTGGTTTCGTCGGTGATGCCTGTGTATCCTTCGACGGCCCGCTCATCGGGGCAGCAAGGGGACGTCGTAGTCGACACGACGATAGACAAATCTGGAAGAGTTGTCCGGATGCACGTCACCGCCGGCCCCACAACGCTTCGTGCCGCTGCGATGGATGCTCTCCGCCGGTGGCGGTACGAGCCTTCGACGCTGGATGGCGAACCTGTAGAAGTTCAAATGCAGGTGACAATTAGGTTCCGCCTCTAAATTCAAAGTTGGCTTTCGCGCTCCTGTCGCCTTCGAACAGCGCGGCCTCCGTCCCCGCTGTTGCTTTTTGACCTGCCGTAGCATCCAATGGAAGGACTCAATTTCTAATACTGAGCAATTTTGATAACTTTTCTTGCGTGAGGTGAGCGATGCGAGAAGCCGTGATCGCCAGTTCGGTTCGGACGGCCGTGGGGAAAGCGTCCAAGGGCGCCCTGCGGACCACACGCCCCGACGACCTTGGCGCGCTCGTGATTAAGGAAGCGGTCGCGCGGGCAGGCGGCCTCGATCCGAAAGAAGTCGAAGACGTGATCCTCGGCTGCGCGATTCCGGAAGCAGAGCAGGGTATGAACGTCGCCCGAATCTCCGCACTTCGCGCCGGAATGCCGGTGGAATCTTCCGCGATGACCATCAACAGGTTTTGTTCGTCCGGTTTGCAATCCATCGCAATCGCGGCGCAAAGAATCATGGCAGGGCAGGGAGAAGTGGCTGTCGCAGGCGGAACGGAATCGATGAGCATGGTTCCGATGGGCGGCAACAAGGTTTCGCCCAATCCCTGGTTGATGGACAACTATCCGGATGCCTATCTCGGTATGGGATTGACTGCTGAAAATCTGGCCAAAAAATATGGCATCACGCGCGAGCAGTCCGACGAATTTTCGTACGCTAGCCACCAAAAGGCGATTGCGGCGATCGCGGCGGGAAAATTCAAAGACGAAATCGTGCCCGTTGATGTGAGCTACACCGTGCTCGAGGCCAGTGCCAACGGTTCACCGAATGCTTCACGCCCCAAAACAGTTCAAACGAAATTCGACACCGACGAAGGACCGCGCGCGGATACATCAGTGGAAATATTGGGCAAGCTCAAGCCTGCGTTTCATATGCAGGGCGTCGTAACCGCGGGGAACAGCTCACAGATGAGCGATGGTGCGGCTGCTTCGGTTGTAATGAGCGCCGATCGTGCTCGCTCGCTTGGCATCAAGCCGATGGCGCGATTCCTCGCATTTGCCACGGCCGGTTGCCCTCCGGAAGAGATGGGAATTGGCCCGGTATTTGCGATTCCGAAGGCGCTGAAAATTGCCGGATTGAAGCTCGATCAAATCGACGTGATCGAATTGAACGAGGCGTTCGCGGCGCAAGCACTCAGTGTGATAAAGGTCGCGGGGATCGATCCTTCGCGCGTGAATCCCAATGGCGGCGCGATTGCGCTCGGACACCCCCTTGGCTGCACGGGAGCGAAACTCACTGCGTCAATTTTGCGCGAACTCGAACGCCGCAATGCGCGTTACGGGATGGTCACAATGTGCGTCGGCGGCGGCATGGGCGCGGCCGGAATTTTTGAACGAATCGCGTAGTTCGTAGTAGTTCGCAGACGCTAATCCCGCACGTCTATTTCGTGCGTTTTACTTTTTTGTCTTCCACAGGCCGACGGTATTTCCTTCCGGATCGCTCATCCACGCAAACGTTCCCGTTGGAATGTCGACCGGCGGCACTAATGTCTTTCCGCCCAACCCTTTGGCTTTGTCGAGATACGCTTGCACGTCTTCCACCTCGACGTAAAAAATCGTGTAATTGTGAGGCTCGTGCCCCAGAGCGGAAATATGCCCGGTGATTCCTTCTCCGGTGGAAATCATTGCAGCAGGACCGGCTTCGGAGATCTGCCATCCGAAGAGTGTCGAATAGAACTGCTGTGCTTTCTTGCTGTCGCGGCAACCAATTTCAAAGTGCACTACCGGATTTCCCATTTCATCTCCATGGCTAGGCTAGAACTTGTTTTAATTCGATTGCCCACTCGAACTCAAGCTCGCGAACGCGCTCCTATTATAGCTATTGCTTGAACGGGCTCCTGGGCGGATTCGATTCGCTCGTCTCCGTAGAAGGGGCCGGTAGAAGTCCTGCGAGGCGTTCCACCGCTGCGCTCAGTTGCGCTTCGAGCCTTTTACGATCGTCCGGATTCAGTCTCCACGAAATGCAGCGTACGCCGGCAACTCGTTGTGGTCCCATCGCAAATCCCTTCAACTCGAGTGTGCCGCCGATTTCTTCCCACGAAAGCGTCACCTCTCGTCCCGTATCCGCGAGGACGCGTCCCGTCAGAGATGTGACGAAAGGCTGATCGTCGCGCAAGGCAAGCTTGCAGGCATCGCCCACTTTTCCGATCGAGCCCGATTTCGTCAGCCACGACGCAAGCTTTGGAGTATCGACGAAGTATGTATGGAGTTGTTCGTAAGCGAATGACGCTGGCCGCATGATCAGCAGCGCGGTCTTCGCGTGCCCGAAATGATTCTCGAGATAATATTTCAGGATCGCGAGCGACATTTTCCAGCCTGACACCACTCCTTCATACTCATCGTTCCACGCGGCGTCTTCGCGGAAGCCCGAATTCACCAGCCGCACAACGGTCGCTCCGCCCTTTCGCTCGATCGTCACTTCCAAAATTCCGACCGGGCCTCCTTGCGGCGCCTCCCACTTGAGCACAAAGAGTTTTCCCGGCTCCGCATCCACTACTTTGTACGGCAACACGAATCCGAACTCGTCGAAAAACCATGTCATCGTTCCGCCAGGTTTTGCCTCGCCCGCCGCGCGGTCTACAAACCAGTGGGCGATTTTTTCCGGATCGGCCCACGCCTCCCACGCTTGCTGAGGTGTCGCCGACGTTTCAATCTCGGCGCGGATGATGCGGCCTTTATGTTCAAATTTCTTTTCGTCTGTCATAGGTTTGTCCTTTCGCCACTGCTTTCGTTTTCAAGTCTTGGTGGAACCGGATAGCATCCGAGAATCAACCGGTAGGGACGTCCCGCGGCGGCTGTGCCATCTGCGTGCGTGTTTGGCGAAGCGCATCGCGACACCACGTCCACTACCGCTCGTTGCAATTCCGAAGTAAAACGCGCTCGTTGCTCGGCGGTCTCGAATCGAATTTCAGAGTTCATCGAAAGAGTCGCCAGTCGCTTTGACTGCGCCGCCGCTTCACGGCTCGCACGGCCGAGTTCCAATTGTCCAAGCGACAGCATTCCGAGCAAATACGAAGCACTGAATGCATCCTCGGCCTGCGCTTGTGGCACGCCCATCCTGCCCAGCAGTTCCGGCGAAAGAATGTAACCTCGCGCGGTGGTCCGGAACCGCCGTTCGATCATGTTGCGCCGTCTGCGCTGCCCGGCGCGCTCGAGGAAATGCGTCCGCGCCAGTTCACGCACGTGATAGTTGATCTTCTGGCGGGGGAGCCGAAGCCGGCGCGCCAAACCTGCGGCGGAATCCGGCTCACGCAGGGCATCGAGGATTCGTAACCGCAAGGGATGAAGTAAGGCTGCGGCGCGCGGCATTTCCGCCACAAGGTCCCACGCGGGAGATGGGTGTTCGGTTCGAATCGTCGGGCTCATGAGGTTGATTTCACAATAGAATATTAAAACTGTCAAGACAAATAATATTGTCAATTAAATGATTGGTGGCGTCAGCCGGTGCCTCGCCCTTCGTCCTTTCGTGTAGGACACGCCAAGCTTGTTCGCCATTGAACGGTCGTGCCCTGTTGAGTGCGTTCAATAGGTGATTGCCTTACGCGGCTTCCGGATCGCTCCCTGTCCCCGCAGCCTATTGCGTCGGCGACAAATGAGAGAGACAATCACTTTTTACCGACCCCCATTTTTGCGGAGGCACCAAACAATATGGCGACGGCACCGGTTTCGCAGACTCTTAATCGCGGCGGATCGTTTCTGCTTACGTCTACCCGGCCCGAAGACGTTTTCACTCCCGCGGATCTCACCGATGACCAGCGCCTGATCGGCCAGACGGCCGAGGAGTTTGTGCAGAAAGAAGTGATGCCTCACGTTTCCGAGCTCGAAGCCCACAAAGAAGGCTTGATGGCGGAATTGCTCAAGAAGGCAGGTGAGATCGGTCTCCTCGGCGGCGCGATTCCTGAAGCGTACGGAGGCTCGGGGCTCGACAAAATTTCGGCCACAGTGCTTGCCGAAAAGTTGTCCGGGTATGCCTCATTCGCCGTCTCGCACGGTGGCCACGCCGGAATCGGAACAATTCCAATCGTTTATTTCGGCACGGAAGAGCAAAAGAAAAAATACCTTCCCCGGATCGCTTCGGGCGAACTCCTCTCTTGCTACTGCCTTTCCGAGCCTCAGGCGGGATCGGACTCGCTGGGAGCACGGACACGAGCCGTACTCTCGCCGGATGGAAAGAACTGGATCCTGAACGGCCAGAAAATGTGGATCACGAATGGCGGATTCGCCGACGTCTATGTGGTGTTTGCGAAAGTGGACGGCGAGAAATTTTCCTGCTTCATCGTCGAACGGGGAACGCCGGGATTTTCGGCAGGCGCAGAAGAAAAAAAGATGGGCATTCGCGGAAGTTCCACCGTTCCCATCTTTTTCGAGAACTCGCCGGTCCCGAAAGAGAACCTTCTCCACGAAATCGGGCGCGGCCACATCGTGGCATTCAATACGTTAAACGTCGGACGCTTTTCGCTGGGCGCGTACTGCCTGGGCGGTTCCAAGGAAGTGCTTAAGGCTTCCTCGAAATACTCGAAAGAGCGCACCGCTTTTGGCAAACAACTGAAGGATTTTGGACTGATCAAAACGAAGCTCGGGGAAATGGCTATTCGTATTTTTGCCGTGGAATCCATGATTTACCGTTCCGCGGGAATGATCGAAGCAGCCGTCGCCGTCCCGCAGTCCGGCGCGGACAAAACGCAACAGGCGATGCAAGTTCTCGAGGAATACGCGATCGAAAGTTCCATCAGCAAAGTTGCCGGAAGCGAAACGCTCGACTATTGCGTGGACGAAGGCGTCCAGATTTTTGGCGGCTACGGCTTTCATGAAGATTATCCGGTGGCGCGCGCGTATCGCGACAGCCGCGTGAACCGCATCTTCGAAGGCACGAACGAAATCAATCGCATGCTGATTATTCAAATGCTGGTGAAGCGCGCTACGGCAGGAATCGTCCCGCTGATTCCCGCGGCCATGAAACTTGCCGACGAAGTGCTGGCTGGCCCTTCCTTCGAAGAATCGACTTCCGGCGCTTTCTCGGATGAAGAGCGCTCGCTCGTACAGGCCAAGAAGATTTTTCTGCTTGCTGCCGGTACGGCGCTGCAGAAATTCCGTGAGGGACTTGCCGAACAGCAGGAAATTGTTGCGTCACTCGCGAACATCGTGATGGACATATACGCAATGGAATCGTCGCTCCGTCGGGCTCAGAAAACGCTCGCCACGCGTGGCGATTCGGCCAGCGTGATGGGCGACGCGGCAAGAGCCGTCGTTTACGACGCGATGGATCACGTCGAGAAAGAAGCTCGCACCGCGCTCGCTGCGACCGCGGACGGCGATGCTCTCA
Source organism: uncultured Acidobacteriota bacterium (assembly GCA_963770575.1). Lineage (GTDB taxonomy): Bacteria > Acidobacteriota > Terriglobia > Acidiferrales > UBA7541 > Palsa-295. The sequence continues at coordinate 153,827 of CAVYQD010000005.1, forward strand.
TTACGCAATTGGCTGTCTTGCGGCGATTCGCCAAGCACGCTCCCATCGACACGATTGCAATCCGCCGTCGCGTAGCCGACGCAGTCCTCGCTCAGGATCGCTATCCGTTCGAAGGCCGCTAGTTGCTTGCATTCGGGGAAGGTTGATTTTCCCTCGCGCATCTCGTCAGGATGCGTGGGGGGTTCGTTTGAACCGCTTCGCGATCTACGCTCTCGCATCTTCCCTCGCTCTCGCATCTTCACCTGTGCCACTTCGAACCAGGCGAAACAAAAAGAAACTCGCGGTCCCCGGACTAAAAACGTCGCCAATTAGTGTCTGCTGAGCGGTCGGTACTCGAAGTACTCGCTTACTACTTCCGCGGAAAGCGTTTTCTCTTTCAACCTGATTGCGCTCGTACAGGGATTTACTATGGCCGTTCAGTTTCAGCTAGTTACGCGGCCCAGTGTTTGGACTTTCCCTTGCATTTATCCCGGTGACGCTACGTGAGGCCTAATGAAAACGCTGTTCGGACAAGTGAAAGCAGTCGCACAATCAGTCGTTGAAAAAGCGAAAGTGCGCAAAGGGCTGTTGGCAGGCATCGCGCTATTTTTCGTGCTCCAGCTCTATTTCGTTCGCGAATTGCTGGTAGCCGAAGTGATATTTGCTATCGGGTTTGCGGCTCTTCTTGTGCTGGGAGGGCTTGCTTATCTCGTGGGTTCTCTCGGTGAACGCGGACTGGATTTTGCGGAAATCGGGATCCGCGCGATTGGTGACACAGCGCGCCGCGGTTTCAGCAGCCTCGAAGAAATCAGTAGAAAGCCATTCCGCCATCCACGTTCAGAGTCTGCCCAGTAATCGCGCTCGATTGATCGGACACCAGGAACAAAGCCGCAGACGCAATTTCGTCGGCCGTCTGCGGCCTCCCTTGTAAAATTCCCTCCAGCATTTGCTTGAACATCTTGTCCCTATCTGTCTGAAAATATTCTGAGAGCGATTGCCCCAATTCCTGCGACATCTTTGTTTCCGGTACCGGTCCCGGACTGAGCGCGTTGACACGAACACCTTTTCGCGCCGCTTCGGCCGCCAGTGTATGCGTCAAACCAATCAGTCCCGCTTTTGACGCCGCATACGGGCTATTCAGCTGGAACGCGGCTTTCGCCGCGACGCTCACAATATTCAAAATCGATCCCGAGCCGCGCTCATACATCTCCGGCAGCACCAGACGCGCGAGCAGAAAAGGCCCGCGCAGGTTTACCGCAATTGCTTGGTCCCATTCACGCGCCGAAATTTTCTCCGCGGGCAGCACGGGGCCATAGATACCAGCGTTATTCACTAAAATATGAATTTCGCCGAAAGCCTCGCGGCCCGCACGAACGATTTTTTCGCAATCCGCTTCCTGCGACACATCCGCCGCCACGGCCATCGCTTTTCCGCCCTGGCCCTCGATCTCCGCGGCCACCTGTTTAACTTCCGTCTCAGTTCTTGCCGCCAGAATGATCGCAGCACCTTCACTGGCGAATCGACGGGCGATTGCTTTCCCGATGCCGCGGCCGCTACCCGTGACGAGTGCCACTTGGCCCTTCAAAATTGCCGCCATGCATCCTCCTCGTAGAACACGCAATCGTGAACGCGAGAATATCACCGAACGCGGGGGTTCACGTGTTGGGCGGCCGAAACTGCTTCGGGCGGCGCAGTCAGTATTTACCCCGCCTGCCTCTCCGTATCGCTGCGCCGGCTCCATGCGCGTTCAGTAACTTAGCCGCCTGCTCGGTGTGGCAGGAAGGCGATGCTTCAGGTAAAATAGAGGCTTGCGGAGAGGCAATTGACGCTGACAAACATCCAAGGTACCAACGGTGCGAAAACACTGGTGCGGGTCCGGCCACGCGGGTTTTGCGCCGGAGTAGTGCGCGCGGTCGACATCGTCGACCTGGCGCTTGAGGCCTACGGCCGGCCGGTTTACGTCCATCATGAGATCGTGCATAACCGCTACGTAGTCGATCAACTCCGCCGTCGCGGCGCGATTTTCGTCGAGTCGATCGAAGAAGTTCCCGAAGGCGCGGTCCTCGTGTTCAGCGCGCATGGAGTTCCGCCTCGTGTGCGCATTGAGGCGCAGGAGCGCCGGTTGCGCGTGATCGACGCAACCTGTCCGCTCGTGACGAAAGTCCATCTCGAAGCTCTGAAATTTGCGCGCGAAGGTCGCACTCTGATTTTGATCGGTCATCGTGACCACCAGGAGATTGTGGGAACCTCTGGCGAAGCCCCGGACCAAACGGTTATCGTTGGCAGCGTGGAAGAAGTCGACGAGCTGCAGGTGCCCGACCCGGAACGCCTTGCTTTCCTCACGCAGACAACTCTTTCGCTCTACGACACACAGGAAATTGTTGCGCGGTTGCGCCAGCGGTTTCCGACGATCGTCGGCCCCGCTTCGGACGATATTTGCTATGCGACACAGAATCGCCAGGAAGCAGTGGAAGCGCTCACGCGTGAAGTGGAATTGATTCTGGTTGTGGGCTCAGCGAACAGCTCGAATTCGAATCGGCTTGTTGAAGTCGCCAAGCGTGCCGGCGTAGCCGCGCGCCTGATTGAAGATGCGAACGATATCGAAGAATCCTGGGTGACTGGTGTGAAGACGCTGGGGCTCACAGCCGGCGCTTCCGCGCCCGAGATTCTCGTCGAGCAGGTCAGCCAGCGCCTGGCGAAGTTTGGATTCACGAATGAACGGGATCTCGATCTGATTCGCGAAGATGTGCGCTTCACCCTGCCGCCTGAACTCGCGGCGCGCCAGAGCGCGCACTAATCGGAATGCGGCCACGCTGTCAAAATAACTTAGGAGCCGATGAGTGGCGGTTAAGATAGTCCGCCAGCCGAATAAGATTGCGCTGCTGGGCGCGCCCACCAGCGCGGCCGCGATGTCCGCGGGACATGAAGGCGCTCCTGCGGCTCTGCGTTCCGCCGGCTTGGCGGACCGGCTCCGCTCCGTTGGCTATGAAGTTGCCGACCTCGGCGATGATCCTGCCCAGTTGTACAAGCCGGACGACGAAAGTCCTCGCGCGAGAAATCTTCCTCGGGTGATTGCTGCGCTCGAAGCGCTGAAGCCGCGTGTTGAGCAAGCTGTCAAGTCCAGCGCACTTCCCGTAATTCTCACCGGCGATTGCTCGATGGCGCTCGCTGCGGTTGCAGGCGCTCGCCGTTATTTCCGGAACGTCAGCATGATTTACATGGATCGCGATGCGGATTTGAACACGCCGGCGACAACGCCGTCAGGTTGCGTCGATGGAATGGTTGTTTCACATCTGACCGGAACTGGCGCGGCGGAAATGGTGAGATTCTGGGGCGAGCCGCCGCTTGTACGCGAACCCGATCTCGCGCTCTTCGGCGTTGCGCGGCTTGATCCTCCGGAAGAGCAATTGCTGGCGAAATCTCCGCTCCGTCGTTTTCTTGCATCCGACGTGAAGCGAATGGGTGCAGCCGCCGCGGCGCTCGCCGCAGTGGATCGCATACACGCGAACGGTTATCAATTCATTTTGCATTTCGATGTGGATGTGATCGCCGATTTTCAGGCCACTGACTATCCGGGCACCGGCGGTTTGAGTCTCGACGACGTGCGCGAGGCGCTGGAAGTTTTCGCCACGCAAAAGCATCTCGCGGCGATTGAGGTGGCTGCCTACAATCCGACGAAGGACGCCGACGGCATCGGCGCAAAGCTGATCGTCGATCTTCTGGCGGACGTCCTCGGCAAGCGGCTTGAGATTTTGAAGGCGGCAGCTCCAGCGCAAGTCGAAGCTCCGGCTGCAGCCTCGCCGAAGATTGCTGAGCTTTCGTCAGACGCGCGGCAGGGTTCTGCTCCGAGCGCGTCGGAAGGTGCCTCTTCGGACCCCGCGCCGGTCACTCCTGGCGAATCGTGGTCGTCGGATTCTCTGGACGTCGAAGCCACCGGACCTGACGAGGGCGCCGATCCCGATCCGCTCGACGCTTCGGGGGATTCTGCCGGGGAAGAGGACGAACCTCGATCCTAGCGGAAACCTTTTCGATCCCATTCAAATTCTGCAACGTTTTCCAAACCAGTCTGGCGACTCAAGACGAATGACACCCAAATCTTTTCCGAGTGCCCGCAAATTGTCCGTGATCATTTTCGATATCGACGGAGTGCTCGTCGACACGCGCGGCTCATTCCAGCGCACTACGCTCGAAACCGTCCGCCACTTTACGTCGAAGCGAGTTACGCGATCGGAACTTCATCGCTGGAAAAATCGCCCGGGATTCAACGACGATTGGAAACTCTCGCACGCCTGGGTGCGCCAGTTAGGCGGAGGCTTCGAGTACGACGAGGTGAAGCGCCGTTTTCAGGAGATTTATTGGGGCCGAAACGGCAAAGGAAACGTTCGTGGTGAAAGGTGGCTGCTGCCGGCCGCGAGCATGAAACGCATCTCACGAATTGCTCCGCTCGCTGTGTTCACGGGCAGAATTTATCAGGAGCTCGACTACACGCTGGATCGCTGGAAGGTCCGCGAGCTCTTTCAACAGATCGTGACTGCTGAGGACGTCAGGAAAACGAAACCCGATCCCGAAGGTCTCCTCAAAATTCTCGCAGGGCGCGATCCCTCAACCGCGTTTTACATTGGCGATAACATCGACGATGCTCTTGCCGCAAAGGCTGCTCGGGTCCCTTTTGTAGGAGTGCTTCCTCGCCGCAGTCCCGAGCGCCGCCATCGTGGTACCCGCCTGAAGGAGTTAGGAGCACTCACTATCCTCGGCAAGATCAATGAGTTGGAGCCATGGCTCAAGAAATACCTGCACAGCGCACCAAGGCGCGAAACCTCCCGCCTACGAAGCCGATAGGACTAACTGGTAGTACCGAAAAGGACACCAGTACCATTGTCCGAAACACACCTAAATCCCATATTTACATGTAGAGGCGGGGCTGTTTCGCCCCACATTTTTGCCATGAATGCCAACGCCAACACACGAACTGCGGCTGCTCGAGCTTTCGTACGCAGCCTCAACATCCTGCTCAAGTTCGCTCGAATGTATGATTTCGGGCATCCTCGCACCGTGAAGCAGTACGAAACGGCATGGAGCGAGTTGCAGAGCGCTCTCGGCTCGGACAACGAGGCTGGTGTGCTGCTCTCGGTCTCCGGCGACCAACTCTTGCTCGATGGCATGGCGCTTGAATCAGCTGCAGCGGAAAAAAGCTTCGCGCGGATGCTTTCAGCGGCAGGAATTGCGAGCATTCACTTTTCTCCGAAGGTTACTCAGGCAAGTCTTGCGCGCTTCACGCGCGGATTTCCGACTGGCACGGGCGCAAAGCCCGCTCAGCTCGTCGAGCAACTAAAGAATGCTCTGCAAGGCGACCCGCACATTCACGTGAACGAAGTTTGTTTCGTCCCCGCGGATTCTTCCATCGCGAAATCTTCTGTTGCGGCGCACATCACGGCGCGCACACTCGGGATGGATTCTGCTGCGGCCAACGAACTATTTAGCGATCCCGAAAAACTATTGCAGCTCATCGTTGCTGCCGAAGGCACAAAGGGTTCTCGCGGGGACGGGAGTGGCGCAGGCGGCTCGGGAGGTGGGTCTGGTTCTGGCGGCTCAGGAGGCGGGTCTGGTTTTGGCGGCTCGGGAACCGGATCTGGTTCAGGCGGCTGGGGTGACGGTAGTGGCAGCGGCTCCGGCGGCGGCGGAAATGGTCCCGGTGGCCAGGGCTACGGCGAAGGACTTGGCCCCGGTCCAGGTGGCTCCGGCTCAGGCTACTACGCGGGTGGCTCGGCAGGCACGGGAGCCGGGACGAATGATGGTTCGCTTGGTGGCGGAGCTATTTCGGGATCGTTCAGTCCTGCGGGAACTGCTGCTGGAAGCGGTTCAGGAGGCAGCGGTGTCGCAGGCGGCGGTAGTGCTGGCACCTGGAACATTGTCGGCGGAAGCGGCGGCGGGTCTCGCCTCGATCCGAACGTAGGAGGGTTCTGGCTCAACAGCGACGGTGGCAGTGGCGCGGGTTCCAGTTCCGGCGTTGGTGGCGGCGCGGGAACTTCCGGTCCGGCATCTGGCGTTGGTGGCGACTCGGGCGCGACCGGTGGTGGCGGAGGAATTCCGGGCGCGATTCCTGTAACCGGTTCAGCAGTCGGCACAGGCGGCGGCTCTGGGGCGGACGGAGGCCAAGGCTCCGGTGATTCTGGCACATGGAACATCGTAGGTGGCAGCGGCCAGGGCACACCGATCGATCCAAATGCAGGCGGCTTCTGGCTCAACAAGAATGACTCAGACAGCTCGGGCGGAAATCGAAGCGGCGGCTCAGGCCGAGGTATTTCGGGCGGAAGTGCGGTGTACGGGGGAGCTGGAGGACACGGCGGCAGCGCAGAAGGCAGCAACTGGGGTCCGAGTTCAACTCCTCTATCGGCGGGCGGCGGCGGTGGAATAGCTGGCGGAGCTGGTCCGGGTACTGGAGCCGGCAACAGCGCGGCCACGAATTCGCGCATCTGGCGAGTTCCTCCGGGCGCTAGCACAAACCCCGATGCCGGCGCGCCGGGCCGCTGGGTGAATGCCACGTCTGGCATTCGAGTCGGACGATCTTCGCGCACGGCGGCTGGACCAGGATCGATGGCAGTCGAGACCGGATTGATGACGCTGCAGGAAGATGAGCTGCAGGGAATTTTGCAAGTGCTCGCGCAGATCGCTCGCACAGGCGATGGCACGAAAGACAAACTGGATCCGAGCGCTTTCCAGTCGCGGCTGTCCACATTGCCGCGACGCGCCCGCTTTACGATCAGCCAGGCGCTATCCGCGCTCGCGGCTCAGGCCCCTAACGAATCTTCAGACAAGCCGACGCTGATGAAGCTTGCCGAGCACATCGCGATTCGATTCGCGCTCGAAAGCTACGAGCGCGGAGACATCGAGGTAAATTCCGTGCGCCAGCTTCTCGACGAGATGAACACCGAGCTCGACGGGCTGCGCAAGATCATGGGCGTGTACGAAGAAAAAATGGCCCGAGCAGGGATAGCGGTTCAGTCGCACGTGGAAATGCTCGCTCAGCAATTCTGGACGGAGGTCTCAGAGGATAAGAAGAAAGCGGTCCTCGAGTCGAACGACGCCTGGTGCGTTCCCGCAGCCAAAGTCCGCGAGTACGTTGAAGCGGCACAGGCGCGCGGCGAATCCGAAGCAGCGATCGCGATCCTTCGCAATTACGCGAATTGCATCACGCAAAAAACAACTCAACCACGGCGCCAGACCGCAATGGGTTTGTCCGAGCTTGCTTCCGTCTACGCGAACATCGACGAGCGTTTGTTGATGGATGTGATTCGCCAGATCGGCATTCAGCTTACCGAAGAGCGCGATTCAGAGATGCAGAGCCTGGTGAGCGCCGCGTTCGTGCGCTTGTCTCAGGAAGCGACGAAGAAGCGTTCTTTTGCCGCCATTCAACGCTCCGTTGAGATGATTGACTACGTGGAAGCCGAACGCCCGGAAATGGGCAAGAATTTGCGGCCTAGGATTGCCATCGCAGACCGCCTCCCCGAGTTTATTGAAGAAGCGCTCAAGACGGGCCAGGTTCAGAGCGGCTTTGCAGATTTGCTGCGTCGAATCCCCGTGGCCGCGTCGGAACAACTGGCCAGCCGCTTTACGCGCTCGGGATTCCGGGAAGATTGCGAACTTCTTGTTTCCATGATGAATTTGCTCGGCCCCGAAGGCTTGGAACATCTTCGTAAACAATTGCGGAATGGCAGCCAGCACGAAGCAATCGACTCAATCGGGATGCTCGCGAGAATCGATCTGGAATCGCTGGAACAATCGCTGCCGGAGCGAATGAAAGAATGGAAACGGACTGCGCACGACCGCGTCGTTCGTCAAATCGCAGCCAGTGGCGCAAACGAACGAGGCCGCCTGTTACTGCAGGTCTTCGATTCGCTCGATGCTTTGATTCGGCCTCTCGCGATCGATGAGATCGGCATGAGCGGAGAACAATCCGCTGACATGAAATTGTTGCGTCTGGCGGAAGGCGACTTGCCGGCCGGGGGAACCGAGTATTTGCGGCTTAAAGCGATTGAGGCACTGGGCCGGCTGCGTACCGCAGGAGCGGAAGCAGTTCTGCGCAAAGTTTCGGAAGCGCGCAAAGCATGGCGTTGGGCGAACCCGAGCGAACTGCGAGTTGTCGCGTCGCAGGCGATGGAAAAGATCGATCCTGAATGGGTGCGCAGCTTTATTCCGAGAAGCGGCTTGAGCGTCGCAGAGTTTTCAATCGAACCTCTCGATGCCGATCCGGAATCGTCTGCCATTCGTCAGCGGCGTTATTCGCGGCTGCGCTTAGAGCATCCGGTGCCGGCCACCACCACTACTTTGAAGGAAAATTGCCACATGGAGATTCCCGAGATGACGCTGGGCGGCGGAATTGCTGTCTGCGACCAAAGTTTGCATCCGGGTAGCATCGTGGGCGTCAAAATGGCCACATCTACCAAATCCGTGAAGGCGCAAATGATCGTGCGCGATGCGAATACGCAGGCGCGAGCCTTTGAAGTGGTGGATATGGACCTCGAAGAGCGAGCTAAGCTGCGCAAGCTGTTGGTACAACTGGGCAACGCGCAGAAGCAATCGACTCCGAAGGAACGTAGCAAGCGGGCGGCGCGAACCATTTTATCGACGCCGGTTTAGGATTTTTGACGTATCCGTCGCGCAGGAAACCAGTCACGCGGCCAGGTAATCCTTGCCGTTTTCGTGCCGGCCTCAGCGCTTCTATTCCCTCGCAACGAGCCCAACCTAACTGCAGCCAAAACCAACCCTCCCCAGATCAAGCCACCTACTAATAGCGCATGCGAGAATGTCATCCTCAATGCGATGTTTGCTGCGATGGCCAGTGCCGCCGCGATTCCATATGTAGTGAGCGCGACCCTTCGACTCGACCACCCGCGAGCCAGCAGCAGGTCATAAAAATGGTCCCGATCTCCATCAAATGGAGATCGTCGCGAACGCAGCCGGCGAAGCACTGCGAGCGCGGCGTCAACTAGTGGAATCGCACAAACAAGCAGTGGAAATAACCGGGAAGCTCCTGCGCCGTAGACGCCGCTGGCGCGATACAGATTCAGTCCCAGGAACGCAGATGTAAATCCGAGCACAGTGCTCCCTGAATCCCCCAAGTGAATATTTGCTGGGGGAAAATTGGCGATAAGGAAGCCGAGACAAGCGCCGAGCAGCGTCCACGCGATTGTCATGCTCAACCTTGTCTGCATGCCGCCGGGGATCGCGATGTAGCTGATCGCAACGAGAGCGGCGACACCGGAAGCGAGCCCATCGGCACCGTCGAGGAAATTGAACGCGTTGACAGAAAAAACGACAAAAACACATGTAGCTGTAAGATTTCCGGCCGCGCTCGAAAAAATGGATATCTCCCAACCGCCGAGACAGAGCAGCAGCGCAGCGATGATTTGAGCGACGATTCGATTCGCGGGATGCAGGCCGCGCAGATCGTCGAGCAGGCCAGAGAGCCACACGAGGCTCAAGGCTACCAGCAAGAACATTCCGGCGCTCGAATTCGATCCCCGTGAAACCACTGCACCGATTGAAGCGATGAGAGCTAACGCGATGGTGATGCCTCCGAGCCTGGAAATTGGCTTCGAGTGAATTTTCAGCAGTCCCGGCCGATCGTAGAGATCGAAGCGGGCGGAAAGCACTTGGACGAGAGGCACCAGAAGCAGCACGAACAAAAGCGTGAACAATCCCCAGTACCACGGCGTGGAAATCATCCGATCACCCCGTGAATAACCCTGCGGACGTGCCGTGTGCGGACTCGACTGGCTTTTCGCGCGAGTCCTCGAAGGCCACCTGAGCGATAGGCTGCCTTCACGTCACGCGCGTAGAGTCGCAACAGGCCCCGCGACATGTCGCGATAGAAGAGCTGCTCGTAAGATCCGCCTGCAATTTCCGCAGAGAGCGAATCAAATCGCGTGAGGAACTCTCGTTTCATTTGAGGTGGAGGAATCATAGCGAAGCCCGTAGCATCGAGCACTACCGGCATTACTTCAAGCGATGCCATTTCACCAGCATGATTTAATCCTACCAAGACGACGAGGCCTTCTTTTTCGAGAGAACTGGCCGCGTAACCGGAAACGAGGCTCCCCAGTCCGTAGAAACAGAATTGGGGCACTCCGCTATTTTCGCCATGCCGGGCATAGCCACTGATCCTGTGAGAATGTGACGCCGCGACTACGTCAAATCCCGCACTCGCGATCGAGTCCATCAACTTCACTTGCTCTGGGGAGGGACGATTGGTACGAATGCAGCCTTCGTGAAGTAGTGCGATACACAGACCCGCTCCGTGCCTTTTCATTGCGGCGAGGGCTTCCCGAGCGCGCGCGATTGTTGCCGGTTCCACTCCAATTTTCCGGGACGTCGCGGGATCGAGCGTCGCAGAAGCCGCAGCCCAGAATCCGACGCGAATCTCGTGCGGTCCCGCCCACACGAACACTTCAGGCGGTTCAATTAAACCGCGGCCAGCGCCCAGCGGGATCTGTGCACGGCGCGAAACTGCAGTTCGAGTGCGTTCAACGCCTGCTGCGCCGAAGTCGAAACTGTGGTTATTTGCCATGCCCACCGCAATCGTTCGAATCGCTGCGAGGTAGTCCAGTGATTCAGGCGGAGCGCAAACGACGTCTCCGAGCCCGTTGAGTACCCGCGGAGCGAGTCCGCCAACATCGAGACAGCATTCCAAATTCACAAATGATGCCGCTACGTTCTCGAAACAGCCGGCGATTCCGCCTGCCATTTCCCGCCAACTCAAGTCGTCTCGAATCGCGAGTTTTCCAGCAGGCAAGAAATCTCCAGCGATTGCGATCCATGTAGCAATCGGTTCGCGCCCACGCGATGCCCAGAGTGTTGTGGTGCCATTGCTCACGAGATCCGCCCTGTCCTCATGCCGGCAGCCTCGCGTGTGCCCAGTTCAGCAAACGCCTGCGCAACGGATGCATCCACATGGGGATGCCGATCACCGCCAAGAGTGCGAGGGACAAAACGATTGCTCGTTGCGCGGAGAGTGCGCTCAAGGTCGACGCCGAGCAGAATGCAGGGAGAAAAATCAAGATCCCGGCAGCGCTAGACAAAACGATCGACGTGCTTTCCTTGGGCGCAAGAACCGCGAGTGGCTCGCGATTATGTACGTGATACGAAACAAGGATAATGACGTAGCCGAACGCCATCGTTGCCGCCGAAACGGCAACCACGGCCGTGCCGCCGAATTTCCAGCCGAGAACGAATCCCACGGCGGCGTTGAGTATTCCAGTGGTAATGCACCCGACCGAAACCCAGCGTAGCGCGCCGGTTCCTAAATCGAATACGTATGCGGGATTCGCCAGAACATTGACGAACCATCCGGCGGCTAGGAGTACAGCGAACATCACAAACTGCGGCTCATAGCGCCCGATCCAAAGCCGCGAGGCGAGGGGCGCCGCGATCACGACGAAAGCAAACGTTGGAATCGCGAGGTAAAAAATCAGCCGGTACGACTCGCGATAAAGCCCGGGCAGCGACTTCCGATCGCGCTCGTGCAGATTCGAAACGGTCGGAATGAGAACCTGATTCGCCTGCACAATCAGCTCCCGGAATGAAACTACCCATCGCGAAGCCATGTCGTAGTAGCCCGTCATCGCGAGGCCGCCGAATCTTGCGAGGAGCGCTTTTGTCATGGGCTCGCGAAGTGCCTGGCTCACCGTAATCAGCTGGAAATTCAATCCGTATGCCCACATTTCATGGAAAAGCGCGCGATCCCAGCGGCGCGGGATCACAGGGAAGCGGGAAATCCTGCGGCGGACGAGAAACCAGGTAGCTATCAAGCAAGCGGCCGCCTGCGCTGTCTGAGCGTATGCAAGACCAATCAGGGCGCGTCCGGGCACGAGAACATAGGAAAGAAATAGAAAACAAATCGCGCCACCCAGAATCACAAAATTGCGATGCGTAATCAATTCGTAGCCTGCAAGTCCGGCAAGCAGAATGCTTCCAAGGACATTGATCCACAGAGTGAGCAGCGCGAATGGCAACACCTGGTTTGCTTCCGCGAGCGATGCCGCTGGGAGCAGAAATTTCAGGATCCACTTCGCGGCAGGGTAAAGCCCAATCGAAATCACCGCGAGAGCGATCCCGATCGAAATCATCGCGGTTTGGATCAGCGCCGATACGTCATCCGGTTGCTCCCGCGCTACGTGCCTGGCGACGAATTTTGTGACACTTGTTGAAAACCCCTGGTTCGCCAGAGTGACGACAGAAGTGGTGGCGAGCACGAGTGACCACACTCCGAATCGCTCGATTCCGATCGCCTGAATCAAAAATCGATACAGCAAGAACAAAACGCACGCGCTGAGAATCTCCTGGCCGAAGGTGCTGACGGCGTTAAGCAGTATTCGCCGATGTTTCATTTCAAATGCCCAAGCATTGTGGAACTTTGAGCGGAATTCGCGGAGGAAACCAGCGGTCGATCAGGCTCCCAACTGCCGGAAGTTCGGCCCGCGAGGCACGAAATTGTTCCCAACAGCGCAGCGAGATTCACAAGGCAAAAAGAAGCCGGGATTGACCACGGCGCACGGAACGCATGGCTTCGCGGCGTGAGGCCCGCCAACGCAATCGCGTAGAACGCGAACTGCAGGCCCATCAAGAGGCGAAAGAACGGATGTGCCAGCAACAAAATCGTGGCGACAAACAGCCCGATCAAAAAATAGGGAACCAGCCAGCGCAATAGTTTGTGCGAAAAGAGAGCGATCGCCGTCCGGCCGTGGCGAAAAGGATTCAGCAGGTCGGAATGCGCGAGAAGCGCGCGAAAATCCTTGCTGATGATTCGAATTTTCAACCGCAGCATCGCGCCGGGGTTGCGCTGCGAAAGCAGCGTGGTCGCGATGGCGCGAGGTTCGAGAACATTCCGGAATTCAGCCTCCACGACGCGCAACGGCAGCAGGAAATCATCGCCCAGATTCGGATCAAGCGGCCTCCACAGATCGCGGCGCATCGCAAATAGCGAGCCGGACGCCATCGCGAGAATTCCTCGCTCGCTTTCCTGTTCGCGCAGCCATGTTTCGTAATCGAGGTAGGCGCTCTCGTTTGCGGTGATCGAAGTTTCGTCGCGATTCAGATATACGGGACGCCCGGTAACGAGGCCGATTCGCGGATCGCGAAAGTGGCCAACAATATGATTCAACGCGCCGGGAGAAAGCAGGCAGTCCGCATCCGTAAAAACAAGAATCGATCCGGACGACGCCGCCACCAGGCGATTTTGTATCGCGCTCTTGCCGTGCTGTTGGGGAAACGAAATGAGGCCGACTCCTTCGCTCGCCAATGGCCGGACGACCGCTTCCGTGCTGTCCGAAGACCCGTCGCTCCCAACAAGAATTTCCATGCGTGCGCGCGGATAGCCGCAGGCGAAAAGATTTTTTAATTTGGCTGCGATCCCCGCTGCTTCATTGTGCGCGGGGATAATCACGCTAATCGTCGGCTGTTCTACGTCGATCGCTTCGAGTACGGGCACACTGCGGCGTCCCCAAAAACCCAGTCGGAGAAGAAGCGAATATCCGAAATACACGTAAGCGACGGTGGCGGCAGCCATCCAGAAGAGGATTGCGATCGAGGTATCGTACTTCACAGCGCGGCAGCCCTCGGCACGGAATTGTGGATCGCGCTTCGGCGCGACAAATCGTGATACGTAATCAGTCGGATCCCGTTCTTCTCGAGCACGCCTCGAAGCCCGTGGTCGGTCAGGCAATGCAGCTCCGCTTCACGCTCCGCATGAATGCGATCGGTGCGCGAAAATGCCGGATCGAAAAGTCCCGGGTGGCACGATAATTCATACGTTCCGGGCGGAAGGTTTTCGAATGTAGCGCTCCAGCGCTCGCCAAGAATATCCGGGTCGCGCCGATCACGCTCGGGAAACGAAATCCGGCTGTCCGGCGAGGTCAAGCCGCTCAACAACGTTGTTTGGAGTACCATTCGGTACACCTGGGCAGCGATCCGACGAACCACGAATCCTCCATAAACACCGGCAATCCCACGCCGGCTCGCATAATTCTTAGGCCAGCCGCTGAAGCGCGACGTGCGTGCGCAGCGGATCCCTTCCGCTTTCATTGTCCGCAAAAACGGCCACACCGCCGCCGGGTAAATGTGCATGTGGTGATGGGAGTCGGCGTGCGTCGGATTGAGCCCGCGAATTTTCATCCATCCAATTTGCGCTCGAAATTCGGCTTCGATTTCATTGCCGGCCACTTGCCAGCGCCACAGCTTGCGAATCATCGCAGGCGGACGGTGGAAATTGCCGTTCGTATCCACCAGACTCGGAACTTCGGAAGCGGGCAGAATCGGTTTTCCTTCGCAGATATTCAGATGTATTCCGATGCCAAGATTTGGCGTGCGAACTGCCTGCCTGACGGCGTAATCGGCGGCGGGCATGTTCGTCATCAGCGACGCACTGGTCAGAAAGCCGTAGCGATGCGCCACGAGAATCGCATCCGTGGTGCTCGCGCTCATTCCGAAGTCATCGGCATTCACGATGACGCGCCTTTCGTTCATTGCACTACCTGATTTACGATCAGTGGAATTTTTCCGCCCGCGTGGACGAGCGGCATCGACGCGAGCTCCGCCGTCACTTTCGTCCGCGAGCCTAGCAATTCCTGTAGGCGCGCGCGAATCTGCATCATGTCTTCTGCGGCATTTCCGTTACTCGCGACGGCGCGAACCACGACACGCTCGGGCCGGTCGTGGACGAATTGGCAGAATCGAAGCGAATTCGACTCTTTCAAGAGCTGATTCAATGCGCGGGGTGAAAAGCGGCGCCCATCGACAGATTCCAAAATGTCACTTTCGCGGGTAATCGTAGGAACCACCCGCGGAAACGCTCGACCGCATTCGCAGGGAGAGCCAGCCAGCCAACGTCCGCGATCTCCGATTCGGTAGCGAATCAAAGGCATAGCGCGATTCAGGAAGCCTGTCCAAACGAAATGGCCTTCATGGTCCGGGTCTGCGGGTTGGTCATTCGCATCGAGAATTTCGAGGAAGCCATATTCAGGGATCAAGTGCATCTGGCCTCGTTCGCATTCTTGGATCTGGCCGCAGTATTCGGTCATTCCATAGCTGTCGAAAACGCGCGTCTGAAATGCTCGCTCGATTTTTTCCCGCACATCGGCATACAGCGGTTCACCGCTGGTGAATACAGCCCGCATCGGAATCGCTCTCCCGGCGTGCCCTGCAAAATCTGCAAGCATGCCGAGGACGGAAGGGAATCCTTCCAGAACTTGCCCGCCGTGCGCCTCGAGAAAGTTCAGATAATCGGGAGCCGTTCGGTCCGAAAGATGAAAAATACTCGCGAGGGTTTGCCTTTCCGGCCTGTTCACGGTCCAGAAAGGCGGCTTCGTGCGCTGCACGGGCGCCACACGTGCTCCAAAGAAAGTGACGCGCGGCTCGCGCGGCGAGATCCCTGCCCAGGCCCACTGCCGGAGCAGAAACGCCCAATTCTCGCGGACCAACTGTTCGGTGTATGCCACCATCAGATTAGCCCCGGTCGTCCCGGTGGTTCCGGCACGAATGCGCCGGTGCGGTGGAGTGCGGTCGGAAAAGAACAGCTCTTGGTTTTGACGCACCGCCTCACGAGAAAGAACGGGAAGGCGGCGAAGATCTTCGAGCCGATGGATTTCGGTGTTCGGATAGTTCTTGTAGAAAGGCACCGACGCGCGAGCGTGAGCGATGATTTCCTGAAGTGAGCGCAGCTGATACGCGGTGACGTCCGCCGCGTTCCAATCTTCGTGCGCGCGCAGCTGGCTGAGAAAGGCGCGCGATTCCGGAGAATACCGAATCCGCGTGAGGAACCAGCCGCGAGCGCTCGTCAGCAGATTATGGGCAGGCGCCGGTGCGCGATCGTAGAGTCGTTGAAATCGTTTGAGGTTCGCGCGGATGAGAGGCTCAAGCATTATTTGGAAACTCGATTTGCCGCAGATCTCCGGGGCCCGGCAACGCGTACGCAGAAATCGCTGAATTTGCGCGATTCCCGTTCATTGTTGAGTCGTTCCGCAATCAAAGTCCGCCCGCACAGTGCCATGCTGTCCGCGTCGGCTGGATGATCGAGCATCCAGTCAATGCAAAGCGAAAGCTTGATTGCATCACCCGGAGGAAAGAGAAGTCCGGCATGCGCATTGCGAAAGAAAGGACGAATCGGGGGTAGGTCGCTCGCGATCACCGGGAGACCACACGCCCAATATTCAAATATCTTCACCGGTATGTTGATGCGGAATTTTGGGGTGTCCTGCAGCGGGCTCACCCCGATGCGCGCGAGACTCAAAGTTTCCGCCATTCTTTCATGTTCCACACGCCCTCGCAGCTCCACACTCGGCTCGAGCCCCATCCTGCAAATCCGTTCGCGAAGCGCGGCCTGTGCGATCAGGCTATCGAAATATCCAAGCAGCAGCAGCCGCGTTTGACGGCCGCGGATTAAAAGCAGGCGAATCGCTTCGAGCAGGACGTTGGTACCAGCCCGGTCGGCGATGCCTCCACGGTAAACCATATCAAATATTTTCGGGCCGCCGGGAGGCGGCGGGAAAAAGGCGAGGTTTGGAAAATTGTAGAAAACAAGTTTTCGGCAGTCCCCGCTTTCAGCCAGACGACGCATCGTAATAGGGTCGGCCGTCATTATTCCGTCGAAGCAGTGTGCCGCGAATTGTTCGACGCGAGCTATGGCCCTTTCAGCAAGCGGACGCAAGATTCGCGGAATTGCCGTGCTGCGCCCTGCCATCGTCGGAAAATCTTCGTATGCATCGTAAATAATTCGTTTGTGGAAAACCTTTTTCAGCACAAACGCCACGGGTAGGAGTTCCGTATCCTGGAAATGATAGACGTCTGCGCGTTGAGCCAGCAGACTCTTTACGAGAAGTGATGCCGCCATCACGCGACGTAATCGACTGGTGCGTTTCGGAACCTGCTCGAAGTCGATCCCGAACCTTCGCCCTCGAATAGCGGCGGGCGACACGTACCGTATTTGCGCCCCGGCCGCAGCGAGAGGTATGCATTCCCGGTGAAGCGAACGGCTTTTCAGTTCAGAGTGCGCGGTGGAAAAGTGGCAAAACTTCAGGCCCCGTATCGCGCTGCGATTGCCGGCGTTTTGGGGAGCGGGTGCCGCGAGTGATTGCAATCGAGACGCTGGTGAAGGCGGCGTCGGTAAAATATTGCGATTCTTCATGCGAGCACCGTATTCGCAGCCGGAACGCGTGCGATGGGACACTTGAACGTCCGCAACCGTAGCGCACGCACCACAAAAACCAAGCTCACGAAAAGCCATGTGGAACGATCTGAATTTAGTGTCGCCCGTGTTCATCGCGTTCACGATGCCGATCAGCAGCAACGCCGAGGCAACCTGCGACAACATCAGGTATGGAGATGCCTTGTCACTTAGCTGCATGAATGCCTCCCGAAGCGCGGCTCCAAACAGGAAGCAAATGAGGAGGCCCGCGGGAATCCCCAGTTCGCACGCGATTTCAAGGAATATGTTGTGCGGCCATTTGTAGACGCCTGCGTTTGGCGAGTAGTAGCGGAAGCCTTCGATCCCGGTTCCAATCAGTGGATGCTGCTGCAGAAGTTTCCAACCATAGTCCAGCAACTCGCCCCGGAAACTCAAAAGTCCGCTCACGCTGCGGCTTCGAATCAAGCTTCCCATGTATTCGAGCGATGATTCGGGAACATTGGCGAACGGAACCGCGAGGAGCGCAATCGCCAGGAGGCATGCTAGATCAAGCAAGAGTTTGCGGTAGAAAATCAGGCTCGCAAGCACGACAATTCCCAGAGCGATTGCGGGGCCACGCGATCCCGAGCCGATCAACGCAAGTCCCGGAACAATGAGCAGCGAATATGTCAGCATTCGCTTCGGAAATGAAAATCGCGGCACCACCGTGAACCAGATCAGGATTATCAGCGCACATGCGATGTGGCCCAAACCGATCGTGTTGTTCGTTGGCGTTGCGAGTCGCTCCGAACCGCCGAGGCCTGTGAGCGAATAGCTGCAGATTGCGAATGCCATCACCGAAAATCCTGCGAGGAACCGTTCCATCGCCGCCGATGTTCCGAGCACGAAGAACGGCGCGACAATCACGATCCCGGTGACCGTCAGAAACCGCGCCACCTTTTCCAATCCGGCTTCCGGCACGGGCGTGTACGCCAGGCTTGCGACCATCAGCCCCACGAGCGCCAGAAACAAGAAATACACCGGGGGCATTGCTGCGATGCGCTTCTTCCGTAGCAGGTTCAGAGCGATGCCCGCGAGGAGAATTGCGGCCATCGCGAGCGTCAGGTCCATCGGAAAAAGGCCAGCGACGCGGTCGTCGCCCTTGATATCGCCAACGACCACATACAGGGCCAACGCAAATTCCGGGTACATCAGCAGACCTACGACGCCGGCCGCAGCCGCAGCGATTGCGAGAATTCGCAGCGGGCTTGCGTCGAGCGCGAAGAAAACGAATCCCGCGACAATCGCAAGGATCAACACTCCGGCGCTCGATACAGCGCTGCTGCCCGTTCCTACAAATGCTCCGCTCGTTTGGCTGGCGCTCACGCTACGATGCACTCCCCGGCAAGAACAGCACATCACTCACGTGTTCAATTGCCGATAAGTCTACTGGCGTAGTGCAGTCGATGAGATCACGCGCAACGTATCCGAATTCCGCCATATAGTCTGAAAGCGCCGAAAGTGAAGTGCCCAATAGGGGATACGCACGCGGGGCAATCTCGCAGATAATCGCTGGCCGCCAAGCAGGATTTTTAAACTGGCCCTGCAGCCCTTTCAGAATCGGAAACTCATAACCTTCGGCGTCAATCTTGATCAGTCCGACGCGGCCGACCAAATGGTGTTCGATGTAGGAATCGAGGCGCACCACAGGAACTTCCAGTTTGAACGTCACATCTTCCGCCGTCTTGTACGACGGCACCATCGTGTTCTGGCCGGGCTCGCGCGTAACGTAAATCGTGCACGTCCCCTCCGCATCGCTTGCCCCGCGCGCGTTGGCGACAATCGTGTGTTCTGGATTCAACTCGGCAAGCCTCTGCAACCGGTAAAAATATCTGGGGACCGGTTCGAAGCAGTGCACCTGTCCGTGTTTTCCAACCAGCCCCGCGCCGATCGCCGATAAATATCCAATGTTCGCCCCCACATCGAGAAACGCGTCGCCCGGTCGCAGGAATCGTTTCATCGCCTCGATTAAGACGAGCGCGTAGGAGCCGAAATACATCGGCGCTGTGCCTTGGTAATTGCTGAGATCGTATTCAAACACCACGCCTTGAATGCGCCTTTGCACTGGAAGAGCCGGCAGACGACGCACCGTGTTGATCTTGGCGAGGACGACTCTTCCAAACAAAGAAGGCCGCTTCGCGAGAAGTGTTGCTGCTCGAGAAGCTGTGGCGCGCAAATACATGGTGACCTCCTCCTTTAGGTCGCGTCCGCCAAAACAGCCGCCTCGTCTCGAACGAGCGTGGCATGGGCGAACAGGCGCTGTAACTCCGTCATGCGTTCGAAGTCCGCGACCCGGATTGTGTTTTCGCGGAAGTCGCGCCGGACGTTCCTCTTAAATCCGTGCAGATCGAGTTTGATCGCAGTCCGGGGCCGGTTCGCGGGGTCTCCAGGCCGTGTCCAAGCGGGACCTTTGTGAATGCCATTCCCGTGAATCGCTGCGATGCTCCCGCGCGCCGTCTTCAGAACGGCCCAGGTATTGCGCGGGTAGATCCGCTCTACCTCAGCGTCGCTAAGCCGCCCGTCGTTTCCCGGCAATCCTAGATCGCGCGCGAGCCGCGGCCGGCAGGAGCGCACATCGTAGTGATTCGATGCGGGCACATAAACGAGCGGGCCGCACCGGTCGTCGATATCGACGAGATAGATAAAAATCTGCAATGAGTCAGATTCGTCATTGTCCTTGTGGAAGTTGCTCGAATGCAGTGGCCGATCGTGCGGAAAATCGCGCACTACCGTCACACGATAGAGCGGAGGGACGCAGCCCAGAAAATTCGCGGCGATCCTGAGAATGCTTTCGTGGAAAGCGATGCCGATAATGTCCGGAATGTGAACCAGCGGATCGCGCAACGCGATTACCTTTTCCGTCGCGGCGATCTCCGCATAGGAAAGCCTGCCAAGATTTGCGCGCTGGCGCATTTGCACGGAGTAGCTGCGCTGCTCGTCAATCTGAAGGTCGTGGAATCGTGCGGACGCACGCGCAAAAATCCGCCCGGTCAATTCCTCCGGAAGGAAATGGGGCGCGAGTGCGTACCCGTGGATCCGCAGAGATTCCACCTGCTGCGCTTCAAAAGCGTTCATGGCGAATAGCGCCCGGTGTGCACCGTAGACGCTGCGAGCTCTCGCCCCCGCGATCCGGCGTGAGTAAAAGAGGCGACCGCGGCACAGCGCGCTGTAAATGTGAGGACGCGTCCGGATGGCGCGCACGAGGAGCGGCGACTTCATGGGTGCCGCCGCACGTGTTGGTATGGTTTGCATCAGCGTCTCCCGTAGTTACCCGAGGAGCCGGATACACTTCTGCTGCAATCTGCGAACTTTTCCAATTCATCGTGGGCCAGAGTCAGGACAATGAAAGACACGAACAGCCGTTCCCGGAGCGCCGCTCCATAAAGCAACTTGAGAGCTGGCAACATGAGCGGAATACGTGTGCCGGCTGCCTTGATCAAATTGTTCCGTCGGCTCCGGCCCATCTGCCGCCAGCGCGACTGAAGAAACAATTCCTCTTCGAATGGAGTGCGCACATGCCTTGCAACGGCGAATCCATACCTCGCGCAGAGAAAATCGAGCGTGTTGAGCCCCAGGAAATGAAGATCGTCGGGAATTCCCCAGTGAACCTGATTCCAGCGGCTCACGTTCGGACTCATCTCGCTGGTGCGAAGGATTATTTTTCCGCCGGGCCGCAGCGCCGCGCATAACGACCGGAACATTCCATCGAACGAAGGAACGTGCGAGAGAACGTTGATGAGTGTGATGACATCGAATTTGCGATTGCTTCGAAACTCCTCGAATGGAACCTCGTAGATCGGCCGGCCCGAAATGCGCCGCGCGAATTGCGCGGCTTCCGCGTTCAACTCGATCCCGGCCGTGTACAGCCCGGGTTGTTTCGAGAGTGTCTGAAGAAGATGGCCTGTACCGCAGCCAACGTCGAGCAGCGACTTCGCGTCGCGACATTCCTGCGCGATCAGCGCCATGTGGCGTTCATAGTAGAGACGCTCGCCCTGGTGGCGCCTCTCGCAATCGAGAATCTCGATCTCTGAACGCGCCCCTGTTGCGACCAGAGTATGCTGGCGCTCGCCGTCAGGGTAGGGATGGACGTAGAACAGCCCGCAAACCGAGCACATTCTCAACTCGCACCCGTTCTCCTTGAATGCCTCGCGCGATTCCGTGTTCTCCGCAGAGTGGACACGCCGGCCTTGCCGCATGGAGCGGCGGTCCCGGCTTGAA
This sequence comes from uncultured Acidobacteriota bacterium, assembly GCA_963770575.1. GTDB lineage: Bacteria > Acidobacteriota > Terriglobia > Acidiferrales > UBA7541 > Palsa-295. The sequence goes on from CAVYQD010000005.1 coordinate 175,239, forward strand.
AGCGCGCGAACGAGGCGTGCGAATCGCGGATATGGTCCACGGAAGCCATGTGCGTCACGTCCTTGGCAATCTAGACCTTACAAACTAATCGGCGCCCACAATTGCGGTGCGTTAGCGCATTCGCTCGATCGAATTTCCTCGTCATCGGTGAAATGATCCGGATTAGCCGAAATCTCGCTGAGCGATTCGCGCACGGCCACGCATACCTCGGTTACTTGCGCGTCGGTCATCGCACCAAAAAGCGGAAGCGCGATACAACGCTGTGAAGCCGCCACGGTGTGCGGCAGGAAGGTTTTCGATTCCGCGCCGAGTTCCTCCAAGAAAGGTTGCTCGTGAATCGCCGGAAAATATGCCTGGCAACCGATGCCTCGCTCACGAAGTTTCGCGATCAACGCGTCGCGGGCCGATTGCGCAAAATGACATGTCGAGCCGAATGACGTACACGAACCAGCTTCGCGTACGCTTGCTGTTGGCGCTGGACAGGTACCCGAATCGATTCGACATGCGCAAGCTCGCGCGTGTACGCCTCAGCGATGCGGGCGCGAGCCGCAAGCAACTCGTCGATTCGTTCCAATTGCACGACCCCGAGCGCGCAGTGAAGTTCGCTCAAACGATAGTTGAAGCCGAGCCGCTCGTGGCGCAGCCATCCCGAATCCTCGTCGCGGCCCTGATTGCGCATGCTTCGGCATAGCTTTGCAATCATGTCGGATCGTCGGTTACGACCATTCCGCCTTCGGCGGTCGTCATCTGCTTATTCGGATAGAAGGCGAAGGCAGCCGTATCGCCGAAACGTCCCCACGCGGCGGCCACGGTGCTCGGCGCCCAGCGCTTCGCAAGCGTCCTCGATGATCTGAAGATTAAATTCGCGAGCAATCGCGACCAGCTCGTTCATGTCGCACGGAAGTCCGAATACATGCACGGGAAGCATCGCTTTCAGGATTCGTCCCGTCCGTCGATTGACGAGCCGCCATGGCGCGCTCTGCCACTTGTACTCGCGCGCTATCACATCTCGAACGGTTCGCGGATCGATATTGAGCGTGGCAGGATCGATGTCCACAAACACCGGCGTCGCCTGTTCGTAGAGCAGGCAGTTTACGGAGGCGACGAAGCTGAAGGATGTGGTCAGAACTTCGTCTCCACTGCCGATCCCAAGGGCTCGCACGCACAGATGGAGCGCAGAAGTTCCGCTGTTCGTGGCGATCGCGAATCGAGTGCCGGCGTACTGCGCAAATTTCTCTTCAAACTCCGCGAGAACGGGCCCCAGGCTTAGTTGCCCGCTCCTCAGTACTCGCGTTACCGATTCGATTTCGCGTTCGCCGATGTCCGGCCGAGAGAGCGGGATTCTCATGCGGCCCCCAGGGAAATCGGCGCGACGGCCAATACCGGAGGCGGTATATGGGAAGCGAAATCCGGCTTCTGTTTGAATCCCGGAACCACGTGCCGTAGATACGCGACCAATCCGTCGCGATCGCCGCGTTTAACGTATCTTTCCATCGCGCCGACGTGATGCAGAATTCCGCGCGCGAGTGGATTCTCCGCGTGAATCACGGAAATTCCTTCCGACTCGGTCGGCTCCGGCCGCTCCCAGTCTTCCCAAAGCTCCTCCGTTATTTTTTCCCCTTCGATCAGACCTGTGAACTCAATCGGTAAATCCTTGTCGGGAGTGAGGCCTGCGAAGAGAGCCATTGTCTTGGCCAGATCGTAGATATTCACCGGCTCACCCATGTCAAAGACGAAAGTTTCGCCGCCCTCACCCAGCGCCGCAGCGCGCAAGATCAAGTTCACGGCTTCGCGCGTGGACATGAAGTAGCGAGTCGCGCGCGGATCCGTCACACGGATGGGACCGCCCTTTTGTATTTGGTCCCAGAAAATCCGCAGGACGCTTCCCGTGCTTCCCGCCACGTTTCCGAAACGCACGTTCATGAAGTGCGTCCGGCGGTTTCGCGACAGCTCCTGCATACAAAGCTCCGTCAGTTTCTTCGAAAGCCCCATGAAATTTCGAGGATTCACTGCCTTGTCAGTCGAGATGTTCACAAAGCGAATCGCACCGGCTTCCATCGCCGCTTCGGCTACGTTGCGAGTTCCCAGCACGTTGTTGCTGATTGCCTCCTGCGGATGCAATTCGAGCAGTCCCACGTGCTTGTGGGCGGCGGCGTGAAAGACGATTTCCGGGCGCTCGGTCTTCAATACCTCGATCACGCGATCGCGATTCGTCAGGTCAACGAGCAACGGTTTCACGCGGCCGGCGCCGAGCCGTTCGGTGGCTTCAAGGTTCACGTAGAACAGGCTGTTTTCCGATTTATCGAGCAGTAACAGTTTGCGCGGGCCTGCATCGGCGATCTGCCGACAGAGTTCCGAACCGATGCTCCCGCCAGCTCCCGTCACCAGAACCACTTTTCCACCCACCACTCGGCGCGTCGCTTCCTTGTCAACGCGAATTTCCTCCCGTTGCAGCAGGTCTTCAATGCGCGGAGTTCGCAAATCGCGCGGGGAAACGGTCCCGCCAACGAGTTCGGCGATCGATGGCAGCGTACGAACCGGGATGCCTGTCTCGCGGCAGGCGCGAAGAATTTCGCGCATCTGCGACGCAGACGCGCTGGGAATGCAGATCAGAATTTCCTCGGCGCCGGTTTTCGTTGCAGTGGCCGCAAGTTTCGCGATTCCACCCGAAAACACAGGAACGCCGTACATGCTGCGACCCCATTTATCGGAATCGTCATCAATCACAGCTACTGGACAGCACGCGGACGCGGAATCGAAAGCCAGTTGCTTCAGCACGGACATTCCGGCATCGCCCGCGCCTACAATTACAACCCGCTTCTCTCCCCTGCGCTGCACCGCTCGCTGAGTCTTGAACACCCGAGCTCCGAAATGAAGGCCACCCCAGAGGATCTGCAGGAACGCCCAATCAACAACGAACACGGTAGCCGGCACTTTCAGCAGCGGAAATCTCCACCAGATCAGCGCACACAGGACGATCGAACTACCGAGGACGCATTCAGCCAGTGCGATAAGGTCTGCGATGTTGGCATATCGAAGCGACCGGCGGCACAGGCCCACGGACAACGATCCCGTGACACGCAAAAGAACCACGAGCGCCAATGTTGTCGCCAACACTTCGGTCGTCCAAGCCGTGCCACGGCTATCTGCCAGTGCCCAAACCGCAAATGTGTATGAGAGTGCGCCCAGAAAAATCTCAGCGCCCAGGACGAGAGGAGTTCTCACTCGCTCCGCCAACTTCCAAACACGGCCGGTAAGGTCGTTGTGACCTTGCGAGCCTCCCAATGTTTCCCGAGTGGTGTGCCCGATTGAGAGAGTGGCCATTCGATGACCCCAATTCTGCTTGGATTTTGGAACGCGCTTCAAACGGCCTACCTTCCCCAAGATTGGACCCGTTCGACATCGTTCCCCTGCCAGCGTGTGGCGCGTCTCAAAGCTCGCTGGGCGAACTCGAGGCAGACCACTCGGTCTTACTGCGAGAAGATGTGCCATTCTCGCCGAGGTTTGCCTGTAGCTATAGTTTTCGGTACAGCGCTTCAGGAATAGGGAAAGTCCGTTTGTTCAGAACAGCCCCCAGAATTGGAATCTTGGCCGCTTCAAAGCTTTCCTTCGCGATACGCGCCGGCTCGCGCCGCGTGGAATTCGATCCCACCACGAGCACAATCCCGTCGGCTAACTGGCCCAGTAAAATCGCATCGCTATAGGAATGCACGGGCGGCGTATCGATTAGCACGTGATCGAACTCGCTCCGCAATTCCGCCATGCGAGCGCGCAGCCGCACCGGATTCAGGGATCCATTCGGCTCCCGGCCGACGGTGCCTGCGGTGATGAGCCACAGATGCTGGCCTGAGGCGCGGCGCGCCAGGTCGCGCATGGGCCGCCCGTCGTCCTTCACTCCGTCGGCAAAACCCTTTCCATTTTCGAAGCGAAAATGGTTGTGGAGCGACGGCGTACGAAGATTTGCATCCACAATGCAAACCGACCCTCCTCCGTGCTCGGCAAGCATTTCTGCGGCATGAGCGCACACCCAGCTGCAGCCGTCTCCCGAATAGACGCCACAAAACGCGACAGCTTCGGGGGCTTTCCCGGAACCGGGGAGAATGAATACCCGCTGCACGAGCTTCATCACTTCATCCTCAGCGAGCAGATGGCGGTGGCGCGGCCCGCGCGAATCCACTTTTCCCCGGTTCCGGCATTGAAGATGGTGGCGGGAACGGCTTTGGAATACCGGCGTCCCGCTGGAGCAGATCAAAATTGCGGCTCATCGATTTACCTCTCGTGGATTGTCTGGAGCAATCCCCTCCACAGACTCTGCCGGGCGCGCTGTGACGTGCTCAACGTGGACCGCCTGACGCGGGCGCGCCGGCATTCGCGACGGATTTTGCGAGCCGATGGCCGGATCGATTGAAACGGGTCTCGCGGTCGAACCTAGCTCCGCAGAGCCCGGAGAAATCGCCGCGGATTCGGGCGCACTTGATGAGATCACCGAGGCTGTTCCGGCTGCGAGAAACAAATCGAGCGGGGGAGTCCGGATGCCTGCATTCCACCCAAATCCTGACGCGATCGCGAGGCAAAGCACAGCAGCTGCCGAAAGCGCATCCGCAACGAATCTCCAGGGGAGTCCAATTCTTGCAGCTCTGTGCGTGGAGGTCGCCTGCACTGAGTTCTGAACGCGAATCGTCGCACACGCTGGCATTGCAACACCCGGGACAAGCGATTCGATTTCGATGTCGGCCGCAGCTTCCTCCACGACCTTGGCATCGATTTTCTTTACACCGGTCGCATAGGCGATCGACATCGCATTGAAGCAAAGTGTATTTATGTTGCGCGGAATCCCTCGAGAGCACTCGGAAATCGACAGCCGCGCGCCCACGGTGAATAGATCGGGACCGGAATATCCCGCAACCCACAATCGGTGGTTGATGTAAGCGTTGGTCTCTTCGGCCGTAAACGGTTCGAGCCGAATCACAGAGGAAATCCGCTGCCGAAGCTGCGCCATTGACGGACGCGCAAGGCATTCGGCCAACTGCGGCTGCCCGGCGATCACGATTTGCATAAGTTTCATCCACGGCGTCTCGAAATTCGAAAGCAGCCGCACGGACTCGAGCACATTCTCACGGAGGTTTTGCGCCTCGTCAATCACGAGTATGAAGCGCCGCCCCACTCGCATTTCCTCCAGCAGGATTCGGTTCAACTCCCCGTGCATCGCTGCCAAATCCTTTCCAGTCGTATCGACGCCGAGGTCGGTCAATAGGTAGCGCAGAAATTCCCGCGAATCGCAATCGGTCTGGAAAACATAGGCCGTTCGCGTCCGGCTCCTCAGATATTCGAGATATTGGAACAGTAGCGTCGTCTTGCCCATTCCGGGCTGTGCGATCAAGGCCAGAAACCCTCGATTGGATTCAGTGCCGTAAAGCAGCGAGGCCACCGCTTCGCGGTGTTTCGGCCCCATGTGCAGAAATCGTGGATCGGGCGTCACTCCAAACGGCTGTTCGATCAATCCGTAGTGTTCGAGCAACATTTTTACGGCCTCTCCGACAGTCTTTTCTGGAATCGAAGCAAGCACCTTTACATCGAGATATCGCCCCAATTCATCCGGCGTTCGGAACGACGGGTCAAGCCGGTCGACCGCATAAGCCGAACCCACGCTGGCCACCGACGCGATGAAGAATCCACCGATCAGCACCCATGCCAGATGCAGAGTTGGAAGAGCCGGAATCGTTGCAGCCTCCGCAATTGAGACATTCACGATCCGCTTGCTGTCCAGCGCATCCGAAATGCGCGCTTCCTCCCGCTTGTGCAGGTACAGCAAATAATTGTCTTCGGCAGTCTTTACGTTTCGCGCCAGATCGTCCTGCATCATTCCCTGAACACCCAATGTTCGCGCCGCGTGTTCGTAATGACTCACGGCCCGTGCGGTTGCGGCTGCACGTGCATCCAGTGCCGAACGGTCCGTCTCAGCTTTCGCAATTTCTGTCGCCATCCAGTCCTGTGCGGGCGGGCGATCCGTGGTGATTTCCTGAACGGGTGACGCAAGCGCCTGAGTAATCGCGGCTCGTACTCCCGCGATCTGCTTTTCCACTTCCACCACCGGCGGGTACCCCGGCGCGTACTTCATCATCATCTCGCTCTGCTTCAATTCGAGTGAAAGCAATGATGCTTCCAGCGAAGCGAGCAATTGTGCGTTGTCCGTTTTCCTCACTTGTGTAGTCTGCCGCTCGGGCGTGCCTGTTGCCTCGGCCTTCAACGCGACGGCCCGCGTACGAGCCTCGCTCGCGCTTGCCTGCGTCTGCAGCAACTCCGCTTCAAACTGGCTGATCTGCTGTAGGACAAGCAGCTTCTGCGCTGCCGCGGAAATGATTCCCGCCTGACTATTGAAATCGGTGAGCTGCAATTCGGCGGATGCGAGTTCGTCACGATAGCGGGTCGCTTCTCCGTCAAAAAAACTGAACGTCCCGGCGGGGCGATGAACGGCCGCATGCTTCATCTGATACTGAGTCGCGAGCGTCTCCAGCACCCGCGCGGATAATGCCGGATCGCGCGAGGTGTATGCCACGCGAATTAGAGTAGTCTTCTTGAGCGGATCGACCACGAGCCGGTTTTCGAGAGTCTGCACGGATTCCGCAAGCCTTGCCTCCGCTGTCGACGGGGCAACCCTCAGGATGTTACTCACTCGCCCTACAATCTGCGTCCACCTCGACTCCGGCTCTGTATCTAAGCCGCACGCGATCACCACTTTCTCCAGCAGATCGCGGCTCTTCAAGAGCTCCACTTCCGAATTGATATCTTCCTCGCTGATCGCAGGCGTCAGCTGTGCGCCAGCCGGTAAATCCGCATTCGGCGTCACCACCGCGTCGACGCGGTCGCGGTTTACCAGCAGCTTCATTTCCGCTTCGTATTTTCGCGGCAGCAGCAGGATGGCCAGAATGGCGCCGAAGAAGATTCCAATAAATATCAGCAGCGCCAGACGCCGGTGCTGAAAGACAGGTCGAACCACATCGCGGAGTGTGATGCCGTTGGCCTTTGAATATTCGGACGATCGATGTGCCAATTCTTCCATTTCACTTCTCTTTGGCGTCACGGGTGCATCTGGTAGTAGGCGCCCATTCCCGACGAGGGAATGAATTTCTTGATCTTCGAAATGAAATTCTGTGGGACGTACAGCATGTCTCCCGCGCGAATCTCGGGATCCTCGCTGACGTTGTGCCCTTGCAGGATCTTCTTCAGGTCGAGCGGCTTCACTTCATACCAGTCGTCGTTCTTCCGGCGGAACAGCAGCACTTCGGAGTGTTTCGCCGATTCGTTGAATCCCCCGGCGATTGCTACCGCTTGCGCAGCCGAAGTGCTGCCGCGCAGGTCGAACTTCCCTGGCTTGTGGACTTGTCCGGACACGATGAAATATGGCTTGTTGAAGTCCTTCAGTTCGACAGCAACGATCGGGTCGTGCAAGATCTTGGCGTACGCGGTTTGAATCGCCAGCGCCGATTCCTCGGTTGTCGAACCTGCCAGATGGACGTCTCCTGCGCCACGTAGACTCGCGAAGCCGTCCGGCTGAATGTTGACGGTCTGATCGAATTCCGGCGTCAGCGGAAACGTCACCGCGATTACGTCACTCGCGCAAAGCCGGTAGCGAGGGTCGCGATGTTCGAGCGCGGGCCGGCTCGAGTCGAAGCCGCTCTCTCCGGGGGGAGTCACGAATCGGGAACTCGCGCCCGGCGCGGAATTGCCGGCCGGCGCTTGCGCGATCGCTGCGCTGCACCAAGCCAGCCAGAAAATACCCGTCATCACGCACCTACGGGCCACTGTTTGATTCAACTTGTGCATAGGCTCACCAGATCATTCGAGACTGCAAATCCGAATCGCAACGAGCCGCGCGGATCCCGTCCCTTCTCCACGCGCACCACGTGGCCCTGTACTTCCATTCGGACGCTTTTTGCGTTGTTCACGGCGGCGGGAAGGCTAATACTCAACTTCACCGTGGCTCCGTGCGGCGGTGAAGTGGCCGGCGTGTTCTGAAACATATCCGGCGGTCCGCTCGGCTGTGCCGTTTGTCCGCCCGGCACCACCGCCATTTGGACTGGAGACGACTCTACGTACGCGCCCTTCTGACTGACGTCCCGGGTCTGGCCGCGACCGTCTCGCGAAATGCCGTCCGCACCCACCCAGTGGAATGCAACGTCCGTCTGGAGGGGGTATCGAAGCGCCGTTCGCAAATCGTGGGCGGGGTCGCGGGATGCCGCAGACCGAATGCACGGATCCGCTGTTCTTGCTTGCGCTGCAATTTCGTGCGTTTTCATGGCTCGGGAATGCACAGTAGACTTCGAGAGCACGTCCTGCAAGTGGCGTAAAGTTTTGAATCAACTGAGCTTCTCGCCTCCGATGCCGGATTCGAGTATTGGCGATTCTTCGCCGCCAATCGAGCCATCGTAATTCTGCGGCGCTCTTGCGGCCCCGGAGAGACGATTGACGGGCAGGTAGAGGCAGGTACGATTAACTCTATGAATCAGGCACAAAAGCCTCTAACCATAGAGCAGGGCATATCGCTCTTCGACTTTCGAGTCGACAAGGTATCGATCAGCATGAACTAGGAAAGGGCCGTTTTCATGGCTTCGCGGACCGATTCTCGTTTCCCCGTGGATTTGCGAACCTCCAGAAGAGCGATTTCGCGAAACGAGATTGTCTGCCCACAGAATCGGCTTTTCGACGGCAGTCTTCGCGAATGTAGTTGACCTAATCCTGTTCGAATTTCTCCCCAATTTCTTCGATCACGCCTTTGCCTTCGCCTCTCGAAGGTGTGAACGGCATTGGTAAAATCAGTTACTAACCAGAATTACATTGCTATTTGGCCTTCAGAGCGCCTACTATCACTCACCCCTTTCCAGACTCCACAGTAGCCAAGGACCAGGTGCAAAAGGCGCTGAGTACGGGGAGTCTCGTTCAAATCCTCATTGCCGAAGCCAACCAGCTGAATTGCCAGCTGGTTGCCAGCGCTCTCCATCCAAAACGCTTTCGTGTCGAAGTGGCGGCGAGCGCCGTGGACTCAAAGCGCGCGCTGACGCTCTTGAAAGAGCTCAAGCCCGACGTCGCGATCATCAGCGCGCAACTCCAGGACGGGCCACGAGCCGGCTACTCTGTCCTACAGGAGCTGCGCGCCTTGCAGTTCAAGACGCGAGCCATCATGTTGCTCGATGTCCGCACGCGGGACCTCGTCGTCGATGCGTTTCGGTTCGGAGCCCACGGGGTGATATTCCGCGATGAACCCATCGAAACTCTGTGCAAGTGCATTCACGCAGTGAGTGAAGGACAAGTCTGGGCCAATAGCTTGCATCTCGGGTTTCTGCTCGAAACATTGGGCCAGGTATCGCCCGTGCGCCTGCAGGATGCGCGCGGCGCAAATCTGCTCACGAAGCGCGAGGACGATGTTGCCCGCCTCGTCGCTGAAGGGATGTCCAACCGCGAAATCTCCCGGCACCTCAAGATCAGCGAACACACGGTCCGAAACTACCTTTTTCGCGTGTTCGAAAAATTAGGCATTTCCAGTCGCGTGGAGCTGGTGCTCTATTGCCTTCAGAAACGCCAGAACCACCCTTCGGCGGCCGCGATGTAGCGCCTTCCGGAAGGCGCGCGTGAGCCTTCACGCCCATCTTTTTTCTTGACACGGTTCACCGCTCCAATCCATAGTTCCGTTCAATAAAGTTTAATAAATTTATGGGGTGGGCCTTTTGTGCTGGCAGACACGTGCTTACAATCGCTTGCCGTTCGCTTGCGTATCACGTTCGAGATCGATTCGTCCCGCAATGCTTTTATGGCTTCCAGGCTTCGCTCTCAGAGTCGTATCGCCGTCTGTTCCGGTTCACATCCATTCTTTCCGGGGAGGGAATGTAAATGCGAATAAAAATTTGGACAATCGTCGCGATTCTTTGCGCGTTGTTTGGATCCTCCGTCTTTGCACAGGAAATTACCGGCACAATCGCAGGTGCCGTCACGGACGAGACAGGCGCGGCCGTCCCGGAAGCAATCGTTACGCTCATCTCCACGCGCACGGCAGCCTCTCGAATCGTCAGCACCACTGCCGCCGGTGTTTTCTCCTTCAACAACCTGCCGATTGGCGATTATCAATTAAGCGTACAAAAGACCGGATTCAAGGATTACCAGCTCAACGCCATCCAGCTTCACGTCGATGACAAGCTCAATTTCCCAATCGTTCTGAAACTCGGCGCCGTCTCCGAAAAAATCGTCGTCTCCGCCGAGGCCTCTCAGCTCCAAACTGAAACGGCCGAAGTTTCAAACCTCGTTGGCACCAGGCAAATCCTTGCGCTGCCGCTCAACGGGCGCGATTTCAACCAGCTCGTCGACCTCGTTCCTGGCGTTGCGCCGGATCAGGGCTCGGTGCAGGGAGGTACTGGGCTTTTCAGCGACACCTCCATCTCGATCGACGGCAATGAGTCCAACTCAAACCTCTTTTTGATCGACGGTGAGTACGACCTCGATAGCGGCGGCAACGGCAACCTCCTGGTCACGCCGTCGGTCGACGCGATTGAGGAGTTCAAAATTCTGCGCAACAATTACGGCCCCGAATTTGGCGGCGCTACCGGCGGCGTCATAAACGTCATCACCAAGTCCGGCACGCAAACCTTTCACGGCAGCGCCTTCGAGTTCTTTCGCAATGACGTACTCGACGCCAACAACTACTTTCTCAATCTCAACGGCCAGCCCAAGCCGGAACTGCGCTTGAATAACTTCGGATTCACAGGCGGCGGACCCATCTGGATTCCCAAGCACTACAACACCGAGCGCAAATCCGATTTCTTCTTCTACTCCTTCGAAGCCCGGCGCCAAATCAGCGGCAGCATTTTGCAGGCCATGGTTCCTTCGCAAGCTCAGCGGAACGGTTTCTTCAGCGGTTCCGGCGATCCCAATGAATCGCCAATCACAGGCGAGCCAAACCTTCCCGGAGCAACGCCGACCACCGCTTCGCCGGACATTGATCCCAATTCGCTCGCATTTCTCGCGCGCATGCCTCTTCCAAACACGTCTCCCGACAATGGATTCAACTTCATCACCAGCGCTCCGGAGGGCACGTTCGATCATCAAAACCTGATTCGCTGGGATCATTACTTCGGATCGAAAAATGTTCTCACTATGCGCTACGTCGATATCGTTCAGACGCTCACGAACATCAATGACCAGCTTTTTGGTCTTGGCGACGCGTTCCCGAACGTAAGCCAGGACTGGCACTGGTACGGCACCAACGTAATCGTCAAACTCACGAGCACGCTTTCCCCGCGTCTCGTCAACGACTTTCAATTCGGCTATTCCAACAACAGTCTGAGGTATGCCACCTCCGCCAGTTCCGATCCCAACCTTTCCGGCCGCCAGGGTTTCTCGTACTCCGAACTCTTTCCCGAAACTAGCGGCTCTTTCCCGTCTCTGACATCCATCGAGCAGTTCGGCGACGTTAGCCAGGGCACTGCGCTCGTCCAGAACACTCAGCCTTTCTCGAACCGCACCGACAATTTCCAGTATAAGGATGATCTGACCTACACTTTCGGCAAACACAATTTGAAGTTCGGCGCTTTCTTCCGCTTCAACCGCAAGAAAGAGCCGGCCAATGGCGGCGGGAACTTCACCGCGGGCACCTTCTCGTTCGGAACCTTCAGCGATTTTCTCCTGGGCAATATCGACACGTATTCGGAAGAGCAGACGCAAAATGTTGTAAACGATCGGGAGCATGACTACGCTGTTTATGCGCAGGACACTTGGAAAATTCTTCCGAAGCTGACGCTCGATCTGGGCCTCCGGTATCAAGTCCTTGCGCAGGTCTATTCGGCCACCCAAAATATTGCGAACTTCCGCGCTGACGCTTACGTCCAGCCCAGTACCGCATGCATCACCTCGTTCCAATCGACCGATCCACCACTCGTGGATCCCACACTTTGCCCGCCTCTCAATGGCATCGTCACGCCCGGTATGCCCGGGATCACCAGGTCGACCTTGAACAACTATTACGGAGATTGGGAACCTCGTGTCGGCGCTGCCTATCAGGTAAAGGATTGGATGGTTGTGCGTGCCGGGTTCGGCATATACGGCGGCCGCGATGCGGCGTCGCAAACCAGTTCGCTTGGCCAGCAACCGCCTTTCGACTTGATCCCCGCGATCCGCGGCACCACGTACGGCGCACTCGCGCCGTTCGATCCCGATACTCCGCAACCGCCTCTCAATTTGCGGGCTCAAGACCAGTTTTATAAGACGCCCACAAGTTACCAGTACACTCTCAGCACGCAATATCTTCTCTCGAAGAACACCACCCTCGAGGTTGATTACGTTGGCAGCCACCAGATTCATTTGGGCCGCAACCGCAATATCAATCAGGTTCCCGACGAATTCCGGCTGGACGTTGCGGATGGAGATGTGAACGCCGACACCGTTCGTCCATTCGTTGGCTACAGCATTATCAACATGAACGAGCGCGCGGGCTCCGCGAGCTACAACAGCCTTCAAGTAATGTTCAGCCAGCGCCTTACGCACGGCCTCCAGTTCCAGGCCGCCTACACCTGGAGCAAGAGTCTGAGCGACACGATCAACCAGGACACAGAAGCGAGCACCGGACCCATCCAGAACGCTTTCGATACTCGCGCCGAGCGCGGCGTCTCAAATCAAGACCAGCCGCAATCCTTCGTCGCCAACTACATCTGGCAGCTTCCGTTTTACGAGCATTCCGATAACAAGCTCATGAAAACAGCATTCGGCGGATGGGAGTTGGTCGGCATTACGACGTTTCGTTCCGGCTTGCCCAACAATATCTGCCTCGACGCGGACATTGCCGGCACCGGCGACGGACCGGACGTGTACGAATGCCAGCGCCCCGATCAAGTGGGCAACCCGAATCTTTCACGCGGCAATCGCAACATCAACCAGTATTTCAATACGGCCGCTTTCGTTGAGCCAGCGCTCGGGAGCTTCGGCAACGCCACTCGCAACATCGTTCGCGGCCCCGGTATCAACAATTGGGACGTCTCGATCTTCAAGAATTTCACGATTCCATGGTTTGGACGCCGTTCGGGCTGGCTCGCAGATGAAAACGCGACATTGCAATTTCGCACGGAGTTTTTCAACGCCTGGAACCACACGCAGTTCAACGGGATCGTCACTTCGTTCCAGACAGTCGCTCCCGGGCAACCTTCGGGAACCGACGGCGGTTTCGGCGCAGTCAGCGGCGCGCGCGATCCTCGCGAGATTCAATTTGGCTTGAAGTTGACGTTCTAGCTCTGAAGAAAGCGGCCGAGGGCTCAGGTAGTCCGAGGAGAGGTGGAAATCGGTCCGTTTGAACGAGGCGATTGCTCAAGTGCGCTTCAAGAATTTTTCAACTTCGCGCCGCATCGGCATCGACGGCTGCGCGCCTTTCCGAGTCACTGAAATCGCCGCCACGGCCGCACCGAACCGCGCCGCCTCGAGCGGTCCTTTGCCCAGCATCAAACTCACCGCGAATCCCGCGTTGAACGCATCGCCCGCCGCCGTCGAATCCACAGCCTTCACGGGAAACGCCAGAACCATCTCGCGAACTCCATCCGCCGTCGCGATAAATGCTCCCTGCACTCCCATTTTGATCACCACGTTCTCAGGCCCGCGAGCCATAAGAAGGTCCGCGCAGCGAGCGGCTGTCGCTGGAGTGACCGGTTCATCGTGCGCGAGCCCGCAAAGAACTCGCGTCTCGCTTTCGTTCGGCGTGATCCACGTGGTGCTCCGCAGCAAGTCAGCCGGCAATTCGCGCGCAGGAGCTGGATCGAGCATCAGCGGTATGTTGTTCTTCCGAGCAAAACCAGCGAGCACAGCCATCGCGTCGATCGGGATTTCGAGTTGCGCTAGAATCATCCCGGCTTTTCTTAAGAGCGCCGCATTTTTTGCCACATCGCGACCGGTCACTTTCCCATTCGCGCCCGGCACGGCAACAATATTGTTTTGTCCGTCGCTGCCAATATTGATGAGCGCGACGCCCGAGGATCCTTTCGCAACTTCTACGGCGCGAACGTTCACGCCAGCTTTTTGTAGCGCCCGTTTCAGGCCCGGACCGAACGAATCGTCGCCAACTTTCGCGATCATGCTCACCGGGTATCCAAGTTTTGCGACGGCGACCGCTTGATTCGCTCCTTTGCCGCCATGAAACGTCGCGAAATCAATCCCCGTCAACGTTTCTCCCGGCAGCGGGACGCGTTCTGCAGTCGCCACCAAATCGAAATTCACGCTGCCCATCACCACAATCGGTTTCGGCATTGTCTCTCTCAATGAGGAATTCAATTCAAAGCTAAATTGAAACTCGCATCCAGAATACGCGCGATTGCTCCGCCGCTAGTGCTTCCACCACGGCGCATCTGCCACGTACGGCCGCTTCGCCGCAATGAAGTTTGCAATCTCAGCGAGACGTTCCGCATCCGTCATTCGCCCGGTGTAGCAATGCGGCTCGCCAACTCCGTACTCGAAAAAACCCTCGTAGTGCGGGTTCTCCGTCGACTTCATCCAAATTTCGAGCTCGCGTACATCGTAGTTCAATTGATACGTATCCATCGTTCCAGCATAAATGTGCAACTTGTCGACCAGCTTTGGCCCCACCGTCGCCCAATTGCGTTTCAAGTATTCGAGCAAATCGAAATTGTCCTTCCAGTATTGCGCTACTTGGGGATTGATTTCGCCTGTGCGCTTGTTGAATGCCGGCTCGAAGTAGCCATCACTCCCAAGCGGTCCAAAAACGGCCGACCAGATATCGATCTGCTCGCCGGAGCGGCCATGCGTGCCGTTCACTAGCTCAAGATGATTCCGCTGCTCGGACGTGAGGCCGATGCGTCCATCGGTGTAAACGGAATTGACGGTCGGCTCGCGTCTCCACTCGTACTGCTTGTAGAACGCGTTCGTATCTTTGTAGAAATTGATTCCTTCCACGTTGGTGAACGTCACCGGATCGGGGCAGTAGCCCCAGGTGCCGCCAAAAAAATCAGGATGATAGATCTGCAACGCAAGCGCTTCCCATCCGCCCGTCGATCCTCCCGTCAGAATGCGCGCGTACGGTTCTTTAATGGTGCGAAAGCGCTTTTCGATTTCAGGAATCAGCTCCTGCATCACAGAATCGCCGTACGGGCCAACGTTCACTGAATTTACGGCGTAGGAATCGTCGAAATAGGGATTGGGATGCTGAAACGTCACGACGAGCATTCGCGGGAATTTGTCACCGGTCCATGCTTGATAGAGTTCGTAGCCGCGCTTCACGAACCGCGCTCGCGGCCCCGCGTCCTTGAGCTCTTGTTCGCTAGGTGCATCCGTCCGAAAACCCATCGGCGCGGTTAGTTCGAAATGTCCCTGCTCGTAAACAACCGGATAGCTGATCGTCTCTCGCGCATAATCTTTAGGCAGCAGAACAGTCGCGCCGATGTAAATTGGCCGTCCCCAGAATTTAGTGAGCGAAGGGCTCTGCATCTTGAACCGCTTCACCCATTCCGAGTCCGGGGGAGCGACGATGGGAGGAATCGCTTCCGAAGCGACGAGCTTGACTACTTGGCCCGAACCCGCCTTCGGATCGATGTGGACCTTCTGAACGGCACTCTTTAAATTTCCCGGCGACAGCGACCACTGCTGGCCTTCCCACTGATCGTCGTGCATCCAGACCGTATGGCCGTCAGCACGATTGAACTCCGAATAAATGTCGATGAAACCCTGCACGAAATAATCGCCCGCGGGAAGATCGTTCAAGTTCTCAATCGGCGATCCGAGGTCGGTGTTGTCGATCACCGCGGCATCTCCTGGCGCGAGCTTCATGATGTCGCGCCCGAAAAACGGCACGCCCATGCGCCCAGTCTGAAAACGAGGCTCCACATCGTTGTTTCGCGCGAGAATCACGAATACACGCCCAGTGATTGGTCCGGCGTGTGCGGATGCCGGGTACGTCACCTCGAAGCGTGTTCCCCCATTCTGAGCGGAGGCCATTCTTGCCGACGCGATAAATGCAAAAACCAGCAAACCAACCGCAACTCGTTTGGATAGCATTGGTCCCTTTCTCGACGATTGCCGCCTGTTTCCGGCAGTTCGGACGGCTGAGTCTACACCACACGCTGCTTCCCGCCGAACTCGAGATAATGTGCCACTGGGGCCGGTTGCGATGCACTTAGAGGCCGCAAGCGCGCCCAGCCGGTGTACAATGTGATCTGCCTGAGAAGTTCAACGCAAACGCCGGCCTGATTAATCAATTCCCGAGCTAGGGCTCAGAAATAACTCTCATTTGTGAAAGGACAAACTGTGAAGAAACGACTCGTTACGCTCGCACTGTGTTTGGCAGTAGCTTCGCCTCTGTTCGCTCAAAAGAAGGAAGATGAGCGGCTCTCGAATTCAGCCACCGCAATGCAGGTGATCCTGGCAAATGGACTACCGACAAGCATTGTCGATCAAGCGGATTGCATTTTGATTTTCCCTAGCGTCAAGAAGGTAGCGATCGGCATCGGTGGCAGCTATGGCCGCGGTGTGCTCGTTTGCCGTGAGGGTGCGAAGATGGATGGCAAGTGGGGCGCGCCTGCAATGTACAAGCTCGACCAAGGCAGCATCGGCGTGCAACTTGGTTCCACCGCGACCGATTTCGTTCTCGTCGTGATGAATCAGCGCGGCGCAGAGCAGATCTTGAATGGCAAGACGAAACTCGGGGCAAACGCAGCAGCAGCAGCCGGTCCCACGGGCGCGGCAGCGAACGGTTACAACGCCGACGCGATGAAAGTGGACGTACTCACCTACTCGCGCACCAAGGGCTTGTTTGCCGGCGTGTCTTTGGAAGGCGCATCAATGGAGACGGACGATGACGCCAACAAGGCGCTCTATGGCAAACCACTTACGGCCAAGGACATCGTCGGTGGCGGCCAAGCTGTTCCAGCGGGCGGCAAATCGCTGATCGAGATGCTCGACAAGACGTCATCCGCTCGAAAGTAACGTAGGAATCGAAACACGCACTAAGCATACGAGGCACAGTTGGGCGCGCTATTGCGACCTGACTGTGCCTCAACTTTTTGTGCAGGGTCCCCTCGCAATTCATTCGCCCAATCATCCTCCCTCGAATCCCAACCTGGATGGCTCTCGCGCAGCATTCTATGTGTTAGCATTTATCAGCCGATTCGGCGCCCGGGTGGCGGAATGGCATACGCGGGGGACTTAAAATCCCCTGTCCTTAACGGGGCGTGTGGGTTCGACCCCCACCCCGGGCACTCTGGTTTTGTCGGCCTGAGAATGACGCGAGAAAATGGGTCGAAAAAATAAGGTTTTTGCGACAGTGGACGACGCCGTTGCGGACATTCCGGACGGCGCGACGATCATGTTCGGCGGCTTCGGTGGAGCCGGATTTCCCAACAACTTAATCCAAGGTCTCGCGCGGCAGGGCGCTCGCAACTTAAAAGTGATTAGCAATAATTGCGGCACAGGTGACGGCGAATTGGGATTCCTGTTCAAGAACCGGCAAATTCGGCAAGTAATCGCGGCGTTTCCCGGGCCAGGCGCGAAATATTTTCATGAGCAATTCGACGCTGGAGAAATAGACCTCGAGCTCGTGCCCCAGGGAATCCTGTGCGAACGAATGCGCGCGCACGGTGCAGGCATTCCCGCGTTCTACTCTCCGGTAGGTGTTGGCACCGAGATTGCCAACGGCAAAGAAGAGCGCGTGATTCGCGGGCGGCGATACATTCTGGAAGACGCGCTCGGCGCAGACTACGCGTTCATCAAAGCGTACCGCGCCGATCGGATGGGGAACCTCGTCTATCGAAAGACGGCGCGAAATTTTAATCCGATCATGGCGACGGCTGCGAAGACTGCGATCGTAGAAGTGGATGAGATTGTCGAGACTGGCTCGCTCGACCCGGAAATGATTGTGACGCCATCGATATACGTCGATCGAATCGTGCAGGCGAAAGGCGTCCGCTTTGTCTAAGGCCAGGCTCACACGCGAACAAATTGCCGAACGCGCGGCGCTCGAGCTTCCCGATGGAGCCTACGTAAATCTCGGATGGGGAATCCCGAATCTGATTGCTCCGTATGTTCCGAAAGACGTCACGATTTATTTTCACAGCGAGAACGGAATCCTAGGGATGGGTCCGCGCGCGAAATCCGGTGCGGAAGATCCCGATCTGGTGGATGCGATGAAAGTGCCGGTGACACTGATTCCGGGCGCGTCCTTTTTTTCGCAGGTGGATGCGCATGTAATGACGCGCGGTGGACATCTCGACATTTGCATTCTTGGAGGCATGCAAGTCTCGGAAAAAGGCGATCTCGCCAACTGGCGCGTGCCCGGAGCGAAAGGGGCTGGAAACATCGGCGGAGCGATGGATATTTCCGTCGGGGCGCAGCGATTGATTGTTGCGATGGAGCACAATGCGAAGGACGGTTCGCCTAAAATCGTGAACCGTTGCAATTATCCGCTTACAGCAATCGAATGCGTGAATACGATCATCACCGATCTCGCCGTGATCGATGTGCTGCCGGAAGGGCTCGTGCTTCGTGAAGTGGCGCCCGGCTTCACAGCTAAGGACGTGCAGCAATTCACGGAGCCCACGTTGCGCTACTCCGGCAAGGTGCCGGAAATGGCCATTGGCAAGCGCTGAAATGCTGTCGGTTCCTCCACTCGTGCGTCGCATTTCGTTGTAAGATTCCGCCGCGGAATATCACTCATGGCAAACGGCCAAAAAGAACAGCAGCGCCCCATAACTTACTGGATCGGCGAAGGCGGCGGATGGCTGCTGCGTCACGTAGTGAGCGCGCTTGCCGCTACCGGCATCACGCCGAACATGTTCACATTTCTTGGATTGGGCGTGAATTCGTGGGCGGCAGTGATGTTTGCGATGGGCCGCTTCCGCGCAGCAGCTGCGATTTTGTTCCTCGCAGGATTTCTGGACATGGCGGACGGTCAGGTGGCACGCCGGATTGGCCGCGTGACGGCGTTCGGCGCCTTCCTCGATTCCACGCTCGACCGTTACTCCGACCTCGCGCTTTACATGGGGCTCGTGGTGCACTATACGCTGATTGGCCGTCCGTTTTACATGATGCTGGCAGCGGTAGCGATGGCGAGTTCGTTCATGGTGAGTTATTCGCGGGCGCGCGCAGAATCTGTGATTCCGCTGTGCAAAGTAGGGTTCATGGAGCGGCCCGAACGATTGGTGCTGTTGATTATGGGCGGCGCATTCATGCGCATGGCGCCGGTGCTCTGGGTGATTGCTACAATTTCAACCCTGACGGTGATTCATCGCGTGGTTTACACCTGGCAGGAACTGCGCGCCGGTCGGACGTTACCAGCCGCGCAGGCTTCGCAGCTCTCCTGACCGTACCCTCAACTCAGAGAATCCTCGACAGATTTTGCCACGATGTCCTGCACCTGCTGACGTAATGCATCCACTTCGCTGCGCTCTACTTTCGTGGTGTCAATCGTATCGTGCATGTACACCGTGATCTTTCCGGGATGCAGCATCCAGTGCCCGGTCCGGAAAAATTGGTAGGAGCCGACAATGCTCATCGGCACGATCGGGATACCGAATTTCTGCGCGAGATTGAAAGTGCCTTTCTTGAATGGCTGGACGTGGCCATCGCGCGTCCTCGAACCTTCGGCAAAAGCGATCAAGCTCACGCCTGAATCGAGAGCTTGCTTCGCGCGCTGCGTCATGATTTCCAGGCCTTCGCGGCTTGGCTTGTCCGGCACGGGAATATTTCCGAAGCGGCCCATCAGCCAGCCATAAATCGGAATTTTGAAATGAGATTCGAGTTCGAAGCCGCGTACGAATTGCGGAATAGCGGAATAAATCACGAACGGATCAAAAAGATTCACGTGGTTGCAGATGAAGATGCTCGTTCTGCCGGGATCGAACCCTGGCGAGCGCACCACCTCGAATTTCACTCCGGCGATTCGGAGAATATTTCGGAAGAAAGCGCGCTGCGGCCAGTCGTTCTTGCGCGGATCGATGAAAATACCCAGGAAAACAAGAAACGAACACACTACCGCAAAATGAATTCCGCTAGCGACCCACAGCAGTGCGGATCGGACGTTGAGCCACGCCGCCCTCATATCACCACGTCCAAAGCTGCCGGAAGTATTTCGAGCGAGCGGCATTCCAGCGTCAGGATTTCGCCGTCGATCATTACGTTCGTAGCCCTGTCGAGTCTGGAAATCGACGCGCTGTGCAGGTGAGCGGGAAGCGCGGGGGTCTTCGATGTGCGTGCCCGTAAAGAGACGCGGCAGCATGCCCACGAGGCCGAGCCGGCTTATTGGGCCCCAGCGGACGTACTCGATTTGTCCGTCGCACGCGTCTGCCTTCGGCGCGATCATCATCTTGCCGCCGGTAAACTTACTGTTGCTGAACGTCAAGAAAAGCGAGGGACGGCGATCGAAGTCACCTGTCGAGTCCAGGCGGTGCGGAAATGAATTGTGCGAGAGTCCTGCAAGCCGGATAAAGACGCCGACGATGTATCCTAGCTCGCCCCAGTGCTTGAATCTCCGATTTACAAGCTCACCAACATCGGCTGGAAATCCCAGGCTCACAAGGTTGAGATAATACAGATCGCCTGTCGAATGGCGCAGTCGAATTACGTCGCAGGCGCGCCTGCTCCCATCCTTCAGGGCGTCGATTGTGTGCTCCACGCCATTTGTGCTGAAATCCTTCAGAAACGAATTCCCCGTTCCGAGCGGCAGGAATCCTAGAACCGGACGTTTGCCCGATTCGGCTTCCGGGAAATAAACCGTTCACGATTTCGAATGCAGTGCCGTCGCCTCCGACTGCGAGAAAATGCCGTCGTGCCGTGTATGATAAGCGCGACGAGTAAGCTCGGTGGCTTCTCCCGCGCGGTTTGTGAGCGCGACCTCGAGATCGACTCCGGCGCCGCGAACGCGATCCAGCGCAGCGGCGGCGAGGCGTCCACACTTCCCGCCACCGGCTGCTGGATTCACGATCGCGAGAAATCGCGCGGTCACCAGGCGAAGTCCTCGCGCGAATTCTGGTGCAGTAACATGCGGAGAAAGCTCACAGGGCAACCAGCGTATTACGATCGAGCGTGTGGCGAATCTGTTCAGCGAGTTCGACACGTTTGATTTTCAGGGACGCTGTGAGCGGGAAGTCACGTTCCCACACAAGATAGCTGGTAATCCGTTTGTAATTCAGAAGGCGGCGATTTCGTTCGGCGATCTCCGCGACGAGTTCATTCTCCACCGGCTTGCCGGGCTCCGGATGAATCACCAGCACAAGCTTCTCGCCCACCATGGTTCGCTCGGGCCAAAGATAATTCGCCGCAAACACGCAGAATTCCTTCACCGGAAGGCCGTCGAAGACTGTTTCCACATCTTCGGGGTAAATGTTCTTGCCCTCTTCGGTGACGATCATGTTTTTCTTTCGCCCGAAGAGTTGCAGGTGGCCCATTGCGTCGATTCGTCCCAAATCTCCGGTCATGAGCCAGCCATTCTGAATCGTCTCGGCCGTCATTTCGGGATCGTCGAGATATTCGGACATCACTGTCTTGCTGCGCACCATCACTTCGCCAATTCCGTCGGCGTCCGCTGAGGATGCGCCAATTTTCACTTCCATGCCGGGCAGCGGCTTTCCGACAGTGTCCGCGCGAAACGGCTTCAGGTCGTTGACCGTGATCACGGTGCCGGCTTCGGTGCAGCCGTAACCATTGCCCACCTGAATGCCAAGATCATAGAAGAATTGCAGCGTTGAAGGCTCGGTAAATGCGCCGCCCACGAACATGGCGCGCAGCTCGCCGCCAAAGGCGGCATGAACCTGGCCGAGCAATGCGCGGCTGATCCGCAGATTGGGCCGTTTCTGAGTGAGTGCTCGGTTTGCAGCGACCAACGCGTTCAGCATCTTTCGCCGCAGCGGCGGTAATTCTGAAAAACGCTGCCGCAAGCCTCGTTCGAGATTCTTAAGCACCATCGGAACGAGACTCGTGTAAGTGATCTTATAGCGTGTGAACGCTTCGCGTACATATTCGGGCCGCAACGTCCTCAAGTGGACGACTGCCGCGCCACAGGTAAATGGCCCGATGAAGCCAACCATGAAATCGATCGCATGATTCGTCGGCAGAATACTCAGATATCGCACGCCGGGCCAAAACGGATAAAGCGAAGTGAGCGCCATGCACTGCTCGAGATAATTCTCGTGTGTCAGGACGCAGCCCTTCGGCCTGCCTCCAGTGCCGGACGAATAGACGATGCATGCAGGATCTTGCAGCGAGCGTGGCACAAAGGTTGGCGCGCTCTCACTTCGAAACTCCTCCCAGCGCTTTGCGCCGTGAAGTTCTGCATCCTTTGGCGCCTCCGTAACGAGGACTTCGCGCGCGCTCAAAGTCTGGAAGCTCTCGGCTTTGGCAATCGCCTTCCAGAGATGGTACTCAACCACAAGAAACTCCGATTTCGAGTGCGCCAGAAGCTTGAGCTGTTCGTCCGCGGTGAGTTTGTAATCCAGAGGGACTAACACGCCGCCCCCAAAGAAAATCGCATACGCGGAGATCAGCCATTTCGACTGGTTCGTCATGATAATCGCCGCGCGCGTGCCGTTCTTGAAGCCAGAATCCTGCAGCGCGCGGGCGAGCGGAAGCGCTGCTTCTCCAAACTCGCGATACGTCAAGCGGACATTCTCGCGGTCCCGATCAGCTTCGATCAGACAGACTTCATCGGGCCAGCGATCGATCGCCGCACGCAAGGCTTCGCCCAGCGATTGATACTTCTTGAGGTCAAGCATCAGGGATTAGCCACAGAGTCACAGAGGCACAGAGACAGGCAGATGATCAAAGCGCAAACCTCTTAATGCCGTCCCGAAGTAGGCGCGAATTAAAATTCATGAGCAGCCCGATCTTTTTACCGGTTATTTTCAGATAGGTGAGTATTTGCGCTTCAAAAACCGGATCAAATCTTTCGACGCTCTTAATCTCGACGATAACACGATCGTCTACGAGCACATCGAGCCGGTATTGCCCTAGGCTTCTTCCCTTATAAAGAATGGGGAACGGCACTTGTCTCAAATACTTTATGTTTGCGTCGCCCAGCTCGAGGCAGAGGGCTTCTTCGTATGTGAGTTCAAGAAGTCCGGGGCCCAGAGTGCGATGGACCTCGATAGCGCAACCGATAATTCGCTCAGTCAGCTGATTGATCTCATCCAACTCAGTGTCTCTGTGCCTCAGTGGCTATAGTCGCGACTGGATGCGCTCGGCAAGAGTGCGGAAATCGCTTACGCCCTGCAATTCGTAGTCGGGCAACTCGATTTTGAAGTGTTGCTCGATACGCGTGAGCAGGTCCAGCGCTTGCAGGCTGTTGAGCCCCAGCGTCTTGAAGAAATCGTCGTCTGGATTCAGTTTTTCGCGAGGTACCTTGAAATGCTCGGAGGCGAGCCGCAGTACCTCGTCCGTCGTATTTTGCAGCGTGGTCATATGAAGTTATCTTGCCACAAATTTATCTCGAATTGACGCTGTGGGCTCCAGCATCGCGTGCGCCTGGTTACGCATTATGGCAGATAGGGCAGTGCGTCAGTGCTCTCGACGAATTTTCGCAAGCCCGCCTCGACGGCTGGCTGCGCGAATAGTTCGCAAAAGATGTCAACCTCACGTGCCAATTCTTCGTATGGAATCGGCTTGATGAAATGCTTGGCGGCCGCAACGGTCGCGCGATCGAATTTCCGCACCTGTGCAGCTGTCGCGCGCGCCACTCGAAGCGCGTCGCCTTCCGCGGTGACCTGGCTAACAAGCCCCGCCGACTGAGCCTTCGTTGCGTTGATGCTGCGCCCAGTGAGCAACAAATCGCGGACCACAGCATTTCCAACGTCACGTTTAAGCCTTGGGATCGCGCCAAAACTCGGAATCAGGCCGAGACGCAATTCCGGCAAACAGAACCGCGTCATTTTATCGGCAACGATCAGATCGCACAGTAGCGCCACTTCGAATCCGCCCCCGAACGTGACGCCATGCACGGCCGCGATGGTGGTGAGCGGAGCCGCATCGATCGTGTTGCCGACGGCATGGATGCGCTCCACAAACTCGCGAACGCCGGATATCCGTTCGGCCGGCGGCAGGGCTTGCGAGCGGCGGTACAACTCGCGCAGGTCAGCGCCTGCGCAAAATCCTTCCGGGCGGGCGCTCGAAATAATCAGCGCGTGGCAATCCTTTTGAAGCGATTCAAGCGCGCTGACAAACTGTTCGAGTTCGGCGAGGGTGGCGGAACCAATCTCGTTGCACGGCGCGTGGTCGAGCAAAAGCTCGATCGCACCGTCAACGATTTTCCACGAAAGCGTCTCACCACGAAAGGTATTCATTCGCTCTTCTTTTGAAACATTTGCTCGATTTCGGATGCGTACCGCGCCGCAATGGCGTCGCGCTTGAATTTTCCGTTTGCGGTGAGCAAACCATTCTCAATGCTCAGAGCTTCGGGCACAATCTGAAAAGCGCGAATGGACTTGTAGTGTGGCAGTCCGGTATTTGCGGCGTCCATTGCTGCCTGGACCCGCTCCGGACTCAGCCCATTTGAAGATTGAGCCGTTACGAGCGCGCCGAGAAAGCTCCGCTGATTGCCGACAAGGACCACCTGAGCGGCTTCCGGAAGGTGGAGAGCGAGCTCATCTTCAAGCGGTTCCGGAGCGACGTTGTGCCCGGAATTTAAGATGATCAGGTTCTTCAGGCGGCCGGAGATTCGCCAGTTGCCGTTTGCGTTCACCTCTCCCTGATCTCCGGTGTGATACCAGCCGCTCTCCATTGCGTTTGCTGTTTCCTCGGGCCGATTCCAGTATCCCGGAAAAATGTTCGGGCCGCGAACCAGAATCTCGCCGTTCTCGGCAACCTTCATTTCGATTCCCGGAATCGCGGGACCGACGAATCCTGGCTCCACGTGGCCGGGGTCGTCGAGAGTGCAAATCGCAGTGGTTTCGGTCAGTCCATATGCCTGCAGAACGGGGATGCCAAGCATCATAAAAAACAACTGCGTTTGGGGCGACAGCGGCGCCGAACCGCAGATGAGTGCTTTCAGATTAGTGCCAATGCTTGCACGAATCGAGGGGAACATAAATCTGCCCGCAATCGCGAGCCATATCGAGTCAGCAAGTGTGTTCTGATTGTTCCGGCGGCGCGAATAGGCATCCCTCGCCCGTGCGAACGCTTTGGCTGCGAATCCTCCGCGCAACTGAACCGCTTCCTCGATTTTGCTGCGCACCCGCTCGAGCAGCGTCGGAACATTCAAGAAATAATTGGGCGCGGCAATTTTCAATTCATCCGACAGCTTGGAGAGATCCGTGGAAAGCGTAAGCACGCTATTCCGCGACAGAGCGGAAAGCAACAGTATCCACGATGCGGCGAAGCAAAACGGAAGGTAGTGAAAAATCCGCTCCGGCGCCGATTGTTTCTCGGACGCTTGCGACATCAAATCGTCGAGGCGCGCGGCGGTGCGCTCGAGCATGAAATTAACGTTTCCGGCATTCAGGACCACACCCTTTGGCTCACCTGAGGTGCCCGAGGTGTAGATGATCGTTAGCGGGTCGGCATTCGCGTGGCTGCAAGGCCGAGTCGCATCAACTTTGTCTCCTGCAAAAATGCCGTCGAGCAGCGAGATTTTCGGCGCAGCCGGCCACAACTTTTGAATCTCGGCGGCGAGAGGCGCGTCAGAGCAACAGATGCGCGCCGGCGTAGAATCCTTCAGCATGGTGACGAGCTCGGCGGGCGCTTGCCGCGCATACAGCGGCACCACGATAATTCCTTCTGCCATCATCGCAAGGTCCAGAGCCGCCCATCGAATACTGTTCGGCGCAAGAAGCACGCACCGATCGCCTTTCTTCAGTCCGCGATCCACTACAAACTTTCGCGCTTGTGCAATCAATGCCAAAAACTCGCTACCGGTTACTGAGACGATTTTGCCATCGCGCACTTCGCCTAGCACAGGCTGTTCGTCTGCCTTTTGGAGCCGGTCGAAGATGTGTTCAAGGAAAGTCATTCCCGGTCCGCTGTCATGCGGTCACTGCGCCGCTGCGCTCTTCGAGCAGATGGCAAAGCGCCGGGCTCAGCGGAGGAAGATAGTCTTCCCAGCCCAGCACTCCCTGGCGCACAGGAAATTCCGGAAACCGCCGCGCGACTTGTTCTTCGAGGTACACGCCCATCCGCGCCATCAGTTGAAGATTGCGCGCCACGGTTCGTGGCATCGCATCACGAATTTCGTCAGCCTGCGCGTCAAGGGTCTGCAGCGCCACCACGATTTTCTCAGCCAGGTCCGGTTCATCCACGCGCATCAGCAAATGCTCGTGGCCGCGCTCGCGCATCAGGTTGCGGATGCGTTCATCCATTGTCACCCCTGTGGAGGGAACGCCCGCGGGCATCGACGTGACGATCGCGTGGTAGCGTGACGAGAGAATTCGATCGCTCGCGCGCAAAATACTCACGAGCTGGTACATGTCGAACTTGTCCGACGCGAAGACGGGTGCGCCGCCAAGTTTCTCGGCAACTCGCGCGCAGGCGTCGAGATCAAGCATTTCCATGCCGATCATAACGGGAAAGACGCGTCTCGATTTGCGGTATCCGTCGATGCCGGCAGCCATCGCGGAAAGGTATTTCTCGTAGGCCGCATCGACGTCCACTCCCGAGCGATGGAAATAGATCGTCCGGTAATAGCTCTTCTCGTAGGCGCCCGCAACCGAATGCGCGATCCATTTCGCGAGCGACGCGCTCACGGGCCACCAGAAAGGATTGATCGGGCAAACGGCGAGCACGGGAGTTGAGCCGTCCCAGCCAGCATCGCGCAAAGCGTTACGCCCATACTCCGGGGGATAGGGCTCAAACGTCCAGGCAGTGTCGGTGCCGAGTTCCGTTGGGACGCCGAGCTTCCCGAGGACTTCCTGCGATTCGAAGTTGCGTGTAATCACCAGAGAATCGCTGCAGTAGCGCTTGCACATTTTTTGCAGGATCGAATCCATTTGGCCGGCTTCTGCGCCAAATGCAACGCTGAGCTTGTTCTGCGCAGACGCGATGCCGAGCGAACCGATCATCATCGTGGTGAGCGCATTTGCAAATTTGCTTTTGAACATCGACCCTTCGCACGCCACCACGCCATCGTTCTTGCGCACTTCGGAATGCAAAAATGGCGGGAAAACGTCCGGCAGGTGAACTTGTTTTGCATCGCCGAAATAGCCGCGCGTCAAATCGAAGTTCTGAGTCATTACGCTCAGGTCGAGATTCTCTGGTCCAAGAATTCGGCGCACTTGCCGCAGCATTTCTTCCACGCGCACATCCGAACCGGTGTTTCGCGTTCCGTTGTACCCGGCAAAAAGTAACTTCAGTCGCGTCCCGGGCTTCCAGGCCTGCCCCGCACCGAGCATCCACTCGAGCTTGTTCAGTTCGATCAGGGCGCTCACCCACGCTTCGAGCACAAAATCCATCATGGGCGCGCGTCCTGTTGAACGGCTGTCGCGCCAGACGACGATCCCGAAGGCCAGTCGCGATATTTGTACACGAAGCGCGTTTCGCGACTGAATTTCAAGAGTGGAAAGCAGTAATCGGAAAACGGAACGGGCTTGCGGCCCATTTCAGCTACGGCACGCGAGTTGTCGAATACCGTATTCCAAACCAAATACGGCAGAAACACCTTCAGCAGCGTCGCCAGGCCGCCGATTTTTCCGGCCCTTCCGGCGAGCGCGTTCACCATCTTCGAAGACGGGGCTTCCAAACCAGGCACAAACACTGGTCCGCGCTTACCTTGCGCTTTCGATAGCGCATCCGTAAGTTGCACGAATGTTTCTGAATCGACGCCGGAAGACAAATGATAAATCTCGTGCGCCGGCTTCTCCTTCCGGTGCAAAGTCGAGATCGCGTCGGCAACGAAGTCGACGGGCACAATGTCGATGCGATCCGTCGAGCGAAAGGGAAGCGCCGGAAGTCCGGCGAGAAATACGAACGCACGAACCATGTCGAACTGGTTCGTCTCGGGCCGGCGGCTGTCGCCCAGCACGATGCTGGGCCGAAAAATCGTGCGCGATACGTCCGGGAGCAACTGGCGCACCATGTGTTCGCAGAACTTCTTCGTGCGAGCGTAGGGATCGTAATCCGATCGGTTCCAGTCAATCGACGAGTCTTCCTGAACCACTTCGTCAGCGCGTTGGCCGCAAACCGCGACCGTGCTCACGTGACTGAACCGGCGCAAGCCGTGATCGTCGCGCGCGCGCATGGCCAGCCGAATCACTTCGAGCGTGCCTCGCAGATTGACGTTGAGGCAGCTCTTCTCCGATTTGCGATTCAGTGATGCCGCGCAATGAATCACAGAATCGGTCGAGCGAACAAGTGTGCGGTAGTCGTCATCGGAAAGCCCGAAATACGCATCGGTGAGATCGCCGATGAAAATAACGATCCTCGAATTCAGGAAATGCTCGAAACGCGGAAAATCCATGTGCAGCTGCAGCGAGCGCCACACTCGTTCGCGCGCTTCCTGCAAGTTGCGCGCGCGCACCAGAAGATTCAACGAATCGGAATCGTCCGCGAGCAGATTTGACGCAATGTGCGCGCCGATATAGCCGGTGGAACCGGTCAGGAGGATCGCCACAGTGATTGGGTGTCAGGCCGTAGTTACCGGAGACGAACCCGCCGCGCCTGCGGCATTGGCTTCGCTATGTCCCGCCAGAGCTACGCTGCGGCTCGGGCGAGGTTCCAGAGGACGGCCCTCGATGAGAGGATAACACCACTTTCGCAGAGCCGGAATGTGGACGTTGATCCAGTAGTCCCACCAATCGACGCCGCGGGCATCGAAGCCGAAATCCGCGCGTTCACTGGGCGGAAGCGCGGCACTCAGCTGTTCCACGTGCACCGCCTCAAATACGTGATCGTTGTGCAGAATGAATGGTTCGAACAAAGACACGAGCTTGATCACTTTTTCGAGCTCACGCTCCTGGCGGGCTAGTGGAGGCTTGGCAGCGAACGGTTCGACGGTGCGATTAATCGCTTGCACGAGCGCTTTTTGAGCCGGCGCGGAAAGTTTCTGGTAGCGCGCCTTCGACACGGGGATTGCGTCGAACTTCAATCGCAGCCGATGCTCGATCGTGTCCTGCGCTCGATAAAACTTGCGATGCCCCAATCCGGTGAGCTCGATCGACCGGCGCATGTCGCACGGGTTTGTGACCGATGTGGCGAGTTGATAGACCCTTTCGTGCCTGCGCGTGACGAGGGCGGCTGCGATCAGGGTCATTCCCCTGCAAACGAGATCGACGGGAATCAGGTCGAGGCACTTGCTCTCGGTGGTGGGAAGCTGGCGAAAGAATGTACCGAGCAGGTAGGAAAGGGACGCGGAAGTGTTGATGCCTTCATTCCAGCCGAGGAACGGCTTTTCCAGGGAGGTCTCCACGATCGCGGGACGCACGACTGCGACGGCGGCGCTTGGCTGCGCATCGAGAAAATTGCGGATGAGCGATTCGGACAGGCTCTTCGTAAACGTGTAGGTGTTGGGCCAACCGAGTTCGTTGGCTCGCTGCGTTGCTTTGTCTGTAAGCGTTTGGCGCAACCACCGGACACGGTTCTTGCGGATCTGATTCTCGAGCGCAGCACCGCTGAGATCCTTCGCTGCGTGCTCCTTCTTCAACGCCTGTGCGCGAAGCTCGGCAGTGACTTCCGGCGACTCTGCGCGCGCTTCGGACTCGCTGATTAGCGCTTCGAGCGACTTCCACTCTTTCTCGGCGTCGTAATCTGCGAGTCCCACCGGCGTGTAATTCTTCGGGAGTTGTTCGAGGATCCGCCCATCGCGCTGTCCCACTACGTAGCAAGTGGAAAGGTGCAGCAGGGAAGCGTGATGGGAATCGCGAATGAAATCGAGCGTGTAAACGGTGGAACGGACGTTCGTCGCAAGCGCGTCGCGCAGATCGGGATTGAAATCTGTGAGGCCGGAGCTGTTTACGATCACGTCGAGCGAATTCAAGAGGCGGCGGCGCACGTCGGGCGCGATGCCGAGGCCGGGCTTGGTCACGTCACCTTCGATCACTTCCACGCGTTCGTTTAAAAATTGCGAAAAATGGTCGCCGTGCAGCTCCGCGAGCGGTTCGAACACGGGAGATTCTTCCACGACGCGCCGAAAACGATCCAGCGCCGTGTTAGCGCGATTGCGGCGCACGAGCAGATAGATCCTGCCAAGCTCCGGAAGATCTGTGAGAAGACTCGCGAGCCAGACTTTGCCGATAAATCCCGTAGCGCCGATCAGAAGAATATTTTTGCCGCGAAGCGCATCGCGAACGGAGAAGGGAAGCGAGTGGGGCGATGAGCCATCTTGCGAAGCGAAATGGACGACGGGAGTGGAAATCTTTGGCGACGGTCTTCCCGCCGATTGGATCGCACTGTCTATGATTTCGGGATTGCGCGTGAAGCCGAGGCTACGCAAAAGAATCTCTCGCGACACCCTTCCATTTGGCTGGCGACCCGTAATCTTCGCGAATGCGCCGCGCGGGCGAATCACGGGATCAATCAAGCGTCCAGTGGCACGGCCGTCGCGAAAATCAAGCCGGTTGCACAAAATGCGCTCGACGCCGAGATAGTTTGCGAGCGGACGCATGATGTGGTCAAGGCCCTGGCTCACCAGCACGACATCTGCACCCGCAACCATCGCCGATTTGAGCTGATCGATTCCAGCCGGCTTCAAACGCGGCTTAAGAAAATACTGGAAGAATTCTTCGCCGAGCAGGTCCAGGCGATCACGGCTTACGCCACGCAGCACCGTATGCAGCAAGCGAGTGGCAAAAACGCGATTGGTCGCATAAAGAAACGGACGCGCAATCGCGAGAATTCCCATCGTCCCGCGGCGAGCCCATCGCTGGAGAAAGCTCTGTGAGTTCCACGTGAAGAACGCAACGGGCCGCACGGCAGTAAGGTTCAGCAAGCTGCCTTCCACGCGCCAGTAGACGCGCTCGCGCAATGACGAAGAATCTTCGCGGCGACGTTTCGGAGTGGACGGAATTGGGTCGATAGACTTAGACGTCTGCATCATGGGGTGAATCAGCTAAATTGTCCCGGAACATCAAAATTAGCACGTCGGCGTGCTCCGATCAAGCTAGCGTCCGCGCCGCTCGAACATCCCGCACTAAATTGACTCCCTATTTTTTCGGCGGCTCGCTGTATTGGAACCGGAATGAATCGCCTGCCGGGCCCGCCACGCCACGAGTGTTGTAATCGAGCAGGTACTCGAGATGGTCTTTGTCCTCAGGATACTGAGTGCCGTCGGGATATGGATACGGGACAAGCGTATGAATCGGTAAAGGCTCGACGGTGTCTCCGTGAGCGGCGTAAAAATCCATGTCCTTGGCGAAGCCGTCCGCATAGAAGAAATAATCGCGTTTCCAGCCTTCAGGCAAATCCGGCAGATTCGCAGGATCGAAATCGACGGAGACTTCATCTCCTGAACCATAGATCACATACTTGTCGTCCGCTTTGCGAATGAGGTCGATCACGTCGCCGTAGCGCGTGTAGTTGCCGATCTGGCGCGTGTAGGGGCCGGTGGCGCTCACTTGTTCGTAGATGTAGCTCAAATCATTGATCGGATTGCCTTCCACCACGCGTGGATATCCGCGGAAATCGAGTTTTGCCGCGGCGAGCGGCACCTCGAGTGACTTTGAACGGAATGTCGCGCGCGGAATTGTCCACGCGAATGCGGTCCCAGTAAATTTTCAGATTCGTAGTGATGCGGATGAATCGAGAGCCTGGCGGCAGCTTGCCGGTGAGATCGACGACCATGGTTCGCGAAAGTCCCGCGGGGAATCCCATGTCGTTGACGATGCGAACCCACTTCGCGGAGTCGTCGAGCATTTCAACGTACGGCGGTACCGGTTCAATCCCCGCCTGCCACGCGCCGTACATCGAGTTGGCGCTGAAATAATCCGTGAAGCCGTCCATGATCAGGCGAATCGGCCGCTCCACGTCCCACGGGCCGAGATCGAGTTCGATCGTATGCATTCCGGCGAAGCCCGCATAAGGCGCATCGGGGAAGTTTGTGACGTACTTACGATCGCGATCGCGGAGCAGCGCCAGTAGGTCGTGCCCTTTGTCGTCCCACGCGCCTTTCGGCGGATGCGCATCCTGGCTCGCAATCACCTTGAAGAGCGGGAACGGCGGAGCGCTCAGGAACCGCTCGTTGGGATAGACCTCAACATCCTCGGGATGATCGATGGCGAGAAGGCGGGTTTGATCCAGGTAGTCGAGCTCTTCCATCGGCTCGAGCATTTTGAAACTGATCAGGCCCTCGCGCGGCTGCACTTGATATCCGGAAACTTTAAAATATTCGGTGGGATCGGGTGTGTTGTGCTGGTTCGGGCCGGTCCAATGGCCAACGATGCCGGGGCCAATCATATCCGCGAGAAATTCATACTTCTCGCCGTTCCAAACGAAGACAATCGGGCAAGAACTTCCACGGCGGTCGATTTCGGCGACTTGCTCATTCTTGTGAGCAGGGATTTGCATTTCGTCCTGCAGCACCCCGGTGGGCCACAGCAGGCGAACCACTTCCGCTTCGCGCTCGAAGCCGAGGCCGGCGACGATTTCCGTTGGCCCCTGGCCGAGGTAGCCGGAAGCGCCGGTGACTTCCCACTTTTGTTGCAGCGCGCCAGCCGAGAGCTCAACCTTCGTTCCGATTCCTGTTTTGTTGTCGTGCTCGCCCTTAAATCCCAGGCGCAGCCAGTTGTAACGATTGCCGCCGATATTTTTCAGCAGCACGGGCGGAAGATTATTCTGCGTGATGAGCAGGCCCACAGCCCCTTCGCCATCGAAATCGAAAGCCACCACTCCGCGCGGATCGTGGAGGACGATTTTGTCGAGCCCAGTTTCAGCAGTGACGTCGCGGAAGCCAGCCGGCCCTTCGTTCCGGAGTAACTCAATACGTCCTTCGCCGGAAAACGTTTCGCCGACGGCTACAAGATCAATCCAGCCATCGTTGTCGTAATCGAAAGCGGCCACTCCCCAGGCGCGCATGAATTCGAAATCGGGAAGCGCGACGCGCTCGAACGATTTTCCACCGATATTGCGCCACAGACTCACACCAGGCGGAGTCCAGTGCGTGAACGCCAGGTCCATCCAGCCGTCTTTGTCAAAATCGAGCGATACCACGCCCGCCGTGGAGGCAGGCATGTCGCTACTCCACGGCGTGGTGGCCCGGAATGCGCCTTCGCGTTGATTGATCAAGGCGATGGGCGGCTTCTGCCACCCGGTGACGACGAAATCGATGGCGCGGTCGTTATTCAAATCGCTGCCGATAGCGCCGACGGATGGCGCATTTCCTGTGAGCGCAGCTTCCTTCGTCCAATCGGTGAAGGTGCCATTTCCATTGTTGCGCCAGAGAACGTTTCCCGGCGGCGCGGCGTCCTTCGGGAAATCGAATGGCTCATTCGGACGCTCAAGAGGAAAGTCGTTGAAGCGCGTGACGTAGAGATCGAGATCGCCGTCGTGATCGTAGTCGAGGAAGGCGAGGCCGAGCGCGAGTCCATCGGTGCTGATGCCCGCGGCGTCGGTGACGTCCTTGAACGTGCCTTTCCCTTCATTGTGATAGAGCGCGACGTGGCCATTGAAGCTGACGGCGAGGTCGGGCTTGCCGTCGTTGTCGTAATCGCCGGCGGCGCAGCCCATTCCTTCGCCGCTCATTTCGAGTTTTGCTGATTTCGTTACGTTTACAAATTTTCCGCTGCCAAGATTGCGGAAGAGTCCGGCGTTTCCTTTTCCGTCCGCGTTCACGAGAAATACATCGGGTTTGCCGTCGCCATCGTAGTCGAATACGCAAACGCCGCTGCCAAGAAAACTTGCAAGCGTGCGAGGCTCCGCATCATCAGCAGACGGCTCTTGCTGGAAACTCGCAGGCTTCAGTGCGGGCGATTGCTCGGGCGGTAAGCCGGTCGGGCGAGTCTTGCGGCCCGCAGGCTGCGAAGGCAAACCCGAGAGCGGCGTGACGTTCACAAATTGGACCGGTACGGCTGGCGGCACGGGCTCCGGCGCCGGTCGCATCAGTTCAGCGAGCGAATATTTTCCCTGCTCGCCATAAATAAAACTCATTGGCTTGCCGAGTTTCTCGGCCGTCAGATGCTGGAAGCGTTCGAGGTGCTCGATCGCGAGGCCGTCTTCATTTTTGCGGCGGAACGCTTGCGCAAGACCGAACTCGGCTGAAACCTCGAACGGATTCAGCTTCAGCGCGTTCTGAAATGCGGCGATGGCTTTGTCGTAGTCCTGCTGCTGGGAATAGAGCAGGCCGATAAAATATTGCGCGTCGGCGTCGCTGGGATCGAGCGTCGCTGCCTTCTGAAAGTATTCGATTGCGGCATCCGGCTGGCCAGCTGCCTTCGCGAGCAATCCGAGGTTGTACCAGACGCGTGGATTCTTCGGATCGCGGTCGGCGGATTTCTGGAGAATTTGCTGCGCTTCGTCGAGGCGCTGCATGTTCAACAGCGCGATGCCTACGTTGACGCAGCCGATGTCAGTGTCCTGGTCGAGAATGCAGGCGCGCTGAAATTTCCCGAGCGCGTCCTCGAAGTGCTGGCGGTTCATCATGGCTACGCCGTAATTATTTTCCCGGATCAGTTCCGCGCGAGGGTCTTGAGATTCCGAGAGGGATGGAACTGGCTTTGGCTTATGCGCGCGCCGCTGTGGTGCCCGTTGCAAAGGCTGCTGAGGCGGCTGTTGTGGCTGCTGGCCGGATGTACTGAAAGCCAGCGCGAAAATTGCGATACCGGTGAAGGCCGCAGCTCTGCGGTTGCGGCTGACGGCGTTGTTCTGGACTTCCACGGTATACATCTTAATGGGTTGGAGCCGTAGTGCAAGCGGACTCGCGCAGTGATTGGGCGCGCGGGAAAGATCGTCCGCTGGAGGCTGGCCGCAACGAAGGCGATGCTCTGCGCTAGCGTTTGGCCAGCGGTTTTGATGCCGTGACGCCCGAACCTTCTTTCACTGTGACGATTTGATCGGCAGCGATATTCGCAAGCTTATCGGTTTGCCCACTGGGCCAGCGGATTTCGATCGCGTCAGCCTGCCTGTGGTCGCTGAGGCCGAAGGTTAGGACCAGCTCGCTTGCTGAGAGATAGCTGCCGCCGCTCGTGAGTGTTTGCGATTGTGTATCCTGTCCAGCCGTGACGCGCGCGGTGGCACCCAGTCCATCGCGATTTGATTTTGTGCCGATCAGTTTGATCCGGAGGCTGTGATTTGTGGCGCCGGTGTTCTTGAATAACGCAACGGGGCCGCCGTTTGTGGTGACGATCACGTCGAGCGCGCCATCGTTATTGATGTCGCCGTAGGCCGCGCCGCGTGCTACGCGCGAGGATGCAAATGCGCGTCCGGCGGAATCGGTGACTTCCGTGAATTTTCCCGCGCCGAGATTGCGGAATAGATGCGGCGGCTCGGCGTATTTCACGCGAGGCTGCACTCGTTCGATGGCGTCTTCGATGTGGCCGTTCGCGATGTAGATGTCGGGCCAGCCGTCGAGATCATAATCGAAGAAAAAGCAGCCGAAACCGAGCGTGAGGAGCGAGGATCGGCCCACCTCGGAATGCGGAGCTTCGTCGACGAAGAGTCCATTGCGCTCATTGTGATAGAAGGCGAGCATCTGATTCGAGAAATTCGTGATGATGACGCTGGGGTAGCCGGAACGATCGTAATCGGCGGCAGCGACGCCCATTCCGGCGCGCGCGATTCCGTCTTCACTGTAAGCGACGCCCGAGGGAACACCCTTTTCCGAGAACGTCCCATTTCCATTATTGATGTAGAGCTTGTTCGGTTGCGTGTCGTTACTCACAAAAATATCTGGCTGGCCATCTTGATTTACGTCGAGGATGGCGATTCCCAGGCTTTTCGAACTGGGATCCCACAATCCGGCTTTTTGTGTGGTGTCTTCGAAAGTGCCGTCTCCGCGATTGTGCCAGAGTCGAACAGAAGCTCCTTTGTACGATTCAGGCGTGCAGTAGGATTTCGTTTTGCCGTCGAGCGTGCAGTAGATGTCGGTTGCCGGCGTCCACTGAACGTAATTGGCGACAACGAGATCGAGATTGCCGTCGCGATCGTAATCGACCCACGCGGCACTGGTGCTGAATTCATTCGGCCCGGCGAGGCCAGCTTGCTTGGTAACATCGGTGAACGTGCCATTGCCATTATTCTTGAACAGGCGGCTCTGCCCGAGCGCGGTGATGAAGATGTCGTCAAAACCGTCGTTGTTGTAGTCGCCGATGGCAACTCCCATGCCAAACATTTCTACGGCGAGACCTGATTTTTGCGTGACGTCGGTAAACGTGCCGTCGTGGTTGTTGTGGTAGAGCGCGAGCGTGGTGGCGCGCTTCTTCTGGCCGGGCCAGTCGTCGCCATTCACCAAAAGGATGTCCTGGTAGCCGTCGTTGTCATAATCGATGAACGCGACGCCCGCTCCCATCGTTTCAGGGAGCCATTTCTTGCCGGCGGCGGCGTTGTTGTGAGTGAAATGGATTCCAGCGGCGCGGGTGATGTCTTCGAAATGAATTGCGGACTGCGTAGGAGGTTTTTGAGATTGGGCGGTCGCGGTGAGGCCTAGTCCGAGAGTTAAGAGGAACACAGAGGCAAGAGCACCTGTGCCGCGTGAACCTGCGTTTCGTCGAGTCATTTAGTCGGAGCCTTTCGTAGATAATTGAGATACGTGTGCGTGTGTGTTCAGACGATTGTGTGCTGTTTTACCAGGAACTGCTTTCACGAGCTGCTCGGAAACGTGTTCGTGGATTGGTTGGCGCTCAAGATTGTCGTCGAGATGATTGCGGCGGTAGGGACCTGTGAGAGTTTGCGCGGCTTCATCGGCCTTGAAGCGCAAATAACGCTTTTGAAAATCAGATGCGCGATCCTGTTGGTTTAGACCCGTGTAGCAGAGCATCAGGTTGTAGTTGGCTTCGAGATCTTCGGGATCGATCGCGAGCGTGGCTTGAAATTCAGCGATTGCGTCCTGGTAACGGCGCTGA
The DNA here is from genome assembly GCA_963770575.1 of uncultured Acidobacteriota bacterium. Lineage (GTDB taxonomy): Bacteria > Acidobacteriota > Terriglobia > Acidiferrales > UBA7541 > Palsa-295. Next base: position 212,168 of record CAVYQD010000005.1, read on the forward strand.
AGGAAAAGAATCCGGCCCAGATCGTCGTGAACCACGCGATCGCGCGGATATTGTTTCAGCACCGTTCGCAGATGCTCGGCAGCTTCGTCGTACTTGCCTTCGCTGCGTAGTACGCGCGCGTAGAAATAATGGGCACGGGCAAGATCGGGCTTCAGAGCGAGCGCGCGTTCGAGAACCTCTCGCGCAGCCGGCAAATTTCCTTCCTGCACGCGAACGCGGCCGATGTTTGTCCAGCCGTCGGGGTTCTTCGGATCGATTTCCGTGATTTTCGTGAACGCGGCTGCAGCCCCCGTGAGATCGCCTTGCAGGAATAGTCCGATGCCGTAATCGTTCCAGCGTGTCCATTCATCGGGATTCAGTTTCGTAGCCGGCGCTGGCTCGGAAGACTTCGCGGGAAGCACGCTGAGGTCGATCGCGTTTTGCGCGATCACGACGATTGGCAAATCGGGAATGCCTTTCGCTCCTCCCGGTACTTTCGTCGGGTCGCCGGTGAAGACCCACTGGCGGTCGTCGAAATCGCGCGTGGTGGCTGCACCTTTCTGCGCAGGATCCGGCACAGCCGCGAACGAAAACTGCGTATTGTACCAGGCGAATTTCCGGTAGTTGAGCTTCGCGACCACGTGAATGTGATCACCCGCGTCCGGCGGAATCTGCAGTCGGAAGTGAGCCGTGTCTGCCGCGCCGGGCGGAATCAGATGGACGTAAACAGTCGCGCGGGCCGCCCATGCGTTTCGCTTGTTGATCGCATTCGAGTGCGAATCGATCAGAAGTGAGCGATAGAAATGCGCGCCGGGATCGACGGGGCCCTTGCCGTCGTCGGCTGCACGGCCGCTCCAGAAAATTTCGCGCCCTTTGTCGTCCGTCGCGGAAAGTTCGAGCCAGCAATCGAACGCATCCACAGTGCCGCCTGGGAAAAAATGTCCCATCTTTCGGGTGCGGACTACGACATCGAGCCGGTACGTTCCGCCGCGGCGGACGGACCCCGGCACGCGGTCGAGCGGCGCCGTGATTTGTGAGATCTCCGTCGTAGATTCGCTGCCCGGTGCTGCGACAGGCGTAGACGCAGCGGATTCTTCGCCGACTGCAAACGTGGTTTCAATGCCGGGAGCGGGGCTCGCGGTAGCTGAGGCGGGCGTCGAGTCTTGGGCACTGGAAGATTTTTTCGCGGAAGTCTCAGGTGATATGGCGAAAATATCGATGCTCAGTTCTTTGTCAGCGAGGAATTTCAAAGTGTCGGCTAGCTGCTTCGCATCACCGTTGATGAACGGGAGCGCGGTGTTGGCCGCAGGAAAGCTGTGCGAATGAACGGTGCCCGCGATCGCGCCCGCATCGGAAGATTTTTCCTGAAGCATGTGGCAATCGGGGCACGCCATCGCTTTCGCCGGATAGTAGAACGAACGCGCTCCCTGCCAGCTGACACCGCTTGCCTGCCAGTTGTCGTAATCGTTGAAGCCGCGCGTCCAGCGATAATGATTCACGGGAACGTCGAGATGGACCTTGTGGCAAGTGGAACAGAATTCCGCGGTCTGCGTCCGCATGAACGGCTTTAGAAACACTCGCCGGTGCGGTTCAGGATTCAATTCCGTAAGGTAATCGTGAACGCGCCGGACGAATGGATTTTGGCTCGCCGCGAGTTTGTGCAGAGCGGGATATTCGAGCTCGAAATCGCCCTGGCCCATCGTGCTTTTCACTTGCGCGATCGAGTGGCACATCATGCAGCCGAGTCCGGCTTGCGCAGCAGGCGTGTTTTCGATTTCGCGGATGGGGCGATCGAACATGCCGCTGTAAAGCAGCGCCGGGTCGTGGCATCCGGCGCACCATTTCGAGGGCTGCACGCCGCCCACGTCCTGCATGTACTCGATGCTTTTCCGATACCACGGATTATTGAACGAGGAAAAATGGTGCGCGGAACTTTGCCACTGCTTGTATATGTCCGAGTGGCAGCGCTCGCAGCTTTGCGACTCCATGAAATATGTGGAGGGGATTTGCCCGTGATGCTTGGTTTGCGCAGAGCTGGGGAAAAACGGGCCGGAAGGGCCGTCGCCTTCGCTATCCATCGAGGCTGGCGCGATGGCGGGATTTTCGATGCGATGGGCATCGTTGCCAGGGTACGGTGCGAAGCCACCACGCGCCTGCGGAGAGCGCGGCGGCTGCGATCAAGAAAATGGCGCAGCGCGCGAGGGTAGCGACGCCGCTACTGGTCGGTGGGAGGCGGGTGCCGCCAGTACTTAAATCTGTTCCGCCGCGTGCCAGAAAACCCCGACGCGCCGCCCAGGACGCCGCCAGAAGCGCTCCACCTGCAACGCAGGCCGCAATATGCGCGTACAGAAGCGTCCACTCCGTGCGGCGCGTACCGGTGAAGAGCAGAGCGATGCCGAGTACGCCGCCGAGCGCTATCAGCAGCCAGCCGATTTTCGAAGCTGGCGACGACGAGCGAAGGAGTTTTCGTAATGTGAAAATTAACGCGACGAGCAGCACCGCTCCCGCAACCACGTGAAGGATGACTCCAGCGAAGTAAGGGACGCTGGCGGAAGGCCATGCGAAGACGTATGCAGCGGTAACGAAAAGGATGCCCAGCAGAATTGAGACTACGCGCTTCATGCGTGCTTCATCCGGTTGGGCGGCGCGTTACGCATACAGGATAGGCGATTTATCGGCAAGGAAGGGGGAATTCTCGCGCCTCGCAAGGAGTGCGGGCAATAATACTTTTATACTAGGCGGCGAGCGAGCGAGCGAGCCGGAGCGAATGAGCGAACACCTCACGACGAGAAGGACGCTCGTCGTTGTTACGTGAGTCGTCACCTGAGTTGCTACCTGAGCAAGTGCGTTCGTTCGACTCCATGCGCGTTGATGCGCGCGTGTTAGACTGCCGGGCGTTTGTTTGGAATTGCTGGGACTACGCGGAGGGCCGAGTGGACGATGTAGTGTATGGGTCGCTGATTGGGATGGCCGAACAGGTGCGCGCCGGGGAAATTTCGCCTGTTGAGTTGGTCGATGTGCACCTGGCGCGGATTGAGAAGCTGAATCCGAAGCTCAATGCCTATGTAAACGTGGACGCGGAACGCGCCCGCGCCCGTGCCAAGGCTGCGGAAGCGGCAGCCAGAACGCCTAGCGGCAAGAACGCGCTCGGGTCGCTGCACGGAGTGCCCATCTCGATCAAAAGCTCGATTGACGTAGCCGGGCTGCCGTGCGAATGCGGCAGCACGCTGCGCAAGGGATGCGTGCCCGATGCGGATGCGCCGCTGGTGGCGCGATTGCGAGGCGCGGGCGCGATCATTCTCGGAAATACGAACGTCCCGGAATTGCTGATGGCCTATGAGACGGACAATTTACTCTACGGCCGCGCCAACAATCCCTGGGACCTTACCCGGACGCCAGGCGGGTCAAGCGGCGGCGAATCGGCGGCGATTGCGGCGGGATGCTCGGCTGGCGGAGTGGGGAGCGACGGCGGCGGGTCCATCCGTATCCCCGCGCATTTCACCGGAATTTGCGGGCTCAAGCCGACGCCGGGTCGAATTCCTTCGACGGCACATTTCCCGGGATCAGCCGGTCCGTTTGCGTATCTGGGCGTAGTCGGGCCAATGGCGCGAACCGTTCGCGATGTGGAGCGGCTGTTCGAAGTGATGGCTGGTCCCGATCCCGGCGATCCAAGTTCCGCGCCGGTGCCCTTGCGGCGGCGCACAGATGAGGAGATTCGCAGACTACGAATTGCGTATTTTGAAGACGACGGCGCGACAGCTGTTTCGCCCGAAACCGCCGCGGCCGTGCGCAAGGCGGCAGATGCGCTCCGCGACCAAGGATTCGAGGTGGAAGCGTGGCGCCCGGAGAATCTCGATCGTATCTGGCAATACTGGTGGAACCTTTTCGGCCGCGCCGGGCAGATGGCGTTTTCGCCGATGCTCGATGGGAACGACAGCGCGATCAGCCCGTTGTTGCGCGAGTTTCGTGCGTGGGTTGCCGCAGAAAAGCCACTCAGCGGCAATGAGTTGCTGAATACGTTGCTGGGTCGCGACGTTCTGCGGAATGCGTTTCTCGCGCGGATGGAGAAATTTCCGATCTTGTTGTGTCCGGCTTGCGCGGTACCGGCATTTCACCACGGCGAACGCGAGTGGAGTGTAGGTGGACGCAAGGTGGAGTACTTGAAGGCGATGGCGTATTCGCAATGGTTCAACTTGCTGGGAAATCCCGCAGCGGTAGTACCGGTGGGGAAGTCACCGGAGGGGATGCCGATCGGAGTTCAGATCGTGGGGCGTCCGTGGGAAGATGAAGCGGTGCTCGCTGTCGCGGCAAAGATCGAGGATGCGTGCGGCGGATTTCGCCGGCCGCCGATTTCTTGAACTGAATTCATGCAAATGAAGCTGGAGAAAAGGGAGCGCGCAGCGATCACCGCCCCCGGCGCCCGTTACCCGCGATTTCTTAGGCCGTAGCGTGAGCAATCAGCAGGATCGCCAGAATGTAGAAGATGAACATCAGTGCGAGATATGCTTGCGATTTCTTGTTAGCGCCCGCAAATTCCTTCCACGCAAAAATTCCCCATAACGCAGCAACCATCGGGGCTGACTGGCCGATCGAGTAGGAGATCGCAACTCCGGTTTGGGTGGAAGCAACCAGGTCGAACACCAGGCCAGTGGACCAGATCGCACCGCCTATCAATCCCAGCACGTGGCCATGCACCGGGCCGTTGAAGAAGCCGCTGAATGCGACAGGCTCACCGACCAGCGGATGCTTCATGAAGTAGAAATTCCATATGAAGCAGGAAAGCAGCGCGCCGAGGCACAAGAATACGCTCACACTGTAGGGACCGAGTGTGTTGCCATGCGTCATGGCGTGTGTCGAGAAGGGCGCCCAGGTGCTCATCAAAATACCGGAAACAACACAGGTGATGAGTCCCTTCTTCGAAACGGTTTTGTTCGCGCTCAGCTCGCCGTATGCTTTTCCGTCAAGAATTACGGCAATAACAGCGCAAATCAAACCCGCTCCGATCATTTTCACGTTTCCCTGTGGCTGGAGGATGTAGCTCAGCACAGTGCCGGCAACGAGAGCGATCCCGATCGCGACAGGAAACGCCGTTGCGAGACCAACCATGTCGATGCCCGCGACGAGCAGAAGGTTCGCGAGATTGAAAATCACTCCAGCAAACAGAACGCGATAGATATTTGCAGTGTCCGCGGAGTGAACGTTATTGAGGAAACTCTGCGCGTTGTTTCCGATGCTGCCCATCGTGAGCGCGTAAATCAACGCGGCAAGGAAAATCCCGATGGCGTAATCCCAGTAGAAAAGCTCGAAGCGATAGTTCTTTACACCTTTGTAGGTGTTGGCCCACGACCCCCAGCAAATCGAGGCGGTCAGCATCATCACCAAAGCAAGACCGAAGCTTTGCGGTGTGAACATTTCGCTCCTCTCGTTGTTACGGCTTCACGACTGAGGCTCGCGCGCTAGAATGCGGGCGCGCCCTTTGGACTGTTCGACTTGATGAACGCGAGCACTTCGTTGAGCTTCGACATCGCGCGCGCACCCACCTGCATGCAACAGAGTGCCGCGCAGGCATTCGCGAAAGTGCCGACACGCTGCTGATCCCATCCCTGCAATAGTCCGTAGGAAAGTCCGCCCATGAATGCGTCGCCCGCTCCGGTGGTGTCGACTGGCTTGATCTTGAAACCGGGAACCTGAACCATTTTTTCGCGCGTTGCGATCATGCAGCCTTCAGCTCCCATCGTGACGGCGACGAGCGTGGGGCCGAGGTCCAGTAGCTTCGTGGCAATTTTTGCGTAGTCAGCTTCGCCTGTCATTTCGCGCGCGGCCGCTTTGCAGGGCTTTAGCACGTCAACAAGTTTTAGCGACGCAACGAGTTCTTCCTGCGTCCCGAGGTTCGCCTGCGAGAAAAAGCTTGGGGAAACGTCAAGGTCGAAGATAATCCGCACATTCGCTTGCTTCGCGAGTTTCATCGCTTGCTTCACAGGAACGATCGGAAGCTGCGAAGCTTCGGTGTGAAAGTGCTTCGCAGATTTGATGTGCGAGGAGAAGCGGTTGTCCACTTGGAAGCACGAAATTTTCCCCGTGACGTTGGGGAACATATAAATGCAGCGCTCGCCTTGCGCGTCGACGGGAATCCACGTGAGCGACGACATTTCGCCCTTCACGATTTCGATTCCGGAGAGATCCATCCCGTCGTCCGCAAACGCCTTCTGAATGATGCGACCGTTTTCGTCGTCGCCGATCAATCCGAGCCAGCCGGTGCTTGCGCCGAGTCGCGCAACCTGCGTCAGGTTGTTCGCGGTCACGCCACCGGCGTGAATCTCCATCCGCGTAGCGTTGATTTTTTCTTCAGGTCCCAGAAGGCGGGGAACGATCGCAAAATAGTCTACCGTGCAGCTTCCGATTCCCACCACGTCCACCGTCTTAGCCATTCGTATCCTCGATTCCTGAAATTAATGGGCCGCCTGGTGCGCGCCAGGTGTGGGCCGGGTCATAAGGTCGATAAACATCTTGTCGAATTTCTCGAGGTTCAGTTCTAGCGGCACGTGGACGAACTGTTCGCCGAGTCCGGGCTGCGTTCCGGGAACCCACACAAGAGTGTTGCCATAGCCCGCGCCGTGCGAGTAGTCCATATCCATGTAGAGCTGCGTTTCTTTGGTGATGATACTCGGATCGAGCCAGGCTGCGGCGGCCAGCTCGTCCCAGCGGAATTCTTCGTCGGCATATTTTGCCAGATATTGGGCCGCAGGATTGGGCGATTTCGCGATTTCGGCGATCATCGCTTTCTTGAGCCATGTTTTGACGGAGATGTCGACGGTGGTGTCGGTTATCTTGTGCCACGGCGCCGAGTACACCATGTGAACGGCTTCAGGATCCCACCAGAAGTTGAATTCGCGCCGGTTTTCCCACGCCCAATCCATCGGCACCACCGGAGCAATACTGCCGCCCATGACGACGAGTTCCTGCGCGAGATCGCTCACTTCGGGATCGATACTGATCGCCTGCGCGATGTTCGTGAGCGGCCCACCGGCGTAGATCGTCACTTCATGCGGATATTTGTGAACCATGCGGATGATGAAGTGCGCAGCGTCTTCCGTGGACGGCTTAGTAGTGGGATTTCCTTCAACGATTTGCGGGACTTCATACGGCCCGTGATAGACGCCGCGAATGCCGTCGCCGAGCGGTTTCTTGTTCCATGCTCCCTTGTAGGAAACCTTTCCGTAAAGCTGTTCCCAGCGAAGAATCATTTCTTCGCGATTGATGAGCGGAAAAACCGCACCAGGCACGACGGGAATATCCGTGCGTCCCACGATTTCCAGCATGCGCAGCGTGTGCGCCACCTCTTCGTCGCGCCACATATCGCCGCTGACGATCGTGATGCCGAGCGTTTCCACTTCAGGGGATTGCAGGAAGACGAGGATCGATTGCTGATCCGTCGTTGCAGGGCCGCGCGCGTCCTGATCGATAATCACTTTGCGCTTGGTCTGTGCGCTCGCAGAGCAGCCGAGTAGCAACATCAACAAGGCTGAAACAACGGGCCTCAGATGCATGTATGCGAAAACCTTGATTGGCGTCACCGCAAAAATTGCACGCAACAGACGGGCCCCTGCGCTATTGCTTCGCATTTGCCGCCGGTTTCGAGCCGGGAGTCGCGCGCGACATCATCTCGATGAACATTTTGTCGAACTTCGCGAGGTCGAGCTCCTCCGGAATATTCACGAGATTCTCGCCGAGTCCCGGCTGTGTACCGGGCACCCAGACAAGCGTATTGCCGTAACCGGGCCCGTGCGAATAATCCATGTCCATATAAAGCTGCGTTTGCTTCGTGATGATGCTCGGATCGAGCCACGCGGCGGCCGCAAGTTCGTCCCAGCGATATTCATCGTCAGCATATTTCGCGATATATTGTGCCGCCGCATTCGGCGATTTGCCGATCTCGGCGATCATCGCTTTGTCCATCCGCGTCTTGATCGAGATGTCGACCGTCGTAATCGTGATTTTGTGCCAGCCAGGCGCGGTCAGCGTCATATGAACCGATTCCGGATCCCACCAGAAATTAAATTCGCGCCGGTTCGTGGTGGCCCACGGGTAGTCCACTTTGGGAGCGATTGCTCCTCCCATGATCACAAGCTCTTGCGCAAGGTCGGGAACTGCGGGATCAATGCTGATCGCCTGCGCGATGTCCGTAAGCGGGCCGCCCGCGTAGAGCGTCACTTCGTGCGGATATTTATGCAGCATCCGAATGATGAAATGCGCGGCGTCTTCTTCGATGGGCTTCGTCGTCGGATTGCCTTCTTTGAGTTGCGGCACGTCGTAGGGCCCGTGAAAAACTCCTCGCTGGCCGTCGCCGGTTGGTTTCTTGTTCCACGCTCCCTGATAGCGAACCTTGCCGTACATGCCTTCCCACCGTTCGATCATTTCCATGCGATTGATCAGCGGGTACACAGCGCCGGGAACTACGGGCACGTCTGTGCGCCCCACGAGCTCGAGCATTCGCAGCGTGTGCGCCATTTCTTCGTCGCGCCACATATCGCCGCTCACCACGGTGATGCCCAGCGTTTCCACTTCAGGCGATTGCAGGAAGACGAGAATCGACTGCTGGTCGGTGGTCGCCGGGCCGCGCGCGTCCTGATCGATAATCACTTTGCGCTTCGTTTGCGCTAGTGACGGCATCATGGCCAGTAAAATTGCCAGGCACAATAAAATGGATTTGGAACGCATGTTTCCTGATGCTCCTTGGGGGCCCTGGGGTTTCAGCGTCGGCAAAATCGAAAATTGTGAGCCGCTCTGGCGGCTAATGAAACTCATCGTGGGCAGGACGTGTTTATAGTTTGCGGCAGGATGCGAGTCAAGGGAAAAGGGCGAAAATGGTGCGTTTGGCTGGTGTTTGCGAAGGGCGCGTTAAGTGCCAATGTTATACTGCCGCGCATGTTGCAGCTTGCGAGAATGCGCGCAGTGCCACAACGAAACTCTCACACGAACCTGCTTGTTTCCGTTCGGATCTTGGCTGCGCTCCTCGCAATTCTCGGATGTGGCGAGCGAATCACCGCCGCACAACAGGCTGCGGCTTTCGACGCCGCAAACTTAAAACTACAAGCGCGTGCCTCGGCGGCAGGTGGTCAATGGGATGATGCCGTTCGAGGCTACAAAAAGGCGATCGAACTTGCCCCCAAAGACTTGAACGCACGCGTGGAGTTGGGCGGCGTGCTGACAAGAACGGGCCGTCTCCCCGAAGCGATTTCGACATTCGAAGTCGCCCTTCGCCTCTCGCCGCACAGTCTCGCGGCCGAGTTAGGGCTCGCCGAAGCATATCGACGAATTCCCAATTACGACGAAGCCAAGCGCGTCCTCGAACGCGCGATTCGGGAACATCCGAAATCGCCCGAGCCGCTCGCAGCCCTCGGCGATTTTGAAATTCAGCAACAAACATACGATGCTGCGATTGGCCACCTGAAAGCTTCACTAGCGCTTGCGCCGGGAAATCTCGAGACGCGAAATCTGCTCGCGGCGGCCTATAAGGCGAAAGGCGACCAAGCGGGCGCACTCGCGGAACTGCAGAAAATTCTCACACGCGATCCGAACAACGCACTCGCGCGTTTTTTGCGAGCCCAGATATATTCCGACCGCAATCAGGACGATCTGGCCCTCGCAGACGCTCAAAAAGCCGTCGATCTGCAGCCGCAGAATCCGCGCGCGCGGACGCTGCTCGGAAAAATACTTCTCCGAACCCCGCAAGGAGCGTCCCCCGACGAACTGGCGAAGCGCTGCCGCGAGGCCGTCGCCGCTCTTGAGCCCGTGGCGGCAGCTCAGTCCCACTCGCAGACGAAAGACTCAGAGACGCTGTTCCTGCTTTCGCGCGCCTATCGATGCGCCGGACAGACCGAACAAGCCGATCTCGCAAACGCCGCCTTCGAAGCGGCATCGCAGGCGGAACGAAGCACAAAAGAAAACGAAGCCCAGGCAATGCACCTCGTTCAGCAGGCCAACGAAGCCGCCGTAAAAAATGATCTTCCCGGCGCGCTCGATTTGCTGCAGCAGGCATTAGCGAAAGACCCTAACAGCGGCGCGGCCTATTCGATGCTCGCCAAGCTTTACTACTCCTCTGGTGATATTGACAAAGCGAGCGAAGCAATCGCACACGCAATCGAACGCGGTCCGCATCAGCCGGATTTCCTGTACGTGCGTGGGAAAATTCTGGAGAAGCAGGGAAAACTGGACGAGGCGCTCGCCTCATTCGCTGAGACCACGCTCATCAATCCCCGCGAATCAGACGCCTACTTCGAGATGGGCGTAATCTACCAGCGGCAGCACGACCGTGCGCGAGCCTTGGAGGCCTACAAGAAAGCAGTAGAAATCTCGCCCGATGATCCAGATTACCGCCGGGCGCTCGCTGCGATTTCAAGCGGCACGAGCGTGTCGCGATAGATCGCGAGCCGCACCAATCGTCGCCAGCCAAGTCCGAAAGCGGCACCCCTACCGAATAGGTTTCGGCGTCGGTGCCATCATCAAATCCATAAACATCTTATCCAGCTTCGCATTGTCAATCTCGTCGATGATGTGCACCTTCTGCTCGCCGAGGCCGGGCTGGCTGCCCTCCGGCCACACCAGCGTGTCGCCGTAACTCGCGCCGCGATCCAGCGAAATATCCATGTACAGAAGCTGCTCCTTCGTGATGATGCTGGGATCGAGCCAGGCTTCGGCGGCGAGCTCGTCCCACATATAGTTTCCGCGTGAGTATTTATTGACGTACTGCGCGGCGGGAGAATCGGATTTTCCCAAATCCGCCAACATTTGCTTCGTGAGATTCGTCTTGATGGAAATGTCGATCGTGGTGACCGTGATCTTCGGCCACGGTGACCGGAACACGATCCGGGTCGCCTCCGGATCCCACCAGGAATTGAATCCGCGGCGCGGCGCCTGGTAGAACTCAGGATCCGCGGCGCCGGGACTGATCACCGGGCCCATGAACACCAGTTCCTGCGCAAGCTTCGCGAATTCGGGATCAAGCGAAATCGCAAGGGCCAGATTCGTAAGCGGACCGCCGGCGTAGATCGTCACTTCGTGCGGGTACTTGTGGACCATGCGAATCAGAAACAGTGCGGCGTTTTCCGCCGAAGGCTTCGTCGTCGGGTTTCCTTCCGGCATTGGCGGAATCGCGTATGGGTCAGGCCGGAATCCGGGGTTCCACGCGCCCTTGTAAACCACTTTGCCGTACATCGCCTCCCATCGGGCTTCATCCTCGCGCGAATTGACGAGCGGGAAAATCGCGCCGGGAACAACGGGAATGTCTGTCCGGCCGATGATTTCAAGCGTGCGCAACGTGTGAGCCACTTCTTCGTCGCGCCACTGATCGCCGCTTACGACAGTAATCCCGAGGACCTCCGTCTGCGGAGACTGGATCAGCACGAGGATCGATTGTTGATCGGTATTACCGGGACCGCGTGCGTCTTGATCGATGATTACTTTCCGTTTCGCTTGCGCGAATGAAGATGCAGCTACTGCGGCGAAGCAGAAAAACAGAAAAATCATTTTCATCGATCGGTGCACGATTCAGGGCTCCTCGCTCTTGTAAAAAGTTCTACCAATTGTGAGTCAGCTTCGGGAATCCACTGCCGCTACTTTGCTCCAGGAGTTGGCCGCGCCATCAACTCGACGAACTCCTTGTAAAACTTTTCCTTGTCGAGATTTTCCTGAACCACCACGAGTTGCTCGCCAAGCCCCGGCTGGCTGCCCGCCGGCCAGACGAGAGTGTCGCCGTAACTCGGCCCGTGGTCAACCGAGATGTCCATGTAAAGATTCGTGCTTTTTGTGATGATGCTGGGATCAATCCATGCGGCCGCGGCAAGTTCATCCCACAGGTAACCGGTTTGCGCGTATTTCGCGACGTACTGCGCACCCGGCGCCGTGCTTTTCGCAATTTGCGCAATCAATTCCTTGTCCATATTCGTTTTCACCGAAATATCCACGGTTGTGACAATGATGCGCGGCCACGGCGAATGAAACACTTTGTAAGACGATTCCGGATCGAGCCAGAAATTGAATTCGCGTCGTGGCGTGGTGGCGAATTCCGGGTCGTCAGTGTCTGGATGAATGCTCCCGCCCATCACGATCAGTTCCTTCGTCAGCGACGCAAAGTCCGGATCGATCATTTGCGCGAGCGCGAGATTCATCAGCGGGCCGCCCGCATAAATCGTCACCTGATGCGGGTACTGGCGCACCATGCGGACCAGGAAATGCGCTGCGTCCTCCGTGGAAGCCTTTGTTGTCGGGGCGCCTTCAGGCAGCGGCGGAACCTCAAACGGGCCGTGCAGCGGCTTCCCGTAATTCCACGCGCCCTGGTAAACCACTTTCCCGTACATCTTTTCCCACCGCGCGGTCGATTCCTTGCTGTTGACGATCGGGAAAACGGCGCCGGGAAGCACGGGAATATCCGTCCGTCCGATAATCTCCAGCAATCGCAAGGTGTGCTGCACTTCTTCGTCGCGCCACCCATCGCCGGTGACGACCGTGATGCCGAGCACGTCCACCTTCGGCGAATTCACGATCGCGAGCACCGCCTGCATGTCCGTTCCGCCCGGGCCGGCGCAATCCTGGTCGATGATCACTTTCAGTTTTTCCTGCGCGGCCAGCGGAAACGCAGCAAGCGCGAGGGCACCCAACAGCGCCAAGAACAATCCTGATCCTTTGATTCTCATCAGCTAGCTTCCTCCCCGGTTTCGTCCGGCTAACTCTAGTACATGATCGTGCGCGTCAAATGGTGCGGCCATGTTGTCGTGTGATAGTGCGTCCAAAGCCGCTCGTTTACCTGCGGAATGATCACCTGCAGGTCCGGCGAGCGGACTTTATTGATTTCTTCCCGCAGAAGGGCGGTCGCGTAAATACTATGCGCGCGGATTTCAACTTCCTGGGTCGAATTCCGCGGAATCAATTGGTACGTATCGATGGCGTGTTCGAGTGCCGGCGAATAGCTATTGATGCCCAGAAGTCGAAGAGCCACCGGAACGATATAGTCCGGAAAGCTGGTCATTTTGCTGACGTCATTCAGGCGGACGGGACCATTCTTGGGATAGGTGGCGTAAGAAAACCACAACCCCAGCTGCGCGAGCTTGTAAAATTTGATTTCATGCCCGTCGTACTGGCTCACGTCATTAAACCGCGGAAACTCCTTCGCCATGCGCTCTACAAGTCCGTTTCCGTTGTCGTAGAGCAGCGGTGAGCACGACTTGACGAAATTGTGGAAGCGCCCAGCCATATTTTTCAGCGAGAACCGACCCAACTTGATGAAGAACGTCCATTTTTTCGTCGAGCATCGGCATTTCGATATTGCCCGCGAAGATTTTCTCAAGCTGAGGGCGCGTCACCGTGGAGAGGAACTTTCCTTCGAGCACGGGGATTCCGTCATTCATTGCCCGATTCAAGCAGGCGAGCAAGGCGTCCGAGTCCGACCAGTGCTGGCCTTCGTAGTCCATTTGAAATTTCACGTGAGTCGTAAAGTCGGTGAAAGCGGTGTCGATTGCGTTCGACACAAGGATCAAGTCGACCACGTCGTTCGGGTCCGTCGATTTCACGCCGCTGGGCGCTGGGTAAACGGGCATGGCGAGATCCTCGAAACCCATCCACCCGGCCACTTCCACGATCTTCTCAACGTGAGTGAACACATCGCGGGAATTTTCGATAGCAGGCCGGATGCTTTCGAGTACGGGGCTGCCGATCGGTTTGGGCCAGCGAATGGGTAGGGAACTATCGCGAGCAGCGACTGTGTCAGCGCGGCTGAACGAAGGAATTCCGCGGACGCCCGCAACAAGTCCCAGAGAACCGAGGGACTTCAGAAAATCACGTCTGCCGTTCATCGAAGCTCTCCTGCGCCGAACTCAATACATAATCGTGCGCGTCAAATGGTGCGGCCACGTTGTCGTGTGATAGTGCGTCCAGAGCCGCGCGTCAATCTGCGGAATAATGATTTGCTGATCGGGAGTCCGGATTTTGTTGATTTCTTCGCGCAAGAGGGCCGTTGAATAGATGCTGTGCGCGCGAATCTCGACTTCCTGGGTCGAATTGCGCGGAATCAGCTGATACGTGTTGATCGCGTGCTCGAGGGCAGGCGAATAACTGACGATTCCGAGCAGCCTGAGTGCAACCGGAACAATGTAGTCGGCGAACGTCGTCATCTTTGCCACGTCGTCCAACTGGAACCTGCCGGATTGGTGGAGAGTGGTGTAAACAAACCAGAGCCCAAGCTGCGCCAGCTTGTAGATCTTGATTTCGTGGCCGTCATACGGGCTTACGTCGTTGAATCGCGGAATTTCCCGAGCCATGCGCTCGACCAGGCCATTCCCGTTGTCGTAAAGCTTCGGCGGACCAGATTTAATGAAGTTGTGAAAGCGCCCGCCGTATTTTGTGGCAAGCACTCCGCCTACCTGATGCCACACCTCGATTTTTTCATCGAGCATCGGCATTTCCATGTTGCCGGCGAAAATCTTCTCCATTTCCGGGCGTGTTACCTTCGCAAGGTACTCACCGTCGAGGATGGGAACACCGTTGTTCATGGCGCGCTTGAGGCAGGCGAACATAGCGTCTGAATCCGACCAGTGCTGGCCTTCGTAATCCACCTGAAATTTCACATGGGTGGAAAAATTCGTGAAGGCCGTGTCGATCTGTATTCGCCACCATAATTAAATCGATGATGTCGTTCGGATCGCTCGCCTTTACGCCGCTCGGTAGCGCATATTGCGGCATCGGAAGCTCTTCGTACGCCATCCATCCGGCAACTTCGACGATCTTGTCCACATGCGTAAAGACGTCGCGGGAGTTTTCAATCGCAGGGCGAAGGCTTTCAAGTACGGGGCTGCCAATCGGCAAAGGCCAGCGAAGCGGTGCGGAACTGGAACGGGCGCCGGAAGCAATCGAACGCCGGAAAGGCGAGACTCCTTCAACGCCCGCGAGGATACCGGCGGTAGAGAGGTTTTTTAGAAATTCACGACGGCTGCTCATTGTTCCCCCGCACTGCCTCTAATACATGATCGTTTCTGTCAAATGGTGAGGCCATGACGTCGTGTGGTAATGCGACCAGAGTCGCGCGTCCAGTTGCGGAATGATGATCTGCGAGCCGGCAGAACGGATTTTATTGATCTCTTCCGTCAAGAGCGCGGTCGCGTAAAGCGTGTGCGCGCGAAGCTCGATTTCCTGCGTGGAATCTCGCGGAATCATCTGATACGAATTGATGGCCTTCTCGAGTGCAGGCGAATACGTCGTGATACCGAGCAGCCGCAACGCGACTGGAACAATGTAATCGGCGAAGGCGGTCATCTTGCCGATATCGTCGAGCGGAAACACGCCGGTGGACTTCAATCCCGAATAAATTCCCCAGAAGCCGAGCTGTGCCAGCTTGTAGAACTTGATTTCGTGGCCTTCGAACGGGCTCACGTCGTTGAACCGCGGGAATTCCGTCACCAGCCGGTCCACCAGGCCTTTTCCGTTATCGTAGAGTTTCGGCGGGCAGGACTTGATGAAATTATAGAAACGCCCGTCGTAGCGCTCGGCCAGCACTTTGCCCACTTCGTGGCAGTCCTCGAGTTTCGAGTCCAGCATCGGGATTTCGATGTTGCCGGCAAATATTTTCGCCAACTGTGCGCGGGTAATCGTGGCAAGAAACTTGCCGTCGAGGATCGGAATGCCCTCGTCCATCGCTCGTTTCAGGCACGCCACCATCGCGTCGGAATCCGAGCGCGTCTGGCCTTCGTACTCCACCTGAAACTTCACGTGCGTCTTGAAATCGGTGAACGCCGAGTTCACCGTGGTCGACACCATGATGAAATCCATCGCCACGGCAGGGTCTTTCGCAAGCCCGTAGGGAACGCTCATCTCCGGCATCGGCAATTCTTCGTAGGCCATCCAGCCGGCGACATCGACGATCTTTTCAACGTGCGTGTGAACGTCTTTCGAATGCTCAATCACGGGCGCGAGGCTGTCGAGGACCGGGCTGCCAATCGGCTTGGGCCAACGGATCTCCGCGGCAGAAGTTGAGGCGGCTGACGAAGCTGGCGCACGCGTTGCGGCGCGCAGAATTTCAGGAGCCGCAGCAGCCGCCATTGAAAGTGCAGAGATTCCCTTCACGAATGCGCGCCTGCTTGCTTTCATCGAAATCCCCCGGGGCAGAAACTAGTACATGATTGTCTTGGTCAGGTGGTGCGGCCAGAAAGTGGTGTGGTAGGGCATCCAGAGCCGCGCATCGATCTGAGGAATGATCACTTGTTTGTCGGCCGGACGAATCTTGTTTACTTCCTCGCGCAGAAGGGCAGTGGCATAAATGCAATGCGCGCGAATCTCCACTTCTCGCGAACTGTCCCGCGGAATCATCTGATAGGTGTTGATCGAATTTTCGAGCGCGGGCGAATAGCTCGTGATGCCGAGCAGGCGCAGCGCGACGGGAACGATGTAATCCGCGAACGCAGTCATCGCGCCAATATCGTCCAGCTGAAATTTTCCCGCCGCGTGCAGGCTCGAATAAACGAACCAGATGCCAAGCTGCGGCAATTTGTAGAGCTTGATTTCGTGGCCGTCGTACTGGCTCACATCGTTGAACCGCGGGAATTCAACCACAAGCCGGTCGATAATGCCTTTCCCATTGTCGTAAAGCCGCGGCGGGCATGATTGGATGAAATTCGAGAACTTGCCCTTGTATTTTTCGGCGAGCACCGGCCCCACCTGATGCAGCACGGCTAGCTTTTCGTCGAGCATCGGCATTTCGATGTTGCCGGCAAAGATTTCATTGAGCTGCTGGCGCGTAATCTTCGCGAGGAAATTTCCGTCGAGGATTGGAATGCCTTTATCCATCGCCCGTTTGATGCAGGCGAACTCCGCCTCGGAATCCGACCAGTGCTGGCCGGCATATTCCGTGGTGAATTTCACGTGCGTCGTGAAATCGGTGAACGCCGTATCGATCACATCGGCCACCATGATGAAATCGATGGCTTCGTTCGGATCGTTCACGCCTACGCCCGTGGGCAAATGATATTCCGGCATCGGCAATTCTTCGTACGCCATCCAGCTTGCCACTTCCACGATTTTTTCGACGTGCGTGTGGACGTCGCGCGAATTTTCAATCACTGGCCGGAGGCTATCGAGCACAGGACTGCCAATCGGTTTCGGCCAGCGCAAAGGAGTATCGGATTTCATGCCTGCGGGATTCGTATCAGAGGGAGTTGCGCCAGCAGCGTGCCGGAGGGGATTCCCTCCGGCAGCCACCAGCATTACTGAACTTCCAAGTCCTTGCAGAAACCGCCGTCGTCCATCAGGGCCCAAGGTCATTAGAAGACGAACTTGGCTCCTGCCTGGAACGCGAACGGAGTGCTCAGCGGTGCCACTTGGTTCACGCCACGGTAGTTCGCCGCCGTCTTCGCAGCTGCGAGCGACGAGGCGGTGAACGGTGCGCAATCAAATCCCGCCGCTTCGGGCGCACGCGAGACGCAGTTCGGTGCGTAATCCAGCGTTGCGTTCGTGTTCGGGTTCGAGTACTTGTTCGCGTAATTGGTCAGGTTGAAGAAGTCGCCCTGCAGAAGTAGTTGGTAGCGATCCTTGATCTTAAAGGCCTTCTGCAGTCGTGCATCCCATTCGAAGTAGCCGGGCTGGCTGGTCGGGTAGCGGCCCATCAGCACGTCATTCCCGTTGGAAAGCGCGAGGCTCGGGTGATCGTTGTTGAAGAGCGAGTCGACGACTCCATCGCCATTCACGTCCACGTTGATGTACAGCGGATATGGCACACCGCTGTGTGCGATCAACGAGGAGCTGACGGTGAAGCCCAATGGCAACTGATATACACCCGCGGCCTTGAATTGGTGCTTTACGTCTAGACCATTGCGGCCGTAGTCGAGGCCGAGGTTGTTGATGTCCTGCGCGCCCCAATAGGTGTCAGTATCGCGTTCGCTCGATCCGTTGTCCTTGTTCTGCGACCAGATGTAATTGAAGAACACCTGGAAGTTGTTCGAGAATCGCTTGGTCACGTTCACGACTCCCGACAAATAATTTCCGTGAGAGAAGCTGCCATAGGTGTCCAGCGATGTGCCAAGGCTGCAATCCAGGGGCAACACGGTACCGATTCCAGACGCGCCGCAATTGTTCCCAGCGGTTTGTGCAGCCAGGATCGCTCGGCCGAATTGATCGGTGCCATCGGTAACGAAGTTGCGTGCCCACGCTTCTTCCGTGCCGTAGCCGCCGGTCCGGAGGTTGTGCGAATTGACCCAAGCAAACGTCGCCGTCACCGTCCAGTCGCGAGCAAAAGCATGCTCCACGCTTCCGGTCAGGTTCGAGATGCGGGGATTCTTCGTGGCTGGATCGAAATACGTGAAACTCGGAAGGCCGCCCGCACTCGCTGGCGGAAATTGGCCATTATATGTGTAGGGGAAACCCGGTGCCGGAATGCATGAGGGATCGAAGAAGCAAAACAACTGGTCGTCTTGCCGCCACCAGCCACCGGCATGAAGAGCATCGGAATCTGAGCATAGTAGAAGCCCCATGCTCCGCGGACCACCGTCGGATGATCGGACGAGCCGACGTTCCACGCGAATCCAACGCGAGGGCCAAATTGACCCAAATCGTTCGGGATGCGCTGCGGCACGCCGTTTGGATCAACACGCGAGTTGCTTCCGACGCCGATTAGCACGTCATTCCCCGGAAGTGGTGTCTGCGGCTGCGGGTTCCACGAAAGATCCCAACGGATTCCGTAGGTCAGTGTCAAACGCGGCGTAATAGCCCACTTGTCCTGCAAATAAAGTCCCATCGCCGTCTGATATGACGGGAAATTTGTTCCGGCCGTCGCGTAAGGCTGCCCGTTGGCGCTGAAGCCCTGAATCAAAGCGTACGGAGCGCCCGCATCAAAGGATGCGAGGTCTGAGAAGTTGAATTGTCCAGTGCCCCAACCGGCAAAGGTGTTCTTGCGGACGACGAAGGCGTCCACGTCGCCACCGAACTTCACGTCGTGCTTGCCGAACGAGTAAGAGAAGTTGTCCGCGGCTTGCAACTTTCCGTCGTCACCATTGATCGGCAAGTAGTACCGCTCGCCGAACGTATAAGCGTTGCCGTCAGATCCGGCGTCGAAATTGATCGTCGGCTGCCCGGCTCCGTTTGCACCGCGGATACGCGTTTCGCCCTGTACGCTGACGCGGATTTCATTCACCTTGCGGCCCAACACCGTGTTCAAAGCGAACGTGCCGCTGATGCCCTGGTTGATGAAGTTTTCCGTTTCGCCGAATCCCGCGATCACCTGATTCTGGCCCAAGCCGCCGGTGAAGCCGCTCGTGTGATTTCGAGTGCCGTTGCCGCGGATGCTGAAGTGGTTCGCGGGGCTGAACTGGTAGTCGTAGTGGCCGATGATCGTGAACAAATTCTGCAGCTGGTTTTGCGCGCCTAGCAGTCCACCCAGGTTGTTTGCTCCGTAGCAGTCCGCGAGCACCGAGTCTCCCACAGCAGGCGTGCCGCAGGAAGGCGGCAGTACGAATCCCGCCGTTGCAGGGCCCGGTATTGGTACTTGTCCCGGGGCACATGTTCCGGGCAATCCGCCGCCCGCTGGTCGCCGGGCATCACCCGACGGTCCAGAGCAGTTCGCAAACACGGGTCCGGTTGTTGCTGCAAAATTCTCTTCGCAACCGGGGTATCCGCAAATCGATTGGAGCGGCCCGTTCTCGCGCTGAATGTCAGTCGACAAGAACAGGAACTGCCGGTCTTTGTGAATCGGGAAGCCGATCGAACCGCCAAACTGGTTCTGATTGTCGATGTTGGAAGGGAAGCCCAGGAAATCATTCGAGGTTAATGACCCGCCGCGATAATACTCGTGCGCTTCTCCGTGCCATTCGTTCGTTCCGGACTTCGTGATCACGTTGATCAAGCCGCCGGTGGCGCGCCCGAATTCCGGAGCGAAACCGTTCGTCACCACCTGGAATTCCTGCACCGATTCCAGAGGCACGGTGAAGTTCTTCGTCTCGAGCGAACCGAAATTCTCGCCGAAGAAGTTGTCAAAGTTGTCCTGGCCGTCGATTACAAGGCCCGAGTAGTCGCTCTGCTGTCCACCGAGGCGAATGCCGCCGCGCAAACCGGGTACTACCTCCGCCGAGGAGCTCAGCTGCGCCAGGTCGCGGTAATCGCGCCCTGACAGCGGAAGGTTTTCGAGGTTGCGCGAGTTGATCACCTGGTTGATGCCGGCCGTGGACGTGTCAATCGCGCCCGTTGAAGCGGCCGTAACGGTCACGGTCGCCGTCTGACCTTTCACAGGCAGCGTGACGTCCAGGTTCAGGCTCGACCCGATTTCGACGGTCACGTCCGTAACCGTGATCGCCGCGAACCCGGCCGCGTTCGCCTCGATCACGTATACTCCCGGAACGAGTTGCGCAAAGGTGTATGCGCCGCTCGAATCCGTCGTCAAGTCGCGCGTATATCCCGTCGCGGGATTCGAAATGGACACCTTTGCGCCCGGTACGAGCGCGTGCGATGAGTCATACACGAAGCCGTGCACTTCGCCGCGCTGTAGGTTTTGCGCTCCCACGCCACCTGCGGCGAAAAGCAATCCGATCAGCACCACGGCCAAAAACGCAATCTTCCCAATTTTCATTTCGACTCCCCCCGTTTCGTGTGTTCCTTGTATCTCAAAAGCTGTATTTCTCAAACTCTTATCTCCCTACTTCCCTTGAACCCGTGAAATAAAGAGCTGCTTGAATCGTTCCGAGTCAACGCCGGTGCATACCTGCACGTTGGGCGCCACCTTCTCAAGCCCCTCAATAATGTAGCGATCGCCGTGCAGCACATTCTTCTCGATTTCGTTGCGGCGATTTGCGACCGTCTCTCCGCGAGAGAACTCCCCGCGCGTTTCCACATCCACGCGCATCGCCTCGGTCTTCATCAACGTGGGGTCAATCGCAGTCCCAATCGCCAGCGAATCGTACATCGGCGAGCCTGTGCTCCCGTATTTTTCGGAGAGGTCGACGAGGAATGTGTTAATAGCGGTCATAAAATCGTTCTGCGGCCCGTGCGTTTGCGACAGTTGCGTCAGATCCTTGCGATTGAAAAGCGTCGCATTGCCCACTTCGAGCCCCGCCATCGTCACCGGCCAGCCAGCCTGAAACACGATCTGCGCCGCTTCGGGATCGTTGTAGATATTTGCCTCCGCGGCCGCGTTCACATTTCCGCCCGAAATCGATCCGCCCATCACGATCACTTCTTTCACCAGTGGCACAATCGACGGGTCTTTCAGCACCGCCAGCGCGATATTTGTTTCCGGTCCGATCGGCAGCAGCGTGATTTCGTGCGGATACTGATGCACCATTTGAATAATCAGGTCGGGACCGAATCGCGCATCCGCTTTGCACTTGCTTGCCGGCAGTTCCACGTTTCCGAGACCATTCTTGCCGTGCCAGAACTCAGCCGTGATTAGCTTCTGAAAAAGTGGATGCTGCGCGCCGCCCGCCACGGGAATATCGCAGCGGTTCGCCAGCGATACCATCCGCAGCGCGTTTTCAAGTCCTTGCGCGGCCACCACATTTCCGGGAACCACCGTCAACGCCCTCACGTCCAACTCCGGCGAATTGAGCGCCAGCATGATCGCGACTGCATCATCTGTGCCGGGATCCGTATCGATGATTACTTTCTTGGGTGTCGCCGGAAGCGCGTGGGACGCCGCATCGGACGACGCTTGCACTCCAGCAGCCGTCAATCCGAAAAGTCCGATAATCGCGCCAAGCGCGATTACGCGCGCGTTTATCCGCAGTGAATTTGTCCTACGCACAGAACTCAATATTTCTTCCCAGTGAAACCTGAAGGGGAGAACCTCTGAACTCGAACGGGAGGGACGCGAGCGCCCCGTACAATGATCCTCGGTCAGCATCGGCTTCCCACCCCTGGTGCCGAATCGGAAGAGAGGCTATCGCCCGCCTCCCCGTAGTGTCAAGATAAAATTGAGTTTGCGGGAAAAGTTTTCAACAGCGTTTACACTTTGATACGTACACACCGTTCAATTTCGATCCGCGGGACGGCAATACAGAAAACAGGAACACATCTCCATCTTCTCCTCACTCTCGGATCCGCTTCTGACGGAGAGCGGGCGCGCGGCTGCGTGCTAGAATCTGTCCCGAAATGATTCGTCATTGTTCCCGATCACGGGTCTGGTTCGTTGTCGCTGCGTCAATACTATTGTTCTCGACCGGGTGACCTCTCAGCAGGCCTCATTCGTCGCCATCTCGCGACCGATCAAAAGGACCAGAAGGATCAAAAACCACAGGACGCTCCCCGCGAGCCGCTTCGCCATCGCCCTAATCTGGCCAACCCATTCGGCGTCCAATTTCGCGACGTAACCCACGAAGCCGGCATTCACTTCCACCACGAGCGCGCCCAATCCCCGAAACGCATGTATCCCGAAACCATGGGCGCAGGTGTCGGCTGGATTGACTACAACGGCGACGGCTACATGGACGCGTTCTTTGTGAACAGCGGCTTCACGCCTCTGTTTCATCCCGCGCAGGCGCCGCAACCAGCGCTCTACCGCAATAATCGCGACGGCACTTTCACTGACGTCACCGCGCAAAGCAAAATTCATTCAGACGGCACATTCTTTTTCGGTGTAGCGGTCGGCGACTACGACAATGACGGCTCCCCGGACATCTATATGACTGGCTATCGCCACTCGGTGCTCCTCCACAACAACGGCGACGGCACTTTCACTGACGTCACGGAGAAAGCCGGTGTTGGTGACGATGGCAACTGGGGCACCGCCGCTGCTTGGTTTGATTACGACCGCGACGGCAAACTCGATCTGCTCGTTGTGAACTACGTGAATTACGACGTGGACCACCCGGTGACGTGCGGCGATTTCCGGCCGGGTTACAAAGATATCCCGCAAGTGAGCTCCTATTGCCATCCCGATAATTTCTCCGGCACTTCGCCGCGCCTCTATCACAACAATGGCGATGGCACTTTTACCGACGTCACCGAAAAAGCCGGCCTCTCGAATAAAGACGGCAAGAGCCTCGCCGTCGTCACCGTCGATCTGAACAACGACGGCTGGCCCGACATCTTCATCGCCAACGACACGCAGCGCAATTTCCTCTACCTCAATAAAGGTGACGGCACTTTCAAAGACGCAAGCTACTCGTCCGGAGCAGGCTTCAGCGAGGACGGTCGCCCCGAAGCAGGCATGAGCGCCGATGCTGCCGACATTACGAACAACAGCTTGCCGTATCTGTTCGTCAGCCATCTCGATTACGAACTTGATCGCCTCTACCGCAACAATGGCGATGGCACGTTTACCGACGCGACGATTGCAACCGGCATCGGCCAGTCGAATCTTACTGAACAGCGCGTTCGGCGCGCGCTTTTTTGATTTTGACAACGACGGCTGGCGCGACCTGCTCGTAATCAATGGCCATATCCTCGACAACATCGCAACCTACCATCCCGAAGTCGCGTATGAGGAAGTGAAGAAGCTCTATCGGAATACAGGACAGGGAAATTTCGTCGACGCAACGAAATCGCAGGGCGCGGATTTTCGCGCGCCGCGCGTCGGCCGCGGTCTCGCCGTCGGCGACTACGACAATGACGGCTGGCAGGATTTTCTAGTCAATAACAATGGCGAGGATGCGCAGCTCTTTCACAACGATGGCGCCACTTCTCCTGCCGCAAAAGATAATCACTGGCTCGTGGTGCAGCTCGTCGGCACGAAAAGCAATCGCGACGGAATCGGTGCGCACCTGAAACTCATCGCCGGCGACTTTCGTCAGTTATGACCAGACCAAAGGCGGCATGAGTTACTGCTCGGCGCAGGATCCACGCATTTTCTTCGGTCTCGGGACGCACGCGCGCGTCGACGCCCTCGAAATCTGGTGGCCCAGCGGCCTGAAGGAAACTGTTACTAACCTGCCCGCCGATGTCTTCGTCCGCATCGAAGAAGGCGCAGGCTCCGCAAAAGCAATCCGCTACCCGGCCGTGAAACGCCTTCCAAGTAGCACAGGCACTCCTGTTCACGCTGAGGCACGAAGGGCCTGTCCCACTGCTCAGCGCGACGGAGTGTCCAATCGTCATAAAGGTTCGCAAATCGACCAAGACCTCGCCTCTCAATTCCGCAACCAATGAAGACCCGTAACGCCGGCGTCTCGCCGGCTCTTTTGACTTTCACAACACCATAAAAGTCGGCTTGCGGCTCAACGGTAAGCGGCAACATTCCCGGCAAAAGCTGTGCGTTCGCTTTCGCGCCGTGATTTAATGCGCCATGCAAAAAATATTCGTTGCGCAAGCGATACTGACAATCGCGAGCCTCTCGTTCGTCTCCAGCGCCGCGGCCCAATCTCCAAAAGACCCCTGGCAAAAAATCCCAGTTCCCACCATCGCCAGCTTCCGCGGCCTCAGCGCCGTCACAGCCGACATCGTCTGGGCCAGCGGCACCGAAGGCACAATCATCCGCACCACGAACGGCGGCGCCACGTGGCCCGTGCATACGGTACCAGGCGCAGAAAAATTAGATTTCCGCGGCATCCGCGCGTTCGATGCAACGACCGCCGTAATCATGAGCTCCGGCAACGCCGAAGACGGGCAAGCCCGCATCTATCGCACCAGCGACGGCGGCGAAAATTGGAAACTCGTCTATGAACAAAAAACCAAAGGCATTTTCTTCGACGCAATCGCATTCTGGGATCGCAACAACGGAATCGTAGTCAGCGATCCAGTCGAGGGCCGCTTCGCTCTATTCACCACAATCGATGGCGGCGCATCCTGGACACCAATTCCGCCCGAAGAGCATTCCCGCTGCGCTCCCCAACGAAGGCGCATTCGCTGCCAGCAATTCGTGCTTGTCAGTCGAGGGCGCAAATAATGTGTGGTTTGTAACCGGCGGCGCAACTGTCGCTCGCGTTTTCCGTTCGGGCGATCGCGGCAAATCCTGGAAGGTCGCGGAGGCGCCGCTCCATCCGCAAAATGCAAGCTCGGGTCTGTTCTCAATCGCATTCGCAGACGCGCGAAACGGCATTGCTGTCGGCGGCGACTACGCGCATCCCACCGGCTCACAATCGCCCGTCGTTTTTCTCACAAATGACGGCGGCGAATCGTGGCGGCCCGGGCGCGCCGACGAATCCGCCCGGCCTGTTTCTCTCTTCAGTCACGTACAAGCCCCAATCCCCAGGCGCAAAATCCAAAAGTGCAGAAGCGAAGCAGAATCGGATTCCGCCGAAATTGCCGCCGCAGGCATCGGCGGAATCATTTCGCTGGGAACAAACGGCAAATGGACACGCGAAAGCGAGCAAACCACAAACGCACTCGCATTTCCAACGCACATGATTGGCTGGGCCGTCGGGCCGAAAGGCGCAGTCTTGCGCGTAGGTAGCACAGGCACTCCTGCCTGTGCCACAACGCTGTCAGGTCTCGCCTCAGAAAGGCGAGAAAACGTCAGAAACCACGTCTCGCGTTGAATCTGACGAGCGCGTCCCGCCGAAAGCACTAGACCAAGGCATTCCGACGCCGTAGTACGAGCCTCGCCTTCACGGGATTTCGTTCGATGTAATTTTTCACTCGTTCGAACTGGCCCTCGTTGCGAATCCAGTGATCGAACGACTCATCCTGCCAAAACCGCTTACCTGCTCGTTGCAGAATTTTGTTCGACAGGTGAGCCGTGACGCCCTTAAGCGTCCGAGTGATATCGCGAAGTCTCATCAAGGGTGACAGCAATACGTGAACGTGATTTGCCATGACCGCGTAGGAGTGCAAGTCGTAATGCCGAAGTTCGAACATGCCCCGAAGTAATACTTCAACTACGCAGTCTGCGACACGAGTGTCTTTTAGCCAGCCGCTGCACAGTCGCGTGAGCGCTAATTCTTCCCGGGATAGATCTTCAACTCGTCCCAACCGCTGCCTTCTTTGTCCGTCTCGCGCGCAAACTTCACTCCGATCAATTCGCCGAGCGTCACTTCGGACGTGGTGTAGATCTTGCAGCCGGTCATCAAGTGGCCGCCGATCATGTTTCCCTGGCCGGTGGCAATCGAAAGATGAATGTGCTCGCCGCCTTCCTCGACCGTGCCGGTGATCGAGACGATTTCAAAATGTCCGGTGTGAATGTGCGCTTCCGGTTGATTCGCGTAGCGGATCGACGCTTGCGTTAAGCTGCCTACCGAGCTGAGCAGCACCGCAGCCTGAATGTGATTCTGATTCACGTACGCGCGAATCGAACCGAGCAAGTCATCTCCGGGACGCAGTCGAAAAACATGAATGCGCATGTGGTCGGTCGTGATCGCCTCATGATGCTCCGCAAGTTATTTCGACCAGTCGGCGGGAAGCGCGGGGGCTTCCGGCGCATTCTCGAGCGTGCGGCTTTCGGGCACGGGCTCGGATATCGGAGGCTTGTACTGAGGCGGCATCGGCTTCGTCTGCGCCGCCGCGCTCACCGCCATCGCTGCAAGAAAAACGGGAATTGCGATCGCTCTCATGGAACTCTCCTGGGCTCGGGCTGATTCACTTCACGAAGAGATGATTGAAGCCTTGAAACGATTCTGCAAATTACTTAGCGGTCGCTTCAAAAATTACGAGGCGCGCCACCGGAATGCCGTCCTGTTCCTGCTCGGGCGCGTAGACGCGATGGGTTTCCGTGTCAACGGCAATGCTGTGGATCGCGTGGGCGACGTTCACGTCCGCCAGTTTGCGATAGTGATCGGGGTCTTTCTGCTCGAAGATTGAAATCGCGCCACTGTAGCACGCCACGTAGATTCTCTTGAGTCCCGGATCGAATTTCACTACATCGGCTCCATCCGCCATCGGGAGATAGGCGATCGGCTCGTGTTTATCAAGGTCGAAAACTGTCAAGAGACTGTTGCCGCCGCACGAAAGAAATGCGCGATGGTGTTCGGGATCGAGCGCCATGCCGTGATTGCCTTTGCATTTGCCGACAGGAAGCATCCCGACTACCTGGTCGTTTTCCGGATCGATCACCGCGAGAATATTCTGGCTCTGCAAGTTGACGTAAATCTTCTTCGCCACCGGATCGTACTGCGGCATCCCGGTTTCGCTGTCGAAGCGCAGCGTCTTCGTGATTTCATCCCGCGTCACATCGACGATGGCCACTGCTTTCGCCGTCTCATCCGAAACATATAATTTCTGAAACGGCGCAGCGTAGGTGCTGCCATCGGGTTTCGATTCAGTGGGTATTTTCTTGATCACCTCGAGTGTGTTCACATCGATTACGCCGATTTTGTCTTCATGCCAGTTCGATGTGTAGATCTTCTTCACGTCCGGTGCGTACTCCACTCCTTCGACGCCCGGCAAATCCGAAATCGTTTTCACCAGCTTGTTGGTTTTGAGATCGATTACGTAGAGAAATCCCGGACCGAGATGCGCGCAGAAAAGATAGTGATGGTCGTAATCGATGGTGAGGTAGTCGAACCGCAATCCGGATGGGCCGGGCAATTCAATCGCAGCCACACGCTTCAATTCACCGGCAGCCAAATCCGCAACAAATGCAAAAA
This sequence comes from uncultured Acidobacteriota bacterium, assembly GCA_963770575.1. Taxonomy (GTDB): domain Bacteria; phylum Acidobacteriota; class Terriglobia; order Acidiferrales; family UBA7541; genus Palsa-295. The sequence continues at coordinate 239,623 of CAVYQD010000005.1, forward strand.
CACAAACCGCCAAAAACACTACCGTAAAGCGAACTCGCTGCCTGGGGCCCTTTAGACTCATTCCAATTACCCTTTTATCACGCCCGTGGCCACCAGATCGTTTCCGCGTTGCTCGATGATGATTCGTGGTAACGGGCGCGGCGGCGGCCCGGCCAGCACGGAGCCATCGGCGGCCGAGTAGACGCCGCCGTGGCACGGACAATCGATCCGGTTCTGCTCCGGCCGGTAGAAAACGGGACAAGACGTGTGCGTGCAGATGCGGCTGAACGCGACGTAGGAGTTTTCGGAAGGCCGAAGCAGGATGCACGGTGCGACGTCAGTGGGATAAGTGAAAATCCTCGAGCCGCCGACCGGAATTTCACCCGCTTGCGCAACCACTCGAGCGGGAAACGTTTTCGAGCAGCCTTCCGAGAGAGCACCCGCCGCACCGGCGACTGCCGCGAGACTGCCAAGCGTTAATATCTTGCTGAAGCTGCGGCGTGAGACTTTTTCTTCACGCCCTTCTTCATGATTGGCGTTGCTGGCCAGGTCTCGAGATTTTCCCGACGCGTCTCTCATTCTGGATGAGCCGCTAGTGGCGCACGAGGCTGCCGACGTGAATCCTCGTTTGCAGCACGCGCACGATGTCATCGAGCCCCACCATTCCGACGATGTGGCCATCGGAAACGACAGGCATCTGATTAATATTATTTCCGCGCATGCGCTGGAGCACGGCGAGCACCGGCTCGTCCGGCTCGGCCGAGTGCAGGTGGTCGAGCGGAAGCATTACGGCTTGAATCGAGGTGTTGAGCCACTCGTCGCGCGGAACCGTTCGCGCCGCGTCGAGCGAAATCAGGCCCACCGGAGTTCCCGCGCCGGTGACGATGTGAAATCGCCCGCCCGTTCGCAGCACTTCGTGCACGTACTCGTCGATCGACATGTCGCGCGTAACGGTAGGCACTTCGCGGGTCATCACGTCACCTGTGCGCACGCCCATCAGGGTATTCTGCACGGCCACTTGTGCGTAGCTTTCCTGCGCGGCGCTCAAGAGGAACCAGCCGATGAACGCAGTCCAAATCCCGCCCACCCAATTGCCGGTGAGCGCCTGCCAGGCGCCGAAAATGATCATCGCGTAGGCGATTACTTTTCCAGTAACAGACGCGATCTGTGTGGCGCGTTGAAAGTTCTTCGTGATCGCCCAGGCAATGCCGCGCAGGATGCGTCCGCCATCGAGCGGAAATCCCGGGACGAGATTGAAAAGCGCGAGCGCGAGATTAATCTGCCAGAGCCATTTCGAAGATGCGGCCACCATGTCGTCGCCGTGAAAAAAATGTGCGACGAGGTAAAAACATCCCGCGAGAAACAGGCTCGAAAGCGGCCCGGCAATCGCGATATTGAATTCCTGTTTGGGTTTTTCCGGCTCGCGGCTGATGCTGGAAAGCCCGCCGAATACGAACAGCGTGATGGATTGCACAGGAATCTTGTAACGCATCGCAACCACGCTATGGCTCAGCTCATGAAAAACCACCGAGCCGAAAAACAAAGCGCTCGTGATGATGCCGAGCGCCCAGTGCTGTTGTGGTGACCAGCTGGGATGTTGCGAAGTGAACTGCGTTCGCAGGGAAAGCGTGATGAGCGCAAAAATGATGAACCAGCTCGCGTGCAGGTATATCGGAATGCCGAAGATCCGGCCGATCAGAATGCCGGACGACGGCCTTGCCGCGGGCTGCTTGAGCGGTGACTCCGGCGTGGATAAATCGGTTCCGTTGGGTCCGGTTGCGGACATGAGTTATTCGGCGGCCTCAGCGTCTTCATCATTATCGTCGAAATTGAGGCCTGCGTGTTGCAATTCGCGAACGCCGGAAAATTCTGCGAGGCTGCGATTTGATTCGCAGGATTTTCGATCAGGTAGCGAGCCGCCGGCTGGTGGCTTTGCTCTGCGCTACCGGACTGCGAGAAGTCGATGCGGCGGTGTCGAGATCTCGCTGGCCGGATTGTGCAGAGCTCAGCCACCTGCAAGGGTCTTGCCGGCAGTACCTCCCGGCTGGTTGAATTTTTTCTCGTGCCCGCCATGTCGGAGTGCGAGAAAAGCCAGCCGGGAATTTCGTTCTTGCTGCGATAAAAACTATTTAGCGCCAACTTTCGGAGCCGAATCCGTCACCGCGGCAACAGACTTCAGCACATCATTCGTGAAGAAGAATTTGCCGTCTGTCGGGACCATCATGATCTGCACGCGGTCCGAGAGGCGTTGCGCCACCGTGTATTGAACGAGCAGCGGATTCGTTTTCAGCGCGGAGGCTTCCAGCTGAAGCTGTTCGGCTTCGGCTTGCGACGTGACGCGAATATTGTGAGCCTCGGCGTCGGAAAGCAGGTTGCGGTGCTCTTGCTCGGCCTTCGAATCGATTAGCTTTGCCTGCGCGGAGGCTTCGGCATTTTTCACGACGAGAACGTTCTGCGTTTCGGCGAGAAGCCGGCTGCGCTCGGCGTCGGCTTTGGTCGCAATCACCTTCGACTGGCCGGTAGCCTCGGCAGTTTTCACCTGAGCGGTAGCTTCGGCCTCAGCGTTCTGAATGGTGGCTTCCTTGCGCGCTTCGGCTTCGAGTCGCGATTGCTCGATCTGTTTTTGTTTGAGTGGCAAGGTGTACTGCATGGAATCGGATTCCGCTTTGGCCATCAGGACGCGCGATTGCGCGTCGGCTTCGGCATGCTTGATCTGGCGGATTTTCGCGGCTTCGGCCTGAGATTCCGCGATTTTCACTTTTTTCTGTTCGATGGAAGCGTCGACGAGTGTGCGATCGTCTTCCTGTTCTTTTTCAAGCAGGCCTTCCAGTCCGCGCGCGTATTCTTCGGGAAGCTCCACTTTTCGAAGCAGGACTTCTTTCACGATAATGGCGTCTTCGCCGAGCCGAGCCGTGATTGTCTGCGTGGCTTTTTCGCGAAACTCGGCTCGCTTGGTTGAAAAAAGATCGCGGACGATGTAGTTGGGTCCGAGATCGCGGAACGTGCTGGCGACAACGGGCTCGACGATCTGCTGGTCGATCGGTTGTGGGAGATTCGCCTGGATGTACGGCAGGCGCGCGGGATCGATGCGGTAGCGGACGGTGACGGCGAGTCCGACGGAAAGGCCTTCGCGGGCTTCGACGTTCAACACTTCCAACTTTTCTTTGGGGCTGGCGACGGCGGCGGTGGAGAAAACTTTGTCGCGCACGTCGTAGAGAACCACGCGTTCCGTGAGCGGGAAGATCAGATGCGTCCCGGGGTAGAGCGTGCCGGCGCGGACGCCCGAGATTTGGCTCACGCGAACGCCGGCTTCGCCGTCCGGGACGATGACAAGGCTTTTGGCGGCGAAGGAAGTGATAGCCGCAAGTGCCACCAGTTTTGCTGCGACGATCCAGCGAATGGGACGGCGCGGGCCCGCTGGCGAAATTCGTGGCGGCGCTAAGGCGGCCGATGTTGCGTCGGCGTCAGCGCTTGTGTTGGTTTCGGCCGGTCGCTCGTTTCGGCGAAGGATGCGGCCGAGTTCAAATGCGAGGTAAATGTCGTAGACGACTGTGCCGATCGCGCCCGCGAGAAAACTGAAGCTGACGATCAAGAGCAAGAACCTGAGGAACAGCATGGCTGCCTCCTGGAACTTCACGTCACGATCTAACTGCTCGTTCGAAAACCCTCTCAAATCGCGTGAACTGCTGCGCGCGAGATCTAGGCGGCACGTTTACGCGCGACAAACTCCGATGCTGGGGTGACGAGCGAGGGTCCACTTGCTGGCACCGTCGCTGTTCCTTGATTGATGGCGGTAGCCGCCTGACGTGGGGGCATCAGCTTCATCAGCGTGTTGAGCGCGAACCACTCGAGCGAGAGTGCAATGCCGAGCGAGACTACGACTGCTGCTGCAACGGCTGCGAAATCGTATAGACCTTCCATGTCGGCTCCTTTATGAAGTGCGAACTACGGGAGAGCCTATTGCAGCGGCGGGGCCATTGGGACTGGGTTGCAGGCAGGCGGGTTAGCGGAGGTGAGTGTGCGCTAGTTCGTGGCGGCGCGTACACGGCGTGTTGCCGGGTAGTCGTTGGTTACGCGGGGTGGCAAGGTGATGAGACCTGCCGACGCACACACTCACGACAAGTGATGCGCTCGTCGTGGCTACCGGAACAAGCGCGGGGCGCGGGGAGAGATTTGCGATTGTGCTACGATGCCGAAATATGAGCGGAGATCGATGGATTTCGCAGATACGTCCTGCCACTGGAACCCCCGCCATTTTTCGCGCCATTGTATTTTTCATGGCAGTCTTAAATACGGCTCTTGGCGTGCAGGGTCAGGCGAATAGTGGTCCGTCCACGCAGGCCGCTGTGCCAGGGGCGCAGACGGAATTGCCTGCGAAATGGAGCGAGGGTGTGAAAGCGCTGGCCGGGAAGATCGCGGCGGCGGTAAAGCCGTCGCAGACGATTTCGCTTGAGGTTAAGAACATATCGTCGCTCGGTGCGCCGGAAGTGGAAGCGATTCGCAAGGCGCTCGCGAGCGACCTTGAGAGCCGTGGAATTCGAATGGCCATGGGCGGATCTGGAGTAGTCGTCAATCTCTCGGAAAATTCAGAGGGGTACGTCTGGGCCGCAGAGTCTCGTCGGATTGGCAAAGATGAAAATGCACCGCGGGTCGCGATCGTTTTTGTTGGGAAACTTGCCCCTAGATCGGCAGATAACACAAGCGAAGCGCTCGTGCTTTCGAAGAGACTCGTTTGGGAGCAGCGAACTGAATTCCTCGATTTTCTGATTGCTGAGAGGCCGACGACAGTCATGTCCTCTACTCTCGTGATCCTGGAGGTAGACAATCTCGTTTACTACCGCTCGAGAACGTTTCAATGGGAACACTGGCGAACAATTGCATTTCCTCGTTTGGAGCGATCGAGTCGGGCGTTTCGCGGACGAATAGATACCGGCTGGCAAAAAGCGTGGGGACCCGGTGGCGAATGTTCGGGAGATCTCTCGAATCCAGACACAATGATATGTTCATCTCATATAACGATTCTTGCCAATGTGCACTTCGGAGTAAGAATTCCAGATCGCGAAAATGACCAAGTCGAGCTGCTTTCTGAGAGATGCGGAGAGCAGGCGGTGGCAGTCACAAGCGGCAACGGCGACTGGACACAACCGGATTCCTTGCAGGCATTCTTGGTTCCGGACGTACTGCAATCGACAGGGACGCCATCGGGTAGCCCCCTCGATTTCGATGGACCGGTGAAGTCTATGCAAGTTGACGACCGGGAAAGTCTGCGTGTGGTCGTGCACAATCTGAAGAGTGGGAATTACGAGGGATATATTGTTACGGCGACTTGCAGCCACTAGCGCGGGGCTTGGGATTTTGCTGATCGCGCTTCCGGCGACGACGGCGCGACGGCCTCGGTATGGTGGAACGTTGCGAGTTGAGATCGGCACGATGGTGAATTCGCTCGATCCTGCGGTGCCAGCTGCGAGTGTGGTCGAAAATGCTGCGAAAGCTGAGATCGATTCGTTGATTTACGACGTAAGCGATGCGGATGGATTGTTTCACGGCGCGGGTGCGTTTCATGTGACCGCGTTTGAGGCGGGAAAACGCGCGGTGCTGACGGCTACGGAAGATTACCGGCTGGGGCGGCCGTTTGTGGATTCGATTGAAATTACGATGGGGCGCGCGGCGCGGGAGCGGATTGTCGATCTGGAATTGAACAAGACGGACTTTGCAGAGATACCGGCGGAAGATGCGCGTCGCGCTGCGGAACGCGGGGTGCGCGTGAGCCGCTCGAAGCCGGACGAATTGCTGGCGTTGGTTTTTAGCGACGGACCGGAACAATCGAGGAGGAAGCCCGTGGATCCGCGCGTACGCGAGGCGATTGCGCTCTCGATCGATCGGGCGGCGATTGTGAATTTTATTTTGCAAAAAGAGGGAGAGGCGGCTGGTGGGCTTTTGCCGCAGTGGTCGAGCGGGACAGCGTTCTTGTTTTCGACCGCAGCCGACGCGGCGCATGCGAAGGAACTCTCGACGCAAATCGTTCCGGCGGCAAAAATCGTGTTGGGATATGATTTTGGCGATTCGCTCGATCAGGCGGTAGCGGAGCGGATTGCGGTGAATGCGCGGGAGGCGGGACTTCAGCTGACGGCGCAGGCGATTCGGCCTACTTCATCGGCGACAGAAACAAAGTCGGCACCAGCGTCAAGCCAATTCCGGCAAGGGCCTGTGGACGTTGACGCGCGAATCGTGCGGCTGCGAATGCGATCGAAATTGCCGGGCCCGGCGCTTCAGGATTTCATTGACGCGCTTGGCTCAATGACGAAGATCGATCGAAATGCGCTGCCCGATCCTGCTTCGCCGGAAGATATTTACAATCGCGAGCGTGCGATCGTGAGCAGCTGTCGCGTGGTGCCGCTCGTCTGGCTGCCACGGGTGTATGGTTTGAGTGCGCGGGTGAGAGATTGGACTCCTCCCGGCGCAGGGGAATTTTGGCCGCTGGCGGATGTTTGGCTCGATGTGCCGCCGGGCGCGGCGAGTGAAGAAGGAACAAAGTGACGTTTCGCACCAAACTATTTTGGATTTTTACGCTGGCGCTCGTGGTGTCTGTGGGCCTCGTCGCAGCGGCGGTGACGGAAGTGACACGGCGCGCGTTCAACGAAATGAATGCGCAGCATTCGGACGCGCTCGTGGCGCAGTTTCAGCGGGAGTTTGCGCAGCGTAGTGACGACGTGGTCCATCGCGTGCAAGGAATTGCAGACGCAGAAGGCACTGTGCGGATGGCGATTGATCTCAGCCGGCCGAAGGGCGACGTTTCCGTTTACGTCAATGATGCTGCCGGCGTCGCGAAAGCGCATCAGCTCGATTTTCTCGATTTCATCAGCACGGACGGGTCGATTATTTCCTCGGCGGAATGGCCGGCGCGATTTGGCTACAAGATCGAATGGGTGCTACAACCGGAAGATTGGGCGGCGCGCGGATCGTTCTTGATGAAGACGGACACGCAGGAAGGTCCGGCGCTGGCGTTGATGTCGGTTTCGCGTGTGCGGGTGGGCGACAAGGATTTGTACATCGTGGGCGGCGAGCGTCTGGGCCGGGAATTTCTCGCGTCGCTGGTGCTGCCGGCGGGAATGCGCGCGCTCCTCTATTTGAATCTGGAGCCGGCGTTTCAGGCCGCAAACCTGATCGACGCGACCGGGCCGGCGACACAAGCGGACCGTTTCGCGACAATCATCGAGAAGGAACGGCAGCAGCCCGGCCAGCAAATCGCAAAAATCGAGTGGACGTCGGACGCAGCCAGCGCGGAAGTTTTCCACGCGATGCCTTTACTCGGGCGGCAGCAGGAGCTGCTGGGAATTTTGCTGATTGGAAATTCGCAGCACGACGTGGTGACCCTGCAGCGGCAAATCATGTTGCTGTCGTTGGGAGTCGTGGCGGTTGGCTTGCTGCTGGGAGCGCTGCTGGGTTGGTGGGGTGCGGCGGGCGTTACCCGGCCAGTGCGGCAGCTCGTGGACGGTGCGCGGGAAGTGGCTGGCGGAAATTGGAACGCGCGAGTGAATGTGCGCGGAAAAAACGAAATCGGGCAGCTTGCGACTGCGTTTAATCAGATGACGGAACAGTTAGTCGAACAGCGGGAGCGATTGCTGCAAGCCGAACGCGTGGCGGCTTGGCGAGAAGTGGCGCGCCGGCTGGCACACGAGCTGAAAAATCCTTTATTCCCTTTGCAGACGACGGTTGAAAATCTGCAGCGCGCGAAAGAACAAAATTCAGGGCAGTTCGAAGAAGTGTTCCACGAATCGACGGGAATTTTGCTGGCCGAGATCGAGAACCTCAAAAATATTGTCGGGCGCTTCAGCGAATTCTCAAAAATGCCGCAGCCGGAATTGGGTCCGGTGAATGTGAATGATGTCGTGCGCGGCGTCGTGAAATTATTCGAGGCGCAATTCGGTGCGGTAGGACGTCCGCCGATTACGCCGGAGCTGCATCTTGACGAGAATTTGCCTGTGATTCAGGCCGATTCGGCGCTGTTGCATCGTGCCCTCGAAAATTTGATTTTGAACGCAATGGACGCGATGCCTTCCGGCGGCGTGTTGATGCTGCGCACTTCACCGAAAGACGGCGGCGTCCATTTGGAAATTTCCGACACCGGAACAGGCCTCACGCCCGAAGAATGCGACCGGCTCTTCACGCCGTACTACACCACAAAACTTCACGGCACCGGCCTGGGGCTTGCGATCGTGCAATCGGTGATCAGCGATCACGGCGGACGCATCTGGGTAGAAAGCGAAACGGGCGTCGGTACGTCATTCCACATCGAACTTCCGAACCATCCACCGCGGCGATCCGTCAGCTTCCCGATTTCTTACGAATACGAAAAAGAAAAAGAGAAGGAAAAAGAACCGGAAGTCGAGAAGCACAAGCAAGAGGCGTAGCCGCTGTGCCCCCGAAAGCTCATATCCTCATTATTGACGACGACGCGAACACCCTTGCGTCACTCGCCCGCGCATTCCGATTGGCCAACCACGAAGCGACCGTTTGCGACAATGCCGCACGCGCTCTCGAGGTTGCGAAAGCGGAGCGTTTCGACCTGATCCTTTCCGACGTGGTGATGCCGGGGAAAGACGGGATCGCGCTGCTGGAAGAATTGAAGAACGCGGGCGTGGTGGCACCGGTGGTCATGATGTCCGGGCAAGCCACGATCGAGATGGCGGTGAAAGCGACGCGGCTGGGCGCAATGGATTTTCTGGAGAAGCCTGTTTCGACGGACAAACTGCTGCTGACGGTGGAAAACGCGCTGCGTCTGCGGCATCTCGAAGACGAAAACCGCGATTTGAAGCGACGTCTCGGCCGCCATTTCAGCGTGTGGGCCAGTGCGGCAATGCGCGAAGTGATGGCGCAGGTGGAAAGTGTGGCGGCGAGCGAGACTCGCGTTTGCATTCGCGGCGAGACGGGAACCGGGAAGGAATTGATTGCGCGGACGCTGCATGAAAAAAGTTCTCGGCGGAACGGGCCGTTCGTTACGCTGAATTGCGCGGCGATTCCGGCGGAGCTGATGGAATCAGAAATTTTCGGCCACGAAAAGGGTTCGTTCACAGGCGCGGCCGGGCGGCACGTAGGTAAATTCGAGCAAGCGCACGGAGGCACGCTGTTTCTCGACGAAATTGGCGACATGCCGGTTGCAATGCAGGCGAAATTGCTGCGCGTGCTGGAAGAGGGCGAGATCGAGCGCGTCGGCGGCGATAAACCGATCGCTGTGGATGTTCGCGTAGTGGTTGCGACGCACCGCAATCTGGAAGAGCAGGTGCGGCACGGATCGTTCCGTGAGGATTTATATCACCGCGTGTTCGTGTTTCCGATTGTCTTGCCGCCGCTACGCGAGAGGAGCGAGGACATTCGAGTGCTGGCCGAGCATTTCGCGCGGCAGCTTACCGACCAGAACAACTGGAAGCAGAAGAGCTTTTCGCGCGAAGCGATCGAAGAACTCGAGCGTTACGGCTGGCCAGGAAATGTGCGCGAGCTTCGCAATGTGGTGGAACGCGTCCTGTTGCTTAGCACAGGCAACGAAGTGAATGCGGCGACGGTGATTCGCGCATTGCCACAGGCAGAGTCGACGGGTTCGCGCGCGTCAACTGATTCTGCGCAGCTGGCGAGCGGGCCGCTCGCGCAGCGTGTGGAAGATTTCGAGCGCGAGACTCTACTCGCGGAGTTGAAACGTAACCATCACCACATGACGAACACGGCGAAAGCGCTGGGGCTCGAACGGAGCCACCTCTATAAGAAATGCCAGCAACTCGGGATTGATCTTCGCGCCGTCCGCCAGTCGGACTGATTCGCACTGTCGCGTCTAAGGAACCTTCACGGCAGCGGATGCGGAGCCGACTTGCCCGCTCATGTTGTCCCGCACTACAAGTCGAGATGTTTTGCGACGAACGGGCAATGGCCGCGTCATCCGGGTTCTCTCGGATGGGAGTTTGTCGGAATGGCGAAGACCAAATCCAAAATCATTGCGGACCAATTCTCGAGCTACACCTATTTTGAAACAGGCACGGAAGGTAAAGGAATTGTTAACGCCAAGCCTTGAGCATTTGGCAAATCAAGCGAAAGCCAACGCGCGATGGTGGGGCCCACATCAATGAGCCGGGCATTTTCGATTTTCCCCGCGCCGATCGAAGGACCGTATATGAGTAAAGACGCGCGCATTTCCGGATGATTCGGGAAATAGCCGTGGGTCCCGCCGATTTTCGAGGGCTCGGTTAGTTTCCCCGTGTAATCGCCAGAAAGGACTGTGCCGTCGACGGCTTCGAGCGCGAGGAACGCCTCGGGGTCTCCTCCCATTGCGACGATTTCGCCGTGGCCGATCACCCGCCGGATACCGCTGCCGGGTGCGCCTGCGAGGGGCTGAAAAATATCGAGGAGAGCGCGGCGGGTTTCGTCGTCGTTCGCGTCGTGAAGGTAGATGTAGGCCGAGCCGCCGTTTGAGATGACGCTGGCTTTCCAGGTGGCGACATGATTCTTCGCGTCGAGCGTAACGAGGCCATGATCGTGCATCAGGACGCCGGGTCGATAGGTTTGCGAGATTGGAATAAAACCGTGATCGGAGAGAACCACGAGCACCGTCGAATTCCACATGCCGGCTTTTTTCGCGGCAGCGATCACGCGAGCGATTTGCGCGTCTGCGATTTCAGTGGCAGCGACCGCTTCGGGGCTGAACGGGCCGTGCTCGTGTTCGTAGTGATCGACCATCGCGAGATGAAGCAGAAGCAGATTCGGTTGCATCTTCTCGATCACGTAGCACGCAATGTCAGTAAATGCGGCATCGACTTGCAGAGGCGGAGTGATGCCCGCCGTGAAGTCCGGAAATTCCTTGTCGACTTCTTCGAAAATGCCGCGAGTAGAAAGCGCGCGGAGAAGTTTGAGGTCCTCGGGGATGCTGGCGCGCCAGTATTCGGGCACGAGCAGGTCGGCTTGCGCACCGACGGTCACGGGCCAATGGATGAGCGCGGTGCGCAGCCCATGCTGGCGCGCGATTTGCCAGAGCGTGGGAACGAGGATGTCTTCTTCATACCAGCGATAGCCTCCGTAGTTTTGTTGCAGAGGGTCCCACGCGGCATTCGTCACGATGCCGTGCGTGCCGGGATTTACCCCGGTCATCATCGTCGTGTGCGACGGGTAGGTATTGCTGGGCATCACCGGCTGGACGCCGTCGCTGGATGCGCCGTTCTGGACGATTTCGCGAAGCGTGGGAACTTTCAGGCCGTGCGCGTCTGGCTCGGTGTAGGTTTGCGGTTTCATCCCGTCGATGGTGATAACGATCACGTGCTGAATCGCGCCGGAGGCAGGCGATTGCGTTGACGAGGATTGGCGAGCGACGGTGCTGCGCGGTCGCGCCGCAATTCCGGCAGCCGCGATTAGTGCCAGCAAGATAAACGGCGCAAATCGTCGCCGCATTCACTTCCTCCCGAGAGGGTTCATTGCGTACTGTATCCGGCGGGTTGCTGGAAATACAAGCGCGGCATTCGTTGGCATCGTTCCGTGCAGCGTGCGAAAATTAGTTCGACCATGGAAGCGCTGAAGACATTGCTGGCGATGGGAAGCGTATGCGCAGCGGGCGGAGTGTTTGCGTGGGGCGCGGTGGCGCCCGGTTCGCAGTTGTTTGGCCCGACTCTGCGACAGACGGGCGACGCCTCGACGATGGCGCTCACGTTCGATGACGGGCCGAATCCATCGATCACCCCCGTTCTGCTCGATTTGCTTGACCGCTTCGAAGCGAAGGCTACGTTCTTCCTGATTGGCGAACGAGCGCGAGCGTTTCCGGCGCTCGCGAAAGACATCGCGGATCGCGGGCATGCGATTGGCAATCACACGGAGAATCATCGGGCGCTTACGTTCTTGCCCGTCCGACAGATCGCGGTCCAATTGGCGCGTTGCGATGATGCAATTGAGGCGGCGACGGGACAGCGACCAGGAGCGATGCGGCCTCCTTGGGGATTTCGCGGGCCGCAATTGCAGAGCGTGCTGCGATCGCGAAAAAAAGTGGCGGGGATAAACGAGCGCGTCGTGATGTGGTCGGTGGCAGCTCACGACTGGAATGTCCAGCCAGCCGAGCAAGTGATTCGGCGCTTGCGCGGTGCCGGGGGAGGCGATATCGTCCTGATGCACGACGGAGACCATCGAGTGCCCGAAGGCGATCGCCGTCACACGGTAGCGGCCCTCGAATACTGGCTGCCGCGTTGGAAGGATTCGGGATTGCGGTTTGTGACGCTGGATGAAATGCCCGCGGAGAAATAGCGCGGACGGGAAGAACCGATGATGGACGAGCGACAGTTCTACGACGAGAAAGAAGAAACGAAACAGATTCCGCTGACGTGCCCGCATTGCCGCCAGGAGAATAATTTTCCGGTGCGCTGGATGGTGCGCACGAAGAAGGCGCAGCCGCCGAAGGGTGGCAACGAAGAGGATCGCGCGAAGTATGCGAAAGCGCGATCGTACATGGTGCGCGTCGACAACATGGTGGCATGCCGGAACATCAAATGCCGGAAGCGATTCGATCTGAGCGGGCAGACGGTCTTTTTGATCTAGTCTTCGTCGCCGTTAAATCTCCGGGTACATTTCGAAAAAGGCGTCGAGGGATTGGCGCAGAGTTTTTTCGATTTCTTCTTTGCTCCCTTCGATCAGGTGCATGGTGACGCGGCCGGCGCGGCCATTCTTCAGTTTTACATTTGCTTCGGATACTTCGTCCAAATCATCAGCAGGGAACAGCCGCATTCCGTACACCAGCGCGAGTTTTGCCATCTAGAGTGCTCCTCAATCGATGTTTTGCGAGTTGTGCGCGCGATTCAGCCTAACTGGTTCGCGCTTCCGTGGCAAATCGCGAACCGAACCAACGCGGGTGCTCTGCAGACTAGTTCTTGAGAGAAAGAGTAGTCGACACAGTGGCGGCGGGCTCGCCATCGAGAACCTGACGAATTTTCTGAGCGAGATCTCTCAGGTTAAAAGGTTTTTGCAGGAACGCGACACCGCCCTCGAGTACTCCGTGGCGGAAGATGCTGTCGTCGGTGTAGCCGGAAATATAAAGAACCTTTACATCGGACCGGGTGGCGCCGAGCCGCGTGACAAGTTCGCGCCCGCTGAGGCGCGGCATCACCACGTCGGTGACGAGAATGTGAATCGGTCCGCGGTGCGCGGCGGCAACTTCGAGCGCCTGCACTCCATCGGCGGCATCGAGGACGCGGTATCCGGTGTGACCCAGGTATTCGCGTACCAATTCACGAACACTTTCCTCGTCTTCAACGAACAAGACCGTTTCGGTGCCGGGAACCGGGCCGGCCGAGACTTTCTCGGCGGTGAGACGGTCGACGTCGGCCGTTACTTGGGGTAAATAAATTTTGAACGTCGTTCCGTGATCGACCTCGCTATACACCCAAATGAAACCGCCGCTTTGTTTTACGACGCCATAAACTGTAGCGAGTCCCAGCCCCGTGCCTTTGCCCTGGCCCTTCGTGGTGAAGAACGGTTCGAAAATCCGGGCCTGCGTGCCGGCATCCATGCCGCAACCAGTGTCGGTGACGATCAACATTACGTAGCTGCCCGCTTCCATCGCGGGATGCTGCGACGCGGAAACACGATCGAGTTCGACGTTGGTGGTTTCGATCGTGAGGCGGCCGCCGTCGGGCATCGCATCGCGGGCGTTGACGACAAGATTGAGAAGTACCTGTTCCATCTGGCCGGGATCGGCTTTTACGGGCGCGAGTTTTGAGGCGGGAAGGAATGCGAGATCGATATTTTCGCCGATCACGCGGGAAAACATTTTGATCATGCCGGCGACCACGTCGTTCAAGTCGAGAATCTTGGGTTGCAGCACTTGCTTCCGGCTGAACGCGAGGAGCTGGCGCGTCAGCGTCGCGGCGCGATCCGTGGCGCCCTGGATTTGTTCGAGATTGTGGCGCGCGGGCGACGAATCCTGGATACGGTCGAGGAGCATTTCGGCGTGGCCCTTCACGATCATCAGCAGGTTATTGAAATCATGAGCCACGCCACCGGCGAGCTCGCCGACGGCCTGCATTTTCTGAGAAACGCGAAGCTGGTCGGCAAGATGCTTGCGATCGGTGATGTCCAGGGCGACGCCAATCACGCCGAGAAGTTGACCGTCGCTGCCCTTGAGCGGCTGCACGTGCGAATCGAAAATGTGCTTTTGCCATTCGAGTTCGTAGGCGACGCTTTCACCGGCGAGTGCTTTGCGATGCGCGGCGATTGCGAGAAATTCGGAGTCGTTCGTGTGGAAATATTCGTAGAGCGATTTTCCGGTCATTTGGTCCGAGCGCAATCCGAGAATTTCAAGGCCCGCGCCCATTCCGGACGTAAAACGCAATTCGGTGTCGGTGGTCCACAGTAGCGCGGGCATTTTTTCCATCAACGCGTCCAGCCGCGTGCGCCCCTCGTGCCGGGCAAGCTGGCTCGTTTCGAGATCCTCTAGCATCGCGTTGATAGCGCCGCCCAAATACGCGAGCTCATCGTGTCCCGTGACGTTCAGGCGCGCCGCTAGATTGCCGCTCGCCCCGACGCGAGTGATATCTTCCGATAGGCTCGCGATTCGGGAAATCACGACGCGTTCCAGCAGATACAGCGTGGCCGCGCCAAAAACGAGCCCGGCTGCGATCAGCAGCAGCAGGAATTGCAGCAGACTCGTGTGGCCCTGTTCATAAATAGTTCGCGGAAGCACTACGCGCAGGACGAGGACGGGCTTTCCATAGATGTCGTTTAGCTCTTGATATGCGGCCAGTGAGTGTTTGTCGAACGATTCGGTGACGATGGGGCGCGCAACGGAGATCGAGGACGAGGCCGCACGGAAATCCACCGGAATATCCTTGCCGTCGAGCCGCTCCACGTCGATCGGCATGTGCATCATCTCGCTAAGGCGCATGATCTCGTCGCTATCGAGGAAGCGGCCCATGATCATTGTCCCCGCCGCCGGACCCTCCGAATTGCTCGTCATCACTGGGCGGGAATCGATCAGAATCGGACCGGAGGGCAGCAATAGAATTCCCGCCACCTTGCTGGACTCGTCTTTGTGAGTGGCGAGCAGCGATCCAGGCTTGAGTTCGTCGGTGAGACCGCGCGGAAGCTGAGATTCCTCGAGCCGAATGAGGCTGAATCCCTTCGAAAATACTTTTCGTCCTGAAGTATCGAGGATTACAACAAAATTTACCTTTAGCTGCATAAAGGTGGATGTGGGGAACTCGGTTCTCACATAACTTGGATTTGTCCCGCGCAGGTAGGCATAGCTTTGGTCCCACGACGCGTACTCGCTTGTCGTCCGGCCGAGAGTGTCGAGTTCATTGGAGAGAGCGCTTGAGGCGCGTCCCACGTTCTCGGTGGCGAAATCCCGCTCAATATTGGTAAAGCCTTTCATCAGAACAAACCATGAGACTGCGAATAAACCGCCGACGAGGCCAACCATCGTGAGCAGGACTATGACGAGGGTCTTCCCACGGAGGGAGGATTGAAACTGCAGCGACGCAGGTCTGAGAGGTCCCAAGTTAGACTCTGTTTGGCGCAGTTCCAGTATATCGGCTGAGGCCGGGGAGCGAACGAAGGGCGTGTCCTAATCGTACACTTCGGGGGTCGGTTCCGGCGAGACTATTGGCTGGCGAGTAAATCAGGCGTAGGCTGGGGAGCATCTCGCTGCCCGCAAAGGGCATCCCTAGGTTAGAGCGTTGGGAGGCAATCGATGAGTGACCTTCGTCTTCCGTTGCGATGGGCTGGGTGCCTGGCGATCGGGTTGGCTCTCGGCTTTCCGGCATTCGCGCAGCAGGACGAAGGCCCGATGCCGCCGGCCGCGAGGCAAGAACCGGCAAAGCCAGCGCCGCCTGGTTCGGCTCCGACTGGGTCACAGACGCCGTCGCAGAATCCGGCGCAACCGCCGGCAGCGACGAGTGCACCTCAAACTCCGCCGTCAGCTGCCGCGACTCCAGCCGCAACTGTGGAAATTCCCAGCGGCACTACGATTCCGTTAGTCCTCCACAATGGAATTTCGACCCACAGCGCAAAAGTGGGCGACCCCGTTTATTTTGAAACATTGTTCCCAATCATGATTGCCGGCCATGTGGCGATTCCTGCAGGATCGTACGTGAGCGGCGAGGTGACGGAAACGAAACGTGCAGGACGCGTGAAAGGCCGCGCCGAATTGATGATCAAGCTGAACACGCTGATTCTGACGAATGGCTACATGGTGAATCTGAACGCCGTACCCCGCAATGCCGGAACTGGCGGCGGAGAGACGGTCGACAATGAAGGCAAAGTGGTCGGAGATTCCGACAAGGCCTCGGACGTAGGCACAGTGGCGAAAACGACCGCGGCCGGCGCAGGGATCGGCGGCATTGCAAGTCGGTCTGGTGCAGGTGCGGGGATCGGCGCAGGAGCCGGCGCCGCAGCGGGATTGATGGCTGTCCTACTTACTCGGGGGCCCGATGCGGAGTTGCCGCGCGGCACCACGGTCGATGTTGTGTTGAACCGCCCACTCGTTCTCGACTCGGAAAAGGATCAGTTCTCCGGGCCGGGGCAGGCATCCACTTTGGCGGGACCTTCCAGTCGCGAACCCCAACGCAGCAAGGTTCCGTTCTAAGTCCAGATTGCAACGGCAAAATCAACTCAGGACTTCGCCGAGGCGATTTTTGGCGCGCGGAATTTTTCCGCGTCGAATCGAAGCGGCGAAAAGGCTTCCACTGCGAGTGACGGCACATTGCCGAGTACCCATTCGCTCAAAAGTTTCGCGGTTGCGGGCGCGAGCAGTATCCCGTTGCGATAGTGGCCGGTGGCCATATACAGGCCGCGTATATCGGTGGGACCGAGAATCGGTAGACTGTCCGGAGTTCCCGGACGCAATCCAGCCCAGGCATCGACCAACTGCGCGTTCGCGAGCGCAGGCGCAAGCTCAAGCACGCCGTTCAATATCGTCTGAATACCCGCGGGCGTGAGGTATTTGTCGAAACCAGCCTCCTCAAGCGTGCTGCCGGCGATAATGCGGCCATCAGCGCGCGGCACGAGATAACCCTTGCTCGAGCGCAACGTTCTCCCGAGGATTTTGTCTGCGCTCCGCAGTGCAAGCATCTGCCCGCGCACGGGGCGAGTGGGAGCGTAGCGCGCGAGCCAATCGATGCCTCCGGAAAAGCATCCCGCCGCCACGATTACAGATTTCGCCGCGATCGTGGTGCCATTCGCAACTACGCCCGAACAGCGATTTCCGTCCAGGACGACGGAAGTGACCGCTGAATCTGCGTGAATTTCAACGCCGCGAGATTTCGCGGCGCTCAGCAAAGCTTCGATCAGCAATCGAGGATCGATCGTCGCTTCCTGCGGCAACCACGCAGCGGCCCGTGCCGCCGGTCCGAGAGTTGATTCAGCTTTTCTTGCCCCAGCAATCGTTACCGGCTCGATCGCCAGTCCGAGTGTTCGCCATTCCGAGACCATTTTGTCGCGTTCCGTTTCGCCGTCCGGCGTGGTGAAGACTTCGATAGTGCCATCGCGCTTGAACGCCGTGGTTGTTCCGGCGATCTCTTCCAGCTCGCCGACAAACGCGGGGTACAGCCGCATACTTTCTTTGGCGAGAGGAACCAGCGGCAGCGCTTGGGGAGAATCCGGCCCAGGGGACAACATGCCGGCCGCCGCCCACGACGCTTCGCGGCCCGGTTGCCGGCGATCGAGCAAAACGATTGCGATCTTATTGGCTGCCAGCTCAAACGCGATCGAGGCGCCGATTACTCCTCCCCCGATGATAACCACGTCCGCGACTTTCACGGAATTATCTTAGCAAATCGGGCAGCGCGAAGCAGGTCTCGAAGCTCGCGGGACGGACAAAACGATGAAATCACGGGAGAGTTACGAACGAGCGCCTAGAGTGAATTGACGAGCTCAACGGACAGAAGCCGCGCTTTCTGTGCCAGGTTTCGGGCGCGCGCCAGGTCCCCTTCCTTGGACGCATCGTGCGATTGATTGATGAAGCTTTTGATCTTGTCGACGAGATCCGACTGTGGCGCGTTGAGCCGCTTTCCGTTCGACTGCTGCAAGTTACTCTGTGCGACTCCAAGATCCTCTCCAATCCCGCGCTGCAGACTTGCTTTCGCATCTTCGGAAAGTTGCGGCGATATTTGCGGAGCGGGCGGCCGCGTGTGCTCCTCCGCTACGGCAGCCGGTTCCGGCGAGGGCTTCTGCGGCTTCGGTGCCGGTTTCGTGGCGGGGGCAATGATCGGAGGCGGAACGGTGGATGCTGCCGGGATCTCCGGCGGCGGCGTCTGTGTCGCAACGGGCGGCATCGCGCTCGTGTCCGGAGCGGTGGTGGAGGGCGGCGGAGTTTCGATCGCGGAGCTGGTCGGTGCGGAAGCGACGGGCGCGGCGGCTTGCACCTTCTTTGGCCCGCACCCGGTTGCTGCAAGCGAGATTCCGCAGGCGAGCAACGCTGCGAGCGCTCGAGCGTCGATGTTACGGCTGGGCATTAATGTTTTTATCTTCAGCGAAGGGCTGGCTGAAGTCGCGGACTTTTCCTGCGGCTGTCTCGATCGATCGTCCGAGCGGCAGTTCCACCCGGAAAGTGGTTCCGCGGCCTACCTCCGAATCGAATTCTATCCGACCGTTGTGCAGTTGTACAAATCGAAAGGTGTTAGCCAAGCCGATACCGGAACCGCCGGGCCGGGTGGTGAAGAACAGCTGGAAAATCTTTTTCTGATTTTCCGGTGAAATCCCCTTTCCGGAATCCGCCACGGAAATAATTGCGGATTCGCCGCTCCTTCGCAGACCGAGTGTGATGCGTCCGCCCACGTCCGTGAACTGCGATGCGTTCAGCACGAGGTTCAGCATGGCCTGATGGATGAGCTGCTGGTCCATGACGACGTTCGGAAATTCTGAAGGCATGTCCACGCGGAGATCGACGCCGGCCTTGGTGATCGCAGGGCGTGCCGCATCGATCACGTCCCGGAGAAGCGGACGAATGTCCGTCTCTTCAAGTTTCAATTCCACGGGCTTCGTGAAGTTAAGGAACGTTTTTACGGCGCGGTCGAGCCGGTCGATTTCGCTGTCGAGCATTTTCACGGCTTGCTGCGGCTCTGGCTCCACGGGCATGTTGGCTTTCAGCACTTCAAGCCACAGGCGCATCGAGTTCAGCGGGTTCTTCACTTCGTGTGCCACTCCCGCCGTCACTCGTCCGAGAGCGGCGAGCCGTTCGGAAACCTGCAACTGGTTTCCGATGCGCTCGATCGATTCGATATCGCGGAGCGTGACAAGCGTCCCCATCCGCGCGCCGTGTTCGCGGATTACTTGCGCGTTCAGGCCGATCCGCTGTGGGCCCGGGCCTGTTTCGATCGCAAGTTCCGCATCTTCCACCGGCTCAATTTCATCACCCTTTATGTTTAGAACGGATCGGATGGGATGCCCCGGAGGAAAAATCTCGCTGACGCGGCGCCCGCGGAGTTCCGCCGGGCGTCCGCCGAGAAATTTCTCGACCGATGGGCTCACAAGTACCGCGCGGCCCTCGGGGTTGAACAGAAGCAAGCCATCTTCGAGCCCGCCCATCACCTGGTCGAGATTTTCACGCAAGGTGCTGAAAATTTCGCGCACGTCGCGCAATTGTTTTCCGATGCCGACGATCTTTGCGCTCACTTTTCCAAGTTCGTCCGTGCCTTTCACGGGCTCCATATCGAATTCGCCGGCAGAGATGCGGTCCAACTGCGCGGAAATCCGATCGATCGGAGCAAGCGAAACTCGCGTCACGAAAAATGCGAGCAACGTCGAAAGCAGGACGGAGCCAAGCGCGTAGTATCCGGCCTTCTCAAGGCTTGGGGAAATTTCGTTGCGAATCAGCGAGGACGAAAGACTGACGCGAATATCGCCAAAGTGCGAGCCCCCCAAATTAAAAGGTAACGAGTGGTCGTATACCTGCGGCGGCCCGTACAGCGTGCGTAACTGCTGGAAAAATCCCTGGTCCCTCACGAGCGAAGCGACCCGCGGCCGCATCGCCTGTTTTTGCCCGCGTTCCGCCGCATCGCTCGAGATCAGAACGATGCCGTCACGATCGCTAACCGTTATCTCGTAGATCGTTTTCGTGTAACCGACCGCGGATTCCATCACCGAATTCAATGTGCTGCTGCTGTCGAGCGCGCGTTGAACGTATTCACGCAAATCGGCGGCACTGGAAGTGGCAGGAGCATCGCCGCGCGCTGCTGCATCTGCGAGCGCGCTCTGGCACGCAACATAAACCTGTTCGGCGACGAAATTGGCGCGGTCCTCCGACTGACGCAGCACTTGTTTGGTCAGTTGCCCGAGGTAGAGGCCCGAGACGACGGCGACGACCGCCAAAACGAGCAGCGAGATGGCCAGCGTGAATTTGGTTTTAAGGCTGAGGCGCATCTTTCTGCCCCTCGTATTCCTTCAACTTATTGTGGAGGGTCTTCAAACTGATGCCGAGCAAATCGGCGGCGCGCGTCTTGTTCTGATTGGTTGCGGCAAGTGTTTGGATAATGAGTTCGCGTTCGACGGCGTCCACCGTCGTGCCGATCGGAAAACGCAGCCCGCCAAGGCCAGAAGCCATGGAAGCCGGCGCGCGTCCGAAATCCGACGGCAGGTGCTGCCGCGTGATGCTGCTCCGGTCGGAGGCGATGGCCGAGCGTTCCAGCACATTTCGTAGCTCGCGGACGTTTCCGGGCCAGGGATAGGATTTGAACATTTCCATCACGTCAGCGCCTACGCCGGAAACTGATATTCCGTGCTTCGCCGAGATTTCCGCCAGCAACCGTTCGACGAGCAGAGCCAAATCCTCTTTGTGCTCGCGAAGCGGTGGCAGATGAATGTGGAACACATTGAGCCGGAAGTAGAGATCCTGCCGCAAATGTCCGTCGGCTACAGCCTGCTCGGGATTCTTGTTGGTGGCGGCGAGAACGCGGACGTCAACGGGCGTCTCCACTTTGCTGCCGAGCCGCCGCACCTTGTGGTCCTCAAGTACTCGCAACAACTTTGCCTGAGTCTGCGGGGGCATCTCGCCAATTTCATCGAGCAGGAGCGTGCCGCCATCGGCGAGTTCAAAGCATCCGATGCGGCGTTCGGCCGCACCTGTAAACGCGCCCTTCTCGTGTCCAAAGATTTCGCTTTCCATCAGCGATTCAGGGATCGCCGAGCAATTGATCGCAATGAAGGGCCGGTCCGCGCGTGGCGATAGCATGTGAATCGATCGCGCCACCATCTCTTTTCCTGAACCAGTTTCACCGGTGATGAGCACGGACGCCGTAGACGGAGCCGCCACTTCCACCTGATGCATCACGTCGCGCATTTCGCGCGAATTGCCCACCAGCACCCCCAACTTGCCCGCGTCACGCAGTTCTTTCGTAAGCGCCGCGACGGCCTTCTGATCGCGGATGCGCCCCAGCGCGCGATCGAGCAGAGCGCGCAGCACCGGAGGTTTCAGCGGTTTTTCGATGTACCAGAAAGCGCCAGCTTCGATGGCTTGCACCACGCGCTCGTCGCTGCCGCGTCCGGTGATGATGATTACGGGAATCCGTTGGATTTCATCGCCGAGATGGGCGAGCAATTCGAGCCCGTTCATCCCGGGTAGTTCGACGTCCGCCAGGATTACGCTGGGCGCAAATTCCTGGAATTTTGCGAGCGCGTCTTCTCCGCTGGCCACGCCCAACACCTCGCAATCCCATTTGCGGAGGAGAGCTTCGTACCCTTTGCGGGCGTTGTCTTCATCCTCGACAATGAGGATGCGCTGAAGGTTTTGTTTTTCTGGCGCCATCGTTCCGTCGAGCCTACCAGCAGTCTCGCGTAAAACCAAGCGCACGACTGCGGGTGCTCCTAGGAGTTTGTGCGGCACAGACGGACCCGAGAGTTATCGCTATCGTCTTTGGATAGCGGTAGGGCACGGCACGCCGTGCCTATCCACGCAACATGTAATGTCCATCGATCCGGAACGAACGCGCGAGGTCCTACGTCCGCCCGAGATGAAGCGGCCGCTCGATCACCAACTCGAGCTTCATGCCCTTTGCGAGCGTCAATTCCTGTCCCAGACCGGACGCAGCCATATACGCGGTGGCGGCGGCGATTGCTGCGGCCATTGCGGCGTCTTTCTCCTTGCCCGCGGCCACGCCTGACGCTGCCCCGACAAATGCACCCGCCGCAGCGGCTTCCATCGCTTGTTGGCGTTTGCTCGACGCCGCTTGAATCTCGCCTTCGTGGTCGTAGAGTACGTGGATCGAATGGACGCCTGGGGCGTCGATCAGCTGCGCGACGAGCGGCCGCCATCCGCGCGGAGTGCCAATATCGTCAAACGTGAGCCACATGCGCGCGCGCCCCGTTTTCCCTGCAGACTGCACCTTGTCGATGTGCCCGCGAATTTGAACGCCCGCCGGTATCACGGCGCCTTCGGCGGTGATAACCGGTTCGAGCGTGGTGGCGACGAATCGCTTACCGGCCTTATCGGTTTTCGTGCTGAGCCCGTCCTGCAATCCGATCAGCAAGCGCGTGCCTTGCGGAACGGGAGGCCGTTGCGCAGCCGGTTCGGGCGATTCCGCAGCTTGATCTTGCGATGCGCCATCAGGCGCCGCAGACTGCTGCTCCGATTGAGTTTGCTGGTCGGACTCCGGAGAGGACTGCTGATTCCTGGCAAAAGCGGGGTTTCCGGCCGCGGCGAAAAAAAATAAGGCAGCCAGAAGCATTTTTGCGAACTCCATATGCTTCTCCTTTAATCATCTTGGCTTGCCGCCTTCGCCGGGAAGGGAAGACGTCTGCAGAGAACTATACACTAGATGAATGGATGCGGAGGATGGTGGTCTCGGCGAGGCCGAGCAATTCGGCACCGGGAGGCCGGCCATGAAATAGTTGTTTTTGAAGCGGTTCGCCTGAATTATAATCCGCCCGATTACGCTGGCTTATTCTGATTCGGCCCCCAGGCTGACATTTTTCGAACGATAGCTCATGCCGCTGCGCAAATGTATTTTCGGCGCGCATGTTCCGGCGAAAGGTTTCGCCGGCAATCGAGATGCGAGAGCCTGCCGCTTAGATTTTCAGGAGGAGTAGATGAGATTGATACTGAGGATTGGACTGGTGAGTTTTCTTGCGCTCTTCCTGGTCTCGAACGCTTTCGCCGACGATAAGAAGCCCCAGCCGAAAGACCCGGACGCCACGGCGACAGCCCCTGCCGTCGCTGCAAAGGATGGATCCGCCGCAGCGGAAACTCCATCGACAACTTCTGCGACGCCTCGCGTTGCGACGCCAGCTACTCCCGCGAAACCTGCACCTGAACCTTTGCCAGCTGCAGGTGGAGACGACTACAAACCGAATCCGAAGTACGTCCCGATGCCCGCGCTCGACGGCAATCCCGGCTTGTTTACGCTCGAAACAGGAGATCTGCTGCCTGCTGGCGCCCTCGACTTATCCATTGGCGTGAACAAATTCTCGCGTATGCCGGGCAACATCACCGTGCTTCAAACAGTCCCTTCGTTCGGCATGGGTTTCAACCGGTGGTTTTCCGTTTTCTTCCAGATGAACGCTGCCGAACATATTCACGTGGACCAGCCCACGCAATTGAGCTTGAACGATTCGACGCTCTTCAACGGTCAATACCGTAATACGATTTACCGTTCGATTCTTCCGGGAACGGGCATCGCTCCTGCATACGTCGAAGACTATCCCTTCGCGTCACATAACGGCGGCGGCGTGGGCGAGCTCGATTTGGGCTTCAAGATTGGCCTGCTTTCGGAAAAGCGCGGCAAGCCCTTCAGCCTTTCAATTCGCAACGACTTCTTCATCCCCACGCAGACAGGGTTGAGCGATTTACTCAGCAATGAAGTGCAGTACGGCCGTTTCAACTACGGCATCGGTCTTGAAGCGAGTAAGACAATCCTCCATAACAGCATGCTCATCACGTTCAATTGGTCCTACCGCTTCCGGCCGGACGAAAGTTTCGCGACCATTGATCTTTTGAATTTGCCGGGGCCTCCCATCGCGCCCACTCCGATCGCACCGGCCGTTTTGAAACTCGCGGACGAAATGGGAGTTGGCGCCGGCATGCTCGTGTTTCCCGGCAAGCGTTTTCAGATCATCACGGAATATACCGGAATCATTTACGTCGGCAGCGGAATCCAGAACACGACTTTCGGCGGGCGAGATCCAGTAGACACCACGACCGGCATCCGCTTCTACCCGGTGCGGCAGGTTGCGCTGGACGTTGGCTATCGCTATTCCATCAGCCTGCTAAATCACCAGGACCGCAACGGCTTCATCGTAAAGCTTGCGGGAGCGTACTGGCCGGAAAAGCCGCGCGCGCCCGACGTTCTTACTTCGACGTGTTCGGCGGACAAGTCTTCTGTGATGGAGGGATCGAATACGGCGGTGCAAACAACCGCCAGCGCCACCGACTCGTGGGGTCATCCTCTCACTTACACATGGACCGCCAACGGCGGCAGAATCACGAACGGCAGCAGCCCGTACGCGCGCTGGGATTCGGAAGGCGCAGCGCCCGGCAGCTACACACTTTCTTTGCGCGTCGACGACGGCGCGGGCAAGACGTCGAGTTGCTCGGCGCCGGTTCGCGTCGATCCCAAACCGAAACCGCCCGCTCCAACGATGTCCTGCCCGGCAGATCGTTCATCTGTGATGGCAGGTGAGCGCGCGCAGATCACGGCAACCGTAAACGACCAGTCGAACACAGCGCTCAAGTACTACTGGCGGACGAATGGCGGCCAACTTGTGAACGCCAGCGACTCCAGCTCGAGTGTGCAATTGGATACATCCGGCCTTGCTCCCGGGACGTACACTGTCACTGGTCGAGTGGAGAACGGTGCGGGCGGAGCAGCAGATTGCTCCACGTCCGTGACCGTACAGCAGCCGCCGGCTCCGCCGCAGGCGAGCAAGATCAGCGAGTGCTCGTTCCCGCTGCGAAGCGCGCGAGTGGACAACGTTTGCAAGCGCGTGCTCGACGACGCAGCCGTGCGACTCCAGAACGACCCGAAGTCGAAAGTAGTGCTCGTGGGATTTGCGGACGCAAAAGAACCGGGTTCAGCGCAACTCGCTGACCGTCGCGCAGCTGAGTGTAAGAAATATCTCGGCAGCAAAGCGGGTATCGACGGTTCGCGCGTTGACACGCGCTCTTCGACCGGAACCGATACCGAAACAAAGCAAAACCGGCGCGTCGATGTGGTGCTAGTGCCAGACGGCGCGAGCTACTAGAGAGACATACTGATCGGAGCGCTGAGGGACAAGGAAGGCGCTGGACGTTGGGGGAAGTTGGAGCAAGGCGGCCGCAGGCTGCCGGTATTGTTTCCGATGTCGTGTGTGCCCGCATTCGTCTAAGCAATAACTGCAATGATGTCTCGACGCGACCCTCCGGTTCTTTTGCGGCAAAGCATGCTCGCGCGCTTTATCCTGTCGCTCGCTTTCCTTGTGGGATTCGCCGCGCCCCGGTCTGATTCTCAAACATGGAAGCCCCTTGGACCGGAAGGCGGTGATGCGCGCGCACTCGCCGCCGATCCGTCGCGTCCTGGCATCGTCTATCTTGGGACCACGGACGGCCACATTTTCGGCTCTGAAGATGGCGGCCATCACTGGCAGCTGCGCGGCCTCGCAGGCTCGTCCTTCAATGCAATAGTGACGTCGATCGTGGTCGATCCGCTGACACCCGGCACACTCTTCGCCTCGATCTGGACCCGCGAGCCTCACGGCGAAGGCGGCGGCGTCTACCGCAGCACGGATGGCGGACGAAATTGGCACGAATCCGGATTATCCGGCCACGCAGTTCGCGCACTCGTTGCAGCGCCTTCCGATCCGAGTGTCCTCGTCGCCGGCGCGCTCGATGGAGTATTTCGCTCGCGTGATGGCGGCAAGAATTGGGAAATGATCACGCCCGCCGGCGATTCGGAACTTCGAAATTTTGACTCTCTCGCCGTCGATCCTCGAAATCCGGAGATCATTTACGCCGGTACATTCCACCTGCCGTGGAAGACGATTGATGGCGGCCAGGACTGGACCGCCATTCACGACGGAATGATCGACGATTCCGATGTCCTAAGCCTCTCCGTGAATCCGTCGGACCCCGATCAGATTTTTGCGAGCGCTTGCTCCGGGATTTACAGCAGCATCGATGCGGGAGCGCATTGGAAACGCATTCAAGGGATTCCGGATTCTTCTCGCCGCACAGTTGTGATCCGTTTTGATCCCGCGAATCCCGGCACTCTATACGCCGGAACGACTCAGGGACTCTGGAAATCGACGGAAAGTGGCGCGGGTTGGAGGCGTGTTTCTCCGTCCGATTGGGTAATCAATTCGATCGTGATCACTCCGTCGAATGATGGATCTTCCGCACCGCGCGTTCTGATCGGCACTGAGCAGCGAGGTGTTCTGGTAAGCGAATCCGCGGCGGACGATTTTAAGCCTGCCAATGAAGGATTCCAGCATCGGCGAATCGTTTCGCTCACACTCGATCGTGAGCGGACAGGCCTGCTGGGTGCGGTTCTCGCAAACGCTTCCGAGCCGATCGTGCAGACATCGGACGGCGGCGAATCATGGACGGCTCTCGGCGCAGGCCTGGAGCCTGGCTCTGTGCGCCGTCTTTTTTCCACGCCGGCCGGATGGTGGACCGCCCTTGCATCTGGCGGGCTGATGCGTCTCGATGCCGCGAGTGGAAGGTGGACTCGCGCTGGTTTGCTATCGGGGCGCCCGGACGATCAAACGACTGAGCAATTGAGCGAGCGAACGGATCGACCGAGGAAGCGCAATGTCTCAGCGTCATCGCCGAATCGGTCGAGAGTTGCGGCCACGTCGTTCCGGGTCATCGTGAACGATCTCGCATTCACGGAGAGCCGCTGGTTCGCAGCGACAGAAGACGGATTGTTCACATCCATCGATTCGGGAACAACCTGGGCTCCGCTTTTCTTTTCGTCGGCCGCGTTGCCGGTAAATTCCGTTCGCGTTTCGGCCGATGGCGGGAAAATTCGCATCGTGTCCTCTCACGCGATGGTTTTTTCGGACGATGCCGGCCACTCCTGGAAATGGCACGACCTCCCGCTCGATTCTTACGGCGCTCTTCGCATCGAAATCGCAGACGAATCGACGATGCTCGCCACATCTCCCACCGGGCTTTTTTTATCCCGCAATGGTGGCGAGACATGGAAGAGATCCCAGGCCGGTTTGCCTGCCTCGCCGGTGGAAGATCTTCTTGTCCGGTCGGATTTTTGGATCGCGTCGATCGAAAGGGGCGGACTCTATCTCTCCCGGGATCGTGGCGCGAACTGGGCGCGTATTGAGAATCCCGGCGGCACCACGGATCTCGATTATTTTCCAGTCCTCGATGCAGGCTTCTCGTCCGATCGAATCTATGCTGGCTCTGCGAGCGAGAGCTTGTACCTTCTCGATGTGTCACAGTCGTCGATGCTCGCGAGCGCTGCAAACTCCGGGCACTAGGATTCGCGCGATCAAGCTCGAGCGTTCGAACCTGCTCGACGGGTAAATTTCAAACTGGAACTAATACCCATTCCAATCCTGCATCTCATATACATTAAAAGACTTGGAATATGTGCGTAGCAATACGGACTTGTATGCGAATCCCTTTTGGCACTACAGTCCGCACGACGACTTGAGGCAGGAGTTGTCTAAGCGCTTTGTTTTGAAAAAATAAGAAACATTCGATTGGTGCTCGCATTGCACTAAGGCCGGAATGGGAACGTGTCAAATGGGGGTCCACTGATGTCGAGCGGGGCAGAAGCAATGGCAGCGGCTGAGCGGCCGATGGCAGCCATGGTTCTGATTGTGGACGACGAGAACACGACGCGGGATCTCTGCCGCGACGTCGTCGCTGAATCGGGACTGCGAACCCGCACGGCGGCGACAACCGAACAAGCCCTAGAGATCCTCGAGCAGTATCCGGTCGACATCGTGATTACCGATCTGCGTGTGCCGGAAATGGGTGGCATCGAGCTGCTGAAGCGCGTGCGCGAAATGCATTCGCAAACACCCGTAATCGTATTGACGCAGTACGGCACGATTGAAAGCGCGGTGGAAGCCACCCGAATGGGTGCTGCGGACTACGTTACCAAGCCCTTCCATATTCCAGAACTGCGCACGAAGCTCGACCGCGTGGTGCGCTCCCTCGAACTCGATCAAGAGAACCGCGTGTTGCGGGAACAGCTTCGCACTCGCCCCGGATTCGCGGGATTGATCGGGCTTTCGCCAAAAATGCAGCGTGTTTACAAACTGATCGAAAAGGTGAGCCAGCACAATTATCCCGTCCTGATTCTAGGCGAAAGCGGAACGGGCAAAGAACTCGTCGCGCGCTCCATTCATTTCTCCGGCATGCGCAGCAACACGCCATTTGCCCCGGTCGATTGCTCCGCCCTCGTTCCCACGTTGATCGAATCCGAATTGTTCGGCTACGTGAAAGGCGCTTTTACCGGCGCGAACCACAACAAACAGGGGCTGATGGAAGCCGCCGGGAACGGAACTCTGTTTCTTGATGAAATCGGCGATTTGCCGATCGATCTCCAGGCGAAGCTCTTGCGCGCGCTGCAAGAAAAGGAAATTCGCCCGGTCGGTTCCACGGAACGCGTTCCGATTTCAGTGCGCATCATCGCGGCAACAAATCGAGACCTCGAGGCGGCGGTGCGCACAGGAAATTTCCGTCAGGATCTTTTCTTCCGTCTGAATGTGGTGCAGATCAAGATGCCGCCGCTGCGCGAACGCAAAGGCGATATTCCCCTCCTCGTGAATTCGTTTCTTGAGAAATTCGGCGACGCCGAGACTCCCGCTCGCACGATTTCAGAAGACGCGATGACGCGCCTGATGGCCTACGACTGGCCTGGCAATGTTCGCGAACTTGAGAATGCCATCGAACGTGCCATCGCTCTCGGTACCGGTCCGATCCTTCACGTGGGCGACCTTCCATCCAATCTGCAATACGGAAGCGGTGAGCGTTTGCCGCAGAATGACGAACTTTTGCCCCTTGACGAGCTCGAACGCCGCGCCATCATGCGTGCTCTGCGCGAATCCGGCGGCGACAAGCTTGCGGCCGCGCGTCTACTTGGAATTGGAAAAACCACGCTCTACCGGAAGCTGAAGCAATACGAATCGCAAGCGCAGTTCAGAAACTGATCCTTCGCACGATTTCCCTCGCCAAGTTTTCTCGTAGGATTCACGCGACGATTCCGAGTTTCGCCTCCAGGTTCGCCGCGTGTGTTGCGCGATTGTCAGATAGGGAAGCCTAAAGCGCTTTCGTGTCGAAGTGGGAATCGCTTTCGCCGTAGTTTCACCCGCGCTCTTTGCAGCTGATTGAAAACATTCCAATTGAATAGTTGCGATCTTGGTCTATGCGGTGCAGTAGCGACTGCATGCTAACCACCTCGCACATCATGATCTACCCGCGCTCGCTGCGTATGGCGCGTCGCGCGTTCAAGTATGCCGTTGCCGTTGGCGCAGGATTGCTTTGCAGCTACTGGATTTTATTGGGGCGATGGTAAAGAGGGAATGCCTAAGCGATTGAGCAGCCTGCTTTCGGGCACGGGAAGTGTGCTCGCGGCGGCACGCAGCACTCCATCAAGCGAGCGGGCCGAAATGACGCAATTGTTCGATGGCGCCGCGTTTGGGGCGGTATTCGAATCCAGCGGAGAAGCACTCCTTGTTGTCGGCCTGAATGGCGCCATTCGCCGGACGAATTGTCGGGCTGAGGCATTTCTCGGGCGCGCACAGAGTGCATATCAGGATCGAATCCTTGCAGAATTTCTCGTGTCGCCGACAATCGCGCAACTTGCCACCCGGTCGAACGAGGCCAGTACGTCCGCCACGTGCGTCCGAGAGCCCGCGGCGGAAAGTTTCAACGGCATGCTCGCAAATGGATTTCCAGTGCGCGTCACCGTCCGTACCGTTTTGCCGGGCTCGGACCACTTGCTGGTCTGCCTCGAAGAAGGCTCTGTGGCCGAGTCCGCACAGGACCGGACGCAGCAACTCGAGGCGGAACTCTCGAGTCTTCTCGATGCGCTCGAAGCGGGCGTTATTCTATTCGATCCCTCGGGCCGCATTCGGTTCGCGAACGCTCGATTCCGGCAGCTTTTCGGGTTGAACCTGCAAAACTCGGAGAAAATTCACGGGTTTGAAGAACTGGAGGCGCTCATCGCTCCGCGCTGCCGCGATCCCAAGGGGTTTTTGTCACCGTGGCGGCAGTTTTCTGCGGGTGATGAGACGCCGTCTCATGACGACGTCGAGATGACGCGTCCGGCCCGGCGCGTTTTGGAGAGATATTCACGCCCGGTATTGGGGCGCGACGGGCGCGCGGCAGGCTGGCTCGAGCTATATTACGACGTCACGGGGAAGCGGGAAATCCAGGCAAAGCTCTTGCAGACGGAAAAAATGGCGGCGCTCGGGCAGCTCGTCTCGGGGATCGCTCACGAACTTAATAATCCGCTCACCGCCATCATGGGGTACGCGCAGCTCTTACTCGGCCACGGGCTAGCGCCATCGCAGCAATCGGAAGCGGAAAAAGTATTTCAGGAAGCCGAACGCGCGCGCCGTATCGTAAAAAACCTATTGTACTTTGCGCGCGAAACGAAGCCGGAGCGAACGCGGGTGGATTTGAACGAAATCGTCGAACGCACGCTCGCCCTTCGCAGTTACGAATTGCGAGTGGAGAACATCGTTGTCGAATGCGCCCTCGCCGATGATTTGCCGGAAACGATGGCCGACCCCTTTCAATTGCAGCAGGTCGTCCTCAACCTGCTGATGAACGCCGAACAGGCGCTTCTGGAAGACCGCGGACAAGGACATGTGTGGATTCGCACGCGGCGGGTTTCGATCAGCCGAATCGTGCTCGAAATATCTGACGACGGCCCCGGCATTGCTGCGAGCATCGCCTCGCGCATCTTCGATCCATTCTTCACCACGAAACCGCCGGGCGTTGGCACCGGCCTTGGCCTTTCCATCGTGTATGGAATCGTTCAACAGCACGGCGGAGAAGTGACGGTGGAAAGCCACCGCGGAGCGGGTGCTAAATTTGTCGTCGAACTCCCCGTCGGAACCGCCCGCGCTGAACAAATTGTGGTGGCGCCACCTGAAGCAGCCGGCAAAACGTCAAAAAGCGCCAGCGGACGGATTCTTGTCGTCGAGGACGAAGCAACCGTGGCGCAATTGATCGTCGACGTGCTTCGCGAAGAAGGTCACCACGCCGAAGCGGCGCGCGACAGCCAGGATGGACTGACAAGGATTTCACGCAGCCACTACGACCTTGTGATTTGCGATTTGCGCATGCCCCGTCTCGACGGCCCTGCGTTTTACGAAGCGCTGGTACGCTCGGGCAGTTCCGCGCAGCACCGAATTATTTTCATCACCGGTGATACGCTGGCGCCGCGCACGCTCGAATTCCTCGACACGAATAAGCTGCCGTATCTTGCGAAACCGTTTCTCGTGGAGGAACTCAAGCTGGCCGTGAACCGGATGCTTGAACGCCTTCATGTTGACGACGGCAAGAACGGTAACAATGGAAGCAATGGACACAAGAGCGATCACGGCCATGGCGGTGCCGTCGCTTCGGGCCTGCTGGAGTTGAATAGCGAGAACGTCCGGGATAAATCCCACAGCACGACCATCAGAAAGTGACGGAAACGGGCATGGGTGCAACCAGAATGGCAGTTTCAATCGAACGCAGCACCCTCATTGGAGTGGCTGACGCGACGCTGGCCGAGAGGCTGAGCCGCGAATCCGCGCGCAATCCGGCGGTCGGGCCCATTCGAATCGCGCTCGATCTATCGGAACTGCGTCGTCAACTCGAGGACTGTTCTCCGGGCGTGATTCTGCTGGACGAAGAAATTCTTGCTGGCGCGCCGATGAACGAATCGCTTCGCCAATTCACGGAACGCGCTCCGGTCATTCTAGTTGGGGCCGTTGCGCGGCAAACAGAGATTGCGAGGCTCGTGGCAGAAGGAGATGTGGATTTCGTCGCTCGCGTGGGAGATTTTTCAGCCCTCGCGTCCAGCCTTGTGGCGCGGCGGCTGCGCTGGGCGGCGCAATCAGAGACGGCCCTCGGAGCGCCGTGGGCCGGATTGCCTCCAGATACGGGCGAAATCTTCCGTCACGAAATCAATAATCCGCTCACAGGAATTCTGGGCAACGCAGAACTGGTTTTATCTCATCACGAACGGTTGCCGCCTTCGGATCGGCAGCGGCTGCAGACGGTGGTCGATCTCGCTGTGCGATTGCGCGAGACTACCCGGCGGCTGAGCAATGCCTGGGAGGCGTGGCAGACCCGCTGAGGGCGCAACCCGCTTACCGTTTTCCGGCTCCTGGATTCTTGCTTCGTTCACTTCGCGTTGGATTGTTCTGTCGGGATCGCCGCAGCCGCGGCGCGGGCTCTCGCGAGCATCGCATCCAGATCCGCCCGCGCGAAATATCTGCCTCGTAGGACCACGCCTGAGATCTTCTGCGTGTTGCCGATGTCCTGCGTGGGATCGGCTTCGAGCAGCACCAGGTCCGCACGGTTGCCCTTGGAGATTGTGCCCGCATTCTTCTGCGCGAGAAATTCGGCGGGATTCGTTGTGGCGGTTCGGAGCGCTTCCATCGGCGTGAGCCCGGCGCTCACCAGCATCTGCAATTCGCGGTGAAGGCTCGTGCCGACAAATGTATAGCGGTCGAGGGAATCGCTTCCCGCAAGCAACCTGACCCCGGCGCGGTGCATATCGCCCGTAATCTTGCGATCATTTTCAAATTGCGCCTGCCACGCTACCGCGACTTCTTTGGCGTTCCGTGCGGGAGGCTTGGGGGCCCACTCATTTCGTAGCGCGAGCGGCAAGTATGCAAGCTGCGGATCGTCGGGCGAGTCCTCCATGTGATGACCGTTCACATAAATTGAGAACAGCGTCGGCGTCACCCACGTGCCGTTCTTCTTGAAGGTGTCCCAAAGCGCGGCCGCCCGTGCGGACGAGAAAGTCTTTCGTGCCTCCGCCGTGACTTCGTCAGCTGCTTTTTCATCTCCCTTTTTCGAGGCTTCGAGAAATTTTCGGCGAAGTGCGAGACCCTCGCTCGAACAATCAAACGCGAGCAGGCTGTAAACGATGTGCTCGATGCTTTTCTGCCCGGAGTTGGAAGCCTCTGTAGCATTCACGTCCGAGGGGATGTGCCCGGCAAACGGAATCCCGTCCTTTTTCGCTTCTTCCGCCACCGCAAAATAGTTTTCGCGCGACAGCGCAATAATCTTTATGAAATCCGCGCCGCGCTTCTGCAGAGAATCCACCGCAGCCCGAGCTTCTGCGGGAGTGCCGACGCGCAGTATCGAAGGATCGGGAGACTCGGCGGGCGCACCGGCTCGCCGGGCGGGAAGAAGCATCGGCCCGCCGGCAACGATGCGCGGTCCAATTAAGTTGCCGGCTTCGATTTCGCGCCGCCATCCTTCGAGTGCGTCGAGATCGCCGCCCATATCGCGAATGCCGGTGATTCCGTTTGCGACGAGCAGCGGGATCAGCGTCTCCTTAGCCCAAGATGGAATCGCGCTGACTCCTGCGATATGAGTGTGCATGTCCCACAGGCCGGGGATAAGGTATTTGCCGCGCGCGTCGATCACCTGCACATCCTTCGGAATTTGAATCGAGCCGCTTATGGCTACTGCTGCGATTGAATCGCTGGAGACAATCACTGTCCGGTCCGTGAGCGCCGCGCCGCCGGCCATATCAATCACCGTGACGTGATCGATCACGAGCGGTTTCGGTTTGTCCGGAGCCGCCGCGCGCGCACGAAGAAGAATGAGGCAGGCTGCCGCGAAAATTACAAGAGCGCTTAGAGCAGCGACAGAAAGACTCCGTCGCAAGACGCCAACTCCCGGCGATGCGCAACGATTCAGATTTGAGGTCATGCCGCTGTTAGACGTTTCCGCGCGTTTTTCAGGTAGCCGTCAAACCAATCGACGGTGCGGCTGAAACTCAGCGGGCGCTCCGAACGGATTCTGAGATTCGCGCGATAGCCGGCAACCATGCATGTGGCGCGGCAGAACTCTAACGCGACTTCGGATGTGAGTTCGATTTTTATGGGCGGCGACGTCGGAGAGCGAATTCTCGAAGTGGCTGCTGCGATTCGGCACGAACTGCGAAACGGCCATCGGTGACGGGTCGGGCGATTCCGATAATGGGCCGGTCGCCGGCGGGGCATGGATGGCCTTCGTGGCCGACGAGGAGATGTTTCAAAAGCGCATCGATTTTTTGATGCTCGTCACGCGTGAGCTCCACATCTTCATGAAAGGAGAGGTCGCGCGAGCGGCGCGCCTGCCGCGCGGAATGAAGGGCGGCGATGGCTTCCAGCTTGACGCGATTCAGTTCTTCGCAGAACTGTTTCTGTGACATGGGCGGCGAGATATTACGATACTGCGCTGGGGTTGCAACGGTACCAAGGTACTAAGGCGTTTGAAGTTTGTCGCGCGATCTTGGCGCCATGGAGCGATTCAAGAGCGGCATCGAGCGGGTCCGTTGGAAATCAGGCTTACCGGTTTGGGTTGGCTGCCCGGCGGTCGGATAGCCAGTGGCCTTTACTTCGGGCGCGAGTTTACCTACCATGGCGTGCTGAATTGCTCCTGGAGGCGATTCTCCGTGCCGGGAACCGAGGCGCGCTTCTGAACCCATGCCACGATCTCCTCGAATCGTAGTCATAGAACCGAGCGGCGTTCGCCGCGATGTGCCGCTCGCTGCGTCGCCTTTCCGCATTGGCCGCCAGGCGGGCAACGAACTCACTCTTCGCGACAGCCGCATCAGCCGGCAGCAGGCGCAAATCCTCGCCGTGAATGGCGGCTGGGTCCTCGAAGACATGGGCAGCCGGCACGGCACGTTTGTAAACGGCGAAAAAGTGCTGAAACACGAGCTCCAGCCGAGAGACAAGATCGATTTCGGCATGGCGGATTCCTACAAGCTGATTTACCTGGGCGAGGGCGCGACGATCGAGGAATTGGTGGAACGGGTAGATGCGCCTGCTCCCACGCTGCCCGGCTCGCGCGAGTTGCACCACCTGGGTGTGTTGCTCGATGTGGCACGCACGCTGGGTACGGGGCTTTCGCTGGAAGACGTGCTCACGGCAGTAGTCGACGCGGCGATTCAAGTCACGAGGACCGAACGTGGAGTTTTGTTGCTCGCGAATCCGTCCGGCGAATTGCAGACGGTGGTGGCGCGCGATTCGCAGAAGGGAACACTGCGTCCGGATCAGCTGAAAGTGTCGCAGAGCGTGGTGAAGCGCGTGGTGAACACGCGGCGCGAAATGATTGTGAGCGACACGGGCGATGAAGCGGGTGGAATGTCGCAGCAGGAAAGCGTCGCAAGGCTCGAGCTGCACACGATCGTCGCGATTCCGGTCGATAAGCTGCCGGTGATTGAAACTTTAGACGCCACAATTTCCACGCGGCAGGGCGAATTGCTTGGCGTGCTGTATATGGATAGCCATACGCCGTCGAGTGCGTTTACGGATATGGATCGCGACGTATTGATGACCCTCGCCCGCGAAGCCGCGACGGTGATTGAGAACGCAAGGCTATTCGCGTCGGCGCGCGCGAAAGCAAGGCTCGATCACGAAATTGAAATCGCGAGCGGCATTCAGAAAACGCTGCTGCCGAAGTCGATGCCGAATTTGCCGGACGTCGCCGTGGCTGCGTCAACGCTTTCCTGCCACTCCGTTGGCGGCGATTGTTTTGACGTGATCCAACTCGGTGGCGGACGGCACGGATTTTTCGTCGGCGACGTCTCCGGAAAGGGAATTTCGGCGGCCCTTCTCGCGACCCTCCTCCAGGGCGTTTTCTTTACGACCGCTGCGATGGATATTTCGCTGCCGGGCGTTTTTTCGCGCGTGAATCAATATCTCTGTGAACGCAGCGGAGAAGACCGCTACGCGACTGTGTTCTACGGCATTCTCGATAAAATGGGGCGTTTTGAATACGTAAACGCCGGGCACGTGCCGCCCTTGCTGAGGCGAAAATCGGGCGAGCTGGAAGGACTCGGTTCCGCGAATTTTCCCGTGGGAATGTTTGCCGAAGCGGAATATCAAAGCGCTCGCGTAACGCTGGAAGCCGGCGATTACCTTGTGATTTACACGGACGGCGTGTCGGAAGCGGCCAATCCTCAGAATGAATTATTTGAAGAAGCGCGGCTGCGAAAAATCCTCGAGACCTACACCGGCGACACCGTGGAAGGCCTGAGCGACGCGATTAAGGAAGGGATGCGGACCTATACGGAGGGCGCGCCGCAATCGGACGACATTACGATTCTGGTCGTTCAATACAAAGGGAACAAGTGAAGAAACCACGCAGGCCGCCGCGGACCGCAACTTCCTCGTCGCAGCTTGAAACTCTCGAAAAAATCTTTGCGAAGCTGAACCCTGAGGCCGAACCTGGCGATTTGGCCGCGCAGATGGTTCGCGCACTCACCGCCCCCGGAAGGCTTGCGGGTGCCCGGCTCTGGAAGATGGTCGATGGTGTTCCGGCCGTTTGGCAGGAAAGCGGAAAGCTTGCCGCGGCGGATGCCTCGCGCATCGTGGGACTACTGAACGGAAAAAATTCATCCGGCGCAAACGGCCGGCAGAACGCCTGGGCGCTCGGGCGCGGAACGAATCCGATCAGCGCGCTGGAAGTTTCGTCAAAGGGAATACTCGACGAGAAAACGCGCACGTGGCTCGACCTTTTCCGCATGTACGCCGAGGTGGCGCTGGAAAGCAGCGAACGCCGCAGCGCCGTCATCGAACTCTCAACCATCGTGGAAGCCACAAAGCGGCTGAACTCAACGCTCGACCTCGCCGAGCTGTTAAACATCATCCTAGGGCTGACAATCCGTTATTCGGGCGCGGAACGCGGAACGGTATTTCTAGTCGACCGCGAAAAGCAGGAAATCTGGTCCCTCGTAGGCCTGGGACTCGAGCAGCACGAAATCCGTCTGCCGATCACGAAGGGAATTGCAGGCTGGGTGGCGCAGCACGGCGAAATGGTCAACCTCGCCGACGCTTATTCCGACTCACGGTTCGAGTCCGAGGTCGACTTACGTCTGGGGTACCGCACGAAATCGCTTTTGTGCCTGCCGATTCGAAATAAAGCGCGAGAAACCATCGGCGTGCTGCAGCTTTTGAATAAGAAAACAGGTCCATTCTCGCGCGCCGACGAAAATATGCTGCAGGCGATTTCCGATCACGTCGCGCTCGCGCTCGAGAACGCGCAGCTACACCGCGAAATGGTCCACAAGCAGCGCATGGAGCGCGATCTCGCCCTCGCGCGCAGCATTCAGATGGGACTTCTGCCCGAATCTCCTCCGAAGTTGCCGGGATTCGACATCGCAGTTTCGAACCGGATGTCGCTCGAAGCCGGCGGCGACTATTACGATTTTATCCAACTCGCGCCAGACACCATGCTGACCGTTGTGGCAGACGTGGAAGGCAAGGGCGTTGGCTCGGCGATGGTGATGGCGAACCTGCAAGCCACCCTGCACGCACTTCTCGCGCATCTTCATTCGCTCGAACGCCTCGTCGAATCGCTAAACGACATGATGCTGGCCGATACACGCGGCCAGAAATACATGACGATGTTCCTGACGCTTCTCGATCAACCGCATCGAACTCTGCACTATGTAAACGCAGGGCACGTGCCGCCGGCAGTGGTTCGCGCGAATGGAACTGTCGATTATCTGCGCGAGGGCGGCATGGTAGTGGGAATGTTCCCAGGCGTTCACTTCGATCGTGGCCACGTCAAACTCGAGACGGGCGATATCTTCGTCGCGTGCACGGACGGAATCACCGAAGCTATGGACGCGCAGGATGATGAATTCGGTTCGCAGCGCCTCGTGGACTTGGTAGCCCGCGAACGAGCGCTGCCCGCCGCCGATATCGTCAACTCAGTGCTTACGGAAGTCGATCTGTTCTCCCGCGGCGGCACGCACGAAGACGACCGCGTGATTCTGATTTTGAAGGTCGTCTAGGCCTGCTTAAGAATTTCCTCAGGGATTTTTCGGATAAGCCGCGAAGAGCTTTACCACGCGTCCCTCGTATTCCGCAGGAACTTGTCCCAGCGCGGCGCCGTGCCCTGCACCCCTCACTGTCCAGAGTTCGTTGGGTCCCGCGGCGGCTTTCTCGATGCGTTCGGAATGGCGGCAGGGAATTGTGGAATCGTTCGTTCCGCAAATAAGTAGAATCGCGAAGGGCCGCACAGCAACTGCTTTTTCCGGCGAGACATCGCTGGGATTGAACCCGCCTTCCTTTTCGACCGAGTGCATCGCGACGATCGGCGCAGGACGAAAGAGCGTCTTACCAAGCCACGAACCGGCGTGCAGCCCTGCATAGTCAAAGCTGACTTCGCGCATATTGGCGAACGAAGCTTCTGCAGCGACAGCTTCAATGCGCGGTTCGACGGCCGCAGACTGCAGAGCGATCGCAGCTCCCATCGACACGCCCAGCGCGTACAGGTGGCGAACTTCTTCGCTCGCGTACAACGCATCGGCGATCGCGACCGTATCGTAGCGTTCCTTCCATCCGTACGTGCACATGTCGCCGCCGCTGTCTCCGTGAGCGCGCGAATCCATCATCACCACGCTGTAGCCGTTGCGCAGCAGAAATGCCGCATGGCCTAAAACCCCCGTACGGTTGTCCGAAACGCCGTGATACAGCAGAACCCAATCTCCATTCGATACACTCGGACGTACCTTCCATCCCTTCAATTGCGTGCCGTCCGGCGTCCGCACGTTGAAGTCCGCTTTCGTCGAGTTGGTTCCGGTGAGCATTCTCTCCGTCTCACTAAGGCGCATCGGCGCAATGCGCGCCGGATGGAGGATTCCATTTCCAATCGAATTGCCGACAAAAGCGGCGAGCAGCGCGGGAACGGCGAGGAATGTGAAGGCGAACAGCGAGAATCGGCTCGTGGGCTGCATTGACTGGATGATACGTTGCCCGGGAGATACTTGTTCCAGTATTCGCGGCCGCGTCATCTCGAGGAAAACTACCGTACCCGGCGAAAACGCGAGCGTGCGATTGCGAAAGTCTTGCCGGTCGCCGAGCGAGTTAATTTGTCCCGTGCCTCCACTAACGAATTTGCTCGATGTGCCGATACTCCTTGAGAGCAATACAGGTGTCTGCATCCCCGGAGTGTGCCATGGCGACCGCTGCAATTCAGGTTGGACGTTCCGTAATGGGACACGAACGGCGCAAGCGCCTTCGCGCGAAATTAGACCTATCCGTCCGCATCGAAGGTGGCCGCGGCACTCTCGAAGCGTTTGAGGATCTCGGCAAGTCGATTGACGTATCGCGCGATGGTGTACTCGTCTCCACAGCCCGCGGTGGTTACTGGGTTGGTCAGGTCTTGCAGGTTACATGCCCGTACTGGGGAACTCCGGCAGCGATCAACGTTCCGCGAACGGCGAAGGTCGTTCGCAGCGTGCTGCTTCCCAACTTCAACAACGCGGTAGCGATGCAATTCGAGCAAGCCAACGCGATCGAAAAGCCCAGTGCCTGGAGTTCGAGCCCGCTCGCAAAACTCGTTCGCGT
Source organism: uncultured Acidobacteriota bacterium (assembly GCA_963770575.1). Taxonomy (GTDB): domain Bacteria; phylum Acidobacteriota; class Terriglobia; order Acidiferrales; family UBA7541; genus Palsa-295. Next base: position 279,073 of record CAVYQD010000005.1, read on the forward strand.
CCTGGCGGTCGACTCCGATCCTCGAATGGCCCGCGCCGCGACAGAACTGCTGAGCGAAGATGGATATCAAGTGCTGTTCGTTACAACGGCCCAGCAAGCTCTCGACATTCTCAAATATGACACGCCGGATGTGATTCTTGCGGAAGCGGAAGGCAGCGGAATTTCGGGGCAGGATCTTTGCGCGATCGTCAAGAGCTCCGAACGGCTGCAACATATTCCGGTAATTCTGATGACCACGTCGGCAAAACCCGCGGATTACGCGACCAGTCACATGCTCGGTGCTGTCGTCTGCATGACGAGACCCTGCAAGCCGGCGCAAGTGCGCCAGGCAGTCCATCTCGTTGCCCCGCCTCCTGCGGAAGAATCATCAGCGTACAGTGACGCCTGCAACGTCGCCGCAATTGTAAGAACCATCTCGTAGCAGCGCGCGAAAGAATTCTGAGCGATAGTTCTCCCGTTCGCTTGACGCAATTCGCCTACACAATAATCCCTAATGCCTCCGCTGTAGCCTGATTCTGCACGGCTTACAAACAAATTACGCGGTACTAGACGACGTGCCCGAAACTCATCTCATTGATTCCATTGATTCTCGTCACTCCTAAAATTGGCAAGCCGCCTGCACCTGCACGAGTGCAATGTTTCAAGCCTGAAATGAATGGGCTGGACATCATGCACGTTGCATACGCGGAGGCGTTCATGAAATACAAATTGATACTCAGCGCAGCGGCTCTTTCTCTTCTGCTCCCCGGGATCGCCTATTCGCAGCAGGAACAGGATAAAGAAAAGCAGCAGCAGGAAGAGCGGCAAAAAACAGAAGAGAATCATCAGCAAGCAGAAAAGGCCCAACAGGAAGAAAAAAAGCAACAGCAGGAATCCGAGAAACAGAGCCAGGAAGTCGCCAAGCAGCAACAGCACGTACAGAAACAGCAGGAGGAGCAAGCGAAGAAACAGACCGAGGTTCAGAAAAACGAGCAGCGAAACGTGCAACGCACGGAACAGCACGAAGTCGCGCACGAGCGCGGCCGCATTCCCGACGACCGGTTCCGCGCGTCATTCGGCCGTGAACACGTGTTCCGAGTCGAGCGCCGCGAAGATCGCCGCTTCCAATACGGCGGCTTCTGGTTTTCCTACGCGCAGCCGTGGCCTGCTGATTGGGCTTACAGCGACGACGTCTACGTTGATTTCATCGATGGTCAGTATTACCTGATCGACTTGCGGCACCCCGGCGTGCGCCTTCTGCTCGTCGTAGAGTAGTTTCGCTTTTTTGCGCTACGAGGGCCGGGAGAAATCCCGGCCTTTTTTTGCCCAACGCTTTTGTAGCGCCGGGCTTCAGACCGGCAGGTGTTGACCTGGAAGTTGCTTCGAAGTTCATCTCGCCGCCAAAATTAAACACCGCCGCCGCCCCTCGTTAAATAACGCCTAAATCGCAGGATGCTTCAAATGCCAATCCGTCGCATTCTGATAAGCCCGCGCAAGCGCCAGCATCTCAGCATCGCCGTACAGGCTTCCGATAAACGACAAGCTCGTCGGATGTCCCTTCTCATCGAATCCATGCGGCAGCGCCACACACGGATGCCCCGTAAGATTCGTCACCGCGCTATTCACGGTCGCAACCGGATTCGGCGTGTAGTCCGCGTAATCAAATGGCACAAGGTAGACGTCGACCTTCGCCATCACCTCAGCCATTTCGTGCATCAGGATCGTTCGCACGCGATTCGCATTGATGTACTCCACGGCCGGAAGCAAACGAAGATTGTTTTGATCGAGCACGCGGTCCTGCCGTACCAGGCCTACAGGTTGGGTCTCGATCGGATCGCGCAACGCGGCGTTTCCTTCGCCGTACATCACCATCGTGAAATCCATCTTCGAATGTTCCGGCAACTCGATTTCAATCAGGTTGAAGCCCATGCTTCGGAATTTGTCGAGCGCAGCAGCGTCGTTCGCATCCACCTTCGGCGTTTGCCGCGTATTCGAAAATGCCGGCTTCAAATATCCCACGCGCAGTTTGCGAACATCGAAATTCGCATCCCAGTTGAACGGAATATCCTGCACCGCGAGATCGTGATCGTCCGGCCCCTGAATCGCTGCGAGCACGAGCGCGCAATCCTCCACGCTGCGGCACATCGGCCCGGTTTTATCGAGGCTCCAGCTCAACGTCATCACGCCGTAGCGGCTCACTCGACCATACGTGGGACGCAATCCCGTCACTCCGCAAATCGCCGAAGGCGCAACAATCGATCCGCCCGTTTCCGTGCCCACCGAAAAGCCAACCATTCCCGCAGACGTTGCCGAGCCTGGGCCAGCTGAAGATCCTTGCGAGCCCATCGATAAATCCCACGGATTTTTCGTCTGGCCCGCAAACCAAATATCGTCGAGCGCAAGTTCGCCGGTCGCGAGTTTTGCGACGAGCACAGCCCCTGCATCGGTGAGGCGCGTCACCACGGTCGCGCTGTGGTCGATCACTCGATCTTTGAACACTCCCGCGCCCCACGTCGTCGGATAGTCCTTCTGCGAAATGATATCCTTCACGCCCCACGGAATGCCGTGCAGCGGCCCTCGATAACGTCCCGCCGCTATTTCCTTATCCGCATCGCGAGCGAGGCGCATGGCGAGATCGTCCGTGATCGTCACAGCGCACAGGAGTTTCGGGTTGTGTTTCTTCAGGCGCGCGAGATACATCTCGGTGAGTTCCACTGATGTCACTTGCTTCGTGCGAATCAGTTCCGCAAGCTGCGTCACTTGCCAGAAGGCAACATCTTCGAGATTTTTCGGACGCTCCACTTTCGGCGGCGCGCTCATCTGCATCGGCCGCTTCGTGCGATCGATCTTCGTGCCGGGAATGATCGGATTGAAATAGAGAGGCGGCGCGATCGCGTTGTCGAGCGGGATCTTTCGCAGCTCTTGATAGCGCGCGAGATTTTTGTTCACGCCCGGGAGCATTTTGTCGAGCTGCTGGTCGGTGAACGCAAGCCCGGCAACGGCAGCGGCATCCCGCAGCATTTCTTTCGTGACGACGGTGGTAGCAGGTGCGGCTGTCTGGGAGTTGTCTCCGCCGGTACGCGTAGCGGCAGACTTACTCGCTTCAAGCTTGCCCCATAGCACTCCGGGAAAAAGCGTGGAAGAAAGTCCCAGGCTCGAAAAATAAGCGAGGAACGAACGGCGGTCGTGGGTGTGATTCACAATTTTCTCCCTTGCGACCGCCGGTCCGGTCGATGTCTGCTGCTGATTGCCATTTTTGGTTTCTGCTATTGCTGTGTCGGTGTACTGCCGCCAAGTTTTTCGCCGATCAGTTCGCCGGAGATAATGATTTCAACACGCCGGTTCTGCTGGCGCCCATCGGCAGTGTCGTTCGAAGCCACCGGATTCGACTTGCCGTAGCCGGTCGCCGTAATCGTGCTCGGGTCGAGCCCCTGATTCACGAGATACGCGCGAACCGTGTCCGCCCGGTTCTGCGAAAGCGTGAGATTGAAAGTATCGGTGCCGATGCTGTCCGTGTAACCCTCCACGGCCAGCTTCAATCCCGGATGAGCGATCACGATGCCGGTCATCTTCGCGAGCGCCTCGCGTGCAGATTCTTTCAGATCGTACTTGCCGAAATCGAAAAGAACGTCCGCCATATTCACTTTCAAACCGCGCGGCGTGTCGGTAGTAGGAAGAATGCGATTGAACTGCTCGAGCAATTGCGCGCGGAGCTGCTCTTTTTCTTTTTCCGCCTGCGCGGCGGCGGCCTCGGCCTGGCGCGCGCGATCCTGTTCTTGCTGCGCTTTCGCCTGGGCTACATGCTGCGCGGCTTCTGCTTCCGCGCGGGCTTGCGCTTGTTGAGCAGCATCGCGCTCGGCCTGCAGCTTCTGAATTTCAGCCTGCTGCTGAGCCTTTGCCGCAGCTTCAGCCTGGGCTTTGGCCTGCGCTTCGCTCGCCGCTGCTGCCGCTTGTTCGCGCGCTACTTTTTCGTCATGCGCGCGCTTGATGGCGATCGTTCGCGCATCGGCCGCGTTCTGCACGGCGTCTCGCGCGGCCTGGATCACTCGTTTTTTGTCACCCTTGCTGGCAAAAAGGTTTTCCGCCGTTGTGAGCGAATTTTGCGCGCGGCCATACGCATCGGCGGCGTAGTGCTCGGCATTCACGGCCCTCGCGATTTCCATCGCGTTGCGCGCTTCGTCGAGCTCGAGCGGAGTCTTCGACTTGGATTTGGGGTAATGCGAACTTGCAGCTGAAAAATCGTAGTTGTAGACGCCCTTGTCGAGCGATTGATATTTTGCCGAAGCCTGCTCAATCGTGCCCACCGTGCCGGACACGACAATATTTTCGAGCACCACGGCATTGCTCGGCTGCGAAACGGCGTAGTAGGGCTCGGCAGTTACGATCAATCCGAATGTCTGAAGCGAAGTCGTCACGCTGATCTTCGACTTGTCGCCATCGAGCAGAATTTCGCCGAGGTTGTTCGATTTTCCCTCGGGCGTGATCGCCCACAGCACGAACGTCAGATATTCCGGCCCAAACAATTGGGGCGGCGAGAGTTTTTGGAAATCGGCGTTGATCTGGATGCGGCCCTGCTTGCTTTCCACTTTGCCGGAGCCTTTGCCGTTGGGCATGATTGGCGAGCCTTGAAAGCCGATTTGCGTCGAGCCGCCGCGATGCTCGTAATTGATCACGGTGATGCTGCGCGCCACCATCGACACTTCGAACGACGACTGGTTTTGCTGCGCCGGCCGAGGCTGCTCGTGAGCCCACACACTCGTGGCCGCCAGCACTGCGATCGCAAAACTCAATTGTAGTTTGCTCATTGTCCGCCCCCATCCTTTACGCGCGATGCGGCCCGGCCGCCGCGCAAACACCAATCGAATTTGCTCCAAGAAAAGCTTGAGGAGTATCTCACGCTAACTAATACCAAGAATAGAGCCAAGTCAAGCCGTTCGTGGGTCGTGGCCAGTTTCGAATTGGTTCGTGCGATTCGGCGACGCGACCGGATTACTGGTGAGAACAGGATTTATCAACACCTGTCGAGCCCGGAACCGCCCGCGCATGCGCAAAGCCTTGTTTCCGATTACGCGATAGTCGTTTCGTTACTCGCTCCGTAGAACCTCGATAGGCAGTTATCGAACTGCTATACTGCTTACCCCATGGTTGAGAAAACGACTCAGGCGGGACGGGTACGTTGGCGGCCACCGTCATGCACCGCAGTCGCTGGATTTGTCATTTTCACACCATTGGCATTTCTCCACCCAGTACGGAGTTTTTTCTCAACTTTGTTCGTCGTTGCTCCATCACTTATCGCAATCAGCATTGTTGTGATTGTCTGGTAGTCTGGGATGCCGATTTGCGACGGTCAACGACAACTTCCACAGATACTGGGAACGCTGGCTATTTTATGGGCTCTATCCGGCGTTGTTTTTCTCGTACAACATTGCTCATCCGTTTGAACTCCACGAGACCGCCCGATGGTTGGCGTCGTCGCATGAATACAAACGCGAAGGTTCTCGCACAACCGAGCTCATTAAACGGAGAGCTGAAGCATATCGAATGGGACGCGCGGGATTTGCGGGAATCGCAAACAATACGGTTTACCTTGTTTTCGACCCAGCAGACACGCTCTCAAAGGCACCCAAGTCACGCCCATCGGACAAGTTCAACGTTATCCCTTGCGAGGTTTGGCATATCCGTCGACTGGAGAGCCATTGGTACGCTGTTCTGTTCTACACCGATGAATACTGGGGCCAAGGCAAATGCGGTTCAGTTTCAGCGACAGCCTCCTTCTCGGATCAGCAACTTGCCTACGAACCCGTCGAAGAATAATGCTGCGTGCCGATATTCCACAGTGCGATCGAAATTGTAAGAAACACGACGGCAACAACCGGGACGAGCGGCGCATACTCGGGCGTCACGTTGCGGCCCAGCAATTTCACGCTGGGATAAAATGACGCGAGTCCGAATGGGACGACCCAGCACAGGAAAAACTGCACGATGGGACTGTAAATCGAGAGCGGATAGCGGCCAAACGCAATCACGTTCCACACCGGCGGGTGAACGCCGATGCGATCCTCGAACCAGAACGAAACGGTGCTGAGCATCAGGAATATCGAAATGTAGATAATTCCTGCGCAGACGCCGAAGAAAAGCAGCATGCCGAGTTTCGCGGGCGTCCAAACAAGTCCGAGGCGCCTTGCGGCCCACACCATGCAGAAAATTCCCGTGGCAACTTCCTGAAACGACTCGATACGAAAAGTTTCGAACAGCACCTGAAATAGCGACGAGACCGGGCGCAGCAGAATCCGGTCGAACTTGCCTTCGATGATGTAGTTGTTGCCGAAATCGTAGAGGTTCATGCTGATCACATTGAACAGGCCGTAAGGAATCAGCGCGAAACCGTAGAGAAACAGCACTTCCTCAAAACGCCAGCCGCCGAGCTGCGGCGCTTTCTCAAACAACACCACGACAAAAGCAATCTGAAAAATCGTAGCGGCAAAACTCGTAAGCAGGCTGACGATGAAATCGCCGCGATACCCGATTCGCACTTTCGCGTACTGCGTGAAGTAATCTGCAAACAGGAGCGAGTGCCGCTTCGCGCCGGCCACAATTCCGGCGGCGCCGGATTTTTCCTGAACGATCACGCTGGTTGGAATCGAGCTCATCCGCTAGCCGCCATGAATCGTGATTTTGCGTGACGCGCCTTCCCACCACAGATGCGCCAGCACGAGCAGCGCAACGACCCAAAGCCATTGCGTCGCGAGCGCGCGAACGGCCGCAGCGCGGTCGAGCTTGCCGAGATAAATCTGCAGCGGCACGTAGGCGATGTACTCGAACGGCAGCACCGACATTATTTTCTGCGCGAGCGGCGGAAAAAACGAAATCGGAATCAGCAAGCCCGAAAGCATTTCGATCAGCCAGTACTTCGCGCGAATCAGCGCGAGAATCGATTTCAGCGGAATCGCGCACGTCCCAATCATGAAATTGATCGCCGCCATCAAAAAAAAGCTGCCAAGCACGCCGAGCATGAAAAGCGCAAAATTCTCCGCCGAGGCCGGCGCCTGCACCGGAAACACCAGCGCGACAAACACAGCCGTGGGAAGCGTTAGCAGCCCCAGACGAAACGCCGATTCGCCCATCGCGCGGCAAATCCACATCCACTGGATCGAAACCGGCTTAATCAAATCCATCGCGATCTTGCCTTCGATCACCTCGTACGCCATTTCCTGGTCAATCGTGTTCCAGTAGAACGACCGAATCATCCACCCCACGCTGATGTAAGTGATGATTTGCGGCAAGTTGTAGCCGGCAATCGATTGCGTCGAGTGAAACACCGCAGTCCAAATGAAGTAGTACACCGTCACGTTCAGAAAATAAGTGATGATCCCGGTGAAGTACCGCAGCCGAAACGCGAGGATATTGACGAACCCAACGCGCGCGAATTCAGCGTAGGGAATTAAGGCATCCGCGAAGCCGTTCACACCGCCGCCTTCATACGGTGACCTCGGGCAGCGCCTCACCCGCATAAATACGCTTCACGATTTCTTCGATAGGCTCGTCCTCAATCAACAAGGTCGCGCACTTCCACAGCCGCAAGAATCCGGCGAATCAGATCGGCAGTGACAATCTTCACGCGGTCAAAGCGAATGCGATACGTAAGCTCGTCAACCTGCTCCACGTCGAATCCATCGCGCGTGAAAGCCTCAAGACACGCCACCTGCTCGCGATCCTTCAGCGCGAACTTGATTTGCTTCGTCCGCAGCAACTTCTGCTTCAGATCGTGCAGGTGCCCGTCAAACAGAACGCGCCCGTGATCGATGATCATGATCCGGCGGCAAAGCTCTTCAATGTCGTCGAGATCGTGCGTCGTCAGCAGAACGGTCGTGTGGAATTCGCGATTGATCGCGCGCAGAAAATGCCGGATGTGATCTTTCGCCACCACATCGAGGCCAATCGTCGGCTCATCAAGAAAAAGCAGCGGCGGATTGTGCAGCAGCGCAGCGGCCAGGTCGCAACGCATGCGCTCGCCAAGCGAAAGTTTGCGCACCGGTGTGTGCAAATAATCGCTGATGCCAAGAATTTCGTTGAACCGTTCCATGCGCGCATCGAAATCGCGCTGCGGCACATCGTAAATCCGGCGCAGCAGCTTGAACGACTCGATCACCGCAATGTCCCACCACAGCTGCGTCCGCTGCCCGAACACAACGCCGATCGTCTTCACATACTGGCGGCGCTGGCGGAAGGGCACATACCCGTTGACGCGAATTTCGCCGCTCGTCGGCACCAGAATGCCGGTGAGCATCTTGATCGTGGTGGATTTTCCCGCTCCGTTCGGGCCGATGTAACCAACCATCTCGCCGCGCTCAATCGAAAAGCCCACGCGATCGACCGCCGCCACCGTCCGGTATTCCCGCACGAACAGATTTTGAATCGAGCCCCACACTCCTTCGCGCCGCTTAAACGTGCGGAAGTGCTTGCACAGGTCGTGGACGTGGATGAGGGAGTCGGCGCTCATGTGGACACGATTCTAACATTCCAATCACGCGCAGGCGCGGCACGCGTCCGAAATTCGAAGAAGGCAGGTTCCGCGCCGCGCTTCCTTCGTTAATCAGGATAAGCGAGCGAACACGCTCGTTGCGCCGGGTGGGCCAAATCGAATCGGCAACTATCGCCGGCTCGTCACTCACCCATTACTTTGACGAGGATTCGCTTCGGGCGTAAGCCGTCGAGTTCGATGAAAAGCACAGTTTGATTGGGACCGAGGTCGAGCCGCCCTTCGGTGAACGCGACGATCACCTGGTGATGCAGCACGAGGCTCTGAAAATGGATCGCAGCGTTGCTTTCGAAGCGTCCCTTGTGCTTGAAGTCGTCGCGCGCGGGCGCAATCTGGCCAAGCCACGCCTCGAGGTCCTCGAGCAGGCCCGGCTCCTTGTCATTCACGATCACCGCGGCGTTCGCGTGCAGCGCAGAAACCAGAATGATGCCGTCGCGAAACGTGCTCTTCTCCATCGCCGCTTTGATTTGAGCAGTGAGATCGAAAACGTCGCGAACTTTCGGCGACTGCACAGTAATTGCTTCGTTGTAAATTTTCATGTGGGTTTAAGTACGCTCTCGCTGTCGATGTTAGATGTAGAAAACGAGCGGTATTCTATCGGAATCACCAGGATTCGCGCCAACAGGAAACAGGATCGGGCCACAGAGGCACAGAGTCACGGAGAAAAGAGCATTACGATTTTGTAGCGCCGGTCTTCAGACCGGCAGTTGTTGACTTGCGCGTACGACCGTCTCAACCCTTGTGGCAAGCCGAGCAGTGCTTCGCCTCGTAATTATCCATCGGCACTTCAAACATATTGTTGCAGCCGATACAAACGCGATGGATCCGCGGCCCGGATTTACTGCTCGCTCCGTGCGCATCCGGCGCAGGCGCATGCCCAGCCGGTGCGGGCGCTTTCGGTGGTGCCGTTGGTGTCTCGCTCATACCCGGATTTTATCACGAAGCGCAATCCCTCGCCCCGCCTACGCAGACTCGCCGCGCCCAATAATTTCGAGTACCTTCGCAACAATCTCCCCCACACTCACCGGCCGGTAAAACACCGCCGCCACCGCTGGCAGCGCCACCGTTTCCGTCCGCGACGCAATCAGAACAGTCGGCACGCGACCAACAAGCGTCTGAATCCCCACATCCCCCGCAAGCGTCCGCAGTCGCCTCCAGCACGATGGCAACCGGCACCTCGCCCCGCCCAAGCGCACGACCCGCATCCTCAGCCGACTCCATGCCAAGCGCGTCAATCCCACGCTCGCGCAGCTCGGCTCGCACCGCCGTTCGCAGTTTCCAGTCCGTAGCGATCACAAACACGATTGGCATCCAGCGTTGAGATTACCGCATCTTGCCAGATGTGCGCCCGGCGGTGCTATCGGAGGTAACTCTGCGGCCTTTCCGTAGGCAAGCTTCGAAAGGGTCTGTTACAATTTTGTGATTCTGGGGGTAGGCTGCGCGCTTTGGCGTGGCCCAAGATGGCGGAAAACGCGAAGAGAAAATGGCTCGTGCCGCTCCTGGTTGCCGTGCTGGGGGTGGTGGTCCTTATCGTACTGCTCGCAAACCGCGGGCAGCTGCCGGTGGTCCGCTACATCACGATCGGCCGCGAAGATTTGAGCGCCTCGATTGCAAGCAACGGTAAGGTAGAGCCCATTTCCCCCACGATAGCTCACGCCGAATTTCCCACGTTTGTCGCGAAAGTTTCAGCCGTCGAAGGGCAAGCAGTCCATCGCGGGGAAGTGATTCTCACCCTCGACGCTTCCGACATTCGCGCCCAACTCTCGCAAGCGCGCGCCGATTTGATTGCCGCTCAATCCGACATGCGAAATGCTCGCGCAGGCGGCCCGCCCGACGAGCTGGCGCAGCTGAATGGCGATCTCGCGAAGGCCCAGGCAAACGTCGCAAACCTTGAAAAGACTCAGCAAGCGTTAGAACAGCTCGCCGCGAAGCAAGCCGCCACGTTGAACGAAGTGGCTCAGAATCAGGCCGTGCTCGCGCAAGCCCGTGCAACGCTTGAAACCTTGCAACAGAAAAAAGCCGCGCTCGCCCAACGTGTCGGCGGCGACGCGGAACGAGCCGGCCTGCGCGCCAAACAAGCCCAGGAACAGGTGCAATCTCTCGAAGAAAAAGTACGCTCGGCCACAGTTGTTGCACCAACCGACGGAACTCTATACTCGCTGCCCGTTCGCGTGGGAGATTACGTGAAAGTCGGCGACACGCTTGCCCAGATGGCCGATTTGCATCACGTGCGCGTGCGTGCATTTGTCGACGAGCCCGACCTCGGCTCGCTTGAACCCAATCAAGCGGTGCAAGTTACTTGGGATGCAAAGCCCGGCCAGACGTGGACGGGCAAGACCGAACAAGTCCCCAAGCAAGTCGTCGCGCGCGGGACGCGCAGCGTCGGCGAAGTCCTCTGCTCGGTCGATAACAGCAAACTCGAACTGCTCCCGAACGTGAATGTCGACGTCCGCATTCTCGTTCGCGAACGGCCAAAAGCCATTGTCGTGCCGCGTGCGGCCGTGCGCTACGACAACGGTCAGCACTTGGTTTTCGTCTATGGCGGCGACAAAGTTCACCGCCGTGATATCACGGTAGGCATCGCGAGCGCGCAAAAATACGAAGTCACGAGCGGATTGAACATCGGCGACAGAGTTGTGATGCCGGGCGATCAGCAGCAATTGAAGGACGGCATGGACGTTCGAGCCTTGGAGGCAAAACCATAGTGCACCGAAGACACGAGGTCTTGTGCGCAGTTCTTTTCGCAGTGCTTTTTCTGGTTCCCATCGCCTACGGCAGTCACGGCGCTTCTCCTCAGCCTTCGCCGGACGCTGCAAGTTCACTTCAAGCCGCCACGCGGCAATTTAATTCCGGAAATTATTCGGCGGCCGTCTCCACACTGCAACTGGCCGTAATCGCGAGTCCCAACAACGGCGAGCTTTTCTACTGGCTCGGACGCAGCTACTACGAGCTGCGCGATTACGACAACGCGATCACGAACGCCGAGAAATCCGTTCAACTCGATCCGAAGAATTCGAATTACCACGTTTGGCTCGGGCGCGCGTACGGCGGCAAGGCCGACCGCGAGCACAGCTTTTTCCTCGCTAAGAAAGTAAAAAAGGAATTTGCTGACGCGGTGGCTGCCGATCCTTCCAACATCTCCGCTCGCCGCGATCTCGAAGAATTCGATATCGACGCGCCGTGGGTTGTTGGCGGCAGCAAGGATGAAGCTAAAGCGCAGGTCGATGCGATCGCCGCAATCGACCCCGTAGAAGGCCATCTCGCGCGGGCCATTTACGACTCCGAAGCGCTCAAAAAACCTGACGCTGCCGAGAGCGAATATCGTGAAGCTCTCGCCGCGAAACCGAAGAAACTCGAGCCCTACTTCGAAGCCGCCACTTTTTTCGAAAAACAGAACAAAGCTGCCGACATGAAGGCTGCGATTGACGGGGCTGCCGCCATAAATCCCAATGACCCCCGCATCGCATTCTATCGCGGCGTCTACGGAGTAATTTCCACTCTCGACCCTTCGCACACCGAGCAGTACCTGAAGTCCTATCTCGCGAGCACTCCTGATCGCAGCGACTGGCCTTCGCATGCCGCCGCTCGCGAGTGGCTTGGTCGTCTTTACGAAGGACAGGGAAAGCGCTCAGAAGCTGCCGAGCAATATCGCGCTTCGCTGCAGCTCGATCCTGGCCGCAAGGGAGTAAAGGCGCGGCTCGAGCACCTGGAAAAATCGAAATAACGCGCAAGAGAAACCGGCCGGCGCGCTGGTCCGCTTTCCGGGTTTCAAGTTCGCTCAACGGTTGCAATGTCAAACGTTCGAAACAAATCGGAATACTGGAACGAGACGTGGCATCTCGCCGTCCAGGCGCTGCGCGGGAACAAATTGCGCGCCGCTTTGACGATGCTCGGGGTAATCATCGGCAGCGGCTGCATCGTTCTCGTCGTCACGGTCGCGCTAGCAGGGAAGCGCTACATCGTCACGCAGATTGAAGGAGTCGGCGCGAATCTGATTTACGCGCAGGTAATGCATACCGGCGCGAGGGGCGTCTCGCTCGGCGACGAAATTTCGCTCGGCGACATGGAAGCCGTAAAGCAGCAGGTTCCGGAAGCTGCGATTGTTGCCGGCACGCACGATATTCCCATGTCCGTCGTTGTCTCCGGCATCGAACGCCCTGTAAAACTTGTGGGCGTGACGGACGGCTTCCAGCAGATTCGCAAGCTCGTCGTCTTTCGCGGGCGTTATTTCGACGACGACGACATGATGACGCACAGCAAAGTATGCCTGCTCACCCAGGAATTGGCTGACCGCGTCTTTCCCAATCAGAATCCAGTCGGCCAGGGCATTCGCGTGGGCGATCTTCACTTCACCGTGATCGGCGTGTTCCGCGAACGCATTTCAACGTTTGGCGAAACGGAGATTTCGCGCGAGTCCGTGCTTGTTCCCTTTGGGCTGATCAACTACTACACGGGCACGGATTTTCTCGCGACGTTCTACGTCCAGGCGGACGCTCCTGAACACGTTCAGTCAGTCACCAGGCAAGTGGCGGCGGTGCTGAAAGCTCGCCATAGGCCCGGCGCTGAATATCAGGTGGAAAATTTGGTTTCGTTGCTGGAATCCGCGCGAAAGATTTCGCAGGCGCTCACGATCCTGCTGGTGGTGATTGCGCTGATCGCACTCTTGATCAGCGGCGTGGGGATCATGAACATCATGCTCGTCACGGTGACCGAGCGAACGCGCGAAATCGGAATTCGCAAAGCGGTAGGCGCGCCGCGCGACGCAATTCTGTATCAATTTTTGATGGAAGCGTTCTTAATCAGCGGGACCGGCTCCGTCGTAGGAATTCTGATTGCTGTGGCGATACCGGTTTCGATCAATCTCGTTCTTCGTGTGATACCCGAAGCCGTGGGGATTCGCGTGCCGGTGTCGTGGGTGTCGGTCGTGCTCGCGTTTGTCGTTTCGTGCTCCACGGGTCTTTTATTCGGTTACCTGCCCGCGAACCGCGCGGCAAAACTGCATCCGACGGATTCGTTGCGATATGAATAGAAAAATATATTTCGCATTTGTGATTGCGGCGGCCGTAGCTGCTGTGTCGCCCGTTCGGGTCCACGCACAACTTACTCCGCACGAAACATCGTCGTCCGCAACGCAGGATGTATCTCCAACAGGGAAGCTCACTCTACGGCAGGCAGTAACGCTTGCTTTGCAGAACAGCCGCGAAATCGCGCTCGCCCGCGTGCAATACACGGTCGCGCTCAACGCCGCAGGTGTAGACCGCGCCGAGTTCCGTCCAAATCTCTACACCGGCTCCGGAGCGGCATACACGAGCGGTTTTCCGTCAACCGTCGGCGGCCAAGCGCCATCTATTTTCAACCTTTCGTATACGCAATCCGTTTTCAATTTGCCTCTGCGCGGACAATTGAAAGCAGCCGAGACTCGCGCCGAAACTCAGAGGATCGAACTCGAAAGAACGCGCGACGCCGTAATCGTTCGCGCCGCCACCACCTATCTTGAACTTGCCGAGGTTCGCCATTCGCTCGAGCTTTTGCGCAGCGAAGGCGCAAGCGCCGAGAAAATTGCCGGTGTGACGCGCGAACGCACCGAAGCTGGCCAGGAACTGCCGATCGAAAACATTCGCAGTCAACTCACTCTCGCGCGCATCCGCCAGCGAATCATCCATCTCGAAGGGCGCGACGCGATTCTCTCGCAACAACTTCGCAATCTCACGGGAACGCCGGACCAGGCTTCGTCTCGAAGTGATCACCGAAGATCCGTCCTTTGCCGTCGATCAGCAGGAAAGCGACATGATTTCGGCGGCGCTGAAGACCAGCCCGTTCGTCACCGAAGCAGAAAAAGAGCGCGACGCACGCCAGCATCTCTTGAAAGGCGCGAAGGGCGGCTTCTGGCCCACCGTCAGCGTGGTCGGTCTGTACCAGGTCCTCGGGCAATTTAATAATTACGACGAGTTTTTCAACCATTTTCAACGTAACAACGTCACGATCGGAGTCGACGTCCACATTCCGCTTTACAGCTCGAAGACATTCGCCGAAGTGAAGCTCGCGAAAAGCCAGTTAAACGAAGCTGAGCTCGCGCTTGGCAACAAGCGCCAGGAAGTCCGCGCGGATGTTCTCCAAAAGGCTCGCGACGTTCGCGAACTCGATGCATCGCACGAAGTGGCACGGCTTGACCTACAACTCGCGCAGGAATCTCTGCAAATCGTCCAAACCAAGTTTGATCAGGGCCGCGCAACGCTCCGCGATATTGAACAAGCTCGCCTCGACGAGAGCGACAAATGGGTAGCCTTCCTCGACGCGGAATTTGCCCGCCAGCAGGGGCAGCTCACGCTTCTGCAGGCAACTGGCCAGCTTGCCAAGGTGTTCCAGTAGGCACAGGCATGGGCAAACGCCAGCTTGGGATATGTTCCAAAATCGGTTAAACTGGACTGTGTATGTTTGTGGCCATTTTATTCGCTGAAGCAGTCAGTATCTGGGGGTAGCAAATGCCGTCTGTAATGAAAACTCTGCTGCTGAATCCGCCGAGTTTTGAGCATTTTGATGGTGGCGCCGGCTCACGCTGGCCCGCCACGCGCGAAATCGAATCCTATTGGTACCCGGTGTGGCTTGCATATCCCGCAGGAATGCTGCCGGGCAGCCGTTTGCTCGACGGCCCTCCGCACGGCATCACCCCCGCTCAGGTGGTTGACATCGCGAGGGACTATGAGTTTGTCGTGTTGTTTACTTCGACCGTAGGCTTCAACAGCGACCTCCGCATGGCCAAGGCCATGAAGGAAAAGAAGCCCGGAATTAAGATTTGCTTCGTCGGACCGCAGGTGCAGATCAAGCCCGCCGAGAGCCTTCTCGCAAGTCCGAATATTGATTTTGTGGTGCGCGGCGAATTCGATCACGCCGTCGTTGACTACGCGAACGGCAAGCCGCTTTCCGGTATCGCAAATTGCAGCTACATCAAAGATGGCAAGGTGGTTCACAACCCGCCGCGTCCCATGCTTCAAACCGAAGAACTCGACGCGCTTCCTTTCGCCACCGAAGTCTACGAAAAGAATCTCACGATTGAAAAATACACAGTGCCGTTCCTGCTGCATCCGTACGTGTCGTTCTACACTGCGCGCGGATGTCCGGCGCTCTGTACGTTCTGTTTGTGGCCGCAAACTCTCTCCGGGCATGCCTGGCGCGTGCGCTCTGTCGACAGCGTGGTGCGCGAATTCAAACAGGCGCACAAAATGTTTCCGCAGGCCAAAGAATTTTTCTTTGACGACGACACGTTTAACATCCGCAAAGATCGCGTTCTCGCGCTCTGCAAGGAATTCAAACCGGTCGGCTTTCAGTGGTCCTGCACCGCGCGCGTTCACAGCGATTACGAAACTCTGAAAGCGATGGCCGATGGCGGCGCCCGTCTTCTAATCGTCGGGTTCGAATCCGGCGATCCGCAAATTTTGAAGAATATTAAGAAGGGCGCGACGGTTGAGATGGGCAAGACGTTCGTCCAGAACTGCAAGAAAGTGGGCATCCGCGTTCACGGCGATTTCATCATTGGTCTTCCCGGCGAGACGAAAGAAACCATCGAGAAGACGATGAACTATGCGAAGGAACTCGACTGCGAAACGATTCAAGTCTCGATGGCCCACGCATATCCCGGAACGGAGCTGTACGACCAGGGAACTCGCGAAGGATTCCTTCGCGGTGAAGCCGTCACAGATGCCGGCGGCCACCAGTTGCCGCATCTTGAGTATCCGGGACTCTCGCGCGAGTACATGGTCGACTCCGTGAACCGGTTCTACGATGATTATTATTTCCGTCCGCGCGTGGCGTGGCGAATTGTCCGCGATGCTTTGTGGGATTCGCACGAACGCAAGCGGCTCTTCCATGAAGCTGTTGATTTCATGAAGCTCCGCGCCGATCGCAAGAAAGTGGCGAAGAAGGGCGTGCAGAAAAAGGTTCTCGTCAATGTGCCGGAATCGCCGTCGGCGGTTGGAGTAGCGAGCGAATCCTCGAGCGCATGAAGTCGGCGGCAGGGCTGCACCTCAAAACTTTCTCGCTGATTTTGATTATGGTTTCCTTTGGCCCGCTGGGCGATGTACTGCTCAGCAAAGGCATGAAGGACATCGGCAAGATCTCCGGTTTGTCTCCTTCCGAATTGGGACGTATGTTCGTTCAGGTGTTTACCTCCCCGATGATCTGGCTCGGGATCGGCTGCCTGCTCGGTTTTTTTCTTGCTTACACATTGGTGCTTTCGTGGGCGGACTATAGCTTCGTTCAACCCGCTTCTTCGTTCGCATACGGGATCGTCGCGCTGCTGGGGCACTTCGTGCTGGGGGAAAAGATTTCTCCGCTGCGCTGGGCCGGAATTCTGGTGATTTGTTGCGGAGTCTTGATCGTGGGGCATACGCCCCCTCGCACCACGGAGCACAGATGATGTTCGTCGAAGTGGTTCTGATTTTTTTCATCGTTGTGGCCGGGACGGGCGGCGAATTGTGCCTAACGCGCGCGATGAAAACGATTGGTGAAGTGCATGACTTCCGGCCGCGGGCGCTGTTTCGCGTTTTTTCTCGCGCGCTATGCGTGGGCTGGATGTGGATCGCGATTCTGCTGATGGCGACCGGATTTTTCTCGCTGCTCGGAATGTTGTCGCTCGAAAATGTGAGCTTCGTGGTTCCGGTGACGGCGCTCAGCTATGCCGCAGGCGCATACGGCGGGTCTCTTTTTCTCGGAGAGAAGGTTACGCGGCAGCGCTGGCTTGGGGTGCTGTTGGTTTGTATCGGCGTCACAATGGTGTGGAAGGGCCGGGGTTAATTCGTTGATGGCCCAGAGATTGACGGCGCAGAGGTTGATGATTTGCGCGTGCAGAGAATAGCTGCGTGACTCTGTGGGGAGCGATTCGCGGGGCGCTCCTGCTCCTGGCAATGTCGCCGTTTGCGTACTACGTGATTGCGATTATTGCGGCGCGGCGATTTTTCCGCAGGCGTCGCGGCGAGCACACTTCGTCTGACGACAATGCCTCGGGCTTCACTCCTCCTCTCAGCGTTCTAAAACCGATCTACGGGCTTGATCGTGAGACATACGCGAATTATGCGAGCTTCTGCGTTCAGGATTATCCGGAGTACGAAATTCTGTTCTGCGTTTCCGATCAGCAGGATCCCGCGGTTCCGGTGATTCAGAAACTGATTCACGATTTTCCGGACCGGACCATTCACTTGCTTGTGGGGTCGGAGCCTCTTGGCGCGAGCGACAAAGTGAACAAGCTCTGCCGCATGGTTCGCGAAGCGCGGCACGAAATTGTGGTGATCACCGATAGCGATGTGCGCGTCGAAACGGGCTACTTGCGCGCCATCGCCGCGCCATTTCGCGATTCAGCGGTGGGCGGCGTCACGTGCCTCTATCGCGGCTTGACGGACGGATCGTTTGCTGCCGATCTCGAAGCGATCGGGAACAGCACCGATTTTTCCGCGGGTGTTCTGGTGAACTGGCTCGGCGGCAAGATCGATTTCATGCTGGGCGCGACGATGGCGACGACGAAGAAATACCTCGGGGAAATTGGCGGGTTCGAAGCGCTCGTGGACTATTTCTGCGACGACTTTGAACTCGGAAACCGGCTTGCTGCGAAAGGCCGAAGCGTAGAGCTGAGTACGTTCCCTGTTTCGATCGTCTATCCCCACGAAACTCTTGCGGAGGCGTTCAGGCATCAGGTGCGGTGGAATTTGAGCATTCGCTATTCGCGTCCGGCTGGACATTTTGGCTTAATTTTCACGCAAGGATTGCCGTGGATGGTGCTCGCAGTGATTCTTGCGCCTTCCGCGGCGGTGGCAATTACATTTCTCGCTGGATACCTTGTGTTGCGATTTTCGATGGCGAGTGTTGTCGGCTTGTGGGGAATGCAGGACCAAGCGCTGCGCGCGAAGTTAGCGATGTTGCCGGTCCGTGACGCGTTTGCATTCTTAGTGTGGCTAGTGAGTTTCTTTCCGCAGCGCATTCACTGGCGCGGCAAAGAATTTTACGTGCGCGAACGGCGACTGATTTCTGCGCCGTAGAGGAACCATTCAGCACGCCCGCCGAGAGCATCCCGAGCGAAAACAAAGCGAAAAACATTGTGCTCTAATTAAGTCATCATTGATGACTCAATTTGGCGCTAAATTGCCACTAAACGTAATCGTCCTTTCGCTTTTATATCGCCGGGCGTACAGGTCGCGGCCGGTTCCGAAAATACGGCCTGCGATGATCGCAACAGAACGTGAAGAAGACTCGTTTGCGTCCGCGACATTCTTCGACGGGCGGGCGGATGTATTTTCGCCGGAATTCCATTTGGAGAGCTGTGCGATATTGCGAGAAGGCGACTCCCACGTCAACCCCTGCCGGTCTAAAGCCCGGCGCTACAAAGTCTTTTTGTTGGAGCGCGCGGTAGATTTCGTTTGCGGTTTTGAATTCCTGCTCGAGGTCTTTGCTGGTGAGGCGGGTGCGAAGATATTCGATGGCCTGGGCGAGACGATCGAGCGCGTGGGCTATGTTTTCGCGGTTGGTGAGGCATGTATCGCGCCAGATGTCGTAGGGGCTGCCGGCGAGGCGGAGCATGTCGGCGAGGCCTGAGCCTGCGAGGGTGAGCGGCAGGCCGGTTTCGTCGGTTTCATCTGAAACGACGCGCGCGAGCGCGATCGAGGCGAGTTGCGGAAGATGCGAGACGATTCCTACGGCCCAGTCGTGGGTTTCGGCGTCGCACCAGACGGGTTGAGCGCCGATCAGCCGAACGAGCTCTGCGAAATGCTCGACGCGCGGGTCGGGATCGTTCTCGGACGCAATCAGCGCGTAACGCGAGCCGCGAAAGAGATCAGCGTCCGCGTAGTCGATTCCTGAATGTTCTTTTCCGGCCATCGGATGGCCGCCGAGGAATCGCGCGCCGGTGCGAAAATGTTTCTGCGCCTCGCGGCAGATCAGCGCTTTCGTGCTGCCGCAGTCGGTGACCAGCGCGTTCGGGTGCGCCGCCGCGGCGATTTTAGGGAGCGCGTCAATCGTAGCTCCGATTGGCAGCGCGACATAAACCAGATCGGCTCCGCGGACCGCAGCCGCGAGGTCGGTCGCGGCGTCGCTGATGGCTCCGTGCGCTTCGGCGCTTTCAAGTACTTCGGGGCGGTCGAATCCAATGATCGAGAGTTCGGGGAATTCGCGCCGCACTGCGAGCGCAAATGATCCTCCGATCAAGCCGGTTCCAATGACGGCGACGCGCGGAAATTCAGGTTTGTGTGTCATTGTCTCAGCGAGAGGCTTGAGATCGCCTCGGAAGCGTCCGGAGAGTATACCTGCGAAATCCCAATGAAGAGTGGATCGTGCGCAAATTTCCAATTGTACGTTCATCCGAAAATTGCGATGTTCTAACGGTTTGATTTGATTCTGCTCCAAGTTGTCATAGGATGTGGTCATTCACAAATGAATCTCATCGAGCAAGCAAACATTCCCTTTGAATCTGTGGAGATCAAACTCTCACCGGGTGATGACCGGGGTTTTTGGCGTGCAGCGCTTTCCGTGTTGGCGGATGAGTTTTTTCAGCGATACGCGAAGGAATCGACCAACAGAGATTGGGCTATCGCTATGGGCACTTGTTCGCACTGGGTCAGACCTCACCAGACTCGATGGACAGCCGCAGGGGAATTCGCATACCCCGAAGGCTATTTGGAATTTCTTCCTGAATTGGATTGGTCGCTGATTCTAGTTTTTCGAAACCAAAAATGGATACCGGCGGAAAAATTGCCCGGGAAGAAGGTAAAGCTTTTTCGGGTCGCGCTCCCCTCGCGCACTGCTCGCCACAATCAGGCCGCTGTGCACACCCGGTGGACACCTGGGGGTGAAACTGTCTTATTCGGATTCCGAAAAATAAATGAAAAATGGAAATGCGTCGCTGCTTCGGATGAAAAGACCAACGGGCACGTCTTCGATTAGAACAGAGAACATGCTTGACGGCTCCGGTGGCGTCCCGTATATTGAGGCTGCGATGCGACTTTATTACCGAGCGTACTGCTTTACGTACCGCTACTCCTTTACGGGGGAGCGGGCCGGCGAGACGTGCGCGGCGGGAGTGAGCAAGACGAGCTAAAAGCCGCACAAAGTTTCGAGATTCCGGGCCGCGACCTCACCGAGGACGCGGCCCTTTTTTTTGGTTTGCAGGCGGCTGGAAGCACGAGCAACGGGAGGCCCCATGACGATCGGCGACTGGCGCAAGAAGATAGATGAGATCGATGCCGTGATGCTTCAACTTCTGAATCTGCGCACGGATTTTGCTTTGGAGGTTGCGCTGCTGAAGGAGGAGGAGGGGCTTTCGCTGAGTGCGCCGGAGCGTGAGCGGAAGGTGCTTGCGAGGATGCAGAATCTAAATACTGGGCCGCTGGATCGCGAGGCCGTGACGAGGATCTACCAGTTGATCATGGAGGAGACGCGGAGGATGGAGGAGTTGAACGCGGGGCGTGGCGGGGCGGTTGCGGATCGTGGTGCAGTTGTGCGGAGGGCGCGGTCGGTGGGGAAGCGGCGGTGAAGGGGTATTTATGGCGCAACCAGTGCGAATTCAAAGGAGCCGGCAGGATGCCGGCGGTACGGACGGCAGAACGCCCGCCTGAAGGCGGCCGCTACAAAGGCGCAGGACGGCAGTCGATAGGAGCGGAATGAAAATTGAGCCGAATGCGAGGATTGCGTTTCAAGGGGCGCGTGGCGCGTTCAGCGAAGAAGCGGCGATGAAGCTTCTTGGCAGCGAGATCGTGCTGGTGCCGCGCGGCAGCTTTGAGGCGATGTTTGATGCGATCGATGCGGGAGTGGCGGATTACATTCTCGCGCCGATTGAGAACAGCCTCGCGGGCTCGGTGCACCGGACGTTTGACCTGCTGGTGGAGAGCCGCTTGAGCATCATCGCCGAGGAGATTATTCCCATCGTTCACAATTTGATCGGATGTGCGGACGCGTCGATCGAGCAAATCACGACTGTGGAATCGCATCCAGTGGCGCTCGCGCAATGCGAAGAATTTTTCCGCGCGCGGCCGGAGCTGAAGCGAATCGCGACAGAAGACACCGCGGGAAGTGTGCTTGAGATTGTTGGTACGGGAGACCCGGTGCGAGCGGCAATCGCGAGCCGTCGCGCGGCTGAAATTTACGGTGGCAAGATTCTGCGCGAACACCTGGAAGACAATCCTGAGAACTACACCCGGTTTCTGCTGCTCGGACCATCATCGAAAACGTCGGACGCTGCGAACAAGCTTTCGCTGGTGTTTCAGACCGCGCATCTTCCCGGCGCGCTTTTCTACGCACTCGAGCCGTTTGCGCGGCGGGGAATCAACTTGATGAAGATTGAGAGCCGGCCAATTCCGGGGCGTCCGTGGGAATACCGGTTTTATCTGGATTTGCAGGCTTCGACGCGCGATCCGGAAGCGGCAGCGGCGCTCACCGAGCTTGAGAAAATCACAGTGAATTTGCGGATTCTGGGATCGTACATTTCAGCGGAACTATTCAGCACGAAATTAAACTAGAGGACAAGAGGCCACACACAATGATCGTAATCATGGGAGCGGACGCAACGGATGAGCAGGTGAATCACGTAGTGACGCGGATCAAGGAATGCGGCTGCCAGGCGCATCTGAGCCGCGGGACGGAGCGAACTGTGGTCGGAATCGTCGGAAACAGCAACGAACATCGCAGCGAACTCGAAGCGCTGCTGGCTGCGCCGGGCGTGGAAGATATCGTTCGGGTGGCGCATCCGTTCAAGCTCGCTTCGCGCCACTTCCATCCCGAAGGCACGATTGTCGATCTCGGGAGTGGCGTTTTCGTCGGCGGAGCGGCGATCGCGGTCGCTGCGGGGCCGTGCGCGGTGGAATCGGCGGCGCAAATCAACAGCGTGGCCGCGCGCGTGGCGCAAGCTGGAGCTAAACTGCTGCGTGGCGGCGCGTTCAAGCCGCGGTCGTCACCGTATTCGTTTCAGGGACTTGGCGAAGACGGCCTCGAATTGTTGCGGCGCGCGGCGGATGACAACGGGCTACTTGTTGTGAGCGAAGTGATGGACCCGTCGCAGGTGGAGATCATGCTGCCGTACGTGGACGTGCTGCAGGTGGGTGCGCGCAACATGCAGAACTACCACTTACTGCGCGCGCTTGGCGAAACCACGAAACCTGTGCTGCTCAAACGCGGGATGGCAGCAACGATTGAAGAACTGCTGCTGAGCGCGGAGTACATCATGGCCGGCGGAAATTACAATGTGATTCTCTGCGAGCGCGGCATACGGACGTTTGACAATTACATGCGCAACACGATGGACATCGCGGCGATTCCGGTGATCAAGCAGCTTTCGCACCTGCCGGTGGTCGCCGATCCTTCGCACGGCACGGGACGGCGCGACAAAGTGGCGCCGATGGCGCGCGCTGCGATTGCCGCCGGCGCGGACGGCCTGTTGATCGAAGTGCATCCTGATCCCGAGCGCGCGCTTTCTGACGGCGCTCAATCGCTCTACCCCGATCAATTCGCGCATTTGATGGGTGAGGTGGCGGTGATTGCGCAAGCGGTGGGCCGGCGGATGCAGGCCGAGGAATCGAGGCGAGATGAACTTCAGTCCGAAGCGGCGCGCGGTTGACGAATGGCGTGCGGCAACTTAGGATGGCGAGCCGACGGGAACGTTGTTCTCGCAAAGGGCGATCGTAACGGTGCGTTCGTAGCGCCGAACGCGAACAGGGTTCCTGTTCGTTGCGGCTGAGAGGGCCTGCCATGCTGAGTTCGTTGCAAAGTGTTTTTGTCGTTCTAGGCGCGGTGGTTCTGTCCCTCGTGTTTTTGGTGCTTCTGCGCTGGCTCTGGCCAGCTTCGCAACGCAGCGAACACAACGACATTATTGGGTGGCAGATCAGCGTTCTTGGCACGACCTACGCTGTGATCCTTGCGTTCATGCTCTGGAATGTGTGGAATAATTTTCAAACGGCTCGGATCAATGCGGAAATGGAAGCGAACGATCTGGTGAACCTGTACCGCATTGCCGGCGGGCTGGATTCGGCGGAGTCGGCGGCGATTCGCGGACTTTGCCGCGAGTACGCCGCGGTGATTGTCAGCGAGGAATGGCCGGCGATGGCGCGTGAGGAATTGAGCGCGCGGAGCTTCAGTGTTACGCGGGATTTGTGGGACGTGCTGGTGCAGTCGCATTCGGGCGCTGCCGGTGCGGGCGGTAAGGAAGCGACGTCGGATGTGTTTCGGCAGTCGAAGTACGAACAAGCTTTCAGTGCGCTCACCCAAATGTCCGAACACCGGCGGCTTCGCCAGATTGAGAGCCGTATCAAACTTCCCGGGATACTTTGGGCGGTTTTGGTGGTGGGCGGAGTGGTAGTGATCGGGTCTGCGTGCCTATTTGGGTGCCGGAATTTCGCACTGCATTTCATCCACGTATTTGTGCTCTCGTTTCTGCTTTCGCTTGTGCTCGTATCCGTTGCGGAGATCGACCGGCCATTTCAGGGGCCGGTACACGTGCAACCGGATGCGTTTGTTTTTGCGGAGCAGACTTTCGATCAGCTTTCGCAATAGCTGCGCGGCACAGCGCGAAAAGGGGTGTCCCGAGGCGGGTTGACGAATCGTGGTGCGCTCAGTAAAGTATATGCAGGTCGCGCGAGCGGCCTTTTTTGTTGTCATCTGGTGGGAGGTCGTACAATTGGCAGTACATCAGATTCTGGATCTGATTATCCTGGTTCGAGTCCAGGCCTCCCAGCCACTCCTCATCATCGATTGAGAACGACCGCTTCTACTTCCACTCTTCGAATAGCCAACTTCGGAAATCAGGCGGACGGAATTCGTGGACGCGACGGTCGTCTTGAAATGCGCTGATTCCGATTCATAAGATTTCCGGTAACGAAATTGTGTGCGGCAATGTCGAGCGGGGCACCTTCTTCAGCGGCGAGATTGGAGAGGGTGAATTCGAGCAGGGAAGGGCGCGATCGATCCAATCGCGCCCGCCGGGAGTTAACGATTGTCGTGGTCGTGATCGTCGTCGAAATCGGACAATCTCGCCTTGCGAACGACTCCGTGAATCGGCTGCGTGCCGAAGTGGCCGCTCGCGGGCGTGCCGAAGACGAGCGTCACGTTGGAAAACGGGACGTCGGTTCCGCCGTTGACGCAGACGGTGAGGTTCGAGAGCACGGTGTCATTCTTCGAGAAGGGAGCGGGGCTGCCATTGCCGGTGATTTTGGCAAGGCCGGAGATCATGAAGCCGGTGTTGGTGATGGCCGGGCCTGGGGGGGCGTAGGAAGGACATGTGCCGGCGGCGAAGCTGACGGAGGCGTTCTTGATGGTGATGTGATGGGTGTGGGCGGTGCGAACCTGGGGATCGGGACTGTCGGGATCCTTCACGACGCCGTTGACGACGGCGTAGTCGGAGCTGCCCATGGTCATTTCGGCGGAAAAGTCGGCGGAACTGAGATGGTCATGCAAATCGAGGGACCAGGTGCCGTTCATGATCCACGGGCCGACCAACTTGCCGTTGATGGTGGCCGGCGTGAAGTCGTTGATCAGGCCGC
The DNA here is from genome assembly GCA_963770575.1 of uncultured Acidobacteriota bacterium. Classification (GTDB taxonomy): domain Bacteria; phylum Acidobacteriota; class Terriglobia; order Acidiferrales; family UBA7541; genus Palsa-295. The sequence goes on from CAVYQD010000005.1 coordinate 304,096, forward strand.
GGAAGTGCGTGGGAATGGAAGGTTGATTCGTGGCACCGATGGTGACGGCGAGCAGTGCGACTGCGATGGTGCTGAAGATCCACTTCAAAGTGTTGCTTTTCATGAGAAGCCTCCAAATTTGGGACCTGCGCCTGCGTCGCTGAAAGATCCAGGGCTCGAAATCTGCGACTTCAGGGATGCGATGTGCGGATACAATCGGGCATCGAAGCGGGCCTGGTCAAACGGCAATGAGCGGGAATCGGGATGCGCCTCAAAATGCCGTCCTTTACCGCTGTCGAGCGGGTGGAAGTCGCATCGATTTACTGGACTTACGAAACTCGACTTAAGATACTCGGGAACCAATCAGGAGCGGGTAATGGGCAAGTCTTCCCTTGACGCGATGCTATCCGACGGGCCGTCCGAACATCGTCTGGATTCATGGAAGGAAATCGCGTCGTACCTCGGCCGCGATGTGACGACCGTCCAGCGGTGGGAGAAGCGGGAGGGGATGCCGGTCCACCGGCATCTGCACGACAAGCGTGGGTCGGTCTACGCGTTGGGCGCCGAGCTTGATGCGTGGCTGGAAAGCCGCCAGGCGCGATTCGAAGAACACGATGAGGAGCGAGAGAAGGAGTCGGAAGAGGAGCCGGAAAACAAACGGGGCCTAGGGCAGGAGAAAACAGAAAAGGTTGAGGCGCCTGTGACGGAAGGCGATCGTGAAGGAAGGGCGCCGCGACGGGCGCGCCGATTGATCGCGCTGGCTGCGGTTGTTGTCGTACTCGCCCTGCTGGCCGTCGCTTACGTCATTTCCCGAAGGCGCGCCGAGAATCTGGGCCGGTCGAAGATTAAGTCGCTGGCGGTACTGCCGCTGAAAAATCTGTCGGGAGACCCGACGCAGGAATACCTTGCCGAAGGAATGACGGAGGCGCTGATAGGTCGGCTCGCGGGTATCCACGATCTGCGCGTGATTTCCCATACGTCGGTGATGCGCTTCAAGAATCCGCAACTATCCGTGCCGGAGATCGCGAGAATTTTGGGAGTGGACGCAGTGGTGGAAGGATCCGTGATGCGAGAGGGCAATCGGATTCGGGTGACCGCGCAATTGATTCGCGGCGCGACCGACGAGCACTTCTGGTCGGAAACCTACGATCGCGAGCTGAGCGACGCGCTTGCTTTGGAGAGCGAGCTGGCGCAATCGATCGCCAAGAAGGTGGAAGTGACGGTGAGCGGAGAGGAGCATGAACGGCTGGCGGCAGCGCGTTCCGTCGCGCCAGAAGTTTATGAAAGCTATCTGAAAGGCTGGTTTGCCTTCAGCAACGGCAACAGCAAGGAGGGCCTCGAGGAAAGCATCCGTTATTTCGACGACGCGAAAAAGAGGGACCCGACATTTGCACCCGCTTACCTCGGAGCAGCTCGGGCCTACGGGGAACTGGGTACGGTTTATTTCGGTGCTCCCCCGGAGGAGATGCGGTCGAAGGTATTGAACGAAGTCCGAAAAGCACTGGAGCTCGATCCGAACCTCGCTGAAGCGCACGTCCTGCTGGCAGACGTTCAGCTGGATGAGTGGCAGTGGGCTGACGCCGAGGCGGAATACAGGCGCGCGCTGGAATTGAGCCCGAGCAATGCTGATGCGCACGCCGGACTTGGTTCGTGGTTTCTATGCCACGGACGTACGGACGAGGCGCTCAGTTGGGCCCGTCGTGGCCGGGAACTCGATCCGTTTTCGGTCTCCGGCACTGACGTCGGGTGGATACTTTTTCAGGCTCGCCGCTACGACGAGTCCATCCGTGAACTGCGGAGCGAGCTGGCGGTGCAACCGGACGACGCGGGCTCGCTTTGGTACCTTGGATTTGTACTGATCGCGAACAATCAACCGAAGGATGCAATCCCCGTGCTCGAGAAGGCGGCTTCGCTCTCGAACCAAAGTCCCGGGGTGATTGGGGTCCTGATCCGGGCATATGCCCATGCGGGACGCCGCAGCGATGCGCTGCGGCTCCTCGGCGAACTCAAGAGCCGGAAGAAGGCGGGTTACGTGCCCGCTGCCGCATTTGTGAATGCCTATTTGGGGCTCGACGAGAACGAAGAGGCGTTTGTGTGGCTCGAGCAGGCCTACAAGGAAAAGTCGAACATATTGCTGTTCCTCAAAGTACATCCCTATTTTGATCCGCTGCGAAGCGACCCTCGATTTACGGACCTGGTCCGCCGCGCTGGACTTTCCTAGAGCGGTCGGCGTCACATGCGTTTGGATATCAGCAATCCGCGGCAGCGAAGCGCGGCGGTTGCTCGAATATTTCCCTGTTGCTTTCCCAAAGGAAGTGTGGCATCTTTCCTGTTGGAAACCAAAATGGCGGGGGTTATGAAACAGAAAACGGACGTCCTGCAGGGCACGCTGGCGTTAATGGTTCTCAAGACGCTTGATGTGCTGGGATCGCTGCACGGCTACGGAATTGCGCGGCGCATCGAGCAGATCAGCGGCGATCTGCTGGCGGTGAATCAGGGGACGCTGTATCCAGTGCTGCTGAGGCTGGAGCAAGAGGGCGCGATCGAATCGGAGTGGGGCGCTTCGGAAAATAATCGCAGGGCGCGTTTCTATCGACTGACCAAGGAAGGACGCAAGCAGTTGCAGGTGGAAACCCAAGATTGGAATCAAACAGCGGCGATCATCGGGCGGTTCTTCGAGGTGAAGGCGGAGGATTTGCCGTGAGAGCGTTGAGGCGATTGCTCCGGCGCGTGGCAAACCTGGCGACAGGCCGGCAGGAGCATGATGAGCGATTGCGCGCAGAGATTGCAGAGCATATTGCCCTGCAGACGGAAGAAAATCTTCGCGCGGGATTTTCACCCGTGGAGGCGCGGCGGCAAGCAATATTGAAATTTGGCGGCATGGAAGGTGTGAAAGAGGAATATCGCGAAGAAAGAGGCCTGCCGTTTATCGAGACTCTCTTGCAGGACGTGCGTTACGCGGCGCGTACGTTGAGCAAGACTCCCGGCTTCACAACTGTGGCCGTCGTCACATTGGCCCTTGGCATCGGCACATCGACGGCCGTTTTTTCCATTGTGGACGCCGTGCTGCTTCGTCCACTTCCTTACCCGAATCCGCAGCAGCTGGTGCGAGTATGGGAACAAGCTCCCGATGGCCACCGGATGACTCTCACCGATCCCAACTTTGAGGATTTTCGCGCGCAGAATCACACACTGAGCGGACTGGCTGAATATAACGATGGTCCGGAGTCCGTTTCGGGCGGGAGTGAGCCTGCGCGCGCGGACGTAGCCGATGTTTCTCAAGATTTCTTTTCCGCGCTCGGAGTGGAGCCTTTTCACGGGCGGGGATTTGCGGCCGACGAGCAGATTTACCACGGCGCCGCGGCGATGATCGTAAGTTACGGGTACTGGCAAGAATATCTGGGAGGCGCGGAGGATCTGTCGCACGTTCGTCTGACGATGGATGGGACGGTTTATCCAGTGATTGGAGTGATGCCTCGCGGCTTTAATTTCCCACCCGGAGCATCTGCATGGGTAGCGCGCGAGTTTCTTTACGGGATGTCGTCGAGCCGCCGGGCGCACGGCCCTTCCTGTCTGGGCCGCCTTCGGGAGGGAGTGAACGTGGAGCAAGCGCGGGCGGATTTGGATTCGATCGCCCGCCGAATCCGAAACGAGTATGGAGAAAAAGTGGACCTCACCGGCGCGGCTGCGGCGCCATTTGCAGAGGCAATGGTGGGAGATGTGCGCACCGCTTTGTTGATTCTCTTCGGAGCCGTGAGTCTGCTGTTGTTGGTGGCCTGCGCGAATGTTGCGGGGTTGCTGATGGCGCGCACGTCGGCCCGCCGGAAAGAACTGGCCGTACGCGCGGCGCTGGGAGCGGGACGTGGCCGGCTGATCCAGCAATTTCTCGCCGAGTCATTTGTGTTGTCGTTTGCGGGAGGAGCGCTGGGAATATTACTGGCGGTTTGGACCATGAAACTGCTGCCCGCGCTTGTTCCCGCGAGCCTGGCGCGGCAGCAGGATATTCATATCAATTTATCGGTTCTCGCTTTTGCGGTCGCCACGTCTGCTGTGGTCGCATTTTCGCTGGGACTCTTTGCCGCTTGGCGCGCGGCCGCCGGAGAGTTCCACGAAGCGTTGACCGCGGGTTCGCGTAGTTCCTCCGATTCAGGGGCGAGCCAGCGGTTGCGCCGCGTCCTGGTAATCGGCGAAATTGCCACGACCCTGGTGATTCTGGTGGGGGCAGGGCTTCTGGGGCGCAGCTTTCTGAAACTTATTTCCACGAGCCCCGGTTTTCGCCAGGAAAATCTGATCACCATGGAATTCTCGCTGCCGGTTCCGCAAGCGCAGGTATTCGCCATGGACGCGACGTTTCTCTCGCGGCAGAGCCGCTTGACAGACGATCTCTTGAGCCGCCTACGCGCGATCCCAGGAGCTGAAGCGGTGGGCCTGGCCGGAGCGCTTCCCGTAGCGGGCGGAGATGATCTTCCGAACGGAGAATTTCTGATTCTCAACGGCCAAGCGCCGCCTACCAGTTTCGAGGATTGGGAACGCATGGAACAAAATAGCGCTCGCGTTGGACAGGCCTCTTATTGCGTGGCGGGCGACGGATACTTCCGCACGCTGGGAATTTCCCTGATTCGCGGGAGGATATTCGGTGAGCAAGACGACCTGAATTCTCCGCACGTAGCGTTGATCAGCCAAACTCTGGCGCAGAGGCAGTGGCCGAATCAGGACCCCATCGGTCAAGTGATCGATTTCGGGAGCATGGACGGCAATATGAAGCCGCTCACCATAGTGGGCATTGTCGGGGATGTTCGAGCGCGCGGGCTGGATCTTCCGCCGAGCCCAATTATTTATGTGAACTATAGGCAGCGGGGAATGAACGTGAATTCCTCTCCGACGATCATCATGCGCAGCGCAGCGCCGACAGAACGGATTGTGGCGGTTGCGCGCGGCATATTCCACGAACTGGCCCCCGATGTTCCGGTGAAATTCTCTACCTTCGCGGATGAGATGGGAGGCTGGCTCGCGGACCGGCGATTCCTGCTGCTGATTCTGGGATTATTTGCCGCAACTGCCCTGGCGCTGGCGACCGTCGGCATCTACGGAGTGGTTTCATTTTCTGTGGCGCGGCGGACGCAGGAGATCGGGGTTCGCGTGGCGCTCGGAGCGCAGCGGAGGGATGTCCTGCGCCTGATTGTCGGCGAAGGCGCGAGACTGGCGGCATTCGGCGTGGTGATCGGGGTCGGCGAGTCTTTGCTCGTGGCGCGTTTGATGTCCAGTCTCCTTTTTGGAGTTAGCGCGACCGACCCACTGACAATCGTGGGGCTGGCTGTATTGCTCTCTCTCGCTGCGCTGCTGGCGTCGTACATTCCCGCGCGGCGGGCGCTGCGGCTGGATCCGATGGTGGCGTTGCGATATGAGTGAGCGTGTCTATCAATCGAATCGAGGTAATTCAAGGCGTGTTCGGAAAGTGACGGCGGAGGATTTGTGATGAAGACTCTGAGACGGTTTTTCAAACGTGCGGTCAACCTGTCGGCAAGGCGCGCACAGGACGAGAGATTGCGGGAAGAGATCGAGGGACACATCGCGCTGCAGACGGAAGAAAATCTTCGGGCGGGACTTTCACCTGTGGAGGCGCGGCGGCAGGCATTGCTGAAATTTGGTGGCGTGGAGGGGATCAAGGACGAGTATCGAGCCGAGCGAGGACTTATGTTCGTCGATAATGTGCTGCAGGACGTTCGGTTCGCGATGAGGAGCTTGCGGCGGACACCGGGACTCACGGCGTTCGTCGCGATCACGCTGGGGCTGGGGATCGGGATGGCCTCGGGGACATTCAGTATGGTGGATGCGCTGATTTTCCGGCCGTATCCGGTGCCGCATCCGGGCGCGGTGGTGTCGCTGGTGGGCACGACACACGACAGCGCGTTTGAAGGTTTCTCCTATCGCGAATATCTGGACATCCGCGACAGGGCGAAGAGTTACGACGGAGTGGTCGCGAGCGCAGAAATGGAAGCTGTGGGTTTCAGCGCCGACGCCGGAGCGACGCCGCGAATCAAGGGCGGGATGATGGTTTCGGGAAATTATTTCCGGGTGCTCGGAGTGGAGCCGAGCCTGGGGCGCGGGTTCCGAGGCGATGAAGATCAGGTGCCGGGGCGCAATGCGGTGGTGGTGCTGGGACCGGATTTCTGGAAACGCGAATTCGGGAGCGACCCTTCGGTGCTGGGCCGGACGGTCCGGTTGAACGGAACAGAGTTCACGGTGATTGGCGTGGCGCCGGAATCGTTCTCGGGGATGCAGATTTTCGGGCATCCCGACTTCTACATTCCGCTGGCAATGGCGCCGGTGTTCTCGACCAGCCCGCAGAAGAATTTTTTTGAGGACCGCGACGATCGCGAGTTGTACGTGAAGGGGCGATTGAAACCGGGCACGACGCTCGAGCAGGCGCGGAATGAAATGGCCGTGCTGGCGAAGAATTTCGAGGTCGAGTATCCAAAGGAAAATCACGGGCGCGGCGCGGCGGTACGCACCCAATTTGAAATGCGCGCTCGAAGCGACGATTCGAACTGGAAATTCGGCGTGATCTTTCTGATTCTCGCGCTGGCCGTGATGCTGGTGGCGTGCACGAACGTTGCAGGTGTTCTCCTGAGCCGAGCGCGCACGCGAACGCGCGAAATTGCGGTGCGGTTGGCGCTCGGAGCGGGGCGGCTCCGGCTGATTCGACTCCTATTGACGGAAAGCCTGATTCTTGCGGCATTGGGCGGGTTGGCGGGAATCGCGATTGGATATGGCGTCGTAGAGTGGTTCCACTCGAAACAAAACATCATTTTCATGACTGAATTACCACTGGCGATACCGTTCCAGATGGACAAGAGAGTCTTGCTGGCAAGCGTCGCATTGGCCGCGTTGAGTGCTTTGCTTTGCGGGCTGGTGCCGGCGCTGCAGAGCACGCGGGTAGACCTGGTGAACGGATTGAAGTCCGCGGATGTGGAAGTGCCCGGGCGGAAACACCTGTGGGGCCGGAATGTGCTGGTGGTAGCGCAGGTTGCGACGTCGCTCATGTTGCTGACGGCGTCATTTCTGATGGCGCGGAGCTTCCAACATGGCTTGATGGACAGACACGGTTTTGCGAAAGACCACTTGCTGATGGCGAGCTTTGATCCGCGGCTGGTGCATTACAACGCCGCTCAAACGCAGCAGTTTTATAAAGTGCTGGCCGAACGTATTCGGGAAACCCCCGGCGTGCGGAGCGAAGCGCTAACGCAAAACGTCCCGCTTGGAGTGGACGATTTCGACGGCGTGACATTCGTGCCGGATGGATTTCAGATGCCGCAGGATCGCGAGAACTTCAGCTCGTTGATGGACACGGTGGATGAAGGATACTTCGAGACGATGGGAATTCCGATCCTGCACGGGCGCGGTTTCCTGGCGAGCGATACCGCGGAGGCGCCGCGTGTGGCGGTGGTGAATGACCGGTTTGCGCAACATTATTGGCCGGGAGAGGATGCGGTGGGAAAGCGGATCCGTCTCGATAGCCGGACCGGGACGTTGGTGGAGATCGTCGGAGTGGCGCGGACGATCAAGTATCAAGGGAGCATCGAAACGCCGATGGACTTTCTGTATCTGCCGCTGGAGCAGCATCCGATCGCGCGAATGGTGCTGATGTTGCGGTCGAGCGGCGATCCGTTGCAACTGGTGCAGCCCGTGAAGGACGTTGTGCGCACCCTCGATCCGAACCTGCCGATGCTGCAGACGAGAACGTACGAGGAGATGTACTTGAACCAGGCAGTGAGGGGCCCGCGAATCGCGATCGATCTGGTGGGTACGATGGGCGTGGTGGGCCTGCTGCTTGCGGTTGCAGGATTGTACGGACTTGTGGCGTACAACGTGAGCCGGAGGACGCGCGAGATCGGAATACGCATCGCGCTCGGTGCGGCGAGTTCGGATGTGATGCGCCTGGTGATGGGCAAGGGCCTTGTGCTGGTGGGGATTGGAACGGCGATGGGACTCGCGATGGGTTTCGGCGTGGAGCGGCTGATGAACTCGATGCTGTTCAATGCCGGCGGCGTGGATATCGTGGCGTATGCGATCGTGGTGCCGGCGATGTTCCTGGCGACCATGCTGGCTGCCTATGTGCCCGCCCGGAAAGCATCGAGGATTGCGCCGACTCAGGCGCTGCGGTACGAGTAGCGCTGCGATTTTGTGGACGCCCCACTCGCTTCGCGGTCTCGCCGAAAGGAAGGAAAATCGACGCTCTCGATTGGTTGACGAGCCCAACATTCCGCGGGAATCAAAACGTAAGAAGGCGCTTCGCAGTTTTGGCGCGTGCGAAATCGCTAACGACGGTTCGGAGACTTCTTCCGAGGCGCCAACTGTGATAGGTTTCGCATCTCATCCTTGGCACCAGCCAGCCGGCGGAGAATGTTGGGAAGCGGGAGGTCTGCGTGATTCAGTCGCGACGAATCAAAAGTTTGGGCGTGTTGCTGCCATTTGTCTTGATCGCGCTTTCTTGCGGAACTGGCGCTGCGCCTGCGGGGAGCGGTCGAGCGCAGTCCGGGGCAGGCACGGCTTCGTCCGGGCCTCCGCAGCAGTTGAGCCCTGAAGGCCGAGCGGCGTTGCAAGCGACAATCTCAGCGGGGAACATTCCGGAGCTGCGTTGGCCCAACTTCAGCGATTACAGCAAGCTCATTACGAAGTTTTACGATATGTACGGGTATTCGCTGCCGTGGGTGCGGGGAATGGAGCCCACGCCGCAGGCTCAGCAAGTGATCGCACTGCTGCTCCAAGCGGATCAGAAAGGGCTTTCGGCCGACGATTATGACGGACCGCGCTGGAGTGCGCGGCTCGCGAAGCTGAAACCCGGCAGGGCGGAGCCTTCCGAGGCAGATGCCGAAAAATTTGACGTGGCGCTGACCGTTTGCGTGATGCGATATATTTCCGATCTTCACATCGGCAAGGTGAATCCGAAGCATTTCGATTTTGGTTTGGACATCGAGACGAAAAAATACGATTTGCCGGAATTCTTGAAGGAGAACGTAGTCGACAGCCCCAATGTGGCCGCGACGCTGGTGCAGGTGGAACCTTCGTTCCCGGGATACCAGCGGACGATTGATGCGCTGCACATCTATCTCGAACTCGAGAAAAGAGCCGAGACGGGGCAGCTTCCTGCCGTCAAGAAGACACTCGGCGCGGGCGATACCTACGCCGGAGTGCCCCTGTTGACGCGCATTCTCCGGCTCGAAGGAGATCTTCCGGCTTCTGCGAATGTTCCCGCGGATGGGACGGTGTACCAGGCGCCGCTGATCGATGCGGTGAAGAGTTTTCAGAGCCGCCATGGACGGGAACCGGACGGCCGGCTCGGCGCGCAAACCATTGCGGATTTGAATGTTCCGGTGAGCAGGCGCGTGCGGCAGATACAGCTAACACTGGAACGCTGGCGGTGGCTGCCGACGACGTTCCACGCGCCACCGATCATTGCAAACATCCCGGAATTCCGGCTGCGCGCGTACGACGAACACATGAATCTGGCGGTGACGATGAACGTGGTCGTCGGCAAAGCATACAATCACGACACACCCGTATTCGCCGACACGATGCAGTATCTTGTGTTCCGTCCTTACTGGAATGTTCCCTATTCGATCGCGAGATCTGAAATGTTTCCGCGCCTCGCGAAAGACCCGAACTATCTTCAAGCGAAGGGATTCGCGGTGGTGGACAGCCGCCAAAACGTAGTTACGGCCGGCGCGGTGACGCCTGAAATATTCGATCAGCTGAAGGCAGGCAAGTTGTTCGTGCGGCAGAATGCGGGGCCGAAGAATTCACTTGGGCTCGTGAAATTTATTTTTCCGAATAGTTACAACGTATATATGCACGACACGCCGGAGCAGGTTTTTTTCTCGCGTTCGCGGCGGGATTTCAGCCATGGCTGCATTCGCCTGGAAAAGCCGACCGATCTGGCCGCGTTCGTATTGAGGGATACTCCGGGATGGAATCTGGAGCGCGTGCGCGCGGCGATGACGGGGAACACGCCGAACCAGCAGGTAAATCTCGATCATCCGATTCCGGTCTACATCGTGTACGGCACAGTGGTGGTGCCGAACGATGGGCTTGTCCACTTTTACGACGACATCTACGGACACGATAAAACGCTCGAGCAAGTTCTCGCGCAGGGTTATCCCTATCCGGCGAGTTAGTTGAGGATTGTCGCGTGAGTCCAGTTGTTGGATAGAGCTAGTCGCCGTTCATCAGGCTGGCGGGGCAATCGAAACACCACTGGCGAACTCGGCCGGTGTCGACGTGGATGAAATCGGAATGAGGATAATAGCCTACGCCGCCGCGGGCAAGGGCAAGAGCAGCCTTCCGCAATTTCAACGTATTGACTCCGGGCATGCGCAGGTCAATCGCTTCCGCTTGAATGTGAAGGCTGTTCTTTGCGACTCCGTTGGTGTGAGCGCGGAGCGAAGCGTTTGTCGACGACGTTCGATAGCCGCAGACGATATCGATCTCGCCCCCCGGGTGGCCGATGGAGCGCGTGAGGTCGGACAAGATATCGTAGAGGCGCGGATCGAAGTGGCGGACTTCGTTGGTGTTGTGATCGCGTAGGAAATAGTCGAGTTTCGCGAGGGCGCCGGGAATGTAGTCTTCGCCGCGGCGGAAGACGATGTCGAGCCGTTCGTTGGTGTGAGTGTTGAAAAGCACCAAACGGTGTTCCTGGCCGCTTTCAGCGGACGCGGAGACGGTAGTTGCCGCGGGCGCTTGCGCGCGCGCAGGAATTGGCGCCAGCAGCGCGAGGATTGCGCTCAAGAGCCACAGCGGTCGCGAAAAAGTAGTCGTTGGCCGTAGGTGTCCCATCCCCTCAATTTTAACACAAGGACATTGCCGATTACTTGCCTGGGACGAATCATTGCTCTCGGCGACACGTCTGGGCCGCCCGGGTTGACTAAAAGACGTGGCCGAGCTCGAAGAACCATTTCGCATGTCCGGTGTCGCCGACGCTCCCGCCGATAAACAAGGGTCCAATGGATGTTTGCGCGAGAAATCCGACGGCCACATCGTTCGGGAACTTGCTTTCGTTCGGCGCGCCGAACATCCTGCCAAATTCGTAGGTTCCAATGACGTACACGTCGCGGCCGACGAAAGGAGGCAGCGTAAAAATGTCGTGCAGGTAGCCGACTCGCGAAAAATAGTATTCGTTACCGAAGAGTTCATTCGTTCCGTAAGCGCTTAGCCGCGCGGGTCCTCCCAGAAAGAATTGCGGCGTACCGATATGTGAAGAGTTGAACGCAGTTCCACCCTCCGCGATGGCGAAAACGGAACCTGACTTCGAGACGGGCAGAAAATATTCCGCCTGGGCCTGAAACACCGCGAAGTTGCCGATCGCGCCGGGGTTTGTGTCGTAATAGCGGAACGTACTTTCGAGGCTGTAGCCCCGGCGTGGGGTGATGAAATCGTCGCGATGGTCTGTGAGGAAGTGAACTTTGGTGTCGCCAAAGCGTCCGTTGAAGGAACCGAAATTCGGCGTTCCCAATCGAAGATCGGCACTGAAGTATCCGATTTCATATCCGGCGCGAACTTCAGAAAATCTGCTAAACGTGTATCCAACGTCGCCGCCGATGTCGTCTTTATAAAAGCGGTAAATCGCTTCCGGATTGCTCTTCCGGAAAATTTTGAAGGATGCATCGGTGGCTTCTCCGCGCGGGGCAAAGAACCACTTGCTGGTGGCGGTAAACGGACGGTACAGCTCGGTTTCGACGCCGTACGTGTTTCCGAGCTGAATGTCTGTCCGCAGTTCGGAGCGATAGCCCCAGACGTCCATGAAAGTGATGCGGGCGAGTTGGGTGAAGGTGACGTCGTCGCTCTCCGCACCGTCGACTGCGAATCCAATTTGCAGGATTGGAGGTGCGTAGCTCTTTTCGTGGACCGTGATGACCAGTCCGTCCTGTCCGTCTTTGCTTGTGATCCGATAATCCGCGGAGCCAAACTTGCCAATCCCGGTGAGTCGCGTGAGCAGCTTTTCCATTTCCGCCGTCTCGATTGGTTTGCCGACGAGCGGGTTTAGAAATCGCTCCAGCTGGTGCGCTGCATTCGGATTCGTGCCTTCGACGCGTAGGAACTGCGGGACGGGCACTCTCGTTTGCTTCCGTGCATTCTTTGCCGCGAGATAGTCGTTCCAATCCGAATCGCCGAGCGCGAAAGGAGAGAGCACGCGCTCTTTTTCAATTGCGGCTTGCGTGCCGGCGGCGATGATTGGCTTCGATTTGTCGTACTCCATCGAGTTGAATTCGCGGAGGTTGACGTTCACGATTACGTCGGCGCCTGCAAGGCCGCGGATTTCGTTCTGGCGGACGATTACGTCCACTGACCGACCGAGCACGCTGAAGAGTGACTGAATCTTCGCCGGGTCCGCGGGGGCAACATCGAGATGCACGGCGATCACGATGTCCGCTCCCATTTTTCGGACCACGTCGGTGGGCAGATTGCCAACAAGGCCACCATCGACGTAGATTTTTTCGCCGTCGCGCACCGGCGAGAAAACGCCGGGAAGCGACATCGTCGCGCGCAGCGCCTGCTGCAAGGAGCCCTCCGAAAACACTACTTCCTGGCCCGAGACGAGATCTGTGGCGACGCAACGGAAGGGAATTGGCAGACTGTCAAAGGATTTCAAAACGGGGTAGGGCATTGTTTCGCGGTCGATGAGCAGATCAATCTGGGCGCCGGAATTCAGGCCGGAGGGGGTGGAAAGACCGTGCTTGAGGCCGAGGGCAATTGAATTCTGAATGGCCCGGAGGTCTTCTTTGCGGCGGTAGGAAAGATTTTCGTAGCCGATTTCGCCGCCAATGATGATGTCCCAATTCTGTGCGTTGACGAGATCTTGAAGTTCTTTCGGGCTCTTGCCGGTGGCATAGAGACCGCCAACGAGGCCGCCCATGCTTGTTCCCGCGATGTAGTCGATTGGGATGTGGTGATCTTCAAACCATTGCAGCACGCCAATGTGCGCGAGGCCGAGAGCTCCGCCGCCTTCAAGTGCGACTCCGATTCTAGGACGCGATTTACCGGGCTGAATTTGTGCGGTTGATTGAGCATCCTGCGACGATGGAGCGGCTCGTTGCGCTTGCGCGCTGGCACACGGAACCGCCTCAGCCCAAATGATTGCGGCCATGAAAAATACGAACCAACGGGAGAGAGCTGCGCGGAGCGTTCGTGGCATGGATGTTCTCCTCAGACTATGGTCGGGCGAGTGGAACTACGAGCAGTGGAAAGTGTTGCGCAGATTGGAAGATCGAGCAAGCGGAGTAACTGAGGAGTTAGATTTTGTAGGGGAAGCAGCAGATTCGAGCCGCGTGCTTCATTGCCTCGTTCAAGGTGAGCCGGAGGAGGATATCGCCACCGTTACCTGACAATCCTTCGGTTGCGACTCGTCGCGTTCCGCCGTCCATGCGGTGACTGCGACTGCCAGTGGCCCAATGAAAAAAGGAAGTTTGGGACTGGTTGACGTAATCCCTTTCACCAAATTGTGGGCATCGGCCGGTGGCAGAATCCAGAATAACAAGCGCTTCTTTCCGCCGGTATTATCGTAGACGTTGAATTGCTGGATGCACTTCGTTTTCAGTGTTTGCGAACACGCGGGCGTCTTCGTGAAATCGTAATCGAAGGTCACCGTCACAGCGCGAATCACCGTGCCAGGAGGTCGTTTTCCGACATCCGGGTGCCGCCGCATGTGGCGGCGGACCACAAACAATCCGGCGCACAGCACTGCAGCGCTGCCCAACAATGCCACAAATTGCCGCGATCCCATCGAACCGAAGCTCCCACAAATTGGACGCGCTCTCGTGGATAGCGCGCGCCACGCCGCGAGCGTAACACAGCTACTGCCAAATCTATTGCGAGCTCACATTGAATCCGCTGCTCATCGATTGTGCAGCGACATCTGTTTGGCACCCTCAACGGAAATGAGTGCTTCGGCAGCACCGGCGGCAATTATCAGGGCAAACTTAGTCGCTTGAACCTCCGGTTGCTGCTGCGCGCAGAGTCTTGCTATGCTCGATGCGGAGCTTCCGATGGCGCAAAGTGTTTCGTTTGGCATTTCAAGTCCAGCCGCAGTTGAGGCGCGGGCGGGAGCTCGAGCGTCCGCGATTCCGTGGTTCGTGTGGTCGGGCGTCATCGCGGTATCTTCGATCAGCTTCGGATTGTACTGGGATATTTCCTGGCACATGACGATTGGGCGAGACACATTTTGGACGCCTGCGCATTTGTTGATTCAATTCGGCGGGATTCTCGCCGCGATTACCTGCTGCTATCTGATTTTCTCGACTACGTTTTCGCACGATCTCGCGACGCAATCTGCGTCGGTGAAGGTGTGGGGATTCCGCGGGCCGCTGGGAGCATTTTTGACGGCGTGGGGCGGCGTGACAATGGTCACGTCGGCACCTTTCGACAATTGGTGGCACAACTCGTTTGGGCTCGATGTAGAGATACTGAGTCCGCCGCATGTGGTGCTTGGATTGGGAATTCTCGGCGTGGGAATCGGCTATTTGGTTTTGATTGTGTCCGCGAAAAATCGGGCGACAGGAGCGGCGCGAAAGAAATTGTCGTGGCTGTTTCTGTATCTCGCGGGGCTCGGCCTGCTGCTGCACTTGATCTTGATTTCGGAATTCAGCGACGCGAGCATGATGCACACCGCGATTTTTTACCGAGTGGTGATGTATGGCACGCCGGCGCTGATTGTAGGCTATGCGCTTGCGTCCGATCACAGGTGGGGCGCGACGATTATCGCGGCGATTTATTCGGCGGTGATGCTGGCGGGATTGTGGATTTTTCCGTTGTTTGCTGCACAACCGAAACTCGGTCCTGTGTACACGAACGTGACGCACATGGTTCCGATGGGATTTCCGGTGCTACTGATTTTTCCGGCGATTATTATCGATATTATTCGCAGCCGACTTGCGGGACGAAACAAGTGGGTTGTTGCGTTCGCTGTGGGGAGCGCGTTTCTCGCGACGCTCGTCGCGGTGCAATGGCCGTTTGGCGATTTCATGATTTCTCCGCTGGCGCGCAATTGGTTCTTCGGGATGATTTATTTCCCTTACCAGGAACCGATATCGATGCATCAACTCGCGTACCGATTTGATGTAAATGAACCAACGCGGATCGCTTTCTGGAGCGGGCATGGCGGTCGCATGGGTTGCGGCGGTGATTTCATCGCGCGTGGGCATCGCGTTTGGCGGCTGGCTGCTGCGGATCCGGCGTTAGGCGCCTCCTTTGAAATCAAATCGTATTGCAGGAATAATTTTCGCAATTCTAATCGCAGGGCCGTGCCTTGCGCATGTAGGCAGCCCCGACGTTTTCTTTCAGGGTGACGCCGGACCGTACCACCTCGTCGTTCAGATTCGCACGCCCCAGATGATTCCGGGTATTGCCGAAATTCAAATTCGCAGCAGCTCTCCAGGTGTGCGGCAAGTGAAAATCGTTCCGCTCTACATTGTGGGCGAAGGGTCGAAATACCCGCCGCCGCCCGATGTGCTGCTGCCGTCAAAGGACGACCGGCAATTTTTCTCCGGCAAATTGTGGCTGATGGCTTCAGGCTCGTGGCAGGTGCGGATTGAAGCGGATGGCGAAGCAGGCTCTGGCACGATCTCTGTTCCGGTTCCGGCGGCTGCGCGCAACACGTTGCCAATGCAGTTAGGACTTGGCGCATTGCTCACCGGGTTGATGGTGCTGCTCGTGCTGGCAATGGTTTCGATACTCGGAGCAGCTCGGCGCGAAGGACAGCTCGAGCCCGGCATCGAGCCCGGGCCTTCGCAACGGCGTAGCGCGCGAGTCGTTATGGCGATTGCGTTTCTGATCGTCGTTGGGATTCTGGCAGGTGGCGGAGTGTGGTGGAAAGTTGCGGCGTCTCATCTCTCGGACCGGATGCTTTACAAGGCGCCTGCGCTTCTCGTGTCCATTGTTCCCGGCGACCAGATGATGTTGCACATTGGGGATTCCAAATGGCACACGCGGCGTCGGGACACGGTTGCGACGGAATTGATTCCCGATCACGGACACTTGATGCATTTGTTTCTGATTCGCGTACCTCAGATGGATCAGTTTTACCATTTACATCCGGTGCCGGATAAGGGCGGCGTGTTTCTCGACGAGCTTCCTCCAATGGGTGCCGGGACACTATCAGGTGTTTGCGGATATTGTGCGTGCGTCCGGATTTCCTGACACGCTTTCTGCCGAGATAGATATTCCAGAAACAGCGGGAAAGCCGCTTGCGGGAGATGATTCGACGGTGACCGCGCCGCCAATTTCGACTGCGCCGAGCGAGGCCCGGGATAACTTGACGTCACCTTTAGCGGATGGAATGCGGATGGTTTGGGATCGCGCGCCAGGCGTGCTTCCGGCGAATCAATTGTTGTGGTTCAAATTTCGATTTAGAGGATAGCGAATGGCAAGGCGGTCGATCATCTTGAGCCGTACATGGGAATGGCCGGCCACGCTGAATTCGTGCGCTCGGATTTGAGTGTCTTCGCTCACGTTCATCCGGATGGATCGGTGCCGATGGCGGCGGTTGAACTGGCGGATGCAACGCTTCCGGGCAAGTCGCAGAATGTTGCGGCAGCGAATTCCACGGAGATGGCAGGGATGAGCATGCCGGGCATGTCGACCAGTCTACTTGGACCTGAGGTGGCGTTTCCGTACGGATTTCCGAAGGCTGGCGTTTACAGGATCTTTGTGCAGGTGAAGTATAACGGGCACATCGAGACAGGAGTCTTCGACGCGCAGGCGAAGTGAAGTAGAGCGGTGAGCGATGATTGTAATGCGAGGAGCGCCAGGCTGAAGCCTGTCCCCACGGTAAGGTTGTCCCAGTCTATTGCGCGCCGGAAACCTTACTCGCCGGTTGCTGTTTCTGGAGCCACGTTTGCAGGTTTGGTTCCTGGTGAGCGCGAAGATCGATGCAGCCGTTGATTTGCTCGACGGTCAGCTTGAGGGTGCGGTCGGAAGCGGGCACTTTGTGTGAAGTGAAAAATGATTCGAGTTCATCGCGTTTCGCAGCATCGCAGAATACACCAGTGTTACCCACGATGCCTGACTCGGAGTAGTTGCTGAGTTTGGCATTCACTTCCGCCCAATTGTTACGGATGAAATCCCACGCCAGCTGACGTCCCGCCGGATTCGCGAGGATGGCGCCGAAAACTTGTGGCGCGTCTTGCGCGCGCATTGCGGGCGAGATCGCAAACTTCATGGTGCGCGTGAGCAGGGTGGGATCGCTGAAGAGGCAAAGCGCCTGACCGTAGATTAGGCCTTCTTCGGGCGTCTTGATTTGGCTGAAGTGCGCGATGATGGCGTCATAGAGCGCGGCATCGCCATTGCGAGCTGCGATTGGAAGCGCAGCTAACAACATCGTTCGATCCACGGATTCGCCCTTCAGGGACTTGTCCATTAGTTCGCGAGCGAATTGAATCGCTTTCGGGTCGCGGCCGATCAGGCCCATCAATGTGAGAAAGTCGGCGCGGCGAGCACGCGTTTCGTCAGGATCCTGCGGACTGGTCTGCCACGTAAGTCTTTCCGCAGATGGGCCGAACGTGACGCGAATCCAACTCTCGAATTGCGGCCGGTCGGAATCGTTGACCAGGTAGTCGTTTGCATACTGCAGGTAGTTCGTGAGCTGGTCGACTACAGCGGTAGAAGGATCGTCTTTTAGTTCCTGCGCGAGATTCATGAAATCGCCGGCTTGCAAAGTATTCGCATGGAGACCGGCGAACGTGTCATCGACGAGCATGAAGCGTTCCGGGGCGGAAAGCGTGGATTCCGCGGACGCAGCGATGCGATTGAAGTTTTCAGAAGTGTAGCCGGAGCGATAGTATCCGCGGCCGCCGGCGTTGCCAAAAGTGCCGGTGGTACAGCTGTCCACGTCAGCTTGCTGCGATTTAGTAGCGAGGAGTTCGCATTTTTCGTTTTTGCCTGCCTTCAGGCAAACCGGAATGACCCAAAGTTCTTTGGAGCCTGCTTCGAGCAGGGAGCGATCGCGGAAGTAGCGCTGTTGGGAAATGTCTGCCTTTGCGTGGCCGCCTGTGCAATTGGTTTTTAGCGACACGAGCGGAACGCCCGGCTGCTTGACGAAGCCGGACATGATCTTATCGACAGGTTTGTGAGTTGATTCCGCTATCGTATTCCAAAAGTCTTCCGAGGTGGCGTTGCTGTACGAATATTTCGTGAGGTAAGCGTGCACGCCTTTGCGGAAATTCTCCGGACCTACGAAGCCTTCGACCATGCGGAGCACTGCGGCGGCTTTGTTGTAGGAAATGTCGTCGAATAGCTCCTGAATTTCCGTGGGAGTTTCGGCGTGGGCTTCGATCGCGCGCGTGGAACTGAGCGAATCGGTTCCCATGGCGGTGGTGCTGGAGCGCACGGCGTCTGTCTCGAGATTCCATTCCGGTTTCCATGCTTCCATGGGCTTGAACGAGAGCCAGGTGGCAAACCCTTCGTTGAGCCAAACGTCGTCCCACCATTTCATGGTGACGAGATCGCCGAACCATTGGTGCGCGATTTCGTGGGCGACCAATTGCTGGGCGACCGCCTTTCGAAGCAAATAGGAAGATTGCTTTGGATCAACGAAAATCAGGTCGCGGGCGATTATCAGGCCGGTGTTTTCCATTGCGCCGGCGGAGAAATCGGAAACTCCCAGAATGTCGAGTTTGCCGTAGGGATATTTGATGCCGAAGTATTGGTTGTAAAACTTCACGGTGAACACGGCTGCTTCGAGCGCGAAATGCGCATATGGCTTCTTGTCGGGAATGCCGCAGATGCGCACGGGAATTCCGTCGGCGGTATCTTCAGCGCATTGCCAATCGCCGACGGCGAGAGCGACGAGGTAGGACGACATTTTCGGCGTGGTCGCGAATTTTACGGTGTGCTTGCCTTCGCCGGGGCCGGGCGTGTCAGAAACCATCTTGCTGTTCGAGAGCGCGGAGTCGCCTTTGTCGATGATGGCGGTAATGTCGAAGGTGGCTTTGTAAATGGGCTCGTCGAAGGAAGGGTACATGCGCCGCGCGTCAGTGTTTTCGAGCTGCGAGACGGCATATTTCCGGCCATTGGCTTTGCTGAGATAGAGGCCGCGAAGCTGGCCGTTCAGAATTCCGGTGTAGCGGATGTGAAGTGTGGCAGGACCGGCGGCGATAGGTTTGTCGAACGCAAATGCGGCCACCTGCTTGTCTTCATCAGGTGTGACTTTCGCGGTTTGCGTCTGGCCTGCGGAAGTAATGGATACGTCCGCAAATGTGATTTCCGCAGCGTTCAGAACGATCGTGGGGGTGGGTTTCAGAACGCGGATGTCGATCGTTTCTTCGCCCGTGAAGTTTTCCTTTTCGAAGTTGATTCCGATGGTCATCTGATATTTTTCGGGCGTGGCAATTTGAGGCAGCCGCTGCGCGCCAGCAAGAGGCGCGATCGCCAAAATCAGTGCAACGAACGACAAAGTCTTCCGCATCATTTCTCCTGTGCTGCGTTCTGCAATCTGATGAATTCGTAATATCCCTCTCAAGGACCGGCTCAATCTAAATATACGATGGGCGGGCTGAGTTTGTTTCATGAGATAACGCCGGAGTTAGGACGAGCGCCGACGGGGAAAGGTTAGCGCCGAAATTCGGTGGAGTCGCCGCGCGTAGTAACATTGAAGAGGGAATTGAGGGCCAATGACGATTGCACGTGGCGGCGTCGCGATTCGCGCGGATCGGGTTTCGCGGAATTACCAAATGGGGGCTGCGCTGATTCGGGCGGTGGATGAAGTGACGCTCGAAGCGCGGTCGGGAGAATTTCTCGCGCTGCTGGGGACGTCCGGGTCGGGCAAATCGACTTTGTTGAATTTGATGGCGGGTTTGGATCGACCTTCGTCGGGCGCGATTATCGCGGTCGGCCGTAATTTGTCAGAGCTCAGTCCTGTTGAACTCGCCCGGTACCGCAGCCTCACCGTGGGCATGGTTTTTCAGTCGTTCAACTTACTTCCCAAGATGACGCTCGAAGAAAACGTGGAACTGCCGCTGCGTTTGGCGGAAGTGGAGCGCAGCGAGCGGCCTGCGCGGGTGCGAGAAGCGCTCGAACGGGTGGGTCTGTCGCAGCGCGCGAGTCATCGTCCAAGCGAGCTTTCCGGCGGGGAACAACAGCGCGCGGCGCTTGCTCGCGCTCTGGTCAACCGGCCGAGCATTTTATTTGCCGACGAACCGACGGGGAATCTCGACAGCGCGACGGGCGAGTCCATCATGCTGCTGGTGAAGGAAATTCAGCGGACGCTGGGAATGACGATCGTGATGGTGACGCACGAGCGGCCGCTGGCGGACCGTTTTGCCGATCGAATTGCGGCGCTTGCGGATGGCAAATTGATTAGCGATGGAGTGGCGGCGTGAAGGCGCGCGACCTGGGTGAGTTGGCGGTTCGCAATTTGCGCGAGGCGTTGCTACGAAATTCGTTGACGACGCTGGGAATCGCCGTCGGCGTGGCATCGCTTGTGGCGATGCTTTCGCTCGGCGTGGGTCTCCAGGAGCTGGCGACGAAGCGGCTGTCGAACTCCGGCTTGTTTGACACGGTGCTCGTGATGTCACGATCGACTGTGCGTGCGTTTGGGCGACCGCCAGAGCCGCGGGATGACGGAACGAAAGGAACAGCGCTGCGCATTTCTCCGCCGCTCGACGAAGCGGCGCGAGAAGCAATGCAGAAGATTCCCAACGTGGTGGAAGTGTATCCGCAGGTGCGGTTCCCGACGGAAGTGCGCTACCTGGGAACACCCTACGCAACGATGGTGGCGGGAATTCCGGAATCGGCGCGCGGGAATGGAGCTTTTGACAGCATTGATGGAAGTTTTTTTTCGGGAACGAATGCGGACGAGGCGATATTGCAGATTGAGTTCGCGAAGGAATTGTCGGAGCAGCCAGCGAGCTTGATTGGCAAGGAGCTTGTGCTGCGTTACGCGGAGCGGCAGGCATTAGCGACGCCGCCCGGCGCGAGCAATGCGGCGAACTCAGAGGGTGATGGAAGCGCGGGCGGCTTTTCAATCGTGCCGCGCGAGATGAAACTGCGAATCGTCGGCGTCGTCGACGGCGAGCCGGCCGCAGGATTCGGCGGCTTGGGCAGCGGGCGGGTGCTGATACCGCTGCAGGTGGCTGAGCCCTTGCGGGCGGCGCAATTGAATGATTTGCGCGACGTGGTGCGCGGTACAAGCGGCAAGACGACGTACGCGAGCCTGACGGTTCGCGCGAAAAGCCCGTCGCAGGTGGAAAAGATCGAAGCGGCTGTGAAAGCCATGGGATTCTCGACGTTTTCGCTGCTCGACGCGACGCGAAACCTGCGATTGTTCTTTACCATTTTCGATTTGCTGCTTGCGATCTTCGGAAGTTTGGCGCTCGCGGTATCGACGCTGGGGATCGTCAATACGCTGGTGATGGCGATTCTGGAGCGGAGGCGCGAAATTGGCGTGTTGAAAGCGCTGGGGGCCGCGGATCGAGACGTGAAGCAATTGTTTTTCGTGGAAGCGGGTGCAATGGGATTGGTGGGAGGAGTGCTGGGCGTGAGCATGGGCTGGCTGATCGGAAGGGCGGTGACTTGGGGAACAAATTTATATCTGCATCGGCAGAATTTGCCGCCGGCGCATGTGTTCTCGGTGCCGGTGTGGCTGGTGTTCGGGGGGATCGCGTTTTCCGTGGTGGTGAGCCTGGTGGCGGGGCTTTATCCCGCGTCGCGCGCGGCGCGGCTGAATCCGGTGGAGGCGCTGCGGTATGAATAGGGCGGGGTTCGGCGGCGGCCGTGTTGTGTGCGATTTTATTTTCCGGTCTGCTGGCGCGGCCTGTTCCTGCTGCAACCGGACGGGCGGAATGCCAGAGTGTGCAGAGCAAGGTGCTTGCGCGCGCGGTGCCTTACTGCGTGCTGCTGCCTCCGAGCTACGACGAGCAGAAGGCGCGGCGTTATCCAGTTCTCTACTTTCTCCACGGACTGGGCGACAACGAGCAGATGTTCCTGCATTCGGGCGGGTGGAATCTGGTGGAGGATTTGTGGGAGCAGCACCGGCTCGCTGATTATTTGATCGTTACGCCGGCGGGTGGCGCGAGTTTCTACGTGAACTCGCGCGACGGACATCAACGTTACGAAGATTTCCTGCTGAGCGAGTTCCTGCCGGCGATTGAGCGGCGCTACCGGATTACTTCCGGGCGCGCGACGCGAGGGATTGCCGGATTTTCGATGGGCGGCTATGGAGCGTTGAGGCTCGCGTTTCTTCATCCCGAGCTTTTTGGATCGGTGAGCGCGCACAGTGCGGCACTGATCGAAAAGCTGCCGAACATCAGCGTTGCGGGTTCGGAGCAGAGTCCGCGAATGAGACTTCTGGGCGATGTGTTTGGTTCGCCGCCGGATCGCGTGTTTTGGGACCGCAACAATCCGCTTGTGATTGCGCGAACGGCGAATCTTGTCGGGACTGAAGATTTATTTCGATTGCGGCTCTGAGGACGGTTACGGATTTAACACCGGTGCGCGAGGCGCTAGATAAGACTCTTTCATCGCGGCACATTCCTCATGAATTTCATCTGTATCCGGGCGGGCACGATTGGTCCTACTTTTCTGAGCATTTGCCGGCTTCGCTTGCATTTGAGGCTCGTGCGTTTGGGTTGAAAGCGGAATCGAAGTAGTCTCGAAGTCTCGCTCGATCCTGCCGGTAGACCGCACTCCGGAAGACCTCAATAACGCTTTCTATGCGCCTCCCGCAAATCCATGGCGACTGGTGAGCTTTTGGGCCGCCGCTACTTGCTTCCGGTTGTGATTTTCGCGTCGCCCTTAGTGTCACTGAGAACGAGGACAAGTATCCGGCCATCGGAGTGGAACTCGCCGCCGGTAGCGGTCTTTGCTTCGGTGAGGGGATCGGGCGGCGTGACGTGCTGGCGCGCGATGACGAGACCTGTGCCGGACAGCGTGTCGTTGACGTACTCGCGCTCCTTGTCGATGGCGGGATCGATTTTGTGAGTGACGTTGTTGTTGCGCTGATCGCGCTCGAATCCGATATCGTGCGTCGCGGCGACGCACCAGAGCTGCCTGCCCGTCTATCTGATACGGCGATTTCCAGACGCGTAGATGATTGCGTGACATGGCCACGCGAACCGGTTCGGCGTGGGCAAAGCCGTAATCTTGAGGACGCTTGAAGAGATAGAGCGTGCTCATCGGCATCGTCAGATAATCTTTTTTCTGCGAGCGAATCGATCAGCCCGGCAATTACGGTGGATTGCACGGAACTATCTACGTGGACCCAGCCCGCAGTCGTGAAGGCGCGAACGCACTTGTTCCTCGGTGCCAACCATCAGGATATTCACCATGTCACCGGGATTTCCCTGTTGATCGGAGATACGGCGCGGAATTTTCTGCAGGAGATCGGGCGTGATGCCTGCGACTTTCGTTTCGACGGGACCGCCAACGGCTTTCGCGGCCGCAGTGTCGGGTCCGGGATCGAGCACTTCGATCGTGACGTCGAAATTTCCTTTGGCGGCCTGCGCATCCTTGTAGCTCTGATTGAGGCCGATGAAGAGGCGGCCGGCGACAGGAACTGTGAAGTCCTTCGTGAGTGCCGAGCGTAAACGGTTGCGCTGCGTCGCCTGATCCGACGCGCGCGATTAGTTCACCGTGATTGCCGTTGGGCACCGGGTATTCATGGATCAAGTCAGCCCAGCCACGAGTGAGGCCGTCGGGTCCAAACGAGCGATCTTCGGGATTTTTTCCGGCAGGTGGATAGGTAATCGTGCCGGTGGCGGTAGCGCGAAGTTTTTCTCCGCCGCGCACGTCGATGTTCGAATCGATCCATTGTTTGGTCGCGTCGATGGTGAGTTGGTACGATTTCTTCGCGGCGGAAGCTGCTGGCGGCACTTTTGCTTTACGCGCGGTGGAATGCGGCTGGGAAGGTTGGTCCGACTGGGCGCGCAAAGATGGCGGGGCAGCATGCGGACGCTGCGATGAGTGCCGCGATCGTAAATAGTTGACTGGGCTTCACAAGTACTTAGGATATCGCCGCGCTGAGGCGACGCGCAATGTCAGCGACTGCAGGGAAGACAAAGCGCCGGCGAGATTAAGCGGAATGCGACGGCGAAGCCGGTGCGGCGGGAGCATGTTTCGCAAATCCGGATTGCAAGCGGCGCACGAGAACGTAGAGCACCGGGATAAAGATCAGGTTCAAAAAGGTGGCGGCGATCATGCCTCCGAAAACGGTGGTGCCGACAGAGCGGCGGCTGATACGTCCGGCACCTTGCGCGAGAACGAGCGGGAGAACGCCGAGAATGAATGCGAGTGAAGTCATCAGGATGGGACGCAAACGAATTTGCGCCGATTCGACGGCGGCGTCGATGACGCTGAATCCTTTTTCGCGGAGCTGCTCGGCGAACTCGACGATCAAAATCGCGTTCTTGCTGGAAAGTCCGATCAGCATCACCAGGCCGATCTGGCAGTAGACGTCGTTCTCCTGTCCTCGAAGCGCTTGCGCGCCGACCGCGCCGAGCAACGCCATCGGAACGGCAAGAAGCACGATGAACGGAAGCGAGAAGCTTTCGTACTGCGCGGCGAGCGTGAGATACACCACCAGCAGGCCGAGTCCGAATAACAGTGCGGCCTGATTGCCGGATTGCAATTCTTCGAGCGAAAGGCCCGTCCATTCGTAGGCGAAGCCGGGGGGCAAGAACTTTCTTCGCGATGCTGTCCATCGTGGCGATTGCATCGCCGGAACTTTTTCCGGGGGCTGCAGAGCCGTCAATTTCCGCGTAGCGGAATAGATTGTAGTGGCTGATCACTTGCGGAGAGGCTTGCGATTGGAGCGTGACGAGCGTTTCGAGCGGCACCATCATGCCCTTGTCAGAGCGGACGTAATATTCCTTGATGTCGCTTGGCTCGGCGCGGAATTGTTTGTCGGCTTGAACGTAGACGCGGTACGCGCGATTGTTGAAATCGAAATCGTTCACGTATACCGAGCCCATGTAGACCTGCAGCGCGTCGGTGATCTGGTTGAGCGAGACGCCCAACGCTTTCGCTTTTTCGCGATCGAAGGTGAGAACGAATTGCGGATCGTTGGCGCTGAAGCTGGTGAACAGTCCTGTGAGATTCGGGTTGCTGGTTTCCTTCCTGGACCACTTTCTGCGTGGCGTTGGCGAGACCCTGCATCGACGTGCCGGCCTGATCCTCGAGTACGAATTGAAATCCGCCGAATTGTCCGAGACCTTGCACCGCCGGCGGCGCGAATGGAACCACTTGCGCGCCGGAGATTCCTGAGAGCGGGCCGCGCAAGCGACCGAGGACCGCATCGCCGGAATGCTCTTCGCCTTTGCGTTGATCGAAGTCCTTCAAGCCCGCAAAAATCAGGGCGCGATTCGAGGCGCTGCCACCGAAACTGAAGCCGGCGACGCTGAAGGCGCTATCCATCTCCGGGACTTTGGCGAGAATCGACTCCACCTGCGAACAAATGTTGGTGGTGTACTCGAGCGAAGCACCTTCGGGCGCCTGCACGGCGATGATGAGATAGCCGCCGTCTTCGGCGGGGATGAAGCCCTTCGGAACGTGCTGGTAGACCCAGTAGGTGAGGCCGAGCCCGCAGAAAAACAGAAGGACTGCGACCATTTCGAAGCGCAGCACGAATCGCAGGAAATTCTGGTAGCCCCGGCCAAAAGCCGACATCCCTTTATTAAAGAATCCGAACAGGCGATTCCGCACCATGTGGCCGTGGCCGAGAAAAATCGCGGAAAGAGCGGGGGTAAGCGTGAGCGCGTTGAACGCGGAAATGGATACTGAAAATGCGATGGTGAGAGCGAACTGGCGGAAGAGAATTCCGGTGGTACCGGGAAAGAATGCGACGGGAACAAAGACGGCGACGAGTACGAGCGAAGTGGCGACGACGGCTCCGGCGACTTCCTTCATCGCAATGGAAGCGGCGTTGTGCGGCTCCGAAATTCCCTCCGTGATGTGGCGCTGGACGTTTTCGATCACCACGATCGCGTCGTCCACGACGAGACCGGTGGCAAGCGTGAGGCCGAAGAGCGTGAGTGTGTTGATCGAAAAGCCGAGAAGTTTCACGAAAGCAAAGGTTCCGATGAGCGAAACGGGAATCGTGATTGCGGGAATAAACGTGCTGCGCCAGTCCTGCAGGAAAATGAAAATCACGAGAACGACGAGAATGATTGCTTCGAGCAGAGTGTAGAGCACGTCGTTGATCGATTCGCCGACGACGGTGGTGGTGTCGAACGCGACGGCGTACTTGATGCCGGGGGGGAAGTGCTTCGAGAGTTTCAGAAGTTCGGCTTTGGCCGCTTATCGACGGCCAGTGCGTTGGCGCTGGGCAATTGCGTGACGCCGAAACCGACGGCATCGTGCCCGTTGAAACGCAAATTGCAGTTGTAATCCTCGGCTCCGAGTTCCGCGCGGCCGACATCGCGCAGGCGGACGAGCGTTGCCGTCCGCGCCGGTCTTGAGAATGATATTTTCAAATTCCGAGGGCTCGACGAGACGTCCTACTGCGCGCACGCTGATCTGGTAGGCTTGGCTCGCCTTTGACGGAGGCTGTCCGACCTGGCCGGCTGCCACTTGCACGTTTTGTTCTGTGAGCGCGCCGAGAACATCGGTGGCGGTGAGGCCGCGCGACGCCATGCGCAGCGGATCGAGCCAGAGCCGCATGGAATATTTGCGCTCGCCAAAATTCTGAACGTCGGCCACGCCGGGGACGCGCTTGAGCGCGTCGCGGACGTAGAGGTCGACATAATTGCTGAGGAACAGGCTGTCGTACTCGCCGTGCTCGGCATAGACGCCGGCGCCGAAAACGAAATTGCTCGAGGCCTTGCTGATGCTGATGCCGGTGGTTTTCACAGCGTCGGGGAGACGCCCGAGCGCCTGGTTGACGCGATTCTGCACGTCGACGGCGGCGAGATCGATGTTGCGGGTGATGTCGAAGGTGACGACGATGCCGCTCGAGCCGTCGTTGCCGCTCGTGGACGTCATGTACTTCATGCCTTCGACGCCGTTGATCTGCTGTTCGATCGGAGTGGTGACGGACGTTTCGACGGTTTGCGCGTTCGCGCCGTTGTAAAACGCGCTCACGACGACTTGAGGCGGCGCGAGATCGGGGAACTGCGCGACGGGCAGCGTGGGAATCGTGACGGCCCCGGCCAAAATAATCAGGAGCGCGCAAACGGTGGCGAACACGGGACGCCGGATGAAGAAATCGACAAACATTCCCTACGCCAGCCTTTCGATGCAGCGAATGAAAGAAGCGCGCTTCGAGATCAAGACGAAGTCTTTTCGGTCGGGCTCGCCGCAGACTCTGTGACGGGAGCGCCATCCACGAGGTTCTGCATTCCTTCTACGACGACGCGATCGCCGGTCTTCAGCCCATCCAGCACAGGGTAATTGTTGCCGTTCATTTCGGCGAGCCGCAGTATTTTCTGATGGGCCACCTGGGACTTTCCGGTTCCGTCTACGACGAAGGCAAAATATTGACCATTGATGCGCTGCACGGCGAGTACAGGGATCACGGGCCCATCATGAACTCCCCAGATGATGCGGGCGCGCGCGAACTGCGAAGTGCGCAGCGAGTCGGCGCTGTTTTTCACGGTCGCTTTGGCGAGGATGGATTGCGTGCTGTTGTCGACCTCCGCGGAAATGAAATCGATCTGAGTCTCGGCCACGACATTCCCTTGCGTGTCGAGAATTTGCACCTTCTGGCCCATCTTCAGGTCCTTGGAGCGCTCGACTGGAACGTTGATATAGAGCTCGAGCGGACCCGGCTGGTCGATTGTTGTCAGCAGGGTTGTGTTCGTTACGCGGTCGCCGACGCGGACGGGAATATCGCCGACGACACCGTCCGTAGGAGCAATCACGCGATAGTAATGCAACTCGGCTTGCTGTTCCTGCACCTGCGACTCGAGAGATTTCAGCTGGTGCTGGGCGGTTTCGAGAGTTGTCTTCGCCTGGTCGTATTCCTGTTTGCTAATTACGCCTGCCTCGAATAATTTCTGCGAGCGCTCCCATTGAATTTGCGCCAGGCGGACGTTGGATTCCTGGCCTGCGCGCGCAGCTTCCTGGGTGCCGACGGTAGCTTGCTGCTTGATCGGATCGATCTGCATCAGCGCGGCGCCGGGTTTCACGCGTTCGCCGGACTTTACAAAAATGTTGGTGATCTGGCCCTCGACCTGAGGATTCAAGACCGTGGAGTGGCGGGACTTCAGCGTGGCAAGGTACTCAGAGGAGTTTGAGATTGGGACGGGCTCGATCACTGCCGTCTTCACAGCGATTGCGGGTAGCGCTTCGTCGCCGGCAGCCTGTTTCTGGCCGCAGCCTGCGATGAGTGAGGCAACGCACACGACAGCGATCAGCGCGCCTAATCGCGGCTGGTGGCCGGTCGAGCGGCAAGGCCGCGCAAGATGTACCTCAGTTCGAGAGACTGCGTGCATTATTGTGGTCGGCTCCCAACGATTGAACACTTATTGTACGGGATGCGCGCAATTGCTCCAAATCGTGCATTCCCGGAGTGTTACAGAGACACCATACCGGGAGATTCACGAGTATTGGACGCCGATTTGGGACGGAGGAAAGCAAAGCGGCTCGCGTCATTGCTCGCAACTGCGCGGATTATTCTGAGCGTCGGCGAGTACTAAAGATGGTTGCACAGCCTGCGAGCAGCAGGCCGGACAAAGCTGAAATCGCATTGCCTGCAACCCGGTCCGGGGTGCGGCGGAAATTGACTTCGATCTTTTGGTTACCCGCCGGAACGCGCAACAGCATTTGTGCGGTGACAGGAGCGGAAGTGGCAGGCGCGATCTGGCCGTCCAGCTTTATCTCCCACGCCGGATAGTTCAACAGACGTAGTGCTAACGTCGCCGGTTCAGCCGTTTCGACGTTGAAGCTTTTCGTCTCAGCGAGCCATTTGTCGATGCGTAGCGGCATGCGGCTGTCCGGAACCGTCTCACGCGACTTTGAATCGTACTTCGCGGCGTGCGGAGTGAGCGGTTCGTCATTGATTGCGCCGAAGGACGTGGGATCTTCGATCAGTCCCGGCAAATTGTATCGATCGCAACCGATGGGGGCGTACTCGTCCGTCCCTTCGTAGCCGTGGCCGGAATGAATCGCAGCCTCGAGCAGTGTCACGTCCTCGCTATCCCACCAGGCGTCGCGGGCGATCGCAGTGGCACCGGCGGAGATCACAGCGGCGAGAGCTGCGTACCAAATCCATCGCCTGCGAGACCGGCCGATCGCGGTCGCAAGAAATAATGAATACGGGACGCCGAGAGGGACGAGCCATCGCCACGGAAATTGAACGAATTGCAATTTCGGAAGATAGCGCCACAGCAAGGCGCTTGGCGGAAACATGAGAAAAATCGAAGCGGCGGCGAGGGCGAACATCAGCCACCAGAGCATTGGATTGTCACGGCGATGACGCGCGCTGATGACAGCCGCGATGGATGCCAGCAAGATCGTCGCGAGCGCAACGCACGAGACTTTCCAGTTGAAGAGCGCAAATTCGGGATTCGTCGAGTGGGTAAAAATAAAATTTTGGGCGGGCTGAAGATCTACCACAATGGCTTGCGCGATTTGCACCCAACGCTGCTCGTACGCGGCCGGCAGAATGTAAAATCCCGCGAGCCCGAAGCCGAGCGCCATCGCGGTGCCGCCAGCGAGCAGAGGACGAATGCTCCTCTGGATCGCGCAGCCCACTGCGATGAGCAGCGCGAGCGAATATGTGGCGATCACGGCGGCGGGAGCGTTCGAGAGCCAGATCGCCGCAAACACAAGCGCAAGCATCGGAATACCGCCCCAACCCCAGCGCCAGCCGTCGCGAAGCACGCGAAGTGCCGCGAGAATTAGGAGCGGGAACAGGGCGCCTGCGAGAAGTTCGGCGAAGTCGCTGCGGTAGTAGACCACCAGAAGCTGGTAGGGATTGACGACGAAAATAACGGCCGCGGCGGCAGCTTGAGCGCCTGGGAGAAATTCGCGCGCGAGGCGCCACATCGTAAACCCCGAGAAAATCAGCACGAGCCAGATAAATGCGCCGGGCACGGCATTCCATGGAAGTAGTTTGCCGAGTGCCGCGCCCAACATCCATGAGGCGGGCGGATAGAAAATGAAGCGCGGTTCGCCCAGTCCCCAATTGGCCCATTCGGCCCAGCGGGGGTAGGCAACGCCTTCGCGCCATTGTCCGGCGACGTCAAGCCAGGAGGCGATGTGAAATCCAAAATCATGCCCCGAGGCGTTGCCGAGAAAAAGCATCGGCGCGACGACTGCGGTAGCCGCGATTGCGATCAAGAGCAGGGCAATTCGTTCGGGATTTGCCGCGGAACGTGAGGCGAAAGCCGACGGCGCCGGAGTTCCAGAGGCGGATTCAGAGGGCATGTCGCTGCGAGTCCATTTCGCTCCGCAAGTCGGGAATATCGAGTCGTTGAGGATACAGGTTTGGTCGCTCAGGAGCAAAGCGGTGGAACGCACTTCAGCTGAGCCGCTTGCCAATAGGGGCAGGGCAAAGTTACAGTTCTGCGCGCCTCAACAGGAAGCTCAATGACAGCCGAAGAACAGCGACTACACGCCAGCGCCGAGCGCGAGGTTCACTGGAAACGATGGGGACCGTATCTTTCAGAGCGGCAATGGGGAACGGTTCGCGAGGATTACAGCGCGAATGGAGACGCGTGGGACTATTTCCCGCATGATCACGCACGCTCGCGCGCGTATCGCTGGGGCGAAGACGGCATCGCGGGATTTTGCGACCGGCACCAACATATTTGTTTCGCGCTCGCGCTGTGGAATGAAAAAGACCCGATTCTGAAAGAACGGTTTTTCGGTCTTACGAATTTTCAGGGCAATCACGGCGAGGATGTGAAGGAATATTATTATTACCTCGACGCGGTTCCTAGCAATTCCTACCTGAAGTGCCTTTACAAATATCCGCAGGCCGCGTTCCCTTACGAGCAGCTCATCGAAGAAAACGGGAGACGGACGCGTCTTCAACCAGAGTACGAGTTGATCGACACGGGCATTTTCAACGAGAACCGCTACTTCGACGTTTTCGTGGAGTACGCGAAGGCCAATGAGGAAGACATTCTCATTACGATTACAGCGTGGAATCGCGGGCCGGACGCAGCGCGGCTCCATTTACTTCCAACGCTTTGGTTCCGCAATCGATGGGACTGGGGCGATCCGTACGACAAGCCTGAGGTGAAGCGCATCGACGGCCTTCCGGGTACGGCGGTACTCGAGTTGCGGGAATTTCATTACGGACAGCGATGGCTGCTGATTGAAAATCCGCCCGAGCTGCTCTTCACCGAAAATGAAACGAACAACGAGCGGCTTTTTCATGCACAGAACAAGCTGCCATATGTGAAGGACGCCTTTCATCGGTATGTGATTGAGCGGGAACTCGAAACCGTAAACCCCGACATGAAGGGAACGAAAGCGGCCGCGCACTTCGCTTCGGAAATCGCGCCGGGAAAAAGCTGGACGATCCGCCTGCGGTTGATGGACAAGAATCCGCTTGAACTTCAATTGCCGGAGCGAGGCTTTTTTGGCCCTGCGTTTGAAGCTTGCTTCGAACAACGCAAAAGGGAAGCGGACGAGTTCTACGCGCGACGGATACCCAAAGGCATCAGCGACGACGCGAAAATGGTCCAGCGTCAGGCTTTTGCCGGGTTGATCTGGGGGAAGCAGAGCTATCACTACGACGTGGACCGTTGGCTCAAAGGCGATTCCACGCAACCGGCGCCGGATCCGCGCCGGGAATTCGGACGAAATCACGAGTGGACTCACCTGCACAATTCCGACGTGATCTCGATGCCGGACAAGTGGGAGTATCCATGGTATGCAGCGTGGGATACTGCGTTTCATTGCGTCGGTATGGCCCTGATCGATCCCGATTTTGCGAAAGAACAGCTCATTCTGTTTTTGCGCGAGTGGTATATGCATCCGAACGGGCAACTGCCGGCGTACGAATGGAATTTTTCAGATGTGAATCCGCCGGTGCATGCGTGGGCGGCATGGCGCGTCTACAAAATTGCGGGACGCGTGAGCGGCAAGCCCGACCGAAATTTTCTGGTGCGCGTGTTTCACAAGCTGCTTCTGAATTTTACCTGGTGGGTGAACCGCAAGGACCCCTCGGGCCGCAATGTGTTTGAAGGCGGGTTTTTGGGCCTCGATAACATTGGAGTTTTCGATCGTTCGAAGCCGCTTGGACCGGGAAACTATATCGATCAATCGGACGGAACCAGTTGGATGGCGATGTTCTGCCTGGACATGCTTTCAATGTCGATTGAACTCGCGCGCGACGACCCTGCTTACGAAGACGTGGCCAGCAAATTCTTCGAGCATTTCGTTTATATCGCTTCCGCGATGAATGATATGGGCGGCTCGGGGATCGGCCTGTGGGACGCGACGGACGGTTTTTATTACGATGTTCTTCATCTGGGCGAGACAGCGGTGATGCCGATGAAGGTTCGTTCGATCGTCGGGCTGATTCCTCTTTTTGCCGTGGAGACCTACGAGCCTCAGGACCTCGAGCGCATGAAGGGATTCCGCAGACGAATGCAATGGTTCCTCGACCATCACCCGGATGTGGGTGAGCACGTGGACATGAGCGTGCAAACGAAACACGGCCCGCGATTGCTGCTTTCGATCGCCAATCGCCCGAAGCTCGAGCGGATTTACCGGTACGTTTTCGACGAGAATGAGTTCTTGTCGCCGCATGGAGTTCGCGCTCTTTCGAAATACCATCTCAAGCATCCGTTCGAAGTCCGTGACAGACAAGGAGCGTTGCATGCGGTGGACTATGAGCCTGCTGAGTCGACCAGCGATCTATTCGGGGGGAATTCCAACTGGCGCGGACCGGTCTGGTTCCCGATGAATTTCCTGCTGATCGAATCGCTGCAGCGCGTTCACTACTATTACGGGAACAATTTCAAAGTGGAGTATCCCACGGGTTCGGGAAATCAAAAGACTTTGTGGCAGGCGGGGGCGGAGTTATCGAAGCGGCTGTCGCATATTTTCCTGCGGCGAGACGGACAACGGCCCGTCTATGGGGACGCACAGCTTTTTCAGGATGATCCGCACTGGCGGGACCTGATTTTGTTTTTCGAATATTTCAACGGCGACACGGGGGCGGGGCTGGGCGCGAGCCATCAGACGGGATGGACGGCGTTGGTTGCGAAGTTGATCGAGCAAAGCGGAGAATAGGGGCGCAATGCAAACGCGCCCACCTGCCTATCGAACGACTCAGGGTGAAAAGATAGCCGCTACAAAGGCGCTAGCCCGAGCGGGAGCGATGATTTGATCGTCAATCCTGAACCAGGCCAAGGCCCAGTGAGACGCGGTTGACGTAGTTGAAGTAGGCGACGGTGAGAACGGCTTCACGAATGGCGGCTTCGTCCCACCCCGCTGCTTTCAGCGCGGCGATATCTTCGTCTTCGATTTCTACGGGCTTGAGGGTGAGCTTGTCCGCGAACCGGAACAGCGCTTTCAGTTTTTCGGGCACGGCGGCATTCTCGTAATCGTTGACGAGCTTGCGTGCGAGGGATTTTTCGACGCCTAACCGTTGCAGCAATTCCATATGCGTGACGATGCAGTAGGAAGAGGAGTTGATTCCGCTGACGACCACGCCGATTTGTTCCTTCTCGATTCTGGTGAGCGCGCCGTCGCCGAGAACGCCGGCGCTCAACTGAAGTTGCCCCTCGATGGCTTGTGGCATCGGCCCGAGCGCTTTGAAATAGTGGGGAAGGAAACCCATTCGCTGTTCGATGTTTCCGTAGATTCCGCGAAGGCGTGCGTCCGCCTCTGCATCTTCGATTTCGTTAACGTATGACACGGGATGGCTCCTGGGAAAGAACGTGGGCAATAACTCGACTACTTTACGCGCAACGCGAAATTGTGACAACCGTGCCGATCTGCTGTGACGCGTTCGGAACATTCATCGGTGTGGTACTTTGTTGAAAGGCACCAGCAACGCAGCTTCGAGGGTTGAAAGGAAAGCAAAATGGACCTGCAACTGAAGGGCAAGACGGTATTGGTGACGGGATCGACGGCGGGAATTGGATTCGCAGCGGCACACGCATTTGCGGCAGAAGGGGCGTCGGTAACGATCAACGGCAGAAAACAAGAGCGCGTGGATGCCGCGATCGCGGGAATTCGACAGGTGCAGCGAAACGCGGACGTGACGGGCGTTGTGAGCGACGTGTCGAACGCGGCTGGCTGCGCGAAGCTGATTCAAGCTGTTCCCTCGATCGATATTCTCGTTAACAACATGGGCATCTTCGAGCCCAAGCCTTTTGAGCAAATTCCGGATGAGGATTGGCTGCGATTTTTCGAGGCGAATGTGATGAGCGGCGTGCGGCTTTCGCGGCACTATCTTCCGGGGATGCGCAAGAAAAATTGGGGGCGAATTATTTTTGTCTCGAGTGAGTCCGGAGTACAGATTCCAGCGGAAATGATTCACTACGGCATGACGAAGACGGCGCAAGTGGCCGTGGCTCGCGGGATTGCGGAAACCGTGGGAGGAACTGGGATTACGGTGAATAGCGTGCTGCCCGGGCCGACTCGTTCGGAGGGCGTGGAGACATTTGTGGCGCAAATGGGCGGCGGCGGCGACGCTGCGGCGTTTGAAGCGGAATTTTTCAAGAGCGTTCGGCCTACGTCGCTACTGAAGCGGTTTGCGACCGTCGACGAAGTGGCGTCTACGATTGTGTATTTGTGCAGCCCGCTCGCTTCGGCGACGAACGGCGCGGCGATTCGCGCGGATGGGGGCGTGGTGCGCGCGATTCTGTAGGCGTCACTTCGAAAAAGCGGGCTCCACCAGCTCGATAAGGATTTTGCCGCCTTCCGGCAGTGGAACGAGGAAGAAATTCACGCGCGTGCCGTCGGCTCCAGCTCTTGTCGCGGGATAGATCGGCTGCGCGTTGAATTTCGAACGCAGAATACTTGTCGCGAGATCAATATCGCGCGTCAGCATTTCCACTTGTTGAATGCCCTCGCCGGTCTTCGCGAGATAGCGAGCAATTGCCCCCGATCCGGCTGCGTCATTCGTGGTGAGAATGTCGAGGCGCACGCCGCGTTCGAAATGCAGCTCGAATTCCTTCGCATCCTGGTCCGGCGGGACATCGGCGAGTGGCGGGGAGCCATGTGCCGCGCGAATTCGATCGAACGTTGCGGGTGTGACTGCGATTCCCACGGTGGTTTCGGGGAACTTCGAAGCATCCATCACGAAGGTCGATGAGAGCTCCGGATCGGCGAGCCAGCTCTTCGTCGCGGCACGCGCCAGGTCGCGTCCCCGTCCGAAGAGTTCAGCTGCTGCTCCCTCGCGGACCGAGGAAGCGGGCTCGCCGAGGGAGCTGATGAGCGCGGTTCGATCTTCGGGCCCAGATATGCGAGTCATATTCGGCGCGCCAGCTACTTGATGGCCGGGGTCGTGTGGGACGGCTGGACGGCGTTCACGTTTGACAGCGTGATGTAGGTTGGCTGGCCCGGGCGCACGGAAACCGGAGTGTCCCATCGCAGGTGGGCGTCGCCGACGGACGCCGCCAGCTGGAGCGAGCTTAGCCAGTAGGTTCCCGGCGGAATCTTGCGCAGGTAGCCCTGGCCATCCACGTCTGTCTGTGTGCGAGCAACGAGATATTTGGCCTGGGCAAGCTCCTGCATGCGGCGCTCGATATCCGGGATGCTTTTGGCTTGCAGCTGTGTCCATTTATTGAAGGGGTCGATGTCTTCCAGGTTCAAGTCCATTCCGGCGGTGCTTTTGGGATTCTTGATCAGGAATTGTTTGACGTCTTCGTGGTACTCCGCCTTTAGCTGCTCGTATTTGGCGGGATCTTTTTTCAGTTGAGAAGGCTTGTACTTTGGCGTGGGGAAGGTGGTGGTCTGGTCGCCGGACATACGCTCGACGTAGGCGTCGAAAAATTCGGGGACGTGCATCACGTCGTCCACTTCGAGCTTCTTGACGAAATCCTCGCCCGAAAGCTGAACCCAGTGGTTCTTCTTCATCCAGGCGCGAAGTTCTTTCGAGCAGCCCGTCATCGAGTCAATAAACGCGTCCATATCCGGCTTTGGATAATTGGTGGCTACTTCTTTTTCGATGTCCTCGAAGCTCCGGCTTAAAAGATAGAAAGGGAAGCCGCGGACCGGTTCTTCGACACCGCTGGAGGGAGTGGCGCGCGCGACAAATTCCACCGAGCCATCCTGGGCTCCGGCGCGAGGCGCTCCCGTTATCAAGGCGACAAGCAGAAATAGGATTGTGAGACGAGCAGCGTTTTTCATGCTGCTGATGCTAGCAGAACGGCAAGGGCAGGGCGGAGACTCGAGGCGTGGATTCACCGAGATGGTAAACGGGTACGAGCTGTTTGATTTTGAGTGGGAGAGATGCTCAGTAGAGGCGGAACGTGACTTCGATTCCGGTCGAGACCGATGCCGGCTTTCCATCCGGACCTACGGCCGGGCGGAAGCGCCAGTTGCGAACGGCTTCGATGGCCTTTTCGTCGAGGCCCATGCCGAGGCCTTTGGCGACCCGGATGTTCGTTGCGCGGCCATCGGCAGTGATTACGGCCATCAGCATCACCGTGCCTTGGTACTTCGCCTTCACGGCGTCATCTGAGAACGCAGGATTCGGGCAGTAAATGCAAGCTGGACTTCCGTACCCACCAGTGCCAGCGCTGGGGAAGCCGCCTCCGGTGCCCCATTCGTTTCCGGGCCCGACGCCACCACCCGTTCCGCTGCCGACACCTGTGCCGCTGCCGGAACCAATTCCGTTTCCGCTGCCTGTGCCGCTCGAATCATTGATTACTTTACCGAGCGGATCGCCCCAGTTGCCAGTTTGCGGGCTGGGAAGTTTCAGCTCCGGAGGACCCAGAACGGTCGGAGTCATTTGGAGCCGTGCATTCGGATCCGTCTTCACTTTCGGCGGAGTGAACTGCGTCCAGGAGAACTTGGGAATTTGACCTTTACTCGCAACGATTGTGTTGTGCTCGCCTCCACCGCCGCCACCACCCGCTTTCTTAGGTCCGGGAGGAAGCTTTGGCAGGTACGGCGAATCGAGCTGCGTCACTTGGTAGGTTTTGGCCTGGGTCGTCGGGGGCGACATCAGTTCCGGCAAAAGTGGAACGATGATCAGCACCAGCACGACGACGTGAAACGCGATCGAAAGCATCTGCACGCGCGTGAATTGCGTGTTCTTCGACCAAATTTCTTTCACCGCCACCGGCTTGCTCGAGACATTCAGCGGCGGAAGCTTCGGCGGCGAAATCAGGTCGCGGATGTTCTGCCAGAATCCGCCGACGCCGCCTTCCCACTTCACGAGAAGGTCGGAATTTACGTTGCCGCGGACATCGGGCTTGAGGAATTCCGTCCAGTTTTCCTTGAGGCTGCCACCGAAGGCAGGCTGCGAGAACGCACCCGCGCCTCCATCCCGAACTTTTACGGGGCGCTCGGTGAGGAAGTCCTTTACGTTGGCGATGAAATTCTTGAATAGAGGTTCGCGGACCGGAGAGGCAAAACGGCCGATGAAGCGATCGCCTTCGGCCACAGGAGCAGAGGCTCCTCCCGGCGCAGGCCTTTGACCGCGATCGAGTCTGAGACTTACGTCTGACATATGCGTTGCTCAAGCCCCCTGAGCATCAAACATCCCATCCCTCACAAGTTAGACGCTCATGCGGGGAAAAGGATGTCTGGGCGAATGGCGCCGCCAAGCCCGGCTGACATGCTTCGAGAATCATTGTAACATACGATGTTGCAACAGCGCCGCGGGTTTCCTCTGCGTGAAGTGCAGTCCGGCTCAAGAAAGGGCTCCCAAGTTCCTCAAGATGGCCAAACACGACGACCTGAAGAGCACGCTGAACCTTCCGAAAACTGACTTTCCAATGAAAGCGAAATTGCCTGAGCGCGAGCCTGAGCAGTTGGTTGCGTGGGAGCAAGAGGGACTGTACTACCGCATCCTCGAATCGCGGAAAGACGCGCCTTTGTATGTACTTCACGACGGGCCGCCATATCCTACGGGCGAAATTCATCTCGGTACCGGGCTCAACAAGATTCTGAAGGACATGGTTGTGAAGTCGAAGACCATGTCGGGGTTTCGTTCGCCTTACATTCCCGGATGGGATTGCCACGGGCTGCCGATTGAGACGCAAGTAGAGAAAAAACTTGGCGGCAAGGGAAAAGTCAGCGCGAGCGAATTCCGGAAAATGTGCCGCGAATTTGCGGCTGGATTTATCGAAGCGCACAAGCGCGATTTCAAGCGCCTCGGCGTTTTCGGCCAGTGGGATCGCCCGTATTTGACGATGAATCCGGTGAACGAGGCCGCGATCGCGGGTGCGTTCATCACGTTTCTCGAGAAGGGAAACGTTTACCGTGGTTTGAAGCCGGTTTACTGGTGCATTTACGACCGGACTGCATTGGCCGAAGCCGAAGTGGAGTACGAAGATCACACGAGCCCGTCGGTGTGGGTGAAATTTCCAGTGGTCGCAGATTCGAAGTCGCAAAAACTTGGCGCGGATGTAAGCGCTCTCGCGTGGACCACTACTCCGTGGACGCTTCCTGCAAATCGCGCGCTGGCGTTTCATCCTGAGTATGAGTACGTGGTGGTCGAGACATCTGCTGGCAAGTTGCTGCTTGCGAAAGATCGCGTGAGTGCGGCGCTCGCTGAACTCGGTCTCGAGGCATTGAGCATCAGCGGCGGTTGGCCGGGAAAGGAACTCGAAGGCATCGAGTTTCGTCATCCGTTCCTCGATCGGACTGGCCCGGCCGTGCTTGCGGACTACGTGACGCTCGATCAAGGAAGCGGAATCGTTCACACGGCCCCGGGACACGGTGCTGAAGACTTCTACACCGGCCAGAAATATGGACTCGAAGCCTACGCGCCGCAGGATGACGAAGGCCGTTTCACCGAAGGCTTACCCGAATACAAAGGCAAAACGGTTTTCGAGGCGAATGCTCCGATCGTCGCATTGCTGAAGCAGCGAGGCATGCTCGTCGGCGAACGCAAATTCACGCACAGCTATCCGCACTGCTGGCGCTGCCACAATCCCGTGATTTTTCGCGCCACCGAGCAATGGTTCATCGGGCTCGACCGCGACAGGCTGCGCGAGAACGCGCTCGCAGAAGTGAAAAAAGTGAAATGGAAGCCGCAATGGGGCGAAGGGCGGATGCACGAGATGGTTGCCGAGCGCCCGGACTGGTGCATTTCGCGGCAGCGATTTTGGGGCGTTCCGCTCGTCGTTTTCTACTGCGATGGTTGCGGCAAGCGTCTCGAGGATTTCAAAGCGTTGCGCCATGTGCTTCCGTTTTTCGAGCGCGAAGGAGCGGACGCCTGGTTTACGCATTCGGCGGAGGAGTTGCTACCGCCGGGAACGAAGTGCGCAGGCTGCGGCGGTACGAAGTGGCGTAAGGAATCGGACATTCTGGATGTGTGGTTCGATTCCGGCTGCACGCAACTTTCTGTGCTGAGCGAGAAGGACGGGACGTGGCCGGCCGACATGTACCTCGAAGGGCCAGACCAGTTTCGCGGATGGTTTCAGAGTTCGCTGCTGATTGCCGTGGGCATTCGCGGCCGCTCGCCGTACAAACAGGTGATGACGTATGGCTGGGCGCTCGATGAAAAGGGCGCGCCCATGTCGAAATCGCTCGGCAATGTGATTTCGCCCGGCGAGGTTTGCGAGAAGTGGGGTGCGGACTTGCTGCGGATCTGGGTGGTGTCTCAGGATTCGGCGGCGGACATGCGCATGTCCGTCGCGATGATGACGCAGCTTTCGGAAGCGTATCGAAAGATTCGCAATACGTTTCGATTCGCGCTCTCGAATCTTTTTGATTTCGATCCGGCGCGCGATTCGGTGCCGGATTCCGAGCTGTGGGAAATGGACGCGTGGATGTTGCGCCGCACGGGCGAACTGGTGCGCGAGTGCCGCGAGTGGTATGACTCGTTTGAATTTCATCGCGTGTATCACCGGCTGCACGATTTCTGCACCGTCGATTTGAGCTCGCTCTATTTCGATATCCTGAAGGACCGGTTGTACACGTTTGCTCCCAATAATCGCGGGCGCCGCTCGGCGCAGACCGCTGTTTACAAGATCGCGAGCGCGTTGCTGCGATTGATCGCGCCCACCACCGTATTCACTGCGGAGGAGGTCTGGAAGCATTTGCCGAAGCGCGCCGGCGAGCACGAGAGCGTGCACATGGCGCAGTTTCCCTCCGCCGGTGAGTTCACGAGCGCGCTGGACGAGAAGCGCTCCGCGGACTGGGACCGGCTTCTTGCCGTGCGCGAAGAGGTGTTGAAGGCGCTCGAACCGGCGCGGGCGTCGAAAACAATTTCAAGTGGCCTTGAAGCGCGCATCATACTTGGCGCCAAGCCCGAACTTTCAGGGTTGCTGAAGAAAAACGCGGCGAGTCTTCCGGGTTTCTTCATCGTTTCGCAGGTGGAAGTTGTGGACGCGGGAAATATCGGCGGCGTCGTCGAAGCGGCTGGAATCGAAGGGCTAAGAATCGGCGTGGAGCGCGCGAAAGGCGCGAAATGCCAGCGCTGCTGGAATTTTTCGACACACGTTGGCGAGAACGCGGACGATCCAAGAATTTGCGAACGATGCGCCGCCGCCCTTGCGGAAATCGACCGGGATGCCGCCTCGCAGGGACCGAAGCCCTGATGTCCGGCGGCTCAACTCGTTCGAGTTGGTACGGTTTCGCGTCTCTCGCAGCAATCGTGCTCATCGCCGATCAAGCTTCGAAATATGCGGTACAAAGGTTTACGCAGCCGGGATCGCAGCGCGTTGTGATTCCCGGTTTGATCAATCTCGTGCATACCACCAACCCAGGCATCGCGTTCGGATTGTTTGCCGATTCGGACAATCCCTGGCGCGCGCGTTTGCTGATCGTGTTTTCAACCGCCGTGATCTGTCTTTTGTTTTGGCTGCTCGTTACCGGACGTGCCGGCGGGAGGCTCGCGCAGTGGGGGCTCGCTCTGATTGTAAGCGGTGCGATCGGAAACCTACTCGATCGCGTACTGCGCCATGACGGCGTCACCGACTTTATCGACTTCCACGTTCGCAACTATCACTGGTACACGTTCAATGTGGCCGATTCGGCGATTGTGGTGGGTGCGGGGCTTGTCGTGCTCGAACTATTTCTCGACTGGCAGCATCCAACCCACGAGCGGGTTTCCTGATGCATCCGATACTTTTTCATTTCGGCGGGTGGCCGGTGTATTCGTATGGCGTGCTCGTTGCGTCGGGGGTGTTGCTCGGGCTGTGGTATGCGCGCAGCCAGGCGCCGCGACTCGGGCTCAATCCCGATCACGTTTGGAATCTCGGCATTTACGCGGTGCTCGTCGCGTTGGTTGTAGCGAAGGTCTGGCTAGTCTTTTCTGCGTGGGATTATTACATGGCGAACCCGCGCGAGATTTTCAGCATGGCAGTCCTTCAATCAGGAGGCACGTGGTATGGCGGGGTCGTCGGCGCGATGTCGACGATCATTATTTATACATACGTGCAAAAAATTCCGGTTTTGCCGCTGCTCGATGCGTTTTCATTTGCCGTGCCGCTAGGCCACACGCTCGGGCGGCTGGGTTGTTTCGCGGCGGGATGTTGTTACGGCAAACCCACATCCGTGGCATGGGCTGTGACTTTCAAGAGTGAGTTGGCCGAGCAGTTGGCTGGAACGCCGCTGAATGTTCCGCTTCATCCGACGCAGCTGTACGAAGCGACGGTGGAATTTCTGAATTTTCTGGTCATCGTGTGGTTGGCGAAGAGACAGCGATTCTCGGGACAGCTCGTGGGCACATATTTTCTGCTGTACGGATTCGAGCGTGGCACGATTGAGTTTTTTCGCGGCGATCCCGGCCGCACGCTGATGTTTCACGACAGCATTTCGCTGATGCAGATCACTAGCGTAGCGATGATCATCATCGGTGCGTTTCTGTGGTGGCGCGGGCTTCGCGGTGCTGCGCCGATGGCTCCGGTGCGAACGGTCCCATCTACTGCAGCGAGTCAATAAAAAGTCTTGTCGGTGCCGCGGCCGAGCTCGGAGGCCGCCGGTGCCGTCGCATGAATATCACTTGAAGATCAATGACTGAATCACGGCCACTTACGCACGAATCTGAAGATCGCGTCGAACTCATCGTCGATGCGGAGAACGCGGGTGTGCGCCTCGATCGTTTCCTCGCGGCACAACTTCCTGAGATGAGCCGAACGCGCATCCAGGAACTCGTGGACGAAGGACGGGTGCTCGTTGATGGCGCTTCGATGAAGCCCTCGCGCAAAGTGGAAGAAGGATCGGTCGTAGTCGTCGAGGTGCCGCCGCCCGCCGCGCCGGGTGTGCAGGCGGAAAATATTCCGCTCGATGTTCTATACGAAGATAACGAGATCGCCGTCATCAACAAGCCCGCTGGCATGATCGTGCATCCCGGGGCGGGCGAGGACACCGGCACGCTTGTCGCCGCGTTGCTGAATCGCTTCGGTGGCGCTGAAGGTCTTTCAACGATAGGAGGAGTGTTGCGCCCCGGAATCGTGCATCGCCTCGACAAAGAAACCTCAGGCGTGATCGTGATTGCCCGTACCGACGCAGCTCATCGCAAGCTGGTGGAAGATTTTCAAGCGCGCCTGGTCGACAAAATGTATGTCGCGCTGCTGCATGGCAAAATGAAGGGCGAATCCGGAACCGTTGACCTTCCGGTGGCGCGCGACCTGAATCGCCGGGCGCGAATGACGTCGCGACGGCGCGAAGGCCGGGAAGCGCGCACGGATTGGAAAGCGCGGCTCCGTTTTGACAATTTCACGCTGATCGAAGCGAACCTGCACACCGGCCGGACGCATCAGATTCGCGTTCATTTTTCGGCGCTTGGTTGTCCAGTGGTGGGAGATACTCTGTACGGCGCGCCGCGGCAAGAGCGGACTGGCGGGGTTCTTTTACCGCCGCTGGAAAGAAACTTTCTGCATTCCGCGCGGATTTCGTTCGCGCATCCGCGTACCGGCGAACGGATGCGATTTCGAGCGCCGATTGCGCCGGAGCTTGCCGAGTATCTTAGAACGCTAGGGCAGGCGGCGAACGCGAATGCGGGATCGATTGACGTTGCGCTGAAGGAGTTCTTATAATTCCCGACGTGAAGAAGAGACGCGCGTACATTCTGCCCGCTATTTTCCTGACGATTTTACTGGGGACTTTTGCATCTCGAGCAATCGCCCAGCAGCCGACGCCGACGCCTGCGCCTGCGTCACCGCCTCCGGCGCATGCTGCTGTGGAACAGCAGGCTCCGGCGCAGGACCAAAAGGCACCGCCTCCGATTCAGGTGACCAGCGGACTGGTTCACCTCGTTGCGACGGTCACTGACCGCCGGCACAACTTCGTCACGACGCTCGACCAAGCGGATTTCAAAGTTTTCGAAAATGGCACGCCGCAAGAAATTCGCTTTTTCGGTCGCGAAACGGATCTTCCGCTGCGGATCGGCTTGCTCCTCGATACATCGAACAGTATCCGTCCGCGCCTGGAATTCGAACAGGATGCCGCGGTCGATTTTCTGAACAGCGTCATTCGCCGCAACAAAGATATGGCGTTTCTGATGACGTTCGACAACGAGCCGGAAGTGATTCAGGACTACACGGGCGATCTGGCGCTATTGACGAAGGCGATTCGCAAGCAGCGAGCCGGCGGTGGGACGGCGTTAAACGACGCGATCTATCGCGCAGCTGAAAAATTAATTAGTCCGCCATTACCCACGACAGGAAATACGGAAGTGCGGCGCGTTCTGGTGGTGATCAGCGACGGCGACGACAACCTGAGCGACCGCGCGCTGAGCGATGCAATCGAAGCCGCGATCCGCGCGGAAGCTTCGATCTATGCGATCAGCACGAATACGGACTGGCTTTCACTTTCGGACAAAGATGCTCCGAAGAAAATCCACGTGGAAGGCGGGGATAAAGTCCTTCAGCAGTTCGCGGAACAAAGCGGAGGGCGGGTTTTCTTTCCGTACCGTGTCGACGACCTCGAGCAATCGTTCGTGGATATCGGCACGGAGCTTCGGAGCCAATACTTCATCGCCTATTCACCGGCGACAGCTTTTGTGAATGGCCAGTACCGCAAGATCGACGTTGAAACCGACCGCAAG
This sequence comes from uncultured Acidobacteriota bacterium, assembly GCA_963770575.1. Lineage (GTDB taxonomy): Bacteria > Acidobacteriota > Terriglobia > Acidiferrales > UBA7541 > Palsa-295. The sequence continues at coordinate 348,134 of CAVYQD010000005.1, forward strand.
AATCTTACGGTTCGCACCCGCAAGGGATATTACGCGACAGCACCCAAGCCGCCGCTGCCTGCGAGCCAGTAGGGCCTCCGGTGCGTAGCCTCGCCTGCAGGCTAGTCCTGCGTCCGTCCACCCGGCGCGTAATAGCCTTTTCGCGCCAGCACTTTCGTTTCCGGCTGCTTCACTTCCACTTGAATCTTGCGGAAGCTGCCATCGCGCTTCGTGTTCGTCGGGTAGTAGCCGAGAACATACTGTGAGCGCAATTCTTCGGAGATTTCGTCGAAGGCCTTTTCGATGGATTTCTGATTGTGGACGTCAATCACTCGCCCACCAGTTTCTTCCGCCATCTTGTGCGCAACGCTTGGACCGGGGTTCCCCATCCCGCCGAAGCCATAGAATCCGGGGTCTGTGATCAACAATACGTGAATCACCGAATCGGACCGCTGCGCGGCTTCGACGGCATCCTGCAATCGCAATCGACTTCCCGTATCGACCGCATCGGTCAACACGATGACTGCCTTGCGTCCCGCCTGCGTCGCGAGTTCGTCGTGACAGGCGAGATAGACGGCGTCGTAGAGAACGGTTCCGCCACCGCTATTCGGAATCGTGGGAGCCGTGCCGCCGGCTCCGATGGGAGGGGCGTTCATGACGGTGCTGCGGATGGCGCGCTCGAGGATCGATAGGTCCTCTGTGAAATCGGCAATCAAGTTCGCGTCCAAGTCGAAGTTCATCACCATCGTCAAATCTTTCGGACGCATCACCTCACGCAAAAAGCGCGTGGCAGCTTCCTGTTCGGCCGGGAGCACACGGTCCATGCTGCCGCTCGTATCGATCAGAAGGCCGAGTGTGATCGGCAGGTCGACGTCTTTCGAGAAGTAGGCAACTTTTTGCTCCTGGCCGTCCTCTAGAATCTTAAAGTCGTCTTGCTTGAGATCGGAGACGATGCCTTTATGCTTGTCGCGCACGGTGGCGAAGACGTTGACCAGGTTGACTTGAACTTTTAGAGGTTGTTGCCCTTGCGATTGCTGGCCCTGTTGCTGAGAAGCGTTTCCGGGGACCTGAATGCGTCCTGCGGAACGAACGGCGGCTCGGGCGGCCGGAACTTTTCCGGAACCAAGAGTGGGTCCGAGAGCCGGCCCGAAGGTGAGCGCGAGCGTAAACCCGACTGCGAAAATGGGGGCCGCGAAGGTCGTCAAACGCATTATATAATCTCCCTGGTAGTTAATTCAGACTGGTACGATGCAAAGCGCGCTCCACCGGATGTTCGGCCGATAATGACGGCCGTGATCGAGAGCACGGTTTCCCCGGAAGTCGCCCGCGGGCGGGAAGCGAGATATCGTGATGACGCGAATTCGACCTATGATTCGAATCGTACTCGTCCTCAGCATCTTTTGCGCGTTGGCCATATCCACTCTCTCGCGACCGCAACAGGGAAGCCAGCAACAAAGCTCGCAGCCTCCGAGTTTGAAGCCGCCCTCGACGGAACCTTCGAGTGCTCCGAATCCTGCGCCGCAAAATCAGCAGCCCGGCCAGAAGGCTCCGAATCCGCCCCCTCAGGATTCATCCCCCCAGAACCCATCCACCGCGACGCAGCACGGGAAATCTGACGACATGCGCGCTTTCATCCGAACGCGCACGGACGCGGTGTTCGTGCCGGTGACGGTCAAAAATCGCGATGGCCAGCTGATTGGCGATCTGCGCCGCGATGAGTTTCGCCTGTTACAGGATGGCATCGAGCAGAAAATTATACAGTTTTCTTCCGATCCATACCCGCTTTCTGCGGTCGTGGTGATCGACAACGATCTATCAACAAAACAATCCGCTCAAGTACAAAAGAGTCTCGTTGCGATTGCGGCCGGATTTGGGCCCTCCGACGAAGTTGCAGTCGTCACCTACGATCAATTTCCGAAAACGGTCGCTGACTTTTCGTTCAACAACGACCAGCTATTCAGCACACTGAAGCGCCTCGATCTCGGCTCGCGTTTTCCCGGCGCGGGATTTCAGGGCGGCCCGCTCACGGCAGGTCCCACTGCAAATGGCCACTCGCTCGAGACCGGCGCTCCCACTCCGCTTGGAGCAAAGCTCGCACCGGAAACGAAAGACCTCGATGACGCCGTCTACGCGGCCGGTGAAATGCTGAAAGCACGGGGACGCGATCGGCGCAAGACCGTGTTTTTGATTTCCGATGGCAATAATTCCCGGCACAACGAGCACACGTTCAATCAAACGATTCAGCTGCTTCTCACGGGTGATGTTTCCGTGTATTCCATATCCGTGGGACACGCGTTGCTCCAACACGAAACCGCGCGACTGGAAAAATATGCTGCGGATACGGGCGGCGATTCGTACTTTGCAGGAAACGCCGCTGACCTCGAGCGCTTGTATTCGAAAGTGACCGAGCAGGCGCGCAATCAGTACATTCTCGTGTTCACCCCGGAAGAAGCGGATCGCACGAAGGACTACCACACGATTGAAGTAAGGGTGCGGCGCCCTGATCTGGATGTATCTGCTCGCGAAGGTTATTACACGAGCGCTGTCAACAAGCCGAAATAGGAAAATTCCTGCGCGTTTCTGCACAGGGGCGAATTGATTTCGGATTTCCGCCCGCGAAATGTTCCACGATTGCAATGCGCAAAAAAGTTTTTCTGCTTGACTTCATTCTCGCGCGCTCTTATACATGAACGCAGCGGGAACGGCGCGATTCGGAAACGAAGACGCGAAGAACTCGCGGGGAGAAAGTTCCACAGTTGTTTGTGCGCGGAACCAATCCGAAAACGGGGGCGCCCACAAGGCGCCCCGTTTTTATTTTGGAGAAGATTTTCCAGCCATTGCCGGTCAAGCCGGCTGCACGTTCAACGGCCGAATCGAAATCAGCTGTTCGTGCGCCGGACACAGCGGCTCAAAATCGCAATACTTGCAATTGAATCCCGGCTTCGCTCCGAAATCCTTTGCGCGAATCCTGTCCGCTACTTCAGCGACTATCTGTTTTGCCTTCGTCAGAGTTTTTACATCTCGCGCGGTGCCGACGGCTTCGTTTGTCGTCAGATTGTAGAAAACGAGGCGTGACGGTTTCAGTTCGAGCACTTCTTCGGCTGCAATCGCGTAGATGCTGAGCTGCAGGCTGTCGTCAGCTTTTTTCGCGTCCTTCGCTTTCCCTGTTTTGTAATCCACGACTTCGATTTCTTTTTCGTTGATGCGATTCACTTGATCGATGCGGCCCTTCACGATCACATCGTGTTCGAAATGCAATTCGAACGGCTTTTCCTGGTGGAGCACGTCCGGAGGCGATGCCGAATAGCTGCGGCAGAAATTCTCGAGCTGCTCGAGGCCAGCTTTGCGATACTCAGCCTCGTGGTAATCATCTGAGAATCCGGCGGACGACCATTCGCGATCGTAGATTGTTTTCACTTCATCGAACGAAATTCTTCGCCGCTTCCGCAACTCGGCCACAAATTCTTTGATTGTGGTGTGCATCGCGTTGCCGAACGTCATCGCTGCGCTTGGGCCTCCCCGAATCCGCCACATGCTTTCGAACATGTATTGCATCGGGCATTTCAGGTAACGCTCGATCGCGGATGCGCTTAGCTGCAGCGGCTCTGCCACCGGCGGATGATAGGCTTTGGCCCACAGCGCGACGCGTGAGTAAGCGCGTGTGTCGCCGCTGGCTGCACCTCCAAAAAGTTGCGGCGAGCCGTCTGAATCCGGCGCAGGCGCTGCCACTTCTTCCGCAGGCGGTATTACGACCTTGGGCGAGGATTGCACCGCGTCAAACTTCTGAATCTGCGGATTCATCAGGAAGTCATCGAGGAATGGCGATGGCTTCTTGTACTTGTTCACGATCAAAGAAAGCGTGAGCCGCTGCCGCGCGCGTGTGAGCGCCACGTAAAATAGCCGCCGCTCTTCCTGAATCTGAAAATCGCCGGTCGGCTTTTCTTCTTTCATCAGCTCGGCAGGAAATTCGAAAACTACGGGCCGCGTCGCGGTAGGGAAGTCGCGCTTGTTCATGTGCAGGATGAAGACATGCGGGAATTCGAGACCTTTGGCGGAATGGACCGTCATTAGCTGGACGGCATCGTCGTTGGGTTCATCCTCGAGACAGATGTCGCCGTTGGCCTGTTCGAAAAAATCGAGATATTCGACGAAATCGCGCAGCTTTTTCTTTTCGCTCTTCTGCTCCCACCCTTTCACGAATTCCACGAGGCGGTCGAGATAGAAGCGGTCCGCCTCGGAAGGCAGGGGAGCTAGGTGCAAGCTCGCAATCAGGTCATCGAGAAGTTTGGTTGTTGCAACCTTGCGCGCTGATTGCCGCAGGCGGTTCAGCATGGTCACAAGTTCCGGGAGCCGAGATCCCTCGCGAGAGAACGGAAGTTCCGCCTGCGCGGTGTCGAGTTCGTCGGAGAGTGGCCGCCGGTGATTTTTCTCAGCGCGTTCTGCAAGACGCACCAGATCGCGCGGTTCGAGCCCCCAGTAGGGCGCCGCGAGAACGCGAGCGCATGCCACATTGTCCGACGGAGTGGCGATCACCCGCAGGTAGGCAAGCAGGTCGCGAACGACGGTGCTCGAAAGAATCGAGAACTTTTTGATGACGAAGGGAATTCCGCGCCGCCGCAGCGCTTCGAGCAACTTGTCGCGGTGCGTGTGCTTGCGGTAGAGCACGGCGAAGTTGCGCCAAGGATTGCCGGGCGAGTGCAGCCGCTCGATCTCGGACGCCACCCAGTAGGCTTCTTCGTCTGGCGTGCCAAATTCCGCCACGCGAATTTTTTCGCCGTCGGGATTATCGGTTTTGAGTTTCTTTGGAGGGAGCAGCGGCGATTTCTCGTTGCTTGAAATCACTTCTCCGGCGACGCGCAGAATTCGCTGCGTGGAACGGTAATTCTGCGTCAGAGAGACGAGATGTTTCTTTTTCCCTGCCGCGAGTTTCGTGTCGCTCACGCCGCAGAAGCGCTTCAGAAAAATCGTGAAGCTTCCGAATGAGGCGCCGCGAAAGCGGTAAATCGCCTGATCGTCGTCGCCTACGGCCACGATGTTTCGTTTATCGCCTGCAAGGAGATGGAGGAGTTCAAGCTGCGCGATGTTCGTGTCTTGAAATTCGTCTACGAGAATATAGCGATATTGCTCGCGGAGTTTTTCGAGTAGCGCTTTGTTGGAACGCAGCAGTTCGACGGTCTGCATCAATTGTGCGCCGAACGTGATCAGGTTCCGCTCGCGCAGCAGCCGTTCGCTTACGCGATAGGCGCGCGCGAGTTCTTGCTGCCGCTCGATTTCTTCTTCTTCGAGTTTCTGCGCGTCGGCATCGAGCAAATTCTTACGTGTCTCGTAGCTGCGCCGGAGTCCATCGGCGTGGCGCTGGTAGTCATCGCAGCTGACGAGCTCGTCCTGGCAGCGCGAAAAGAATTTCACGAAGTCATTCAGAAACTCGCCAGGGTCGGCGAGTCGCTTGAATTGACTCAGTTCCATTTCACTGATGTTTCGCCGCAGCAGGATCCAGTGGTCCACGTCTTCGATCGGCTTCAATTCCGGATTTGCCGCCAGCAAAATTTTCTCGAGGCAAAATTTGTGGAACGTGCTGAGCCAGACGCCTTCGGCTCGCTCGCCCACGGCTTTTTTTACGCGGTGCAGCATTTCGCCTGCGGATTTATTCGTAAACGTCAGGCCGAGAATGTTTTCGCCATGCAGCTCCGGGTCGCGCTCGAGCAACGTGCGGATGCGTTCGGTGATCACGCGCGTCTTACCCGTTCCCGCGCCCGCGATTACGAGGAGCGGTCCTTCGCCGTGGTCTACGGCGGTTCGCTGCTCGTCGTTTAGTGTAAAAGCTTGAATGACGGTTTTTGGAGTCATGGATCTCGCAGAATGCTTGCTCGAGGCATCTATACTAGCAGACTTGTCCACAGGCGAACATAAGGCGAAGAAGAAGGCCGCTATGAGTCGATCCGGGTGAATCTTCGCGGCCTCGTAACCTTCCGGTTACGGTTCTCTGGCATAACCGTGCCGATCGCGGTATTCTCCGCTGAATCGTAGGAGGAAATCGATGAAACGCATCGCCCTGCTTTTCATGGCCGCTTTATTCTTGGGCTCTGTCAGTTTTGCGCAGCAGAACCCGTCCGACGCTCCGGCCTCGAAAGAAGACATCGAAAAATACTTCGCCATTATGCGCACCCGCGAAATGGCGAAGACACTGATGGATACTATGTCGAATCAGGCTCGCCAGAGATTGAAGGAACGGATCCAGAAAAAACCTGGCATGACGCCGGAGGAGCAAGCACGCGCAATTCAGATCGAAACGGACCTGTTCAAGAATCTTCCTATTGATGAATTCATTGACGCGATGATTCCAATCTACCAAAAGCACTTCACAAAGGGAGACATCGATGGACTTGTGACTTTTTACTCGACGCCCACGGGCCAAAAACTTCTGAACGAACTTCCGTCGATAACTAGAGAAGGGATGCAAGCGGCGATGCCGATCGCCCAAAAGATGGTTGCAGACGCCGAAAAGCGCATGGATGATCAACTTGCGCAAATGCAAAAGCAAGCAGATCCAAATCAAAAGAAGCAAGCGCAACAAAATCAAGAGTAAGCGTTAGACTGAAAGCCCACGCAACTGCGGCTCGTTCAATGTGTAGAGCGGATGCGCGGGGACGCCGAGAATCCCGAGGTATACATACATCTGGCCGCGGTGATGCGCCTCGTGCTCGAGCATGGCGCGCAGCATCCTCCACGCGGTTACCGGCTTGCCTTCTGGCGACGTACCTTTCTTGTTGAAATCCTCATCCGTCATGGCGCGAAAAATGTCCATTGATTCGGCGTGCATGCGCTCCATGAACGCGATCACTGCTTCGCGGCCCTCGGCTAGCTCGCGACGGCAACCTTGATAGCGGCTCGGCCGGCCGCAAGCGCATTCGGCAAAGACGTAACGCTCTGTCGCGGCAATGTGCCGCGCTAAGTCCCCGAACGTGAACTCGCCGTCGCGGCAAGTCCACTCGATTTTTTCGTCGGGGATCGAGCGGACCACGCGCATTGTGCGCTCGCGTACTTGCTCGAAGTGATGCAAGAAATCGTCGCGATCCATGGATGTGCTCCAGACTTACCGATTGGTTTCCGCAGACTCGATAATATACCGGCCTTCGTCGCTGGCGTGTCGCTTAGGTCGGAAGTTGAGATCCTTCTGGCATCCCTTTCGGATGCCCTCAGGATGACAGCGAGCTCTACGACGGTTAAGAACGAGAGGGCGCGTTTCTTTCTTGTATGTTGAGGATTGGTCTGCGCGTTCGGGCTGTTCCTCTCGCGAAATTGACCGCGCCGGGGGCTACCCTTATACTTATTATTCCACGTTGCGAAACGAAGCCGTCTAGGAGCTTGAGCCATGGAAAATCCCGTCATCCTAAGCGCGGTACGCACGCCCATTGGTAAATTCATGGGAGGACTCTCGCCGCTGTCTGCGCCGGAGCTGGGCGCGAAAGTGGTCGCAGAATCGGTCCGCCGAGCTGGTATCGAGCCGAAGCAAGTGGACGAAGCGATTCTGGGCAACGTGGTGCAAGCCGGCCTGGGACAAAATCCCGCGCGGCAGGCGGCGTTGCGCGGAGGCCTGGATTCGCGCGTTGCGGCGATGACGATTAACAAAGTTTGCGGGTCGGGACTGAAAGCGGTAGCGCTTGCGGCGCAGGGGGTGATTCTCGGCGAATCCGAAATCGTCGTCGCCGGCGGAATGGAATCGATGTCGAACTGCCCGTATCTTCTGAAGGGTGCGCGCACCGGTTTCCGGCTCGGCAATCAGGATCTTGTCGACTCGATGATTAATGATGGCCTTTGGGACGTCTACGAAAACTTCCACATGGGCAACACGGGCGAGCTCGTCGCCGAAAAATATAATATTTCGCGCCAGGAGCAGGACCAGTTCGCTTACGACAGCCACAAGAAAGCCGTGCGCGCGATCAAGTCGTGTTTCTTCGGCGAACAAATCGTGCCGGTAGAAATTCCGCAGAAGAAGGGCGACCCCATCATTATCAAGACGGACGAATCGCCGCGCGAAGATACCTCGCTCGAAGCGCTTGCGAAACTCAAGCCCGCGTTCAAGAAAGACGGCACGGTGACGGCAGGAAATGCTCCGGGCACGAACGACGGCGCGGCTGCAGTTGTCGTCACGAGCGAGAAGAATGCTTCGCGACTGGGCAAGACGCCCATGGCGCGGATCGTCGCGCAAGCCGTAAGCGGCGTCGAGCCGAAATGGGTGATGATGGCGCCGGTGGAAGCAGTTGAAAAGCTTCTCGCGAAAACGGGATGGGATCGCGACAAAGATGTCGACCTCTACGAACTGAATGAAGCGTTTTCTGTGGCCGCGATTGCTGTGACGCGCGTATTGAAGCTCAACCCCGAAAAAGTAAACGTCAATGGCGGCGCGGTTGCGCTCGGACATCCGATCGGAGCGTCTGGCGCGCGCGTACTGGTCACGCTGCTTTACGAATTGCAGCGCCGCAATCTGAAGCGCGGTATCGCGGCTCTGTGCCTCGGCGGCGGCAACGCGGTGGCACTCGCCGTCGAACGGTTCTAAATAGACACTAGATTTTTTCGCGCTTCCCGCTGATGGACGGCTGTTGATTCGTCAGGAGGGCCATTGAAAGTCGCAGCCCTCGGATTCCGTGCGCATTCGGGCTGGACGGCTCTCGTCGCGCTCACCGTCGCAAGAGGTAAGCCGGCGATACTGGCGCGTCAGCGACTGCATCTCGTTGAACCTTTCACGTACGAATTTCGGCAGCCCTATCACACCGGGGGGAAAATGCCGGTCGACGAGGCGCGCACTTTTATTGCGCGGGTTGAGTCGAAAGCAAAGCGCTTAACATTCAGAGCAATCCACGAGCTGCAGAACACTCTCCAGACACAGGGTTACCAATTGGCCTGCTGTGGTCTGGTGCTTACATCTGGCAGACCGCTGCCGCGGCTGCGGCAGATTTTGGCGTCGCACGCGCTGATTCACACGGCCGACGGCGAACTTTTCCGGCGAGCGATTCTTCACGCGAGCGCGCGCTCCGGCCTTGCGAACACGACCGCGAAGGAAAAAGAAGTCCTAAACGAGGCGTCGCGCGTTCTGCATCTGAAGCCCAACGAGTTGGCGCGCAAGATCGATGAGCTGGGGCGTCCGCTCGGCGCGCCGTGGTCGCAAGACGAAAAATTCGCATCCCTCGTTGCGTGGCTCGCTCTTGCGTCGCGCCGTTCCTCTCGCGGTGGCGCTGCTGCCGTCACTGCCACTGCTTAACACAGAGGACACTGAGAGACACAGAGATCACGGAGGAAATATTTCGTTGTCTCGGCAACTGTCGCTTTCGGCGCGTCCTCCACCTCCTCTTCTTACTCGACGACTCCAACTTCTTTTTCTCTACCTCCTCGACTTCGTTTATCATCGATTTCGCCATGGAAACTAATTCAATCAAAACTGTCGGAGTGATTGGCGCAGGAACGATGGGAAACGGAATCGCCCACGTTTTCGCGCGTCGCGGATATCACGTGATTTTGCGTGATGTTGAAAAGCGCTACCTCGATCGCGGTCTTGAGACCATTTCGAAGAATCTCGATCGCGAAGTGAAGAAGGGAAAACTGGCCGAGGCCGACAAGCCAGTAATTGTGGCGCGCATCAGGCCCGTCACGGACATTGCGGCGCTCGCCGACGCGGATTTCTGCGTCGAAGCAGTGCCCGAGCAGCTCGATCTGAAATTGCGCGTTCTGAAAGATGCCGACTCCGCGCTGAAGCCGGGTGTGATCCTCGCAAGCAACACTTCGTCGATTTCAATCACGCAGCTCGCCGCGCAAACGAGCCGCCCCGAGCGTTTTATCGGCATGCACTTCATGAATCCGGTTCCGGTGATGCAACTCGTGGAAGTGATTCGCGGCCTCGCGACGAGCGATGAGACTTTTCAGACGACGATGACGCTCTGCGAAGATCTCGAGAAGAAGCCGGTCGCAGTGAATGACGCGCCGGGGTTCGTTTCGAATCGCGTCCTGATGCCGATGATCAACGAAGCCGCGTTCTCCGTGATGGAAGGAGTAGCGACGCCCGAAGCTGTCGACGCGGTGATAAAGATGGGACTGAATCATCCGATGGGCCCACTGGAGCTTGCTGATTTTATTGGGCTCGATGTTTGCGTCGATATACTTGAAGTTCTTCACAAAGGATTTGGTGATCCGAAATACCGGGCTTGTCCGTTGCTGCGAAAATATGTCGCGGCTGGGTGGCTCGGGCGCAAGTCCGGGCGTGGATTTTACAAGTACGCGTAGAGTCCGGCGACACCCGCGAATCTATAACGCTCAAGCTTCATTCAACGTTCGTGCGTACAAGGGCACGGTCCCGCGACCCCATCCGGGACGCACACATCGCGCATGCCGTGCCCCTACGGCTCGAATCCTAGTTGGCGTTGTTCGGTCGTAGCCGTGTTGCTGCTTTACAATCTTCGTGGTTTCTTCACCGTTCGTGCTGCCGCCTTTCGTAGTACGCAAGAGCAGGCGACCTAATCCGGCCCTTGTGCCAGTTTGATACACATCTCTGCGTTGCTACCCTGCCGTACCTCTTACCAGCCGAATTTCGAAACGCGATGAAAATTATCGCAACCTTTCAGATCGACCGGGGTTGACAGGGTTTCACGATGAAATTTCGTTTGCGAAACCGGGAGGGTGCCGTGCGCCGCTTGGGACTTACGATCTTGATCGCCGTGTTTGCCGGGATTACCGCAAGTTGTGCCGGCGACCCTCACGGCCCGGCCGAAAACACCCGCGTGCAAGTGACGCCATCGAGTCCTTCCGTTCGCGTCAACGCCACTCAGACATTTGACAGCAACAGTGGAAAAAGTGACGAATCCGACGGTAAGTTGGACTGTGAACGGCGTGGCAGACGGAAACGCGATGCTGGGCACAATCACAACGACCGGACCGCTGACGGCAACTTACAGCGCACCTGCGACGCTGCCTGCGCCCAATATTGTGACAATCGAAGCGTCGGTTACCACGCACACATCGCTGATCGGCTCAACCGTTGCGACGCTGCTGAATCCTGTGCCACACCTTTCTTCCGCGACTCCGCCACAAATTGATGTGGGCAAGTTTACGGTCACGCTGAACGGAAGCGATTTCGTTAACGGCGCGGTGGTCAATATGGGAACGACGGTGCTGACGACCACGTTTGTGTCGAGCACGAAACTCACGGCGACGGGCACGATCAGCGATTCGCAAATCACAAGCGTTCAATTTACGGTGACGAATCCTGATCCTGGTTCCGCGACATCCGGAACGTTGACAGCGCAAGTGGTGAAGGCTATTTCCCCCAATGTGGCAGACCGATTCCTCGAGCAGACCACCTTCGGTCCTACTCCCGCACTGATCTCGCAGGTGCAGCAGAGCGGGCTGGAGGCGTTTCTCAAGAATCAATTCGCGCTGCCTGCTTCTCCTTACGCCAACCCTCCAGACACAGAAACTGATCTCGGGCCGTTGCAGCAGCGCTTTTGGTTACAGATCCTTACAGCGCAGGATCAACTGCGCCAGCGCGTGGCGTTTGCAATTGGCCAGACATTTGTAATCGGCGGGGACAAAATCAGCGATCCCACGGGTTATACGAACTACCTTCGCTTGCTTGAAACGGACGCTTTCACGAATTACCGCCAGATCATGAAAGACGTCACGCTTTCTCCGGCGATGGGGCATTACCTCGACATGGTAAATAACGACAAGCCCGCCACCGGCCAGCACGCCAATGAGAACTATGCGCGCGAGTTGATGCAGCTGTTCACACTCGGCACTGCCCTGCTCAATGACGATGGCTCCGTGCAATTGGACTCGAGCAACAATCCGATTCCTACGTACTCGCAAGATCAAGTCCAGGCATTTGCGCGCGCTTTTACCGGTTGGACGTATCCGACGGCGCCAGGCGCGAGCGCGCAAAAACACAATCCACCGTATTGGACCGGGCCGATGATCGCAACGAGTTCGGAGCACGATACGACCGCGAAACAACTGCTGCAATACTCGAACGCGCCATCCGGCGGCTCACTGCCCGGCGGGCAGACAGCCGCGCAGGACCTCGATGGCGCGATGGATAACATCTTCAATCACCCTAATCTTCCGCCGTTTGTTTCGCGCGAACTGATTCAGCATCTCGTGAGCGGCAATCCAAGCCCTGATTACGTACAACGCGTGTCGGAAGTTTTCAAAAACAACGGAGCGGGTGTGCGCGGTGACATGAAGGCCGTGATCACAGCGATTCTGCTCGATGCCGAAGCGCGCCGCGGTGATGACCCGACGATGGCCAGCGCAAATGATGGCCATCTCCAGGAACCGATTCTTTTCATAGCTGGTTTGCTCAGAGCGTTCGGCGCTGTCAGCGACGGTTCGACGCTCTCGGGACAGAGCTCGTCGATGAGCCAGAATCCTTTGTTCTCACCAAGCGTATTCAATTTCTTTTCACCCAGCTTCATCGTGCCGGAAACAAACCATAACGAGCCCGAGTTTCAGATATTGACGACGGCTACGTCGCTAAATCGCGTGAACTTCGTGAACACATTCGTATTTGGATCATTTGGCGCGGGAGCGACGGTGAATTTTTCGAGCTACGGAACCCAGGCGTCGAATCCGGACAAGCTGCTCGATACGCTCAATACCTTGATGCTTCACGGATCGATGTCCGCGGACATGAGGACCAGCATCCTGACGGCGATGCAAGCAGTGCCGGCCGGATCGAACCAAGGACTGCAGGAAGCGCAAGCGGCGATCTATTTGATCGCTACGTCATCGCAATATCAGGCGGAACACTAGTCGCAACTCCATGGGCGCCTGCCGGCGCAGGAGCGTGAAAGAAATGTCTGGTGAATCCAAATTCACACGCAGGGATTTCGTGCGAATCAGTTGCTGCACCGCAGCTTCATTCGGGATGACGGCTGCGCTCGGCCGCCTGAACTTGATTCATGCGCTTGCAGGCGCACCCACGAGCGGTTACCGCGCGCTCGTGTGCATTTTTCTTTTTGGCGGGAATGACAGCAACAACATGATCGTTCCGAACGACTCCGCGGGTTACATGAACTACGCGAATATTCGTTCGAATCTTGCGCTGCCGCAGAACATGCTTCTGCCGATCGTCGCGAAGACCGGCAACGTCCCGTACGGCTTACATCCGCAGCTTCCGGGATTGCAGGGATTGTTTGGCAGCGGTCAGGTGGCCGTGGTGGCAAACGTCGGAACACTCGCGCAACCCACCACACGCGCGCAATATCAGCACGGTGGCGCGACGCTTCCTGTAAACCTTTATTCGCATTCCGATCAACAGGGCCAGTGGCAGACGGCGAATTTCACCGGCTTCTCGGGCACGGGCTGGGCCGGACGCACTGCAGACAAGCTGGTGGCGATGAATGGCGGCGCGCAATATCCTCCGATCACGTCCGTGGCCGGTGGCGCAATCCTTTGCAACGGTGAGCAGACGCAGCCGTACGCACTCAGTCCGGGATCGAGTCCTGGGCTGCGCGGGTACAACGGTTCGTCTGCGGCGGCCAATGCGAGGCTCGTTGGATTCCAGCAGCTGCTCACGCTGGATTCAGGAATTTCTGTTGTGCAAGACACGAGCGCGGTGATGACGCAGTCGCTCGAGCAAAGCAAGATTCTCGCGTCGGCACTCACGGGTCTTCCGTCCCTGCAGACGACGTTTCCAACGACGTTCATCGGCAACCAGCTGAAGCAAGTGGCGCAGATCATACAGGCGCGTTCGTCGCTTGGTTTGCAACGGCAGATTTTCTTCTGCTCACTCGGCGGGTTCGACACGCACAGCGATCAAATGAACGCGCAGCAGGGCCTGTATGCACAGCTCGATCCGGCGATGTCCGCTTTCTACAATTCCACAGTCGAACTCGGAATCGCGCCGGCTGTAACGACGTTTACGCTTTCCGATTTCAGCCGCACATTTCAACCAGGAACGAACGGCGGCACCGACCACGCTTGGGGCGGCAATCACCTCGTCATGGGCGGTGCTGTTGCAGGCACCGACGTCTACGGCCAGTTCCCGCAGCTTTCCCTCGGCGGGCCGGACGACGCGGGAAGTAACGGCCGCTGGATTCCGACTACGTCGGTGGATCAATACGGCGCGACACTGGCGAAATGGTTCGGAGTGGCCGATAGCGACTTGCCGTCGATCTTCACGAACCTCACGAACTTCACCACTCCCACCCTCGGTTTTCTGGGCTGAGAGACCGGGGACGGGCGCACGACACGGCCGGCTTTCCGGTGCGATGGTGCAAGCCATTGGCACCGAGGGCCGGCCGTGGTTTTTAGAAGCTGTCTCGAATTTCAGAGTACAATCCCACTTGAATTTCGGCCTCGGAATACTTTGCGTGTGGAGGCTTGCATGATGCGCCGGTTTTCTGTGCCTTGCGGTTCGGTAGCGATCCTGTTCTTGCTCGCATTGCAGTCTGCAGCGGGCCAGACGCGCGCCACGCCCGATACCATGGTCTTGAACGTGCCGAGTAATCAATGGTTCGAGGGGCCGAGTACCACGGTTGCAATCTCCAACGACGCAAAGTACGCGCTCTTTACGCTCTACGGCGGTACCAAATCACTCCTTTCGCTCGACACTGGCGCGAGCAATCCAGAACTTCTCCTGGGAGGGCTCACCACTATCGACCGCGCCGTATTTTGCGGGCCGGGGGCTCTTGCCCGGCTCGGTCAACGCGGAAGCGAGAAGGGATGGTTTCTTCCAAGCGGCGACGGCCCGCAGCTTTCTTCGCTCCCGCAGAATTCGATGCTCGGTTGCTCCGCCGACGGAAACGAAATCGTTTATTACGTACCGAGCAATCCAGACCGCCAGATTTTCGTGGGTCCGGTGAAAGGCCCGTTTAAGACTTTCGGTGTCACCGGACGAATCACAGCCACTGCGTTCTCGCCCGATGGCAACATGCTCTACCTGCTTTTGTTTCAGCCGTCCGGGGAATCGTCGCTGATACGGATCAGCGTTCATGAGCTCCATTCGAAGACGATCGCTCACGATCTGGACGCTTCTCCCGGCGGCAACACGATCGCGATCTCAGCGGATGGGAAGAGCGCGTACGTTTCGCTTGCAAGTGCAGGCGCGCCGAACAACGCCGCACGCCACAAACCTGATTCAGATCGTTGGCTCGCAATTTATAAGATTGATCTCACCACCGGCGCGCGCGAGCCTGTCGTCGCAACGCCTGGAGTTGACAATCACAATCCTGCGCTCGCGGACGGAAGCCTGTTCTGGGCGCGCAATATAGTCCGCGATTCGATTGCGGTAGTACCTTCCGGCGGCGGAGATTCCAAAGATGTGATCGTCGGCGGGGAAGTGCCGATCTGGAGTCCTGACGGGAAGAAGATCTCGTTCACGTACGGCGGATGGAGGCTCGCGGATTGGGCGCTCGACCTTGACGCGGGTTATGTGCTCGTCGATGCAGACGCGAATCGAACCTCGGCGCGCTTTCCGATTGTCACCGGCTACCACGAGGATTTTCCCGCAGCGTGGTCGCCGGACGGGAAGTGGATCGCGTTTCACTCGCACCGATCGAAAATTCCCGTCCCGGATTATCTCAGCGCGGAAAGCACCGACGACGTGTATCTCCGCCTCGCCGACGATGTGAGCGCCCCCGAAATTCGCCTTACGGATTTTGGATGGGAGACGGGGCCGGCCTTCTGGTCGCCGGATGGCCGCAAGTTGCTTTTCAGTTCGTGGGTGCGAGGCGGAACGCCGGGAATTGACAAACTCTGGGTGCTCGGGATTCAGCCTGTAACTGGCGCGGTGCAGGACGTGACGCAGCTGCCGCTTCCGGCCGAAATTCGGAGCAGTTCGTGGGCGGCCTGGTCGCCGGACGGAAAAGAAATCGCGATCGAAGATAATCGTGGAGACGAAGGCCGCGTTTTGTGGGTGGTTCGCGCGGATGGCACGCACGCCGAGAAACTTGTCGATTACAAAGGCACGTCCTACGGCGGTGTTGACTGGATGCCCGACGGCAAGGCGATCGTCTACGCCGGACTTGCCGGAGACAAACTGCAGCTCTTCTCCGTTGCGCGAACAGGCGGCGAGCCGCTCCAGCTCACTCACGACGCCGGAAATCTGATGCAACCACGCGTCTCGCCGGACGGCCGTTGGATTGCCTGCACTCGCATCGTGCAATCAAAGCAAATTTGGCGACGTCCGCTTTCCTGATTCAGCCCGTCGCTCACTCCCAATTTGGCCTAGCGTCTAAACCGCTACTTCGATCGAGATGCTCAACCGAGCAGGGAAGCGATCCTTGCGCGATCGGAGGAGATGGAGGTCGAATGAAACCGATTTCGCTTGCTGTTGCGGCAATGGCCTGCTTGTTCTGTCTTGCACCTGCACAGCCGCGTGAGACTTCATTGAAAGCGCTCGCGGTGACCGATGTCGCGTCCACGGCGAAGGCGGAGCTCCTCGAGCTTCATCACGCCGCGCGTCGGGCGCACTTCAATCGTGACGTTGATGCGCTGCTTGCGGGGACGGGTGCTGAGTTCACGATGGTGCGCGACGGCAAAGTTCAAGTGAAGTCGCGCGACGACGTCCGCAAGCAGTTCACGGAGTATTTCAACGGTACGGAATTCTCCGCATGGGACGACCTCGAGCCGCCCGTCATCCACGTTTCACCTGACGGCAAGATGGGCTGGATGATTGTCCGGGTCCGAATCGCGTATACGAAAACGGACGCCTCCGGTGTCGTGTCGAAGGAAGATACCGTGATGGCTTGGATGTCTGCTTACGAGAAACGCGATGGAAAAAAGTGGATCCATGTCGCGAACGCCACTACTACCCTGCCTTAGGTTTCCGGCTTTGTAGCGCCGGGCTTCAGCCCGGCAGCCTCTGACCTGGATGCAGATGTATCGCCCGAGGATCGGTCCGGCTCCCACGGCACGTCATATTTCAACAAGGCATTTTCCCGTCTCCTCCGTCTAAGCAGGCAATTGGAGTGAGTGATTTCAGACAAAGGTGGGCTCGGCCACCTTTGCGCTTGGCGGGTGTGTTCGGCGTGCGCGTATGGCGTGCTCGCTCGGCATAAAACGGATCGGTGCGGCAATCGTAAAAGGAGAATTTAGGATGAAGAAGATATGGCTTTGTGTTGTCCTCGGCATCGTGGCTCTTGGCGCGGGCGCCTCCCGGGCAAATGCGCAGGACGCAGCGGCGCCTCTGCAATTTCCCATGTCGAAGCCGCCCGTAACGTATGGTTATGACCTGAGGCCGGAAGTTCTGCAGGATCTCCAACTCATGCAGCAGAGATTTGTCGCTTTGGCCGAAGCAATTCCTGCGGATAAATACACATGGCGGCCAGCGGAAGGAGTCCGGTCGATTGCCGAAGTGTATCTTCACGTCGCAGCCGCGAATTACAACATCCCGCAGCTGGTCGGCGGGGAAATCCCTGAAAAGGTAAAAGCCAAAGATTGGGAAAAATCCACCACGGACAAAGCCACGATCGTCGCGGAGTTGAAGCAGTCGTTTGACAACGCTCTGGCCGTGCTTGCCAAGGTGCCCACGACGGACATCTCGACGCCCCTTCCAAAGCTCGGGCCGGACGCAGTGAAAGGCGACGTGGAATATTTTTTCATGACTCACATGCGCGAGCACTTTGGGCAGTCCATCGCATACGCTCGTTCGGTCGGCACCACGCCTCCGTGGACCGCAGCCGCGGAAGCCGCCGCGAAAAAGAAAGCGGCAGAAGGCAAACCGGCCGGCGCGCAGCCGGAGTAGCAACCGCAGACCAATCGGTGGCCCAGCTCTGGGGGCGAAGGAGAAAACCTCTTCGTCCCCATGTGTATTGAAGCGCTAGCTCCCCAAGAATTTCAGCTCGCCTTATGCGAAACCCAAATACCCCTTTTAGCTCCAGAAAGAGTGGCTGCAGCGCAAATTAGTTTTGCGAGACCGGTAGGAATGCGTCCAAAAGGGTCATAAATAGTCTTTGCTTTTTGTTCGCCTAGTGGTAATATGGGCGTATAAATGCGGATTCAAGGCCGGGCATGCATTCTGGTAGACTGTGCCTCCTGCGTCCCCAGGAAAAGACTGAAGCGCATCCTCTCGAGGTGGAAACGTGTCTGACGAAAAAACGAAAAATTTGGATCTGGCAATCGCGCAAATAGAAAAGCAGTACGGCAAGGGCTCGATCATGCGCCTGGGGAACCGCGATGTGCTGGTCCCGGTGAACGTGATTCCCACTGGCTCCATCTCGATCGATGCAGCGCTTGGCGTCGGCGGCTTGCCGCGCGGCCGCGTGATCGAAATCTACGGCCCGGAATCAGGCGGCAAGACGACGCTGACGCTCCACGTGATCGCGGAAGCGCAAAAGCTCGGCGGCCAGGCGGCTTTCATCGACGCGGAACACGCGCTCGATCCCGCCTATGCGCGCAAGCTCGGAGTGGACGTCGATAACCTGCTCGTCTCGCAGCCTGACAACGGCGAACAGGCGCTCGAAATTGCCGAGGCGCTGATTCGCTCGAATGCCGTGGACGTGATCGTGATTGACTCGGTGGCTGCTCTCGTCCCGCGCGCTGAACTGGAAGGCGACATGGGCGATCCGCAGATGGGCTTGCAGGCGCGGCTGATGTCGCAGGCGCTGCGCAAGCTCACCGCGATCGTCTCGAAGTCGAAGACTTGCCTGATTTTCATCAACCAGATTCGCGAAAAAATCGGCGTGATGTTCGGCAATCCGGAAACCACTACTGGCGGCCGCGCGCTTAAATTTTATTCATCGATCCGCCTCGACATTCGCCGCATTCAATCGATCAAGGAAGGCGACAAAGTGGTTGGCTCGCGCACTCGCGCAAAAGTGGTGAAGAACAAGGTCGCTGCACCATTCCGCGAAGCCGAGTTTGACATTATTTACGGCGAAGGCGTTTCGCGCGAAGGCGATCTGATCGACGTTGGCGTCGCGAAGAACACCCTCGAGAAATCCGGCACATGGATTTCCTACAAGGGAGAGCGCCTCGGCCAGGGACGCGACAATGCCCGCCAATTCCTGAAGGAAAACACCGACATCCGGGACAAGCTCGAACTCGACTTGCGCAAGGTCCTCGGTCTTCTGCCCCAGGCGGCAGCTCCGGCTTCAGCTTCGGCGGATAACGGAAAACCCGTAGCTGCAGAACCTGCCAAGCCTGCAGCGATGGCAGCGGCTGCTGCGTCGAAGGGCAAGCCAAGTCGATAGCGTCCGTTGCGTTGGAAAACTGCGGAGGCTCGATTTGAGCCTCTTAGCTCGTCTTCGCCTCGATGGTACTTCGGTACCCCCTTGGTTCTGAAAAACTGTACTGATTACCAGTTGCGCCTTCCTTCGTCTGTACCTACAATTTAGCTTGGCTCAGGTGTTCGCTGTATGGCCCTGTAGCCGACAAAGAGATATGAGGCCCAGCTCAAGCGCCGGACACGCAGTACCGTTACTCTGCCTTCTGCTCGCAGCGATTGCGGGTGTGGCGTTCGGTTCGCCTGCGGGTAATGGTTCGGGCGCGGCTTCGTCCAAGCGCACACATCGCACTCGTAGTTCTGCTTACAATCTCGATCCCGCGAAATTCGACGGCACCAGCTTTGACGACGCGATTGTTCGCCAAGTGGCGATCGAAGCTCTCGGCCACACCAACGGTTCGGTGGTTGCGATGGACCCATCGACCGGACGCATCCTCACGATCGTCAATCAGAAAATGGCATTTTCAGCTGGCTTTGAACCGTGCTCGACGATCAAGCCTGTGATCGCTCTTGCAGGATTGCAGGAAGGCGCGATTACTCGCGACACGATGCTGAAAGTTGGCCGCCGCCGCTACATGGATCTCACCGAAGCGATGGCGCATTCGAACAATATTTATTTTGAGAGCGTCGGCAAGCAGCTCGGCTTTGAGACGGTCATCAAGTACGCTCGTTTGCTTGGGCTGGGCGAGCGCGTTGGCTACAACATAAGTGAAGAGCAGCCCGGCTCGCTGCCGCTATTCCCGCCGAAGTACGGCGGAGTGGCGCACATGTCGAGTTTTGGCGGCGGGATCCGCATCACGCCGCTGCAGCTCGCCTCGCTTGCGTCCACACTCGCAAACGGCGGCACGGCCTATTATCTGCAGTACCCGCGCACCACGGACGAACGCATGAACTTCACACCGCGCGTTCGGCGCCAGCTCGACATCGCGCCGCTTCTACCGGACTTGCGCGAAGGCATGCTCGCAGCCGTGATGTACGGAACCGCAAGGCGCAGCTACGATCCGCTCGGCGACCAGTCACTCGGGAAAACCGGAACCTGCAACGATGAATCGCTCGGTGGCCGGCTCGGCTGGTATGTGTCGTACGCCGATGAAATCCACCCCAAAATCGTCCTGGTGATTCTGATTCGCGGCGGTGGGCGCAGCACCAACGGGCCGCGCGCTTCACAAATTGCAGGGCACATCTACCGTGGCCTTCGCGAACGAAATTATTTTGCCGGCACCGCTTCAGCCCGCGCCGCTGAATACGCGGCGGCAGGCACTGCCGGAGCCTCGCACTAGCCTTCGTTCAATCATCATTGACTGTTCTTTCGCGCTGTTTGCTTTCTGCACTGCCCCACTGAACATTTAAGCGAGCGATTGCGTATTTGCGGTCACATGAGGTGACGCACGCTTATGCGCACGAATTTGCCATTCGTAACAATGAGAAGTCTCCTGCCGGCCGTTGCCTTGATTCTCCTCGGCGTGCCCGCCGTGCGCGCGCAAAGTGCGAAATCGGTCGAAAGCCCGAAGATCCGGGCGCTACAAGACAGTGCGAAGGATCCTCACGCGGTCGAGCAGTTCTGGGAGGGTATTAGGACTGCAGGCGCACCGATCGTCGAACTAATGCCGGAAGATCCGAAGTATTCATTGGTCACATTTGTCTGGCGAGGCGATGCAGGCACGCGAAATGTCGTCGTGATCTCACCGCTTGCGCTGGTGAATTTACAGCAAGCTGAAATGACGCAACTTCCCGGAACCGATGTCTGGTATCTCACCTATCGAATGCGGAACGACGCGCGCATGGCCTATCGCTTCTCGGCGAACGATAGTCTCGTTCCCTTCGAAGCCGAGACGAATTTCTTCGCGCGCATGTCGAATTTCAAGCGCGACCCGCTGAATACGAAGACCTACGACTACGGCGGCGGAATGACAGCTTCGCTGCTCGAACTTCCCGGCGCGCCCTCCGACCGTTGGATTCAGCCACACGCGGACATTCCCCACGGCACGGTGAAAGAGGCGAAGCTGAAAAGCGCGATCCTGAAAAACGAGCGCTCCGTCCGGCTCTACACTCCGCCGTCATACGATCCGTCGCGCACATACCCCTTGCTTGTCGTCATGGATGGCGACTCGTACACGACGCTCGTGCCCACGCCGACGATTCTCGACAATTTAATTCACGAAGGGAAAATCCCGCCGGTGGTAGCGCTCTTCGTTGGGAACGCTTCAGCCGAAGCACGCGACACGGAATTGAACTGCTCGAAGAGCTGGAGCGATTTTCTTGTGAAAGAAGCGATTCCGTGGATCGAAACAACTGAGAACGTGCATGTAGCGACGAAAGAGGCGCTGATTGCAGGATCCAGCATGGGCGGCCTCGCTGCAGCTTGCGCCGCGGTGGATCATCCGGAAGTTTTCGGGAAAGTTCTCGCGCAATCAGGATCGTTCTACCGCGCACCATCTGGAGAAGAGCCCGAATCGCTGGCGCGACACCTGGCAAATTCGCCGCGACTCCCGCTTCAGTTCTACATCGAAGTCGGGCTGCTCGAAACCGCTGCGATACCGAGTCGCGATCCGAGCATGCTCACCGCAAACCGGCACCTGCGCGACGTGTTGATTGCGAAGGGCTACGAAATCGAATTTCGCGATCGCTTCAGCGGCCACGAACACGCGGCCTGGCGCGCCACATTCAGCGACGGCCTGACTTGGCTTCTCGCTGCTCCTTCGAAATCGAATTAACGCTCATTCCAACGCAGGTGCGATCCGATTCGTACATGCGTCTCGGCATCGATCCAATCCTCATGCGCTATCGGGGCTGCTTCGACGACTTGCTGTTCGACGACCCGCCGCCGCGGGAATTTGAACCCGATGACGGTTGCTGCCGTGACTGATTTGACGGAGCTGGCTGCGAACGTTGAGTTGGCGCAGGCTTTGCATCCGGCGCCGGTCGCGGTTGCGGAGCCGGCCGTGCGCGATCTCGAGCTGCGGCGTCGCGATCGAGTCCTCCCGGTGCGGGCGTTGGCGCTGGCCGCGTCGAAGGACTTGTCGGCCTCGGCGCAGGACGATTCGCCGGCGTTGTCGGCCGCGGCTGCGGATTGTTCGGCACAGGTTGAATCGACGGCTCACTCGGCTTCGTCGGAGCTGGCTTCGGTTGTGGACGAGTCGGCGCAGGTTGCGGCGCGGGTCGCGTCGTTGGCGGCGTCACTGGTTTCGGCTGCGGATTTGACGGAGCAGGGACAGGCTGAATGCTTGGCTGCCCCGGCTTCGCCGGTTTCGTGTCGGGATTCGTCGGTGCAGGTCGCGTTCCCGGCCGCGAAGGGTTCGGCGGATTCGTGGGCGTCGGAACCGGCTGAATGCTCGGCTGGCCTGGTTTTGTTGGTCGTGTCTCTGGGTTTGTCGGTGCAGGTCGTGTACCCGGCTTTGTGGGTTGAGTTCCTGGGTTCGTCGGAGCCGGACGTGTTCCAGGTTTCGTTGGCCGCGTCTCCGGATTCGTTGGAGCGGGGCGAGTGCCTGGTTTGGTCCCGGGCGTCGTTGGAGCCGGCTTAGTCCAATTGCCGTTCTCGCGTTTGTCCCATTTACCGTCTTTGTTGCGGCGGTAGACGTTTCCATCCTTGTCTGTGTACACGTTGTTCGGCAACTTCGTCGATGGCTTCGGGGTACGTCCGCGCGGCGGATAATCTTTCGTCACGCGCTCTGCTGTTCCCGGCCGCGCGTAGATATTGTCGCGAGTGTAGGGAGTTGGCCTGCCAGGACGTCCCGGTTTGCCGGGACGATTCGGCGGATAGCCAGGGCGGTTGCCGTAGCCAGGTCGACCGGGACGAATGATGATGACGTTGTTCGGCGGACGATACGGCGGACGATAACCCGGCAGCGGACGGTAGATTGGGCGATAGCCTCCCGGCCCCCACCAGCCGCCGCCGTAATACGGAGGGCGATGATAGTAACGATTGCCCCAGCCGATACTGACGTTGATAAAACTTGTGCTGTAACCGAGCGCGAATCCCCATCCGCCGCTCCACGGGTTGTAAATCACGTTGAAACCCCAAGTGTACGGGCGCGGATAGTAATAGACGGGTCCAATCCACGGCCTGTAATACCAACCCGTGCCATAGACGACGGTGCCGTAGTATCGATAGGTGCCCACGTATCCCGGTGTGTAACCGACGTAGACGATTTGCGGCGTCGACTCGTAGACATGGACGTACCGCACGTTGTAAACCGGGCTGCTCGGCGGAATCGTCTGGACGGAATCGGGAACACTGTCAGCAACGGTCCATGGGCCGTTGGGCGTGAAGCCCACGAACCACACGGCGTTGTCGCAAACGTAGTAGCGATCGCCGATTTTCAGCACCGACGACGACGTGTTCACTGCATATTGCAGATCGGTGCTCGGAATCGGCTGGAACTGCGCGGAGCCGTCATAGGTGACTTCGACTTTCGCTTCGTCGCGCTTGATGGCGGCCGTCTGCGGAATTTCAGCATCCATCTCGGCGTCTTCGGCTTGATTCGTGCCTGCTACCGACGCGAGTGCGTCTCCTACGGGTGAGGCAGGCGCGATCTGTTTGAAGCTTGCCGGTAGCTGATCGCCGCGTTCGTACGACCACGGACCATCGAGCGACTGGCTGCTGAACCAACGACCTGAGAGCAGGACGAAATACTTGTTGGTCGCGATTTCCTTCAGCATCGTGGTTTCGGTGTTGCTCACGTAGAGCAAGTCGTTGCCCGTGAGCGGCGTCCATTTCGGAGCGCCTCCGGTGACGATCAACTCCGTCGGCTGCGTCGCGGTAATAATCTGGGGAGGAGGGCCGGTTTCAGGCTCCGCATCCGGATCGGGCTTCACGAAATCTTTTATCGCGGCGGGCGGATTCTTGTTAACGTTCCACGGCCCTTTCGGATTTTTCGCGGTGTACCAGGTTTGTCCGTTGCTCAAATAAAATGTGCCGGAATTCTTGTCCTTGATAATCAGGAACGCGGTATTCACCACGCGGTCGTACGGCGAATTTTCGACCGGGCGCATTTCAGGTTCGCCGTCAAAGCTCACGAGAACTGCAGGGGATTGCGAAAAAATGATGACGGGAGGATCGCTTTTCAAGTTTTCTGTGGAGGCTACTTCCTGGTGGCTCGCGGCAAGGCTCGATTCCACTTGCTTCAGCGTAAGAACCAAGTCCCACTGTGCTACTCCCTTATTTGTAGCGTCTTGAATTTTCTGCAGGTCTTCCGGCGTGGCGTCCGGAAATTTTATGCGGACAATCTTCGTGTCGGTGAGAGTCACCAATCCGGCGTCGCGGTCCACCGAGACTTCCGAGCGGAACCAGAGTGCGCCGAACAGCGGGTCTTTCTTCGCCGGGCCCTGCAACGACACCGCCGCGCGCCCGCTCAGCACGTTTCCATCGAGCGTATCGAGCTGCGGCTGGTAGACGACGATGTGCCCCAGGTCCGACTCAATCTCGCGCGGCCAGCTCGCATCGATATCCTGAGCCTTGGCGCTTGCCGCCGAAAACAAAAAGCCAATCGCGAGGAAAAGTAGAGAAAGGGAAGCCCTTCGCACGCGCATATGTACGCCCCCAGTAATGTTCAGCACGCCCAAAGTTTATCACCGTCTTCACCCGTAGAGATGGCCGAAGAAAGAGGCGCGAACACGTCGCGGCCTTGCGGAGAAGCCGGGAACCGCTCGGAGCTCAGATATCACGCGTAACTTCCTTGCTTAACTTCTTTCGCGGAAATGCGTTAAGCTTGCTGTGCATTTCAACTGAGGAGAGACAACGTGGCTCACGACTACACCGTGCAGTTTAAGTACGAACACCGCAAGACGGGTACCGAAGGACGAACGCTGCGAGTGCAGGGAAGCAGCATTCAAGTGGCGATCGCCAAAGCCACCCGCGAATTTGTGAAATCGCTCGACCGTAAAGAGCGGTTCGACGCGCAGAAGGGACTCAACATCACTGCCGCGCGCGTTCAGGCATCTGAGGACTCTTCGACGGAAGCAAAACCGGCCGCTGCTGCAGCCCACGGCATCGAAGAAGCGGACTAGCCGAATCGGCAACGCAGCCTCGGATCCCAATTGGTGATTTGCGAGGAATCCTTGCGATGCCCGCCGCTGCGTACCTATCGGCCCAGAATTTCAAGAATGCCCTGCCGTTCGTGATGTTCGAATGGTGGGGCATTTCCGTCTTCCTCTTACTTGCTCCGAAAGGAGTTTAGCTCTTCTTTTCGCGCGCACAATTTCTGGGGCGCTGCGTTTTGTGATCAATTCGAGCCTCGAAGCCTCCGCGTTACTGAACGATTAGAGTCACATTGGTCGTGTGTGTGATCCCGCCGCCCGTCGCCGTCACCAGGACTTGATACGTACCCGCAGCGGTTCCGCCCTGCATTGGAGCTGTCGCCGATTGGCAAGCGGGCAATACCAACATCGCGCCGACTACTCCCAATGCAAGCGTCAATCGCCCGAACCGCCGCCGGAATGAGCCGAAGCACATCATCGAAGCTGCAGCAAGCGCCAGTGCAACAGAAGTCGCAAAAAGATTTGAGGTCAAATTCCATCGCCGCAAGATTCCGGCGGGCGGAATGCTCGAGTGCATCGTGGTGATCACAGTTAGCATCGAGTTCACGCCGGCGGCGGTCGGCGTGACGGAGGGCACATCGAAGCTGAGGCCGGTACCGGCAGGCAGATTCGTGCCCGTGAACGCGGCGGTCAGCGCCACAGCCTTGTTGAATCCGCCGACAGACACGAGCGCAAGGGTGAATGTCGCAGAACTACCGGAAGGGACGGTGGCGGAAGATGCTGACCCGAGAGTCGGCGGAGCTGCAGCTGTCGGCGTGATTGTAAAATTCCCCGAGCCCAAACCCGTGCCCGTCAGGGCGGCTTGCTGTGGGCTTGAAGGATCGTTCTCCGCGATCATCAGGTTCGCGCTCTCAGCAATCCCGTTGGAAGGTGAGAACGCAACATCAATCGTGCAGAAATTCAGTTGCGGGATCGAGCCGGCGCAGGTATTTGTCTGCGAGAAGTCTCCCGCGTTTGTTCCCGTAAAGCTTATTGCAACGCCGTTCACCGGAACCTGACATTGATTCGAGAGTTGAAACGTTTGTGTAGCGCTCTTGCTTCCTACGTTGACGCTTCCGAAGTCGAAGTTCGTGGGTGAAAGTGTGACACCGCACACTCCTGTTCCACCGAGCGCCGCAGACTGCGGGCTCGAAGAAGAGTCGCTGTTCGCCACTTCGAGCAATGCGAGCTCAACACTCTCGCTTACCGACGTGGGTTTGAACTTCACATTGATATCGCACGTTCCACTGCCGAGCAGCAGGCTGCCGCACGTATTCGTTTGCGAAAAGAGGTCCGACGACGGGCCCGTGAAACTCACTTCGATATTGGAGACGGGATCCGTACAGGTATTCGAGAGGGTGAACTTTTCCGGCGCACTCGTCGAATTCACCAGCACGTTGCCGAAATCAAAGGCCCCCGGCGAAAGGCTCACGCAGGGCGTGAATACGAACGCTTCCCCGGCGCCGCCGAGGTTGTCTGTGCCAATCGCTGCCACGCTGCCGACGTCGTCGAGGGCAACTGCTTTGCCGAATCCCGGCACCGAATCGCTGGCCGTCAGATTCTTTGGCGTCTTGTTTGTGCCGGACCAGGCGAGACCCGGCATGTCAAACGAAGAGACGCGGCCTGCCGGTGGCGCTCCAGCCAAAATGTGGGCGCCGTTGCCGCTGACGGCAATCGATTGGCCAAGGTCGTCGCTCTCCCCTCCATTTTCGTCAAAAAGAAATGCGTCCTCGTTGTTTCGTGTGTGCCAGGCGAGCTCGGGCTCCGCAAACACGTACACCGCTCCCTGACTTGGGTGATTGACGGTGGTGTTTCTTGCTGCGACCACAATCGTGGTTCCGTCGCCACTCATCGCGAGACCTTGTGTGAAATCGTCGTTGTTCTGCTGCTTGTCCGAGCCGAGAATCGCGTTTTCTGTCTTGCTCGACCATGCTTCGCCAGGGCGAACGAAGACCCAGGCGCGTCCGGGGAAGATTTCATTGTCGAAGTCGGCGGTGAAAAATCCGCCGGTTACGACAATTCCGCCGTCGTCATCGATCGCAACGGAATTAGCAAAGAGAATAATTCCAGGCAGATCGCTCGACGGGGTGAGGACGGCGGTCGGATTCACCGTGCCGCTCCACGCGTTGCCCTCCTCGAAGACGTCAACTTCCCGGCCGAATAGACTCACTGCGGCCGTTTTGCCGTCGCCGCTGATCGCGGCAGTTGCCACCTCGCTAGCGACCTGAAGAGTCGCACTGGCAGGGATGTCCCCAGTGCCGCCCCAGCTCGTGCCCGGCCGTACAAAAATAAATGCAAACAGATTACCGAACTTATTGCTGCTGAGGATCGTATCGCCATGGTTCGAAATGCTCACCACGCCGCCAATCGAGGCAGTTGAACTTGTGCCGAGGAGCCGCCGGACTTCGGTCATGCTCGTCCACGATGCGCCCTGTTTCTCGAAGATGTACACGGCGCCCTTCGAGCCAGAGCTAGCAGGCGCACCTACCGCGATCGTGTTTCCATCGCCACTTACTGCGACGCTGTTGCCGAATCCTATGTTTTTCGCTGCCGCCGAATCGGTGAGGATCGCTGCCTGAAACAGCGGATCGACGATCACCGGATAGCGCGCTTCGCGATCATCCACCACCAGCTTCAGCAGATTTCCATCAATCTGCATTGATGCGTGAAGGGAGCGGCCATCTGCATCGCGTGCCGCGAGTCCCGAATAGCGGATGGCGGTCGTGCCGTCGCGCCGCTTCAGTGCGAGCCCGCCGCGATCATTGTCAATCTGTGGGTCGAGGCCTCCTGAATACTCGAGCGCGACTTGAACTGCTCCGGTTGCGAGCTGTTCGGGTGGCGCGGCGAGCGTAAAACCCTGCTCCAGTCCCGCGGGCCCATTCACATACCACTCGGTCACCGGGCCGCGGCGATATTCAACGCGATTCTCGCTGGCGATCGGTTGCACCGTCGGTCCGGCGATTCGCCCGGCTGCCATATTCTGCCCCGAGCTATAACCTGCAAATTTCATGCGGAACGCGGATTCGCCACTCGCGACTACCACACCAGTGGCGGAAAATTCCGCAGATAGGCCGTGTCGCGAATTTTCTGCGTGGAACGGCTTGCCGTTCGCGTGCACCGAGTAGATCGCGTCATCGCGGCCGAGAGCCGCTGAGATCGGCAAAATCGCGGTAGGGGGCAAGATCGTTGCCTGATCGCTTGAACGCGCCACTTTATTGCCGGCCCGAGCTCCCGAGCCCAATTGGGTAGTAAGCCGGCGATTGCTAGATCCGTGCTGGGAGTAATAGCACCCCGCACCTGCCACCACGCATAGCATCAGCACCGAAATCGCGAATGAAAGCCTGGGCCTCATCTGTCGCTCCTTGAAATAAGAGCGATGTTGCAACAAGAGGCGCAGCAAGTCTTTCCGAAGGTCTGATGGAATCCTGACAATTTCCTGATTGGGAGGCTAACTCAATGCGGGGAGGACATTAAGGCGGCGTGTCGAATCGCTTTGTCGAACTATCTCAGCGGGGAACGTCGCGTTGCGTCAAGCCTGTTGAATCGAGGCGAGCACTCGTTCTTTCAAATTGTCACCCTTCCCGACGACGGCGTACACGCCTTCCGGTAAGACGCCTTTGGCGCGAACTACATCGGCGTACAAAGTGTGCAGGATCACCGGCACGCTTGGGCAAATTCGCTTAAGCTCGCGGGCCGCTTCGATTCCGTTCATTCGCGGCATGGATAGATCGAGCACGATAAGATCCGGCTTCAGCTCCGCCGCCTTGCGAAGGGCGTCTAGGCCGTCATTCGCCTCGCCGCAAATCTCCACACCCTCGCCTTTGAGCTGGCTCCGGATTCCAGCTCGGACGACGGGGTTATCGTCGACAACGAGAATTCGATTTGCCATGGCCGCTCCCCTTGCGCAAGGAAGTCCCAGGGGTGAGAGCCAACAAGCTGGAGAGCACCCAGTTCTGTATGCCAGCGTACAAGAATCGAGCTCAGATATACCATACGGCCTATGCTGTAGGTGGTTGAGCGGTGACGCTTGGCAGAGGAATTCGACCGAAAGGCGACAAAGGTAAAAGTATCAACGCGACCGGGTACCGTTTGCCTTCGATTCCTTTTCCCAGTTGGTTGACTGCTGCCTCATCGCGGCGTAGCACTCACAGACCGCGTCTTCGAGTCCGCCGCGATCGTCGATCTTTACCTTGCCGCGATTGTACGTAATCAATCCTGCCTTCTGTAAAATTCCGGCTGCTACAGTGACACTCGCGCGTCGCGTTCCCAACATATGCGCCAGGAAATCTTGCGTCAAAGGAACGAGATCCCCGCCCAGCCTGTCCTGGCTCATCAACAACCAGCGCGCCAGGCGCTCATCCACTTCATGCAACCGATTGCATGCTGCTACTTGCGCAGACTGCATCGCCATTTCCAAACTGAAACGAGTCAAAAGTCTTGCGAGCGTCGGGCAACGCGACAGGGTCTCCGAAAAATCCTTTGCACTGACTCGGTACGCGCTCCCTCCCACCTGCATGATTACGCGCGTCGGGCTTGTGCTAAGGCCGGCCAAAAATGGAATCCCGACAAATCCTTCCTTGCCCGCCAGTCCCACCTCGACGCTCTTGGAATCGTCCATCACGGTTAGCACAGAGGCGAGGCCGCTGTTGATGAAGTACGCGAACTTGATCGACACACCCGCTTCATGCAAAACAAAAGGAGCCGGCATCTCGACGAACTCCAACCCATGAAATATCTCCTCGCGTTCGGCTGGAGGAAGTGCGAGCAGAATCGAATTCTGAAGATCTTTTCGACTGTTCCCGGGCTTTGTGGAGATCGCGGACTGCGGCAGTCTGGGACTTGCCATAAATAGGCTCCTGTACCGACGGACAAATAACGTCTGATGTCGCAAGGAGCCGCAGATTGTGGTTCGAGTTTACGGCAGGATGCTAATGAGACGTGTTTACGTTACGCGTATTAGTCGCGGATAGATACTGCAATCGGCGAGTTACATCAGAGTATGTCGACATGCTGCCAAATCGAATGTATGCATATCGTGATGGAGGACCATGCTAGTTGTCGTTACCTGCGATGTCGGCGCGGTAGCGTACGGAGACTCAGAGGGGATTTTCTTCGAATCGCCGCAAGCTGCGTCGCTAGCTTCGGCGGGGGAAACTGCTGGCTTCAAGGGAAGGATTCCGCCGTAGCAGCTGGAAGTACTTGTCAGACTGGCCAAATGCTGTTTACTCACCGCTGCCGCGTGACTCATTTTCACTTTCACCGGCTTGCGTCAGTGGGTTATTCTGCGAACCTTCGTGGAACGCATGTCTGAGGGGGACATGAAGCACACGGGTAAAATCATATTTTGGGCAGCGCTGTTATCAGCTGGCGCTGCGGTCGTCGGCTGGTCGTATCACGCGCGCACGGCGGCCGAAGGGCAAGTTGCCAGCGAAGGAGCGCTGGCGCGCGCCGAAGCAGCGCGAATTCAGCGGGAGGTGGTGCGCTTCACCGAAGCGATCGTTCCCGCGCGCGTCCCATTTCATCTCGCGCTCGAAGGTATGGGGCTTGATCCCGTGCTGGCTACGCGAATTGCCGCCGCAGCTCAAAACACGTTTGATCTCCGGCGTTTTCGAGCTGGAAACAAACTTTCGGTCGGGCGGGGGATCCTCGGCGATTTGCGCTTCGTCCGCTATCGCATCGACACGGACCGCGAGCTCGTGATTGCTCCCAAGCCTCCGCAGGCGCCGCAGGACTTGCAGGCATCAGAAACCTCCGGTACGCCTGTGGTCGGTGACTTCCATTCCGAAATCACGACGATTCCTTCTGAAACCGAAACCACCGGCGTGAGTGGTGAAATTCAAGGCTCACTCTTTGAATCTGTGATCGATGCGGGCGAAAAACCCGAACTTGCCATGCGTCTGGCGGAGATTTTCGGCTGGGACCTCGACTTCTACACCGATCCGCGGCCTGGCGACACGTTTCGCATCGTCGTCGAGAAAAGAAAATTCGCGAACGGCGAAACGGCTGCCTACGGACGCATCCTCGTTGCGGAGTACAACAATGCCGGCCGCCCGTATCGCGCCGTGCTATTTCATGACGTTTCCGGCAGGCCCGCGTACTTCACGCCGGAAGGGAAGTCGATGAAAAAGGCATTCCTTCATTCGCCGCTCAAGTTTGCAGCGGTGATTTCATCGCACTTCAGCTCCCACCGATTCCACCCGATACTCAAGCAATATCGCGCGCACCTCGGCATCGACTACGCAGCGCCGACCGGAACTCCGGTGCAAACGATCGGCGACGGGAAAGTGATTTTCGCGGGGCCAAAAGGCGGAGCGGGGAACTTAATCGAAGTCCAGCACACGAACGGTTACACCACCTATTACATGCATCTTTCGCGTGTTCTGGTTCGGAACGGCCAGCATGTGCAGCAGGGCGAGCGCATCGGGCTTGTCGGAATGACGGGACTGGCCACCGGGCCGCATCTCGATTTTCGAATTCAACAGCACGGACAATTTCTGAATTTCGAACATCTCGGATTGCCGACCGCCGATCCGGTTTCGAAACGCGATTGGAGCGAGTTTGCCACTGCACGCGATTCTGCGATGGCTCACATGCCGGAACTTCCCGCGGGAACCGGGGCTCCGGTGCTCGCGAAGAATGCAAAGTCGCGTACGCGCGGCGCAGACTAAATTTTATTTCGGCTGAAATCCTTCGACGCCCAACTGCCAGAACAAGAACGAAATTTCGTCGGCGAGTTCGACGTCACGCTGCGACTTCGTTGAGCCCAGCCCGTGTCCTGCGTCGTAGTCGACGCGCAGCAGAATCGGTTTCCCGCTCGTGGTGGAAGCCTGCAGGCGCGCCGCCATCTTCGCCGCTTGCCACGAGGCAACGCGCGGATCATTGATGCCTGTCGTCAGCAGAACGGCCGGATACTTCGTTTCGGGCTTCACGTGCATGTACGCGTCCATTGCGTAGAGCGCTTTGAATCCGTCCGGGTTCTTTCACGGTGCCGAACTCGGGAATATTCGCCGGACCGCTGGCCATGAGCTCCGAGCGGAGCGAATCCGAATCACCCACGCGAATCAGAGCCGCGCCAAACAAATCCGGGCGCTGCGTAATCGCTCCGCCAATCGTAATGCCGCCCGCGCTGGTCCCCTCTCCAGCGAGGTGCGCCGCAGACGTGTATTTGTGTTCGATCAAGTAGAGTGCTCCGGCGAGCATGTCGTCGATCGTATGCTGCTTCGTCAACTTCTGTCCTGCGCGGTGCCAATCGTCGCCGTATTCGCCGCCGCCGCGCGCATGAGCGACAGCAAAGACGCCGCCGCGCTCGAAGAATGCAAGCAGAGTGGGACGGAAGCCGGGATCGATCGTGATCCCGTAGGCGCCGTACGCCTCGAGCCATGTGGGGTGTGAGCCATCGAGTGTGATTCCCCGCTTGTGAATGATCGAAAGCGGAACCATCGTGCCGTCCGCGCTTTTCGCTTTCACTTCCTTCGATTCGATCCCCGAATAGTCGACCGGCGAGGGTGGAACAAGTTTCGTGTCGGTCAGCTTTGCAGTTTTCGCATCGAGCGCAAACCAGAGTGGCGATTTCGTCCAGGAAGTGAGTTCGAGCCATGCGCCCGGTTCGACGGGGTTCGTGACGAGCGATTGAATCGCGCCGTCGAAAGGCAAGGCGACCGATTCCGGCGCACCGCCGCCGTATGCGACACGGCGCAGGCGGCCGATGCCGCCATCGAGGTCCTGCACGTAGAGCGCGTCCGCAGCCACGGAAATATTCACGACGACCGCTTCGCCTGCGGGTACCACAAGCGCCGCGTGGGCGAGATCGGGAGCCGCGAGACTCGTCCGCAGCACTTTGAAACGCGAGGCCTGGTCGTGGGACATGAGAAAGAGTGAGTCGCCGTGGACGTCGAATGACGTGATGTTGTGGCTCGAATCGGCGACTTTCTTCCATACGGTTTTGGTACCCGGAGTGGCTTCGAAAGGCGCGACGTACAGATCGAGTTCGCGCTTTACGCCATGAACCACGAGTCCAATCAAGAAACCGGGCGCGCCCTGTGAAAAAGCGACGCTCGGAAAATCATCTTCCGTCACTTTCACACTCGGATTCACTTCGTATCCAAAAATGAGGGGCTCTTTTTCGGGATCACCGCCAATCGTATGTCGATAGACGCGCAGTTTTTGATATTTCGCCGTGGGTGGCGCGTCTGCAGCGAGTTTCTGCGTGCGCGTATAGAAAAACGAACGCGCATCGGGAAGCCACGTGGGGCGGCCAAATTCGGCGCGGTCGATTGCATCTGGCAGCACGGCTCCTGTTGCGCTTTCTACGATGTGAATGACGCTATTCTCGGAACCTCCGGGTGACAGCCCGTAGGCGACATATTTCCCATCCGGAGAAGCGCCGAAGAAATCGATCGAGAAATGCACGCCCTCGGGAGTGACCAGTTTTTCCGGATCGACCAGCACACGCTCTGGCATGGTGACGCCGTCGCGAACGCACAGCTTGCGATTGTCCGAACCCGGATCCGTCCTCAAATAAAAGTAGCGCCCGCCGTACACTTGCAAATCGGCGACGGCCACACCGGCGTTGTCGAGCGCGATGATACGCTCGAGCAACTTCTCTCGGCCAGGGATGCGCGCGAGTTGCTTTCGCGTGTGGTCGTTCTGCGCTTTCATCCACGCGACAACTTCCGGGTCAGCGATGTTTTCAAGCCACCGATAGGGATCGACGACTTTCGTTCCGAAATAGTCATCGGTGACATTTCGTACCGGAGTCTTTGGCAGTTGCGATTGCGCGAAAGCGAAAAGCGATACGACAGCGATGGACGCCAGAAGCATCAGAGCCGGACGCAGCATTCGAATGACCTCTTCCACTTGCGGATGTATGCAAATTTGCGAACCTAGAAGCTACCGTAAAAATGAAATTAGGACAACCGGCGCCGCATCGATCCTGGACGATCCGGAAACTTACTGGACTGTGAGCGAGTAATTCACAGATTGAGTCGTGGTACCAGCCATCGTGGTGAGTGTGACGGTGAAATTTTGAGGTTGGGGCGGCGGGGTTGTACCCGAACCACCACCTCCGCAAGACGCAATCGCGCACAATGCCGCGAGTGCAAGCAAAGCAGCCATCTCGTTCCCACCGAGGAAGCGCCACCTCGCCTGATGCGGACCTGAAAATCGTCCGATCGCGAGCAATGCGGAAAACCATAAACCGAAAAACACGATCGACAACGCGAACTCGCTTCCTCGGTTCGTATTGCTCCACGAGCCCATTCCGCCGGTCCGGCTCGCATGCTGGCGACGCGCCGCCGCCGCAGGCGCATTCACCGTAAGGCTGACCGGCGTGGTGGTTGGATTATTGGAGGCAACCACTTGAAGCATTGCCGGCGTAACGCTGCATCCAGGGCCAACCGGGGCAACGGTGCATGTAAAGGTTGCGGTGCCGGAAAATCCTGGAGCGGGCGCGAAATTTGCGGAGTAATTGGCGGGCTGGCCGGGCGCGACCGTAGCCATCGTCGGGCCCGACGGCGCGACCGTAAACGCAGCGCCCTGGCCGGTCAAGGCTACCGAGCCACTGGCGAGATTTCCACCGTAGCTGACGTTCACCGTCGCGGTCCGCTGACCCGCTGCTTTTGGCGCGAAAATGACATTCACCGGGCAGGAAGAATTACCGTTCACGCTGCCGCAAGAATTCGTTTGGCTGAAGTCGCCCGGATTGGCTCCCCCGATCGTGACGGAGGAAACGGTGAGCGCCTGATCGCCGGAATTCACGATGTTGAAACTCATGGACGTGGAAGAGCCAACGCTTGTGGATGGGAACGTGAGACTGAGAGGATTCAGCGACGGAGACGGGGGAGTTAGCACCAGACCAGTGCTCGTCAGCGGCGCGCTGTGCGGGCTACCCGCGGCGTTATCAGTGACGCGGATCGACGCAGATTCCGCCAGAGTGCTGCCGGGTGTGAAGATGATCGTAAACGTGCATTTCGCGCCAGCGGCCAAAGTTGCGGCGCATGTATTCGATTCCATAAAATCGCCTGCGTTCGTGCCGGTCACCGAAATGCCGCTGATGGTCAGCGTCGCGGTGCCGGTATTGACGAGATCAATCATTTGCGGAGCGCTCGGAACTCCGACAGTGGAATTCGTAAATTGCAAACCTCCGGGAGAAAATTGCGCACCAGGTACCGGGGTTTGAAAAGGAAAGCCCGTGACCGCTATTGCACTTCCACCGGGATACGGAGAACCGGGAGCGGGCGTCAGAGTTCCGGTGACGGGATCAAGACTGTAGGAATTCAAGCCACTGCCGAGCGCGAAAAGGAATGGTCCAATCGGATCCGCAACCCATGGACCGAAAGCGAATGGCGTTACCGGATTCACCTGAGCTGGAACCAGAGTTCCCCCAGTCACGCTAAATGTTCCAAAACTCATGGCCATGAAATTCCCGGTAGAATCGACCGCCATCGAGTGTCCGCCGAAACAACTCGGGAAACCAGGAGCGTCAATGGCAGTCCACGAGGCTCCTGCTGAGAGCGAACCGTCGACCGGAGAAATCTCGAGTGTCTCCAGATTTACGCACGTGCCGAACTGGTTCACGAGGAAGTGGCCACCGAAGTCTCCCGTGAGCCCGTCCGCTTGGCCCGGGCCAAAGACCGGCGGAATATCATTGATCAGGTCACCCGTAGTTGGATCGATTACAAAACCCTGGATCTCGTTGCTGTTGAACTGAAGACCCGACAGGAAATAGATCCACCGCCCGTTGGGATGAACGTAGATCCCGCTGAGTTCATTCATCACATTGACTCCGATATTCGGCGGCGTGGAATTGGGAGTCGGCGTCAATTGTCCTGTGACCGGGTCAATTGCGTAAGCGTCGATCTCACCAAAGTCCGAATCAGGAGACAACGTGAAGACCTGGTTGGCGACATACAGGAATTTTCCGCTGGGGTCCGTCGCAAGGAAGGCCGGATTTTGACCGAGACCGGTTGCGAACGGTGAATTCGGAACTTCGGTGATGGCGCCCGTCATGGTGTTGATCGCAAAAACCGAAACATTGTTGTCGTCATTTGCAGCGAACAGAAATGTTCCCGCAGGGTTCACAGCCAATGCAACCGGGTTGAGGCGAACAGTGAATGGAGACCCGGGAACCGGAGTGAGGGCTCCGGTCGTCGCATTTAGCTGATACGCTAAAATCGTCTGCGTACCAGAGGTGTATACAAACTGCGGCGCGACGCTTTGAGCGTTGGCAGCAGGAGCTGCAAAACCCACGGAGCCACATCGTAAGAAGAAGACAGGCTGCGCGGAAGCAAAAGGTGGACAGTCTGGAGGAAGCGACTTCGGGAAATCTAGGGATGCGAAACGAAAATGTAAGTGCCACGCTGCCTCCAGCGGATTAGGTGTCAATCCGCCACGCCCGCCTGAGAGCGTAACGCGAGATTACTGACGCGTCAATCAAACACCGCGTACTGGATTCAGTGGGATTCGTTTGGGTCTGTGGAAATCGATGGGAGACGGAAGGCCACAGATCGAGCACACATCCGGGGCCGGGTGAACCGCTCCATCGATGATCGAAAGGGGTATGGCGCTTCGTGATGCGGCTGTGAACTGCAGTGATTACGCTTTTACTTCCCAGGTGTCGCCGGCGCGAAGAAGTTTCGCCAGGTCGCCTTTACCCTTCTTGGCTTGAATGTCTTTGATCTGCTGCGTGATTACGTCCTCGTAGCGCGGAACGTTGTCCCACGAGCGCAACACCCCGATGGGAGTGGGGAAGCCGGGGCGCTGTTCCATGTGGCTGAGCATGAAGGCGTAGGCGGCGCGCGGATGATGCTCGTCGTGGACGAGAAGATCTTTCTCCGTGAAGCCGTTGCCATTGCCGAGGTGAACGACTTCGAGGTCGAAACCGTTCATGCGGATGCCTTTGTCGCGATTCTTTCCGAAGATGAGTGGCTTTCCGTGTTCGAGCTGGACGACCTGTTCGCTGCGCGCGTCTTTTTCGGTGAGGTTTTCCCACGCATGGTCGTTGAAGATGTTGCAGTTCTGCAGAATCTCGACGTAGGCAGCGCCTTGATGCGCGGCTGCTTTCTTCAAAGTGTCTTTCAGGTGCTGCTGGAAGACGTCAACGGTGCGCGCGACGAAGGTGGCTTCCGAACCGATGGCGAGCGAGATCGGATTGAACGGGCGATCGGCGGTGCCGAACGGGGTTGATTTCGTCTTCTTGCCGATTTCGGACGTGGGCGAATACTGGCCCTTCGTGAGCCCGTAGATTTTATTATTGAACATCAACACTTTCAGGCCAACGTTGCGGCGAAGCATGTGGATGGTGTGATTGCCGCCGATGGAAAGGGAATCGCCGTCACCGGTGACGACCCAGACGTCGAGATCGGGTCGCGTGAGTTTAACGCCGGTTGCGATGGCGGGCGCTCGACCGTGAATCGTGTGGAAGCCAAAGGTATTCATGTAATAGGGAAAGCGGCTGGAGCAGCCAATGCCTGAAATCATCACGAAGTTTTCGCGGCGAACGCCGAGTTCGGCAAAGACTGCTTGCGCGGCCGCGAGAATCGCGTAGTCGCCGCAGCCCGGACACCAGCGAACTTCCTGATCGGTTTGAAAATCCTTCTTCGTGTAAACAGGCAGCGTGGCCGTGGTCATTTATTTCTCCGTAATCCCAATTACTCGAGAATCTCGTCGATTTTCTGTTCGATCTCGGATTGCTTGAAAGGTTTGCCCTGGATTTTGTTGTAGCCCTGCGCGTCGACCAGATATTTCGCGCGCAGCACCATCAGGAGCTGGCCCATGTTCATTTCGGGCACGAGTACATGCTTGTAGCGCTTGATCACGTCGCCGAGATTTCGCGGCAACGGATTCAGGAAGCGAAGATGAACGTGCCCGACGGATTGACCCTTGGCCCGGGCGGTATTCAGCGCCGCCGTGATCGGACCGTGCGTTGAGCCCCAGGCGATGATCAGCAGATCGCCCGAAGTGTCTCCCGCCGGAACGACGTCCGGAATTTCATCCGCGACGGCTTCCACTTTCGCGGCGCGCAGACGAACCATGCGTTCGTGGTTGAGCGGATCGTAATTGATGTTTCCGGTGACGTCCTGCTTCTCGATTCCGCCGACGCGGTGCTCGAGTCCGGGCGTTCCGGGAATCGCCCAGGGACGCGCGAGCGTCGTGGCGTCGCGCCTGTAAGGATGGAAATTCTCGGGATTCGTTTCAAAGTGAACAGGAATTTCGGGAAGTTCTGCAACGGTCGGAATTTTCCACGGTTCGGCGCCATTCGCGAGATACCCGTCAGAAAGAATGATGACGGGCACCATGTACTTGATGGCGATGCGGCTTGCTTCCAGCGCAACCCAGAAACAATCGCCGGGCGAGGAAGGCGCGAGAACCGGAATCGGCGCTTCGGAGTTTCGGCCGTAGAGCGCCTGAAGCAAGATCGGCCTGCTCGGTTTTCGTAGGAAGACCGGTTGACGGGCCGCCGCGCTGGATGTCGCAAATCACGAGCGGAAGTTCCACGGCAACGGCGAGGCCGAGAGCTTCCGTTTTGAGAGCCATGCCCGGACCGGATGTAGTGGTGATGCCGAGGGCGCCGGTGTATGCGGCGCCGATCGCGGAGGTGACGGCGGCGATTTCGTCTTCGGCCTGAAATGTGATTACGCCGAAATCCTTGAATTGCGAAAGCTCGTGAAGAATGTCGGACGCAGGCGTAATCGGGTACGAGCCGAGGAAAAGCGGAATGCCGGCTTTGTCCGACGCCGCGACGAAACCCATCGCAAGAGCAGTGTTGCCGCTGATGTTACGGTACAGGCCGGGCGTGAGTTTCGCCGGCGGAATTTCGTAGCTGATTTGAAACGCTTCAGTGGCTTCGCAATAGCTGTAACCCGCCTGCATCGCGAGCCGATTGGCAGCGACGAGGGCCGGCTTGCTCTTGAATTTGTCTTCGAGGTAGCGAAGTGTGGAATCCATCGAGCGGTTGTAGAGCCAATAACACATGCCGAGCGCGAAGAAATTCTTGCAGCGGTCCATCGTCTTCGCGTCGAGGCCCAATTCTTTCAGTGCGGCGCGTGTGAGCTTGGTGAGTTCAACCGCGAACAGGCGATAGCCATCGAGCGAATGATCCTCGAGCGGGCTGACGGTGATTTGCGCTTTGCGCAGATCGTTTTCTTTGAAGTCGTCGAGATTGACGATCAGGATTCCGTTGGTGCGGAGGTCCGGCAAATTCATTTTCAACGCCGCCGGATTCATCGCGACAAGCACGTCGACGGCGTCACCGGGCGTGTAGACATCACTCGATGAGAAATTCACCTGAAAACCGCTCACGCCTGGGAGTGTTCCTGCAGGGGCGCGGATTTCAGCGGGGAAGTCAGGGAACGTTGCCAGATCGTTGCCGTAAAGCGCGGCAGTATTCGTAAACTGGCTACCCGTGATTTGCATGCCATCGCCGGAATCGCCACAGAAGCGAATGCAGGCCTTGTCGATTACTTCTCGTTTGCGTGTCGGAACGTCCGAAATGGTGGTCGACATATGGTTTTAGATTCCCCAGAGATGAAAGCGGTTTCCGGACGTGATGTCCAGAAATAAAATCCTAGCACAGCGGGACGGAGTCGGTGATGAAAATCCGAGCGGTGTCGTGACGAGATGAACATGGTGGAACATGGATGATAGTTGGATGCGTGGAGTTGGCGAAACGTGAGCTGTGGGTATTAGCGCATGCCGAAGCACGGGTGACATGCGCTGTAGGCTGCGCCGGGATGCTTCATTCCGCTCAGCATGCGGAAGCAAGTGGACCTAAGCCGAAAACTTTGAACGAGGCGATTTTTCTGTGCCAACTCCGTCGCCACCTTCTCTATACTTGAACCGCTTTGCGTCTGGCAACTAGCCCCCCAGTCGCGTTCGACATTCGTGTCGACATCCCATA
Organism: uncultured Acidobacteriota bacterium; assembly: GCA_963770575.1. Classification (GTDB taxonomy): domain Bacteria; phylum Acidobacteriota; class Terriglobia; order Acidiferrales; family UBA7541; genus Palsa-295. The sequence goes on from CAVYQD010000005.1 coordinate 388,237, forward strand.
CCGCTCGCGGCGCGAGCAACATGTCCCCTGGAGGGAGAGATGAACTTCTTACGTTCGACACTCGCAGCGCTTACTTTTCTAACCCTGTCGTCAGCTGCGATGGCTGACACAATTCTATTGAAGAGCGGCGACCATATTACCGGGACGATCGTGAGTTCAGACGGGAAAGAGGTGGTTTTCAAGACCGATTTCGCAGGCGAGATTAAAGTGCAATGGGCTGCCATCAAAGAAGTGAACTCCGATAAAGCGCTCTACGTGGTGACTCCTGAAAAGAAAACAGTGAACGGGAACGTGACGACCGAAGGCGGAAACCTGGTGGTGCACACGAGAGACGACGGCACGCTCCCGGTGCCTTTTGCAAACGTGACGACGATTCGTTCGCAGGAAGAGCAAGCGGCGTACGAGAAGAGTTTGCATCCGGGGATTCTGGAAGCGTGGAAAGGCGGTGCAAGCATCGGATTTGCGCTGGCGCGCGGGAACAGCGAAACGACAAACCTCACCACCGGATTTACGGCGGACCGAAAGACTCTCCACGACGAACTCACGCTGTATTTTACGTCCCTATACTCGAGCAACGACCTGCCCGGCGGCGGCACGACGGCGAATTCGCTCGTGTCCGGAGCGCGTTACGATCGACAATCTGGGGAAGCGGATTTTCGCTTTCGGATCCGGCGATTTCACGCACGACGAATTGCAGGGCCTGAATCTCCGCTCGATCTATTCGGGCGGCCTTGGGTATCACCTGATCAGCACTCCGACGACGACACTGGATTTGCTCGGCGGCGTGAACTACACGCGTGAGACGTACAGCGGCATTACGAATGATGAAACATTAGGCACAACGCGAAATTTGGCGGGGGTGACGACGGGCGAGAACTTTCATGCACAAGTTTGGCAAATCGACCGTGGTGACCGAGCAGTTCTACTTCTACCCTGACCTGACCAACACGGGAGAATACCGGTTCGCGCTGGATGCCGCTTCGGTGACAAAGATTAACAAGTGGCTCGGCCTTCAGCTTTCGATTAGCGACCGGTATGTAACCAACCCGCCGATCGTGGGAACCAAATCGAACGACATCATTTTTTCGACCGGTATCAATCTCGCGTTTACTCACTAGATCAAAATCGGCCGCGGCATTGTGGCTGTCTCTAAAGACTGCGGCGGCGAACGGCGGGCTGACGGACAGCAAGATCTTCGAGGCGAACCCGAAGGCTTTTTCCTCCGGCTGTACCTTCACGCTGCCACGCAATCCGTGCATGAACCTTCGGATGCGCCTCGCGCATCCAAACGAGTTCGATCAAGCAATCCAAAATCGTGCGTATCAAACAGGGAGAGAGACAATGGCGAAGATGAAAGTAGCGCAGGTGCCGAAAGCCGGCGGGGATTTTGAGATCGTTGAACGAGAGATTCCACAACCCGGGCCGGGGCAGGTTCGCATCCGCGTGCAGGCTTGCGGCGTCTGCCACAGCGACTCCGTGACCAAGGAAGGACTTTTTCCGGGCATTTCCTATCCGCGCGTGCCGGGACACGAAGTGGCCGGCGTAATTGACGAGGTGGGCTCGGGCGTGACGCAATGGAAGAAGGGCGAACGAGTCGGAGTCGGCTGGCACGGCGGACAGGATGGAACCTGTCTGCAATGCCGGCGAGGCGATTTTGCGAACTGCGCGAACCTGAAGATCTCGGGAATCAGCTACGACGGCGGCTACGCGGAGTACATGGTGGCGCCGGTGGAAGCTCTCGCGCACATGCCTGAATCGCTCGACGTGGCGGAGGCGGCTCCCTTGCTGTGCGCGGGAGTGACGACGTTCAATGCGCTGCGGCACAGCGGCGCATTGCCGAGCGATCTGGTCGCGGTGCAAGGAATCGGCGGGCTGGGTCATCTCGGGCGTGCAGTTCGCGCAGAAGTTCGGTTATCGGGTGGCAGCAATCGGTCGCGGGCCCGGAAATGCTGCGCTCGCGAAAAAGCTGGGAGCGCACATTTATATCGATAGCGCGGCGAGCAAATGCCGCCGAAGAACTGAAGAAACTCGGCGGTGCGCGAACGATCCTCGCGACAGCGCCGAACTCGAAATCGATGTCGGCGTTGATTGATGGCCTGGGCGCGAACGGAACATTGATGGTGGTGGGAGCGACGATGGATCCGATCGAGGTGACGCCGGTGCAGCTGATTTTCGGGATGAAGAATGTGAAAGGTTGGGCGTCCGGGAATTCCGACCGATTCCGAGGACACGCTGCGATTTGCGGAATTGACGGGAGTGCGGCCGATGATCGAGAAGTACCCGCTCGAGAAAGCGGCGGAGGCGTATGCGCGGATGATGAGCGGGAAGGCGGAGTTCCGCGTCGTGCTTACGATGTAGGGATCGAGAATTCTGTGCGAGCGAAGAATCGGTCTCCAGTGAATCGGATTCGAGGCTACGGATTAAGCGGGATCGCCGTATCCGCGATCACGTCGAGCGTACTTTCTTTCACGAGGTAGGCGTCCGCCCGGATGGCGCCGGCGGCGCCGTTGTGAACGAATGTGGCCGACCCGACTTCGTCGACGGGCATGCTGACGTCTTTGCCCGGGCCGACGATCTTATAGACGCTGCCACCCGGCGGAATCGTGAATTGAATCGAGATTGCCTTCAGCGTAATGCCTGAGCCGGGAGAGACGGTGAGGATTCCGGCGATGTCGTGGTCGGTCGTGTTCGTGAAGCAGTAGGATTCTTTCGGGCGCCTTGATGTTCTGGTTCGTATCGACGGCGAAAATTTTGAAGTCGCTGAAGCGTGTGAATGCGATAGAAGCGCTGGCCGCGCCGTTCCATATACATCTCGACGGATTGGGGCAGCCAGAGCTGCTGCTTGCGGGAGTGGAAAGTGACCGCAGCGTAATTGATGAACTCGAGTTGCTCCGTTAGTCCTACGGCGGGAATCGGTTTGGCCAGTTCGAATTCCAGCCGCATTACCTGGTACGTGCCGGCATCGATCCATGCGCGGCCCTTGAAGTCGAACGGATAGTAGTGCTCGGTTGTGCGGTAGCCGCCGATGTCGGCTGGGGCGGTCCGTCTCGTTGAATGAAATGAACCTGCCACGCGGGTGGCCTTTGCCAGCTTCCGAGTCCCTCGCAGACGAAACTTAAAATCCGAAGCCAAAAGCGGATGAAAAATCAGGGCCATCGCCGGGAGGCCTTCGGTGGCGACGTTGGCGGGGAATTTGGTTCGATCGACGTTTCCGTTGCGATACTCGTCAACGCTGAACAGTGCCGCCGGATACGTTGGATATCACGGCGACGTAGTCGAAGGTGCGGGTTTGGGCGGGTAGTCGTCTTGCCGGTCGCGTCGATCGCGTAGTGCTCGAGATGTTCGGTGGCGCTGAATTTCTGGAGGTTGGCGACGAATTGCTTCATTCGTTCGCCGGCGCCGGCGAGAATTTTCGGCAGAGAGCACAGGCGACGCCAGGATGATACGTCCGGGACGAAGTGCGTCGACCCCCGGCGGCATCCACGAGCCTACGGGTACGGCTCCCGCGGGTGCAGCGGATTCTGGTTTTGCGGCGGCGAGGGCGGCGTCCGGCTTCAGAATCAGAAACAGTGTTTGCGTTCGCTTTCCAGACTCGATTTCAACGGTTTGCTTCACGGGCGCAAATCCCGGGGCGTTGGCCTCGACGGTATAAGTGCCAACAGCTAAATTCTGGAAGAGCGTCTCGCCTTCAAGATCAGGGTCCGTAGTGCCGTGGAGTTCAGAACCTGCGCTGGAATGCACACGTAGATCTGCCGATCCGCCGAATGGAGATTCGTCCGTGAGACGCAGGCAGATTTTCAGGGTGGCAGAGCCAGATTGCTTGGCGGCGTCCTGGCCAGAATTTTCCTGAAAGTCTGGCGAAGCAGCAAGTGCGGCAAATGCAAACGACAGCACCAGCGAGAAAATGGGTACAAGAGCCCGGGCCCGGGGCATATGAATCCTCCGCCTCAATCAAGTTCTATGAATTGATGGTGAACTTAGAGGGTGCGTCGTTACAAATCCAGCCGCCGCGCGGCTGCACTTGGTCCGCCCGCCGACTCACTCCAGCCGCCGGACACACCCGCCGAAATACTCATCCAAAACCCACCCAAACGCCCCTGTTAAAGGTGGTAAGTGGCAGTTAATTTAACGCTGTTCATGAAAAGACGCAACGATGAAGGGACGAGACGCGGACTCTGGACTGGACCGACACTGTCCCCGAGTACTATTGACTTTCGCTTTTGGTTCGCCTATCTTCGCGATGCTGGTATCGGATTGTATTCAGTGCACCTGGCTCCTGGGGGTTTGCGATGGCGTTAACGAAGCGGCAGAAAGAAGTGCTCAATTATCTGGTGGGGTTCATCAACAAGAACGGCTATTCGCCCAGTTTCGAAGAGATAGCGCACGCGCTAAAGCTCACGTCGCTCGCGACTGTGCACAAGCATCTCTCGACGCTCGAGAAGAAGGGCTTCATCCGTCGCGGCTACAACCAGAGCCGCTCGATCGAAGTGGTGCAATTACCGAAGCCGGTGCGCGAGCAGGTGCTCGACCGGCATGTGATCGAACTTCCGCTGGCAGGAAGAATTGCCGCGGGCAGTCCACTCGAAGCCGTGGAAGCCAACGAGACGATTTCGCTGGCGGATTTTGCGCGCGGTCAGAACACCTTTGTGCTGCAAGTGAAGGGCGAATCGATGCGGGATGACCACATTCTGGATGGAGATTTCATCGTCGTTGAGCAGACGCAGGTGGCCAATCCCGGAGAAATTGTGGTGGCGCTTGTTGGCGAAGACGAAGCGACCGTGAAACGTTTCTACCGCGAGCCGGGCGGGAAGATTCGTTTGCAGCCTGCTAATTCTCAGATGTCGCCGATTATGGTCGCGGCTACTGACGTCAGGATTCAAGGCCGCGTTGTAGGAGTTCTTCGGAAATATTGATGCGGCTGTCTGGGGATAGCGAGTACGACGGTGACGCCCCATTTGATTCAGTGATTTGGGCCACGGTTTGAATTTTCTTCCGGTTCAACTCGTTATGATCGGTTGGGATGTTGCTACTCTTCCCTAAATTGACCTCTTCTGCTTGACGCTGCAATATCGCATGCAATATCATATCTGAGTGGCGCCATCGTATGTGCTCGACACGGATGTGATGGTCGCGGCTCTGCGAAGTGGGCTGGGTGCTTCGCGACAGATCTTGCTGGCTGCCCTATCGGAGCGATTTGAATTATTGCTTTCAGTCCCGCTCATGCTCGAGTACGAATCGGTCCTTATCCGGCCGGTGCACTTGGAGGCCTGCAACCTGAGAAGCGAGGAGGTCGGACTCATCCTTGACGATCTCGCAACGGTGGCGAGACCGGTTCGGCTTGCCTTTCGATGGAGACCGCAGCTGGCAGATCCCAACGACGACATGGTATTAGAGACGGCAGTGAATGGAAATGCGAGTGCTATTGTGACCTTCAATCAGCGTGATTTCGCTCGCGGCGTACGCGACCTGGGCTGTGCTGTGATTGCGCCCGCCGAAGCTCTCACGCGACTAAGGTCAGGAGGCCGATACCATGAGGCGGAGTAACTTCGCATTGCGATTGCAGCCCTCGCTGTTGGAAGAGTTGCGAAAGGCTGCTGAATTGGAGGGTGTGGCGCTAAACCAGCTCATTAATGTAGCAGTTGCTGAAAAGGTGTCCGCGCTGCGCACGGAGGATTATTTCCGGGGGCGGGCCAGCCGCGCGGACCGCGCCGAGACTCTGCGGATTCTTGACCGGGCCGGCAGAGGGAATCTCCCAACCAAAGGGGATGAGCTTCCTGCGGATTCGAGTGCGACATCAGAATCAAGGAATCCACCTGGCAATCGAAAGGAAGCACCGAAGCCGCGCCGAGAGAGAAAAGTGAAGCGCGCCCGAGGGTAGGAGACGCGGTGCGTCGCTCCGAATGCAATCTGCGTTCAACCGAGGTTGGGCCCTTCATACACGCTTTCACATCTTCGTAGTCTCTTCCGTTACCTCCCCGAACACAGATGTTCCAAAATGGGTTTGCCAATCCTCGCGTGCGAGACTACAGTCGGAGACCCAGTCATCATAATTTCGACGTAACCAGGCCTAAGGAGGGTAAATGTGGGGAGATAAGAAACCGGAGACTCCCGCAAGGACTCCGCTCCCGCAGCAGTCCAAGTCTTCAACACCATCCGCGACACCAATAACTGGGGAGGCAAAGACAATGGCACCACTCGATTCTCCGTACAATGCGGTACCCGCAAGCGGCGGCACAGCACGGCTCGGTGCAAGTCTGCATGTGAAGGGCGAGATCACGCGGCAACGAAGATCTGCACATCGACGGCACTGTGGAAGGTCTGGTCCATCTGGAAGACCGGAAACTGACGATCGGCGCGAGCGCGAAAGTGACCGCCGATATCATTGCTCGCGAAGTGGCGGTCTTCGGGAACGTAAAGGGCAATCTTCGAGCGCGCGACCGCATCGAGATCAAGAAGGACGGCTCGGTGGTTGGCGACTTGACGACGGCGCGGATCATGATCGAGGACGGGGCGTACTTTAAGGGCTCGATCGAGATCGACAAGACCGGTGACGCGAGCAGCAGCAGCGACAACGATCTTGATAAACCGGCGTACACGCGTTCTGCACGCACGGCGTCGAGCAGCTAAGCGTTCGCTCGACGGCCGTTGAGCAGTGTAAATAATACGGCTCCATTCGCAGCAATCAGGATTGAGGCGGGCCACGCTGTTGGCCCGCCGTTCGATCCTTCGTATTCGGTATCGTCATCTTCATCTTCCAAAATTCTTTCGCCTCTTTCTCTTGAAATATTCGCCTGCAACCTAAACGAACGGGCACGCCTCAAAGGTGTAGCCACGCCCTGTGGCCGGCCGGGGACTACAAATTCTGAACACAGGCACGACGGAAGGGTAAATCGATGATTCGAGCAGCCGGAATTTTCGCGGTGGCAGTTCTGTGCGTGGCAATAGCAGGGTGCGGAGGGGGAGGGAATGGCGGTGGTGGCGGCACTCCGACACTCACACTCGCAAGTACGGCCGTGCCATTCGCGGCCGTCGCGGGCTTTGGCGGCGATCTTGCGCGGGTGAACGATCACGTGACCATCACAGGAGGAAATTCGGCCGCTTTTACGGCCGCAAGTGATGCTCCGTGGCTTAATGTGACGCCGGCCAATGGAAACGCGCCGCAGGACTTGAACATTTCGGTGACGTTGGGAGCACTCACTGCGGATACATATACAGGGCACGTCACGGTGACCGCGACGGGTGCGCAGGGGTCGCCAGCGACGGTGACGGTGACTTTCGTCGTGGCGCCTGCACAGGCTTCGAACAGCGCATTCTGGAACCAATGGGGCAGCAATCCGCAGCACACCGGAATGGTGAGCGTGGCTGGACAGCACGTGGCAAACAAACTCGCAGACATCACCTACGATCCGTTTATCGCTCAGGAGAAAGCGGAATTTGGTGGCGAGCTGGTCGTTCACCTGCAATCTCCGATGATCAATGGGAATGATGTGTACATGGTGGTGAAGACCGGCACGTATACGTCGTGCAACCCAGCGGGAAGTTGGCGAAGCGGTGCGCCGTGCGGTCCGAACGCATGGAACTCGATGATTTGGAACGAGCGCCGCTTCACCTGGGTGAACGGACAGCTCGTGCAAGCCTGGACGTACCAGACGGACTGGGTCCCTGCGCCGAATGGCAACGGGCTATCGGGATGGGAGCCGGTGTTCCATCCGGTGGACGCGAACAATTTCATTTATGTGCCGGGTGCGGGCGGCCAGGTGTGGAAGGTAAATAAGACGACCGGAGCGAGCGCGTCGCACATCAATCCTTTTAACGGAATGGGAAGCGTGATCGCTGCAAATACATTTGTCGCGGGACCGCTGAGCGCCGATGCGAATGGAAACATTTATTACAATGTGATCCAGTTGAATCCTTCCGGCGGAGACCCGTGGAGCGACAACGATGTGGCCGGAGCGTGGCTCGTAAAGATTGCGCCGAACGACACGGCGAGCATCGTGAGTTTTGCGGCGCTCGTGCCGGGAGCTCCCGCGGGTACGGCGCTTGATTGTCCGGGAACGTTTGAGTTCGGCAACAATCCAGTGGGAACGCTACCGTGGCCGCCCGCGGTGAATGCCGTGGCGCCTGCGTATCCGTTTTTCTGCGGTTCGCAGAGGCCGGGAATCAACGTCGCGCCCGCAATCGCTCCGGACGGAACGATCTATACGGCGAGCCGCGCCCACTTCGACGACATGGTCAGCTACTTGGTCGCGGTGAACCCGAATCTCACTCCGAAATGGGCGGCATCGCTGCAAGAGCGGTTGAATGACGGCTGCGGCGTTCTCGTGCCGATCGGCCCGAACAACAACACGCCGAATGCGTGCCGCCTCGGGACCACGATGGGAGTGGATCCGACGACAAACGCTTCGGGATCGGGCACGATTGTTGATTTAGCGTCGGCTTCGCCGGTAGTGCTGCCCGACGGCTCGGTGATTTTCGGTACGCTCGATAATTACAACGCGTTCCGCGGCCACACGTTCCATTTCGATTCGACCGGACATTATTTGAACGCCTACATGTTTGGTTGGGACGATACGCCGGGAGTGTGGTCGCACGACGGTACATACTCGATCGTCTTGAAGGACAATCACTATGGCGCGCCGCAGTATTGCACGTTCAGCAGTTCGTTTTGTCAGTCGGTGACGGATGGGCCGTATCTCATCACGCAGGTCGATGCGAATCTGAATATCGAGTGGCAATTCAAGAACACTACGACGGATTCCAATCACGCCAATGGATTTGAATGGTGCATCAACATGCCGGCCGTAGATTCGAACGGCAACGTTTTTGTGAACAGCGAGGACGGAAACATTTACATGTTGCCCCAAGGAAACCACGGGATGTTTACGACGCCGGGTGGGAAGTTGTTTTTGGAGGAAGCCGTCGAAGCTGCCTACACACCTCTGGCGGTAGGGCCTGACGGAAAGCTGTACACCCAGAACAATGGACATTTGATCGCGGTAGGGAACTGAAGGCCGCGGTTTACGGGAAGCGACAGTTACGCTGTTTATGATGCGGTCCTATTTTCCGCGGCTAGCAACTTCAACCGAAGCGTGCCTAGAATTTTCTGCGGTTTGATTCCGGGAGGCCACCTTGCAATGCGGGAACCGAGGTGGGCAGTTCTTTTCTCGGCTTCTTGAGGATTTTGTCCGCGCTTGCATCATTCTGCTCGGCGAGCATTGCTTTAGCTTCTAAAAGTTCCTTGCGCATCGCTTTACGATCGTCGTTCGTATCCCCTGCCAAGCGTGGTTTCATATGATCTTTTTCCACCGACAACTCTAGCATGAAATAAATGTGAGTCGACAGACCCCTGCGCAAAGGGGCTAGAGCGAAATAGGACATGACCATATCTATAGACTCCTTGACAGTACATTAATACTTTTTTACAATGTAGGAGTGAGAGTTGAAGCGAAATCGAGTCTCAAGGTAGCGGACGAAGTCTGGATAGCTACCGCTCTACTTCACCGGGAACAGCCTGCCGAGCCGGATTTTGCGATTGAGGAAATCGTGGCTCGCGCCCAGCGCGCGGCCCTCGCTGGCGAAACGAGGCCCGGAGTGTACGTCCACGTGGTCCAGCACTGCGTCGCGAATCGACCTCCGAATCCCGCCCGGTACCGGATGCTGTTCGAAACGGGACCAGGACGGAGACGTTTGTTTCGTCAGGGTGATTCGTACCATCCCGCGCGCGAGGGGAGCAAGATCGCTCCGAGCTCGGAAGGCTTACCCGAAGGTTACTCTGGCTTGTTGGCTTGGTATCAGGAATGGAGTGCCACTACAGGCAAACAGATGGCTGAAGCAGATCCTCTCCTATCCCTCCGAGGATCCGGCAGGCGCATTTGGGCCGACGAGCACGCGGACGACTACGTGCGCCGGCTTCGAGAAGGGTGGGAATGAGTCGCGTTTTTTGGGACACCAACCTCTATATTTATTTATTCGAGGGCCATGGCGCGGTGTTGAAGCAAGTGTCGTCTCTGCGGCAGGCGATGTTAGCCCGAGGAGATACTCTTGTTACATCCTCCCTCACGCTTGGCGAAATCCTTGTTAAGCCAGTGGAACAAGGAGCGGAAGAAATCTCGAGGAAGTATGTGGAAGCTATAACGGCGACTTCACTAATCTTGCCGTTCGATGCGAAGTGCTCCCGAATTTACGCGGGTCTGAGATGCGACCGGTCGTTAAAGCCGCCGGACGCAATTCAACTCGCGTGTGCGGCCGAATTTGGCGTTGATCTCTTCATTACGAACGACGCTCGGTTGCATTCGAAGCGGGTCCCGGGAATTCAGTTTATCGTTCCGTTGGAGCGGGCGCCGCTGTAATACTGAGTTCCGCTCATTTCAAGTTGATTCCTTTCGTTGACAGAAATCGGCTCGTAGCCTATAGTTGTCGTTTGTCTTTTGACGGAAAGGTGTGACTGGGCAGATGCGGACGTATGTTCCAAAAGGCCGAGAGGCCGAAGCGTTAACGGTAGGCAAGAATTGGTTCGTCCTGGACGCGAAAGACGTCGTGTTGGGACGTCTTGCGACTCGTGTGGCAAGACTCCTGATCGGCAAAGATAAGCCGAACTACACTCCGTTTCTCGATTCGGGCGATCACGTAATCGTGATCAATGCCGAGCGAATCAAGCTCACGGGAAATAAGATCGATCAGAAGATTTACTATCATCACAGCGGTCACCCGGGCGGATTGAAAGAAGTACCGATCCGGGCGTTGATGCAACGTCGTCCAGAAGAGGTGGTGCGCGAGGCGGTGCTTGGTATGTTGCCGAAAAACAAGCTCCGTGCGCGTCGCGCCAAGAAGCTGCGTGTCTATGCCGGAAGTGAAGCGCTCGCCCGCCACGCCGGACAGAAGCCTCAGCCCATAGCGCTGTAACCTCGAGACAGAGTCTTTTTGCAATTTCTGCGCTCAGCGGAGAAATCCGCTACGAGTGCCCCTGAATCGCCGCCACGAGCTGTGCGTTTCAGGACAAACAGGAGGGAAGTTGAGTTCAGCCTCGAATTCGCTCGAAGGTGCAGCAGGCAAACAGTTCTACGGCACGGGTCGTCGCCGCGAAGCGGTGGCACGCGTGTACATCAAGATGGGACCGGCGAAGTTCACGGTGAATGGTCGCCCTGTCGACGAATATTTCCGCAACATCGCGTGGCACACAGCCGCGACGGAGCCGCTGAAGTTCACGCAGATGCACGATCAGGTGGAAGTGCGCGCCACGGTGAAGAGCGGCGGCGTGGGCGGACAAGCGGGCGCGGTGCGCATGGGTCTTTCGCGCGCGCTGTCAAAGTTGAATCCGGATCTGCGGCCGAGTTTGCGAAAGAACGGCTTCCTGACGCGCGATTCGCGCATGAAGGAACGCAAGAAGTACGGACAAAAGGGGGCGCGTCGTCGCTTCCAGTTCAGTAAGCGCTAGTTGGTTTTGGTCCGGCTTCGCGCGAAGCCGGACCTAATTCACGGCCGGGAAGGACCGGCAGAAAAGGATGCTGGCGTCGCGAGACGCAAATAAGCATCCATCTAAATGAGGAGGTACTTTGGGAGTCGAAATTACGATGAAGGAGCTGCTGGAGGCTGGAGTTCACTTCGGCCATCAGACGCGCCGCTGGAACCCGAAGATGAAGGAATATATTTTCGGGGAACGCAATGGAATCCACATTATTGACCTGCAAAAGACCCTGAAGATGTTCCGCGACGCTGCGAGATACGTCGGGGAAATGACCGCGCAGGGAAAGAGCGTCCTCTTCCTCGGAACAAAACGCCAGGCGCAGGAAGCCATCGCCGAAGAGGCAAACCGCTGCGGCATGTTCTACGTGAACCATCGCTGGCTGGGCGGAACGCTGACGAACTGGGTCACACTCCAGAAATCAATCAAGCGCCTGAAGCTGCTCAAGGCCATGAGCGAAGATGGCCGGATCACGCAGTTTTCGAAGAAGGAAGGCGCGCGGCTCGACCGCGAGCTGAAGCACCTCAAACAGAATTTTTCCGGCGTCGAAAATATGACGACGCTACCGGACGCAATGTTCGTGATCGATCCGAACGCGGAAGTGATTGCGGTACGCGAAGCGCGGCGAATGGGCATCCCGGTGGTCGCCATTGTGGACACGAATTGCGATCCCGATCTCGTAAACTGGGTGATTCCAGGAAACGATGACGCATTGCGCGCGATTCGCCTCTTCACGTCGAAGATTTCCGATGCGGTGTTGAGCGGCCGGCAGTCGTTCGAGCAATCGCAGATTGCGGACCAGAAAGCTGCGAGCGGCGAACCCACAGAAGACAGGCGTCGATTACGTTGATACCAGCGCATATGAAGTCTACGAGAAACAGGAAGGCGACTTCGTCGAAGGCGAGCCGACGGAAGTGGTTCCGGCGGACGAAACAGCTGCTCCGGTCGCGAACGGGAACGGGGACGATTCGGTTCCGCATTAATTTTCTCCGCTCGAAATCAAGCATCCAGTTTTGAATCGGGCCTGACCACCGATGGAGTGGGCCAGGCCCGAATCCATATAAAAAGGAATTGAGCAAATATATGGCAACCGACGGAAAGGGGAACGTATCCCCGCAACTCGTGAAGGAATTGCGCGACCGTACTGGCGCGGGCTTTTCGGCGTGTCGCGAAGCGTTGATCGAAGCGCAGGGAAACATCGAGCAAGCGATCAATATTCTTCGCAAGAAGGGGCAGGCTGCGGCCGCGAAGAAAGCGCAGCGAGCGACGTCCGAGGGGCTCGTGAGCTGCTACATCCATGCGGGCGGGAAAATCGGCGTGCTCGTGGAAGTGAATTGCGAAAGCGATTTCGTCGCGCGCACCGAAGATTTTCAGAAGCTCTGCCACGACGTGGCGATGCACATCGCCGCGCTCGATCCGCGATTTTTGCGCCGCGAAGAAGTGACCCAGGCGATTCTCGACCGTGAGCGCGACATCTACAAGGACCAGGCGAAGCAGACGGGCAAACCCGAGAACGTGATCGAAAAGATCGTTACCGGCAAGATGGAAAAATTCTACGAAGAGAATTGCCTCTACGAGCAGCACTTCATCAAGGACGAAGGCGTCACAATCAAGGAACTGGTGGATCAGGCGATCGCGAAGCTCGGCGAGAACGTTGCCATTCGGCGCTTTTCGCGATTCAAAGTGGGTGAGATGGACGGAGCGTCCGCCAATCCGCCGAGTGCTGACGAGCCCGATGCTGCAGCTCCGTCGGCGTAAACATTCCTGAAAATTGCTTTTGCAGAGAGACTCGAACGGGGCGGAGCCTGCCCGGCTTTCCGAAATTTTCTATCCCGCGACTGCGCGAAAACCGCACGGAGCTTCGCTGCGGCAGACCGCGCGCGGTCACGATGAAAATCGCTAGTGCCAAATTGTTCGAACGGCACTAGAATGCCCGCGGGGAAATACTGCCAAACGAAATGACGACTGCCGACGCAGCAATGAAAACGTGACGCGAAAGGCGCGCCCGTGTATCAACGGCTCGTCCTTAAACTTTCAGGCGAATCGCTTTCTGGCCCGCAGGATTCCGGGATTCACGCAGCAACCATTCAGGGCATCGCGCATGAAGTGAAGGAAGTGCAGCAGCTCGGCGTGCAGGTAGCCATCATGGTTGGCGGCGGAAATATTTTCCGTGGCACGCGGCAGAAGGAACTTTCGATCGATCGCGCGACCGGCGATTACATGGGCATGCTCGCAACCGTGATCAATGGGCTGGCATTACAGGACGCGCTCGAAAAATCCGGGTGTCGCACGCGGCTGATGAGCGCGATTGAGATGCACCAGGTGGCCGAGCCTTTTATCCGGCGCCGGGCGACCCGTCACCTGGAGAAAGATCGCGTAGTGATTTTTGCCGCCGGCACCGGCAATCCTTATTTTTCAACTGACACAGCGGCTGCATTGCGCGCGATGGAAATCAAAGCGCAGGTGATTCTGAAAGCGACGCGCGTGGACGGCGTCTACGATGCCGATCCTGAAAAAGTGTCGACGGCGAAGCGATTTGAGAAGATTTCGTATCTTGATGTGCTGCAGAAAGGCTTGTCGGTGATGGATTCGACGGCCATTTCGCTCTGCATGGACAACAAGATGCCGATCGTTGTGTTCAATATGAACGTGCCGGGAAATCTGAAACGCGTGGTGCTGGGCGAGCCTGTCGGGTCGACCGTGAGCGCCGCGTGATGATATTTCGACGGAGGCAATTCCGCAGATGACAACGATTGCCACAACGAAAGACGCTCTGAGCCAGGCAAAACTGCGCATGGAAAAGGCGGTCGAGGATTTCCGCAAGGAGCTTTCCGGAATCCGCACCGGGCGTGCCAACGTTTCTCTGCTCGATCATATTCGCGTGGACTATCACGGCACCGCCATGCCGGTGAATCAGCTCGGCACGTTGAACGTGCCGGATGCGACGATGATCGTGATTGCGCCGTGGGATCCGGGCGCGGTGCCGCTGATCGACAAGGCGATTCGAACTTCCGATCTCGGCTTGAATCCCGCGAATGACGGGAAAGTGGTTCGCGTTCCGATTCCGGCGCTGACGGAAGATCGCCGCAAGGATCTGGTGAAGCACATCCACAAGGTGCTCGAAAATCATCGCACGGCCGTTCGAAATGTCCGGCGCGACATCAAAGAGGCCGTGGAAAAGCTTGAGAAAGAAAAGAAAATCAGCGAAGACGACAAGAAGCGTTCGCTCGAAGAACTCGAAAAGATCACTCAGTCGGAAACCAAGAAGATCGAAGACCTCTCTGCGCTAAAAGAAAAAGAAATATTGGAAATCAAGTAACGAGCCAACCTGGAACGTCATTCTGATCTCTACGGAATGAAACGCTCGATCGCGGCGAGGCCGCGAAGCAATTGTTCGACTCTAAAGCGATTCCTCTTTCCTCTCACTGCGAGATTTCGTCGTATCACTCGGCAATGTTCGAAGCGCGGCTCAGTCGAACTTCAGTTAACAGTGCGTACGTCTTCCGGACGAATCAGCGTAAACGTGCAGTCGCCCGTCGATGCCGAGCATGCAAGTGTGCCGCGACGCACGAGTTTGATCGGCGACGCGTCAGGGAACATCGGACCGAAATTGAGGGCGCGCAACTTGGGTGCGAAGGGACGAAGTTTTTCGCTGCCGGAGATGAACTTAACGCCGTCGGCTTTTGCGTTTTTTTCTCCCGGCGAAAGCAGTATGAAGAAATCGGCCTCGGCATCTTCCTTCAGAAGTTTTCCGGCGGGTACCTTGCGCATCGTTGTGAGTTCAGGCTGCGCTTTTTTCACGAGCGCGTCGATTCCCGCGTTACCTCCAAGAAGTATTACGAGGCGCGCGCGCGTGTCGGGAACGGAATGTGGCGCGGCGATTGCAAGGGCATACATTTGTATCGCGCGCTCTTTTTCGTGGCGGCGTTCATAAATCTGCGCGAGATGATCGCCCACTTCGCCGTGTTGATTCAGCAGCCATGCGGACTGGATGAATTCGAGAGCCTTCGCTTCGTCACCCTTCTGGAAATAGACCCATCCAAGAGTGTCCCAATAGGCGCCGATACTTGCGACGGCATTGAGATTTTCGAGTGTGAGATTCGAAAGTTCGATATTGCGCAGATTCGCGGCGGTGGCAGACACCGCGGATTCGGCGTACTGCTGTGCCTTATCGAGATCGAGTTTGTGTTCGGCCAGATTGAACGCGACGTTGTTCCACACGTCGGGCGTTTGTGACATCTCCGCAGCTTTTTCGAAAGCAGCGTCCGCCTTCGCTGTCTCCCCCGTGTTTAGATACGCCTGACCGAGTCCCACTTGAAGGCCGGCATTGTCGGGTGAAAGAACAGAAGCCTTGTCGAGTTCCGGAATGGCGTCAGCGTACTTATGTTCCTCGAGGAGGATGCCGCCGAGCGCAGCGTGCGCGACTGGATCGAGCGGATTCACTCCAATCTGTTTCTTGAAGGCAGCTTCCGCTTCGTCGAATTTTTGCTGCTGCTGCAACGCAAGGCCGAGGTAGTTGTAGGCATGTTCGTCGAAGGGATTTATTTCGATCTGTTTGCGGAACGCGTTTGCGGCTTGATCAAACTTGCCCGCGCGGAAGTATGACAAGCCGAGATCGTTCCAAGCTTGCTTGTGATTGGGTTCGAGCTCGACGACACGCTGGAAAAGCGGAATCGCAGCGCGGGTGTTTCCCGAATTCAGAGCCGCGAGCGCAGTCTCGAATAATTCGTCGGCTTTCGCGGAGGCTGGCAGCTCGGGAGTTCCGGTCGACGCGTTCTGGACGGAGAGCACTTGTGACTCGTCGGATTCGACGGCGCGTGCAAATGCAAGATAGTCGCCGGTGCGTGAGGCGGGCAACTCGCGCATCTTGAAGTTGAGTGCGCGAGCAACGGTGAGAACGTGGTCTTCATAGCGATAGCTCGATTTGAATTCGGCGTAGTCGCGAGGAACCGACACGCCAACGGGAGGTTGCGCTACGAAGTTCGCGGGAAACCTGAGTTTCAATTGAACCGTAACGTCGAGCGGACTTCCGATGTGGATTGGATCGGAATTGTCTTCAGGGACCGCCGGGACGCCAATCACGACCAGCGGCAGAGGCACTTTTATCTTCTTGCTGGACCAGTCGAGGAAATTCGGTTGCGCGAATTCGAGATCGAGTTCGAATGGATTTGTGGTGTCGGATGGATCGCTCGGCTTCACGGAAGTGACTTCGCCGTGGAGGCCGTCGAGTGTAGCGACCGTCTGGCCAAGCTCCTTCCATTGTGTTTGCGGCGTACGGCGAAAAGCGACTCGCAGCGCGAGTTCGTTATCGCCGCGAACAAAGTAGCGGAGCTTCGATGTGAGTTTGCCGAGTTCACTGACATCTGCGTCGATTTCAACTCGTTGTGTTGAAAGAAACGGCGGGTCGGCGGGAGTGTCGACAATTTTTCCGGCGCCGTCTGGTGGGACGAGGAGCGCGGGTTTGTTGCGAAGCGATGCGGCGAGAAGGCGGAACGGCGCCACTTCCGTCGTCGTGTCCATCCAGATCAATTGATCGTTCACAGGGACCGCGGTAATCACATGATCGAATTGCGACGGCGTGGGCATGGATACGTCGAGCTTGCGGAGCGATGGGATCAGCACCGCGTCTGACGGGATTCCGGCGGCCGTGAGCATCGCCGCGAGGAGCGTGTGCTTGTCCTTGCAGTCGCCATACTGATTCGCGAACACTTCCGAGGCCGCGTGCGGCTGATAGCGGCCAAGTCCGAATGAAAGGCTGACGTAGCGGATATTTTTGGCGACGTAATCGTAGAGCGCTTGAATTTTTTCGAGTTCCGTCGCGCGGCCCTGGATCAGTTCCTGGGTTTTCGCGCGAATTTCCGGCGACGGCTCAGTGCGGCCCTTCTCAAGTTCGGCGTACCAACGGGCGATCTCTTCCCAATTGGCAAACGTTGTAATGCGTACGTCCGGGTGTTTCGATGTGCTCGACTCGGATTTTTTCTTTTCTTCTTCCTCTTGAGTTCGATGCGCTGCTACCGCGCGTTTCCAGCTGTAGATCGTCCTGTCTCCGGAATCCGATTGCGTGTGCTGAAAATCGGGCGACTCAAGTTTGAGTGCACGGCCTTTCGGAATATTCAGCTCCAGGCGTTCATCGAGAACGATAGTGTCATCGAGAAAATTGTGTTCGAACCAGAATTGTCCTGGGGCAAGCGGAGTTACGAGGCGCGTGACAATTTCGTATTCGAGCGTGTCGCCGGGACGCAGCGAGGGAACCGTGATGTGTTTTTCTTTGTAGTCGGTGTAAACGGGAGCGTTGTTGGCGACCGCTCCGGTCATGTCTTTCACAGCATCGGGTCCGGCGGTGACGCTCGTGCCGTCAGCCTTGTGCACGATCACGGAGCGGACATCCATTTGTTCGTTTGCGGCGCTGTAGCCAAAAACGAGCTCGCCGAGCGTTTGCACTCCGGCGTCACTCTGCACCCGGATCCGAACGGAGAGATCGCGTTCCCCGGTGCCGTCATTTTCGAATCGCGCGGCGGAGTAATATTTCTCGATGAGAAAAGGTTCTTGTGAGTGGTCGGGGGAAGATTGTGGTGATGCGACGGGAGCAGTTCCACTTTGGGTCGATGGCTTGGCGTCCGGTGGCTGAGCAGTTGGCGTTTGCGCGGCAACCGGGATTGCCAAACACGAGATAAGAATCAATTCAATCCACAAAAGTCGCTGCATTCCGGCTCCGAGTTGAAATAAGCGTCTTAAGTGTAGGGATTTTGTGAGTACTGGTAAAGCCTGGGGGACTCAGACGGTGAGCAATGATAAATACCGACAAGTTGCGAGGCCGGGATGAAATTTTGGCGGGAATGATGCAGCCGTTTAGGTACTAGAACTACTGTGGTCGTCGCTCAGTAACCTTGTAACATACATAATAAAAAGGTGTTAGATGCCCACGCTGCGATTCGAAGCGCCTGGCTTTTCAGTCCCTCCGCCGCCGGCGGCGGACGGAGTGGGAGAAGTCGAATCCGCGTCGATCCAGGTCGATCGAAAGTAGATTTCGCGGTGAAATTGACCGTGAAGGCTTCGTTTCTCGCCGGCAAAAATATTTGTATTTTTATTCGATTTATTTTCCACAATTGAGAAGGTTGACAAGAGCCTTTATTTTGCCTATACTTCCGCGGTTGTTCGGGCCTCGTTGTGAGGCTCTGTGGTGAAAGGGAAGTCTTCCGGCCCCGGAACAAAGAGCGACGGAACGGGGTACGAAAGAGCGGCCGAAATGGGACGCCAGTCCCGCAAAGCCGTGCAGCCTCTCCGTATTAAGCAGATGCAGTTCACTCCTCGGGGTGAAGCGTCAGCGCGGAGTACCTGAATTACCTTCGGGTGCGTAGGCGACCTTTTCTGTTCATTCACGTGCGTAGCTCTGCGCGGCGAATTTGTGTTTTCGCATGCACAGAAGACGACGTAGAACTTTCGAAAGTTGAGGGGGTTCAGAGTGCCGACGTTTGCACAATTAGTGCGTTACGGCCGGGAAAAAATCCGGACGAAAACGAAATCGCCTGCGCTGCGAAGGCTGCCCGGAAAAGCGCGGCGTGTGCATCCGCGTGTACACGCAGACGCCGAAGAAGCCGAACTCAGCATTGCGCAAAGTGGCGCGCGCGCGCCTGACGAACAGCGTCGGAAGTGACCACCTACATTCCCGGTATCGGCCACAACTTGCAGGAGCACTCGATCGTGCTCGTGCGCGGCGGCCGCGTGAAGGATTTGCCGGGCGTTCGCTACCACGTGATTCGCGGAACGCTGGACGCAGCAGGCGTTGAGAATCGCAAGCAAGGGCGCTCGAAATACGGCGCCAAGCGGCCCAAAGCCGCACAGAAGTAGGAGAGCCGATAGATGCCTCGTAAAGGATGGGTTCTTCGCCGCAAGATTCCCGGCGATCCGGTTTACGGCAGCGACCTGGTGCAGAAGTTTATCTCGATTCGATGATGTGGGACGGCAAGCGCTCGACGGCGCAGCGCATTTTCTACGGCGCGATGGATCAGGTAGCCAAGAAGACGAACGACGATGCGCTCAAGCTCTTCAAGAAGGCCATCGAGAACGTGCAAGCCGGTGCTGGAAGTGAAGACGCGGCGCGTGGGCGGCGCGAACTATCAGGTTCCGGTGGAAGTGAATCCGTTCCGGCGGCAATCGCTGGCGATTCGCTGGCTGTTGCTGTACTCGCGCACGCGCGGCGGCAAGACGATGATGGACAAGCTGGCGGAAGAACTGATGGACGCGGCCAACGGCCGCGGCGGCGCCGATGAAGAAGAAGGAAGACGTGCACCGCATGGCGGAAGCGAACAAGGCTTTCGCGCACTATCGTTGGTAAGGCGTGATAGGATTGTTCGCAGAGCAGCGAATGATTAGGAGAAAGTGGCATCAGCAACGGGCAAGTACAACTCGACAGATACGCGCAATATCGGGATCATGGCGCACATTGACGCCGGAAAGACGACGTCGACCGAGCGCATCCTGTTCTATACGGGTGTGACTTACAAGATCGGCGAAGTGCGACGAAGGCACCGCCACGATGGACTGGATGGAGCAGGAGCGCGAGCGCGGCATTACGATTACTTCCGCGGCGACGACTGCTTCGTGGAAGCGCTTCGACAAGAAATACCGCATCAATATTATCGATACGCCGGGCCACGTGGATTTCACGGTGGAAGTCGAGCGCTCGCTGCGCGTTTTGGATGGCGCGGTCGCGATTTTTGACGCCGTCGCCGGCGTGCAGCCGCAGTCGGAAACGGTTTGGCGCCAGGCGGACAAGTATCGCGTTCCGCGCATTGCGTTCATCAACAAGATGGACCGCATCGGCGCGGATTTCGACCACGTCGGTCCGCACGATGCGCCAGCGCCTTGGCAGCCCACCCCGTTCCCCTCCAGTTTCCCATCGGCAGAGAAGATAATTTCATCGGCGTCATCGATTTCATCGAAGAGAAGCGCCATTATCTGGCTGGACGAAACGCTCGGCGCGAAATACGAAGTTTTGCCGCTCGAAAAACTGTGGGACGCGAAGTTTCTGGAATCGCGTCCTGAAATTGGCATTGCCGCTGAAGGCTTCGGCGCTCGACGCCGGAATTTTACAAAGAGCATCGCGACAAGGTTGTCGAATACATTGCCGAGCACGACGACGCCGTGCTCGACAAAATATCTGAGCCGAGCACAAGCTTGAGCCGGCGGAGTTGCGCGCTTCGATTCGCCGCTCGACGATTGGCTTGAAGCTGGTTCCGGTTCTGGCCGGTTCGGCGTTCAAGAACAAGGGCATTCAGCCGCTGCTCGACGCGGTCATCGATTATTTGCCTTCGCCGATCGACGTTCCGCCGGTGGAAGGTGAAGACCCGAACGGCGACGAAGTCGATTTTGCGCCGCGCATCCGATGACCAGCCATTTTCGGCGCTGGCGTTCAAGATCATGTCCGACCCGTTCGTCGGCCACGTCACCTATATTCGCGTTTATTCCGGCGTGCTGAAGACCGGCAGCTACGTTTACAACTCAACTCGCAAGCAACGCGCGAGCGCATCGGCCGTTTGCTGCGGATGCATGCCAACAAGCGCGAAGAAATTGACGCCATTTATGCGGGCGATATTGCGGCGTGCGTGGGCCTGAAGAGCGTAACAACCGGCGACACGCTGTGCGACGAAGAAAAGCCCATCGTTCTCGAGAATCATTGATTTCCCGGCGCCGGTGATTTCCGTTGCGATCGAGCCGAAGACGAAAGCGGACCAGGACAAACTGGGCAACGCGCTGCAGCAAGCTGGCGCAGGAAGATCCAACGTTCCGCGTTCACACCGATCCCGACACCGGCCAGACGTTGATTTCCGGCATGGGCGAGTTGCACCTGGAAATTATTGTCGACCGCATGATGCGCGAATTCAGCGTGCAGGCGAATGTCGGCCGTCCGCAGGTTGCTTATCGCGAGACGATTCGCAAGAAGCGCCGAAGGCGAAGGCAAATACATTCGCAGACCGGCGGTCGCGGTCAGTACGGCCACTGCCGTACTTGACGTTCATCCGCTGCCGAACTCGAACCACGAAGACATGCACGAGATGTCCACGGACGAACTCGACGAGATTGGCTAAGGGCATTGCGGGCAAGGGCGGCAAGTGGCATTTCGACAAGGAACATCGCTTCCTTTTCATCGACAAAGTGATTGGCGGCTCGATTCCCCGAGAATTCATTCGCGCCGATCGAGAGCGGCATTCGCGAAGCGATGGAAACAGGCGTTCTCGCTGGCTACGAGATGGTGGATTCGCCGTGGTTCTCGACGACGGCAGCTACCACGACGTGGACAGCTCGGAAATGGCGTTCAAAATCGCCGGCTCGATGGCTTTCAAGGACGCTTGCAAGCAAAGCGAATCCGGTACTTGCTCGAACCGATCATGCAGGTGGAAGTAGTGGTTCCGGAAGAATACATGGGCCCTGTGTTCGGCGACTTGAACTCACGGCGCGGCCAGTTGCAGGGCCGGAGAATCGCGCGGCGGCACGCAAATGATCCGTGTGCGAAGTTCCGCTGGCGGAGATGTTCGGTTACGCCACGGAATTGCGCAGCCGCACGCAGGGGCGCGGAAGTTTCACGATGCATTTTTCACATTACGCAGCAGGCACCGGGATCGGTTTCCGAAGCAAGTGATTGCCAAGAACAACGGGGACAAGCCCAAGAGATAATCCGGATTCGGTGAAATCGGCCGAGTCTTAGCGGAAGCACACGAGGAGCGCAGGAACATGGCGAAGGAGAAATTCGAGCGCAGTAAGCCGCACGTGAACATTGGGACGATTGGTCACATCGATCACGGAAAGACGACAACGACGGCGGCGATCACGAAAGTGTTGTCGAAGAACAATCCGAAGGTGCAGTTCCGCGCGTTCGATTCGATCGATAACGCGCCGGAAGAGCGCGAGCGCGGCATCACGATTGCGGTATCGCACGTCGAGTATGAGACGCCGAACCGCCACTACGCGCACATCGATTGCCCCGGCCACGCGGACTACATCAAGAACATGATCACCGGAGCAGCGCAGATGGATGGCGCAATCCTGGTGGTGGCAGCAACGGACGGCCCGATGCCGCAAACGCGCGAACACATTCTTCTCGCGCGGCAAGTGGGCGTGCCGTATATCTGCGTGTTTTTGAACAAGTGCGACATGGTGGAAGATCCCGAACTGCTTGAGCTCGTGGAGCTGGAAGTACGCGAGCTTTTGAAGATGTATCAATTTCCGGGCGACACAGTTCCAGTGATTCGCGGCTCGGCGCTGAAAGCGCTGAAGGGCGATCCGAAGTGGGAGAAGACGATTCTGGAATTGATGGAAGCGGTGGACAAGAACATTCCGCTGCCGGTACGAGATATCGAGAAGCCGTTTGCGATGCCGATTGAAGATATTTTTTCGATTTCGGGCCGCGGCACAGTGGTGACGGGCCGAATCGAACGCGGCAAAGTGAAAGTGGGCGAGGAAATCGAGATTGTAGGATTCCGTCCGACGATGAAGAAGACGGTGACGGGCGTGGAAATGTTCCGCAAGCTGCTGGATGAAGGGATTGCGGGCGACAACGTGGGATTGCTGCTGCGCGGCACGGAAAAAGAAGAAGTGGAGCGCGGACAGGTGCTGGCCAAGCCGGGATCGATCACGCCGCACACGAAGTTCAAAGCAGAAGCGTACGTGCTGACGAAGGAAGAAGGCGGGCGGCACACGCCGTTCTTCACGGGCTACCGGCCGCAGTTTTATTTCCGGACGACGGACGTGACGGGAGACGTGAAGCTGCCGCAGGGAGTGGAGATGGTGATGCCGGGAGACAACATCTCGGTGGAGATCACGCTGATCACGCCGGTAGCGTTGGAAAAGGGATTGCGATTCGCAATTCGCGAAGGCGGCCACACGGTAGGCGCAGGCGCCGTCGCCGAGATCGTCGAGTAAATATGCCCAACGGAGAAAAAATTCGAATTCGTTTGAAGGCATACGATCACCGCATTCTCGATCAATCGACGAAAGAGATTGTCGACACGGCGAAACGGACCGGCGCAGAAGTAGCCGGGCCGATTCCACTGCCGACGGTCATCAATCGCTGGACCGTGCTGCGGTCGCCGCACGTGGACAAGAAGTCGCGCGAGCAATTTGAAATGCGCACGCACAAGCGCCTGATCGATATTCTCGAGCCGACGCCGGATACGGTGGACGCGCTGATGAAACTCGATTTGCCGCCGGGCGTTGACGTCGAAATCAAGGCTTTTGGCCGCGAACACACAACGAAGTAGTTTCTTCGACAAGGACGAGCGAACGCGATGGCAGTCACAGGCATACTCGGAATCAAGCTGGGAATGACGCAAGTCTTCGCCGACGACGGCACAGCAGTCCCTTGCACGGTGCTGCAGGCGGGCCCGTGCGTGGTGGTGCAGCGGCGAACGAAAGATAAAGACGGCTATGACGCGGTGCAACTCGGCCTCGTTGAATTCATCAAGCCGCAACGCATTCGCAAGCCGATGACGGGCCATTTCAAGAAAGCCGGCGTTGCTCCGATGCGCTACGTTCGCGAAGTGCGGCTCGGCGATTCTAAAGACGAGACGAAACCCGGCGATCGCGTTCTCGTTGACGGATTCAAGATCGGCGAATTCGTCGACGTGACTGGAATCAGCAAGGGCAAAGGCTTTGCGGGCGGCGTAAAGCGCTGGCACTATCGCGGCGGCGATGCGAGTCACGGTTCGATGTTTCACCGTGCTCCGGGCGGTATCGGTGCGAGTTCGTTTCCGTCACGCGTATGGAAAGGCCAGCATTTTCCGGGACACATGGGCAATGCGCGCGTGACCTCGAAGAATTTGCGCGTCGTAAAGATCGATACCGACGAAAACTTGTTGCTCGTGCGCGGCGCCGTTCCAGGCCCGGCCGGCAGCTACATATTCATCAACAAGGCCAAGACGGCCAAGTAACTTCGCACGAGAGAGTAAAGAGACGACGATGCCTGTAGCGGACGTAATGAATCTCGACGGAAAGAAAGTCGGCCAGATTGATCTGGCGGACGATGTGTTCGGCGTGAAGATGAATCAGGATCTTCTGCACGAAGCCGTGCGGCACTATCTTGCTGGGCGGCATGCCGGAACGCACAAGACGAAAGACAAGAGTGAAGTAAGCGGTTCGGGCAAGAAGCTTTGGAAACAGAAGGGAACAGGCCGCGCGCGCGTCGGTTCGATTCGGTCTCCCCTCTGGCGCCACGGCGGCACGGTCCACGGGCCCACTCCGCGCAGCTACAACTATGCATTGCCGAAGAAAATGATTCTCGGCGCGCTGCGTTGTGCGCTCTCGGCGAAGCTAGCCGATGCGAAGCTGACGATCGTCGATGGCTGGAAACTTGATTCGCACAAGACGAAGCCATTTCGCCAGACGCTCGGAAAGCTGGACAAAGACACGCGAACGATTCTGCTGGTTGAAAACGGCGCAAATCTGAACCTCGAACGCGCCAGCCGCAATCTGGACGGCGTGCTGCTCGTTCCAGCAACGGCTCTCGAAACGTACGACCTGCTTCGGCACGATCGCCTGATGCTTTCGCGCGAAGCGGCTGCGAAATTGAATCGCGCTCTTTCGGCAACCAAGCCCGAAGTTCCAGTACAGATCGAGCCGGCTCCGCGCACCGCTGAAAAGAAGGCGTCCGCCGAGAAGAGCGAAAAGGCCGAATCAAAATCGACAACAAAGGCTTCCGCTCCAAAGGCAGCAAAGAAGCCAGCGGCGAAGAAAGAGAAGTCAAAAGCCAAGCCGAAAGCGAAGAAGGGTTAAGCGATGGCGACCAGGCTCTATCAGATTATCCGGCGTCCGATCATCACTGAAAAAGGTCTCGCGGTAAAAGAGACGCAGCATACGGTGGTATTCGAAGTCGCTTCCGACGCGACGAAGACTGAAATCAAGGAAGCGGTGCAGCGCGTTTTCAAAGTGAAAGTGGATCATGTGCGCACGGCGAATTTTCACGGCAAGTTTCGCCGCCGCGGTCGCGCCGAAGGTCATCGCAAAGATTGGAAGAAAGCGTACGTCCGGCTAGTCGAAGGCGAAAAGATGATTGAGTACGCCGAGAATCTGTAGTTGCGGCGAGGTCCGGGGCCGAATCGGCTCCCGCGAAGGTAAGAGGCAATAATAATGGCACTAAAAACATTCAAGCCCTATACACCATCACGGCGCTTTTTGACGATGCTCGATAAGAGCGAAATCACGAAGCAAACGCCGGAGAAGTCACTGACGGAATCGAAGAAGCGCACCGGCGGACGCAATTCGCACGGGGAAGTGACGGCGTGGCACCGCGGCGGCGGTCATGCGAAGAAGTACCGGTCCATCGATTTCCGCCGCGAAAAAACCGGAATCCCGGCGAAGGTCGCATCCATCGAATACGATCCCAATCGCTCGGCTCGGATCGCATTGCTTCACTACGCCGACGGCGAGAAGCGGTACATTTTGCAGCCGGTGGGGCTCGAAGTTGGCATGACGGTGCAGAACGGCGAGTCGGCGGACATTCTGCCGGGAAACGCGCTGACGATCCGACACATTCCGCCCGGCACGATGGTTCATAACCTTGAACTCTATCCGGGTAAGGGCGCGCAAGTTGTGCGCTCGGCAGGCGGCGCTGCACAGCTTTTGAGCAAAGAAGGCGACTTCGCGCTCGTTAAGCTGCCTTCCGGAGAAGTCCGAAAGTTTAGCGTGGATTGCATGGCGACGATTGGGCAGCTTGGCAATCTCGACCACGAAAATGTTACGTATGGGAAAGCGGGCCGCACACGCTGGCACGGAAAGCGTCCCACGGTGCGCGGTGTGGCAATGAATCCTGTGGATCACCCGCACGGCGGCGGTGAAGGCCGCGTGAAGGGCAACCACCCGCAAACTCCCTGGGGATTTCCAACTCTGGGAGCGAAGACGCGGAAAAAGCGTCCGAGCGACCGGATGATCGTAGAACGGCGAAAGCCGTAGTGAGAGCAGCAGCAAAAATGAACCCGGCGCGGCGGGTAATAGAGAGCAACCCTATGACAGCCAGTAGAACGTCACGACGTTCGCATCGACGGGCAGCCGGACGAGCGACACGGCCGCGGAAAGCAGTTGCGCGGCGTGCAGCAAAGCCGGTGGTGAAAACCGTTTCGAAGCTCGCGCCTCCGCCGCAGGTTCTGTTTCGATTGTGCAAGGCCGGTTGGGCCGTGATTGTGGAAAAAATTCCGAACGCGCAGGGGACACGTTTTGTATGTCCTTTCTGCCCGCTATCGCACCGTGTTTCGGGCCCCGTACGGGGATTCCGGAAAATGCGGCGCGCACAGTGGGTGAAATTGCGCCGGGTTGAGGAGTAGGGAGAGAGATGCCGCGCTCGCTAAAGAAGGGACCGTTCATCGACGACCATCTTCGCGTGAAGGTGGAAGCGTTGAACGAGCGGAACGAAAAGAAAGTCATTAAGACATGGTCGCGCCGCTCGACGATTTTGCCGGAGATGGTGGGGCATACGATCGCGGTCCACAATGGGCGAAAGTTCATTCCCGTGTACATCACGGAGCAGATGGTGGGACACAAGCTCGGCGAATTTTCGCCGACGAGAACGTTCAAAGGCCACGCCGTAAAGGCGGCGCTCGAGAGGGCGGCTGCAGCGGCAGGCGGTCCAGCGGGCGGTGCAGCACCGGCAGGCGGAAGTGGCGGCGCAGCTCCTGCGCCGAAGGCATAGACGATGGCTACGGCGATTCAGGCTACCGGTCAGATCGAAGGCGTCGCAAAGGCGCGCTACATTCGCGTGTCTCCGCAGAAGGCGCGTCTCGTGATTGACTTGATCCGCGGGCAACGCGCGGAAGATGCGCTTCAGACTTTGCGCTTCACGAAAAAGCGCGTCGCAAAGGAAGTGGAAAAGACGTTGCGCAGCGCAATTGCGAACGCGGAACGCAAGGCGGAAGATTCCGGCGAGTCACTCGACGTGGACGCGCTGTTCGTCACGCGCTGCTATGTGAATGAAGGGCCGCGATGGAAGCGGCTGCGTCCTGCGCCGATGGGCCGCGGCGTTCCGCTACCAGAAGCGGACCGCTCACATCATTGTGGAAGTGGCGGAGCATCACCGCGCAGCAGCGGATCGCGCTGCGGCAGCGGTCGCCGAAGAGCAAGCATCGAAAGGCGTGAAGGGCGCCGTGCGGAAAGCCCGCAAAGCGCTTGAGAAACGCACCAAGCAACAACCGAAGAAAAAGAAGTAGGAGGCTCGTTTGGGGCAGAAAACACATCCGTACGGATTTCGGCTGGGCTACAACAAAGGCTGGAAGTCCCGCTGGTTTGCTAAGAAGGACTACGCCGACCTGCTGCATGAAGACGTGCAGCTCCGCAAAGTTCTCAAAGAGAAGCTTAAGTCCGCTGGCATCGATTCGATTGACGTCGAACGCGCCGCGAACAAGCTTGTGGTCCGAATTTACACGGCGCGTCCCGGCATCATCATCGGCCGCAAGGGTTCGGAAATCGACAAGCTCAAGAACGAAGTGCAGAAGCGGACCAAGCGGGAAGTGCACATCGACATCCAGGAAGTGCATCGCCCGGAGTTGAACGCGACGCTCGTGGCCGAGTCGATTGCGCTGCAACTGGAAAAGCGCGTGGCGTTTCGTCGTGCAATGCGCAAGGCGGTTGATTCCGCGCTGCGTTTCGGATGCAAAGGCATCAAGGTACGCGTCGCGGGCCGGTTGAACGGCGCTGAAATCGCGCGTAAAGAATGGTACCTGCAAGGGCGGCTGCCGCTTCAGACGTTGCGCGCGGATATCGATTTCGGCACCGCGGAAGCGCATACCACCTACGGTTTGATTGGCGTGAAGTGCTGGATCTATCAGGGCGAAAAAATCCCCGAACGCGGCAAGCCCAAAGCAACCGCGGCAGCGGCAGTTTAAGGAAACAGGCGACCGATTATGTTGATGCCGAAAAAAGTTAAGTACCGCAAGCAGCAGCGCGGCCGGCGCAGCGGAAAAGCATGGCGCGGCGGAGCACTGGCGTTTGGCGAGTACGGATTGAAAGCGCTCGAACCGGCCTGGATTACCGACCGGCAGATTGAAGCAGCGCGCGTTGCGATCACGCGTTTTATCAAGCGCGGCGGAAAACTCTGGATTCGGATTTTCCCGGACAAGCCATTCACAAAAAAGCCGGCTGAAACTCGAATGGGTAAGGGCAAAGGTCCACCGGAGCATTGGGTTGCCGTCGTGAAGCCGGGACGGGTGATGTTTGAAATGGCGGGCGTGGATCTGGCGGCAGCGACCGAAGCGATGAAGCTCGCGTCGCACAAGCTGCCGATTCGAACGAAATTTGTAAGCCGGGCGGAGGAACTTTAATGGCGCGGCGCATGGAGAAATACCGCGAGTTGAACGCGAACGAGCTCGAAATCAAGCAGCGCGAGCTTTCCGAGCAGATTTTCCGGCTGCGTTTTCAGCTTTCGACAGGTCAGGCGGAAGGCTTGAAAAAGCTGCGCGAAGCGAAGCGCGATTATGCGCGGATCAAGACCTTGCAGCGTGAGAACGAATTGAGGAAGGCGTAATGGCAAACGAAGCAGCAGCGGCAGTCGAACAAAGCGGGACAGCTCGCGGAGCGCGGCAGGAATTGGTCGGTGTGGTGACGAGCGCGAAGATGCAGAAAACGATCGTCGTGAAAGTCACGCGCACCACGCAGCACCCGCTGTATCAGCGAGTGATTCGCTTCAACAAGAAATACTACGCGCACGATGAGACGGGCGATGCGCATGTCGGCGATGTGGTGAGAATCGTTTCTACCCGGCCGCTTTCGAAATTGAAGCGCTGGCGGTTGAAGGAAGTTATCTCGCGTTCAACGCGCGTAGCCTAAGCGCGACGCGCCGGTTGCTGGATTGATAAGCGCGATAGTTCGATAGGGGAGCACGAAAATGGTTCAGATGAGGACGTGGTTGACGGTAGCGGATAACTCCGGTGCGCGCCAGATCACGTGCATCCTTCCGATTGGAGGAGATGCGGGCTTGACGGCATCGCTGGGCGACATCATTACGGCCGCCGTAAAAGAAGCGACGCCCGACAGCCAGGTGAAAAAGGGAAAAGTGGTGCGAGCGGTTGTGGTCCGCACCCGCAAGGAACAGCGGCGTAAGGATGGCACTTATATCCGGTTTGACGACAATGCCGCCGTGTTGATTAACGATGCGAACGAGCCGATTGGGACGCGCGTTTTCGGCCCAGTCGCAAGAGAGCTGCGAGACAAGAAGTTCACCAAGATCATCTCGCTGGCTCCGGAAGTGTGGTAGCGATGAGAGAAAAAATCGAAAAGCCAGTTCCAATCGGCATCCGGCACGGAGACATGGTCCGAATCATGGCCGGACGCTCGAAGGGCAAGACAGGAAAAGTCCTGTCCGTCGACAAGCTGAAGAATCGTGTGACCGTCGAGCACGCGAACATCATGAAGAAGCACACGCGGCCGAATCCGTCGAAAAATATCAAAGGTGGCATTCTCGAGAAGGAAGCGCCGCTGCATCTTTCGAACGTGATGCTGGTTTGCCCGGGATGCAGCAAGCACACGCGGGTGGGCCACACAACGTTGCCGGATGGCACCAAAGTGCGCGTCTGCCGGCGCTGCAACACGGCGTTTGAAAATTAGAAAACGAAGCATTGAAACGAGACGTTTGAAAGAGGCGATTCAAAAATGATCAGCCGGTTGCATGAAAAGTACCGAAAAGAGGCCATTCCGGCGCTGTCGAAGCGCTTTGGTTTCACGAATACGATGGCTGTGCCGCATGTGAAGAAGGTCACGCTCAATATCGGTCTGGGCGAAGCGAGTGCAAACGCGAAGCTGCTCGATACGGCTGCCGTGGAACTCGGACAGATTACCGGACAGAAAGCTGTGATTACGCGCGCGAAGAAGTCGATCGCGAATTTCAAAATTCGCAAAGGCATGCCCATCGGTTGCATGGTCACATTGCGCGGCGAGCGGATGTATGAGTTTCTCGACCGGCTCTCGGCAATCGTTCTGCCCCGCGTGCGCGACTTCAAAGGATTGCCGCCGAATTCGTTCGATGGCCGCGGCAACTACACGCTGGGATTGAAGGACCAGCTTGTATTTCCCGAAATCGATTACACGCGCGTGGACAAAATCAAGGGCATGAATATCACGATTACGACTTCGGCCCGCAACGACGAAGAAGGACGCGAGCTTTTGAAACTGCTCGGCGTGCCTTTCCGGGCGTAAACGTTAAGGGAGATCGAGAAGCATGGCTCGTACCAGTCAAATTGCAAAGACGCACAAGAAGCTGAAGTTTAAAGTTCGCGAGCGCAATCGCTGCCGTATTTGCGGCCGTGCGCGCGGAACATTGCGGAAGTTTCAAATGTGCCGTATCTGTTTTCGAGGCCTCGCGCTCAAGGGTGAAATCCCGGGCGTCGTGAAGGCGAGCTGGTAAGGAAGGACGAATGACGACTGATCCAGTAGCAGACATGTTGACGCGGATTCGCAACGCTTCGCGAGCGAAGCATCCTCGCGTGGATTTGCCTTCCTCGAAATTGAAGGTAGAAATCGCGCGCATCCTGAAGGATGAAGGCTATCTCTCGAATTTCAAAGTTGTCGAAGAGAAGGGCAAGAAGACGTTGCGCGTCTTCTTGCGGTATACGCCTGACCGGCGCTGCGTGATCACCGATTTGCAGCGCGTCTCGCGGCCAGGCTCGCGCCGTTACGTCAGGAAAGTTCGACATCCGTCCCGTCGTCGGTGGAATGGGGATTTCAATTGTCTCGACGCCTCGCGGCTTAATGACCGGTCGCTCGGCGCGCAAAGAAGGCGTCGGCGGCGAACTGTTGTGCGAAGTTTGGTAAAGATTCGAAGTAGCAAAGATTCGTTTTAATTGCAGCTAACGAGGACCGAACAGAGCCATGTCGCGAATTGGAAACAAAGTGATTCCCGTACCGTCCGGCGTAAAGATTCAGATCAAGGACGGCAGCGTGGAAGTGCAAGGCCCCAAGGGCAAAATGAACGTCCGCGTGCCGTCCGGAATTCGGTTCGAGCAGAAGGACGGCATTCTGGTCGCGAAACGCGACGCAGAAGAGCACCGGGCGCTTGCATGGTCTTGCGCGCGCTCTCGTTGCGAACGCCGTGACCGGCGTCACGACCGGATTTAAGAAGGATCTCGACATCGTCGGCGTCGGCTATCGCGCAGAAGTGAAAGGCAAGACAGTGGTTCTCGCGCTTGGCTATTCGCATCCGATCGAATTCGCGATTCCTGAAGGCATTCAAATCGCGATCGATAAGCAGACGCACATGGCTGTTACCGGTGCGGACAAGAATCAGGTGGGACAGGTTGCTGCAAACCTTCGCGCGCTGCGCCCGCCCGATCCGTACAAGCAAAAAGGCGTTCGAATTACCGGTGAACGCCTGAAGAAGAAGGCCGGAAAGGCCGGAGCAAAGACCTCGGCGTAGTTTGTGAGCTTTTGGAAGGAGAAAACGAGTGGCGGCACCAGTTCGAAGATTATCCCGGGAAGCGCATCGCCGGCGAATTCACGTTCGCACGCGCCGGACGTTGGGTGGCACCACCGAGCGCCCGCGCCTTTGCGTGCATCGCTCGACCAAGCATATCCGCGCGCAGGTGATTGACGATCAGACGGCGCGAACGATTTGCTCGGCGAGTTCGCTCGACAAAGAAGTCCGCAAGCAGATTAAGAACGGCGGCAACATTGCCGCATCGAAGATTGTCGGCAAGATCGTTGCCGAGCGCGCGCGCGAAAAGGGAGTCGAAAAAGTAGTTTTCGACCGCGGCGGCTATCAATATCA
This sequence comes from uncultured Acidobacteriota bacterium, assembly GCA_963770575.1. Lineage (GTDB taxonomy): Bacteria > Acidobacteriota > Terriglobia > Acidiferrales > UBA7541 > Palsa-295. Next base: position 420,435 of record CAVYQD010000005.1, read on the forward strand.
CGGCCGCGTGCAAGCGCTTGCCGAAGCGGCCCGGGAGGCGGGCCTGAAGTTCTAAAACCTATGTCGAAACAAGAGCTCAAAGACACGCTTTCCATTCGCCGGCTTATCAATACGAACACGGCGAACCTGAAGGATCAAGTCGTCTCGATCAATCGCGTCACGAAAGTCGTGAAGGGCGGAAAGAATCTCACCTTCTCGGCACTCGTGGTTGTCGGCGATCAAAGCGGCCACGCCGGGTTCGGCATGGGCAAAGCCCGCGAAGTTCCCATGGCGATTCGCAAAGCGATCGAGCAAGCGAAGAAGAACATGGTGAAGCTCAACCTCAAGGGCACATCGATTCCGCACCAGGTGCTTGGGCGTTACGGCTCAGGGCAGGTGCTGCTGAAGCCTGCGCCGGAAGGAACGGGCGTAATCGCAGGCGGTCCGGTGCGTGCCGTGATGGAGGTTGCAGGAATCACGAATGTGCTCACGAAGTCGCTTGGCACTTCGAATCCGCACAATGTAATCAAGGCAACGTTCGACGCGCTCCTGCATTTGAAGGACGCGGCGAAAGTGAAAGAAGCCCTCGGTAAGGGAGCAGACGAAGCGGCTGCATCCTAGCCGCTCCGCGTGCGAAAAATGGCGACGACAAAGAAAAAATCGGGAACGCTGAAAATCAAGTGGGTGGTCAGCTTCATTGGCTGCCCTCGGGGAATGCGCCAGACGATTCGCGGGCTGGGCTTCCGTCGAATGAATCAGGTGATCGAACACCAGGACACGCCCGCGGTACGCGGCATGATCGCGAGAGTTCATCACCTCGTGAAGGTTGAGGAATAGGAATGGCTGAGAAACCGGCACTATCCAATCTGAAGCCGCCGCGCGGCTCGCGTCATCGCAAAGTGCGCGTGGGACGCGGCATGGGCTCGAAGATGGGCAAGACTTCGGGCGCAGGTAACAAGGGGCAGCAGTCCCGCCGCGGCTATTCGCGACGGCCTGGCTTTGAAGGCGGACAGATGCCTCTGCATCGACGTTTGCCCAAGCGCGGTTTTTCCGCGCCGTTTTCGAAGACGTTCGCGGTTGTGAACGTCGAGACGCTCAATTCATTTGCAGCCGGCGAGACGGTGACGCCCGAAGCGCTCTTCGGTTTCGGCATCGTTCGCGCTACGCGGGACAAAGTGAAAGTTCTCGGCGACGGCGAATTGAAAGTGGCACTCACCGTGCACGCGCATGCTTTCAGCAAATCGGCGCAGGAAAAGATTGAACGCGCCGGAGGCAAGGTCGAAATCCTGAAATGAAGAAGCTCGTCGAGGCATTTCGAAATATTTTCAGCACGCCGGACCTGCGTAATCGCGTCTTGTTTACGCTCGCGTTGCTGGGGGTGTATCGCCTCGGCGCTTTCATTCCGACGCCTGGAATCAATACCGACTTGCTGCAGCAGCTTTTCGAGCAGGGTAGAGGTTCGGTGCTGGGACTGATGGACCTGTTCAGCGGCGGCAATTTCCGTCGGCTGACGATTTTCGCGCTCGGCATCATGCCGTACATCACGGCCTCGATCATTTTGCAGTTAATGGTCGTTGTGTGGCCTTACCTCGAGCGATTGCAGAAAGAAGGCGAACTCGGGCGCCGCAAGATTACGCAGTACACGCGCTACTTGACGATCATGCTGAGCGCGTTTCAGTCATTCACGATTGCCGAAACCTTGACGCGCCAGAGCATGTCTGGCCAGGCGCTTGTGTATCACCCGGGACCGCGTTTCATCATGATGACGATGCTGACGCTGACGACCGGCTCGGCGTTCATCATGTGGCTGGGCGAACAGATTAGCGACCGCGGCATCGGCAATGGAATGTCGCTCATCATTTTTGCCGGAATTGTGGTCGGTCTGCCGCGCGCGGTCGGCGATCTCTGGGATAAAGCGAAGACACAGCAGTGGGGCTCGTTCACGCCGATCGCTTTGATTGCGATGTTCGCGCTGATGGCCGCTGTCATTGCGTTCATCGTATTCATGGAAGGCGGGCAGCGGCGTATTCCCGTGCAATACGCGAAGCGCGTGATGGGACGAAAAGTGATGGGCGGGCAGATGACGTATCTTCCGCTGCGCGTAAATTCTGGCGGCGTGATTCCGCCGATTTTCGCAAGCTCGCTGCTGACGTTTCCGCAGACGCTGGCGCTCTTGTTCGCGAGCAAGTCGCCATTCTTCGGCAAGATTGCGAACACGATTCGTTGGGGTGAACCGCTTTACACGGTGATTTACGTCGCGCTCATCATCTTTTTCGCGTTCTTCTACGTTGGGATTATTTTCAATCCCACCGAGCTTGCGGACAACATGCGGAAATACGGCGGATTCATTCCGGGCATTCGGCCGGGAAGAAACACGTCAGAGCACATCAATAGGATCTTGACGCGCCTTACGTTTGTTGGCGGTGTCTACCTGGCCATCGTTTGCCTTCTGCCGGAATGGATGATTTCCGGCATTCACTTGCAGCATTTGTGGTTCGTCGGCGACTGGTTTGACCGGCACATGTGGCGCTTCGTTCTGGACGGGTTGAATGTACAGTTTTATTTCGGCGGTACATCGCTGTTGATCGTCGTCGGAGTGGCAATGGACACGGTGCAGCAGCTTGAAGCGCAACTCGTGATGCGCAATTACGACGGGTTTGTGCGGAAGGGCCGGGTCCGGGGACGTCGCAGTTAATGGCGTCAGGGCGGCGGTACAGATGTCGCTGAATCGGGCACTCATCTTTCTGGGACCGCCGGGAGCCGGGAAGGGAACCCAGTCGAAGCTCGTGGCGCAGCGTTACAACGTGCCGCACCTTTCGACGGGCGACATGTTGCGCGAGGCAGTCACTCGCGGCACCGAACTTGGCAAATTGGCCAAGCCGATCATGGAACGCGGCGAGCTCGTTCCGGACGGCATCGTGATGGGAATGGTCGAAGAACGGCTGTCGCGGCCCGATGCGGCCCGCGGATTTATCTTCGACGGATTTCCGCGAACGATTCCGCAAGCCGAGCAGCTTGACGGAATTTTGAAACGCCGCGGATTCGAGAAGCCGGTTGTTGTCGAGTTTCACGTGAGCCCGGATGTGCTGTTGCACCGTGTGGCAGGCCGCTGGACGTGCAGCGTAGGCGGTGAGACGTACAATGTTTTCGAACGTCCGCCAAAAGTTGCCGGCATCTGCGACAACGACGGTGGAAAGCTCGTGCAGCGCACCGACGATCAGGCCGACGTAGTGAAAGAGCGGTTCGCGGCGTACGAACGCCAGACCAAGCCTCTGGCGGATTATTACCGCAGCCACGGAGTGCTCGAAGTCGTTGACGGTACAGCGGGCGTAGACGAAGTGAGCCGTGCGCTCGCGGAAATTTTCAAGCGTGCGGAAGGGCGAGATGGTCATCTGTAAATCGCCGGCTGAGCTCGAGAAAATGCATCGAGCGGGATTGATTGTCTGGGGAGCGCTCGAAAAGATGCGCTCGATGATCAAGCCGGGGATTTCGACCAAGGATCTCGACGAGTTTGCCGAGGCGTACACGGAAGAGCATAAGGCCCGCCCGGCATTCAAAGGTTATCGCGGGTATCCGGGTTCGGTCTGCACCTCGATTAATCAGGAAGTGGTGCACGGCATTCCTTCGGCGAGCCGCAAGCTGCGCGAAGGCGACATCCTGTCGATGGATTTCGGCGTCGACTTGGACGGTTACTTCGGCGACGCGGCGCTCACGGTTCCAGTGGGAAAGATTTCGCCGGAGCGGGAAAAGCTGCTGCGAGTGACGCGCGAATCACTCGAACGCGCGATCGAAAACGTTCGCGCCGGTAATCGCCTCGGTGATGTTTCCGCGGCGGTGCAGGAGTGGGTTGAGAAGAACGGTTTCTCAATCGTTCGCGAGTTCGTAGGCCACGGCATCGGAACGAAGATGCACGAGGAACCGCAGATTCCGAATTACGGTACGGCAGGGCACGGGCCGCGATTGCAGGAAGGAATGGTCCTCGCGATCGAGCCGATGGTGAATCGCGGCGGGCCAGGCGTAAAGATTCTGGCCGACGATTGGACAGCTGTAACGACCGACGGCAGCGACTCTGCGCATTTCGAGCACACCGTCGCGGTCACGGCAAACGGACCTTGGATTTTGACGCGGCCGCGAGATGCCGCTGGCCCGGTTTGGTAAAAGTTTGACAACGGTTTTCGAAGAATTGCGTGAGTGGCTGGTAAGTGACGAGTACGAATCAGATCGGAACGCATACAGGAGCACATGGCTAGAGGGCCCGTTAAAGAGAAAGAAGCCGGGAGAAAGTGGCAAGGAGGACGCCATCGAAGTAATGGCGACCGTCATCGAGCCGCTCCCGAATGCCATGTTCCGGGTGGAACTGGAGAACAAGCACCAGGTGTTGGCCCATATCTCGGGAAAAATGCGAAAGAATTTCATTCGCATTCTGCCGGGAGATCGCGTGGCGGTCGAGCTTTCGCCTTACGACCTGACGCGCGGGCGAATCGTGTACCGCTACAAATAGTTGCTGGAAGCAAGCGGCCGGGACACAGGGACGGACTGAAAAAATGAAGGTACGAGCATCGGTAAAGAAGATTTGCATGAAGTGCAAAGTGGTTCATCGGCGCGGCGTGGTGCGCGTGATTTGTTCGAACGCGAAGCACCGCCAGCGCCAGGGCTAAAGGAACACGGAGGAACAGAATGGCACGCATCGCAGGTGTGGATCTTCCGCCGAATAAGCGGCTCTGGATCGGCCTCACGGCCATCTACGGAATCGGGCAGGTGCGCGCGAAGTCGCTTGCGGAAAAAGCGAAAGTCGACCACACCAAGAAGATCAAGGACTTGACGGAAGACGAAGTCACCCGGCTTCGTGCGGCGATTGAAGCCGAAGGCCGCGTGGAAGGCGACCTCCGCAAAGAAATGCAGATGAATATCCGCCGCCTGATTGAAATTCAGGCGTACCGCGGCTTGCGCCACCGCCGCAATCTTCCCGTGCGCGGTCAGCGAACGCACACCAACGCGCGTACCCGGAAGGGACCGCGGAAGGGCGCCGTCGCAGCGAAGAAAAAAGTAGCAGCGCGTAAGTAGTTTCGAGGATTTGACGTAGCTCGGGTTTTTGGACCCGAGGGTTTACGCAGGACGAGAGGATCAAATTGGCTAAAGAACCGAAAGACGCAGCCGCCGGAGCAGCAGTACCTGGCGGAGCGCCGGCAAAAACATCGAAGCGCAAGAAAGAGTTTCGCAAGAAGCGTGAAAAGCGCGTTGTGCCGCATGGAGTGGTTTGCATCCAGGCGACGTTCAACAACACGATGATCACGCTCACCGATCCCGATGGCCGCACCGTAAGCTGGGCAACTGCCGGCTCTGTGGGCTTCAAAGGCTCGCGCAAAGGCACGCCGTACGCCGCGCAGCAAGCAGCGATGACGGCTGCGGGCGTCGCGCGCGATCAGTACGGAATGAAATCCGTCGAAGTGCGCGTGAAAGGTCCGGGAGCAGGCCGCGAATCCGCCGTGCGAGCGCTTGCGACGTCCGGATTGCACATCAACGCGATTAAAGACGTCACGCCGGTGCCGCACAACGGCTGCCGTCCGCCAAAGCGCCGCCGCGTTTAATAAATGTAGCTCAGGTCTTCAGACCTGAGGCTTTTGGTAGCAGAAGCAAAGGAGAGAAGGACTTGGCAAGACATCGCGAAGGAGTTTGCCGGTTGTGCCGCAGGGAAGGGATGAAACTCTTCCTCAAAGGCCTCCGGTGTTTTACGGAAAAATGCGCCATCGAAAAGCGCAACTTCGTTCCCGGCCAGCATGGCCAGTCGCGCCGCCCGAAGATGGTGGGCTACGGCGTGCAGTTGCGCGAAAAGCAAAAAGTAAAGCGCACCTACGGCTTGCTCGAACGGCAGTTCCGCAACTATTTCGAGAAGGCGGAGCGCTCGAAGGGCCCCACCGGTTCGAACCTGATGGTGATGCTCGAGCGCCGTCTCGATAATGCGGTCTACCGCATGGGACTCGCCGGCTCGCGCGCGCAGGCTCGCCAGCTGGTGCTTCACGGGCACGTTCGCGTGAAGGGCCACAAGGTGAACATCCCCAGCTATCTCGTCGAGGTGGGTGACGACATCGCGCTGAAGGACAAGATGCGCGAGAACGCCATGGTGCTCGAAGCGCGCAATCTCGCGCAGAGCCAGGGCGTCGCTCCGTGGCTCGATATCGACCGCGAGAACTTCAAAGCGCGCGTCGTTGCTTTGCCGCGCCGCGAAGACGTGCAAACGCCGCCGATGAACGAGCAGCTCATCGTCGAACTCTATTCGAAGTAATCGCTCTTTCGAATTTACCGCTGAGATTTCGGCTTTACGCTACGTTGAACAGTTTGTCGGCTCGCCGTTGGCGGGCCAGGAGGACGCAAAGATGTGGAAGGGCTTCCAGAAACCAAAGAGGTTGGCAGCAGAACCGGAAACACTGACGGACAAGTACGGGAAGTTTTCCGCGCAGCCGTTTGAACGCGGATGGGGAACTACGGTCGGAAACTCGTTGCGCCGCGCCTTGTTGAGTTCGATCGAAGGCGCTGCAATCACCGCCGTAAAGATTGAAGGCGTGTTGCACGAATTTTCGCCGATTCCGGGCGTCGTAGAGGACGCGACCGACATCATCCTGAACCTGAAACAGGTTCCGCTGAAGCTGAACACCGATCAGCCGAAAACAATCTACGCTCGTCGTAGATGTTCCGGGTCCGGTTACCTCCGCGAAAATCGAAGAAGATGCGGACATCGCCGTTCTCGACAAGAACATCTACATCGCGACCGTCAGCGAAGGCGGCAAGCTCGAACTCGAACTGCGCGTGAAGAACGGCCGCGGCTACGTCGCTGCCGACCGCAACTTCGACGAAGACCTGCCGATTGGATACATTCCAATCGATTCCGTCCACTCGCCCGTGCGCAAAGTGAACTACGCCGTCGAAGCAGCCCGCCTGGGGCAGATGACGGATTACGAAAAGCTCACGCTCGAAGTCTGGACGAACGCCGCGATCACACCGCAGGATTCGATCGGCCTCGCCGCGAAGCTCATGAAAGATCACATGAGCATCTTCATCAACTTCGAAGAGACGCCGGACATCGCCGAAGAAGTGATCGAGAGCTACAACGATCCGCGCCTGGAATTTCTGGACCGGTCGGTGGAAGAGCTCGAACTCTCAGTGCGTTCTTACAATTGTTTGAAGAACGCCAACATCCAGAATCTGCGCGAACTCGTGCAGAAAACTGAATCCGAAATGCTCAAGACCAAGAACTTCGGCCGCAAATCACTGAACGAAATCAAAGACATACTAGTGAAGATGGGCCTCAGTCTTGGAATGAAATTTGACGAGCACGGCCGCATCATTTGGCCGCCGCTTCCGAGCCAGACGGCTCCTCCGCCTTCCGAAGGAGACGCCTCGGCGCTGTAGGCCACGGTCGCAACCATGAGACACCTTATTTCCGGCTCGAAACTCGGAAAGCAACCGGCGCATCGCCGCGCTGTGCTCCGCAATCTCGTTACGAACCTGATCGAGAAGGAACGCATTCAGACCACTCTGCTCCGCGCCAAGGCGGCGAAACCGATTGCCGAAAAAATGATTACCCTCGGCAAGCGGGATTCGCTTCACGCGCGGAGACAGGCTGCGTCTTTTCTTATGACCGTCGGCGCAACGCAAAAGCTCTTTTCCGATCTCGCTCCGCGTTTCGCCGAGCGTCCAGGCGGTTACACGCGCATCATTCGCGTCGGCTGGCGGCTTGGCGACGGCGCAGAACTTGCAATCCTCGAATTCATCGGCTCCGAACTGAAAAAGAAAGACAAGAAACCACGCAGAGAGCGTGCCGAAGAAGCTCCCGAGGAAAACGCGAAGGAAAAAGAAGCTGCGGTAGCCAAGAAGTAGCCAAAAAAACATGCAAAAATAAAAAGGCCCGCTTCGATTGATTCGAAGCGGGCCTTTTTTTTCAGATCCGGCGATCAAGTCGGCCGCTACTTCAATCCCAGCCAGCTGTTGTAAATCGCCTTCTGCTCATCCGTAGGATGCGCCATCGGCTTCAGCGAGTACGTCGGATGCGGGTTCGATCCGATCGTTACCGGAATTTCCTTCAACTCGCCCAGCCGCAAAACCAGCACGCGAATCGTGTCGCCGGGCTTGTGCGCTACCACTGCCTCGGCAAATCCGCCTGGTCCCACGGCGCGATCGTCGACCGCCCAAATCACATCGTCGCGATCGAGTCCAGCCGCTTCCGCTGGACTGCCGGGAACCACATTCTTGATAGTCGCGTGTCCATGATCCCCTTTGGTCACTTCAACGCCGACCCATGGTTTGGCGGGATCCACCTTCGCCTCCACAGTAATTCCCGCGTATGCGAAGTATTTCGCGTAGGGAATCGGTTCTTTTCCGCTGATGTAGCGGTTAAAAATTTCGCTCACGTCTCCGCCGGCTACTTCAGAAGCCGCATGAATCGCATCATCGGGAACGAAGCCCGGCTTGGGAAGCGCGTAGCGCGAGTAGAGTAGTCGCATCCAATCATCGAGCGACTTCTGGTTCTTCGTCTTTTCGCGAATCGCGAAATCGAGGATGTGCCCCATCACCTGCCCGCCGTCGTAATAGGAATACCAGGTATTCGCGAGATTGTTTTTCTGCTGTACCACTCCTGCGTTTGGAAACCAGGTGTCCCAGCTCGTGTCTTCGATGCTTCGCTCGGTGCGTCCCGGCTCGGCGTCGAACTTCGTCAACAACATTGCGATTCCGTCGAGATACTCCTGCGGCTTCACGAGGCCCGCTCGTTCCACTGCAAGCGCGCCGTAGTAGCTCGTCAGCCCTTCCGAAATCCAGAGTGATGGCGTGTGAACCATCTGCGAGTAATTAAACGGCCCGAGCGGTAGCGGGCGCAATCGCTTCACATTCCAGGCGTGAAAGAACTCATGCGCCGTCACAAATAGTTTCAGATCGTATTGATTGATGAAACCTTGCGCGGGGCTTGTGTCGTCCCAGTCCTTGCTGAAATCGATCTGGGTCGAATTCAGGTGCTCCAGGCCGCCTCCGCTGGAAGGCCAGATGTGAAAAATAAACCAGTAGTCCTTGAACGGCGCTGCTTGGCCTGCGCTACCAGCAACCGATTCGAAAATCGGCACAATCTTCTCGACAAACTTCTGCATGTCCGCCGTGAACTTCGAGAAATCCGCGGAGCCGACAGCGTCGTGGGAGATCACATGGTAGGTCGTGCCGAGCACTTGAAAATCCTTCTCCGCAAAATCCGATATTTCCAGCGGCGCGTCCGCGAACCAGTCGAAATCAGCCGCGCGAAACGTGTGGTCGGAGGTGTGTTCCATGCCCGTGGCAACTTTCCAGCCCGCCGGCACCGCAATGGAGAGTTCGATCGGACGGTCCTTGCCGCCCACCATGTACATCCACACCGAAGGCCCGCCGATAAAGGCGTGGCGCTCGTCATACTGCGCTTGATTGTTGCGAAGCGTGTCGCCGAACACTTGATACTGAATTGTCGCGGCATTCGCGCCGGCAAGTTCGATGCGCCAGATCTGGCTGTCTATCTTGCGCCATGACAACTCGGCGCCATTTGCACCAGTCGCGCGGAACCGCTGCACGTTTGCGGCGTAATTCTGAATGTAATACGAGCCGGGCGCCCAATCCGGCATTGCGAAATCCGCCGTCGTTCCGCTCAGTCCCGTCGCGCGAATTGTGATGTCCATCAGATGGGTGTTCGGCCGCTCGAAACCAAGCTCGTAGCGCAAAGGCTCGGCCGCCCGTGCGCTTGCAGCGTGTACCGCCAATCCGGCCACCAGCATCAACGAAAACTTCAAAACGCGACGATTCATTCTTTCGTCCTCCGTGCGAAATTCGGTTGAGTGAAATGTCAGACTTTGCGCTCGGCTGCCGCGCTGTTCTGCGCGACGAAAACTGGTCGCTCAACCAGCCGTTCGTTGCCTCCGGCGAACAAGCCCCGCGACGGCTAACTGCGCCGCCGTCCCTGCCGCCGTGTCCAGAAATACGTCCGAAACCGCAGCGCCCCGCCCCGGCACGAACGACTGGTGATACTCGTCGAGCGACGCGTACGCCGCAACGATGACGATTGCGATCAGAGCCACCCGGATTCCGAAATCCTGCCCTCCCGCGAGCAGCCCTCTCAGCACCAACAAGCTCAAAAGGAAGTATTCGGCCACATGTCCGCACTTACGTATGACGTGATGGATCGACAAAAGTGTTTCGGGCGATGCGCGAGGGAGTAGCCAATGAAGAAACGGTACGATGAATCGCGAAGTATGATCGGATGTGAAAGCCCCTGTCGAAAACGACGAGATCGCAACCGCCCAAACGATCGCCGGCCACCATGCTTTGAGCCACCGCATTCTAGGCTCTGCTCACGGGACACACCGCCACAAGAAATCCTCCCAGTCAGGTACGATCTATTCGAGCCGGTAGTTCGGGGCTTCTCTCGTGATAATCACGTCGTGCACGTGGCTCTCGCGCAGGCCCGCCGAAGAAATTCGGATGAAGCGGCTCTTCTCCTGCAGTTCCTTCAAGTTCGCCGCGCCGCAATATCCCATTCCGCTTCGAACCCCGCCAACGAGCTGGTCAACCAGAGCTGACAGCGGGCCTTTGTAGGGAACCTGCCCCTCGATTCCTTCGGGGACGGACTTGCCGCGATCGGCGCCTTCCTGCGCGTAACGGTCCGCCGATCCTGCTTCCATGGCGCCGATCGATCCCATTCCGCGATACGACTTGAACGTGCGTCCCTGATACAAAATGGTCTCGCCGGGAGATTCTTCCGTCCCTGCGAATAACCCGCCGATCATCACAACCGATGCTCCTGCCGCAATTGCCTTTGTGATGTCACCGGAAAACTTGATACCGCCGTCGGCGATGATCGGCACGCCGGTATTCTTGGCCGCTCGCGCGCACTCCATGATTGCGGTAATCTGCGGAACTCCCGCGCCGGTCACAACTCGCGTGGTGCAGATTGATCCGGGACCAATTCCTACTTTCAATCCGTCGATGCCGAGGGAAATCAGATCGCGCGCACCTTCCGCCGTTGCCACATTCCCAGCGAGCAGCTGGATTTCGGGGAACTTATTCTTGACCGCGCGAATGGCTTCTATCACTCGGGTAGTGTGGCCGTGCGCGGTGTCGATCGCAAGCGCGTCGACCTTTTCCCTCGCAAGTTCCTCAGCACGCTCGAGATAGTCCCCGGTTGCGCCAATGGCAGCGCCCACCCGCAAACGGCCCTGCTCGTCTTTCGTTGCGTTTGGGAACTCAATCTTCTTTTGAATATCTTTTACGGTGATCAATCCTTTCAAGTTGAATTCATTGTCCACTACGAGAAGTTTTTCAATTCGATGCCGCTGCAAAATCCGTTCGGCTTCCTCGAGAGTAGTTCCCACCGGCACAGTGACGAGATTCTCCTTCGTCATCACCGCGCTAACTGGCTGATCGAGATTCCGCTCGAATCGCAGGTCGCGATTCGTCAGGATTCCCACGAGACGCATCCCGCGCGTTACCGGCAGGCCCGAGACTCGGTACTTCGTCATGATATCGAGCGCTTGCCGAACGGACATTTCCGGAGCAATCGTTACCGGATCGACGATCATGCCGCTTTCCGACCGCTTCACCTTGTCCACTTCTTCTGCCTGCCGCTCGATGCTCATGTTGCGGTGGATGAAACCCAGGCCGCCCTGTCGCGAAATGGCGATTGCGAGGCGCGAATCCGTCACGGTGTCCATCGCTGCCGCCACGATCGGGATGTTCAGCGGAATTTTCCGGGCGACGCACGTGCGCGTGTCCGCTTGCGCCGGTAGTACGGAGGATTTGCCCGGCAGCAGCAGCACATCGTCGAACGTCAGCCCATCCGGGATGGCGCCTTCAATCATCATTTCTCCTATAAAATGCGAAAGAGCCTCTCCGGCCCTAAAAAACGCCCATAAACAACTCAGCCCAGCCGGATTCGCTGGGCTCGACCACGATTCAATTGTCGCGAAATTCCTTCATGATTAAAAAAGCCATTCTAGGCGTATCGCGACGTGAAATCAAGAACCGGAAACGTGCTTGTCGAGTTGCGTCACGGACGCGGACTCCTTAACATAGACGGGGTGAAAGACTTTGTTCCATCGGGATTATTTCGCAATCCTCACGTGATGACGATCGCTGCCGCGTTCTGGCGCCGCAAATTTCCGCGGCTCGGTCCCAGCGCTCCTCGATTTTTCGAAGTCGAGCCGGGAACGCAAGTGCGCGGAGATTGCCACATGCATCAGAAGCCCCGCGAGCACGCAACCATCGTTTTACTCCATGGACTGGAGGGTTCCGCGGACTCCGGTTACATGCTTGGCATCGCCGAAAAGGCCTGGGTTGCCGGGTTCAATGTCGTCCGGCTGAATCAACGAAACTGCGGAGGCACCGAAAAACTCACCAGCACGCTTTATCATTCCGGGCTCAGCGGCGACATTCGTTCCGTGATTCTCGAATTGATCGAGCAGGATGGCTTGCCCGAAATTTTCGCCGTCGGTGTCTCCATGGGCGGGAATCTCGTGCTGAAAATGGCGGGTGAAATCGGAGATTCCGCACTACCACAGCTTCGTGCAATCGTGGCAGTGGCACCCGCTTTGGATCTTGCAGCCTGTGCCGATGCCCTCTGCGAGCGGCGAAATTTCCTCTACCAAAGGCGCTTCGTTGTGGGGCTTAAGCGCCGGATGCGTCTCAAAAAAAGGCTTTTCCCGGACCTGTTCCCGATCGATGGCATGCGCGAGATACGAAGCGTGCGTGATTTTGATGAACGAATCACCGCGCGCTTCTGCGGCTTCGCCGGCGCGGATGATTACTACGCGCGCTCGAGCGCGAGCAATCTCCTCAGCCAAATCCGTAAACCCACTTTGATTCTTACCGCACAGGACGACCCGTTTGTCCCGTTTTCATCGTTCAGCCGGTCGGCCATCGCAGATAACGGGTGCATCACCCTGGTTGCGCCCCAGCACGGTGGGCACTGCGCATTTATCTCGAACGAAAGGGGCGAAAACCGATTCTGGGCCGAAGCGCGGACGGTCGAATTTTGCGCACTACATTCCAGCCTCCGCTAGCCGCGACGTGCGAAACTCCGCTTCAGATTCATTCCAAATGCCAGTCGCGCATTGCTTGACGCTGTTCTATGCCCCGGATAGAATTGTGCGGGTAAACGATTGTGACGGCTACCCGACAATCCAACACCGCCGTCTCCTGCAATGGAAGGCAACTCCCTCGCTCCTTTTACCTTCTTACTGCTCATCCGGGAGATCGACGGCATTTTTATCGTGTAGCGCAGAACCATGCCATGAGAACCAGAGGAAACGCGAATGAATTTTGAATCAAATCAGCACCCTAATATCGTTCCCGATTCGACTCTCGAGCCGCGCGCGCGCCGCGAAGCGGTGAGCCACACCGTTTCTCGAAGCACAATGTATCGGGCAGCAATCGCACTATTTTTTGGTTTGGCGTGGAGTCTTGTGGCCGCTCCGCCCGTTCGAGCCCAAAAAGTAAGTGAAAAAAACCTCCCCAAAATGTATCGCGAGTGGCTGGATCGCGATGTCGCCTACTTCATCACAAAGGAAGAACGCGACACGTTTCTCCGGCTCCAGACGGACGATGCTCGCGATAAATTCATCGACAAGTTTTGGGAAATCCGCAACCCCGATCCGGGCTCGCCATCCAATAGCTTCAAGGACGACGTCTACATTCGGATCGCGTACGCCGACGCAAATTTCGGAACCGGATCAGGTGGAGAAGGCTGGCGCACGGCCCGAGGCCAGACGTACATCACCCTCGGTCCGCCCCAACAGAAAGAGAAGCACTATGGCGCCGGCAACCTTCGGCCGATTGAGATTTGGTTTTACTCGAACACCACCCCGCCGCTGCCTCCGTTCTTTTATATCTTGTTCTATCAGCAGGACAACATCGGAGACTATCGCTTCTACAGCCCGTATTTCAACGGTCCCACTGAACTCGTCACCGGTGTCGAAGCCGTCAACGACAACCCCGCCGCTCTCAGAATGATCCAGGATTCGGCCGGGCCCTTGGTGGCAAGGGTGGCGCAAACGTTGCTGCCGGATGAAACGATCGATCAGGAGGGCCGCATCAGCCTGCAGTCCGATATCATGTTGTCGCAGCTAAAGAGCCTTGCGAACCAACCTCTGTACAAGGCGAACCTGGAACGCCGCCGAAACCTGCTGGAAAACGTTTCATCTCGGTTAGTCGTGGAAGGCAAGAATTTGAATATCATCACGTTGCCGGTTCGTGATTCGCATGGTCTCACACGCCTCGACTACGCGATTCGTATGCACAGTCCGAGCGACCTTACCGTCAGCGATAACGGAAACGGCCATTATTCATTCGCCATCGAAGTCCGCGTCCGTGTGTTCGGCGAAGACAATAAACTGATATTCACGCAAAAAAGATCCGTTACGGACTCGCTCGATAAGACACGCTTCAACCTTATCAAAGACCGCGTATTCGGTTATGAAGGCACCCTGCCTTTGCCGCCCGGAAAATACCGGCTCGATTTCCTCCTCACGGATTGGCAGAAGAAGACCGGGCTTCACGCCGAGCGTGAAGTGCAGATTCCTTCCGTGGGACCCGACAATCTCGTGATACCTGGAATCGTGCCGTTCACGTCCGCAGAAAATGTGGACCCGGCCGTTGCGGATTTCACGCCGTTCTCGATGGCGGGTGTCAGATTCACTCCGATGGCGGGGGCGCCCCTCGTGCTGAATCCCGGACAAACATTGCAAGTCGCGTATCAAATTTGGAAAACTCCGGTAGACCCCCAATCGGTCGTGGGCCAGAAGTTGGACGTCCACTATGCACTCGGCCAGCCCGCCAATAGCGGCACTTCTACGAGTTTTGACGAACAAATAGGCGTCGAACAGTTTGACGCTAGCGGATCTCTCGTCAACGGCAGGAAGATGCCGCTCAATCCCATGTGGCTAGGCAGCTACATGCTCACAGTCGCAGTGGGACGAGCAGGAACTCCCCAGCACGCATCCGCAACGCTCAATTTCAGAGCCTTGGGAGGAGATATTGTCGAGCGACCGTGGGACGTCACCGACCCCATGACTGTCAAGGAAGTGGATCAAGGCGTTTTTGATCAGGACAGGGGGCTCTGCCTTGTCAATCAAGGCAAAGCGGAGGAAGCTCGAGGATTTTTCCGACGAGCGCTGGCTCGCGATCACGCGAATGATGTCGCCCGATCGCGTCTTGTCGAAGCCTACTATGCGCAAAAAGATTTTTCTTCCGTAGTAAACGTATACAACGATTCCGGCATTACTCCTGAAACGGATTCCGAGACCCTGCTGCGAATCGCTGAAAGCCTGGAAAAGACCGGAGACTCAAAGCGCGCGTTCTCGCTGCTCGAAGAAGCGATCCATGCCCGGCCGGACGACGGTTCGCTGTACCTCGCTCTGGCGGACTGCTATCAACGAGCCGGGAACTCCTCAAAAGCTGCAGAGCTCACCAAGAAAGGGCGGTCGTTCCTCGCAGCCGGTCCTACGCCTGCCACACAGACTCCCTGAGAATCCGCAGAGTGGGAGGCGTTCGAAATCATATATATTATTTTTCGTATTATTCTATTTCAATTAGAATGACGAAAGCATAGAGCTCCCTGCCGATACCCACCACAATCAGCATAACTATAAGAATCAAAAGACGTTAATCGCATACTGGAATTGCTGTATTTTTGGCAATCCCTTTGCTCTAAGCATTCCCAGATTGGTGGCATTTGGGGTGTCCTATTCCACCAAGTCGCAACAGAATCTTGAAATAGCAGCCCGGGGTGTGGTGCTTGTCAAATTCGTTTAACAACCGAATCGGCAGCAGAGTAAACGCCTCAGATCGAAATCGGGGTGAAAGGAGCGGTATGAACTTTTTGAAGCGTTTTGCGTTCTGCGTTTTTGTTCTGGCGCTTTGCGCGGCATTCGCAATGCCGACGTTGGCCCAGGACCAGAGCTCGGCGCGAGGCAATTTGAGCGGTCTCGTGTACGACTCATCTCAGAGCTTGGTGCCAGGCGCCGAAGTAACGATTACGGGGCCGATCGGAAGCCAAACTGAGAACACCAATGGACAGGGCTCGTTCTTGTTTTCGACCCTGATTCCGGGTATCTACACTGTGAAGGTCCAAAAGGCCGGATTCAAAGTCTCACAGGTGGGTAACCTTGAAGTTTTGATCAATAAGACGACCAGCCTTTCGGTCACACTCGAGCCGGGAGCCGTCACGCAGGTGGTCGAAGTTGCTTCGGCCAGCTTGACTGTTGACACGACGGCAGCTTCGGTCAACACCGACTTGGCGGACACTTTCTACGAGAATATTCCGGTACAACGCAACGTCGCGAGCCTGTTTTACCTGGCTCCTGGCGTCGTTTCCGGTCTTGCCACCGGCAACTCGAATCCTGCGATTTCGGGATCGAGCGGCCTTGAGAACTTGTATGTAGCAGACGGCGTTTCCATCAACGATCCGGCCTTCGGCGGATTGGGCGTTTGGTCGCGCTCATACGGCGCGCTTGGCTCCGGTATCAACCTCTCGTTCGTGAAGGAAGTGCAGGTCAAGACGGGTGGTTTCGAGCCCCAGTATGGCCACGTGAGCGGCGGTATCGTCCAGATCGTTACAAAGTCTGGCGGCACATCCTTCCACGGCGGCGTCGCGGGATACTTCAACACTCACATCATGCAGGACACGTACCTCAACGCTGATGATCCCAGATACAGTGTCCAGAACCTGACCGGTCGCCATATCCAAGATAATCGTTACGAAGCCTCGGCAGAAATGGGAGGCTATGTTCCGCTCTTCGGATTGAAGGACAGGCTCTTCTGGTTCGGCAACTACAACCCAACTTGGAACCAGGCCGATTGGGCTCCAGCCAATGGCTCTGGCCTGTTCGACATTTACGGGAACAATCTCCAGTATCGCACGTTCTCGGGAGACTACGCCGCGAAGTTGACTTTCAAGATCAACAATTCCAATACGATTGAAAGTTCGGTTTTCGGCGATCCTAACCTCCGAAACTACGCCCCGTCTCCGAACCTGCTGAACGCGGAGAACACCACCGTAAACTCCAAGTGGAATTACGGTACACGGAACTGGGACACCCGCTATGACGGTGCTCTCACTCCGACCTGGACGATTGACGCTGCGTTCACTTGGAGCTGGAATCATTTCACCGAAGCTCCGCAGGACGTCACTCAAATCGTGGACTCGAGCCAGATCGGAGATGGTCAGCGTGGCACCTTCACCGCGCAGGGTTTCGGATTCTACGAGCCTTATGATTCCAACACCAAGTCGATTCAGCTCGATACTTCGAAAACCTATAGCTTCGCGGGACAGCACACGTTCAGTGTCGGTTATAACTGGCAGTATCCCGTTTATAACGACATCACCCGCGAATCCGGCCCGAAGTATCCGATTCCGGAAACCAACGCCACCGGCGGGGACCCAGGCTACCAAGACTCGCCCGGCGTGGTTGGCAGTTTGAGCGATGCATCTCTCACACTGCTCACTACGGGGGACGCCGGCACGGCGGCAGCCAACTGCACACTCTGCCCGTATGAGACAGTGCCCGACGGAAGCGGCGGCATGATTACTCAGCGGGTTGTTTTGCAGCAGGTTCGCGGTCGTTTCGACGGCGGCACGACGGCTAGCAGCGGAAAGTACCACGCAGCCTACGCAAACGATTCGTGGGCGATTGGAACTCACGTCACCCTAAACATGGGCGTTCGTTGGGAACAACAGCGTCTCGTGGGGAACGTGGTTTCAAAGACTTTCGTTAACATGTGGTCCCCCCGGATCGGCATCATCGTCGACCCGAAGGGCGATCGCAGGACGAAGATCTACGCCAACTACGGGCGATACGCCTTCGTTTTGCCTCTAGACGCGGCGGTTCGCTCTTTGAGTTCCGAAGCTGACTTCCTCAATCCGTATTTTGCGCCAGCTTCGACCAACGTTGGCTGTCCCGGCGGTTTGACGCCTTGCGTCATCACCAACGGTGCGGGTACTCCTGATTACGCCAACCTGTTCGTTCCTGACTCAGCGCACTTGCTGAACTTGGCGTCCGGCGGTGTTAATGCTTCGCCGAGCATCGCGATCAGCGGTGGGGAACCGTTTGCTCCGGGAACTCGCATGGAGTACACGGATGAATGGGTTGTCGGAGCAGAGCACCAGTTCCGTGGTGGCATCGTCGCCAAAGCACGGTACATCGATCGCCGCCTCAAACGCGTGATTGAAGACCAGGGCGGCATTTCGGTGGAACAGTTCAACGCTCTCGCTGCAAATGGCGGCGGCTTGAACTACTTCATCGGAAACCCCGATGCGAAGCAGGACATCTTCGTCAATCCTCAAGAACAAACGTTCGGACCGAATGGATCCTGCAGCGGCAGTAAAGACGGTCTGTCGAGCAATTGCGGTGCAGTGGACGAGACTCAAATCCCCTGCGCAGCGTTTGGTGGCTTGACCAGAGGTGCATTCGACTGTGCACTTCGAACCGCCATTAACACTCCTAACGCAGGGAACGCGGCGGCACTGGAAGCATTCGGCTTCCCGTCTGCTTGCATTCAGTCTGGCACAAACATGCCCACTCCGTTCGTAGCGCCTAACACTGCGAATACGTTTGGCACGGTCCTCGGTAGTGCTTGTTACCCGGCCGTTGACGGCGGCGCCACCCCTTGGTTGATTCCTAACCCAGGATCCGCCACGCGGCTAAACAAAGCCAACTCTGCAATTGACTTCGGCGGCGAATTCCATCCTGACGGAATTCCCGACACCTACAAGGACCCGAAACGCGAGTACGAAGCCGTTGAATTCGAAGTGAACAAGTCCTTCAGCCACAACTGGGCAATGGTCGCCAACTGGCGCATCGCGCAGCTCCGTGGCAACTACGAAGGTGCGTTCCGCAACGACAACGGTCAGGCCGACCCCGGTATCAGCTCGCTGTTTGACCTGACGGAAGGCGATTTTGGCCTGATCGGGCAACAGCAGGGTATCGGTGCTCTAAACACGGATCGGCGCAATGTGGTGAACGTCTACACAACCTATGTTCTGAGCAACGGCATGTTCAAGGGAATGGTTCTCGGCGGAGGCCTGAAGATGCAAACGGGCGTACCGCTCACCACCTTGGTTGCCCAGCAGGCATATCAGAACCCGGGTGAAGTGCCGATCTTCGGTCGCGGCGATTTGGGCCGTGCACCGTTGACCGCGAGCATCGACGCTCACATTGAATACCCTTGGAAGATCAACGATCGCTTCACCCTGAAGTTCGGGTTCGATGCGTTCAACATCGCTGATGGACGGCGCCAGACCTTGGTCAATCAGAACGACGACCAGGGCTTTGGCTTGCCCAACAGCGACTTCGGGAAACCGTTCCTTAACTACTTCCAGCCGCCCTTCCAGTCACGAGGGATCATCAAGCTGGAGTTCTAAGACCAACTATAACCAAGGGAGGGCGCTGATGCGCCCTCCCTTTTTTTTTGTGCGGACTCGGCTGTCTTCTTTTTTTCTTTCGCCTCGCAAAATCGAGATCGAAGCACATCCGAGTTGATTCATTTCGACATGAGATGCATATTGGTGTTTAGCGTGAAGTAGAACGAGGCCTTCTATGAAAACACTCTCGGTGGCAATCCTGTTGTTCGAAGGCGCACTACTCTTGATTCCCGGCGTAGCGTTGGCCCAAAAGCCGGGAAAATCCATGCAACAGATGGGGCTCGAACTAAATGTTCAGGTCAGAGGAACCGACGGCAAGTCCGCACCGCCAGGCATACATGTCGTGTTGGAGATGGCAGAAGGCGGGCCGGTCGACGACTGCCAGACCCAGGCCGATGGCCGGTGCCACTTTATTCCCCCCACACCGGGTTCCTATATAGTTAAAATTACACAACCGGGATTCAAAGAGAATGCCGCCCGCGTCGATCTGATATTATCTCCGAAGGGATACGCCAACCTTCAACTGCAACCTCTTCCCGGGGCAGCCCCGCCGGAGGTTCCCAAGGACGCAGGCGGCTCGTCTGTGTCCGCCGCTGATCTCGCCGTCCCTGACGATGCTCGAAAGGAATTTGACGCCGCGCAGAAAGCGCTGGACGCCAAGGACTACGACTCCGGCATCGCTCATCTGCACAGGGCTATCGACATCTACGGGAATTTTCCTCAGGCGTATGCCACGCTGGGCGCTGTCTATGTCGAGCAAAAGAACTACAAGGAAGCTCAGACGGCCCTGGAGAAGGCCATCCAGCTCGATCCTAAGGCCGTTGGCGCCTATATCGAGCTAGGAGCCGCCTTGAACCAGTTGAAGGACTTCCCGGGCGCTGTGACGGCCCTTACGAAGGGCTTGGAGTTGAACGCCGATGTGCCCGCGGGCCAATACGAGCTGGCCAAGGCCTACATGGCTCAGCAACAGTGGCAGAACGCCGAAGCGCCGCTGCGGAAAGTAGTCGCCGCGCAGCCGGATTTAGCCTCTGCGCACGTGATGCTTGGTAACGTCCTGCTGAAGAAGGGGGACGGTCAGGGCGCGCTCGATGAGTTTCAAACCTATCTCAAACTGGACCCCAACGGGCCGAGCTCCGCGGGAGTTCGCGACGTGATCCCCAAGATTGAAGCGGCCCTGAAGAAGCAGCAGCAAAAATAGGGACGGCCTGCCACGCCACGCCCTTCATCGCGTAGCTCCGTTGCGTTGCAGCTGCGAGAAAAACAGCGGGCGGTCTGATCTTCTACGCGACGGGCGTTTCAAGCGAAGGCGCGAATCCCGGCGTCAGAAGTTTCGCGGCTCCGGATTCTGAGATCGCCATCACGTCTTCGCAACGAAGCCCGTATTCGCCGGCTACGTAGATTCCGGGCTCGTCCGAGAACGTCATCCCGGGTTTCAAGATCGTCCGGTTGCCGCGCACCAGATACGGCGCTTCGTGCCCGTCCATTCCGATTCCGTGTCCCACGCGATGGGTGAAATACTTGTATCCGGGGCCGAATCCCGCATCGACCACGATCTTGCGCGCCGCATCGTCGACCGATCCGCACTCGCGGCCCGCAACGGCCGCAGCAAGCGCTGCATCTTGCGCTTTGCGCACAATTTCAAACGCGCGCTGCAGTTTTTCGGGCGCCTTTCCGAGCACACTTGTGCGCGTCACATCCGATTCGTACTCTTCCACGCGAGTCCCGCCATCAATCAAAACGCCCACTCCTTCGCGCAGCACTTGCTCTTCACGCGTCCCGTGCGGCAGCGAAGCCGCAGGGCCAAACAGCACGATCCCGTAGCCTTCCAGTCCCATTTTTTCGTAGGCGCTCGAAATCATTCCCGACACTTCACTCTGCGTCATTCCCACGCGCAGCGAAGCAAAAGTCGCCTTGTAGACGTCGAAGGTCACCGAGTTCGCGAGCCGCATCAATTCGAGTTCGTGCTCGCTCTTTTGCGCCCGGCATCCCACCGTCACCGGATTGCCGCTCGCATACTCCAGTGATTGCGCCGCCTGCCGGAGCCCGTCGAAAAACACGAATTTCGTCGTTTCCTCCACAGCCACTCGCCCCGTTCGGATTCCGCGCTCCGCCATCCATTTCGCTACCAGCGCGTAGGGGCTTTCATCTTCTTGCCACACTCGTATTTCAATGGGCCAGCGAAGCTGTTCGCGCAACCGCGCTTCCTCAAAGCCCGGGCAGATCATTAGCGGTTCGCCATTTCGCGGAATCATCAGCGCGACGATTCGCTCGCTCAGTCCCCACGGCGTGCCAACGTAATACGCAAGGGTCGTGCCAGGGGTGACGTAGAGCATGTCGAACCGAGGTTTGGCATCCGTCATCAACTGCTGCGCGTGCGCGATGCGGCCCTGCAGTTCATCCACCCGGATCGGCTTCACGCGGTCGCCCAGCGGCTGCAATTTATCGAATGCAGGCGGCAGCGGGTTCCGCGATTTTTGCAATCTCTGCGCCATCGGCTCAGCGCCCAGCCCACGCGTCCAAAAAGCGCCGGCAGCCGCGCCTCCGCCCAGAATCGAAGCTGTCTTGAACAATTCCCGCCGCGATAACTTCATTCAATTCTCCATTGTGTGATTTTCAGGCGACCGGATTTCGGTGCACGACGACTCACTGGAAGTGGGAAATCAGAACCACATCCGTGGCGGGAACCCCGCGCGAATAGACGATCTGCTTTCCGTCCGGCGAGAGCGCGTACGCCCAAACAAATTCCGACGCAAGATTCATGATCTGCTTAGGCGCCACACTCGCGGCTCCCGCGGCACCAATCGGCTGCGCCCACAACGTCGCTCCTGCGCCTTTGTTCACGATGAAAAGGACCGACCGGCCATCCTTCGTCCACGCCAGGCCGCTCCCGCCTTCATTGCCGAAATTCGTCTCCGCGGGCAGGTCGTAAACATTTCGAATTTCTCCGCTGTCGAGTGCGACGATGGCCAGCTTGAAAGGTTTCGCAAGGTCCGGATGATACGCCGCCGCGACAAGCTGGTTGTCCGGCGATATCGCAGGGAATTGAAACCCTTCGTTTCCCACTCGCACCGCTGTTCCGCCGTCGATCCCTACTTTCATCAGCTTGGCCGAATCGCCCGAAATGTCCACATAGACGAACGATTTTCCATCTGGAGCGCAACTCGGCCACACGTCGGAACTGCCATTCGTGAGCTGCTTCACGTCTCCTGCGTTCGCATCGCCGCGCCAAATGGCGATTCCTGCTTGTGCCCGATTCACGCTGAATACAATGTGCTGGCCGTCGCCGCACGCGGACGGAAAGAGCGGATTGCCAACACTCACCGGAAGGTCGTGCGCGTTGCTGCCGTCCGCCGCTGCCGTAGCAAGCTTCGTCGCGCCGGAAGCGTAGAAGCTATAGAGGATTTGATCCGCCGATGGCCATGCAATTCCGAATACTCCATCCGCTCGGCTGATCCCCGAGCTAATTTGCTTTGGCGGCGAAAAAGAGGACGTGCTGCCCAGGCCTGCCGTCCACAAATTTCCTGTGAACGTCAATTGCACGGTCGCGAGTGTATTCCCGTCGGCTGTAATGCTCGTGCCCGTGTAAAAGTTTAAATCGTTCGTGATTCGACGTGCCTCACCGCCCGGATAGCTCAACTCCCATAGCTGCGAGTTCAAAGACGCCTTCGCCACCGGCGATCCAAAAATTACGGCGGTGCCATCGGGTATCCACGCGATCCGGCGTGGATACCCCCAATCGCGCGTTCCGATTCGAGTCTCCGCGCCAGTATCGATTGCTACCGTCTCCAATGCATACGATTGAAATCCCGCACCCGTCGACTTCGCTACGGCGATGCGCTTTCCATCCGGGGACCACGCCGGTCCCTCATTCGAGAACGCAGTCGGCTGCTGCAGCACTTTCAGCGGGTGTTCTCCCGAGCCGTCGGCATTCGCTATCAGCAAGC
The DNA here is from genome assembly GCA_963770575.1 of uncultured Acidobacteriota bacterium. Lineage (GTDB taxonomy): Bacteria > Acidobacteriota > Terriglobia > Acidiferrales > UBA7541 > Palsa-295. The sequence continues at coordinate 443,775 of CAVYQD010000005.1, forward strand.
TCGAAGTTGCCGCTGTGCTCGATTGCCTCACGAAGACGATTTGTTTGCCGTCCGGCGAAAAGCTCACCGGGCTATCGATATCGACGATCAGCTCGCGCGGCGTTCCGCCCAATGACGGAACTTGATATAGCTTCGAGAGCCCGCTGCCCGGGTCACCCCTTACAAAATATACGTAGTTTCCATCCGGTGAAAAGGTGAGCCCCCTGGAGTAGCCGTTAGACAAAACAACCACCTGCGCGGTGCTTCCGGTTCCCAGTTGACGCACCCAGATTCCCGTCGGCTGTTTTTCACTCGAAATATAGGCGAGCCATTTGCCGTCTGGAGAAATCGCTGCACCGGATGTTTTCCCCGATGACGACACCGGCGCGATCGTCATCTGGGTAAATTCCGAGACTGTTTTGCGACCATTTCGGTCGTGCAGAAACATCGCCACCGCCGCACCAAGCGCCACGACAATCGCGGCCCGACGCAACCAAACAATCCACGATGCCGTGGAGCCGGCAGGAGCCGCCACTCCCGTGCTCGGACTCTGTGCCGCAACCCCCGGTGCAGATCCCGAACTTACGGGGCGCGACGCAGATCCCGATCCGGACCCTGGGCCCTGCCCGCTCGCAGCAGGCCAAGTTCGCGACGATCCGCTCATGCTGCGCGACGAATCCGTGTCGCGTTTCAGTCGTTTCAAATCTCCGCGCAACTCTGCGGCAGTCTGATAACGCAGCTCGCGATCCTTCTCGATCGATTTCCCGATGATTTCTTCCAGTTTCAGCGGCAAGTTCGGATTGATCGTCGAAGGCGCCGCAGGCGACCGATTCAAAATCGCATCGAAGATCACAGCGGAAGTGTTCCCGTTAAACGCTGCGCGCCCCGTTGCCATCTCATAAAGCACCGCGCCCAGACTGAACAGATCCGTCCGCGCATCAAGTTCTTCTCCGCGCGCTTGTTCGGGCGACATATATGCCACCGTGCCGAGCGCCGAGCCCGGACTCGTCAGCATCAGATTGTCGGTGGTTGGCTGTGAAGTTGTGTTGCCTGCTCCCACAGCTTCCGCGATTCGTCGCGATGCGGCCTGCTTCGCCAATCCGAAGTCGAGGATCTTTGTCTGCCCGCGCGTCGTCACAAAAATGTTCGCTGGCTTGATGTCGCGATGGACGATGCCGCGCGAATGCGCCGCATCGAGCGCATCCGATATCTGTGCGCCAAATTCGAGCAGGGAATCAGTTGCCACGGGCTGCCCTGCGATCCGTTCGCGCAGCGTTTGCCCCTCGAGAACTTCCATCACCAGAAACGGCCGGCCGTTGAACTCGCCCACATCGTAAATCGTGCAAATCCCCGGATGGTTCAGCGAAGACGCCGCTCGAGCTTCGCGCTGAAATCGTTCGAGCGCCGCCGGATCGCGTGCAAGCTCCTCGGACAAGAACTTCAGCGCCACCTGACGGCCCAGGCGAGTGTCCTCAGCGCGATACACCTGTCCCATACCGCCGCTGCCGAGCGGCTCGAGGATGCGATAGTGCGAAATTGTTTGCCCAATCATGCGATTTGTGCGCCTGCAATCGTAAACAAGTCACTCGGGGCGTGCAAGCGGTGAATGACGGGCGCCGGCAGGCGCGCTCACCGATTTCGTGCAACTTTTTCAACTCAACCGTGTTTCACCAATAGAAGTCGAATTGGGTGTTGGGCCTGATTATTAAGCAATTTTCTGTTTGAAAAGGAGATTTGCAATGCGGCTTTCAAACGCCACGGGTGTGTTCGCTTCACTACTCGCAATGTTTGCGCTTTCCAGCTGTGGAGGTGGGGCTTCTACAGGCACCACAACGCCCAGCCAGCACATGGGAAGTATGTTTACGATTGGGACAGACAGTCCCACGCTTCCCAGCGTCGTCTCCGTCCAAGTTCAGATTACTAGCATCACGCTCACGGACGGCACCACGACCGTCAATTTATTGAATGGCCCACAGACCGTCGACTTCGCCAAGCTGAACGGCCTTCGCAGCCTTCTCGATCTCGAGGATGTTCCGGCAGGCACGTACAACTCAGCAAACATTACGGTCGGCACCGTCACCATCCAATATCTCGATACCACGCAGTCTCCGCCCGCTCTCACTACCATTGATGCGACAGTCGCCCCGATGACTGCTACGCAAGCTCTCAAGAGCCCGCTCGTTTTGAACGACGACGATCTGGTCGGCTTCTTCATGGATCTCGATCTCAGACAATCGATTCAAACCGATGCGAACGGCAACCTCACCGGTAATTTCACGCCGACGTTCGATGTGAAAGGACTCTCGGTTGACGATGCTGACGCTCAAATTGATTGCTTCGACGCGGGAGTCGTCAGCGTCAATCCTGCCGGGAATCAATTTGTGATCCAAGGCCCGCACGGCCGTCAATTCACTGTGGATACGACCAGCGCAACGAACTTTGACTCGAACGAAATGCCCTTGAGCTACGACACCAATACAATCGTCGAAGTTTCCGGTGTGCTCAATCGCGTCACGCGTGATATCGACGCAAGCGAAGTGGAAGTCGTCTCGACAGATCACTTCTTCATCGAGGGCCTCGATACGTTCGTTCAATCGTCCAACGGACAAGCGAGCGGCATCAATCTGTACGCTCGCGCCGAGCTTCCCAATCTCGACGCTTATCCACTCGGCCAGATCGACACAATTCCGCTCACAGGAAACGAAAAGTACATGATCGCGGACCTTCACGTCCCGCTCTTGTCTCTTCTTTTCGGGCCGTCGAGTCAGCTCGCCGGACAGCGCGTTCTTTTCGGCGGCAAGCTCGACAACACATCCACTCCGCCATCGGTCGTCGTTCACCGCGTTGTGCTCGAGCGACAGGGCCAGCGCGGACAGTGGGTTGTCGGCAGCACGAAAATCCAGAACGGTAACAGCGGCACGTTCAGCCTGAACGACAACTACCTCGCTGGCGTACTGCTGCCACAGCCGCTTCCGGTGATGTCCACCAACTTCACCCGCTACATCAATCTCAGCGGGCTTTCCGCACTTACTGGCAGCCAGCCGATTCACTTGCGCGTCGTCGGGTTCATTCTCATCAATCCGGCGGCAAACAACACCCCGGTGATGGTCGCCAGAACGGTGGAAGCGCTGAATAACTAACGGCAACTGGCGGCACGCAGAAATCGAAACCGGCTTGCAATTGGTTTCAGTCGAAGCAATGGCTTCTCCGCGGAGGGAGAAGCCGTTGCCTCTTAAGGCGACGATCGGTACTAGTTTGCCATTCTGAGCGCAGCGAAGAATCTCAGCCATCAATGCTTGGCAATGCTGCCACGACGCTCGACACGCGAAGGCCGACGCTGCCGCAACTATCCAATTGCGCACTCCGAGCCATGCGCTAGAATCCCCGAATGCAAGACCCACGCACCTTCTCGGAATTCTGGCCCACCTACGTTTTGGCTCACCGCCAGCTCGCGACCCGTATATTCCACTCGATCGGAACGCTCACCGGTTGGACGCTCCTCGCCGCCGCAATCGTCCTTCGCCGCCCCTGGTTTATTCTCGCGGCCGTCGTCGTCCCGTATGCATTCGCGTGGTGCTCGCATTTTTTCGTCGAGCACAATCGCCCCGCGACCTTTGGCCACCCGCTGTGGTCCTGGCTTGCCGATCAGAAAATGGTCGGGATGGTGCTGCTCGGAAAGATGAGCCACGAAGTGAGGCGTTGTGCGGAACTCGAAGCGACTTCGGCCGCCAGCTGAGGGAACCACGAAAGACATCCGAAGTAATTACTCGATCTTTTTCGCCAGCACCTGTTTTCCGACCACCTGAATTTCAATCGCAGTCGGCGGACGTACTGCCGCACCCTGCGCGATCTCTCCGCGAACCAATCCTGCCGGGCTGCTACCATACTTCATTAAGTCGAACACAGCGCGATTGCAAGGATCCCCCACCATCGGATGCGAGCCGCGAAAGTTGTAGTCGGAGCGAAGCTTCTGCATGTCTGTGACGAACTCCATGTCGCAAGTTCCATATGGCTCCTTCAGCGAAAATCCCCAATACACTCCACCGGGTAGTCGCACCACCATTGCCGGAACCTCTCGCAGGGTGAGCGGATCGTGGTAGAGAAATCTCTTTGACGACCAGGGTTTTGCAAGTTCGCTCGTCGTCGCGATCTCACCCGGCCCCACCGGTAGCTTTTCGATAGCCTGGACCGGCGATTGGTCTGTAGGAGCGGCGGCCGCAACTGTAACCTCGCTCCCACCGCTTGTTTCCTTCGCGGACGTGCCGTGCATCCACCACACAGCAAATGCACAAATCACGAGTACGCTGGAAGCGGAAAGGATCACCCACAAGGGCGGCATAGGGATCGAAGAAAACTTCGACCGCGCAGAAACCTGCTCGGCTGGGGTGCGTTCGTCCGCAGGCACTTCGAGCGAAGGCCTCGCCTCAGTTTTCGGCTTTACTCCGGGTATGTTCGGTTGGTCCGGTCTGAATGGATTGTTATTCATACATTCTCCTGCTGCTGGGTTTCCGGACGGGAATGTTTAGGATGAATCCTGCGGGGAATCATTGCAAGACGAGAAGGGAGTGACCTGTTAACGCTTACGTCAGCCGGAGACGGCGTCAGGTTGTCTGCCGCCTACACGCAGCACGATTCGGTCAACTCCGGTTCAAGCATGGCGCTCGAGGCGTACCGAATGATGCGCCACGTATTCATGCAGGTTTGCGAGTATCAGCAGCAATTCCAGCATCCGGTCGCGCTGCTCCGGATTCGGATCGGACGCGCCCTCTTCCAGATTTTTCACCGTGGAAAGCGCATCCGACAAAAGCCATTCCAGGCTGCTCGCTTTCACCATTTGTCCCTGGCGGCAGCTTTGCATCGTGTGATCGGTGCGGATGAACGCTTCATCCAGAAAATGGTCGAGGCACAATTGCTCGCTCGCGAGGCTTTGAGGAACCGGCTTCCCACACTCTGCCCGTCGGCATTTTACGGCGACTGCGGCTGTCATCTTCCACTCCGTGGCCTCGCAGGGTTTCCCGCAAGGTGTGTGCGAGAGAGACTAGCATATTTCCCGAATCACGCACCCCGGATGCACCAATGCAGCAATAGCGAGTTCTCGATTCTTCCGCGCAGGCAAATCTCTCACCTGTCGCGCAGGCAAGTTGTCATTCTGCCTGCCCACCGAAGGAGGGAGGTCAACCGATCAGGATGACCGAAGAATCTCAGCTTCCAACTGGAGCGCCGACGCATCCGCGCGCAACGCGCCGTGTTACAAGATATTAATCGTCCCGGAACTCGTGCTCAACTCCACGCGCACGCCGCCGCCGCGAACCTTTCCGTGCAATTCGCGCTGGCTCATTGAGCCGGTTACAGCGATTTCACGCTTCGTCTCGATGTTTCCGGAACTCGATCGCGCGTACAAATCAAACGCAGCTTCGGGAGGGAAGTTCACTGTGACGCTCCCTGATCCTGTCCGCAATTTCCAATCGCCGGTCGGAGTACCCTGCGCGTTGATCTCTCCGCTTCCGGTCGTAACGCGCACAGCGCCTTTCGCACCCTTGATTTCCACGTCGCCCGAGCCAGTCGAAATCTCCACGTCGCCAGCGGCCGTCTGTTCGAGCTTCACTTCGCCGCTTCCGCTGGACGCGTTCAATCCGCCGGCAATTCCGATCGCGGTAATCGAACCGCTTCCAGAACTCGCTCGTGCATTACCTTTGATGGCATTCATTTCCACGCCGCCCGAGCCGGTACGTAGATGCACTTCGCCGCCGATGTTGGAAACTTTCAGCTCGCCCGACCCGCTCGTCGCTTCCAGCGGGCCGCCAATTCCGTCCACCGACAAATCTCCCGATCCGGACTCGGAGTGCAGCTTCGTTTGCGACGGCACGGTCACTTCGTAGCTGATCGAAATGTTGTGTTCGCGATCGCGGTCGTCGAAGTGCCCAATGCGAATCGTATTGCCGCTCTGCTCGATGGGAGGATTCGTCTCTATGTCCTTGATGCGAGCGCTCGCGTCGCTGCCGAACCACGAATGGTTCGCGCGCACCACGCCGTGAATTTCAACTTTGCTCGAATCTCCCGGCTTCACCGTGATATTCCCCGAGCCGGTTTGAATCGTCATGTCCACAGGCCCACTCACGCTCAGTGTGCGATCGAAATGCCCTTCCTGCTTCGCAAACGCGGGCGCTGCAGTCAAAGCAGCGGCTACCACAAGAATCAGCAATGCCGGGAAAACGCGCAAACGGCTCCTCATCTCATTTCCTCCTGTTCGAAGTGTCCCCAGTCTGATGATGGATACGCAGGAAGGTCACGGAAAGTTCAAGGAGAGGGAATCGTAAGGCGGATGGTGTCGCTCGGTACGGGCACGGCATTCCGTACCCTGTCGCGCAGCGCTAGAATTTTTCGCTCAAGCCTCGGTCCCGTGGCACTTCTTATATTTCTTACCTGACCCACAAGGACAAGGATCGTTCCGGCCAACCTTCGCCGCCGCCCGCACCGGCTTCGGCGGCTCGGCTTGCGCCGCGCCCGTCTGAAATTGCATTTGCTGCTGCTGACGCCGCTGCTTCCGTTCCATTTCCTCCGGCGAGAATGACGAAAGCCCGCGAGGCACCGGCGGCTGTTCAGGCGAGGACGCAGCCCCGGCTGGGTTCGGCGCGGCGCCAGGCCCCTCCGCCGGTCGCACCAGGAACAAAAACCGCACCGACTCCTTGTCAATGCGATCCATCAAATCGTCAAACAGGGTGAACGCTTCCTTCTTGAACTCAACCAACGGATCTTTCTGCGCGTAGCCGCGAAGCCCGATTCCTTCCTTCAAGTGATCCAGGCTCAGCAGATGGTCTTTCCATTGCGCATCGACGATATCGAGCAGGATGCGCCGCTCGAGCCAACGCATCACCTGCGCTCCGAACAAAGCTTCCTTCTCTTCGTAACGCGCGTTCACCTTTTCGATCAAGGCATCCGCGAGCGCATTGTGATTCAGCGTGGCGACGTCGACGCCCACCGCTTTCGGCTCGAATCCGAACTGGTTCAGCACCTCATTCGAAAACTGCGTAACGTTCCATTGATCGGGATGCTGTTCGGCAGGGCAATAAATATCCACAAGCTCGTACGCGATTTCTTCCGCCTTCTCGAGCACCAGTTCCTTTTGGTCCGCGCCCTCCAGAATCGCGCGTCGCAGCGAGTAGATCGTCTCGCGCTGCTTGTTCATCACATCGTCGTACTCAAGGAGATGTTTGCGCGCTTCGAAATTCTGCGCTTCCACCGCTTTTTGCGCGTTTTCAATCCGCTTGCTGATGAGCCGCGATTCGATCGGTATGCCTTCCGTCATTCCCAGCCGGTACATCAGCGCCTGAATGCGCTCGCCGCCGAAAATTCGCAGCAAATCATCTTCCAGCGAAAGAAAGAATCGCGACGACCCCGGATCGCCCTGCCGTCCCGCGCGTCCTCGCAACTGATTGTCGATGCGCCGCGCTTCGTGACGTTCCGTGCCCAGAATGTGCAGCCCACCCATCGCCACCACTTCATCATGTTCGGCGCGGCACTGCTCCGCAAACTGATCGTAAATTGGCTTCCACTGATCTGCGGGCACTTGAAAAATTTTCCCTTCCTGCTGAAATAAAACCATCGCCGGCGCAATCGCGCCGTTTCCCGACGATCCAGCCGCAGCCGACCCAGCGCCTGCACTCGCGGATGCCCCCGCAATCGCCGCATCCGCCTGCGCCGGTGTCTCGGTTCCGGAAGGCGCGCCAATCACGGCGCTCGCCGGCATGTACGGCATCGCAAGCTTGTTTTTCAAGAAGTGTTCGCGCGTCATCGCCTCGGGATTTCCGCCGAGCAGGATGTCGGTTCCGCGACCGGCCATGTTTGTCGACACCGTCACAGCGCCCTTGCGCCCGGCCTGCGCAATAATTTTTGCTTCGCGCTCGTGCTGCTTTGCGTTCAACACCTGATGCGGTATGCCCGCTTTCTTCAAGTGCTCGGCGATCTTTTCCGATTTCTCAATCGAGATACTTCCGACGAGCACCGGCTGCCCGCTTTCAAAATACTGCCGGATGCCGCCCGCCTTCGTGTTGTCTTCCTGCAAAATTCCATTCACGGCTGCTTCGAATTTTTCCGCTTCCGTGCGGTACACCACGTCGGGGTGCTCCACGCGAATCAGAGTCTTGTTCGTCGGAATCGCCACCACTTCCAGTTTGTAAATCTTGTCGAATTCAGGCGCTTCGGTCTCCGCCGTTCCCGTCATGCCGGAAAGTTTTTTGTACATGCGGAAGTAATTCTGAAACGTGATTGTCGCCAGCGTCTGATTCTCGCGTTCGATTTTCACGTTTTCTTTCGCTTCCACCGCCTGATGCAATCCATCGGACCAGCGCCGTCCCGGCATCTGCCGGCCCGTAAACTCGTCAACGATGATTACCTCGCCGTCTTTCACCACGTAATCCACGTCCAACTGGAACAATGTGTGCGCGCGCAATCCCTGATATACGTGATGAATGATGTCCATATGCGCGGGGTCGTACAGGTTTCCAAGTCCCAGCAGCTTTTCGGCTTTCGAGACGCCTTCTTCCGTCAGCGTCGCCGTCTTGTGTTTCTCGTCCAGCGTGTAATCGATATCCTGGATGAGTTTCGGAATCATTTTGTCGATCTTGTAGTACTTGTCCGTCGACTCTTCCGCAGGTCCCGAAATAATCAGCGGCGTGCGCGCTTCGTCGATCAAGATCGAGTCCACTTCGTCGACGATCGCGAAATGGTGGCCGCGCTGCACGCAATCCTTTAAATCGTATTTCATGTTGTCGCGCAGATAGTCGAACCCAAACTCGTTGTTCGTGCCGTACGTAATGTCGGCGCCGTAGGCGGCGTGCCGCTGCGTATCCTCAAGGTCGTGGACGATCACTCCCACCGTCATGCCAAGCATCTTGAAAATCGGCCCCATCCACTCCGCGTCGCGCCGCGCCAGGTAATCGTTCACCGTCACGATGTGAACGCCCTTGCCCGTCAGCGCATTCAAATAGGCCGGAAGAGTCGCGACCAGCGTTTTTCCTTCGCCGGTCTTCATTTCCGAGATTTTGCCCTGATGCAGCACGATGCCGCCGATTAACTGCACGTCGAAATGCCGCATCCCGAGAGTCCGACGGCCCGCTTCGCGCGTCACCGCAAATGCCGTCACGAGCGCAGGTTCGAGCGCATCTTTTAGCTTCTGCTTGATGTCCGGGTCGTTATCCGCCGCGCCTTCGAGCCGCGCCTGCACCTCGGCCTTCAGCTTCGGCGTGTACGCCGCAAGCTCTGCGTCCGTCAACTTCTTCATCGCAGGCTCGAGCGCGTTGATCTCGGCCACCAGCGGCTGAATTAATTTGATGTCGCGCTCGTGTTTCGTCCCGATAAATCGCGCAACAACGCTATTCACTATGCGTTCGACGTCCATATGTCCTTAGTTAGATGCCTCGATGGCGTGCGGCGTACGTTTCCACCAAAACCCAGCCTACTATTCTATCCGCTCACGCGTTTTCACGCAAAGTGGCGAAACTGTCTTGTTGTTAGCGACGAATCAGTGAGGTTGAAGTCTCGCAATCTGTTTCCGCTTGATCCAAAGAGCGCGGGCGCCGGCCGCGACGAGCAATAGGGATCCAACCGGTATACAAAAAAAGATTGTAAGCAATACAAAGGCGGCCGGAGCATCGGCGCAGGGACCAACCCTAACAATATCCGTCTCGATCAACAGCGTTGCCACCACGCCGATGCCGAGAGTGATAAGACCACTTTTGAGCATGGCGGGATTCTACACCCATCCGCAGCGATCTTTTTTTGCAGCAAGATCGAAGTTCTGGCGATCGGACCCTCCCAAGTCCTTTTCTAAGGACGTTGCCCGTGCCTCATTGTCGGCGCCTTGCCGCCCAAACCGCACCAGTCTATGATTGACTCTCGCACTCAAATCTCGAAAGGATCCAAATGCCTCCCGGACCAGGACAAGCACCAGGCTTCGGCCCCAATCAACCGCCTACAGAAAAGAAAGCCCCAATTCCAGGCATCAAGAATCTGATCGCCGTCGCCAGCGGCAAAGGCGGCGTAGGAAAGACGACCGTCGCCGTAAATCTGGCCCTCGCCCTGAAATCTCTCGGCGCAAAAGTCGGCCTGCTCGACGCTGACGTCTATGGCCCCAACGTCCCCGTAATGCTCGGCACAATCGAGCAGCCGAAAGCGCTCGACGAGCGCACCATCATCCCCGTCGAAGCCTACGGAATAAAAATGATTTCGATGGGCCTGCTGAATCCCGGTGACAAGCCTCTCATCTGGCGCGGCCCGATGCTTCACAGCGTGATCCAGCAGTTTCTGCGCAGTGTGCAGTGGGGCGAACTCGATTACCTTATCGTCGATCTTCCTCCCGGCACCGGTGACGTCCAGCTTACGCTGATCCAAAGCGTCGCCATCACCGGCACGGTCGTCGTCACCACGCCCTCCATCGTCTCGCTCGCTGACGTCCGCAAAGCCGTCGAAATGTTCCGTCAGGTCCATGTAGAAATTCTGGGCGTCGTCGAAAACATGAGCTACTTCAATTGCCCGCATTGCGCAGGCCGCATCGACGTCTTCGGCCACGGCGAAGGCCGACGCATGGCCCAGCTCTTCGGCGTTCCATTTCTCGGCGAAATCGAAATCGATCCGCAAATCCGAATCGGCGGTGACAGCGGCAAGCCCGTAGCATCGATGGGCGAAGACGCCCCCGGCGGCAAGAGCATTTACGCCGTAGCCCGCAACGTAATCGCACGCGTCGACGCAGTAAACGCGAACGCCACATCGCCAGTCGTCCAGATTCTGTAGCGCTGATGTTCGGTTGTACGCAATTGAGTCGGGAGCCACGACGAGCTCCATCGCCGTCGATTTTCTAGCAGCCTTTGCGCCACCGTAGCGCCGGCATCTTGCCGGCTCTTTTGACTTTGTAGCGGCAGCCTTTTCACATTGAGCCGCGCGAATGGCAGGCGGGTACCTTTGACTCGGGAGCCACGACGAGCGCTATCCTCGCCGTAGGCCTTTGCGGTTCCGTACCGCCGGCTTCCAGCCGGCTCTTTTGATTTTTCGCATCATTTGAAATCTGAAATTTGAAATTTGCATTCGAACACATCTACATGACCCCCAAAACCTTCCGCCGCATCGCGCTCTCGCTCCCCGAAGCCACCGAAGGTTCGCACTTCAGCAACGCCGACTTCCGCATCGCCGGAAAAATCTTCGCCACTCTCGCGCTTGAACATCAAGGTTTCGGCGTACTCCTCCTGACGCCCGACCAACAAGCCGGCATGGTCTCTGACGCTCCCGAAATCTTTTCTCCGGTCCCAGGTGGCTGGGGCGAAAAGGGCGCCACCCGCGTGCGCCTCGCAAAAGTTCCAGCCGACATCGCAGAAGCCGCGCTCCGCACAGCCTGGAGCCGCAAAGCACCAAAACGCCTACTCCCGTAGCGCGTTTTCGGGCCGCGGTTGTGCTTTCGCAGTTGTAGCGCCACCCTTCAGGGTGGCAGTCTCGTCTGTGTCTTTTGTGATCGAGGCGATTCCGCGCTATTCTCTCGCAATGATTTCGCGCAAATCGAAGTTTGCGATCGTCTTCATTGCGTTTTTGTCGGTAACGCCATTCTGCGCCGCGCAAATCAAACCAGCGTCCGTCTCGATCGTCGTCACCGATGACTCCGGCAAACCGCTGCAGGGCGCAGAGATCGAACTGACTCCCGCTCCCGACCCGCTGCCGCAAAATATGGAAACGGACGCCGACGGACATCTCTCGCTCACCCTCAACGAGGGCAACTACGTTCTCCACGCGTCACGCGTCGGTTTTCGCGACCGAACCGACAAAATCTACGTGCAATCTGCAAGAACTCAGCCTCTTCAAACATTCAACCTTCACATGGAAGCGCCGCACAGACCTCCCGTAATTCGAGGCTCGAACTCAAACCCGGCGAAAGATTCGCTCCGCATTTCCGCTCACCCCTTCCACGAGGATGTGGCGTACAAGGTGGCCGATCTTCAGTCCATGCCGCGCACCACCGTCACGATTCACAACGCGCATACCGACGCTGACGAGACCTATTCCGGCGTTCGCCTTTCGGACATCCTCGCGCCACTCGGCGTGCCTCTCGGAAAAGACCTTCGCGGCGCGGCTCTCGCGCTCTGCGTCCTCGCAACTGGCGCGGATGACTACCACGCCGTCCTCGCGCTCGCTGAAATCGATCCCGCCTTCCATCCCGGCGAAGTTCTCGTAGCCGATACGTTGAACGGCCAGCCAATTCCGGCAAGCGCAGGCCCGTTCCGCCTGATCGTCTCCGAAGACAAGCGCCCCGCCCGTGCGGTGCACAACCTCGTCTCCATCGAACTCAAGTCCGCCAAATAACTTTCTCCGCGCACCCCAACCAACCTGCAACAGTAGGGGCGGGTCTCAGACCCGCCCGCGTGCACTCGTCCCGGACGCTCACTAGTGGCGTGTCGAAAATCCGCCGTAGCGGGCAAACCTGCCCGTGCCAACGTATCAATTTGCTGAGGTAGGAAAGTTCGCCACTGCCGCCATTCCAATCGGATGGAGTAAGGTTCTTAGGGGGTCGGAGCTTCAGCTCCGACATAAAATTCGTCGCGCAATGCGCGCACCGGGAACAGAGCGAAGCGAGGTCTCGCCTTGGCGTTGTTCCGCGAACGGCTAGCCAAAGTCGACGGCTAGATCACGGCATTGTCACTCTGATTCCCCTGTGCTAGCGTTTCCAACGCAAAGGAGACCATACCGTGCTTCGCACCTACCGCGGCCGCGCCCCGCAAATTGCAGCGAGCGCCTACATCGATCCGCAAGCTGTCATCATCGGTGATGTCACCGTTGCCGCCGACTCCAGCGTCTGGCCCTGCGTCGTCATCCGCGGTGATGTCAATTACATCCGCATCGGCACGCGCACGAATGTGCAGGACGGCTCTGTCCTTCACGTCATGCGCGACACCCACCCGCTCATTCTCGGCGACAACGTCACCATCGGCCACGGCGTCGTACTTCACGGCTGCACGATCGAATCCCGCTGCCTCATCGGCATGGGCTCGATCATTTTGAACGGCGCAAAAATCGGCACGGGCTCCATCGTCGCCGCAGGCACTCTCGTTCCCGAAGGCACCGAAGTCCCGCCCGGCAGCCTCTTCATGGGCCACCCCGGCAAGTTCCGCCGCGCCCTAACCGACGCCGACCAGGACTCCATCGACGCCTACGCCCAGCGCTACGTCGAGTACAAGGAAACCTACAAGTCCGAAAATCCGTGACTCGTCACTCGTAACTCGTGAATTGTTGCACGGGATACGGCGATACCATCAATGGACCGAGCATTCCAGTACGGTCGAGGCTGCTATCCCGTAACGCCGGCGTCCCGCCGGCTCTTTTGACGTTGTAGCGGGCCGCCTACACGCGAGCGATCTGACCTTCAGTAGCACAGGCACTCCTGCTTGCCCTGAGGCACGAAGGGCCTGTGCCAATGTCAAATCGAACCTCCGCCCAACAATCCCAGCACCCAAGTCAAATTGTCGTTCCTCCGGCCCATCCCGACCTTTTGCGCTCACACTCCCTTGCCGCGTACTGTAAAATACTCGGATGCTCCAGCCCCAAAATTCCAGGCCGAACACGCGATGACCGAGAAACGCCAATTCCGCGCCATCAAAGGCACTCGCGACATCCTTCCGCCAGATTCCGCCCGCTGGAACTGGTTCGAGCACACTGCCCGCGAAGTCTTCGAATCCTACAATTTCGGCGAGATTCGCCTGCCCGTCTTTGAGCAGACAGATCTTTTCGCAAGGTCGGTCGGCGCTGATACGGACATCGTCTCAAAGGAAATGTTCACGTTTTCGCTGTCTCACGGATTCGATCAGAATCCAAACAATGAAGAACAATCCAAGCAAGAGGAGTTGATTAGCCTTCGCCCCGAAGCCACCGCCTCCGTCGCCCGCGCCTACATCGAACACAACATGCAGGCGCTCCCCGGCAACACAAAGCTCTACTACATCGGCCCAATGTTTCGCCGCGAGCGTCCGCAAAAAGGACGCTACCGCCAGTTCTACCAAATCGGCGCAGAAGTTCTCGGCCAGTCCGACGCACCCGCGATCGACGCCGAAGTTCATCGAAATGCTGCTCGTTTTCTTCAATCGCGTCGGCCTCACGCGCACCACGCTCTTCGTCAATTCCATCGGCGACAAGAACTGCCGCCCGCAATACGTCGAGCTGCTGCGCGCCGAACTGCAAAAAGTGAAAGACAAACTCGGCCCCGATTCCCAGCGCCGCATCGAAACGAATCCGCTGCGCGTCCTCGATTCCAAAGTTCCGGCCGAGCAGCCCATCATCGAAACGCTGCCGCGCATCTCCGATCATCTTTGCGACGATTGCCGCGCGCACTTCGCCAAGCTGAAAGACGAGCTGAATCTGCGCGGCATCAAGTACGAAGAAAACTGGCGCCTCGTCCGCGGCCTCGATTACTACATGCGCACCACTTTCGAAGTGATCGCCGAAGGGCTCGGCTCGCAGAATGCCGTCTGCGGCGGCGGCCGCTACGATGGCCTCGTCGAACTTCTCGGCGGCCCCCCGACAAAAGGCATCGGCTTCGCCATCGGCACCGACCGCTCGATTCTCTCGCTCGAAGAAGGCGGCACCGCGCCGAAACATCGGCGGCCTCGCCGTCTACGTCGCATGGATGGGGCAGTCGTCGTACCCGGCAGCCGTCGAGATCGCGCGAAAATTGCGCGATGCCGGACTCACGGTCGAACTGCCGCCCGAAGAAATGAAATTCAAGAAATCGCTCGGCCTCGCCGACAAACTCGGCGCGCGCTACGCTCTGATTCTCGGCGAAGACGAAGTCGCGTCCCGCACCTATACGCTGAAGCGCCTCGCCGACGCCGACCAGAAAAAGCTCGCGGAAGCCGAATTGCTCGAGTATCTGGAATCGGAGCGGCGGCTATGAAATCGCAGTTTCTAATCGCGGTTCCGCGATTAGAAAACGCTCTAAGTTGTTGAAAACAAAGAACAGCGACCCATTCTAATTGGCGGAAAAACGGTGATTTGAGGGGTCGCAGCAAAACCGAAAAAGGACGGCAAAATTGCTCGACGCACTCGGAAATTTGAAACGCACAAATTACTGCGGCGCTCTGCGCGCCTCAGACGCCGACAAAGACGTGATCTTGATGGGCTGGGTGCATCGCCGCCGCGATCTCGGCCAGCTGATTTTCATCGACCTGCGCGACCGCGCCGGCATCGCGCAAATTGTTTTCAACAAGGAACTGCATCCGGAAGCGCACGCGAAAGCCGAAGAGCTGCGTTCCGAATTTGTCGTCGCCGTCGAAGGCCGCGTGATCCGCCGGCAGAAATCGAATCCCGAAATTGCCATCGGGCGAAGTGGAAGTGATGGCTACGCGATCTCCACATTCTGAACAACGCGAAAACGCCGCCGTTCCAAATTGAAGACGACGTCAACGCCGAGCGAAGAAACGCGCCTGCGCTATCGCTATCTCGATTTGCGCCGCCCGCGGCCGCACCGCAATCTCGCGCTGCGCCACCGCGTCGATTCTCGAAATGCGCAAGACGATGGACGAGCTTGGCTTCTTCGAAATCGAAACGCCAATGCTCACGCGCTCCACTCCCGAAGGCGCGCGCGACTATCTCGTGCCCAGCCGCGTTCATCACGGCCAGTTCTACGCGCTGCCGCAATCGCCGCAAATCTTCAAGCAGATTCTGATGATCTGCGGGCATCGACCGCTACTTCCAGATCGTCAAATGCTTCCGCGACGAAGACCTGCGCGCCGATCGCCAGCCCGAATTCACGCAGCTCGACGTCGAGATGTCGTTCCCGCGGCAGGAAGACATTTTCGGCGTCATCGAAAAGGTGATGGAGCGCGCGTGCGCCGTCGCGGGTGTCACTGCGAAAGGCCCTTTCCGCGCATGCTCGATTACAACGAGGCCATCGTCGCGATACGGTACCGACAAGCCGGACCTGCGCTTCGGCATGGAACTGCACGAACGTCACGGAATATTTCGAAGCAGGCCACGCGACGATGCACATCGAAGGGAATGTTCAGGCGATCGTCGCGCCGGGTGCAGCGGCGTGTTCGCGCAAGCAACTTGATGAGCTTGGCCGAGTACGCCAAATCATCGGGCGCGCGCGGCGTTTACACCGTGAAAGTTACGGCGGAAGGCATCACGTCTCCGCTCGAGAAAACGCTCGGCGCCGGAAACGCTGAAAAAGCTGGCCGAAACAGTCGGCGCGAAGCCCGGCGACTTGATTGTCGCAGTCTGCCGCGAAGGATCAGATTCAGCACACGGACACTGTCGCTCAACGTTGCCGGTCAGATTGCGTCTGTATCTCGGCGACAAGCTCAACTTGATCGATCGCTCGCAAGTGGGAATTTCTCTGGATCACAGGTTTCGCGCTCTTCGAGTGGAGCGAACGCGACAAAGCCTGGGTCAGTGCGCAGCATCCGTTCACCGGCATCGTCGAAGAAGATCTCGACAAGCTCGAAACCGCGCCGTGGGAAGTGCCGCTCGAAGGGCTACGACCTGGTTCTCAACGGCGTCGAGCTCGGCTCCGGCAGCATTCGAATTCACCGCCAGGACGTGCAGGCGCGCATGTTCAAAGCGCTCGGCCTCAGCGACGAACAAGCGCGCCAGCGCTTCGGCTTCTTTCTCGACGCGCTCACCTACGGCACGCCTCCGCACGGCGGCATCGCGCTCGGCGTCGATCGCATCGTGATGCTGCTCGCCGGCGAAAAATCCATTCGCGAAGTAATTGCCTTCCCGAAAACCACCGCCGCGCAAGACTTGATGGCTGATTCGCCATCGGGCGTCGACACCGATCAGCTCGACAATCTCGGCATCGCGATCAAGAGCGCAACGCGAAAGCAGCTAATGGAAGATCTTCGACATCCGAGCGGCAGAATCCTTCCGGAGTGGCGCTTGTCCGGTAGTCAGGCGGAGCTCTTGTCGCTGGTCGTATGCTGATCGGAAAGCTCTAGGCTCGATTTCTCGCCTTGAACGTGGTCGCTGGTATCGATGCGAACCTACTTAGAGATCGCGACATGTGTTTGCCGAGTTCATCGCGATGGCTCGAGCCGAAATCAGATAGTTCTCGCGATATTTGTTGCCTGATCCGATTCGCTCAGCGGCATCTTGACGCTGCCTGACATCTGCAGTTAACAGTCCGTTCCTCGCGACGCAAATACGAGATCGATCGTAATGGTCAGTCATCTCTAAGACGATTGAAGTGCTGTCGAGATTGCGTCTAACGCGACTTCAATTCGATGCCGGCTTGGACATCGCAGACCTTCAAGCGCCGAGCATTGATGGAGCTGTGACCTAGCTGATGTCACGAATTCGCATACTGCGCGGAAAATGTCGCGAACAAGATCGCCGCGGGCGAAGTTGTCGAGCGGCCCGCTTCGGTGGTGAAGGAGCTGCTCGAGAATGCGCTCGATGCGGGGGCGCGCTCGATTCGCATCGAGGTGGAATCGGGCGGCAAGCGCATGATTCGCGTGATTGACGACGGCAGCGGCATGAATCACGACGACGCGCTGCTGGCATTCGAGCGCCACGCGACTTCGAAATTGCGCACCGCGGACGATTTGCTTTCGATCGCGACGCTCGGTTTTCGCGGCGAAGCGCTGCCTACGATTGCCGCGGTTTCGCGATTGCTGCTTGAGACTCGCACGGCGGAAGAAAACGAGGGAACGCGCATCGAATTTGCCGGCGGCAAAGCTCCTGGGCGTGAAGCCTGCGGGCGTGCCGACCGGGACTTCGATCAGCGTCGCCGATCTTTTTTATTGCGTTCCGGCGCGGCGGAAATTCCTGAAATCGGAAACCACGGAGCTTGGGCACATCGCTTCGCTCGTCACGCACTACGCGCTCGCGCATCCGGAAACGCAATTCGTGCTGAAGACGCCGACGCAGGAAATCCTCAACTGCTCGCCCGTCGAAAAATTGTCCGAGCGCGTGTATCAAATCTTCGGCCGGCAGGCGCTCGATGAGTTGATGGAGATTCCTGCCGGCTGAGGGGCCGATGCGCAGCGCGATCACCGAGCCTGCGATCGAGGCGGACGAACAGGCGGCGACGCTGCGTGTAACCGGTTTCACTTCACGCCCTGAAGTGCAGCGCTCGAATCGCAACGGCATCTATATTTTCGTGAACCGCCGGCTCGTGCGCGACCGGCTGCTGCTTCACGCGATCAGCGAGGCGTATCGCAACATCGTTCCGCCCGGCGTTTTTCCCGTGGTGCTGCTTTTTCTCGAGCTGCCGTACGAGGAAGTGGATGTGAACGTGCATCCCGCGAAAATCGAAGTGCGCTTCCGGCATCCGCAATTCGTTCACGACTTCACGCGCGACGCGATTCGCCACGCGCTTTCGCTTGCCCGGCCGATTCCGGGTTTTCCGGCGGCGCGCGCTGCCGCTGCCACCGCTGCAGCTCCGATTCCGCTGGGCGGCTCGTTTGCTGCGGCCGGCGCTGTCGCGGGCGATGCGGCAATGAATACAGCGAGTGCCGCTGCCGGCGCTTTCGCCGGACCTCCGCGCGCGGAAATTCCAATCGGTTTCGCTCCGGGAGCTGCGGGAGTGGGGCTGGAAGATCTCGCGCTTACGGGCGGGCCTGACCGTCCGCTGGCTCAGCGTTTTCAATTCGGTGCAAACGGCGGCACGGATTTTCCGTTTCCGCAGCAGCCGACTGGCACGAATCTATCGGATGAAAGTGCTCAAGCCGTATCTGAGTCGGGTGGTTCGCTACCCAGCCCGGAATCGATTGCGGAGTTGAAGCCGCTGGGGCAGGTGAGTTCGAGCTTCATCGTGGCCGTGAACAGCGAAGGCCTTTGGATCATCGACCAGCACGTGGCGCACGAACGCGTCCTGTTCGAACAGCATTTGCGCGCGCGCCGCGAAGGCGAACTGGGCGGGCAGCGCATGCTCGTGCCGCTGATGGTCGAGCTGAATCCGCGGCAGCTCGTGACTTTCGAGCAGATTGGCGACGAATTGCGCGCGAACGGATTCGAGGCGGAATTGATGGGCGCGCAGGAAGTGGCGATTCAGGCTGCGCCCGCCGGAATCGCGAGCAGCGATGCCGAGCAATTGCTGTTCGAAATTCTCGACGGCATCGCGCGCGAGAATCAGGCCATTTCGATCGATTCGCTGCAGTCGAAGATCGCGGCTTCCACGTCGTGCCACGCTGCGATCAAGGTGAACACGCCGCTCGACTCGAAAAAAATGGAATGGCTGCTCGGCGAACTCGCGAAGACCGAGTATCCGATGAGCTGCCCGCACGGGCGCCCGGTGGTGTTGCGCTATTCAATCCGCGAAATCGAGCGCGCATTCAAGCGAATTTGAATTCAGCCTCACGCGCCAGTGAAGAAGCTGATCGCCTAGATGAAAAATCGATGAAAAGACTGATTATCGCGATTGACGGTCCTGTCGGCTCGGGGAAAAGCACGCTTGCGCGGCGCGTGGCGGAGCTGATGGGCTACGTGTACATCGACACGGGCGCGATGTACCGGGCGCTGGCGCTGAAGGCGTTGCGAGGAGGAATTGCACTCGATCGCGACGACGAACTCGAGTCGCTCGCGAGCCAAACGCGCATCGATTTGCGCGCCGCCGACGGAACGCAGCGGGTATTTCTTGACGCGGAAGATGTGACGGCAGCGATTCGTACGCCTGAGGTGTCGCAAGCGGCGTCGAAGATTGCTGTCGTTTCAGGCGTGCGCCATGTGCTCGTTGCCGAGCAGCGGCGGGCGGGGCAGCAGGGCGGAGTGGTGATGGAAGGGCGTGACATCGGGACCGTGGTGTTTCCCGATGCTGGACTCAAAATATTTCTGACTGCTTCTCCGGAAATTCGCGCCGAGCGGCGCTACCACGAGCATCAATTGAAGGGTGATGCGATCGATCTGCCGCGCACGCTGGAAGAAATTCACGAGCGCGACCGGCGCGACCGTGAGCGATCTACTTCGCCGCTGGTCCGCGCGAGCGATGCAGTCGTAGTCGACAGCACGGCGATGGAGCCGGAAGAAGTGGCGCGGTTGGTGGTGATGCTGGCGAAGGGGAAGGCGTCGGATCAAACGGCGGGGCGGACAGCGTAGCGGCGTGAAGTCGGCTTTCTTCGTTGAGTATTGGCGAACGTGAATTCCGCGATGCGAACCAGCCGTCAAGACGCGGGGTCTAACTGGGCATTCGCAACGCGTCCCTGCGCGATGCCATAGCGGGCACGGCCCGCCTGCGGCGGGCAGGCATGTCGGAGATCTGCCATCTTTCTTGGCGGACCGTGCCCCTACTGATCGTTTTGTGATTACGGGACGATTTACCTGCTCGCGCGGTGGTGGACGGGCAGAAGTGAGAATTCCGGCAAATCTCGATTGGTTTTTTCCGCGATGTAATTTCTTCAGGCTTCCCAGAACCAAGTTCTGCGAACGATACCTTCCTGGTTTCTACGCCGGGCTCGACATCGACGAGAGGAACTCTGCGTTGGATTTGGTTTTGGACAGGCGGCCGAGCAGCAATTCCATCGCTTCGACGGTTGAGAGCGGGCTCAGAACTTTGCGCAGGACCCAGACGCGGTTGAGTTCGTCGGGCGGAAGCAGCAGTTCGTCCTTACGCGTGCCGGAACGTTGAATGTCGATCGCAGGGAATACGCGCTTATCGACGAGCCGGCGGTCGAGGTTAATTTCCATGTTGCCGGTGCCCTTGAACTCTTCAAAGATGACGTCGTCCATGCGGCTTCCGGTGTCGATCAGGGCGGTGGCGATGATGGTGAGCGAACCGCCTTCTTCGACGTTACGCGCGGCGGCGAAGAAACGGCGCGGGCGCTGCAAGGGCGTTGGCGTCAATACCGCCGGAGAGGACTTTGCCGGAAGGCGGCGTGACGGCGTTGTAGGCGCGGCCGAGGCGCGTGAGCGAGTCGAGAAGAATCGACGACGTCGCGCTTGTGTTCGACCAGGCGCTTGGCTTTTTCGAGCACCATTTCGGCGACTTGAATGTGGCGCTGCGGCGGTTCGTCGAAGGTGGAGCTGATGACTTCGCCCTTAACCGTGCGCTGCATGTCCGTGACTTCTTCCGGGCGCTCGTCGATCAGCAGCACGATCAGCGCGACTTCCGGATGATTGGTGGTGACGGAATTGGCGATGGACTGCAGCATCATGGTCTTGCCGGTGCGCGGAGGCGCGACGATCAATCCGCGCTGGCCTTTGCCGATGGGGCAGAGCAGATCGAGCACGCGACCGGTCATGATTTTCCTTGGTCGTTTCCATCTTCGAGGCGGCCCTGCGGATAGAGCGGCGTCAGGTTGTCGAAGAAGATTTTGTTGCGCGCGACTTCGGGATCTTCAAAATTGACGGCTTCGACTTTGATCAGCGCGAAGTAGCGTTCGCCGTCTTTCGGCGGACGAACCTGGCCGGAGACGGTGTCACCGGTGCGGAGATCGAACTTGCGGATCTGCGACGGCGAGACGTAGATGTCGTCCGGGCCCGGCAGATAGTTGTATTCCGGCGCGCGGAGGAATCCGAATCCGTCGGGCAGGCATTCGAGAACGCCTTCGGAGAAGATGAGGCCGTTCTTTTCGGTTTGCGCGCGGAGGATCTGGAAGATCAACTCCTGCTTGCGCATGCCGCTGGCGCCGGGAATGTTCAGTTCCTTCGCGATTTTCGCCAGGTCGGTGATATTTTTTTCTTTCAGTTCTGCGAGGCTAATGCTCATTTGATTGTTTCTTTCTGCTGTTTCTTTCATATGTCCTTAACTTGCAGTGTGTGATTGTTGAAGATTCGTGATCGTGAATTTCGGATTGATCGCGGTGGCGCACCGCACCGGTCGAACCAGGGCTGCAAACTCTGTGCCAAGGGTTTGCAAGTACAGACCTTAATCTGAAACCCTGTCCGCCAGGCGAACCGGGCCAGGCAACCTGATCCCGCGAGGATCGGATCGACACCTGGGAGAACCTGGGCAAGCGGAAACGCTCAGTTGGTCAAACTCGATTGTCTTTCTCAGGACCGCTCACGAAACCTTCCGCAACCGGCGCAACGGCGGCATGCTCAATCGGCACGATCGGCCGTTCGAGCGCGATCTGCAGAACTTCATCCATGGTTTCGACAAAGTGAACTGTGAGAGTCGCGAGGATCTCCTGCGGGATGTCCGCCAGGTCCTTCTCATTGTCCTTCGGAAGCAGTCACGGTACGCAAGCCCATTCGGTGGGCGGCCAGCAATTTTTCCTTTACGCCGCCGATGGGCAGAACTTTGCCGCGAAGGGTGATTTCGCCGGTCATGGCGACGTCGCAGCGAACCGGAATTCTGCGTCAGGGCGCTGACGATCGAGGTGCAGATGGTGATGCCGGCGGAAGGGCCGTCCTTCGGAATGGCGCCTTCCGGAACGTGCACGTGAATATCGATATTGCGGTAGAAATCTTTCGGCAGGCCGAAGTTGCGCGGAGCGCGAGCGGATGTAGCTCATCGCCGGCTTGCGCGGATTCCTGCATCACGTCGCCGAGTTTGCCGGTGAGCGTGAGGCGGCCCTTGCCCTCCATCAGCGTGGCTTCGGTGGACGAGTACTGTGCCGCCGACTTCCGTCCAGGCGAGGCCGGTGGTCAGGCCGATTTCGTTGTGCTTTTCGAGCCAGGAATTCGCGGTACTTCAGGATGCCGAGATAATCGTTCGACGTTCGCAGGCGTGATTTCGACCGTGAACGTCTGGCCTTCGGTGACTACCTTGCGCGCCACCTTGCGGCAGATGTTGGCTGAATTTCGCGTTCGAGGTTGCGTACGCCGGCTTCATGCGTGTAGTGGCGGATGATGTGGAGTCAATCCTTCGTCGGTGAATGTGAGATTTTCATCGGTGAGCCCGGTGGCTTCGCGAGCGCGCTTCGACCAGGAATCGCTTGGCGATCTGCATGCTTTTCCTGCTCGGTGTAGCCGGGAATGCGCAGGATTTCCATGCGGTCCTGCAGCGGCTGCGGAATGGTGTGCAGCACGTTGGCGGTGCAAACGAACATGACCTTGGAGAGATCGTATTCGACATCGAGATAGTGGTCGGTGAAGGCGTGATTCAGTTCGGGGTCGAGCACTTCCATCAGCGCCGCGGACGGATCGCCGCGGAAGTCGGTGGACATCTTGTCGACTTCATCGAGGACGAAGATCGGATTCATGGTGCCGGCCTTCTTCATCATCTGAATGATCTGGCCGGGCAGGGCGCCGATGTAGGTGCGGCGATGGCCGCGAATTTCGGCTTCGTCGCGGACGCCGCCGAGCGATACGCGGACGAACTTGCGTCCGGTGGCGTGGCCGATCGACATCGCCAGAGAAGTCTTGCCGACGCCCGGAGGCCCGACGAAGCAGAGAATCGAGCCCTTGGGATTCTTCACGAGTTGGCGGACGGCGAGAAATTCGAGAATGCGATCTTTGATTTTTTCGAGGCCGTAGTGCTCTTCGTTCAGGATTTCTTCGGCGGCGCTTGATGTCGCGAATTTCCTTGGAACGCTTTTTCCAGGGCACCGCCAGCAGCCAGTCGAGATAGTTGCGGCTGACGGTGGATTCCGCGGACATCGGCGGCATCAGTTCGAGCCGCTTCAGCTCCTGCATGGCCTTTTCCTGCGGACTTCCGGCGACATGCCGGCCGTTTCGATCTTCTTCTTCAGTTCGTCGATTTCGCTCTTTTCGCCGCGGCCGAGTTCTTTCTGAATGGCCTTGAGCTTTTCGTTGAGGTAGTACTCTTTTTGCGCGCGTTCCATCTGGCGCTTGACGCGAGTGTTGATGTTGCGATCGACGTTGAGCTTTTCGAGTTCGATTTCGAGAATATCGCCGATGCGATTCAGGCGTTCGAGCGGGTCGACGATTTCGAGCAGGTCCTGTTTTTCGTCGACCGGAAGCTGCAAGATTCGCCGCAATCGTGTCGGAGAGCCGCGCCGGATCATCCACGCGGGCGGCGGCGATCATGGTGTCGTAGTTCAGGCTCTGCGAAAGCTTGATGAATTGTTCGTAGAGACCGGTGACTTTTGCGACGAGCTGCTCAACTGCGGGCGAGGGCTCAACTCGCGCGCGGAACAAGCGAACCGTGGCGCGGAAGAATCCTTCTTCGCCTGCGATCGATAGCGACTCTGGCGCGTTCGACGCCTTCGACCAGGACTTTGATGTTGCCGTCAGGCAGCTTGACGCTCTGCACGATGTTCGCGAGCGTGCCGACTGCGTAGATTTCTTCGGGCTTCGGATCGTCAATCGATGCGTCGTGCTGCGTGGACAGAAAAATCTTCTTGTCGCCGGCCAGCGCTTCTTCCAGGGCGCGCACGCTGGCTTCGCGACCGACGATGAACGGCGTCATCTGCTGCGGGAAGATGACCATGTCGCGCACCGGCATCATCGGCACGCGCTTCATTTCTTGTTTTTCTCGGTTGAACATAGGGCCCCTGAAATTCCCCAGACCGGCTTAAACGAGCCGACTCAGACCGCTTGCGGCAGCTGGATCAACCGGCTTTTTCGAGCAAGCTCCAATTAATTTCGCGGTCCGCGAACCATGTCGGCGGTGACCACGAAGTCGCGAAGTTTCCGCTGCATCGGGCAGGTGATACATCAGTTCGAGCATGAGGTCTTCGAGAATCATGCGCAAGCCGCGCGCACCGACTTTGCGCTGCAAGCGCCAACTCGGCGACGGTTTCCAGCGCGTCGTCCGTGAAGCGCAGGCGGACGTTTTCAAATTCGAAGAGACGCTGATATTGCTTGAACAGCGCGTTCTTCGGCTCGGTCAGAATTTGCACCAGCGCGGATTTGTCGAGATCGTTCAGCACGCCGACGACCGGCAAGCGTCCGACAAATTCGGGAATCAGGCCGTAGCGGATCAGATCGCCCGGCTGCACTTGTTCCAGCAATTCGATGTTGCGCCGCGTTGCGGTGGAGGGCTGCGCGTCGGTGTGGAAGCCGAGCGATTTCTGGCCGACGCGCTTTTCGATTATCTTTTCGAGGCCGACGAAAGCGCCGCCGCAGATGAACAGGATGTTGGTGGTGTCCACCGGCGTAAATTCCTGGTGCGGATGCTTGCGACCGCCCTGCGGCGGAACGTTGGCGACCGTGCCTTCCAGAATCTTCAGCAGCGCCTGCTGCACGCCTTCGCCGGAAACGTCGCGGGTGATCGACGGGTTTTCGTCCTTCTTTGCGATCTTGTCGATCTCGTCGATATAGATGATGCCTTGCTGCGCCTTTTGGACGTCGCCATCGGCGGCTTGCAGCAGCTTCAAGATAATGTTTTCAACGTCTTCGCCGACGTAGCCGGCTTCGGTGAGCGTGGTGGCGTCGACAATCGCGAACGGAACATCCAGCATGCGCGACAAGGTCTGCGCCAGCAGCGTCTTGCCGGTGCCGGTGGGGCCGATCAGCAGATGTTGGACTTGCGTGAGTTCGACGTCGCCGGGCTGGCGTTCAGGAAGATGCGCTTGTAGTGGTTGTAGACGGCGACGGCCAGCTTCTTTTTGGTGTTGTCCTGGCCGATTACGTAGCCATCGAGAAATGCTTTGATTTCCGGCGGGCGAGGAAGCCGCGATTCGCCGGGGCGGTGGCCTGTTCGCGCTTTTCGTCTTCGAGAATCTGCTGGCAGACGCCAACGCACTCGTTGCAGATGTAGGCGCGCGGATAGTCGGAGGGCGAGCTGATCAGCTTCTCGACCTGCTCCTGCGTTTTATGGCAGAAGGAACAGCGCAACGGCTCTTCTGGTGTTGAACTTGTTTCACCGGTGTGAATGGCCTCGCTCCGCAAGAAACATCAGCCCAGCCCACGGCATTTCTTGAATACATTCTAAGCCGGAAACGCAATCGCGGGAGGCGCAATCATCGCGCTTCACTACTAACCGATTGGAACGCCGCCAACGGAACCGATCGCATCAAAATCGGATCTAGCGATGCTTGGTAATGATTTCGTCGATCATTCCGTACTCCTTGGCCTGTTCCGCAGTCATGATGAAATCGCGCTCGACGTCTTTTTCGATCTGTTCGATCGGCTGGCCGCTGTGGTACGCGAGAAGCTCGTTGATGACGAATGCGCATGCGCAGAATTTCCTTGGCGTGAATGTCGATGTCGGTGGCCTGGCCAGCAAGACCGGACATCCAGGGCTGGTGAATCAGAATGCGGGAGTTGGGCAGCGCAAAGCGCTTCTTGGGCGCGCCCGCCAACCAGCAGCAACGCGGCGATCGAAGCAGCCTGGCCGACGCAAGTGGTGACGACGTCGGGCCGCACAAACTGCATGGTGTCGTAGATTGCCATTCCCGCCGTGATCGAACCGCCCGGCGAGTTGATGTACAGCCGAGATGTCCTTCTCCGGGTCTTCGGCTCGCAGGAAGAGCAGCTGGGCGGTGACCAGATTGGCGACGTGATCGTCAATCGGCGTGCCGATGAAAATGATGTGGTCCTTCAGCAGCCGGGAATAGATGTCATAAGCTCGTTCGCCGCGGTTGGTCTGTTCGACCACCATGGGAACAAGCGTTGTGGCACGCGGACTTGCGTCGTCAGTTTGTCTCATTTGGAGTATGTTTTGCGCGCTGAGGAACCCGAACCAGCTTTACTTTTCACTCTTGGCCGTCGTCTCGATTCGGGAATTGCTGTAGAGCCACTCGAGAGTTTTGTCGCTTCGCAACTTCGATTTCATCCTATCGAGCGCTCCCTGCTTTGTCAAGCGAGCGCGAATCGCTGTTGCTGATTCGCCACTGCGTTCCGCGAGCGTTGCAATCTCTTTCTCGACTTCCTCATTCGTCGCTTCGATTTTTTCTGCTGTTGCGATCCGGTCGAGTAACAACTCGGCCTTCACATCGTCCACCGCGCGGTCACGCTGACGCTTGCGGAGCGAAACCCAATCCACATTCACGGCGCGGGGATCGACGCCCTGATGGGCCAGCGAGCGAACGACGCGTTCGAGCCGGACGTCCATCTGGCCTTCGACGAGCGCTTCGGGAACGGGGAAGTCATGCCGCTTTACGAGCGCTTCCAGAATTTTCTCGCGCGCCTGGCCAGCTTGATCGTGTTCTTTCTGAGCTTCGAGATTTTCGCGAATTTTCGTGCGCAGCTCGGCGAGTGTAGTGACGCCGCCGGCTTCGCCGGCAGCGTCCTTCGCGAATTCGTCGTTCAGCTCAGGAAGTTGTTTTTCTTTGATGCCTTGCACTTCCACATTGTAGTCGTATGTTTTTCCTGCGAGCTTTTGATCGGGATAGTCGGCGGGATATACCGAGCGAAATTCCTTGGTGTCACCTGGAGATGCGCCGCGCAGATTCTCGTTGAAACTTTCGAGAGTTTCTTCGGCGCCGAGGTGGCAAAGAATGTTGTCGGCTTCCACCTGATCGCCGCCGCCTTCTGGCGTACCTTTCAACTTGATCAGGACGTAGTCGCCGTCTTTTGCGGCGCGCCCTTCGATCGGAACAAAGGAAGCAACGCGTTCGCGCAGCTCTTCAATCGTCTTGTCGACCTGAGTGTCTCCCGTGTCGACGGCGTCCACCTGGACTTCGATGCCTTTGTAGTCGCCGAGATCGAATTCAGGGAGCACTTCGAAGACGGCGCGGAAGCGTAGCGGCTCGCCCTCTTTGAATTCGACTTTGTCCACTTCCGGTCGGGTGACAGGAATGAGCTTTTTCTCGTCGAGCGCTTTCTCAAGGAATTCGGGGACAAGCGATTGAACGACTTCTCCTTGAATATCGTCGGCGAAACGTCGGCGGATCAGAGTGACGGGGGCTTTACCCGGACGAAATCCGGGAACGCGAGCTACTTTCGCGAGATCACGCGCAATCTTGTCGGTTGCTTTTTGAACGTTGTCGGCTGGAATTTCCAGCTCGAGCTCACGCTTGCAGTCTGTTTCGGCCATTGAAAGTTTTTCCGGGGATTTTTGCGATCGATTGGCGCGCCGGCAAGCCAGAACCGTTCAAGCCTGTATCCAGTCTGCCTTTCGCCTGTTCTGAATCATCGGAGAAAAAGGGCGGGAGAGGCCGGCCAGTCGCAACACAATCGAAACATAAGTATAGGGAATCCGCGTGGGCGCGTCAACTGCGGTTCGCCGCGATTCTGGAATGAAAAAGCGAAACGCTGAAGTATGATACGCCGCGCTGGAATCGCTGCAGAGTGCTGGCGTAGGATTTTGCGACAAAAGTAAAAATTTGGAGCAGGTTGAATGTGCCAACCGTTTCGATTCGCATTGTGGAGTCTAATGCTTGCGTGCGTGGGTGCCGTTGGGAGCCAATCGTTGGCGGCGCAGGAGAAAGCGGAGTCTGCCGAACCGACTCACGCCAACGTGCTGCGCGGCGCGTATGGCCCATACCGAGCCAACAATAACTTGCTCTACTACCATCTCGATATTCGAGTGGATCCGGCTGAGAAATTCATCAGCGGCAAGAACACGATTCGCTTCAAGATGCTGCAAGACGGCCAGCGCATTCAGATGGACCTGACCGACGCGCTGAAAGTCGACAAGATTCTTCTTGGCTCGACGCCGCTCAAGTACGAACGCGATTCGGGCGCCGTTTTCATCGATTTCCCCGAGACCCTTCGCAGCGGCAAGATTTATTCCATCGATTTTTACTATTCCGGCCATCCCATCGAGAGCGGCCGCTTCGGCAGCATCACGTTTAAGACGGACTCAGCAGGCCATCCCTGGATCAATACGGCGTGCGAAGAACTTGGCGCGAGCACGTGGTGGCCGAACAAGGATCAATGGCGCGACGAAGTGCAGAACATGGAGATCAGCGTCGCAATCCCTAACGGCCTTGTGGATGCTTCAAACGGAAAATTCATGGGCACGAAGGACCTCGGCGACGGGTACACGCAGTGGAACTGGTTCGTCCACTATCCGATCAACAATTACGACGTGTCTCTGAACATCGGCAATTATCAGCACTGGTCCGATCGATTCGGGGATGTGCCGATGGATTTCTACGCGCTTCCCGAAGATCTGGACAGGGCAAAGAAGCAATTCGTTCAGGCCAAGGACATGCTCAAGGCGTTCCAGCATTACTTCGGAGAGTATCCATTCAAGAAGGACGGCTACAAACTGATTCAGGTTCCTTACTCAGGGATGGAGCATCAGAGCGCGGTCACGTACGGGAATCACTTTGCGAATGGATATCTGGAACGAGATTGGACGGGCGTCGGCATCAGCCCGCGCTTTGATTTCATCATTATTCACGAGAGCGGGCATGAGTGGTTCGGCAATTCCGTGAGCGCCGCCGACCGCTCGGATATGTGGATTCACGAAGGGTGGACGACATACCTCGAGTGCTTGTTTGTGGAGTACATGTGGGGGAAGGCGGACGGGCTGAAGTACACGAACGCGTACAAAGAAAAAGTCAAGAACGAGAAGCCAATCATCGCCGAGCGCGGCGTGAACGCCACTCCGCCGCAGGATGAATATTTCAAGAGCGCACTTTTCTTGAACACGCTGCGCAGCGTCGTGAACAACGATGCGAAATGGTGGAAGCTGATTCGCGGTTTCTACCAGCGGTTCAAGTATCAGAACATCATGACCGAGGATGTTGTCGCCTACTTCAATCAACAAACCGGAATGAATCTCACGCCGGTCTTCGATCAGTATCTACGTCACACGGCAATCCCCACGCTCGAACTGAAGTTTGACGATACCGGCAAAACCGTTTCGTATCGCTGGGTGGCCGATGAAGCGGCATTCGCGATGCCGGTGCTCGTTGAAGACAAGGATCACTGGCAGATGATTCATCCGACGACGCAATGGCAGACGATGCAGACAAGCCTGAAAGAGATCAGTTTGATGTAGCTACCAATCTTTTTTATGTAAACGTGAACAAACTGTAGCACCGCGATTTTCACCGAATCCCGAAAGAAACTACGATTTAGGAAGGCCTTCGCGCCGTGAATTGGAAAGGCCGTGGTGCGGAAGAAGGGACTCGAACCCCTACGGCCTTTCGGCCACCAGCTCCTAAGGCTGGCGCGTCTGCCAATTTCGCCACTTCCGCGACGGTTGGTACTGGGATTATACATGAGCAAGGTGGCGAGATAATTCCCCGGCGCGGGTTTGCGAGATTCGTTTGTTCTTGCTGCTTGCAGCTTATTTTGTTAGGTTCGCGCCATTGAAATTGATTCGGTGAGCCCAGGAGGCACACACGATGCCACACTGCACGAAATGCGGAGCTGCGATGGCGGACGGCGCGGGATTTTGTCCCAGTTGCGGAGCGGCGCAGTCTGCGGCGGTAGCTTCGTCGATTCCGACAGCGACGGGAGATAGCGGCTTGGCGGAGAACGTGGCGGGAATGCTTTGCTACATTCTGGGCTGGGTGACCGGCTTAATTTTTCTTCTTATTGACAAGCGGCCTTTCGTGCGTTTCCATGCGGCGCAATCGATCGCGTTCAACATCAGCATAGCAGTCGTGTGGATTCTCTTCTGGATATGCACGGGAATCATTACGGCAATCACGGTGGCGATGCATTTTCCAATTGGGTTTCTCGGATTTTTCCTTGCGCCGGTTCTGGGGCTTTTGTTTTTCGTGGCTTGGGTTTTTCTGATGTTCAAGGCGTATTCCGGTGAAAAGTTCAAGCTGCCGGTGATTGGAAATATCGTGGAAGGAATGGTGAAGTAGGCAGCGACGTTGGCAGCGGGAATCCGGGGCAGGCGACGCGGTATTCTTCAGCGATTTGCGGGACCGGTGATGCGCCGTGCACGCGTCTCGGAGTTGCGGAAATCCCTCACGATTCGATCCGCCTCACGGTTGTGCCGGCGCGATGCCCCTCTTGACAACCGCTCTTGGAGCGTCCATCTTTATTGACTTTCCTCCCGGGAAGATAACGGATCGAGAGAGTGTCAGAGGAGATGGCGTTGAAGGTTCGGGTCTGCTTCCACGACAAATGTTTTGATGGCGCGTCCTCGGCCGCGATTTTTTCGCGATTTTACCGGGAGCGGATCAATCCCGACGCGGAATTCCTTTACCGGGGAATGACGCACAAGGCCACGCATCCTTTTGAAGGTGGCGTATTTGACGGCGACGAAAATGCAGTCGTCGATTTCAAATACTCCACGTCTCCGCAGCTTACCTGGTGGTTCGACCATCATCAGAGCGCGTTTCTAAGACCGGAAGATGCCGAGCATTTTCGGCAAGACCGTTCTGGACAGAAAATTCTACGATCCTACGTTCAAATCCTGCACGAAGTTCGTTGCCATGATCGCGTCGGAGAAATTTGGATTCGATGCGAAGCCTCTCGCTGACCTTATCAAATGGGGAGACATCATCGACGGAGCGCAGTTTGCTTCGTCGGCAGAAGCCGTGGGACTTGCCGAGCCTGCGATGCAACTGGCGCTCGTGATCGAAGCGGCTCCTGAACCCGACCTCGTGCCGCAGTTAATTCCACACCTGACTTCGCTTTCGCTTCCCGAGATGATCGAGCTGCCGATCGTGAAGAAGCATCTCGGACCGCTGTTGGAGCGGCATCGCCGGTCAATTGACATCTTGCGAGAGCGTGCGGACGAGCGCGGCGGAGTGATTTATTTTGACGTCAGCGATCTCGATCTTGAGGGCTACAACAAATTTGTTCCGTACTTCTTGTTTCCAAACGCGGTGTATTCGGTCGGCGTGAGCGCGTCTCCCACGCGCTCCAAGGTATCGGTGGGTACGAACCCGTGGAAGGATCCCGACCCGGAAGTAAACCTTGCGTCACTCAGCGAAAAGTATGGCGGCGGGGGACACGCGCGAGTGGCGGCGATCTCTTTTGGCCCCGGCGATTTGGTGCGGGCGCGGCAAGTCGCAAAGGAAATCGCCGCAAAGCTGCGACGCTGAACGGGTTTTAGCGTGCTCCCGGGCTGGATAGGGAACGCGAATCACTCGTGTTACAATTTTTTACTCGTGGGCCGGTAGCTCAATGGTAGAGCAGCTGACTCTTAATCAGCGGGTTGTAGGTTCGAGTCCTACCCGGCTCACCACGCGCTTTCAAGAAGTTATCTTCAGTCGCTTTTTCTGAAACAAAAATCTGCGCCCAATTTTGTGTCGCATCGGGTTCGAAATCAGTTTCCTTGAGACCGTCAACCGCACGGCGTTTCGATTCCATCGACGAAGCATTTCAGGCGGCACAAACCGACAATCAATTGACGCTGTTTGATACAGCAGCGATTCTCGGGAGAACGGAAGTTGTGGCGATGACAGGGAAGCAGGAACCTTTCAAAACGACGCCGATGTTCGACTCGACTGCGGCGCATCCGGAATGGCACGGCTATAACCCGCCAAGCTAGTCTAAATTAGTGGGGAGCAATACAAAGTGCATCTGGCCGGACAAACCAAGTAATCTCCCGCGCCAGCAGTCCGTCGAAACCACGCTGTCTAATGTTAGACACCTTCCATGGCAACAGATTGGTAAGATTCGCCTCGACAGGAAGTCCGTCGCGAGGTGCGGACGATGCCAATCAAAGTGATCCTGGCTGATGACGTGGCGATTATGCGTCGAAGGATATCTCGTCTCCTGGAACTGGAGTCCACAATTGAGCTGGTCGGCACGGCTGCCGATTCTGCCGAACTCATACAAATGGCGAACGATTTAAGCCCGGATGTAATTGTTATGGATCTGCACATGGCTGGAAGTCGAGAGCAGGGTTTTCGCGAGATTAAATCGCTGTTGAATGAGGGTTCACGGCTGCTGGCGATTTCGTTTTCGAATGATGCTGAAGCGAAGCTGTTAGCGAAAGGTCTGGGTGCGGCTGAGCTGCTGGATAAAATGCAGCTCTCCAAAGAACTGGTTCCTACAATTATTAGGCTAGCCTCAAGAGCATGAACCTGGCGTCTACAGAGTTCCGAGCGGCGGAGCGAGACGCGATTCATCTTCCCGGGAAATTATCTTAGGGCGCAGTCGGCCGGCGGACCCGTAATCACGGTGCTCACAGGAACGGTCTTCGCCGATCGACTCAGCGCAAATCGCGGCGACTCATTTCTCTTTAGCGACGAAGAGTTCAGATCGAGCGAATTTGTCGAGAACTTGCCAGCGGCAGTGCAAGCGATCGCGCGATAATCTTATCGGACTGCCGGCCCGACATCGTAAGGCGCTGGCTGAATTTGCGGCGCACTGTCGATGTCCCTTCCTGGCTCACCACGTCATCTTTTTTCCGCTGCGGAATCTGATTTTGCCATCGCGCCCGTCTTGAAAAAGAGCGATCTAAAGCTTTCCTCGCCCAGCACACGTTGCAATTCCCGGAATGCAAACAGCGGGATGAACGTGCAGAACACGACGACGGTGCGGCTGAGCAGGGTGTCGATCTGCACGTCGTGAAGCGCTCCCACAATTTTTTCGCCGTGGACGAGGTGTTTGATGACCTCTTCGATGATGTGAAAGACAAGCACGAGCAGGCTGAACAGAAATGCCTTATAGATTGCCACCTGAAACAACGGCTTGGCTTCTCGCTTGTGCCCGAGGCGCGCGTATTCCCCAATGAGAATCACTTTGGCGACAATCAGGGCGTTGATCAAGGCCGTGCCGTAGTTGAAATAGGAAACGTCGTACTGGTGCAGCAAGATCTTGCTGTAGGTGACGACGGCGCAAAAGAAGAAAGCGAGATAGAGGGAGATACCCAACATTTGTTGACCCTCGTGAACGGCTTTTTGTTTGAAAGTCCCTTTCTTTGAGTTTTCGGTGTTCATTCGCCCATCCCATCCTCATCTGAAGTTTGCTCGGAGTCCTTCAGATTCGTTCGATTCCTGCGAGCGCCGATGCGGCAAGACCTGCGGCGAGTCGTATCCTGCTCTTCGGGAGATTGAATTGACTATTGTCAAAACGAACGGTCAATCGCGATCTTGGCGAGCGGCCGGCGAGCAGGAGTAAACGCGGAAGGCGAGATCAGGTTTCTTCCGCGGCGGAAATTGTTGGATCGGAACGGGCTACGGAGGTCGTTTGAGGCTCGCCCGATTCTCGACGGGCATCCCGGGCGACCCGGGCGCTAATCGTCAGACCGGAGTCGCGTCAGAATCGAGCAATCCCGGGCTGAAAAACGTTTCGCCCCGAATGATCGTATCGATCGCGTCGAGAAGATCGCGGCTGGCTTCCGTCTTGACGACGTAGCCTGCGCCTCCGGACTTCAGCGCCAGCTGAACCACATCGACCGACGATTCCTGGCTCACAAAGAGAATCTTGGATTCTGGTGCGAGTGCGCGGATTCGGCGGGCGGCATCGAGACCATTCAGGAAGGGAAGTCCGATATCGAGCAATATGACATCCGGTTGCAACTGTTCGGCCTGGCGAACCGCGTCGAGTCCATCGGCGGCTTCACCGGCGATTTGAATTCGCGGCGTTTCCTCGAGCATGGAGACCACGAGGCTCCGGAACTTTTCGTGATCGTCGACCACGAGAAGCCGGATCGGCGGACCGTTTCCGTCAATATCACACGAGATCACAGCCATGCGCTTTCTCCGCTCCTGTTCGGGAGATGGAGTTCAAGCGCGAAAGTTTACTCGTTGTTTATTCAACCTGTCGGTACGCTGCCGAACGCGAGAACTGCACGGGTACACTCGCCGGCGATGGGCGGTTGCGGCGAGGACCCAATTGCGAGACGCGGATTCTGATGCCCAGCGAGCTATCGGAAGCGGAGGCTTTCGCCCTTTTTACGCCCCGAGATGTGCGAGGGCAGCGCGCAAGGGAGCGCTGGAGAGCTGAATCATTCCGACGTAAGGGGTGTACATTTCCAGGATGAGGAAAATGGCGCCGGAAACCGACAGCGCGGATACAAAAAAACTGGCGATGACGATCGCGTTGGGAGGGGCGAACAGCCCGAAGCTGACAAAGATTATCGTGAGCCAAAAAATGAGCACAACGAGCAAGGGCATCGAGACCGAAGAGACTCTCTGTTCATACATCAGCCAACGCACCTGTCCGAGGTCCACCGCAATCGCCAACGCCTGAGACCGAATCGATTGTTGCATATCGTTCTTCGGTGAGAGTGCCTGAATCTTGTCGTAGAGGGCTTCGGCAGCGGGCGACGACGGCTCGGATTGGAAAAGGCCGGCGCGATCCTTTGACTCCATGCGCTCTAGTGTATGGACAACCGCAGTGCGCAATTGCTCACGGGCGTCCTTCGACTCGAGTCCGTAGTGGGCCAGAATGCGATCGAGCAAGACGATCTTGCTCGACATGTCGGTCAGTTCGGCGTTTTGCGTGTCGTAGGAGGACTTGGCGGAGGCAATCAGCAAACCGAGAACGAGAGCCGCCATCGTCGCGATCAACGCCATTCCGAGTTTTACGGCATCTTTCGAATCGCCCACGAGATGGTGTTGGGGTATGGCGGCTCGTAACGCCGTACCGAACAGCGCACCTCCAAAGACGATCGTGAAGGCGACTGAGCTGATCGATGCCGGACTCATAGTTTTCCTTTCAGTTGGTGCAGCCGGAACGCAGTGTGGCGGGATTATAGGCAGTGGGTGCGCGATTACAAGGGTCAAAAGCACGGTGTGAGACTCCCAGAGCCGGGAGTAGGTTTTCTTCTCTGTGTAACGAGCTCTTCATCTAACAAAGCCTTGTGAAATCAGTAGTTTCTGTTAAAGTACGCCCAAGTTTGGGTCTAGGCATCAGCTTGACGACGGGCAAGACTCAGTCAGATGAGAGCCACGAAGTCGCGTGGGAGCCTCCGCCGCTTACGGAGCGCATTTTATCCTCGGCTAATCTGAGGGAATGCTCTTCTCACCGTTCACTACATAGAAGACCTGGCTAGGTAGGTTCGTAGCCGGGCGGCACACCTTTCCGAGTAGTTCTGAGGTCGAGTCGCTAAAAGTGTCGAATCCAACTGACAATCGGGCTCGTGTCCTCGGCTGGCTCGGCAGAGTCGCGCGAACTCTTAGTCTTGTACTCATTCTTACTTCGGCGAGTGCGGCGCAATCGAGTGAGCCAAAGAGAGTCCTGCTTCTGATGGAGGAGGATGTCAGTTGGCCGGTTTTTCGACTGATTGATGAAAATCTTCGTGCCACTCTGCGTGAGGGGCTGCCGGGGCGCGTTCAGATTTTCAGTGAACACCTCGATGTAGGCCATTTTCCGGATTCGACGGTTCAGGCCGAGCAGCGGGCCTGGATCGTGGAAAAGTATGCGAATTCCGGCTTGGACCTCATCATTTACGTCGGCGACGTCCCAACTGACTTATTCCCCAACGTGCCGATCGTGTTTCTGAGTGCCGATCCGTTGCGAAAGCCGCCAAACTCTGGAGCACCTGCGACGAGGGCCGCGAATGTCTGGGTAAGCCTTGACGCGCAAAAGACATTTGAGTTAGCTCGACATTTCCAACCACAGGCTCGTCATGTCGTCGTGATCGGTGATGACTCGTCTGGAGGTGAGTCGATTCAGAGCCACTTACAAACGTTGATTTCTAACACCGGCGACAATATCCAGGCGACTTATTTGACGAATCTCTCGGTGGAGGATATCTGCCGGAGAGTCTCTGTCCTGGGGGCCGAGAGCATCGTGCTCTTTTTGGCGGTCACTCGAGACGAACACGGTCATCCTCTGATTTCTGCGGAGGTGATCCCGAAGGTTGCGGCCGCATCTGGCGCGCCTGTTTACACCGTCGTCGACACCCACGTCGGAACGGGAGCGGTCGGCGGGTATGTAGCCAGCTTTGCCGAGGTCGGGAAATCGGGCGGAGCACTCGGACTTCGCATGATGGCGGGCGAAGATCCTGAGGATATCGCGGTCCCGAATATTTATCTCTTCGATTGGCGTCAGCTGCGTCGGTGGAACATTCCTGATTCGGCGTTACCGGCCGGCAGTGTGATTTCCTACCGCGAACTGAGTCCCTGGGAAACGTACAAGGATTACGTCTGGGCCGGCATTCTTCTGTGCGTAGTCGAACTAGTTCTTATTGTGGGCTTGCTGTGGCAACGGACAAAGAGAAAGAGAGCCCAGCAATCGGTCGTCAAGTTGATGGCGTTCGAGAAAATGCTGTCGCAACTTTCTGCGACATTTATCAACCTGCCTGAACCGGAGGTGGAGTCGACGATCGAAAACAGCCTCGCCGGGATCGCGGAATTCCTTGAGCTGAACAGGATTACCCTCTTTGACTACTCTCCCGGGAAAAAGGAAATGCGGATGACGATGGCGTGGCGTGGAGAGGGAATCGCGGCGCCGCCATCCATTCTGAGTTCGGACAAGCTGCCGTTGCGACGAGACGCCCTGCTGCGCGGCGAAGCTGTACTTCTGTCGGACTTGGATTCTGTGCCAGAAGACGCGGTTGCAGAACGCGAATACTTGGAGCAATTGGGTACGGTCTCGGTGGCGACGCTCCCGTTAATGGCGAGCGGGGAAGTATTCGGAGGGATTTCGTTTGTCAGCACAACACGGCGCGTGGACTGGACAGCCGATCTCGTGGAAGAACTCAAGTTGCTCGCGGAGATATTTTCGAATGCTTTGATGCGCAAACGCGCTCAAGATGCGCGAGTGAGGTATGCGGCGATTGTAGAGTCGTCCAACGATGCAATCATTGCGAAAAATTTGGACGGACAAATCGTGAGTTGGAACGCGGCTGCGGAGAGGCTGTTCGGATATTCAGAGCCGGAGGCCATTGGGCAGTCGATCATGATGCTGATACCGCACGAATTGCGGTATGAAGAAGATGTTTTTCTGCGACGTTTGAGAACCGGAGAGCGAATCGAACACCATGAAACGGTGGGTGTCGCGAAAGGCGGGAAAAAAGTCGCCGTTTCGCTGACGATTTCTTCAGTGGCAGATGCGTCAGGCAACATAATAGGATTTTCGGTGATCGCGCGCGACATCACAGATCGTAAACGAGCCGAACATGTGTTGCGCGAGAGTGAAGAACGATTTCGTCTGGTGGCGAACACCGCTCCTGTGCTGATTTGGATGTCTGATACAGGCAAACTTTGCAATTTTTTCAATCAGGGATGGCTGGATTTTACCGGGCGACCGATGGAAGAAGAACTCGGCGACGGATGGGTTTCTGGTGTGCATCCGGAAGACGTCGAGCGTTGCGTCGAGATCTATTCGGCGTCGTTTGACGCGCGAGTCGATTTCGAGATGGAGTACCGTTTGAGGCGATTCGACGGAGAATATCGTTGGGTTGTTGATTACGGCGTGCCTCGTTTTGAATCCAACGGCACTTTCTGCGGCTACATTGGGTCGTGTGTGGACATTACGGAACGGAAGGCGTCAACCGAATCGCTGAAAGCACTGACGGGGCGCATGATTCACGCCCAAGAAGAAGAGCGAGCGCGAATCGCACGGGATTTGCATGACGATTTCAGCCAGCGCCTGGCCCTGCAATGCATTGAGCTTGAACAGCTGCGAAAGAGCCTTCCCGAGTCGGAACTCCCGGGGCGCGCCAGACTTGAGCAATTGCTGAAGGGAACCAAGTCAATGGCCTCGGACATTCGCTCGCTTTCCCACGAATTGCATTCCAGCCGGCTCGAGTTCATCGGATTGATGCCTGCTGTCAGCGGCCTTTGTAGCGAAATCGCCGACAAGCACAAAATTGAAGTGCAGTTTACGGGAGACGCAGTTCCTTTCAATATCCCGAAAGACATCGCGCTATGCCTTTTTCGAGTCACCCAGGAAGCTCTCGGAAACGTGGTCAAACACGGGCGCACGAACCGAGCAAATGTTGAGCTCTATTTGAAAGCGAGTGGACTGGTGTTGCGCATTACCGATAGTGGTGCGGGCTTTGACCCGACGATCAGGAATTCAAGCGCGGGAATCGGCTTGATCGGGATGTCGGAGAGACTTCGTCTTGTTGGAGGAACGCTGTCAATTCGCTCCGAACCGATGCGCGGCACAGAGATCCTCGCTACGGTCCCGGCGGCCGTCGTCTCAGTCGACGAACGGCCCAAAACACTGGCAGCGGGAGGGCTGCAATCATGAAGCGCCCGCGCGTGTTACTTGCGGATGACCACCAGATGCTGGCTGACGCGCTGCGTGGAGTGATCGAACCGCGGTGTGAAGTTGTCGGCACAGTTGGCGACGGGCGCGCGCTTCTAGAAGCTGCGGATCGTTTGCATCCGGATATCGTGGTGCTGGACATTGGCATGCCGCATCTAAACGGTTTCGATGCCGGCCGAAAACTTAAACACGCCTTGCCCAACGTGAAGTTAGTTTTCATGACGATGCATGACGATCCTTTTCTCGTCGGAGAAGCGTTTCGAGCGGGTGCGTCTGCGTTTCTTCTGAAAGAAGCGGCAGCGTCCGAGCTGACGGAGGCGATTGATCAGGTATTGAAAGGCGGTTCGTACGTAACACCGAGCGCGAAAGAAGGATTGAAGATCATCGCTTTGCGGGAACCGAAGAACCGAGAGCGCGCTCCTGAACCCACTCCGCGACAGCGGGAAGTGATCCAACTCCTGGCGGAAGGGCGTTCTATGAAAGAAGTCGCCGCTGAGCTTAAAATCACTCGGCGTACGGTTGCAGGGCATAAGTATGCCGTAATGGAACTGCTACACCTCAAGACCAACGCTGATCTCATGCAATACGCCATTCAGCACGGCATTATTTCTCTCTCCAAGATTTCCATACCGCACCGTTAGTTCTACCCGTAGACAGCACCCTCGATTGCGAACAATCTAGCCATAGAAATGCGCCAGCGCGGCAAACGGAATGAACTCACTGCCGAAGATGATTGCCCGATCGGGAAACGGCGCGTCCAAACTGCTTCAAGATAAGGAGCGAGTGAATTTCCCGGGATGAGTTCTTTGGTGATGCTCAAACGAATTCTAATAGCGGACGATTTGACGCCGGTGCTGACTACTGTGACGGCGCTCTTGCGTGACTCCTTCGACGTCGTCGGTACGGCCTCCGATGGACAGTCGGCGCTCGATGCGATCCGGGATCTTGCACCGGACCTCGTTGTATTGGACATGTCGATGCCTGGCAAGAATGGATTGGAAGTGGCCCGGGAGCTTCAGGCCCAAGGCAGCACCACCAAGATCGTTTTTCTAACAGTGCATGAAGATGCCGACATCATCGCAGCTT
The DNA here is from genome assembly GCA_963770575.1 of uncultured Acidobacteriota bacterium. Taxonomy (GTDB): domain Bacteria; phylum Acidobacteriota; class Terriglobia; order Acidiferrales; family UBA7541; genus Palsa-295. Next base: position 483,633 of record CAVYQD010000005.1, read on the forward strand.
GCCTCTCTGCCGGGGCTCGTGGCTACGTGGTGAAAGCGCTCATGGATAGCGATTTGATCCCTGCGATCAATGACGCATTCGCTGGGCGCGTATTTGTCTCCCACCTTTCCTCTTCGTAACCGCGATTTGACGGGAGACTAGGCAACTGGAAACGAATCAGCCTACGGACGGCAACCGCAAGACGCGCAGCACACCGTTACTTTTGACGGTTACATACAGTGAACATCTCCGGCAGTATTCCGGGCGATTGGGGGCTTTGCGCCCACTCCCGCGGGGCGATGTTCCGCGAACTTTTCCGGCTACACGAGCAACTGGAGGGAATTCATGAAGTGGATTAAGACGAGCAGCCTGGTACTTGCGATGTTTCTGGCAGTGGTAGGGTTCTCCGTGGCGCCGAATGCATCGGCGCAAGATAAAAAACCGAACATTCTCGTCATCATGGGTGACGACATCGGCATGTGGAATATCGGCGCCTACCACCGCGGCTTGATGGCCGGCCGCACGCCGAACCTCGACAAGCTCGCGAAAGAGGGGATGCTGTTCACCGACTACTACGCCGAGGCGAGTTGCACGGCGGGTCGCGCGAACTTTATCACTGGTGAACTTCCGATTCGTACCGGAATGACTACCGTAGGCCAGGCTGGAGCGCCAACGGGCTTGCCCGCAGAGGCGGTTACGATCGCAACAGTGCTAAAAGGGATGGGTTACTCCACCGGACAATTTGGCAAGAATCACTTGGGCGACAAGAATGAGTTCCTGCCTTGCGTTCACGGCTTCGATGAATTCTTTGGTTATCTGTACCACCTAGACGCCATGGAAGACCCAGCGCATCCGAACTATCCGCAGAATCTCTTGAATGTGGTCGGCCCGCGCAACATGGTTCATTGCTGGGCCACTGCCACGGCTGACGCAACAGACCAACCGCGTTGGGGCGTGGTTGGCAAACAAAAACTTGAGGACGCCGGCCCGCTGTATCCGAAACGCATGGAGACGGTGGACGACGAGATTCGCGATCTCTCCCTGAAGTTCATCGACAAAGCCAAGGCAGACAACAAGCCGTTCTTCGTCTGGCTCAATCCCACCCGCATGCACATCGTCACGCACCTTTCGCCCAAGTATGAAGCGATGCGCAACTCCGAGAACGGCTGGTCAGAAGAAGAAGCAGGAATGGCACAGCTGGACGATGACATCGGGCTGGTGATGCAGAAGATCAAGGACATCGGCGAGGACGACAACACCATCGTCGTATTCACTACAGACAATGGCACTGAGGTCTTCACATGGCCCGACGGCGGTCAGACGCCCTTCGCGCAATCCAAGGGAACCGTTCTTGAAGGCGGCTTCCGCGTTCCCGCGCTCCTTCGCTGGCCAGGTCATGTTCCGGCAGACTCAGTTCAGAACGGCATTTTCTCCGGACTCGATTGGCTACCGACATTCGCGGCCGCGGCCGGTAATCCGAACATCACCGAAGAATTGCTGAAGGGCAAGACAATCGGTGACCGTACCTACAAGAACCATTTGGACGGCTACAACCAGATGGCAGCGATCACTGGCAAGGGCCCGTCGGCTCGTCACGAAATTTTCTATCTCGGTGAGAGTACGGTCGGCGCAGTTCGTATTGACGATTATAAGTTCCGATTCATCGACCAACCCCAAGGCTGGCTCGGTGAAAAGACCCACCCGGACGTGCCTTACATCACCAACCTGCGTCTCGATCCATTCGAGCGCACGGGTTGGCCTAACAACGGGACGAAAGAAGGCGGCCAGCAATACTTCGATTGGTTCAAGTATCAATTCTGGCGCTTCGTTTTCGTTCAGCAGGTAGTCGGCAGAGAACTGCAAACCTTTATCGAGTTCCCGCCGATGCAGCGTGGCGCGAGCTTCAACCTTGACGCAGTTAAGGCTGAGATGGCGAAACGGATGGCAGAGGCCGAGTCGGCGTCCAAGGGACCAAGCAACTAACTGCATTAACCTTCAAGAAGGGCGGCCCGAGAGGGCCGCCCTTCGCAAGACCTTGCGATTGACAATACTGGTCAACCTGCAACAACCTCAGCGCCAAATCTTGGATTTTTTGCCTCCCGAGATTCGGCAACGAAGAGAGACAACATGCAACAGCCAGCGGAACGACTTTCGACGAAATTAAAGTCCGTATTGTTGTTTAGTGTCTTGCTGTTCGGGGCGGCATCTGCGCAAGCGCAGCGAGATCCGTTGCCGTCGTGGAATAAGGGACCCGCGAAAGAGGGGATCCTCAACTTCGTAAAGGCCACAACCGAAAAATCCAGCCCCAATTACGTCGAGCCGAAGGATCGCATCGCTACGTTTGATCAGGACGGCACGCTTTGGACGGAGCATCCCTTGTACGGACAAGCGATGTTTGCGCTCGATCGTTTGGGAAAATTGGCGCCGCAGCACCCTGAGTGGAAAGAGACGGAGCCGTTCAAGTCCGTGCTCACGGGTGACCGCGAGGCGATGAGCAAGTTTACCGAAAAGGACTGGATGGAAATTATTGCCGTGACCCACGCGGGAATGGGGACGGAAGAATTTCAGGGGCTGGTGAAACAGTGGATTGCCAATGCCAAAGCTCCGCGCTTTGACCGGCCTTTCACCGATCTCGTCTACCAACCGATGTTGGAAGTGATGAAATACCTGCGCGAGAAGGGCTTCCGGACGTACATTGTTACGGGAGGCGGTCAGGAGTTCGTGCGCGTTTACAGCGAGCAGGTGTATGGAGTGCCGCCAGAGCAGGTGGTGGGATCGAGCATTGTGACGAAGTACGACGATTCGAGCGGCAAGCCCGTTCTGATGCGGGAACCGAAAGTATTTTTTATCGATGATGGTCCCGGCAAGGCGATCGGTATCAACCTCTTTATCGGAAAGCGACCGCAGGCAGCTTTCGGCAATTCGGGCGGTGACGCGCAAATGCTGGAATGGACGCAAGCGGGAGAGGGCGCGCGGCTGATGATGCTGGTTCATCACGATGATGCGACTCGGGAGTATGCTTACGGGCCAGGCGGAGGTCTTCCGGACACTCACGTTGGTACTTTTTCCGACGCGCTCATGGCTGAAGCAAATAAGAACGGCTGGATCGTAATCAGCATGAAAAACGATTGGAAGCGGATATTTCCGTTCGACAAATAGCCGGGTACCTCGTTTTCAGCGAATGACCGTGTCGACCTGTCCCAATATTGCTAGCTTGCGAGAAGCGAGACAAAGAAACATTGAATAGATAGGGAGATGAAATGAAAACAAAGATGCTAATGGTTGGAGCGCTGATTTGTTTCGCGGCTTTCGCGGCGTCCGCGCAAGACGTATACGTCACTTCCAGTCCGTCTGCGAATTTCTCCAGCTACCACACATACGCCTGGGGGCAACTGCCGAATCCCAACCAATCAATAGTCCGTTCCTGGCGCAGGAAGCGCAGAAACAAATCAAGATTCAAATGCAGAGCAAGGGCCTCAAGTTGGTCAAGGAGAGCGAGAATCCCGACTTGGTGGTAGTCGGCAGCGGCGGAATGAAGACACAGACGTCTTACAACATGTACGGAATGCGAATGATTGGCGGCGGAATGGGTTCGATCAACGCGCAGCAGAATGTGATCGGACACGTCTGATCGTCGATATTTACGACGTGAAAGCGAAGGAAATGGTCTGGCGCGGTGTCGCTCAAGGCACGTTGGATCAGAACAAGTCGAGAAGAACATGAAGCTGGTGGATAAGGCGCGTCGCGAAGATGTTCAAGAAGTATCCGAAGTAGCCGCTTAGGCGGTCACGGACGGATGCGAATGGAGCTACGCCAGGTCGGTCACCGCCAGCCGAGCAGCGTCAGACTTCGTACTAGGCGTTACGAAAGAAGACCAGGAGATTAGCAGATGACGCACGTGCTTTCATCGCGTAGATGCCGTTGATCTTTATGTCTTTGGCAGCTTGCGCTAGGAGTGTTCCCGCCAGCGAGCCAGGCACAAGGTGCTCCTGTTTTCGTGATTACGCCGGAAACGAGTTCGGTGAAATTCTTCGTGAAGGCTTCTGTCGCTCTCGAAGGGACGTTCGACAAGTGGGATGCGACGTTAGTGTTCACTTCTCCGGATCTCTCCACGGGTGTATTGGACATCAAAATCCAAGCCGCCTCGGTGGATTCGGGAAGTGGCATGAAGGACGGAAAGCTAAAGAGCAAGGATTTCTTCGACGTCGAGAAGAATCCGCTGATCACGTTTCACTCGAAGAGCGTAAAGCAGACCAGCCACACTACATTTGACGTGGCGGGAGACTTTACAATTCGCGGCGTGACGAAACCAGAGACGCTCACGCTCACCGTCAGCGGTGTAGGGACAGGATCGGGCGAGATCAACGGCACAATGGCTTTCGACCGCAAAGATTACGGGATGAACAGCGGCATTCCATTCATCAAGATCGCGGACCGCGTCGAGGTGACCGTAGCCCTTAAGGCGAAGCGCGTCAGCGGACCCCCAGTCGAGCTAAAGCAGTAATTGCACACTCACCGGTACAAATGGAGGAATCGAGATTTATGAAAAGAAATTCGTTTGGATCCGTATTTTCGGCTGTATTCACCGTTGTGATGGCTGGAACGATTTTGCTTACACTGGCCGGCACTTCTTGGGCACAAGGACTTCCTGACCCTCGCACGTCAGGTGTTCTCGCGTCAGATGGCGTCGACTCTATCGTCACGCCGCCTGTCGCGATCGTCGTTCAACCGGCGACCTCTGGCGACGAGTTTTCGATGGTGACTACGCCGCCGACGACGTCGGCAGCTACTTCCGGTTCTCCTCAAGTGGGGATGCCGGAAAGCGACTGGCATTTCGCCGTATCTCCTTATCTGTGGCTTCCAGGTGTGCATGGAACGGTGGGAGCAAACGATCACGTCGTCAGCGTTCACGCGACCCCGGGCGACCTTCTGTCTAATTTCCGTTTTGGACTGATGGGTCTCGTTGATACTCGTTACAAGAGGATAGTGATACCGGTCGACTTCGTGTGGGTTAGGCTCGGAGACAGCAGGTCGATCCCGCTCACCGACGAAGTGGTCTCGGCAAACCTCAAAGCGAGTGAATTCATACTCACTCCCAAGATCGGCTACCGGCTGGTTGATTCGCAAATCGTGAAGATTGACGCCCTCGCGGGTTTCCGGTACTGGCATTTCGGACAAAGCCTGCACCTGACGGCTGACGATACGACGTTCAGGTTTTCAAGCTCACAGAATTGGGTAGATCCATTGGTTGGCGGGCGAATCTTGGCGAATTTATCGCCGAAGATCGAAATCATGATAGCGGGTGATGTTGGCGGCTGGGGCGCCGGTTCACAGCTCGATTATCAGATCGCAGGTTTGATCGGTTACAGGATCAAACCTTCCGTTGTTCTACAGGTTGGTTATCGATATCTCGATGTGGACTATCGAAGCGGTGGATCGGTAATCGACATGGCTACATCGGGGGCAGTGATCGGCGCGACGTTCACACTAAAGTAAGAACGCTCGGCCAAGCGGTGACGCCGGGAAGTTTGATTTCCGGCCTGCATGCCCCAGGAGAAAGAATGATGAGTAGAGCGATCGCGGCTTGTCTGCTGTTTCTTGCTGTTGCAAGCGTATCTTTGGCTCAGGACCCTGGATGGCCCCGCCAGATCACGAAGCCGCAAGGCACTGTCGTTTACTACCAGCCTCAAGTAGACAACTGGAACGATTTTGAAAATATCGACTGGCGGATGGCGATTTCGGTCACTCCTTCTGGCGGAACGGCTACTGTCGGAGCGTTGCTGATGCACGGCTGGACGAGCGTCAACTCGGAAACGCAAATGGTGTTGATTTCGAATATGACGATCAAGAGCGCGTATTTTCCGTCGCTCGATCCTGGCAGCGCCGCGCAGATGCAGCAACTCGTGACAAACTTTATTCCGTCGAGCGTTTGGATTTCGATGCAACGTTTGGTGGCCTGCGTTCCGAAACCAGCATCGCCGCCCGTGGGCGTGCAATTGAATAATGACCCACCGCAAATCTACGTCAGTAATAAGCCGGCGATTCTACTGGGATTCGAAGGCCAACCCGAGCTGGTTGATATCCCGGATACGAAACTCAAGTATGCCGTCAACACGAACTGGGCTGTGTTTATCGATAAGGAAGGCGAGTATTTCCTGCTCGTCGGGAGCCAATGGCTTCGCTCGCAGAGCCTTCAGGGTCCGTGGTCGGTAGCGACAAAGCTTCCTCACGACATGGACAAGATAGTGAACGACCCACACTGGGCGAACCTAAAGGGGTTCGTTCCGCCGCCCGCGAGTTCTGGTCAAGTGGTGCCCACCGTTTTCTACAGTACGGCACCCGCCGTCGTGATTCTCTTCGATGGCCAGCCCGTTTATTCTCCGATTCAGGGAACGCAGCTCGCCTACGCGGTGAACACACGAAGCTATGTGTTCCAATATTCACCGACGAACCAGCTTTATTACATGACGGGAGGCAGGTGGTTCACATCCGGAAGCCTGCAAGGGCCGTGGACTTTTGCGACCGCGAATTTGCCCGCAGATTTCGCTCACATTCCGCCGAGTAGTGCTGCCGGACAGGTACTGGCGTCGGTTCCAGGAACAGAGGAAGCGAAAGACGCGGTGATGATCGCGCAAGTTCCGACTTCAGTCACTGTGAACGCCGCAGCGGCAGCCGCAAAAGCGAGCGTGACGTACGACGGCGCACCTCAGTTCGTCCCCATTCAGGGTACGACGATGAGCTACGCCACGAACACTGCGCAAAAAGTGATTCAGGTGGGCGATGTATATTATTTGTGTCTGCAAGGAATTTGGTTCATGTCGACCACGCCGCAAGGACCGTGGCAAACGGCTCAGTCTGTTCCGCAGGTGATCTACACGATTCCGCCAAGCTCGCCGGTCTACAACGTGACCTATGTGACGCAGGTGTCGTCGTCGGATGGCAACGTGCAGGCTAGCTACACCGCGGGTTATATGGGGGCATTCGTTGTCGGCATGGCGGTAGGAGCAGTCGTTGCGGGCGGCACTGGTTACTACTATCCGCCGTATTACTATCATCCGGCTTACGGCTATCCCTATTACCACCCGTATCCCACAACGTATGGCTATTCGTCTTATTACCACACGACGACTGGCGCTTACGGAGTTTCGCAGACGGCGTATGGCGCATACGGAGGATCAGCGACGCGAAGCGCCTCTTACAATCCGTATACGGGAACGTACGCACATAGCGCGTCGGCAACGACTGCATATGGACACGCCGCCGCCGGGACAGCTTATAACCCATACACCGGCGCTGCAGCCGCCACCAAACAAGGCTCGAACGGATACAGCTCTTGGGGGAGTTCGGCAGCAGTAGGGAAGAATGGCGAGAGCGCTTATTCCCAGCACTACTCGACGGCCCAGGGAACCACAGGCTCAATTCAAACGTCAGCCGGCGGGAAGGCTGCAGGAGCCAGCGGCGCCTACGGAAACAGCGGAGCGGTCGCCAAGGGTGCGAACGGCAACATGTATGCCAGCGCGGACGGCAACGTTTACAAGAACACGGGCGGCGGTTGGCAAAAGGCTAACAGCAGCGGTGGCTGGAACTCTGTGAATTCCTCGGGCGAGCATGCTTCGAGCAGCGAGATGCAAGGTATGCAACAGGAAGCGCAGAATCGCGACAGGGGCGAACAAGCAAGCCACAATTACTCGGAGCAACGTTCGAGCGGCGGGTGGGGTGGTGGTGGCTGGGGCGGGCGAAGCGGTGGTGGCGGTTGGGGCGGCGGAGGCGGGCGCAGGCGTTAACAGAGATTCAAAGCCTTCAGCTGGGAAATCATCCTGTGGCAACTGCGGGAGACACGAGTGAGGATTCTGCTCGTCACGAAAGCTGCCCTGGAAATGGCGACCGGGATTGCACTGGTGTTGGTTCCTTCCGTAGTGCTCAGCCTTCTGCTAGGCGCGACGATTGAGGCTCCCGCCGGAAGAGTCGTTTGCGGCGTTGCAGGTGCAGCGCTCGTTGCGATCGGGATCGCCTGTTGGACGGCGCGTGATGATGTGCGAAGCCGGGGAACACTCGGACTCGTCAGGGCGACAATGTTATATGATTTCGCCGTCGCGGCGATTTTCATTGGGGCGCGATTCGAACTGGGGCTGTCTGGGATTGCGCTGTGGCCTGCCGTCGTTCTTCACTTGGGGCTCGCCACAGCGTCTTTGGTTTGTCTTAGCAAGGTGAATCAGACCTAGAATTGCCACCGTGCTGGCGGCCGGGGCAGCGATACGCACGTATCTCACGAAGGAGACTTCGAATGAACCGCAGACTTTCAACCACGCACGAGAAAAAGATCGTTACCGGCGCTTCAGGATTGGTTGGCGCTCGCTTGGTGATGATTATTGCAGCGATTTTCCTCACCGCGATTGCCGCGATTGCGCAAAATGCCGAATTGCAACAGAAACTGGCGGCGGTGAAGCAATCCGCGGCTCAAAATAAGCAAATGCTGCAGCAGTATCAGTGGGTGGAAACAACGCAGCTTACATTGAAGGGCGATCCGAAGCCTTCGTCGCAAAAATTGTGCCGTTACGGTCCCGATGGACAGATTGAGAAGACACCCATGGGCGCACCGCCGCAACAACAGGCCAGCGGCGGCCGAATGAAGCAACGAGTCGTTGCGAGGAAGAAAGAAGAAATGCAGGAATACATGGGAGATGTGAAGAATCTTCTCGGCATGTACGTTCCGCCCGATCCTCAGAAAATGGAGCAGGCATTCCAGGCCGGGAAAGTATCGCTGAATCCCGGCGGTGGCGCCGTAAACCTGATCTTCACGGATTACGCCCAACCCGGCGATCGGATGACGTTGACCTTCGACACTGCTTCGAAAAAGATCACGTCATTGAGCGTCAACACCTACATGGGTGAAGCGAAGGATGCGGTCACGTTGCAGGTTCAGATGGCAAGCCTGCCCGGCGGTCCCAACTACGCGCAGCAGACTGTGCTTAACGCGAGCGCGAAGCAGCTCGTGGTGACGACGACAAATTCCAATTACCAAAGGCTCGGCGGACAATAAGCGGTAACGAATCCGAAGAAGAGATTCGTCACCGCGTGGAAGACGGGATGGGAGCGGCGCGTCTCGTGATTTGCTGCGGAGCACAGGCGTGCGAAGTGAGTTCCTATTTCTGAATCGACATCCAAGAGTTCTGTTGCGTCCGAGACTACTCGCGGCGGCGTGCTTCTCGCTCTTCCTATGCGCAACTGCACATGCACAGAATTCGACAACCGAGTTCCTTCCTGAAATCGATGCCAACGCCGAGATTCATTCAAATGTGAGGGTGGTCTTTCAAGCAAAAGACACGCGCGAGGGAGGCACCCCCGAGCAATCGGAGCTAGGCCCCAGTCTCGCGTTCTACCTAAAGCCCATATTCAAGCTCCAGGATTTTACCAGGCTCGAGGTGGACCGTTCGAAATCCCGGCCGCTTGTGTTATCCGTCGGCTACAGATACCTGGCCTCACCGGATGCGGCTTCTGTAAATCGGATGGAGCCGGAGGCTCTTTTTCATCTTCCACTCAAAGGGCGAATACTGATTACCGATCGAAACCGTGCGGATCTCGACTGGTCAAATCACAATTTTACGTGGCGTTATCGCAACCGGCTGACAGTGGAACATCGCATCACGATTCATTCCTACCGCCCCGCTCCGTACCTGAGCGGGGAAATCTTTTACGAAAGCAAATATGCCAAATGGAGCACCACGGCACTCTATGCGGGCTGTCTATTCCCGGTGGGAAAACACGTTGAATTTGACGTCTATTATGAGCACGAGAACAATACTGGCAAGAGCCCGAACTCGCAGCTGAATGCCGCAGGGCTTGTCCTGGGGCTGTACTTTTAGGTCGGACGAAAGAATGGGCCCGCCAAGTAACGATATCTGGCGCAATTCCCCCGGACGTATTTTCAAACCACCGGGATTTCAATTGTAAGTTGGACTGCGCTTCCTATTTCATCTTCGATACTTGCATCGGCCATCTGCTGCGCTCGAAACCGAGCCAAATCCAATTGACAATGCTCGCTGCTGGGTTATAAGCTGCGCCGCCTCAACGAAAATTCAGTCCTGAGTAGATCCTGCTAGGAGCATGGTGTTGAGAATCCCATCCTGTCTTCTCCTATTGCTGCTGGGATTCAGTGCATCGCTCTTCGGGCAGGAATCGCCCGCACCTCAGCCTGACATCCTGTCGCTCAATCAGGCAATCGCGCTCGCGCAAGAGAACAACCGGCAGCTCAAGATCTCCTACCAGAGCGTGCTGGCGGCTAACGATCAGATTCTGTCAGTTCGCACCCAGAGATATCCGCAATTTAATGTGGAACTCACGGAATCGTCGTTTCTAACACCAGTGAATGTGCATTTTCAGAAAGGGGTATTCGGAACCCTCGACGGCACCGTGAACGGACCGCCGATACCCTCGACGGATGTGGTGGTTTCATCGGACCCGCGGCTTACCGGCATGTTCCAGCTACAGGCGTACCAGCCGCTTTCGCAGCTCTACAACATACATTTGAATCTCGGGTCTCTCGGCGCGAGTAAGAAGCTGACGATCGAGCAGCTCAGGCAGCAGCGCCAGCAAATTACCAATTCGGTGGAGAATGCTTACTACACGTTGATTGAGACGCAGAGCGCGGTGGATGCAGCCGAAGCGAATGTGGCGGCGTTGCGCGAACTGAATCGCACAACGGCCGAGAATGTGCAGCAGGGAACTGCTCTCCAATACCAAAGCACGGGCGTGGCAACGCAGCTGGCGCAAGCCGAGCTTCAGCAAATCACGTTAGAAGACAACCTTGCTACGCAAAAGGAAAATTTGAACGATTTGATGGGTCGCGACATTCGAACGGAGTTTCGCGTGAGTGGTTTGCCCGATGCGTTGCCGGAAGAGACCAATCTTGAAACGGCGCGACGGATCGCCCTCGACAATCGCACGGAGATTCGACAGGCGAAAATAAAAGAAGAACAAGCCGTGTTTGCGCGGCGCATCGAGAAATCTCAGTACATTCCTCAAATCGGAATACAATATTTGTATTTCTCGCCGTTCGATATCCAAGGGCTTCCCCGCAACATCAACGTGATCGGAATCGATCTGAAATGGGACATCTTCGATTGGGGTTACAAGCGTCACCAACTGGAAGCGAAAGATACTGCGATTGAGCAGAGCCGCCTGAACGTGACGGAAACACAGAGCCAGGTGCTGATCGACATCGACAACAGTTTTCGGAAATTGCGCGAGGCCCGCGCGAACTTGAAAGTCACGCAACTTGCACAGCAAGGCGAAACTCAGAAGCTGGCGGTGGTTACGGAGCAATATAAACAGAAAACCGCGCTGCTGAGCGATGCGCTCCAGGAACAATCGAACGCGGCGCAGGCGAGCACGCAATACCAGCAGGCACTGGCGGCGTACTGGACCGCCCGCGCAAATTTTGAAAAGTCACTCGGTGAGGACAGGCAATGAGTTTGCGAAAAGCTGGACATCGAATTCGGATTGGCGTTGCACTGGTCGCCGCCACGCAATTCGCCGGATGCCAGCGCGACCAAAAACCGTGCCGGCAAATCCTCCGATTCCGGTGAAAGTTGCGGTGGTCGAGCAATACACCGGGAATCAAGGGGCAATTTATTCTGCGTCGATCGTCCCGATTGCGCAGCTGCCGCTGCTATTCAAATCGGGAGGTTTCGTCACAAATATCCTCCAGCGAAAAGGCGCAGACGGCCGGATGCGGGATGTGCAGCTGGGCGACGTCGTCGCGAAAGGGATCGTACTTGCAACGGTACGGCAGCAGGACTATCGAGATGTGGTCGCGCAGGCCCAAGGGCAGCTGGGGCAGGCGCAGGCAGCGCAGGTGAAGGCCAGCGAAGATATGAAGCGCGCAACCGCCCTACTGGCTGCGAACGCAATGACGCAAGCGAATTTTGACGCGGCGACCCAGGAGCTCGCGACAGCGAATGGCAGCGTCGTCAGTGCGCAAGGAGCGCTCAGCCAGGCGCAGCAATCGCTTTCTGATTGCGAGCTACGGGTGCCGATTGACAGTGTGATACTGAGCCGCAACGTGGAATTGGGAGCGCTTGTGTCGACGGGCACTCAGGGATTTTCGATTGCAGATATTCATCTCGTGAAGGCGGTCTTCGGCGTTCCGGACACGCTTCTGGGAACGATTCACCTCGGGGCAAATCAAGTGGTCACGACAGAAACCCTGCCGGAGCAATTTCAAGGCAAGATTACTGCGATTGCACCGCAAGCGGATCAAAAAAGCCGCACGTTTCAAGTGGAAGTGACAATTCCAAATCCAAAAGGCAAATTGATTTCCGGAATGGTCGCAACCCTAAATGTGGGCCAGGCGAGGCAGATTTCGCCCGTTCTGGTGGTGCCGCTCAGCGCGATCGTCGCTTCTGGTGACCACGCGCAGAGCTTTAGCGTTTTTCTTGTGACGCGCGATGGCGACAGGGAAGTGGCGAAGCAGCGGCCCGTGAAACCTGGGAGCGCTTACGGTGACCAGGTCGAAATCGTCAGCGGCGTTTCTCCGGGCGATCGCGTGATCACAAGCGGAGCAACGCTTGTGAAAGACGGACAGCTTGTAAGACCGATTTCCTAACCGCAGGGAACTTCGATATCCGATGATGCACCGAACCGATTCCGACCTCATTCAGAACGAGCACAACACAGCTCGGTTCTTCGTCGAGTTTCGCCAGATTTCCTGGGTGGTTTTGATCGCGACGGTTGTGCTTGGCATTTATGGATACATGCACATGCCGAAGCGAAAGGATCCGGATATTCCGGTGCTGGTTGCGTCCGTCACGACGCAATGGCCCGGAGCAACTGCCGAGCAGGTGGAGCAGTTGGTCACGCGTCCGATTGAATCAACTTTGGCGGAGAACTCTTTCATTCGGCCACCGACTCCCGCTGATTTTGGAATCAAATCGCTCTCGATGCCGGGCCTCTCGATTATTCAGGTTCAGCTGATCGACACCGCGAAAGACCCCAAAAAGGAATTCAACGACCTCAGTTTGAAGTTAAATTCACTTACGCTGCCGCAAGGTGCAGGTCCGATCAAATTCAACAGCGATTTCGGCGACACGGCGGCGTTGATGCTGACAATCGCAAGTCCACTGGAGGATCGAACCACAATTTCCGTGCGCGCGCACGCAGTTCAGCTGGCGATCGTGAAACACCGTGCAACGCGGCGCGGTAGATCGCGGGGCTCGCCGATTGCGATCGTTCAATGCTATCCCGACTCCGTGCCTCAGGAATCGGTGACGCGGCTGGTCGGTCTCTTCAAAGTTGCTGCCGAATCCCAAGGTGTGATTCGCGAAGCACAGATCATCGCCGGTCCGGGATTTATGGCAGTCGACGGGTTCACCAATCTCGATGACGCGACAGTGTTGGCGTTCGGGCAAAAATTCGTTCGCGAAAATTTGCAAGAGGCGGAATTTCATCCCGACGCATGGCCAACCGCACTGATTCGCGATCCCGGCCAAACCGAAGCAATTCTGGAAGCAAACCCCGGCAACAAATACACGTATCACGAGCTCGATAATTTTACGGACCTTCTCTCGCGGGCGCTGCAGGGAGCGAAAGAAGTCTCGCGGGTGGATCGCTCCGGGGTTCTACCGGAGCAGATTTATCTCGACTACTCACAGGAACGCCTCGCGTCTTACGGGCTGCAGCCCAGCAACTTGAAGGGGATTCTCAACGCGCGCAATATCACGCTTCCGGGAGGAACGATTCAAGCCGGATCAAAAAATATCGTCCTCGACGCTTCCGGCGAATTCAGCGGCGCAAAGGAAATCGGCGACGTCATTGTGGGATCTTCGAGTTTCGGGACACCTTTTTATCTGCGCGATCTGGTGGACGTCCGGAGCGGCTATCGAAGTCCCGCAAATTATCTAAACTTCTACACATGGATGGACGCGCAAGGGAAGTGGCACCGCACACGTGCGGTCACGCTCTCCGTTCAGATGCGCGCGGGCGAACAGATTGCTCAGTTCTCGCAGGACGTGAACACAATCTTGAGTTCCATGCGAAGCATACTGCCTGCGGATCTAATTGTGGCGCGCACTTCGGACCAGCCTCTACAAGTGAAAGAGAATGTCGATCTCTTCATGGATGCGCTGTACGAAGCGATCGCGCTGGTGGTCATCGTCTCGCTGGTTGGCTTTTGGGAATGGCGATCGGCCGTTCTAATGGCGGTTTCGATTCCCATCACTTTGGCGATGACGTTTGGTTTTGCGCATCTGTTGGGCGTGGATCTTCAGCAGGTTTCGATCGCGACACTCATTATCGCGCTGGGTCTCTTGGTGGACGATCCTGTGGTCGCCGGCGATGCAATCAAGAGATCGCTGGCCGAGAACCATCCTCCGGTGGTCGCGGCGTGGCTTGGGCCCACGAAACTGGCGCACGCGATATTGTTCGCGACGATCACGAATATCGTCGCCTACATTCCATTTCTGCTTCTCACCGGAACGACCGGCGAATTCCTGTACAGCCTGCCGATCGTGATGACGTGCGCGCTCGTGGCGTCGCGAATCGTTTCCATGACGTTTATTCCGTTCCTCGCCTACTATTTATTGCGACCGCGAAAGCAGGCTGAGATTCCGATGGAAGAACGGCGGGCTCGCGGATTCAGCGGTTTCTACTATCGAGTGGGAAAGGCGGCAATCGATCACCGATGGCTCGTCTTTGCGGGGTCTCTGTTGTTCCTCATACTCGGCGGATATCTCGGCCGGCAGCTGAAGACGCAATTCTTTCCCGATGACGTCCAGTACATTTCGGTGATGGACGTGTGGTTGCCCAATGACGTGCCGCTGTTCGTCACGAATCAAGCAGCTGCGAGGGTGGAAGACGCTGTCCGCGCCACAGCTGACAAGTATGGCCGCGAGCATCCGGGGAAAGACGGTAAGCCGCGCCCTATATTGAAATCGTTGACGACATTTATCGGAGGCGGGGGGCCCCGTTTCTGGTTTTCGGTGACGCCGCAATTACAACAGCTGAACTACGCCCAAGTGATCATCGAGGTTTTCGAAAAAGAAGACACGCCAATCCTCGTTGGGTTATTCCAAGATGCGATTACGCAAAATGTGGCGGGAGCGCGCGTCGACGTGAGGCAACTCCAGACAAACCCTCTCGATTATCCCGTCGAACTACGCATTTCCGGTCAAGCCGACGTAAATCCATCAGACGAGCAGAATGATATTCGAAGGCTGCGCGCGATCGCCGCTCAAGTGGTGAAAATATTAGAGGCTGTGCCGCACGCAAGCCGGATTCGAGACGATTGGGGACAGGATAGCTTTGAGATCACGTTGAAGGTCGATCCCGACCGCGCGAATCTCGCGGGAATTACCAACCAGGACGTCGCGCAATCTTCGAGCGCGGGTATGAACGGAGTGGGGCTCACGTATCTTCAAAAAGGCGATGTGCAAGTTCCAGTGGTCGCGCGGCTTCGGATGGAGGAGCGCGCGCAACTTTCAGACGTTCAAAATTTGTACGTCTACGACTCGCAATCTACGAATCGAGTTCCACTCGTGCAGGTCTCGTCGATCGAAAATATTTTGCAAACTCTGCGCATCCGGCATCTCGAACATTTTCGGACAATCTCGGTCCAGTGTTTTCCGACGGCGGGCTCCTTGCCCTCGGAAGTATTTTCGGCGGCTGCGCCGGAATTGAAGAAACTGCAGGATTCGTTACCGCCGGGCTACAGCATTCAAGTGAGCGGCGAGCAGGCTAAACAAGTGCAGGGGTTCAAGAATTTGTCGATGACGATGGCTATTTCCGTGGGGCTGATCTTCTTCGCGCTCGCATTTCAATTTCGGCACTCGGTGAAGCCTTTATTGGTGCTGGCGGCAACCCCTTATGGCGTCGTCGGCGCACTAATCGCTCTCTACATCATGCATTCGGCGTTCGGATTCATGGCATTCCTGGGGATTGCGAGCTTGATTGGAGTGATCGTGAGTCACGTTATCGTGCTTTTCGACTTCATCGAAGAAATGCACGAGAAGGGCGAGCCATTGGAGCAGGCGTTACTCGATGCTGGGATTGTGAGATTGCGCCCTGTAATGATTACGGTTGGCGCCACAATACTCGCGCTGTTTCCGCTCGCGATTCACGGCGGGCCCCTTTGGCAACCACTCTGCTACGCGCAGATTGGAGGGCTCGGCGTGGCGACGTTTATTACGCTGCTGATGGTGCCGGTGTTGTATTCGATTTTTGTCTTGGATTTGAAAATCGTCAAATGGGGCGCGCCGGGCGAGGGAGAGAACGCGACTCCCGCCGACCTCCCGCACGGCGAAGGACACTAGATTCGTATTTCCACCACTGTGCGGTGGCGTCAAACTCCGAATTGTTCCCCTTAAATCGAAATTCGGCGCGACGCGACTCGGCCGATCGCCGTTCCTACCGGCGGCCCCTACTGCGTCCGGCGCCTCCACCGCTTCCACCGCCATAATTTCCGCCACCGGACGCGCTACCACGGTTGCGAGATTGTTCCATCTGACTCCCGCGAGCGCGAGCGGCTGAATCGTTTTGAAGCTGGCCCATCGTCTCGGAGGAACCCCTCGCGCCGGGAGTAGTCTGACTCGGCGTCCGGTTTTGCTCCGTCTGTGCATTCTGCCCGTTCGCACGTTGGGCGGCTTGATTGGATGCTGCGCCGTTTGCCGCCGTGCCGTTCGCCGCGGCACCGCTCCTTGCTTGCGTGCCGGACGCAGGTGATGTGGTGGGAGTTTGCGTTCCCGACGACTGGCGCGCGTTGTCCCGGTTTTGCGACTGATTCGCCTGATTCTTGGTTTGCTTCGCGCCCGTCGCCGGATCGACTGGATCCCAACTGCCGTTGTCCCATTTGCTCCAGTCGCCGTTCGAGTCTTTCTTGTAAACATTTCCGTCAGCACCAGCGTAGACGTTGTTGTTATTCGCATCCTTCGCGACAAACCCGCTGTTCCCGTTAGCACCGGAAAAGCCGGCACCCGCGCTGCCCTTGGAAGTTTGGAATGACGCCGCGGTGCCGTTGGCGTTCGTCACGTGTTGCGCCTGCGCCCAGTTGTCGCCATTCGTCACCACGGAGCTTCCCCACTGGCTGTATTGATTGTGACCTTGTGACGTGGCGGCGTACGTTCCGGTCCAGGGATTGTAGGCCTGCGCGTAGGTGTGGCCACCGTACGCGGTCTGAGTGGTGACGGCTCGCCCGTACATTCCGGTGTTCGGGTTGTACCACGCGGCGCTGCCTGCTGAGCCGTACGGACCGTACACTGCGCGGCCAACTGCATAACCTCCCGTATACGGGTTATAGACGGCTGCCACTCCGTAGGTATAAGGATACGGGTAGTAGATGGGCCTCGGTCCCCAATACACATACGGCGGATAGTAATATCCAGTGCCGTAAACGAGCGTTGCTCCAACTGCGACACCTACAACAAACATTCCGAGATAGCCGGCTGAATAGCTGGTCTCGACGGTTGTCGGCGTCGGATTTGTGACGGTGACATAGGTGACGTTGTACACGGGAGAGCTGGGCGGAATTGTGTAAATCACTTGCGGCACCGAATCCGCCGTCTTCCACGGGCCGCTCGGTCTCGTGGACATGAACCACACGCCTTCGAAGCAAAGATAGTAAAGATCTCCGACTTTGATCACCTTGTCCGAAGTGTTTACCGCATACGAGAGCGAGGTTTTCTCGATTGGCTGGAACTGCGGCTCGCCGGCGTAGGCTACTTTTACTTTCGCTTCCGCTTCTTTGCGATTCACGAGAGCGGTGGTCGGGACTTGCGCGAGCAGCACGGCATCACTCGCTTCTTGAGTGCCGGGGACGGATACGAGTACGTCGGAGTATGGTTTGCCTCGTGGAATCGCCGCGAAATCCGGTGGTAGCTGGTTTCCAGCGTACGACCACGGACCTTCGAGCGTCGAAGCAGTGAACCAGCGGCCGGAAATTAAAATGTAAATATGATCGCCCGGCTGTTGCGCGAACACCTTACTGTCCGTGTTCGTAGCGTAGGCGAGACTGGTGCCGGGAATCTTTGCGTACGCTGGTTTTCCTTTGAAGACGACCAACTCCGCCGGCTTCTCCGTGAAAAACACTTTTGGCGCGGGTGGAGCGTCGTTCGCCGGTGGAATGGCTTTCAGCACATCACCCCAGTTCTGATCGGCCGGCAGTTTTGCGATTTCTGCGGGGAGCTTGGTCGTCGCGGCCCAATGCTCGCCGAGTTCTTTTGATTTGATCCAAGTTTTTCCGACGAGCAGGTAGTAATCGGACTTGTCGTAGAAAAGATTCCAGTTCGTGTTGACGACATATTGCAACGTAGAGCCTTGAATCGGGGCCAGGACTGGTTTGCCATCGACAAGCAGCACAATCGCGGGCGCGTTGCTCACGAAAATCTTGGGCACCTGCGGACTTACCTCAATTCCATGAACCGGATCGTTCACTTTCTCAAGGCTTGCGATCATGCGATCCAGGCTAATATTGAAATTCGCCGTGGGGTACACGTCGCGCATCCGCTGTTCCATGGCCGTTTCTTCAGCGCCCTCGAGTGATGGAAAACGCGAGTTCAGGACTTTGATGTCTTTTACCACGACCGTTCGGGCGCTGACGTCCGTGACGGTATCGGCGCTCCACGAAACTACGCCCAACACGGTCTTGCCCCCTGGCTCCGTCAATGAAATCGCCGTGTCCGCCACGAGCGCGCGATAACTTCTCCAGCTCTTCAGTTGCGGCTGGTAGACGATCGCGTGCCATCCGTTTCTATCGAAAGTTCTGGGCCACGATGGCGGCGCAGGGGGAGTGGTGCCGGGCTTGCGGGCTGCTGTGCTGGTAGACGGCTTAGGCTGCTGCTGTGCGGAAGAAGGAATCGCGCCATTCATCAGGCCAATTGCGACGAACACAGCCAGCACTGCTTTGAATTTCTGCATCATGTCTCCCTCGCTCCAATTATTCCTGGTTGTGCATCCCCGCACGTCTCGGTTTCGATGATCCAGAATTCGATCGAACTCGCATGGCTCCGCTCGTAGGCGGTTCATGGTTCGTCGACAGGATTCGGCAGCAAGCCCTGGTAACAGAAGAATCCGCATTTCGCCGGGGTTAACTTTCTCGCCGCATGAACAGTAGCTCTTGCGATTGACGTATTAGCCCAATCGCAGGATGGCTCCGCGAATTCTCAAAAAACTATTGGCTTGCCTGCTTCTTCTCCATCGCCTTCTTTATTTCTTCCTGGCGAATTGTTTTCAATTGCTGGTATTGCTCAGGAGTGAGTATTGCCTGCACCTGAGGATCGGTCTCCTGGTGGATGGCCCTGATTTTTTCCAGTTTCTGAATGCCCGTCAGAGAAGTATTGTCCTTGATCGCCTGGATTTTCGGAGCTTCCGCTTCCAGGATCGGCATCAGTTTGATCTTCTGGCGAGGCGTCAGGTTCAACTGTTTCGCCAATTCCTGCAGCTTTTGCTTTTGCGCTCCAGATGCTTCCTGAGAGTGGGAGTTCGGCGCAGCGACGACGAAGAGCCAGGCGCATAGCGCCAATGCGATCAAAAACCACCGATTCTTCATAGGATTGGTCCCTTTCAATTATTTGGAGTGTGTGCGAACGACACACTATCACTACTGATTGCGTATTTCCTCGAAAAAATTTGCGTCGTGCGTCATTCGGCCGCGCGAAGGACATCGGCTATGAAGTTTACCAGGCGCAACTCGTCCATAGCGCTTGCACGATTCTGCGGATCGACGTGAGAAAACGCCGGAGTGATCAGGATCGCGCTCACGTCGTCGCGAGGAATTTCTTTCTCGAGCCACAGGCTTTCCGCAGACGGGATGATGGTGTCCGTCGAACCGTGCAGGATGTAAACCGGAACACGAAGTCCACTGATGTGTCCGTGAGGCGAAACGGCGGCGAGCTCCTCGGCGTCAGCGTGGATAGCTGCGAGCAGCTGCGACCGTACGAGATCGATTCGGCGAGCCATCAGAGCGTCGACAAGCGTTCGTGCTGGCGGGCCTAATTTATCGAGCCAGGGCTGGGAATTCTGCGGCTCTTCCCAAAGCCAATATTTCAATGCTTCGTGCGCCGCGGGGATGTCCTTCGCTCCGAAGAACTGCGATAGGTGTGAGTATACGAAGACGGACGCACCGTAATCGTGCGCTGGAGCTGCGATCACGCGGCCGTCAGGAAATTCTTCCTGGCCTGTAGCGAGGAAGCGCGAAACGCGTTCGAGACTTTCGTATCCGCCGAACAACACTAGAGCACGCATGTGCGGTGAATATTGCGGGTCGCAGGCAGCGAGTAGTGCGAGTCCCCCTGAAAAGCTCAGTGCGATCATCGTGACTTTTCCCGTGTTGAGTCGCTGTTCGAGCCAGGCGGGAGCTATTCCAATCGTGGCGATCGACGAAGCGTCGACGTGATAGTCGGCGAGCGAGTTGAGCGCTGGGGTGAGCACCGCGAATCCGCTCTCAGCCAGGGCTCGTGAAAAATTGATGAATCGAGGATCGTCGATTCCAAGGTGATGTACGCCGGGCACCACCACCATACCGTGCGGATGATTGACGCCGGCTGGGAGGTACAAGCGCCCACGGACGATTCCGTCGGGCGTGGGAATGCTGACGATCTCCGTTGAGACTGGATTCATTTCGAGACGCAGAATCAGACCGGTCGCTTTCGGATTTACAAAACTAGTCAGGAGTGCGTAGCTCTTCAGCTCGTAGCGTAGGCGCTGGAATCCGAAAAGAAAGGCTGCGATTGCCACAAGCCAGCACAAGATCCGGCGATATGGCGGGAAGCGATGCGCTGATTTTTGCGCGGACGGTACGATAGGTTTCGGCTGGCTTGATTCGATAGCCATCGGGTTCGGATTGAATGACCCTCAGCCGAAGGAATATGGCGCGTTTTCGAAAATTGTGTTGCCGCGCTGCGGTATCGACATACGACGGCTTTTGCGTAGCGCCTAGTATCGCGATTACGTGCCGGCCACGCGGCTCAACTTCAGACCGACCGCACCGCGTCCAGACCGAGCGCTTCAACATAAAACCGGTTCACGTATTCCTTCACCATGCGCCGGGTACTAAACTGCGGGGCCACGCGCTTGATGGACTCCTTCATCACCTGCACGAACTCGTGTGGTATCTCATCATCGGAGCGCCGGTAATAGAGGGGAATTACTTCATCCTCGAGAAGTCGATACGCGGCGTCCGCGTCGGAGTTCGTCCGGTCGCCTTCGATGTTGCCGCCGCCGAATGCCCAACCATCTTTCCCGTTGTAACCTTCAATCCACCAGCCGTCGAGGATCGAAAGATTGGGAACGCCATTTGCGCCGGCTTTCATTCCGCTCGTTCCGCTCGCTTCGAGTGGCGGGATCGGGTTGTTGAGCCAGATATCAACGCCTCGCACCATGCGCTGGGCGAGCCGCTGGTCGTAACCTTCTACGAAGGCGACGCGAGCGCCAAATTCAGGCTCCTGCGCCAGGTGAAAAATTCGCTGGATCAGCCGTTCGCCTTCAACGTCTGACGGATGAGCTTTCCCCGCAAAAATAATCTGAACCGGGCGCAACGGATTCGTCAGCAAACGCTTGAGCCGCTCCAGGTCATGCAAGAAGAGGTCGGGGCGCTTGTAAGCGGTGAATCGCCGAGCAAATCCGATCGTGAAAATTTCAGGATCGAGCAAAGCGCCGAACGCGATCACGCTCTCAGCTCGAGCGCGTTTTTGCTGCCAGCGTTCCCGCGCGCGATCGTTGATCTCGGAGATCAGCAAACCTTTCAACCGGCGGCGCAAACGCCACAATTCCACGTCCGGAATTCGCTCGACGCGTTCCCAGATTCCGGGCCGGTCCTGATCGTTCACCCAATTGGGGCCTACATATCTGTCGAGCAATGGCTGCAGCCATATCGGGTCCATCCACGTGAGCAGGTGAACGCCATTTGTGATTCCAACGATAGAGGATTCGCCGGATTTTTTGTCCGTTGAAACGCCTGCCCACATCTTGCGCGACACTTCCGCATGCTTCTTGCTCACCGCGTTGCAGAACTTGCTCATTCGCAGAGCGAAAACAGTCATGTTGAAACCGGCGCCCGGATCGGACGGATTCACGCCGAGCTGCAGCAGTGCGTCGCGATCTGCGCCGAAGCGATTGTAGAAATTGGCGAAATATTTCTCGAACAGGGAGAATGGAAACACATCGGTACCGGCTGGCAGTGGCGTGTGCGTAGTAAAAACAGAGCTCGCCCGAACTTGTTCGAGCGCGTCCTGATATTTCGTTCCCGAATCGACGAGCACGCGCAGACGTTCCAGAATGGCGAGGGCCGCGTGTCCTTCATTGATATGAATCGCGGCGGGCCGAATGTTTAATGCTTCCAGAACGCACATGCCGCCCATTCCCAGCACAATTTCCTGGCGTAAGCGCTGCTCGGGATCGTTTGTGTACAGTCGATTTGCGATCGCCCGATCCCACGGCTGATTGCTTTCGATATCCGTGTCCATCAGGTAGACCGGCACGCGGCCAATGTCGGCACGCCACACGAGCACATCGACGGGCGGATCGAAGAGGGGAACGCGCACCCGGAGTTGATTATTATTTGAATCGAGGACCGGCTTGATTGGGTCGAACGTCCGGTCGAGTTTTTTTTCTTCGTCTTGCTGCCAGCCGTCGTCGCGAAGATTTTGCGTTACGTAACCGCGAGAGTAAATCAAACCGATCGCCACAACCGAAACAGCGAGATCACTGCATTCCTTGATGTAATCGCCGGCCAGTACGCCTAAACCGCCCGCATAGAGTGGCAGAGACTCGTGGAATGCGTACTCGGCCGAGAAGTACGCGAGTGGCGGATTCGATTTTCCGTGCTCGCTCGTGAACCAGCCTGTCTGGGTGCCAACCTCTGCGGCAAATTCGTCCATCACCGCGTCATAGCGCTCAAGGAAATCCGAGTTGCGCGCGGCGGCTTGCAGAGTTTCCTCCGGAAGCATCGCCAGCATTCGAAGGGGATTGTGAGCACTCTCGCGCCATGCTTGGACGTCGAGCGCGGGAAACATTTCGCGCGCGGCGCGGTGCCAACTCCACCACAGGTTATAGGCCAACTTCTCGAGGCCGCGAATTCGTTCCGGTAGATTAGGAAAGCGAGGAAATGAATTTAGATTTTGTTCCATTCTGAAAAGTATTGATCCCCGTAAATTTTATCGCTATCTATACTCACAAACCGTTTGCGTCCGGTCAACCCGCGAATCAAGCTTCGTTCGTGGTTGTAAAGGCGGGAGAAGCGCTCGTAGACTTGGCAAGGCGATGGAGGATCAACCGACCGCGGCAGATACGCACAAAGCCGCGCCACCTGCGATTCCGGAGTCTTCACCGTAATGAGCGCGAACCAGCGGAATTTCAGCGCATCGTGAGTTAACGGACCACGCCGGCAACTGTGCGCGAATGCGTTCGAACCAACCGGCGATTAGGTCGCCCATTCCTCCGCCGAAAATAATTACTTCCGGTTCCAAAAGATCAATCATGTTTCCGAGCCACACAGCGATCAGATCGGATGTTTCTTCCAATACGGCCGTTGCGACGGGATCACCTTCGCGCCAGGCTTTCCCGACCATCTCCGCCGTCAATGCGCTTCTATCGCCGCCCGCAAGCGCGAGCAACTTTGACTTGTCTCCACTGCCGGCTTCTAGCTTCGCGCGCGCGCGCCGGGCGACGGCCGGCCCTGCTGCCAGCGCCTCGATGCATCCCTTTTTTCCGCAGGTGCACTGCGGCCCGCGATAATCGATGGACACGTGGCCACCTTCGGCAGCGGCTCCTGTTCGACCGTGATAAATGTGACCGTCCAGCACGAGGCCCGTGCCAATGCCAGTTCCGATGGTGACGTAAAACACGGATGCGAATCCGGCGCCTGCGCCCCAGAGTGATTCGGCGAGCGCCGCGGCGTTCGCGTCATTGTCCAGAATGGTGGGCAGTCCGCGCGATTTTGTGATTTCTTCCACCAGCGGAAAATTTCGCCAGCAGGGAAGATTGACTGGGTTCACAACGATGCCGCGCCTTGGGTCGAGCGGCCCTGGACTCACAACCCCGATGCCCGAAATGGATGCTTTTCGCGCGGGCTCCGAATTCATTGCAGCATCGATGGCCTGATCGACGGAAGACATTGCTGCGTCGGCGCCTTCGTTGCTTCGCATCGGCACTCGAATTTTGGAGAGGATTTCGCCGTGCCGCGTCACCAAACCGGCAGCCACTTTCGTGCCGCCGATATCGACGCTCAAATAGAGTGGATCGCTCGCTGGCATTCTCTGTTCCATCCCTCGCCGAACCGATATCTTAAGGCTCTGGAGGTTCACTCGCGCCTGGATTTCACAGAGCGATGACAAAATCAGCATCGGCGCCAAATTGGTTCGAGTTGACCTGGAAGATAATCATGCATTGCTTGACACAGGTGCGCCTCCAGACTACTCTCCGTCCAGTTTCGGCCCCCATCTGACCCACTCCGGAGGAAAAGAATGAAATTTGGCAAGTTTGTCTCAGCACTTGGCGTAGTGTTGCTCGGCGCCGTTTCCGTTACAGCACAGAACCAGCCCGGAAATCTGGCGGCACTTGAATTTCAAACGCCGAAGAATGGCGCAGTAAAACAATATGAAGATGGAAGAAAACAGAAAGTCGCGTGGCACAAGGAGCAGAAGGACACGCAGCCGCTTTATGTTTGGGAAATCATCAGCGGCGATTCGACCGGTACCTACATCGTTGGCCGCCTCGGACAGCATTGGGCGGATCTCGACAAGCCCAGTGTTCCTGATGCAACCGATCTCGACACTTACCGAAAACTTATTGGTTCGAATGTGCAATCTCTCGTGACTCGGTATTACAACTACATGCCAAAGGTGAGTAATCCGCCGAGTTCCACAGCCGCTTCCAAGTTTTCGGAAATTATCACCTACCACATACGCCCCGACCGCGAGACTGAATTCCGCAGTGCCATGGGTCGAATCAACGAGGCATTTCAGAAAACGAAAACGCCCGTCAACTACTACTGGTACGAACTCGTGAATGGCGGGCCGGGAGACACGTTCGTTCTGTCGATTCCGCACGCCAATTGGGCCGACTTCGAAGACAATCCCAACGTGAAGCCGTTCCGTGACATCTTGAAGGACGCTTTCAGCGGGTTGGATGCCGATTCAATCATCAAGCAGCTCGATGATTCGGTGAAGAGCAATGAGTCTGAAATCATTCAATTTCGCGACGATCTGAGTTACATTCCGGGGAAGTAGGCATCAACAACGAAGTAATCGAATCCACCTATCATTTCGCAATTATTTGCGGAGCGCATCGCCCGCGCCGACCGGGGCCGATTGGCGCAGGTTTCGCTCCGCAAAGCCGGAGTGTGCCCGGAACCGCCGCGTAGCGCTCCGGCAGAAATATTCCCGGGCTTTCTGTATAATCCGAATCTATGGGTGAAAAAATTAAGAAGGATGATGCAGAGTGGCGGTCGAAGCTAACCGAAGAACAGTACAACGTCACGCGCAAGAAGGGAACTGAACCGCCTTTCAGCGGCGAGTATGATGACACGGAGACAGAAGGCACCTACGTGTGCGTCTGCTGCGGACAGCCTTTATTCAGCTCTGATGCAAAATTCCATTCGGGATCCGGTTGGCCGAGCTACTGGCAGCCAATTGCCACGGAAAACGTGGAACTCGAGCGCGATAGTACGCACGGAATGACTCGCACCGAGGTGCTTTGCAGCCGTTGCGATGCGCATCTTGGACACGTATTCGAAGATGGCCCGAAACCCACAGGCCTTCGCTATTGCATTAATTCCGCAGCATTGAATCTTCGCGAAAAAAGGAAATAAGCGGCTGGGCAGAGCGGACCTCCGCGATCCGTTCGGAGTGAGATTCGGTAAGGCGCTATTAATGGGCTCTCAGTGATCGAAGAAAATCACCTGGGGGTGCTCGTCAACGGAATCCGTCGAAATCGCTCGAAGCTTGCTCGGAGACACAACGTAGAGAGCGAGGTTCGTCGGAATGCCCGCCGGTGTGTTGGTCGTCACGGATCCCTGACCGGAGGACGACAAAACATAATTGCCAACAAACGACTGAGCCGGATTCTGCGCGTTACTATCCACTTCGTCGATGACGCCCGATAAAAGTGATACACCATTTCCCGTTGTTTGGCCGATGACATTGCTTACCAAGTTATCCGCCGGATCGAGAGCGCTGAGGGCGTAGCTACCCTTGATCGATGTAGGCCCGAACACGGGCCCGCCCGATTGGTTTTCGAGCAGGCCAGTTGTCGCCGCATTGTCCGAGCCAATGAAGAATCCTTCGTTGGTGCCGGTCAAATAACCGGCGGCGATCCGCGGGCCCAAAGTTCCAAGGTTTGTAAACTCCACTCGGCCGTTCGGCGTTACCAGATAGGTTCCGGCGACGCCTGAACCCTGTGAGACTGTGCCACCCGCATTTTGATTGAAAGCGACTTGCGTGGAACCATTGGAATCCGATGCAAGCAGCCCGACGAATGCGGTCGCGCTTCTGTCAAATCCCGTTCCGCTCACTACGCTTCCGCCGCTCAAGGCCGACCTGTCAAAAACAACGCTGGGTTGCTGTAAAACCATTTCGCCGCCGATCATCGGATGCGTAGCATCGGTCGTGTCAGCCTCGATGAAAAATAGATCGGTCGGCGAGACAAAGTAGCCCGCATAATTCAGCGTGACTTGTGCGGACGACGGAATCTGAAAAATAAGATTAGCCACGACGCGGCCGGCGGCGGAGAGGACCGAAAAATTTCCAGAGGCCGGCAGGCCAGGGCTGTACAAGCCCGCATCGTTGAAGTCCAATGTGCCAGGAGTCAGGGCAGAATTGCCATCCGCGTGAATCACGCCCACGAGGGCGGTCGCCGCCTGCGTGAGATCCTGTCCGGAGAACGAGAACGCATAGTTTCCGCTGAAATTTGCAGCCGCAAAGTTGCTTCCTACTTGTAGCTTGATGATACCCTCGCCGCGCGTGGGGAGCGGCGGAGGCGTCGTATTGCTCGCGTCATTCTCGAAGAAATGGGCATTCCCGGCAGAATCCAGGACGAGCTGATATGCCGAGACAAGTTTCTGATTGTTGGCATTCGTCGCCGTCAGCGTCATCGTGCCGCGGCCGTCCGTTCCGATCGCATACGTACCCGTCAGATTTGCGGCTAAAGCAATTCCGGAAACTCGATTGACGTCTTCCGTACCGCTCGAGATCGTTCCGGCCCCGTTCGCAACGAACTCTCCCGCCATGAGAACCACGCCGTCCGTGTCAAATCCGCGGAAGAAGAATGCATAAGAACCGCTGAGGAGAGTGTTGGGATTTGCGGTGCCCGCGGTGATCGAAATTGTGAATGCCCGCGAGTCGGTCGCAGGCGACGTCTGCGAGTCATGTACCTTCAACGTAAAGCTGACGGGCGAACCGCTCACCATCAGCGGTGTTCCAGTAATGTCTCCCGTCGCAGGATTCAGTTTTAGTCCGGCAGGCAGTTGACCGGACGCTACACTCCACGAATAGGGAAGCACGCCCCCGGTGGCCTGCACAGACGTTGCGTACGGCGTCGCGACCGTACCGACCGGCAAAACGCTGGGAGTGATTTGCAGCGGAGGAGGTGCCGTCACCGTAATTGACAGTGGCGCCGCCGTGGAAGCTGTCTGCGGAGGAATTGCGGAATCTACAACCTGGGGCGTAAACGAGAAAACTCCCGGAGTCGTGGGCGTGCCGGTAATTTGGCCGGATGTCGTGTTCAACAGCAAGCCCGGCGGCAAATTGCCCGATATCTTTGACCACGTAAAGGGAGGAACGCCCCCCGACGCGACGATCGAAGTGGAGTACGCCGAGTTCACGGTGGCGCCCAGTAGCGCACCGCTTGACGTGATAGATAGGGCAGGGGGCGCGCTTATCCTGATGGTGTATTGAGGCGATATAACTTTTATAGGCGGATTCCCATTATCCGCGACCTGCACTGTGAACGTACTCGTCGTATTCGCGCCCGTGGGCCGGCCGCTAATCGTGCCGGCCTGGCTGAGCGTCAATCCAGCGGGAAGGCTGCCGGATGCCAACGTCACCGAAAGAGGAGCGACTCCGCCGGTGACGGGTATCGCGAAACTGTATGGAACGCCATTTGATCCGTTGGGCGGCAAAGTTGTCCCAAACGTCGGAGCGAGCACCACGCTGATGGAAACCGTAGCGGTCCGGCCCGTGTCGGCGATGGAGGTCGCCCTCAACGAAACCGACAATGTCGCAGAGATGCCGGTGGGAGCCGTATATAACACGCTGCTCGTTGTGGCATTCGTCAGCGTGCCGCAGCCCGCTCCAGAACAACTGGTTGTGCTGAAATCCCAGGTGACGCCCTTGTTGTCCGTGTCATTGGCAAGGGTCGCCATGAATGGCAGCGACTGCCCGGTGTCAATCATCTGGGTAGTTCCGGGGATAATTTGAATCGTGATGGTCGAATTGCTACTGCCTCCGCCGCATCCCGCAACGAAAAAGATCGCGAAGAACGACGAGAGGAAGAATGCGGCGAGACGCCCGGCCAGGGTCTGGGGACTACAAATCCCCCGGCGGGTGCGCTTCCAGCAGGCGGAGCCGGTGTTCATTCGGGCATACGGATTCAAAGTTGTCATATCACCTTTTCGGATGGCGAATCGGGCATGCCCGCGCCGGGATGAAGCTACTCCCCGCCAAACTTGAAGCATAAGCGAAACAAGTTGAATAACAAAACGCTCGCGGAGTGTCAACGCACATCTATCCGCGCAGATTGCGCAACGACTCCGTCGATCGGAACGTGGAAGCATCCAGCACCCACGCTGACGAGCGAAGTAGTGTGTTGTATTGACTCAGCCATGTGGATGCGTCTGGTGATACGCTCGTTGCCTGTCCTTGTATTGGTTTCCGCTGGGGAAGATCTCGCTAACTCCCATTGTAGCGTGGGATCGAATCCAAGCCTTCGAGGTGCGGCAAGCTCATTTTGGAACTCCACGAGCAGGCCCGAGCTGCCGGTCGTTCAACCCCCCGGAAACCGAGGTGGCGAGCGCTGCGGCGCTCGCTGCGGGAGTTTACTGTGAGCGGCAAATACGACTACTCATACCGACGCGGCAGGGATTTCGCCTTCCCAGCGGGCGACGACGACCGTCGCCAAGCAATTTCCAAGAACGTTAACCGCTGTCCGCGGCATATCCATAAGCTGATCGATGCCAAATAATAAAAAGAACGGCTCGATCGGCAAATGAAATTGAGTGGCGGTCGCAAGGACAATCACAAGCGATGCTCGTGCTACACCCGCCGTGCCCTTACTGCTCAAGAGCAGCGTCAACATCATCATAATCTGCTGCCCGAAGCTGAGATGTATCCCTGCTGCTTGCGCCATAAAAATCAGCGCGAGCGATTGATAGAGTCCCGAACCCGTTAAATTGAAGCTGTAACCGGTGGGCATCACGAACGCCACCGTCGAGCGGGGAACCCCCAGCGTTTCCATATTTTCCATGGCGCGAGGCAGCGCGGCCTCCGAGCTTGCCGTTGCGAAAGCGATTGTGACCGGTTCCGCAATTGCCTTCGCGAACCGCGCGATTGGAATCCTGGCAAAATACGCGATCGGCATCAAGACGAACACTACAAAAACGACCAACGCAACGTACATCGTCGCAAGCAACTTCAGAAGAGGCAGTAAGATTCCAAGGCCAAGGTGACCCACGGTGTAAGCAATCGCGCCAAACACGCCGACGGGTGCGGCCCACATCACAATATTCGTGAACTTGAACATCGTCTCGGAAAGGCTTTCCGCAAACGCCACCAGAGGCCTTCGCTTGGGCTCCGGCACCAGTGCCAGCGCGATTCCAAAAAGTATGCTGAACACGACGACCTGCAGTAGCTGGCCTTCCGCTACGGATTTCGCGATGTTTTCCGGAAACGCGTTCAGGATCAGGTCGCCAGCCGAGTGGGGAACCACATTTTGCACGGTTTCGGCTGCCGCAGCGGGCATCCGGATCCCAACGCCGGCGCGGCTGATGTTAATCGCCGCCAAACCGACAAAAATTGCGATTGTCGATACGATCTCGAAAAGAACGAGCGCCTTAATTCCCATCCTGCCGACTTTCTTGATGTCCGCGTGGCCGGCGATTCCCACCACGAGGGTTCCAAAGAGCAGCGGTGCAATAATCACTTTGATCAGCCGGAGAAAGATCGTCCCGAGCACCTGAAAATGCACGGCAACGGCCGGCGCGTCGTATCCGATTTCAACTCCCGCTGCCAAGCCCGCAAAAATCCAAGCTGTGAGCGACTTGCGCGCCGCGGCATACACAATCAGCAGCCCGATCGCAATCCAACGCACGGCTTCGGATGCACCGCCTGGAATCGCAGCAACGCCGGAATGCCGCAAAAACTCAATCCCCGCTGCTACAAAGATAGCTGCGAGGAAGGCCCAGACAACGCCGCGGCTTTTGGGAGAACCGTTCATTTCACGAGATTCGACTTCCTACTCCTCGTAGAAGACAGCATCGACACTGGCGGCGAACGTTATGCTCGTTACGGCCGCCTGTCAACCGCGCCAATCTTTGGAACTCCGGCAACCTGAACGCGGCGCCCAGGCATCGTATGCGATTGCAATTTTTCATGAGTTGCGCTGGCGGGTCGGTTGTCAATTTTTGCGCATTTCTAGTATAAATATCGGTTCGATAGCAGCCCGGCAATCCCGTTGGTTCCCATTTGCTTGGAGGCGAGAATTGATCGCGGAGGAGTGCCTTGATTGAAGTTCAAGATCTAACGAAAGTATTCGGCGCGAGAACAGCCGTGGACCACGTCTCTTTCTCCGTAAACAAAGGCGAAATTCTGGGTTTCCTCGGTCCTAACGGAGCCGGCAAGACGACGACCATGCGCGTCCTCACCGGTTATATGCCGGCGACGTCCGGCACGGCGCGCGTCGCTGGCTTCGATGTGTTTGAAGACTCGCTCGAAGTGCGCCGCCGGATCGGGTACTTGCCAGAAAATCCGCCGATCTATCCGGACATGACGGTCGGGACGTACCTTGATTTTGTCGCGCGGATCAAAGGCGTCCCGTCAGAAAAGCGCGCGCAGCGCGTTACCGATGCGCTGGAGAAAACAAACATCGGCGACAAACGGGACGAGTTGATCAAGCGCCTTTCGCGCGGCTACAAGCAGCGGGTGGGCTTGGCCCAGGCGCTCGTACACGATCCGGAAGTGATTATTCTCGATGAGCCGACCGTGGGGCTTGATCCAAAGCAGATCATCGAGGTCCGCCATCTGATCAAGAATCTTGCCGGGTCCCACACCATCATTCTTTCAACGCACATACTGCCGGAAGTGAGCATGACGTGTGATCGTGTGGTGATCATCAACAAAGGAAAAGTCGCTGCGGTCGACACTCCCGAGAATCTCACCTCACAGCTCAAAGGTGGGCAGCGCATCCGAATCGAAACGCAGGCGCCCCAGCAGCCGTTGCGCGATTTGCTTTCTCAAGTTCCCGGGGCGAGCCGCATCGAGGTGGAAGCGCCGCAGGCGAATGGCCATCTTTCGGCCACCGTCGAAGCCGCCCAGGGGAAAGACATTCGCAGCGCAATCGCCGCAAGGATAATTGAAAAAGGCTGGCCGCTGTTTGAACTGCGCGGAGTGAGCTTGAGTCTCGAGGATATTTTCCTTGAACTGACCACGGACGACGCAGCCCACGCGCAGCCCTCGAGCAAGGAGTGACGTCGAAAATGCGAAGCCTCTACTCAATTTATCGCAAGGAAATGGGCCACTACTTTGTTTCGCCGGTCGCCTACGTTCTGGTAGGAGTGTTCTTGTTTCTGAGCGCGTTTTTTTTCGACAAGATTCTGACCGTTATTATTTCGAGCTCCATGGAGCAGGAAATGCAAGCGATGCGCTTCGGTGGAGCGCAGCCGATTGATGTTCCCGGAATCGTAATGCGCAATTTCTTCGGACTGCTTTCGTCGCTCATACTTTTTCTCACTCCGATGCTCACAATGGGCGTATACGCCGAGGAACGAAAGCGCGGAACGATGGAGCTGTTGATGACGTCTCCAATCACGGATCTGGAGATCGTTCTCGGCAAGTTTCTCGCGTCGCTGTCCCTGTTTGCGATCATGCTGCTGCCGACGGCCAGCTACATCGTCTTCATGTACTTCCGAAGCGATCCGATGCCGCCTTGGAAATTGCTGCTGGCGGGCTATCTCGGCGTGCTGCTGTTGGGAGGTGCGCTGCTGTCGCTCGGCTCGTTCCTTTCGTCACTCACGGAAAATCAACTCATTGCCGCCGTGCTCACGTTTGGAGCCATTCTGCTCCTGTGGGTTCTCGATTTCGGCGGAAATGGAGCGGGAACTATCTTGGGCCAGGTGCTTCAGTATTTATCGGTAATTCGGCACTACGATGATTTCACGCGCGGCATTATCGACACTTCGGCGCTGATCTATTACTTCAGCTTTATTGCTCTTTGTATTTTTTTAACCGTACGCTCACTTGAATCCATGCGGTGGCGGCGTGCCTAGCAGACGCGAGCGGGGCTTATGATCAAGTGGAGGAAATCTTAGGATGAAATTGGAGCGCAAAGAATTAGCCCGATTCGTGTGGACGCTCGCGGCGGCGATGCTGGTCGCGGGATTTCTGCGTTACTCGATCCAGGGCGAACTGCTGCGATTCAGCAAGATACTAATGATTGCGGGCGCCGTGCTCACTGCCGCTGCAATCGTTCTCGGTTTGCCGTACATTGTTGCGTTTTTCTCGAAACGCTCTTCAAAACTCGGCACGAATACGGCGATCCTCACCGTCGCCGTGATCGCCATTCTCGTCTTTCTTAATTTTGCCGGCTTTCGCCATCACAAGCGATTTGATCTCACGAATGAAAAGCTCTTCACGCTTTCCGATCAGTCGAAAAAGATTGCGACGGGCTTGCAGAATGACGTGACCGTCATCCGATTCGCAAAATCGGCCGACACGCCGCTCAACGATTTGATGTCCGAGTACACGAATCTATCTCCGCACTTCAAGTTTCAGAATGTCGATCCACAGCAGAAGCCCGAGATTGCGAAGCAATACGGCGCAACGCGCATGGGCGACGTGATCGCATCGTACGGCCCTCGTTACGAACACATTGAGCCAAGCAGCCGCGGCGAAATATCGGAGGAGGACGTAACAACAACATTGCTTAAGCTGACCCGCGATAAATCGAAGACGGTCTGCTTCGTGACAGGTCACGGCGAAAAATCGCTGACCGATTCTGCGGGGACTGGTTACAGCGGGGCCGACGAAGGCCTGAAAAAAGAAACGTATACCGACAAGTCCGTGAATCTCGTAACGGAGAACGGTGTTCCATCTGACTGCGACGTCCTGGTGATTGCCGGACCAACCCAGGCTTACTTTCCGCAGGAAGTAGCGATGATTGCGAAGTACCTCGACGCTGGCGGCAAAGCTCTGATCGAAGTCGATCCGGAAACCGACGCCAAGCTCGGTGACATTTTCCAATCGTGGAACATCAGGGTGGGCGACAATGTCGTGATCGACGCCAGCGGAATGGGCCAGCTGATCGGTGCGGGGCCTGGCATTCCTCTCGTCACAGAGTATGGTACAAGCCCGATAACGAAAGGCTTCAACGGTAGCATGACGTTCTTCCCACTCGCGCGCACGGTTTCGATCGCAGACAAAGCGAAGACGGATCCGCAAGCGGTTGAGCTGCTAAAGACTTCGGCGAGGAGCTTCACTACCGCGAATCTGAAAGAGAAAAAAATCAAATACGACCCGAAGACTGACACGCTCGGCCCATTGTCGCTGGCTGTCGCCGCCAGCCGCAAAGCGGGAGACAAGAGCGAACGTCTGGTGGTGATCGGAGATTCCGATTTCGCTTCCAATCAAGCGATCGGCCAGGCACGCAATGGAGATTTTTTCTACAACACGGTCGACTGGCTGGCGCAAGACGAAAACTTAATTTCGATCCGCCCGAAATCGGCATCGAACCGCCGCGTCACGATGACGGAAGCGCAAGAGGCTGCGCTGAAGTGGCTCAATCTTGTTTTCCTTCCCGGTCTCGTGATTCTTTCGGGAATTTACATTTGGTGGAAGCGGCGGTAGGGAACCCGGTGCGATACTTCGAGCTTCGCCTCAATACATATCGATGATCAAGAAATCCACGCTGTGTATTTTGCTCGCCGCAACCGCGCTTGGCGCTGCCGTTTATTATTTCGATTGGAAGCGCGGCCAGAAAGAACTGGAGAAGCCGGCCGACGATACCTCCAAAGCTGCGTTTTCAATTCCGGCGAATTCGGAAATTGTGTCCGTCGTGCTGAGCCGTCCGCAGATGGAAGGCGAGGCAGCGATTCATTTCGAGAAGCAGAACGGATCCTGGCAAATTGTTTCGCCCATTCAAACAGGTGCGGATCAACACGCGATCACCAGTATCCTGGAGGGGATCGGCGGAGCCCGTGTGGAATCGACGCAACCCGGTACGCCGGACCGGCTGAAAGTCTACGGGCTGGATCGTCCTTCGATCGCCCTCGAGTTCAAACTTAAAGATGGTTCTCAGCACACGCTTAAACTCGGAAACAAGGACTTCACGAATACCTACGTCTACTCGATCGTTGATGGCGCGAAAGACGTAGCCTTACTTCCGTTGCCGCTGCGTACCCAGAGCGACCTGCCGCTCAAGGACTTGCGTGACCACGATGTACTGCACTTCGCCGCCGGCAACACGGCTTCATTTGCCCTCAAGAATCCGTCCGGCGAGATCGAAGCTAAAAAAACGAAAGCTGGTTGGGATTTTGCGAAGCCAGTTTCCGGTCCGGCTGCCGATGATACCGACGTGACCTCTCTTTTAAATGCTGTTGCGACCGGAAAAATTATCGCAGTCGAGAGCGAGTCCGCTGACAACCTCGGCAAGTACGGGCTCAATTCTCCCGTCATTAAGTTCACGGCGTCGGATGAAAGCGGAAAACCGGCAACGCTGATCGTCGGCAAGAAGGAAGGCGACGGCTACTTCGCGAAAGACGCATCGCGTCCTGCAATTTTTCGCATCACCGAGAGCCTTTACAAAGTGCTAGCGCAGAATTACAGCGATCTGCGCGACAAAAAGCTTGTTCATTTGGTCCAGAGCGATCTCACACGCGCCGAGCTGCAAAACGCGAATGGCGACGTGGTGATCACGCCTAAATCCGAGCAGGAGTGGATCGCTGAAGCGCCGCCGGAGTTGAAAGGAAAAGCGGTAGCGACTTGGAAGATTTTGAATCCGGTCATCACCGCTCGGGCCGATAAAATCGTCGATCACCCGAGCGCCGAAATTCTCAGCAAACTCGCCAAGCCATTCGTTCAAGTCACGCTGACGACAAAGGAAGGAAAGAAAGTGGCGGTGAGCTTCACGCCTGCATTAGGAGATTTTGTCTACGCGCGCACGAGCGATGCGACAACCGTTTATGAGTTCAAGAAGAGCGTACTTGACGATCTGGTGTCAAAACCACTCGCTTTCGCATACTAACGTTCGACCAACGGTTGCAGAATTATGCCGCCGCGCTGGAATGCGCGAGCGCGTTCTCGCTCGGCCAAGTGGCGAGGAGCAGAACTTTTCCATTCAGTGATGGCGCGTAGATGTAGTAGACGATGTTTCGGCTCTCTACTTCGTAGAAGCCTGTTCTTTTGGGATCCGGAGTAACCTTCGCCCCGCACGAGAGCACCCGCTTCAGGGTCATCACCGTTTCCGGGCCGTGATTTCGCAGATCCTCGATTTGTACTTCTTTTCTCACTTCTCGTCCGTGGCACGTCAACATGGCTCCCTCCAGCCCGAGTCTCTGCCCGGCATACCCGCTCGTCTATTAGTACGCGCCGCCGCATTCAAAAGTTCCAACTCTGCAGCGCAATTCTTTACCCCCGCTCCGGAATTGGATGCACTCCAGCGACTTCGCGACGCTACCAATTTGCAGCACATAATACGGAAGTTACCCCCCAACTTGTTACTTGCGCGAGCCTCCCGGAATTGCGATAGTCCTCTCACGAGGAGTTATGGCGAAAACGAAAACCCCCACGAAATCCAGCCGCATGCGCCGGGACCGCCGCAGGAAGCACCGTCATTGGCAGGTCACCATCTACTACAGGGACGGTGAGAAGTTTGCACGCGTTTACATCGATCGCGAACGAGCGACTCGCTTCGCCGAACGCCAGAAGAAATCGCCAGTGGTGAAATCGACGCGCGTGATGGAAGTGGACTAAAGGCCGGCGGACTGATCCCGCACTGCGGCACTGAATTCAGCTTGGCGTGATTCGCATTTCCTCTGGAATTGATGCTGTGATGGCCACCGGCGAGACCTTGTCCGGGTGTAGGCGGCATGCTATAAATATAAATTCATTCTCGCGGGATTCGTATAGTGGTAGTACGCGACCTTGCCAAGGTCGAGGCGAGGGTTCGATTCCCTCATCCCGCTCCAGTTTTCTGCAGGCCTCAAAATTTCACCGCGGTACGCTCCGAAGCTCGAAATTCAATTGATTGCTGTCGTGCGGGAGGTCTAATTGCCGTTTCAGTCATATGAGAAGAACGGCGTGACCGTAACCACTGATCCTTCGAAGCTCGACGTCGCCGCAATTCACGTTTACCTTTCCCGAGCATACTGGTCGGAAGGAATCCCACGAAAAATCGTGGAACGAGCAATCGCCAATTCGCTCTGCTTCGGGCTTTTCAGCGGCACGAAGCAAATTGGACTGGCGCGGGTGGTTACCGATCGCGCGACCTACGCCTATCTTTGTGATGTGTACGTGCTCGAGGAATTTCGCGGGAAAGGGCTCGGCGTGTGGCTGATGGAGTGTGTGATGAAACATCCGGATTTACAGCGGCTCCGGCGTTTTAGTCTCGCCACGCGGGACGCGCACGGTCTTTACCGAAAATTTGGCTTTGCTGAATTGACGAAGCCGCAATCACAAATGGAAATTACAAAGCCCGATATATATCTTGCTTCAGACCGCTGAGGCTCGCGCGCCTGATTGCGAGGCCACTTGCGCCATGCTAGAGTCTCGCTGCCCAACTCACATGCTTGCGTACCTTTGCGGTCCCATCGAGTTTGCACAAGACGGCGGAAGGCTGTGGAGGCGTAAGCTGACTCCTTTTCTGGCCGAGCAACTTGGGCACCGCGTTTACGATCCCGCCGAGGATGAGAAAAAGAGTCTCACCGAAGAGGAATGCGCTAATTTTCGCGGATGGAAGTCGACGGACCTCGACCGGTATCGCCGCGTGGTCCGGAAGATTATCGCGTTCGATCTCGATTTGATCGAGAACCGGGCGGACTATCTAATCTGCTACCTGGATTCGGCTGGCGCGCAGAGCGGTGGAACTTCCGCGGAACTCACGGTCGCACATCGAAAGGGAATTCCTGTCTACCTCGTCACGCCGTCGCCGGTGGAGGAAATTAGCGGATGGATCCTCGCGTGTTCCGACCAGGTGTTCAGCTCGATCGAGCAGTTGAAGGAATTTCTGTCTGCGCGGTTTGCGCGGGAAAAGCAAACGCAGCTGTGGAAGGACGGATAGCAACGTTCAGCCGATGGGGAAAATAATCATCGCGGTTGGCAGCACACGCAAGCCAAAAGTCGAAGCAGTGCGCGAAGCGGTCGCGAGGTTTGGCGCTCGCCTCGACCGCACAGCCGACGTCGAGATTGCTCCGGTCGAAGTTCCGAGCGGCGTGCGCCACACTCCATTAACGCGGGAGGACCTGATGTCGGGAGCGCGCCAGCGCGCTGAGGCTCTGGTTGAAATGGCTCTCGCGAAAAATCTATCTTGGAATTACTTTGTGGGTTTGGAAGGCGGCCTCGATGTGGTTCACGAGGGCACGCTACGTTGGGTGTTTCTCGAGAGTTGGGCGTACGTTAGGGATGGCGTCGGCCGAAGCGCATTCGGCCAGTCCGGCGCGGTGTTACTCCCTGAGGCACTCGCCAAAGTCGTGGTTGACGATGGCGTAGAACTTTCGCAGGCAATCGATGCCTTCGCAGGTGGGCGCGGAATCCGAGATGCGCAGGGCGCGTGGGGCGTTCTCACGCAAAACCTGATTACGCGCCAGGAAGCGTTTCGAATCGCAGTCATTAACGCGTTCGCGCCGTTTTTCAATCACGAAATATTCTCGAGTGCGGAACGCAAAGCGGGAGCCTGAACTTTCATCGCGCGGTGTGATAGCCTAGTCGCAGGAGGCAGCGAGTGGATATCGTCAAGGGCAACATGGGCTGGATCGAAGTGGTGGTTGGGCCGATGTTTTCCGGCAAGAGCGAAGAGTTGATTCGCCGCTTGCGCCGCGCCGAAATCGGCAAGCAGCGGGTGCAGATATTCAAGCCGCTGATTGATCAGCGCTACGCGAAAAACGGAATTGTTTCCCATTCCGGACTCGAAATCGCTTCCGAGCTCGTGCAGACTGGCAGCGACATTCTCGAAAAAGTGGCGGCTCGCACGGAAGTGGTCGGCGTGGACGAAGCTCAATTCCTCGGCGAGACGGTTGTTGAGGCGTGCGTTAAACTGGCAGATCTTGGCAAACGCGTGATCGTCGCGGGGCTGGACACGGACTTCATGGGTCGTCCATTCGAGCCTATCCCGCGACTGCTTGCGGTGGCCGAAGAAATTACGAAGCTGCTCGCCATTTGCATGCGCTGCGGAAATCCAGCTGTCCACACACAGCGGCTTGTCGCGTCTGAGGAATTGATCGTAGTTGGCGCAGGTGGAATGTACGAAGCGCGGTGCCGGCGATGTTTTGAACCGCAGCTTGCGCACGAGAAAATTCAAGAAGGAGTGGAGGAACAGAAACTCAAGGCCGGGGACGCTTCCCGTGCCCGCGCCGCCACGAACTGAGTCGGTCCTTCGATTAGACCGAACAACGACCGACTTGCCTTTAGACTGTAGTCTCCTACTGCTGCTTGCAACCCGCCGTCCCCGCCGCGAATCTTTGTTCACCTGGGAGCCAAAAAGTCCTAAAATAGGCCGAGGCCAGGCGCATTCATGCTCTTCCGATCTACCATCGCGATCGTGGCAGCCGTAGCGGCAGCCGTGACCATTTACGCGGATACGCCGGATGACACACGCGCACGAGTTGCACTGCCGATAGTTTCCGACCTAGGACCGGTGCCAAGCCTTCCCGCGACTGAACCGGCGACGGAGATCTACATGTCTGTCGTGCAGCACACGGACAAACCTTCCGACTTACGGCCGCAATCCCGCCTCGAAATCGTTCGCTATGTTTCCGGGGAGTTCGCAAAAGTGGTGAAGCCTCTTCCCGCCGGCAAGAAGGGTTACAAAGTTCCGGTCGGAAAGCCGGTCGACGACAAAAATCTACAGACTGCATTGCGGTTTCAGGGTATTGCCGCTCGACCGGGGGATACGGTTCAGATCACCAGTATCGACTTTCGGCCCAAAGAAATCGTGATCCAAGTGAATGGCGGCGGGCACAAGAAGTTTCACTTGCGCGATCATTTGCAGATTGGTATCGGTGACCCCACCATGCCAACGCAGACAACGACCACTACTCCCGCTCAGGGCCCGCCCGGCGGAGGTCTGCAAGAAGGAATGGGCGCGGAACTCATTCTCGACTACGGCCACGCGGTGCCGGACATGAGTGCTGAAGACTTGATGCACGATCTCGGGTTCTTTCTGGATTTCTCGAAGGAACACTCCGCGGCGGTTGATTGGGTCGAGTCTTTGCCACCGCAGTTCAAGCAAGCGATCAAGGACCACGCGGCGGTGGAGGGTATGGACCATGAAATGGTACTCGCCTCTCTCGGGCGTCCGGATCACAAAGTCCGCGAGCGCAAGCCGGACGGCGAACAGACCGAAGATTGGATTTACGGGTCGCCACCTGCCAAGACCGTGTTCGTCACCTTCGCGGGCGACAAAGTCGTAAAAGTGAAGCAATACGATTGAGCTGCGTTGACATTTTCGACCACGCGCCCTAGCATCTCCCGTCGAAGATTAGCCTGCCGGATATAATTCCGGACCGCTCTGTTAAAAGCTCCCGGAGGAACTATGCCAGTGAAAGTGGGAATCAACGGTTTTGGACGCATCGGTCGCAACATTTTTCGTGCTGCGCTTGGCGATCCTTCCATTGAAATCGTGGCGGTTAACGACATCACCGACTCGAAGACTCTGGCCTATCTGCTGAAATACGATTCCATCCTCGGCAATCTTCCGAATAAAGTGACGCACACGGACGACACAATCTCGGTCGACGGCAAAAGCTTCAAGGTATTTCGCGAAAAGGATCCAGCGCAGATCAATTGGCCTTCGGTGGGAGCGACGATTGTCGTGGAATCGACCGGACTGTTTACGACTGGCGCGGACGCCCGCAAACACATCCGCGGTCCAGTAAAAAAGGTGATTATTTCCGCGCCCGCTACAGATCCGGACGGAACATTTGTGCTCGGCGTGAACGACAAAACGTACGACTCTTCGAAGCATCATGTGATCTCCAACGCTTCCTGTACGACGAATTGCCTGGGGCCGGTCGCAAAGGTGCTGCAGGACACGTTCGGAATCGTAGTCGGCACGATGACCACCATTCACTCCTACACGAACGACCAAAAGCTTTTGGATCTGCCGCACAAAGATCTTCGTCGCGCGCGCGCAGCGGCACTTTCGATGATCCCGACTTCCACAGGCGCCGCGAAAGCTTTGAACCTCGTGATTCCTGAACTGAAAGGCAAGCTGGATGGCTATGCAATGCGCGTTCCTACGCCCAATGTGAGCGTTGTCGATCTCACCGTGATCACTGAGAAACCCGCCACCGTCGAATCCGTGAACGCCGCTATGAAGCGCGCCGCCGAAGGCCCGATGAAGGGAATACTCGAGTACACCGAGGAAGAGTTGGTTTCGATCGATTTCAAGGGCAATCCGCACTCGGCGATTGTGGATGCCGGTTACACACGAGTGGTCGGCGCGAATTGCGTGAAAGTTCTCGCGTGGTACGACAACGAGTGGGGCTACTCCAGCCGCTGCCGCGACCTGATCAAGTTCCTGGCTGCAAAAATGTAAGGTACAGCGCCGACGAGGAGCTTTGTAGCGGCCGCCTTGACGCGGGCGGTATTACCCTCGCGCTTGAAGCTTTCCATCATTCGAATTATGAACAAACTCTCAATCCGCGAGCTCGACATGAAGGGCCGGCGCGTTTTCATCCGCGTCGATTTCAACGTTCCGCTCGACAACGGGAAAGTGGGCGACGATACGCGCATTCGCGAGACTCTGCCCACATTGCAATTGGCAATCGCCCGCGGTGCGCGAGTAGTCCTGGCTGCACATCTGGGGCGGCCGAAAGGCAAGGTCGATTCGAAGTTCAGCCTTGCGCCGGTGGCTGCGAAGCTTCAGGAACTGC
The DNA here is from genome assembly GCA_963770575.1 of uncultured Acidobacteriota bacterium. Classification (GTDB taxonomy): domain Bacteria; phylum Acidobacteriota; class Terriglobia; order Acidiferrales; family UBA7541; genus Palsa-295. The sequence continues at coordinate 524,887 of CAVYQD010000005.1, forward strand.
TGGGGAAGCCGGTGGTTTTCGCTTCCGATTGCGTGGGACCCGAGGCGGAATCGAAATCGAAGTCCCTCCGCGATGGCGAGGTTCTGCTGCTCGAAAATGTTCGGTTTCACCCTGAGGAAGAGGCGAACGATCCCGGATTCTCAAAGCAGCTCGCCGCGTTGTGCGATGGCCTGTTCGTTTGCGACGCTTTCGGTTCCGCTCATCGCGCGCACGCCTCGGTCGTTGGTATCACGAGATTTGTGCGGCAGGCTGCAGCGGGCCTGCTGATGGAAAGGGAACTCGCTTACCTCGGCAAGGCGATCTCGAATCCCGATCGCCCGTTCCTATCGGTTCTGGGCGGCGCGAAGGTGTCCGACAAGATCGAAGTAGTCCAAAATCTTATGAAGCTCGCCGACGGAATGTTGATCGGCGGCGCAATGGCTTACACCTTTTTGAAAGCGCAAGGCCTGCCCATAGGGACGTCGCTAGTTGAAAACGACAAACTCGATCTCGCGCGCGATCTGATGAAAGAAGCAGAACAGCGCAAATTCCGTCTGCGGCTGCCCGTCGACCATGTTCTCGCCGAATCGCCGGCGTCCACTGCGACCAAGATCACGGACATTGCGAACACACCCGATGGCTGGATGGGGCTGGATATCGGACCGAAAACAATCGAGCTATTCAGCCAGGAAATTGCAGCAGCGCGCACCATTGTTTGGAATGGGCCCCTGGGCATGTTCGAGAAGCCGGCGTTTGCGCACGGAACGCTCGGAATCGCGCGTGCCGTAGCGGCGGCGACGAAGACCGGAGCTACGTCCATCGTTGGCGGGGGAGATTCCGTAGCTGCGGTGGAAGAGGCCGGCGTTGCATCGCAGATCTCGCATATTTCGACAGGCGGCGGAGCGTCGCTGGAATTTCTCGCTGGAGATGTGTTGCCCGGCGTTGCGGCCTTGACGGATGCGCCCGCTTCACAGCCGAATGCGCGGAAGGAGAATTAATTGCGCCGCCCCGTGATCGCCGGCAATTGGAAAATGTACAAGACCCAGGCCGAGACGCGCGCCTTCTTCGACGCGTTCAAGCCCCTCGTTTCCGCGTCCACGCATTGCGAAATTATCATCGCGCCGCCGTTTACCGATCTCTCCGCCGCCATAGAATCCGCGCGGGGAAGTTCCATCAAAATCGCAGCGCAAAACGCCGACTGGCACCCGGAAGGCGCGTTCACGGGCGAAATCTCGATGCGCATGTTGGTCGATACTGGCTGCGCCGGCGTGATCATCGGCCATTCCGAACGCCGCCAGTATTTCGGCGAGACCGACGAAAGCGTAAATCGAAAAGTGAAAGCCGCGCTTGAAGCGGGGCTTACGCCCATCATGTGCATCGGCGAATCGCTCGCGGAACGCGAGAGCGAGCTTACGCATCCCACTCTGCGGAGGCAATTTGAGGGAGGCCTCGCTTCGTTGACCGGCGCTGAGTTCTCGCGTATTCTTTTGGCTTACGAACCGTGCTGGGCAATCGGCACTGGACGCACAGCAACACCGGAGATCGCGGCCAGCGCCCACAGATTTATTCGCGAGCTTGCAGACGCCCGGTTTACTTCCGAACGGGCTTCCGCACTTCGAATTCTCTACGGCGGCAGCGTAAAACCCGACAACATTCGGGGATTGATGGCGCAGGTGGAAATTGACGGCGCTCTGGTCGGAGGAGCAAGCCTCGATCCGCAGTCATTTGCTTCCATCGTAAACTTTTAGCGAGTTGCATTGCGCGCCGCTTGCATAACAGAGTGAAAAATCGAGCGCATGGATGGGATCGATTGTCCAAGGCGCGTTGAGGGAGTTGAAAATGCCGTGGTGGGCTAAATGGGGTTTATCGTTGGCGATAGCTGTTGGCCTGATTTACGTGGGCTGGCACTTTTCGTTCGTCCTGGTAACGCTTCACGTTCTCGTATGCTTCGTTCTCATTATCGTAATCATGTTGCAGAGTGGTTCGGCGGCTGATTTGGCCGGCGCGTTCGGCGGCGCAGGAAGCCAGACAGCGTTTGGCCCGCGCGGCGCTGCATCTTTTCTGTCACGCGCCACTACCTGGTGCGCCATCGTTTTCATGATGACGTCACTCACACTCTCCGTGAAGCGCGGTCCGGCGGAAGCCGTCTCCACTGGCTCGATCCTGGAGCAAACGCAAAAGCAAGCCCCTGCGCCGAAGCAGACGACGCCTCCAGCTCCGATCCAATTGCCGATTCAACCATCTCCTGCCCAGGGCCAGGTACCGGCTCCGGCGCCAGCACCTGCACCTGCGCAAAATCCGCCTCCCAAGAACTAGCGAGCGAGGCGGTAGATCCCCAAAGAAGCAAAAAAGCCCCGGCGCGACGGCACCGGGGCTTTTTGATTTTCAGGTCGTGCATTCGGTCACGAAGAAATCTTGGTGCGGTCGAGTGGATTCGAACCACCACGGTATTGCTACCGCCAGCCCCTCAAGCTGGTGCGTCTGCCAGTTCCGCCACGACCGCCGGGCACAACTTCAAGATACCGATTATCATTTGGATTGAGTCCCGGGTCAACATCTCAAGCCAAATCTCCCGAAGTTCTCGCACGAATTAGTTTTTCCTCACAATCGTCCTTGAAATTCGTTCACGCTTATATATGATGACGTGTTTCCAGAAGTCTGACCGTACGCTTAATCCCAACGATGCTTCGGGGAGCCCGAGCGAATGCGAAACAGGAAGCAAGAGCGAATGAGGAACAGGAAGTCCGAGAGCGGATCTGCCGCGACGGCAGGATTGCTGGCGCTCCTTCAGGTAATCATGGTCGGCATCACCGTGTACGTTTTCGCCGCAAAGCTTTTCAGTCCACCGGCCGCGATCACGTCCGTGGGGCGCGCCGTCGACCAACAATACAATCTAACGCTCTGGGTCACCGCGGTGGTTTTCGTTCTATCGCAACTTGGCCTCGCCTACGCTGTTTTTCGTTTTCGCGACCAGGGCCAGCGAGCCCACTTCTCACGCGGGAACAACACAATGGAGTTTGTCTGGACCACGGCAACGATCGTTCTGTTCCTTGGGCTCGGTATTCTGGGCCGCAGGGCATGGGCTGAGGTGAGGTTCACGCCGCCGGCTGCGAATGCGATTCAAGTGGAAGTGACGGCGAATCAATTTGTATTTAATTTCCGTTATCCCGGCCCCGATGGGAAGTTCGGAAAGCTCGATGCAAAATTGATCAGCGCCTCCACGGGCAACCCGCTCGGCCTTGATCCGAACGATCCTGCGGGGAAGGACGACATCGTTGTCCCCACGCTCACCGTCCCCGTGAATCACGAGGTTGACTTGCAAATTACCTCGCAAGACGTCATTCATAACTTCTTCGTGCGGGAACTGCGGGTACAACAGGACGCTGTCCCCGGTTTGGTCGTCCCGATTCACTTTACCGCTGAAACGACCGGGCAATATGAAGTTGTCTGCACGCAATTGTGCGGGCTGGGCCACTCTCGCATGCATACATATCTGAATGTGGTATCCGATGCGGAGTACGATGCCTTCTTGAAGTCGGGCGGCCAGTGATCGTGACAACCACGGTGATGGCGATCATGACGACGACGGGGACTTCCATCCGAAAACCGATTCGCACAAAACTCTCAGGAGGCCACGCATGAGTTCGCACGCCCCTAGCGGGCATAGCGCACATGGCGCGATGGCAGCGCCGCAGGGCTTCATCCGCAAATATATTTTCAGCGTCGACCACAAAGTGATCGGCATTCAGTACTTCCTGCTGGCGCTTACGGCAGTGCTGATCGGAATCGTCCTCTCGGTTTTGATGCGCCTGCACCTGGTATGGCCCAACGTGCATCTGCCGTTCGTCAGCGGCGGTCTGATGACGCAGGAACAATATCTCGCGCTGGTAACGATGCACGGAACGATCATGGTTTTCTTCGTGCTCACTACCGCGCCGCAGGGCGGCTTCGGAAATTATTTTCTCCCGATTCAAATCGGCGCGCCGGACATGGCTTTTCCGCGACTCAACATGCTGTCCTTCTGGGTCACGTTTCTCGCATTCGTCGCGATCCTGGCTGCCTTCGTTGTGCCTGGTGGGGCTCCGATCAGCGGTTGGACTGGCTACGCGCCCCTCAGCGGCCTCGGTGAAATCACGGGACCAGGCGAAGGCTTGGGCCAGACGATGTGGATCATCAGCATCTCGCTGTTCTGTCTCGCGTCACTGTTGGGGGCGCTGAACTTCATCGCTACCACAATCGACATGCGCGCTCCGGGGATGAGCTTGTTCCGAATGCCGCTCACGGTGTGGGGCTGGTTCGTCACCGCAATTCTCGGCTTGCTCGCATTCGGAGTTCTTCTCGCGGGCGGGATTTTGTTGCTACTCGATCGCTCAGCGGGCACGAGCTTCTTTATTCCCGCTGGCCTCGTCGTGAACGACCAATTGCAGAATCATGCGGGCGGCTCTCCACTTCTTTGGCAGCACCTGTTCTGGTTCTTTGGGCATCCCGAGGTGTACATCGCGATTCTTCCGGGCATGGGCGTTGCGTCGCACGTGCTCTCCACGTTTGCGCGCAAGCCGGTATTTGGATATCGGGCGATGGCGATGGCAATTTGCGCGATCGGATTCCTCGGATTCATGGTTTGGGGCCACCATATGTTCGTCAGTGGCATGAGCCCGTATTCCGGCTTCGCGTTTTCGGTACTGACAATGTCGATCGGTGTGCCTTCGGCAATCAAGACGTTTAACTGGTTGGGCACGCTGTGGGGTGGCAGGATTCAATTCACTTCACCGATGCTCTTCGCAATTGGCTTTGTTTCGCTCTTCGTTTCCGGCGGCCTCTCGGGCTTGTTCTTGGCGCAACCGGCCGTCGACAATCTGCTTCACGCCACATACTACGTTGTCGCGCACTTCCATCTCGTGATGGGAGTGGCCGCGATCTTCGGAATATTCTCGGCCACATATTTCTGGTTCCCAAAAATGTTCGGCCGGATGATGAACGAGCCGCTTGGAAAGGTTCATTTCTGGTTTACGTTTGTGGGCGCCTATTGCATCTTCATGCCAATGCACTGGGTCGGAATCGCGGGCGGCATTCGCCGCTATGCGGACGCGAGCGCCGTTGCATACCTCCAAGCGCTTCAACCGGTGCATAAGTTCATCACGATCGCTGCGTTCATCACGGCGGCCGCGCAGATCTTGTTCCTCATTAATTTTTTCTGGAGCCTGAAGAGCGGCCCGAAAGCTTCCAAGAATCCGTGGAACGCCACCACTCTCGAATGGATCACCGATTCGCCTCCACCTCACGACAATTTTGCGGGAAATTATCCCAGTGTTTATCGTGGTCCTTACGAATTCAGCGTCCCCGGAGCTAAAGACGATTTCATTCCGCAGAATTTGCAACCGCAAGAAGTGGCGCGCGTAAAGGAGTAAGGATTTAAGGAGAGCGGGTATTTGAAATGCCGGGCACTGTCACAGACGAAATCGAGCTGATCGGCACCGACAAGGGCGGCGGTTCCTCCATCGGCGGCAATGGCAGCGATGGCGGAGGAGGCGGCGGGCGCTTTGACGGTGGAAGTGGCTCCGTTCCTCAGCGAACTTACGTTACTGGAATGACCGTCGGTCTGGGCGGTATCCTGATGTTCTTCATGGCGCTTGTCAGCGCCTACATCGTGCGCAAGGATATTCCCAACAGCGGTTGGCACTCGCTGGCGATGCCGCGGATTCTCTGGCTCAATACCGCAATCCTCATAGCAAGCAGCTTCACTCTTGTGCACGCACGAAAGCGTCTCCGTGCAAATGACGAGCCCGGTTTTCGACACTGGTGGAGTGTTACAACGGTTCTGGGCGTTTTCTTTCTCATCGGACAGGTGATTGCGTGGCGCCAACTCGCCGCTGCAGGCCTGTATCTCGCTACAAATCCCAGCAGCAGCTTTTTTTACGTCTTTACCGCGGCGCACGGCTTGCATCTTCTTGGCGGCGTGCTTGCGTTGATTATGATTTTGCTTCGACCGACGCACCATTTGACGCGAGGGACGGCAACGGAAGTCGCGTCAATGTACTGGCATTTCATGGATGGACTGTGGGTATTCCTGTTTCTACTTTTCCTTCAGGGACGGTGAAACGTGAGTGAAACTGAATTCGAGGGCATAGTCGAGTCGCCGTGGTCCGGCGGCGCGTCGCCTTTCGGGATCAATTCCAAAAAGCTTGGGATGTGGCTTTTCATCGTCTCGGATACGCTGACGTTTTCGGCCTTGCTCGTCAGTTACGCATACGTGCGGCTCGCCACGCCCGATTGGCCGCGGCCCTTTGAGATTTGGCCGGCCATCGCGAAATCGTCCTTCATGACGTTCGTTCTCCTTTCCAGCAGCTTGACGATGGTGCTGGCGGTCGCTGCCGCCCACAAGGGTGACGTTAAGAAAGCTACGCGGTATCTGATTTTCACGATGATCTGCGGCGCGGCGTTTGTCGGGATTCACGCCACGGAATGGGTGACGTTGTTTCATGAGGGTGTAACGCCGTGGTCGAATCCCTGGGGAGTTCCTCTTTTTGGCGGCACCTTTTTCGGGCTAACCGGCCTTCACATGGTCCACGTCACAATCGGCGTCGTCTATCTCGGAATTATTTGCTCAGGATATAAGAAAGGGAGGTGGAACGCCGACCACGTCGAAGTGAGCGGATTGTACTGGCACTTCGTCGACTTGGTTTGGATGTTTATTTTCCCGCTGGTTTATTTGCTGGATGTGAATCCGAAGTAGCGGGTTGCTGAACCTAAACTCGAGCGAATGGAGCGAGCGAATCGATGACTGAACCGGCATACATGCACACCGAAGCGGTCGACAATCACGCCGTAGGCAGCGTAAAGCTCTTCGGCTGGGTCTGGATTTGGTTGCTGCTGCTGACGGCGCTCGAAGTTTTTCTCGCCTACGAGCGTGTGGAAGTTCACCTGATGATTACGATCCTTCTTGGCTTGTCGCTGATCAAATCGGCGCTCATCATGTCGTACTTCATGCACCTGCGTTTTGAGCGGCTTGGGTTGTTCCTGATTCTGGTGCCGGCGATGGTCTTCTGCATCTGCATGATGATCATCATGTTTTATCCGGACAGTATGCGGCTGATGGAGATGCGGCCGCACTAATCAGGCTATGTAGCGCAATCGGACAGGAGGGAATTTTCAGCGCTCAAATAATAAAGGGGCGGACTTCGAATCCGCCCCTTGTGACTTCTCTGGCGAATAATTCAGCTTCCACTACGACGCATGCGGTTTGTGCAGCCCCGTGCAGACAGATACCGCGCTATTCGGGTCCACAGCGCTGTCACCCTGTTCGACGTGCTGAATCTTCCCTTCCTTGTCGACGACGATTGTTGTGCGTTGCGCCCACTGATATTTTCCGCCCTTCACATCATAGGGTTTCAATATCTGATAGGACGTGAGTACTTCTTTATTCATATCGCTCAGAAGAGGAAATGAAACGTTGATCTGCTTTGCGAATGCTGCGTTGGCTGCGGGGCTGTCGATGCTGATTCCGAGGACGACTGTATCGCTTGCTGCGAGTTTGGCCAAATCAGCCTGATAGGCCTGAAGTTCTTTCGTTCAACCACCTGTGAAGGCCAGGACGTAGAAGGCGAGGATGACGTTTTTCTTGCCGCGGTAATCGCTCAACTTCACTTGCTCCCACTTATCACTGAGAAGCGTGAAGTCGGGTGCAACGTCGCCTACCTTCAGATTCGTCTTGGCAAGGGCGTCTTCCTGCGCTGCGACGGTGACCTTTGTAGTCAAGGGTCCCGCCAAACCAAGCATCAGGAGCAAGCCGGTAAGAGCCGTAACGATCCGGTTCATTCATTTCTCCCTTAAGTGTGAATAGGAAATCACTCAAACATTATAGACGCACTTTCTGCCCGCCGATGCGCCCATATTGTTCCCATTATTTGACGAACCGAGCGCGAAATTCGGTACCGCTTTGTTGTACGCTCTTGTGCTGCGATGCGCGTCATGGAGAGCGCTTGAGATGTTCGCTGACCGCACGAATTGGAATCTGACCGCCAATCGCTTGAGCGAGGCTCTCGCGCGTCATCGTGCTTTGGGGAAGCCCTATATTGATCTGAGCGCTTCCAATCCGACTGAGTGCGGGTTCTCGTACGATTCGGCTGCGATTCTGACCGCCCTCTCAAATCCCGCTGCTCTCGCATTTTCTCCAGAACCGAAGGGACTTCTAATCGCGCGCGAAGCTGTCGCTGGGTACTATGCTGCACGTGGTGTGGGTGTTGCACCCAACGATATATTTCTAACGACCAGCACCAGCGAGGCCTATTCTTTCGTCTTCCGAATCCTCTGCAATCCCGGCGATGAAATCCTGATTCCAACTCCCAGCTATCCGCTGTTCGATTTGCTCGCCGATATTCAGGATGTCCGACTTGTCCGTTATCCGCTGGTCTACGATAATGGCTGGCAACTCGATTTTCGCTCACTCGAAGATGCGATCACCTCTCGCACTCGCGGAATCATAGTCGTTCATCCGAATAATCCGACTGGACACTTCACGAAGGCGGAGGACCTTGCCAGGTTAAATCAGATCTGTGCCGATCACGAGATCGTGCTGATCGCCGACGAGGTGTTCTTGGACTACTCGCAATCCGAGAGTGCGGAGCACACTTTCGCGTCCAATTCAAAAGTTCTTACGTTTACGATGAGCGGCCTTTCGAAGATTTCCGGATTGCCGCAGATGAAAGTCGCGTGGCTTGTTACGAATGGTCCCGAAGATTTGAAAGAACAAGCTTTGAATCGCCTTGAAGTGATTGCCGACACCTATCTCTCAATGAATGCGCCCACTCAGGCGGCGACGCCGCTATTCCTCGATCAGCGCGACCGGTTCCAACAACAGTTGAAAGCGCGCGTTCAATCGAACTTGGCTGAGCTTGATCGCCAACTATCGGCGAAAAAACCTTGCACTCGATTCAGAGTGGAAGGGGGCTGGTACGCAGTGATTCGAGTGCCCGCCACTCGATCTGACGCTGATCTTGCGATCGATTTGCTCATGACGAAGAGCGTTTACCTTCACCCGGGGCACTTTTACGATTTTCCCTGCGACGGTCATCTGATTGTGAGTTTGATTACAACTGGGGCGGATTTCGCGGAAGGAATCAAGCGATTGTTGTCGTTCTTTTAAGTCTCAAAAAAACCTCATCTCGATCGCGCGGGGGAAACGATCGATCTATCGCAAGCGCCCTGGAGGATCAGCGGCTTCCGGCATCGCGTGCGGCGGAGCGGTTTCATCGCCGTCGGGAAGTTTCGAAGGGGCCAACTGCGGAATGCCGACCCCGCGATTCAACTCCAGATGTTCTTTGGCGCAGCGCGGGCAATATCCCTTGCCGGTTTCATCGTCCCGCTGGCTCGCAAGTTCATAACACCCGCAGACGCAATCGCAGTATCCCGTAATCGACGCAGTCTTAATCGGCACCAATGCCATTCAGCATTCCTCCGAATCCGAGATACTACCTGTGCGCGAATTGTTTCGCAAGGTGTGTGCAGCGCCCGATCATTGAGTTGCGTGGCGCTGTGCAGCTGCTGTAGACGCTAGGCGGGTTCGAGTTGTGCAAGCCGGAAGGGATCGCCGATCTTGTCGTGCAATTCCATCCATACGCTATCAGGATGCGACAAGAACACTTCCACGACGCGCGGATCAAATTGCCGCCCCGAGTATCTCTTGATTTCTTCGCGGGCCGCGGAAATCGGCAATGCCTTGCGGTACGGCCGGTCCGAAATCATTGCGTCTAGCGTGTCAGCCACCGCGAATATTCGGGCTCCCAGCGGAATCTGTTCGCCCCGCAATCCGCGCGGGTACCCCGAGCCGTCGTAGCACTCCTGGTGCGAAAGAACGATTTCCGCCGCTTCCTTCAGAAATGGAATCCGCTCCAGCACGGCGAACCCAATATCGCAATGGCGTCGCATCACTTCGCGCTCTTCCGCAGTGAGAGGCCCCGGCTTACGCAAGATGCTGTCCGGCACGCCCATCTTCCCGATGTCGTGCAGGAATGCGCCGCGAGCGATGTGGCGCAGGAGCGCTTTGTCCACACCCATCGCTTTGGCGATCGTGATCGTGAATGCGGTGACTCGCTGGCAGTGACCTTCCGTCTCGGCGTCTTTTGCGTCCAGCGCTCCGCCCAAAGCTTCGAGAGTGTAGTCGTAGGATTGTTCGAGATCCTGCAGTGCGATAGAAAGCTGCTGTGTCCGTTCGGCGACGACTTGTTCCAGCTCGGTTTGATAGGTACGGTTCTCGATCACTAGCCGTCGATGCTCCAGCGCCCGTCGCACACTCAGATACAGCTGGTCCTTCTCAAAGGGTTTGAGGATGTAATCGTAGGCACCGGCTCGAATCGCTTCGAGCGCGATAGCGATATCGTGCATCGCGGTCACCATGATGACCGGCACGTCGGGATCGTCTTTTCGTAATTCGGCAAGCAGCTTGAGCCCGTCCATCTCCGGCATTACGATGTCGCTCAGAACAAGATCGAAGGTGTCGCCGCGAAAGCTATCGAGCGCGAGCCGGCCATTCGCACACGTGGTGCAGCGATAGCCCTGAGCCTGCAGCAAAGTCGATACGACTTCTCGAATCGCTTCCTCGTCATCTACTACGAGGACCTTTTCTCTGTCCACTGGTGAATTCCGCCTGCCACCATTATAAAGCAGGACACAGCCGGCCAAACGCCTCGTTGCCCAACTTCTAACCCTCATGCTAGTTTTTGCAATGGTCACCGAATACACCCGACTCCAATTTTGCCGGCAAATTTAGGGGATTATTGCGCCACGTCGTGACCCAATGCCCTTTATCTCCAATCCGGGTTTCTTCGCCGTAGCCTTCATCGAAGGCTCTGCCGCCTTCATTTTGCTCGTTCTCTACTCATTGCTGGTTCCGAGCTTTCATGCGCGATTTTTCCGGTTTTGGATTGCCGGTTGGTCCGCGTACGTCGCATGGGGCGCGATCCGGATGCTATCGATTTGGCGCGGTGGTCCGGACAGCGACTTCGAATTTGGAACGATTCTCTCTCTAATTGCGGCCGCGCTGTTCTTTGCCGCGATCATGGAGTGTACGGGCCGAGGAGATAGACTTCGCTGGCTGTGGCCGCTTGCATTTCTCGCCGCCCTCGGGATTTATGCCATCAATTCCATCGAAAAGATGCCCACCGAAGCGCAGTGGGCTCAACGGTTATTGGAATGCGGTTTCTATTTAGTTGCGGGCTCGCTGCTCTGGCGGTCAAGCTCGCGTCATCAAGGAGTGGGCTGGAAACTTCTTGCTGGCGCGCTGCTCTTGCGCGGGCTTCACGGTTTCGATCGAGCGGGATGGTCCACAGCGGAATTGGGATTGTTCCGAATGTCCTTCCATGGCTTATTTGGAATCGCGATGGGAATTGCGATGGCTGTCCTCGTGTTGGAAGCGGGTCGCTCGCGCACGGAAGATCTCAACGAAAAGCTTCGGCGCCTCGCGATCATCACCGCGGAGGCGACTCAGTCGTTCCGCGTTCATGAGACGCTCGAAGGGGTCTTGCGGCATCTTGTTGACAGCCTCGGAGCCAGCCACGGACTCGTTTTTCTCTTCGAGACATCGGGCGATTCCTCATCGCTCGCCCTGCGAGCATCCGTCGGCTTCCGCGATCAATTTGTCCAGCAGACTCAGAAACTATCCTCGCGGGAGGTCTGGATTCAAAGTATTCTCGAACAGAATACTCCGTTTGTTGTGTTCGATGCATCTGCGGATTCGGGCGTCCGACAGTGGATCCAATCGGAGAAATTGTCGTCGCTCGTTCTCGTCCGCATTCCGGGAAAAGAGAAGCCGCTTGGGTTTCTCGGAATCGGATCTGCCACTCCGCGTGTGTTCGCAAGCGACGAGGAAAATTTTCTCGTCAACGTCGCAAATCTCCTCGGCCTCACAGTTCAAAACGTATCGCTTTTCGAGAGCGCCGCCACTTCCCGTAGGCAATGGCTCGACACGTTTGACTCAATCGCTGACTTGATTCTTGTTCATTCGCCAGACGGCAGCGTGCTGCGCGCCAACCGCGCGCTCGCCTGGCATCTGGGAGTGGACCCCGGCGCTCTGGAAGGCCAGTCCCTGCGGAGTCTTCTGCAGCAAGCCGGAGTTCCCTGGTCAAGTTGTCCGTACTGCGAAAACGCCGCGGGAAAACCGGATCAAATCGATCCAACATTCGGCGGATACTTCCTCGTCACAAATTCTGATTTCCACGATTCCAATGGACAACCGCTAGGCACGATTCACGTGCTCAAGGATTTCACGGAGCGCCGCCAGGCCGAAAACAAGTTCCGCATGCTTTTTGAAAATGTTCAGGAAGGTATTTTTATATCGACGCCGAACGGGCGCTTTCTCGACTTCAACAAGGCGCTCATGAATATTCTCGGTTATGAAAGCCGCGAAGAACTTCTCGCGGTGGACATCGAATCAACCTTTTACCTGCGCGCGGAGGACCGCGAACGATTGAAACGATTGCTGCGTGAGCATGGCGAAGTGAGCGATTTCGAATTCCATTTCCGTCGCCGTGACGGCGAGAGCCGCATTGCGCATGAATCGAGCTTTGTCACCCGTGACGATGCCGGCGCGATCGTTGCTTATCAGGGTTTTCTTCTCGATGTCACCGATCGAAAACACGCAGAGATGGAGATCCGCCGTCGCAATCGCGAACTGCTTGCTTTGAATGCGATTGGCGCCTTGCTGAGCCAGTCAGCGGAAATTGACGAAATTTTGAATCGCGCACTTCCGAAAGTCGCTGAACTTTTTGCGGTGGAAACCTGTTCCATCTATTTGCTCGATGAGCCGACGCATACCTTGAAGCGAATTGCCGGCGTTGGTTACGAGACGGAGTTTGCTAGGAACTTGCCGCCCGTCGAAATCTCCGCAGTTTTGCTCGATCAGGTGAAGCAAGCGCGCGCCACATTAATTTCCGGTTCCGCAATCGCAGTACCCGAAATCTTAAAGGAAGCCCATCGCAGGGAGAGAATTCGCGAAGCGCAGTTGGTCGTGCTCTGGTCGAAGGATCGAATTGTCGGCGTGTTAATGATCGGCTCCCGCGAAGATCGCGATTTTTCGACGGTTGAGCTCAACCTCCTTGCGGCGGTGGGGAATCAGATTGCCTCGACAATTGACAAGGCTCTCCTCCTCAAGGAAACGCAGGATGCCTATCAAAGCCTCAATCTCGCGCAGGAACAGCTCCTGCAGAGCGAAAAGATGGCCGCCGTCGGGCAGCTCATCTCTGGCGTAGCCCACGAACTCAATAATCCTCTCACTGCAATTCTAGGCTATAGCCAATTGCTCCAGTCCGAGGAGCTCGTGAACTCGCGGTGCTCCGATTACATCGAAAAGCTGTACAAACAAGCTCAACGCACACATCACATCGTTCAGAGTCTTTTGAGTTTCGCCCGCCAGCACAAGCCTGAGCGGAAGTCCGTGAACGTAAATCAGATCCTCGAAGACACCCTCATCCTTCGAGAATACGACATGAAGCTCAACAGCATTCGCATTCATCGCGAATTCGAACCCAATCTACCGTTGACGGCCGGGGATTTTCATCAGCTCCAGCAGGTTTTTCTAAACATCCTCAACAACGCAGTGGACGCAGTTATTGAAAAGGGCAAGCACGGCGAAATTTGGATTCGTACAGTGCTGGCGGGAAACAGACTTCGCGTCGAAATCACGGACAATGGTCCCGGTGTAAAGGATCCTCATCGCGTGTTCGACCCGTTCTACACCACGAAGCCGGTTGGAAAGGGAACCGGCCTGGGCCTTAGCATTTGTTACGGAATTGTGAAGGAACACGGCGGTGAGATTCAGGTCCGCAATTCACCTCCTCGCGGAGCCACCTTTTCCATCGTACTGCCGATTCTTGCTGTTTCCCACTTGATGCCCAGTGAAAATGCCACTGCATCCAGAGCCAGGTTGAGCGGTACGGTCCTCCTCGTCGACCACGAAGAGTCAGTGCTTCAGCTGGAGCAGGAAATCCTGCGAGCACGAGGTCTCGCCGTCCGGACAGCTCGAAGCGCCCAGGAGGCGATTGAAATTCTTTGTCAGGAGACGGTTGACGCTATCGTGGCCGACATGAAAATTGCCGGCGAAATGTCCGCTACGGCGCTTTATAAATGGATTGAGCAGAATCGCCCTGAACTCGCGGGGCGCATCGTTTTCACCGTGTCGAACGCCCGGGACGGAGAAAGCAGCGCTGCACTGAGAAAGTCAGGTTGCGCTGTTCTGGAAAAGCCATTTTCAATCGATTCCTTTTGTGCAGCCGTTCTCCAAGCTCTCCGCAGCGAGGTGCCGACCGTCGTAAAGCAATGAACTCTCCGGAAATTCCCGTGCTCGTGCTTCTCTTCGAATCCCCAAGAAACCTGTTACTCTGATTCTTCATCCAAGTTTCTTGGAGGCGCGACGCATGAAGCGATTGTCGTTCTTGTTTTGCATTTTCGCGTTAGCAACATCCTCCATCGGCGCTCAGCAAGCAGCGTCGCCTTCCGCCGCCGCGGCCGCCCCTGCGATTCCGCAGGCGGCGCCGCCTACCAGCGCCGAGTTCATCAAAGCAGCCGACGAAGTACTCGCGCAAATGAGCAAGCTTCTCGATCTTCCGATCAAAGAGCCGCTCAAAAAGAGTCTGCGTTCGAAGAAAGAGATTCGCGAGTACTTGGTTCGCGAAGAAAAGGAGGACCGAAGCGACGCGCAGCGGTACGCCGACACGAAAGCGCTGGAAGCCTTTGGCCTGATTCCGCAAAACTTTCCTCTCGATTCATTCATGCTCGACGTTCTCACCGATCAAGTTGCAGGCCTCTACGATCCGAAATCGAAAGAATTCTACATTGCTGACTGGATTCCCGCGGACGAGCAGCGCGCCGTGATGTCGCACGAACTTACCCATGCTCTCGAAGACCAATCCTTTCACATCGATCCCTGGATCAAAGCAGCCCGGCCGAATGATGATGCGGAACTTGCCCGTCAGGCTGTGAGCGAAGGATCTGCTCTCGCTGCGATGGTGGATTACGATTTGCGCGAACAGCAACAGGGCGTGCGGGATCTTCCGGACGTCTCCGTGTTCATTCGGTCGAATGCCGTTGCGGAAATGGATAAAGACCCGAACCTCGCCAAGGCCCCCAGTTACATTCGCGACGAACTGCTCTTCCCATACCTGGCCGGTACGAGCTTTTCTCAGCAATTTCTGAAGGCGCATAAGGGTTGGGAGGATCTCGATCTGCTCTTCAAAACCCCTCCTGTGTCAACTCAGCAGATACTTCATCCCGAACTATATCTCGCGGGCGTGAAGCCTGCCGTAATAACCCTCCCTGAATGGAAAGGCGTGGTTCCGGACGATTGGAGATTGCTGGAAGAAAACGTGATCGGTGAGTTTGGCTTGCAGGAAGTTCTGAAGCAGTTTCTAGGGCAGGATCGCGCTGAGGCGCAAGCGGCCGCCTGGACAGGCGATCGGTATGCAATATTCGAGAACCAGAAGACGAAAGAAACTCCGCTCGTCTTCCGCCTTTCTTTGGATACTGCGGACGATGCGGCCCGTTTCTTCGGGCAATACAGCGAAGCCCTCGAACTCAAATATAAGGATCGCACCGCAGCGCTGTTCCGCCGGCCCAACTATTTTCAGTTCCAGACCGACGCCGGTGGTGTTTACCTACGCTGCGTCGCGACCACTTGTCTCACCGTTGAGCACGCAAATCGGGAAACATTCGACAAGATCAACCGCGCCATCGGGTGGCCAGCCGCTCCGGCGCCTGTCGATTCGCGCCCGGGAAATACGTTCACGCAACTTCTCCCTGAGTCGAAGAGAAGTCCCGAGACACTTTATTCGCCCAGCGAGATACCTGCATTGTCGTTTCGATGAAGAACCATCAGCGTTTGGTCGTCGTGCTGCTTCGCGCCGGAGGAATGGCCGGTAACGTCGCGCATGCACGCCGCCAGCAATTCCTGCGGCACCCAGCCATGCCGTTCGCTCGCGACATTTGAAAGACGCGCAAGGCCGTATTCTGCGCCTTTCACGTCGCGCGCTTCCGAGATTCCATCGGTGTATAGCAGGAGAGAATCGCCAGGTTCAAGCCGGAAACGTTCCACCTTGCAAGGGCTGGTAGCAAACATTCCTAACGGCAATCCAGTGGCAGCGATGCGCTTTACTCCCTCGCGTGTCACCAGCACCGCCGGCAAGTGTCCAGCACTTGCAATTTCCATCTCGCCCGACTTGCCGGCCCATCCGCAGATCAGCGTCGCATATTGTCCAGCGAACGTACTCTCGCAGAACACGCGATTCGCGGTGGCAAGCAATTTTTCGAGATCGAGCCTGCCGTTCGCTTTAGATCCAGCTCCGGGGTTCGTAAGGCTACGGAACATGGCGTGCAAATGCGTCATCAACAATGCCGCCGCCATTCCTTTTCCAGCCACATCGCCGAGGAGAAACACAAGTTGCCCGTCGCTCTCCTGCGGAAAAATTAAGTCGCAGTAATCTCCGCTGACCATTCCTGCAGGCTTGTATTCGTAATGAATGTGCCAGTCGCCAAATCGCGTGGCTCTTTGGGGCAACAATCCGCGCTGCACCACTGAAGCGAGTTCCAAATCTCCTTCGAGCGCGCGCCGCTCTTCCGTCGTAAGACAATCCAGGCACACTCGCACCAACGGATCGGCGATCAGCCGCTCTTGTTCGACGGTTCCCAGGCACACCGTGCAGGTCCCGTACGTGCCATCGTGTATGTGCTGGATGGCTGAATCCACTTCCTGGAGTAGTTCGGCGAACGGCGCCGTAGGCACCGTTGCAGGCGCGGACGAGATGACAGTTTGCAATTCCACTTTCCGTTTTTCGAGTTGCTCGCGAATGTACGGTTCACTCACTTCGGGCATGGCCATCATCTCCACGCGATCCGAATTTCCCAGATCGCTTCCTTCCGATGTTCTCGCCATTCTGGCAGCTGCGCTATCCGATTCGTGCATGGAAATACCCTCGATTTCGCCCTTTCAATTGGATTCGCCAGACCCGGCTTTCGATTCCGATTCCAGGCCGGTCAGCAACCCGCGTCCTGCCTTTCGTTCGAGCCTCGCCAGGCGGTGTTGAAACCTGGATTGGCTCCGCCGGTAGAGGCTTGCCGCGACCGTCCCAGTACGATTCGCTCGACGAAGCTCCGCCAATGCTTTCTTCGTAACGGAAGCCGCTTCGCCGAGTTTTCCAGCATGGCGCTCGTAATAAATCGCGAGCTGCTCGTATGCCTCGAATCCCTCGCGCGAATTTCCGAGCATGCTCTCCCACAACTCGCGGGCCCGCACAAAATCTCCTTCGCGTTTCGCCATGCGCGCGAGCGACCTTCGCGCTACGCGTTCCGTCTCGATGGGAAGCTCGCGATCGATCGATTGCTGAAAGAGCGATCGCGCCCGAACTGTTTGTCCTCGCCGTTCGCAGATTCGCGACACGCCAAATAACTCAAACGCATCCTTGCTCTGGCTTTCAGCGTCGGACAATAGCGAAAGCACTCGCGCCGAAAGTCCGGCGAGCCCGCGCAGGTCCATCTGATTGTGGTAGAAAATCGGTACGATCGGCTCCGGCGGTCCTCCGCGCACGAAGTCGAAATAAATCGATGGGATGAGCTCAGAGATAATGTCCGCGCCGCGACTCCAGCCCAGAACGAATCGCTCGAGCTCTTGCAGCCGGACGGATCCCAATCGCGGCCGCCAAAGGCTTCGCGCCGGATGCAGGAAATCGAGATGCGCTCGCGGCTCTGGCACTCGAATCTTTCGCGTCATCCGATAGCGGGTTTCCAGAAGCGGCCAGTCAAACGATTTCCCGTTAAACGTGACGAGCACGGGGCGTTCGGCGATTCGTTCCGCGAGCGCGACGAGCACCGAATGCTCCTCGCTGTGTTCGCGCATGAAAAATTGCTCCACTTCGAGCCCGCCTGCATCCCACCACGCGATGCCGATCATGAACGGGTAAGTGCCCGTCCCGCCGCTCAGCCCGGTCGTCTCGGTGTCGAGAAACAGCCACTTACTGGGATCGGCCGCTTCTTCCGCCGCATTCGGAGCGAGCAATCGCAGCGCGCCCGCATTCAAGTGATTCTCGGGAGGCGCGCAATCAATCGTGTCCGCAAACCATCTCCGCAAGCCTAAATGCTCGCCAAACTCATTGCGCCGCACTCCAGCGCCCAGAATTTGCGCAAGCCGTTCAGCTCCTTCCGGAACGTCCGGCGAGATTCCAGCCAACGACTCGATCAGTTTTTCACCGGCGCGCACGATTTCTCGCTCACCGTTGTCAGAGGCGGTGCGTGCAGTTGCAGCGAAAGGCCGCTGAAGCGCTTTCAATCGAGAAAACCGATCCATTAACGTGGGACTCAACTCGGTGCCCTCTGTGCAAACTCCGTGTACTCTGTGTTAAGACTTTGTGGTTCCTCGAATCAGCCTCGGTTTCTGTCCAGATACGGAAGCCTCAATCGCACAATTTCTCCAGAATCGCGAGCGCCACCTCTTTCGCTTTCTCGCTTTTCTCTCCGGCCGGCCCCACGCAAGAAGGGCACCCTTGCTCGCAAGGGCACGCAACAATCAACTCGCGCGTCCGGCTCAACAACAATTCATGCACCCGGTAAAGTGGCTCGCTGAATCCGATCCCGCCGGGATAGGCGTCATACAAGTAGAGATTCGGCTCAAAGAATTCTTTCATTTCAGCAATCTCACCCGAAGCACTTGAAAACTCCTCCCACTCCGTTTCGATTCCGGAGCTCGCCGGACGCTCTCCGACGGCCGTGCCCAAATCCCGCCGGTCACACATCAGTAGCAGCGTCGCCATCGATTCCAGTGCGTACAGCAATCCAAAAATCCCACTCTGCCGGTCGGACAACGCAAACGGCAAACCAGCGAGCAGTTCGCGTTCGAGTGTGATCCAAAAAGCCGTGGTGTGCATCTCGTTTTCCGGCAACTCGAGCTTTCCCGCTCCCACATTTTCATTCGTGAAGAATTTGATCTTCTTGAAGCCGACTACCTGCGACCGCACCAGCACATCGCCATGCGTTCGCGCCGCCGGACCTGCGACCCGTTCTTCCTCGGCGATTTCGAGAATGCGAACCTGCGTGTAACGAATCGCATCCGTGTAGTAATCCACGTTCACGCTTTTCACATATGCCTTGCGTTGTTCGAAATCCAGCCGTTCGACGTGATACTGCTGCCCCTGATGAAGGTAGATCGCTTTCGGATGCAGGGTCGTCAGCGCCGACGAGAAATCCACTTCGCCAATCACTTCTGGTTTGCCGTCATCGTCGCCGTCGGTGTTGATGATTACAAAATTGTCTGACGTCACGGCGCGCAAGCTTACCGTGTCTGCCGGATACGCCTGCTGCGTCCAGTGCCAGTCGCCGCCACTGCGGTGCAAGAATCCTGCCGCGCTCAATCGCTCGCATAACTCCGGCAAGTTCACGGCTCCGAAGTGCTCCTCAGGAGATAGAGGCAGCTCGAAGGCGGCGCACTTCAAATGGTTCACAAGAATTTCGAGATTGTCGGGCTGCACGTACGCATGTTCCGGCGAGCGCCCGAAGAAATAATCCGGATGCTGCACGATAAATTGGTCGAGCGGCGCAGACGACGCCACCATCACCGCGCAGGAAGTCCCGCTTCGCCGCCCAGCGCGCCCCGCTCTCTGCCAAGTGGACGCAATCGATCCGGCGTATCCCGCCATCACGCATGCATCCAGCGATCCGATGTCGATACCGAGTTCCAGAGCGCTCGTCGCCACCACGCCGCGAACGCGCCCTTCGCGCAACCCGCGTTCAATTTCTCGCCGCTCACCCGGCAAGTATCCGCCGCGATACCCGCGCACAGGTTCGGGCTGTCCTGGCTGAGGAGGATTTGCCTGCTGCAAATAAGTAAGTAGCACTTCAGTGTGCAAACGGCTGTTCGCAAACACGATGGTCTGCAATTTTCGCGACAGCAGTTCTTTCGCGACACGAGTCGTCTCGTTCAAATAGCTGCGGCGTATGCCGAGGTTCCGGTTGACCATCGGCGGGTTGTAAAAAACGAAAAGCTTTTCGGCGGCGGGCGCGCCGTTCTCTTCGATTACTTCGACGGGGCGCTCGATCAACTGGGATGCCAGCTCTCCAGGATTCGCAATCGTCGCTGAGCAGCAAATGAACTGCGGCTTCGAACCGTAAAATTCCGCGATGCGCGCAAGCCGTCGCAGCACATTTGCCAGATGGCTCCCGAAAACTCCGCGATACGTGTGCAGCTCGTCGAGGACGATGTAGCGCAAATTCTCGAACAGCCGCGTCCACTTCGTGTGGTGCGGCAGGATTCCTGTATGAAGCATGTCCGGATTTGAGAGGACCACGTGGCCGCGCTCGCGCACGGCCTTGCGCGCATCCGAAGGCGTATCGCCGTCATACGTAAACACGCCGAAGCGGTCGTCGAGGCGCGTTGCCAGATCGTGCAGCTCCGCGAGCTGGTCTTGCGCCAGCGCTTTGGTGGGGAAGAGATAGAGCGCCCTAGTGTCCGGCTCCTCAAGCAGGGAATTGAGTACCGGGAGGTTGTAGCAAAGCGTCTTGCCAGACGCCGTTGGCGTCACAACCACGAAATCCTTGCCGTCATGCGCAAGCTCAGCTGCTGCAGCCTGATGAGAAAACAGACGCTCGATTCCTTTGGCTCGATAGGCCCCTGTCAACTCCTCTTGAACCCAGCCCGGCATTGCCCTGAAGTCAGCTGCGCGCGCCGGGAGGTGCTTGATAGCCGTCAACACCTCGTCGGTCTTGTAACGCGCCGCAAGCCCCGCCAGAACGTCCTGAAACGTGTCTAGCGACGTCCCAGCCTTTACAACCGCCAAGCCTCGAGTCGAAGCCGCCATGGAAGCTCCCGGATGCCTCTTTCGCTTTTTGTTCGCTCAACGTAGCATGGCTCTGCGACCGCATGCAATATCTAAGTTGAAACAAATTGCAGTCCGCTTTACGCGGCTCTTTCGATCTCCGACCCCGACAGAGGTCCACGCCCGGTAGACATAGCGACGGCCTAGTTGAGAGCCCTCGATGTCCTGCCACGCCCATCACCCGAGGCTCTCGGCTCGACGCACTCTCAGCGCTCAACCACACTTGACACACCCGCCCGCAAGCCGCTAAATAAGAATATGGCTCACTCGTATTTGGTATTCGATTTCGGCAACGACGAAGAAACCGCTCAGCAGGCGCGTCACAAGATCGAAGCGTGGAAGCAGGGCTTCCGCCTCGGCAATAAGATTCTCCTGAAATTTGAGCGCGCGGAATCCGACGAGAAGGAAGGCGGAGCCGCAAAGGCCTCCAGCACGAAGAAAAAATCGTCTGCGAAGGAAGACGCCGCTGACTCCGCGTCAAACGTTCGCGTGCTGGTGCGCCTTGATTTCTCCGATCACGAAAAGCTTTCGCAGCAGCGCTGGCTTGACCGAATTCCCGCCGAGGATCCGTTCAAATCGGTAGAGTGCGAAATCATCCGCCAGCCCGACGCCGAGTACGCGAAAACCGCTGAACTTTTTGAATCGCTCGACTAGCTCGCGCGCACTTCAAAACTCCAGGAGTGAAAAAGTGAAACTGTCCGTCGCCGCTGCGATTTTCACGCTCGTATGTTTGGCTGCTATTTCGCCTGCACGCGCTTTAGCGCAATCGAATCGCCCGTCGCAAACCTTTGACACCTCGGCGGGGCCTGTAAAAGTGACGCCGCTGTATCACGCGACGATGCTCATCGAAGCCGGCGGCAAAAATATCTATGTCGATCCCGCAAAACCCGCCAATTTCTCCGGCCTCCCAAAAGCCGATTTGATTCTCATCACCGACATTCACGGCGACCACATGGACCCTGACTCGATCGCCGCAATCAGCAACGCCACCACACAAGTCTTCGCGCCGCCCGCCGTCGCAAAGACCGTCACCTCGGCAGCACTCATCTCAAATGGCGAATCGAAATCCTGGGGCGGCTGGACCATCGAAGCGATCCCTATGTACAACCTCAAGCGCGGTCCCAGTCCCGGCCAGCTCTATCACGATAAAGGCCGAGGCAACGGGTACGTCCTCACCTACGGCGGCAAACGTTTTTACATTTCCGGCGACACCGAAGGCGTTCCGGAAATGCGCGCTCTGAAAAATATTGACGTCGCGTTCGTGTGCATGAACCTGCCCTACACGATGCCGCCGGACGAAGCCGCGGACGCCGTGAAAGCATTCCATCCAAAGATCGTGGTTCCGTATCATTTTCACGGATCGGATCTTGCGGTGTTCGAGAACGCGCTGAAGGGAAGCGGGATTGAAGTTCGCGTGATGGATTGGTATCCGAAATCCTAGCGGCTGGTTTCAGTACCCAATACATTCACACGGCGGCAAAATTTACTTTCGCCTAGACCACTACAGTATTTCCCGTATCGCGTAACTTCCACATTCTGCTCAGTATTCGTCCGCGAACTTGGCCTCCCAAATGCAATGTCTCGACGCGGGTATGAACGCTCAAGCGAAAACTCACACGACACCTCAAGGAGCCATTCGATGAACCCTACGTTCGATATCTTCAAGCGCCTGCAGGACGGCAACTTCTTTTGGATTGCGGCCGCCAAGGACTTCGACTCCGCGCGGAACCACCTCGAACAGCTTTCGACGGCAGCTCCGGGCCATTACCTGATTCACTCGCAGGACAAGGGCTTCGTCCTTGAGCAGAATACTTCGCCGAAAATCTACTGTGTCGCCTGAGCACGGCTGCACACCCCTCGCGCCGCGCCCTAAATACAGATGCCGGCAGAGCTTTATGCTCTGCCGGCATTGATTCGAACAATCGAAGCGTGTTCAGTTGGACTTCGATCTCTCCGCTTGTTCACTTGCGAGTGCCCGTTCAGCCTGACGTGGCGTTATGCTTTCACCTGGAATGCGCATTGCACCATAGACGACCGCCGCTAGAGTCGCTCCCGCAAGTGGGGCCACGATAAACAGCCACAATTGTTGTATCGCCCAACCGCCAACGAAAATTGCCGGTCCGATGCTCCGCGCTGGATTCACCGAAGTGTTCGTGATGGGAATCCCGACGAGGTGGATCAGCGTCAACACGAGCCCGATCGCCACTCCCGCGAATCCAACGGGCGCTTTCAAATCGGTCGAACCCAATACCACCAGCACAAGGAACATCGTCAGCACAATTTCGACGAGCATCGCCGCGCCCATCGAATACAAACCGGGAGAATGCTCGCCATATCCATTTGCGCCGAGCCCGCTCAGAATCGGGTTCGCGGCTCCCGCGGCGTTGCTAGCCACGTACAGAATCAACGCCGACGCGATCACTGCACCAATCACCTGCGCGACCATGTAAGCAATCGCGTCCTTGGCGCTGATCTTCTTCGATACAAGCATGCCGAACGTTACCGCCGGATTGATGTGGCATCCGGAAATCGGGCCGATCGTGTACACCATCGCCAGCAGTGACAGGCCGAACGCAAACGAAACTCCAAGGTATCCAATCTTGCCGCCAGCCAGTACGGCGCTGCCGACTCCTCCAAATACGAGCACAAATGTGCCGACAAGCTCGGCCGTGTATTTCTTCATGTCCGTCCTCCAAGGGTTTCGGTGGGCTAGAAACCGACGGGACCAGCGAACGCGGCGCGATTCTGACTCAAAACCCTCTTAGGGTCTATCGTAAACGCGGAGAGACCCGGCACGATGAGAGCAGGGAGCGGTTCACGGGCAAGAGGGAAGTCAGTGAGACAGACGTGAAAATATGAGGAACGCAATTCGGCCGCGTCGAATGGATTGCGTTGGCTCTGCAGTGTGGATCTAGCGGAACCAACCTGAATCTGCGCCTGCTTTCCGGCCTTCTTCTTCGAGAGAATCGAGCTGGCTTTGCAGCTTTCCTTTCTGTTCTTCAAGTTGCTTGATCTGCGCGTTCCGGTCCTGCACGTAAATAACATTTTGCCGGAGTCCAGTCGCGGGATCGAAGCTGACCGCACCATACTTCTGGATCTCTTCCTGAATCTTGCCGATTCGATCGTCGATCTGCGCCATTTGATCGTGGATGGCTCGCGCTTTTTCACGCCAGACTTGTTCTTCTGTCTTACCTGCGGGCGGCTTGCCGTTCGCGGAGGGAGTAGCGTACGCATTCCCTGCCGCGGACGAATCGTCTCCTGCACTCTGATCCGCGTCGCCGACCACCGATACCCCGTGGCTCGGTAGTCCCGCAATTTTCTCCTCGGTGTAGACCTTTGCGGCTGGAGCGTTCGCTTTTTGGGCTCGCGCTTTTCGAGCTGCTTCGCCCAAGGAATCTGCCGGCGGCGCTTCCTGCGATTGCATTTGTGGCTCGGTGCTGGAGGCCCCGTTGCTGGACGTCCCGCGGGTTTTCGACGCCGTCGGTGGAGTTGATTGATCCGGCGATTGCGTGTGCGATTGATCAGACGGAGCGCTCTGGCTCTGAGATTTGGACGCGGCCTGGGATTGGGCCTGCGTTCCAGGCTGCGATTGGGCTTGAGGCAGTGAATGTCCCAGCGCCAAAGGCGCGCGACTGAACACGCCCAGCAATACGGCGAATAAGAATGTGGCCTCGAAGCGATGGCTCATGGCAGTTCTCCCGTTCGCACAATCTCTATTCAACGGTAGGCCGCTCCGAGAGTAGCGTCAACGCGCTGGGTGCTTGCAGTATCGCTAAAATTACCTGTACGGATGGCCAGATTTTCGTTCCGGCGTTTCAGGCCCTCAGTTCGACAGGCAACTTCGAAGGGTTTGTGCGAATCTCTGTATAGCCCATGCGAAAGGGAACTAACTGCCCGCTCCACTGCCGAGGGCTAACAAGACACGCGCGATTCAGACTCCATTTCTTTGCAGGTTTGGTGGCCCTATCGCTGCTCTCAGCGGACATTCTGCCGGCTCAACAGCAGCAACAGCAGCCGTCTCCCTTGCAGCAAACGCTGCCAGCACCACAAACGTCATCGCCGCCACAATCTCAGTCGCCTGCGCCGCCTCCGTCACAATCGAAGATTTCCACC
Organism: uncultured Acidobacteriota bacterium; assembly: GCA_963770575.1. Classification (GTDB taxonomy): domain Bacteria; phylum Acidobacteriota; class Terriglobia; order Acidiferrales; family UBA7541; genus Palsa-295. Next base: position 549,822 of record CAVYQD010000005.1, read on the forward strand.
GAGGTAAAATTCGTTACCGTGTACGCCACCGTCCGAGATAAGCACGGGAAAATCATCCCCAATCTCAATCAAGCTGATTTCACGCTCACCGAAGACGCCCGCCCGCAGACGATCAAATATTTCGCGCGCGAAAGCGATCTGCCTCTCACGCTAGGACTTCTCGTTGACACCAGCATGAGTCAGCGCCGGTTGATCGAGGAAGAGCGGACTCAGCGAGCTATTCCTTCTTCGACCACATCTTGCGTCCGGAGAAGGACAAGGCCTTTCTGATTCAATTTCGATCGCGAGGTCGAATTGTTGCAGGATCTCACTTCATCGCGCGAGAAACTGCACGCCGCGCTCAACGACTTAGAGTCGCCGGAATTCAGCAATGTACGCGGGGGAGGAAATGGTGGCGGCGGCTCGGGGCGTAGCGGAGGCGGCGCGGCAGGTCGGGCAGTCGCGGCGGCGGAGGGACGCTGCTGTACGATTCAATCTACCTCGCATCGAACGAATTGATGAAAAAGCAGCAAGGCCGCAAAGCTGTAATCATCCTTACTGACGGTGTCGATCACGGTAGCAAGGAATCGCTCAACACCGCGATTGCGTCCGCTCAGCGTGCAGACACCGCGGTTTACTCGATCCTGTATGCGGATGACGAAGGATACGGCCGCGGCGGGTACGGAGGCGGCGCGCACGGAGGCTATGGCGGTGGCGGAATGGGACATCCAGCTGGGCGGAGGACAGCGATACCCTCAGCAGGATCGTCCCGACGGCAAGAAAGTTCTCGAGAGAATCTCGAAAGAGACTGGCGGAGAGTTATTTCAAGTTTCGAAGAAGCATCCGATCGATCAAATCTATGCCGAGATCGAGGAAGAACTCAGGAATCAGTACAACCTCGGCTACACTCCCGACCAGGCGAGCACCGAAGACACCTACCACCTGCTTCATCTTGCAGCGAATCAAAAAGATTTGATCGTGCAAGCCCGCGAAGGCTACTACTCCGGCCCATAACCGTCGCGAAGTCATGCTCCTGAGCTGCTGGAGCATTTGTGATTCTCAAGTTCTGGACTTGTTTCTTTCGTTGGGAGTACGATTTCGGACGATGCCCCACGACTTCACCGAGTGGGAGAAGGAAGCGGAGCCGCTCGCAGGCTCTTCGCGAAGCGGTGGGCCTCCTCGTAAAGTTACAGGAATCGGCGTTCTCGATCCCCCGGTGCCGCCTAAGAAGCGGCCAGCTCGACTACCGCCGATTCCCGCGTCCTGGCTGGTACGCGGTTTTGCAGCGATTATATTGGTCGGTTTCCTGATTGGAATCGTCTTAATGCTGCTTCGTTGATTTTTTCCCCAGCTTTACTGGCATTTCTATATCGGATTGGATACTCCGCGCACCAACAACACAACTCCATTCGACCCAGCGCGCCTGTCCTTCGCGATCTCTTGATACGCAGGCGACTCTGCAAACTCACCGAACGCGATTTCGTCCGGAAACGAAAGCAGCACCACTTTTTCGCGGTCCCATGCGCCCTCGACAACGAGGGGTTTCTCGTCGGCCGCTAAAACCCGTCCTTTGAATCGCGAAAATACCCCCCTTGAACTTGGCTCGGTAACGATCGTATGTCGCTCGATCCGTAATCGACAGAAACGCAATCACGTAGACCATCGTCTGAACTCCCAGTACGGGCGCACCCAAGGTGCATCCCGTGCGCCTGCAACTCGAAAGGTGAGGGACACCGTATAGTGGGGAGGGATATTCGCGGTCACGCCGTCCGCTACTTCTTCGTTTGCGCGCTAGCGGCCGCGTTTTCTTCGATTTCTGCTTTTTGCCAGGTCGAGTCGGGGTTGAACATCTTCATCGCTTTCGCCGTAGCTTCCGTGTTCTTGCCAAGATCTTTTTCATACACCACACCATCTGCGCCGGCAACGAAAGTCATCACGCCCGACGAGCGATATTCTGCCGGGTACGCGATGAACGCGAATCCGTTCGTCATCTTCCCGTCCGCAACGATAGCTCTTCGCTCCACCGGGAGCGTTCTTTCCTTGCGATGTCAACACGTGGAAGAAATAGCCACGATAGGGGGTTGCGAACGCCATTTTTCGGTCGTGGACGTATCCTTCAGTAACCGCTGCGGCCACCAACGGTCCAATCGGACTTTGGTGCTCGCCAGCCGCAGCTTTCCAGTAGAGGCCGTTTTGTTTCCCTTCGTCGCTGAATATTTTCTGCGCGTATTCTTGGCGAGTCGAGTAGTATTCCTTTTCCGCGGCCGCCAGTTGCTGGCAAACGCCGATGCTCGATATTTCGTTTCTTCCCACTCGGCGGTAGAGAATTTCCTTCTTCGCCGCCTCCGAATCGAAATACCACACTGCGCCTTTGTTCACCAGCGGGATGGGAGTAGGCCAGTTCATCGCGCCGATGTAAAGGGTCGTGGTTCCGTCCGGTTCCTTGAACAGGCGGTGCATCTCTTCGTATTTCTTGACGAAATTCTCGCGATTTTCCCGGTCTTCCACCTCATCGCCCGAATACACGATTCGCTTGGCGTCTTTTCCCAGGATCGCCAGCATCTCCTTTTCGTCGTTCTTTTTGGCTGCGGACACGAGCGCCTGACTCGCACCTTCGGCGGAGGAAAACGTTTTCTGCCCTTGTTCCTGCGCTATTGATCGAGCGGGCATGCAGCCCGCGAAAAGAATAGCGAGCGTTGCAAGCTTCGCGAGTCTGCCCCAGCCGAAATTCCGGTAGTCGATGTTCGTCCGCCGCATCTCTCTATTCTCCATTTCCTTCACGCGTAGTTTGTTAGTGTCTTGAAGTTTCGACTACCGGTGCCCGCCACCGCCGCGGCCGCCACCACCGCGGCCACCACCGCCGCCTCCGCCGCGATAGCCGCCACCGCCGCCGAAGCTCGAACTTCCGCGTGACGAATATCCTCGGGCCTCGCCGCCGTGGTTGTATCCGCTGAATGCGCTCGATCGTGTGTCCGTTGTTGCGCGCGGTTGGCCGTACCCTCGCGCTGCTCGGTCATCGCCGCTGAAGGGCTTCGTCGTGGCACCGGGTCGGTTGTAAACATTGCTTGGCGCCCGGCCACTGTCGCGATTGTAGTCATGCGAGTTGTCATGCGCGTTCCGGTTGGCGTCCGCGGTACGATTCGTCGGCTGACCGTGATTGTCGTACCCCGCGCGATTGTCGTGCGCACCGTGGTCGTTGTAACCGTGATTGTTGTATCCGTTGCGTACGTTGTTTGTCACGGCGCGGTCGCCGCCGTTGTGGTAATAGACATTGCGGTTGTAGAACGTTCGGCTGTGCGAGTAATACGTGTTGTGGTTGTACACGATCACGCGGTTGTGCCAGTTGAATCCCCAATTGTGCCAGCCCCAGCCGTACCCTCCGTAAAAGCCGACGTTGAATCCAATGCCCCAGGAAAGAAACGGCCCGCCGTACCAAATCCCCGGATAGGGATACCAGCCTGGCCATGCCACGATCGGCCCGCCGTAAACGACCCACGGATTGTAGGCCGGCACATAGACCACCTGCGGATCCGCCGGCTGAATAACGATCGTTGAGCCTTGCGTCTCGACGGTTTGCTGCGGCGTCGTCTTCAGGTTCCCGGCCGTTTGCGCCTTCTGACGCATCACCTGCACGGCGTCCATCACATCCTGCTGCTGGTTGTAATACGCATCGCCGAGTGACGACGTCCATGAAATGTTTTTATCCATGTTCGCCAGCACGGACGGAAACGCCGTCAGCGCCTTCACACTCGGATCCCAATCTTGTTTGTCGACTGCCTGCGCCAGGTCGTCACCCTTCAGATTCGGGTTTGCCTGCACCCAGCGGTCCGCTTCGACGATCTCGGCAGGGAATGTGGTCGCCGCCAGAATCTGCGCTACGAGCGAATCGGGATACAGCGCAATGGGAGCGACGAGCTGCTGCAACTGCTCTGGCGTTTGCTGCGTGTAAGCTTGCCCCTGGCCTTGCTCCTGGTCCGAGCTCTGCCCAGATTGTCCCTGGTCAGACGCCTGCTGCTGAGAGGGGTCCTGCGGTTGGCTTTGCGACGGATCCTGCCCCTGCGGCGCGTCTTGAAACGCGGCAAGATTCTGCGGCAGCGCCGCGAACATCGTCGCGATCAACGTCGCAACCAGAATCGGCGCAGTTAATTTTCGCCGCTCCGAGCGCGGAGCCGGAGAACCCGTCGCACGCTCCAGTGCTTTCGCGGTCCCCAATCTTTTCGGCATCTTCATCGCTGGATGCCTCCTATCAGTTGAGATGTTTGGCATGCTTCCAAGGTTTCATTGATTCTGGCAACGATCTAGTACTGCCACGCGCACATATTACGCCAGCGCAATTCGCGAATACAGCCCAAGTAAAACCAGCTCCGCGCATCATGGGAATGGAATCCCCTCGAGTTCTACGGCTGGCTAGTTCGACGGGATTCGAAGCTGGTCACAGCGGCGGCTTCGTCGTAGAAGGTTGGGATTACGTTGAGCAGGCGGAGCATTTCCAAAACCAGCTTTACGTGCTCGCGAGGATTGAGAAGCTTCAGCGTGCCATTGCGATTTCGAAGTGAGACGAATGCGCGAACGATCGTGCTGATGCTGGAACTGTCGAGCTGAGTGGCGCCTGTGAGGTTGAGCAAAACCTTGGAGGAACCGTCGTCGATCAATTTTCGTAGATTTGTGCTCAACGAGTCGTTCGTGGGGCCGATCGTAGCGCGGCCTTGGAGATCGAGGATTGCGACGTCACCGGAACGGCGAATTACGATTTGAAGGCCCATACGGCACCTGCCCAGGAGGAGATATTGGCCTGACGCAGTATAGCCGTTCTGCGGTTCACGGGATACCAGCGAGCGCAGGTGAAGCGGTATGGTTAACATGACGCGCAGGGAAGACGGACGCAAAACTTCGCGCCGCGTTCCCCGCGCGCCGAAATGGGTTTAGTGAGTGGCCTGCGCCGTCGTCGAATTGGCGGATTTCAGCGCGGCGCGGGCTTGTGGCACTGCGACGGCTGATTCGATTCGCTCGTCGTTGATCGCAGCGAGCGTAACAAGGACCTGCTGACCCGCTGCCGGCTGACCGGCTTTTGTTTCCGCATCGGCGAGCAGGCGCAAGGACAACGGATTCCTCGGATCCTCCTGAAACTCGGCGACTGCGACCGCATAGCGGCCGTCGAGAAGAAGCACGGCGCCGTTCGCTGAGTGATACGACTTTTGAACAGGATTGCTGCGGCTGGTTTTCGCCATGGCGCTGAGAGGCGCAAGGGCGCGTTCGCCTTCGAGTTTGTTGCCGGCCTGCGCGGCGATGAAAGCGCGAGTCTGCAGAATTGTTGCGAGTTCCGTGTCGTGCTCATCCTTCGAGAGCACGTGCTTTTCGGACAGCACGAGTTGAGCGTCGCGAAGATCGCGTTGCGCGCCTTTCGGATCGGGATTAAAGAGCGCGAGGGTGCGATGGATTTCAGCTTCGGCAACGGGGAACCGGCCGTCCTTGTGAGTTTTCAGAGCAAGCGCAAGATACGCTTTGCGGCCGTCCTCAAGGCGATTCTCGCGGAAATAAGTCATGGCCTTGAGCATCTCGTCGGTGAGCTTCGTCCCGGGATCTTGCTCGAGTTCGATTGCTTTGTCGTATTCGGCGCGAGCGCGTTCCTGGTCACCCATCAGAGCGTACGTAGTGGCAATTCCGATTTGCGAGAAGCCGGGAACCATCTTGTCCGAAGCTTCGTAATGCGCGAGCGCGCCCTTGAAATCGCCGAGCATGCGAAGAATTTCTCCGTACGAATCGAGCGGGTTCGGTTGGCCCGGCAGAGCGGCGACGTAGCGCTCCATGTACGGTGGCGCCATCTGGCCACGCCCGGCAAAGGATAGGCAGTATGCGATGTTGTTGAGCGCAGGAGCGTAGTTCGGATCGTTCTTGAGCGCGCGTTCAAGGACGGAAATGCCGCGATCGTACTCCTGGTTATTCGAGCAAATCCAACTGCCAGCCATCGCGAGAAAACGGTTGTCGCGAGGGTAGCGCTCGAAAAGGTCGTTCATCGCGGCGATGGCGGCCACGAGCTGCCCGTTCTTGGTGCCATTCAGGAAGTGAATCAGCAATTGTTCATCGGGAGTTGCGGAGTGCAAATATTGACGTGAAAGAGCGCGGTGGTGTTCTCCTTCAGCCGGATTGGTAGTCGTGAAGGCCAGCATCGCGTGGCCTTGCGCGAAGGTCGGATCCGCTTTCACCGATTTCCGGATCGTGTCGATGCCGCGATCTACATACAGCAAGTCAAATTCGTCGTGGACACCTTCTTCGTACAGCCGGCGCGCTTCCGGGGACTTGGTCGTGACGGGAATCGTGCCGGACTTCGGAGCCGCGGCCGTGGCCGAAGCTCCTTGCGACGGTGGCGCGGCGGGTTTCATTTCCTGCGCGCGAGTGATGACGCCGGACGCGCTGGCCGTTACGACGCTAAGCACGGCGATGAGTGCCTGGTTACGAAATGCTGAGAGTTTCATGTGTCCTCGCAATGGGTTTCGGTTGTGATTCGTGTTCTAGCGATCTGTGCTGAATTCTAGTGACCTTTCAAGACATAGCCAGGATCGAAGGGCTGCTTTTCGTCGATCTTGATGACTTTCACGCCACCGGTGATGCTGTAGACGTCGACGACGCCAATGGCTGTGGGATTCGTCTCAATCGTCTTGACGATTTCCTCATCGCTGCCTAGAAACAGCACCGCAGCGGCAGACTTGCGGGTCGCGTCGGTCAGGATCGTCTTGCCCTGTTCGACATCGACGCCCATCACTTTCTCGATTACGAATTTCATCGCCGGAGTGGACGGCTCGCGCAGAACAATCGTCACGTTGCGGCCGTTCGTCCACGTCGCCGTCTTGCCCTTGAACATCTTTCCGAGATCGGCGAGCGTCATGGTTTTCGTTGGGTTCGCCGGATTGATGATCACGGCAAAGTCTGTTGCATAAGCAGTTGTGACGAGCGTCAGCAGTAGCAGTCCAATCGCGCTCAATAGCCGAGTTCGCATCGCGACACCTTATTTCGAATCGAGGAGTGGGCGAGGCCTCTGAAGCCCGCCTGAAGTAAAGGTAGCACTCGCGCTATGACGTGAAACGGAGAAGACGGAGCGCGTGTCGTGCGAGTACCCGACGTTTTGGCTACACGCAAACCTGTACGGAAGTACAGGTGCATTTGCGTCGTGAGCGAAATTTGCGGGGTGAGTGTGTTCAAGCGGCGGGCCGGGAATCAGTCGAGGGGGATAGCGGTTTGGAACACGCACCGGCGATTCGCGCCCACCCAATGCCAATCGTGGGATATCGTATCCGCCGGGTGCAACCTCCGCACTCGCACCGCTGCGCCAGCGGTACTCCCCACGTAACGGGGACGCTCGGTCTTTTGAGCCGAAGCTAACCCCTTTTTCGAGTTACAAACTCCGCAAAGGGCAATCCTGTCGAGACGTCCGTTCGGATTTTTCGCAGGAACAAGGAGGGTTGAATGAAGCGTTTGGTATGTGTTGGCGCGGTAGTAGCAATGTTGCTGTTCCTCACTCCGTCCGTTCACGCGCAATCGAACCAGATTATCCCCGGTACCCAGGTTCGACTGACGCTCGTAAATGGACTCGGAACGAATGTGGCGCATGATGGCGATCCGTTCACGGCAGTTGTCGCAGAGCCTGTTTTCATCGGTACGCAGATGGTGCTACCTGCGGGAGCAAAGATTCACGGCACCATTTCAAACGTGACACGCCCGAAATTCTTCTCTATGTTTCGGGGCGGCGCGTCAATGAATCTCACCTTCAATTCCATCGAGGTCGAGAGCCGAATTTTTCCGACGCAGATGAGTATTCTCTCGATCTATACAGGTGGAACTGAAACAGGCAAGCAGCGCAAGGACGTGAAGACGGTAGAGGGCGTAGTGGTGAAGGAAAAGCGCGACGTCAAGAGCGACGTGATGGCCGTCGGGCTCGGGACAGCGGGCGGCACCGTAGTCGGCGTCCTCTTCAGTGCCGTAACGCGCGGTACCATCATCGGACTTGTCGGCGGCGGCGCTTACGTGGTGGCGAGAAAAGGCAAAGACGTGGAGATTCCGGCGCAGAGCGGAATGCTGGTACGGATGGACTCAGCTCTCGAGCTACCGAGCGTGCTCCTGCGCACGCCGGCAAATACCACGACAGGTAAATAACGACAATGGAATGGCGGCGCGTAGCTGCGATTCCTCGTCGCACGCGTCGCCCTCGTGGTCGATTTCAATAGGGCTACGTTCGCGGCGAGGCAAATCCTTGCGACGATTGTTCGTGCGGTAATGTTGATCTCGGCTTTTGTCTTTGCAACAGATGTCCTTGCGGCGCAGTTCATTCGCGCGATTCTGGCGGATGCAAAGCGCGGCACGTCAACCAGTCGGACTCAAACCTTTTCCGGCTAAAAAGCCGGCGCGAGAGCTTTTTCGCGGGCCGATTCCTCGCACCAGGCCGGCACGGACTGCAGCTTCGAAACGCCCAGCGTCCAACCGTCAAGCTGCGGCTCGATTCTCTCCACTTGAAACAGTGTGGGACGCGAATCGCTTTCGCACCCGTGGACGTGGCCGATCACCCGCAGCGCGACCACTGATTTTCTTTCCACTTCGATCCGCAGGCAGAACTGGCAGCCGCCGTCGCTTATGTTTGAAGTTAGAGTTCGTTCGGTGAAGAAGCGCCCATGGCGGTTGAAGCCGCAAACCTCCACTCGAAACGCGCTCGCAATGCGCTGCTCCCGGCGCGGGTACCTGTTGGCTTCCAGCGTGGCTTCGTCTAGATGGGTTACTGTATTGGCCATGGTGCAAATCCTCCTTCGTTCTTGAAAGACCCTTACGTTCGGGTTACCAAAAGAATGTTTTCAGCCGCAAAACAAAACGGACGGGCAGTGCATGCAGCAGCGACAGAATGCTGCGCAGCGGAAAGAAAGATTGTCGCGAAGCCGGGCTTGCGAGTTCCGTTACGCCGCGGTCTTTGCCAAGGCTCTTTTCGTGGTTCGCTTCAGGAAACGATAGAGACTGGTGCGGCCGATTCCGAGAATTTGCGAAGCGCGAACGCGGTTTCCATTGCACATCTCGAGCACACGTTCGATGTGCACTTCGCGGATTGCGTCAAGCGGCAGGGGGCGCCAGTTTTCATCCGTGTGCGCGACGGAGCGGCGCGGTTTCTGGAGATGCTCAGGGAGATCGGTCACGTCGATAAAATCGGCGCTGGCAGTGATGGCGGCGCTTGAAATTACATTCTCGAGCTCGCGTACGTTCCCCGGCCAATCGTGTTGCAACATTACGATTTGCGCGCGGCGCGAAAGTCCCTGAAACGTCTTGCCGTACGCCTTGCTGTATTTCTTGAGGAAATGCTGGATCAGGATCGGAATGTCTTCGGCGCGGCCAGCAAGCCCGGGAACACGGATCTCAATGGTGCTCAAGCGGTAGAAAAGATCTTCGCGGAAACGTCCGGCGAGAACTTCGGAGCGCAGGTCGCGATTGGTGGCGGCGATGAGCCGCACGTCCACTTGCTTCACTTCAGGTGAGCCGACGCGCTGAATCTCGCGGTTCTGAACGACGCGCAACAGCTTCGCCTGCATCTGCAGCGAAGTCTCGCCGATTTCGTCGAGGAACACCGTGCCACCGTTGGCGTACTCGAAGAGACCAGGACGAGTATCGGTGGCCCCTGTAAACGATCCTCGAATGTGGCCGAAGAGTTGACTCTCGAGAAGCGTGTCAACCAGTGCGGAGCAATTGCAAACGGCGAAGCGTTGCTGCCCAACGGGGCTCATTTGATGAAGCGCACGCGCGATGAGTTCTTTGCCGGAACCTGTCGGCCCGGTGATAAGTACATTCGAATAGTGGCGAGCGACTTTCTTTGCCAAATCGAATACCTCGAACATCGCGGGGCTTCTGCCGACGATTCCATGGAATTGAAGATTCTCGAGTAAACGGTCTTCGAGGTCGCGGACTTGCGATCGCTGTGTAAATAGTTCAGCGAGGTCGTCGAGTGTTTTCGTCAGGCGGGCAAAGTCCAGAGGCTTCGCGACGTAGTCGTAGGCGCCGCGTTTGATCGCGTCGATTGCGGAATCGACGGTGTAGAAGCCAGTGACCAAAATTACGTAAATGCCAGGGTCGTACTGCAACACTTTTTCGAGAAATGCGAACCCGTCCATCGCCGGCATTTTGAAATCGGCGATAACGGCCCGGCATCCGCCCAGGCGTATTTTCTGTAGTGCTTCCTGCGGGTCGGTGGTGCCGACGACCGGGAATCCTAGTTTCGCAAGCCGGTCCGTTGAGAGGTCGACAAGGTCCCTTTCGTCGTCGAGCACGCAGATCGGAAGATTTTTTCGCGCGATGCTGAGGGTGGGTGTTTCTTCGACTGTAATCATGCGGCGGTATACGCACGACGTGTGCCAGAACGCTCCGCAAGATTGGCTGCCTCGAAATCTCCACGGCATTACCTACCAGCTCGCGGGGAAAAACTCCTAACCACCGAACACGGCAAGCGTTACGGGGGAATCCGGATCGGATGGTCAGCGGGCCGGTGGACGATTCATATGCGTCGATGCGCCACATCCGTCTGTTCTACAAGTTCAACTCGGGACTGCGGAATGCGTACAGTTCCGAAATGGGATTGGCTTCGTAGATTTCCTTCCTAATGGCACCATCGCAGCTTTTCATGTTGCTGGCTCCTGCTCGCCTTTTTAGTGCTACTTCCTATGCGACGTGAATTGACAACTGCTCCGCGGCCGTTGACTCCCGGTAAGTCGCGCGCGGGCGCATCCGTTCCAACGAAATCGTGAAGGCGTCGTGCTCGTCTCTCGCCGAGACATCCAGCACCTGATAGGCAATCGGAAAGCCGGCGGCCGCCATCGGCTGGAGCAGGCGCACGAAAATCACGGAACCCACAGAAACCGCTTCCTGCAGAGTGATCGCCTTCTTGTCCTCCGCTTTCCATTGAAGCACCGTTTTTTCTATGAAGAAGTCTTCTTTTGCGTCCCAGCCTGATACTTCCACTCGATAACTGTCCGGATGATTCATGTCCAAATCCATGCCATAGCCTCTGCGACTACACAGTGCAGACATGGTGCCAAAAGGCTCCATGACGCTGGCTCACGGATAACGAGTTACGGGAACTCGGAAGGCGAGATCGTTCCTGAAGTGTGTCACATGCGCCATCTGTACAGAATCGAACCAGCGTGGAGCGAAAAGCAGCGAACTTCCAATCCGTGATGCCGGTTCAATCACGCGATTCGCCGGCAATTCCCGGTTCAGCCCCAGTTGGATCCCGGATACAACGCTCCGAGCGCAAGTCGAAAAATCGTGCTGAAAATCTTGTCGAACAGGTACCACGCCAGCACCAGACCGATCATGCCGAATCCCTGCGTGCGAAACCAGTCGATAAAACGCAGCGCAGCGCTCTCGCTCATGAAGACCGTGATGCCGGTATTGCCGTCGAGCGGCGGCACGGGCAAAAGGTTGAAAGTGCCCAGAAGGAGATTCAGCACGAACACGATGCTCAGAAACGTCGCGGCGAAACCCGCAACGCCCGAGCCGGTTGCAGCAACGACGCGCGTAAAACTGGCCGATTCCGGCGCCATGAAAACGCCGGCGAAAATTCCTCCACGAATTGCGATCGCGGAAAGGATCACGAGAGTGAAATTCGCCGCTGGACCCGCCAGCGCCATCCACGCGGCTCGCCGAGGATAACGCTGCTGCCATTCTGGATTATACGGGGCGCTTGCCCAGCCGATCATCCAGTGCGCTACAAAATAGGAAATGATTGGAACGACGACGAGCCCGATCGGCTCGCGCCGGATATGCGGCAGAGGATTGAGTGTTACCTGGCCACCTTCGAACGCCGTGGTGTCGCCACCGAGTTTCGCGACGAGCGAGTGGGCCCCTTCGTGGCACGTCGTTGAGAACAAAAACACGATGTACCAGATCACGCCAAGTACGAGGAAGTCGGGAGTGAAAGTCATGCTGGCGGCTAGACTATGCGTTCGTCTGCCGTTCTGCAAGCGCTCAGGGAGAGAAGCGCGCGCCGCCAAAAAAGAATGGCTCCGGGGCTTGGACTCGAACCAAGATAACCAGCTCCAAAGGCTGGCGTGCTACCAATTGCACTACCCCGGAAAAGCCGAAAACATTTTACTTCAGTATCGTGGAGTGCCGGAGGAAAAGTTCAGACCGCGAAATTGGGAGTCGGGCGGAATCCTTTCGTCGGACAGGGCGTTTGCTGCTCTGCCTTCAATTTGTTAGGCTGCTAAAGCGCCGCACGTCTGGAGAGGTGTCCGAGCGGTTTAAGGAGCACGCTTGGAAAGCGTGTGTTGGGGAAACTCAACCGTGGGTTCGAATCCCACCCTCTCCGCCATTCACTCCGGTTTCCACAGAATGCAAATCCGAATCCAAAAGAGCCGGCAAGATGCCGGTGTTACGGGTCCGAATGATTTATGTCGGCGGAAAGCTTTCGTTTGGGTCGTTCGCGAGTTCTACGGTGTGAAGCTCAGATTGCGGTGGCGCTTACGCTTGTTCAGCGACGGCGAAGGATTCTGCGATCGACGGCTCGGTGACGATGTCGCGCGGAAGCAGGGAACGCACGGCGAGCTCGAGCTCGTGAGCGGTTTCAACATGTTCGGGATAGTTGAATGCTTTTATCGAGGATGTGAAGCGGCCTACCACGCCCGCCGCGTCGCTCAGACCTTCTGCGATACGCGCTGAAAACTCTCGCGCATCCAGAACTTTAGTCCCCGGCAGCAAAATTCCAAATGCACCGAGCGAAAAATTGAACAGGGAGTCTTCGCGCCGCAATTTCCGCATCATCGCTTTCGCTGCGTCCCCAAAAGCGACCGCGACTTCGTTGGGGTCTTCAACGGCGTTTGAAGGCGTGAGTTGAATCACCAGAACGGACAGCGCCGATTCGGTTTGCACCGCGCGCTTGAACTCCATCGCGAGTCGATCCTGAAAATGATTCAAGCCGGATAGTGTGCTCGTGACGTCGCGAGCTGCCTGCAACCGAAGCTGAGAATATTTCAGATGTTCCTGTGCGATTTCATTGCGAAGCCGGCGCACCACGATCTGCCGGTCGAACAGGTAGCCCACCAGTAGCACGGACAGCACGCAAAATCCCATGAAAAACACGCGAGACGTAAGTTCGCCGAAAATGATGGGGTGTGCCGATATGGTCGGGTACATCAGCAGCGCTGCGCCCGCGGCCAGAATTGCGTTGACCGAAAGCGACAGAATTGTCAGCTGCAACTCCCGCTTCTCCACCCTTTGGGGATCGACCTGGTCGAAAACCCGCATTCCCAGTTCACCTCGTCACGAACTAGCGACTGTACAAGCCGATGTTAGCGCAGGTGATGGGTATGCGTGGCGTTCCGATTCGGGACTAGTTGTTCAATGCGTAAGTCTGACCTCACCGCAGCATCTCCATCGCTCCGTACGTCGCCGCACCGCAAATGTTGGATGCGGGCAAGGTGTCCGGCGCTCAACAGGCTGAGATCGATGAACTGTTGTCCTCAGGCGGACGCTGTCACCGCTTTTTCTCTTCCTCGGGCAAGTTCGAGTTGCGCAAGGCCCTCAATTAAATCTTCGACCAAGTCGTCCGCATGCTCGCAACCCGGCGAAAGCCGGATCAGCGTATCCGACAAGCCGAGTTCTGCGCGAGCTTCTGGCGGAATCGACGCGTGCGTCATTGTGGCCGGGTGACAGAGAAGGGCTTTCACGCCTCCGAGACTCTCGCCGAGCGTGAAATAGCGGCGCGACGATGCGAACTTCACCACCTCATCGATCGTTCCGTTCAATTCGAAAGAGACCATTCCGCCGAAACCCGTCATTTGATTGCGGGCAATGTCGTGACCGGGATGAGTCGCGAGCCCAGGGAAATAGACGCGGGCGACGAGCGGGTGGTGTTCGAGTGCGGCGGCGATTGCAATCGCGTTTTCTTCATGCCGCTGCATTCTGAGCTCGAGCGTTTTCAATCCCCGCAGCGTAAGCCAGCAATCGAACGGCGCAGGAACTGCCCCCGTCGCGTTCTGCAGAAACTTGATCGGCTCGAACACGGCGGCATCTCTTGCTAGCGCAGCGCCCTGAATCAAATCGGAGTGTCCGGCGAGATATTTCGTGACGCTGTGAACCACGATATCGGCACCCAACTCGAAAGGTTGCTGGAAGTACGGTGTGGCGAACGTATTGTCGACGACGACGAGCGCGCCGCGGCTGTGCGCGAGGCGGCAAATCGCGGCGATGTCGTACACCAGAAGCCGCGGATTCGTGGGCGATTCGATCCAGACAAGTTTGGTGCGTGGCGTGACGGATGCGTCGAGCGCGGCGGCGTCGGAGAAATCAAGTTGCTTCACCACGACGCCAATTGGTTGGAACACCTTGTTGAGAATGCGGTAGGTGCCGCCGTACACGTCCGTAGGAATCACGATTTCATCACCTGGTCGCAAATACGCTTGCAGAACGGCGTTTTCAGCGGCCAGGCCGGAAGCGAACAGCGCGGCGTGGTGCACGCCTTCGAGTTCGGCGAGCACTGCTTCCAGGCGCTGCCGCGAGGGGTTATTCGTGCGCGAGTAGTTGAAGCCTTTGTCCTGTCCGGGAGCGGCCTGTTCGTACGTGGAGGTTTGAAAGATGGGGGCGACCAGCGAGCCCGTTTCAGGCTCGGAAGGTTGCGCTGCGTGAATCGTTTTCGTTGCGAATTTCATGTTTGTGCTCCTTTCGCTTGCGCGATTGCTGATGGTTTAGAAATTCATGAAAAATTTGGGTCAAAATCCAGTGCCTCGAGCGCTTCCCGGATAGAATTCTCGAGGCTCATTGCGCAACCGCCTCGGAGGACATCGACTGTAGCCACGCTGAGTCTTGATCGGAGGGAACGATTCGACTGACCGTTGCAGATTCGTCCAGGCTGCGAATGACAAGCGGCAGGTTGCATTCAGCGGCCGCCAGGATTGCCTGGCGTTGTACGAGTTCGCATCCGTCGTCCGCGAGTGCAAGCGCGCGATCGAACGTCAGACGGGGCAAATGCCGTGCCGAAGAATCGCGATTCGGATCGCTCGTGAAATAACCGGGGACATCTTTCAACAGCTCGCACCGGCAGGCGTCAAGCCCCTTTGCAAGTAGCACGGCCGTAAGGTCGGAACCTCCGCGACCGAGAGAGACAACTGCGCCCGCGAGGTTTGTGGCAAAGAACCCCGGTACAACGGCGACAGGGTGGAGAGCGAGGAGAGAGCGCAATCGCCTCGAATGAATTTGAACGTTATGCGCCGCGGATCCCGACTCGCGATCGTCACCACGAATCGAAAGCCCAGCTTCATGCACATTAAGCGCTGCCGCAGAAATTCCCAGGGCCTGCAAGTGCAAAGCGAGGAGCGCGACAGATCGCATTTCGCCCGTGGACCACAGAAGATCGAGAGCGGAGGAATTTGGCTGCTTGACGATGCTGCGAGCGTGCTCTTCGAGCCTGTCAGTCGCGCCCTCCTGAGCGGAGACGACAACGACGAGCCGCTCATCCGGCGAAGCAATGTGCCGATTGCGAACACAGCGAGCGGCGCGGCGGAATGACCCGCGTATTCTTGAGAATCGAGCCGCCGATTTTGATTACGGCGATCTGACAATCAGCCGATATTTCCTGAGACATCAAGCGCCTCCCGGGCTGGCCGCATAAGCTCCGCTCGTGCGAGTGTCGCAAGCGGGAGCCTGCCAAATGCAGGTATCCTCCTCGCTGGCGCGAAAAGGCGCAGCGAACGGGCCATCGCATTCGCCAAAGCGAACGCAATCGCCGCCTTTCAACTTCTGGTTGGGAGTTGAATCTTCAACGACCGGGGTTCCGGTCGATTGGAGATCTTATCTCTCCCCACTGGGCAGGAATTAGCACCTTGGTACATGGACCAGGTTGCTGTGGCGTCTCAGGGCCTGTCCCCTCAGCCACTCTGGATAAGCGCTGGTGGTAAGCCAGCAAAAGAATCATAACAAATGCGAATCGGGAGTCAAGAGCGGAGTGCGGTTCGCCGATTGAGAATCAAGAGTTTTCAGCGGGCGGATCAATTTCAAATGACAAATGCAGCATGGTGTTTACTCGGTGTCTGTATAAATCAATTCAGTAGACAGCTTGCCGTCACATCGGTCAAATTATTACTCTTGAGAAGGGCTTCGGCGCGGTCGGAGGGATTATAGCGATGCGACATTTCCTTATTCTCGGTGGAATGGTGCTGCTGGCCACTCTGAGTGCTGCTGCGCAGTCGATGTCGGGCAATCCACTGCTCGCGGCGCTGCCGTACACAAGTCCGTTCGCCTCGCCGACCAGCGAACGTCCTTCGACCCTTCCCGAGTTCGCGATCGCGTCCGGGGCCGCATCGGCCGATTTCACGCCGTCGGTCGGGCCGTCGACGGTGAGCGCGAGCGACGCTTTCAACACTGCGCCCGCCATCAATCTCTCAGCATCTCCCGAACCGCAGTATGTTCAAAGTGTCCACCAGCAATATTCGTGGCAGGCATACGTCGGGTACACGTTTTTTCGGTTTTACGAGAGTTCGCATCCGACGATTCGGGAAAACCAGAACGGTGCGAACTGGTCGATCGTGTACTACTGGAAAGATTGGCTGGGCTTCGATGGTGAGATGTCGGCAACCTACGGGACCCAGGGCAATCAAAGCTCATGGTTCTTGTTTGGCGGCGGCGGCCCGCGATTTCGATGGGCAGGGCCTCGCGGCCTGGAACTCTGGGGCCACGCTCTGTTCGGTGGATCGCATTTCACTCCTCAGACGTCGTTCGGAAAGCAGGAAGCATTCGCGTACGAACTCGGGGGCGGAGTCGACGTCAATTCGCCCTTCCAGCGACTGGGTTTCCGGTTTGGAGCGGACATGATCGCCTCTCGGTACTTCTCGACATATCAATACAGCCCGAAAGTATCCGCCGGAATCGTGTTCAAGTTTTAGCGGCTCAGACGGCACGTAAAGTCTGGATGCGTGCCGCCCCCAGTACAGCTGTGTCGGTCCGGTGAAGACGGGCTCGGAGCGACTGTCCAGCATCCGAACCCCCTTTGATTGCCCGCCCGTGCTCCGTTTTCGGAATTCCTCGGCTTGAGCCTGTAAAGAATTCACGTAAATCGTCGCATTCGACGATTCGATTGGTATCGTTGCTGCATCTAACTTAATGAGCAGCCGAAATCCGTGGTAATCGAGTCGGCACATATGCTTTTCAAATCGATTCAACAGACGAAGCGGTTCCTGAAGATCCTTTTCGGTTTCACGTTGCTTGCGCTCGGGGTAGTGATGCTCGTTACTCCGGGCCCCGGCTGGCTTGTGATCGCTCTCGGACTCGGCATCCTCGCTGCCGAATTTGTATGGGCTCGTCGGCTTCTGGACGGAATCAAGGAGCAGGGCGGGCGGCTGAAGGAGCAGGGCGTCCGCTTTCGCGATATTCTCCTGCCGCGCCCGCCGGCAGGTCGCGCCTAGCTTTACTTCTTACCCGGCATTTCCCGCTTTCGAAGCGCTTCCACTTGTGGTTTCATGCCCTCTGGTTGGGTGGAGGAATTTGTGTCTCACGAAATGCGCGATACCTGGCGAGGCAAATGGTCTCTGATTACGGGTGCAAGCGCGGGAATCGGTCTGGAACTCGCGAAACAGTTGGCCGCGGGCGGGTCGCACCTGGTTCTTACCGCGCGGCGAATTGACCGCTTGCAGAAACTTGCCTCCGAACTCATCAATCAATTTGGCGTGAAGGTGGAACTGTTTCCCGCCGACTTGATTCGCGCAGATGCTGCGGCTCAGATTTTCGAATTCACCAGTGGAAAGAACATCGAAATCGAGCTGCTCGTGAACAACGCAGGTTTCGGCGCGTTTGGATACATCCACGAAATTCCGGCAGAGCGCATGACTGAGATGATCCATGTGAACTGTTCCGCCGTGGTTCAGCTGACTCGGCTATACATCGAGGGAATGGTGAAACGCGGGCACGGCGACGTGCTAATCGTCGCCTCTGTCGCGGGATTCCAAGCTGTGCCATTCAATTCGGTTTATGCCGCGACGAAAGCGTTCGATTTGATATTTGCAGAGGGAATCGCGGAGGAAGTGCGGCCCTTTGGCGTTCGGGTGTGTGCGTTGTGTCCTGGTTCGACGGATACTGAGTTTCAGCAGGTGGCCGAGCAGCCGGCGCGCGCGTTTCGCTCCGCCGAAACCGCCGAAAAGGTGGCGCGCGTAGGGCTCGACGGCCTCGCGCGTGGTAAGAGTTTCATTATTTCCGGAATGAAAAACCGTGTGATGGTAGAAGCGGAACGAATTGCGCCACGCGGTTTTGTCGTTAAGGCCGCAGCGAAAATGATGCGCCCGTCAGAGACGTAGCATCTCCTGTCTCCACGGCCAGTACCGCGCCATGGACAAGGCCACTGCGCGAAAGTTGCTTACGGCCGGCGGCGATTTGAGCTGTGCGAGCCTGCTCGAGCTCTGAATTGCGCGAAATTCCACTGCGTTGGCCTTGATGGACGGCAACATCCGCCTCGCGGCGGGATCCGCAAGCGATTGGTTGCCCGCCGAATTCTTTGCCCGTTCGCGTGCAAACGCTACGGGCTGTTTCACGAAACAGGAAGCCAATTTTCAATGCCATGGTCGTCCCGCATCGATTCACCGGGATGATTGCTCTGTCCGGTAGACCCCACAGCTACGGATTAACGGTCTTCCTTCGAACCTTGGGCTTTGCCCGCGTATCGCTCTCGGGACCCTCTGTACTGAGCAGCGTCAACGAATCCTTGGCGTTGAACGGATATTGGCGAATGGACTGCTGGCCTGTGGTAGTGAGCGAAACGTCCACGCGCCGGTTATTGGCGAGAACGATGACCTCGAGATGGCTCTCGATCCGTTGCCGCTCCTCGGCGGTGAGATCGGAATTCCTCTCGACAAGATCTTTCACTTGCGCGGCGTCCATGTTTTCCTGTTCGCCCAAAGCGCGAGTCTCGACGTTGGCGGCAGGGACCCCGTGATCGACCAGAAAGCTCTTCGTGCGTTCCACACGCCTCTCCGTAAGTTGCTGGTTGTATTCAATCGAGCCGCGACGGTCCGCATGCCCTTCGAGAATCAAATGGGCCTCGGGCTTAAAGGTAAGATACCGGGTGAAATCGTTGGCGAGCGACTGCAGAACTCTTTGTTGGCTCTCGACGAGGCCGCCCGCTGGATTTGCGACGGTCGGGCGAGCGGTGGGGAAGTAAATACTGTGAAGCGCAAGCCTGGTCTCGAGTTCTTTTACTTCCGGAACTTGGGCCGCCTGCACGTTGATTACGACTCTGCAATCAGCGGTGCCGCCGTGGCCGTCGTCCACGTGTCCCGCGATCGTGTAGCCACCGGTCGAGAGATCGGAGGTGTAAAACCTCGCTGACGCCCCGGAGCCTTCCACTCGTCCGCCCGTAGCGGTCCAGGAGAAAGTGAGCGGATCTTCGTCCGGATCGCTTGCCGTTGCGGATATTTCTACACGCTCACCCGCGGTGACGGAGGCGCGATCCGCCGCGCAACTGATTGTCGGCGGACGATTCGGTCGTCGCTCCACCCGAATATTCACCGCGCAGCCTGCCGAACCGTTGCGGCCGTTGTCCACCCGAACTTGAATCGTGTACATACCCGGCGGCCGGTCGGAAGAATTCCAACGAACTGCCGAACCGTTCCCATCCACGGCGCCTTCGTTTGCCGACCAGGAATAACTCAACGGGCGATTCTCCGGGTTCGTTGCGTCGGCGTGGACGGCCACGGAATCGCCCGATCCTGCGTATACGAAATCTCTGTCTGCTGAGCAGGCAACGGTCATTGGCGCAGCGGGAAGCGGCGGAGGATTGC
The DNA here is from genome assembly GCA_963770575.1 of uncultured Acidobacteriota bacterium. Taxonomy (GTDB): domain Bacteria; phylum Acidobacteriota; class Terriglobia; order Acidiferrales; family UBA7541; genus Palsa-295. Next base: position 569,582 of record CAVYQD010000005.1, read on the forward strand.
CGCCGAAACGAAATACAATGCCCGTGGACAAGCGTACGTTCTTCTGCCACTCGCGTCCGTCTCCGTCGGCTGAAAACGGATCCCGGAAACGGGTAAGCAGGAAATCGCCTTCAATCAGGCGCAGCGCGATGTGATGGCTGAGTTTGATGTCGAGGCCCGCGCCAAACATCGTGGCAAACGCATTGTCGGAACCAAGCGGCGTGCAGCTAGGATCTCCCGTGCATCCTGAAATCTTCACGGAGCTTGCGTGCGTTCCTCCAAATAGAGCCTGCGCATAGGGAGTGAATCGCCGGTACTTGCGATAGGAGATCCGCGGGCCGAACATGTATGAGTAAACGCTTCCATTGGAATCGAACGCCTGGCTTTCGGTTGGTGTGAAAAGCGTCAGGCGGCTGTTGTCGAAGCCGGCAAAATCCGCTACCAGCCCCAGATAGCGGTTGAAATTGTAGGCGATCGATGTGCTTCCTCCGTGAAGGTAGCCGATGCGGTTGCTCTGCGATGTGGGCACAGCGCGCCAGAAGGAATATCCGAGGAACCATTCGATTTTCGGCGTGTAGTTGTCCTCATCGTTCCACTTGTGCATCGCGCCGGTTCTCTGGCTATTCGGCGCGGTGGCGGATGATGACGGCTCGTTTGTCGACATGCGGACGGGCAACGCCTCTTCAGAGTCTGGTGGCGCTTTGGCGGGGGCCGTGCGGGAGGAAGGGAGAGAGACAATCGTGGCGGCAGGCTCCGCCTTCGCTGCCTTCGGCTTTGTTGTGTCGTCCGCATGAAGCGCAGGCACGATCAGGAGTGCAACCGCTAGTGTGGCCATACGTCGCGCTGCAAATCTCATTGTTGTCTCCTGAAAAAGCGTCTTTCGGCCAAGAAATGTTGGGGCGGTGTTGTTACGCCGTTACGTGTTGCGCCACCCGCGTCTCGATCTTTCGGATCAATGTCTCGGGCCAATGTCCTGAATCAATGTTCCCAATCGAAACAATCCATAGCGAACACGCTTCACTCGTCGAGCTTCTTACGGTGCCGGGACGTTGATCACGGTGTTCACCATCGTCACCGACGCATTCAAACCCCACGCGCGGCCGTTGAGGGTCGTTATCGCCGCATTTCCTGGTGTCGAGAACGAGACTCCGGAGGAGGCGATGATCGTGCCCACCATGGTGCCGCCGCCTGCTGCGTTAATCGTTGCCGCGCTGCCTACCTGCCAGAAGACATTTTTGGCCTGCGCTCCGTTGACGAGAATCACGCTGCGCGGAAATCCAGGAGCGCCGACGGTCAGCGAACTCGCCATCTGGAACACCCACACAGCATTGGCATCCCCCTGCGCATCCAGGGTGAGATCCGAACCGGTGATCAGAAACGAACCGAGCGCCGCTTGGTAAATGCCCGGGGCAAGAACCAAGCCGCCGAGCTGACCGGCGCCGGGATCGGTGCCGCCGGGCCGCGAGGCGGGCGTTAGGTCGAGATACGCGGCAAGTGCGTCGGTCGCAGCCTGCGTCGCGATCGCGAATGTGGCGGATGTGCCTTCTTGAGGGCAGGCAACGGTTGGGGGCGGCGGAGCCGTGTCGATATTTCCGTTTACCGTGCCCATATCGCTGCCCGTTTCCGTGTATGTGCATCCGGGAGAAGCGTCGTGGAATCCGGTCACGAGCGTGGAAACGCCTGTGGTTCCGATGTCGCCGTTAATGATTGTGTTGATCCCCTGGTTCGTCATCCCCGCGCCACCGCCGAAAGTTCCGAACGTAGCGGCCGAAGCTAGATTTGGCGCGAGCTGTCCGTTCAGTGTGGTGCCGGTCATGAACGCCCACGGATTCGGTCGCGTTCCCGCTGCCAACGGATTTGCCGCCAGGTCTGTGGCCGCATTGGAGACTGTGGCGGTGTACGAGGTGTTGGGCAGGAGATTGGCGGAAGGCGTAAAGGTCGCTATGTTGTTCACCGCATCGTAAGTCACGATCCCCACGACAGCCGCGCCGCCGGCGCCCGCTACAGCCAATGTAAACGTTCCGGGCGCGAGAAGAGAAACCGGGTCCATCGGCTTGCTGAACGTGGCGTTGATGGTCTTGTTGAGCGATACGGCGATGTCCGCGTCAGCAGGACTGGTAAGAGTAATCGTCGGAGCAATCGCGTCCGGACCGGCGCCTGTCGTAAAGTTCCACAAGTAATTCGCGGCTAGCGCGTTGCCGGTTAGATCTTTGGCAGCTGTTGTTATCGTGGCGGTAAATTGCGTGTTTGCTGCCAGAGCCGCTGTGGGCGCGAAAGTTGCGGTCGCGCCCGCGTAGTGGACGGTCCCGGCGACCGCGGCGCCGCCTGCGGTGACAGCGAGGAAAAATGTTCCCGGCGCGGTTACCGTTGCGGGATCCATCACTTTGCTGAACGTTGCCGTCAACAGGGTATTCGTCGGAACATTTGTGGCGCCCGGGAGCGGAACGGTGGAAATCACGACCGGGGCAGTCACGTTCGACGTTGTGCCGGTAGTGAAGCTCCAAACGAAATTGTTTGCCAGCGCATTCCCGCCCGCGCTTTGCGCCGCCGTCGTGATCGTGGCGGTGTAGTGCGTGCTGGCCGCAAGATTCGCGGCGGGAGCAAATATTGCGGTATTGCTCGCGGCGCTGTAGCTGACGCTTCCCGCCACCGCTGCTCCGCCTCCAGCCACTGCCAACGTGAACGTTCCGCCGGCCAGAATCGTTGTGGAGTTCATCGGTTCGCTGAAGGTCGCGGTGATTTTCTGATTCAGCGGGACATTCACGGCGCCGTTCGCGGGATTCACGTTCAAGACGACCGGGACCGGTTCGGTCGTGAAGCTCCACACAAAATTCGCCGCGATCGGTAGCGCGAACAAATCCTGCGCTCCCGTAGTAATCGTCGCGGTGTACACCGTGCCGGGCGCCAGAGAAACGGTAGGAGTGAACGAGGCCGTGGTCCCGGAGTAGCCCACTGTTCCGGAGACGGTCGCTCCGCCTGGGCCGATTACCAAAAACGTGTTTGCGTTCAGTGTCACCGCGTTCATCGGTTTGCTGAAAGTCGCCGTCACCACTTGTGTGATGGGGACGCCGCTCGCGCCATTCGCAGGCGTAACGGTGAGAACCACCGGAATCGGAACCGGCGATTGTTCTCGGCCGCATCCTGCTATCACACCATTGAGTAAAAACGCCGCTACCCAAATCATTCGAACCGAAACATTGCGCATCAGCTTCTCCTGTCTACCAGGCCGGAAATGTTGTTTCCGCGCGTATCGAGCGGCGCTTCACGTCGGAGAGTTCTACCGAGTGTGTTTCGCTGTTTGTTACCCACGATGACTGAATCAATGCAAATGCCGCACCAAAAACATTGCCATTTCTGGGACGCTTCACCCCGGAACGCGACCGAGCTAAGTGTCTGAGTTCAAAGCAACAGGAATACATGTCTCGCGGATGCTCAAAAATGTACCTCCTCCACATTTCAAATTCGTTCCGAATGGGGAAGCGGATGGAGCCATTTAGGGATTGGCGTCAGTTTCCGTTCGCCACACTCTGGCGCCAACGTCGCCCGACAAGACTTCTTGTCACCCTCCGTTCGCGGTTTCCCCAAGGGTCCCGTAAGCAAGTTTTGGGTCATTTTTCGGGAACTTCCGGGGAGACAGAACGGAATATGTAACGAGAAGCAGAGCGGGCCGTCCAAAGCTTTACCATGAACAGGGCCATACCGATGACCGACGACGGCCTGCTTCGGCGGATGCAGGCCGGCGACGAGGAAGCGTTTACGCTTCTCTATCAACGGCGACATCCGGCGATCTACCGCTTTGCTCTGCACATGAGCGGGAACGCTGCGGTGGCTGAAGACGTCACGCAAGAAGTCTTCTTGACGCTGATTCGGGATGCGACACGATTTGATCCCGAGCGCGGCAGCCTCAGCGGTTTTCTCTTCGGGATCGCACGAAATCACGTGCGAAAGCGGTGGGAACAGGAACGACGATCAGTGCCGCTCCCGGAAGAAGCCAGCGACACAGGGTACGCCGGACTCAAGCCTTTCAGTGGCGGTGCGAATGGTAACGGGATTGTCGGCAACGGCAGCCACGGGAATGGAATCGGGAACGGCCTCGGCACATTCAGCACACCAGCACGGGCGCACGACGAACTCGAATCGCTTGAGGCGGTCAGCCGAGTGCGGCAGGCGATCGCAACGCTTCCTGAGAATTACCGGGAAGTTGTCGTGCTCTGCGAACTGGAAGAGATGAGTTACGAAGATGCATCCGTGGCTCTGAATTGTCCCGTCGGCACGGTTCGGTCGCGCTTGCATCGTGCGAGGGCACTCTTGCTTGAGAAGCTACGCGAGCCGGCAATGGTGCGCGGTTCGGCGGCGGGGCACTGACGTCTGGAGATCCACTACAGAGTTTGCTGAGAGATGGCTGAGGCAGGGATGAAGCAATGATGGAAGGCACAAATCAGATGGATTGCGCGCAGTTCGAAGATATCGTTCACGAACTGGATCGTCCGGGAACCCGAGGCGCTCAGCTTCGCGATGTCGCTTTGAGTCATGCCGAGTCTTGCGAGAGCTGCGGCGCGCTGCTCACCGAAACTGAGTCGCTTGATTTTGCGTTGTTGAAGCTCGCGGATGAGTCGCAACGAGTCGCAACGCCGGCGCGAATGGAGGCGGGACTTTTGCAGGAATTCAGGCGGGTGAATGCAGTCTCGTCAAAGCGGCGGCTGCAGACGCAAATTGCGGTGATCGGTGTGGCGGCCGCACTGTTCCTGGCGCTGGGACTTTCGTTGCGGCATCGTGCGGAGACATCAAGAACCGCAAGCGTCGCCCAGGTGGCGGCGATCACCCCCGCGACTCATCCGGTGGATGATACCTCGGGCACCGCTAGTGCCGGTTCCGGTCTGCAGCCTCAAGGTCAGCTCGGCGCGTCTCCGGAGACCGCGGAAGTAGCGGATGACTCGGGGGGAACGGAAGTAGCGCAGGACTTTACACCATTGCCATACTCGGATGACCCGTCCATGCAGGAAGGTGGCGCCGTGGTTCGCGTGATTCTCTCTCGTGCGGCGCTCGCGTCATTCGGTGTGCCGATTGCTGACACCCAGAATTCGGAACAGATTTCAGCGGACCTGCTCGTGAGCCCGGATGGAACACCTGAAGCGATCCGGCTGGTTTCGCAGAACGTAAATTAGCTGTTCGACTCATTTTTCAGGAGGAACGTACATGAAGAGCAAGAATGCATTCTTTGGAATGGCTGCGCTCGCGATGGGGTTTCTCGCGACGGGCGGAAGCCTGCACGCGCAGCACGCGCCGATGGCCCCGCCACCGCCGCCAGGCGAGGCTGGGGGCGACATGATGTTTGAGGCAATGGGGCCCGGGCTCGGCGGGCCACCGGACACGATCGAATTCGTCGAGTTCGAGGGAAGTGTGAATAACAAAACGGTTTCGGGCGCTCCGTTTACGGCAAACTTCTCGAAAGAAACAACGCAAGTGCTTTCTGATGGCAATCGCATTCAGCGGACGACGACCGGAAGCCTCGCTCGCGATAGTCAGGGACGCACGCGTCGCGACATGACGTTGCCCGCGATCGGACCGTGGGCTGCGTCTGGCAAGCCCGCTCCGCACGTCACCTTTATCAACGATCCGGTTGCCGGTGCGCAGTATTCGCTCGACGCCAATCGGAAGATCGCTCGCAAAATGCCGTCGCGCGGCAATCGAGGAGATTTTCCGAAGGGCGATCACGCCGGAAAGTTCGCGACGGAACGGAAGAGCGAAACGACAACCACGTCGCTTGGCACGCAGACGATCGCAGGCGTCACCGCAGAAGGCACGCGCACCACGCGTACGATTCCTGCCGGTGAGATTGGGAACGAGAAGCCAATCGTGATCACGTTCGAGAAGTGGTATTCAGCGGATTTGCAGGAAACCGTGATGACCAAGCGCAGCGATCCGCGCATGGGCGACACTGTTTTTCAGTTGACGGCCGTTCAGCGGCAGGAACCCGCAGCGACGATGTTCCAGGTGCCGGCCGGATTACACCGTGAAGCAGGGCGGTCCCGGCGGGCCAAGAGGCGCGAAGGGAATGCACCGGCATCATGGCGGAGGAGCGCCACCCGCGGGAGCACCTCCGGCCGAAGCGCCGCCAGCAGACTCAAGTTCACCCACCCCGCAATAGTCGCAGGGCTTGCGGGCGGATCCCACCACGCTCCGCCCGCAAGATTTTTTCTTCCTTCCGGCCATTCGGGGCCGATCCCCGCAGGGCTCCCCTCAAAATCTCTCAACACTCCCGCATCGATTCCTTTCATTAAACTGTGACTGGAACGAATTTTTACGATGCGTTTGTTGCTCGATCGAGGAGTTCGACGACGTGAAGGACTTCCTGGCCGGTCTCGTGAATTGCGGTCCCGGCGCGCAGTTGCAGGATACAGCCAGGATTCGCTGTGACGATCACCTGCGCTTTCGTTCGTGCGACGTTTTCCATTTTTGCACTCAGCAAGTCGAGCGAGGCCGCGGTTTCGGTCACATTGTAGACGCCGGCCGAGCCGCAACACTGTTCCGAGAGCTGCATTTCGACGAACTCGACGCCCGGAACAGCGCGAATCATTTTACGCGGAGCTTCGCGGATTTGCTGTCCGTGGCAGAGATGGCAGGAATCCTGATAAGTGAGGCGCAACGGCAGTGAACGTAGAGGTGCCGTGAGTCCGAGTTCAGCGAGAAATTCGGTGACATCCTTCACCTTAGCTGAGAACTTCTTGGCTTGATTGTGCGCGGAGTCTCCGGCCTCGAAGAAGAACGGATATTCTTTCAGTGTTGAACCGCAGCCTGCCGCGTTGGTTATGATCGCGTCAAATTCATCGGGGTTGAAAGCGTCCTGATTCGTGCGCGCCAGATTGCGGGCGACGTCGCGGACACCGGCATGCGCTGCGAGCGCGCCGCAGCAAACCTGAGAGCGCGGAACGACGACTTCGCAGCCATTCGCCTGAAGGACGCGAATCGTTGCGCGATTGAGTTCGCTGAACGTCACCTGTGCGACGCAGCCGGCGAAGAGCGCGACACGGGCACGGCGCGGGCCTCTTGCCGGAAACGTGGTACCGAGCTCAGAGAAAAAGAAATCGGAATCGATTTTCGGCAAAAGACGTTCGCGATCCTGCAGGCCGAGAAGCCGCAGAATCCCGGTACCGCGCGCGAGGGCGGCAAGTCCGCTCCGCTGGTATAGTTTCAGCAATCGTGCGGCCGCAGCGATACGGCCGGGGTAGGGAAGCAGGCGTCGATATACAAATTCGCGCGCGAGGCGCGAAAAGAATGGCCTCTGATATTTCTGTTCGATTTGAGAACGCGCACGCTCGAGCAATTGTCCGTACTCGACGCCCGAGGGGCACGCCGATTCGCAGTTCCGGCAGTTGAGGCAGCGGTCGATGTGCAGGACGAACGCATCGCCCAGCTCGAGCCTTCCCTGATCGACGAGCGCCATCTGGCGAATGCGTCCGCGGGGAGAATCCGCTTCGCGACCCCACAAACGGTAAGTGGGGCACTGATTTGAACATAAGCCGCAGTGGACGCAACGCGAATAGTCTTCGTACTCGGGCTTGTCAATCGCCGTAAATCCACTCAGCGTGAGCGCAAATTCGCGCTGCGCTTCCTGATGCGGTTGCGGAGGCGTGGCCATTTGCTAGAGGCCTCCCACGAAACGGCCGGGGCTGAACACGCCGTGAGGGTCGAAGACTCTTTTCACTTTTTGCATTTGCGCGAAATCGCTGCGCTCGGGGCCCCAGACTTTCAGACTGCTTTTCCATTCCGAGGGGCACCACGGAATCGTGGCATTCGCCCCGAGTGCCACGCCAGCCGCGAGAATTTGATTCGTCGCGGCACTGACGGCAAGGCGGGCCGCATCGCTGCAATCGGCTGGCAAGAGCGCAAAGTAAATGACGCCCAAAGCGCGAACCATTGCGGCCCAGGAAAGCTGGTTCGCACCGGCAGCCTGCGCAGCGGCCTCCAGCGCTTCTTTCATGCGCGTTGGGACCACGCTAATCTTCATGATCGTGGCGGCAGGAGAAGAATCAAGCGCGATGGGAATGAATTCGAGTTTGTGCGCGAATGCGGCCGGACGCACATCGTCGCCGAGCACTCGAACTTCGCCCGCTCTGGATTCCGCTGCCATTCGGCGGAGATCCGATTCATAACGCGCGAGCACCTGATCGTTCCCGGTATAGCCGATCGTCAGCGACCAATGCTTTGGCGAAATCACGCTTGGCGGCATCGGCTTGCCGGTAATTCGCTCGGCAGCATTGCTCGCGAAAAGTTCGGCGACGCGCGGACTCAAGAGATCGAACGTGATCGGCGTCAGCGAGGAATGCGCGACGCGGTGGCGCATATCCATCGCGCGCTCGAGAGACTCGAAGGATGCGACAAAGCCGCGTGTCGTCACGGGCATCGGAAACGTCTTGAAATTGATGCGAGTGATGATGCCGAGTGTTCCGAGGGCGCCAATCATCAATTTATGCAGGTCGTACCCGGTCACGTTCTTGACGACGCGGCCGCCGCTCTTTGAGTAGACGCCCTCGCCCGTCACGAATTCCATTCCGAGAACGTAATCGCGCGCCGTCCCGTAGAACTGGCGGAGCGGAGTGTCCACTCCCGAGGCGATTGTTCCTCCGACTGTCGCGCGATTGAAATAGGGAACCGACAGCGGAAGAAATTGGCGATGCTCGGCGAGTGTTGCCGCTAGCGTGCGAAGCGGAACTCCCGCCTCAACGCCGAGCGTGAGATCGCCCGGATCGTATGCGATGACGTGATTAAGGCGCGTCATATCGAGCGCAAGGTCATACCGTGCAGGCGGCAAGCCCATGGCGATTTTGGTTCGCGATCCACAGGGAATCACCGAAAGCTTCTCGGCGACGGCGTATTTCACGATCTCGACAATTTCTTCATTCGAACCAGGGCGGACGACAGCCGCGGGAAGTTTTCCATCGACAGCGTACGCAGTCAGCTGGCCTGGATCAGTTGCGACGTGCTCCTGACCGACAAGATCCGGCAGCCGCGCCGAAATTGTCTTGCTCGTGGCGCTCATACGCGCACAGCACCCGCGATCGGCATCGGCCGCACGTGAATCTCACCGCAACCCTTCTTATTGGGGAAAATCTTTTCAGGATTGAGACGTTCGTCCGGGTTAAACGCGGCGCGGACACCGCGCATCAGGTCAAGATCCGACTCACTGAAGAGCAGCGGCATCAGCCGGTCTTTCTCCATGCCCACGCCGTGTTCGCCGGTGATCGAGCCGCCCATATCGATGCAGAACTGAATGATTTCGTCGGAGGCGGCGATCACCCGTTTCAACTGGCTTTCATCGCGCGCGTCGAAAAGAATCAGCGGGTGAAGATTGCCGTCGCCTGCGTGAAAAATGTTGCCGATCGGGAATCCGTATTTTTCGCTGATCTCGGTGATCCGGCGCAGCGTGGCGGTTAATTTTGTTCGTGGGATCACGCCGTCCTGAACGTAATAGGTAGTCGAAAGGCGGCCGACCGCTCCAAAGGCGTTCTTGCGGCCTTTCCAGAGCAAATCGCGCTCGCGTGAATCGCGCGCGACCCGTACTTCGCGCGCGTGATGAGCGAGGCAAATCTCGGCGACTTCCTCGGCTTGCGATTCCACGCCTTCGCGGACGCCATCAACGTCAATCAACAATACGGCAGCGCTATCGAGCGGAAAGCCTGCATGCACGTATGCTTCAACGGCGCGTAGCGTGTAGCCGTCGAGCATTTCGCATGCTGCGGGCGTAATACCTCGCGCCGTGATATCAACCACCGTTTCAGTTGTATCGTCGAGCGTGTCGAAAATCGCCAGAAGCGTCTTCACGGACTCGGGAAGACGCGTCAACTTCACTGTGATTTCGGTGAGCAGCGCGAGAGTTCCTTCGGAGCCGACGAAAAGTCCGGGCAAATCGTAACCCGGCGAATCGAGTGCGGAACTGCCGATGCGGATGAGTTCGCCGGCGGGAAGAACCATTTCGATCGCGAGAACGTGATTTGTCGTGACGCCGTAGGCGAGCGTGTGCGGCCCTCCGGAATTTTCTGAGACGTTGCCGCCAATCGTGCAGGCTTTTTGGCTGGAAGGATCGGGCGCGAAATGCAGGCCCGTGTGCGCGACGGCCGCGCTCAGGTCCGCATTCACAACTCCGGGTTGAACGACGGCGCGCTGATTTTCGACGTCAACTTCGAGGATACGATTCATCTTCGAGAAGATAGCCAGAATCCCGCCGTGGCGGGCAAGTGCGCCGCCCGATAATCCCGTTCCAGCTCCGCGGCCCACGATCGGAACTCTGTGCCGGTTCGAGATCTCGACAATGCCGAGAACTTGCTCTTTCGTGCGCGGGAACACGACGCAGTTCGGACGCGCCACATCCACCGAGCCGTCATATTCGTACAGGATTAGATCTTCCGGCTGGTGCAGCACACCATCCGTTCCGAGAAGCTTGGTAAGATCGTGTAAGAGCCGAGAGTCCATGCGCGTGGCGCCGGGCAAGTACCGAGTGCGCCGTCATCGCAACTATAGACGCGAGAGGTGGGCCAGTCAATTCGGCGTGGTACCCGCACTTTTGGGGGCGAGAAGTGTAGCCGGCCTTGCTCCGGATCCGTGCTCATGTGATTTCGGGTGTATATTATCCGGGCTCAGGGCGCATCCGAACGAGGTGAGCGGTGAGTACGCCAAAGGTTTTGTCGACGCGGCCATTATTTCCAGCGGCACGAGCAATTCTCGATCAACATTTTGACGTGGAATACTGGCAGCCGGCGGAACGGATCTCTCGCGCTGAGTTACTCAAGCGCGTGGCGGACAAGGAAGCGCTAGTCTGCCTGCTTACGGAGAAAGTTGACGAGGAACTTCTTGCCACCGCTCCGAAATTGCGCATCGCCGCGACTGTTTCAGTTGGTTTTGACAACATTGATGTGGCCGCCTGTACCAAGCACAAGGTGGTCGCGACACACACGCCCGGCGTTCTCGACGACACGACGGCGGATTTTGCATGGACGCTTCTGATGGCAGTCGCCCGGCGGGTGTTCGAAGGCGATGCCTGGATTCGCTCCGGCACATGGCCTGGCTGGGATCTCGATCAACTCCTGGGCGGCGACGTCTGGGGCAAGACGCTCGGTATCATGGGCTTCGGCCGTATCGGGCGCGGTCTCGCGCGACGCGCACAGGGTTTCCAGATGCGAATACTTTATAGCGATGCGGTGCGGGCGTCCGTCGAGGTCGAAAAGGAATTGAACGCCGTGTTTGTCGATCGTGACAGGCTTTTCCGGGAGTCTGATTTCATCAGTCTGCATGTTCCCCTTCTTCCCGATACGCGTCACCTGATCTCGAAAGAAAATCTCGAGAAGATGAAACGGACGGCATACCTCATCAATACGTCTCGCGGCCCCGTTGTGGACGAAGCGGCGCTCGCGGAAGCTCTGGAAAATAAAAAGATCGCAGGCGCTGCGCTTGACGTCTTCGAAGCCGAGCCGAAAGTGCACCCCGCTCTCATTGCGCGGCGGGATGTGATCCTCACGCCGCACATCGCCAGCGCTTCGGTGGACACGCGAACCAAGATGGCGGTGATGGCTGCGAATAACGTCGTCGAGCTCTTTGATGGGAAGCGCCCCCCGAACGCTCTAAACGCGGACGCGCTAGGTCTCAAGTAAACTTCCGGTGAATCTCGCTTCGCTCATGCCTGGCACCACGTGAAACAGACAGTACAACGCATATTTCGAGAAACGCTCGCAGCCATTGATATCCAGGCGACGATCGAGCGGAAACTTGATTGCGACGGCGCTACGATCCACATCGACGGCAAGGTAGTTCGCCTCGGCGATTTCAAGGAATTCGTGGCGATTGCGCTCGGGAAAGCGGCGTTCCCGATGGCCGAAGGGCTGGCGTCCGTTCTTCCTCCGGCTTGCGCGCTCGACGGAATTCTCGTGGTGCCCGCGGCGCCACCGAAAAATTTGAACGGCTGGCGAACATTCGTCGGCGGACATCCGATTCCGACTGAATCCAGCTTCGTCGCAGGGCGCGCAATTCTGGATCGTCTGGCTCGATGTGATGAGCGGTCGTTGATTTTCTTCCTGGTATCAGGCGGAGGCTCTGCGCTGGTAGAGCATCCACTCGATCCTTCGGTCACCCATTCAGATTTTGAGAAACTGCACTCCGCGCTAGTCACTTGCGGCGCGCCTATCGAAGAAATCAACGTGATTCGGAAACATCTCTCGGCGACGAAGGGCGGCCGGCTCGCCGCCGCGGCGCCCCGCTCGACGAAGATCACGTTGGGAGTGAGTGATGTGCCGGAAGGCCACGAGTCTGCGCTGGCGTCCGGCCCAACGCTTCCTGATCCCACGACCATTGCCGACGCAGATCAAATCGCACTCCGGTATGGCCTTCTGCCGAAATTGCCGTCCTCGATTCGAGAGATATTCGAGAGGCACGAGTTGCGCGAAACTCCAAAGGAGTCCGATGCGGCATTCGCTCGCGCGCATTTTTCGTTATTGCTCGGCGCTCGCGATTTACTGCATGCAGCGCATCATCCGCTTGAAGCCGCTGGACATTTCTGCATCGTCGACAATACGACAGACAATTGGCCGCTCGAAAAAGCCGCCGATCATCTGTTAGCGCTTCTCGAATCGACGAATGCAAACAGCCCCGGCCAGCATTGCGCAGTCGTAGCCGACGGCGAAGTGAGCAGCCCGGTGGCGGGCAATGGAATAGGTGGCCGGAATTCGGCGTTCGTTCTTACATGCGTGCCAAAAATTGCCGGGAAAAATATTACGGTACTGAGCGCTGGAACGGATGGAATTGACGGCAACAGCCCTGCGGCCGGAGCAGTGGCGGACGGAGAGACGCTGGCTCGGGCGCGAGCGGCGGGACTTGATCCTGCAGATTTTCTGAAGCGTAGCGACGCTTACAACTTCTTTGCCCGATTGGACGACGCGATCATTACGGGCCCAACGGGCAATAACCTGCGCGACCTCCGGATTCTGGTTACCCACTGACAATTCGCGGCCGCTATGCCATTACTTTGGGGGTTATTTCCTCGAGCCGTCGCTCAATTGCGATTCGATCTTTGACAGCCGGGAATTTACTTCATCCATTTCACTCTCGAGTTTTTGCAGGGCGTTTACTACACCCGCGCTTCCACCGTTTGCGCTCGCCGCGCCGGCCGAATCCGCTTCTGCTTCGCGAGAATGTTTCCCGTTTCCTTTCGCGGACTTGTCGCCGTCCTGCCCTTTCAGCACCTCAATTTGTGATTCCACATAGGGCGCCGCACCGATGCTCAACTCGCCGCTATTGAGCAACGTTTCGAGTGGCGCGATTGCATCTTTATCTCCGCGCGAGCCGAGAGCAAAAAGCGCCGAGAATTTGATGTTGAAGTAGGGCTCATTCAGGTACCCGACGAGGTCTTTGGTGATTTCCTTGTTGTTTTTATCGAGACCCGCGACCGCATCGATCGCGGCACTGCGAGTATCCAGCGGCTTTCCAATGGCAGCCCACTCGAGCAGAATCGGTACCGCTCGGTCGTCGCCTAGGGGTCCAAACGCTTGGAGTGCGGCCTCGCGGATCACGTCGTCAGGAGAGTCTGTCCTCACAGATGCGCTCAAAATCTCAAACGCGTTCGGCGACTTATTTTCAGCGAGCGATTTCAGCGCCGCTCCCCGCACGTGATACGACTTGTCATTCGCAGAAACTTCCGCGAGTTTCGCAGCGAGCGCCGAATCGCTTTTGAACTTTCCGAGCTGCGTCACCACCACGTCGCGAACCCACGGCAATTCGTCGTTTAAACCTGCGAGCACTTCTTTTTCGGCGGCTGCGTTGCCAATTCCGCCGAGGGCCTTTAAGGCTTCCGCGCGAACTCCCCAGAAGTGATCGTGACGTGCGGCTTCGCCCAGCGCGACCACCACCTCCGGATTATCTTTGATTTTTCCGAGGGCGACAGCAGCATCGGCGCGGTCAGGAACTGTCTCGCCGTTTTTCAGCTGATAGATAAGAGCGGCGGGACTGCGTTTGAAATCGAGCGACTTCAGAATCTTGTCTCCCTTGTCAAAAATGACCATGAGGGGAGCTCCGTCTGAAGCGAGAGTAAAACTCTGGCTTGGCTGATTCACTTCGATAGGATACGTCTTCCGGCCGCTCGCTGTAGCAATCTCCACATCGACGGGCACATCGAAGATGCCGACGAGGTGCTCGGCCTTTTGAGTTTGCTTCACGTCGAGTTGAAGCTGATGCTTTGCATCATCGTACGTGTAGCCGACGGCGAAGAGCGGCGCTCCGGCGCGATAGACCCACTGATGAAAGAATCTGTCGACGTTAATGGATGTTTCCTGCTCGATCGCTTTTTGCAGATCGGCGGTCACCACGTTGCGCCCGCGATTTGTTTCGAGGTAACGGTGCAGTCCCTGGAAGAAATTATCGTCGCCTAGTTTTTCGCGAAGCATCCGGAGGACCATGCCGCCTTTGCCGTAGATGTTGCCCTCGAGTTCAATCATGTCAGGGTAATCGTGCGTGACGATCGGAACCGCGAAAAGTCGCTTTTGCGAGAACCACTCGCTCTGGTCTTTCCAGAATTCGTATTCCGCTTCATCGGCACCGTAGTGATGTTCGTTCCAGTAATGTTCGAAATACGTCGCGAAGCCTTCGTTTAGCCAGATATTGCCCCAGTCCTTGCACGTGACGAGGTCGCCGAACCATTGATGTGAGAGTTCGTGCGAATCGAGCAGGTCGGATCCTGCGCGCTCTTCTGTCGCGAGCTGCGGATGTACGAGCCCTCGCGTCGTTAGCGTCGTCGCGCTTGTATTCTCCATGCCGCCGACAACGAAATCGTTCACGGAAGACTGCGCGTATTGCGCCCATGGATACTTCACATCCAGCCGGTCCGAGAAGGCGTCCAGCATTTCTTTGGTCCGCGCGAAAGTGGAAGGAATTTTGTACTCCTCACCCCGGGGAACCACGTAGCGTACCGGCATGCCGCGCCATGTATCTTTCTGTTCGACGAATTCTCCGGCAACGACGGAGATCAAATAAGTGGATAACGTCTCCGCCTGCTTCCAATCCCAGGTTTTCGTTCCGTCGGAGTCGTCTTTCACACTGGCTAGGCGGCCGTTTGAAATTGTCGTCCAGGCAGCGGGGACGGTTAGGATCATTTCGGAAGTTGTTCGGTCGTTCGGATAATCGTAAATCGGAATGTAATAGCGCGTGTCTTCGGATTCGCCCTGCGACCAGACTTCATGCGGCCGCTGCGGATAATTCTTGTCCGGATAAATAAAGTAGAGACCTTTCTTTGGTTTTCCCGTGTAACGAAGAAAGATTTCGTGTTTTTCACCGAGCTTCGCAGGATGATCGAGAGAAACCACCACCGCATTCGGATCGGTAACGAACTTCGCGGGTTTGCCGTCGATGGTGACCTCTTGAATCTTCAAGTCGACGGAATCGAAGCGGACTTGCGCCACTCCCTCGCGCAAAATCGAAATGCTATGGTTCACCTCGCCGCGGATTGTTTTTTGCTCCGCGGTAAGCCACAAATGCGTGCGCACATTCTGCAAATCATAGTCCCGGCTGCGAGCGTATGGTTCGTCGGCTCGGCCAACGGACGGCATCAGCAAACCGGCCAGTAGCATCACCGAGCCCAACGCGAACATCCAATTCGCACGAATATGCCCGCAACAACGTTGCATTCTGTCCTCCGCCAATGAAATGTGAATCCCCGCGGAATTAATTCGAACGAGGAGCAATTATCAACTATAGACGCAAGCGCGCGCGAAACGGCTTCGTTCTTTCCGAATAAGTGTGAAATCTTTCGATTAAAGCAGGCCCTTTACCCAGCCTCCGTCAACGGCGATGGTTGTTCCGTTAATCGAGCAGGCGCGCTCGGAGGCGAGGAACGCGACGAGCGCCGCGAATTCATCCGGACGGGCCAGCCGTCCGATCGGAATCTCTGAACTCCACGTATCAAAAATTTGGTCTCGAGGCACGCCTGCCATGCGGGCTTGCTTTTCCGCCAAGTCATCAAGGCGTTCGGTGAGAGTGTATCCCGGGCAAACGTTGTTCACCGTGATGCCGCTCGAGCCAAACTCGTTCGCGAGAGTCTTCGCAAGCCCTGTCACGGCTGCGCGCAGGGAATTCGAAAGCAGCAATCCTGCGATCGGCTGCTTCACGGAAACGGATGTGATCGTGAGCAGCCGGCCCCACTTGTTCTTCTGCATGCGCGGAAGCACTTCGCGCGCGAAATAGACGGTGCTGAGAAGCGTAAGGTCAACGGCCGCGCGCCACTCGTCCAGAGTGATGTCGAGGAATTTTTTCGCGGGCGGGCCGCCGGCGTTGGTCACGCAAATGTCGATCCGTCCAAATTTGTGTTCCACCGCATCCACGAAGCTGCTGACCGCTTCGAAGTTTGTCACGTCCAGTGCCTGGCGAAAAATACTGCAACTGTGCGCTTTCTCGATCTCAGAAGATGTGCGCTCGAGTTCGTCGAAAGTGCGCGCGCAAATAGCGACGTGGCATCCTTCTCTCGCGAACTCTTCGGCGACAGCGCGACCCAGCCCTTTGCTGGCGGCCGCGACGATCGCAACTCGCCCTTTCAGTCCGAGGTCCATGCATTCACTCCTTCTTGATCCCCTGCCGAAGATAGGCGTCGTCGCCGCGAATCCATTCTTCGCGGCGTGGCGCGAAGAAATCGATGTCCACGGTATCTTCGAGCGCCACAGCCTCGTGCGGCAGATTGGCAGGAATCACGAGAATCTCGCCGGCGCGGACAGTCGTCGTCTCGCCACCGTCAAAATTGAACTTCAAAGCACCCGACAGAATCATAGTGTATTGCTCGCTGCGATGCGAATGTCGCGGTACCACAGCGTCACGAGAAAGCAGGACTCGCGCGAGCGTGCCATCCTCTCCGCTTACCATCTGCCGCGAAATAACGTCGCTTAACTGGTCCAACTTGATCTTGTCCCACGGTGTCGCTAACGGCATACTTCACCTCTTCCTTGGAATTTCCACAGGTCTGAATCCTGTATCGAAACGCTCGAATCGTCAATGGGCCATACCCGCCGCGAGGATTGGCCGGAAGCCGCCCGAAATTTCCTTACGCTCAGAGGCCGCTTCGATTAAGATGCGCGCGTGACTGCCATTGGCTGGCTCGCGGTACTTGTTCTATTCTTGCAGCTGCCTATCCCTTTGTTCTGGTTCGTCGTTCACCCGCAGGTGAACTTCTGGCGGCGGCACCAAAAAGCGGCGTTTGTCACCGGCATTTTGCTCTCGTGGGGCCCGGTGACGACGTGCATGATCGTGTTCAGACGGGAGCTGTTCCGCCATGACTGGCCGCCTGTGTGGATGAGTATCGTTGGTTTTGCGCTCGTTATTTTCGAAGGTTGGATATTTTGGCTCGTTCAGCGAGACCTCGGTGCAGCGAGATTGGTCGGCAAAACGGAATTATCCGGCGGCGGAGAAGTGGTGCATCGCGGAATCTATGCGCGGATCCGGCATCCTCGCTACATCGGTTCATTTCTCGCGATCGTTGGCGCGTGTTGTCTCGCGGGTACGCCGGCGCTCTGGTTTGTCGCCGCCGTTTGGTCAGTATTAACCCTAATTGCGATTGCGTTCGAGGAGCGCGAGTTGCGAGCGCGCTTTGGAGACGCATACCGGGGATATTGCCGGCGCGTTCCTCGCTTTTTGCCATTGCGGTGGAAGCCGAATGCGGGATAGCGGGTGCAGGTCCGAACGGCGCGTATTTCGTCAGGGGGAAACTATGAAGCGATGGATGATTCCATGTGTGATGTTCCTGGCTTTCGCGTCGACAGCGGCAGCGCAGATTGGCAGGAGTGTAGGAGTTGCCGCCGGAACGCCCGAAGACAAAGAAGTCGCTGCGATCTATGCGGCGCAGGAAGGTCCTGACAAGATCGCGCTCCTCGATAAGTTTCTGCTAGACCACCCGACGGGCGATCTCGCGCTGCTGGGCGATCAGCTCCTGACGCAGAGCTATCTCGCACAGAAAAATTACGCGAAAGTGTACGAGTACGGCGACAAAGTTCTCGCGCTCGATCCCGATAATTTCCCGGCGCTGATCCTGATGGTTCACGCTGCCGATGAGCAGGGCAATGTGCAAAAACTTTTCGCCCTCGGCGAAAAGGTGGAGCCGCTGATCGCGCACTACCAGGCGTCAGCCGCTCCCGCAGGAACTGCGGACGACCAGTGGGCGGGACAAAAGGCTCAAAACTTGAAAGATGCCCAAGCCGATATTGGCTACGTTCAATATGCGCTGGTGAACGCCGCGTACAAGACGCCCGATCTCTCCGCCCGCATCGCGCTTCTCGAAAGGTACGCCAAGGCGTTTCCCGATTCACCCTATACGCTCGGGGTGCGCGAACAAACTGCGATCGCTTATCAGCAAGCGCAGAACACCCCCAAAATGACGGAGACCGCGCAGGACATCCTCGCAAAGAATCCAGACGATATTTCCATGCTGATTCTGCTCGCCGACAACTGGAGCGAAAACGGCCAGCACCTCGATCAAGCCTCTGCGGACGCGAAGAAGGCTCTGGACCTGCTCGCACAAGCCAAAAAGCCGGACAATCTTACGGATGACCAGTGGCAAAAACAGATTTCAATTCAGAAGGGTCTGGCGTATTCGGTGCTCGGGCAGGTGTACGTCAATAACAACCAGAACGAGCAAGCAGTCGATGCCTTCAGGCAGGCAAGTCCCCTCCTGAAATCAGATGCGTTCAGCTATGGTCGCAATCTGTACCGGTGGGGATTCACGCTCGCCAAAATGAAGCGAGTACCTGAAGCGCGAAAGGTATTGACGGAAGCGATTTCGGTCAACAGCCCGTATAAAGCGAAAGCACAGGAAACCCTCAATAAAATCGGCGGAGCGGCACCGCGAAAAGCAACGTCAAAACCGTCCTAGATGTCGACGCTGTGCAGCCGAAAGCTGTGGCGGCCAGTGCCGCGTTCTAATCGGCCCGGGCTGCAACTTTCGGTTCGTTTGACGTTTTCAGCTCATTGATGTTTTGAATTGTTTTTGCCCACTGCTTCTTGTTCTTCTTGTTCGAGAACGGCGCGTTCAAGTCGCTGTAGTAGGAAAGTACGGCAAAGCGCAATTCGGGCGACACTTGGGCGAAGTGATCCTTTGCCAAGCGATCGAGAAGCGCTGCATACGTTTTGTCGGCGAGTGGATATTGCCCCGGCCCCGTAATGGTTCCGGTATCGAAATTGTCGTTCAATAACTCCACATGATCGCCGCTCTGTTGCTGCTTCATGAGTTTCCCGTACTCGGTGATGGTGTCATTGAAGCTCGCCTCAAACATCTTTTCCGTCTCCGGCGTCGGCGTCCGGAAGGACAGCACCTTGAAGGGGCCGATCTTGGGAACAAATCGAATTAGAAATGCCAGCAGCTTCGTGCCGAAGCCAGGTTCGCGGTATTTGCCTTTCCAATTCTTGGCATAGCTGGCGCGAGACAGGTGAAACAGAAATTTCTGTTCGGTAATTCCCGGCGTCGTCTTTTGTATCTCGTCCTTTTTCAGATTCCAGGCGACTTTCGTCGCCTGCGGGATGAGCGAGCTTACGCTGTGCCGATAGGTTGCGACGGCGAGATCATAGTTGGAAAAAATTGATTTCAAATTGATACAATACGTTTCCTCAAACGCTCTCTCGAGCAGCGGTTGGGCCACTTCGAATCCGATGTAGTCGTGATACTCGTCCGACCCATAATGGCCTTTGGCCACTTGTAACACGTCGAATCCGAATTCAGTTTTCAAGTGAGCCGCGGGGTTTTGGTCGTATGTGATCACATCACCGTATTTCTTCTGAAGCTTGGGATAAAGTATCGGCACAGAGAGATTCACGGCGACGCGATGCCCGTTGTTGTCGGCAACGTAGTGCGCCAAGGCTCCGAGCGCGAACGCGTATTCATTCAAGTCCTTCGAATCGCGAATCAGCGCTTCAACGAAATCACCAGACCTTATGTAGTGGACCAGATCGCTGAAGAAGTGGCTGCCAAACGGGTAGTAGCCCATGTCCTGAATAATCGACCCGCCGTATGCGTAGGAATGAGCCTCTTTCAGATCGTTGTTCGTGGATTCGGGAAACCGTTTCAAGAGGAGCGGCCGGATCCAATCTTTCCATGCCGAATCGACGATGGCTTCGTGCGTGAGTACTGAGAACGCCTCCGATGAAGCGCCGGAGCCGAGTAGAGCGAACGCCACCAAAACCGTGACGAGGATTTGAGATCGCCGATTCGGAGAGGTCCGTGCAAACCAATTCATCGTGGATTCAATCCTTCCCCTCGAATCTTCCGTCAAGCTTCTTTGTGCTTTGAGTATCCAGCTGAGAAGCTGATTCGGCGACGCCTGGCGTCCATACACAGGTTCACATCGGACATTTAGCTGCTAGCTTCATACAAAACTTCCGGGAACGGAATCAGGGGAAGTACGGAGAAACGTTAAGAATGACCGTGTAGACCCGCCAAAGGCCGCGCGGTTGGCGATGTTTCGTTATCGAACATGTCCATTTAGAGGATTTTCTTGAACCGCTCCGCCACAAGCCCTCGAAGCGCCTTCGTGTTGTCGATGCATTGCCGCCTGCGTCCCGGACATATGTCCTGCTTGTCCCACCCGCTCCACTGGTCCTCGCGCCCGAATGAGCCGGGATAGAATTCAAGGCCGGAAGCAGCTCCGTTTTTCAGTAACGCAATGTCTGCGTCGAGCGCTGCGGTAAAGTAATCCAACTCCTCTTGCCTCGAGCAGGCGATCGCTACGCCTTTCCGGCAGGGGACGTAACTGATGCGGTCGTATGCGTAGACACCGAGAATTATTTTGGCGTTCGGGAAAAGATTTGCCGCGCGTTCCACGTACTTGGGAGTACTTGCCCCCTCGCTGCGATAGTGAAGAAAGAGGTGGACGATGTCGAACTTGGCACGAATCGTCGCAGGGAGGTTGGATTCGCGCAGTTCAGGCGATTCGAGCTCGTCTTCGTAGATGGTGGCGCCAAATTTAAGTTGCGAGCCGCCAGATTGCACGCCTTCGATCAACGAATTCAAAACCGCTGCCGCTTTGCTCGCTCCACTCGTCAAGATCCGGCGGTACTGCCGGGCGAAATCATCGACGCCAATCTCCGCCACCGACGGAGTGCCGCGCGATAGCCTCGCATATTCCGAGCCATAGCTTGCCGTCTCCGCCTTCAACGGCGCAGCCAGAAATATCTCTAGGCCTTCGCGCGACGCCGCGTCGGCTACTCTCATGCAACTCGCCGGCGTGTCCGAACAACCTAGACGGATGCCGGTGACGTGCAATTTTTGATCCCATTCCGGCGTGTTCGGTCCCCACGTGATGATTTGCCACCGTTGGCCTGCGGACGAAGTCGTCAGCGGTGTCACGGGCAGAGCGACGAATATCGCAGCCACGAGAGTGAAGATGCGGGGAGCAAGAAAAATTTGCAGGGCAGGCGAGCGAAAATATGGCGGAGAGGGTGGGATTTGAACCCACGGTTGGGTTTCCCCAACACTCGCTTTCGAGGCGAGCTCTTTCAACCGCTCAGACACCTCTCCTCGCCCAGTCTAGCAAACGCTCCGCATGCTCACAACTCCGCGAGCCGCCAACCGAGCGGATTTATTCCATCTCAAACGTAACGTATGTAAGTTTTTCGTCGCGCTCGATCTGCAGGACGCCAGGCGCTCCGGAAGCGATCCCGTTTAACGCCGCGCGCAGGCCATCCAAGGAATCAACTTTCGTGCCGTTCAAGGCATGGATCACGTCACCGGGCTGCAGATCCGTGTCAACGCCGCCGAGATCGGCCGAGAGGGCCGCTACGATTACGCCCGACGGGATTCGCAAATCTTGCACCGCATCTCCGAGTCTGTCGTCGATCGTCACTCCGAAAATGCCGAGTTTCGGCACGAGCGATTTCGCAGGATCGACAAGGTCGGCGAGCTGGTCGATCTTGTCTTTTTGATCGATTACCGTAATTTCGAGCGAGAGCTGCTCTTTGCCGCGCAGAACTTCCACTCGCACAACGGTTCCCGCCGGTTTGGTCGCGATCATCATCTCGGCGATCGGGAGCGCTCCGATCACGCGGCCATCAAGGCTTACGATGACGTCTTGAATTTTCAATCCGGCTTTCGCGGCTGGGTCCGTCCGGTAGAACGTCTGTTACGACGACCCCTTCTCGCCGGGGAAGCGAAAGTCCCGTCGCGAGGTCCGTCGTGATTTCCTTCAAGCTCGCTCCAATGATGCTGCGATGAACCCTTCCGTATTTCCGAAGTTCCGAGTACACAAATTCCACAAGGCTGCTGGGAATCGCAAACCCCAATCCCTGGCTTCCACCGGATTCCGACAAAATAAACGTATTGATTCCCACCACCTGGCCGTCCGTATCGACGAGCGGCCCGCCGCTATTGCCCGGATTGATGGGTGCGTCAGTTTGAATGTAGACAGACGGCACGCTCGGGTCGGCCTGTCGTGCAACTGCGCTGACGATGCCCATCGTGACCGAATTCTCAAGCCCCTCAGGGTTTCCGAACGCAAGGACGATCTGTCCCTTCTTAAGCTTTCTGTAGTCGGCAAACGGAAGGGTCGGCAGGTTTTTCGCATCCACCTTGATGAGTGCGAGATCGATCGTCGACGCGATGCCGATGATCTTGGCGTCCATCGGCGGAATGTGCTCGCCGAGTCCGAGGCTCGCGCGAACTTGTGAATCCGGCGCGGCGGCGGGTGTAAGCAGTACTCTCACGCGTTGCGCGCCCTTCACGACATGCGCGTTGGTGATGATGTAGCCGTCGGGGTCGACGATCACGCCAGAGCCGAGGCTCCGCTGGCGACCCATTACGCTCGTCTCGCTCTGGTCCTTATCCTCCACCGCGCGGTAACCTGTCACTACCACCTGCACGACGGCCGGTGACACTCGAGCAGTGAGTTCATCCATCGATTCGCTGAACTGGCTCAACATATTTTGGTGAGGATCCTGAGCTTTCGATTGCGCGCACAGCGCGCCGCAGCTCAGAACAACAATCGCAGCCAGTCCGAATCCTCGAGGGATCAACCGAGTGACAGATTTTCGAATTTCGAACATTACGTCTCCAGTTCTTCACGATTCGTCAGATTACCGTCCACCTGAAGCGTGTCCAATCGTTTCTACCGCCGCGCAGCGAAAAACGCGCTAAGCAACGCAGCCGATTCTTCAGCCCGGACGCCCGGCGTCACTTCGACGCGATGGTTTAGCCGTTCATGATCCAGGATCGAAAAGCACGATCGCACTGCGCCGCCCTTCAAGTCATCGGCTCCATAAACAACGTCGCGCGATCCGCGCCTGAATGATTGCTCCCGCACACATGGCGCACGGCTCGATCGTCACGTACAAAGTTGCGCCCAGGAGCCGGTAATTTCCGGCGCGCTGCGCCGCTTCGCGTAACGCAACGATCTCGGCGTGCGCTGTCGGATCGCAATCGGTGATCGTCCTGTTTCCCGCGCGCGACACGATTTGGCCTGCCATAACGACAACGGCGCCAACCGGCACCTCGCCGTTCCGCTCCGCCTCGTGCGCGACCTCGAGGGCCGCTCGCATGAATTCCTGGTCGTTCGTATCCGAGTTCATCTGCGCCGTTCAGAATAACACGGCAATCTCGTGCGAATAAGTGGACACAGGATCGGAGATCAATCGCGGCTCGGTGATTCTTGCAACGAAATGATAAATTTGCACAAGAATAGTTTTCTGAAACCTGTTCCCGTGAAATAATCCCTCTCGATTGCAGCCTGCCGGAATCGCCCCGCTTGGCGAACTCAGTTCGGAGAGGAAATCATGCCGCCACGTCCCCCGCTGCCTCCGTTTACTCGCGAAACCGCGATTCTAAAAGTCCGGCTTGCGGAAGATGCCTGGAACACGCGCGATCCCGAAAAAGTTTCGCTCGCATACACACCCGATTCGCGCTGGAGAAATCGCGCCGAGTTTCCAACCGGGAGGCAAGAAATTGTCGCCTTCCTCACGCGCAAATGGACCCGAGAACTCGATTACCGGCTCATCAAGGAGCTCTGGTCCTTCGACGGAAATCACATCGCCGTTCGTTTCGCGTACGAATTTCACGATGACGCCGGGAATTGGTTCCGCGCGTACGGCAACGAAAACTGGGAATTCGACGACGATGGCTTGATGCGAAGGCGATTTGCGTCGATCAATGATTTGCCGATCAAGGAATCGGATAGGAAATTTCATTGGCCGCTGGGTCGCCGCCCGGACGACCATCCGGGATTGAGCGATTTTGGTTTCTAGCACGCACTGCCTCGGCGGTGCGCAGTGGAACCCTCTAGCGAGTTGAAACTTTCGTCGCTCCGTTAGCGTCGAATCACACCAGAAGGCCTACGCGCAGCCCGCGCGGACGAACCACTCGATCTACGGCAACCCAAGAGTCTGAGGAGGCAGTTTGATGACACAGAACGACCCCACCCGCGTCCCGTCGAATGCTATTGCAAGCAGCTTGCGGGCCCTGCTCCAGTTATTCAGTTTGGCTCTAGCGCTGATGGTTGCGCAAAGCGCGCTCAAGGCCGCTCCTCAGCAGTCGCAAGCCGACCTGGCCCAGGAAATTTTCGACACGATGATAAAGGTTCACGGTGCCAAGCCAGCCACTCGCCCTGTCCACGCGAAGGGAATCGTGTGCGAGGGTACTTTCACCGCGACGAAAGCCGCGGCGGGGCTTTCCAGTGCCGCGCACTTGCAGGGGAAGCCGGTGCCGGTAACAATTCGGTTCTCCGATGGCGCTCCCGATCCTTCGATTCCCGATAATTCCCCCAACGCGAATCCGCGCGGAATCGCCATCCGATTCAAGCTTGCTGACGGCGACAAGACGGACATCGTCGCGATCTCGCACAACGGTTTCATCGTCGCCAACGGCGAAGAATTTCTCGCCCTTCAGAAATCGATTGTTGCGACCGATCCTTCAAAGCCGCATCCGTGGCCCGTCGAACAATTTCTCGGAGCCCATCCCCGAGCGCTCAAGTTCGTCCAGGATCCTGCGCCCGCGCCTGTCAGTTTCGCGACCATTCCGTTCTTCGGAAATAACGCGTTTGTCTTCGTCAACAAGAAGGGTGTGAAGCAGGCTTTTCGTTATCAGATTCTTCCGGCGGAAGGTTCCCATTTTCTGAGCGATGCAGAAGCTAAAGCGAAGTCGGAGGACTATCTGGTTGCCGATGTAAGGGCTCGCCTGCCGAAACAGCCGATAAAATTTCGCCTTGTCGCTCAAATCCCGAATGCTGGAGACAGCACGAGCGACAGCACGCTCGTCTGGCCGGACGACCGCAAGACCGTTGAGCTCGGCGCGATCACCATTACAAACGTAGTCGCCGACAGTGACGCCGCGCAGAAAGCACTCGCGTTCGATCCCACACTTCTCACGCCGGGCATCGAACTTTCGGACGACGACCTGCCGGCCCTGCGCTCGCTCGTATACGGTATTTCAGCGATGCACCGCTAGCCTTGAGCTTGCTAGGATGGTGGGGGCGGAATTGACCGTCCAAACACGGACGCTCGCCCAAGGTTCTTCATACTCATCACGATTCCAAGGAGGAATTAAATGGCTGACTCGAAATCTGCCACAAGCGAAACCGATATTTCCCGCGAGCGCCTCGCAGAGTTGTTGAACGAGGATCTTGCCCGCGAGTATCAAGCCATCATCGCGTACGTGGTCTATTCGCAGGTGTTGAAGGGCGCCGAGTATATGGGCATCGCTGACCAACTCCAACTCCACGCGAAGCAGGAACTCGATCACGCGCTCACGCTTTCACGCCAGATCGACTATCTCGGCAAGATGCCGACGGTGACGCCGAAGCCTGTGAAAACGTCGGACAAAGCGAAGGACATGCTGCGCTTCGACCTCGACAATGAAAATGAAACGATTCGGAACTATCGCGATCGCGTTCGCCAGTGTGAGGCGCTCGGGGAATACGCAATGGCCGAGCAGATCCGCCAAATCCTGATGCAGGAGCAGGACCACCAGATTGATCTCGCTACCGCTCTCGGTGTGGAAGTTCCCAACGTCAACAGCGGTCCGCAGTCGCGCAAGCGAAGCTAGTCGCTCCGCTCCGAAGCGTTTCGCAGAACTTCGTTCCAGAAATTGCCTGCTGCGCGCACCCGGCTAGCGAGCCGGGTGCGCTGCAGCGGGGCATCAGCCTGCGGCTTTCGTCAGTAGCGCTTCGATCTTCGAATCCAGATCCCGCGCCACTTTTAACGCATCCTCATTTCCGTACGTCGCAAGGAAACTTGCCATACGATCGTAGGACAGCCGCACTCCATCCGGCCGCTCGTCCAATAGAATCGTCACTGGCGCGTACGAGCCCGCATCCGGTACGTGCTCGACCATCTTTTTCATGATCAAGGGATTTCCGATCAGAAATCTCATGCTGCGCGGCGCTTTCGCTCCATTCGCTTTTCGCACAACCGCCCCAAGATCGAATCGCACGAATTCCATCAAGCCTGTAGCACCAGCGGCCTTCTCAATCAATCCTTCCAGCTCTCCGTAATCCTTCGCCGATACCACTTGGCCCATCAGCGCGCCCATGTTCGGATGACCGACGCCCGCTTCGAGCGCCTTCACCACTTCCTCGAATGACCTCAAGGAAGTTACGCTGAATCGCTCCACTTGAATCGATTTCGTCGCCATGTTTGCCTCCCGATTCGGTTGATACCGTTTTTTAGCCTCGAACGTCAATTGTGATACTTATTATGCCGTCGACATGGAAGCGATTCGCGGCGGTAAGACGTCTATTCTAGGCCTTCTGGATTCGCGAGGAGATTATTGGATGCGCAAGATTATCCTGATTTCGGCGGCAGTAATTCTGGTTTTCACCGCATTTATCGAAGCGACGCCTGCGGATCAGCCCTGGGTTGCGACGAGCAACGCGTATTCGAACCTCCTCTTTGCCGTTTCACTGAAACATCATCCTGAACGCGGTTCTCGAGAAGGCCTGAGCCAATACGACGCCCTTGTGTCGCAGCCGACACAAGCCGACGAGGACCAGGAACGGCGGGAAACTGCTGACGTGCTGGCGAAGCTGAAAGCTGCCGCTGCAGAGCAAGAACAAAAGGAAGTCGCGCAAGACTTGCAGATCATGATTCGGAGCGTCGAACTGCAGTTTCGCGGGCAGGATTTTTCGCGCGCGCATGAAGTGCCGTTTTTGAATGCGAGCAGCATCGTTTTCGCGGGCCTACAAATACTTCTCGATGCGCAGACGCCGGCTGACCGCCGCCCGGCGGCCGTGGCACGCTTGCGTAAATATGCCGGCATGGAGCCTGGTTTCACGCCGATTGCGGAGATACTCAAGCAGCGCGTCGTCGAGCAGATGGCAAAGCCAGGAGTGGTCTATCCGGCGCGCGTCGAAATCGAAACAGAACTCTCGCGGAATTCCAACTATCTCGATGGAATCGCCGCGCTCATGACGAAATACAATCTGGCAGGTTGGCAGGAACCCTTCAACACCATCAAATCTCAACTGGCCGACTACGACGCGTGGACGCGAGCAAATGTCTTGCCGAAAGCCCGGACAGATTTTCGTCTGCCGCCCGAAGAATATTCGCTGAATCTCGAACAATACGGCATCGACATCCCGCCTTCCGACCTGGCCGCGATGGCGCACCGTGCCTTTGCGGAAATCCAGGGAGAGATGCAGCCGATTGCGGCGAAAATTGCAAAAGAACGCCATCTGCCTTCGAACGACTATCGCGATGTGATTCGAGAGTTGAAAAAACAGCAGTTGGTCGGCGATGCCATCCTTCCGTTCTACGAGAACCGTTTGAAGCAGATTGAAAGGATAATCGTCGATCAGAAAATCGTTACGCTGCCAGATCGGCCCGCCCGCATTCGTATTGCCACCGCGGCTGAAACCGCGCAACAGCCTGCGCCTCATATGGTGCCGCCTCCATTTCTTCACAACACCGGGCAGAAGGGCGAGTTCGTTCTTCCGCTGAATATTCCCGGACCGGCGGGCGAGAGTTCAACCGACAAGTACGACGATTTCACGTACGATGCCGCCGCATGGACGCTCACCGCTCACGAAGCCCGGCCTGGCCACGAGCTGCAGTTCGATTCCATGCTTGAACATGGCGTATCGATTGCGCGTGTGAAGTACGCGTTCAACAGCACGAATGTCGAGGGCTGGGGACTCTATGCTGAATACTTGGTCGAGCCGTACATGCCGTCCGAGGGCCAACTCATCTCGCTCGATCTCCGTTTGCAGCGTGCCGCGCGCGCGTTTCTCGATCCCGAGCTGCAATCCGGAAAGATTCAGCCCGCCGACGCATACCGCGTACTGGAGCAGGACGTGGTCCTGTCGCACGCCTTTGCGAATGAGGAAGTGGAGCGATTTACCTATCGCGCTCCGGGGCAGGCGAACAGCTATTTCTATGGCTATACAAAATTGCTGGCGCTTCGAAAAGATACGGAAGCCGCTCTCGGCGGGAAATTCAATCAGAAAAAGTTCCACGATTTTGTATTGGCGCAGGGATTATTGCCGCCCGATCTGATGCGCCAGGCAGTTTTTCAGGATTTTGTCCCTGCGGCGAAATAGTTGACAGCACGTTCGTTTCCGTCCTAGCTCTCAGCCGTCTTGACAATTATTTCACGGGCAGTCAGACTACGACTCGATGAGAGAGCTCCTTCGACGAATTTTTCTCGTAGACCTGCTGAAGGGAATGTGGCTGACGTTCAGTTACCAGGCGCCCAAGAACGTCTACACCGAGCAGTATCCGCTGGAACGCCCGATGGTCGCCGAACGCTACCGCGGAGCGCCGCGCCTCAACATGAATCCGGAAACGGGTGAGACGCTTTGCATCGCGTGCAATCTGTGCGCGCTCGCGTGCCCGGAAAATCTGATCGTTGTCGGCTGGCATCGCGACGACGCCACGCGCCGCAAAGTTCTCACCAATTTCACGTATGACACTTCGCGCTGCATGTTCTGCGGGCTCTGCGAGGACGCGTGTCCCACCGATTGCCTCGAACTCACGCAGGATTTCGAGATGGCCAATTACACCCGCGAAGGCGCCATCTGGGATCGTCACCGCCTCGAAGTAGGCCCCACTCCTACGCACTACACGCGGTGAGCTTACCATTGCACGCCGCGCTGCTGCTCACGAATCGAGTTGTAGTCCGCGAACACTTCGTTTTGCCCGCGCCGCAAGTGCGTTATAAAATGTTCCCGGCCATCCTCACACCGAAAAATGGAACTTCGTAAAGATCCGATCACACGCAGTTGGGTCGTCGTGGGCCATCCCGAGCGCGAAAAGCTTCGTCCCGACCCGTGTCCCCTTTGCCCGGAAAATCGCCTCGAAACCCACGCCCTCCTCGAATTGCCGCAGCAGGGAACCTGGCAAGTGCGAGCGTTCCCGCATTTTCGGCCGCTGTACCGCATCGAAGGCGATCCAGCGCGAACCGCGGTGGGCATTTATGACCGGATGACCGCTACTGGCGCGCACGAAATTATAGTTGAGACGCCCGATCATACCCGCGCGCTATCTCGAATGTCCGACGAGCAAATCGAGCGCGTTCTGGAAGCCTATGCCTTGCGAATCGCGGATCTGAAACGCGATGCGCGCTTCAAGTACGTCACAGTGTTCAAAAACCAAGGGCCGCAGTCGGGCGAGGAATGGGTGCATGCGCATTCCCAGATCACCGCCACCACATTCGTGCCCCGCCGCATCTTGTACGAACTCCGCGCCGCTCGCGAATGGTTTCGCGACCGCGAACGCTGCGTCTTTTGCGATATCCTTCGCCAGGAAGTCCGCCAGAGAACGCGCATCGTCGATAACGTGGGCGATTATTTTGCATTCTGTCCGTACGCGTCGCGCGTCCCCTACGAGGTGTGGCTCATGCCGCGCACTCACAACCATCAATTCGAGACGCCTTCGCCGGGCGAAAATCGCCGCAATCTGGCAAACCTGCTCGGCCGCACGCTGCGCCGGTTGCTCCAGATGTCGAGCGCCTACCATATGGTGTTGCACACCTCTCCCAACACATTGCAAACCAAAGGCGAGCTCAGTGCCTACTGGCGAACCATCGCGGGCGACTATCACTGGCACATCGAGATCCTTCCCATCGTTGAAACGCGCAGCAAGTCGTACAGCATCAAGGAAGTCTATTTCAACGGGATGCTCCCAGAGACTGCAGCCGAAAACCTGCGGCAGCTCGATCACACGAAATGAGTAAGCTCAAGCCCGCGCCCGTCGCTCGCGCCATCTCATTTCCCAACTCTCAGCGTGGCGGAATCTTTTTCAAATTGATATTTCTGATTTTTCTGGTGGTGCTGGCTTTCGTTATCTACCTCGCTCGCTATCCTATTCTTCGACTCGCGGGAAATTTTTGGGTCGTCGATGAATCGCCGCAGGCTTCCGACGCAATCGTTATTCTGAGCGACGACGATTACGACGCTGTGCGTGCCTCGCGCGCCGCCGATTTGTTCAAAGCCGACTGGGCGCCGCGGATTGTTGCAAGCGGACGGAACTTGAGACCCTACGCTTCGATCGCCGAGTTAATGCAGCACGACCTCGCAGACCGCGGCGTCGGCGCGGACGCCGTCGTTCGCCTGCCGAATCGGGCGCGCAACACCCTCGAAGAAGCGGGGGCCGTCTCCGCGCTCCTTTCTTCACACGGTTGGAAAAAAATCATTGTCGTCACGTCGAATTACCACACGCGCCGCGCTCGCTTCATCTACGAGCATATGTTGGCGCCCGGCACCGAGCTCCGCATGGTGGCAGCGCCTGATCCTGCTTACGACCCGAATAGTTGGTGGCGCACCCGCGAAGGTCTGAAGACTTTTCTATACGAATCGCTTGGCTACATCGTCGCCCGTTGGGAATTACGCGACGCGGATACGCACACTACGTCCTCGGTCCTTCTGCCCAGCTCGCACCCGTTGCCCAGTTGACAAATCTCGATACAGTTTCGGTTTACTCCTAACACCGACTGAACTATAGTTCGTGGACGTTTTGGAGTCGCCTGCCGCCCGGCGCAGCGATCCTGGCGATTGTGCTCGGGGAGGAATTTCCATGTGGCGTAAACCCGCTGAGGCGAAGCCGTCTTCGCAACCTTTAGAATCATCCGCTCCTGTTTCCGCAAAACCGGAAGCCGCGACTTCTGCTGTAACTCAACCGGTGCACCCCGCCGACGCCTTGGTTGAAGCGCCTGCTGCGGTTCCGGTAAGCTCGTTCGCGACGCAAGCCGCTATCGCTGCACCTGCTGCACGCTCGATCTCGCGGATTTCTTCCGGCATTCGAATCAAGGGCGAAATCTCGGGTAACGACGATCTCTATATCGACGGGCATGCCGAAGGACAATTCCGTTTCGTGCAGTCCAAAGTGACGGTCGGACCCAACGGCCGCGTGCAAGCCAACATCGAAGCGCGAGAAATCGTCATCGAGGGCTCTGTCCAGGGAAATTTGAAGGCCTCCGCAAGCCTTCAGCTCGGAGGTTCGAGCCAGGTGCAGGGAAGCATCACCACTCCGCGCATCTCGATTGACGATGGCGCGCGCTTGCGCGGGAAAGTCGAAATGACTCGAGCCACCGATTCAAAGCAAGCGGCGTCTCCGGTGCAAGCCCCCGCGTCGCCGGCACCCGAAACTGCTGCGATTGAGACGCAGGCGGCAGCCCGCGCCGCGGGCGAATAATAGGAACAAAAATGAACTGGATGGCGAAAACCCGTTCGAGCGGCACGGCCCCATCGGCACCTTCAAGATCAGGCGCGTCCCCAGCCGCTGCAACCCTGCCGGCGAATTTTCGAATTTCGAATGGCCTCAAAGAATTTCTGATGCACCTCGAAGACGAAAAAACGCCGCGCATCTTAGATCTGGGCCAGGTGTCGCAAGCCACGCTCACGTTTTTCATCGAGAAAGGATTTCGCGTCACCACGGAGGACTCACTTCGTTCCTGGAAGGAATTTCTCACCGCCGAGGAAGAACGGCTCCGCCTCACGCCGGTCGGCAACGGCGGACAGAAAATCTCGCAGGCCTTTCTCGCCGAGAAATTTCTGGAATCTGGATTGGGATATCCGGACGAAAGCTTTCACGGTGTTCTTGCGTGGGATCTTCTCGATTACTTCGACGCAGAATTGCTGCCGCGCGTGATGGAACGCCTGTATTCTCTGCTGCATCCCTCCGGCGTCGTCCTTGCGATGTTTCACAGCCGCGCAGCCGAACGATTCCACCGCTACCGCATCGTCGATACGCAAACGATTGAAGTGCTGCCGGCTGCGACCCTCGCCGTGCACGCGCATGTTTTTCAGAACCGGGAAATCCTCGATCTCTTCGGGAAATTCCGCTCGTCGAAGACTTTCGTGGGCCGCGACCAGCTCCGCGAAGCCCTGTTCCTTAAATAGTTAGGATTTCCGATCGCTGCATCGTACTCGCAGACCCAGGCATAGATTGCTTCGCTCTGCAGCACTGGCTGTAGCCTCTAGAGCAAAAGTGCGCCCAGCTCGATTACTACGCTGCCGGTAGCGAGTACTCAAATTCGTAGGAATGTTTCCCACCTTCGATGATCACGGTCAACTTCCCCGTGATTCCGGTCAGTTGCCCCGACCCGGAATCCGGCACCACCGTGATGTTTTGCACCGGCACACCACGGGTCAGCGTCGCGCTGTGTTGCAGTACAAAACTTCCGCTTCGCCCCTTCAGAGTTCCGGTGACGCGCTCGATTGCCACGTAACCTGCTGAACCTTGCACCTCCGTTCCCGCAGTGAGCATTTCACCCTTTGCGATAGCTTCGAGATCGCCGTGGTAGTGCTTGTCGATCGACATTCGCGCCAGTGTCGAGCCATCGGCTTTGTCCGGCGTTCCCTGCGCCGCGAGTTTTACATCGAACGGTCCACTCGCATGTTGTGTGGCCACCTGGTTCTCCTTTTGTATCGCAGAAATGTGTAGCTGCTCGCTCGTTCTCCCCGGCCCAATTCCTTCAGTAGCGGTGCTTCGATTCGTCGCGCCTGTGCGCGCAAATGCCGCGAGCGCAATCGCGGCGATTCCGGTACAGACACAAGCTGCTGCCCAAATGCCTGCCGCCGTTCGAATTTGTGATTTCATCTTTAGCCCCGGCTCTCAGTTAAAGTTCTACTTTGTTCGGTAATATTCTCGGCGCTTCGGTTCGTAGTTCGCGAATCCAATGACTTGGGAAGTTAGCGTCGTCTGCTCACGCGCATGAAGCGCATCAGGCTGTCCGCTTGATCACGAGTGCAGTTAAGTCATCCTGCTGCGCCGTGCCACCGGAAAATTCAATCACCGCGCGATAAAGAGTGGAAATAATCTCCTTGGCCTGCATTCCCCGCGACGCTCGCACCACCTGTTCCAATCGTTCCGCGCCAAATTGCTCGCCACTTGCGTTCGCCCATTCAAAAAAGCCATCCGTTGCGAGCACAAGCAAGTCGCCCCGTTCAAGTTCCAGCATGAGGGCAGGATCGGATTGCATCGGGGAGGAGACACCCAGAGGCAGGCCTTGCGCGTTCATCGCGTCGAAGCGATCGCGCGTCGACGCATATAGAAAAAGCGGCCCGTGGCCGGCCGACAGCAATTCCACCCGCGAACTTCCGGGGCCGCAGACGGCCGCCACAAATGTGACAAACCTGCCTTCGCGCAAATCGACGGAAAGCGACGCGTTGATTCTCTCCATCGCAGCGAAGAGTCCTGCGTCTAAATTGAAGTTTGCTCGCGCATAGGCGCGGCAAACGGCCGCGAGCAGGGCAGGGCCGATGCCATGTCCCGTAACGTCTGCCAACGCCACCAGCACTTTCCCATCGGGTAGCGGCTGCCAATCGTAATAGTCGCCTCCCGTTTGATCCGCCGGTTGGTTCCACGCCGCAATATCAAAACCTTCTACGATCGGCATCGAAGTAGGAAGCAGCGATTGCTGTATTGAGCGCGCCACGTCGAGATCGTGCTCCAGCCGTTCGACGACGCGCTGAGTCTCTGCTTCCTTGAGCGCGGCATTCACCTGCTTCCGAATTTCGCCCGCCACCGCTCCGGCCACAAATCCTGCAACCACCATCAAGATCGCATAACTAAAAACGGTCTTCTGGGGAGACAGCAAAGACTCGCTCGAGTCAACGAAGGGTCTCCATCCGAGGTGCGCAGCGGCGGCCATGTAACTCACAGCAGCCACCGCACCCGAAAGTCTTCCGGCGGATGGCTTAAGCCGCAGAGTTGAGAGAGAAATAAACAAGAAAAAGACCAGCACGATCGGATTCGCCAGTGTGCGGTAAGCCGGATCAATCGATTCGCTCGGCAAGAACGCGAGTGCGAAAGCGGGAACGCAGGTTTCCAGGATGAGATTGCCGATCCACACCGCTCTGTTCATTTTTCGCGCGGACCGAAACTCCCGATCCACAGCGCGCAGCATCAGGAATTCATATCCAACGAAGACGGCGATGAATGGCGCCGTGAGAAGCCACAGCTGAATATTCTCGCTGCTGTGAAACATCACGGTACGAACCGTTCGCACGATGAAGACGGCGCCGATTGCCGCAATCACGATTGAAATTCGAAGGCGCTCGCTCTTCAGCAGCGCTTCCTGAAATGCGGTGGATTGTTCGTGGAGTTCGTTCATCAATGTTTACGCCGCAAAGCATAACGAAGACCACCTGCCATTGCCAGAATCATTCCGAGCTACATCGTCTTTTGACGGGGTTCAGCATCACGGCGAAGCTTCGAGCAAAAAAAACGCAGAGTGGTGGTCGGTATCTCATTGGCCCTTAGTACCGTCCGTACCGATTCTTATAGGCACTTGTCAGGAGATTTCGGTACATCCAAATCGCGAGCTCCGTCGCAGGATCGCTAGGGGTGTTCGAATGCCGGCGTGGGTTGTTCGTTGCGCAAATTGCTCTTCAAGATTTTGGCAGTCCGAGATTCCGGACGTCGGATTGGCAATGTTGGATCTCCCCGTCAAGCCCGACTTTCCCCAGGAAGGGCTGGAACTCGAATGCCCGGAATGCGGCCACAAAGGGACCTACCAACGTACCGATCTTACGTATCGTGCTTAACGACTAAAGGCCGGACAAGCCCGGCCTCGGGTACGCCCAGGTTACCAGCACGCGAAGCGGAGACGCCGTTGCGTCGTTGCCGGGCATCGGCCGCGTGCTAAAATCCCTGCTCGGTTTGAATTTCGGCAAGGACTCGCCCTTGATTTTGGATCGCAGAGATTTCCTGAAGAGTTTGGCCATCGCCGGTGCTGCGATGGCTCTTCCACCACGTCCCACGACCTCCTCTGCCGCCCCGGGCTCGTTCGATTTTGTATTTTTCACCGATACGCACATTCAACCTGAACTCGACGCTGCGCACGGCTGCGACATGTGTTTCCGCAAAATCGCTTTGACGAATCCTGAGTTCTCGATTATGGGCGGCGATCACGTCTTCGACGCATTCGGCGTGAACGGCGCGCGCGCCGGAATGGTCTACGATCTTTATAAGCGCACCGAGCAATTGCTGGGCATGCCGCTTTACAACGCGATTGGTAATCACGATGTCTTCGGAGTACTCGCAAAAAGCGGTGTTGCTCCCACCGATCCCGCGTACGGCAAGAAAATGTATCAAGACCGCGTGGGTCCGACCTATTACTCCTTCGATCACAAAGGCTATCACTTCATAGTGCTCGATTCGATCCAGCCGACCGACGATCGCCAGTGGGAGGCGCGCCTGGATGCTGCACAGCTTCGATGGCTTCGCGATGACCTGAATCGATTGCCAGCGAACACGCCCGTCATCGTCACCGTTCACTGTCCGCTCGTGACGGCATTCGCCAGTTACGTCACCGCTGTTGCCGCGCAGCACAAATACAACACGATGACCGTCGCCAACGCCCCCGAAGTTCTCGAGATCTTGGAGAGCGCGAATACTCTCGCCGTACTGCAGGGCCATACCCACGTCAACGAAGTTGTGGTTTACAAGAACACGCAGTACATCACGAGCGGAGCAGTTTGCGGAAACTGGTGGCACGGATCGCGGCTAGGAACGCCGGAGGGATTTACAGTCGTGAGCTTGCGAGAGGGGAAAATCAGTACACGTTATGAATCCTATGGTTTCCGAAGCGTGGATCCGATTGGAAAAGAATAGTTTTCTCGCCTCAGCGTACCAGTGCGCCCCGGAAAAAACTTCTTGCATCGGCCTATGCACGGGCGTAAAAGGAAAATTGAAGTAGCTAGAGCACGGGAAGGAGGAAGAATCATGACTCCGCCGGGCCTAGAAGATTGAAAGCCGTTTACACACCGCTTTTGCGGTGCGCGCCGCTGTAACTGCCTTCGGCGTTGCTGCGGCTTACGGAAAAGCAATAACGGGGAGCCGCCAGGTTCCCCGTTTTGCATTTTGGGCGCTTCTTCAGGGATTTGAACGCTACGGCTGGGTGGCGTTATTCTGCGAACGAGCCTTCCACGCCGAGATTACTGCGGGAATCAGCGATGCGACGATCACTGCTGCGATGACGAAGTGAATCCGTTTGTCGATGTTTGGTACAGTTCGACCGAGCGTGTAGCCCAACAGCGTCATACTCCACACCCAAAGCACGCCGCCGAAGACGTCAAATAGAAAATAATGCGTGTAGTTCATTCTTGCAGCCCCGGCGACGGGTGGGCAAAACGTGCGAATGATGGGAACGAAGCGCGCAAGAATGATCGTTTTCCCTCCGTACTTCTCGTAGAACTCGTGTGCGCGCTCGAGATGCCGCTTCTTGAAGAATCGCGAATCTTCGCGCTTGTACAAACTCTGTCCAGCCATTCGTCCGATGAAGTATCCTAGCTGGTCGCCCGCGATTGCGCATAACGTCACGAAGATCAGCAATGTGCTCAGGCTGACGTGTCCAGCGCCCGCGAATACACCTGCCGTAACAAGCAGCGAATCGCCCGGTAAAAAGAACCCCACGAACAATCCTGTCTCCACGAACACGATCGCGCAAACCAGAAGCGGGCCGCCCCACTCGATCAGGCCGCGCACGTTGTACAGCTGTGCCAACACTTGTTTCAAAAAATCGATCATATTGGTTTATTCCGAGAATTCCGGAGTTTCTGAACGATAGCAGAAAATTGCGTTGTTATGACGCGAGGCGGGCTCGCGGTTTCCGAAAATGCGCGAATCCTTGGAGAAAACCTTGCCGGTTCAGCCCCTCGCCCAGTAACCGCCTGCGATTCAGCGATTTACGCGGTAGTACGACCCTCCTACCAAACATAGTCCCCTGTACCATAGTCCAGCTCGCTGCCCTGTCCGAAAATTCAGTTGTTGGCGGAAGTCACTCCTGAGGAGGGGCGCACATGGAAGGCGGCTACGCGGTCTGGATGGGGCAACCGGTGGTGCTTCGAGTGGTCGCGGGGAATCTGAGAGTTCCGCTCCGCGGTCGCATGCTCTCAGAAACGAATGAAGTGGTCAGGCTCCGTATCGCAGACAGTTGGGACATCGATATTTTCAAGTCCATGGTAGTCACAGTCGAGCACGACAATCCGGTCCACGTGGTCAACTAGCGAGACGCGATGAGCACACTGGCAAGCAATCGCTGGAATCAACAGTCGCAAGTCGCAATTTCGGTTGCATCGATGCACGAGCATTCTGACAACGCAGGGATCAGCAGTCGCATCAGCGCAGTGCGCGACACGTTGCTCGTTCTCGGCCTTCAACTCGTCTTCCGGGCAACTTTGATTCTGCGGCGTTGGAACTACTAGCGAATCATCTGCCTTTGCATTCTGCGGTAACAGAGTTCACCGGCCCAGCCCCTCTCAACCCCCCCGCCCGGGTCCGTCACCCCCAACGGACTCGGGTTTCTTCTTTTTTGGCTCCGCACCGGATTCTGTTCGTCCTCTGAAACTCAAACATTCTGTGCCACGATCTCAATGTGTGAGGCAGTCGCTTCGTCGAGACCTGTCCAGCGTGCCAACCGGGACCGCTCGCGATTCAAACCTCAACACTGCACAGCTCGAAAGTGAGTCCTTGGGAGATTCCGACATGTGCGCTAACATGTACCGGCGGATTTACCGAAATCGTCATGGGATATATGCTTCAGTCGATGTAATATCCCCCAAGCGTAGACGCACCCCCTAGGAGCCCGACGAATGAGAATTGCGAGCGTTGCAAGTGCGTTTCCAGAGCACTATCACAAGCAAGAGGTGTTGGTGGAAGCGCTCAAGAATTACTGGCGTGGCCGCATACCCAACATGGGAATTCTCGACCGTCTGGATGAAAGCATGAAGGTCGAAGGAAGGTATACGGTAAAGCCGCTCGAATACTACGAAAACGGAATGGAAACGTGGGGGGAAGCGAACAACGTTTGGATTGAGAATGCGCTGGACCTCGGCGAAAAATCTCTTTGCCGCGCGCTCGCGAAGGCTGGAATCGAACCCCAGGACTTGAGCGCGATTTTTGTTACCTCCGTCACGGGTATCGCTGCTCCCTCGATCGACGCTCGTCTCGTGAACCGTATGGGACTGTCGCAGAACATCAAGCGCGTTCCGATCTTTGGACTCGGATGCGTCGCAGGCGCCGCGGGAATTTCGCGCGCAGCAGATTATGTGCGCGCGTATCCAGGTCAGGCGGCTGCGCTCCTGTCGGTCGAGTTGTGCTCGCTCACCTTGCAGCGCGACGACATTTCGATGGCGCACATCATCTCCGCGATGCTCTTCGGTGACGGCGCGGCGGCGACGGTCGTAGTGGGCTCGGATCGAAAATCCAACGGCCCGGAAATTCTCGCCACGAAATCCATCCTCTATCGCAACACCGAGAGAGTGATGGGCTGGGATATTTCCGAAAAAGGATTTCACATCGTACTTTCGCCCGAGGTTCCCGACACTGTCACCAAGCACCTCGGTGGCGACGTCGACGCGTTCCTCGGGGAACACGGCCTGAAACGCACGGACATCAAGAGCTGGATCATGCACACCGGTGGCCCAAAGGTTTTGGAAGCGACGGCCGTCGCGCTCGGCATCACCGCCAAAGATCTCGCCGCATCCTGGGAATGTCTGAAAAAGGTTGGCAACATTTCTTCCACTTCCGTCCTCTTAGTATTAGAGGATGTATTCACCCACCGGCGCCCCCCCGCCGGCAGCTATAGCATTCTCGCGGCCATGGGCCCGGGCTTCTGCTCGGAGCTGGTGCTTCTCCGATGGTAAAGCGAGCGAGGTTCGTCAAACATGAAATCGGATGTGTTGGTAGTGGGGGCAGGCCCCGCCGGCCTCGCGACGGCGATCGCCGCAGCGAGAAAGGGCCTTCGAGTAGCGATCGCGGATGCGCGGCGTCCGCCCATCAATAAGCCGTGCGGTGAAGGGTTACTTCCTGAAGCGGTACAAGCTCTTCGCGATATTGGCATCGAATTAGACTCCGTTCTCGGCTTTCCTCTCGCAGGTTTTCGTTTTTCAGACAATACCCACACTGCCAGCGCGCGCATCGTATCCGGAGCTGCATTCGGGTTGCGTCGCACGGTCCTCCACGATTTGCTGGTGGCTCGCGCCGTCGAAGCGGGAGTGCAATTCCATTGGGGCGCGCGCGTTGCGGGCTTCACCGATGGCGGCGCGAAAATCAACGGGGAATCTGTCGCGTATGAGTGGCTCGTGGGCGCCGATGGCCTGAACTCCTCCGTTCGCAAATGGGCGAAGATAGGGACGCGAACGTGCCGCGCGCGCTTTGGATTCCGCAAACATTACTCAGTTCGCCCGTGGTCCAGTTTTGTAGAAGTGTATTGGGGCAACGGCTTCCAAATGGTCGTCACGCCTACGCGACACGATGAAGTCTGCGTCAGTTTTTTCTCGATTCATTCCAGGCTGCGCATCGACGATGGGCTGTCGCAGTTTCCCGAGGTAGCGCGGCGGCTGGAATCGGCCAGCCGGATGACCGCCGAGCAGGGAACCATCGTCGGCCTCTCGCGCACCCGCAAGGTGACGTCCGGCCACGTCGCTCTCGTTGGCGACGCGTCGTGTTCAGTCGACGGCATCGCGGGCCACGGCTTGAGCCTCGGCTTGCAGGAAGCTCTGAAACTCGCGGACGCGCTCGCTCTCGGGGATCTCCGCCAATATGAAGTGGCGCATCGCAAAATCGCGAGCCTTCCCGCGCGGATGACGCGGCTGCTGCTTTTGATGGACATGAGTTCATTCATTCGTCGAAAGACACTGCGCTTGTTCGAGTGCCGTCCGGAGCTATTCTCGAAAATCATTGCAATTCACACGGGCAAGCCATCGGATGCCGCCTTCGACGTGAAAGCCATCGCCAACCTCGGCTGGCGTGTCCTTTGGGCGTAGCCACTCGATATGCTTCATCTGCCGGGCACGCCGTTCGCCCGCGCTTGCTTCCGCTGCTGATTTTTCTCGCTGCTTTCACCCTCGCGCCGTCTGCATCCGCGCAGGGGACGGTTGTCAATCTCGATCCAGCCAAGACCACGGTGGAATTCACGCTCGACGCGTCGTTGCACACCGTTCACGGCACATTCCGATTGAAGAGCGGCGTAATTCACTTTGATCCGGCAACCGGCAAGGCGAGCGGCGCCATCGTGATTGATGCGGCGAGCGGCGACAGCGGCAGTGACGGGCGCGACAAGAAAATGCATCAGGAAATACTGGAGAGCCCGAAATTCACGGAAATCGTGTTCTTGCCGTCCACGGTGCACGGCGCCGTCGCCCCGCGGGGAGGGTCACAGATCGCTGTCGATGGCATCATGAAGCTCCACGGCCAAGATCACGAAATTACTCTCAATGTAAGCGTCGAAGCTCAGCCGGCTGGCGTGATTCAGGCGTCGATGAAGTTTTCTGTGCCGTACGTCAAATGGGGACTCAAGAATCCCAGCACGTTTCTTCTCAGAGTGAATGACACGGTCGAAATTAGCATCCACACTTCGGGACAGCTCGCCTCCAATTTCGCTCGGCCCTAATATTCCTTAACTTTTTCTCTTTCACGACGACCGGACTCCTCGCCCGACTCTTTGGAACTTTTACCCGCGTCTGCAGGAATCAATTGATGTAGCCACTTGTCGAAGTTGTGGGTCACATTCAATGGAGGTTCTTAGGCTGTGATACAAGGATTGATACGCAAGCCAATGATTTTCCGTCAAGCGCTCGGGAAAGTCGGACTCCGCAATAAGAGTAGCTTCGTTTCACGAGCGATGAGGCTTTCCGCCGCACCACTTCTATTTTCCGCGGCAGCACTTCTACTCCTTCTAGTCGGTAGGGCAAGGTCGGCCACACCCGCGCTTCCTCAAGCAGCCTCGCAGGACTCAGTCGTGCCAAAGTTGGCCGGTGAATGGCAATTGAATAAAGATCTTAGCGACGATCCCCGCCAGAAAATGCAGCAAGCGCGAGCCGATTCAAGCGGGGGGCAGACGATTCCAACGGACATGGAGGAGGTCGCCATCAGGGTGGCCAAAACGGCGAAGGCCGCGGGCAAGGTGGCGGGATGATGGCGGACCTCTCCGTCCTTCAGATCGATCAAACAGGTTCCAACCTAAAGATCACCGGCAAGAGCGGACGAACGCTTGCGCAATATCCTGCCGCCGACCAAACCGACGCAAAGTCCGCTAGCGGCGAGGGCCGCGATCAGAGAACCGCCGCCACGCAATGGCAAAATGGCCAGCTCACCGTTGTTTCAGACGGCCCGCGTGGAAAATCCACTCGGACGTACAGCTTGTCGCCAGACGGCAAGCGGCTCTTTGTCACGACGAGAATGGAAAGCGATCGATTCAAGCAGCCCGTGATTTATAAGATGGTTTACGATCCGGCGACGAACAAGACAGGTGGCGATTAGTCGCCATCGATCGCGAGCCGTCAGGATTCTCCGGTCAATTTTCATCTACCATGGTCAGGTTCGCGCCATATGCCAGCGAGGTAACACTGTAACTCCCCACTCGCTATTTGTGGCGCGGACCAGGCCGCCAATTCAGGCGCGAGGTTTCGCGGATTCATCCGCCCCTCCGATTCGTCCTGCACCGATCGGCAGAAGAAACTCTCTGAAGGAAAGAAGCGTCATAGTCATGGCTGACAGGCGGTGCGTCATAGCGTTCCGTTCGACAATCAGGCGAACATTTGGCACTCCGCTGAGAACGGGAATCGCGCTGCTCGGTGTTGCAATTGTTTCAATTCCGGCATTTGGTCAGGCCTCACAGCCGGATGCCCAATCGTCTCTGCCGCCGCAATCTCAACTGCAATCCGCTCCAAATCCCTCCCCCGAATCCGCGCCACAGGTTTCCGGCCCAGCCGTCACAGGCTTGGTGCGAACGAGCGAGTCGTCGCCCATTCCAGGATCGATGGTTCGCCTCACGAATGGAGACACAAAAAAAAGCTGGGTGAGCTGGACGGACGATACAGGTAAGTTCCGGTTTCCGGCACTCGCCCCTGGCCGCTATCGCGTCGAGGTCAGCCAGCTAGGTTTCGTTCCTTCGTCGCTGGACGTCGAGCTCCCAGTTGTGCCTCCCGGCCCGATTCCCATCATTTTGCAGGTCGCCAATCTCGCACAGTTGACAGCGCCGCCTGAGAACGCAAGCACCGCGAAACCGCAAAACGAAAATAGGCGCACGGCCGCACCGCATGGCGCAGATAAAAGCGCTCCACAGAATTCGGCGAACCCGTCAGCCGCAAATCAAGCGGCTGCTGGTGGAGATAGAGCCAACTCCAACGGTGCCGCCACAAATGGAAAAAATGGCGCAAGAAATGGCGGGCGAGGTGGCGATCGACAGGCGCTTCCGGCAGGCGTCTCAAACGCTGTGAACCAGGGAATGGGCCGCGGCGGATTTCAGCAGACGGATCTAACAGGCGAAGGCGGCGCACAAGCGGACGAAACCACCGTGCAACAGAACGGCAACGCTGGTCCGCAAC
This sequence comes from uncultured Acidobacteriota bacterium, assembly GCA_963770575.1. Lineage (GTDB taxonomy): Bacteria > Acidobacteriota > Terriglobia > Acidiferrales > UBA7541 > Palsa-295. The sequence continues at coordinate 612,316 of CAVYQD010000005.1, forward strand.
TTTCGGCGGGAGTTCCTAACGGCGGCTCAGGAGATTCGTTTTTGCTGCAGGGAACCGTCGGGCAAGGCCTCGCATCAACTGCTCCCGGCGCTGGAGGATTCGGCGGCCCGGGCGGATTTGAGGGTCCGGGACCTCTGGGCGGTCCGGGCGGCGGCGGTCCCAGCGGCGCACAGCCGTTCGGCGGTGCTCCCGGAGGCGGACAAGGCCCGGGAGGATTTGGCGGCGGCCCGGGCGGAGCAGGCGGCCGGTTCGGCGGAGGCGGTGGCGGCCGGTTTCTTCGGCAGCAAGTAAATCGGATTCGTTTCGGTTTTTACGATCGCTATGAGAATTCGGCCTTCGACGCGCGCCCGTACTCGATCACCGGAGTCGAATCTCCGAAAGTCTCGCATTACGACAATCGCTTCGGCGCAAACCTCGGCGGCCCGCTGAAAATCCCGCACATTTATGACGGCAGCGACAAAACATATTTCTTCGTCAACTATCAGCACGAAAACGCACAAAGCGCCGTGAACACATTTTCAACCGTGCCCACGCTCGATGAGCGCAATGGACTGTTCTGCCTCGCGAACGCCGCCACGCCAACGCTTTTCATGCCTTTCAGCACGCCGTCCACTCCGTTTCCGACGGTCGCCGATCCCACTTGCGCGAGCGGCGCGGCTCAACAAATTGGCCCGATCAATTCGTCCGCGCAGTCACTTCTCGGCTTCATCCCCATGCCCAACGTCTCGACGGTGGGCGCAAACCAAGTGCAGAATTATCTCCTGCAAGCCTCGCTGCCATTGAGCAGCAATGTCGTGAACATTCACGTTCTGCACACGATCAATGCGAAGTTCAATGTGCAAGTAGGCTACAACTACAGTGGGTCCGGCTCGGACACGCTCGGGAATTTCTCGCAAGTGGGCGGCACCCAATCCACCAGAAATCAGAATCTCGATATCGGGCTTACTCAGAATTGGAGTCCGAGCTTCGTCAACGACACTCACGTGAACTACAGCCGCAGCCGGATCAAAATTCTGAGCGACAACTCGTTCGTCAACGATATCGCCACTGAAACGGGAATCGAAGGCGGCAGTACTGCGCCGATCGATTTCGGATATCCCACCCTCAATTTCGCGAGCTTCTCAGGTTTCGGCGATCCGGTACCCTCGCTCACGCGCAATCAGACTCTGCGATTTCTCGACACCATCACTTACGTCCACAAAAAGCACACGATGAAATTTGGCGGCGAGATTCGGCGCGTTCAGCTCAACACGGACACAAATCCAAATCCTCGGGGCCAATTCGCATTCACGGGTCTGCTCACAAGCGAACTTGCGGGAGGAAATCCCGTTGCCGGCACCGGCAATGATTTTGCTGATTTTCTCGTCGGACTTCCGTACTCCGTTTCCGGGCGATTCGGCATCACGAATGATTACTTTCGCAGTTGGGATTTCATCGGCTTCGCGCAGGACGACTGGCGCGTCAATTCGCGCTTCACAATTCAGTACGGCCTGCGTTACGAGGCTGTCACGCCCCCGGTGGAACTCTTCAACCACATCGCGAATCTCGACCTGAACCCGCAGATCGATAGCATCACTCCGCCCTGCACTTCGTGCGCGGCGCAGGTGCTGCCCGGAGGGACGGGGCCGTTCAGTGGCGTGTATCCGCAGGCGTTGGTCCACGGAGATTACGGAAACTGGGCGCCACGAATCGGGATCGCATGGCTGCCGCCGATCAAGCCCAAGACCGTCGTCCGCGCCGGCTACTCGATTTTCTACAACGAAGCGGTCTACAACACGCTTGCGACAAACTATCTCGCCTACCAGCCGCCGTTCGCTACGTCCGTATCGCAATTATCCACCGCTGCCGAGCCGCTCGAACTGCAGAACGCGCTCGTAGAAATTCAGAATGGGAACGCCGGAAAGATTTTCAATACGACCGCCGTGAATCCTTTCTATCGGGACGGTTACGCACAAATCTGGACGCTTGGTACCGAAACCACGCTCAGCAAGAACTGGCTGCTCGACCTCACCTACACCGGAACGAAGGGAAGCAATCTCGATATATTGCGCGCGCCGAACCGCGCTCCGGCCGGAACCAGCCCACTCGATACGCAGGCACAACTCACAATTCCCAACGCTGTCAGCTTCCTCTATGACCAGTCAGGCGGACATTCCATTTACAACGCGCTGCAGGTGCGCCTGATTCACCGGTTCACCCACGGGCTGCTCTTCCAGGGAATCTACACGTTCGGAAAATCGCTCGATAATTCCAGCACCATCGGCGGCACCGCTCCGACCGTCGTACAACAGGACGGCAACACGGCGGCGGAATACGGGCTCTCCGCGTTCGACATTCGCCATCAGTTTCGATTTTTCTCCGTGTATGAATTGCCGTTCGGCGAACGCCATCGCTATGCGACGCACGGGTGGAAAGAGCACGTCCTTGGAAACTGGCGCCTGAACAATATCGTCACCTGGCAGACGGGCACTCCGTTCACAGTGCTGCTGGGCGGTAGCGCCGCAAATAATTCCGGCACCGGCTCGAATTTTTCCGAGCGCGCCGACTTGTGCCGCATCGATGGCGATTGCGACGGCGCTTCCGGCAATCCTAATTTCGGTGTCTGCGGCGGTTCGTCGCTGAACTTTTTTAACATCGGAGCGTTTGCCGTCCCGGCTACCGGAACATTTGGAAACGAACGCCGCGGCTCTGTCGAAGGGCCGTGCAGCTTCAGCTGGAATTTTTCGCTGGCCAAGGGATTTGTGTTCGGCGGGAGCCGCGAACGCCAGCATCGCGTGGAATTCCGTTGGGAAGTGCAAAATCTCACCAATTCGCCGAGATTTAATGGACTCGCCACGACACTGGGTTCGACAACATTCGGGCGCGTGACGAGCGCTGCTTCCATGCGCTCGATGGATGTGATGCTGAGGTTTAATTTCTGATGAGAAGCGTTGAAAACAAGATCATGACGGCCATTCTTGCTGCGGGGCTTGCAATCGGCTCCGCTGCCATCGTCGCGCGAGCGCAGCAGCAATCGTCGAATCCACCGCTCCCGCGAATTCGCCCGCACCTGCGAATCCTCCCACCAATCTTCCGAATCGCCAGGTCGCAAATCAAAGCTCCGTGATTCGCTCGTCCTCCGATTTAGTGCGCATCGACGTGGAGGTGACCGACAAGGCCGGCAAGCCCATCAAGGGTCTCACGCCAGAGCAATTCACGATCTCGGAAGACGGCAAAGCTCAGAAAATTTCGATCTTCACGTTCCAAGACATCGAAAAAATGGAAACTGCCGAGAAAGAGGACGACGCAAAGCCGATTGTGGTCGCAATCGATGCGCCGAAGACTCCTGCGGCCGCCGAAGCCATCAGCGATCAAGTCCGCGACCATCGCATGATCGTTTTGTTTTTCGATTTGACGTCGATGCAGACCGACGACATCGCGCGCGCTCACGATGCGGCACTGAAATTCGTGCAGAAGCAGATGTCGAACGCCGATCTCGTTTCGGTCGTCACTTTTGCCGCGCGGCTCACGGTATGGGCGGACTTCACGAACGACCGCGCAGTTCTTGAGAAAGCCGTTGCGCGCCTTACGCCCGACGTCGCTTCACAACTCGCCGATCCTTCCTACGGCGCCGCGCAGAACGGCGAATACGACGTCCAGCAATATACCGGCGCGGCCTACACGGCGGATGAAACCGAATTCAACGCTTTCAACACCGATCAGAAGTTGCTCGCCGTTCAAGGCCTCGTCAACGTGCTCTCGGCGATTCCTGGCCGCAAATCGGTGATCGAATTTACGGGCGGCATCACCCAAACGGGCGAGGAAAATCGCACCGAACTGAGAGCCGCAACGGACGCGGCAAACCGTGCCAATGTTTCGATCTATTCGATCGACGCGCGCGGCCTTTTTGCAGAAGCTCCCGGAGGAGATGCCACAACGAATTCAGCAACGGGAACTTCGATGTTTACCGGCGCATCTGTTTTCCATCAGACGGACTCGCGCCAGGATTCGCGCGACACGCTTGCAACTCTTTCATCCGACACGGGCGGACGCGCATTTTTCGACCTCGGCGATTTGAGCGAAGCCTTTCCGAAAATCCAGCAAGAGAACGGCGGCTACTATCTTCTCGGCTACTATCTCAGCGGAAATGTGAAGCACGACGGCACCTGGCGAAGCATCCACGTGAAAGTGAACGCGCCCGGCGCGCACGTGCGTTACCGCAATGGATATTACGCGCCCCGCGATTTTCAGCACCAACAGAAAGAAGACCGCCAGCAGCAACTCATCGAAGCGATGAGCTCGGAAAATCCTGTCGTCGAATTGCCCATTGCGGTCGAGACGTCCATGTTCCGGTTGAGCGACGGGCAAACCTACGTCCCAATCGCTGCAAAGATTTCCGCGAGTGCGCTCGATTGGGCGGAGAAGCACGGCCGGAAAGAAGCCGCGTTCGATTTCGCCGCGCAGGTGCGCGAATATTCAAATGGCAGGTCGGTCGCGGAGTTGCAGGACACGATTCAGGTACATCTCGATCCCGCGCGCTTCCAGCAAATCAACCAGAGCAGCCTTCTCTATCAAGGCGGCGTGGTCTTGTCTCCGGGAAAATACCGGCTAAAATTTATCGCGCGCGAAAATGAGTCAGGCCGCATCGGCACCTTCGAACAGGATCTTTTCGTACCGCAAGCTCAGCCGGACCGAATCATGCTCAGCTCGGTCTTGCTTTCGAGCCAGCTCGTCCCCATCGACAAATCAGCCGAAGTGCAAACGAAAGGGAAGGGAACTCGCGCCAAAATCGTAAATTCTCCGCTCGAAGTTTTCGGCGAGAGAATCGTCCCCAGCGTCACGCGATTCTTCACGCAGGGGCAGACGCTCTACGTTTTCTTCCAGGCCTACTATCCGGAGAAATCCGACAAGGTGGACAAATTCGACCCCGACACGTTGCGCGCAGGACTGATTTTCTTTCGAAGTGGAATTCAGGTAAATGCAACTCCGCTGCTATCGCCTGTGGATGTGGATGCAAAATCGCGCACCGCTTCGTTCGGATTAGCTTGCCGCTCGCGAAACTTCCCGCTGGACGCTACACCGCACAAGCGGTTGTGATCGGCGCCGGAACGCAGCACTCTGCTTTCGGCAGAGCATACCTCGCGATCGAGCGCCCACCTTCGATTCCGTCTGTCGCTCCGGAAGCAACCACGCCCAATCCAGCTTCGCCCGACGCGACTGCTCCCCCCAAACCTCCCACGCCGTAAGCAGTTAAACAACAACGCAAAACATTGGTGCCGCCTCCGTTGACAGTCTGCCGGGTTTTGCGAGTGAGATCTCGATTGACGAAATGCAGCCAAAAAAAAACAGGGCCTCGAGTACTCGAGGCCCTGGGTATGAATTGATGAATCGTGATGAATTGTATTAATGCTTGTGACTGCCTCCGCCACCTCCGCCGTGCGAACCACCTCCTCGATTTCCGCCGCCAGACGAACCGCCTCCGCGATATCCGCCCGATCCGCCATTTGATCCGCCGTTGCGCGGCGTGACGATCGGCTGCCTCATGTTCAAAGGCGGCCGGCCGCCCGAGCCATACGCGCCTCCGCGCGGAGCCTGCGATTGCGCCTGATATTGGCGCTGCGAAGGCTGCTGGTATGGACGCTGCGCCGCCGGAGCTTGCGGCTGAGCCTGCCGCAGCGATGGCTGCTGATAAGGCCGCTGAACAGCCGGACCCTGTGATTGCCGCTGCGAAAATTGCGGCTGCGATTGCCGTTGAGCACCATTTGGCGATGTGAACCCGCCACGATTCGGTTGATTCGAAGCGGAACCACGTGCATTCGACTGATTGTTAGGCGTCTGACGGTTACCATTTGCTGACGACGACCGCGGCGCAAATGTGTGCCATCCGTCTCGAGACGTCGAAGCAGGCGCAGAGCCCCGGTTTGCGCCAGCCGCTGGTGCCGGTGTCGAATTGCGCGGCTGCGTGTTCGTAATAGCGTTTCGATTGCCGTTCGTGTAGGGCTGCGCCGATCGCGCATTGTTCCCATAGCTGCCGCGCTGATTCGAATTTCCTTGCGCCGGCTGCGAAGCATGCGCAGTTGAAGTGGAACGGGAATTTCCGCGCGGCGCCGAATAGAAACGTTGCGAGCTGGGTGCTGCATTGCGAATCGCGGACGGATTCACCGCGCGATTCGTGGGGCTGTAGCTGGTTTTGCTCGGCGCGATCGGCATCTTGCCCGAGACTCTGCTCGAATTGCGAAATTCGGATGCGCTGATTCCTGACTGGTGCGACGGAACCGCGCCGCGTCCAAAATTCCTGCTATCCATTGAGCTCATTCCGGCCCGCACGTGCGAATTCCGGAACGCTTCGTTCACATTCGAGTATCCGCGCGCTCCGCCTCGCAGCGGCGCCCAGCCATTGTGATAGTTGTTGATCGTCGTGTTGTGGATGCTCACCACATTCCCGCGGCCGCCGTAGCGTCCGTACCACGGGTGATACCAGTCGCCGGGACCGCACGGCAACCAGCCGACGTGGCCGTATCCAAAACCAAATCCGAAGCCGACTCCAAATCCGCCGCCTCCGAATCCGAAGAAAGAAACATACGCGGGCGACCAAACGGGATAGTAAGCGGGATAGGAAGCGACCGGTCCCGGCCACCATGCCCATCCGCCGCCGTAAGGAAGCCAGCGGCCATAGTGATACGGCGCCCATCCCCACGCTTCGTACGAAACCCACGTCCAACCGAAGTAAGGCTGCCAGACCCAGCGGCCCGCGCGATACGGCGCCCAGTTCGCGCCGACGGAGGGAACCCACACTTGGCCGTAATCCGGAACGGTCGTCCAGCGTCCGTATTGATCGAGATCTTCTGAGCCAACGTAGTAGCGATTCGTTTTGTGCCAGCTGTCGGCATTCGTGACGGCGCGATTGCGATCGTTGTTCCAGTTGTCCCACTCGTCTCGAGGCGGTGCTTGCGCAACTTTGTACTGCGGATTGTCGGTGCCGGCGATGGTGATCATCTGGCCCGCGTCAACACGAGTGGTGCCCTGCGGCGTGGAAATTTCCGCCGAGCCGCGACGGATAATCACTTGAGTTTCGGCATCTGAAGTTACGAGGATGCGATATTCGCCATCACCCGCAATCGGGCGGATCGCAGCATTGGGAGTATCTATCTCGGACGTTGCCTCCGCTCCGCGGGTCACCGAATACGTTGTGAGCCCCTGGCCAACCTGGAGCAGGATTTGCGAGCGCGTAAGATTCGCCACCTTCACGGTGACGCGATCGGACAGGCGCAGCGTGTCAGCAAAGTCGAGCTGCAGTTCCGCGCGGGATTTTTCGCCAGTGGCGACGCGGTCGCCCACCGCGATCGGTGTATTCAACGTGGCCGCGATCCACTCGCCGTTGTCGCCGCGTTGCGTAGAAACATCGCCACGAATCGAACTCACGCGAGCAACGCCGGGCTGCGCGGAAACGTCTTGTTGCTGCTGTTGTTGCTGCTGCTGTTGATTAGCCACCGAATCGGCCGCTCGATCCTGAATTTGCATCTGGTCCGCCTGAGCCTGATCTTGCTGCGCGGGAGCATCGTCGTCGTCGGACTGCGGTTGCTGCATTTGAACGTCGTCTTGCGGCGGCGGGGAATTTTGCGCGCGCAGCGCGCCCGCCGTCGTGAGGGAAAAAATTGCCGCCCAAAATACGAGATGCCTTTTCATGGCCCACCTCCCGACGAGTCGCCGGGAAAAATTACGTCCACAATCGATAATGCAGGGCGAATGCCAAAAAGCGACGAGCCCGTACCCGCTGCTAAGCCGTGTTATTTGAGATCATTACGGGCGAGTCACCGTGAACCTCGGTTGCAGAAATCCTTGCGCTGGTGGTGCATATCGCGCGCAGTTGGTGGATTTCAGCCACCTCCGACACCACGTAGACGGAAACGAATTCTTCCGGTGTTTAGTTATTCTTTTTCGGGCGGGTCTGCGACGCCAATTTTGGAGAGGCGGTAGCGGAGGGCATTGCGCGAAAGTCCGAGGGCGCGCGCGGCCTGGCTCTTGTTTCCGTTGGCCAGGCGAAGCGCTTCACGGATGGCTTCGTCTTCCCATTGATCGAGCGTCATTCCTGCTGGGAGCACTGGTGAAGAACCGGCGGTTGTGGCACGGGGTGCGGGTGCGTCGAGGTGAATATCGGCGACATCGAGAGTCGAACCTACGGAAAGCGTGACGCCGCGCTCGATGATGTTTTCAAGTTCGCGGACGTTTCCGGGCCAGTGAAATCCGAGAAGGAGATTCATCGCGGCGGGCGTGATGCCGCGGATGGGTTTTCCGGATTCGCGCGCGAATTTTTCGAGAAAGAAATTCGCGAGCGCAGGGATGTCCTCCTTGTGGTCGCGGAGCGGGGGGATATCGATCGCGACTACGTTCAAGCGATAGTAGAGATCTTCGCGAAACGTGCCTTCCTCCAGCGCGGCGCGAAGGTCGCGATTCGTTGCAGCGATCAGCCGCACGTCGACTTTCAGAGTTTTCGTTCCGCCCAGGCGTTCAAATTCACGTTCCTGCAGGACTCGCAATAACTTCACTTGAATCGCGGGCGGCACGTCGCCGATTTCATCGAGGAAGAGCGTGCCCTTGTCCGCGAGTTCAAATTTCCCCGGTTTGCTCGTGGTAGCGCCAGAGAAAGCGCCCTTTTCGTACCCGAAGAGTTCGCTTTCGAGAAGAGTTTCAGGGATCGCGGTGCTGTTAATTTTGATGAATGGCCCGGAAGCGCGGTTCGAGTGCTGGTGAATGGCTCGTGCGATCAGATCTTTGCCGACGCCACTTTCGCCTCCGAGCAATACGGTGGAATTGGTTGGCGCTACGCGCTCGACGAGCGCGAGGACGGCTTGCATTTTTTCACTGCGGGCGACGATATTGTCGTACTGATATCGCTGGCCCAGAGCTTCACGAAGCGACCGATTTTCCTCGCGCAACTGATGTGAAGCAAGCTCCTTGCGTATCACAAGCACGAGTTCGGCCAGCGAAAACGGCTTCAATACGTAGTCGCTTGCCCCTATTTTCATAGCTTCGACGGCTGACTCGACCGTTCCATAGGCGGTCATGATGATAATGGGAACCGCAGCGTTCGAGCGTTTCACAGCCTCGAGAAATTCGATACCGCTCATGCCGGGCAATTTCAGGTCGGTGACAATGAGATCGAAAGGGCCGCTGTTGACGAGTTTGAGCGCGGTTTCGGCGTCGCCGACGGTTTGGGCGTGGAAGCCTTCGTCGGCCAGTTGGAGTTCGAGGAGGCGGCGCATTTTGGGTTCGTCTTCGACGACGAGGATGGAGGGTTTTTCGGGACTCATTTGCGAATCCCGCAAAGTGGCCTGTACCGCCGATTAGAAATTTGGAAGTGCGTATATTTGCAATGAGTTGAATGTCTTTCTAATCGCGGATCCGCGATTAGAAATTCGGCGGCGAAGGACAGGGGGTGGGTGCCGAGGGTCGAAACGGGTCTCCACCCAACGTCGGCTTGGCGAGCAGCCGAGTCCGACAGCCCGAATTGGCGAATCCACACCACCATTCACGCTCGCACGAGTTGGGAGAAATTTCAAGCGGCAGGTGGTGTAAGGATTTGAAAATCGGGCGTGGCGAGCATTACGCGCTGCACAGAATCACGTCCACGGAATACTTCCCGAAGATGCGATCCGTAGTGAGCAGCGTGAGGTTTTCGGACGCGGCCTGGGCAATTAGCAATCGATCAAAAGGGTCGCGGTGCACCGGGGGCAGGTCGGCGACGGCAAGAGCGTGCGTGAGGGTAATATCCAAGGTTTGCGCGCTCAGGATTCGACGGCTGTCTTCCAGCCATCGTGACGGAGGATGGGGCAAGCCAAGCCTGCCGAGGGAGTGCTTGATCACAATTTCCCAAGCGGTGGCCGCGGAAATAAACAGGACACTCGAGCGATCAGCCAACAATCTTTGAGATTGACGAGTCAACCGTTCCGGCGCAGTCGCAGCGAGAAGAAACACATTCGTATCGAGGAGAAACGCCATATTCAGCGCTTTTTCGATTTGGAACGCGTTCCCGTAAAGCCAGCAAGAATGTCGGGAGGCAGCGGCGCGTCGAAATCAGCACCAATCCGCACGCGGCCCTTGTCGAACCCGAGCGGGCGCGGACCTTGATGTTGCGGGAAAGGAACGAGGCGCGCAACAGGAACACCGCGATTCGAGATCACAATCTCCTCGCCCGCGGCAACGCGCTGGAGTAGCTTCGACAGCTTCGTTTTGGCCTCATACACGTTGACAGAAGACATAGCTCGTTCCCTCAACCTAGTCTAGTCTAATGGACTAAGTCTTGTCAATCTTGGGTTTCCGGGAGAAAGACACGAAAACGCGCGCCTTCGCCCGGCGGTGATTCCAATCGGATTGTGCCGCGATGATCGTCGACGATTTTTGCGACGATCGAAAGGCCCAAGCCGACGCCGTCTTTTTTCGAGGTGAAGAACGGATTAAAGATTTGCTCGCGCGATTCGGCGGGCACGCCGGGGCCCGAATCTTCGATCACGACGGAGACGCCGCGCCTGCCGTTTTGCGATTCGGGAGCGATGGCGATGCGGAGACGGCCGGTACCCTCCATCGCCTGATAGGCGTTGGTTATCAGGTTGACGAAAATCTGTTCGCAGAGTTGGGCGTCGACCTGGACATCGGGAGCATTCGGTCTGTAGTCGCGCTCGACGACGACTCTTGCTTCGGGAAATTGATTGTGCACGGATTCGAGAACATGGTCGACCACCACTGAGAGTTGCGTCGAGTGGAGTTCGAGGTGCGAGGGACGAGCAAAATCGAGGAAGCGCGTGACGAGCGAATTGAGCCGATTCACTTCCGAACCAATATAGCCGGAGAGTTCTCGCGCCAGCGGATTCGGACCTTCGATTTTCTGGTTGAGCATTTCGGCGGAGCCTTTGATGACTCCGAGCGGATTGCGAATTTCATGGGCGAGGCCGGCTGAGAGCTGTCCGAGTGCTGCAAGACGCTCCGAGCGGCGGGCATCGGCTTCGGCACGGCGCAACTGGCGATTTGTTTCTTCGAGCCGTTCAGAAAGCTCCTGATATTTGTGGACCTGGCGGCGATTTTCGGTTGCAAAGCGATTGATGAGAACGGCGGCGATGTAGAAAAAAAGGATTCGAATCGCGAGATCGGTGCCGCCCTCGGCGGTGAGGTCATATTCCTGGAGAGCCGGATATAGTAACGAGCAGTAAGCGAGCGAGGCGAGAGTGGTCCAGATGAGAGTGGCAATCGGACCGAAATAAAGAGCGGCAGTGACAACCGGGAGATAGTAGATCGGATAGTAAGTGCTGTTGATTCCGATGTCGCCCGTGTGATTGACGAGAAGAGTGGCGAGCAGAATCTTGAGTATGACTACATACGCGGGACCGCGCTTGGGGCTCCAGGCAACGAAGCGGCCTTCGAGAAGCTGCAGTAGGCCAATTGCGAGAAGGGTGAGCTGTTTGTGAATTTCGTGAATGGGCGGGAGAAGGGCGAGGCCGAGGAGGAAGAGGAGCCAAAGTATGTCGATCCAATCGAAAGTTGAGCGTTTGCGATCGAGCATTTGTGGCGGAGCTCCGAGGGGTCAATCTAGCATGGATTGGGCGGGGCAGGCTGTAACCACTGATGAACACAGATAAACACTGATAGTAAGAAACGAAGAGCCGGGAGTCGGAGATTCGAATTCCGACTTCTAGAAGCGACTCGGCAGCTTCCGCGCTGCGTCGCACACCCGTAGCCTTGCGGTAGGAGATTCCGTTGCGCGCGGCTTCAATCGAAATGTCAGTTCCTGTTCCTTAACCGAGCGATCCTCGTGCGCGTGGAATCACGGGACGATCTACGCAGCTCCGTCAGCGCAAAAACTTATCGGAGCCGTAGACCAAACCTAGCGTCAAAGCGGCGATTACGATTTCGCCGAGGGCGCCTACGACGAAAGGACGAAATCCTTGTTTGCGCATGTCACCGATATTGGTGCGTAGGCCGACTCCGGCGAATGTGAGAAGGAAAGCCCAGCGCGAAAGATTGGCGAGGCTTGTGAGTTGGCCTTTGTCGAAGACGTGGGCCGTGGCAATGGCGGAGATGAGCAGAAAGCCGAGCACGAATTTCGGAAACTTCGACCACAAGAAGGCGGCTTTGTTGCCGACGCCTTCGGTTTTTTCTTTGCGTGCCCAGTGGATTGCGTAGCCGAGAACGACGAAGCCGATCATGGCGTTACGCGCCGTTTTTGCGAGGACGGCCACTTTTCCGGCGGCATCGGAATAAAGATTTCCCGCGGCGGTGACTTCCGCGGTGTTGTCGATGCCGAGGCCGGCCCATAGTCCGTAACTCAGATCGCTCATGTGCAGCCAGTGGCCGATCAGCGGAAAAACGAAAAGCGAAATTGCGCCGAGAGTGAGAATTGCGGCGATCGCGAAGGACGAGTCTTCTTCGTCCGCGTCGATCGCGCCTTGCGTGGCGATGATAGCGGATACGCCGCAGATCGATGAGCCGACGGCGAGGAGCGTGGTGAGCTTGGGCTTCAATCCGAAGGCGCGGCCGAGCGCGGTCATGAATGTGAGCGAGAGCGCGATTTCGATCGCGACGAGGACCAGGCTGATACCGCCCAGTTTGAGAACGTCACCGAGCAGAAAGCGCGAACCAAGGAGAACAATTCCGGCTTTGAGCCAGAATTCATAGGTGGCGAGGCCCGGCTTGAAGATGGTAGGGATGCCAGTAGTGTTGGCAATGACGAGGCCGAGAAGAATCGCCCAGAGAACGTACTCGATATTTGGAAGCGTGAGGTGGTGCGCGATTCCGTACTGCTTGATCGCGGCCTCGATGAGCTTTCCTCCATAGCCGACGGCGATCAAGAGCAGGAGGCCGGGGAGAATTTGACCGGCGCGTTTGAAGATGCTGAGCGGTTGCGGTTGCGAGAGGGCGATTGTGCTGGCCATGCTTTAGTTGTCCTCGGATGTAAATTTTCAGCTTGAAGCAGTAGTCCCAATCACTTCATTCATCTTTGCGAATGCCCCACTGCCATCTACCACGGGATGCGTTTGATCAGGCCTAGCCAGACCAGAAGCGATAGGACGAGAGACAACGCTACGGCCCACGTGTCGACTGAAAAACGAGACGTGCTTTTGGCTGAATGCGCTTGCTTTGGATTTTCCAGCGGCACTGATTGATTGGACGATGATGTGGTCACGAATTAACTCTCCTTTCGGAATTTTCATTTGGGTTAGGTGCGGCGATAGCGACTTCGCTTGTATCGAGCAGAGATTCCCAAGTGAGCGGAACGGATTGCACGATTGTTTGTGTGGCTGGCCTGGTGATTGATTGTGCGACTGATTGCCCGGCGCGCTCGAGCGGTTTGCCGAGCAGAAGGATCGAAGGCGCGTCCATGCGCGGCGCAGTCGCCAGGCTGCCAAGTGTGGTGCGGAATTCGCGTTGATCGGGGGTGCTGGCGCGGGAGACGAGCGCTGCTGGAGTGTTTGCGTCGAGCCCTGCATCAAGCAATCCTTTTTGAAGCGCGGCGAAATTCTGGCCGGGCATGTAAATGACGAGCGTAGTGTTATTGGTGGCAAGGCCGCGCCAGTCGGTAGGCGGCTCGCTTTCGTTTTCGTGGGCGCGCTGGGCGCTGATGCAGATGATTCGCGAACTTGTGCGGCGATCGGTGAGTGACGCGCCGAGTTCCGCAGCGGCGGCTAGACCTGCGGTGATTCCCGGAACGATTTCGTATGGCACACCGGCGTTTACGAGGGCGTCGCGCTCTTCGGCAAGGCGTCCGAAGACGCCGGGGTCTCCACTTTTGAGGCGGACAACGACCAGTCCGCGTTGGGCGGAAGCGATCATCAGACGATTTATTTCGGACTGAGTGATGTTTTTGGTGCCGCAGCGCTTGCCGACGTTTACCACCATCGCGTGCGGGCTGGCGAGCGCGACAATAGGAGCGGGGACGAGATCGTCGTGAAGAATGATCTCGGCGGCGCGGATGAGTGCGTGTGCTTTGACGGTGAGAAGCTCGGGGTCACCCGGGCCCGCGCCGACGAGATAAACCTTTCCGTTGTTGGCGGTATTCATCGCGGCTCCTGAATTGTTGATCGCGCGTCGTGTGAGGTGACGGGCAAGTTCTCGGGCTGGTCATTGGGCTGATCAGTGATGGGCTGATCGTTGGGCGCGTAATCAGGAAGATGGACGTGGCGCCCGGCGAATTCGATCGACCGCGATTCGATTTTGCAATCCTTCGAATCGCAAATCTGACTGTACGCGATCAGATGCAACAGCTGTTTGCGTTCTTCGGATGGCGGATGGTTCGCGAGAACATGGCGGCGAAGGCTGCCGATGAAGCGAAGCCAATTGCCGAGCGAGAGGTCGAGCGATGCTTCGATTTCGCGGCGAAAACGCTGCGCGACGGACGGACTTTCACCCGCGGTTGAAATAGCGATTTGCAGCTTTCCGCGACGAACGACTGCGGGGAAGTAGAAATCGCAATGGGGCGGGTCGTCGACGGCGTTGCAGAGGATGCCGCGCTTTTGGGATGCGGCGAACACGGCGCGATTCACGGCGTTACTTGCCGTGGCAGCGATCGCGAGGAAAACTCCACTGAGATCTGCGACGCGAAATTCGCGTTCGTGCCAGATGAAGCTCCCCGCTGCTGCGAGTTTTGCTATCTCCGCTTTTGCTTGCGGCGCGACAACCGTGAGGCGCGCGCCGGCGCGGAGCAGGGAAGCGATTTTCGATGTGGCGATCGATCCGGCTCCCACCACGAGGCACGAACGCCCTTCGAGTTTGATGAATGCCGGAAATAGTTCCGCAGGCATGTTCACTCTCCAACTCCATGCGGTACGGGGCCCGCGGGAAGATCGCGCGTGACGGGCGCTACGATGGCACCGGCGAGCTGCGCGCGGAGCGCGTCGTCAGAGTGGCGCGCAAAATAGGCGCGGAGATTCTCGTTGGTATCGCGCGTGGCGAGATATGTTTTCAGGAGGCGCTCGATCGCCTCGGGTACATCTTCAGCAGAGCAGCGATAGCCGACTTGTCGCGAAATGCGCGCGTATTCGCCGACAGCGCCGCCGAGGCAGAAATAGTAGGCGTCAACGAGATTGCCGCCGTGCTTGATTTTCTTTCCCTCGAGGCCTATGTCGGCAATCCAGTGCTGGCCGCAAGCGTTGGGGCAACCGGTCACGTTAAGTTTCAGCGGCTGGTCGAATTCAGGAACTCGCTCTTCAAGTTCTTCGACGAGCCATCGAGTGAAGCTTTTCGTCTCGGTGATGGCGAGTTTGCAAAATTCCGTACCGGTGCATGCCACGGCGCCGCGCCAGAAGGAGGAGGCTTCGACGCGCAGGCCAACCGAGTTCAGTTCGCAGATCAAAGCTTCAACGTTAGCGCGCGGTACGTTGACGATGAGGAGATTCTGCATGTTGGTGGTGCGAAGATCGCCGGCGGCATATTTTTCGGCGAGAGTCGCGGCGGCGCGCATTTGTTTCGCGCTGATGCGGCCGCGGAGCACGGCGGCGCCCACGTAGTAGAGGCCAGGCTGCCGCTGCGCGTGAACGCCGACGTGATCGCGATACGCGTCGGGCGGCGCGGAGTCTTCCGCGCCGGGATCGAGCTCGAAGCCGAGTCGAGCGTTGAGTTCTCGAAGGAAACGCTCGGCGGTCCAGCCGTGCTGCGTGAAGAGATGCTTCAAGCGGGCGCGGTCGCGGCCTTCACGGAGGCAATCTTGATCGCGGAAGAGTTCTGCGATCGCGCGAAGGACAGGAAGCACTTGATCGCGCCGAATGAATGCATTCAAACGAACGGCGAGATGCGGATCGGCGGAAAGTCCGCCTCCCACGCGCACGGAGAACCCGACTTCGCGTTTTCCATTGCGGGTGCGGACGGCGGCGGTGAAGCCGACGTCATTTATTTCGGGATAGGAGCACCATGCCGGACAGCCGGTGATCGAGACTTTGAATTTACGCGGGAGATTGTAGAACTCGTTGTTGCCAGAAAGCAGGTGCGCTGCTTCGACGGCGAGAGAAGATGCGTCGGACAGTTCGTCGGAAGCAAGGCCGGCGAGAGGGCAGCCGGTGATGTTGCGCGTCACGTCGCCGCATGCGCTTTTGGGGCTGAGTCCGACTGCACCGAGCGTTTCGATAACGAGCGGAATCGATTCGATGGTGAGCCAGTGGAGTTGGATATTCTGGCGAACGGTGAAATCGGCGCTCGACCGGGCAAAGCGCTCGGAAATTTCTGCGATAGCATTGAGTTGATTGGCGCGCACGATGCCGTTGGGCAGGGCGATCCGCATCATGAAATACTGCGTGGCTTTGCCTTCGCCGCCCGCGCCGCCTGTGGCGCCGACGCCGTCCCCTTGCGTGTAGATCCCCCACCACTTGAAATAAAGGTTGGCCCATTCGGGGAGGACGGCATCGCGGCCCTCGCGCGCGAATTCTTTTATTTCTTCGAAGTGCTCCCACGGATTTTTCGAGCGCTTCAGGCGCTCGACTTTTTGGGCCTTCGTCTCTTTCGGTTGCCGGCTCGGTGCGATATCGGTGCTGCTGGCCACATGGCCTCCGGGGTGCTGACGCCAAAAAGGCGCCGGAAAATAAAAAACCCGCTACCAGGTGCATTTCGCTGGTGAGCGGGTTGCAAAAATCCGATTTGTAATTAAGTTAAATCATTCGGATTGCACACACCCATACCAGCCATGGCTGTGACAACAACAACAAGCGCACGGCAGGCAGTTTGTGGTTCGGGTGCTGCGTTCCATATGCGAATCCTACCTCCGACCTACTGCTCCGTCAATATCGGATGTTGGACGCTGTGAAAAGATTCTTTACGAAGGAAGAATTTTCCCGCCGGATCGATGCTAGGAAATCGGCGGCGCGGCATCAGGCAGGCTCGGATTGACTGGTTCGCAGAAGCCGGGAAAAAAGCGTTTGGAGCCGAACGGCGTGCTCCTGGGTCATGGCGACGAACTGAACTCCCATCCCTTCTCCGGGTGTGATGTTCTTCACGATTGCAGAGCTGCGGATTTCTCCTTCCGGCACCGAGAACAGCAGCGTGACGGAACTACCAACCGGTGGCGGAGTAGTGGTGTCAATAAAGAGGCCGCCGATATTCAGATCCCGAACGCGCGAGACGTTCTGCTTGCCGTCAATCTGCCAGGAAACCCACACGCCTTTAGGCGTGGGGATGCGCGGGTAGCGCCGGTTGCTTTTCGTGTGGTTGACGGGCATGGCGGCGATGTTCAAGATGCGATTATATATTCGGAGGTGATGTGCGGCGGAGAATCGTTTGGCGCGAGGTGCGCAAGAGGGAACTCAGGAGGGCGGACCGGACAAGGTGAGTGCGCTGCGCAATTTCGACTTGCCGCGACGTCACTCCCAACCGAAGTTGAACCCGCTCGCTTGAACGGGTACACTCGCATTTGTGCGCCCGTAGCTCAGCTGGATAGAGCATCTGGCTTCGAACCAGAGGGTCGGGAGTTCGAATCTCTCCGGGCGCGCCACTTTGCATTCTGCATAAGGTACTCACTCCTCCTCTACTCCACGGTGAATGGAATCGGAGCCGTGGTTGACGTTGTTCCGTTGGTTGTTGCGGTCACCGTGAGCACGTAGTTGCCCGGCGGCGTGGCTCCGTTCGGTCCTTTCGGCAGGCTGCTGCAAGCGGCTCCGCCCATCCCGATCAAGACCAGAAGCGCAAATGACACTGCCCATCGCGGGCTCCGCTTGCGCATTCCAACGGCGCTTGCCATCACCAGGCCGAGGAGAAGCAGTTCCACACCGCCTCCAAATCCTCCCGGAGTTGGCCACGGAATTGGCAATGATGCGGAACTTGCTCCCGTGCAGAACGTATTCACCACGAACGCTACTTGCGTCGGCCCGCTCGACGTAAAGTTCACTGAGGCCGGATCGGGCACGCAGGTGATGGAAGGCGCCGGTTGGCCGTCGGCTCCCGTCACTGAGCAACCAAACGTGACGGTTCCGCTGAATCCGGGTGTTGCTGTGAGCACGATTCCGACTGCTAGTTTGCCTCCCGGCGGCACGGGCGGGAATGATCCTCCGACGGGAGGAGTCACACCGATCGTGATGGGTGAGTTCGTGAGTGTGAGCAGCGTCGAGCCTGTCACGTCGTTCATCGTGGCGGAAATCGTGGTGCTCAATTCCGAATCGGATCCCGTTGATGCAAGACCGGCGGCGTTAATCGTAGCGGCCTCCGTATTCGATGACGCCCATGCGACGGTCGCCGTGATGTCCTTCGTGCTGTCATCCGAGTAATTGCCGGTGGCGGTAAATTGCTGCGTTGAGTTGATCGGCACAGTCGGATTCGCCGGGGTTACAGCGATCGATTGAAGCGTCGCCGGATTTTTCGTGAAGGTAGCGGTCACCATCGTCGCGGTTTCCGGCATCGAGAACGCGCATGTGGCGCTCGTGGTACTCGTGCAAGGAGTGGTCCAACTTGTGAACGACGAGCCGTTCGCGGCCGCCGCCGTGAGCGTCACTTGCGTGCCGGGTGCCACATTCGTAGTGCATCCGTTGGCTGAACCGCTCGTGCAAGTGATTCCATTGCCCGTTACGGTTCCCGTGCCCGTCCCCGCGGTTTGTACAACCAGCTGTGGATTCGCAACTGCAGTCACGTTGATCGTGCCGGACGTTCCCGTGATACTCGACGTCACAGTATCTGTCGCGGTGATCGTCTGAGTCCCCAGGGTGTTCAACGTGGCACTGAATGTTCCGGCTCCATTCGTCAGTGTCGAGTTCGCAGGCAGAACTGCGTTGCCGTCCGAGCTCGTGAAATGAATCGTGCCGGTATATCCAGTGGCGGTCGCGTTTGACGAAGTGAGCGCGGTTACCGTGAAGTTCAGCGCAGCGCCGGATGTGGCATTCGTCGGAGCGGTAACGCTGAAGTGCGTCGCTATCCCGGAGGCTGCGACTGTGATGTTTCCGGAAGTCCCGGTGATCGACGACGTCACGATGTCGGTCGCCGTTACGGTCTGTGTTCCATTGGTTTTCAGCGTCACCGAGAACGTGCCTGTCCCGTTGGTCAGCGTTGAATTCGCGGGCAGCACCGCTTGTCCATCCGTACTCGTGAAATGAACGGTGCCGGTGTAGCCTGTGACGACTGCGTTGGACGCGTCCAATGCGGTCACCGTGACATTAAAAGCTGAGTTCGCGGTTGCAGTTGCCGGAGCCGTGACGGAAAGATGCGTCGCGACAGCTCCGCCCACGGTCGTCGTCACGCTTGCCGAATTGTTACTCGGATTATTATCCGTGGAACTTCCGGCAACGCTCGCCGTGTTCGTCAGACTCCCGGCTACCGTTGGCGTCACGTTGAACTTGATCTGCGTGCTGGCACCATTTGCGAGAGCGCCAATCGCGCACGAGAGGGTGGTAGCGCCGCTATCGATGTCCACAATGCGAGTGCACGTTTCGGACGCGATTACCATGAGCGGCGGAAGGTTTCCCGGCACAGGGTCGGTCATCACTACGCCTGTGGCATCCTGCGGGCCATTGTTCGTTACCGTAATCACGTACTGAAAAGTCGCGCCCACAGCGACGCTGCTCGGTGCAGTGATCGTGATCGCAAGATCTGCGCCCGTCCCGCCCGTCACGGTCGTGGTGGCGGGACTTGTAGTCGCATTCCCAAGCGTAGCGTTGATGTGTGCCGTGCCGGCGCTAACCGCTGTGACCAATCCGGTGCTGCTCACGGTCGCGGCCGAAGTGTTGTCGCTTGACCAGGTGACCTGATTCGTGATGTCGCCGATCGATCCATCGCTGAAGAATCCGGTGGCTTTCAATTGCTGCGTACTTCCGGCGGCTAGTGAAAGAGTCTGCGGATCCACAGCGATGCTCGTCACGGTGGCGCCGGTGGCGGCCTTCAGGGTGAATATCACGCCGTCATCAGGCGCGGATGTCGCACCGGGCGGCGGCGTGCAACTCGCACACGTCGGCTGAAACCCATTCACGGTAGTGGGCGGGTTGGTGTGTCCGAAGAAATCAGGCGAAGCGGTGGTACCCACAGCATAAATGGAGCTGTCTGCTCCCACCGCGAGTCCGCCAATTCGCTCGGTCTGGGCCAGTGTCCCCTTCCCGCCGCCGATGTAGCTTGAAAAAAAGAAAGAGGTTGGCCCGGCCGGTGACGGCGCCACGCTGATCCCGGAAACAAAACCGTTTTGTGAACCAATCAGCGTGCTCTGAAAAGGATTGATCGATGGAAAATCCACGGACGCCGTCAGCCCGCCGACAATCAGGTGGTATGCCAGGGGATCATTCACGTCCAGGGCAATGGCGCGAACTTCATCGGTTCCGCTGCTGCCACCGAGATAAGACGAAAACACGAGGCTCGCCGCGCCCGTCTTTGAAGTGTCGAGAATCAGGATCCACCCTGCCTCGCCGCCATTCGGCGATTGGTTGGTGTTCTGGCCGTTTAGCGGCCGCATCAACGGAATATTGCCGACGGTCGCGTTGGAAGTTGTGAATCCTCCAATGGCTACGATGTCCTGGCTGATCGCCACCGCCCCATTGGTCGCGCGAGTTGTGCCTCCGCCTCCGTAGTAGGTGGCATAGATAAGCGCCGCGACGCCCGCTTTCGCCGGATCTATCTCCATCGTGAAGGTGTTTTCTGTTCCTTGAAAAGTTGTTTGGAATCCGTTGGCCAGATTTGCTCCACCGGGTCCCACGTTAAAGTCCGTGCCTGAAAATGTATTGCCCCCGGCGAGGATGTGTCCTGCGCTGTCGATAAAGCCGCCACAGCCGGTAGTCATGTTGCTTTGCGTGTCGCTTCCGATCCCGACATTCAGGTAAGTCAAATAGGTGGGCGAAAGGTCGGATCGTCGCAAGAGAGCTACGAAACAATCACTGGTGTTCACGTTGCCGTCCTGCCCATTGTTGAAATTCTGCATATATGCAAGCGCGGTCGTTGGCAAATTAGTGGCGGTTGTGCCGCCCGATACCATCACGTCGCCGGCGCCGTCTAGCGCCGGGAACCCGCCGTCCTGCGTGCCATTGCCGCCCAGCATCGCGGAAACGTCCACTGCATTGCCCGCTGTGGTCAATCGCGTCACTACAGATGCGGTATCGCCCGAAATGCCATCGCCCGCGATCACTTTGGTCGTCGGATAGTCGCTGCACTCCGAGGTTCCACCCACCACGGGCTGAACGCCCGCCGCTCCCTGGCTGAAGTCCAGCCGAACGTCGGTGATTACGGTTCCGCAACCGTCCTGGTCGAAACCAGGAAGAGGAGCGCTTCCGCCGATAAACGTCAGGTAGTTCAACGATGCCCCGCCCGTGCTCCGCGGATCGATTTTTGCGACAAATCCGTAGCTGCCTCCGCCGGCAGAGCCGAGGAGCGTATGGCTTTCCGCATAAGAAGTAGGATCAGAGGTGACTCCTGCAACGTACACTTTGGGAGCACTGCTGTTGCTATCATCGACGGCAACGTCAAGGAGAAAGTCTTGCTGGGCTCCTCCAAGGAACGACGCGAAGCCGATACTCGGATCGATCACCACAGGCTCGCTATGGTCGTAATTCCCTAGCCGGAAGCGAACTTCATTCTTCGCGCTTAGCACAAACCCACCGTCCACCAATCGGCGTGAACTTCCGCTCCCCTGATAAATCACAGGCTTGTGCATACGGAATTCAGACATTTTGGTGTGCAGAACCAAATCCCCGAGAGGATCAATGTCGATTCGCGTGGCTCCCTTGATGCGAAAACCCACTTGTCTTGGGTCGGCTCCGGGCGCGACGATGAAATCGTATTCCAGCATTTTTTCATTGCCGTGGAATAGCAGATCCACACCTGGATACACCTGCCCTGCGTTCACTCTGGAATACAGCGGAACTCCGGTGTGCCATCGCGTGGGATCATTTCCGATCAGGTAGTTCACTTTGCCGGAAAGCTCGTCGAGTCCCGTCATCGAGGGAGCCCGATTCGCGCCGATTAGTTGCATGCGCAACACGCTTGCAGGTACCGCCTTGCGATCCTGATGCGTACCCAGCTTGTTCTTTGCATTAGCGGAGCTCGTACCGGCTTCGACGAGCACCGTTTCGGTCGGCGTCAGGAGCATCGTGTAGCCGCTGCCACGCGTGAGAAATTTCACTCGCGAAGCCATTTGGCCTTCATTGGCTTCGAAGAAAAGCGGAAGTCTCACGGCGTTTGTGGCCGTTCCAGAGCCCGTCGCCCCGCGCTCCGTGCGTATGTTCGTGTTAGGCGCTTGAGCTTTCGTCGCCGTAGCAGACACCAGGGAAATGATTCCCAGTGGGAGGAGGAGGAGCTTTCGCATGATAAAACCTCTCATGAAGTGATTTCGCAGGAACCGGCGGCTCTAGCGCTGCTAGCAACTCCGCTGCCCAGGCCTCCCCTCAGCAGGATCTCCAGTCAGCGCAACTGGTGGAACAAGGGCGATGACTACCGAATGGAGCAGGCGACGAGCCATGACATCACAACCAAAGGCGGCCCGACGAAATGCCGAAATTGGAGGATCACGGTTCGCCTCAAGCGGCGTGTTCACGGTCTCGTCATTGGTTGGGTTATTACGTCGAGGCGACTATAGCCTAAATCATTACGATACGAAAGCTGCTGATGCCCGCCGAGCTGGAGCATTTGCGGTTTCGATGTCAGGCGCTTCACTCTTTCTTTAGGCGCTCCAGCAGTTCGGGCGAAACCTGATTCAGCAATTCGAGGAATACACCGTTGGTCCAGCCGAATCCGATTTCATTTTGGCTGTAGCCTTTCACGATGCGGGTTTCTGAGGTGCGTTTCACAACATTGTACTTTTCGCGAATGTATTTATCCGTGACAAAATCCTCGACCACCATGCTGAGAAATTCATACGTGACGCGGTCGGCCGCTGCGGCGAATCCATAGCGGCGCATTCCTTCCAGAGCGAGCAGTTGAATCGGCGCCCAACCGTACGGATAGTCCCATTGCGCCTGCGATTCCACGCGACTCATGGCCAGGCCGCCGGGTTGCTCGAACATCGGAAGATTCTTGACGACCGCCTGCGCTTGATTGCTCGATGCGAGTCCGGCCCATAGTGGATAGAAGGTAGTCGCGTATTCGTACGACGAAAGCGAGTGAGTCATAAAGTTGTAATCGAAATAGAGGCCTCGTTTCGCGTCCCACAGATATTTTTGAATGCGCTCCTGCCGGCCGGCGGCTCTTGCCTTCCATTGTGCAGCCTCATCGCGCCGGCCAAGAATCGTGCTCATGCGTTCGAGATCCTTTTCGGTCTTGTACAGCAGGCTATTCAGGCATACAGGAGCGTAGTGGTGCGTGTCGGCGCTGAAAGGACCAAAACGAAAGGAGACATCGAACCCGGATTCACGCATGCTGCGATCGCCCTTGTAGAAGTCGGCGGAAAGCGTGACCTGTTCATTGGGCGGGCAAGAACCCTGCTGGGAAGCTCTTGATTGTTGCTCGCACTCGAAAACTGGGAACAGCGGGCCCATTAGCGATTGGACTGGATGGCTTTTATCCACGAGAACTAAATGAGGATCCTTCGTGCCGTCCAGTAGCAGGAAGTATTGTGCCGCACCGCGATAGTAGTCGCTCGGATCGCCGATGATTTCAGGAACCGGCCCTTCACCGTGGTCAAAATAGCGTGACAAGCCTGTGTCACCCGCCAGGTGAGGCGGGTGAGTCCACTGATCGTAATCCCGGACTGCAAATCGGTACGCTTTCTCGAGCCAGGCATTGTCCGGCGCGCCCGATGATGCTTGCGCATCGTAGACCGCAAGAATCATCGAGGTGAGAAAGGGTGGTTGGGAGCGCGTGAGATAATACGTGCGGTTGGCGTTGAGGACGGAACCGTAGTGCTCAATCTCGAAGAAAAAATTCTCGACCATGCCTTTAGCCATATTCCAGCGATTCGCCCGAAGTAGCCCCAGGATTATGAAATAGCTGTCCCAGCCGTACATTTCGTTGAACTGGCCGCCGGGTACGACATAGGGATTCGGAAGGTAGAGCAAACCGGCGGCGGGAATTTTGTGGAGATGCACATCGTCAGGACTGGTGATGATCTCGGGCAAACGCTCGATCCGCACTCTGCAGTTGTCACCCAAATCGCGGGCGCTGGGGAGCGTCCTATAGTCAGCGGGGAAGTACAAGATGGGCGAGTCGCCGATCTTGACGTCTTCGTAGGTCTTACACTTGTCGAGCGACCGAGTGAGGTGATCCCAGCTCACTGAGATGTACTGAAGAACGTTTTCGAGCTGCTGAGAATTATGGTTCATTTTAGGTGTGCGAAAGACAGGATCAGTATACGACGCTGGCATCGTGCTCACTGGCGCTAGTAGAAATATAAGTGCCGGCATAATGGATAGAGAATTACGATAAATAATTCGAATCGCAGTACGAGATTTAAATGCGCGGCGCATGTCATGTAGTGTCTATGTACCCATTTCCTCGGCTGTGAATCGAATATTACGGCCGCCGCTGTAAGTTAATCGGGTAATCCCTGCATTTGATCGCCCGTTCCCGCACGAACCGAACTAAGGAAGCCACAAGCTTTCAGTTTCTATGAAAATTCTACAATTATTTTGTACTTTCTCCGCACTCTGCCGATGCGCGCGCGGCTTAAGTGTCTTGCTGTGAGTAAAAAAACGCGGTGCTGCTGGCACCGCTCGTGCTGATGGCTGACTGGATAGATGTGCCTGGTACCCGAATCCTGGTATTTCAAAACCGGCCTCATAAGTTCCTAATCTGAACGGGGGAAAGCGACGTGAAACTCAGCATTCGGCTGATCCTGTTTCTGATTGCAAGCATAACGATCGTTACGTTTATTGTCTCGAAGAACGAAATCCGCTCCGAAAAACGGGGACTTCGAGCCGATCTCGCGCGCCGCGCGGAGGTGCTTTCCGAGAGCTTGCAGGAAATTGTGGAGCCCGCACTCCAGAGGGGTTCGCGAGAACAACTGCGCCGCATTGTGGATCGCTTCAGCAATCGCGAACGGCTGGCAGGCGTCGTCGTTTACAACAAGAACGGCGAAGTGCTGGCAGAAAGTCCTAACTTGGAACGCCGCTTTGCCCCTCCGCCCGTGCCTTTGGCACGCGTGCTTGCGAGCGGGACCGGTCTAAGCGAATTCTTGAACTTAAACTCTGAGCCGATGCATGTGTACTACATGCCGTTGCACGACGGGAATTTAATGACCGGAGTGCTGGCGATTTTCCACGACGCGGGCTACATCGATACGCAGAGCGCGCGGATGTGGCGGGCTTCGTTCTGGCACGTAATTGCTGAGGTGCTTCTAATCGTTTTGATTTCCGTCCTGATTATCCGTTGGACAATCGTTCTTCCGATTTCGCGCACCGCGCAATGGATGAAGGATGTACGCCGCGGACGGGTGATGCCTGCCGGGCTCCCGGGAGCGAAAGAAAGTTTTCTTGCTCCGTTCACGAGCGAAGTGATGAACCTCACGCGAAGTTTGGCCGATGCGCGGTCAGCTGCGGAAGAGGAGGCTCGTCTCCGCGAATCGGGAGAATCCATTTGGACAGCTGAACGGTTGCGAGTGAGCATTCGAGGGAAGGCCCAACAGGGATCGCTGTTCGTTGTCTCGAATCGCGAACCTTATATGCACGTGTTCAAGGGCAAAGCGATTGAGACCCTCGTCCCCGCAAGCGGCTTGGTGACGGCGTTAGAACCGATTCTTCGCGCCTGCGACGGAATTTGGATTGCCTCCGGATCGGGCAGTGCTGATCGCGAAACCGTCGACGATCACGACCATATTCGAGTACCTCCCGACAAACCTGAATACACTTTGCGTCGAGTTTGGCTGCCGAAGGACGTAGAGCAGGGTTATTACTACGGATTCTCGAACGAAGGGCTTTGGCCGCTATGCCATATCGCGCATACGCGGCCGATCTTTCGGACCTCGGACTGGCAAAGTTATCAGGCAGCGAACCAGGAATTCGCGAATGCAGTTCTGCAGGAAATGGAAGGCGTCGAGCGTCCGCTGGTGCTCGTCCAGGATTATCATTTCGCGCTGCTGCCGCGGATGATCAAAGAGGCTCGTCCCGATGCGCGGGTCGCCATCTTCTGGCACATACCATGGCCGAATCCGGAGGCGTTCGGCATTTGTCCGTGGCAGCGGGAACTTGTTAGCGGCCTGCTTGGTGCGGACTTGATTGGCTTTCAGATTCAAGCGCACTGCGACAATTTTTTGGAAACTGTGGACGCCGCGCTGGAATCGCGGATCGAGTGGGAACGGTTTGCCGTTAAGAAAGGCGGGCACGTCACATTCGTTCGTCCATTTCCGATTAGCGTGGATTTTCGCGAATCGCAGCGAGGGGCTGACCCGGAGACCTCGCCGTATGTGCTTCGCGCTGAGTTGCTCAATAAGCTCGGCATAAAAGCGAATTTTCTTGGCGTGGGCGTCGATCGCGTAGACTACACGAAAGGATTGATCGAGAGACTTCGTGGTGTGGAACGATTCCTCGAGAAATGGCCTGACTACCGCGGAAAGTTCACATTTGTTCAGATCGGAGCGCCGAGCCGAACGGAGATTCCGCGCTATCACGATTTTCTGCAGGAACTGGAAGCCGAGGCGGCGCGGATCAATGCCCGTTGGCAGACGGCGGATTGGAAGCCAATTGCTTTGCTGACGCGCCATCATGGCCATGACGAAATCCTGCCGTATTACCGTGCCGCTGACCTGTGTATGGTCACATCTCTGCATGACGGAATGAATCTGGTGGCGAAAGAATTTGTTGCAGCACGGGAAGACGAACAAGGCGCGCTCATTCTTAGCCAGTTCACCGGAGCAGCCCGCGAGTTGCGCGATGCGATCATCGTGAATCCGTACGATGCAGAGCAGCTCGCAGAAGCTATCCGCGTGGCGCTCGAGATGGACACAGATGAGCGCCAGGCGCGCATGCGGCTGCTGCGGACGAATGTGAAGCACCACAATGTATATGGATGGGCGGGCAATCTGATTACTGAGCTCGCTGAGATTCGGATTGAGGAACCGGAGGCGGAGTTGGGTCACTCTCGATGAATGGAATACAAAAACCGGCTGAGCAGGATTCGGAGGCAAAACAAGACGCTCACGGCGCAGCCACAGGCTTCCGCGGCCGCTGGATGACGCACCCTGCGAGAGGGAAGCCCAGTCTTAGTTCGCCGCGCTATTTGCTTGACGCCTGGACCGAAATCAAAGAACAGCTTCGCGTCGCAGAAAAATGTGCACTGCTATTGGATTTCGATGGAACTCTCGTCAGGATTCAGCGACGGCCCTGGGAAGTGCGCGTTCCGAAGCGAACCAAGCAGCTCCTAGATCGTCTAGCGAGAAATCCGAAACTATTCGTTGCAATCGTAAGCGGACGACGCTGCGCAGATCTGCAAACACGAATTGGCGTCGCTGCTTTGCACTACATCGGCCTTCATGGAGCGGAAGAGGACGGGAAGAGTATCCGGATCGGTAAGAATGCCGCGAAGACCCTGGCCGCGGCAATGCGTGCTGCGCAATCCCGAACTTCCTCGATGCGGGGCATTCGAATCGAAGACAAGCGCCTCAGCTTTGCCGTTCACTATCGCGAAGCGACACAACCCGTCGCGGACTCTGCGAGAGCGTGCTTGCTGGAAATCGTTGCGCCGCTTCGCGAATCCTTGAAGGTTTTTGACGGGGCAATGGTGTGGGAAGTTCTGCCGCATGCAATCCAGGGCAAAGGCATGGCGGCTCAAGCTTTGTTGAACACGCTGCCGAAGGGCACGCGCGCGATCTACATTGGCGACGACGGAACGGATGAATCGGCCTTCCATTCACTCAGCGATCAAATTACGATTCGCGTGGGGAACCCGCGAGGAAGCCGCGCGAAGTATTATCTCCGCAGCCCCCGCGAAGTAATCGATTTCCTCCTACGGCTTGAGTTCGAACTCTCCCAACGCCGTACGGCCAAGGAGACGTCGCGAAAGAAGTTCGCCGCCACCTCACTGGCATAGCAGCGATTGGAGGCGGAAATGTTCGCTTGCGCAGCGCTTCCAGAATTCTTCAGTGCAGGGTCTTCTTCGACCAGTACGTCGAGATGTTACGCTCGTTGCAGGTGATGGCTGGCAGGCGAGAGAGTACCGCCCTGAACTTTCATTAAGAGCGATTTTCTAGAAAAGGGCTTTTGCAGTTGTGCGGCCTGCATGAGATACGCATCCTCGGAATTGTGTTCGAGGTAGCCGGACATATACACGACTCGGATCCCGGGATAAATGCGCTTCAGCCGCATCGCAAGTTCGGTCCCGCGCATTCGCGGCATGATGACGTCCGTGACGAGAATATCGATTGGTTTCTGTTGCTGTTCGGCGAGTTCGAGAGCCTCCAGGCCATCCTTAGCTTCGATTACGGTGTAACCGCTTGTTCGCAAGAATTCGCTGGCGAGCTCGCGCACGGCTTCTTCGTCTTCGGCAAGCAGAACGGTGGCATTTCCGCGATCGGGAAGCTCGCTGTCCCGGACTCCTACACTCTGCGGGGCGCTCTCCGTCGTTCGCGGTAGGAACACCTCGAATCGCGTGCCTTGATCGGGAGCGCTGTCGACCCAGATATACCCTCCGCTTTGCTTTACGATCCCGTACACAGTGGAGAGGCCAAGCCCGGTTCCTTTACCAACTTCCTTCGTCGTAAAGAATGGCTCGAATATTCTTGCCTTAGTTTTTTCATCCATGCCAACGCCAGTGTCAGAAATCACGATCAGCACATAATCGCCGGCGACGGAAGGAGGATGAGTTCTTGCGTAGTCCTCATCGAGAGTTACATTTTGGGTGCTGATCATTAGCTTGCCGCCCTTGCTCATCGCATCGCGGGCATTCACGGCCAAGTTCATCAAAACCTGCTCGATTTGTGACGGGTCGGCTTTCACTCGCGCCAGGTTTTCTCCCGGGGAGAACCTGTATTCGATTTCTTCGCCCAAAAGCACCGGCAGCATTTTGTTCAAATCCACGATGAGAGGGTTCAGATCCAGGACGCGCGGCTGCAAAACCTGCATTCGGCTGAATGCCAGCAACTGGCGGGTGAGAACAGAGGCGCGATCGGCGGCTTTCTGCACTTCCGCAACGCTGTGCTGAACAGGACTGACGGTTCCGAGTTTCAATTCAAGAAGATCGCTGTGGCCCTTAATCACGGTGAGCAAATTGTTAAAGTCGTGAGCGACGCCGCCCGCCAGCCTTCCTACTGCTTCCATTTTTTGTGACTGGCGAAGCTGGTCGCCTAGTTTCTTTTGCTGCTCTTCATTATGTTGAAGCGTCAAACGCATGCGATGGAATGCCGCGCTCACTTGGGAAACCTCGTCCCCGGTATCGGGTCCGAGCGGATAGGAGAAATTTCCTTTTTCAAGGGCTTCGACGCCCTCTGCCAGCCGTTCCAGCGGACGAGTGAACGTGCGAGAAATCAAGAAGACCAGCGTGCCTCCCACTAGGACTGCGATGAATCCGAGTACAAACAAGCTGCGATTCAGGCGTCTGATGAATGCGAATGCGTCATCACCGGGTCTCAGTACGGTCAGCGTTAGCGCCGGTTGTACGGCGGGCGTTAGATCGACAGTATTAAACAAGTACCGTTTGTTTTCGATTTCGATCCGCCCGGTTTGCATCAGACGCGGCAGCTCATTCGAGATCATTCGCTCGTCCAGCGCCGAGAACGAACTTACGACCGGCTCACTGCCATACTGAAATGCGATCTGGCAAAGGGCGATGCGGCCGACTTCCCGCGCAACTTGTGAATCGACCTCCCGGCCAACGACAACCGTTCCCAGACTTCGGTTCCCGCCGGGTTCGCCCAAACCGATCGGATGGACTGCCACTTGATACAGGTGTCCATGTCCGAACCACCAGCCACCTGACTTGCCGGTCCCTCGAGATTGAGAAAACATCTCCTGAGCGGCGCTTGTCGGAAACTCTGAAGTGGTCGCATGCAATGCAACGATTTTTCCGGTCCAGTCGGAAAGTGCGAAGAGATCGAGATTGTCCGAGTGCCAGGCTTCTTCAGAGATGCTTTCAGCGCTCGAAGGATCTGGGTCAGCCATGATCGCTTTCACGGAGGGCAACGTCGATAGTATCTCGGCGCTGCGATTCAGCTCGAGCTGGCGTTCGGCGCGTATGTTTTCAAAAGTGGCTACCGAATTCCGCGTGTCCTGTTCAATCGCGTTCTGAACCTGCTCCTCAGCAGACCTTTCAACAATGAAAAGGGTTCCAAACGTCAGCCCTGCGATGACGAGGACTAAAGATAGGAGAAATTTCGTGCGCAGGCGGAGATTCGCGGTGATTGATCCGCGCTTTTCGAGCCATAGCAGCGGACGCCCAAGAAGAGCTCGGGCGTCGCGCACACGCACGGCGGCGGTTGTGTGGTCCATCTTCGTCTTTTCTCGAACGCACAACCATAGCGAGATCTACCGACGGTGGAAATGGCCTGTTGGTACTAGGGTTTCTTCAGTAGACCTATCCACTGTCAGACGCTGCGAACGGCGGACAGCTGCCAATCCGATACACTTGGGCTGCATGTCGCGGGTTAATGAGAGGTGGTAAGCGAATCGAGAACGCCGCAATCTTCGGTGTTTAGCGGGTGCGAATGAGGCGCGTCCTGAAATGCTAAGCTAGACGCCGGCGCGCCAGCTCCGCGTCGGAACACAATGCCTACGTGAACCATTCCTTCGTCGCCCACCCAGGCTTTTGATAGCAGTGATTCGCCTTTGCCTTCGTACTGCGACCAGGCCACGCCAGGTTTTGCGGGAAAGCGAGTGCAGGCGGCGGGCATCGGCGTCAACTGGGACTGTGTTGCAATACCCTTTGCGGCCAGGAAACTCTGGGCTCTCTGAACGAATTTCTGCGTGGCAGCCGGATCGAGATTCTGCTCCCGACCTTGTGCGAGATTGAAAAAACTGAAGAGGAACACGCCGCGGTTGCCGTCGGGATGCACATAGCCTCTCGCAAATCCAGCATCCGAACCATCCGGCATTTGCCAAGGGCGCCAATTTTCGGGGTAGCAAACCGCAAGGTCAATACTTCGAGCTACCGCCGGCACGTATTGGGAGGCCGTGAGTTGAACCTCGCTCGGGGGAGCGATGAGCTTGCCGTTGAGGTAGAATTCGGCGCGATAGAGCGCGCTTGCTGTCTGTCCGTTGGAGCCGATCGCGCCGGGCAGACAGGTGTGAACGCCGATAGCTTCGCTGTTCTCAAGATAGGATTCGAAGTCGTAGATTTTCCGGTCGTCCGCGGAACGGGCGTTGACAGATTTCAAATCGACATTTCCCGATACTTGAGGAAGCACCCACCAGGTGTCCCAATCTTCATCCTTGGCATACCAGAGGACGGTGAGAATGTCCTTATCGCGATCGACATCCTCGGCCAACATGCCCCGCCATCCCAATCCTGAAGGCGACGCGACGAGTTCCAACTCGGACAACAGCGAGGGGGCCGCTCTTGAATCCTGCTTCGCGGGAAGGAGATCGACCGTGTTTGCGGCGCATTGCAGCACGGAAACCTTGCTTGATTCGACCCATGTAGCGAGCACAAAACACTTCTTCAGCGAATCGACGGTGACCGCGATCTGTTCACACTGGTCCGTGTGATAGCCGAGCTTCTTGCAACCGTCGCGCAATAGCTGAAGGTCGGTGATGCCCGCTGCCGCCATTCCTGCCCGGAATGAGTCGTCTTTCTCGTCGACCAGGCCGGCAAGTCCGGCGCCGTACCGCATTTCGATGGCTTCTTTTCTGTCCTTCTTCTTGCCGTTCGCCAGAAGAATGAGGCCAAGATTGAAGTCGTGCACGGGGTCGTCAGAGTATTCCGTGACGA
The DNA here is from genome assembly GCA_963770575.1 of uncultured Acidobacteriota bacterium. Lineage (GTDB taxonomy): Bacteria > Acidobacteriota > Terriglobia > Acidiferrales > UBA7541 > Palsa-295. Next base: position 644,014 of record CAVYQD010000005.1, read on the forward strand.
CGGTCCGAGCATCCGGAATGCTGTCGTCGAGGTAGCGGCGGTCACCTTTTGAGAAAGCGAGGAGAACTTTGTCCCAGGAATGGTCGGTAAGAAGGCTCGAGGGCACGGCGAGATTCTGCAGATCGAGTGCCTGTTTTGCGTTTGCTTCTTGTTTGGCGGTAGTCTCGAGACTCTCTTTTGATTGCAGGCTAATATAGCCGCCGCCAAGTTGCGGCGTTCCTACCATGGTAGTGGCTTCAGAGAGATAAAAGTTGGCGAGAGCAAATTTTGGACGCGCGTCTACGGCCTGTTGGAATTGGTCCACTGCATTTGCGTATTCTTGTTTCGTGTTCGCCATTTCGTAAAACTCGCGGCCACTTCCGTAGTGAGAAGCCGCTTCCCGTACGCTGGATTCGTCCGGAGGCTTGCTCTGGTGGATGGTCAAGAGCGCGCGGATCTCGCCATTTCCCATCAGGATGACGGCCCAGAACGCGAGAGTAAACGCCGCGCGCGTTTGGCCCATGCTCAGCGCCTGGCCGAAGAGGTAGAGCGCGATGGCGAAGAGCGTGAGGCTCCTGAGGTAAGAAATTGCGCGATTGCGCCACGCAAGGCTGATTTCGTTTTCGCCGTCCCATCTGGCGAAGGAGGTTTCGCGTTGTTTCGTAAGTTCTCCGAGGACGAGTTGCTGTGGAAAATCCGGATCGCGGTCGGGGCCCAGCGGACCCTCCAGCAATTCCAGCCTGCCCTGAGCGGAGCGTACTCCGCGCCATCGCTTGTTTTCTCGGCTACCCACCTGACGAAGCGACATTGCGGCTCTGGCGAGAGGGAATTCCTCCGCTCGCTGCGTATCGGCAAAATAACGGATGCGGCCCTCTTGCGCGGTGGCGAGGCTTTCGAGCAGGTTGTACGCGCGCGTCCGCGCCAGCGAACTATTTTTGATTTGTTCCACCTGAGCAGAGATCGCTTCGCTTTCGGCTTTGCTCATCATCACGTTGGCGCGGCTATAAAAACTTCCGTTGAGTGCGCTCAGAAGTGCCGTGAGAGCAAGCAGCGCGAGAACGGTGCGCCGGAGCCGCGGTGTGGGACGCATGGAATCGCCCACGTGCATGTGTTCGATGGGGCCTTCGCCCAGGCCGAATGCAGCGGCTGATAATGCTTCGTCTTCCGTGTCTTCGTCGTCATCCGCGAGGTGAAAGAAGTTGCGAACGCGCTCAGAAAAAGACCACATCCAGTTGGGAACTCGTTCGCCAATCCAGCGGATTCCTCGAGGACCATTTTTCAGTGACTCCCACTCGCGCACCGACGCGGAAAGTATCCATCCGAGTCCCAGGAAAAAGGGAATCTCGAGAGCGAACCATCCAAACGTTTTCTGAGATGCGGAGTCCTTCCACAAAGCGTTAAACAAGCCACCGATAACAACCAAATATCCCACCCACACGAGAAAAAGTCTGAACCGCGCGTGGTGCCGGAACAATTGCGCGAACGTAAAAAAAACCAATCCGAGGACGAATGCGACTCCCGAAGCAGTTAGCCGCAAGACCTCCGATTGTTTTCGGTCGATTTGATTCTTGAGATGAGTCCAGAGAGAGGGGGGCGTTCCGCTTGGATCCGATGGCGCCGGCGCGTAGGTTTCGAATCCGATGTGGCGGAGCTGGCCCCTGACGCGGATGTCCGCGGATTTTTCGAGGTTGTTCGGATCCAGATTCGCTTGCGCAAAACGAACGAAGGGCGCGAGCGAACGGGCAATCGCAAATTCCTGCTGAGATTCAAGTTCGAGGACGGCGGCGCTGTCGGAATCGGCGAGACGAATGCCTTCTGCCTCTATCGCGCGGGCTTGGCCTTCAGCGATGTGCAGATCGTAACTGTCGCGGAAACGAGGATACTGGGCGAAGCGGTCGAGCAGGTCCTGACGGATCATGAGCTCGAGCATTTGGCCTTGATCGAGTTTGCGTTCCAGGCGCGAGACATCGTGTTCGGCAACCGCGGCGCGAAAAGCGGCAGCCGCAGCCAGTACAGCGACGATGGCCATCGCTACCGCAACGTGCTGCTTCCGCCGGATGATCCATCCCGGGATTCGAAACGGAAGAACGAGTAATGCGGTGAACCATCGGACAACTCGCTTCATTTATTCTGGGTCCTCGCCGTGTCGCGCGAAATATATCAAAACTAAACGCGGACAACTATCAATTCACCGCGTGCGCGGGCAACAATCGAATCATGATTTAGTCTGGATACAAAATGAGGCGAGCTGGATGCGGAAGGGAAGTCGGACACCGGCGGGACGCGCGGGCTATTACTTCGCCGAACTTGAGCCGCTGATCGCCGCTTGATATCTTTTCTGGTCCTTCAGTAGCGTCGCGTTCCCTGGATAGAACTTCAGCATCTCGTTGACGAGCGCAAGCGCAGCGGAATAGTTCTTTTGCTTGTTATATTGAGTGACTCGCGATTTGTACACCTCGACAATCTGTTCTTCAAGTGCTTTCCCGCCCGGATTGCCGGCTTTGCGAGCCTGAATAGCCCAGTACAAGGCGGAGTCATTGAGGGGTTCGAAGTAGCGGCCCTGGCTCATCGCGGCCTGCGCCTTTTGATACATCTGTTGGCCCTGATCCACCGGCGCCTCAGCGGGTTTCGAAGGCGCTGCGGGCTTGCGCGAAGTTTTTGCGGGCTTCGGAGCCGGAGTAGGCGCGGCACTTGCGCCGCCGGCTGGCGGCTCGGAGTCTTCCGGAAGCGAGTGAGTCGGTTGGGACGAGGAATTCTCGGGTCCCACGGGCTGCGCAGGATTCGCAGGAGTAATCGTAGCGGTTGCGCCGCCTCCGCCGCCGCGACGCGGCGTAGGCGAAAGCACTTGATATGCCCCAACGACAAACAACAACAGTAGCACCGCGCACACCCCCCAGATGATCCACTTCTTTTGAACGCCTCCGGCAGTCGGCCCGGTTGGCGCGGGGAATTGCGGCTGCGCCGGTGCGATCGTTTGCGGCGCCACTCGCGTGGGAATCATCGCCGGCTCGAAGCCGGGCACGGGAGGCGGCGTTAGCGGCGAAGGTATCTGAATGGGAGCGGCAGGCGGCGCGGCCCCGGATCCAGTCGAGGGTCTCGGCGGCGGCACTGCCGAAACCGACAAATGGGGATGCGACGGGTTGCCGCCCACCGATGCCGTGACTGCATCGGAAGCGGAAACTGACGGCGTGTAAACCAATGCGTCGGGATGCTCGAGCGCTGCACCGAACTGCTCAACGGTCTGAAAGCGCATGTCAGAATTTTTTTCGAGCGACTTCAGAATCACTTTTTCGATGCCCTTGTTGATGTAGGGATAGTATTTCGACGGGGGAGGCGGCGCCGTATAAACGTGATCCTGCATGATTTGAAATTCGCTGTCACTTTCAAATGGCAAGTGTCCCGAAAGCATTTCGTAGAGCGTGATGCCAAGTTCATAGATGTCGGAACGGATGTCGACACTTCTGTTCTGGATCTGCTCGGGCGACATGTACGCAAGGGTGCCAAGTTGCGCGCCGGTGCGCGTCATGCTCTGCGCGCCGAGCACTTTGGCGATGCCAAAATCCATCACCTTTACCAGACCGTTCTTGTTCAACATCAGGTTGCTGGGCTTGATATCGCGGTGGATGATTCCCGAGCGGTGCGCGTAGCCGATTCCTAGCAATGCTTGTTTGAAAAGAGGCACAGCTTCGACCTCGGGGATCGGTCCCCGCCGGCGAATCATTTGCGCAAAAGTTTCACCTTCGACAAATTCCATCACCATGATCGCTGTACCCTGATGGACCATGAAGGCGTACAGCGTGGCAAGGTTCGTATGGTTCAGGTTTGCTTGTGCACGAGCCTCTGCTCGAAAGCGTTCGACCAGATCCGGATTCTTCGAAAGATCGGGATTCAGGACTTTCATCGCCACCATGCGGTCGAGACCGGTGTCCACGGCTTTGTAGACGACACCCATCCCGCCCTGTCCCAGCTTTTCCAGAATCCGATAACTTCCGATTTCAGTTCCGATCATGGCGCGTTCACTAGTCCCCAACGGCTGTCGATTCTTTCTTCGGCGCGGCCGCCGCTCCGTCAATTCGTACGATTTGAATCGTGATGTTGTCCGGCCCGCCGCGAGCCTTTGCGAGATCAACCAATTTGCGGCACGCCTCTCGCGGCGGCTCCTGGGAACTCGCGGCGAGCATTTCATCGTCGCTCACAAGACCGTGCAATCCGTCCGTGCAAAGCAGCAGCACGTCACTCGCCTGCAAAGGAATCGGTGCTTCCGCGAAATCAACTTCCACAGTATTTTCCGAACCGAGCGCAGACGTGAGAATGTTTCGCGACGGGTGCGTCTTTGCCTGCTCCTGCGTGATCAATCCAGTGTCGACCATCTGCTGAACATAACTCTGGTCACGCGTGAGCTGAATGATGACGCCGCCACGTACGAGGTACAAGCGGGAATCACCGACGTGTCCGTAGCTAACGCGGTCATCGAGAAGAACAGCCGCGGTGCATGTGGTTCCCATGCCCGCCAATTCCGGATGGGCGTGGGCATACTCTTGAATCGCGGCATGCGCAGAGTGGTATGCCGCTTCAAGAGTACAGGCTGGATCTTCGGCAGGCCCGTTGAGAAAAATGTCCCGAACAGTATCGACCGCGAGTTTGCTGGCGACCTGGCCGCCTTCCTGACCACCCATGCCATCAGCAACTACAACCAAACGGCCTCGTTTGCGCAGTTCGTCGTCGCTTTCGGGCTCCGCGTAGCAGTAGTTGTCTTCATTCTCGGCGCGTTCACATCCAACGTCCGTTAAGTTCGCGAGCTCGATGCCGGGCCGAATTTTCATGACTTGCGGATTCCCTTAGAGGCGCTTGAATTTTACGATGACTTCGCCGAAACGGATCGTATCGTTATCGTTCAGCTCCTCGCGCACCACTTTCCGATCGTTGAGGAATGTTCCGTTCGAAGAATCCAAATCGGTCATGATGAACTTGCCGTCTTCATGGCGCACACTGGCGTGCTGGCTGGACACGGTGGAATCGCGAAGCGCGATCTGCGAGTCTGACCCGGAGCCCACCGTGTTCTTCCCGTCGTGCAGCCTGAAGTCCTCTCCCTTTTGGTCGCCGCTCATTGCTACGAACCAACCAACGACCGGTGGTTTTCGTTTTTCGGAGATGAGCACGGTCCGCCGGCCGGCACCGCCGCCCGCGCCTGCGCTGGCCGGGGCGTCCTTAGCGCTCTCGGACTCCAGGCGCGTTTTCGCGGTCGCCGGAGCAGCTGCGGTGACCTGATATCCGGTCGTTTGGCACGTGGGGCACGTGTCCCACGACTCTTCCATCTGATGACCCTTCGCGCAGAATTTCGCCATCTCAACCTCCCTGATCGGATCGCGGCTCGACTATGAGTTGAAGTACGTAAATACGTTCGCGCCCTTCTTGCCCAGGTAGATTCGGTCGCCATTGCGCAGACCGACTTTGCTGACCTTCGGCGATTCGACCGAATTGATGTAGGTTCCATTTGAAGAGCCCTTGTCAATTACCACCACTTCACTGCCTGACGGTACGATCCAGGCGTGTTCGCTCGAAACCGTGTCATCCTGGAGAACGACTTGACACTTCGGCGATCGGCCAATCAGCAAACCTTCCTTCGGAACTTTGAAAGTTTTTCCCGAGAGAGCCCCCGCAGTCGCCTGAATATTGCCATACGATTGCGACGTTGCAGGCGGCAGAACGGGCGAGACGGTGTGAGCTTCAAGGCGCGTGCCTCCCGGAATTCCGGGAGCCGGTGCCGGCTGAACTGCTTTTGACGGTGCCGATCGCGTGCGCATCACCATCGCCGCAATCGCGAGGATCGCAATTCCTACCAGGCCGTACAGCAGCCACGGACCGGACGGGCTGTCCGTCATCTTGTCGATAATCGTTTCGCTGTCCACGCATTCCACGGCCGACGAGCGGAGCCGCGCGGCGTCCGGAAGGCCCGGCATAAACTGAAGGACGTCGTCGAATTCGGGAATCGAAGAACGGCACTTCTTCGCGTCGTACAGATCGAGTGCTTCCTTCCAGTGCTGATTGAATGCGCCCGCATCCGGCGTCACACCTTCGCGATGGACGAACTCCAAGGCTGTATTGATAGGCACGAAGAAGTTGAATCCCTGGGTCGCGTCGGATCCGGCCGTTGCGATTCCGATCACTTCCCCCTGCATGTTGAACGCCGGGCCACCGCTATTACCGTGGGTGATCGCGGCATCGGACTGGATAACGGGAGTATTCGTCGCGGCGAGTGTCTTGATTGCAGAGATGCTTCCGCTCGTCACCGATGGCACGAGCGCCGACTGGGTGCTGATCAAATCGTTGCCGCCCCAATCGGATGCGACGCCCGGATATCCGATCACCATGATGCGGTCCTGTTCGCGCACCTTTTCAGAGTTGCCGAGGGCAACTGAGGGAAGATTGGTGCCGTCGATTTTGACGATCGCTACATCCTTTCCTACGCCGATTTCGGGGCTGTAGTTGGGAGTCAATTCGCCGGGGACGTGCGTGCCGTTTGCCAGATAAACCGTCAAGGTTGGATTGTGGTAGTGGATGTGGACCGCGCGCGATTGGTACAGCTCAATTTTTTGCGCGTCGGTAAGCGGACCGTGGCCCTTACTCGCGAGGTACTGGTCGAAAGCCTCGAATACTTCTTTGTAAACCTTCAATCGCAGTTTTTCTTCCAGCTGCTCCTTCGCCTGCGGGTCGTTGATCTTGGCATTTTGGACCACGTGTCCGTTGGTGATGAGGTAGCCGTCGTGGCGAAACAAGAATCCGCTCCCTGCGGTCGTGAGGTACGGACTCTTCAGCGTAACGGGCTGTCCTCGGAAGTCCGCCTCGACTTTCACCGAAACCACCACCAGCACCACGGCGGGTTTCAGTTCGAGCGTCCGTTTCTCGTCGGGCGTGAGCTGGTTTCCGCTAATTGCCGAACCTGCAAAGAAAATCATCAGTGCGAGCAGCCAGGCGATTCTCTTCACAACCCACCTCCGATGAAAGTGACCAAACGATTCCAAGAATCTTTGCCTAGAAGATAAGCACTCGAGTTTCGGCGTAGCACCGTCATGCACGGGATTACTACGATGGCCGATTCGCCGCATTGCTTCGAGCGGTCTCCTGGGGCGCATCACCCAATGGTGAAACGAGCAGCGTGCGGTGTATATATAACTGTTTATCTGAGGTGTCAACGCATTCGGCCTGCGCAAAGGCCCCGCCGCCCGATCGTTTCTGGTCTCTCTTAGACTCTGAGTTGGGCGGCGGCCGAATCGCGAATGCAAGGGCTCCAACTTCCCGTATTCGAAGTTGAGGATGCGTAGTGTTGCGTGAACCTACCGCGGCGAGGCGGAGAATCCAGTTAACCCGAGCACTTTATCCTTGGATTGTACGATGTGCTCGTACATGCGTTGCCGCGCGCGCTCGGGATCGCGATCTTGAATGGCTTTCAGAATCTCGCGGTGTTCCCGGCTGGGGGCTTCGCCGTAGTAGTCGATATCGATGGCAGCGAACATGATCCGCTCCATCTGCGAGCGGGCTTCGTGCACGGCCTGGATGAGCATCTGGTTGCGGGAGAGGCGCGCCACTGTCGCGTGAAACGCAGTGTCGGCCTCGATGAATCGGACACAGCTTTGCCGGTCGTCCGCGCGGCAGGTGACGGAGGAAAGCTCCGTCAGCTTATGAAGGATTTCGGTATTGGCGCCCTTGAAGGCAGCCAGCTGCGCCGCCTCGCATTCCACGGCGCAGCGAAATTCGTAGATGTCGTTCAGCACTTGCAACGTGATCTGAGTGACGAAATACCCGCGATTCGTGACGATGCGAAGAAGGCGTTCATTCTGCAAACGGACGGCGGCTTCGCGGACGGGCGTGCGGCTGCCCTTGTATCGGTTCGCCAAATCCTTTTCGTTCAGTGATTCGCCCGGTTGATACACCCCGTGAATTATGTCGCGCTTCAGCGCGCGGTAGACTCTTTCGCTGAGAGTGGCAGCCGCCCCTGTGGCGGGTGATCCGAGAGACATCAATGGGGAGGGCGAGCCAAATGAATGTCTGTGATTTTTCGTGCGCGATGACGTCTTAGCCAAGAGCCCTCCAATGCATGAGGCGAGCAATCAGCATTCTTCACAATTTTACAGCCCGTGTCAAACGTATACCATTTGCATACAAGAACCATTTCCTTGACATGCTGGATTGCGACGGTATAGGGTGCGCGAGGCACCATTTTTCTATCCCGACTCTGCCGCACCGAGGAAAACCTTGATGCGAGCCGATCGACCCGAAGGCCATTCATGAACAGCAAAGCTGGTGACGCCCCACGGAGCCGAGCGTTCCGGGATTTCCCCGTCGAGGCCGTTCGCGCCGAGTTTCCAGCTCTAAAACACTCCGAGCCCTTCGTTTTTTTTGACAATGCCGCGGGCGCGCAGATTCCACAGGGCGTATTCACTGCCGTGAACCGGCACTTGCTCGAGTGCAACGTCCAGCGCGGCGGGCGCTATGCCAAGAGCCAGGAAGTTGACGCGACGATTGCGCGCGGGCGCCAGAGCGTTGCCGAACTCGTGAATGCGCGAAGTCCGAATGAGATTGCATTCGGAATGAACGCGACCTCGTTTGTTCGCATCGTGAGCCTTGCGATCGGGCAGACGCTCGGCGAGCGCGACGAGATCATTGTCACCGACATGGACCATGAAGCGAACGTCGCCACGTGGCTCGCACTCGAACGCGAGGGCGCAAAATTTCGCTGGTGGAACATGCGCGAGGATGGAACTCTGCATCCGGACGATCTAAAGCCGCTTCTCTCGGCGCGAACGAGGTTGGTGGCGTGCACGGTGACGTCCAATGCGCTTGGTTCCACCGTGGACGTGAAGGCGGCGGCGAAAATCGCGCACGCGGCTGGCGCGGAAATATTTCTTGATTGTGTGCATTACGGTCCGCACGGCGTAATCGACGTCCAAGCGTGGGATTGCGATTACCTGGCGTGTTCGGGCTACAAAATCTTCGCCCCGCACATGGGTTTTCTGTGGGGACGATTCGAGCTGCTCGAGAAATTGCCGACGTTTCGCGAGGATTTTATTCCGAACGAGCCGCCCGTGAAAATCGAAGCGGGAACGTTCGTTTACGAGAACGTGGCGGGCATGGATGCGGCCATCGCATACCTTGCCTCCCTCGGTCGAGCCCGCGGAGATCGCGGGGCGCCATCTTCGTCTCGTCGCGCCAATTTGACTCGTGCGTTGACTGCGATTCGCGACTACGAGCAGGTGCTGTCGCTCGAGTTGCTTCGCGTTCTGGAAGAATGCGGAGCCACGGTGTACGGCATACGCGATAAAGAACGAGTCGGCGATCGCGTCCCCACGATTTTGTTCAACTTGCCAAACTTGATGCCCGCGAAAGTGACGGAAGAAATGGCAAACGCCGGAATTGGCGTGCGTGACGGTCATATGTACTCGCCGCGGCTGATGAAGCGGCTGAAACTGAGCACGGAAACGGGAGCCGTTCGCGTCTCGCTGGTTCACTACAACACGCTCGAAGAAATTGATCGATTCGGAAAAGTGCTGCGCGAAATCGGCAAACATGTCTAGCGCGACCCCGCCCGTGGAATCCCACGAGGGCCCGCAGCAGCTTCGCAGGCGCCTCAATCAACGCCAGTTGTCGATGCTTGCGATCGGTGGAGCGATCGGCGTCGGCCTTTTTCTCGGCAGTGGAGTCACGATTCGCCTGGCCGGCCCGGGGGTTATCGTCAGTTACCTGTTCGGCGCGGTGGTTGCGCTGATCGTGGCATTCTCGCTCGTCGAAATGGCAGTGGTGCATCCGGATGCCGGCTCGTTCGGTGTTTATGCCGAAAAATATTTGAGTCGTTGGGCCGGATTTGCCGTGCGAGCGACGTACGGATTCGTGCAGATGATTGCGATCGGCGCCGAAGTGACGGCAGTCGCCATTTATTTCGCGTTTTGGTTCCCGAATGTTCCTCAATGGGTCTGGGTGGTCGGCGTCTCGATCCTGCTGATAACGATCAACACCCTGCAGGTTGCCAAGTTTGGCGAATTCGAATATTGGTTCGCGCTCATCAAAGTTGTAGCCATCCTCGCATTCATTGCTGTTGGTTCGGCATTGATTCTCGGCGTGGGAACGAAGCACGCGATCGGCTTCTCGAATCTCACCGCGAACGGTGGCTTTTTACCGCACGGCTGGACGGGTGTGTGGCTGGCTCTCACACTCGTGCTGACGAGCTACATGGGTGTTGAAGTGATTGCCGTGACGGCGGGCGAAGCCGAAAAGCCGGAAGAGACAATCCCCAAGGCGATGCGGACGATTGTCTACCGCCTGATCGTGTTTTATTTGCTCGCCATCACCGTGATGCTCGCCATGACTCCGTGGAATCAGGCCGGGGCAGGCAACGGTCTAACGGCGAGCCCGTTCGTGCGGGCGTTCGCCATCGTGGGAATACCGTACGCCGCCGCGATCATGAATATGGTTGTCATTACCGCTGCGCTCTCCAGTTGCAACACGGATCTATATCTCACCACGCGGATGCTTTTCTCATTGTCGAGAGGCCGCTTTCTGCCGGGATGGGTTGGAACCCTGAGTAAGAACGGAGTGCCGGGACGCGCGCTGGCTGTTTCATCAGCGGGGATGGCGGCCGCGATCCTTCTGGCGATTTATGCGCCCGGCAAAGCGTTCCTCGCGCTGTATGGAATCGCGGTTGCCGGGATGTTTTTTGTCTGGACGGTTATACTCCTTACACATATCGCTTTTCGCCGCGCTCTTGGTAAAGAGCGGATCGCGCAGCTTCCCATGCGTCTGCGCTTCTACCCCTATTCGACAATTCTCGGAATTCTCGCGCTGCTCGGAATCACGGCGGCGACTTTCTTCGTGGACGGTTTGGAGCATACCGTCCCTTCCTTCGCGCTGTTCCTGGTTGCAATCACAATCGCATACTGGCTTGCAGGACGCGGATCCGGGAAATCAGGTGCGAACGAGCCACCCAAAAGCAATTGACCGCCTAGATTCTTCAGAGCGATAAAGTGAAGGCCGGCAGAAGGTCAGCCGCAATGTCGCGTACAGATGGTATACCACCAGAATCGTCTTGACATACTCAATGGCGCGGTGTAGCGTCCGGTTCGATCTTCGATCTCTCGGGGGGTTCTATGAAATACGTCCGTATCGCCCGGTTCTTTTTCTTTGCTTTGTTCCTGGTCCTCATTTGCGCCGGGACTTCCTCAGCGCAATTGTTCCCCGGTCGTATCACCGGAGTTGTTCGGGATACGCAAGGCGCCGCCGTGCCGGATGCGACGGTAAAGCTCTCGAACCCGTCGACCGGACTTGAGCGAACCGTGCAGACCGACGCGAACGGGGAATTTAACTTTCCCGAGCTATCGTTGGGCTCTTATCGCTTGACCGTCACCAAGACCGGCTTTCAGACCATGGTTGTTACGGATATCGAAACGTCGCAAAGCGGCGTGAACACCGTGACGCCGACGTTGACAGTCGGTTCAGTCACTTCGTCGGTGGAAGTCACTTCAGCTCCGCCTCTTCTCCAGACCGAAACGAACTCAGTCGGCGGCCAGCTCTCTGAGCAGCAAGTGAACGCTCTTCCGATCGGCAACAGCGACTACACGCGATTGGCTCTCACTCTTCCCGGCGTAACCCAGAACAGCAACTTTGCATTTGCGCAGTACACCATCAACGGTTCGCGTTCGAGATCGAACGGATTCAATATCGACGGCGCGTCTGACACAGACCCTTCCACGTATCTGCCCTCAATTAACGAGGGCGGTAACTCAGCAACCGCCGCAACCCGCCTGCCGTTGGATGCGATTCAGGAAGTGAGTGTAATCAGCGCCGGTGCGGCCGATTCCGGCCAAAATTCGGGCAGCGTGATGAACGTTATCATCAAGAGCGGAACGAACCAGTTTCACGGCTCGGCGTATGAGATCCATCGCGACGCCGCGCTTGATGCTGCGAACTATTTCGAGAATCTCGCCGGAAATCCGAAAGCACCCTTCGTGTGGAATGAATTCGGCGGCGTCGTGAGCGGTCCAATCATTAAGAATCGGACATTTTTTCTCGCAGGTTATGACGGCAGCCGGCTTCGACTGGGCGTTACGCAGAACGGACTTGCGCCCACGCCGGAGCAGATCACCACCGCAACCAATGCGGTGATCGGTTCCGGTAGAATTCCAAACCAACTCGGACTCAATATTCTTGATTTGTATTCACAACTAGGGCTATCAGGCCCATTTGTTGCCGACAATCGCGGACAGCAATCTCCTAACAGCGGCGTCTTGAAGATTGATCATAAAATCTCGGAATCTGACTCGCTCTCGGGCCGGTATCTTCACGGACAAGGGGAAGATGAATTTCCCGGCGGTGGGCCTGGTCCGGGAGGCGGTTCGCAGTTGAATCCCTGGTTCGGCGTCACCCCGACGGTCGCCGACAATTTCGCGGTCAGCGAAGTGCACGTTTTCAATCCCAATCTGATCAACACTCTCCGCTTGGGCTGGAATCGCTTTAGTCAATTCCAGAAGGGCCGCGACGCGAATGTGGATCCATCGACAATCGGTTTCAACACCGGTGTGGGTCCCGAGAGCTTTGGAATTCCCGAAATCGACATCGGTGATCCTTCCGCTTCGGACCGGTTCTCGAACCTTGGTCTTCAAAATGGAGCAGGCGGCCGCGTTGCTACCAGTTACCAAGTCGCGAATGATGTCAGCTGGACTCGGGGTGCCCACGCATTCAAATTCGGCTTCAACTTCTTGCACAACTATTCTGACTACACGGTCGTAGGTTCGCGCGGACTATTTACATTCGACGGTTCGCAGTTGGGGAGCTCATTGACGGATGACGGCGGCCTCGCTGGACTCATCGACCTGATCGCCGGGTTGCCCGCCGGGAACGGATTAACGAACATTACGCGCACCAACAACGATCGAGCCAATATCAGTCAGAACGTAATCAGCGGTTTCGCGATGGACAACTACAAGCTCAATTCCCAACTCACGTTGATCCTCGGCCTCCGTTACGATTTCTTCACCACAGTGAGCGAGGATCGGGGACGTTTTTCTGCTTTTAACCCGACGCTCGGACTCGTCCAAGAATCTCAGTTGCCGGGCGGCACGATTTACAATGCGCCGAAGAACAATTTCGGTCCGCGTGTCGGCCTCGCGTGGGCGCCACCGTTCCAGATCATTCCGTCGCGTCAAACAATTGTCCGAGCCGGCTTCGGCATTTACTACGACACGATTCCGCTCAACAATTTTGAGGAAGGCCTGACGACCAATCCGATCGGGGCAACGGGCGGAGTCACAATCACTCCCAATACTCCGATCCCATTCGGCGTGGGCGTGCCAATCTTTGGCACCGGGGAGCCTGAGCCGCCGTTCAATATTGCAAGCATTCAGCACAACATAAAAACGCCCAACACTCAAATCTGGACTCTAAATATCCAGCAGGAATTGAGCCGGCAATTCATGTTTCAGATTGGATATGTGGGCAGCCACAGTATTCACCAGCTTCAACTCTTGGATATCAACCAGCCAACTCCTGGTGATGTAGACGGCGAACAGGAACGACGTCCTTTCAACGAGGAATTTCCGAACTATCGGCAAATCAATACGATCTCGTCAGCCGGTTGGGCACATTACAACTCCTTGCAGGCACTGCTGCGGTCCAACAATTGGCATGGCCTCACGACACAAGTGTCCTTCACCTGGTCGCACAATATGGACACGGCTTCAGAAGTGGAGAACTTCTTCGGAACGAGCGGATACGTCCCGCAAGATGCGACGAATTTGCGAGATAACTACGGAAACTCTGAGTTCGATCAACGTCGAGCGTTGATATTCACCTACGTGTATGCGATCCCGTCACCTAAACTCGACAGCCCTCTCGGGTATGTGCTAAAGGATTGGCAGCTTTCGGGCGCGACAACGATGCGCGATGGACTGGCAGCACCGTTGCTCACGTTTGGCGATCAAAGCGGTGTCGGCAACAACAACACGCGATTTAATTGTATCGCCCCAATTCGGTATCAATTGAGGGACCTGACCCTCCCATACGTCTCTTCGGATTCCTTCGTGGCTCCAGACCAGGGAACCTTTGGCAACTGTCCCCGCAATCCCTTGGTGGCACCGGGATTGAACGCCTGGGACATCTCGATACAGCGGACCTTCCGGTTTGCCGAGCGCTATGGGCTTGAATTTAGGACCAGTTTCTTCAACGCCTTCAACCATCCGAACTTCGCCGAACCCTCACCTGACGGGAGCACTCGAATTACCGCAACGGCCGACGACGGCAGTTTCGATTCTCACTTCGGCGTCGGTGGGCCGCGAAATATTCAGTTCATGCTGAAGTTTACATTCTGACGCACGATCTGGCGCACCCCGCTAGGCCCGGACATGAGCGTGCCGGCTGAGTTTTATCAGCCGGCACGCTCGGTCCCACTCGCAGACGCATTGATTATCAGTACGCCGTTGCGAGAGAATTTCGGAGCTGGAGGAAACGTGCTCTATCACGGCAGGAAGTGGATTGACGCATTCGTCGTTGCTTCTGCGTTCGCGATGGGCCTGGCGGCTGGCAGCGCTGTCCGTGCGCAGGCCCAGCCTCCGGGGCCGATCAAAATCACGGTTGACGCCACGCACGCTCCTCAGAGAATTCTCCACGCCAAGCTCGAAATTCCCGTGCGGCCCGGGCCTCTCACTCTTTACTACCCGAAGTGGATGCCTGCCGATCATTCTCCCGACGGCCCAATTCCGAATTTGGCGGGACTGAAATTCTCGGCGAGGGGAAAAGAAATTGTGTGGCACCAGGATCTCGTGGATATGTATGCCTTCAATCTGGATGTCCCCGATGGCGTGAACTCCATTGACGCGTCGCTGGATTTTCTAATCTCTGCGCCCGGACCGACCATTGATTTCGCCGCGTCGGGTTCGGCGAAGCTCTTCATTCTGATGTGGAATCAAGTAACGCTCTATCCAAAGGGCTGGCCCGCAGCACAGCTGACTTTTAATCCGACGCTCACAGTTCCAACAGGATGGAAATTCAATACCTCGCTTCCAATCGCGAGCCAGTCCGGAAACACGATTACATTTGCGCCCGTGCCTCTCGACCTCTTGATCGATTCACCCGTGCAGTCTGGTGAATACGTGCGGGTGTATCCGCTAAATCCAGGCTCCAAGCCGACACATGAGGTGGACGTCGCCTCAGACGACGCTTGGGCGGTCGATATTTCACCGGCGCTGATTGAAAACTATTCACGGCTTGTTGCCGAAGCCGGCGCACTGTACCGGTCGCATCACTACCGCGATTATCATTTTCTTCTCACGCTCAGTGACAACGTATTGCCTCTCGGCCAAGAGCATCATGAGAGCAGCGACGATCGCGTCGCCCAAAATACGCTGGTTGATCCGAACGCCCGCCTTCTGGAGGCAGGGCTTTTCCCTCACGAGTTTACGCACTCCTGGAACGGGCAATTCCGACGGCCCGAGGGGCTGGCGACGCCGGATTTCCAGGCGCCCATGAAGGGCGAGCTTCTCTGGGTGTACGAAGGACTCACGGAATATCTCGGTACAGTTCTTTCGGCGCGCAGCGGCCTCACGACTCCGCAACAAACTCGCGACTACATCGCGCTCACGGCTTCGACGATGGATCATCGGGCCGGCCGCCGTTGGCGATCGCTCCAGAACACAGCAAATGCCGCGCAGATTCTCTACTTCTCTCCGCAAGAGTGGGCCTCCTACCGGCGCAGCGTCGACTTCTATCCTGAGAGCGTTCTCATCTGGCTCGATGTGGATGCGACGATTCGAAAACTGACGAACGATCGCCGTTCAATGGACGACTTTTGCCACGCGTTCTACGCTCCGCCCGACGGCGAGCCCGTCATCAAGACATATACCTTCGACGACGTTGTTGCGACGCTCAATCAGATCGCTCCAAATGACTGGCGAGCATTTTTGCGCGAGCGCTTGGATTCCACGGGTGCTCCTGCTCCTCTCGGTGGAATCACAGGTGGCGGATGGAAGCTCGTGTACAACGACGATCCGAATGAGTTTCTTGCTGCGGGTGATGCAGTGTCCGGCGGCGGCGACTTTACTGCGTCCATCGGGATGCGAGTAAAAGGCGACGGCACCGTAATCGATTCGATTCCGGGGCTGCCTGCATTTGAAAGCGGTGTGAGTCCTTACCTGCGAATCATCGGTGTGAACGGCCGGCAGTTTTCCGTCGACGAATTGCGGCGTGCGATTCAGGCATCGAAGTCCGGTTCAGAAACGATCACACTCACGGCGTCGAATACGGGAACGATAGAAACGCATACGATCCACTATCGGGATGGCAACCGTTATCCGCATCTTGAGCGTGTCGAGGGCACACAAGACTTTCTCGGCGAGATTTTGAAGTCACTGACGCCTCTAAGTACGCACTAGAAAGCCGCGTCAGCTATTTGCCGGCGATCGGCGTCTCCTGATTTAGGATAGCGACCCAACGCTTGCCGCGCTTGATCCAGGTGGTGCTCTCGATTACCGGACTCGACGGAAACGCTTCACCGTCCTGCTCGCCAAGTCGAAGGGCCTCGTAATAGAGAATCACGGTTGTCGCGTTGGGCATGAACGAGCGCACGTCGCGAATTTCATATCGCGAGATTGTGCGCGTGGTCATCGTTGCCAGATATTCCGGTTGGAGGACGATCCCGCTTTGGAAGATCATCACCGCGTCGGCAGGCACCAGTTTCTCGAATTCGGAGGCGTTTCTGTCCTGCGCCACTTTCCAGACGCGCTCCTCGAGCCGAACGATGGTTTTGATGACGGCTGCTTTCGAGCGAAAACGATGGCGATGTTTTTTTCTGTCGGAATTGCGAGTGTTCACGTAGGCCTCCGGGGATATTCGCGACGAGTCTAATTTTTACGTCTCATTGATTTTGGCATTGTATGCTGAGTTGACTTGGCAACTTTCGGTTTTTGAGCCGCGCATTGACGCGCGATGTAGAGGTTGGCGTATCGTAGCCTGCGAGTCGCGCCCCGGCGGCGCTTAATTTCTTTTGTAGACGCAGTCTTTTTAGGGAGGTCCAGAACGTGTCTGTCAGAACCGAACTCGATTCCGTACGCGCCCGATTTCCCATCTTCAAGAAGAAGATCTATTTGAACTCCTGCTCGCAGGGCGCGCTCAGCGATGTGGTCGAGGATGCACTGCTGGCGCACCTCCGGAGTTGGAATGAAGATGGCTCTCCGTGGGATCACTGGGTGGAGCAATATGAAGCCGCTCGCGCCTCATTCGCGCGGTTCATCGGCGCGCACCCTGACGAAGTAGCCCTCGTTTCCTGTGCGTCTGCCGGCATCAGCGCGGTTGCAAGCGCTCTCGATTTTAGTGGTAAGCGCCGCAAAGTGGTGATGGGCGAATTCGAATTTCCGACGATGGGCCAGATTTGGCTTGCCCAACAATCCCGCGGAGCTGAAATTAATTTCGTCGTGGCGCAGGATGGACGTATTCCAGCGAGTGCGTATTCCAAAGCGATCGACGATCAAACGCTCATCGTTCCGGTGACAGGCGTCTGCTTCATGAACGGGGCTCGCTCGGATGTGCCCGCTGTAGTAAAACTTGCGCGCGACCGCGGATCGCTCGTGATGCTTGACGACTACCAGGATTGCGGAACGCGCCCCGTGGATGTGAAGGCGCTCGGCGTGGATTTCTATGTAAGCGGCGCGCTGAAGTACCTCCTCTGTCCCTCAGGGATCGCATTCATGTACGTTCGTCCCGAATTGATTGAGAAGCTCACTCCCACGATCACGGGCTGGTTCGGGCAGCAGAACCCGTTTGCATTCGACGTGAAGCATTTTGACCCGGCAACGTCCGCGCGCCGCTTCGAAGCCGGGTCGCCGCCGGTCACGCTTGTGTATGCGGCCACCGCCGCGCTTGATCTGCTCGGAAGCGTTGGTCTCGAGCGCATCTCTGGACACATTGCCACGCTGGCTCAGGCGCTTATCGTTGGGGCGCGGGGCTTAAAGATCAAAGTCAAGACTCCGGCTGACAGCTGCGGCCCGCTCGTCGTCCTGCAGATGAAGGATTCGGAAGCGGCTGTGAAGAAACTTGCTACTCAGAATGTTGTTGGCTCCAGCCGAATGGACGGCTTGCGCATTTCATTTCATATGTACAACACTCTCGATGATGTGCAGACTGTCCTCGAAGTGCTCGAAAAGAATATCGACCTCGCCGTAACCCAATGAAGCAGGTAAGCACCGCGGGTTCGATCCTGCGCCGGACATGACTACGAAAATCGACGACTTTTGCGGATCGCTTCGCGGCAAGTTCCGCGGCGAACTAATCCGCGACGGCGATCGCGAATTCATCGAGTCCAGCAAAATCTGGAACGCAATGGTGGCGCGGACGCCGGGCGCAATTGCGCGATGCGCCGATGTCGCGGACGTCCAACTTGCGGTGCGTTCAGCGGCGAAAGCCGGGATTCTCACGGCAGTTCGTTGCGGGGGGCATAGCCTCGCGGGATTTGGGAGTTGCGACGGCGGACTCGTCGTCGATTTGTCGCGCCTTCGGAGTGTTCAGGTCGACGTCTCTGCTCGGCGCGCGAAGTTCGGCGGCGGCTGCCTTCTCGGAAACGTCGATAGAGCCACGCAACGCGGCGGGCTGGTATTTCCCGCTGGAGTCGTTTCGCACACGGGAGCCGGCGGGCTTGTGCTCGGAGGCGGCACCGGCTGGCTTACGCGTCTTCACGGAATGTCGTGCGACAACGTGCTGGGTTTTTCGCTCGTAACAGCGGATGGTTCGATTGTTCGCGCAAATGCCAGCGAAAACTCCGGCCTGTTTTGGGCGTTGCGCGGCGGGGGCGGAAACTTCGGCGTCGTCACGGAATTTGAGGTTCAACTGCACCCGCTCACGTCCGTTCTGCTTGCGACGTCCTACTGCCATCGGGACGATATCGTCCGCGTGCTTCAGGATTGGCGCGAATTCATGCCCGGCGCTCCCGATCAGCTGAAATGGAACATCTCGCTCGTGCTCGCACCTAATGATGACCGCGTTCCCGCGGAGATTCGCGGCAAGCCGGCGCTAAGTTTGAGCGTTGTGTGGTTCGGAGACGAACTCGAGGGTCGTCGCCATACTGACCGAATTTTTTCCATCGGCAAGCAATTCAATCGCACGCAGGAGACGTTGTCATATCTCGGCTTGCAGACGATGGCCGATGCCGATTTTCCCCACGGCCGGCGTTACTACACTAAATCCGGATATTTTATGGAATTTACGGATCGCATTATCGAACTCATGGTTGGGGCGCTCGCTTCCATTCCAGCGCAGAACACTCAAATCGAACTCGCCTATTTAGGCGGCGCAGCGGGACGCGTCGCCGCTTCAGAAACTGCATTTGGCGACCGCAGCGCACCCTTCATCCTGAATTTGCTGGCTGATTGGAAAGATCCCGCAGAGGATGCCGCGAATATTGCCTGGGTCCGAAATCTTTTCAGCGTGCTGCGCCCGAGCATGAAGCCGGGCGTCTACGTCAATTTCATGAGCGGCGACGAACAGGACCGCGTCCCAGAAGCCTACCAGGAGCGCTGGCACCGCCTGACGAAAATCAAATCTCATTACGACCCCGGAAATTTCTTCCGCCTGAATCAGAATATCCCGCCCCTGATGCCAGCGTAGCCGATCTTCTCTTACTTCGACGTTTGGATATTGCCAGCACGCCACTCGCAGGCGTACATTCCTCCTTCGATTGGAGGTGCACGATGAGGACTCGATCGATCGTCTTGTCATTTTCTATGTTGATGGTTGTAGCGTTTGGCATGACCTATCACGCCAACGCGCAACGAGCGCCGCGGGGTAAAGTCACATCGCTCCAGGCTACCTCAGACAAAACTGGCCCGCATCCGGACAAAGCCGAAATTGCAGGGCCGGCGACCATCATGTGCATCAATGCAGCTTCCGAAACGCCGAATGCACCGCCCCTGCCAAACTGCCGCATCACCGCGCCGGGGTTTAGCGGAATTCTAAACAAAGGACAGACCGCGAACGCCACCGGCGCAGGGACCGTCACCTTGATCTGCAACGGAAAGGGCTATATGCGTTGCAACGCTCGCATCGACACGCCGCCACCCGCGAAGTAGGTCGCGGATCGAAAACGAATTAACAGGGAAGATAGATGAGTTGTGAAACCGGCGCAGTGGGAGTCTAGTTTTTTCGCTGTACAGGACGTATACGAAAAACATCGAATTAGAAAATGGCGCGCCCGAGAGGAGTCGAACCTCCGACCTTCTGGTTTCCGCCGCAGGCGGACTCTATCCAGCGTCGGCACCGCTGTCGCGAGGTGAGAGAATTGTTTTTAGTTCCTCGCGTCCTCGGCCGGTTTTCAGGTGTCGTTCGCGGCGCATCGCTTCGGCTCGCGTATCGAATTGTTCTTGATGGACGAGAATCCAGGGGCCTCTTCCTTTGGTCGACTTTGTGATGCCAAAGTTGTGCTGCCCCAGCCGTTGGACGAGGTCGGTGGTGAAACCAACGTAGTGGAGTTTTGTTGTCACGCTGTAGAGGACGTACACGAAAAACATCGAATTAGAAAATGGCGCGCCCGAGAGGAGTCGAACCTCCGACCTTCTGGTTCGTAGCCAGACGCTCTATCCAGCTGAGCTACGGGCGCGCCGTGAGGCGGTTGTTACATTGATAGATTACGATACGGCGCTGCGAAGTTCAACCGGCAGGGTTTGCGACATTAAACGATCGAATCGAGATTCCGCGATCTACCACACGACGCCGAATGGCGCGTGCAGCTCGTTAGTGGAAATCATGCGATACGGTTTCGGCGCGTGTAATCGATAGCGGGCGCACCCTTGCGGCTTTCACCGAAATTACGTTGTCCTGATTTTGAAGCGGGCCTTCAATCAGCAGAAATTGCTTGTGCACTACCACCACGTGATCCCGTTCGAAAAGTTGCGGCGTAATGATCGCGTTCGAAATTCCCGTTTCGTCTTCCAGGCTGAGAAACACGAATCCCTTCGCCGTGCCCGGACGCTGCCGCGCGATCACCGATCCTGCGACGCGCACCCATGTTCCATCGGGAATCGTCGTGAAGTTCAGCGGCCGATCGAATCCCTTGCTTCTTCAACGACGCGCGGTGATACGCCATCGGATGAGGGCCTACCGTCATGCCTGTCCCGCGAAAATCCGCCACGAGCCGTTCTTCTGCCGTCATAGGCTGCAGAGGAGAATTGCGATTGCGCATGGAACCCATTGATTGCGGTGCAGTGCCAGCGCGATCGCCGGATTCTTCGCGCGGATCGATTTCGATGTTGTCCAATCCAGATTGCTCTAGCGCAAAATCTTCCAGCGCCGAGTCCTCCGGCGCAGATCGTTCGAGCAAAGGGCCTGGCCTGCGCGACGCTCGCTCAATTTGCCACAGCGCATCGCGCCGGTGAATCCCGCGGCCATGAGTCTTGCGATCGGCGCCAATAAAATTCAGCGCGCCGATGGCAGCAAGAGCGGCCAATTCGCTTTTCTGTATGAATGGGACGCGCAGTTTCAAATCCTCAATCGAAACAAACGGCCGCCTCGCGCGCTCGCGCAGAATGTCCATCGCGATTTCCTGGCGCAAACCCTTCACGTACCGCAATCCAATCCGCATGACGAGCTGCCCACCGTCTTTTTCGAGCGTGCACAGCCAGTCCGAACAAGTCACGTCGATTGGACGAACCCTCAACCCGTGCCGCTGCGCATCCTTCACAAGATGTGGCCGCGCTATAAAAACCCATCGGCTGGTTATTGAGCATCGCCGCAGTAAACGCCGCCAGATAATGGCACTTCAAATAAGCGCTGGCATACGCAAGCAGCGCAAAGCTTGCCGCGTGCGATTCGGGAAATCCATAAAGACGCGAACGAAGTGATGGACTTAATGATCGTGTCCTGCGTCGCGCCATGGATTCCGTTCTGGGCCATGCCGCGCCGAAGTTTTACTTCCACTTCGTTCATGCGTGATTCCGATCGCTTGAATCCAAACGCGCGCCGCAATTCTTCCGCTTCGCCACCCGTAAATCCAGCCGCAATCATGGCCATGCGCAACAGTTGCTCCTGAAAAAGCGGCACTCCCAGCGTGCGCGTCGAGCACAGGCTCAAGCGACGGATGCAAGCATTCAGCCGGTTCGCGCCCTTGCCGGCGTTTCAGATATGGATTCACCATCTGGCCGACGATCGGCCCGGGCCGGATGATCGCCACCTGCACCACAATGTCGTAAAAACATTCCGGCCGAAGCCTCGGCAGGCACGACATCTGCGCGCGACTCTCGATTTGAAACATGCCAACGGTGTCGGCTTTTTTCAGTGTGTCGTAAACGAGCTTGTCGTCAGCCGGCAGATGCGCGAGGTCAACTTCTTCGCCGTAATCGTCACGAATAATTCGGATCGAATCTTCCAGCACCGCCATCATGCCGAGCCCCAGCAAATCAATTTTTACGATGCCCATGTCCGCGCAATCTTCTTTGTCCCATTGCACCACCACGCGCCCCGGCATCGTCGCCGGCTCAAGCGGCACCACCGAATCAAGCTGGCCCTGGCAAACGACCATGCCGCCGGAGTGTTGGCCCAGATGACGCGGCAAATCCTGAACCATGCGGCAAAGATCGAAGAATTTACGGATGCGCGGATGTTGCGGGTCGAGACCTGCATCGCGAAACTGCCGCTCGAGTGTGTCGTTCGAATCCTTGTATCCCCATGTGCTGACGAGGCCGGCCAGACGATCGAGCGTCTCGGGATCGAACGAAAGCGCCTTCCCAATTTCACGCGCCGCAGATCGTCCGCGATAGGTGATGACGTTCGCCGTCATTGCCGCACCCAACTTCCCGTAGCGTTCGTACACGTACTGAATCGCTCGCTCGCGCTGGTCTCCACTGGGCAAGATCGAGATCGATGTCGGGCCACTCGCCACGCTCGTCCGAAAGAAATCGCTCAAAAAGCAGCTTCATTCCCACTGGATCGATAGCGGTGATGCCCAGCGCATAGCAGACAGCGCTATTCGCAGCCGAACCGCGCCCTTGCACGAGAATTTGTTTTTCACGGCAGAAGCGAATGATGTCCCAGACGATCAAAAAATATCCCGGAAGTTTAAGCTTTTCGATCAGGCGGAGTTCACGGTCGATCTGCTTCCGCGCGTCCTGATTGTCGGGGCCGTAGCGCGACACCATGCCCTCATATGTGCGATCGCGCAGAAAGCTCATCTCTGTTTCGCCATTCGGTACGGGATATCGCGGGAACTCATATCCCAGATCGCTCATAGCGAATTGCAAGCGCGAAGAAAGAATCTGCGTGTTGGCGATGGCTTCGGGAATGTCCGCAAACAATCCGGCCATCTCGCGTGGAGATTTTAAATGCCGCTCGGAATTGAGAGAGAGTAGACGTCCCGCCGTCGCAAGGTTGCGATGATTGCGAATACATGTGAAAACGTCCAGAATTTCGCGTTGCCGCGGCTGCGCGTAGCAAACGCCATTCGTAGCAAGCAGCGGCAGTCTTAATTGTCGCGCAATTTCAATGGCGGCCTCATTGCGCGCTTCTTCCTCGCGGCAGAAATGCCGTTGCAATTCCACATAGACATTCTCGTGGCCAAATAATTCACAAAGCCGTTGAACTCGCTCAATTCCGCCTGGCAATACCTCCTTGCGCACAGCGCATGAGCGAGGGGTCCTTCGTCGCCGCCTGTAAGGCAGATCAGGCCGCGGGATTTGTCGCCAATTTCGTTCGGCAACACATGCCCTTCACCTTTTCGCGCGCGCATTTTCATCCGCGTGATCAAGCGGCATAGATTCTGGTATCCCTCGCGCGACGCGACCAACAACGGATATCGCCAGCCCTCGGGAGAAGTGACTTCGGAGCCGATGTGCGCCCGGATCGGAATCTTTTTCGCGGCCAGATAAAAACGTGGCGCGCCATATACTCCGTCGCGATCGAGCACAGCCAGGGCGTCCATTTCCTTTTCCTTGCAGGCGCAGGCCAGCTCTTCCGGCAGGGCAGCGCCTTCCAGAAAGCTGAATGCGGACCGCGCATGAAGCTCCGTATAGACCGGTTTTGCCATCAGTCGTACATTCCTCGCACGAACCAGTTTTCGCGAATGGAATCGTAATAAATGCGATAAACGCCGTGCTGCTGTTGCTGGTGCAGTTGTTGCTGCTGCCGTTGACGCGCTGGCTGCAAATCTTTCGGTGAAAATAAATTCGCATGTGCAGTTTGCCGGCCACTGCTTGCAGCAACGGCAGCAACCGTTGCCGCCATTGCAGAAGAGGAAGCCCCGAAGCGAATGTCGACATCCCACTCGTCGTGCGTCCATGCGTCTTCGCGCCACCAATCTCCCGAAGTTCGCCACGGCCCGGAAGCGGCCAAAACTTCGCCACGCATACCACTGAACGAAACGTGCACGAGTCGCCCCTCGCGTAATTCAACATTTGCCGGAAGGGAAGGCCTAAAAACACGGAACGAAGTCCGCGTCCTGTGAGCGCGAGCTTCGGGATCGTTCATATTTGGAGGTGTGTTGGTATCCGCAGAGATGTCTGCAGGTGTTGCGCTCGCCTGCATTGCACTTGCTTTTCGATTCTCGTCGCGCACTCGGCCAATCTTTTCCAGCGCAGTTCGCGGCGCGACGAAGCGTCGCATCCGAAACTCATCCGGTCGGTGCGTATCCACTAGCTCCGGCGCGCCGATGTTGGAATCACCAACCAGATGCGCAAGCCGCGCGATCGTAAGCTCCAGTTTTTCCGGGTCAGGCGCGATGGGAATAAATAAGCCGCCCTGCGCAAGACGAAGCCGGGCAGCCTCCGCGGCCATAAAAAGTTTCATTACGGCTGTTTGCGGCGGCTCCGATTGCAAATGCAAACGAAGCAGTTTCAGCAGCATCTTCGAATTGCGCATCGGCACAGGCAGCGTCAAAACTTTCTCGTACACGGGCGGCGGGGCATTACGAGGCGCAGTGTCATTCAACGAGCGGAAATTATTGTCGGAAACAGGCTCCAGCTCGAATCGCACACGAATCGTGGCCGCAGCCAGCGAACGCGCCTCGAGCCGCGCACACAATTGATCGAGCAATCGTCCTAGAAGAAACGATAGCGGCTCAAGTTCCGGCACGGCATCCTCAAGCTCCATTTCCTCTTCGAAATAAATATCCGGCTCGGCGAGCACAAGCGAACGCGAACTCGCGCCGCGCGCCAATTCGTGCAGGCGAACTCCTTCCTGCCCGAGTCGTTCGGAAAGCTGCAACACCGGCAATGCCGCAAGTGCCCGGCACGTGTGCACGCCCCAACTCTCAAGCGTTGCCAGAATCTCCTCGGAAGAGGAAAGGGCATTTTGCGATGAATGCACGCCGTGAGATGAAGGCGCACGATGCGATGATTGCGGACTGGAAGGCAAAAGCACGCTGACCGTCAAACCGCCCAGCCATTTCGCTTCTTCTCCCGGCGGAATCACACTGATACCAGGAAAACCGCGCGCCGCATGAACCGCTGCTTCGAGATTGGACGCAATGGCAACGCGCGCTGCCAGTCCCAATCCCGACGCGCGTTCCATCAATTGCTCCGCAATCATCTGTTCAGAGCCAAACAGCGAAGCAAGCCCCGCCAGATCGAGAACAATCGTGTCCGGCGCCGTATCTTCCACGCGCGGCGAAACGGACCACCCCAGATCCATCAAAGCCGCGTGCGCAGCTTTTTCCTGCGTCAGCGAACGCAGGCGAATTTGCACCGTGCAGAAATCTTCAGCCTGCGACTCCGTCATTCCCAGCGCGATTCCGGCGTGCACCGCGGCATCGTTTGCCGCGATAACAGTTCTTAACGGCGGTGTCCCATCGATCAGCGCAACCGAGCAATCCCGAAGCCCCGGTTCGCCTCGCACCACGGCCTGCACCATAAAATCCGCAACATAAATGGAAGCAAACCGCATAGCCGTGCCAGCCCGTTGATCCCTTGAGATTGGAAACTCCCCCCAACTTCTCTTTGGTGAGACCTGTGCGCCTTTCGTCTTTGTAGCGGCCGCCTTCAGGCGGGCGCCGTTGCGCTTGAATTTATTTCTGTTTCGTTTTTTTCTCTGCTTTTATCTCAAATTTGAAATTTCACATTTGAAATGCGTCTTGTATTCCCCGCGACCGAGATTCCCTCCGTCGAACTCCCCAAACACCCCACCCCGCTCTCGTCGCAAAACTTCCCGCACTCCCATCCGCGCCCACGAGTCCTCCATCAAGCGGCTGCACGCGCGAACTAACCACTTCCGCGCGCACATCCACTCCATTCAGCAAACAAGCCGATGGAAACGCGCGAAAATCTTTCGCAGAATCCCCACTCGTCCCCGACCACCGTGGCAGCTCAGCGCCAAGCCGCAAAACCAGCGAAGCGCACGTTTTCGCATTCGGCTCCTGCTCGAGCAGAACCAGAATCGTCGGCGTATCTTCCACTGCGCGGCGAAAGCGGAACCACGCATTCAGCGGAACGTAACGCACCGTCGCCGGCGGAATATCCGTCAGGTCCACCGCGATCATTCCGAAGCCGCCGCCTTGCAACAGCAGGTCCGTCGAACGCAGCGCTTGATCGATATTGTGGCAGCGTACCCAGAGCAAATGATCGAGCTTCACGCCGGCTGCAGCCGCCGCATGCGGATCGAAAGCATCGCGTCCATCGACGAGCGCGCACACCTCGGCGTGCGCTGTTCTTGAAGCCAGCGCTGAAACCAGCAGACTCGTCCGGCCGGAGCAGGGAGGGCCACAAATCTCCGTCAAGCCTCCGCGCGGCAGGCCTCCCGTAAGCGCATCAATTTCCGGAATGCCCGCCGAAACCATTTCCACAAGCTTGCGGTCGCGGTACGCAAAGGGCGCAGAGACGCGTCCGGCGAGAGCCGTTTCCACTTGCAAGCGTAAAGCAGCGAGGTTGCGAGGCATGGCGATCCCGATGGCGAGGAGAAAGGAAGGGGGTTTGAATAATTAGTTTCGCTTTTTCTTCGCCTATACGAAATTCTCTATCAGGGGTCGGTGATTGTCAAGAGACCACATATATCTAGACGCTGAATGCAGTGATGCAGCCGGACATGCTTCATAAATGCACTTCGAACTCCGACTCCAGCTAATTATTTCACCTGCTCATCCGCCGTCATTCCGAGGCCATCCGATCAGGATGGTCGAAGAATCTCAACGTATGCTTGATGCACCCTTTTGCCGCGCGCGAGTCTCCTCCTTTTTTCTTCACCGCATCGCATCTCGCGCTATGATACGTGGCTGACGCCACACAAATGAGCACCCCGACCCCGATACGCCTGCTCGATCCGCTGTTTACTACCGACGACATGCGCGAGATTTTTTCCGATCATCGCCGTCTGCAATCGATGCTGAATTTCGAAGCGGCGCTGGCAAGGGCACTCGCGCGCGCCGGCATCGCGCCGAAAGAATCCGTCGCGGCGATCGAGTCGCAATGCGACGCAAATTTGTACTCGATCGAAAAGCTGGCTCGCGAAGCGGCGCTTGCCGGAAACGTCGCCATCCCGATGGTGAAGCACCTCACTTCGCTGGTAGCGAACGCCGACGAAAAAGCGTCCTCATTTGTTCACTACGGCGCAACGAGCCAGGACGCGATCGACACCGGCCTCGTCCTGCAGCTCCGCGAAGCGCTGGAAGAGATCGGCAACGGGCTGTCAAAAATTTCGAGCGCGCTCGTCCGGCTCATAGAAGCTCACGACTCAACACTCATCGTGGGACGTACATGGCTGCAGCACGCGCCTCCCGTCACCCTGGGATTGAAAGCTGCGGGCTGGCTCGCGGCAATCGAGCGGCATCACTCTCGCCTGAACCAAACACAAAAAGATGTGCTCGTAATTCAATTTGGCGGAGCTGTCGGGACGCTCGCAGCGCTCGGCGATCGCGGACCCGCGGTTGCTTCAGCTCTCGCTGACGACTTGAAGCTTGGCGTGCCGGATCTACCCTGGCACGCGCACCGCGACCGCTTCGCTGAAGTTGCCACCACGCTCGGCCTGCTCGTTGGCTCCCTCGGAAAAATTGCACGCGACATTTCGCTGATGGCGCAAACGGAAGTCGGCGAAGTCTCGGAACCATCCGCTCCCGGCCGCGGCGGCTCTTCGACGATGCCGCACAAACAAAATCCCGTGGGCTGCGCTGTGATGCTGTCCGCAGCGATTCGCGTTCCAGCGCTCGTCTCAACAATGCTCACGAGTATGGTGCAGGAGCACGAGCGCGGCCTCGGCGGCTGGCACGCCGAATGGGAAACGCTGCCGGAAATTTGTATGCTCGCCGGCGGGGCAGTGGCGCAAGCGGCATTCGTCCTCGGCGGCCTCGAAATTCACGAACAGCGCATGGCCGAAAACATTGACGCAACCAACGGCCTCATTTTTGCCGAAGCCGTGGCAATGGTCCTTCGCAAACACCTCGGCCGCGAGGAAGCGCACGATGTGCTCAAGCATGCGAGCCGGCTTGCGCTTGAACAAAATCAGCCACTGCACGAGGTGCTGTTGAAGGACTCGAAAGTGCGCAAACATCTATCTGCCGAGGATATTGCGCGACTGATGGATCCCAAGAATTACATCGGCTCAGCACAGGAAATGGTAAAGAAAGTCCTATCAAGCCTGGATCGAAAACTCTAGCGCGAATCTGTAGATTCGAATTTCACAGCAGTGATTTAGAAAGCGGTGAGTATGCCCTTTGCCGAAGTGAACGGCGCGCGCCTGAATTATCAGTTCGATGGGCCTGCGAACGCTCCCGTCTTGGTTCTTTCAAATTCACTGGGCACAAATTTCTCGATGTGGGATCCGCAGAGTGTCCCGCTCTCGCGAAGCAATTTCGCGTGCTGCGCTACGATACGCGCGGCCACGGCCAGTCCTCCGTCACGCCAGGCCCATACAGCATTACGCAACTCGGCCGCGACGTCGTCGGCCTGCTCGATGCCGTTGGAATTGAGCGCGCCGATTTTTGCGGACTCTCCATGGGCGGCATGATAGGCATGTGGCTCGGAGTCTACGCTCCCGAACGCATCAATCGCCTCGTCCTCTGTAACACAGCAGCAAAAATCGGCTCGCCGGAAATGTGGAACGCGCGTCTCGAAATGATTCGCACGAAGGGAATGGCTGCGATTGCAGATACGCAGGCACAGCGCTGGTTTACCGCGGCGTTTATCGAGAAGTCGCCCGGCGTAGTCGAATCGGCGCGCCAAATGATCGCAAGCACTTCGCCGGATGGATACGCTGCAAATTGTGGAGCCATCCGCGACATGGACCAGCGCGAAACCATTTCGAGGATTCGCGCCCGCACGCTTGTCATCGCCGGTCTGCACGATCCCGTGATCCCTGCCGCCGATGCGCGCTATCTTGTCGACACGATTCCGGGTGCGAAGCTCGTTGAGCTTCAGGCGTCACACCTGTCGAATTTGGAAGCGCCCGACGAGTTTACTAAGTCGCTTTTGAACTTTTTGAATTAGCCGAAGGGAACTGGCATCGGGGGGAATTATGGATGACCGCGAGCGACACAAGTCCGGCATGAAGGTTCGGCGCGCCGTCCTCGGCGACGCGCATGTCGACAAAGCCGAAAAAAGCAAGACCGCCTTTACCGAGCCGTTTCAGGATTTCATCACGCGCTATGCGTGGGGCGAAATCTGGTCGCGCCCCGGTTTGCCGCGTAATACGCGAAGCCTGTTAACTCTCGCGATGATGATCGCGCTCAATCGCAGCGACGAATTTCGAATGCATGTCCGCGCCGCTCTCAATAACAAAGTGACCCGCGAAGAGATTCAGGAAGTTCTGCTGCAAAGCGCAATTTATTGTGGCCTGCCTGCCGCGAACGCCGCGTTTCATATCGCACAAGAGGTATTTGCAGAAATGGATTCCGGGAAATAATTAATTCGCCGCGTGCGGCAGATTCCAGTGGCGCCACACGCTGATGAGTCGAATCGCGAAACAAGCAAAGCCGCCCAGTAGCGCCGATCCTCTGTCTCCCATTCGCAATTTGCGCGCGGTTATCATCACGATCGATCCTAGCAGTGCGGCGGTTGCATACACGTCGGCGCGAAGCACGTTGGGAATCTGCGCCAGAAACAAATCACGAATCGTCCCGCCTCCTACCGCCGTCACCGTACCAAGCAAAACCGCGATGAAAGCATGCATTTTGTAGTTCAATGCTTTTTCTGTGCCCGCGACAGCGAACAGCGCAAGCGCTGCCGCATCAAGAACGATGAGTGGCCGAGTCGGAAGCCCGTCCAGGATCGGGTGAAGGAAAAAAACAATCGCGGCGCCGGTGAACGCCATCGCCGGGTAACGCCAATCGCGAAGCGACTGCGGCGGCACTGCACCGATCAAGAGATCGCGAGTAATTCCGCCTGCGAGCGCCGTGGCAAACGCCAGAACCATGATCCCCAGCAGATCGAGATTGCCGGCGACGGCAGCCGTGGCGCCCTCGATGGCAAATAGAAAAGTTCCAGCAAGGTCGGCCACCAGTAGCAACTGGTTGCTCTGCTTCGTGCCGGGATTTGGCACTTCAGAATGGGACATTTTCATCGCTCTTGCGCTGCTTCAGGCAGGCATAGCGCGGTCAGCGGAGAGCCGCGCGATTACGTCAGCCGGAAGAGGGCGCGATTTCATACGCGTCGGATTTTCAGGATCGATTCCAGCCCAAACGCGTGTTTCGACACCTTCGACTGCGAGGACACCATCTTTGAAGTACTGATGGAGAAGCGTGAAACTGCTGCGGCGGAATTCGGTGACACTGGACTTTGCGAGCAATTCGTCGCCAAAACTTGACGGCACTATGAATCGCGCCTTCACATCAACGAGAGGTATGCCAATAACGCCATGAGACTTGAAGAGTTTCTGAATTGGCATCCCGGCCGCAAGAAATAGTGCTGTTGTGCAATCATCGAACCAGGCGATATACCGAGGATAAAAAACAATTCCAGCCGGGTCGCAATCTCCCCACTCCACTAAAAGCCGCTTCTCATTCACAAGCATTTGTTTGGCGCCTCTTCGATAAATCCGCAAATTGCCAAGGGAGTGAGGCTACCGGAGTTCGTTCGGCAGCGTCAAGCGTTAGCGCACACCGCGTCGCAATGTTTTAATCTTCGCAGCGCGTGGAGCGTTTCTCGGTATTAGAATGGCTGCGTGAAAAAACTTCGCACGCAGGTGGGTATCGTCGGAGCCGGCCCCGCCGGCTTGATGCTGTCCCACCTCTTGCATCTGCAGGGAATCGAATCCGTTGTCGTCGAGAATCGCAGCCAGCAATACGTTCAGGAGCGCGTGCGCGCCGGAGTGCTCGAGCAGGGAACTGTGGACCTGATGATCGAAACGGGCGTCGGCGAACGTCTCAAGAATGAGGGGCTCGTTCACCACGGCGTGAATCTAAGGTTTGGGCGGCGCACCCATCGAATCGATTTCGCGGATTTGACAGGCGGCAAAGGAATCACGATCTACGCGCAGCACGAAGTGATCAAAGACCTGAATAAAGCGCGCCGCGAAGCCGGCGGCCAGATCTATTACGAAGTGGAAGATGTAAGCGTACACGATTTCGAGGCGGCGCAATCTTCTGACAAGCCCTCGATTCGTTTTCGCAGCAACGGAGAACCGCACGAGCTGACCTGTGATTTCATCGCGGGCTGCGACGGCTACC
Organism: uncultured Acidobacteriota bacterium; assembly: GCA_963770575.1. Taxonomy (GTDB): domain Bacteria; phylum Acidobacteriota; class Terriglobia; order Acidiferrales; family UBA7541; genus Palsa-295. The sequence goes on from CAVYQD010000005.1 coordinate 675,590, forward strand.
ACGGAATCTGCCGGCCGAGTATTCCGAAAGATTTGCTCACGCACTACGATCGGACGTATCCATTTGGATGGCTCGGAATCCTTGCGGACGCGCCGCCATCCTGCGACGAATTGATTTACACGTACCACGAGCGCGGATTCGCGCTTCTCAGCATGCGTTCGCCGCAAGTGAGCCGGTTGTATCTGCAATGCTCCCCTGATGAAGACATCAACAAATGGCCGGACGCCAAAATTTGGGAGGAGCTTCACCGGCGGCTCGCGACCGACGACGGCTGGAAACTTACAGAAGGACCGATCACCCAAAAAGGTGTTACCGGTATGCGTAGCTTCGTGGTCGAGCCGATGCAATGCGGCAAACTATTTCTCGCAGGGGACGCCGCGCACATCGTCCCGCCCACCGGCGCAAAGGGATTGAATCTCGCCGTCGCAGATGTCCGGGTTCTTGCCAGAGCGCTTGCTGATTTCTACGAGTCCGGACAACGTGAGCGACTGGACCTATATTCGGACACTTGCCTGCGGCGCGTCTGGAAAGTACAGCGCTTCTCCTCGTGGATGACGACGATGCTGCACCTATTCAGCACCGACGACGGCTTCGAGCAGCGCCGCCAGCTTGCGGAACTCGACTATGTGACGAGTTCCCGAGCCGCTTCCCAATCGCTTGCGGAGAACTACGTCGGCCTGCCAATGGATTTTTGATCGCTCAAATTGTTCTGGAATGAAAGGTAGAGTGAGCGCGCCTATGATTTGTTTTTTGCGGCACGGCCGCGCGGAAATTGTTTCTTGTAGGTGGCAAGTGCGTTCTTGATGATTGGGTACGCCTTCGCCGGCGGCAGAATGTCGTCCACATCCACTTCCTTCCCCTCAAGCTGCTTGTAGTCCTGAAAAAAGCGGCGAATCATGGCCATTTGATGGGGTGGTAGCTCGTTCACTTCGTGATATTCGCTGTATTCCGGATCGCTCGTTGCCACCGCTATAATTTTATGATCGGGATCGCCAGAATCGATCATCGTCATCAATCCGATCACCCTCGCGTGCATTACTGTGAGCGGAACAACCGATTCCTGGCATAGAACGAGCACATCGAGCGGGTCGTGATCTTCTGCGAGCGTCTGTGGAATGAAACCGTAATTCGCCGGATAGAAAACCGCGGAGTATAGAACGCGATCCATTCGAATCATCCCACTCACTTTGTCGAGTTCATACTTGATATTCGAATGCAGCGGGATTTCGATGATGGCGTCGAATTCGTAGGGCACTTTATTGCCGGGGCTCAGGTCATGCCAGGGGTGCGTCATTGGACCTCTCGAAGAAGTAATCAGAGTGCGAAACGATTGTATTCCAGAACAACAAGCGCGCGCATCAAAGCGTGGCAAGCAACCTACGGCAACAAAGCCGCCGCGAGAATACGCTCACTGATGTTGCGGGCCAGAATCTGGAGCGGCGAGCATCTCCGTGGCCTGGTTTGTAAGTATTACTTTTCCTCCGCTTCTCGCGAAAACATGCACGGTCTTCGGATCGATTCCCGCCAGTGCCTTTTCCACCGAATCCTCCTGCGCGAAGAAATAGACGCGCTTCGGCCCATTCCACAGTCGCGGGAACGATTCGTAGTCCTCGAAAACGTGCGGTGCGTCCGGAAAGAATGAGCCAAACCACAAATCGGCTCGCAACCCGTCGAGTACGTGAACCTGCTCGCCGGTATAAAAATTAAGCGTCGACCCGGCTTCGTAATTTCGGTAGATCACAATGGTCTGGCCCGGTTGATACTCTTTTTGAATCGCCAGCGCCAAATTCTTCGACGATATTTCGGGCGAAAAAATCACGTAGCCCTGATATACGCACAGAAGCACAACGATCATCATCGCCGTCAGCGCCAGGTTGCCCTTCAAAGCCGATCCCCGGCGGCGAAAGAACCAATTAAGTCCGGTTCCTAGCAGCATCGCCGCGCCAAACTCCCACAGTGGCGCACGGAACAACCCGAACGACGTGATCGTCAAATCCTGCATATGGCCGAGCGAGAGTTTATAGTTTCCCGGATGCGCTGTGAGCACGTCGCCGATGTCCGTTCCCGCTGGAAACGTATGCGTCTGCGCGAAAATACTCATGCACACGAGAAACACGACGAAGCCAATTCCAAGCAGCACTCCGGACGCAATCCGCCCCGCCCGCCGCTCGAGGCTGCCTGCACTCGACGACGATTCCTTTTGCAGCCATCCGGCGGTGAGCAGCGCGAGCGCCGGCACTGAGGGCAACGAATAATATTCCTGCCGGCTCGAAAACGAAAAAAATCCCACGATCACCGCAATGCAGACTCCCAGCAACAGATTCGCTTGCCCGCGTTTGTCCAAACGATCGCGCCATGTGCGTATGCCGAAGGGAATCTCTTTTAGCGCAGGAAATAAAAACGCGCACCACGGAAGAATCCAAAGCAAGACGAGACCGTAGAAGAGCACCAGCGGAACTTTGTCGTAATCGTGCGGAACGCGCTTGTTCAGGTAGCGCAGGAATTGTTCGTTCACGAAATACGACCACAAGAATCCCTTTTGTGGCCCCGAGGGTTCCGCCGGATTGCGGATCGCCGCCAAAGCGTGCCACGGCACTGCCACCAAAAGAAAAACCACGAGACTGGACAACGGCCGCAGTTTCCAGATCTTTTTCAGCTCACCCGTGAGAAACAGAAACGTCAGGATCACCGCGATCGGAAATACGATGCCAATCAGACTCTTTGTCAGTACGTTCAGGGCCATCGTTACCGCGACGCCCCAGCACATCCAACGCGACGGTTCTTCCTGCCCGTAGGCGATCAAAAAGAAGTACAAACCAAGAATCAAAAACAGCGCCACCATCACTTCCGGAATCAGAAAGCGAGTGAAGACATAAATTCCCGGCGACGTAATCGTGATAAGCGCCGCGTAAAATCCCGCTTCTTTCCCAAAAAATCTCCGCCCAAAGATGTACACGATCCACGCCAACACGCCAACGCAAAGCGCGAGCGGAAGCCGCGTCTGCCACTCCGAGATTCCGAACAGTTTGTAACTGACCGTCACCATCCAATACATCAGCGGCGATTTCTGAAGATACCGGACGCCATCGATGTACATCGTCACCCAATCGTGATTCAGCAGCATTTCGCGCGACACTTCTGCATGAACAGTGTCGGCATCGTCGAGCAATGCAGGATGGAATAAGGTTGTTATGTAGACGAGAACCCAGGAGCCGGCGGCGATGCAGAACATTGCGGCACTGGAAAGAAAATGCCTTGCTTCAGACTTTCCCTCGTTCGTTGTCGGCGCCTGAGTATTCATGGGAGGATTCATCGGATGGTCGGCGCAAGGATTTTACCTGAGCGAGCGCAGTTGGCCTAGTTCACGAACGAAGAATTTTGTGGTGCGTCGACGATACCTGCCCTTCATTTCCGTTTGGAATTGACGTATGTTCAAGAGCGTTCCGTTTAGCGTCTAATTCTGCCGATTGGAACCGCGAGTCTCTCGAAAGGAACACTGGTCACGATGAATCTGAATCTTCTGTCCAAGAGCATTCTTTGCGGGTGCCTCACTCTCGCCACGATTCTAGCGATCGTCGCGTGGTTTCCAATGAAAGTAACGGCCCGTGACTTGGCTCTTCACCATCCCGCTTCGCAAGAAGGAAGTACGGCCGGGCAAAAAACCGCCGTCGAGGCGTTCAAGAACATCGAGGTCTTGAAGGATATTCCAGCCGATCAACTCCTTCCGTCGATGCGCTATATCACAGCCGCTCTCGGCGTCCGTTGCGACTACTGCCATGAAGCCGGGCATTTCGATAGTGACGACAAACCGGCAAAGCTGCGCGCTCGCAACATGATGAAAATGATGTTTGCGATCAATAAGGACAATTTCAACGCGCATCGAGAGGTCACCTGCTTCACGTGCCATCGCGGATCAGCTAAGCCGGCCGGCATTCCCTCTCTACCCGATCAGACCATCGGCGCATATGGCGCTTCGATGGCCGCGTCGCAACCGTTGAAGCCGGCGTCGTCGCCCGACTCCGACGGCGCGCCGTCGCGGTCCGGCGGCGACGCGGCGGCTTCTCTTCCCAGCGCCGATGATATTTTTGCAAGGTACGCGAAGGTGATCGGCGGTGCGCAATCTCCGACGAATGCCTCGACGCGAGCGGAAAAAGGAACGGTGGAAGGGCCGCACGACTTGCACGCAACGATTGACACCTACCGAAGAGCCCCGGACAAAGCGTTTGCCGTCTTGCACACGTCCCACGGCGACATCACAGAAGGAGTGAACGGCAAAATCGCTTGGGGCCAGCGCGGAAACGGAGAAGTCACCGAAGCATCGGGCGATGAGCTCGCGCGCAGCAAACAATGGGCTGCTTTTTATCCCGGCGCGGATTTCAAGCAGGATTATTCGCGTTTTCAGGTGAGAGCCACGGAGAAGATTGATGGTCATGACGCGTACGTCGTGATGGCCTGGTGGCCTATGGGTGGCACAGACCGGATTTATTTCGACACGCAATCCGGCTTCTTGCTGCGAATTTCCCATCGGATTGAAAGTCCGCTGGGAGCGCTTCCGCTCGAAACAGATTTCGACGATTACCGTGACGTTGGTGGATTGAAAATTCCATTCAAGGTGCGTGTCACCCGCGTGGACGGCGCCACAACCTACACCTGGCAGAAAATGGATCCGAATGTCCCGGTGGATGATGCGCGTTTTGAAAAGCCGCCCGAAAATTCAGCGCCGGAGAAGACTGCGAAGTAGGAACGCGGATTTCGCAGTCGAAGTCTAGGTTTAGTTTGCGTGAGGTTCCACTGTAGGCGCTCGCAAAGCGTTGGAAGGAGGATCTGGCAACGCGGCATGATAACCGCCGCCGCACTGCGCATCTACCTGCGACAGAATTGCGTCGTCGAGTAGCAATCCCTTTCGTGAACTCGCCGAACAAACCTGACTGGCGCTCAATCCCAGAACGCCGTGCATGTCCGCATAATCCAGATTTGCTCCCTGCATGTTGGCGCCGTTGAGCACCGTGCCTTGAAAGTGTGCTCCGTGCAAGTCTGCGTTCCGCAAATCGGCGTCGATGAAGATAGCGGTTCCAAGCTGTGCATTGTCGAGCTGCGCGGAAGAAAGCTTGGCCGACCACATGTAGGCCTGTTGCAAGTCGGCATGCTCGAGATTCGCGCCTTCCAGATGCGCTTCGCGTAAGTCGGCTTTGTTGAGATTTGCGCGAATCAGCTTGGCTCCGCCCATGCGGGCCGAGTAGAGGCTCGCGCCGTCGAGCCGCACGTCCACAAGCGTGGCATCCACCAGCGACGAATATGAAAGATTCGCGCTTCGAAGATCGGCGCGAGTCATGTTCGCGCCGTCGAGACTGGCCCGGTCGAGATTCGTGCGCGCCATTTGCGCGCGATCGAGCATCGCAAGGCTCAAATTTGACTGTCCGAGGTCCGCTCCGCGCAGATCCGCTTCAGATAGGAATGCTCCTCTGAAATCAGATCGGAAGAGATGCGCGTTCGCAAGAAATACTCCATACGCCTGGGCGTAACGAAAATTCGTTTTGTTGAGGCGCGCTCCTTGCACGGAGCTGAGTTGGTCGTCGGCTCCTGTCCAACCCGCGGGCTTCGCTGAAATCACTGACTCCGTAAGATCGGCGTAGGGGTCGTAGCCAATCAACCAGAAAACGCTCGGCGCCCACCGCCGGATGTCAGCCGCGGAAAATTGCGGAGCGCGGCTCACGTCATGCGGAACACCTTTCACGGTGCCCAGTGAAAGCAGAAACAACGACACAACGAGTCCGCCGATCAGTCGCGAAAAGCGAAGAGTTCTCAGATGCCTCAGAATTCCGGTCGAAAGCTTTTCTTCTCCCGCGAATGATTCCTCGGGTCGGCCTACCCGCGTCGTCGCATATACCGCCACGCCGGTTGCGGCGGCAAAAAGAAGAATCTGCAGCAACGTGCCGTGCATATCCTGCTGCGTGAGGTACCGTCCCCATATGCATAACAGAGTGAAGGGAACGAGCCAGTACGCGAGAATGATCGAAATTCCTTTTTCGATGAACCGCGTCGACGGCGCATCTTGGTTCATCCATCGAAAATGCACCCGGAGCAGGCCGGTGACGATCCATGGCCGGTGCTCGTCGAGCGAATGGCCGTCAGGAAATATGGCAGGCAGCTCGAGAACGGCATCCCACATCCGCTGCAGGTGATATTGAAACGTGAGATAGACGGCCAGAAGTGCGGCGGGTGCGATCAAATAGATTTCCGCCGTCGGGAAGGCGGACGACGCTGCCGTCGAGCGTAGAAACGGAAAAATCGAGGAGTCCGAGATCAATTGCACATCTCGGGTCTTCCAAATGGTCAGCCACGAAAGCACGCTGATGGAAATCGTGGCGCCGAAAAACCAAACAGCCGTTTGCGAGGCTCGCACAAAGTCCGTGAGCGCTGGAAACTCGAGAATTTGCGGAGGCAATTCGGCGTCGCGCAGATTCGCACCGGCTAGCTGGCGGGGAACCAATCCCATCGCGGTTGCGAGCGTGGCGCCTTCCATGTTCGCGCCTTCCAGATTCGCGCCCACGAGGCACGTTTCCTCGAGGTTCGTCTGCGCAAGGCAAGTATCGCGAAGATCGGCGAGTAGAAGATCGGCGGCTTTCAGGTCGGCTTCCTGCAGGTCAGCAAAGCGCAAATTAACGCCGACGAGTTCAGCTCCCTCAAGCTTTGCGCCCGCCAGGTCGATCTTCTGGCCCGAGCGGCCGTGGGACTCGACCCACTCCTTGTGGATGGCGAGCTTTTCTTCGAAAGCCCAATCGCTGGCAATCGCAGGGATGTGTGACGCGAGCGGAGCCGCTTCTGCGCTCGTTCCAAGTTCGGCTGGATTCACTACCGTGGATGCTTCCTCGATCTTCGATTGCGACGCGATGTCCTCCGAGTCTTCACGGTTCGGCGGGTCAAACTCCCGCTCCTCCTCGGCGTCTTTCTCAGTCGCATCGCAATTGAGAGCGCCGTCTTGAGAGTTGTCGCCTGCTGCGACGCTTGGTGAACTCCCTGCTGCGGACTCAGCGCTGGCCGCTTCGGGAGAGTCGGCAGTGACAGAAGCTTCTTGGGCGGTTGGTTCTGGCGACGGAGTTTCTTCGGCCGCGGCGTCAGCTACTTCCACACCGCCGCCCTTTTGCTCTTCGTGTCGCGAGCCGAACCGGAATTTCCAGGCCATAAGACTATTTTTTCCTTGTGCCGAAAGCTCAATCAAACGTACGGATCCGCTCAAAGCGGCCGCACAATGTAGTAATTGTTCGCTACGGCAATTTTAGTCTGATTCGAGATTTGCCTTCGCGCATCGTACCGGAACGTTTCTGAAATCGCGCCTGTCCAAAAGTGCAACTCCCGTACAGCTGTTCGCGCGATTGGAGGCTTCGCTCGCCGCCGTTGCTGATGAGGTTTACTCGCGAGCCAGGAAACAAGGCTGCGCGCAGGACATTTCCGCAGTATCCTTTAGGAGAAAGCACCTTGCGGTGCTTTCGAGCAGTTTGCAGATGGAGGATTGAACGTGGACGCCAAAGCGTCGATTGCGCCAAACATAAAGACCCGAGTTGAATCGGACAGCATGGGCAAAATCGAAGTCCCCGCCGACCGTTACTACGGCGCGCAGACAGCGCGTTCCCTGATCCACTTCGATATTGGGCGTGACACGATGCCGCCCGAACTCATCCGCGCGTTTGGCATCCTCAAAAAAGCCGCAGCACTCGTGAACCAGGACCTCGGAAAGCTCTCGGCAGAGAAAGCGCGACTCGTCGTTCAAGCTGCCGATGAAGTGATCGCGGGCAAGCTGGACGAGCACTTTCCCCTACACGTCTGGCAAACCGGCAGCGGCACGCAGACCAACATGAACGCGAACGAAGTCATTTCGAATCGCGCCATCGAAATTTCCGGCGGCGTGATGGGTTCGAAAAAACCCATCCACCCCAATGACGACGTAAACATGTCGCAATCGTCGAACGACACGTTTCCGACGGCCATGCATATCGCGGCGGCAACACGCGTGGAAGAAGTGCTCATCCCGGCGGTATCGCGACTGCGCGATGCAATTCATGCGAAGGCGCAGCAATTTCGAGACGTTGTAAAAATTGGCAGAACGCACCTGATGGATGCGACGCCGCTCACCGTCGGGCAGGAAATGTCCGGCTGGGTGAGCTTGCTCGACCGCGACATCGAACGGCTACGAATGGTTCTTCCGGGGCTGTACGACCTCGCCATCGGTGGAACCGCTGTCGGAACCGGCCTGAACGCGCATCCCGAATTTGCCGAGCGCGCCGCGAAGAAAATTGCCGAATTGACAGGGCTTCCATTTCACTCTCACCCCAATAAATTTGCCGCGCTTTCCGCTCACGACGAGATGGTTTTTGCGAGTGGCGCGCTCAAAACGCTCGCCGCTTCGCTCATGAAAATTGCGAATGACGTTCGGTGGCTCGCCTCGGGTCCGCGCGCCGGTTTTGGCGAGATCACGCTACCCGAAAACGAGCCGGGCTCCTCGATCATGCCCGGCAAAGTGAATCCCACGCAGTCGGAAGCGATGACGATGGTCGCGGTGCAGGTTTTTGGAAACGACGTCGCGATCGGGTTTGCCGGATCGCAAGGCAACTTCCAGCTCAATGTTTTTAAGCCCGTGATGATTCACAATTTTCTCAATTCGGTTCGGCTGCTTGCCGATTCCTGCCGTTCGTTTACGGATCACTGTGTCGTGGGAATAGAGCTAAATAGGGAGCAGATTCAAGAGAATCTAAACAATTCTCTTATGCTGGTGACGGCATTGACCCCCAAAATCGGGTATGACAAATCCGCTGCGATCGCGCACAAGGCTCATCACGAGAATCTAAGTCTCCGTCAGGCTGCGCTGAAATTGGGCTACCTCACGGAGAAGGAGTTCGACGAACTCGTGCGCCCGGAAAACATGACCCACCCCTAGAAATTCCTGCCAACGCGATTGCAATGGCGGGCGTCAATCGGCTCTAACCCATTCGTTCTGACTGGAAGTTGTGAAGGGAATTCCAAAAAGCTAGTTGCTGGCAGGTGGAGGCGGCGCCGCGGGAAGTGGAGGCAGCGGCACTGCTTTTGCAACATCGTCAACCACTTTTGCAGCCAGTCCCTTGCTCCGAACGCACGACGTGTCGTTGATTCGACACTGCGCAAGTGTTAGCCGGCATCCGCAGGTACAGCCCTCGGAATTCAATCGCTTCAGCGCCGCCTTTTTTTGTTCCGGTGAGAGTCCGGAGAAATCCACGTCGGGAAGTTCGGTTGCGTTCACGGCGTTCTTCAAAAATATCTGCCCATTGTCTTCGAACGTTTCGATCTTTGCGCCTACCGGCAGTCCCATCAGCGAGCGCACTTCTGTTTCGTATACCTCAGGTGGATAGAGCCCTTCATGCTTCTGCACCACCCGGCCCTCTTTGTTGATTAAAAATGTGGTCGGCAGCGCGGGAACGCCGCCATATTCGGCGACTAGTTCTCGGCTCCACATTACGATCGGGTAGTTCACGTGGAAGGCTTTCGTGAATTGTCTCACTTCATCGGCGGATGCGTCGTCGAGTGATATGCCGACAATCAGCAAACCGTCTTTGTATTTCTTCGCGAGATCAACAAGAATCGGAATCTCCTCGCGGCAGGGCGGGCACCAAGTAGCCCAGAAATTGAGCAGCACCACTTTCCCCTGCCATTGGGCCGTCGATACAACATTTCCGTCGAGGTCGCTAAGAAGAAACGGCGGCGCCGGCTGTGGATTGCTGGCAAAGCGAATCACGTCCTCATCATCGCGGATCATCGTGGCCATTTCAGGTTGCGCGGTTCCTGGCGCCGACTCTTCGGGTTTTGTCCGTGCAAGCTGGCCGGAATTTTCATGCGACGCGGATGCTCGCATTCCGCCGCGGCCCGAGCGCGATGCCGCCATCCCGATCGCGAGGCCTGCCAGGCCGGCGACGAGTGCGAGAATCGCGATGAACGGTTTTTTCATTCGTTGTCCTGCATTGTCCTGCGAGGTCTCCATTATGCGGCAGCGGGATGCAGTGGACAAGTTGCGATCGCGAGTGTGCGCGAAAGGTGAGCCCCGTCGAAGCCTCGCGCTCCACTGCTGCCGAGCGGATGAATCATCGCAACCCGAACTGGGACGCGCGTTCCCGATTCGGATTCGATGCGAGCGTGCGCGCCAAAATCGACCGAGCTAAAGTGTTGAAAACGCACGCGCGGCTGCACCGTCACACTCACCGCCAACTGGTCACGCGTTTGCACTAGACGGGGCGTGGGTCGCGTTCCTACACGATCCGCACTACTGGTGAATGGGGAGGAAGGGGCCCAGACACTGGAAGCACGGGTCGTTCCCACCTGCCTCTGAGAGGGAAGCTAGGATGGATGACCCCATGATTCGACCACGCCTAGGCCGAATCAACGGAACGCGACCTTTGGGGGCTCTCGATCCCAAGCGAGAGCCCCCTCTTATTTTTTCTACGGCGTTTTCCGTGCGTTCGTCTGCTCGAATCCCGAATTAAAGGTTGAGCTGCCATCTCGCCATCGTTCGCAGGTGAGCGTTGGAGTTTCGCGCATCGCGTGTGGCTGTGTGAGTGATGACTGCGCTAGGAATTATCGACGCGGCGGAGAACTGGGATTCTGGATTGGCGCAGTACGTGTTCGACGACCGTGTTGCGCAGGCGCGAAGCGTCGTAGTCGAAATGAAGGCGGTTGGTTTTTTCGTCGTAGCGAAATTTGTGGAGGCCGTAGGTATTTGAAAATTCGCCGAGGGTGCGGAATTGCGCGGCGCTCAGCGGTTTCTGGAGTTCGTAGGTGGCGGTCATCAATGTCATGGGCTGGATTATAGCATTCGAGAGCGCGCGCTAGAGCTCGACGTGGCGAAGGCGTAGAGCGTTTGTGATCACGGACACGGAGCTGAAAGTCATTGCTGCACTGGCGAGAATCGGGCTCAGCAGCAAGCCGAAGAACGGATAGAGAATTCCGGCGGCGATGGGAACGCCCAGCGCGTTATACACAAATGCAAAAAAAAGATTCTGGCGAATGTTGCGCATCGTGGCGCGGCTGAGAGTGCGTGCGCGCGCGATTGCGACGAGATCGCCTTTCAGCAGCGTGATTCCCGCGCTCTCGATGGCGATGTCGGTGCCGGTTCCCATAGCGATTCCCACGTTAGCGGCGGCGAGTGCGGGTGCGTCGTTTACGCCGTCGCCGGCCATGGCGACGATATGGCCTTCCGCCTTCAGCCGATTCACAATTTCGCCTTTTTGATTTGGGAGAACTTGTGCGTAGACTGTTTCAATTTTCAGTTTTCGCGCGACAGACTCGGCGGTGGCCCGGCTATCGCCTGTGAGCATCACGATCTTGATTCCGTCGCGATGCAGGCGGTCGATTGCTTCGGCTGTGGTTGATTTAATTGGATCGGCCACGCCGATCACACCGATTGCTTTTCCGTCTGCGCCCACGAACATCGCAGTCTGGCCTTCGGCTTCGAGAGATTGAGCGCGGGCATCGAGCGGTCCGAGCGGAATCTGCAATTCGGAGAACAGCGCGCGATTGCCGAGCGCGGCGCTACGGCCATCGGCAAGGCCCACCACACCTCGGCCCGTGAGTGACTTAAATTCAGCAACATCGCCCGGCGTAATGCTGCGGGCTTTTGCTCCCGCGAGAATTGCGGCCGCAAGAGGATGTTCACTGCCACGCTCTAGCGTTGCGGCGAGCCGGAGGACTTCAGAATCATTCGATCCTTCCGCAGAAATCAGAGCCGTAACCTTCGGTTTGCCTTCCGTGAGCGTTCCCGTTTTGTCGACGACAAGGGTATCGACCTTTTCGAGAGTTTCAAGCGACTCAGCATTCTTAATAAGAATTCCGGCAAGCGCGCCGCGGCCCGTGCCAACCATGATGGCCATCGGCGTAGCGAGCCCCAGAGCGCAGGGACACGCGATGATCAATACCGCAACTGCGTTGAGGAGAGCGTGCGCCATTTTCGGTGCTGGGCCTAGAAGGCCCCACGCGATAAATGTAAGAACCGCGATCAGCACGACAGCCGGCACGAAGTATCCGGCTACCTGATCGGCAAGTTTCTGCACCGGCGCGCGACTTCGTTGCGCTTCACTTACCATGCGAACGATTTGCGCGAGCAGCGTTTCACTTCCGACGCGTTCGGCGCGCATGACGAACGTGCCCGTGCCGTTTACTGTCCCACCGATCACGCGGCTTCCATCAGCTTTTTCCACCGGGATTGGCTCGCCCGTCATTAGCGACTCGTCAACTGAGCTAGAACCTTCGACTACGACTCCATCAACAGGCACTTTTTCGCCCGGACGCACGCGAAGCGAATCGCCCGGTTGGATATGTTCAACGGGCACGTCGATTTCAGTTCCGTCAGCCCGAACGAGCCGCGCCGATTTCGGCGAAAGATTCAGCAGCGCGCGAATCGCCGAGGACGTTTGGCTTCGAGCACGAAGTTCAAGAACCTGGCCGAGCAGCACCAGAGTGGTGATCGCGGCGGCAGCTTCAAAATATTGCGGCACCACTCCCGGCATCGATTGAAATGACGGCGGAAAAATTTGGGGGAAGAGAACTGCGATCACGCTGTAAGCGTAAGCCGTGCCGGTGCCAAGCGCGATGAGCGTGAACATGTTGAGGCTGCGATTTGCGAGTGACGCCCAGCCGCGCTCGAAGAACGGAAGGCCCGCCCAGAGAACCACAGGAGTCGCAAGCGCAAACTCGAGCCATCCGATCGTTTCCATTGAGAAAATGCGTTGCAGCGGCTGGCCCGGAACCATGTCGGACATGCCGAGAATGAGCACTGGAACAGTGAGGACGACGCTCGTCCAGAAGCGGTGCGTCATACTCGCAAGCTCAGGATTTTTTTCTTCTTCAACGGTTGCGGTTCGCGGTTCGAGCGCCATTCCGCAAATTGGGCATGATCCCGGCGCAGAGCGAACGATTTCGGGATGCATCGGGCACGTGTACTCGACGCGCGTCGCTGCTGCCGGCGGAACATCAGGCTCGAGCGCCATGCCGCACTTGGGACACGCGCCGGGCGACCTTCGCGGACTTCGGGATCCATCGGGCAGACGTACGTTGGCTTTCGGGCGGGAGCAGTTGCTGCGGACTTCGATGGCGAGAGTGCATTTGCAGGCGCAATTCCATCGAGCTGAATGAGCGGTGCGCTGGCGTGGCCGGTCGTGACCGCGGGTTGCATTGCGGCTTGTGCCGCGTCGCGTGTCAGAAAATTCGCGGGAGCGGCGCGGAACTTCGTGGCGCAGCTTTCGCAGCAGAAAAAGTACGATTTGCCGTCGTGCTCGAGGCGAGCTTTGGCGCGGTCGGGATCGACCGACATTCCGCAGACGGGGTCGCGCTCAATTGGCATCGTCAGTTCAGGCCTGGCCGCCGAGGCGCGGCAGTCCGGCCGGTGGCTGAGCACCAAGCCCCTAATCGCGGTTTACAGCCGATTAGACTGGTTCGTGATCTCATGTTTTCAATGACTTACGGTGATTTCTAATCGCAGAACCGTCGATTAGAGTTCGCGGCGAGGGTATACGGGCTTGCCTCGCCACGTCGTTCTTGCGGCCGCTTGTCACTAGTTCCTCCCGGCGCCCATTTTGAAAGCCCAACGATCACGGTAGCACGTGGTGAGGGGCCGTTCAACTCGACGTTGGTGTAAGGACCCGAGGGAATTGGTCGGCGCGGGCATCGCTGAGATCCCTGCTGGGAGGCAGGCTTCGCTACGCTCAGGATGACAGAGTAGAGGCAGGAGCAACAGCAATGACAACAGAAGATGCTAGGCGTATAGCATATTTGCCGCTGGCACCTGAGCGCGTGCCGCACTACTTCACGGATACAACTACGAGCGTCAGATCGTCTTGATAGCAGCCGCCGCAGTGGCGGTTTACTTCGCGCTTTAGAGTGTCGAGCATTTGAGCGGCGTTGAGCCTCATGTTTTCGCCGCCGATTCTCGCTAAATTGGCCTCGCCAAATTCCTGGCCAGCCGAATTCAATGCTTCGGTCAATCCATCCGTGTACAGGATCAGTTGATCGCCCCATTCGAGCGCTAGCACAACGTCGCGGTAATCATGAGCGGGGAACAATCCCAGCGGAGGGCCTCCGTCCTTCAACGAGTGCGAGCTTCCATTCCGGCGAAGCAGGATGGGAGGCCAGTGGCCGGCGCTGGCGTAGGTAAGCGTGCGGCGGCTTGCGTCGATCAAGCAGTAGCAGAAGGTGACGAATTTGTCGGGGGCGATGTTGTTGCAGATTACTTCGTTCAGCCGCGAGACGACGATTCCTGGTGATATCGGCTCGAGCGCAAACGCGCGAAAGCTGGCTTGCAGATTTGCCATCAAGAGCGCCGCGCTGATGCCTTTGCCGACTACGTCGCAGATGCAGACGCCAATCTTGTCGTCGCTAAATTTCAAGACGTCGAAATAATCTCCGCTGACGACGGCTGCCGGCTGCCAGGCACCTGCCACCTCGAGACCCTTCACCTGCGGAATTGTTTTTGGCAGGAGCCGTTCCTGAATCTGGCGCGCTTGATCGAGATCTTGCTCTTGCAGTTGGGTTTGAGTCTTGCCCAATTCGAGCGTGCGCTTCAGTTCGCGGCTGGTGTGTTCCAGCTTCGCGCGGGTGAGGTTGTACAAATGGACGATGGTGCCGACGATCATCACAACAACGACGCCGAGCTTTCCGCCGCCTCTGAACTGCGAAGAAAACAGCGACCAGGGAACTTGATAGGCCGCCATGGTGGCCGCGACGGCGGCTGCGGAACTGGCGAGAGCAACGAAAAAGAGGCACACCTCGTACAGAATCCAATTCCAGGGGCTTTCAAACTCCGAAGACCAGGGTGCGAGGCGATTCATCGCAGGACTGACGAGATTACCCGTTACCACTGAGTAGAGAAGAATTGCGCCGAAATCTGCTCCGTGCCAATTCACAACCCGCAGAATCGCGAAGAGCGCCACAGCGACGACGAGGTAGAGGCCTTGATAGGAAAGGAACGACCGAAAGCGGCTGAGAATGGGTGGCGGCGGCATGCTGGGAGGTGACATCAGTTTTCGCCAGAATTCGTTCGGGGGGCCGTGAGACGAGGAGGATGTTAGGGAACGGGCGGGGTAATGTCAACGGTGGTGCGATGGCGCACTCGGCGGTACGAATTCGGCTACCGCCCTGCTGTCACAAGCGAAGCGAATCCCTGCGGTACAGTAGTTCGCGCGGAAACGTGCGCAATCGTTTCGGGAGTGGCTAGCGATCCGGACCGAACAATCAGTGATTGCGGCGGAGACTTGCGCGGTGTGCTGCATCTTTCCACGGAGTTCGCACGGCGTAGGACGGGACAGCGGTGGCATTCTCCTTGCTCGCGGTGAGGAGTCTCCGTTGGACGAGCCAACTTACGGCGGATTGCGCGGAACTCTTCGAGACTCCAACCGATTCGGCCAATTCCTGATAACTCACCTGAACGGCTCCCTGCCTGCGTGCTTGCTCCGAAGTGAGCCATAGATAGACGAGAAAGGCGGCGGGCCGGCGATCATGCCCGACGAGGTCGCGCAGCAACACGTCGACAACGTAATCATCGAGGTTCAGCATCGCTATAACGACCGTTAATATAGCAATGACTGGCTGATTGCAACCTCAGATTCTGCGGACTATCCTCCGGACACTTCCAAGGAGGAGCAACTATGATTCGCGGAATAAAGTTTGTAAGCATTCCGGTTCGCGACCAGGACGTTTCGCTTAAATTCTATACTGAGGCGCTGGGATTGAAAGTGGTCACCGACCAGCCGTTCACGGATAAGCAGCGCTGGATTGAACTTCTCATCAGCGGCGCAGAGACCGGTGTGGCTCTGTTCACCCCCGAAGGCCACGAGAAGCGCATCGGCGAGTTTCAGTCCATTTCCTTCTGGTGTGACGATGTGTTCGCGACTGCGAAAGTGCTGAAATCCAAAGGCGTCAATTTTGTGAAGGAACCTAAGAACGAGCCGTGGGGTTCCGTCGCCGTCTTCAAGGATCCAGACGGGAATCAATTCGCGCTCTCAAGCAAGGTCAATCGCAAATGAAAACGCCAGTTGCCAAAAAGCTCGGATTGAATCCAGGCATGAGGGCGTTCATCATCGCTCCGCCTGCGGGCTACCTGCAGTTGTTGGCGCGCGCGGCTGACGGGCTCACCGTTTCTTCGAGAGCCGAGGGGAAGTATTCGTTCGTGCAGATTTTTGCCGCTCGCCTTTCGGAGTTACCAGAGTTCGCCCGGATGCTCTCGAAGCACGCGGCTCCGAACGCATTGGTATGGATTTCCTACAGGAAGCTAACTTCGAAGCTCGCAGGAAATCTCAATCGCGACGTGGTCCGCGAGGCTATGAGTGGTGAGGGATGGCGCGCCGTCTCCATCGTTGCCATCGACGAAGACTGGTCCGCGTTGCGTTTCCGGCCGGCTGGCCAAGTTGGGTCTCGCGTGAAACGAAGCCCGGAGTAAGCCCAAGGCGCAAGGCTAAAAATCCTCAGATCACTGCCGATCTCAAAAGGATTGGGGATTCGCGCGGGTACCATGTCTCGGCGGAATCACCGGCGCAGTTTACTTCGATTTTAGGACTGAATCGAGGTAGGTGGTCATATCGGCGCTGGTCCAATCTTGCGGGCCTATGATCTTGCGATCGAGGCGGCCTTCGCGATTGATGATGTAGGATTCGGGATACATGGTGGTGCCGTAGTCGAGCGCGATTTTCTTTGATGGGTCGCGAAAATTGGGGAAGGCAATTTCATAGGCGCGGAGGAAATTCTCGTAGGCGGTCTGGTCTTCGTCGAGGCTGACGCCGAGAACGGTGCCGCCGAGGGGCGCGATGCGGTGCTGGAGCGCGTTGAGCGAAGGCGCTTCATCGACGCAAGGGGGGCACCAGGTGGCCCAGAAATTGAGCACGACAACTTTGCCTTTGAGGTCTGAGAGGCGCGCGGGTTTGCCGTCGAGCGTGAGCGCGAAATCTTTTTCGGGGCGTCCGCGTAGGCTCGGCTCGCCCTGGCGATAGTCGGCGCGCGCGAACATGTAGAGAAGGCCTGCGATGAAGATGAGAACGATGGCGGTATTTAGTTTCCGTTTCAATCGGCACTCCCAGCACCTATAATACTAGGTATCCGCAAATTGAACGCCGAGAATTGAAAGCCGCCGCGGAGCGAACCCTACACGTTTTGGTGTCAGCCATTTTGGTGTCAGCGATTATCCCCGCACGAAATGAGGAAGCATCAATCGCGCGAGCGGTTGAATCGGTCGCCGCGCAACCGGAGATTGACGAGGTCATCGTGGTGGATGACGGGTCGACCGATGGCACGGCGCGGATTCTAGAAGAACTTCGCTCGCGTTTGCCGAAGCTGAAGGTGCTGCAGGCGGGCGAGCTGCCGGCTGGCTGGGTGGGGAAGAACCACGCGGTAGCGGTGGGAGCGGCAGCGGCGAAGGGCGATTGGCTGCTGTTTACGGACGCGGATACCTACCATTTGCCGGGGGCGATGCAGCGAGCGCTTGCGGATGCGGCGGAGCACAAAGCGGTGCTTGTTTCGTATTCGCCCGAGCAGGAGATGGAGGCGTGGTGGGAGCGGGCGCTGATTCCGTTCGTATATTGCAGGCTTGGACGGCGGTTTGCGTTCGAGCGGGTGAACGATCCGTCTCTAGCGGACGCCGCGGCGAATGGGCAATTCATTCTAGTGCTTCGCGAAGTTTACGAGACATTGGGTGGTCACAACGCGATTCGCGGCGAAATTCTAGAAGATGTGGCGTTGGCGCAGGCTGTGAAAGGCGCTGGTCACCGAATCTATTTCGCATCGCCAGCGGGCGTGGTGCGGACGCGGATGTACAGGACTTTCGAGGCGATGTGGGAAGGGTGGACGAAAAATCTGTACCCGCTGGTTGGAGGGCGCGCGAGTGCGGCGCTTAGGGAGCTGATCGAAATCAGCCCCGTATTTGAGACGCTCTTGCTAAGCTGGTTTGTCTGGTACGGATGGCGAACCGGGCGCGTGCAATGGCTGTGGGTGATCGCGGCGGCGGCGCTGATGCTGGGCTTTCGAATGGCGCGTTATGGAAACGAGCTTTACAAGAATCACTATCCCGCGCGTTACATCCAATATTACGTGCCCGCGACGGGTTTGTACGCGGCAGCACTGATCGCGTCGTGGTGGAAGAATTCTCGCGGGAAAGTAATGTGGAAGGGGCGCATATACCCGGCCGGGACGCGGACGAGTTCGTAGAGCGCAAAGGACGAGATGATACGCATTACTCGCAAAGTGGAGTTTTCGGCGGCGCACTTCTACCAGAATCCCAAATTTTCGGTGGAGGAGAACAAACGCGTCTTCGGGAAATGCAGCAATTTGCACGGGCACGGGCATAACTACACGCTGGAAGTGACTGTTGCCGGCGAGCCCGATCCCACGACGGGGATGGTGCTCGACTTAAAGGAGCTGAAAGATATTTTGCAGAGCGAGGTGGTCGATCGGATGGATCACCGGCATCTGAATTTTGAAGTGCCGGAGCTCGCGGGAAAGATTCCGACGTGCGAGAACATCGCGGCGGTGATTTGGAATTTGCTCGAGCCGAAGATTCGGCAGGGAAAACTCGACCGCGTGCGAGTGTATGAGTCAGCGGATTTATTTGCCGATTGCACGGCGGACGGGAATGGAGCGTCGCGATGAAGATTTCGCTGACGCGCCGGTACAGATTTTCGGCTTCGCACCGTCTGCATTCGCCGGCGCTGAGCGAGGCGGAAAATCAGCGCGTTTATGGCAAGTGCAACAACCCGTACGGACATGGGCACAACTATGCGGTGGAAGTAACGGTTGCGGGCCCGGTGAACGCTGAGACAGGGATGATTGCGAATTTGGGCGAGCTCGATCCGTTTGTTGAGCGCGAAGTGATTGAAGCGTTTGATCACAAGTATTTGAACGAAGAGGTGGCGGAGTTTCAGGCTAGCGTGCCGACGACGGAGAATGTTTGCCGCGAGATTTACCGGCGGCTGGCGAAGTTTCCGGCGGCGCGGCTCGAGCGTGTGAGGATTGAGGAGACGAGCAAGAACAGTTTTGAGTACGATGGTACGTAGTGGTCGTGGTTTGTTGGTTGCGAGGTCTGGGCGTTGAGATCCCTGCCTGCGGCAGGCAGGCTTCGCTCGGCTCCCCTCGTTTCTCAGGGCAAGCAGGATGACAGATTAAAGCGCAGGAGACGTTTAGATTACGCGTAGAGGGTGGAGAGACCATGGCGGAAGCGACGGAAATTATAATTCCTGAAGCGAAGGGCGAGGAAACGATTGCTGATCTCGTCCGCAAGATGATTGCACTGCTCGGCGAGGATCCGAATCGCGAGGGGCTGAGGCGCACGCCGGAGCGTTTTGAAAAGGCGCTGCGATTTCTGACGAACGGCTACCGGCAGGATCCGGAGAAGCTGCTCAACGGCGCGATGTTCAGCGTTTGCTACGACAATATGGTCGTGGTGAAGGACATTGAGGTGTACAGCTTGTGCGAGCACCATCTGTTGCCGTTCTTCGGCAAGTGCCACGTGGCTTACATCCCGAACAAGAAAGTGGTGGGACTCAGCAAGATCGCGCGGCTCGTGAATATGTTTGCGCGGCGACTGCAGATTCAGGAGCGGCTGACGAGCCAGATTGCGAAGTCGATTCAGGAACAGTTGGCACCCGAAGGGGTTGGAGTGGTGATCGAGGCGCGGCATTTGTGCATGGTAATGCGCGGCGTCGAAAAGCAGAACTCAGCGGCGGTGACGAGCGCGATGCTGGGGGCGTTTCGCGAGAATAAGCAGACGCGGGATGAGTTTTTGGCGTTGATTGGCGGCGGGAAGAGCTAGAGCGCCTCGGCGGGGGCTTGTCGGCGCCGAAATTGAGATCCCTGCCTGCGGCAGGCAGGCTTCGCTGCGCTCCCTTCGTTCCTCAGGGCGAGCAGGATGGCAATGCGGACGAAGTCGGAGCGACATTCGCAGATCCTAGCGAGACGACCTACCGTAAATGCGCCGCCGGACCTACAGGAATCGCTGTAATACTTCTTTGCGGCGCGAATGCGTTGTGCTAGCATTTTTAATGTCGAAGAGGATATAGAGAGAGCAGGGCACGGCTTTTCAGAGGGGGAGGGGCGAGTGATGGAAGCGAAAGCAGAGGTAATCGAGCAGTTCCGGACGCATCCGAAGGACACCGGTTCGCCGGAAGTGCAAATCGCGTTGTTGAGCGAGCGCATCAGCTACCTCACCACACACCTCAAGTCCCACGCAAAGGATCACGCTTCCCGTCGCGGGTTGATCATGATGGTCAACAAGCGTCGGAGACTGCTGGACTATCTGAACCGCCGCGACCCGGATCGGTATCGCGAGATTGTGGAACGACTCAGTTTGCGAAAGTAGCGCTTTCCCGGGCGGCCTTGCGGGCCGCACCTTTCCCACCGCAGAAACCTCAGATTGGGCCAGAAGTATCGAGCGTCATGCGGGCTCACAGGATCGCGCCGATGAAGTGTCTTTGCTGAGCAATTCTCCCTCGCCGACGTTTCCCCTTTTCGAATTTAACCACGAGAGCGAACTCTCGTATCTGAAATGGCGTTCCCGACGAATCGGGACGCGAAGGATGTGATTTGATGTTTGAACAAGTAAGTGTTGAGGTCGGCGGACGCACGTTGACGTTCGAAACCGGCAAGATGGCGCGGCAAGCGCACGGCGCCGTGGTGGCGCGATATGGCGATACGGTGGTGCTGTCAACGGCCTGCATGGACAATAAGGCTACCGACAAGGATTTTCTGCCGCTCACGGTGGACTATCGCGAGTACACGTATGCAGCGGGCAAGATTCCCGGAGGATTTTTCAAGCGCGAAGGGCGCCCATCGGAGCGCGAAGTTCTTACATCGCGATTGACGGACCGGCCGCTTCGGCCGCTGTTCCCGGAAGGATGGTCGACCGAAACGCAGATCGTCGCGATGGTGCTTTCTGCGGATAGCGAGAACGATCCGGACGTGATCGGTTTGACGGCAGCTTCCGCCGCGCTTTTCATCTCGAAGATTCCTTTCAACAATCCGATTGCTGCCGTGCGAATCGGCATGCTCGAAGGCAAGCTCGTTGTAAATCCCACAGTGGCGCAACAGAAACTAAGCCAGCTGAATCTCGTGGTAGCTGGTTCCGATGAAGCGATCGTGATGGTGGAGTCGGGTTCGCTCGAGGTTTCCGAGGACACGGTTGTGGAAGCCCTTGAATTCGCCCATGCGGAAATTCGCAAGATCGTTGCAGCGATTCGCGATTTGCAAAAGCGCGTGAATCCGACGAAAGCTGCGGTGAAGCCGCCGGCTTTCGATGAAGCGCTCTACAAGGAACTCAAATCGAAGTACGAAGACCGGTTGCGCGACGCGCTCGACACGCAAAAGCACCCCAAGAACGAAAGCTACGGCCTGGTGGATGCAATCAAGGCGGAAATCAAGGCATCGATTGCGGAAGACGACGAAGAGCGCCACAAACTGGCGTCTCGCGCGTTCGAACGGCTTCGCGAGCGAATCTTCCGCGACGATATGATCCTTCGCAAGCGCCGTCCTGACGCGCGCGCATTCGATCAGATCCGGCAGATTACCTGCGAAGTTGGCATTCTGCCTCGTGTTCACGGCTCCGCCCTTTTCACCCGCGGCGAAACGCAGGCGCTTGCTACGACCACTCTCGGCACCAAAGAAGACATGCAACGGCTCGATCTTCTGTTTGAAGACGATTCGTTCAAGCGCTTCATGCTGCATTACAACTTCCCGCCGTTCTCAGTGGGCGAAGTGAAGTTCCTGCGAGGGCCGGGACGGCGTGAAATCGGTCACGGCGCTCTTGCGGAACGCGCGCTGGCGAACCTGCTTCCCGCGGAAGCCGATTTCCCGTACGCGATGCGAACGGTTTCGGACATTCTGGAATCGAACGGATCATCCTCGATGGCTACCGTGTGCGGCGGCTCGCTTTCGTTGATGGATGCGGGCGTGCCTCTCAAGTCTGCGTGCGCGGGAATTGCGATGGGACTCGTCGTCGAAGGCGACAAGTACGCCATCCTCACCGACATCGCGGGCGCGGAAGACCACTACGGCGATATGGATTTCAAAGTCGCGGGAACGCGACAGGGAATCACGGCGCTGCAGATGGACATAAAAGTCTCGGGCGTCAGCATTGCGATGATGCGCGAGGCTTTGGCTCAGGCGCGCAAGGCGCGTCTGGAGATTCTCGACATCATGGACCGCACTTTGCAAACCGGACGCGCGGAAATTTCGCATTACGCTCCGCACCTCCACATGCTCAGCATCCCCACTGACAAGATTCGCGACCTGATCGGGCCGGGCGGAAAGAAAATCCGTTCGATCATCGAAGCGACGGGCGTGAAAATTGACGTGATGGACGACGGCAAGGTTCACGTGTTCGCTGCGAACGGCCCCGCCGCCGAAGAAGCGCTGAAGATGATTCGCGATGTGACTGCGACGGCCGAGATCGGCAAAACGTATCTTGGCAAAGTGGTTCGCATCGCGGAATTCGGCGCGTTCGTCGAAATTTTCCCGGGAACCGATGGTTTGCTTCACATCAGTGAAATCGCCGAGGCGCGGATTCGTTCCGTACGCGATGAGCTGAAGGAAGGCGACCAAATCCTGGTGAAGGTGCTGGCGATCGAGGGCAATAAAGTTCGGTTGAGCCGTAAAGCGGTGTTGCGCGAGCAGCGCGACAAACAGCAGCCGAAGTCCGAAGCCGAAGTAGCCGGGTAGTTTTCACCTTAAGCTGCAGAAGAAACTTCGAGGGGGGCGATCGATCGCCTCCCTTTTTTTATTGGGTGCAAGTTTACCTGGGCGATGCTGCTTCGGATTCTGATTCGGGCTCGGGCGCGTCTTCGTCTTCGTACAGCTCGGTCGCACGCTCGCCTTGCGGAGTGACGATCACAAATCGATAGCTCACGCGGTGTTCGCGCCAGAGCTCGCGGGGCAGGGAAACGCGCAGTTCGGTTGAGGAGATGAATTGCGTGGAGAGCTTGATTTTCGTCTCCCTCGTCGGAGCTCGCAAGAATGGAATCATCCGCGCGAAAATTCTGGCCGATTACGGTGACTTCCATACCTGGCGGGCCATCTGCCGACATGAGCGGCAGGGACGGTGGCGCAATCGCGAGGATTGCGCCTGGAAGCGGTGCGGGCGGAAGTTTTTCGGTCGGGAGAATTTGAATGTCGCGAGGTTCGGAAATTTGCAATCCTCCGTCCGCGTTTCTTACCCAGATGCGGACTGGGCCGCGCTCGCTGAATGGAATGCCGAGGCGGCGCAGCTGTGAGGCGGGAATTTGGATCTCCAGTGCTTGCGGCGAAATGAATCGTGGCTTCAAAACGAGCGGCGGGTTGCGGTGGGGATTTTCCTCAAGCGGATCGCGTCCAATCACAACTGAACTCGAACGAGTGAAACCGGTACCTTTAAGCATTACAGCGACCTCGGCTCGATCAGAGGCGTCCGCAAGAAGCTTCGACGGCTCGATGCCGCTCAACACCGGACTCGCTGGGCTCGCAACGTAAATAATCTCGTGCGTGCCTCCACCGAGCGGAGTTTTCTGTTCCGTGCCGTTCAGCGGCAGCCCGTTACCTTGCGCTGACTCAACTTCGTCGAGATTGAATGGCCAGAGGACAAGTTCGCGGGCAGAGGCGAGGTACGTCCACGGAACTGTGACGCGCAACTCTGTGGCGTCGATAAATTCGACATTGAGAAATTCCCACACCTTCCATATTTCTTTTTTCGCAGTAGGCTCCACGAGCAAAACCTTCGTGCTTGCTGTGAAAAAGCTGCCATCGAGATCGACCGTCATTGTTTCCGTTCCGGCACGAACGCGGATTGGATCCGATCGGAACGATGGCGGCACGTCTTCACCCGCAACTGTAACGGCGGCGGCGTCTGATTCAGCTCGCCCGCCAGCGCACCCACCAATGCAGGAACTCGCTGCAGCGGGGTCTATCAAAGCGAAATCGAGGCGTGCGGGAGTAGGCGCGGAAGTGTCAATCCAGGTGGTCTCGCCGCTTTTTGCAACGCGCACCGGAATCTTTACGAGAAGATCCGGGCGATCCCAAACTTCAATGCGCGCGGAACTGACGCCAGCTGTACTGGGCAGGATGTGGTATTTGAGCTGGACTGTTTCGCCGGCCGGCGGTGGCGGAGCATTCTTCTTGCGAGACTTGTGCTTCGCGGGGCGCGGACTTTCGATTTCGATCTGAGGTCTGGGGCCTGTCTGAGAGGGATGCCGCGAGTCCGCCGATTTTTGTGCCCGCGCGAATCCGGGGAAGAGAGAAACAAAAAGCGCGGCCAGCGCAATTGTGCGCGACGCGACGTGCCGCCAGCCGCAGCGCATCAGGCAATGCGCTCGATGCGAGCCCCGATGTCACTCAACTTTTCCTCGATACGTTCGTAGCCGCGGTCGATGTGATAAACGCGGTCGATGTAGGTTGTGTTATCCGCCACGAGTGCCGCCAGAACAAGAGATGCGCTGGCGCGCAAATCGGATGCTGTGACAGGCGCGCCGCTGAGCGGAGTGGGCCCAGTGACGATCGCCAGATTACCATCGACGGCGATATTCGCGCCCATGCGCGACATTTCACTCGCGTGCAAATAGCGGTTTTCGAAAATGGTTTCGCGGATGTGCGATACGCCTTTGGCTTGTGTGGCGAGCGCCATGAATTGCGCCTGCATGTCCGTGGCGAAGCCGGGATATTCCTCGGTGGTGATGTCGGCAGCGACTAGGTTCTTCGCAGCTTTCACGCGGATCGCGCGATTTCCCTCGCAGCGAACCTCGACTCCACACTCGCGCAGCTTTTCGATGATGGCGCCGAGATGGCTGGGATCGCAGTTCTCGAGCAACAGTTCGCCACCCGTGATCGCTCCCGCGACCAGGAAAGTGCCGGCTTCAATGCGATCGGGAATTACGACGTGAGTTGCGCCGTGCAGCCGTTCCACGCCCTGAATGCGGAGCGTGGAAGTGCCGGCGCCTTCGATTTTTGCGCCCATCTTTGTAAGGAGATCGACGAGGTCGGTGACCTCCGGCTCGAGCGCACAATTCTCGAGAGTTGTTTCTCCTTCAGCGAGCACTGCGGCGGTAAGAATGTTTTCCGTGCCTGTGACCGTAATTTTGGGGAAGCGAAACGTGGCGCCGCGGAGGCGCTTGGCGCGCGCTTCCACGTAGCCGTGGTCCACAGAAATCTCGGCCCCCAATTTCTCAAGCGCCTGAATGTGCAGGTCAACGGGCCGAGCTCCGATCGCGCAGCCACCGGGAAGCGAGACACGCGCGTAGCCGAATCGTGCGACGAGCGGGCCAAGCGTGAGAACCGAGGCGCGCATTGTTTTTACGAGTTCGTAGGGAGCTTCAGCGTGAGAAACGGTTTCGGCTTGAAGAATGAACTGGCTGGGCGGGATGTCCGGACTCTCGACGCGGCAGCGCATGTGCGCGAGGAGTTTCGCCATGGTGATGATGTCGCGGACCTTCGGAATATTTTGGAGGTGGACTGGCTCGTTTGTGAGAAGCGCCGCCGCCATTGCGGGAAGGGCGGCATTCTTTGCGCCACTGATTTGAACTTTCCCTTCGAGCTTTCGTCCACCGTGGATCTTGAAGCGGTCCATGTTATTTCCCTCGACTCGTTGTTCGACGACGCGGCGCTTTCGCTGCTTCAAGAGCGTGGCGCACATGGCCGCCGGAATCGGCAAGCAGCAGCTTAGCTGCGCGCGCGTTTGTGCCGGATTTCAGCATGACGAGCGCCGCTGGCAGATCGTGTCCGGTTTGCCGCATAGCGCGTGCGGCGGTAGACGCAGTTACCCCTGCGGCTTCCTCGAGAATCCGCGCGCCTCGCCGCTGCAACTTCTGATTTGTGAGCGCCACGTACACCATCCAGTTCTCGTACACTCTTCCGAGGCGCACCATCGCAGTGGTGGAGAGCAAGTTCAGAACCATTTTCTGCGCAGTGCCGGCTTTCATGCGCGTTGAGCCCGCAATCGCTTCGGGGCCGGTTTCCGGCACGATTGCAATCTGCGCTTCGCGCGCTAACGCTGACCGCGAATTCGATGTGATTCCAATCGTGATGGCTCCGCGGCGTTGGGCAAGCTTAAGCGCTCCGAGAACGTAGGGCGTACTGCCGCTGGCCGCTATGCCCACGACAACATCGCGTTTCGCGAGTCCCGCAGCCGAGAGGTCGCGCGCGCCGTTCGTGGCGGAGTCTTCCGCGCCTTCCACCGCGCCGCGCAGCGCTCCGGCACCGCCTGCAATCAGCGCCTGGATCATTTGAGGTCGCGTGCCAAACGTCGGCGGACACTCGGCGGCGTCCAGAACCGCGAGCCTGCCGCTTGTTCCCGCGCCAACGTAAAAAAGTTTTCCGCCTTTTCTCATGCTATTCACGATCGCGTCGACCGCCTGCGCAATTTGGGGAAGCTGTTTCCGAACAGCCCCCGCCACACGAGCATCCTCGCGATTCAGAACGCGAAGAATTTCGAGCGTGGATTTTTTGTCGAGCCCCCGCGAGCGGGGATTCGTTTGTTCGGTTCCCGCGAGTTTCAATCGCGCGCCTCGATGCAAACATCAAGTATACCGGGACGGGGCGTCCCCTTTTAGCGCGACGAGTGAATCCGTTGTGTGATGTGCCGAGGAAGTTATCGAGCGGTGGCGGGCGGAGTGGCGAGGCCCAGGGACTCGAAAATCGCGTCGTGGAGAGCGGGACGTACCTGCCTGATCTTGATGTTATCGACCGAGGGATTCACGCGATTGGTGAGCAAAATGATGAAAAGATCGCGGTCGGGATCGATCCAGAGCGAAGTGCCGGTGAAGCCGTAGTGGCCGAAGCTGTGCGGCGAGAAAAAACGGCCCGTGGCGGAGGGATCGAGCGGCACGTCCCAGCCCAGCGTTCGCGTGGAGTTGCCAATCGCGCGGTGCTCTGTGAATTCGGTGATGGTGGCGCGCGAAACCACGCGATGGTGAGCGTAAATCCCGCCATTTAAAATCATCTGCGCGAAAATTGCCACGTCGCCAGCCGTGGAAAACAATCCGGCATCGCCTGCAATGCCCCCCATCGCCCAGGCGTTTTGGTCGTGGACTTCGCCTTGGATCAGGCGTTTGCGGAACGTTGTGTCATTTTCGGTGGGTGCGATTCTGGCACGCAGCGAGCGCGGCGGATTGAAGAGCGAATTCTTCATCGCGAGCGGCGCGAAGATTTCTTTGTGCGCAAACTCCGCCAGTGAATCGCCCGTAAGCCGCTCTACGATTTCGCCAAGCAGGATAAATCCGAGATCGGAGTATTCCACTTGCTTGCCGGGTTCGTGGAGAAGCGGTTCTGCAAGCACCCGTGCGAGGACCGCATCATGGCCTTTCACATCCTTGTAAAAATCGCGATGAGCTGGAAGGCCAGAGTCGTGGAGGAGCAACATGCGCGGCGTTACGCGTGCGCGCCACGCAGGATCGGGATCGGATTTCGCGGCAGCAGTCCACCCCGGGAGCAGGCGCGAGAGTGGCGCATCGAGGTCGAGGCGTTTTTGCTGGACGAGAATCATCACGCTCGTGGTGGTGACGATTGGTTTGGTTAACGACGCCAGATCGTAGATCGTGTTTGCTTCGACCACCGATGCTTTCGCGTCGCGCGTAAACTTTCCGAACGGATGCACGACGAGCTGGTCGTTCACACCAACGGCGAGAACGCCTCCGGGGAAAGCGTCGTCGGCGACGGCGCGATCGAGCAATGTGAACGCAGGCGCGAGCCTGGTGGACATAGAAGTGGGCGCGGGCCCAAGCGTCATCGATTGGGCTGCAACGTGTAAGCCGTCGCCGCGTTTCGCGGTGTCGGGGACGGTCACCGGGATATGTCCGGCGATCGCGGTCTGGCCGAACAATGCGCGGACCGCGGCGCGTTGCGAGACGTCGTTGGTCGAGAATTCGCCAAGCCAGGTTTTTGCGGCAGGGAAGCTACCGACGAGGTAGGGGCTGCCAAATCCGATGATCGCGCACGGCTTTCCTGCGGCAAGCATTTGATTGATGAAGGCGCGCTGGTCCTCCGGGAAGCCGACATTGCCTTTGCGGTCGGCGACGCGTACGAAAAGCGCCGCGATGGCCACGTCGTAGGTGTCAGGCGATGGTAGCTTTAGCGTGCTGACATTGACGAATTGAGTGTCGGCACGCAGCGCTTTCAGCGAACTAATGCGCCAGCGAATTTCGCTTTCTGCGGCGGCACCGGGATAGGCGTCCGGATCAGCGGAGAGCGAGACAAGCAGAACACGCAGCGGCCGCGCAGCATCGAGAGGGACGATCTGGTCCGCATTGCGCAAAAGTGTGATGCCGCGATCGGCGATATTCTGCGCGTCGTCGGAAAATTTCGGCAGGCCGAATTTCTCATTGAGGCGCGCGATGTTAACCTGCGGTTGTTTGTCGAGGCCAACCCGCGCTTTCGCCTGCAGTATCCGGCGCACCGATTCATCAATTCTCGCAACGGAGATGCGGCCGGACTTCACGGCGTTTTCGAGGCCCGCAAACGCCGCATCCGGCACGGGCGGCTGCAAGACGACATCCGCACCAGCTTCGACGGCGCGGACTGCCGCCTCACCGGGCGGGAACATGCTCGTCACGCCGCCCATGTCCATCGCGTCCGTGACAATCAAGCCGCGATATTTCATCTCGTCGCGCAGCAGCCCGGTGAGAATATTTCGGGAAAGCGATGCGGGGACGGTCACGTCGGGTTCGAGAGCGGGCACTGCAAGATGGCCGGGCATGATCGAACTGACGCCGGCAGAAATCGCAGCGCGGAACGGGATGAGTTCGTTGCGCTCAAGCTCTTTACGATCGTCAGGAACCACTGGGAGCGAAAGATGCGAATCGACGCTCACATCGCCATGCCCGGGAAAATGCTTCGCCGTCGCGAGCGCGCCATTTTCTTCGATTCCGCGAATGAATTGTGTGGCGAACTCTGCCACTTTTTGTGGATCCTCGCCGAACGAGCGAATGTTGATGATTGGATTCGCGGGATTGTCGTTCACGTCGGCGTCAGGCGCGAAAATCCAGTGAATGCCTGCGGCGCGCGCTTCGAGTGCGATGTCCTTACCTGCGATGTATGCGAGCTTCGGTTCGCCGGTGGCTCCGATCGCCATCGCGGAAGGAAAATTCGTCCCGTCGTCGAGGCGCATTCCCGTGCCGCTTTCAAAATCGGCGCTGATGAGCAGCGGAATCTTGGAATGAGACTGCAGCTCGTTCGTAATGACGGCCGTTGGATATACCTGGCTGCGTTCGATTCCGAGCGGTCCGCGAATGGTTCCGATAATAAAGCCGCCGACGTGGTTATCCTGCACTTGATGCAATAGCTCTTTGTAGACGGCGCTATCGGTGGATGTGAAAACGCCGAAATAATAGGGCATCAACAGCTGGCCAATCTTTTCGCGCAGAGTCATCTTCTTCAGCGTGGATTCGACCCATGCGGAATTGCCGGTTGATGCGCGCGTCTTCGGAGGCGGATTCTTCTTCTGCGAGCGAGCGGAAGGTGTCATGAGAAGGAGCAGAGCTATCGCGAAAAGCCCGAGTGTCTGCCAAGAAGCTAATCGGGCGTTCCATGTTGACGCCTGCATCCCACGGCTGTATATAGCACACGGCTTCATGCGGCACAATCGAACCTCCCAGCCAATGTTTCGTTTCCGTTTACTCACAATATTTTCGTTTGTGACGGGCGCGGCGCTGTTTGTTGCAGCGTTCAGCTCGGAGCGATTGGGTGCGCGCGGGAGCGTGCAGAAAGAATCGCGCGGCACAGCTGGTCCGGAATCCGACCACACCAAGACCGGCATTGACGTGCTCGAAGCGGAAAAATTCGCCTCGCTGCGCGGTAAGCGCGTGGGACTGATAACGAATCAGACCGGGCTTGATCTGTACGGTCACAGAACGATTGATTTGCTGGCGCAAGCCGAAGGTGTAAAGCTCGTTGCAATCCTCAGCCCTGAGCACGGACTCAGCGGATCCGTGGATGCGACCGTTGCGAATCAAGCGGATGCTCCCAGCGGTTTGCCGGTGTACAGCTTGTACGGTGCAACGCGCCGGCCGACCGCGGAGATGCTGAAGGGCATAGATGCCCTGGTGTTTGACATCCAAGACGCGGGCGTGCGCTTCTACACCTACATCACGACGATGGCGTATTCGATGGAGACAGCCGCGCAGCTGCACATCGCGTTCTATGTGCTCGACCGGCCCAACCCGCTCGGCGGGGAAGTGATCGAGGGTCCAGTGCTCGATCGCGACCGGCTATCGTTCGTCGGATATTTTCCGATGCCCGTGCGCTACGCGATGACGATGGGTGAGCTCGCGCAGATGTTCAACACCGAGAATAAAATCGGCGCTGACTTGCACGTAATCGCGATGCAGGATTGGCACCGGCGCGACACGTACGATTTGACCGGGCTTGCGTGGATTGCGCCTTCGCCGGCATTGCGCACTTTGCGTGCTGCATTTCTGTATCCGGGCGTTGAAATTTTGCAAGCGGGCGGAGTATCGGTGGGACGCGGCACGCCGACGCCATTTGAACTTTTCGGCGCGCCGTGGATTGATTCTGCTGCGCTGCTGGCTGCGTTGAACGCCCGCTCGGTGCCGGGAGTGCTGTTTGCGGCGACGACGTTCACGCCGACGAGTGGAATGTACAGTGGAACGGTCTGCAACGGGATCGCGATCGAGGTACGCGACCGCGCTGCGTTTCGGCCAATGTTAATGGGGCTTGAGCTCGCCTCGGTTTTGCATCACCTGTATCCAGAACAATTTCATGTCGAGAAAATGATCGAATTGCTCGGCTCGCAGACTACGGTCGATAGACTCGTGCGCGGTGATGATCCGAAAGAGATCGTAGCCGGTTGGACCCCCGATTTGGACAAATTTCGAGCCGTGCGTGAAAAATATCTCCTGTACCATTGATGCGCATTACAAATTCTGTCGAAGGTAAACGATGCCGGACAGACCGAAAGCATGGCTTGCATGGAGCAGCGGGAAAGACAGCGCATGGGCGCTGCACACTGTTCGCCATGCCGGCGATTTCGAGATTGTCGCGCTCCTCACCACAATCAATCGCACAAACGCGCGAGTGGCGATGCATGCCGTGCGTGAAAGTCTTCTTGAAGCGCAAGCTGCGGAGACAGGCCTGCCGCTCATCAAGGTTCCGATCCCGGCCGCCTGCGTAAACGCGGAGTATGAACGAGCTATGAGCGATGCGATGGCGCGGGCAAGACGCGAGGATGTGTACCACGTAGTCTTCGGCGATCTCTTTCTCGAAGACGTTCGCGCCTACCGCGAAAAGCAGCTCGCAACGTGCGGCATGACGGGCGTCTTCCCTTTGTGGCAGAAAAATACGCGGCAACTGGCGCGTGAAATGCTCGCCGCAGGATTGTCGGCGTTCCTCACGTGTATTGACCCGACAAAACTCGAGCGGGATTTTGCCGGACGGCAATTCAATGCCGACTTACTCGATGCGTTGCCACCGGATGTGGATCCTTGCGGCGAAAATGGCGAGTTTCACACGTTCGCGAACGCGGGTCCCATGTTTCGGCATCCGATTCCGGTACTTGCCGGAGATATTGTCGACCGGGACGGTTTCGTATTCGCCGATCTCCTGGCAGAAACACAAGCAATCGCGCGTCCGAGTACCGCGGCCACAGCCTGACGCGTTTCGCGGTAGAATCTTCGCCAGAGGTGACCGAGACTTCCTTGCAAATTTGTTCATTACTTCCTTCGGCGACGGAAATACTTTACGCAATCGGTTTGGGCGATTCCGTGGCCGGTGTCACCCATGAATGCGATTTCCCGCCGGACGCCGCGAAGAAACCGCCGCTGATCCGCCCGCGGGTCGATCCACATGCGCTGCCCGCTGAGATCGATCGTCAGGTGATGGAGCTTGTATCGCGCGGCGAGAGCATTTACGCGGTGGATGCAGAGCTCCTGGCTTCGCTCGCTCCCGATTTGATTGTTACGCAAGATCTCTGCCACGTTTGCGCCGCTTCGCCAGACGATCTTGCGGCGGCTCTGGCGCGTTTTTCGAAGCGGCCCAAGGTTCTCTCGCTCACGCCTCACTCGCTTGCGGATGTGTGGGACGACATTCGGCGCGTTGGCGAAGCAACCGGCCGACGGCGCGATGCGCAAGGGCTCGCGATCACGCTCGAGCAAAAAGTTGCTGCGATAGAAATGAAAGTTTCGCATGCGCAGCGCCCGCGCGTACTGTGCCTTGAATGGCTTGACCCGTTTTACATCGGCGGGCATTGGGTGCCGGAGATGGTCGAGAAAGCGGGCGGCGTAGACGTACTGGGGCGAGCCGGCGAGCAGTCATTCCGCGCTACGGCAGACGAGATCGCAAAGACGAACGCCGAGATCATCGTCGTGATGCCGTGCGGTTACAACACCGCGCGCGTGGTCGCCGAGTTCAGCTTCGAAAAATTACCGGAGAGTTGGAATTCGCTTCCCGCGGTCCGTGAGCGGAGCATTTTCGCAGTCGATGCGAACAGCTACTTCTCGCGCCCCGGCCCGCGCATTGCGGACGGAGTCGCGCTGCTCGCGCACTTGCTGCATCCCTATCTTGTGCCTCTGGATGTTCCTGCCACTTCGCTTCGAAAACTGTAACCGGCGAGCCAAGAAATCAAAGCTAGGCCGAGGCGGGAATTCGTTTGCGCCAGTATTGATAAAAGAAAAGCCCCGAGCACATCAGCGCAAGTCCAATCGAGGAGCGTACTGGGCGATCGACCCAAATACTGATCGTGAGCGCGATTGCTCCGACTACGAAAATCGCCGGGACGATCGGGTAGCCCCACGTCCGATATGGGCGCGGCAAGTCAGGTTCGGTGTGTCGAAGTCGAAACAATGCAACGACCGCAAGCCCATAGAAAATCCATCCGCCAAAAATAAAAAGGGAAGTGAGATCTTCAAACGTGCCGGTGAGCGCCATTAAACTCGCAAGGCAGCACTGAAAAATCAGCGCATTTCCGGGCGTACGGAACTTCGGATGTATCGCGCCGGCGAAACGAAAAAATATCCCGTCGCGCGCCATCGCGTAATCCACGCGCGCGCCGCTCAGCACCGAAGAATTCAGAGTACCGAGCGCGGAGATTACCATCGCAAGCGTCACCCAGAGCGCCGCTCCGTGCCCTGCAAAGCTTGCGACTACATCCGATGCGACATGTTGCGAAGCAGCGACCACGCTGAAAGGCAGCGCGTAGAAGCACCCCGCGCTGAAAAGACTGAAAAGCAGAATCACGAATGCCACTCCGCCGATCAGCGCACGCGGAATGTTCCTGCCGGGATTGCTCACTTCCGAGCCGACGAGATTGATGTCCTCCCATCCGTCAAAAACCCAGAGCGCCGCCGCAAGAGCAGCGAGAAAACCTGTGAAAGTGCCCCAGCCGGGCGATGTGGGCCAGATGGGCTGAAAGTTGGATGCGTGTCCATGCGACAGAGCGAATCCGAAGGCGATGATTGCCACAACCGATCCGATTTTTATAGCCGTAAGCGCAATCTGCACCGCGGCCGCCTAGACGTACGCCGAGATAATTTACAAACGTCAGGAGAACAATTGCCAGTACTGCGAGAGGTTGCGCCCATGTAAACGCAAAATCAGAATGATGATTCGCGAAGAAGGGTAGTTGAAAATGAAATGTGTACACCGGCGCTGCAATCGCAGGAATAAAAAATCCGATGAATCGCAGCAAGCCCGCGGCGATGGAAGCAGCCGACGAGGGTCGTCCCGACGATCGAATGCATCCACCCGAATAGAAATCCCCACACCGGCCCGAATCCGCGGCGCAGGTAGGCGTACTCGCCGCCTGCTTCGGGCATCGCGGCGCCAAGTTCTGCAAAGCTCAGCGCTCCAAACATCGTCAACAGGCCGCCGACAATCCATGCTGCGAAGACGATTGATGTGGAGCCGCCCGTGCTCGCCATTTCCGAGGGCTTCAAAAAAATGCCGGTGCCGATCATGGTGCCGACAACAATGGCAGCGGCAGCCCACGCGCCGAGGCCGCGAACGAGTTCGAGCGGCTGTTTTGGTTTCACGCCCTCGGAAATCTGAATAATTCTCTCCCTTATGCTTTGTGCGCTCAGATGTGCGACGGTTGCTGTGCAGACCCGCGATTCTGCTCTGGCATCCTATTCGAGTTCATCGCACTCGCGATCGAGCCTACCAAATAAGTTACGATCGTGCCTACGAGCACGTACCACGTCCACGCGAGCGGTGTGAATGCTCTGACGCCGATCATAAATGCCAGTCCGGTGACAAAACCCACGAGTGCTCCCGTTTCGTTCGCTCGCCGGTTCCACGTGCCTAGCAGAAACACTCCAAGCAAAGCTCCATAGGTAATCGACGCAATCGTAAGTCCTGCCACCAGCACTGGTCCCCAGCGAATCAATCCCAGCAGCGCGAGGACGATGCCCCAAACGATTGTCATCTGCCGCGAGCGCCCCAATCCTTGCGGAGCTCGATCCGCGTGCCGTTCGCCGCGGCTGCCGAGGTCTATGATGCTGGAGGACGCGAGCGAGTTCAACGAGCCGCTCGCATTCGACATGGCGATCGCAAAGATGGATGCAAGAACGAGCCCAGCGAGCCCTACCGGCATGTGTTGCACGATAAACTGCGGGAAAATGCGATCGGGATCGCCTCCGGGATTTTGCAACGCGCCATGCTGTGCGTAGACGAAAAGCATCACCCCCAGCACAAGAAAAAGCGCAAATTGCGCAAATACGATTACGCCGCTTGTTAAAAGCGCCGTCTTGCTGTCGCGCTCGTTTCGCGCTGAAAGCAAACGCTGCACCATCGTTTGATCCGTGCCGTGGCTCGCCATCGTCAAGAATGTTCCGCCGAGGATGCCGGCCCAGAACGTGTAACTTTGCGTAAGGCTGAAAGCAAAATTGAAAATCGTGAGCTTGCCGCCGGCCGCGGCTGCCACTTGCGTCACTTCCGGCCAGCCACCGGGAATTTTATGGAGCAAAAGAAAAAACGCCGCGACAGAACCCGTGAGGTACAAAGCGAACTGAATTACGTCCGTCCAGATCACCGCGCGCATGCCGCCCTCAAACGTGTAGAACATTGTGAGCAGAGCGACGATGAGGATTGAAATTCGATCGCCGGTGCCGAACGCTACACTCACCACTTTCCCGATTGCCGAGATTCGGACGCCCTCGGCAATGGCGCGCGTTGCAAGAAATACGACTGCGGCTGCCGAGCGCATGCGCGTCCCAAATCGCTTTTCTAGAAGCTGGTAAGCCGTGTAGAATTCGCCTTGAAAGTACTGCGGGATCAGGACAACACACAGAATCACGCGCGCGACCAGATAGCCCAGCACGATTTGCAAGAAGCCCAGATTTCCGCCGTATGCAATGCCCGGGGTGCCGATAATTGTGAGCGTCGAAGTCTCGGTGGCGACGATCGAGCAGGCGATGGCCCACCACGGGGCTGTGCGGCCGCCGAGAAAATAGTCGCGAAGATTGCTTTGCCCGCGGCGAAACCGCGCGCCGAATAGCGTGATGCCTGCGAGATAGAGAACGAGAATGGCGAAGTCGATTGGGCTGATTTGCATCGCGCGCCGTTCGAAGGAAGGCCGGCGAGTGGCGCGATGCTAACCGCCGGGTTCAAAGCCTGTCAAGCACAGTGAGGACGAATGCCCGCAGACAAGCAAGCCCCGAACGAAGCATATTTCCTGGGACTCGACGGCGGCGGTACGAAAACCGATTGCGTGCTGGTCGACGGAACCGGAAAAACATTGGCGCGTTCAACCGCGGGTCCGTCAAATCCGATACGCGCGGGATATGCGAAGGCGTGGTTCACGCTCAGCGACGCGGCGGATATGGTACTCGAGCACCATCACATCAAAGCCGGCGATATTCGCGGGATTTACGCCGGAATTGGCGGAGCGGGGCGAGAAGTCGTGGCTCGGCGGCTTGCCACATTTCTTGAGAATGCCTTTCCGTCGGCGGCAATTGAGGTCACCACGGATCTCGCGATCACGTTGCAAGCGGCCGTTGGCGATGGCGAAGGAATCGTGCTGATCATTGGCACTGGGTCCGCAGCGTACGGACGCGGTCGTCACGGCGAGACGGCTCGTGCGGGCGGGCGCGGTCCGTGGTTCAGCGATGAAGGTAGTGCGTTCGACATTGGGCGTCGCGCACTCTCCGCCGTTGTGCGCGCGGAAGAACATCGGGGGCCCGCAACCGCGCTTTCCGGGCGCGTCTTGAAGTGGCTGGGATGTGCAGAGTGGAATCGCGTACTCGATTGGGTCGTAAAAAATCCAGACGATGTTTTTCCGCAGGATTTTTCCGCTGGTCGGGGAGCTTGGAGATAACGGCGACCCAGTTTGCCGGGAAATTCTGTCAAACGCGGCGGAGTCGCTCGCGGAACTTACTGCAAGCGTGTTGGGTCGTCTCAAGATGACCGACCGCGAAGTGCCGATCGCAAAAGCCGGCGGCACAGTGGGCCGCAGCAAGTTTTTCGACGCCGCAATCGATGAAGGCCTCAAGCGCGTTGCTCCCCGCGCCCGGTTGATTGCGCTTGAAATGAAGCCGGCGGAAGCAGCTGCACAGCTCGCAATTCGCCTGGGACGGCGCAAGGCTCATGCCGGGTGATGCATCACCAGCCGCCGAGCGTGCGAGGTCGGCAACGGCGGATGAAATCAAAGCGCTCGTGCATGACGCCGACGAAGCAACGCTACTCGCGCTGATTGAAAATCCCAATCTCGACGAGACCCACGTAACCCAACTGCTCGAGCGCCTCGATCTGCCCGCAAGTGTTCTTGCTGCCGTAGCCGACGCGGGGAAGTGGACTGCGAGCGAAGGAGTCCGGCTGCGTCTTGCCAGGCATCCGCGCACGCCGCGGCGAATCGCGATCGCGCTTTTGCGTCAGCTATTTCTTTTCGACCTTGTGCGTGTGAGCTTGCTGCCGTCTGCACCTGCCGACATTCGGCGCGCAGCCGAAGGAATTATTCTCGCGCGAGTGCCGCACCTGGCGGTGGGAGAAAAATTAAGCCTCGCGCGCCGTGGGCCGTCCCGAATCGCGGGAGCCGTACTGGCTGAAGGCCATCCGCAGGCGGTCAAACTCGCGCTGGCGAACTCGTTTCTCACGGAAAGCCAGCTTCTGAAGGTTCTCGCAAAACCGGACGTGCCCGAGCGAGTGGTCGCCGCAATTGCGCAGCATCCAAAGTGGTCTTGCAAGTACAATGTGCGGTTGGGCTTGGCGCGCAACGCGCAAACGCCGCCCCCAGTGGTTCTCGCGATACTTCCGGATTTGACGGTTCGCGATCTGAAGGATGTGATGAGCCTTGACTCGCTCGCGCCGCATCTGAAGAATTATATCGAGCGGGAATTGACGCGCCGAACGTCGGGCGAAAAGCAAGGTTTAGAATAAGCGCGATCGGCGCGACGCGCGGGAGCACCATGACCAAACAATCCACTCAAATGCGTTTGATCGTAATCGTTGGCGGAGTGGTATTTTTTGGCGTGATGCTCTATTCCACGTTCCAGCAGACTCAGAAGGAATACGAAGTGTGCGTCAACTTTCGAGATCGCTCTCATTGCGCCACGGCAAAAGGATCGACAGCCGAAGAAGCCGTTCACAGCGCGAAGGACATTGACTGCGGCTTGATTACCAACGGACGGGATGAAGTAATGGCTTGCAACGACGTGCAGCCGACAAGCGTACGCGAAATAAAATAGAGCTGCTCCCCCGTTCGCCAACTCAAGTCCATTATTTTCTTGCCAGTTTCAGCGGCACCGGATTTCCAAGCATTCGCAAATACGTCATGAGCTGAGCGCGATGATGAACTTCGTGCTCGTTGATCCCAAACAGAATCACCGCAACTTTGCGCCGAAATCCAAGCTCCGCGTGTTCGCGTTCCTCATCGAAGACGCTTTCGGAGATTGCCGCAACTGCAGCAATCGTTTCAGCATGCACGCGCTCGTTGTTTTTGAGCTCCTCGTCAAGCGATCCCGGCGTCCCCATCACGGCGTGCAGGCCCTTGGGCACGCGGATCTCGTAATATGTGAAATCGCCATGGAGCGCGCAGCGCCGGACTCCTTGTTCTGACGCCCACAAGTGCCGCAGCATCTCGCCAATGCTGAGGGCGTCTTTCTCCGGCTTCCAGTCCATGTGTTCAGGGCGAAGCATGCCAAAAACGTCGCGTGTGCGCGAGCGGATCGCCTCTTTCTGCTTTAGAAAAAATTGCTGAAGTGTCATTTCCGGATTATACGTCAGCCATTCCAGCGATTTCCGGTGTCTAATTTACGTGTGGGCGGCGTGCGCCCGAATTGACAGTTTTCGGCGCGCCGCTTAGCATGAAATCATTGAGGTGGGTGCGGCGACGAACATGACGCGGTGTTTGAACTGCGGAGCCGATCGGGATGTAGACGTTTGCGAAGCCTGCGGCCTCGGTTCTTCGGCCGCAGAGTTATCGCTGCGCAGCACACTTTTGAACCGCACAGCGTTTTTTCTGCTCGGCGCGATTGCGTTTATCGCGGCGAGCGTGCGCTACCCGGCGCTTGATCTCGACGAGATCCTGATCTTCATCGGCGTCCTTTTTTTTCTCACGCTTGGAATCGGCATCTGGGTGGAACGGCGAGCGTTGCGCCACGCCGAGGTGGAAGCCCTGAAACGCGTCTACTACGGACTGATTCC
This sequence comes from uncultured Acidobacteriota bacterium, assembly GCA_963770575.1. GTDB lineage: Bacteria > Acidobacteriota > Terriglobia > Acidiferrales > UBA7541 > Palsa-295. The sequence continues at coordinate 714,182 of CAVYQD010000005.1, forward strand.
GCTTCCGTGGCTGCTTGCAGTACTGCTCCTCGGCAATGGCTGGCTGGATCATTCTCCGACGCAACTTCAAACTGCACACGTGGTGGGGAAGTTCGCAATGCGCGGGCCGGTTCCGAGCCGGCGCCTCATCGTCAACTCATGGCGAGACGACCATCGTTTTGAGCACGTACCCGTCGATCAAGGTGATTTCGACCGCTTCACGACAGGCGATGTTGTGGAAGTTCAGGTGAAAGGAGGGCTCGTTGGAATTCCCTGGGTCTCAGGCGTGTCACGCCCTTGATTTGAATTCGCCGACGTGCGGCGCGGCGAACTAGATCTTCGCGGGGTTCTCGCGTTTGATAAATTCGCCGGCACCCGGTTTGCCTACGAACTTTCCATTTTCGATGATCGTGCGTCCCCTCGACAACACGATTTTCGGGACGCCCTTCACGCGAAATCCTTCAAACATCGAATAATCAACACGCATGTGGTGCGTCGCTGCACTGATTATTTGTTCCGCATTAGGATCGAACACAATCAGGTCAGCGTCAGAACCCACAGCCACCGTGCCTTTGCGCGGGTAGAGGCCGAAGAGCTTCGCAGGAGCCGTAGAAACCAGCTGCACAAAACGGTTCGGTGAAAAACGATTTCCGTGGACGCCGCCTGTATAGACCAGGCTCAACCGGTGCTCGATCCCCGGCCCGCCATTGGGAATTTTCGTGAAGTCGTCTCTGCCCAGTTCTTTCTGCTCTTTGAAACAGAACGGGCAGTGGTCGGTTGAAACCACTTGTAGATCATCCTGAGCAAGCCCTTGCCACAATTTTTCCTGGTGCCATTTTTCGCGGAGCGGCGGCGTGAACACATACTTCGCCGCCTCAAATCCTGGCGCGTCCATATTGTCGAGCGAAAGGTATAGATATTGCGGACAGGTTTCGGCGTAAGCAGGCAATCCACGATCGCGCGCTTCGCGCACTTTTTCGAGCGCTTCGTTACATGAGAGATGCACGATGTAGACGGGCGCGCCCGCCATCTCCGCAAGCGCAATGGCGCGCGAAGTGGCTTCGCCCTCCGCCGTGGTCGGACGTGTGAGCGCATGATATTTTGGCGCGCGTTTTCCTTCGGCCAATGCTCGCTGTACGAGGACGTCGATCGCGCCGCCATTTTCAGCGTGCATGCAGATCATCCCACCACTGTTCGCGGCGGCGGACATGGCGCGGAATATCGAAGCATCGTCGAGCATGAAAACGCCCGGATACGCCATGAAAAGCTTGAATGTAGGCACGCCTTCGTGAACCAGCGTCTTCATCTCTTGCAGCTGTGCGTCCGCCAATTCCGTGATGATGCAGTGGAACGAGTAGTCGATCACCGCTTTGCCGTCGGCCTTTTTCATCCAGTTGTTAAACGCCTCGTGGAGCGTCTGTCCTTTGTACTGGATTGCGAAATCGATCAGCGTTGTGGTCCCGCCGTAGGCTGCTGCCACCGTACCCGATTCAAAATCGTCCGCGCTCATAGTTCCGCCGAACGGCATGTCGAGATGCGTGTGCACGTCAATCCCGCCGGGCATCACATAGGAACCGGTAGCATCGATGAGCTTAGTCGCATTTTCGGTAGGAAGATCTTTCCCGATTGCGACGATCCGGCCGCTCACGATTCCCACATCGCTCGCGTATGTATCCGTCGCCGTGACGACTGTGCCGTTGCGAATTACCGTGTCGAAGCGCATGAATCGCGGCCTCCTCGTGGTACCTGCAGGGCGTGTAGCTTACACCTGTTGCGTGGCGCTTGGCATCACGGTGGCGTACGGTTGCAATCCTGCGTGACCAACGCATCACCACTAACTACTCCGTATCAAGAGTCACAAGGAACATGCAGACAACCGTGCGGAACGGCACTAGAATGACCCCTTTGCGAAGCTCCGATTCCGGGACGAAATAATTTCATGACGCTACGCGAAACTGCTCCGCCGCTTTCGCCGGAGCAATACGAAAAGAATTTCGCGGAACTGGTTCCCGCCATGACGTCGAGCCAGGCGATGATCGAAGCAGCGCGCTGCCTCTACTGCTTTGACGCGCCGTGCATCGGTTCGTGTCCGACCCATATTGACGTTCCGACCTTCATCAAAAAGATCTACACGGGCAACCTGCGAGGCTCTGCGCGGGTGATCCTAGAGGCCAACATTTTGGGCGCGAGTTGCGGCCGCGTCTGCCCGACGGAAGTGCTTTGCGAAGGCGCTTGCGTGATGCACGAGAAGGGACAGAAGCCAATCGAGATTGGCCGGCTGCAACGGCACGCAGTGGATTACGTTCTCGATCGCAGGATCCAGCTTTTCCATGCAGGTGCGCCGAACGGCAAACGCGTCGCCTGTATCGGTGCCGGGCCTGCGTCGTTGGCTTGTGCTGCGGAACTGGCTCAGGTGGGTTATCGTGTGACGATTTTCGATCGCAACGAAGTGCCCGGAGGCTTGAACACGTACGGAATCGCTGCGTACAAATTGCGCGCGAGCGATTCGCTGCGCGAAGTGGAGGCGATTCGCGCTCTCGGCGTCGAATTCCGCCAGAACGTCGATATCGGTCGAGACATTCCTTTCGCGCAACTTGAAAAAGAATACGATGCGATATTTATTGGCGTGGGGCTCGGAGAAACGTGGGATCTTGCAGTCCCCGGCGAGAATTTGGCCGGCGTTTGCGGCGCGATGGAGTTCATTGAAGCAACGAAGCTGCGTTCCTTCGCCGATGTGCATGTAGGACGCCGCATCGCGTGCATCGGTGCGGGGAACACGGCGATCGACGTCGTGACAGCAGCGAAGCGTCTCGGGTCGGAGGCGGTGCATTTGATCTATCGCCGAGGCGAAAAAGAAATGCCGGCATTTCCGCTACGAGTACGATCTCGCAAAACTGGATGGCGTGATTTTTCACTGGCACACTCAGCCCGTGCGGGTTATCGGCGTAGACGGCAAAGTGACCGCGATCGAATGCGTACGCACGCGCATCGAGCCGCGCAATCAATCCGCGAAGGGGCGCGACCGGAGCAAGGTTGTCGCGATTCCGAGCAGCGAATTCAAAATTGACGTCGACATGGTCGTTCGCGCGATCGGCCAGAAACCCGTGACAGACTTGTTTCGATCCGTAGCCGGAATCGAGGTTCGCGACAACGGTACAATCTCGATTAACGACGCATTTCAAACAGGAGCAAAAAAATATTTTGCGGCCGGCGATTGCACAAACGGCGGCAAGGAAGTGGTAGACGCCGTGGCGGAAGGCAAGTCCGCAGCCCGAAACATCGACGCATGGCTTGGCGCTCCGCGCGCCGGGAACTAGCAGAACGTGCGCCTCCCGGAAGCTCTCGAAGATCGCTTTCCATTCCTCGAGCCGCTCGAACACGAGTGGGACCCGATTCCGAAGCCAGCGCTCATCGCATGGATCATCTTCTACGTCTTGTTTCTCTATCAAGCAGCGCGCGGAAGCGGAATGATGCTTTTGATGGACGGCGTTTTTGTCCCGATTCACGAGGGCGGCCATCTTCTTTTCAGAATGTTCGGCGAATTTCTGATGATTGCCGGTGGCACTCTCTTGCAGCTTGGCGTGCCGTTCGCTTTGGCAACTTATTTCCTGTTTCAACGGCAGGCGCAGGGCGTCGCGTTCTGCCTGTTCTTTTTCTTCGAACAATTTCTGCCCATTGCCACGTACATGGCGGATGCCAGAGCTCAGGATTTGCCATTGCTCACGATCGGCGATGGCGATTACGTGATCCACGACTGGAACTACCTGTTTAGCAAGCTCGGCGTCTTGCAACGCGACGTACAGATTGCCGCCACTTTCCGGCTGATGGGATGGGCCGGCATGCTCGGGGTTTTCGCCTGGCTCATTTGGCGCGGCACACGGTCCACGACAGCCATAGATAAACAGCGATGATCACAGATAAGATCGCAGAAAAGTACAGCCGACAAAGCGCTAAAGGTGAAAACCACAAAACGCCGTCGAAGCTGAGCTATCGGTGTTTATCTGTGTTCATCTGTGGTTACATCACTCTTGTGAGGTGACGCATGGCCGATCTTCGAGTGAAATTCTGCGGCATCGAATCGCCAAATCCGTTCTGGCTGGCCTCTGGGCCGCCGACGAACACCGGCGACCAGGTAATGCGCGCGTTTGACGCCGGCTGGGGCGGAGCAGTGTGGAAAACGATTGGCGAGCCCATCCAGAACACGTCGTCGCGGTACGCTTCGATCGATCTGAATGGCGTGAAGATGATGGGACTAAACAACATCGAACTCATCAGCGACCGGCCCATCGAAGTGAATCTCCGCGAAATCGCGGAAGTGAAGAAGCGTTATCCGAAGCATCTGGTGATCGCGTCGCTGATGGTGGAATCAAAGCGCGAAACGTGGCACGACATCGTCAAGCGCGCCGAAGACGCCGGCTCCGACATGCTGGAGCTTAACTTCGGCTGCCCGCACGGAATGAGCGAGCGCGGAATGGGTGCCGCCGTTGGGCAGGTGCCCGAATACACGGAAATGATCACGTCATGGGCCAAGGAAGTGGCGAAGACGCCGGTGATTTCGAAGCTCACGCCCAACGTGACGGACATCACGCACGTCGCGCTCGCCGCACAACGCGGAGGCGCAGATGCGGTCAGCTTGATTAACACGATCAACTCGCTGATGAGCGTGAACCTCGAAACATTCGCGCCAAATCCGAATGTCGCGGGAAAATCCTCGCACGGCGGATATTGCGGACCGGCCGTCAAACCGATTGCGCTGCATCTGGTTTCAAGCGTCGCGAAGAAAGTGAAAATTCCGATCATCGGTATCGGCGGAATCGGCAATTGGATTGACGCCGCCGAACATATCGCGCTCGGCGCATCCACGGTGCAGGTCTGCACCGCCGCGATGCATTACGGTTTTCGCATCGTTGAGGACATGGCCGACGGCTCTGAACGCCTACATGGATGACCATGGCTTCCGCACGATTGAAGATTTTCGCGGGCGCGCCGTGCCAAACGTGATGGACTGGGGCGACCTCGATTTGAATTACAAAATCATCGCGAAAATTCACGAGGAACTTTGCATCGGCTGCCAACTCTGCTACGTCGCCTGCGAAGACGGCGCGCACCAGTGCATCGAACGCGCCCCGGCAAAAAATGGAAACGGCAAACACAATCCGAACGGAATGGAAGTTCACGTTCCGCGGATCATCGACGAAGAGTGCGTCGGTTGCAATTTGTGCGCGCTCGTCTGCCCCGTCGACGGCTGCATCACGATGCTACAAATCGACAACGGTTTGCCGCCGATGTCCTGGAAGCAGAAAATGACGAGCGGTGCCGCTCCGGCCGCGCCTCACTCATGAAAGCGACGAGCATTCTCAGTAGAAAGCGCGCAAATCGGCAGGATGAGGTAAGAACACTTGAAGCTGGCGGCCGTAATCGTTCAGAGTGAGCTTGATGAGTTGAGCCGGGCCCACATCGCGCGACGACCATCCCTGGCTTGGCACCAGTTTTTCACTATTGAAGAGATCGCCGCTCAGAATATCGGCTCCTTGCATCTGTAAATCCGACGGCAGCACTTGATACACGCGCTTGGCGTTGATATCGAGCGCCAGCCATCGATGGCCAAGCAGAATCAAAGCGAGATTACTTTTCTTTGGAGGTTTGTCCGGCAGGTAGACAGCGGACTTGAGCGGCTGTTTCTCATCTACTTTCACTTGCCCGCGATCGGCGGGCTTCCAACGGAATTGTCCGTCGTCTTTCGCAGCGACCGCCGCGAACGCACTGGATGCGACCAGAATCGCGCAGGCGAGCGCGCGTAAAGAGCGACGTCGCGGAGTGTGCGGAGGAATGAAATGTTGTGCCACGATTTTCGAGGTGCGATTTAATCCCACGAGACGCGTACTTGCCGCGCGGAAACAACCACGAAGCCCTTCGAGCGTCCATGCTCGACCACATCGCGCAGGATCGCTACGTCCTTCTCGCAATATTCGGCAACGCGGTCTTTTTGCCCTGCGCGCCACCACTCAACGGCTTGGAGTCCGTCGCCGCTCTTGGCCGTGCCAAGGGTATCTTTCGCGAGCTGATCGAGCTTCACGCGATGGCCGAGCTGCTTGTGCAGGAGTTCAAGAATATCGAGTGAACGCTCGCGCACCCGATCGACGGGGCCATACGCGCGGAGAACTTCAAAATCGAACCGGTTGCCATTGAATGTGACCACGTGAGTGAATTGCTCAAGTTCGGTAATCAGTTTCGGAGTGTCGTCCTCGAACCAGCGGCGAAACTGGTTGTCTTTGTCCCAGGTCACCGCGACGGCGATGCCGAACGCGCGGATGTTTCCCCAGCCGCCGTCCACTTCATGAGAAAGCTTCAGCGTTTCTATGTCCAGATAAATTTCGCGATCGAATAATCCGGCCGTGTGATTCTCCCAGAGGTTAGTAGATGCTCGATTCGCGCTTGCGCCCGGTGTAGTCGATGTAGACGATCTTCAAGTCGGTGTAGAAATCGAGCGCTGTATGGCCCACTTCCTTCGGGCCAACGCTCGTCGCTTTCGTGCCGCCAAACGGGATGTGCGCTTCGCCTCCGACGGTGGGCGAGTTGACGTGCGTCATTCCGGTTTGAATTTTGTCGACAAACTCGAAAATCTTGTTCGAGTCGGTCGAATAAATCGCGCTGGTGAGCCCGAATCGAACCGAATTCGCCACATCAATAGCTTCGTCGAAGTTCTTCACACGAATCACGCTCACGACTGGCCCAAAAATTTCATCCTGTGCGATCGCGCTGGCAGATTGCACGTTGTCAAAAACGGTCGGAGCGACGAACCAGCCCTTGTCGTACCTTGGTCCTGTCAGGCGTTCGCCGCCGCAGAGCAGTTTGCCCTCTTTCCTGCCTATCTCGATGTAGCGCAGGACCGTGTTCATTTGCGATTCATCCACGGACGGACCCATTTCCATGCCCGGATTCCATTCCGTCGCCCACGGCAAATGTCTTCGCGCGCTCGACAAGCATCGAAACGAATTGGTCGGCCACCTTTTCTTCGATCACGACGCGGCTCGTCGCCGTGCAGCGCTGCCCGGTCGATGCAAATGCGCCGAAGAGCGTTGATTCCATCGCGAGCTGAAGATCCGCGTCCGAAAGGACAACGATCGGATTCTTGCCGCCCATTTCGCACTGGCACTTCTTCAGCAGCGCGGCGCCGCTCGCATAGAGTTGCGTGCCCACTTCGTTCGAGCCGGTGAACGAAAGCCCGTGCACATGGGGGTTCTGCACCAACTCGTCGCCCGTATCGCGGCCTGAGCCCATCACGAGGTTCAAAACCCCCGGCGGCAATCCCGCCTGTTCGAAGATCTCAACGACTTTCATCGCTGTGAGCGGAGTGAGCGTGGCAGGTTTGAATACGACCGTGTTGCCGCAGACAAGCGCCGGCGCGATTTTCCAGACGGGAATCGCGACAGGGAAATTCCATGGTGTAATCGCGCCAACCACGCCGAGCGGCTGCCGAATCGTGTACGAAAAGTTCTTCGGCAATTCGCTGGGAAGCGTCTCGCCATTCAAACGGCGCGCCTCACCAGCCATGAACTCGGTGATGTTGATCGAGCGCTGCACCTCGCCGAGCGCGTCCTTCAGGACTTTACCTTCTTCGCGAGTGAGCAGCCGCGCCAGCTCTTCCTTTTGCTCCTCCATGATGCGAACAGCTTTGAAAAGAATCTTGCCGCGCGCAGGTGCCGGCATAGTCGCGCCAGGCGGGGAAGGCGGCTTTCGCAGCGGCGATCGCTTCCTTCATTTCCTCGCGTGTGGAGAGCGGAATCCGCGCAACCACCTCATCAGTGTTCGCGGGGTTGCGCCGCTCAACAATCTTCGGCGACTTCGAATCGACCCAGCGCCCGTTCACGTAGTTCCTGCAGAGTGTTGCCGTTTCTGTAGCCGTCGCCATGATCACGCGTCCTTAAGAAGTGAAAGCTCTCGAAACCACAGATGAACACAGATTAACACTGCTGGATTCTGGTGCCTCGAGCCCGGGCTTCATCAGCACACAAACCGTCGGTACTCGAGTTTTGGTCGGCCAAAATTCAAGAGCAGGCCAACTTTGATTCCTGAAGCGCGGAGATAGTTCATGATTTGGGCCGCGTGGTTTGGATCGAGAGATGCGCAGGCCTTGAGTTCAAGCAGCACGCGCCCAGCTACGAGCAAATCCGCAGCATAATCACCCACGATGATGTCCCTGTACTTGACCTTCAGTTGAGCCTGTTGCTGGCACTCTACGCTGTTGCGGTGGAATTCCACGACGAGAGCATTGGAGTAAACACGTTCGAGAAATCCCGCGCCAAGCGCGTTGTGAACCGCGAACGCACATTCAAGAATCTTACCCGTTAGCTCGTGCTCCGGATACGCAACCTCAATCTCGCGCGCGCCGACTTCGATTTTTCTATCCGTGTTCATCTGTGTTTATCTGTGGTTTCTCAGTCGGCGGCGTCAACGGCGCGCGCGGCGGTCTGAGTTCGCGAGATTTCGCCGTACGATTCAGGCCGGCGATCGCGGTAGAACTGCCACGTGGCGCGGACCTGCGCGATTTCGTCAAAATCGATATCGTGGACGAGCACTTCGTCCTTGTCGCGGCTCGCTTGCGCGATGATCTTGCCGCGCGGATTGCAGAAGTAGCTCTTGCCGTAAAATTCGCCAATGTTCCAGGGCGCTTCCTTGCCCACGCGATTAATCGCCCCAACAAAATAGCCGTTCGCCGCGGCGTGCGCGGGTTGCTCCAGCTCCCAAAGATACTCGCTGAGCCCCGCAACGGTAGCCGACGGGATTAAATACAATCTCTGCGCCGTTCAATCCAAGAATCCGCGCGCCTTCGGGGAAATGCCGGTCATAGCAGATATAAACGCCCACGCGCGCGTACTTTGTCTGGAATACCAGGTAGCCTGTATTCCCAGGCGTAAAATAAAACTTCTCCCAGAACCCGGGCGCCACCTGGGGGATGTGATGCTTGCGGTATTTGCCGAGGTATTTCCCGTCCGCATCGATCACGGCCGCGGTATTGAAGAAAAATCCGGTCATTTCGCGCTCATAAATCGGAACGACCATCACCATGCCGTGCTTCTTTGCGAGCTTTTTCATGCGCTCGGTGGTAGGGCCATCGGGGATCGGCTCGGTCAGTTCGTGCCATTTCGTCTGCTGTTCGGCGCAAAAGTAAGGACCGTTGAAAAGCTCTTGTAAGCACAGTATCTGCGTTTTCTTTTTCGCGGCGGCCTCGATCAGCTTCTCCGTCTTCTCCAGCATCTTCTTGCTGATGTCTTTAATGGAATATTTTTCGGGCGACCACTCGCAATGAGTTTGGATGAGTCCGCAACGCACGATCCGAGGCATCAGAAACCTCCTGCAGCACCACAAACAACCCAATTCGCCTGAATTTCATCAACAGTTTACCCCGCGCTGCCTGACGCGGCAAGCGGCGCAGTCGCAAGCCAATTGCGACGCCGGGCCGAAAGGTGCCGCCACATGGCTTGGACTGTCAAACTGCACAAACAAGTCTGCACAATTGGAGAGTTCCCGTATAATTTCGCGGGTACACGATGGACCGCGTGCTTCGACTCATCTTCCGCTCGCTCGGCCGGATCTTTCCGGACTGCATTACGCTCAGCCAGGCGATCGCGTTCAATATGTTTCTCGCATTTTTCCCGATGCTGCTTCTGATCTTGGGAGTACTCAGCAGCACGAATTATCTTCATGGTGCAGTAAAGGAAATTCCCGACCGCCTTCGGTTGATCGTACCGCCCGGCAGCGAGCAGATTGTGGTGCAATACTTCGTTCGTAAGGGCTCGCACCCGTGGAAATGGATGTCACTCGGCCTGCTGGGTACGTTAATCGCCGGGTCGCAAGTGATGGTCGGCTATATCGAGGGGTTTCGAAACATTGAAGGAGACGTCGTTCCGCTTCCTTACTGGCGAATGCATCTGCGGTCGCTGCTTCTCCTGTGCCTCACGTTTGTTCCCGCTCTTGCGGTCGTCATCTTAACGGTCTTCGGAAAACAGGCGCGCGCGTCGTTGATTCACCGGATCGGACTCTCCACCCTGATCCACAGCCTCGGGTTCGTCGTGTACGTTGCCATCGTCTTTGTACTCGCGATGTGCGTTCTCGTTGTGATGTACCTGGTCGGGCGGCCCGGTCACCACGGGTACAAGGCCGTGCTGCCGGGCGCAGTGGTCGCGACAGTTCTTTGGTGGGCCGCAGACGTTTCTTTCGGTTTCTACGTGCGAAAAATGCCGTACGACGTGGTGTATGGCGGACTCGCCGCGGCGATTGGCCTACTTCTGTGGATGTACCTCACGGCGATCGTGGTGCTTGTCGGGGCCGCGTATAACGCAGAGCTGCGCGAGGACTCGCAAGAGATCAAAAAGATTTGGGAGCGGTAACTGAGAAATCAGGGCCGCACAAGTTTGGCTGTGGTGATGGCTTGTCCGACGTGGCGTTGCGTGTGATCGGCAACGTGAACCAATAGGCCGCCGACAGTTGTCGGCAACAATCTTTTCCCCACATGGCGTAATTCTTCCAGCTTACTTCGATCGATTGCTCGAATACGCGCAACTCCTCTAGCCACCTCGCCATTCAGCTCTGCAAACAAACCATCGCGAGTCGTGCCGGCATCGAGTTCCGTATTCAAAGCCGCTGTTTGATTTGCGTCGAGCCGCGACCCTTCTGCATAGGTAAGCAGGCGATCGATGCTGCGAGCGATGTGGCGGATGTGGAAGGCAGCCGGCGCGATCCCAGCCGGGCGAGCATTCAGTTGCTCATCCGAGAGATCGCCGCACCACCTTTCCAAATCCTCTTTGGCAAGTTCGAGGGCGTGAATCGCGGCTCGCTGCACGGACGGAACATCTGCGTAAGTCCCACGCAACCACGGTTCAGGCAGCCGACCTTCGTCCATTCGGAGTTCTCGCTTCGGCCTAAGCTTTGATTCGCATTGAGTAGAAGGAGCGGTAGACGAACGTGAAGGAAACGATGAAGAACGCTGCTGCGAGAACGTGAGTGAGCATCGCGTTTTGGGACATCAGTTCGACGGCGAGCTCTACAGCGAGTAATCCGAAAAGAGTGGTGAATTTGATCACCGGATTCAGCGCCACCGACGATGTGTCCTTGAACGGATCACCGACCGTATCGCCCACGACTGTGGCCGCGTGCAATTCGGTGCCTTTCTGTTTCATTTCCGTCTCGACGATTTTCTTCGCGTTGTCCCACGCCGCGCCTGCATCAGCCATGAAAATTGCCTGATACAGTCCGAAGATCGCGATCGAAATCAGGTAGCCGACAAAAAAGAAGGGATCGACGAACGCAAAGGCAAGAGTGCCGAAAAATATTGCGATGAAGATATTCAGCATGCCTTTCTGCGCATACTTCGTGCAGATGGCGACCACTTTCTTGCTGTCTTCCACCGAGGCTTTCACGGCCCCTTCCAGGTGGATATTCGCCTTGATGAATTCCACGGCCCTGTATGCGCCGGTTGTGACGGCTTGCGTCGAAGCGCCGGTGAACCAGTAAATCATTGCGCCGCCCGTGATAAGGCCAAGGAAGAAAGGCGCGTGAAGCAGCGAAAGCTTGTCGACGTTGGTCGTGATGCCGTTCGTGAGTGCCATGATGATGGAGAAAATCATCGTGGTGGCGCCCACAACTGCGGTTCCAATCAGCACGGGCTTTGCGGTGGCTTTGAAAGTGTTTCCGGCACCGTCGTTTTCTTCGAGCAGTTCTTTGGCGCGCTCGAATTTCACGTCGATATTGAAATCGCGCTTCAGTTCCTGCTCGATTCCCGGCACTTGCTCGATCAACGATAGCTCGTAAACAGACTGCGCATTGTCAGTAACGGGACCGTAAGAATCGACCGCAATCGTCACCGGCCCCATGCCAAGAAAGCCGAAAGCGACAAGGCCGAACGCGAATACCGGCGCAGCGATCATGAGCGATCCGAGGCCCATCAAGCTGAAAAAGTAGGCGATGCTCATCAACGCGACCATCGCGAGGCCGAGGTAGTAGCCCGAAAAGTTGCCGGCAACGAATCCGGAGAGAATTCCGAGCGATGCGCCGCCTTCTTCCGCCGATGCAACCACTTCCCGCACGTGCCGCGATTCGGTGGACGTAAACACCTTCACGAGCTCCGGAATCACAGCACCGGCGAGCGTGCCGCACGAAATAATCGTCGCGAGCTTCCACCATTGCGTCGTATCGCCGAGCAGGGCGGGAACGATTTCGTACGAAATCGCATACGTGATCGCGATCGAGACGATTGAAGTAATCCACACGAGCGACGTGAGCGGGGCCTCGAAGTTCATCTTATCTGCATTGGCATATTTCGCCTTCGCGATCGCATAGTTGATGAAGTACGCGGCGGCGCTGGAAACGAGCATCGCGATGCGCATCACGAAGATCCAGACGAGCAGTTGGACCTGCACGATGGGATCTTTGACGCCGAGAAGAATAAACGTAATCAGCGCCACGCCCGTCACACCGTAGGTTTCGAATCCATCAGCGCTCGGGCCCACGGAATCACCGGCATTGTCGCCGACGCAATCCGCGATTACGCCGGGGTTGCGCGCGTCGTCTTCTTTAATTTTGAAGACGATTTTCATCAAGTCCGAGCCGATGTCCGCAATTTTGGTGAAGATGCCGCCAGCGATTCGCAGCGCCGCGGCTCCGAGTGACTCGCCGATGGCGAAACCGATGAAGCAGGGTCCGGCGTAATCGCGCGGAATAAAGAGAAGAATGATCAGCATCATCAGCAGTTCAACGCTGATGAGCATCATGCCGATGCTCATGCCGGCTTCGAGCGGGATGCGGTAAATCGGGTACGGCTTCCCGCGCAGCCCCGCGAACGCAGTGCGCGAGTTGGCAAATGTATTTACGCGAATTCCAAACCAGGCAACACCGTAACTCCCCGCGATTCCGACCAGGCTGAAGAGCAAGATTACGATCACGCGCATCGCGTCATACTTCAGAAGCAAACCGAAATACAGCACGATGACGACAGCGATGAACGCTTCGAGCAGCAACAGGAATCTGCCCTGCGTTAGCAGGTAGGTCTTGCAAGTCTCATAAATCAGCTCGGATATTTCGCGCATCGAGCTGTGAACCGGCAGGTTCTTCAGGCGCGTAAAAATCGCCATGCCAAAGATGAGTCCGAATACGCAAAACGCAATTCCGAAGAGCAGCAGGGAGTGACCGTCGATGCCGAGAAACTTCACGCTCGAAAGATCGGGCAGCTTCAAATTCGCCTCGCCGCCCGGAGCCGCGCCCTCTTGTTGCGCGAATGCCGAAGCAGCGCTAATCAGGACGAGAGCGGCACCGCTTCCGAGAATCTTCGCCACGCCACAAAATCTGGCCCAGCCACTTGCGAGCGGGCTTCGCCCGGTTAACCGAGCGCTCACACCTGTGAGACAGCAAACCTCTGCTTCTGCCGACATTCTTCCTCCGGAATAGGACTCCTCGAGCGGGAGTCTACGGGTCGCGAGAAACTACAATTCCAAAACAGCTTTTGTAGCAGGAATCGCGCGTTTCGTCAATGAAGTAAGGCTGTTATCTGAAGCGAATGAGGGTACGACTCATTCCGCCGGAGCCTTGCGCAGCGGGACATCAAAGAACACGAGAGGGTTGTTCGAGGGCGCGATCACTACGTCGGGAACGAACAGGCTTGACGTGTTGGCTAGCGAAAACTCGTGGCTCACGTTGAAATAAAGGAAGCCGTGGATCGACCCTTTTGGCGGAATCACGTCGGCGTCAAGCGTGAGGGGGCGCAGGATGGCCGTGAGCTTTTCCACTTTCTTGTCGCTGGGGACGATCGGGAGAGGCAACCGCTTTTGCTGTGGCGTCGCAGTACCCGCTGGATGCGCGATGAGAGCCGCGACTTCCTCCGGCCTTAGCCAGTCGACCTGCTGCTTCGAGCCATTCCTGAGCGTAACTTCGAGCTGCACGGTTTCGAGATCGACGCGCATGGGATCGTCCGAATCGTTACGCAGGAAAACCTCAACCGGCAGGATTCCGGCGTCGATCGGATTGGCTTTGCCGAATTTGTCCTTGGCACGCGCGTCTTCGGTGTAGGGATCGACGGAGATCGTCAGGTGATCGTGCTGATCGTGCGAGAGTGCTGCGGTAGCTGCCGGCTTCGGCGCACCTGAGGAGGGAGCTGTCTGCGCGGGCGTGCCAGCGCTCAAAAATAGCGCGACAGCAGCACACATTGTGATCCGAATCATCACTCGCCCGCCCAAGTGAATGTTGGTGGCAGCCATGAACCTCTGATGTCTTGTTCGCGTCGGAAGTTGTGTGCGTTTGGCGCGGGTGCCACTATAATACTGCGTTTGCGCGCGAGAAAGGATTTTCGGGGCAGTCGCGCCACGCCTTCCGCATGTATTTACTCTACCTTATATTAACGGCAGTGGGAATGTTCGTGTTCGCGCCGTATTTTGCGCTGCGTGGCTGGCGCCGCGGAGAACCGTCGAGCGCGTTGAAGGAGCGCTTGGGAATCATTCCCCGGGAAATTGTGGCACGGGCGGCAGCCGCAGCGTCGAATCATGGTGGAGCGGTTTGGATCCATGCGGTGTCAGTGGGAGAAGTGCTGGCAGCGAAGCCGTTGGTCGAAGCGCTGAAGATCGAGTTTCCCCAGAAGGCCGTATTCGTTTCTACCACCACTGAAACCGGCCAGCGACTGGCGAGAGCGCGATTGCAATCGGCCGACGGAATATTCTATTTCCCACTCGATTGGATTGTGCCTGTGCGCAGGGCACTGAAAGCAATGCAAGCGGCTCTCGTGATCGTGATGGAGACCGAAATTTGGCCCAATTTCTTGCGTGAAGCGCGTCGCGCGGGAGTTCCAGTGATTTTTGCCAACGCTCGAATTTCCGATCGATCATTCGCGCGTTTCAACCAATGGAAATTTCTCATCGGCGACATTTTTTGCGCGGGTTCTGCAGGATCCGTCACTCTTTCTCGCGCAAACCTCCGAAGACGCGAAGCGTTTGGCGGAGATGGGCGCTCCGGAAGCTCTCATCGAAGTGACGGGAAACTTGAAGTACGACGCCGAGCCGCCCGAAGCTGGCCTGTTCGTCGTGTGGCTACGGGAGCAAATCGCGAAACAGGAACGCTGGCCCGTCGTCATCGCTGGGAGCGTTGTCGCCGAAGAAGAGCAAGCCGTTCTGGAGGCATACGACATCGTACAACGACAATTTCGACGCGCACTGCTCGTTCTCGCGCCGCGCAAGCCCGATCGTTTCGATGCTGCGGGGCAAATCGCGTCAGAAGGCGGTTGGGAAGTAGTGCGGCGCGGCGCGCTGGATCTGGCGTCGTCGCTCAGCGAGAACGCGGACATACTCCTGCTCGATTCGATCGGCGAACTGGCGGGCGCTTATGCGCTCGCGGACGCGGCGTTTGTCGGCGGATCGCTCGTTCCCGCGGGCGGGCACAATATTCTCGAGCCCGCATGGTTCTCGAAGCCGCCGGTGTTTGGCGTGTCGATGGAGAATTTCCATGAGATGGCGGAGGAGTTTTTGGCGGCGCGCGCCGGAATCCAGGTTTCGAGCGGAACGCAACTTGGCAAAGTCTGGGTCCAATTGATTGAGGACGACGCGATTCGAGAACGAATGGGACGCGCCGCACGCGAGCTCTCCGAACGAAATCGCGGCGCGACCACTCGCTCGCTGTCGCGCATCACCGCAATGCTGAATGCATCGAGGCCGCCGTCGTGACGCTGAAGGATTCCATTCTATGGCCGCTGACGCTGCCGTATGGCGCCGTTTCGCACCTGCGCGCCCGCGCCTACCGCAACGGACTCATGAAACAGCAACGGCTCGACGGAAACGTGATCAGCGTGGGAAATCTCACCACCGGCGGCACTGGGAAAACGCCCATGGTGCTCTGGATCGCTGAGAAGCTGGCGGCGGAGGGGAAGCGCGTCGGAATTCTCACCCGCGGATATAAAGGCGAATCGAGTGCAAAGGGCAACGCTGCGGCGGGAGGCGATTCGAGCAGCGACGAAGTGCAGTTGCTGAAAGCACGTTTGGGAGAGACAGTTGCTTTCGGTGTGGGCCCAAATCGATTCGCATGCGGCCAGGAGCTAGCGAAGCGCGGAGTGAATTGGTTTGTGCTGGATGACGGATTTCAGCATCTGCAACTCGCCCGCGACGTGGACATCGTAATGATCGACGCGACGAATCCGTTCGGCGGAGGCCACCTGCTTCCTGCCGGGCGATTGCGCGAACCAAAGACGGCGCTCGCGCGCGCAAGTATCGTCGTCATCACCCGCAGCAATCATTCGCCAGCCGTGGAAGCGGCGATTCGACGCGATTCAGAAGCGCCGATTTTCTATGCGCGAGCGGAACTCGATTCCGTCACCGCTCCATTTCATCCGCATCTGTCGGAACCGGATGCTCGAGCAAGAAAGCTCTTCGCGTTCTGCGGCATCGGCAACCCTCAGGCATTTATCGCCGATTTGCGCGCTTGGGAGTTTCAAATCGTCGGACAAAAGTTTTTTCCCGATCATCACCGATACTCACAAAGCGATATTCGGGAAATCGAATCCGCAGCTCGAGGGGCGGGTGCGGACGGAGTGATTTGCACAGAGAAGGACAGCTTCAATTACCCGGGACGCTGGGCGTCGTCGGATTTGTGGGTCTGCGCGATATCGCTGCGCGTCGAGCGTGATGCCGATTTCTGGCGCACGATCATGAACATGATCGAATCTCGACACACTGCCACCGGGCGGTCTTGAACCGTTCAACTCGCCATCTGCAAAGACCGTGTCGACCGAGATTGCTGCGTTCAACCGCGCTGTGATACGTTTCGACCCGAGGCGCGACTTAAGCTGTAATCAAGAATTGGAGACCAGTTGAGCGCCACTCGAAAAAGACAACAACGTGCCGCACCAGCCACCCGCGGCCGTAAGTCGGACGTGAGCGTCGACCTCACCCGGCTCCTCGATATTGTCGCAGCATTCGCAAAGCAGACGATCTGCGTCGTCGGCGACTTCGTTCTCGACGAATTCGCATCCTGCGAAATCTCACGGGTGTCGCGCGAAGCGCCGGTGCTGATTTTGCGTCATCGACGAACCAGGGACTATCCCGGCGGTGCGGCAAACGCCGTAAACAATCTTGCCGACCTAGGCGCGCGAGTCGTTCCCGTGGGCATTGTCGGCGCGGACGCCGGCGGCCGTGCGCTCCTCGACCATTTCCGTCGAAAGCGCGTGAACACTTCAGGAATCGTTTCGGTGCGCGATTGGACGACGGCGACGAAGACTCGCTTCCTCGCGGGCTGGACGCACACCACCGAGCAGCAGGTTCTGCGCGTCGATCGCGAGCCTGACGCAACACTCGACCAGAGCGCACAAAAGGCCGTTGAGCGCAAAGCACGGCGGCTGGCGAAACTAGCCGATGCCGTGCTGGTGTCCGACTATGGGATCGGCGCTACCACACCGGCGCTCGTCCGCAAGCTTTCCGCCAAGCGCATCATGCTCGATTCGCGTTATCGACTGCGAGACTACACCGATGCCGGCATCACCGCCGCGACACCCAATGAACCGGAATTGGAAGCCGCCTATCAGATGAACGTCGGCGCGAATACGCAAAAGCTCGATGAGCTTGGCCATCGTGCGGTGCGGGAACTCGGGCTCGAAGCGCTGGTCGTCACACGCGGCAAAGATGGCATGGCCGTCTTCGAGAATGGCGGGGACAGCAATCGTCCCGCGCAGCACGTCCCGATCTACGGTTCCGATACTCCGGTGGACGTGACAGGCGCCGGTGACACGGTGATTGCTGTCTTCACGCTGGCAGTAGCCGCGGGCGCGTCGTACCTCGAAGCGGCGCACCTTGCGAATTATGCAGGCGGAATTGTGGTGATGAAACGGCGCACCGCCACCGTTACTCGCGCCGAACTGGAAGCCGTCCTGCGCCGCGAGGCTACCGCTCAGCGCTGAATCCGCATGGACACCCGCGAAAAAATTATCTCCCGCGATGGCTTGCACGCCGTTCTGGAAGAACATCGGCGCGACGAGCGGAAAATTGTTTTCGCGAACGGAGTGTTTGACCTTCTCCACGTGGGCCATGTGCGCTATTTGCAGGCGGCGAAAACCGAGGGCGACGTCCTCGTCGTCCTGATCAATTCCGATGCCAGCACGCGCGCTTACAAAGGCGCAGGGCGCCCGATCATGACGGAGCGGGCACGCGCAACCGTGATTGCCGCTCTAGCATCCGTCGACTACGTGATTATTTTCGATGAGACGGATGTAGCGCCACTTCTTCGCGAGTTTCAGCCCGATGTGCATGCGAAGGGGACTGACTACACCGTCGACACGGTCCCCGAGCGCGAGATCGCCCAGCTTCTCGGCATCCGCACTGTGATCTGCGGCGATCCGAAAGACCATTCCACACGTGACGTAATTGCGCGCGTTCGCCGCGAGCGCAATGGCTGAAGCTCCGATCGGCAATCGGCCCGGGAGTCGATTTCTCCTTGTGCGGCTCAGCTCTCTGGGAGACGTAATCCACGCGCTCCCCGCCGCGTCGGCGCTTCGCGATGCATTTCCGGACGCGCAGATCGATTGGGTAATCGACCCCCGATGGAAGAGATTGCTCGAAGGAAACCCGGATCTCACGAACGTAATCGCGCATGACCGAAAACGCGCCGGCGGAATCACATCGTCGATTCGCGCGCTGCGCTCGGCTCAATACACGTGCGCAATTGATTTTCAGGGGCTGTACAAATCAGCTCTGCTCGCTTTTTCGTCGGGCGCGCCGAGGAGAATCGGATTTCAAAGCAGCTACGCACGCGAAGGGCTCGTCTCGATGCTGTACACCGATCGGCTGAATCCGCGCGGGGCGCATAAGGTAGAACACAATCTCACGCTCGTCAGCACAGTGATCGAAGAGAGCGGCGCGCGCGTGGGCCAGCCCCGATTTCCGCTGGCAATCTTTCCCGAGGACGAAGCAATCGTCGCGCGTGCGCTCAACGAAAATAATCTCACCGACTTCTACGTCCTGAATCCCGGCGGCGGTTGGGTCTCGAAGTGCTGGCCGGCCGAACGTTATGGCGAGTTGCATCGCAGGCTCGCGGAACGTTACGGCTGGCGCGCAGTCGTTAGTTTCGGTCCTGGTGAAGATGATCTCGCTCGTGACGTCATTCGCGCGACGGCAAACTCCGCGCCCATCGCGATTCCGCTTGCGCTTGGCCCGTTGATGGCGCTCCTGCGGCGCTCGAAGCTGATGGTATCAGCGGACACAGGGCCGCTTCATCTTGGATCGGCGCTCGGTACGCCGGTGGTGGGTCTCTTCGGGCCCACCGACCCGGCGCGCAATGGCCCGTATTCGCCCGTCGCTGGCTCTGGCGATATGTCAGTGCGAAATCCAAGCAACGCGCTAACGACTTACCGTCGAGGCGCATCCTACTCTCCCGCGATGCTATCCATCACTGTCGATCAAGTTCTTGACGCCGTCGAGCGCCGCATGGGATTGCGCGGATGACTCAATCACACCAGCGGAAATTCTGGATGCGCTGGCGCGTACGCCTTGGCTATCCTGTCGCGATCATTTTCTGGCTGCTTGCGACGCCGACGCTGCACTCGATTGCATACGGCGCTATCGTTGCCGTGGTCGGACTGATTGTCCGAGCTGCCGCGGCCGGTTATCTGCGCAAAGACCGCGAACTCGCCGTCACCGGCCCGTATGCGCGCACGCGAAATCCGCTCTATCTGGGAAGCGCGATTCTGGCGGCTGGGTTCGTGGTGGCAGGGCATTCGTGGCCGGCGGGGGTATTGGTGAGCGCGTACTTCGGAATTTTCTACTACGCCGTAATGCGCAATGAAGAAGACGATCTGCGTGTGCGATTCGGCGCAGATTTCGACAAGTACGCAGCGCGCGTCCCTCTGTTCTTTCCACATGTTTTCGCCAGCGCGCCTTCCGCAGCTACGAGCGCAATCCATGAGCGAAACGGCAATGGAGCGTTTTCGTGGGCGCAGTATCGACGGAATCGCGAATACCGCGCACTTATCGGAACGATGGCGGCACTCGGAATGGTCTGGCTGCGAATGTGGATTAGAACGCGCTACGGATACTGACGTGATGGCGCAGCTACTACTGCAGCCGGTAAACGGCGTGCATCACACGCTGGAATTTTGGCCGATAGAGCAGATCGAATGCACGTTCTTTACCCGGAAACATTTCCAGTGCTACGCGGCGTGTCGCGGCCACCATTCCCGCAGCTTCTTCCGGCGTGAGATCGCCTTCGGCGATCGATTCGATCGTCAACTGGACGAGTATTCGCAGGCGGCGAATCCGGCGGCTTTCGTCGTCGATTTGCTCCTGTGTGGGACGGGAACCGATTTCGAATTCTGTCGAGGTATGCGGCATGTCGCTAAATAGTATGGACAATGATGCGCGAACCGCGCAATAGTACTCGGGAGCATTGAACTATGAGCCAGGGCGCCCAATCCGATCCGCATCACTCGCAGGAAAAAGTAGTGGTCGCGCACGTCGCTGGAAACACCGAAGAAGCGATGGTGATTCGCGGCCTCCTCGCCAGCGCGGGAATTGATTCGCCGGGATCCTCGTCCACCGATCCGTTTCCGATGAGCGAGCCGCTCGATGCGAGCCACGGCGTCGACGTCCTCGTTCTGGAATCGCAGTTGAAAGAAGCTCAGAAATTGATTGCCGACTACGCGAAAGACGCCGCTGCAGCGGCTGGTTCGGACGAATAGCTCCTCGCCGCGCCCTCTGAAATCCCACGTGTGTTGTTGCAAGGAATTATGATTTTGTAGCGCCGGTCTTCAGACCGGCAGGGGTTGACTTGGGGTGCTCCTATTTTAATTCTTGAACCAAATTCGAGATGCCACCCTGAAGGGTGGCGCTACAAAGCCCTTGCTGTGATGGCCTATGGATTTGTTTTACCGCGGGTGCAATTCTGAGTACGTGGTTACCGTGAGGGTGCCTCCGTCGGTGAGCGCCGTGACGGCTCCGTCGCGATCGGTCCGTAGCAGGCGCACGCCGGCTTGCGCGTATCGTTCCACAGTCCCGGGCGCAGGATGGCCAAACGGATTCGCCTCGCCGTCGGACACAACGGCAATCTTCGGTGCGACAGCCGCGACGAAATCGGGCGTGGAGGACGTTTTGCTCCCGTGATGCGGCACTTTCAGAAAATCCGCCGCGATCTCCGCATGTTCCGCCACCAGCCGCTGCTCCACTTTCTTCTGAATGTCCCCCGGTAAAAGAAAACTCACGCCGCCATCAGCGAGCCGCATCACAAGTGAATCATCGTTGGACGCTTCGCTGACGGCCGTCGGATCAGCGGGCCAAAGAACGTTGCCGGTGACGCCATCCCAATCGAATTTTCCGCCGCTTGTTTCATGCACGACGCGAATGCCGCGCTCGCGTGCTTCTTTCAGCAGACTTTCAAACGCAGGCGTCTCCTCGTCGCGGCCGATCCAAAGCTCGCCCACGCGGAAATTCTGCAGCACGCTATGTAAACCATCCAGATGATCGTGATGCGCGTGCGTAAGTGCCACCACATCCAGCCGCTTGATGCCGCGCGACCACAGATAAGGCGACACAACTTCCTCACCGATGTCGATTCCCGTCCGATGTCCGCCCACCCACTCCGACCCAGCCTGTCCGCCTCCGTCGATCAGCATCGTGCGGCCGTCGGGGAAGGCGGTGAAGATCGAGTCTCCTTGTCCGACGTCGAGAACGCTTACTTCGAGCATTCCGTGGTTGAGCATTGGAGCGAACGGGTGCGCGACAATCAATATCGTCAGTGCGACCAGCGCGAGGGCGGAAATCCATTCCAGTGGACGAATCGCCGGCGCGAATTTGCGACGTGAGAGCCGAGTAGTGCGCATCGCCGCTGCCCCTCGTGAAGCGGTAGCCACGAGCACCAGCGCCACAAAAAATGCGATCACGAGCCACATCGGCGGTCCCGGAATGCGGAAGGAGACTCGAGGCCATGCGCTAAACCATTTCACAATCGCAAGCAGCGCTCCAGCAAGCAGTCCGAGTGCGTGTGCGAGAAGCGCTGCCATTCGCACCCAAATAAAAGTCGCGGCGAGAGCCAAAAATCCAAGCGGTACGATCAATCCGGTAAGAAACACCGCGGGAATATTGCTGATCGGACCCGCAAGGCTCACGCGATGAAAATCCTGCGCGAGCAACGGCATCATGCCCCATTGGATCACGGCGGAGAGCAACACGATTTCCCAGAGCCTGAGTCCCGCACGAATGGGCATCGAAAGCATTTGGGCGGAATGCGAAGCGATCCGGATCGGCATACGCGCCGCGAGCCAGTTCGCAGCGGCTCGCATTTCAATTCGGAATTGAATCACTTTAGGCGAATGAACGATGTCGCGCGTTGTGTCGCCAAGATGCGCGAGCCCGGCGCGGTAGGGAGCGCTCGAGCGGTTCATCCATGGAAGCGCAAGCCCAGCGATCACTCCGGCAGCGAGAAACGAAAGCTCGAAGCTCGAATCCGCAAGCGACGATGGTTTCCATAGCAGAAGCACAATCGCGGCGAGCGAAATAGTATTCAGCAGTTCCACGCGACGGAAAAATGGCCGCGCGCAAAGATACAGCGTCACCATCAGAGCGGCACGCAGAATCGGTGGTCGATCCTGTACTACACCGACGTAGGCCGCCAACGCGATAAACGTCATCAAGCTCGAAGCGGTGATCGACAAACGCAGCTTGCGTCCCAGCCAGAAGAAAAATACCGCGAGCGCGCCAACATGCAGGCCTGCAACGACGAGCACGTGATACACCGCGGTCTTCTGAAACGCCGTAACGGTTTCGGTATCGACAAACGTGCGATCCCCGAGCAGCATCGCGCGCAGAATCGCCTGCCGGTCGGGCTGATCCGCAAAAAGTGTGTCCAGGCGCGCCAGCAAATTTCCGCGCGCTCGCGCGAGGCGTTGCAGGATCGTCGGAGCCGGGCGGTCAATCACGCGAAGCAGTTCGCCGTTGCGCAGCGAGCCGATCAAGTCGATCCGTTGGCCCGCAAGATAACCGCGCAGATCGAAAGCGCCGGGATCGAGAAAATTCCGTGGAGGCCGTGCGCGAACAAGCGCTTCCACGCGATCGCCTGCTCGAAGTCCTTCGGGAAAACCTGTCGCTTGTTGCGGTCCGCCGTAAAGATTTGCGCGCAAGCCGCCGCGGACCGAAAGAATCTGGCCGGCTGCTTCCAGTTGCTCCACATCAATTTCGTAACGTCGGCCCCAAGGCATTACGAGAGGATCTTCTCGCAGGCGTCCGCGCCAGCGGAGTGGCTCGGTGAAGTCGATGCGATTTTCTGCGATAAGGCGCGTGACGTGATTCGCCGGTACGATCGCGCGTTCGATTCCTGACGCGAGCGAACCGAGCGCGATCCACGCAGCCAAAGCGCAAATAGAAGCAGCGGCAATTTGCCTGCGCCAGACGAGAATTCCAGCTGCCACAATGGCTAGTACCACCGCCGCAGCGCTCAGGAGCGGCTTCTGCGGCCACCGGGTCGCGAGTAGCGATGCCCGATGCGAGAGCCGCAGCAATCCAGAGCGCGGGAAGTTTCATTCACGCCGGCGTAGCCGGGTCACTGCCTCCATGTGGAATGTTTGCGGGAACAAATCGAAGAGATGCATGTCGGAGATTTCGTAACCGGCCGCAACGAGAACCGAAAGATCGCGCGCAAGCGTCGGCGGCTCGCAGGAAACATACGTGATGCGAGCCGGCCGCATCTTTGCAAGCCGGTCCAGCGCCGGACGCTCCATTCCATCGCGAGGCGGGTCGAGCACCACGAATTCGGGTTTTTCCTTGAAGCGCTCGAGAAAACGCTCCACGTCCGACGTGCGCACCTCAATCGTGCCACCGCGAACGTTCGATTCAAGGTCGCGCGAAGCGGCGGGATTCGCTTCCACAGCGATCACGCGCTGGAAGCGTTTTGCGAGCGGCGCGGCAAATAAGCCGACACCTGCGAAAAGGTCGAGAGCGAGGCGCCCGCCTTCGTCGCCATCCACAACTTCGCGAGCCAATTCGTCTACCAGCGAATTGTTCACCTGGAAAAAAGAAAAGTGTCCCACACGAAAAGTTTGCCCGGCCGCTTCGTACTCGATGAAGCCGGGGCCGAACAACTCCATGCGCTCGCGTCCTGGGTCATGAAACAGCAGGCTCTCAATTTCCGGCACGAGCGAGCGAATTTTCTCAGCAAGCTCCGCCGCTCGGGAAGGGAAGCCGGCGAACGTCGCGGTCAGGACAAGTTTCGAATCGCCTGCATTCGCAAAAGCTTCGAATTCGCGCAACTGCCGCGGAAGTTCGCCCGCCGCCAGCGCGTCGCGCAACGCGAGCAGCGTTTTCAGCAGCAGTGGCGAGAGAATCGGGCAATCATTCACCGCGCAGAGAGCCGTGGAATTCGCGCGAAAGTAGCCGATGCCGAGCTTGTCCTTGTCGGCCGCCGGAGAATCATCCGCGCTCGAATCCTTCAGCGGACGAACTTTCCACTGCGCGCGATTGCGATAGTTCCAGGGCTTCGAGGCGTGAATGGTGATTTCTCCGGTCCAATCGATCTTGCCGATGCGGCGGAGCGTCTCGCGCAGAATTCCGGACTTGTATTTCAGCTGCGATTCGTACGGAATGTGCTGGTAATCGCAGCCGCCGCAAACTCCGAAGTGCTGGCAGCGCGGCGCGATCCGCTCCGGCGAGGCGTCAATCACACGCTCCAGTCGCGCACGAATGAATTTCTTCTTTTGTTCACTCGGCTCGATCGCGGCGCGTTCGGCAGGCAGCACAAACGGAACGAAAACCGTCGCGCCTTCATGATGCGCCAGGCCTTCGCCGCCGTAGATCAGCTTTTCGATTGTGACGTCCATTGTGGGCATCGTGTGCAGTGTCGCGTCTGGTACAGCCCTTCGTGGCTTCAGCTATGTGAGATAGAAAAGACTCAGCCGTGGAACCTCAAAGTATTCGAACAAACGCTTTTGAATGTATTGGCGTTCGAGCTGTGCAAGTTGTTCCGCAGACATCTTACGCCGGTAGGGAGCAAGCGAGCGATCCATTTCGCGGCGAATGCCGAGCATCGCTTCCTCGTCCGCATCCGCTGAAAGAGCTGCACTGAGCTTCTCTTCGAGCACGGTGAGGCGGCGCTCGAGATCTTCGAGGTCGAGCGCAGCGGGCGAATCGAGCAACGGCAATGCCTCGTCAAGACGCTTTGCGGTTTCCTCAAGACGCGAAGCCAGCCCGTCGTGCGTGCCGCGGCGTTTTTCCGCAGCGGCGCGAAGCCGAGCAGCATTTCGCTCGAAGTATTTCTTCAACTCAACGCGCGAGAACGGTTCCTCGGCGGGCCGTGCCCGCTTGATTTCGGGCCCGGTCCCCGCAGCCGCCTCGCTTGCTTCTGCAGCGGCATCAAGAACCGCGTCAACGCAATACGCGAGGCTCTTTAGTTGTCGCCCACCAGCCGCGCGACGCGATCGCGACCAGCTTTCGAACGCGCGGTCGATCCCTTTCAGCACAGCTTCCAGCGGTACGCCCGCTTTTTGCCATGTCTCAACGATGGCCCAATCCAGCGGCGAGACGAGCAGATGCGCACCTCGTTTGCGCCAGAAATATTCTTCGATTTCCGTGAAATAGTTGAAGTAGTTGAAGGATTCCATGAAGCGAGCAGCGTTCGCTATGCTTTCGGACGCGCGGAGGATGGTTTTTTGCCCGGAGCACCGCGTTCAGTTGCCCCAGTTTGATTTCGTTCCCAGATAATACGCAGACCCTCCAGCGTAAGATATTCATCGACGATCTCGATGTGGCGAGACGCGCTCCCGATCAATCCGCGCCTGGCCGCCCGTGGCAATCACTTTCGTCTTCGCGCCCATCACTTCCTTCATGCGCGTGAGAATGCCGTCGACCATGTCGGTATAGCCATAGAAAAGCCCTGCCTGCATCGATGCGGCAGTGTTGGTGCCGATAATTTTTCCAGGATCTTTGATTTCGACGCGAAAGAGCCGCGCAGCGCGCGCGAACAAGGCGTCAGCCGATATTCCGATTCCGGGACAGAGCACGCCGCCGAGATATTCGCCGCGTACGGAAACCGCGTCAAAATTAATCGCGGTGCCGAAATCGACGACGATGCACGGCCCGCCATGCTTGTCGAATGCCGCCACGCTGTTGACGATGCGGTCCGCGCCCACTTCCTGCGGATTGTCGTAGTGCACGGGCATCCCGGTTTTGATTCCAGGCTCAACAAAAAGCGCCTTTCTGCTGAAATAGCGCTCCGCCATTCCCGCAAGCGTGGAATTGAGTGGCGGCACGACGGAACTGATAATCACGCCGCCGATTTCGCGTGGTTCGAGATTCGCAAGCGTAAACAAATCGCGCGTAAGGATGCCGTACTCATCAATCGTCTGATCGCGGGCCGTCGTCAGCCGCCAGTGCGCGACGATTTCCTTTTCGCGGAAAACGCCGAGCACCGTATTCGTGTTGCCCACATCGAGCGTCAGAAGCATCAGTCCGCCTCGCTCACATCGCCCGAAATCACGGCTTCGATGCCGCGTCCATCGTCGCGCGCCACACGCAGCACGCCGCTTGGATCGAGCCCCGCCGTGATTCCCGTGAAGACTTGAGTCGCGGTCGCAATCTTCACATGCTTCCCTTTGAAGTAGGTCGAAACTTCCGCGAACCGCCGCAGAATTGGCTCGGCTCCCTCGGCGAGAAACTGATTGTAGTAGCGGTCGAGGTGGCGCAGCAACCGAATCAAAATCTGTAGCCGCGAGTGAAATTTGCCCGACTCGATGCGAAGGGAAGTGGCGATATCGGCCAGCTCGGCGGGCATTTTCGTCTGGTTGACGTTGATTCCGATTCCGATCACGGCGTAATGGACGCGGTCCGGCTCTGCGTGCATCTCGGTAAGAATGCCGGAAAATTTGCGCCCGCCAAAAAGCAAATCATTGGGCCAGCGAATGTCGGGAGCCGCGTCGAGTTCCTCGGCGCAGGCATCACGAGCGGCGAGGCCGGCGACGAGCGTGAGCAGCGGTGCATACGCCGGAGGAATACGCGGACGAACGAGAACCGTGCAATGAATGCCCGCCGATTTTTCCGAAAGCCATTTGCGTCCGGCGCGCCCCCGTCCTGCCGTTTGTTCCTCGGCGAGAACGACGGCTCCATGCGGCTCGCCCTGTTCGCCGAGCTGCATCGCGACGGTATTTGTCGAGTCAATTTTGAAAAAATGGTAGATGCGCCTGCCGAATGCTGTTCCTGTAAGTCGAGAACTCAGGAGTTGCGGCGCAAGAATGTCTGGAACGCGTTCGATGTGATAGCCGGTGGCGGCATGCCCCTTCACACGGACGCCGAGCGCCCTCAGCTTTTCGATCCAGCGCCAGACCTGCTGGCGCGTGACCCCGATTTCAGCGGCAATTTTTGCGCCACTGATTACGATCGTCGAGTTTTCGGCAAGCAACGCGAGAAGCGCGTCGATGCGGCGATCGGTCGTGCCCGGAAGGGTTGCCATGCGCGTCGTTGTGGCCATCGGGAATTAAGAAGCATACTCGACGCACGCGCACGGAACAAGGCGGCGGGCTGAGCGTCAATTACTCAGGAATGCTGAAATCGAAGACCCTGCCACTCGCGCTGCCTCCGGATGACGATGAAACGCGGCCGGACGACATGTTGGCCTGCGAGCCTGTGCCCATGAAGAATGCGTATTCCCCGGGCTTGAGATCTTCATTGAGCGTGATTTTGTACATTCTGATTCCCACGTGTTCGGACGAGCACGCAACTTCCTTGTCGCGTTTCACACCCGATTTGCCGCCGCCAATGCCGCCAAAAGAACCCACCTGAAACTCTCGTCGGTCGCCTTTCTTCTGCAGTTTGACCAGAGCGTAATCGGCAGCGCTCGCGCCATCGGGGACGTAGAGGTAAAAAACAGGACGGCGATCCTTCAC
Organism: uncultured Acidobacteriota bacterium; assembly: GCA_963770575.1. GTDB lineage: Bacteria > Acidobacteriota > Terriglobia > Acidiferrales > UBA7541 > Palsa-295. Next base: position 742,038 of record CAVYQD010000005.1, read on the forward strand.
ATGATTCTTCGACGTGGGGCCCTCGAGAACTGCGTCCCAATGTTGGCCGCGAATACCGTCTGTCGCAAAACTCGCAGCGCGTCCGCCAGCTTTGGTGCGACTAATCGCCGCGCCTTCGATGAAAACAAACGTAGGCCCGTCCTTCCAATAGACGCCCACTTCGGGCGGCGGGAAATTGGGATCAACCGTCATGGGAGCGACCGCTGCAACAACAGGTGCGGGCGGAGGCGCGGGGTTAATCATCACTCGAATCACGGCATCGCTGACGTTCGCCGCTTTGAGGTTCTTGAGGCCATCCACACTCGTATCAAATTTGCTGGCGTCTGCCCCGGTGGCGCTGCGAATTTTGGCGATGATGATCTCGTCTGAGATGCCGGCTTGCGTCATTTCGATGATGTCTTGATTGGTCAGGCGCGTGGAAGCTTCCTGTGCCCACGCGGAGAAGGAGATGAGCGCGACGAGAAGTATTGCGAGGGGACGAAGGAACTGCATGCGACCTCCGAAGTGGTCGGAATCAAAGCTGACGATTGCGGCGATTATACAACGCGAATGCGAAGCGAGTGAATTGCGATGAGGAACTCGCGTGCTATTCGAGCTGCGCAAGTCGATCGAGCAGCTTTTGGTGTTCGATGGTGCGCTCGGCCAGGGTCGCTTCGATTCCGCTGACCACGTGCGCGGGAGCCTTACTGCGAAAAGTGTCGTCGGCCAGGCGCGATTTTTTGGATTCGATATCTTTTGCCAGCCGCTCAGACTCCTTTTTCAGGCGTGCGATTTCAACATTTTTGTCGACCGCTTCGCCAAAGGCAATACGCAGGTCGAATTGCGCCGTCGAGCGCAGGGCTGCGCCCTCTGCATTGAGGTGCCCTGCAGACGTTTGCAGCGCGGACAAGCTGGCTAACCGCAGCAGGGGATCGAGATTCTGCGCAACGAGCTGACGGATCGCCGCATCGCCCGACGAAAACTCGGCCGCGATCTTCTTCTTCTGGTCCACTTTCATTTCGGCGCGAATGTTGCGTGCTGCGACAATGATTTCTTGCAGCGTCGTCATGTGGCGCTCGGCCGCCGCGTCGACCCATTGCGTACGAGCTTCCGGAAATTTGTCGAGCGCGATCGATCGCGCGCCTGCCGGCTGCGGCAACCGATGCCAGAGTTCTTCCGTGAGAAAGGGCATCACGGGGTGCAGAAGCCGCAGAGCGGCTTCGAACGCCGCGAATATATTGCGCCACGCCGCAACGGCGATTTCCCGGTCGGCATCGGCGAGCTGCGGCTTCACCCACTCAATGTACCAGTCGCAAAAATCTCCCCAGAAAAATTGATAGATCAAATGGCAGGCTTCGTGGAATCGGAATTCGTCCAGCGCCTTACTCACTTCTGCGGCGACCGCCCCGAGGCGCGAGAAAATCCAGCGGTGCGCAAGTCCGCCTTCTCCTTTTACGGGGTGGGGAGCTTGGGCGCGAATGTCTGGCGCGGCAAGATCTTCAAGCGTGACGCCCTGGGCTTCGATTTTTTCGAGGTTGAAAAAGAGAAATCGCGCCGCATTCCAAATCTTGTTCGCGAAAGCGCGGGCGCCGAGGATGCGATCCTCGCTCAAGATAATATCGGTCCCGGGCGCGGCCATGCTGGCGAGCATGTAGCGCATCGCGTCCGTTCCGTACTGCTCGGTGAGTTGGAGCGGATCGAGACCTGTGCCCTTCGTTTTCGACATCTTGGCGCCATCGGCGGTGCGCACGAGCGAGTGGAGGTAAAGGCGCCGGAAGGGAATCACACGCGCGAGCGCGCCCTCCGGAACTGGAACACCCGGAGTTGGATGGAGCAGCGGCGTCCCGCTGAGGTGGAGGCCCATCATGATCATGCGCGCATCCCAGAAAAACAAGATGTCGTAGCCGCTGATCAGAAGGCTCGTCGGATAGTACGTGCGCAGGTCTGTCGGTATCGTCAGGCCAGCCAAGCGTCGAAAAAGGCCAGAGGCCGGAGCTGAACCAAGTGTCGAGCACGTCTTTATCCTGCGTCAGCTTGCCGCCACCGCACTTCGGGCATTTCGTTGGCGGGCTCGCCGCGCGCGCATGCCCGTCGACGATCTCGACACGCGAATCGACCGCGGGAATCATTTCTTTGCAGTCCGGCGCAATGCCAGATGGGAATGCGATGTCCCCACCAGAGCTGCCGCGAAATGCACCAGTCGCGAATGTTTTCGAGCCAATTCAGAAGAATGGTCCGCTGATTGTCCGGAACCACTTCGATGAGCCCATCGAGGACCACTTTTTTCGCAGGCTCCGCGAGCGGCTTCATTTTCATAAACCACTGCGTCGAAAGGCGCGGCTCGACGATGGCCTTGCAGCGGTCACACGTGCCCACCGAGTGCGTATGCTCGGTGATGCGGTCGATGAGCTTGAGTTCTTCGAGATCGGCAACAATCCTGGCGCGCGCGACGAAACGTTCGAGCCCGGCATATTTTCCGGCGGCTTCGCTCATATGCGCGTCGTCGGTCATCACGTCGATTTCCGGCAAATTGTGGCGCTTGCCGACTTCGAAATCGTTCGGATCGTGCGCTGGCGTAATCTTCACGACGCCGGTGCCGAACTCGCGATCCACGTACGTGTCCGCAATGATCGGAATCTCGCGGTTCATCAGCGGCAGCATCGCCTTCTTGCCGACGAGGTGCTGGTAACGCTCATCGTCGGGATGGACGGCAAGTGCGGTATCGCCAAGCATTGTCTCCGGCCGCGTCGTCGCGACGACGAGATGCGCCTCCGCACCAACGAGCGGATAGCGGATGAACCAGAGCTGCCCGGTGCGCTCGTTATGCACCACTTCCAGATCGCTGATCGCCGTCTGGCACCGTGGGCACCAATTCACCATGTAACGGCCGCGATAAATCAGCCCTTCGCGATAAAGCCGCAGAAACGCTTCGAGGACCGAACGATATAGAGCGGGTTCCAGCGTGAATTTTTCGCGCGTCCAATCGCAGGAAGCGCCGAGCCGAATCATCTGACTCTTGATTACGCCGCCGCTTTCGGCCTTCCATTGCCACACGCGCCGTTCAAATTCTTCGCGGCCCAGATCCTGGCGCTTGATGCCTTCTGCTGCAAGTTTTCGCTCCACTACGAACTGCGTTGCGATGCCGGCGTGATCCATACCCGGCAGCCACAGCGTGCGTTCGCCGCGCATGCGATGCCAGCGGACGAGCATATCGATCTGCGTGTGCTCGAGCATGTGGCCCATGTGGATTGAGCCGGTGATGTTGGGAGGCGGCAGGGCAATCGAGAATCGCGGGCCGCCATCCGTCCCGGAATTCTCAGCGCGGAAAAGATTGTCGTCGATCCAGGACTTTGCCCAGCGGGCTTCGATCTCCTGCGGCTCGTAGGCTTTCGGTATTTCGCGGGGCATTTGTCCCTTTGGCGCGCGTGCGTGAAATTTGAGCGATGGAGAAACAATTAATATAAGCGGTGGAAGAGTGAGGCGTCAAATGGGGGATCGCAAACGAAAAGACGCATGACGGGCTGAGCTTAACTTAAGGATCCTTCAGACGGCTTGAACCTAAAACGCCGTCTTCAGGATGACAATCCTGGTCGGATTGTCACTTTTCTTTTTTCGCGAACTCGTTCTGGATCATGTTTTCGACAAGAGGTTTAAGAAGGCTCTTCGAAAGCAGCTCGTGAAGCTGCGGCTCGAGGCGCTCGAGAACTTTCTGGACCATCTCGTCAACATTCACCGCGGCCGCGGGTGTTTCTTGCGGCGCATTCACGGATTCCAAAGCGGCGGCAGTCGGCATCAGGAACGGAATGCCGGAGAGCGCCTCGCGATTGGGCGGAGGCGCGGTCGGAATGCGTTCGCTGAAAGCGGCGGGTGCAAAAATATCTGAAACCGTTGGCTTCGCTTCGACAGCTGTGGGTTCTTCCGCGAACGCCGGAGCTTCGTCGTGAGCAGTGGCCACCAGATCCGGAGCAGGTTCGCCGTTCACAGGTACCGCTTCGCCGGGCAGCGGGAATGATTGCAGCGGAGCCACATTCTCAGAATTTGCGCCGTAACCTGACGTGGCCGTCGTTTCGTCGCGAACCAGCAACGGTTCGGGCGTTACGCGTGCGGCCGGCGGCTCGACCAGTGCTGGATCCTTACGCCGCGGCGCAGAATCGGCTGGGGCGTGCATGAGTTGTGAGTCGAAGCCCGATTTCGATTCGGAGTGCGTGTGTCCGGCGAACTCTGTGGCGGCATCGGCAGCTGCGATTGACGGCGGAATCGAAGGGATGCCCGCCGGCGCAGCCGGTTGTACCACCAGCGCCGTGCTCTTGATCGGTTCCCACGGCGGCGACGTATATTCGTCACGCTGCGCCTCGGAGGCGGCCTTCTGGCTGGTTTGGGGCGTCTCGCTCGTCTCGCTCGATCCGCCATGAACCACGTCGCGCACGGCTTCGATCGCATCCGCGAACCACGATTTCTTCTTCGGGCGCTCGATTGAATCTTTCACACGTTCGGTGGCGCGCACCGGTTCCGGCGTCGAATTCCATTTCGGTTCGGAAGTCGAAAACGCTACGGGCGTTGGTTCCGCCTGCCACGAGTGCACGGGTGGAGGAGGAGCTGTCTCAATCGACGGCGAACTAGACCATCGCGCAGGCGGCAAATCCAGTTCCGGTTCCGGGATCTCGCTCGGCTTGGCGGGGATTGCCGCTACGGGTTCGGGCTCGTTCGCTGGCTGCGGCTCAGGTTCGCGAATCGAAGGTGCCGAGGAGGATGCAGAATCCGTCATCCAGCTGCCCTCGGGATATTCCGACGGCGGCGCCGACATCGAATCCATCCAACTGGATGTTCGCGCAGGAGTTTCCGCTGCTACGGGAGCAGGCTCAGTCCTGGGCTGAGGCGCTACGGTGTGAATTTCGGTTTGCACCACTTCGAGGGTGGCTTCACTCAGTTCTTCGCGTGATTCGTCGCGAACTTCTTCACCCGCCGTGGCCGAAATCTCGTCGCGCACTTCGACAGGCGCCTCTTCCGCTTTGCTCAACGGCGCTTCATTCGCCGGACCTTCGGCAGCGGAGACCGATGCCTCCGCTTCCACGGGGAGCGGGCGGCTTGTTGCCATCTGAAACGCTTCGCTTTCGTGCCAGGCTGCAGGCGCATCTTCGTTCGCCGATTCTTCGGTCGAAAGTTTCATCCCGTACGGCGCGAAGGATTGTGATCCATCCTCTTGGACTTCCACGTGCCGCGCCGACGGCGCTGCGGCCTGCACGCTCTCATCTTCATCCCGCACGCGGATGTGCTTCGGTGGAACGTCTTTCTCCGAAGGAAACGTAATCGGCGCCGCTTCTTCGCCATACGAATAAATCGGGTCGACGGCGGTATTCTCAGGAATTTCGAAATCCATTCCGCCGGTGCGCCGCCAGTCCGTAGCTGTTGCTGCTCCGTCGAAATCGTCTTCGTCCTCTTCTTCTTCCGCTTTCGGGGCAGTAACTGGAGCTTTCAGCCCCTTTGTGTCGGCCGCTTCGGCTTCGTCGTCGAGCGAGCGCACGCCCTTGCCAAAACCATAAATCGCTGCCGCTTCCTCAGGCGTCGGCTCAGGAAAACTAGGCAGCGGCTTCGGTTCCGCCTTCGCTGCAATTTCGAGCTCAGGCGGCGGGGGAGGTGCCACGGGGACTTCCCGCGCCTTCGCGAGTTCCGCAGCAACTTTAGGATTTTTCTCGAGCGCAGCCATCACCATCGCAATCAGCGGATCGGGCGGCACAAAAGGCTTTTTCAGTACGCCGTCCGCGCCCACGCGGCGCGCTTCTTTTTCGTCGAGCGGATCGAATGCACCAACCAGCAAAATCACGGGGACGTGAGCAAAGCGCGTGTCTTTCTTGATGAATTCGCAGACTTCGTATCCGTTGCGCACGGGCATGAAAACATCAGCAAGAACCAAATCGGGATTTACATCCGGAATTTTGCGCACAGCCGCTTCGCCGTTGCCCACGGCAACCACTTCGACTCCTCGCTCTTCAAACGCCAATACCACCATCTTTTGAATGTTGGTATTGTCGTCCGCCACCAGAATTCTGGGCACTGTAAACACCTCGCGGCGCACCCGCACGGCGACACGCCGACCTCTTTCGCTTTCCTATTGCAGCATCCCTACAGGTGGGCGTCAACGGACACGAAGTACAGGCGTGCCTGAGATGTTAGCAGGGGGTAAACAGGGGTTGTCGTCGGCCTCGGACCTTTTTACCAGGGTACGAGCTTCCGGACGCCCTTTTTCTTCTTGCTCGTCGAGTCTTTTGAATCGTCCGTGGAGGACTGTGCAGGAGTTGCCGCCTGGCCCGCGGCGGTGGCGGGCGAAGTCTGATCAGTTTGACCTGAAGTCGATTCCCCGCTGTTGGAGCCGCCTGGGGCCGGCGTTGGCGAGGCACTTGACGGCGAGCTGGACGACGAAGAATCGGACCCTGGAGCGCTTGCTGGCGTCGGTGAGCTCGCAGAAGCCGCCGTCGAAGACGCAGACCCGTCGCCCGCGCTTCCCGCACTGTTTGGGGCAGTCGCTGACGGTTGCACGGGGCCTGAGGCTGGGTCACCTTGCGGAGGCCCACCTGCGGCAGGCGGAGTCGCAGCTGCCGCTCCTGGATCCCCAGCTCCGGACGTACTTGCCGTCGGCGGATGAATAATTTGTACTCCGAGGACGCTTCCGGGCGCAGCCCCGCCCTCGATAACGCCAGTCGAACCGGACGTATCAGCGTCCGCCTGCGTTGTCGGCGCAGTCGTACTGTCCGAACCGCTCGAATCTGAACCGGTTGACGCGGCGTTCCCCGATAAGATGAACCCGGATCCAGCGGCATTGGGCTTGAGAACTTCGCTCGCTGCGACAGCATCATCCGGAGGCGTGAGATTAGGCGCACCAACGTGCGCGGCCACCGAAACGTCGGGCGCTCCGCGCATCATTCCCATCGGAGTCTTGAGTACAGCATTCTGATGGTGTTGTTTGTCGTATTCACGCTCTTTTTCCATTCGTGCGAGCGCGTCGGGATTGGGCGGTGGCACCGGCAATCCCAATTGTTTCAGCCGGGCTTTTGCGTCCGACGCGCGCGGTGCCAGCGGGTATTGCTCCACGATCCGGTCGTACACTTTTCCGGACAGCGCGCCCCAGTAGTTTCGGACGTCTTCATTCTTCGCGCCGAGCTTCACATGGGTGTAAATATCGCCCAGCAGCCATAGCGCCTCGGCGCTGTTGCTATAGAGCGGATAACGGTTGGTCACTTCCAGAAGGCGCGCGGCCGAAGCGCGATAGTCCTGCTTCGTGTAGTAGTAATGCGCGATTTTGTACTCGCCGTCGGCAAGCACTTCCTGCACTTCGCGCAATCGCTGTTCCGCCTGGGGCGCCAGCGGGCTTTGCGGATATTTCAAAAGCATCGACTGGAACTCGTCTTCCGCAAACTCGGCCTGCGAACTGTCACGATCCGACTTCTCCATCATCCGGAAATGCGCCATCCCCACCTGCATCTGCGCGTAGGCCGCTTCTTCGAGAAAGGGAAAAAAAGTAATGAAGTCTTTGTACTCGGCCACCGACTGCGTCAGGTTCGACGTGCCGCCCTCTTTGTAATACGAATCGGCGACAGCCAATTTCGCCTTGGCGAGATATTCGCTGTCCGGATAGGTGTTGATCAGTGTTTGAAGCGCAAGGCGTCCCTCGGTGTACCGGCCGTGTTTGAGATCTTCCTGCGCCCGGTCGTACAGAATTTTATCGGGCTCTGCGGAGGCAGCGAGGTCTTTGTCCGCCGTCTTGGCGGGCGCTTTCTGCTTCTTCTTGATCGGGTTTTTCAGCTGCGCGCCGGCATCCACGCTCATGCCGAGCAAAACGAAGAGTCCAAGAACCGCGATATAAAATTGCCGCTTATTCATTATTTCCCCGCCATTGTTTAGTTTGGACCGGGCTCCTGCTCAAATTTTCTGGCTGATTGCATCGGTAGCAATTTTTCGCAACTGGCGCGCGGAGGCTGCTGCGTCGGGGGTTTGAAAAATCGAAGTTCCTGCAACAAACGTATTCGCTCCGGCCTGCGCCAATTCGCCGATGTTTTTCACATCGACGCCCCCATCCACTTCAATCCGGAACGCACCATTATATCGTGCCCGCCACTCATTGAGCTGCCGAATTTTCTCGAACGCGCCGGGGATAAATTTCTGCCCGCCAAATCCCGGATTTACCGACATCACCAGCACCGTATCCACCTTGTCCAGCACTTCTGTCAACATCATCACGGGCGTGGCCGGATTGATCACCGCTCCGGACTGCGCGCCAAGCTCGCGAATCATGGCCAGGGCCCGGTCCAGATGCACCGTCGCTTCCTGGTGCACCAGAACGCGGTCCGCACCCGCACGCACGAACTCGGGAATATACAACTCCGGGTTCTCAATCATCAGATGCACGTCAAGGGTCAAGCGGGTTGCTTTGCGAAGTGATGCGACGACAGGAATTCCAATCGATATGTTGGGGACGAAATGGCCGTCCATCACGTCGACGTGCAGCACGTCCACGCCGCCCTGCTCGACGGCCTTAATTTCGTCGCCCAGCTTCGCGAAATTCGAAGCCAGAATAGACGGCGCAATCTCGATCCGCGCAAAAGTCATGTCGATAGAGCGCAGTTTATCACAAGCAGTTCTCGCCGATTGCCCGTGATTGATGCCGATTCGTAATTGAACGACGCCTGTTGGGCAACTATTGGGCGAGCTGTAAATCAACCGACATGCCAGACTCCACGCGGCTGCCGCGCGCAATGGATTGCGCGAGCACCACTCCGTGCGTCGCGCCGGCTGTCGGCGAGAACGTCAGCTTGTCGAGCTTCAATCCCGCTGCGGACATTCTCGACTCCGCTTCAGCAAGTGTAAGTCCCACCAGTTCCGGCATTGCATACGCTGCAGGACGGTCGCCCAGCGATACGAGCAAATTTACGTGCGGACTCGTCACGTCCGATTTCCCCGGCGCAGGATCCTGCCGAAGGATTGTGTCTTCACTCACCCCAGGATAGTAAACGGAAGAAATTTCGCCGATCTGCAATCCGCTGCGCAGCAATTCGATTCGTCCCGCGCGCAGGCTCCGTTGTTCGAGCAGCGGAATCGTTGCGTTCTGAGGTCCGAGGCTCAGCACCACATGCGCAAACTGACCCACTTTCACCCGCATTCCCGCAGGAGGGCGTTGCCGAACCACTTCATCCACCGGCAGCGGGCTGTAGATGTGGTCCTCCACTCGAATTCCCACTCCGCGCCCTTGCAGTATCTGTTGAGCTTCCACCGCCTTCTTCCCGACCACGTCGGGCATCGCCACTTCGCGTCCCTGGATCGTAAAACGCACCGCGAGCAGCGCACTCAGGAATGCCACCGACGCCAAAATAAAAAGCATCAGCGTCATCCGGAATAGCCACTCCAGTCTCTCGCGAAACGTCATTCAAACGCTCCCGTCCATTCGAGCCTAGCGAGGAACGCCATAACTTGGAAGGAAAAATAATGCCACAGTTTACGGCTTCGTAGCGCCGGGCTTCAGACCGGCAAGGGTTGACCTGGGAGTTGCTGCCTCTCTAAGACCGCTGCAAAAAAACCGTCCGTGTGTTCCACCGCAGGCGACGTTCGGAATTGCCCCAGTTCATCGACCACGCTTGCGGCCGAGACGCCAGCCGCGAGATAGGGCTGAAGCGTCCGCACCACGTCGCCGCGACCAACCCGCTTGATGCCGGCCGCAATCGACGCCGCACCCGCAAGCGCTTCCGCCACAACCTGCTCGTTTTCTTCCGGCTCCATCGAGCACGTCGAATAAACCAGCCGGCCACCCGGCGCGAGTTGCTTCAGCGCCGAAGAAAGCATCTCCACCTGTAGCTTGTGAAATTCTGACAGCTGCTCCGGCCGCAGCCGCCAGCGAATTTCCGGATGCCGCGCAAGTGTGCCAGTGCCGGAACAAGGCGCATCCACGAGAATGCGATCGAACTGCTTGCCGAAAGGAAGCGCGTGCGCAGCATCTAGTTCGACGATTCGGACGTCCGGGAGCGCCAGCCGCTCGAATTGTATTCGCATCGCGCGCAGCCGGTGGGCATGGCGGTCTCCCGCGACCACGATCCCTCGAGTACCCGCCGCGCGAACGAGCGGCGGCGTCTTGCCCCCGGGCGCCGCACACAGATCGAGGACTCTATCGCCTGTGTGAACATCCAGCAAAAGCGGTATCGCCTGCGAAGCCTCATCTTGAATCGAGAGCAAACCATCGCGAAATGCTTCGGTGCGAGCGGGGCTGCCGCCGCTCACACTAAACGCCGACGCCAACAACGAGCCCGGCTCAATCCGCAAACCCGCTTTCTTCAGCGCGGCGAAGATTTCTTCGTTGCGCGCCGAGTCGTGAAGCGCGCAACTCAGATGCGGCGCGCGATTATTCGCTTCCAGCAGAGCGACCGTGCGCGATTCCGCCGTTCCCGGCAGAGCGGTGGTTTCGTCGTAAGCCGCAAGCCACCGCTCGACGAGCCAAGTCGGGTGCGAGTGCAAAATACCGAGTCGCTCGGCCAGCGGCAGTCTCAGATCGAGCAACACATCGACCAATGCCGCAATCGGCCCGCCAGGATTCTTGGCGGCCTCAGCCGACGCGCGCCGCAACACCGCGTTCACAAGTGTCGATGCGGATGCTTTTCGCGCGCGTTTCACCAATTCCACCGATTCATTCACAGCGGCGCTCGCCGGAACGCGCGCCAGAAAGCGAAGCTGATAAAGACCGATGCGAAGCGCAATCGCGACCGCTAGATCGAGCCGCGCCACCGGCTTCTTCAATTGACGGTCGAGAATGAAATCCAGCAATCGCCGCCAGCGAAGCACGCCAAACGTTATTTCCGTAGCAAGCGCGGCATTTTCGGACGATACACGCGGACCGAGCTCGGCATGAAGCACGTCGCTCGCATACGCGCCTTCCGCTTCCACACGGCGCAACACTTCGAATGCAATCGTTCGCGCTGGACTTATCGGCACATAGCCATCAAATCACATTCGCGGCAGAACGAGAAGGATTGGCCACGGAGGCACAGAGTCACGGAGAAAACGAAAGGGAAAGCAAAGGAGAAGCAAAGGAAAACCGACGGAAAACGAGGCGGAGATCAAAGGGAGAACGAAAAGAGAATCTGGAAGCTTGCAGAGGGCTACACGAAAATAAGAATAATTTTCTCTGTGTCTCTGTGCCTCCGTGGCAATTCAGCCGCCGAAGCGTTCCCCCGGCGCGATGCGCGCTCCATTCATGAATTCGCGATCCGTCACGCGATTGCGGCCTTCGAGCTGGACATGCTCGACATGCAGCACCGTCGCGCTGCCGCAAATTACGAGCAAGCCATCCTCCTGCGTCGGCAGAATGATTCCCGGCGTGCCGCCTGCCGCCACCGGTTTCAGCACCTTGCCCCAGATTCTGCATTTGGCTCCGCGAAACGTAGTAAACGCACCGGGCCATGGCTGCAGTCCTCGGATGCGGTTGTAAATTTTCGGTGCCGACAGAAACCAATCGATGCGCCCATCTTCTTTGTTCAATGGCGGCGCGAGACTCGCTTGCGAGTTGTCCTGCGGCGTCGGGGTAATTTCACCGCGATCGAGTTTCTTGAGCGTTTCCACGATCAACGGCCCACCGGCTTCGGCGAGTTGATCGTAAAGCTCAGGAGCAGTCTCGTCGGGCCCGATGCCCGTTTGATATTTCAGCAGTATGGGACCTGTGTCGAGCCCAGCGTCGATCTGCATCGTAGTCAGTCCCGTCACTTTTTCGCCGTTGATGATCGCCCAGTTGATCGGCGCGGCCCCGCGATATTTCGGCAGCAGCGAACCGTGCAGATTGATCCAGCCGAGCCGTGGCATCGCGATCAGCGATGCAGGAATGATTTGCCCGTACGCGATGATGACCACAACATCCGGCGCGACGCGCTTGAAATAATCGAGCGAAGATTCAGACCTGATTTTTTCCGGCTGATATACGGCGATGCCTGCTTCGAGCGCGGCATCCTTCACCGGTGAGCTAGCGGTTTTATTTCCGCGACCGCGCGGACGATCCGGTTGCGTCACCACGCTTGCGACTTCGAAATACGGATCGGCAAGCAATTGCCGCAAAGAGGGAACTGCAAATGCGGGCGTGCCGCAAAAAACGAGTTTCAGCGGCACGGCGTTCCTACCACTCGCCCGCTTTCTTCAGCTTGCGAATTTTGCGTTTAATGATGTCGCGCTTCAGCATGCCGAGATGCGTTATGAACAGTGTTCCATTCAGGTGATCGATTTCATGGCAGAACGCCCGCGCGAGCAATCCTTCTCCGCGCATTTCGAATTCTTTCCCAGACGCGTCCTGCGCGCGCACGGTCACATATTGCGGCCGCGCCACATGCCCCCTGAATCCGGGAAGTGACAGGCAGCCTTCCTCCTCGCGCTGCTCGCCTTCCGCATGGATAATCTCCGGGTTCGCGCAGACGAGTTTCGCCTCGGCATTCTTCCCGTTCGAGACGTCAATCACTGCCACCCGAAGTCCGATTCCAATCTGCGGCGCAGCAAGCCCCACGCCCGACGCGGCGTACATCGATTCAAACATGTCCGCAACGAGCTTCTCGATCTCTTCGTCGAATTTTTCGATTCGTTTCGTCGGCGTTTCCAGCACCGGATCGCCGTACTTCACAATCGGATGAATCATTTCGCGTTCGTCCTTAAAACCTGCCTGAAGCTAGGAATTGAAACTAGAAATTGTCCAGTTGGCGTTGATAGCCTTCAAAATTTCTGCGCGTTTCTTCCAGCGAGTCCCCGCCAAATTTCTCGAGGAACGCGCCTGCAAGCTCGAGCGCGACCATCGCCTCGCCTGCTACGCCGCCCGCCGGCACCACGCACACATCCGAGCGCTCGTACGCGGCCTTCACCGCTTCTTTCGTATTCAAATCAGCGGTCAGCAGCGCGCGCCGCAGCGTCGAAATCGGTTTCAGATAGCCGCGCACCACAACGTCTTCGCCGTTTGTGATCCCGCCTTCGATTCCGCCCGCGCGATTCGACGTGCGCTCGAACCTTTTCCGCGAAGCATCATAGCGGATTTCGTCCTGCACTTCGGAGCCATAGCTTCCCGCGTTCGCGATTCCCGAGCCTAGCTCCACAGCTTTCACCGCCTGGATCGACATCACCGCGCGGGCGAGGCGAGCATCCAGCTTCTCGTCCCACTGCGCGTGGCTGCCAAGCCCGACCGGAACCCCGCGCGCGACACACTTCAAAGACTCCCCCCACCGAATCACCCGCGCGCAGCACGTGGTCCACTTCCGCTTTCATCCGCGCTTCCGTCTCCGCATCCACGCACCGCAGCGGCGATTCCAGATTGTCGCAGACAGCTTTAATTTCGTCCCACGTCGCGTCACGTTCGAGCCGCGCGTGGCCCACAGCAATTGTATGGCTCAAAACAGTAACGCCGAATTCGCGCAGCAGCAATTTCGCAAACGCGCCTGCGGCCACGCGAGCCGCCGTCTCGCGCGCTGAAGCCCGCTCCAAAATATAACGCGCGTCGTGCAAGTTAAATTTCAGCGCGCCCGCCAGATCGGCGTGCCCCGGCCGCGGCGCCGTCAACGGCCGTTGCGCGCCCTTCCCATCAACTGTATCAGCGCCTTCCGTGTCTTCCACCGGAAGCGCCTTCTCCCAATTTGCCCAGTCGCGATTCTCAAGCCGCACCGCGATCGGCGCGCCGATCGTCTTTCCATGACGCACGCCGGAGAGAATGTCCGCTTGATCCTTCTCGATCCGTTGCCGTCCGCCGCGTCCATAGCCGAGCTGCCGCCGGTGCAGGTCGCGCTGAATAAATTCCATGTCAATCGGCACGCCCAGCGGCAACCCGGAGATCCACGCAATCAGAGCCTGCCCATGAGATTCACCTGCGCTGACGAACCGAAGCATGCCCCTCGCACCCCGCCCGCGACGCCGGGCAAATGCGCAATTCTACCGGACGCACTCACTCGCGTAAAGCGATGCCGCCGATAATCCGCAAAAGTCGGCGCAATTTGCGGTTTCCGGATGTTTGCTTGACGCGACGCGCAGCCGCAGCTACGCTTTCACGTGGACGCGCAACCTGCCCGCTCGCGTCCCCACACGATGCTCGACGATAGTGAATCCCAGTCACTCCCCTCGATCATCGGGGAAGCGGTCAAACGCCAGGTCCTGGTCGTCCAGGAGTATTCACTCCTTGTTTTTCGCTCAATCTCAAATATTTTCACGCCTCCGCAATATTGGAATGACACGCTCGAGCAAATGGACCTGATCGGCGTCGGCTCGCTGCCGATCGTCGTGCTCACAGGTTTTTTCATCGGCGGCGTTCTCGTGCTGCAAACGTCTTCACAGTTCGAGCGCTTCGGCGAAACAGCACTCACGGGTGATGCCGTCGCGCTCGCTCTCGTCCGCGAGCTTGGACCCACCATCACAGCGCTCCTCGTAGCAGGCCGCAATGCTTCGGGCATCGCCTCGGAGCTAGGCTCGATGGTCGTCACAGAGCAAGTCGACGCCATGCGTGCGCTCGGCACCGATCCAATTCGCAAATTGATGACGCCCCGCGTCATTGCAACCGTGACTATGCTGCCGCTGCTCACCGCCGTCTCCGATTTCGTCGGGCTCATCGGAGGCTTCATCGTCGCGTACTTCACATTGCGCCTCGGCCCAGTGCAGTTTTGGACGCGCGCCATCGATGCGCTCGGTTTCGGCGATCTCGTCCAGGGATTCGTGAAGCCAATTGTCTTCGCGCTAATTATCGCAACGGTTGGCTGCTATCAAGGTCTGCGCGTGAGAGGCGGCACGCAAGGAGTGGGCCGTGCAACCACCTCTGCTGTGGTTATTTCTTCGGTGCTCATTCTCGTAGGCGATTTCTTTCTCTCTCGCCTTCTTCTGTTCATGTTTCATAAATGAACATCCGCCTGTGACCATGCAGAATAAACGCCCTTTGCGCGCCCGCCACGACGTACTTCCCCCACTCCACCGTGTTTCCACCGGTAGAACAATTCCACACACTCTAAATCCTCCTCTGCGAACCTGGTGAATTTCCATCTATAATCCCGACATGGTTCTCGCGGCTCTCCCCATGCTCGCACGATGCATCCGCCGTGCGCGAATTTGGCGCCGGCGCAACAGATGAACGACATCGTTCCAGGCGAGCCGCTGATCGTGTTCAAGAATGTGCGCGTAGGCTTCGACGAAGGCGACGTGCTGCAAGGAGTCTCGTTCCAGGTCGCCGCGGGTGAAACGAAAGTTTTGCTCGGCGAAAGCGGTTCCGGAAAAACATTGATCATGAAATTAGCGGCAGGTTTGATGAGCGCCGACTCCGGCCAAATCCTCGTCACTGGCCACGACATTTGCGACTTGAACGAGAAAGAGCTGCTCGAATTCAGGCGGCGCATAGGTTTTGTGTTTCAAGAAAGTGCGCTCTTCGACTCGCTCACGGTGGAAGAAAACGTCGGCTTTCGTTTGCGCGAAGACAAAATTCCGGAAGAGGAAGTCGAAACCCGCGTTCGCGAAGTTCTGCGGTTCGTCGAGATGGAGGATTCAGTCGACAAGTATCCTGCGGAGCTTTCCGGAGGCATGCGCCGCCGCGTCTCGATGGCGCGCGCGCTCGTCGATCGCCCCCAGATTGTGTTTTACGATTCGCCAACCGCCGGACTCGATCCCGTAACGTCACAAACGATCATCACCCTCATCCTGCGCGATCGCGATACGCAGAACGTCACCTCGCTCCTCGCGACACATCGCGTTCAGGACGCTTTCGGCCTCGCCAATTTTCGCTTCGACAAAACTAAGAACCGCGTCGAGCGGCTGGGCGCGGACGGCAGGCCCGTCGATGCTCACGCAACCAATGTGCTCGTCATCCGCGACGGAAAAGTTTATTTCGAAGGCCCCGCCGATGAAATGCTGAAATCGTCGGACGCCTACTTGAAGAAATTTCTGGCATCGGCTGAATGAATTCGAAATCGTAATTGCCTGAGGAGGCAAGCAATGGCGCAACGGAGGCAACTTACCTGGACGGAACTTCGCGTGGGATTGTTCGTGCTCGTCGGACTTTTTGTTCTCGCGGTGGCCATCTTCTACGTGACCGGCGCCGGAGCCCTCGGGCCGAAATATCGCGTCACCACCTACCTGCCTGAAGTCGAGGGCTTGCAGGCTGGCGCGCCCGTGCGGCTCGATGGGGTCGAAATCGGGAACGTGCAATCCATTACGCTCACGCAGCAGCCCGAAGATCATCTGCACAACATCACGCTCGTTCTGCGCATTGAGAAGAAATTCCAGCAGGATGTCCGCACGGACTCGAGCGCGAGCCTCATCACCGAAGGTCTGCTCGGAAATCGCTACGTCACCGTGAAGCGCGGTCTCACCGGCACACCCATTCCCAACAACGGCGTGCTGCGCGGCAGTCAGGAACCGCAGATGAGCGATCTCATCGAAAAATTCGGCAATCTCTCCACACAAGTAAGCGAAATCCTTACCAAGGTGAACGGCGGCCAGGGAACGCTCGGCATGCTCCTCAACGATCCCGGTCTCTACAAGCGGGCGAATGACGCCGTCGGGCAAATCGACACGCTCATAGCCGGCGTTCAGCAGGGGCAGGGAAGCGTTGGAAAATTACTGAAGTCCGACGAATTGTACGACAAGCTTAACGCCAGCATGGGAGACGCGCAGAACGTAATCGGCGCCGTCCGCCAGGGCCAGGGCACACTCGGCAAGCTAGTCTACGATCCGGCGATGTACGACAACGCAAAAAAGCTGATGGATAACAGCAACGCGCTGCTCACCGATGTCCGCGCCGGAAAAGGAACGCTCGGAAAACTCGTCACCGACGAAACTCTCTACACAAATCTGAAAGATTCCTCCGCCAACATTCGCGAAGCCACCGCCAAAATGAATTCGAACGAAGGAACGCTCGGCAAATTCTTTAGCGACCCCGCGTTCTACGACAATTTCACAGGCCTCGCCGGCGACATGCGCCTGATGGTCAGCGATTTCCGCCAAAACCCGAAAAAATTCCTGCACGTAAAACTAGCCGTCTTCTAAACAACTCGCCATGCATCTGGATTTCCCCGATGGGGATACGTCATGTCGAAGATCCGCCGTGGCAGACCGTGCCTTATTGTGCAAACGCCGCACGCGTAGCCACGATGAATCGCGCCGGCACTCGTCATCGGGCTCACATCCCATCCGTCATGAGGAAGAATCCGCGCCGCCCTCTGTGATCTCTGTGTCCCTCAGTGTCCTCTGTGTTAATCCTTGGCCTCCCTCTTTTGTCTTAATCATTTCCCTCAAGCCCCTTCCCGCCACCCACGCCCAAAAAACCGGATCAAGGCCGCGACAAACATCAAATTTTATCGCGGCCCGATCCGTTTTGCTTCATTCATAGGACGAGTCCACTTCGCCCTCCCCGTCGCGTCTGGCAGCTACCGCGTGGAAATCTGCTGCCTTTTCATCGAGAGGCAGGATACACACTGCTCTCTCGTTCGCTATTTCCACGCGATTGCGTTCACGCTTCGGTTTGTAGTCGCTGCACTCATGCACCCGAAAATGAACTTCTCTCATCGGGAACACGTAGCCGCACGCGATCAACTCTTCACTCCGGTGGTAGCCTCGCACGATGTGCGCGTACAAGCACTCGTAGCAAAGGGTGTCCGGCACCACTCGAGCCGCCGGGATTCGCAGCGCGATCATCTCCGGCTCCGCTTTTTTCTTGGCGATCCACGTCCGGATGCGCGGTGCCGCAAATCGAATCACCCAGTACATGAAAACTGCAACGAGAATGGACATGGCCACCTCACTTTCCCGGTTACTCCGGCTCGCTCAAGAAAAGCTCTATCTCCGGTTCTTTTTCCAGTTCACTCACAGGGACGAATCCGGCCTTTCGCTTTCCCTCGCGGGGCATCAGCACCCACGCGATTTCTTCCATTTGTTTCAGCGTCTGCCGCTTGATCTCCAGATAGTTGCTGCAGTCGCGCACTTTGAACGTCACGCGCCGCTCCGGGTAAGTAGCCTGACAGACGACTACGACCTGGCTTTCGCTGAATCCTCTCGCGATGTGAGCTCGATAGCACGTCTCGCAGAGCGATTCGCCGTTCAACGGCGTCCCGTTCTTGATTCGAACTTCCATGTGCGTCATCCCTTTCTAGAAGTGTCGTGAGACACACTTCGCCTGGCGCATCCGGCGCTGAACTTCTCCGGCGCGATCGCGAATCTCGAGGCGCATCAAAATACAGCTACGCCCGTTACGGTGGTGGTTGCCTGGAATGAATCAGATTCGAAGCGGTCTAACTACCGTGAGGGACTGGATACGTTTCGGATGCAGTCCCAGACCAGCGTTAGAAACGCTAATCCAAGCAACGAGTTGTGTGTTCGTCTCTGCATGTCCGAAAAATTCTCCAGCTTCCCCCATCCTACCCGTGGCGCGAAATCCGCGCAACGCTAAATTGTCGAATGGCTGAAGATTCACAGTGAATTGCGCCATGGGACGCGTAAAACGCGATTGGCGCAATTAAGCGCAACGAAACAGCCCGCGCCCGGACAGCGCATCCCGGAAATGAACACAAGAACCATCCGTCCAGCCCATCGACAACCGTACTGCAAGCCTTTTCAGTCTCTTCCGTCCGCGCTTGGTGGAACAAAACATGCTCGAAGTTCGTTTCTTCTGGTGGCCGATTCGGTCGGGCACGCACGGTGAAAGGCAGGGAGCAAATGCGCAACATTTGGCAGGATTTCAAATATGGCTTTCGAGTGCTGCGAAAGAACCCGGGATTTTCCGCGGCTGCAATACTCGTCCTCGCACTCGGAATCGGCGCCAACACCGCGATTTTCAGCGTTGTCAACGCGGTGCTGTTGAGGCCTCTACCTTTCCGTGATCCGGGACGCATCGCGATGCTCTACCACATCCCGCCGCAGAAGAGTTTTCCCGGAGAAAAAATCTTTGCAGTCTCGCCGGCGAACTATCTCGACTGGCACGCGCAGAGCACTTCGTTCGACGCGATGTCAATTTTTCACGGCACTGCGATGACCGTGTCCGACAAGGATCAGCCCGAGTCTGTGCCGGGTACAGTCGCATCGTCGGAGTTTTTTTCGGTTCTCGGCGGCTCGCCGCTTCTAGGCCGCACCTACACGCCCGAGGAAGATAGCGACGGCCACTCCAACGTAGTCGTCCTGACCTACGGATTCTGGCAAAGCCATTTCGGCGGCGACCCTCGAATCGTGGGAAGCAATCTGACCTTAAACGGGCGGTCCTACTCCATCATCGGCGTGATGCCCGAGAGTTTTCGTTTTCCGGATCAGGGGCAGTATTTCGTTCCGCTCGGCTGGACGGACAAGGATCGCGCCGTCCGGAACAATCACAACTATGTAGTCATCGCGCGCATTAAGCGCAACGTCACCATTGCGCAGGCGCAGGCCGAACTCGATACAATCTCGAGTCGCCTCGAACAGGCTTATCCCGAGGACGATAAAGGATGGGGCGCGACGATCATTCCGTTGCGCGAAGACCTCGTCGGAGACGTGCGACCGGCGCTTCTGGTTTTGCTCGGCGCCGTTGCGTTCGTTCTGTTGATTGCCTGCGCGAACGTGGCGAACCTCGTGCTTTCGAAAACGCTCGGTCGCCGCAAAGAAATCGCGATTCGTACATCTCTCGGAGCGAGCTGGCAGCGCGTGATTCAGCAGATGCTGGCAGAAACGGTGCTGCTCGCTGTCGCTGGAGGAGTCCTCGGCTTGGTGGTGGCGCACGCGGGGATCAGGCTCATCGTCGCGTTTTTCGGCGACAAACTTCCGCAGACCGGCGCCGTGACGCTCGACGGCAAAGTGATGGCTTTCACACTCGCATTATCAGTGCTCACTGGAATCATCGCTGGACTCGCCCCGGCGTCGCGGCTGGCGCGAACGAATGTGAACGAGGCCCTGAAGCAAGGGTTGGGACGTACGGATGCGGCCTCCGGCGGCCGGGGCACGCGCAATGTGCTGGTGGTTTCGGAAGTTGCACTGTCGCTCGTGTTGCTGATCGGTGCAGGTTTGATGATTCGAAGTTTGTGGGCGCTGCACAATTCAAATCCCGGTGTCGACCCGCACAATGTCCTGACCATGCGCGTCACTCTGCCGCGCGAGAAATACCCGAAGCCCGAGCAGCAACTTGCTTTCTACAATCAAGTGGTCGAACGAGTTCGCGCCCTGCCGGGCGTCGAAGCGGCCGGAACGATCGATGCGCTTCCGTTTGAAAATAACGGATCGACGCAGCCGGTCGCGATTGAGGGCCGTCCGGCAGTTGAATTCGCCATGCAACCGGAGGTAGCGGTCCGTGCCATTTCGCCCGGTTATCTTCAGACGCTGCGCATCCCGTTACTCGCGGGACGGGATTTCAACGACTCAGATACGCTCGACCGTCCCGATGCCGTGGTGGTCAGCGAATCGATGGCGCGCCAATTCTGGCCGAACGAAAACGCCGTCGGCAAGCGGCTCATCCTTTCCTTTTTTCCCGGTAAATTGCGCGAGGTTGTCGGCGTGGTGCGCGACGTGAAATTCCGGGGACTCACTTCGCGCGAATCCCTCGCGATGATCTACGTTCCGCTCGCTCAGATCACATTTTGGAATCAGGCGCTCGTGGTGCGCACGGCAGGCGATCCCGCGAACGCTACTTCCGCGATTACCTCCGCAGTCCATGCAACGGATTCCGGCCAGCCAGTCCGAGACGTTAAGACACTGGACGAAATCCTGGCCGCTTCACTTTCGCAGCAGCAGTTCAGCATGTTGCTGCTTGCGTCATTCGCATCGCTGGCACTGATTCTGGCAGCGGTGGGAATTTATAGCGTGCTCGCGTACGCGGTGCGGCAGCGCCAGCGCGAAATCGGAATTCGCATCGCGCTCGGCGCGCAGCTTGGCGATGTGCTGAAGATGGTGGTCGCCGAAGGAATGCGCCCCGCTTTGATCGGCGTCGCACTCGGTTTGGCCGGAGCGCTGGCGCTTAGCCGCGTCCTCGCAAGCCTGATCTTCGGCGTCAGCCAGTCGGACCCGCTCACATTCGCGAGCGTTTCCGCGCTGCTCGCAACGGTCGCCTTGGTCGCGAGCCTGGTGCCGGCATACCGCGCCACCAGAGTCGACCCGATGCGTGCGCTCCGCGACGAATAGCTGCACGAAGGATTCGCGCTTCAGTGGCGCAGGCACCCCTGCCTTCGCTCCGAGAGGGTAAGCTGCAACGCCCCAGCCCTTCGAGCGGGGGCACGCATGCCGTGCCCGCTTAAGCGCGATCGATCCATCGTCGCCGTCGAAGTTGGCTTCCCCGGTTTCTCCGACGGCAGCACCAGCGAGCCTGTAAATTACGTTTCGTTCGGCGATAGCTCGAGGGCGAGCTCATGGACGCGGCGCAAGTCGAGCTTGCCGCTGCCAAGATGCGGCAATTCGTCGATATGAAAAAATTGATTCGAGCGCGGCGTCCAGAGATTCGGCAAGCCCGTCTCAGCCAGTCGATCGATCAAACCCTGCACATCCTCCGCCGAAAGCGTGTGCAGCACCACAAGCCGCTCGCCCTTTTTCCCGTCCGGCACGCCCGTTACCACGAATGTCTGCTCCGTCGCGCCCGCAAGTTCGTGCAGCTTTTCTTCGATCTTGATGTGCGGCACCATCTCGCCGCCGATTTTGCTGAACCGGCTGAGCCGGTCGGTGATCTTGAGGAATCCGTCTTCGTCTTCGGTCGCGATGTCGCCGGTTACATACCATCCGTCTTGCAAAACTTCCGCCGTCTTTTCGGGATTCCCGAGATACCCCTTCATCACGTTGGGACCGCGCACAAGTAAAAGTCCCGCCGTCCCAACGGGAAGCCGCTCGTGCGTCTCCGGATCGACAATCTTCACGCTGATTCCGGGCAGTGGATGGCCGATCCGTCCGCGCTTCGCTCCCACTTGCCGAAAACCGGGCGCGCGAAAATCGCGCGTGTTCACTGCAACCACCGGCGAACATTCCGTCGCGCCGTATCCTTCGAGCGGCCGGATGCCGAATCGGTCCTCAAACGCAAGCGCCAGCCGCTCCGGCAATTTCTCCGCGCCCACCACCACGTACTGCAAGCTGCCAAAATCCTCCGGTGAACAGCGCCGCATGTACGCCTGCAGAAAAGTCGGCGTCGCGAGCAGGAACGTCACGCGGTAGTCGCGCACAAGTTCGCTCACCGCCGTGAGGTCAAGCGGGCTGGGATGAAATGCGACGCCCACGCCGAGAACCGCGGGCAGCCACAGCGTCACCGTAAATCCGAACGAGTGAAAAAACGGCAGCACGCCGAGCAGCACATCTTTCGGGCCCAGCATGAATGTCTGGCCCATCTGTTCGATGTTCGACGCGATGTTGTAATGCGTCAGCATCACGCCCTTCGGTTCGCCCGTGCTGCCGCTCGAAAAGATGACCGTAGCGAGATCGTCGAGCTTCTTTGGCTTCGCGCGGCTGAGATGCCGCTCCAGCCAATAGCCAGGCAGGAACCAAAGCAACAAAGCGGCGATTTTCTCGGACGTGCGCGGCGCGGCGGCTGCTTCCTCCAGCAAAATCGTTTTCCCCGGCACTTTCAACGGAATGCGCTCGAGGAGAAGCTTCGTCGTGATCACCGTTTCGAGTCCGCATTGTTTCGCGCACGATTCGAGCGTCTCGTCCGACGACGTGTAATTCAGATTCACCGGAATCTTGCCCGAAAGCACCGCCGCAAAATTCACGAGAGCTCCCGGAACGGACGGCGGCAGCAGAATGCCCACCATTTCCTGTCCGGCCCAGGTGCTGCGCAATCTTCGCGCGAGAACGATCGCGCTCAGCAGCGCCATTCCCCAACTCATTCGCGCGCGGCGCTTGTCACCCATCGCAAATCGAAAGGGTGACGTATGCGCCGTCCGAATCAATGCGCGCGGCAGAGTCTTCAATCGATCTTTATGATGGCGGTACGCGTCGGTCTGCAATTGCTGCACCGCTTCGCGGACGTCGAAGGGAGTCGACGTCGACGGCATCGGCTTGCCGAAACTGATCGTCACGGGGTAGGGAATCGATCGCGGCATCTTCCACAGAAACCGGCCGCGCTCGAAGCTGAAAATGCTGCCCCACACGCCGTCAAGATTCACCGGCACAATCGGCGCATCGACGCCCTTCATGATGCGCTCCATGCCGCGGCGGAACGGAAGCAGTTGCCCGATGCGCGTGATTTGCCCTTCGGCAAAAATGCAAACTACTTCGCCCGCTCGAATCGCGTTGCTCGCTTCGCGAAGCGATTGAAGCATCTCGCGTGGCCGCAGCTCCGACGAAATCGGAATCGCCCGGATCATTTTCGCGCCCGGCTTCACGAACGGCAGATCGTAAATCCCTTTGTAGATGAGGAAACGAATCGGCCGGTCCGTCGACGCCATCAGCAAAAGCGCATCCACGAGTGACATATGGTTCGCCACAAAGAGCGCCCCGCCGGTTTCAGGAATGTTGTCGCGCCCGTCAACGCGAATCCTGTAAATCGAGTGCGTCACGAGCCACAACACCAGCCGCAAAAGAGAATCCGGCAGCAGATAGACCGAATACACAGTCGCGACGAGCGTGAGAATCGCGCCATCCAGAAAAATTCCCGCAGGGGTTTGATGCAGTCCGCTTGAAAATAGGAAATAAGCGCCAGCCGCCAAAAACACGCCAACGAACGAAAGTAAATTCGCTGCGGCGATCACGCCGCCTTTTTCGTCGCTTCGCGGGCGGTGCTGAATCAGCGCGTTGAGTGGTACCGCAAAAAAGCCGCCGGAGAACCCGAGAAAGCCGAGGTGCCATGCGGCAGAACCCACGGTGTGACCCGGGCTGTAGAGCAGCGCGCCAAACACCGTCATGCCGATCGCGCCGATCGGAATCAAACCGTATTCGATTTTTCCGCCCGACAAATATCCCGCCGCAAAACTTCCAAGGCCAATCCCGATTCCCACCGCCGCCTGGAGCAAACTGATGTGCGCTTCATCCACATGCAACACATCATGCCCGTAAATCACGATCGTGAATTGCAGCAGCGCCGCAAGAAACCATAGGTACGTATTGCCAAGCACCGCCCACATCAGACACGCGGTCCGCGCGAATCGTTTTCAAATGCGACAGGAAATCGCCCAGCGGATTCCAGCGAAAAGCTTTCGCCGGATTCGCGGCCGGCACGCGCGAAATTCCAAAACTCGTCGCGAGACCAAGCAGCGTGCACCCGAGCAGAATGACGCCGGAAATTTCCTGCCGCCCGCGAAAATGTTCGGCCAAGTACCCGCTGGCCATCACGGCTGTAATGCTGCCTAGAAACGTGCCCAGTTCGATGATGCCGTTGCCCCAGGATAATCGCTTCTCAGGAAGAAGCTCGGGAAGCAAACCGTACTTCGACGGGCCGAAAAGCGCCGACTGCGTGCTGATCAAGAAAACGGCGGCGCACTCAAGCGGCAGGTTCTGCGTCGCGAGGCCAACGATCGTCACGCCCATCACGCCGATTTCCATCAGCTTCGTGCCGATCACCACGCTGCGCTTGCTGTAACGGTCGGCGAAGTAACCGCCTGTCATCGAAAATAGAATAAATGGCAGCGCGAAGAGTGCTCCCACCACCAGCACCAGAAAATCCCGTTGCTGCTGGGGAAAACTCATCGCCACGATGATGTAAATGACGAGGAACTTGATCGCGTTGTCGTTGAAGGCGTTCTGAAATTGCGTGACGATCAGCGCCCAGAATCCGCGCTGCCAGTTGCGTGGAGGCACCACCGCGCCGTTCGACGAGACTTCAGTTTCCGGAGATTGGGGCAGCGTCAATCTGCCGCGAGTCTATCGCAAGTGACGGGAATTTGTACGGCAGCGTCGGAGGCGTGTTTCGGTAATGTAGCGGCCGCTCCCGCAATTGCGCCCGGGACGCAAACGGCGCGCTTCAGGTGGGCGGTTTCGACTTTCGTAGCGCCGGCATCCTGCCGGCGTTTTTGAATTTATGATTGGCGAATTGCTAGGTCGTGGTTCTGTGCTACGTCACTAAGCAAGGTTGTTACGCGATCACGCGCAGCGCAGGCGCCTTCGCGGGCGCAAGCGGCATCACAGCTGCAGCAGGCAGCGGCGTCTCGCGCTTGTGATATTTCGTCGAAATGTAATCATCGACGAGCGCCTGAAACGCGCGCGACAGCTCGTCGTACGTTCCTTCGAGCGTAGTGAAATGTTGCCCATCGATATAGACCGGGCAGCGCGGCGCTTCGCCCGTTCCCGGCAAACTGATTCCGATATTCGACGCCTTCGATTCGCCGGGCCCGTTGACGATGCAGCCCATCACCGCAAGCTTTAGTTCCTCCACGCCCTCGTACTCGCGCTTCCAATCCGGCATCTTGTCGCGGATGTAGCCCTGAATACTTTCGGCAAGCTCTTGAAAAGTGGTGCTCGTCGTTCGGCCGCAGCCGGGACATGCCGTCACGCTCGGGGCGAACGTGCGCAGTCCGAGCGATTGCAGGAGTTCGCATGCTGCGTAGACTTCCTCGCGGCGATCGCCACCGGGACGCGGCGTAAGCGAGATGCGAATTGTGTCGCCGATTCCTTCGCTAAGCAAAATTCCCATCGACGCAGCGGACCATACCAGTCCCTTTGCGCCCATTCCGGCTTCCGTCAAACCAAGATGCAGAGGCTGGTCGGTCTTGCGCGCGAGGTCGCGATAAATTTCGATTAGGTCGTGAGGCCGCGATACCTTGCACGAAATGATGATCTGATCTTTGCGTAGCCCGCATTCGAGCGCGAGCTCGGTTGACTGCAGCGCCGAAAGCACCATGCACTCATTGATGATGTCTTCGGAAGTTTTACCGAGGTCGTCGTCGGTGTTCTCCTGCATTTTTTGCATCACGAGTTCTTGATTCAGCGAGCCGCCGTTCACGCCAATGCGCACCGGTTTGTTATGCTCGCGCGCCACTTTGCAGATCGTTGCAAACTGCTCGTCGCGCCGTTGACCGTGGCCCACGTTTCCCGGGTTGATGCGGTACTTGTCGAGCGCCGCGGCGCAATCGGGGAATTTCGTCAGCAGGACGTGCCCGTTGTAATGAAAATCGCCGATCAGCGGGACGTTGCATCCGGCATCGACGAGCCGCTTCTTGATTTCGCTCACCGCTGCCGCCGCTTCCGGCACGTTCACGGTGATGCGCACAATTTCCGACCCCGCCTGCGCGAGCTCGAAGCACTGCTGCGTCGTCGAAGCGATATCCGCCGTATCCGTATTCGTCATCGACTGCACGACGATCGGCGCGCCTCCGCCCACCATCACTTTGCCCACTTTCACGCCCACAGTCGTGTGCCGCTTCTGCGTCATATAGTCCCATTCTAACGAATTGCCGTGCACCGCGCCACCCGGCCACCGAGCGCGCGTGCCGGGGAAGACAGCCGCCTGCAAGAACAAAAGCCCGCGCGATACAGCCCATTTGGTCCGAGTTGCGCCAGTGCGAGCCATCGTTAAGCAGGGACGACACTCCTGTTCACTCCGAGGATGTACTTGCATTAATAAGATTAGTTAAGTATGGTTAACACGCTCGGCGATGCGGAATCGCCAGCGAAAGGTAGAGAACCTGCCATGTCTCGCGCCATACTCTCGCTAGTTATTTCCGTCGCCGTATTTCAATTTCTGTCACCCGTCGCACTGTTCGCGCAAGGTGAAACCACAAGCGCGATCGTCGGGCAAGTGAGCGACGCCAGCGGCGCAGCAATTCCCAATGCCTCGGTGACGGCCACGAATAAAGAAACGGGACTGAAGCGAGCCGCGATTACCGACGTCTCGGGCCGTTTCAATTTTCCACAGCTGAAGCCCGGCGTGTATTCCGTCAAGGTGGAAGCGGCAGGCTTCGAAACAGATCAGAATGACGCCGTGTCCTCAGCGCTCGGCCAGAAGCAAACCGTCGACTTCACACTCAAGATCGCGCAGTCAAAGCAAACGATTGAGATTCGCAGCGATGCGCCTATTCTGAATCCGGAGAACGCGAACACAACCACGACGCTCGGCGCGCCCGCGCTCGAAAATCTTCCCAACCCGGGCGGCGACATGACCTACCCGCTGCAGTTCGCCGCCGGCGCGCTCATCAATACGGCGGGCAGCGGCAACGATTTCGTCGGCGGGACGAATGGCTACGGCAACGTCGAGTTCAACGGCCTTCCCGCACTCTCGAACGGCTACATTGTCGACGGCCTCGAAACGAACGACCCGCTTACGAATCTCAATAGCGGCCTCTCGACCAATCTCGTTCTCGGCTTGAATTCGATTTCGGAAGTCACGGTCAACACGCTTTCCTACGCCGTCGATCAGGGCCGCTACGGCGCCTCTCAAGTGAACTACGTCACGAAGTCCGGCTCGAACCAGTTTCACGGCAATCTCTACGAGCTATGGAACGGTTCCCGATTCAACGCCGCGAACTATTTCACCAACGCTACGCCGGGAAATCACAAGCCGCGCTCCACTGTAAATCACTTCGGCGGCAGCGTCGGCGGCCCGATCATTCACAACAAGCTCTTCTTCTTTTTCGATAGCGAGTGGGTCCGCATTGCGCTGCCCATCGTCACCGCTACCACCGTTCCCACTCCCGCGTTTCAGAATTACGTCCTACAGCAGTTGCCGCTCGGGGGAACGGATGCCGTCACCGGTTCGGTCTATCAACCGTCGCCGCAATCCGTCCCGTTTTATCAGAAAATGTTTTCGCTCTACGGCAACACGAACGGCACTCCACTAGCCGTGCTCGGCTGCCCATTCGATGCCAGCGGCGGCTCGCCTTCCATCGCAAACGACGGAAACGGCTGCGCGAATCGCCAGAGCATCTCGCACTCGAGCGCAGACCACGAACAGGTGCAGACGCTGCGCATCGATTACAACATCGACGAAAAAAACACCACGTGGTACCGCTTCCAAACCGACAACGGCCTGCAAGCCGCTTACACCGATCCCATCAATCCTTTGTTCAACGCGCTCTCACCGCAGCCGCTCTATTCCTTCGCGGCCGGCTACACGCACGTCTTCTCGCAAAACCTCGTGAACTATTTCAATCCCGCCTTCTCGTGGTACGGAAGCCTGTTCGGCCCCGCCGATTTTCAGAAAACGCTCGCCGCGTTCCCGATCGTGCTGCAGGGCAGCGGCGCGAACGCGCCATTCACCACCGTCGGCGGCCTAGACAACACATGGGTGCAGGGTCGGCGCGCCACGCGCTTCTTCATCAACGACAATCTCGCCTGGAGCCATGGCGCGCACGAACTCCGCTTCGGCACCAACACACGTATTTTCCGCCTCAACGATTACGATTTCGGCGAAGGTTCGGTCCCGACCGTCATTTACACCACGCTGCCGCAATACATTTACGGCGTCGCATCAACGGCCGCAAAAACTTTTCCCACGTCGGCGAACGAACCATTCAATTTCCTGAATCTCGATCTTTACGCGCAGGACACCTGGAAGGTCACCAAAACTCTTACGTGGACGTTCGGCATTCGCGACACATTGAATTCGAATCCGCTGAATCCGCACCGGCACGTCGCGCGTCTCACCGGCTCGTTCGATTCGATTTCGCACGACGTGGATCAGCCCCTGAACGCCGCGATTCAATCGAATCTCACCCAGGTATTTTCCTCGACGCCCATGGCGATCCTGCAGCCGCGCACCGCCGTCGCCTGGCAGTTCGAGCAGAAGTCCGTGCTGCGCGCCGGCTTCGGAATTTTCAGCGACATTTTGCCCGGCAGCATCGTCGACGTGGTCGGCGTCAATCCGCCCTACGTCAAATCGTTTCAGGGCGGACTGCTCGGCACCGTTGGCGGCGCCGCGATTGCGCCGGGCGTTCCCAATAGCGCCGTCGACGCAACCATCGCTGCGAACAACACGTTCACCTCCGGTTTTTCGCAGGGCGAACTCTCCTGCGCGTCGTCGCAAGCGAACCCCGCGAATTGCCTTCCGCCCGTCGCCATCACAGCCGTGCCGAATCACGAACTTCACGCTCCCTACTTCATGGAGTGGAGTCTCGGCGTCGAGCACGAGTTCGGAACCACCGGCAGCATCCACGCGCAATACGTCGGCACACGCGCCGTGAACCAGCCCTACCTTACGCAAGTGAACGGCTACCAATCCGTTTGCGACGGCTGCTTCGCTCCGTTTCCCTACGCGCAATCCACCGACCCGCGATTCGGTGCCGTCACCCAATTCGCAACCGGCGCGAACAGCCATTACAACGGCCTGCAAGTCACAGCGATGAAGCGCACCGCCCACGGCTTCATGGGACAAATCAACTACACCTTCAGCCGCTGCATGGACACCGTTTCGAATGGAGGCTTCCTGGAATTTTCCGCCGGCGGAATCCTGTCGCCGCTTCCCGGAGATTTGGCGCGCGACTACGGCCCGTGCGATTACGACATCCGGCACAATCTCAACGCGCAATACGTCTATGCGTTTCCGTCGAAGGTGCAGAGTCGGCTTCTCGGCTACGCGCTCAATGGCTGGCAGGTTTCCGGCACCGTCTTCTGGCACAGCGGCATTCCATTCTCCGTTCTCAGCACGCCGTATTCGGCTAACGGCAACGGCATCGTCAATGGAAGCGGTCCGCAATTTGCCAGCGTCGTCCCGGACGTCCCGCTCTACGAACACAATCCGATTCCGAACGTCACGCAGCCCGGCACGCTGCAGTGGCTCAATCCCGACGCGTTCGTCTCCGCCGTCGATCCCAGCACGGGCGCATGCGCCGGTGGTGACACTCCCGCGAACTGCCAGTTCGGCACGCTCGGCCGCAACGCGCTCCGCGGCCCCGATTTCACCTGGAGTGATTTTTATCTCTCGAAATGGTTTGCGCTCTCCGAGCAGTGGAAGCTGCGCTTCGACGTCCAATTTTTCAACGTCTTCAACCACCCAAATTTTGGCCTCCCCAACATGACTCTCGCCGGTATCCCCGGCCATCCGACCACCCAAACCGGCTTCGGTGCCCTTACCTACACCACCTCTCCACCCACAGGCCTGCTCGGCGTCGGCCTTGGAGGCGATAGCACTCCTCGCATGATCGCATTTCAACTGCGCCTCGAGTTCTAGCGCCGCGTCAGGTTTCAACCTCGCGAGCTGTGATGAACTGCGCTGAAGCGCGCTGCCCGTCCGCCCGCGATCGGGCCCCTAATTTCCCAACAGATTGGCAGGAAGCATTTTAATCCGTGCGTGGCGACGCGCTGGCTAGCGCGAGAATCACTCCGCCAAACAGCAGCGTGTCGAAAAAATAGTTGATTCCCTCTACCTTGGCGAGGGTGTTCGGGTCGGACAACTGCACGATCAAGATGGGCCCATAGATGAACACGACCAGCAGCACAATCCAGGTGCCGAGATAGGTTGCCGCCATCCGCGTCTTCCGGTTGAGCAGAATACATGTGCCGGCAGCGAGAAGAATCGTGCCCGTCAAATAGCCGATCAGCGGGCGCGCCGGAATCCACTCGGGCATCAGTTTCGAGAGCGGAACTCCAGGGCACGCCAGCGGGTGCAGGAAATGCTCTACTCCATAGAATACAGCGGCGATCCCGATCAACACGCGGCCCACGGTGATGAGCTTGCTTTTACCTGGCCAGCTCATCGCGGCTCCTGCAAAAATCCAGCCTCCGCCACCGAATGCCATTTCACGGATGGCAAGCGTCCAACCAAACCTGTCTCCGGGGTTTGAGAGAGCTGCCGGGATGTCCATCATCGCTGCAAAACTAAACATCGCGATGCCCCACAGCAAGCCGGACCACGGCACCAGAATTTTTGTTGCTATGCTCAAAGCTGCAGCCAGCAACGCAAATCCGAAGAAATACGCCCAAAACAATGGCCACGGCATGTACGAGGGCACCATCGTCTTGAGCGATTCTGCCGCCGCGAGATGCAGCGCGCCGAATACCGCCAAGGGCGCGGCGAAACACAAATTGCTCAGGGCGACGAACTTTTCCAGTCCGCGGGCCTGCGCGATCTCAGTCTTTGCAGACCAAAGCGCAATCAGGAAGAGGATAATGCCAGCGGTGCACATCGAAATTACCGTGCGAGAGGTCTCGAGAAATGCAGCGAGTATGTTTGCGCTCATAGCGATGCCAATTCTAAGCCGGGTTGTTCTTTCTTGATCACGATTTTCCGAGTCAATACAGTTTCAGACTGTTCAACGAAAAGTAGGTGAGCATGTTTTCTTGGCGGGCGGACCATCGCCCAGGGATACGAGTATTGGCGGGGATTGCGCGACGTTTCAGCTGTCCCGAGTCGCTTAGATGCCAGCAGCTACTTCGCGGATTCCGCTGACGCGGCGCGCTGTTTTCCGGTGGCTACGATTTCATCGAAGCGGGGATCGCCGTGAAGCGAGCGGAGGTCGGGGTCGGAGTCAATTTTGAGGTCTTCGCCGGGAGCGAGGCCGTGTTCGACCGATTGGCGCAACATTGTCAGCGCTTCGTCGCGTTTGCCTTGCAACGCGAGATATGCGGCGAGGTTGTAGGTGACCTGCGCGGTGGAGGGATCGTCGGGGCCGAGGCCGCGGCGTTCCATGTCGACGAGCTCGTTGCCCATCTTTTCTGCTTCGGCGTAGTGATGCTCGAGATAAAAGCAGTACACCAGTGTGTCCAGTGCATTCATCGTGGTTCGGCTATCGGGACCCATTGCGTGGCGATTGCCTGCAAGGGCGTTCCGAGCGAGCGGCTCGGCTTCGCTGAACTTGCCTTCGTGCGCGAGAGCGAGGGCGAGGTTGTTCATCGCGGCGAGAGTGAAGGCATGTTCCGGCCCAAGAGCGCGCCGGTCGATATCGATCGCTTCGCGGCCGGTTTGTTCCGATTCGGTGTAGTTACCCTCACGCAAGAAAATATCGGATAGGTTGATGAGAAGTGACGCGGTCTCGGGGTGTTGCGGCCCAAGAACGCGGCGCGTGATTTCCAATGCTTTGCGATCCATTTCCTCCGCCTCGCGGAATTTACGTTCGTGGACGAAATCGCGAGCGATGTCCCTCATGGATCCCAACGTCGAGTAGTGCTCGGGGCCAAGTATGCGCGAGCGCAGTTCGAGAGTGTCGCGGTCGAGCTGCTCGGCCTCGGCGAATTTGCGTTGGCCACGATAGTCGGTGGCGAGGCTGTGCATGGAATTTAGGGTGTCTGGATGTTCGGGGCCGAGAGCGCGTCTGCGAAGCTCGAGAACCTGATTGTGGACTTGCTCCGCTTCTGCAAAGCGCCCTTGCCTGCCAAGTATGTCGCCGACGGTATTCATGATTCGCATGGTGTCGGGATTCTGGGGGCCGGCCGTTCGTTGCGAGAGAGCGAGAGCTTCGCGAGCGAGCTTTTCCGCTTCGAGATAGCGTCCTTCGTTCTCGAGCGTGACGGCGAGCCCGGACATGGAGCGGATCGTATCGCCATGCGCGGGGCCGAGAACGCGCCGGTACACTTCCAAATTGTGAGCTTCGAGCTTCTCGGCTTCCGGGTAGCGGCCTTCACCTCCCAAACTCAGTGCCAGATTGTGAATCGAGGCGAGCGTGTGTGGATCTTCCGGACCGGCGGTCTGGGTCCAGATCCCGACGGCGCTTTCGAAAAGGCGGTGCGCGCTGGGATAGAGTCCGAGATTCCGGTAAACGTCGCCCATTGTGTCCATCATTTGCGCTTGCAGCTCAGGATCCTTCGCGAGTCCGCTTTCGATTTCCTTCGAGGCTTTGTCGAGAATTTCGCGCGCGGTGATGCTGTTGCCGCGAGCTTCGCTGGGGTCGGAAACTTTGAACATGCTGGTCATGAAATCGGTGACGCGGCTGGCGCGGTCGCGTTCGCGCGTGATGCGCCGGAGTTGCAGGGCCTGAACGGTGCCGAAGGCGATAAGCAGCGCCGCGATTACCGACGCAGCAGCAACGGCGATGCGATGGCGCCGTACATACTTTTGCAGGCGATAACCGGCACTCGCGGGGCGCGCTTGGATGGGTTCATGGTTGAGGTATCGGCGGAGGTCGGCAGCAAGCTCGGAAGGCGTCCCGTAGCGGCGGGCGCGGTCTCGCTCGACGGCTTTCATTGTGATCCAGTCGAGGTCGCCGCGGAGTTGGCTGACGAGTTGTTGCGGCTCGGCGTTGCGAGCTTCGGCCGCGGTGCTCGAGGCTTTGGGGGCCATTCCCACCCTCGTGCTGGGGCGAAGTGGATCTTGTTCGCGCAACCGGCGGAGCACTTCGAGGAGCGGCAGCTTTTTCCACTCCGCGGAGTCGAACGGCTCGGAACCGGTGAGCAGAACGTAGAGCACGACGCCGAGAGAGTAGACGTCCGTGCGCGTGTCGACATCTTGCGCTCCGGGATCGGCTTGCTCCGGACTCATGTAGCCGGGAGTGCCAAGAAAACTTCCAGCGCGCGTGAAGAGAGTTTCGTCCGCGGGCTGAGGCGTGATTGCTTTGGCGAGGCCGAAATCGATAATCCGCGGCGTAGGTTTTCCATCCACTTCGACGACCAGGATGTTCGCGGGCTTCAAATCGCGATGGATGATGGCTTTTTGATGCGCGTGTTGCACGCCGTCGCAGACTTGCGTAAATAGCTCGACGCGTTCACGAATGCTCAGCTTTCTCTGGTCGCAGTATTCCGTTATCGGAAGACCCGCGACATACTCCATCGCGAAATACGGCTGGCCCGCTGAAGTCGTACCGGCATCGAAAACTTTCGCGATCGCCGGATGATCCATGATCGCGAGCGATTGGCGTTCAGCCTGAAAGCGCTGGAGCAGGGAAGAGTCGTAGAGCCCGGCGCGAATGAGCTTCAGCGCAACATGCCGATGCACTGGCGCACTCTGCTCTGCGAGCCACACCTGGCCCATGCCGCCTTCTCCGAGAAGTTTTTCCAAGCGATAGGGTCCGATGGATTGGTGCGGCGCTGCGGTCATAACCGCTTCGACAGGCCACGGATATATTGAGAGCGGAGAGGATCCGCCGTGAGCGGAGAGCAGGGATTCCACTTCTGCGCGGAGTGATGCGTTTGAGCCGCAAGCGTCCTTCAGAAACGCGGCGCGACGCTCAGGCGCGCACTCGAGAGCGGCTCCGAATATTTCCTTGAGCTTTTCCCACTGCCACGCGTTTTCCCGGTTGGGCATGCAGCGTTATTTGCCTCGTATGCAGTTGCTCTTCTTCGCGCGGAAGGCTCAGCTCGAAGCGTACGAGCGCGTTGGGCCTCAGTTCGACATTTGCGTCGCGGCGCGCCGTTTTGCGTCGCTGACAATTTCCTTAAAGCGCGGGTCACCGTGAAGCGAATTGAACAAGGGATCTTTTTCGATTTCCAAGTCGAGCCTCGGTGGCAGTCCGTGATCGACCGCCTGGTGCAGAAGCGGGATTGCCTCATCTTTGTGCCCATCTCGTGCGAGAACGGTAGCCAGATCGTATCGGGTCGCGGCACTCTCGGGTTGGTCAGGTCCGAAGATCCGCCCTTCAATCTCCAGCGCGTGGCGAAGGGTCTTTTGAGCGTCTTCGTCCTGATGCATGTCTCTCTGAAAATCACCGAGATTGATCATGGAATGGATCGTTGCGAAATTCTCCGGGCCCGCGGTTCGCAAATGGATCGCCAAAGCGTCCTCTTCCAATTTCTCTGCCTCGGCGGGCCGCCCGTCTTCGGCCAGCATGATCGCTAAATTGTCCATCGTCACGAGCGTGTAGTGCGCCTCGGGCCCGAGGATGCGTTTCTGCTTTTCCAGCACGCCGCTGTTCAACTTCACACCTTCTGCACAGTGTCCCTCCTCGCAAAGTGTGAAGGCGAGGCTGCTGATGCTTGCCAAGGTGTCCGGGTGGTCGGCGCCCATCACCCGCCGCTGCGCATCGACCAGCTTTCGCTGTAGACTTTCCGCCTCGGCGAGTTTGCCTTCCTGAAAAAGCGTCCAACCGAGGTCGTGCATCGCGTTCAATGTTCCGCGGCTTTCTTGCGCGCCCGCCGAACGACTCACCTGAATCCCTCGTTCGAGCAAGGATTGTGCGCGAGGATAAAAGCCCAGATACATGTAGGCCCGTCCCATCAAATACATCATTCGCGATTGAAGTTCGGGGTCCGCCGATAACCCCGTATCGATATCCTTGGCCCCTTTATCCAGGAGATCGGTCGCCGTCACAGTGCTGCCGACTCTCTCGTTTGGATCAGAAACCTTGAATAATCCCGTCATAAAATCTGCAATACGGTCCGCCCGATCTCGCTCTCGCGTGATGCGCCGCAATTGCACGGCTTGAACCACGCCAAACGACACAACCAACACCGCAATTACGATCGCCGCAGCTACGGCAATTCGATGGCGGCGGACGTACTTCTGCAGTCGATAGCCGGCGCTTGTGGGACGCGCGAGAACCGGTTCGTTCGCGAGGTAACGCCGGAGATCGGCAGCAAGTTCGGAAGGCGTACCGTAGCGGCGGGAGCGGTCGCGCTCGACAGCCTTCATCGTGATCCAATCGAGATCGCCGCGAAGCTCGCTGACGAGTTGTCTGGGCTCGCTGCCGCGAGCCTCTGCCGCAAGGCTCGACGCCTCGCGAGTTGAGCTGAGGCGGTTGCTCGGAGCCGGCGGATCCTCTTCACGCAACCGGCGTAAGGCTTCGTGAAGCGGTAGCTTTCGCCACTCCGCGGCGTCGAATGGTTCAGAACCAGTGAGCAAAACGTAGAGCAGGACTCCGAGCGAGTAGACATCCGTGCGCGTGTCGATATCCTGCCCGCCGGGATCGGCTTGCTCCGGACTCATGTACCCGGGCGTGCCGAGAAAACTTCCCTCGCGCGTGAAGAGAGTTTCGCCCGCGGGCTGAGGCGTGATTGCCTTGGCGAGGCCGAAGTCGATGATGCGCGGCATCGGCTTGCCGTTTACTTCGACGACCAGAACATTCGCAGGCTTCAAGTCGCGATGAATGATGGCCTTTTGATGAGCATGCTGCACGCCTTCGCAGACTTCGGTGAAAAGTTCGATTCGTTCCCGAATGTTCAGTTTCTTCTGGTCGGAGAAGTCGGTGATGGGAATTCCCGCGACATACTCCATCACGAAGTACGGCTGGCCGGCTGGAGTTGTCCCGGCATCGAAAACTTTCGCGATCACCGGATGATCCATGATCGCGAGTGACTGGCGCTCGGAGTGGAACCGCTGAAGGAGGGAAGTGTCGAAGAGCCCGGCGCGAATCAGTTTTAGCGCCACTTGTCGCTGCACCGGCGATGTTTGTTCGGCAAGCCATACCTGGCCCATACCACCCTCGCCGAGCTTTTTTAGAAGACGATATGGACCGATCGAATCGAATGGGGCGGCGGTGTCACCAGAACCGTCCGAAAACGCATGGTGCGTGACGCCACTCGTTTTCTCATAGGAAGAAAGCAGGGACTGGACTTCGGCGCGAAGCGGCTTGTTCGATCCGCAGGCTTCTTGCAGGAACGCAGCCCTTCGGCCTGGCTCGCGTTCCAGCGCCGCGCTGAAAAGTTCCTTGATACTGCTCCACCGGTCATGCTTTTCTTCGTTCGCCACCGTGTCCTCGACGCAGCTCGCGGCCCAGCCATGCTCTTGCCATGTTCCAATCGCGCTTCACTGTGGCGGGAGAAATTTCCAGAACCTCGGCAGTTTCTTCAATCGTGAGGCCGCCGAAGTATCGCAGTTCGATGATCCGGGTTTGCTGTTCATCACGCTCGGCAAGCGCGGTCAAAGCGTCATCGAGCGCAACCAGGTCCGCGCCCTGGTTTCCCAGTGGCTCGGCGGGGCTATTTTCCAGTTCCATCTCTACACGCAGATTCGCGCCGCGCTTTGCCGCGCCGCGCGTTCGCGCATAGTCCACGAGGATCTGTCGCATCAGCCGCGCCGCCACCGCCACAAAATGAGCACGGTTCTGCGTGTCTGCCGGAGCCTGGTTCATTAACCGCAAATACGCTTCGTGAACGAGGGCTGTGCTTTGAAGGGTGTGGCCGGCGCGCTCGCGCTGGAGGTATCGATGTGCGACGTCGCGAAGTTCCTGGTAGACAAGCGGGACGAGGGCGCGCAGCGCCTCCTGATCCCCGCCTTTCCACTTAACGAGCAACTCCGTAACCGGCTGCGATGGAAGTTGGACCACGCCCAGGGCCTCAACCACGATTTTCGAACCGTCTCGCCGCAAGATAACCGTCTCGCTAGTTGAAGTCAATTCAACTAATGGCCAAACACGGTTGTCGGCGCGCCCGGAACCGGGCCGCCCTTAGTACTACGGTAAAAAAGCTGAGCCATTTTGCCGTGCCTCCGCGCTTGTCTTATATGAAAGGCATCGCGGGCGATTAAGTCTCGCGCCAAACCAATGCAAAGGAGGCAATCATGCGCGCATCAACAATCTTGCGACTCTCACTCGTTATCCTGGGACTTACATTCACATCCCTCGCCGCACGACCCTGCCGCGCCCAAGCGGAAATTAGCCCGGACCACTACGACGAAGCCCCGGCACTCCCGTCGACTGCTCCAAAAACGACCCGGTCGGCTTCGAGCGCCGGCAAGCACGTCACGCGAACGACTGCATGCCACGGATCACTGTCGAACCCCATCGGCCGCCAATCCGGCTGCGTCACCAGGCGCCGGTCACACCACAACGTGCGCTCGCTCCAGGCATTTCTCGGAGGATCTATGAATGATGGAGGCGCGAACTGGCAGGCGGTGAAAGCGTACCGGGGCCTCGAGAATGGATCGTCGAACGAGGCCCGGACGCTCGGCGATCCTAAGTCGCCGATCATGTCGTTACTGCGGCGACTTTAGTCCGTGGGAAATGCTATTCGAAAAGATCTGCGCTTGAGTTTGCAGTGGAAAGAAACTGTCTGCCTTGGATACGAGTCTTCGCTCCACCGATCACCAGCACTTTACCGCCGCTGAGCAACGTCGCAGTATGGGCAAGGCGGGTCGCCGTCATTTCTCCGGCGGGCTCAAATGTTTCTTTAGCGGGATCGAATATCTCGGCGGTCCCGAGCGAGAGAGGCACATCGGTGATGCAATTGTTGCCGCATACTGGGGCAGTTACGATTGTCCCTCCGCCTGCGGCCAGCACCGTTCCATCACCAAGCACTGTCACCGTGAACTGAGTTCGCTGCGTTGACATGCTTCCTGTCGCGGCGAATGTCCCGCTCGCCGGATCGAACAATTCCGCGCTCGCCTGTCGATCTCCGCCAACGACGAGCACGCGAGCATTGCTAAGTTGAACCGCCGCATGTCCTGCGCGCGCGTTCTGCATCGTGCCGGTAGGCGTAAAAGTCCCGCTTGCCGGATCGAAGAGTTCGGCAGATGCGGCCGCGTTCAAATTTCCGTCGATTCCGCCCGCCACCAGAACTTTCCCGTCGGCCGAAGACTGCGGCACAACGAGAAGCGTAGCCGTGTGGCGCGCTCTCGGGCTTCCCATATTTCCAGCCGGCGCAAAAGTCCCGCTTGCCGGATCGAACAACTCAGCGGAAGCGAGCGGAGTCTTCGTGCTATCGACGCCGCCTGCGATTAGTACCTTGCCGCTATTCAGAAGTGTCGCGGTGTGTTGAGCACGCGCCGCACCCATGTTTCCTGCAGCCGAGAATGTTCCCGTCGCAGGATTGAAAATCTCGGCAGTCGCCAGCGGATTCGCGTTTGTGTCCGCACCTCCCGCGATCAGCACTCGTCCATCCTTCAGCAATGTTGCCGTATGCAGCGTCCGCGCACCGGCCATGCTTCCAGTTGCTGCAAATGTTCCGGCCGCAGGGTCATACAGTTCCACCGTCGGAAGAGAATTGGCGTTGGTATCCGATCCGCCCGCTACGAGCACTTTATTGCTCTGAAGCAAAGTTGCCGTGTGTTCGGAACGCCCCGTTCCCAGAGATCCCGTCGCCGTGAAACCCGTCGCTTGGCCGGGAAGCGTGATGCGAATCGTGAACTCTTGAGGATCGGCAGCCTGCCCGTTCTTGTCCTGCACCATCACCGTAAACGCATACGAACCATTGCTCGTCGGCGTGCCCGCCAGCACACCTGCGTTGCTAAGGGCAAGACCTGGCGGTGGTGTTCCTGACTCGCTCCACGTGAGCGGATTCCTTCCGCCCGTAGCTGTGAAAGTGAAGCCAGGGTACGGCGTTCCTACCACACCCACTGGCGGTTGCACGCTCGCGTCGATTGCAGGCGGCGGCCCCGACCCTCCAGGATTCCCGCCACCGCCTGAGCCGCCACCACAAGCAGTCAGCATCATTAAGAGTACGATTCCGATACTCGTCATCACCGACTTGATGAGTTGTTTCATAAAAAGTCCCTCGCGGCCACGATCGGATAGCTCGCCGGCGGCATGGAAATTGGACCAAGCTCGCGTTTTCCGCAATGCAAAGCGAGTCAAATAAAAATCACCATTCGGTCAATTCATGGATGTGCTTTTCTCTCAG
Source organism: uncultured Acidobacteriota bacterium (assembly GCA_963770575.1). Lineage (GTDB taxonomy): Bacteria > Acidobacteriota > Terriglobia > Acidiferrales > UBA7541 > Palsa-295. The sequence goes on from CAVYQD010000005.1 coordinate 781,263, forward strand.
ATACTTGGCGCCTCTCTCGTTTCACGGAGGAGTGCATGCGGCTGCGCGACACCTTGAGGAATCCGCGGCGTGGTAGAATCCACGCAATCTCGAGGTGCCGGTTGAACAAACTCGGACACTCCCGCCAGGTTGCGCGTTTCGATGGATTCGAGTTTGACCCGCGTGCGGGTGAGCTCCGTCAGGCACCTGGCGCGAATGGAAGCGAAAACGGGAACGGGAGTGTGATCAGCCTCCCCGAGCAACCGTATCGCATCCTCGCGATGTTGCTCGAACGGCCTGGAGAAGTTCTGACCCGGCAGGAAATACGCGATGCTCTCTGGCCGGATGGCACGGTGGTCGAATTCGATCACAGTATCAGCGTGGCGATGAACCGACTTCGCCAGGCGCTCGGAGATTCCGCGGAGGAGCCGCGCTACATCGAGACTCTGTCTCGCCGCGGGTATCGCTGGAAGCTCCCCGTGAATTGGATCGATGCGCGGCCAGACACCGCCATTCATGACCAATCTTCGGCGCACGCTCCGAGCTACAAAATCTCGATACGGTTGTTGGCCGCGGGCGCGTTTGCGACCGTCCTTATCATCGGTGCAATCATGTGGCTTGTCCGGCCAAGAGTTCAACCCGCAGCGCCTCGGGCCGCCCCGCGGTTCCGTCAACTCACGAACAACTCTTTCGAAAACCGAGTTTTGTCTGGCGCAATCTCTCCCGATGGAAAATTCATTGCGTACAGCGATGTGAATGGAATTCGCATTCGACTCCTGGCCACTGGCGAAACAAGATCTGTTCCATCTCCAGAGAACATGAAAGCGAGCGAAGTGAATTGGCAAATCGTCGGGACGTGGCTTACTGATAGCTCGGGTTTTGTTGCCAATGCACGTACCGCCGACTTGAACGGCCTCGACGAGACACACCGCTGGAGTTCGCAGAGCAGCGTCTGGTCAGTGTCGGTATTGGGCGGCGCGCCTCACAAGCTTCGCGATGATGCCGCGGCGTTCGCGATTTCTCCCGATGGTGCATCACTAGCCTTCGGAACAAATACCGGCACGCTCGGCAGCCGCGAAATATGGTTGATGACTCCCAATGGCGAGCAGCAGCGAAAACTAATTGCAGCAGACGGCGATAGTGCGCTCAGCGCGTTGCAATGGTCCGCCGACGGAAAGAGATTTTTGTACCTAAACACAGATCCGGCTGGAACCAGCCTCCTCGAGAACGGATTGCAAAACGCTCTCGAAGCGCGGCCTCCCACCGTAATTCTCGGCCCGAGCGAAACAAAAAAATTGGTCGATTTTTACTGGCGCCCCGATGGACGTCTTCTCTACTCGGTGGAGAACGCGGAATCCTTCGACGAGAGCTCCTGCAATCTTTTCGAGTTGCCCCTCGACGCCAAGCCCGGTCAAACGCTCGGGAAATCTCGCCCGCTGACGAATTGGCCCGCGCTCTGCTTCCGCGGGATGAGCTCCACTTCAAACGGCAAGCAGCTGGCGTTCCTGAAAACGACCAGCAAACTCGTGTCGTTCGTGGGTGATTTGCCAGATAGCGGCACCCGAATCGTCAATCCGCGGCATTTTCCACTGAACGAAAATTCGGAAGCCATCGTCGATTGGGCTCCCGATGGCAAAGCAGTCTTCCTTGTTTCCGATCGCTCCGGCGATTTCGAGATTTACAAACAATTCCTCGACCAGGACGTTGCCGAGCCCATCGTTACGTCCGGTTACGGCCGCAACCCCCGCGTGATGCCTGGCGGCGAAAATCTCATTTACCTCGGAATCGGAGAAAAAGGGAAATGGCCTGCAAGAGGGCCGGAGCCCGTGATGAAAGTCTCGGCTACGGGCGGCTCGTCGCAACGCCTCTTCACGGCTCACCCGTACAGCTTGATTAATTGTCCGCGAAATCCTTCCGGCGTATGCATCATTGCCGAGCCCACCGATGATGGCGCTCAGTTGATCGTCACGGTTATCGATCCGGTGAAAGGCCGCGGCGCCGAGCTTTTCCGTTTTCCGATCGTTGCTGGCGACGACTCCTGGTACATCGACCTCGCTCCCGACGGCACCCGCATCGCCGCAACCCGCACCATGGCCGGGCCGATCCATATTCTTTCGTTGAACGGAACGGAACTGCAGCAGATCGAAGTAAAACGCACGAGCAAGTTACTCGCAGTCGTTTGGGATTCCGACTCGAAAGGCTTCCTCGCCACCGCGAGCGTTCGCAACGGCAGAGAACTCCTCCACGTGGACATGCACGGCGATTCAAAGGTGCTATGGACGAATCTGGGCGGCTCAGGCGAGACGCTCGCCACCCCTTCTCCGGACGGACGCCGTTTGGCATTTAATGGCTGGACGACCAGCGGCAACATCTGGACGCTCGAAGACTTCTGACGTTCGTTTTCACAGTTTCCACTCGCGCGATTGATTCAGCAGTTGTAGCGCCGGGCTTCAGCCCGGCAGGGGTTGACGTATAAGTCGCGTTTCCCGCAAGAATTCCAGTTCCCCAACCCATCCGACAGCCAAGAATTTCCTGAGCCAATTTCCCCGCGCTTTACGCATTACCTATCAAAGGCGGATTCCGATTTGTCTTGCAGCGGAGCAGCTGAATCACGGTGAGTTTCAGAATGGAAGTTGTGCGCAGACGGTAATCTCGGAGCCGTCCTAAGCTCTGTCAATTGAGCGAACTGGTCGCTTACCTCGGTTGTTACCGGGATATTACCGAGCCTCCATAGACGGTGCAAAGAGAACGTGGCATCAATCACGAACTCAGCCGTGGAAGGGCAGTGTCAGGTCTCAGGAGCGAAGTTACGAATCGTTTTCCAAGGACAAAGGGAAGGTGTGCAATGAAAATGAACCTTAAAGATGCATTGGGTTTTGCTACCCGCACTCGCGCTCGCAAGTTCCTGGCAGTTTCTGCGTTCCTCGGGCTCGGCGGCGCCCTTTCCGCGACGGTGATTCCAAACTTGTTCCCATTCCTCGATCCCACGGGTGTTGTGTCTACCTATAACGTGAACGGCCCCATCCGCGAGGATGGCCCATTCTTCCAGAGTCTCGGCACAAACGGGCGGAGCTGCGGAACGTGCCACGGTGCAAGTGATGCGATGGGCCTCAGCGTCCGAAACGTCCAGTTGCGTTTCGCGCTCACGCGGGGAAGAGATCCGCTGTTTGCGTCCTTCGACGGTGCGAACTGTCCGAACGGCTCGGCGGGAAATCCCGCGGATCATAGCTTGCTGTTGAAGAGCGGGCTGATCCGGATTCCCCTGACGTTGCCCGCGAACGTGCAATTCACGATCAAGGCGATTCGCGATCCCTACGGATGCGCAATCGTTCCGGATCCTTCCACGGGCCGACCCACCGTCTCCGTCTACCGCCGCCCGCTTCCAACAACGAATCTCCGTTTCCTGAGCACGCTCATGTTTGACGGGCGCGAATCGATCACGCTGCCGCTCAACAACCAGGCGACGTTTCAAGCGAATCTCACGGCAGACTTGATGCAACAGTCGGTGGACGCAACCCTTACTCATGCGCAAGCCGCAAAAGCTCCCACGACTGCTCAACAGCAGGCGATCGTGGATTTCGAGCTCGGACTTTTCAGCGCACAGCTTGCAGACGATCGTGCGGGGCTTCTCGAGATCAATGGCGCAGAGGGCGGCGCCTACAACCTCTCAAATCAATCCTATTACCCCGGCACAAACGATTCGCTCGGAAGCGATCCCCACGGCGGAACCTTCAGCTCGACAGCATTTACGACATTCAATGCATGGGCGCATCCAGCTTCCACCTGGAACCCGTTCGAGCAATATCGGGCGGCCACGCGTAAAAAGATCGCCGCGGGAGAGACGCTGTTCAACACGCGCGCGCTCACGATATCAAACGTCCGGGGCCTGAACGACAACGGTGCGCTGGGAACTGTGCCGGTCGGCCCGTTCCAGGGTACCTGCACCACCTGTCACGATGCGCCAAACGTCGGCGATCATTCCTTGCCGCTGCCGCTCGATATCGGCACGGGCCACGATGCCACGAATGAATCTGATCCATTGATCGCCAACGCGATCTCGCAACTCGATTTTCCCGATGTTCCCGTGTACGAAATCACCGGCTGCCCGAATCCGTTCGCAGGTTCGTCTCCATCTGCTACCCCCTACGTGATCTACACCACTGATCCCGGCAAAGGCCTGATATCGGGTCTGTGCAGCGATGTAAACCGGATCAAAGGACCGATTCTGCGAGGCCTCGCCGCTCGTGCTCCCTATTTTCACAATGGTGCGGCTCAGAACCTTTCGCAACTTCTGGATTTCTACAATCAGCGCTTCCAGATGAATCTCACCGACGAAGAAAAGTCCGATTTGATTGCATTCCTGAACTCACTCTAAAACTATCTACTGCTTTAGGGGCCGCTCCTCGCGGCCCCCGCTCGGCTCGCTTTGAACTTGTCTCCCGCCGTACGAGCGCTGCCCCGCACAGCTGCCGGCGCTTTTGTCTTTTCCCGCTTCATCACTCATCACTCATCACTCATCACTCGTTTCCCACTCTCAGTTCGACGGGCGCTATTCAATTCAATTGATCCAATCCCAGAGCCACTCGGCCTTATGGTTTGTTTCGCCTGGGTAACACCTGAGCCCTCCCACCTTTGAGCGACATCCAATCGAAAGACGCGCATGAGCACGAAGCGCATTTCGCAATTGCAAACGATTGACGTGGCTGAAAAACAGAGAGATATTTCCGGGCGAGGCTCTGCGGGTTGACGCATTGACAGCCAGCCTTCTGAGGAGGGAAGAAAAAATGTTCAAGTACGGCGGTTTGTTCGCAGGTGGTGCGGTTCTTGCAATGCTCGCGGTGGCAATTCCCGGCCGAACATCCACTCCGGCTTTCGTGTCGGGTGCCTGGATGTTGGACGGACATCATTCCAACGCTCAGTACGTTGCTGACGGCACCACCGACTTCGGTAAGACGAAAATGATCTTCACGATCGGTTACGCAAAAATGGCCGGCACGGTGAAACTCAACAGCGCTGACCCATCCAAATCTTCATTCGATTTCACGACCTATCCCGCATCCTCGGAGGCCCCTCCGATGAACGAGGACGGGATGGTTAAGACGCAATGGCTGGGAATGCAAGCAAACCACACGCTGGTCTGTTTTCACGCCAAGGGTGTCCAGCAGAACGCCGACGGACGTTTGCAAACGTCCGGCAATCTTGTCATGACGCGCGTCGATCGCAACGTCGAGTTGACTCCCAGTGAAGCGTATGCTGGCCCGGAATATGGCCCGCCCATGATTCATCGCATCATCCGCCCGGCGACGTTTGTGTTCGACGCTCCGGCGGAAACTGGCGGTGTGCTGCAGATTTCGGGGAACACGAACGTGATCCGCGAGGATTTTCCGCAGTTGCTGAAGGCTGTGCTCGGGACCTACTGGCCGCCCGTCGTGCAGGATCAACATTGCCAGGTGCCTCCCGCAAACGAAGGCTACAGCGGCGCAGAATGCACCGGGACATATCTCACCTCTCCGCCCCTTCCCCAGCCGCCGCGTTCCGCAGGCGGAGAAGACTACCCTGGCCCGGCCAATTTCAATACCGTCGTCGGAAATCATCTGACAATTCTGGTGCACATGCGATTGACGCCGGATGCTTCCGGAGAAAAGACCGCAGCCGGAAAATAATGCGGCAATCCACGCAAACGGACGTGAAGGAAAGCGAGTCGCGCGCGTTACGAGCTTTTATCCGAACGTGCGCGGCTCGCGCGGTCCCAACGGGCCAATATTTTTGCGGCGAGAGAAGTTTTTGGCGGCGGTGAAAGCTCGTGGCGTTACGGCTCTCGACCCGCGGGAGCGGTTGCCGCTGGGTGCGTAGCAGTCGGCGGCGTCGATGTATTCGAAGGCGGCCCTCCCGCGTGGTAATGTGCGAGAAGCAACAGGAGTCCGAGCAGGGCGAGTGCGATCAGAGCAGTCCCGCGGCCCGAGGCGAGTGACGCCGTTCGATGCGCCACTTCGGGACGTGCGGCGTTAGTTGGATTTTCCGGCCGAAGCGCGCACATCACCGATTACAGTTTACGTAGACCGGACGGAAGCATCCCGGAAAGTGAGTAGGCGCCTGCACCAGCGACGAAAATCGCCGCCGCGACAAGCAATTGCGTCAGCGTGTATTCGATCCCGCCGGTCGTGATGTCGAATCCATGCGGCAAGTGGACCAGAAAGATTGCTCCAAGCATCACGACGATGATGCATGCGGCGCCAGTGCGTATCAGTATGCCCGTCAGCATCGCGAGGCCTCCAGCAACCTGCGCCAGGCCGACAAGGTAGCCTACGGCGTCTGGCACTTTCATAAACGCGGCGAAATTGTGCGGGCCCGGTCCACCGAACGCGCCGAAAAGAATGGCGCCGCCATGGTAGAGAAACGCGAGCGCGCTGGCGATGCGGATCAGAAGAAGCGCGATGTTCATTTGGGCGGCAGTAGGCGTGTTGGGTCCGCGAAGTTCGGTCATTTACGGTCTCCTAGGGGCTGTGTTTAGCAGAATTGCGAACGCGAGCCAATATTTTTGTGAAACGCGCCGCCGACTAAGCGAGCGCGAGATTAGGCTCGGCGTTCAAAGTGGCGTCCGCAAAATCGTGATTCAGGAAACGCGGGTGTCCGGCGGCGGCGATCATGGCCGCGTTGTCAGTGGAGAGACCGCGGCTGGGAAAATAAACTTCGATTCCGCGACGCTTGGATTCGGATTCGAAAGCCATACGAAGTTCGCGATTGGCGGCGACGCCTCCTGAGACGAGCACCGTGCGCGCGTTGAGATGCTCGGCGGCTGCAAGGGTGCGCGTAGTGAGATCGTCGACGACGGCGCGCTGAAAACTTGCGATGAGATCGAGCGTGGCTGCGGATGAAAGCTGGCGAAGCGCGTCGGCAGCGCGGTCCCCGCGGGAGAGCGCTTCGCGGCGCGCGTCGATTTCCGGTTGCAGCTCAGGATGGCGGCGAAGATGATAAAGCATCGCTGTCTTTATCCCGCTGAAACTGAAATCGTAGGGATTGCTTTTCATTTTGGGTTCGCCGAAGCGGATCGCCTTCGGATTTCCATGCAGTGCGAGTTGGTCGAGAATCGGACCGCCGGGATAGCCCATCGCAAGCATGCGCGCCACTTTATCGTACGCCTCTCCCGCGGCGTCATCGCGCGTGCCGCCGATGCGAGTGTAGGAGAATTTCGCGGCGCTTGCGTCAGCGCCATTCACGGTCTCGGATTTCACATCGTAGATGACGGTATGACCGCCGGAAACGATAAGGCACACGGCTGGAAACGGCGGATGCCTGCCGGCAATGTGCGCCTCGAGAATCACCGCATGGACGTGGCCTTCCAAGTGATTCACTGCAATCAGAGGCTTTCCTAACGCGAGCGCGAGCACTTTTCCGTACGTCAATCCAACGAGCAGAGCGCCGGTGAGGCCGGGGCCCTGGGTTACCGCCACGGCGTCGATGTCCGCGAGCGTGATTTTTGCCTGTTCGAGCGCCTCGCGCACCACCGGTACGATTTTGCGAAGATGTTCGCGTGAGGCGAGCTCGGGAACCACTCCGCCATATTTTCGGTGAATGTCAATTTGTGAAGAAACCACGCTCGAGAGGATCCGGCGGCCGTCGGCGACGACTGCTGCGGCGGTTTCGTCGCAGGAAGATTCGATTCCGAGAATGAGTTTTTCTCCCTCGCGCGCGTTCACGGCAGTTCCTTCCGCAATACCTTATCGTAACATACAGGATTCTGCGGCTTCCGCGGCTGCTCGGGCTTCGGGTAAGATGAGTGTCGGAGCGGGAACGCTCGTTGATCGATGTCGCGTGGAGTGAAACTCCCGGCGAGGCCAAAAAGGAACCAGACAATGACGCAGAAGCCGAAGCGGGTGCGCAAAGCGGTGCTGCCGGTGGCGGGGCTGGGCACGCGATTTCTGCCAGCGACGAAAGCGATGCCGAAGGAAATGCTGCCCGTGGTGGACAAGCCGCTGATTCAGTACGCGGTGGAAGAGTGCATGGCGTCGGGAATCGAAAATATTATCTTCGTGACGGGCCGGAGGAAGAATGCAATCGAAGATCATTTTGATTCGAATCCCGAGCTGGAACAGTTTCTCGAAGACCGCGGAAAACCGAAACAGGCGAAGACCGTGCGCGAAATCGGCGGTGGCGTGCATTTTAGTTACACGCGACAAAGCGAAGCCCTTGGACTTGGTCACGCCGTGCTTACGGCGCGTGAGCTCGTGGGCGATGAGCCGTTCGCGGTGCTGCTCGGCGACGTGATCATGGATGGAAAAGTTCCGGCGACGCGTTCGCTCGTCGAGATTTACGAGGCCACGGGCGTGGGTGCGATCGCAGTCGAAGAAATTCCGCGCGATCGTTTGCATTTTTACGGCATCGTGGACGCGATCGCCGAGAAAAGCGGCCGCTGGGGCGATCGGTTGTTGCGCATCCAGGATCTCGTCGAAAAGCCGGAAGCGGACAAGGCTCCGTCCAATTTGGGCGTCACCGGACGGTACGTTTTACCACCTGAGATTTTCGATTATCTTGAAAACACGAAACCAGGAGCCGGCGGCGAAATTCAACTCACGGACGGGCTTCGGATGCTGGCGCAGGCGAAGGAGCAAGGATTATTCGCGTATGTCTACGACGGAAAGACTCATGACGCAGGGGACAAACTTGGATTCCTGAAGGCAACCGTGGAAATTGCGCTTAAGAATGAAAATTTCGGGAAAGAATTTCGGGAGTACTTGCGAGGATTAAAGCTGTAGGATTTCGCCCCGCCCGAGGAGCCGCGAACTTCCGCCGGCCGGGTTTGCTGGAATCGCTTCGCTACTTCTTTTCCTTCTTCGAGGATGATTTCTCGGAGGAGCCCTTCGAATCGCTCGATTTGCTTTCCGATTTTTCGGACTTCTCAGATTTTTCCGGCTTTTCTGATTTCTCGGACTTCTCCGACTTCGCAGCCGCACCGTCACCCGATCCTTCACCGGAGGGACCGGAGGAACTCTTTCCTCCGTAGTCGGTGACGTACCACCCGGAGCCCTTAAATTGAATTCCGGACGCGGAAATTTGCCGCGGCGCGTTGGCGCCGCACTTCGGGCATTTCTTGATCTCGGACGCGGAATGCTTCTCGATTTTCTCGAATCGATGCCCGCATTTGTCGCACTTGTATTCGTATAACGGCAAGTCTGACCCCCAATGTTGTAGCGAAACTGAAATATTAACATGAGTGCCACCGTTGCTGCGCGCGCGGGAAGCCAATCGCTAACGGATTTTCCACCGGGGAATTGGAGGGGCTTGCAAGACACTGACGTTGAGCTTAGGCTCCTTGATTCAGGCCGGGTGATGGTGAAAACGACAAAAACGAACGAGCCGGGAGCGGGTTGCCTCTACGTGGTAGCGACTCCGATTGGGAATCTCGAAGACATTACTCTGCGCGCGTTGCGAATTTTGAAAGAGGTGGACTTGATTGCGTGCGAAGACACGCGGCAGACGATGAAGCTGCTCGCCCACTTTGAAATTCAGAAGCGGCTCGTGAGTTATCACGAGCATAACGAAATTACGCGCGCCGCTGAAATCGTGATCGATCTCGAGCAGGGAGCAAAAGTCGCGCTCGTCAGCGACGCGGGAACTCCGGTAGTGTCCGATCCCGGACATCATCTTGTGAATTTGTGTTTGCGGCATGGAATTCAGGTCGTGCCTGTGCCCGGCGCGTCCGCATTCGTAGCAGCACTGGCCGCATCAGGAATGCCGGTCGAAGAATTCTCGTTCGTCGGATTTTTGCCTTCGCGGCCGACGGAGCGGCGGAAAGCTCTGCGTGAATTGGAAGCTGAGCGCCGAACGATTGTCTTCTACGAAGCGCCGCACCGGCTGCTCGATACTCTCGAGGACGCGCGCGATGTGTTGGGAAATCGCACCACGGTAGTAGCGCGTGAGGTGACAAAGCTGTACGAGGAATTTCTGCGCGGGCGGATCGAAACGGTGCTCGAAGCGGTGAAATTGAAGCCGCCCCGCGGTGAGATCACGTTGATTCTCGGACCGCCGGATGAAGAAGCGCTGAAGATTGATGGGGAGGCAGATGTGGCCGCCGCCTTGCCACTGGCGCGGCGCGTTGAAGAGATTGCGCTCGAACGCGGCGTGGATAAGAAAGCAGCGCTGAAGGTGGCAGCGAAGGAGCGCGGCTTAACGCGGCGGGAGGCCTACAAGCAGCTTCTGATTACGCGCGATGAGTAGGGCCCGGCAACTTGAAATTTCAAAGTTGAGATTTGAAATGAAGAAAAAAGCAGTAACAGATTCCTCGCTTCGCTCCGAATTAAAACATCAGGCTCCCGATAAGGCCGTAGGGGCACGGCAGGCTGTGGTGTGCCAGGACATGCATTACAGCGTGTGCCAAGACATCCGTTACACTTTTGGCTCCTGATTTTCCATGTTGGCAGAGCCTGGAGGGAGCCCGAAGGGCGACCGGAAGGCTCTGCCAATATGGCGCGGCTGCACCAGCGCGTGCGTCTGATTTCGCTCTCGATCGATCTCGCGCACGTACATGTGCCGATAACTCACCAGCAGCAGGTTCGCTGCTTTTTCGATGCACACTGGCCGCCCCGCGAGCGCTTCGCACACGAACCAGCGTCGGCCTTCCCAGTCTAAACAACCAGCCGCGTTCAGCCGTCTCACTAGGCTGCCTTCCGGATATTCCCACGGGCGGGGTATCGCCTGATAGCTTCGCGCGCTCGGCTGATACCGTTCCGCCGGACGTTTCATCCCCAGCGCTTCATGCGGTCTTCGCTCGTTGTAGATCCGGCGAAATTCGTTCAGTGCTCCAGGCCACTGCGCCATCTGCTGCGGCTTGCCACGATGCTGGATCGCTTCGTCCAGCGTTCGATGGAACCGCTCCACTTTCCCTTGCGTCTGCGGATGCCGCACGCGACAGTAATACAACTGGATCCCTTGTTCGATCAATCGCACCGACAACCACGTCAGCCCGTACCCGTTCGTTGTCGACCACCACACCGTGCCGCGATCCATCAGCATCGCTTCCGGCACGCCGTAGTGCTCGAACGTATGCACCAGACACGGATGAATCTGCTCGGCGCTGAAGGCCGGCAACGCATACAGGCCTACGGCGTAACGGCTGTGATCGTCCAAAATCGACAACGGGTAACACTTCCCATCGCTGGTCCGATACTCGCCCTTGCCGTCCATCTGCCACAGCTGGTTCGGCAAAGCGCGCTCGAACCGCGAGAGTGCCGGCGGGTTGGAATCTTTTTTTCCGATCAGCCCCTGGCGTTTTAAAATGTGGTTGATCGTCCGTACCGCCAGCCACGTGCCTTCCTCTTGCAACAACACCTGCAGCTTCTTGGCGCCCCACCCGAACTCGTTGCCGCAGCTCGACGATGCGCTCTTCCTTCTGCCGCGCGGTCTGCGCTGGACTATGCCGCGGTCGCCGACTGCGCTCCACCACGGCGGTGACGCTGCCGGCTTGCTCAAATCTTCGCCGCCAGCGATATCCGGTCGGCCGCGAAATACAAAACTCGCGACACAACGCCGTCATCGGCTCTCGACCGCTCACGGCCCGCACGACAAACTTCACTCGTTGCTCGCTCACTTCCGTCCTCACCCAAGGCATCGCTCTCAGCCTCCCGGCTGAGAACTCTACCCAATCCCAGGTGTAACGGATGTCTTGGCACAAACTGTAACGGATGTCCTGGCACCATACAGCATGCCGTGCCCTTGTACGCACCCCTTCCGAGTCGAGTATATGCCGCGGCGACAATCGACAGCTTCTAATCGGCAGACGAAGCAGTTAAATTCGCGAAGAATGCATCGACGCGCTCCAGAATTTCGCCGGCGTTCTGCGCGTGATGCACCGAGTGGCGAAGTTCGGCGCCGTTGCGGACGCCGTGGGTGAAGAGGCTGGCGAACTGTTTCATTTTACCCGGGGCGTCGGGCATTTCGGCTGCGATCAAGCTGCGAAAATATCCGGAGAGCAAGCGATAGCGATCGAGTTCCGAAGGCTCTTCATATCGACCGGTGGCAATATATTGCGCGATCTGGCGGAATATCCACGGGTTTGAAGAAGCCGAACGGCCGATCATCACCGCGTCACATCCGGTCTCGGCGATCATGCGAACGGCATCCTGCGGCGTGCGAATGTCTCCGTTGCCAATCACCGGGATTCGCACAGCCTGCTTCACGTCGCGAATCACACTCCAGTCGGCCGAACCGCTGTAGCCCTGCATCCGTGTGCGCGGATGAATGGCGATCGCTTCGATGCCTTCTCGTTCGGCCATGCGTGCGACATCAACAGCGACAATGTTCTTGTCGTCCCAGCCCGAACGGATTTTGATCGTCAGCGGAATACGGACTGCGGCGCGAACCGCGCGAAAAATATTTTCCAGATGCGGGAGATCGCGCAACAAGCCCGAGCCGCCGCACTTGACGACTTTCTTCACAGGGCAGCCGAGATTGATGTCGACGTGGTCGAAGCCAAGATCTTCGGTGAGCGCGGCAGCGGATGCCATCACTTTCGGATCGGAGCCGAAAATCTGCGCCGCGATCGGATGTTCGTCCGCGTCGAAATAGAGATAGTGGAGCGTGCGAGCGGAATTGCGTGTGAGACCTTCGGCGCTCGTAAATTCCGTCATGATCAGGCCGCAGCCGCCGAGGCCGCGAATCACACGGCGAAAGACGGTATCTGTGACGCCCGCCATCGGGGCGAGGATCGTGGCCGGGCGAATCGCGGAGTTGCGAATTGTGATTTCGGGCGGAAACATTTTCTAGAGCAGCGAATCGTCGATGCGCTCGGTCTCCGTTGTATTTCCTCGGCGAGCGTCTTGCCGAACTTCATTTCCACGCGGCCCGCTCGGCTGTACAACCGCTGCACCCAGCGACGATCCGGTCGTCGACGAAGATCTGGCGATTGCTCCCGATGATCCGCTGCCCGCACGCGACGACGCAGCCGCCGCTCGAGCGCGCGGCGCAGCGGGATACGTGGCATCGAGCCGAGCCGCGGGCAAAACGCCATTGAGCTGGGCGAGCAGCGCTTCTTTCGAGCCGCCAAAAAAATTCTCGACGACCTGCCCCAGGGCCTGCGCGCGAGCTTCGTCGGCGCTCACGTTCGCGCGATAACTGTACGCGCGTCCGACTTTGCGGCGTTCCACGACGCCTTTGCGCGCGAGACGATCCATGATCGTCATAATCGTCGTGTAAGCGCGAGGCCTGCGCGCCGCGAGCTGATCGCGAATTTCGCGGACCGTGCCTTCGCCCATTGGCCAGAGCGTGTTCATGCAGTCGAGTTCAAGCGGCGCGAGATCGAGTACCGACCGGCGCGGAGACGACGTTTTCGCTGTTGCTTCGGTCATTGAAATTCCTGAATTGCGCTCAACCCTTTTTCTTTGCTTCGCCCGCGGCAGCCGATTTTGAAGCGCTGCCACCGAGATATTTTCCGCCGTCGAGCAACGCGCGCCGCAGGGAGGGATTGCGGCCCGTCCACTGATCGTCACCTGTTAGCGAGTCCAGCGTCGCACCCATCGCTGCCATTTTCGAATCCAGATCGTCGATAAAATTCAGCGCCACGGCTTCGCGTACTTGAGGAAGCGCAGGCGATCCAAACTCGTGAGTTCCATGATGGCTGAGAATCAAGTGCTCGACGAGCACGGCCAGCGGAGCAGGGAAGCCGGGAATCGCTTTGATCCTTTCCTGTACCATCCCTGCGCCGATCATGATGTGACCGAGCAAGCGGCCTTCGGTGGTGTATTCGATGCCACGCGCGTAGCGCAGTTCGTCGATCTTTCCGATGTCGTGGAGCACCACGCCGGTGAGGAGCAAATCCGCATCGAGTTCGGGATAGTGTGACGCTACGGCGCGTGACAGCCCGATCAAACTGACCATGTGTTCAAGCAAGCCGCCGATAAACGCGTGGTGCATCGTCATCGCGGCGGGTGCGCGTTTTAATTTTGTAGCGATCGCCGGATCGTCTACGAAGCTCACGAGCAGTTTCTGCAAGAACGGATTCTTCATTTCCGCAACGGCGGCGCGCAGTCGCGAGTACAGCTCCTCGACGTCATGCTTGGTGTGCGGCAAATAATCGGCAAGTTCGTAATCGCGTTCGGAGGAGGGAATCACGGCTTCGATCGTCAACTCTTTTTGACCGTTGTAAAGCTTCACGCGGCCGCGGACCTGGACGACGTCGTCGCGCTCGAAAGTTCCGGCGATGGCCGCGAAGTTGTCCCACATTTTTGCGGAAATGGTGCCGGTACGGTCAGCAAGCTCGAGTTGCAGCCAGGATGAGCCGGTGCGCGCGGACGTGCGGATTTCTTTTTCGCGGACGAGGAAAAGCGAAGTCACCGCCTGGCCGTCCTGCAGTCCTGCGACGTAGAGAGTTTTCATCAGCTGCTCAGCTTCGGTTTCAATTTCTTCTTGGACTTCTGCTGCGTGTCCGCCGTGGGCGCGACTTCCTGGATCACGCTCGCGCCGGGGACCGCGGCCGAATCCGTGAATCCAGGCTTTACCGTCACGTAACTTTCTTCGCGCAACTGGGCCAGATATTCGCGCATTTGCGGCTGCATCTTGCTCATGTAAATGCGGTTCATGATCTCCGGTTCCACTTTCTCCACCGGTTGAAGGCCCGCCTGATAGTGATCAAGCACTTTGAGAACTTCGAAGCCGGTCTTTGTCTGGATTACGTCCGTGATTTGCCCTTTATCCATCTTGAACACCACGTCTTCCAGTTGTTTTGACAGCTGGCCCCGCTCGAAAGTCCCGAGGTTGCCGCCTTTGTCCTTCGTGCTGCCTTCCGAATAGCGTTTCGCAATTTCGCTGAACTCTTCGCCCTTGATCACGCGGTTGCGGTAGTCCGTCATCTTTTGTTCGATGGACTCGATTTCCTGCGGGGACTTGCCCTGCGTGTCCAAAAAGATTTCGGCCAGGTCCACTTGCTCGGGGCGCACAAAATCTTTCTGATGCGCGTCGTAATATTGCTTCACTTCGTCGTGGCCGATCACGATTCGGGTGCCCATCTCGCGGCGAATCACTTCCTGGGTCAGCAGGCTGTTGCGAATCTGCGTTTTATAGTCTTCCCACGAGATGCCTTGTTTTTCCACTTCGCGTTCCAGGTCGTCAAGGCTCGCAAGGCCATTCTGCTTGCGCACATCATCCAGCCGCTTGATCACGTCCGATTCCACGCTGATCGCTTCGTCCTTGCCGCGTTGAATCAGCAGCTGCTGATCGATCATGTCGCGCAAAAGATCTTTCTGCTTTTCCTTCAGCATTGCGTCGGCCCGGTCCGCAGGGCATCCCTGGCATTCGTCCGCGACGTCCTGACGCAACGCTCCTTCGCCTTTCTCGTAATCGGTGAGCGTGATGATATCGTTATTTACGCGAGCTACGATTTCCTCGACGACGACGCCATGGTGAGTAGCAGCCGGGGCAGCCACACTTGCGGCCGCAGGCGGCGGAGGAGGAGGCTTGATGATGGTCGACTCCTGTTGCTGTGCGAATAGAGAAGCCGGAACCACCAGTAAAGCCGTGACAACGAGGAAGCCGGCTCGGGAGCGTTCTATGAATTGCAAAGTTTGAGATTTCATGATGTTCCTTCAGGCGAAAGTTTAGACCTACGATTGTAGTTGTTGCAATACGTTTCTGGCCGCTCCCATCGGGCCGCCTGCATCACCTTTCCATTCGAGCCAGAGCACGCCCGTGGGATCGAGGCGCATTCCTCGCCGTTTTCTCACCACTTTCACCAGCTTTTCCGGCCCAAGCGGCGTGTCGTCATAAAACTTAATCGCGAGTTGATCGCCGCGCCTGTCAATCGTCGCAACGAGCATCTTTTCAGCCAGAGCTTTCAGGACCGCGTATTCGAGCAGGTTTTCAACCGCCGTCGGCGGCGGACCAAATCGGTCTTCCAGCTCGCGGCGCACTTCCACCCGCTCGGCATCGGAGGTGACGCCTGCAATTCGCTTGTAAATGCGCAGGCGCAAATTCTCGCTCTCGATGTACTCAGGTGGGATGCGGATTTCCTGCCCGAGGTTGAGTGTGGCTCGGCGTTCCGGCGGAAGCGCTTCACCCTTTCGTTCGGCGACGGCGCGCTCCATCATCTGGCAATACATGTCGAATCCAACCGCTTCGATGTGCCCGTGCTGTTCGCGGCCCAGAAGATTGCCGGCGCCGCGCAATTCGAGGTCGAGCGCGGCAATGCGAAACCCCGCGCCGAGGTCGCTGAATTCTTTCAGCGCTGCCAGGCGCTGCCGCGCAATCGTCGTGAGCGCGGTCTCCGTCGGAATGAGGAGGTAGGCATAGGCACGCTGGTTCGAGCGGCCCACGCGGCCTCGCAATTGGTAAAGCTCGGAGAGACCGAAGCGGTCGGCGCGATTAATGATGATCGTGTTGGCGCGCGGAATGTCCAAACCGTTTTCGATGATCGTGGTGGAAAGTAGAATATCTGCTTCGCCGCGAACGAACTTCAGCATTACTTTTTCGAGTTCGTTCTCGCGCATCTGACCGTGGCCAACCACTACGCGCGCTTTCGGTACGAGGCGCGTGATCATCGACGCCAGCGAATCGATCGACTCGACGCGATTGTGAACAAAAAACACCTGGCCGTCGCGCGCGAGCTCTTCTTCGATCACACGCTGAACGAGCGTCTCGCTAAAAGGCGCGACGGTCGTTTGAATCGCAAGGCGATCCTTCGGTGGCGTTTCGATCACGCTCATGTCGCGCAAACCGACCAGTGACATATGAAGCGTCCGCGGAATCGGAGTGGCCGACATCGTGAGCACGTCCACATTCTTGCGCATTTCCTTCAGGCGCTCTTTGTGCGCGACGCCGAAGCGCTGCTCTTCGTCGACAACGAGAATTCCGAGATCTTGAAATTTCACGTCCTTCGAAAGCAGCCGGTGCGTGCCAATGATGATGTCCACCTTTCCGGCTTCGAGTTCCTCCAGTGTTTTTTTCTGTTCTTTTTCGGAGCGAAAGCGGCTCAACATTTCGATGCGCACCGGAAACGCCGCAAACCGGCGGCGAAACGTCTGGTAATGCTGGAACGCCAGCACGGTAGTGGGCGCAAGGACGGCGGCTTGCTTCGAATCGGCAACTGTTTTGAACGCGGCGCGCATTGCGACTTCCGTCTTGCCGTAACCGACGTCACCGCAGAGAAGCCGGTCCATCGGCAGCGTTGATTCCATGTCGCGCTTCACGTCGTCGATCGCTTTCTGCTGGTCGAGCGTTTCCTCAAATTCGAAGGCATCTTCAAATTCGCGCTGGAAATTCGAATCGGGCGGAAACGCGTGCCCGGTCGCCATTTTGCGCTCGGCATAAAGCTCGAGCAGCTGCTCGGCCATGTCGCTGACGGATTTGCGGACGCGCGTCTTGCGCGCTTCCCAGATCGTGGTGCCGAGGCGATCGAGTGTGGGCGTGACGCCGCCGAGCGATTGATATTTTTGAATCAGGTCGAGGCGCGCGAGCGGGACGTAGAGCTTCGCGTCTTCCGCATAACGGAGAAGCATGAACTCGCCATTCGCGCCTTCGATCGCCACTTGCCGCAAGCCTTCGAACTGGCCGATGCCGTGGTCGACGTGAACCACAAAGTCGCCGGGCTTTAGGTCGGAGAAATCGCTGAAGAAGCTCGCAGTTTTCGGGCGCGAACGCGCGCGCTGCGTCGGTGGCGGAAGCGTTTCGAAAAGATCGGTATTTCCGTAAATCGTAAGCTTTGTGTCGCTGAGTATCACGCCTTCACTCGTCGGCGCCTTGATGAGAATCATCCCCGGAACATTTCCGCCGTGCGATTCTTCCGCGAGGCGGCTGACGGTGACGTTCTCTTCAAGTTCACCGAGGCGATAGGCAACTTCGTACTCGTGGCAGATGTCGGCAAGGCGTTCGAGTTCACCGGTGCTGGCGGCAGAAACCATCACGTTTTCGCCGGCGGCGAGTTTGCCGCGCACTTCCGTCATAAACGCAGCGACGTTTCCGTGATAGCGCGTGGTCGGCTGCGTGTGCAGCGTGCGCGGATCGGCTCCATCGAACGCAACGCCCAGGTGCTCGACGCCGAGTCTCGGCGCGAGCTGCAATGCGAGTGACCATTCCTCGTCGTCGAACAAAAAACGATTCGGCGGCTCGCTCGTTGCATTGCCGTCCTCGTCAAATGATTCGCGCATGCGCTTTCGATATTCTTCGACGGCCGTAGCCAGCAGCGAAGGCTCGTCTTCAACCACCAGAGGGTCGCCCGCAAGATCAAACAGCGTTGACTTGCGATCTTCGAGCAGAATTTCCTGAAACTCCCAACCGGGATAAAAGCCTGCGGGAGCTTCGTCATCTTCGCGGCCGGACGCAGCCGGCACGCGCAGCCGTTCGAGCACTTCGGCGCGGCGCGGAAATTCCGTGAGCGGTAGCAGTGTTGCTCGCTCCATCGGGTTGGTAGAACGCTGCGTGTTCGGATCGAACGCGCGAATCGATTCGATCGTGTCGCCCAGAAGTTCGATGCGGATCGGTTGCGGAGATTCGGGCGAGAACACGTCGATAATTCCGCCGCGCACGGAAAACTGGCCCGGCATCTCGCACGTCACCTGCTTCTCGTATCCAGCGCCTGCGAGGTAATCGAGCAACTCGCGATGGGGAATATCCTGGTCGCGTTGAATCGTGAAAGCCAGCTGGCGGTAAAATTCCGCTTCACGCATCCGCCACAGGGCCGCTTGCACCGGCGCGATCATCACGTCCGCTTCGCCATTTGCAAATCGCCACAGTGCGACGGCGCGATCCTCGGAAATCTCGGCGTGCGGCGAGCGGTTGTCGTAGGGAAGAACTTCGAGCGCTGGAAGATGCACCACGCGATGGCCCGGCTTGCCCGTAACGGCGCGATAAAACCAGCGGAGCGGCTCGACGAGCGCTTCCGCGCGCTGGTTCGATTCGACGATGAAGATCGTCGGGCGCCCGAGTCCCATCGCTGCGAGCGCGACGAGAAGGGTTTTTGCGGGATCAGTGAGCCCGGCAAGACGCACTTCGCCGCCGCTGCGGCGCAGCGTCTCCAGTGCTTCTTCTACCACGGGCTGGCGTCCTACCCGAGCGAGAAGCTCAGATACCAGGGAAAGAATCATGCGCGAATAGTTTTGATGCGCTCAATCAGGCGCGCGGTCGAGTGGCCAGGTTCAAGTGGAATGCGCACTACTTTGATTCCGGCAGTTGCGGCTGCTTCGTCGTCACGAAACGCGGCTTGGTCGGAACCAGGCTCGCCGCCTCTTACAACAACTTCGGGAGCGAGTAGCGCGATCAACTCGCGGACGGACGTAGGATTGCATTCGATCACGTAATCAACTGCCGCAAGAGCTGCTAAGATTTCCGCGCGCTCTGCAGCGAGCGTGATCGAGCCCTGAGGCTGCCGCGCGGGTTCCCGTGCGTTCTGTTGGCTCGCGCTTTCATCGATCTCGATCGCTACGATGAGCACGTCTCCATTCGCGCGTGCTTGTTCGAGCAGGCGGGTATGTCCCGGATGAAGAAGATCGAAGCGGCCGCTCGCGAACACCACGGACTTGCCGTTGCGTTTCAATTCGCTACGGCGGAGAATCAGCTCATCTTGGGAAACCACGCGACCCAAATTTCTGCTCCTCAAACGTCTCTTTCGCTTTCACTCCAACATACAATTCTAGCATGCGGGTCAGAAATGACGGTGCCGGTCCGATGAAGCGCTGGGAGCTTGCATTCGCAATGGCTGGCGCGATTTGTTTGCTGTTAGGAGCGCAGTGGATTCGACGCGGGGAATTGCCGCGTCAGGATTTCACTCTCGCCGCTGGCGGCTGCAGCATGCCCGCTACAATTTTTGATCCGCCGCCGGATGTGACGCCTGCCGGATCCGCAATCGTCCTTCATGGACTCTCAGCGAACCGCCGCGTAATGACGTATCTGGGCGAAGACCTCGCCGGACACGGACTACGCGCTTATTTGTTCGATCTTCCCGGACACGGCGACAATCAAGACGCATTCACTTTTCCGCGCACGCTGCAGTGCGCAACCGCTGCCGTCGAATCGCTGATTCGCGCTGGCAAGATTGATCCTCGCACGACGATCTTCGTGGGCCACTCAATGGGCGCCGCCATCGCGATTCGGATGGCCGATCGCGAGCCGGTCCTCGCAACGATCGCGATCTCACCCGCGCCGATGACACCGCCCCAGCGCATGCCCGCAAACCTGCTCGTCTTCAGCGGCCAGTATGATTTGGAGCCGCTCGTGAAAGAAGCGAGGAGCTTGGAACAGAGTGCGGGCGGCGAACGCACCGCGCCGGAAGATTTTGCCCAGAAACGTGCTTTTGATTTGCAGTTTGTTCCCCACGCGACGCATACGAGCTTGCTTCTCGACCGCCGCGTCGCTCACCGGTCGGAACTCTGGGTGATGCAGGCGCTTTTTCCCAGCGTGGCAACGGAAACGCTTACTTTGAATCTAGATCTCGCGACGTACGAGACCTTCAATCGGGGGCGCCGGCGGTTAGCCGGCTCAGTTTTTGGGCTTACGGGACTTTTTCTGATTTTTCCATTGAGCGCGACTGCAGTGAGCTTGCTCTTCGGCAAATCCAGGTCTGCGTCTCACGCGCCTTCGAGCGTCGCTTCGCGAGATGACGAGCGATCAGAATCGGGCGAGGTGTCCGCTCCCTTGCGACCCGGCCGCATCCTCGTTGTGATGGAGGGATTTGTCTGTGCGCTTGCGGGCGTCCTGCTATTGAATTTCTTCGTTCCGCTGAAATTTCTGCACATGTACACCGGAGACTACCTCGCATCGCTCCTGTTGATTTTCGGTCTTCTCCTGTTGCTGCTGAATCGTCGCAGAGCGCGATCGGATTTTTCATTCGACCTCAGAACGCAGCTGGCTGCAGCGACTCTCGGCGTCGCGACCATTCTCGCACTAGGCGCATGGCTGAATTGGCAGTTAACGGACGCCTGGCTGAACGCCCCGCGGTGGCTGCGGTTCTTTGCGCTGTTGCCGGTGATGTGGGTTTTCGCGTACGCAGAAGAAATCGCGCTCGGGCCGATAGAACATGGCCGGCAGCGAGCGCTCCGATTTTTGGTAGCAATGGCGCTGCGCCTCGAAATTTGGCTCGCGTGCGTGCTTGCGTACTACATGCTCGCGAATGGACAGGTGCTGATTTTGCTCCTGGTCACAGTGTTTTTCATGTTTTCAGTGCTGCAACGGCTCGGTACCGATGCGTTACGTCGGCGCACTGGCTCTGCGGCAGCCGCTGTGCTTTTTGGTGCTATACTCGCCTCTTGGTTGATTGCGTCGGTGCTTCCACTAACCTAAACCGCGAATGAAAGAAATCGTAATTGTCGGCGGCGGGCCTGCCGGTGCGCTCTGTGGAGAGCGGC
This sequence comes from uncultured Acidobacteriota bacterium, assembly GCA_963770575.1. Lineage (GTDB taxonomy): Bacteria > Acidobacteriota > Terriglobia > Acidiferrales > UBA7541 > Palsa-295. Next base: position 802,562 of record CAVYQD010000005.1, read on the forward strand.
TGGCGACGGCTGGTTTTCAAGTCACAATTTTCGATGAGCGACTTGCCTGGGAAAAGCCCTGCGGCGGCGGCCTCACCCATAAAGCGATCGAAACCTACCCGTTTCTTCTCGATACTCCGCATCCCAAAAAACTCGTTCGCACGGCGGAACTGATTTCGAGCGGCGGCCACCGCGCGCAGTTCGAGATGAGCCATCCCATCGTGATTTATTCTCGAAAAGTTTTGAACGGCTTGCTCCTGGAACGCGCGGAAGCCGCAGGATGCTCCGCGATTTGCGCCCGCGTCACGAGTGTGAATACGGACGGGCCGCGAGTGAAGGTTTCGGTGGGCGGCGCGGAACGGGAGGCGGATTTCGTGGTGCTCGCCGCAGGGGCGCGGAACCAGCTGCTTCCGGAAACCACTGCGCTTGGTCCTCGCGATCTCGAAATGACTCTGGGCTATTTCGTTCCTACCGAAGAAGACATCATCAAGATTAAATTTTTGAAGCAATTCGAGGGCTATTTGTGGTCGTTCCCGCGCGCCGACCATCTCTCGGTGGGCATCTGCGCCAAGCTCGGGCAAACATCAAGCCAGCAACTGCGGCGTCATCTCGAAGATTTTATTTCCGAGGAAAATATTCCGATGGAGGGCGCGCAGCTCTACAGCCACGTGCTGCCTTCGCCGCAAGCGCAGACGATTCGCGGCCGGCGTATCGCGGGAAATAATTGGGCGCTGGCAGGTGATGCAGCCGCGTGCGTCGACCCAATTACGGGCGAAGGCCTTTACTACGCGCTGCGCTCCGGCGATTTGCTTGCCCAGGCCCTCGCAGAAGGGCAGCCGGATGCGTATCCCGAAAGATTGCGCGCGGCGTTCTCGGCCGATTTAGAGTTTGCCGCGCACATCGCCCGGAAAGTTTTTCGCGGTACATTTCTCGGCGGCGCAATCACTACGCGCATGGTCCAGCTGATCAATTATTCGCCGGCCTTTCGCGGATTGATGCGCGACGTGTTCAGCGGCTCGCAGGACTATCGCGGCCTGAAACAACGACTGTGGAACCAGCTCGGAATCACCGTCGCGGAGTTTACGAAGAGCTTTCTCGATCCGCGTTGCGTCCGCGGCACCGCCGCCACCGTTTCGCGCGAAACTTCGCAATGAAGCGGCGGGTTCGGCCGAACAAGAGTGGTTCTCGCAAACGCGGCTTGCAAAAATCCTCCCCGCAGCAAGTGAAAGCCGGCCGGGAATCTGCGGCCGCAAACGGGAATTCGGCGTCGGCTACAGCCGCTTCGGAACTACACCCGCGCATTGGGCTCGAAGCCTCGATCGAGAAAATCATCCCGCATGGCTGGACAATCGCTTCCTACGATCCGCGTTTACCCGCGGTGCTTTCCACACCAGCAATGATCGGAATGATGGAAATAGCGTCGGTGGAAGCGATACGCGCCGATTTACCCGCGGGCGCAATTACCGTGGGAACGCGCATCGAAGTGGACCATCTGAAAGCCGTGCCGGAAGGAACGACAGTTCGCGCCACAGCGCGACTCGTGAAACACAAAGGCCGCTTTCTCGTGTTCGAGGTGGAAGCTACAGCAGGGGAGCACGTGATTGGGCGCGGCCAGGTCTATCGCGCGATTGTCGAGCCGCAGACATTTAACGCCAAGGCCCAAACGCGATCGGCTTGAGAGCATTTTAAGCGCACATTCAGCGCAAGCGATACACACGCCGCCGGAAACAAAAATTAAATACGCCGCCCGTCGCTTGACCGCCGATGTTCACAAGCGATACATTCATTACGACGTTGAAACGCCCTGCGCAGTGCCGAAAAGCGCCGCGCAGTCGCAACACGTGCCGGAGTGGTGGAACTGGCAGACGCGCCGGACTCAAAATCCGGTGGGCTTAACGGCCCGTGTGGGTTCAAGTCCCTCCTCCGGCACCATTTTTTCTGCGGTTCGCTGCAACGTCGCAGTACTGTACGATCTAGCTGCAACCCTTCGCAAACCTGCTTGCCAGCACCTCCTGCACATGCATCGGCGAAAAACTTTCGCAGCATCCGATCAATCTCGAAATCGCGTGATAGTAGTGGGTGTTGCTGTCGCTGTCCCGCATGTCGGCCTCTGAGTCCCAGACGGAAATAGCCATTGCCTCCCGGCTCGCTGGATCTTCGCCTCGCAGCACGACGAGCGAACGAAAACCGGACAATTCGTCCATCGCGGCGGTAAGCGACTCGATCGTCGCCACAAATTCATCCAGTTTTCCGGCACGAATTTTATAGTGGGTGACGCGGGCAACCATGGCGCCTCCGAGCAAAAGGAAAACAAGGCTAAGAATGCGTGGGATTGTACAGCGGGGTTTGTTGCAGGTAAACGGCAGACGCTACGCGCGCCGGCGAGATTGGGTTTTCTAGCGAACGCCGAACGGCTAGTTGCCCGGGCCGCGAATCAGTCGGATCGCATCGGGAATATCGGCATCGGTTTGATTCGAGGAAGTTCCGTCACCATCGGCCGGTTCGTGCTCGCCTGGAGCCGCACCCCCTTCTCCGGGTGCAAGGAACAGATTCGTTTCAACGCCGTGCTGCTTCGTATAGAGGTCGTAGTAGCGGCCGCCGGCGGCGTAGAGCGATTCGTGTGTGCCGCGCTCGACGATCCGTCCCGCCTCAACCACAAGAATTTGATCCGCGCGCCGCACGGTAGAAAGCCGGTGAGCGATCACAAAAGTGGTGCGTCCGCGCATCAAGTATCGCAGTCCTTCCTGAATCAGCGCCTCCGATTCGGAATCGAGGCTGGATGTCGCTTCATCCAGTATCAGAATGCGAGGATCCGCCAGAATCGCGCGCGCAATGGACACGCGCTGCTTCTGCCCGCCCGAGAGTTTCACGCCGCGCTCGCCGACCACGGTGTCGTACTTCTCTTCAAATGTTTCCGCAAACTCATCCACGCGCGCAATGCGGCAGGCCGTGAGAATTTCTTCATCGCTCGCATCGGGCCGCGCAAACGCGACGTTTTCACGGATGGTCCCGTCGAAGAGGAACGTATCCTGCAGCACTACGCCCAGTTGTGTTCGATAAGAATCGAGGCGCACCGTCGCTAGATCGTATCCATCCACAAGCACCCGTCCGCTCGATGGTACGTAAAACGCCGCAATCAAGCCGATCACCGTCGATTTTCCCGCGCCCGATGGACCTACAAGCGCCGTCACCGTTCCCGGCGCCGAATCGAACGCCACGTCGTGCAGCACAGGCTTGCCCGTATCGTAAGAAAAATTTACGTTCTCGAACGCCACAGCGCCATTCACACGCCCGAGCACAACCGTCCGTCCCGGCGCGTCATCTTCCTTCTTTTCGTTCAGCACTTCGCGCGTTCGCTCGAGCCCTGTGATCGCCTCAGTGAGCTGCGGTCCGATGCTGACGATCTGCACGAGCGGCGCGATCAGCATTCCGAGAAAAATGAAGAACGTAAAAAACGTGCCGGTCGTCATCGTCCCGGCCAGAATCTGCCGCGCTCCCATAAACATGATGGCCGCGCTCACAAGCCCCATCAGCACCGTTGACGAAAGGCTCATCAGCGACGTCATCGTCAGCGTCTTGATCACATTGTCGAGCAGTCTCTGCACGCCGCCCGCGAACACTTTCTCCTCGCGCGCTTCCGCGTGATAGCCCTTCACCACGCGCACGCCGCCGAGAGATTCCGTGAGTCGTCCGGTGACTTCCGCATTCAATTTTGGCCGCGCCCGGAACAGCGGCCGAATGGTAGCGAACGCCTTATTGAGCGCGATAGCGAAAACCAGCAGCGCGATACCCGCCACAGCCGTCATTTTGAAACTGATTCGCAGCAATACTACCGACGCGAATATCGCAGTCATGATTCCGCCCGCGAATTCGATCAACCCAGTTCCGATCAAATTGCGAACGCCTTCCACGTCGCTCATGATCCGCGAAACGAGCACTCCCGTTTTATTCGAATCGTAAAAAGTGACGGGCAGCCGGCCGATGTGCGCCTGCACCTTCATCCTCAACTCGGAAATCATCCGCTGCGAGGATTTTGACAATAGCTGCGTGAGCGAGTAGGAAGTAATGCCTTGCAGGATTGTGGCGCAGACGATCGCAACCACCAGCAGGTTGAGAAGCCGCATATCATGCTTGCCGATCACGTTGTCGACGAGGTATTTCGTCGAGCCCGGAAGGACCAATCCAGCAAGCCGGTTGACCAGCATCAATCCAAACGCAAGCACCAGCAGCGCGCGCCGAGGCTCGATCAGCTCCCACACGTCTGGCAGCAGCTTCCAGGCGTCCTTCGACTTTGCAAGCATGCCTCGATTGCGAGGGCCGCGTTCGGCGTCCATGGTTCGCTTAAATCCCGTTCCTCGACTGCTGAATCTCGTAGGGTGGCTCCTTCATTATATATACTCTGATGCGCGCGGCGATTTTTCGCACCACGAGTTTCCGCGCGAAAGCATTTTGCGGCAGCAACACCCGCAGTGCTAGACTTGAGCATGGCCAAGAAAAAACCAACTCGCAAGAAGAAATCACCAGCCCGGAAAAAGAAACCCGTCCGCAAAGCCAAAGTCGTCGCCAAGCGAAAGAAGCTTGCAAAATCGAAGCGCCCCGCGCGCCGCAGCAGCCCGGCTCGTCGCAGCTCGCGATCAGGCTCGTCAGCGCCATCGGCCCAGATTCGCCAGGGGGTTGGTTTGCCCGGCACCGGAGGCCAGTCCGGCGATATTCAGGGATTGTCCGGCGTTGAAGATGTGGATTCGGAAAGCGTTCGCGAATTGGCGGAAGAAGGACAGGACTACGAGGCCGGAATCATCGACGGAGTTGAGAACGCGCCCGACCCGGACGTTTCCGAAGTGAAGACTCGCGAAGTTTCCGAAGACGACGTCCCGGACGAATACAAGAACCAGGACTAGCTTCCCGCGACTGCTATTCGGAATTTTCTTGTGGCGTGCGCAGATTCGCGCTCACAGCAGCCACGCTGATTCCGCTCATAAATAAAAATCCTGCAAGCAGAGAGATCGCCGGAAATCCTTCCTCGGTCGCCGTAGCACTCGTTCCAACGGTGTGTGAGTGCGCAGCCGATGTTTTCGCCGCTAAGAGATTCTTGCGCATCGACAGCCCATACGCCTGGTACGTGAACAGCGCTATTCCTATAAATGCAAGCATGAGCCCGGGAATGATTCGTCTTTTCATTTGAATTTGCTCCCTTTCCATTCGAGCGGCCACCCAAAAGTCCTGGGCTTCGAGATGGCCGCTCGGACTAAGCGCGCATGTCGCAGGTTAGCGACTAGCGCCGCCCCGCGACTCTCGACAGTCTGCGCATCTCGCCGGCGTCGCCGGAAAGTGAGATCAAGAACGCATCCGCTTCTTCCGCAGCTTCCGCCTCGGCGATGCCGTACCGTTCCCGCAATCGGCCGATGAGTTGACCGCGCTTTCCGGCGATCACATCAATGTCGTCGTCGGTGAGCTTGCTCCATGTTTCGCGAATCCTGCTCCCATACTCTTTCCACGTTTCTTCGAAATCATCCCAAGTCAGGGCGCGTACGCCTGAATGGTGATTCATCGAGTCCCAACGTTTCAGCAAGAAAAAAATGTTGGGAATTAGCTGCTCGGAGATGCCGTCATTTTTCATGCGCCCTTTTCGTCTGCCGTCGTAGCGATTAATTCAGTTCGCTCCACTCTTCACGTCAAAAACCCAATGTGGAGTAGTGCAAAACGTCTGCCATCCCGGGTAGGTCAGTCCATGTCTCATGGGGACAGCGGCTTACGAGGAATTCTCTCCGGGAACAGGGCGTGCGCTGCCGGGTAAAATCGGAGACTAACCCGCCGTTTCTTCCCTAATTCCATTGTTTCCAGAAAGAAGCGCTAGCAGAGGTTGATCAATCTTTGAGGCTGCGCGAATTGGCCCTGCACCATTTTTGTACCATCGTCCAGTTGTTCAAGACGTTTCCATCTCCCACACTGCATCGTGAGTTCCTTGCCAATTCTCGCCTTTCACGCGGAGAGGCTCGTGCGACGCATATCCTGGTTTGCGTTACCGCTTTTACTCATCATCCAAATCGGCTGCGGAAGCACGGGTGGCGGTTCCAAGAACCCAAATCCGCCGCCAGCGTCGATCTCCGTTACAGTCACGCCAGCCAGCGCCAATGTTCGACTCGCAACGACCGATCAATTGACCGCGACCGTTACCGGCTCAACGAATCACACCGTAAATTGGTTTGTAAACGGCATCGCAGGCGGAAACGCGACGGTGGGCACGATCAGCGCTTCCGGCATGTATACCGCGCCCGCGAATATGCCGATGTCCGCGGGTACTTCGATCAAAGCCGTGAGTGCAGCGGATTCCTCTGCGACCGATTCGACCAATCTAACACTCTGGAATCCTATCCCTACGATCAGCAGCGTAAATCCGCAGTCTTTCGCGACCGGCTCATTTACCTTGACGGTCAACGGCACCGGATTCGTAAGTGGCGCGCAAGTGGATTTCGGCGGAACAGCGCTCAACACGAATCTCAACTCCGCGACCAAGCTCACTGCAACCGGGAAAGCAGCAACCGCAGGCACGATTGCAATCAAAGTCAGCAATCCGAATCCCGGAAGCAGCACCTCGAATGCGGTGAACGTGCAAGTCACCTCGAACGCTCCTCCTCCTCCCCCACCTCCTCAGAGCGCTTGCAACGTGATGACGCCGGGCCAGGGCGGAAGCCTGAACGGTTTCATTCCGTTCCCGTCTGACAATCTGTGGAACAAGGACATTTCAGCGTCACCTGTCGACCCAAATTCGGCCGCGCTGATCAATTTCATAGGCGGCTCCGTGACGATGCATGCGGACTTCGGTTCGGGAACATTCGACAATTCCAGCATCGGCATTCCGTACATCGTCGTGGGTTCCTCGCAGGCGCTGGTAAACATAAATCTCACCGACTTCGCAGACGAAAGCGATCCCGGCCCGATGCCTGTTCCTGCCAACGCGCCGATTGAGGGCTACCCGAATCCAGGCAACGGCGATCGTCACGTCCTCGTGCTCGACAACAGCAATTGCTGGCTTTACGAGTTGTACAACGCGTCGGCAGGTTCCGGCGGCACGTGGAATGCTGCCTCGACTGCCGTGTGGGATTTGCAAAACAACGAACAGCGCCCGTGGACGTGGACTTCCGCCGACGCCGCCGGCCTCCCGATTTTTCCGGGACTCGTGCGCTACGACGAAGTGGCGGCGGGACAGATCAACCACGCGATCCGGTTTACGCTCCAATTCAGCCGCGCTGCGTTCACGCCGCCTGCATCACATTTGGCCGCTACATCCTCGCAAGCGAACGCCGCGCCGATGGGCATGCGGATTCGCCTGAAGTCGAATTTCGACGTCTCTACTTTCTCGGCTGCCAATCAAGTAATTCTGAACGCCATGAAGAAGTACGGGCTGATCATGGCGGACAACGGCTCGTCCATGTTCATCAGCGGCGCTCCCGACGATCGCTGGGACAACGACGATCTCCATTCCCTCGGCAAAGTCACTGCCTCGGATTTCGAAGTCGTCGAAATGAATCCGATCTACAACTCAGCAACCGCGCCGAAGGGGTCAGCGCCCGCAATCGCAAGCTTTACCGCTTCACCGTCTACTACTTCATCGGGCACAGCGGTCACATTGGCTTGGAGCGTAACAGGCGCATCCTACTTCGTGATTTCACCGGACGTGGGAGCCGTGCGAGGCGTGACTGCGCAAGTGAATCCGACTAAGACCACTACGTACACATTGGCAGCAACGAATCAGTTTGGGCGCACCACGGCGACTGTAAAAGTCACCGTGCAATGAAATAGTGCGACGGACAGGTGCTGCGTACCGAAGAGAAATACCCGGCGAGTAAGACTAGCCGTTTGCCGCGCGCGATAAACCTTTAATCCCAGCTTTCAACATCGATTTGTGCCGTACGGGCGACTTCCTCACCCGCGGCGAGCCATCGCAATCAATGGTGTCGGACTTCGTGTACATCGCCTCCCCGTGGCACACCCGGCAGCGCAGTGTAAACGTTCGGGACGTGTGCTCGTTCATTTCGCTTGGCTCGGCCGATTCCAATTCCTTTTCTTTGCGTGCTGCAGACGCAGAAAGAGGAATCGGCTGACGGCAATGAATGCAAAGGACTCCGCGATACTGCTGTCTTTCAGATTCGGCGATCATCATAAACCTCGTGTAGGAGTAAGGGTCCAGGATTCTTGAAGAGGCTGGAGTCTACCCGCATGTTTCGCAGGAGTCTACCTGGAATTTCGAACTGCATCGTGCTGAGAGGGCAGCTTTTAGGGATTGTGCACGAAACGGCCGCTGTCAAAAAGGAGTAAATGCTTCAAAGCTCTCGCAATATTCGTTGCCATAAATTTATGTGTCTTGCGAACACAACAAGTTCTCCAGGCTTCGACGATTCATTGTATTTGAATTTTGGCGGGTCGCACGTATTGTTTCCTATTATTCCCGTTTTCGTAACTTGTTCAGTAGAAAATGCGATGTTGGAACACAAGACAAGATCGGATCCTAACAGCACCGCAAAACGGTCCGGAATTGGTTCTCGCAAGACAAACTCTACGAACCCTTCCGAATCGGTCTTGTGAATCAATTCCTTCAATCGATCTGCGTTTTCGTTACCCTTAGGGACACTCAATGTCACCCAAACGTGCGAGAGAGCGTTTCCAGATGAGGCGTCGAGTACGTGCACCGATATCGAAGCGTTGCCGGTTCCGGAGCAATTCAAAGCCGCGACCGCGATACCTACCGCGACGTATACGATTCGCTTCAACAACATTGGCTGCGCTCCCACTGAAGCCTAACACCGTGGCGAAACTCAACTCACTTGGGAATAGTGCACCCTGCGTTAACGCTACACGTTCCTGGAAGCATTGGCCAAGCTGGAACGAGCATCGACGGCCGGCTGGCCCATCCTTCGGCTCATTTCAGTATTTTCACAACCGACGCCACCAGCGAACGGATCAAACCACTCAGCCAGTTCACTCCGAATTTTCTACTTAGCCTCGCTTCTGCCCCATCCTTTGGTTGGTAAGGCGTGAGGGTTGTGGTCCGGTTCGACCCGTTATTCTCCCCTCTCCCCGACAATCTCAAACGCCGCTCCGGAGTGAGCGGCCTCCAGTTCATCGCCTTAACTTCCCCCACCAGTTCACAATCGCTTTGACAGCCGTTCATCGTCTCTCTAAACTCAGCGATATGGTTGTGCACCTCAAACCCGAAACTGAGGTTCGTCTCAAAGAACTCGCCGCTGCGACGGGCCGCGCCCCGGATGAGCTTCTCGAGGACGCAATGGCTGGTTATCTCGTCGAGATCGCTCAACTCCGCACTCGTTTGGACAGCCGCTATGACGAGATCAAGAGCGGCCAGGTTAAGGCCGTCGATGGCGAGGAAGCGTTCAAACTTCTCCGCAAGAAGAACGAAAACCGCCGTCGTCAATGAGCGGGTTTGTTCTTCACCCGGATGCGCTCGCGGATCTCGCCGAGATGTGGGATTTTATCGCCGCCGACAACCAGGAAGCTGCGGATCGAGTGCTCCAGGAAATCGAAATCGCGATCCACTCACTCGTCGCTCTCCCCCAACAGGGCCACACCCGGCGCGACCTTACCTCGCGGCCATTGAAGTTCCACATCGTCCGGGAGTTCCTCATCGCCTATGGTCCGAATGAGCGGCCACTTCTTGTCGCCGCCGTGCTTCACGGTCGCCGCAATCCTCGAATCCTCGCATCACTACTGCGGGAGAGAAAATAATTCCCCCGCTTTTCCAGCTTCAACGTCTGGAGAGGCAAGAAAAGAACCGGCGCTAAACTACAAGCACAGGAATCCCGTAGAGGGACGTTCCGTCGGCGATCCGAAGCTGCGGCCCCGGAGCACGTATCGCTTCTACCTGTGCGGCGAAGAAAATCGATGCACTCCAAATGGTGTGTCAGATTACGTGTGAAAGAAAACCTGCCTTTCCCAAACCACGAAAGATGCGCCACCCGGAAATTCCGGTTCAAAACCGAATGCCGCTTCGCGATACGTATTCTGAGTCAATTCGTTTCCGAGATTGTATTGCAAGGACGTCGGGTAGGTCGTGCTCCCGATCGTCTTTCGGAGTTAGTTTATGCGGCTTTGCATCCTCCGGTGGACGTGATCTTTAGGGTTTGCGTATGGACGCACGCAATACCAGGCCGTCGCGAAGCGCATTTGCCGGCAATCCCCCCCAATCGAGCCGCTTGAATCTCAGGCGCGGCATCAGTAACATGCTGCGAATCATTCGTCCGAGCGGCGTCCGATGCGGACGTTCGAGGCGGCCTAACTTGCACCTGGAACTATCGATGAAGAGCGACATCGAAGCCATCTCTCCTTTCGTCGATGAGTTGATGCTGAAAATCAAAGAGCATCACTGCGATCCCGGCAGCGAATTTGCCATTGAACTGGCCTTGCGCGAAGCCCTCGCAAACGCAATCATTCACGGTAATCACGAAGACTCCGCAAAGCATGTGCATGTTCGGTGCGATTGCGGCGCGGATGTCGGCGTCTCACTCGTAGTTCGCGATGAAGGCGCTGGTTTCGATCCCGGCGCAGTTCCTGACCCCCTTGCGCCCGAAAATCTCGGAGCCGAACATGGACGCGGCATTCTGCTGATGAAGCAGTTCATGGACGACATTCATTACGAGCACGGCGGCAGGGAAGTGCACATGCGAAAGAAACCGTCGAGCTAAATTTTCCCGCGTCACTCGAGAGGCACCACTCCTCGCAATTTCTTCCCACGGAATCTCCGAGTCTCGCGGTATCCTTTGGCGCTGAAAATCTAAAGCCAGGGAGGCCCTTTTTGCTCTTTTACGTCTGGGCGAGCGGCCTTGCAGTCCTGGTGGTCAAATCTATCGGGGGAGTTGTGGCGGATGGAAAATCGGACCGTGATCTCGGCATGGACCGGCGCATCAAAAGGCGCGACTTTCTAAACGGTTTCAGCCTCGCAGTCGGCGCTTCGCTGCTTCCTTCGGACTATCACTGGCTTGAGACTCTAGGATTGCCGCAGTCTCCCTACGCACCGGAAAAAAATCCCAACTACTATCCGCCGACGCTCACTGGCATGCGCGGAACCACCGAAACCTCGATGGAGGCGGGCCACGCTTTACGCGATGGCAGCCCGTGGCCCACCGCCTCGCCCGACAAGGATTCGTACGACCTCGTAATCGTTGGAGGCGGCATCAGCGGCCTTTCCGCCGCTTATTTCTACCGCAAGATTGCCGGCCCCAAAGCGCGCGTTCTAATCCTTGAAAATCTCGACGATTTCGGCGGGCATGCCAAGCGCAACGAGTACCACACGCCGGAACGAATGCTCATCGGTTACGGCGGCACGCAGTCAATCGATTCGCCCGCCCGCTGGAGCAAGCACGCGATGGGCTTGATTCAGGAGCTCGGCGTCGATGTGCAGCGCTTCGAGCGCTACTTCGATCAGACCATCGATCCAGCGGCGGACGAACCCGACTCGGTATTCTTCGACAAAGCGACGTTCGGCGCAGACAAGCTCGTTACGGGCCGCGGAAAAACCCCCTGGCCTGAATTCTTCGAAAATACCCCGCTGTCGCCCCAAGCTCAAAAAGATCTGATCCGCCTGTACACGGAGAAAATCGATTACCTGCCCCATCTCTCCTCGTGGAACAAAAAGGTCCTCCTCGCAAAAACAAGTTACAAAGATTACCTCCTGAAATACGCGAAGATTCACCCCGATGCGATCCCGTTCTTGATGAAGATGACGTATGGACAGTACGGCGTCGGGATTGATGCGACGCCGGCGGGTGACGTAGCCGCGGCAGGCGCTCCCGGTTTTCAGGGAATGGATTTATCCGGTCCACCGGGTCCTGGTTTGAGCGTCGAGAGCACGAAACGCGATAACGGAGCGCCGTACATCTACCATTTTCCCGATGGCAACGCCTCGATCGCTCGCCTGCTCGTCCGTTCCCTGGTTCCTGGTTCCGCTCCCGGCAACACGATGGAAGATATCGTCACCGCGAAAATGAACTATGCGGCTCTTGACGATCCCGGCTCGCACGTCCGTATTCGCCTGAACAGCACCGCCCTGCGCGCAATCAATATCGGCGAAGCGGCGAATCCAAGCGCCGAAGTCACCTACGTTCGCGGCGGCCACACGCATTCGGTTCAGGCAAACGCCTGCATTCTCGCTTGCTGGAACATGGTGATTCCGTACCTGTGCCCGGAGATGAGCAGGGAACAGAAGGACGCGCTCGTATACGGAGTGAAAGTCCCGCTCGTATACACGAATGTGCAGATCAGCAACTCGCGCGCGTTTCACTCACTCGGCGCGAGAAAAATCAGGTGCCCCGGCGCATACTTCCAATCCGTCGATCTGGATTTTCCCGTCAGCATGGGCGATTACAAATACCCGGCGAATCCCGGCGAGCCGTGCGTTCTGCATCTCGAAAAAATACCCGTCGGCCCGGGCGCCACGCAGCGCGACCAGCAAATCGCCGGACGCACGGAGCTGTATCGCACGCCCTTCTCCACATTCGAACGCAACATCCGCGATCTGCTCGGCCGAATCCTTTCTCCGGCCGGCTTCGATCCCGCGCGCGATATTCAGTCCATCACGGTGAATCGATGGCCCCACGGCTACGCGTATGAATATAATTCGCTCTACGATCCGAATTTTGCGCCCAATCAGCGGCCCTGCGTAATCGGCCGCCAGTCTTTCGGCCGAATTTCCATTGCGAATTCCGACGCGGCCGCTTTCGCCTACACCAGCGCCGCAATCGACGAAGCGCATCGCGCAGTATTGGAAGTCGCGCGTTTCAGCGCAACGCGGACTGCATCGAAGGCGCCAAAAGCTTCCTGATCGCCGTGCAATCAACTGCTCTGTAACATCCGGGAGATTTTTTTCACTTACGGGCACGCGATTGTAGCGAGCGAGTTCTAAAGGGCCTTAGTACCGAAATCACACTACTTTCGCTGCCCCAATTCTGCACTTTCGTACAGTTGTTCACCCGCACTCCGCTCGCGCAAACTGCTTCTGGTGACTCACGCGCTTGGGACTCATAACGCGGGATTCGACGATCACATTGCCACGACATCCTTTTCTATCGTTCCTCACTCTGCAGTGGCAATCACCAAGGGGGCCAAATTGAAAAATCCACTAGGCGTGCTCTTCCTTCTGGGCGGTGCCTTGGCTGCTCAGCCCGTTTTCGCCGGCGATAGCGCCACAATGAAGTGCGACGCGAGCCACGATCGCGTCTGGGTCTACGATTCCTTGACCACCTTTGATGTCGCCGCGAAACTAAAGTGCGGAGAAACCGTCGAAATCACGAGCCGCGTAAAAGGCTACGTGAAAATTCGTGCTGCCAACGGCGCCGAAGGCTACGTACCAGACAGCACCTTTCCCGATTTGCCTCCTTTCGTTGATCCGAATGATTCGTCCGTTGACACAGCTTCGCTCGCAAAACGCATTCCCGCGCGCGCTGCGGCCCGCCCCGTCGCGGTTGCATCCGTGAGCCCTGCGGTCGCTCCAGTTGCTGCGCCAGCCGCGCCGCCAAGCGCGACAGCGCCGAAACCCGCTCCGAGTATCGCAGTCGCTGCGCCGAGCGCCGCGCCGGGCGCATCAGCAAGCCCAGCGACGGCCGTAACCGTTGCGCAGGTGCGGCCAACGCCAGCTCCTAGCGCCGCCGCACCCGCTCCAGCAATCGCCTCCGTCGCGATTGTCGCGCGGGTTCAGCCGGCTCCGCCCCCAGCTGCGAAAGCACCGCCAGTGCATCCGGCACCCGCGCCTGCACCCACAGCGATTCCACCGGCATCGTCCGTGCGAACTGTTTCAGAGTCCTCTTCCGCAGCAACGGAAACAACCAGCATGACGATCGAGCCCGCGCCGGCCACTCCGGCTCCCGCCCCTGCCACCGGCGCGAGATCTTTCTCCACGCCAGCGCCTGGCAAAAAATCAAATTCGTCCGCGTCCGGAAGCAGCGCCTCCAAGTCAACGGCGCTCGCTGCTGGCGGCAAATCTGGGAGCTCAAAAAGCTCTACGAACAAGGCAGCGGCCACACAACCTCAGCCCAGCGGCAGCGCGCATCCGGCACCGACCCCCTCGGTGCCGACGCCTGCTGCTCCCATCACTACCCGTGCCACCGAATCGACCGCGAGCGTCCCGCCGCCGCGTGAAGTGGCGAGCGTTCACACCGTCTCTGCCATCGAGTCGGACGAAGATCCCGGCTACCTGCCCGAAAACGCGAGCGCCGATCCAGCGTGCCAACGATTCTTCTCGGCGTACGGCTTGTCGCCTGCACAGGCCAAGTGGATCGCTCAGAACCGCAAGAAACAGTTCTCCAGTGTCTGTCCCGCCCCGGATCCATCGAAAGTGGATTTCGTAATCATCTTCACGCACGACGTGGATTTCTTCGGCGGCACGCTTCCCACCGAAATTCATCGCGACCACAATGGCTTCTCCGATTTCAGTCCGATGACCATGATCGATTCCGCTCTCATCCCCCAATCGGAAGCGAACAAGTCCCACCGCGAATACGTCTGGGTTTTCAAAATGCAGCGGGGGGCTTTCGATCCATCAAAGTTTTCGCCCCGCCGCCATCCGCAATTCTCAAAGACCGAGGCTCGCGCGCCCTCCCGCACTGTGGAAGAAGCATTCCAATTCATCGAGAGTGGCGGTGTAAGCCAGTAAGAATTCGTTCGCATCGAAACAGATTTCACAACGCCGTGAAATGAATATGGACGCAGCAAGCCGCCGAGCATCGCTCGGCTCTCCTGCGTCCGTTGTTTTCCCGCCAGCCCGGTTGTAGACTCTCCCCAACGCGAGAGCCGGCGTTCCTGGGACTCGATCACCTCGCCTCTACCCGCGCGAATCAATAACAAGGATGCGCCGCCAGGTCTTTGGACTGCCTTTCACAATTTGAGTACGATTCGAAGACCCGCAACGGGAAGGAGCAATCAACATGACGATGGAATGCAAAATCCGCCAAATTCAGGACGTCACCATTCTAGATCTCAAAGGCCGCCTGAGCCTCGGCGAGGCCCTTGCGTTTGGCCCTGGAAGCGACCTTGTGCTTACAGAAGCCATTCGCAAACTTGCCGGCGACGGGCATAAAAAAGTCGTGTTGAATCTCGCCGGCGTGAAATATGTCGATAGCTCAGGAGTGGGCCAGCTTGTCGGAGCGCTCACTACGGCGCGCAATCTGGACGTGACGCTGAAGCTCATCAATCCGGTCAAGCAGGTTGAGGACTTAATGAAAATGACGAAGCTCTACACCGTCTTCGATATTCGGGAGAGCGAAGCCGCCGCGATCGAATCGTTCCCTGAGGGCGCTGCCGCTGGCGCATAGCCTCGAGCATTTCCACGGTGCGGAGGGAGCCGTGTTTACGTGTCAAAACTTCGAAGCGCCTCGCCCTCATCCGCGAAATCCGTAAAAACTGTATGAAGGTTCGTGAGACGCAGGATTTCCTGCGCGCGGGCGCTCAGATCCACGGCTTTCAGATCCGCGTCATTCTTTCGCGCGGTAAATACGGACCGGACCAATTGCCCGATTCCAGAGCTGTCGAGATACGAAACATTGCGCAGGTTCAGAAGAACACGTTTCCGCCCATCCCGGAAAAGATCGCCCAGCAGCTCGTGCACGGCCTCGCCTTCGATCAATGTGAATCTTCCGCTCACGTCGACAATCGTAATCTCGCCGACCTGGCGCGTGCTGGCGCTGAAACTCAATCCGTCCTCCTTGGTAGCTCGGGCCAAATGATTCTATCGTATGCATGGCCGGAATCCTAAATGCTCTCCGAAACCGAAATTCTTGTTCGCTTGCGAAAAATCTGTCTCGGGCTTACGGGCGCCGTCGAGACGGTGATGTTCGGCCACCCGACGTTCCGGGTAAATGGAAAGATGTTCTGCGTCTTTGAGGAATATAAAGGCGAGTGGGGAATCTGCGTGAAGGTCGAGAAGGAATTGCAGGGAATTTTTCTGGATGATCCGCGGTTCTTTCGCACGCCGTACGTCGGAAAACACGGCTGGGTTACGTTGCGTGTCTACGCCGCTCGGTTGAACTGGACCGAGGTCAAAGACCTCGTGCGGGGCAGCTTCTGGCTCGCTTTGGCAGGACGGCCGCCCCAGCCTTCGAAACGCCGCTCCTCCCGCTAATGGAGGTGCATTTCCTCGTTTCCCATTTCTTTTCCGGACGAACGCTGCTAGCAGGGAAACGAATCGTTGAACGCGCGACGCGACGGAAGAACCAATCTAGGCCGCGATCTCGGCCAGCCATCCGTCGAGAATCTTCAGTTGGTCTTCGGCCGTGTCGACGAACGCCACTCCCATCCCCATTCCTTCCTGCACGTAAATAATCTTTCCTTTCGTTGTAAAGGATCCTGAATCGCGCAGGACTTTCAGCTGAATCAGGGTACCCGTTGGAAGCGTCACCAGCACATCGACGTAGCAGCCTTTCCGGCTGATTTCAGACACCCGCGCCGCAATTTTCGTGTCGCTCGCGGGCTCGACTACGTCCACGTGCGCGATAAACGGATATCGCGGTACCGTTCGCTGCTCGCGATACGGATGTTCCGGTTTGGTCGGCTCTTCGCTCGCTTCGCCCATCTCGAGGCTCCACTGTTGCCGCCAGATTCGCACAACATCTGCCGTGCGGCCAACTTTGTGCCTTCCCATGACGCGAAAGGTAAACCTGTCCGTGTGGACGGGTACGTTCTTCGTATCCGTATTTGTACGGTCACTTCTCCTCCCGATTCGGGAATCAGATGAAGTCTCTGCTTCTAATACCAAGCAGCCGCTACTTCTCCAAATTTGTTGCTTCGCACCGCTGAAAGCCGTAGTCTCAGCCGACGGCCCGAAGTGCTCGAATTCGTGCAGAAATGAGACTAGCAATGGAGCACCCATCCCGTCCGGGAGACCAACTCAGGGAACTTCGAAACCGCCTCAAGGTAACGACTAGAGAGGTGGAAGACTTCAGCAGAACGCTCGCGGAGAACTCCGGAAATGATGAATTCTACATCTCCAACGCATGGCTCACCCAGCTCGAAAATAAGGACTGCGTTCCCAGCATCTACAAACTCTTCAGCCTGAGCGTGATCTATCGAACCCGTTTTGAAGATCTACTCGCTTTCTTCGGTATTGATCTGGGTGACAGTGCGCGATACCAGCTCGACGTTCCCCTGGCGAATACCCATCTCGTAGCGTTCGAAACTCTCGATCCGACGACCGCTGTCACCTTCCCCATTCGCTTGGATCGCAGTTTCAGCGCGGAAAAGACGAGTTTGATATCCCGCGTGGTCGAGGTGTGGGGACAAGTCCCTATCTCCTTGATTCAGCACCTTGACGTACGCCATACCCAATACGGTTACATCGGGTTGGGAGACTTCACCATGTACCCATTACTCAGACCGGGCACGTTTGTCCAAATCAACAGTAAATTGGCCGACATTCGGCCTTCCGCCTGGCGCACGGAATTCGACCGGCCCATCTATTTTATTGAGTTGCGGGATAGTTACGCCTGTTCGTGGTGCGAATTAAGCGGTTCCCAGCTGACGCTCCTGCCGCATCCGCTCTCCGCCTGTTCCACGCGCCAGTTCGCGTATCCGGACGAAGCTGAAATCGTCGGCCAGGTGACGGCTGTGGCTATGCGCCTGGTATCGGCAACGGACTCCGACCGTGCTGGTGCTCCAGGATTGCCAAAGCGATCTTGAGGTTGGAAAAGAGGAATTCCACCGAAAGGGAATCGATCCCCACCGGAACGGCAACCCGATACGGCTCCAATCCCTGCCACGTACGGACAAAGTCGCCTGGCTCGGTACGCGACGAAATCATGTATGTCTCTAATTCCTCGACGAGATCCTCGAGCGTCGAAGCAAACAACTCACGGAATGCTTCCCGATGACAGTCTGACAGAGCTTCGCACGCCGCTTCCACAGAATAACGCGCTGCCAGTCCTTCGTGGTGATAAAGCCCCGTGTTGTAATCGCGCATCGAGGCTAGATAGATGAGCCTGTCGAGTGCTCGAGGAGCATGGAACAGCGTACGACGGCGAAAGTCTTCGCTAGCCGCAATCACGTCGCGCCGTTTCACGCTAACGCTCAAAGCCTCTCCTATATGGCGGCTCTATCCGCTTCGGAATCATCCGTCGTTCCGTCCGAAAGTGCAGGCGTAAGAAATGCCAGCGACCGGTCGAAAACCGCGCACAATCCCGCGGCCCTCGTTGCCGTCTTCCGCACCAGGTACGGCGCGGCATAGGGACCTCGCCACTGCAACAGCAGCTGTAGCACGCGACATTGCACTTGCAACTCCGCAAAATTGAAGGCAATCGAAATTTCCGTCGCGAGGCTTGCGTCGGCAAACATGCGGGACTGGCGCGTGTGAAATTCCTTTAAGCGGAGCACTTCGTCTCGCACCTGCCTAACCCAAGCCTGTGCAAGCCGCTTCCGTTCCCCCATGAAAAGTTCCAGCGCCCGCGGGGAGCCCGTTGCGCTGACATATTCAAGGTCCGCGTTTCCAAATATTCGCTCGATCAAGTCATTCGGCAGCAATCCTGTTTGCAGCTCCTGCACGCTTCGCCGTGCCGCCACCATACCTCCCGCGCTTCCCACCACTGTCTCCGCTGGCCGCCGCATTACCAGAAACAGCAGCACCAAAAATCCCACACTGATCGCGATAAAGAGCCCCAGTTGAATCATTGGCCCTCCGCCCTGCCGACGTCGACGCGAATGCCTCGAAGGCGTTCCTTCGTTCTGCGCGCGAGCCCGTCATAGCCTTGCTCGAAGCCGGAATGCGCATCGGGAGCGGGAGGAGGAGGCGCGTACGACCACAGCGTCACCAGCCAAATGAGCAGCGCGACAAAATACGTGTACGGCTGAACCATCTTCCACACGTGGTCGAATGATGGGCCCACATTGCCCCGCACAGCGTGGCTTACGATCGTGCATCCAACGTAAAGTCCCAGCCCCAAAATAATTCCCTTCAAATTCTTCCCAATCTCAATCCGGTAGTATGCAATCAAGGCAAGCGCTCCGGACAGGACAACCGCTTGCAGGGCCCGGAAATCACGCTCGAGGTCCGCGAAATTGTTGTCCAAGGCTATCGGACTCGTTAACAGCACCTTGTAGCAAAAGTAAGCGCACAGAATCGTAAACATCACCACTAGAATCGCGGATATGAATCCTTTCGCGCCCGGGTAATTCTCGAAACTTTTTCGCACGATCTCAATCATCACTCCGAATCCAGCAAGGAGAGTCAGAAACTGAAATAACCAGAAGGGATTCGTATACGCGGAGGGACTCACTCGATAGATCGGCAAAAGAACTACATTCGAGGTCCACACCAGCAGCATGTACGCGAAGAACAGCGGGTAATGCTTGTAGAGCTTCTGCGTCAGGAAGCGGACGAGAATCACCGATTCCAGTCCAATGCCTGCCGCCCATAGAATCCAAGTGACCATGTACCGCCTATGGACGTACATCCTATCACAGTTTTCCGGGAGGAGAATTCCCGTTGCTCCTCCCGGAAGCAGATTTCACGATCGACTCAATGCGGATAGGGCGGCATGGGCTGAGTGCCGTCGAAGCGCGGATAGGGCGGCATAGGCTGAGTGCCGTCGAAGTGGGGATAGGGCGGCATGGGCTGAGTGCCGTCGAAGCGCGGATAGGGCGGCATGGGCTGAGTGCCGTCGAAGCGCGGATAGGGCGGCATGGGCTGAGTGCCGTCGAAGCGCGGATAGGGCGGCATGGGCTGAGTGCCGTCGAAGCGCGGATAGGGCGGCATAGGCTGAGTGCCGTCGAATGAATGTAACGACGCAGTTCGCGCAGACCCCATCGCAAACGCCGTCGGTTGAAGCATCGAAACACTGAAGGCCGCCGCAGCAATCAAAAGGAACTTTGAAAAATTCGTCATTTTTTCTCCCCTGAAAATCGGATTGGCCCGTAGGGCCGGGGAGAACATAGAGGCCTCGCGCAAAACTCAGGCGGAAACAAAGCATTTGCTCGGAAAGGAAAGCAGCGCAGTCAGCGTTCCGGTCACGAAACGCACAAGCCCCCTCTCAAATCCATCGCGCGAGGCTCTTACGAGTCGTTCACTTGCTAACCACAAAAGGACAGGTAACGGAAGTGGTACGCTTGCGGAACATACGGATGGAGTTTGTTATCGAAGCCTTGTATTTCTTGTTTCAGGCGATCTGCCCGGCTAAATGACTGACATGAGACTTGAAATGACGTCCGAGGGGAACCCTCCGCGTCCGGAGGAAATTCACTCCCATTTGCGCCATCTGGACCGTCGCCAGTGGTGGCTGTGGTCCACCACCGTGGCGGTGATCCTGTTGCTCACCCTGGCCGTAGCTTCCTTTGCTTTTCCGGCCATGCTCGATCATGACGCCGGAACCTACTCGTTCTATCTGAACCAGTCGATCAGGGCGCTCGTTGGAATGGTGCTCCTCTTCAGCGTCTATGTGATCTACCAGCAAGTGCTGATCTACCGAATGAGAAGTCAGCTCGCTGAACAAATTCAGTCGCTCGCGAAAGTGGAAAGTCTGGCTTCGGAAGTCTATAAGCTTGCTGCGCTCGATCAGCTCACCGGACTCTACAATCGCCGCTCCGGTGAACAGCGCCTCGCCCAGGAAATTAGCCGCGCTCAGCGCCACGGCCGGCCGCTCACGGTTTTGCTTCTTGATTTGAACGAATTGAAAGCGATCAATGATCGCCATGGCCACGCTGCCGGCGACCTTGTAATCAAAGGCTTCGCCGACCGCCTGCAGCGCGCGATTCGTGGTTCCGATCTCGCCGTGCGGCTCGGCGGCGATGAATTTATGGCTTTGCTGCCTGAATGCCGCTCCGATGAAGTGCGGCATGTTCTGGCGAGGGTCGAAGGCCTCGTCGTCGAGTATCAAGGCGAGACGATCCACTGCTTTTTCTCGAGCGGTTGGACTGACTACAAGCCGGGAGAATCCGCAGCCGAGCTTCTCAAGCGTGCCGACGACGCTCTTTACTCCAACAAGCGTTCCGGGAAACAAAAACTCACTACGCCGGTTGTCGCGAACGCCGTCCCGCAATCCGTTTCCTAGTCGAGCATAGCTACTCCCTCACCGCTACGTGCGCGCGCGGCGTTCCTCCCAGGAACATCGGTCCAAAAATATTGTTGCGCCCCGTGGGGGTAACTCGTATGCTACGCCCGGTTATAGGAAAGGTACTATGCCCAAAGAAAAGCCCAAGGTAAATATCGGCGAAGTGATTCGCTCATACCGCAGCGATCGAGGCCTTTCGCAAGGCGATATCGAACGCCGCACCGGACTTCTGCGCTGCTACTTGTCGCGCGTCGAAAACGGTCACACCGTTCCTTCGCTTGAAACGCTTGCCAAAATTGCCGAAGCGATGGAGATCAGCCTGGCTGATTTTTTTCCGGGCAGCGATACGATGCAGGATCGCGAGACGCGCAAAGTTCTCGGGGAACTATCCGAAGAAGAAATCCGCTTTCTCGCGGATATCAAGAAATATTCCACCACTTTGTCGGACGACGACAAAAAACTTGTCCTCGCCATGATTCGCAAGATGGCCACCGTCATTCCGCCGCCGCGTAACGGCAGCAAGTCTGTCAGCGCCGCGCGCCGCCCCGAATACTAGTTTCTTTGTTCCGCCGGCATCTCCGGTCTAAGGAGTCCGATGGACTCCACCGGAGTCCTGAAATCGGACTTGCCGGCTCTCTTAATTTTTTCAAATTCACTTTAGATCAGCGGCGGCTCGTAGATATACGCCATTCCCTCGCGCGTCACCGCATACGCCTTCGATCCGTCCGCGCTCCATCGCAAATCCGCTACGCCTTCCGCCGGGTACTCGTCGAATACGGTGGATCGGCTCAAGTCCACCAGAAATAGCCGCCCCTTCGCAGAATTTTTCAGCCACGAGCTGTAGCAGACGCATAGCGGCAGATGCGGATGGCACGTGCAAAGCTCAGCGCCAAACGGCAGCGGCTCCGAATTTACGTTCTCCGGTTGAAGCCGGTACGCTTGACCGGCCGCGCAATAAACCAGCTGCTCGCTGTCCGGCGTCCAGGTGAGATCGGTCACATGTCCCGCCGCGACGAACAATGCCCGCCGCGACGGCTTTGTCACGTCTGCAACCATGATCGAATCGTCCGCCCATTCTCCTTTGAATTCGATCACGCTCGCGAGCGCTTCCTGATTCGGGCTGAATGCCGCGCGCCCGTATCCCCTGAACGAACCCTCCTCGGCGAACTCCTCACCAGCCTGTTGCGGCTCGAGCCAGTCGGGCGTTCCAATCTCGATCGCAGCCTGCTCTCCCAGCGGACCGCCTTTCGGCTCCCACACCCGCAGCGTTGCCTGCTTGCCTCGTGACGTCGCGACAAAATAATCGCCGGAATCTGACCACGCCAGATTGCCGGGAATGCGATCCAGTTCGTCGATCCGGCCGAGATAGAGTTTTCCGTGCAAGTCAAAAAGATGAAGTCCAGCCGGCCAACCGCTCCACGCCGCCACCAAATATCGCGCCCCAGGCGACCAGGAAAATGCCGCGAGCGAATTCGCGTGAGCATCCGACTCGGAATCCGTAGGATCGGCTCGCTTTCCCGCCATCGGCACAGAAAGCGTCATCGTCGGTACGCTCAACTCGATGTCGTACAGCGCAACCTGAGACGTACCGTGGTGTATGCTCGTCGAAATAGCACAGACTTGCCCCGCCGATGAAATCGCCAGGTGCTGCGAACGTCCTGTGAAAACTTTCTTGATCAGCCAGTTTGACTCGCGCGCAAGATCCCGCAATCCTCGCGCCACAAGCGCCGACGACCGCACCGCCAGCGCCCCCGATTGGGTCCGCGCTATCTGCTTCGTCGAGGATGTGTCGTGCGCTGCCATCGTTTTTTCCTACCGCCGTGACGTTCCCGATTGCTCCAGCCGTTCTTTCGCCTGCGCAATCTGTTCATCCACTTTCGCGACCATCTCCTGCAACACTTCGCGTCCCGCTCTCTGCGCTTCGTCGAGCCGCGACTTCAGTTGAAACAAATCCGACCGAAGTAGTTCCTGAAGCTCTGCTTCCATTTCAGCGAGCCGCCCGCGCATCTGCGAAATCCGGCGGATCACACGAACCAGCTCCGCGCCGGGGCCTTCGCCTTGAACGGCCTCGGGGCTGTGCTCATACTCAGTGAGGATTCTCGCGAGCTGCATTTCATCGCCGCGCTCGTACGCTTCGTTCGCCTCGGACATCAACTGCTGCCGCTTCACGCGGTCGTCTCGGTCCGACGTCAGGTCAGGATGAATGCGCTTTGCGACGGTCCGATACAGCCGCTTCATTTCGGGCGACGCTTCGAACGCGCGAGGGGCCGTTTCAGCGCGTTCGCCCGCAGCCGATTTCGTTTCGCCGGCGCGTGCACGCGCATCCCGAGCCGCCTGCTGGGCGCGCTCGTTGTCAGGCTGCTCAGCGGCAAACTGCTCGGCAATTTGTGCTTTCAATTCGTCAAGTTCCGCATAGCGCGAGCCGACAAAGTGCAAGTAACGCCGCTCGAATGCGCCCATTTCCGCCCGCAGGTTCGCGGTGCGCAGTTCGCGCTCGGTCAGTTCCGCTTCGAGAGTGGTTTGTTCGCTGAGCTTGCGCGCAAGCTCCTGGTCTTCCGGCTTCGCAGCCGGCGTCGCCAGCGAATGCAGGTCTGACTCAACGGACCCGGTGGTCCGCGATTGTGAGTTTTGACTATCGGTCGACTTGAGCGCCATCCCGTTTGCCCTTCGTTAAATTGTAGCCCGAGGTGAAGCCCGCACCGCGCCTCCGTGGTCACGGTTTCCAGAAACGAAATCTTTTGACGCAGTCTTAAATCCAACTCGATCCTTGTTCGAAGCCGCCATTCGTAGCCTCCGGGAGACGACTCTGAAAACCCGGGCTACGGCGGAATTGCCTCCCATTTACGCGATTGCATGTATTTCCGTTCCGAATGGCTCTCACTAGGATGTATGCGTTCGCAGCGGTCGACGTTTACGCTGTCAAGAAACTGCCAAGAATTCCCGCACGTCATAAGCAATGCGATCAAAGGAAATTCATTGAGCGGTGCCGCGCCGAAAAACAAAAGCAGCCTGCACGCACTCGAATGGCTCAATTTTTTTCTCGCCGATGTGCAAACCGGTCTCGGCCCTTTTCTGGCCGCCTACCTCGCATCAAGCGGATGGAATCCAGGTCGCGTCGGCTACGTCCTCACTTTCGGAGGACTCGTTTCCGTCGCGATGCAGACTCCTGCCGGAGCCGTGATCGACGCAGTCCATCGCAAACGCGCCTTGCTCGCAGCGAGCCTCGGAATGTTGGTCGCAGGGGCTTTTCTGCTGATGGGCCGTCTCACTCCCGTTGCCGTCTATTCCGCTCAGTGCTTAATCGGCGGCACAGGCCCGTTCCTTGCGCCGACGGTTGCTGCCATTACACTCGGAATTGTCGGCACCGCTGCATTCGACAGGCAATTCGGAAAAAATCAGGCGTTCAATTCCGCTGGAAATGTTTTTACCGCGCTCTTGATCGCCGGCGTCAGCTACAAATTTGGCTATCGTGCTATCTTCGTGATCGCAGTGCTGCTGGCCATCCCGGCGGTCCTCACTCTACTCCGGATCGATCCCACGCAAATCGACTACGCCCGCGCTCGCGGGGCTGTCGAAGAAAAAGGCCAAATCAAAGCAGAAGGAGTGATGACCCTCTTTAAGGACCGGATTCTCGTCTGTTTCCTCGCGGCCGCATTTCTTTTCCACCTCGCAAACGCCGCGATGCTGCCGCAACTCGGCGAACTTCTTTCGAAAGACAATTTGAAGGCGGCAGCGATGTTCATGTCCGCGTGCGTTATCGTCACCCAACTCGTAATCACCGGAAGTGCCACGTGGATCGGGAGATGGGCTGCGACGAAAGGAAGAAAGCCGCTCTTGCTGATTGGCTTTGGCGTGCTGCCGATTCGTGGAGTTCTCTACACGCTCACGCACGCCGCAGGCGCGCTTGTGGCAATTCAGATTCTCGACGGAGTCGCGAACGCCATATTCGGGATCGTGTCGATCCTTGTGATCAAAGATCGGACGCAGGGCACTGGCCGCTTCAACGTCGCCGCAGGATCGCTTGCGACGATGGTGGGCCTCGGCGCCGCCGCGAGCACAACCATTGGCGGCGAATTGATTCAACATCTCGGCTTCCGCGCGTCATTCCTGGGTCTGGCGGCCATCGCTCTGCTCGCGTTCACGATTCTGTGGTTCACAGTGCCAGAAACGCTCTCAGGCTCCGACGCAAGTTCTTCGTCGAAGGTGGCTCCGAAACTAGCAGTTCCTGATCTCCCCTAGCGGGGTGGGGCAGGGTAGGCGGCTACGACAATTTGATTGGTTGGAATGCCGTTGCCTGCTTCTCGGAACGGGATCATCCGTTGTTCGCTTTACTTGCCGGATACAGGCAATCCCAGAATTTCGCGGATTTTTCGGCGCTTCATCACCTCCACAGGACTCGTACCTCTCCGTTCCAGCCATTTTGTGAAATCACATACCCGAACAGTGTGCTCGATCGGGATGCTCTTGACGGAAACTCGAATCGTGTCCAACGGACGCCCAATTCCCGCCACCCATTCGTTCCCCTGAAGTTGTTTGAGGCCAAGCGCGACAGCTTCAAACAGCGTCGCAGCGGTAACCTCCACCGTGTGCGCAACGCCTTCCATGTCGGAAATGGTGACGCGACAGGAGCGAACTTCCATGCCGCCGAGGATATCATATTCGCTTTTTGTTCGCCATCCGTCTTAGCCTTCGTAGCGCCGGGCTTTAGACCGGCAGCTGTTGACCTAGCCTTCGTAGCGCCGGGCTTTAGACCGGCAGCTGTTGACTTGGAAGTTGCAGTTTGAGCGTGCTTAATAATGCGCAGTAAAAAATCTAAATACACGGCAAGTCCGGTTTCAGGTACATGAGCCAAATTGGATTCGGAACGTGCGAAATAACGTTCGAGACGACGGCGTCCTTTTTTCCGGACCGGCATCATTATTACCATCACCGCTGTCAGACGTTCCGGCGAGGAACGTTACAAATATCAGACGTTCCGGCGAGGGACGTTACAAATAAACGATCAGGGGCAGATCGCAACAAGAGAGGACCCACTGAAATGAAAGAGACTCCACAGGAATATATTCAAAGGATCTTGGGATTCACATCTGGCGGCGAAAGCCCCGTCAAAATTCAGGCGACAACCGCGATGAAGCTTGCGAAGTTAATCAAGGGAGTGCCGCCGGCAAAATTAAAGAAACGGCCCGCGCCGGATAAATGGTCGGTGCAGGAAATTCTGGCGCACCTCGCCGATACCGAGATTGTGGGAAGTTGGCGAATGCGAGCAATTCTAGGTGCGCCGGGAACGCCGATTCAGGCATTCGATCAGGACGCATGGGTCACGGCGACGCATTACTCGAAGCGCGATCCGCGGGTTTCAGTGGAGCAGTTCCGCGTGCTGCGCGAAGCGAATCTCGCCATGTACAAATCTCTCCAGCCGGAACAGTGGAAACATCACGGGATCCACTCCGAGCGCGGCGAAGAGACGATCCAGCACATTGTGCGGATGTTTGCGGGGCACGATTTGAATCATCTCGCGCAGATCGAAGCAATTCTCGCGAAGAAGAAAAAGAAGTAGCGCCACCTTTCAAGTCACCGTAGGGGCGCTGCCTGCGTGCCCGCCGTTTTCTGGACGGCTGCGTCCCTACAATGTCGGCCAAATCGCAGCGGCTAATGCGCGGCAGGCTTCTGCACCGGTGCGGCGAAGAGAACGATGTTGCCTCCTGGCTCGCGGACGCCAATTTCTTTCATCCCATAAAACGTGGTGCGAATCGGAACCACCACGGGCGCAGCGCCGAGCCGCTTGAGTAAATCGTCGAAATCACTCACCTCGATATAGAGGCACGCAGCAGGTCGCGCGAACTTCGCCATTTCCGACGTGTCCTTCTCGAGGCTGGCTATCGATTGAATCATCAATTCCGCCTCTCCGTGCATTAGGATTACGAATCCGAGCTTGTCTCCATCCGGCACCTCAGCAGTTTTCGTGAAGCCAAGTTGATCCACCCAGAATTTCAACGACGGCTCGATCGCCGGCACGTAAATCATCGAAGTAATTTTCATGGTTGAGTTTTCCTTTTTGGTTTGAGAAATGTGGCTGGCTATCAGGCTCGTCAGCAGCAGTGTGACAGCGGTTAGAGTTCGCATGGCTGCGCATCTTAACGGCTCGTTCCCGAAGGCGATTGGAAAAAACGGACATTCGGCGCACTCGATCCCACGGCGCGTCAGTTAGCTCAAGTTGTTCAACTCAACAGGCTCAGCTCAAGGGAGATGCCGCGAGCGCCGAAAATTGCGCCGGCGAGACGCCGGAGAGCGTGCGGAATTCGTTGATGAGATGCGCCTGATCGTAATAGCCGCACGCCAGCGCAACGTCCGCCCAGTCTCGCCGGTTTGTCTGCGCATATGTGGCAGCGTGGCGAAAGCGCAGAATCCGTGCAAGGTGCTTCGGTGTGAGTCCCGTGCGTTCGATGCAGATCCTGCGAAACTGCCGCGGGCTGAGGCTTGCCGCTCCCGCAAGGTCGTCGACGGAAATCTGCCCTCGGGCCTCAGCGAGCAACGCGAATGCCTTCTCCACCGGATCGAGCGGCTCCGGATCGCCAAGCGCACCTTCGATCCGCGCAATCGATTCGCGAGGCGTGCTGCTTTCTGAAAGTTGCTCGAGCAGATCCCGAACCGCGACAGATTTCCAGATATCCGCGAGCGGAATCGATTGATCCACCGCCAGTGATCCCGGCACGCGAACCAGGCGCGCCGCCATGCCAGGCCGGAATCGCACTCCGAACGTCGACTGCCGCGCGGGAATCGTAAACGCTTGCGCTCGCGTCATTGTGCCAACGATAGCGAGACCGCCGTAGCTCCGCGCAGGTTGCTCAAAAATAATGTCCGAGCATCCGTCAGGCAACACACGATAATCGCGGACCGGCGCGCCGCAAGAGTGCATCCAGAAGCATTCGATGTGCGAAGCGAATCTCGGTGACGGAGGAAACTCTCGATAGAGCGGAGCGTTCATCGTCGCGCTGGCAACCCTTCAGGTGTCATCGACATCGAGAAGATAGAGGAGCGCTGCCCGCCAATAATCGGTGAGGCGCGCAAGCAATACCTCGCGCGAAACATCTAGAAGAAAGGCGTCTCAAAACAGCACCGGGCACAATCATTGAGATCGTGCCCGGCAAAAACGAATGATGAAGCGAAAAATTACTCTGCTGGAGGCGCCATCTCCGGCATTTGCAGCTTGGCTTTCGCGAGTGCGCGAACAATGTTCACTTCCACAGCCTGCTCGGAAGTGTTGCGCACCGTGGCGAGTTCACTCACAAGAAGATACTTCGCACGCTCGAGCATTTTCTTTTCGCGGAAAGAAAGCGGCTTGGTACGGCTGAGCGCCACGAGGCCCTTTAGAACTGCGGCAACTTCCATGAGCGATCCGGTCCGCATCCGATCCGAATTTTCCTTGAAGCGGTGTTTCCAGTCATGGTGTGAATCGGAGCGCCCTTTCTCGAGGAACGAAAGAACCGCACCGGCTTGGGTGTTGCGGATGATGGGCCTGAGTCCTACGTTGAGGATGTTTGACTGCGGGACCATCACTTTCAATCCGCTGGAGACAATCTTCAGCATGTAATACCGTTCGGACCTGCCATTCAAGTACCCATAGCTGATTTGTTCGATAACCCCTACGCCATGGTTCGGATAAACGACTTTTTCGCCTAGCTTAAATTCCATAGGTGGAAGTAGCCTCCCCGAGCATGTTGAAATTTTAGACACATGCAATGGCCGCGTCAAGGAAATCCCGGTTAATAACTAAGGCCCGGAGCGGCCCGTAAATACTTATGTTTTCCGCGAGATTGGCCCCGGAATTGCCCTATAATCGGGCGGTGCTCACTCTCGCGTTAGATACCTCTTCGCCCTCCGGAAGCCTTGCAGTTCTCCGCGATGACACAGTGATCGGCGTCGTTTCCACGACGACTGGCGAAGTCTATTCATCGCGAATGTTTCGCGAATTGGACTTCTTGCTGGCCGAACTTTCGCTCCGTATGGACCAATTCGAGCTGTTTGCGGTCGCCGCAGGCCCAGGGTCATTTACGGGGCTACGCGTCGGCTTGACGGCCGTGAAGGCCTGGGCGGAGGTGTACGGGAAGCCGATTGCCGCGGTGAGTGCGCTCGAAGCAGTCGCGGTACAGGCGCGTTCGCGCCGTGCGGTAATCGTTCCGGCGCTCGATGCGCGGCGCGGCCAGGTTTACTTCGGTATCTACCGCCGCGTAGCGGACGGCGCTGGCGACCAGCTCGCACTTGATGGCGAAGAGTACGTAATGACCCCTGCCGAATTTTTCGAGGAAGTTCACTCGCGGACGGGAAGCGCGGAATTTGCGATCGTCACGCCGACGCCGGACATGTTTTCGCCCTCGGCCGTCGCGAACGGCACGAATTCGCTCGGCGTGCGGATCGAAGGCGCATCCGCGGTTCTCGCGCCTATGATTGGATTACTCGGATTGCAACGGGCGCGGCGCGGGGAACTCGCTGATCCCTTAACGCTCGACGCGAATTACGTTCGGCGCACTGACGCCGAGCTTCACTGGAAAGATAGTTGACCGCGTTCACCGTCCGTCCTTTGATTCACCGTGACATCGAAGACGTACTCGCCATTCAGGCTTTGTCCCCTGAAATTTCGCGATGGACTTTGTGGGACTATGATCGAGTAGCCCGCGGCGAGATGGCAGGTTGGATCGCGGAAGTCGAAGGCGGCCAGCTCGCAGGATTTCTCGTCGCCCGCCAAATCGCAACCGATCTGGAGATCCTCAATTTCGCCGTTCGGCCCGCAGCGCGGCGACAAGGTGTCGGCGCCGCGCTTCTTGGTGAAGTCAGGCGTTGGGCTGAGAGCTTCGGTGCCCAGCAGGCGTTTCTCGAAGTGCGCGTTTCGAATCTGGCAGCCCTCCGATTCTACGAACGCCACAATTTTAAGGTTACGGGACGGCGTTCGCGCTACTACACCGAGCCAATCGAAGACGGGCTTGTCCTCAGCGCGGCGATTTCTTAGCGCATTGCTTACTGGACGGCCCCATTGCTACCGCCCTTTGCTAACTTTCCATCTTTAGAAATCGTCTAACCGCGCGACACCAATCAATTGTTCTCGTTCTATTATCCAGGCAAATTTCATCCTCACCGCGTTCCGCGTTTTTTCAGTTACGGTATCGCGGCCTTACCATAGGAGCCGCATGAACCACTTGCCACGCAGAGATTTTCTGGCCGGAACGGTAGGCGCGGCGTTTGCTGCGGCCGCGGTGTCCCCGGCGCACCGTTTTCGCTCCTTCGATCAAGCAGCGCTACCCGCCGCGTCCGCGCAAGGGCCCACCGACGAGGCCGCGAATCGACTGGCGGCCGAACTGCTGCGCTCGGAAACAGATCCGTTCCGCCGGGCGGTGATCACAGGAGACCTTGCGACCGTACAGCAATTCGTAGCGCGTGATCCCGCTCTCGTTTATTCGCGCGACGCGCACGGTCAGTCGGTTTACCTCCTCGCGGCTTATGCCAACCAGCCGAAAATTCTCGCCTTCTTCGAATCGAAGGGAATCTCGCTGGACATTTGTGAAGCAGTCGCCGCCGACAAAATGGACGCTGTGAATGACCTGCTGCGCAAAGCGCCGGGTCTTCTAAACATGCCCAACGCAGCGGGCGACACGCCGCTGCACGTCGCCGCGCTTTGTAACCGAGCCGGCGTCGTCGGCAACACGATCATGTACGGTCCGGAATTTTCGGTGCGCAGCCCTCTGCGGAAAAATGCAACACCGGCGCATCTAGCGCTTGAAGCCGCTCCGCAAACGGTCGCCGAAGACATCGCCTTTTCGATGATCGGCAACAGCCTCGATCCGAATCTCGCAACTTCCGATGGCGACACGATTCTCCACAGCGCCGCGCGCACCGGATATCCTCGCGTGATTCGCCTCTTGTTGCAGAAAAACGCCGACCCGACCGCGCGCAACGCCGCCGGGCACACGGCGCAGGATATTGCCCAGTCGGGCGGCAAGACAGACGCCGTCGAAGTATTGCGCAGCGAAGCCTCCATCCCTCGCGACTACTACGCCCGGCGTTACGAATACGCCGCGAAATTCGCGCCGCTGAAACGCGACGACCGCGCCGGACTCCCCGAATCCTTCATCAACTCCTCTGTCGTGGTTTCCCATTTTTCCCTCGACCGCGTGAAAATTTGGTTGAACCAGTGTCCCGACCTCCTCAACACTCGCGCCTCGTGGGACGAACTGCCGGTGGAAGCCTCAGCGCACATGGGACGCGCCGACATCGGCGGCTTGTTGCTGGATCGTGGCGCCGCATATTCGATTTGCACCGCCACCGTTTTCGGATCGCTCGATGATGTGAAGCGAATGTTGACGGAAAACCCGAAGCGCATTCGCGAGCGTGGCGCTCACAGTTTTCCGCTGCTCTGGTACACGGCGTTTGGAATACAAAAACTCGAAGCGGCGGAATATTTGGTCGGCATGGGAGCAGATCCAAAAGAAGACATGCGAGGCCGCACCGTTCTGCACGTCGCGGCCACGGGCGGTCACGCCGACCTTTGCCGCTACTTCCTCGAACGAGGCGTCGACCCTCGCCAAAAGGGCGCAAGTTTTCTCGGCGTGCAGGACGCCGCCGAAGCCGCCGAACAAGCCAAGCATCCGGAAGTCGCAACCATGATTCGTGATTGGATCAAGCAGCATCCCGCAACTTTGCAACCCTCTCCTGCGTCTTAAGGAGTAATGCGAGCCGCAAACAATCTGCCGCTTTCCGCGCTCCTCTCTCAGGCACTGGTTGCCTTCACGATCGAATTCGACAATGAATTCGAGCACCAGATGCCGCATCGCACCACACATCACGGCGCCACGGACTCTGCGCGCAGCGGTCCCTGGCTCGTCTCCCTCGCTATGTGGTCAAACTGCATGCAGTTTGTAGGCGATGATGGCGTGCGCGTTCGCGATCTCGCCGCCCTCGCCCGTACGGAAACTAATTTGAAGGGGATGGAGCGGTGGGGATACGTTGCAATTAAGCCCGAGGCCGGCGACGGCTCCAAAAAGTCGCCGCGCTCGCAATGGATGATTCGCGCCACTTCCAAAGGCCGCCAGGCGCGGGAAGTTTGGCGGCCGCTTTTTGAGGTGATCGAAAAGCGCTGGCAGGCTCGCTTCGGCCAGCGTGAAATCGGAAGCCTTCGCGAAATCGCTTGCAACTTTGACGAGCCAATTCGCCTTCGACCTTCCCGATTGCCTTCCGATTCTCGGTTACGGGCTGCGTAACAATCTGCCCGTCAGCATCCGCGGCGGAGCAGGGCAGCGAAAAGACTCTGAAGGCGCGCCGCTTCCTCTGCCCGTGCTGCTTTCCCGAGTGCTGCTCGCGTTCGCGCTGGAGTTCGAGCGCGAGTCCGAAATATCGCTAGCCATCGGAGCGAACGTACTTCGAATTCTCGGCGGAAACGCCGTGCGAGTCCGCGATCTTCCTGCGCTGAGCGGAGTATCGAAGGAAGCGATCAGCGTAGCGTTGGGCTTCTTGCAAAAAAAGAAACTCATCACCGTTCGCGCAGATCGGACGGCCATCCGCACAAAAGTGATTGAACTCACTTCGAAGGGCAGGCAAGCGCAGCACGAATACAGTGATCTGCTCCGCGAGATCGAAGGTCGCTGGAGCGCGCGCTTCGGAGCGGGCACAATTGCCGGGCTTCGCGAATCACTCGAGCGGTTCGTCGGTGAGCCCACCGCGGAACTCTCGCCGCTGTTTCGCGGTTTGGATCCCTACCCGGACGGTTGGCGAGCGTCTGTCCCAAAGCCCGCCACGCTGCCTCACTTCCCGATGGTGCTCCACCGCGGAGGATTTCCCGACGGGAGTTGAACCCTCCGACGCGTCCGGTATCGTTCAAGACGCGAAATCCCCGCGCAGTCTTTTTTCTTTGTTTGCTCCCGCCACCGCATTGTGATAATTGTTACGCCTATGTCACAACTCTGCTCCAACCAGGAGGGAACGCATGCCGATTACGACATACGATATCCGGCAGACCCTATTGGAAACCGACGTAGAATTTAGAAGTCTTGCAGAAGAGCACTCCCGCTGTGAAACGCAATTGAAGCAGCTTCGCACCGAGCCCTACCTGAATTCCGAAGACCTCGCCCTCGAAGTTACCTTGAAAAAAATCAAACTGCGCCTGAAAGATCAGATGGAATTGATCGTCGCACGCAAAAATCAAAGCGCGCTGCCTACATAACTGCCGATTGCGCTATGCCGTTTCTGCCGTACACTGGAAGTGTATCTGTAGGTTATATTCGCGCCCATCTGAGAAAGGAATTCACCTGGTCCGATCATGGTAAAAGAAGCGTACAGGTTCGCCGTGCCACCGCTTGTTGCGGGAATTGTATGTGTGGCGTTGGGCTGGAAGTGGCCCGGCGGAGTCCTGATTTTCCTCGCGCTGTTCGTGTTCTACTTTTTTCGCGACCCACAGCGCCAGATTCCGGGTGACGCAGGCGCTGTCGTATCTCCCGCCGACGGTCACATCGTCGAAATCGTTGACGAACCGTTTGAATCCGTGCCCGGCAAGCGCGTAACAATTTTTCTCGCGGTCTGGGACGTCCACGTTCAGCGCGCTCCGGTTACCGGAACGATTGCGAAGGTCGACTATCGCCCCGGAAAATTTCTCGCCGCCTATCGCACGCTCGCTTCCGTCGAAAATGAACAGAATGTAATTTACATGGACACTCCGCTCGGCAGGTTAGTGTTCAAACAAATCGCCGGAGCGATCGCGCGCCGCGTGATATGCTGGAAACAACCCGGTGAGAAAGTTTCTCGCGGCGATCGCGTAGGCTTGATTCGTTTCGGGTCGCGCGCGGATGTCTGGCTGCCTGCGGAAGCGGAAATTGTGGTGCAGCGCGGGCAAAAAGTTAAGGGCGGCGAAAGCATCCTGGCGAAATGGAATTCAACGAACTAGATCCGATCGGAAACGAAGAGCGGCCGCGGCTCCCTTTTCGGAATCACCGCCTTCGTCGCGGAATTTACGTCCTTCCCAGTATTTTCACGGTTGCAAACCTTCTTTGCGGCTACTACGCCGTGATGGCCACCCTCGACGGCAAACTAACAGATTTTGATAACGCAGCGCGCGCCATCGGCTTCGCGATTCTCTTCGATACATTTGACGGCCGCGTGGCTCGCATGATGGGAACGAACAGCGAGTTTGGAAAAGAGTTTGACTCTCTTGCCGACGTAGTCAGCTTCGGGATCGCGCCCGCCGTGCTCGCCTATGCGTGGGGCGTACGCGCGATGGCTGCAGCGGATTCATCGCCCGGCCTTCACTTGATCGAGATCGGCTGGCTCTGTGGCTTTTTCTTTGTTGGTTGCTGCGCCTGGCGGCTCGCGCGATTCAATATCAAAGGAATGGCATCAGGGGGCAACCGGTATTTCGTGGGCATGCCCACTCCCGCCGGCGCAGGAATGATTGCGGCTACCGTACATGCCTTCAGGTATCCGCTCGACGACACGCGCGTTTCCTTGCTCTGGCTCGCGCTGATTGTGGCGCTGGGTGTTTTGATGTCCAGCAACTTGCGGCATTACAGCTTCAAGGACATCGAGTGGACGAAGCGGCAACCTTCGCTCGCAATCGTTCTGTTCGCGCTGCTCGTTGGCGGCATCTTCTTCTTTTCGCGGCCCACGCTGATGATTATCGCAAGCGTGTATACGCTGCACGGCGTCACGTTCCAGCTCGTTCGTTTCGTTCGCCATCGACTCGCCTCGAGAACCGCATAGCTCATGCCGTCTGGTTCCCCCAATTCCAATCGTGTCGCCATCGTTGGAGCGTCTTCACTCCGCGGGAAAGAACTGAAGCTCGTTCTTGAAGAGCGGAACTTCCCGGCGAGTGAAATTGTTCTGCTCGATACCACCGTGATGGCCGGAACGCTCACCGAAGCCGCCGGCGAGCCCACGTTTATTCGCGCCCTCGACGAAGACAGCTTCGACAAAGTACGCTTCGCGTTTTTTGCCGGGAATGCCGCCGACACGGAACAAAATTGGGCGCAGGCGCAGCGAGCCGGTGCCACCGTCATCGATCTCACCGGAAGTTTGGCAGCGACAGGGAAGGCGACCGCCTGGATTCCATCGCTGATCTCTTTGCTCCCGCCAAAACCCGGCACTGGAGGCAACGGCGCTCCGCACAAAATCGCCTACTCCTCTCCTGCCTCCCCCGTGATCATCTCCTGCACACTCGCCGCGGGCCTTGGAGCACTTTCGCCACAGTCGATCGTGCTGACGCTCTTCCCGCCGGTTTCCGAGCGCGATCAGGCTGGCGTTGACGAACTGGAAGCGCAAACCACGAACCTTTTGTCGTTTCGGCCCATCGTCACCCCGCTTTTCGATACGCAGGTCGCTTTCACTCTGCTCTCCCGATACGGCGAAGAAAGCAAACCGTCGCTGGAATCGATGCGCGCCGCCATCGCGCGCGAAGCGGCTCAATACCTCGCAGGCCGCGCGCCGGTTCCTGCGATTCAACTGGTGCAGCCTCCTGTTTTTTACGGCTATGCGTTTTCTGCATACGCGGAATTTGCCGGCCCGCCCGCTGTCGAGCAACTCGAAAGCGCGTTGAAGAATCTGGGTGTGAAGGTAGCCGGCAAGAATGACCCCGCGCCGACGAATATCAGCGTCGCCGGGGAGAGTGAAGTTCAAATCGCGCCGATTGAAGCCGACCCGAATGTAGCAGCGGGTGTTTGGCTCTGGGGCGTCGCGGATAATTTACGCCTCGCGACGACGAATGCGGTGCGGATCGCGGAGGAACTGCTTGCGAAGTTTGTCGCCTGATCGCCGCCGGACCGTTGATGGTTCAATCTTGCGCCCTGGCCGGCTTGTACTCATGATTGCCATGATCGGTGCGATTTTTGCTGGCGGTTGCGGCTATCATGTCGCGGGACGCACTTCGAGCCTGCCTTCCGATTGGAGCTCGATCGCGATTCCGGCTTTCAAGAACGATACCACTCGCTATCGCATCGAGCAGCGGCTCACCGAAGCCACAATTCACGAGTTCATCACGCGCACGAAATATCGCGTGATCCAGGACGAGGCCGGCGCCGATGGCGTCCTGCATGGAGAAGTGGTGTCGATCGAAACGAGCCCGGTGATTTTCAATTCCACCACGGGTGAAGTGGAAACGATGCTCGTCACCGTCCACGCAAAAGTTTCACTGATCGATAACAAAACTTCACGCTCCATCTATAAAAACGACGACATGGTTTTTCGCGACGAGTATCAGATTTCGAGCGACGTACAAAGCTTCTTCGACGAGCAGAGTCCCGCGCTGGGACGCATGGCTCGCGATTTCGCCTCGAAACTCGTTGCCAATGTGGTAGAAAACTTCTGATCTCCCTGTAGATTTGTAAGTGGCGCTGAGGGACTGCGGATGGCTGAAGTCTCACCCGAAAAACTGATCGCACGCCTAGCGAGCGGCAAGCCCGTTCCCGCCGTCGTGCTGATCGGCACCGATATTTATTTGCGCGATCTCTGCCGCAAACAAATTGTGGAAGCTTGCGTCCCGGCGGGCGCACGCGAATGGGCTGTCGCTCGAATTCGTGGCGATGGCGAAGGCTGGGACGAAGCTCTCGAACGCGTCCAGACGATGCCGATGCTGGCCCCGCGCCAAGTGATCATCGTCGAAGATGCAGAACTGATCGAAAAACTGGGCGAAGATTCGCGCGACGAAATCCTAGGCGCGCTTGGCAAATATCTGGATTCGCCGGCCGTATTCAGCGTGCTACTGATTGAGGCCGAAGCGCTCGACCGCCGCCAGCGTTTCTACAAATTGCTCGCCGAGAAAGCGCTGCTGGTAGAACTCACAATCGGTACCGAATCAGCTGCTTCGCTCGCGGCACAAATGGCGAAAGATTCCGGCGTCGAGATCGATCGCGCGGCCGCCACACTCCTCGCCGACATCTTGAACGGCGAGCCCGCCCGCATCCGCATCGAAATTGACAAGCTCGCCGCATACGCTCAGGAGCGCGCCAAAATTGTCACCACCGACGTCGAAGCGCTCGTAGTAGCAGCGCGCAAAAATACCGTCTGGCAACTGGCCGACATGCTCGCGACCCGCGAACGATCCGCGGCGTTTGCTTTCCTCGACAACTTGCTGCGCGAAGGCGAAGAGCCCGTGCGGCTCGTCGGCGCGCTCGCGTGGAGATACCGCAAAC
The DNA here is from genome assembly GCA_963770575.1 of uncultured Acidobacteriota bacterium. Classification (GTDB taxonomy): domain Bacteria; phylum Acidobacteriota; class Terriglobia; order Acidiferrales; family UBA7541; genus Palsa-295. The sequence goes on from CAVYQD010000005.1 coordinate 839,736, forward strand.
TCGTGGAAGCTCGTGGGCTGCCGCGCACGATGACCGGCTGGCAAGCCGCGAAGCAACTCGGCATGAGCCCGAACGACGCAGAGGCGGCGATTCGCAACGCGCACCGCGTTTCGAAAGCCGAATTGCTCGCCGGACTTGTCGCGCTCGCCGACGCGGACAGCCAGCTCAAATCCTCGAACCCGAACCCGCGCGCGTTCATGGAATTTCTGATCGCTCGTCTCACTTCTTCTGCGCCCCCAGCCGTCTCCGCAGCCTGACGTGACGCGCCCACCAACATTGTGGCGCGGCGCATTTCTCCTCGTGCTTACGATCCCATTCGCAACTCACGCTGGAATTCGTACCGACTCACCTCCGACGGTAAAGCTCGACTCAGGACTTCTCCAAGGCGGTAACTTCGGCTCAGCCGCGAATGAAATCGCATTCCTCGGAATTCCGTACGCCGCGCCGCCTGTGGGCGAATTACGATGGAAGCCCACCGAGCCCCCTGCAAAGTGGAAGGGCACGCGCGATGCGATGAAGTTCGGCCCAGCCTGCATGCAACCGGCGACACCCAATCAGGCAAGCATGAAAATGAGTGAAGACTGCCTCTATCTGAATGTCTGGACGCCAGAATTTTCGAGTGGCGCCAAATTGCCCGTGATGGTGTGGATTCACGGCGGCTCAAACTATCAAGGCCGCGGACAGGACCCGCCGCTCGGCCCGGCACTTGCAAGAATGGGCGTAGTGGTCGTCAGTTTCAATTACCGCCTCGGACCATTTGGATTTCTTGCGCATCCGGCGCTGACGGCCGAATCGCCGCACCACTCATCGGGCAATTACGGCTTGCTCGACCAGATCGAAGCGTTGAAATGGGTGCGCGCGAATATTTCCAAATTCGGCGGCGATCCCGCCAAAGTCACAATCTTCGGCCAGTCGGCCGGTGCCAGTGACGCCTGCTACCTGATGGCGTCGCCACTCGCATCGGGATTTTTTCAGGGTGCTATTCTCGAGAGTGGCGATTGCCAGGCCGTGGTCAACACAGATCTGAAAAAAACAATTCCGTACAACCTGATTCACGGCAGCGGCGAAGCGCAGGGCACCGCAATGTCGAAGCATTTTGGAATTGCGACCGGGCCCGGCGAACTCCCAAAACTTCGCGCCATCCCCGCCGAACAAATCCTGCAAGCCTGGGAAATCGATCCCGACGTGATTCTCTCCGTAGTCGTCGACGGCTGGATACTTCCCGAGCAGCCCGCCGTGATTTTCGCGCAAGGCCGCCAGGCGCCCGTCCCCATCATCGTCGGCAGCAATGCGGACGAGGGCACTCGATTCGTCGGCAGCGGCACTCCGCACACGCTCGAGCAGTATCGAAAGTATCTCGCTCGTGACACGGGAAAATATTCTCCCGACGAGCTCGCAGCCTACCCGGCATCCACAGACGCGGAAGTGCCCGCTGCCTACCTTCACCTGCAAACCGAGTTTTTCGGCTACGGCGCGTATTCGATGGCGCGAAACGTCGCACGCTCCGGACAAAGAGCCTATCTGTACTACTTCAATTATGTAGGCCCAGGGGATTACGCAAGCCAGGGCGCATTTCACACCGAAGAACTACTGTTCCTCGCGGATGCGTTTCCAGTCGATTGGCGCCGCTCGAGCGACGACACAAAACTCGGCGATGCGATGCGCCGCTACTGGGTGCAATTCGCAAAAACCGGAAATCCCAACGACAAGCGCGATCCGCCGTGGCCTCCCTACGATCCCCAATTCGAGCAGTGCATGGGCCTCGGTCGCGAAATCAAGCTGCGCCCAATTCCCGCCGCCGACCGCCTTCTCGCTCTCGAGAAAATCATGAAGAAGATCGTCGCAGAAGTTGTTGGCAACTAACTTCAACCCGGGCCCAGCCGATTTTCAGCCCAGCGCGCGCAAAAAAAGGCGCCCTGAATTTCAGAGCGCCTTTTCCATCGGAATCGCCGAATTCGAATTTCGAAGTTTACGCCTTCTTCTTCGCCCGCAGCCCGTTCATCGCCAGCGCCAAACGCGACTTGTAGCGGTTCGCCGTATTCTCCGTGAGCGTGCCCTTGCGGATCGCTTTGTCGAGCGCCGAGAATGTCGGCGACGTCAGCTTCTCAGCCGTGGCGATATCGCCCGCGCTCAGAGCCGTGCGCAACCGGCGAATCGCCGAGCGCACCCGCGTGCGGTTCATCTGATTGATCTGCTGCCGCGCTTCGGTCTGGCGGATATTCTTCAGTACCGATTTCGTCTTCTTCTTGTGCTTTACAGCCCCACCCTGTGCCATTCAGTACTCCTTCGTAGTTTGTTTCGCCACAACGAGAATATCCGACCCCCGCATTCCTGTCAATTTTGCTCGGCTGGTAGCGGCGCCTCCGACTCCAATCGACGAGTCTCCAGACTCATTCGAACTACTCTTTGGACATTTCCCCAAGCGTGATCAGCCCCACGTGATCGATCCCGGCGCCCCGCATTACATCGATCGCGCGCGCCACGAGTGCGAACGGGACTTCGTCGGAACCTTTTACGAAGGCCACTTTTTCGGCTCGCTCCTTGAAAATATTAGCAAGACTCGGGCCAAGCGCATCCCAGTCGCTCTGCTCTTGGTTGATCATGAGCTTCCCACCTTGCATTACCTGCACCACAATCGTATTCGGATTGGGTGATTCGAATTTCGATTGCGGCGAAGCAGGCTGCGGAACCAGCGCGGGCAATCCGGTTGGCACCGTCGGCGTGATCATCATGAAGATGATGATCAGTACGAGCAAAACGTCAATCAGCGGAACGATGTTTGGATCTGAAACAGGCCGGCCTTTACTTCCACCCAATGTCATTCCCATGATCGTTCCTCCTTGTCCAATGCGCAGCCCTGCCAATCCGGGCCACCTGTCGGCCGCGGAATAGGCCCGGTTTGTTGGCCTGGAGTTTTGACACCGCCACTCGCAGCCTTGTGCCTAGCGAGCGCGCCTGCGATAAGCCATCCACCGGCATTTTTAGCTGATTCGGAGCAGCTCTACCGCGGTTTCGCTCTTCCAAGCTCAATGACATCGCCTACATTTGCTACAATCGCGGCCCAGAGAGCGCGAATCGCGGCCGCAAGATTCCTCCGATTCGCTGCCAGCACAGGAACCAATGATCCTCAAGCAGTTCTACCTAAATTGCCTCGCCCACGCCTCCTACCTCATCGGTGACGAAGCCACGCACACAGCCGCCGTCGTCGACCCCCAGCGCGACATCGAGCGCTACCTCGAATTCGCCGCCGCCGAAAAACTCCAGATCAAGCACGTGATCCTCACTCACCTGCACGCCGATTTCGTAGCAGGGCACCTCGAACTCCGCGATCGCGTGGGCGCAACAATCTATCTCGGCGCGAAAGCAAAGCCGAATACCGCTTCACGCCGCTCGCTGACGGCAGCACAATCGAATTCGGGCGCGTGCGGTTGAAAGCGCTCGAAACGCCCGGCCACACGCCCGAATCAATTTCGATCTTGGTCTACGATCTCGCGAGCAGCGCCACCGAGCCGCACGCGGTTCTCACCGGTGACACATTATTCATCGGCGATGTAGGTCGCCCCGACCTGCGCGGATCTCTCGGCTGGTCAGCTGCCGACCTTGGCGCGCTGCTCTACGATTCGCTGCAATCGAAATTGCTGCCGCTGCCCGACGCAAGTCTCGTCTACCCGGCTCACGGCGCCGGATCGCTCTGCGGCAAAGCCATCAGCAAGGAAACCGTTTCGACAATCGGAGATCAGCGCCGCTTGAATTACGCCCTGCAGCCGATGGGCAAGCAGGCGTTCATCGACCTCGTCACCGCCGACCAGCCCGAAGCTCCGCCATACTTCGTCTACGACGCGGTGCTCAACAGCAAGGAGCGCCCCACCCTCGACGTAGCCCTCGAGCGCGAACTGAAGCCGCTATCACTCGATGCAGTCCTAGCGTTGCAAGCCGAAGGCGCGCAAATTCTCGACACGCGCGACGCCGACGAATTTGGCGCCGCGCACCTCGCCGGCAGCATTAACATCGGCCTCGGCGGCCAGTACGCCACATGGGCCGGAACCATGCTCAACCACGATCATCCCATCGTGATCATCGCAGCGCCCGGCCGCGAGAGCGAATCGGCCGTCCGCCTCGGACGCATCGGTTTCGATCACGTAGCCGGATATTTGCAGAACGGATTGCAAAGCCTCGAATCGCGCCCGGACCTCGTCGCCTTCATCGAGCGCCTCAGCCCGCAATTCGTCGCAGAACTTCTAGCATCGAGCCAGCCGCCGCTCGTAATCGACGTCCGCGCGCCCCGCGAACGCGAACAAAAACAAATCAGCGGCAGCATCAGCAGCCCGCTCAATCATCTCGTCGAAAATCTAAGCGGCCTGCCGAAAAATCGCACGTTGCTGGTCTATTGCGCGGGAGGCTACAGGTCATCAATTGCTGCGAGCCTGCTGAAGTCGAGCGGATTTGATTCCGTAGGCGAAATCGCGGGCGGCATCGCCGCGTGGGAGTCAGCGAAGCTGCCAGTTCAAAGCGCTAAGACGTAAAGGCCAGTGGAGTTCCTCCGCCGTTGATTCCTCCCTATGAGCGGTTCGCGAGCCAAGTATTCACCACGCTTTCACACTCAGCCGTCATTTCCCTCCCGCCATGCGCACATTCTTCGGCTGATTCGTCAGATCGCGCCGCCCGGAATTCACCAACGTAATCCAATCCTTGATGCACCGCGGCAGATCCTCATAACTCTTCGCGTGAGAGTACGTTGTGATGTTTCCCTTGGAATAGATCGCCGCGGTGACTTCCAGGTTATAGGTGTTGACGCACACCACCGCTTCTTCCACCGTGCCCTCGTGCGGTGCGTTGCCGTTGATGGTCAAATCTCCTCCATCCACGCCGACCGCTCCGCTCACATCCAGATTGTTCTGCAGGTGACGCAGCTCCTTCCCAAGAAGTTGCTGAACTTGCGGCCACACTTTCGGATGCCGTAGAAGGCCGTTCCAATTGTCGTTTCCCGCATACTCATGCAACAACTGCTTTCCGGTCGTTGGATCGGGCTTCTGCGCGAAAGCCGAGCCAGACGCAAAAATCGCCAGTATGACCGCAAGCCACGCCACCGTAGCCAATTTCGTCACCGTTATATTTTTCATGGCTCACCCCGCTCCCACTGCACTGGTGCGCATTTCCTGATACGCCTTGAAAAACCGGAATCCGCTGAACCACGAAATTCCCACCGCATACAAAATCCCAAACATCAGTCCCATTGCCGTCCCTTTTTGTCCTCCCAGCATCCCGACAATCATTCCGATGATCGCCGCAGGAATCGCCACCACAATCGGCGAAATCACTGCGTACCAGAACAAGCCGGATACAAAACCGCTGCCAGGCATCACAAACGACGGGCCTTTTTCCGGCTTCACCCCAATGATCACTTTCTTCCGCAACAGATGCCCGTAGTAGAAGACGCAAACCCGGTCGCCCGGACTAATATTCTCGGCGATCTCGTGGCCCAACTGATCGTTGGCCACATATGTCCCGTCGAGTACGGTGTTGCCCACACTCAACGTGGGAAACTCCATCCGGCTCTTGTACCAGTTCGACTTCGTCACGCTGGGCGATCCGTCCGCGTACACATACTTCGTTCGATATTCGTGAACGCCGCCGCCTTTAGGCAGCGCAATTGTTTTTACCTCACCGCAAACTTGTGACATCGCGCACCTTCCTTTGTGAGTAGTTTGGTGATTCCAGTCCTCGCATCGCGCGAGCAAATTAAAACGTTCGATCCGAACCACAAGTCCGGCTAAAAGGGCCGGCGGAAATGCAAAATTATCGACCTGCATTTTGAGAACAAATTGGCGTAGGAATTTATTTACGAGCGGAGGACGAAACTACGTTCGCAGAATGGAGAGGAAATGCAGCAGATCAACTGCGGTTCGTGATGAGCCGGCTCCGACGAATTCTGGCTGGTAAATCTTCGCCCCGCGGTGTCCCCGGGCTTGCACAAAGTGTGCGTTGCTCGAGCGGCAGTCTTCGATTGGTTCCGTTCAGTGAGACACGGTGGGAATCAGCTGATGTCCGCAGTGTGTAAACGCAATCGTTGGAGGTGTCGTCCTGCAATCCGGCAAGTTCTGAAATTTCAGAGCAGCCCAATGCAAAGCACAGCAGGCAGGCGAAAATCATCGCGCTGAATCTCACCCTGGTTCGCGCGGGTACCGGGCCGCTATGGCTCGCGATGCGGGCTTGATCGTTGCTCATTTGTCTCGCTACGCTGAACTCCAGCTTCGTTGGTGTTTCTTATACACTCCATGTTTCGCGCCAACAAGCGAAAATGTTTTTCGCTGGCAGAAACATTTTCAGCTCCCCAGCGTACTAACAGGCAGAGAGGTGCGCGATGGAAACTCCCGGCATTCGGCGGCGGCGTTCGCCAACGGGCGGCTTGATCCTGATTCTCGTCGGACTATTTTTCCTGCTGCTCACCTTGCGCCCTGAGTTCGACCCGTGGCCAATCATTGCCCACTACTGGCCCGTGATTTTGATCGTGATTGGGCTCGGCAGGATTTGGGACGCCTTCCTCTATCGCCAGAATCCGGATGCGCCCCCGGTGCGGCAACACTCCGGAGCCTGGATCGCATTGATCGTCCTCGTCGTGCTCTTCAGCGGCGCGCTCTGGCACGGCCGCGGCGGCGCTTACATGCGTCACGAATCGCAGTCCGTCGAAAGGCAGGGCGCCAAAACCGTCAGCGCTGACATCAATCTTCCCGCAGGTTCGCTCAACCTAAGCGGCGGCTCCGCAAAGCTTCTCGATGCCGACTTCTCCTTCCGCGAATCGGAAGGGAAGCCGCGCGTCGACTACACCGTCAGTGGCGATCACGGCAACCTCAGCGTAACGGGCGAAGAAAAGCGGCTCCACATCGGTACCACCCACAACACCTGGGATTTGCGTTTTGCAAACGACGTTCCTCTCGATCTGAACGTCCAAATGGGCGCAGGCCATAGCGACCTCCGCCTCAGCGATCTCGACGTGACTCACCTCGAAGTAAATATCGGTGCCGGTCAAATGCAACTCGATCTCACCGGCCCGCGCAAAAGCAATCTCGACGCGGAAGTGCAAGGCGGCGTCGGCTCCGCCACCATCTATCTCCCGAAAGACGTCGGCGTGAAAGTGCACGCCTCCGGCGGCATAGGCGCCGTCAGCACCGGCGGCATGACCAAGGACGACGACGATTACGTCAACGCCGCCTACGGCAAAACCCCCGTAACAATCACGCTCGATATCCACGGCGGCGTCGGCGCAATAAATCTGGTTCAGCGTTAGACCCCGTTCAACCCAGACCGGGCATTAAATGACGCGCAAGGTTGCTAACCCGTAACGCCGGCCTGCCCTGAGAAACGAAGGGCGTCCGGCCGGCTCTTTACCCCCTGCCAGCGAATCACGCACCATCAACCATTACGCACCCAACAATCGATATGCACCCAACAATCAGTAGGGGCACGCATGCCGTGCCCGCGTGCAGCAAGGCTAGCTCATTACAACCGGCGAAATCTCAGTCCTCCCGCCTTGGTTTGATGCCTCCTCTCACTCGCTTGACACTTCCACCCGCCACCATTACGCTACCCGCACAGCTCGGGCGCAAGGACTTCTAAAACGCGCCTGAGCCGCCAAAGCGATGACACGCGACGAAATTCTAAAGCTCCTCGAACAAGTAGGCGCCATCCGCCAGGGCCATTTCGAACTCTCCAGCGGACGCCACAGCGCCACCTACATCCAGTGCGCGCTCGTTCTCCAATTCCCGCAGCACGCCGAATCGCTCGGCAAAGCGCTCGGCGATATTTTCCACGATCATTCGATTGCATGTGTTGTCTCGCCCGCGCTCGGCGGCGTAATCATCGGCCACGAAGTCGCGCGTGCGCTCGGCGTTCGCGCTCTTTTCGTCGAACGCGACCGTTCCGGCCAGATGGCGCTGCGTCGCGGCTTCGAGCTGAAACCGGGCGAGCGTGTCCTCGTCATCGAGGATGTTTGGACTACCGGCGGCTCCACGCGCGAAGCAATTGGCGTCGTCGAGCAGGAAGGCGGCCTCGCCGTTGCCGCCGGCGCATTGATCGATCGCAGCGGCGGACGCCTCGAACTCAACGTCCCCGCGCGCGCCGTCATCGAAATGGCCGTTCCCAGTTACGAGCCCGACGAATGCCCCCAGTGCCGCTCGGGCGGCTTGCCCACCCGCCCCGGCTCCCGCTTCTCCCGCGCGCATCAGTAGCATTCGCCCGCCGACCCTAAACTTGTAGCGCCGGGCTTCAGCCCGGCAGGGGTTGACCTGGCAGTTGACCTAATAGCTGGCAACCGCCATCGGCATCAAGACCATCAGCTCGCCCCAATGGTCACGTCAAGCGATTCTGTCTCTCCGTGTTTCGTAGCATCGTTTTTTGCCATCTGTGTTCATCAGTGTTCATCTGTGGTTACATTCCGTTCGTCCCGCCGTGCGATAATCTACTCTCATCGCCATGCGCAACATCAAACTCACAATCGCCTACGACGGCGCTACCTTCCACGGCTGGCAAATCCAGCCCGGCTTGCCAACGATCCAAGGCGCTCTAGCCGAAGCAGCGTCGCAGATCACCCAGGAAAAGGTTTTCATCCAGGGCGCCAGCCGCACCGACACAGGCGTCCACGCGCTCGGGCAAGTAGCGCATTTCAAAACGCAGTCCGCTCTCCCAGCCGCTGAATTTCAACGCGCTCTGAACGCCCTGATCCCGCCCGCAATCCGCATCGTTGCCGCCGAAGAAGTAGGCCCCGAATTTCACGCTCGCTGGCAAGCGCAGGGAAAAACATATCGCTACCGCATTTACCGTGGACCGGTGTTGCCGCCGTTCGACTACCAACGCGCGTTCCACTACTCCGGCCCGCTCGATGAGTCCGCAATGTCCGCCGCCGCGCGCGAATTCGAAGGCGAACGCGATTTCAGCTCGTTCGCAGCCTCGTCAGGCTCAGAAGATGACGATCGCGAACGCGAAACCGTCCGAGTGATTCATTCCTCCGAAATCATCCGCGAGCCAGACCGCGACGAAATCGTCTACGTCGTCCGCGGACGCTCCTTCCTCCGCTACATGGTTCGCAAGATTGTGGGAACATTGCTCGAAGTCGGGAAGGGAAGGCTCGCCGCCGACGACATCCCGCAAATCTTCGAAGCGCGCGACCGCTCCCGCTCCGGCCCCACGGTTCCACCCGAAGGCCTCTACCTCGTCTCGCTCGAATATCCAGACCCAACCGACTCGCTCGCTTCGACAACCACCCGCGCCTCCCGCCGCCGCACAACTGCGTCATAGCCATCCCGTCAGCGCCAATTCCCCCACGCATCTGAAAAATCTCGTGGGTCCCTCGACCGGTTCCAATGGATGAAGGCCGCCTGCTGTGAGCCGCTTAATGAGTCCCGTCTGCCAAGAGTCAGTCGCTGAGGGCTGCTTAGTGAGTCCCGTCGACTGAGAGTCAGTCGCTGTAAGCCGTTTAGTGAGAGCGATTCGGTGGGTGGTATTGGCGGGCGGTGTTGGTGGGAGCCCCCTGCTTCAGCAGGGGGAGCTGGACTTCAGTCCAGCGGAAAATCCCTCAGCAAGAACTGGGGCTTTAGCCCCGGAACCTGACCTCGACGCGTCTACCCGGCATCAAATCGTCCACGCATCGTACAATTCGGGTAGAATCCGGAAAGAAATGGTCGTTTCCCCACAAACGCTTTCCACGCCGTCCGCCGCCGCGCAACAATTCGTAGATTCCGTGAATCCAGCCACAGGAGAAGTAGTCGCGCGAATCCCAGCCACACCGATCAGCGCCATTCCCGGCATTTTCGAAACAGCCCGCTCAGCGCAAAAAGCCTGGGCCGCTCGTCCGTTGCGAGAGCGTTGCGCGATGCTGCGAAAACTACGCGACGCAATCTTCGAGCGCCGCGAACTAAATCGCCGATGTCGTCACACGCGAGACGGGCAAGCCCCGCGTCGAAGCGATCCTCGCAGAAATTCTTCTCGCCCTCGACACTGCAGACTTCCTCGCGCGACAGGCCCCGCGCTGGCTTCGTCCCGAGCGCATCCCGCACCACAATATCGCTCTGAAAACTAAAACCGGGTGGCTCGAGTTCGATCCGCAAGGTGTGGTCGCGATTATTTCGCCGTGGAATTTTCCATTCTCGATTCCGATGACGGAAGTGATCCCCGCCCTCGTCACCGGAAATGCCGTGTTGTTGAAGCCATCCGAACTCACGCCCGCTTCCGGCGCACTCGTCGGTGAAGTAATTGAACGCGCCGGATTCCCCGCAGGTCTCGTGCAGGTGCTTCAAGGCGACGGCTCCATCGGCGCAGCAATCATCGAAGCCGGCCCGGCAAAAGCATTTTTCACTGGGAGCGTCGCCACAGGCCGCAAAATTGCTGAAGCGTGCGCAAGCAAACTGATTCCATCTGTGCTCGAGCTTGGCGGCAAAGATGCCATGATCGTTCTCGCCGATGCCGATCTCGACGTCGCCTCGAGCGCCGCCGTTTGGGGCGGTTTCACGAATTGCGGCCAGGCATGCCTCTCCGTCGAGCGCATTTATGTCGAACAGCCAGTAGCAGAGCGTTTCACGCAGCTCTGCGTCGAAAAAACGAAGAAGTTGTGCCTCGGCCCCACCGCAAATCCCGACTCCGACCTCGGCCCGATGATTCGCCTCCGCCAACTCGAAAAAGTCGAGCAACAATTGCTCGATGCCGCCGAACGCGGCGCGCAGATCCTCACAGGCGGATCCCGCCGGCCGGAACTCGGTCCAAATTTCCTCGAGCCTGCTGTCGTCACGCATGTCGACCACTCCATGCAACTCATGCGCGAAGAAACATTCGGCCCCGTAATCGCGATTCGCGCCGTAACGTCGGCAGATGAAGCCGTAGATCTCGCGAACGATTCTCCGTTCGGCCTGAGCGCCAGCATTTGGACGGGTAACAGCCTGCGCGGCAGGGAACTCGCCTCGCGCATCCGTGCCGGCTCCGTGATGATCAATGATGTCGCAAGTTATTACGGCATATCCGAAGCGCCGCACGGCGGGCCCGGCGCAAGCGGCTGGGGACGCACGCATTCGCGCCTTGGACTGCTTGAAACGGTTCAAGTAAAATACATCGACGTCGACCGGCTGCCCCGAATGGCGAAACCTTGGTGGTACGGATACACTGGCGATTTCGCAGCAGCGGCAGCGAGCGTCGTCGAAGGATTATTTGCGCCAAGCTGGAAGCGGCGGCTTCGCGCAATGATCGGCAAGCACGGTGCGCGCGGCTTCGTGTTCGGCCGCCGTCGCGTTTGAGCCGTCGCAGAAATTTCACGGAAGATTTCTGAAGAATCCATCAGGTATCCAATAAGGAGCGAATGATGTCAGACGCGAACGCCCCAGAAAATCCACCGCAGCCGCAAACGCCGGCAGCCCCTGCCGCTGCTACTCCCGCCGCGCCGTCTGCCGCTCCGCCGCCAGCTTCCGCGACTCCAGCAGCGAAAGCACCGGCGACTCCCGCAGCAACTCCTCCGAGTTCAACCGCCGCGGCCGCTGCGGCCGCAGGTTCAGCCGCCACCGCCGTTGCCACCGAACCGGAAGCGCCTGCCGCGCCAAAGGTTAAGCCGAAGAAATCCACCCAGCGTGCGTGCGACGAAAAAGACGCCAAAGGCAAACTCTGCTGCGGCCACCTGAAGCGCTGGTACGACTACCCGAAAGAAATCGAAGCGCTCGTCGGCCCCAAAGCGGAAATTTATCGCTGCGAATTTTGCCAGACGATCTACAAGCCCGACCTATCGAAGACGCCGCACAGTTACACGCTGCGCTATTAGCGCGGTGCCATTCGCGATGAGGTCGCGAAATCTTCGAACGCATAAAAAAGTATTCGAGACAACCACCGCAACAACAAAATGAAACACGAACTCATCCACGACTGGAACACGTTCACCGGCGACGAAATCCCCACCGGACGCCGCGTGATGCTCAACGACGAAACCCTTCGCGACGGCCTCCAGAATCCCTCCGTCCACGATCCCAGCATCGGCGAGAAAATCGAAATCCTTCATCTGATGGAATCGCTCGGCATTGACACCGTAAATATCGGCCTGCCCGGCGCCGGCCCTCGCGCTTATGCTGACACCGAAGCGCTCGCCCGCGAAATCGTCCAGTCGCGCATGAAAATTCGTCCCAATTGCGCCGCCCGCACGCTCAAGACCGACATCAAACCCATCATCGAAATTTCCGAGCGCGTCGGCATGCCCATCGAGGCCGCCACATTTCTCGGTTCGAGCCCAATCCGTCGTCTCGTCGAAGACTGGACCGTCGATCATCTTCAGCGCACCACAGAAGACGCCGTCAAGTTCGCCGCCGCCGCAGGCTTGCCCGTGATGTACGTCACCGAAGACACGATTCGCACCGACCCCTCGACCGTGATCACGCTTTACTCCACGGCAATTCGCGCCGGCGCGCGAGCCATCGTCCTGTGCGATACGGTCGGCCACGCCACTCCGCGCGGTGCCTACAATCTCGTGAAATTCGCGATCGAAGAAGTCGTGAAGCCTTCCGGCGATACGATTCGCGTCGATTGGCACGGCCACAACGATCGCGGCCTCGCCGTTGCCAATTCGCTCGCTGCAATTGCCGCTGGCGCCGACCAGGTGCATGCCGCAGCTCTCGCGCTCGGCGAACGAGTGGGCAATACGCCCATGGAATTAATGCTCGTTAATTTGCGTCTCCTCGGAATCATCGATCAGGATCTTTCGAAGCTGAAGCAATACTCGGAAAAAGTCTCGGAGGCCACTCACACTCCCATTCCTCCGAATTACCCTGTCGTCGGGCGCGATGCATTCCGCACCGCAACAGGCGTTCACGCTGCCGCCATCGTCAAAGCCTATAAAAAAGGCGACGAAGAACTCGCGAACTCCATCTACAGCGGTGTGCCGTCGCACCATTTCGGTCTCGAGCAAATCATCGAAGTAGGCCCGCTCAGTGGCCGCTCCAACGTGATCTATTGGCTCGAAAAACGCAGCATCCCTGCCACCGACGAATTGGTTGACCGGATTTTCGACGCGGCAAAGAAGGCGGAACGAATTTTCAGCGAGGAAGAACTTCTTGCAATGGCTGGACCCGTAGCAGCCGCAGAGAAGCCACGAACAAATTAATCCGTGGGCGCCGTCACATTCCTTTCGGAGAGATGGATACACAATTGACGACTGGCGCTAAAATTCACCGCACGAATCTCGTGAAACTCACCTCCATCTGCTGTATCTTTTTGGTGATGGCCGCTCTTTCAGCTCGCGCTGCGGAAGATTCCATTGAGAAGCTCGCGCACGAGCCCGCCTGCGTCCGTGCGATTGAATGGATCGATAAGAATGCCGCCTGGGTCACTGATCAGCAGATTCATCTCACCGAAATCCCCGCGCCGGAATTCAAGGAAGCGCGCCGCGGCGAAGCGCTGAAGAAACTATTCGAAGCAAGCGGCCTTCGTGTACGCGTCGACAAAATTGGTAACGTAATCGGCGAGCGCGCCGGTTCGGACACGAAAAGCGTCAGTCCTCCTCGTCGCGCATCTCGATACTGTTTTCCCTCCGGGTACGAACGTGACCGTGAAGCGAAAGGCCAATCGCCTCGAAGCGCCCGGAATTGCGGACAACGGAGCAGGCCTCGCGGCGCTCGTGGGAGTCGCTCGCGCGCTTTTCGAAGCGCGCATTCGCACGACGAAAACAATCGTATTTGCAGGCGACGTCGGCGAAGAAGGCGAAGGAAATCTTCGCGGCGTTCGCGCCTTGGTCGACGAGCTTGGCCCGCGGTTGTCTTCTGTGATCGCGATCGACGGCCCTTCCATCGAGCACATCACCACGCAGGGAATTGCCTCTCGCCGTTTTGAAGTCAGCATCACGGGACCTGGAGGCCACAGCTGGTCCGACTTCGGCGCGCCCAACCCCATCACAGCGCTCTCCCGCGGAATTGTAAAATTTTCCTCCGTTCGCATTCCCGACGATCCGCGTAGTTCCTACAATTTCGGAGTGATCGACGGTGGAACGTCGATCAATTCAATCCCCGCGCGCGCTTCCGTAAAAATCGATTTGCGCTCCGAAGCAGAATCCGAGCTCGACCGCTTGGAAACCGCGCTCCGCGATTCGATGCAAGCCGGCATCAAGGACGAAATCGCGTCGGGCCACTCGAACTCCGACGCACTACAGCTGAATTTTCGTTCCCTCGGCGCACGGCCCTCCGGAAAACTTCCCGAAGATTCGCCGCTCCTCGAAACGATTCGCAACGTCGATCGCTTTCTCGGCAATCGCTCGCGCCTCGAACGCAGTTCCACGGACGCGAACATTCCGCTCTCGCAGGGAATTCCCGCTGTTGCAATCGGCGGCGGCGGCAAGGGCAGCGGCTCGCACACTCTCGGCGAATGGTACGACGCCCAGGGCCGCGAAATCGGCCTCAAAAGACTCTTGCTAATATCGCTGGCGCTCTCCAGCGTCCTATCAGGAGCTCAGCCCTAGCATGTCCCGTCGATTTTTCAGACTTCTTGCTTTCTTGTGCGCCGTCGGCTTGCTCGGATTTGTCCGGTACACAATTTTCGCGCCTCCGGGCGCTTCACAGCTTTCGCAAAAGCCGGCGACGCCCGCCGCGCTCGAACCTCCCGCTGACCTGATTCTCGCAAACGGGAAAATCTACACGGGACTCGCGTCGCAGCCCTGGGCCACCGCCGTCGCGATCCGCGGCGAAATGATCGTCGCCGTCGCAAGCGCAGACGACGCAGCCGCGCAGGCGAAATCCTGGACCGGTCCGAAAACTCGCGTCATCGATCTCCACGGCCAGTTTGCGATGCCCGGTTTCAACGACGCCCACGTGCATCTCGCCAGCGCCGCGTACGGCAAATTGGAAGTGGATCTCAGCGGCTGCCAGTCGCTCGAAGAACTTCAGCAACGTCTGCGAAGTCGCCTCAGCGACTTCGGCCCCGGTGAATGGATCATTGGCCCCGGCTGGGATCACACTTTGTGGCCGGCAAAGAAATTTCCCAATCGCTTCGATCTTGATTCCGTCACAACCGAGCATCCCATGTTTCTCTCTCGCACCGACGGCCATGTGGCTGTCGTGAATTCGCGTGCGCTCGCGCTTGCCGGCATCACTCGCTCAACGCCCGATCCTCCGGGTGGCCACATCGAGCGCGACCCTGCCACCGGTGAACCCACCGGAATGCTCGAAGAAGATTCCGCGAAGGAACTCGTGTACCGGCATGTTCCGGCACGCTCTGAAGCCGAGCGTGTTCGCGCCTTCACGCTCGCCGTGGACGAAGCGTCGCAATTCGGCGTCACGTCCATTCAGGACAATTCCGTCTTCACGCTTCCGGACGACAGCAATTACGGCTGGCAGAATTTTCTCGTTTACCAGCAGTTGAAGCGCGACGGAAAATTGAAAATCCGCATTACCGAATGGCTTCCGTTTCATTTCCCCCTCGAACGCCTCGAAGAAATGCGCCGCGCTGGTGGCACCACGGATCCATGGCTTAAAACTGGCGCGCTAAAAGCAGTCCTCGATGGCTCCCTCGGTTCGCGAACGGCGGCGCTCCTCGCTCCCTACACCGACGATCCGGCGAAATCCGGCATCATGCGCTTCGATCCAGCCACGCTCCCGCAGATGGCAGTCGACCGCGATCGCGCCGGCTTTCAACTCGCGTTTCACGCCATCGGCGATCGCGCCAATCGGGTAGCTCTTGATGCGTTCGCCGCCGCCGAAAAAGCAAATGGCCCGCGCGATCGGCGCGATCGAATCGAACACGCTCAAGTAATCGCCCCCGAAGATTTCGCGCGTTTCGCTTCGCTCGGAGTAATCGCTTCGATGCAGCCATCGCACCTGCTCGACGACGAACGCTGGGCCACCGATCGCCTCGGTCCTGATACGCATCAAAGGCGCCTACTCGTGGCACACCTTCGAGAATGACGGCGTGCGCCTCGCGTTTGGCACCGATTTCCCGGTGGAATCGATCAATCCATTGCGAGGAATCTACGCCTGCGTCACGCGCGAATTGCCGGGTGGCGGCCCGCCGGGCGGCTGGCAACCGCAAGAAAAACTCCCGATGGACGATTGCCTGCGCGCCTACACAATCGGCTCTGCATACGCAGAGTTCGAGGAAAAACAGAAGGGAACCATCGCGCCGGGAATGCTTGCTGATATCGTCGTCTTCCCGGTCGATATCACCCGAATCCCCCCGCGCGATCTACTCATCACCCAAGTCGCCATGACCATCGCCGGCGGCCGCGTCGTCTACCAACAACCCCGCTAGAGGCCGTCGAAATCGCTTTCATTCAGTCTCAACTTCTCGTTTTTCGGAAACAGCGCCATCGAGAGCACCGCACATTCAGCGTGGCGATTGGGCGATCATGGAATCGGACATTCCCGCTGGCGGAAGACTTTTTAGGGGGTCGGAGCTTCAGCTTGCCCTGAGCTTCGAAGGGCTCCGACATTGCTCGCACCGAATTAGCGGGGCTTTAGCCTCTGAGGTACGCAGCGGCAGAGGGAAGGAATTTTGGATACGACCGCGGCTCCTGACGTTCGCGCGCCCGCCGATTGTATAACCCATCCTCTATTCCGCGCGCTTTCCGATCACGATCGTCAACATCTCGTCGTCCGCAGCTTTGTCGCTGCTCTCTTCATAAATTATCTTCGCCGCGCGCCCTTTTAAATCAGCGCACGGGTCGAGCGCCGAACCAAACACCCCTGCCGCGCCAGCCACATAATTCAATTTTGTAAAATCGGAGGCGCGAAAAGTTGTCACTCCCTTGTCGGTGGTTAGGGTCAGGCGCATTTCTTGGCCCTTGCAGACTACATTCTCGATCGTCCCACGCGCCGACGGAGGTTCCGGAGTCAACTCCGAGGGTGTAACCACGCGCACCACCTCGAGAATCCCCGCCGCGCCGCTCGAATCGTCTGGAACGTAATCGACCGTCACGTTGCGCCCGTCGAGCGAAGTGCATGGATTGAAATCCTTCTCCAGTCCGCCTTCGCTCGTGATTCCATAATTTCCGTGGCGCGGCGCGGAAATGCGCACCAGTCCCGACGCCGTCTTCACGTCGAATTGCAGAAGCCCCTGCGCGCAACCCGCGTTCTCGGCGACGCCGGACACCTGTTTAGTGCCGTGAGCCCCGCCTGATGACGGATCGTTAACGCCGCCGCTCGCTGCCGCGCCCGATCTATCAATCGCCCCGTCGCTTGCTCCGCCACTCGTTCCGTGATCCGGCTGGCCGGTTCCGGCGCTGCCGTGCGCCGCGCCGCGAATCGCCTCGATCGTTTGAAGAAAAGTTGCCACGTTCGCGCGCTGCTGCGGACTCTTCGCATTTGCTCGCGCTTGCAGCGCCACATACTGCGCGTCGTTGAATCGCTGCATCTGCATCAGCACCTGCGCGAGGTAGAACAAGTACTGGCTGCTTCCCGGTTCGAGCGCCACTGCCTTGTTTGCGTATTGAAACGCTTCCGGAAGATTCCGTGATTGCCCCGCCAGGTAAATTCCCAGCAGCGCGTACGCTGGCGCAAAATCAGGGCTCGCTGCGATCGACTCGCGCAAATCCTCCTCGATTTGAGCGTTTTGCGGAAAGCCCGTGGTCCCTGCGTAGGAAAGGTACGCTCGCAAATATCGCGTGAGGCCATTTTTCGGATCCAGCTGGACCGCTTCCGATACGGACGCGAGCGCCGGCTCGCGGTTACCCTCGAAAAATTCGGCTAAGCCCAGGTTCTGATGCGCCAGCGCGAGCTTGGGATCGAGGTTCACCGCGTTCTGCAGAATCTGCTTCGCCTCCGGCCTCCCTCGAACGGCAAAAAATCCGCCGCGGTACGCTTCTGCTTCGGCGTCTGAGAGCGCTCGCGTGTGTAGCTCCGCTGCCGGAGTCTCAGCGGGTGCTTTCGACTGGAAATAGCTGAATGCAAACTTATCGATGTATCCGGAAAGCTGGCTCTGCAATTTCTTCAGATCTCCAAACGCTTTCGCGGCAGCCTGTTCGTGCGTTGCGCCCGTCGAGAGCTCCTTCGCGTAGTCGAGAAGCATTTGCCGGTGCGCTTGGTTATCGCCAATCATCAGGAAGTGAGTCAGCGCCCAGGATTCCGCATAAAAGACAGACGTTTTGTTTTCTTCGTTGTAGTAGGGAGACGTGTTGTCCACCTGAAACAGCACATCGAGCGGGATCAACTTGTTGTTCCGCAGTTCTTCGATCAAACCGGGATCGGCCATGCCCATCATCGCCGTGTTACCCACGATCTCCGTGTGCCCGAAAAATTCCGCGAGACCCTCGCTGAGCCACACCGGTAAATCCGGAAAATAGGGGATCGTCAGCGAGTGATAATACTCGTGGTACATCGTCGCGTATGGGTTCGTGCCCTTCGCGTCGATGTCGACCGCCGCGTAATACTGGCTCAGCCGGTCGATAAACAGGCCGGACGGATGCGCGTGTCCCTTCGTCCAATATTCAGGAAGCAGTTCGCCCAGTGACTTTTCATCTTTCACGGCGAGCACGGTGATCAGCGGGCTGGGATGCCCCTGCGCCACGGCGAGGGTGTCGCGAAACAGCGAGTGAATCTGCTCGAACTGAATCGCCGTCTTGCGCGCCTGCTTTTCTCCCGCATTGCTCACGATGATGAAATTCGGGCTGCGTACCTCCACCCAAACTTCGCGCCGCGCTCCCCGCAGCGTCGGTCCACACAAAGCCGCCAGAATGGCGCAAACGCAAACAATCGCGATGATTCGCTGCTTCATGGATTCACAAAGTCTCTACTATCTGCGCATGATACGTCAATGAACCCGGGTCATGCCCTGGCTTGATTCAGCAAGGCCCGCAACGCGGTTGAGGATGCCTTCTCGTTGGCCGTCTCTCACCTTGCCTCCATTCCGTTCGATGCTTACACTCTTCGTTCCATGTCTGGCACTGGATTGAACAAACGCCTCCGCGCCGATCTCGCCTTGCTGTTCTGCTCGCTCGTCTGGGGCGGCACGTTTATCGTCGTGAAAGATGCGCTCGCGGATGTTTCGATCTTTACGTACATCGCCGTCCGCTTCGCTCTCGCGGCCTTTGTAATGGCGATCGTGTTCTGGCGGTCGCTACTAAATCTGAATCGGCGCACGATTTGGGCCGGCATTCAGATCGGACTATTCATGTTCGGCGGCTACGCGTTTCAAACCACAGGCCTGAAATTCACTACCGCTTCGAAGGCCGCGTTCATCACCGGCTCAAGCGTCGTCCTCGTGCCCGTGTTTCTTGCCGCGTTCGGACGCCGGCGAATCAATATCTGGATTTGGTTCGGTGCGCTGTCCGCTCTGGCAGGACTCTACTTCCTGATGATTCCGCCGGAAGGTTTCGGCGGCTTGAATCGTGGCGACGCAATTGCTCTCGGCTGCGCCGTCATGTTCGCGCTGCACGTAATTTTCATCGGCCAGTATGTCGACAGGCATTCCGTCGGCGCGCTCGCCTTCCTGCAAGTCGCAACGACAGCCGTCCTCGCCACGCTCGCTCTTCCGCTTCTTTCTGCAACCGGCTGGGAACCTCCGCGCCTCGTCTGGTCCGGCCAGCTGATCTTCGCGGTGTTGATCACCGCCATCGGTTCCACGGTAATCGGATTTTCATTCCAAACCTGGGCTCAGCAGTACACCACTCCCACGCACACCGCCATCTTCATTAGCCTCGAACCTGTATTCGCCGTCCTCACCGCATGGATCGTCGCCCACGAACGCCTCGGCGGACGCGTGCTGTTCGGCGCAGCGTTAATTCTCCTCGGCATCGTCCTAGCAGAACTGAAAGGCGCAGCGCCCATCGCGCCCGAATCCCCCGACCCAATCATCTCGGCGCACCAGTAGAGCTCGCAGTCAGCACAGGGCACAACTGCCGACCCGTAACGCCGGCCTGCCCTGAGAAACGAAGGGCGTCTCGCCGGCTCTTTCCATCACGAAATCTGGAATCCAGCCAGGAATCTAAAAGCCGAAATAAAAGAGGAGTGGCCTACGCCGTCAAGCAGGCTGCTTGTGGAATTTCACGTCAACCGATTCGTACATCTTCGGATGACGCAAATTTTTCGCTTCGAAAGAAGAAATGTCCGGTTCGTGCACCAAAGTAAGACCAATGTCATCCAGTCCCTTCAACAAACACTCGCGCCGAAACGGATCGACGACGAAAGAATATTTCAGGCCTTCGCCGTCCGTAACCACTTGTTGCTCGAGATCGACCGTCAACCGATATCCTTCCTGCTTTTCCGTCCGCTTGAATAGCTCATCCATTTGCTCATTCGAAAGCGTCACCGGCAAAATCCCGTTCTTGAAGCAATTGTTATAGAAAATGTCCGCGTAGCTCGGCGCCAGAATCGCGCGAAATCCATAATCAAGAATCGCCCACGGCGCATGCTCGCGGCTCGAACCACACCCAAAATTCGCGCGCGCCAGAAGCACCGAAGCACCTTTATATCGCGGATGATTCAGAACGAAATCCGGATTCGGTTTCTCGCCCGGCAAATATCGCCAATCATAAAATAGGACGCGCCCATAGCCTTCGCGCGTCAAAAATTTTAAGAATTGTTTCGGCACCATCTGATCTGTATCCACATTCACCCGATCGACCGGCGCCACAAGCCCCGCATGTTTCGTGAAAGCCTGCATTTCTCTGTGTTCTCCGTGATTCTCTGTGAACTCTGTGTTAAGCCGTGCTCTTAGTTCTGATCTCGACCCTCTCCCGCGCCCTACTCCGCCCCGTCCAAATTCTTCCACTTCCGAATATCCACAAAGTGTCCTTCAATCGCCGCTGCCGCAGCCATCAACGGACTCACCAGGTGCGTGCGCCCACCCTTGCCCTGCCGCCCTTCGAAATTCCGGTTCGACGTGCTCGCGCACCGCTCGCCGCTCTGCAGCACATCGTCATTCATCCCGATGCACATGCTGCAACCCGCGTCGCGCCATTCAAAGCCCGCATCGAGGAAAATTCGATCGAGCCCTTCCGCTTCCGCTTCCGCCTTCACGCGCCGCGAACCCGGCACCACCAGCGCTTGCTTCAAATCCTTCGACACATGTTTCCCGGCGACCGCTTTCGCGGCCATGCGCAAATCCTCAATCCGCGAATTTGTGCACGAACCAATAAAAACTCGATCGAGCGTAATATTTTCAATCTGCATTCCCGGTTTCAGATCCATATAAACCAGCGCGCTCTCCGCCGCTTTCTGGTCCACCGGATCTTTGAACGAATGCGGATCTGGCACGCGGTCGGTCACCTGCGTCACCATTCCGGGATTCGTTCCCCACGTAACCATCGGCGCAAGCTCGTTCGCCTGAATCGTCACAGTCGAATCGTATTTCGCGTCGCGATCCGACACCAGCGACTTCCAGTACGTCACCGCCTCGTCAAATTCCTTCCCCCGCGGCACAAACGGCCGGCCTTCCAAATACGCAAAAGTCGTCTCGTCCGGCGCCACCATTCCCGCGCGCGCCCCGCCCTCAATCGTCATGTTGCACATCGTCATCCGCGCTTCCATCGAAAGCCCGCGCACAGCTTCGCCCGTATATTCGGCGACGCTTCCGTTTCCTCCCGCGATTCCCATTTTCCCGATTACCGCAAGCACCATGTCTTTTGACGTAACGCCCCGCGGTCGCTTACCGACGAACCGAATCTCGAGCGTCTTCGACTTAAATTGCGAGAGGCACTGCGTCGCCAGCACGTGCTCGATCTCGCTCGTGCCTATCCCAAACGCCAGCGCGCCAAAAGCGCCATGTGTCGACGTGTGGCTATCGCCGCAAACGATCGTCTGGCCCGGTTGCGTGATCCCCAGTTCCGGCCCGATGATGTGCACGATGCCCTGGTTCTTGCTGTGCATGTCAAACAAATGCACGCCGTGCTCTTCGCAATTCCGCGCCAGCGCTTTGAATTGTCCGTCGGCGTCCGCATCGAGCACCGGCAGCAAACGATTCTTCGTCGAAACGGAATGATCCATCACGGCAAACGTCAACTCAGGCCGCCGCACTTTTCGCCCTGCGGCTTTCAGCCCGGCAAACGCCTGCGGAGATGTCCCCTCGTGTATGAGGTGCCGGTCGATGTAAATCAGTGAAGGCTGCCCGGGAATTTCGCGAACCAGATGCGCGTCCCAGATTTTTTCGAACAGAGTGCGAGGAGCCATACGGTTGGTTTTGTCACCTGCGGGGGAGCGCCCCGATTTTCAACTTCTTCAATTTCACTCACCGGCATTTCTCATTCCGGCTGCGTTCTATTGTAACAAGTCTCCTTCGCCCTCGCCAATCGTTCCCAGTCGCCCACCGCTTGCCTCCAAGTCCCATCACCGCCGCATGTTCAGAAAACTTTGTCGGGAGCCCCTTGCTTCAGCAGGAGGAGCTGGACCTGCCTGCTGCAGGCAGGCTTCAGTCCAGCGCGACACACTCTGGCTCGCCGCGCGCAAACCATAGTTTTCGACGCCAATCCTTGCGAACTGTCGCCCCATCCTCCACGTTTTCAACCCTCCTGTGTTATAGTATTGATGCGCGCTTCGGGGGAACTCGGGCTTTTCGGGCGAAAGCGCGTGCTGTAGCTCTGTTTCACTCGAATTCATCCGTTTTCGGCGCATTTGTGTATTTTCTGAGTGCTCGGGAGCGATTCTTCTTGGCGAGCCTGGCGCCTCGGCGGCGTCTGGCTGCTTCCCGGGCGACATCTCCTCTTACTAGGAGCTATCCAATGACCACAACATTCAAGAAGCGGCAAAAAGAAATGAAGCGCATGGAAAAGGCGCGTATGAAGGCAGAACGGCGCGCGCAAAAGAAGCTGGAACCGCGTGTGGAAGGCGACGACATCGCGTCGGGCAACGAAGCTTTTATGCACGTCCTTCCGGGCGATGCCGACTTCGATCTCGAAATCGAGTCCTCGGAAAACTAACCACTGGGCGGCGCCACTGTTCTAGCGCCGCCTCCTCAATCAATTCGGTCCCATCAGCGCTCTCTACAGCCATCTCCGCGCACGTCGTATTCACATGGGCATACACGCAACCGTCTCGCCACGGCGCGAATCAAATGGGTGGTATACTCACAAATTCTCAGCTTTTACCGCATTCATAGGAAGGGAGCAAGGCGATGGGCGTTCAAATTCAAGAACTGGTCACCTGGGCGAGGCGCCGCAAGATTTTTGCATCCCTCCTCGTAGTCCTCACGCTTGGCATCGGAATCATGATCGGCTCCGTGATTACAGGCCGCACCCTCGCCACTCATGGTCAGTCCGGCCCGAGCGGTGCAGCGCTGCTTGCAGTTCCTGATCCCATCACGCTTTCAAACTCCTTCTCCACAATCTCCAAAAAACTCGGGCCCGCCGTCGTCAACATTTCCACCACGCAGGTGCTCGAAAAACCGAAGGGTGGCGCGAAGCGCCCTCACCGCCAGAACGATCCCTTCCAGGATTTCTTCGACCGCTTTTTCGACTCGCCTGATAACGGTCCCGACGCAGAACGCAGCCTCGGCTCCGGCGTGATTGTCGATCGCAAGGGTTTCATCCTCACGAACGATCACGTAATCGATCAGGCCACGAAAATTCAAGTCGCCATGGACGGCGATCCAAAGAAGTACAACGCACGTTTAATCGGCACGGACAAAGACACCGATCTCGCCGTCATTAAAATCGACGCAGACCATGAACTACCCGTCGCCAAACTCGGCAATTCCGACGGCGTGCAAGTCGGCGATTGGGTTCTCGCATTCGGCAGTCCCTTCGGCCTCAATTCCACCGTCACCGCTGGAATCGTCAGCGCCAAAGATCGCGCCACCAACGGCCATCAGTTTCAGCGATTCGTCCAGACCGACGCCGCGATCAATCCCGGAAATTCCGGCGGCCCTCTCGTCAGCATGGCCGGCGAAGTGATCGGCATTAACACCGCAATCTACACCGGCAGCCGCGGATTCGAAGGCGTTGGCTTCGCCCTTCCGTCAAACACCGCGATCGCCGTGTACAACCAGCTCGTCACCGTTGGTAAAGTGACGCGCGGTTCCATCGGCATCACCTTTCAGGAAGATCGCAGCAACAATCCAGTCCTCCTGAAGGAACTCGGCGCGCCCTACGGAATCGTCGTCGAAGCGATTGAGCCCGGAAGCCCTGCCGAAAAGGCTGGCCTGAAACCCGGCGACGTGATCACCAATATCAATGGCACTGCCGTGCACACCGGCGCCGACCTCGTGAACCCAATCGCGCAAACGCCCATTGGCCAGAACGTACAAGTGAAATTTGTTCGCGACAAGGTGACCAAAGAAGTCTCCATGGTCGTTGCCGACCGCTCGAAAATCTTCCCGCAAACCGCCGTGAATTCCGACGAGCAGCCCGATCAGAGCGAAGAGCCCGGCCAGTTCGGCCTCCACGTCGAGGACCTCACGCCTGATTTCGCGCGCAAGCTCGGTATGGGCAAAATCACAGGTGTCGTCGTCACGCAGGTCGAGCCCGCAAGCTTCGCCGAAGATATCGACTTCCTCCGCGGCGACGTAATCGTCGAAGTGAATCACGCCGCAATCGCAGGTCTCGCCGACTATCGCCGCGAGATTGCCAAGCTGAAGCCCGGTCAAGACGTATTGTTCAAAGTCGCGCGCCATGCCGACAACGACCGTGTGCTCACGCTGTTCCTGGCAGGAGCTGTCCCGTCGCTTTCGGCGCAATAAAGCGCTTCGCCACGTGCCCGGAAATTGGCGCACGAGTTGCATCCGGGCTGGTTGTCATTTAAGCTCAGCGCCAACGGACGCAGCTTGAGTCCCGATTCTATTTGTCGATAATTGAAGTCACGCGAGCCTGATGGGGATTAGCCCAAGCCGCGTAAGCGCCAGATGACGATGCGATTTACCATGCGATGGCTGCTGCCGATCACTGCGTTGCTGCTATTGCTTTGTGTGCCCATCGCACGCGTCCAGGCGCAGTCTAAACCGTCCGCTCAGAACCGTTCGCACTCAACGGCTTCGCGCCGCAGCACCTCGCACCCCTCGCATCCCATGCGGAACGCCAAGCCGAAGCGTCACGCCGTATCATCCAGAGTCACTCCGCTGATCTCAGTGCGTTACTTGCAGCCGCAGCAGGCCAGCGCGAGTTCCTCCGGCTCGTCAGGCTCTTCCAAAACATCGCCGGCAAGCGCGAAATCCTCGGCCAAAACGACTTCGGCATCGTCAAAGAAAAAGAAATCGAGCAAGAAATCGCGTCATTCAAAGCGTGAGCCTTTCCAGAAAGCTCCAACGCCCGAACGCATCACCGAAATTCAATCATCCCTCGCTCGCGGCGGCTATTACGAAGGCGACCCCAACGGCAAATGGGACGCAAACACGATCGCCGCAATGCAAAAATTTCAATCTGCCAACGGCCTCGATCCAAGCGGCAAGCTCGATGCCTCCAGCCTGCAAAAACTTGGCCTCGGCTCCGGCATAGCAGGCGTCTCCGCGCCGAAGCCTGCAACGCTCGCTCCTTCCGCCCCGGCCAAGCCAATTGCAGAACAGCCGTCTGCAGCCACTACCTCTGCGGCGTCCACTTCCGCCTCGAATTCTTCGCCCGCTGCAAGCAGCACCTCCGATCCCAAGCCTCAGAAGTAACGAGCGATTTCCTCCGTCAATTTTCGCCGCTTGATGGACCCCATTTTGCAAACGCGCCTGTTAAGCTATGCCTCCGAATTCGCTTCAATGCCCGAATCTCGTGCGATGGACGGGCGAGTGACGGGAAAATAGCAGGCAAACAACAATGGTCCGCAATTTCGACGCTCTGATACTCGGTGGTGGGGCAGCCGGCCTGCTCTGCGCGATCGAAGCAGGGAAGCGCGGCCGCAGAGTCGCCGTCCTCGAGCGAGCCGACCGCGTCGGCAAGAAAATCCTAATCTCCGGCGGAGGACGCTGCAACTTCACCAACATTCACTGCCAGCCCGAAAATTTCATTTCCGCCAACCCGCATTTCGCGAAATCCGCTCTCGCTCGCTACACCCCAGCAGATTTCATAGCGCTCGTCGAAAAACATCGCATCCCATACCACGAGAAAACGCTTGGCCAGCTCTTTTGCGACCGCTCCGCCAGCGACATAACCGGCTTGCTCGAAGCCGAATGCCGCCTCGCCAAAGTAGAAATCATTCCCAATTGCAACATCCGCGAAGTCCAGCGCGATTCCGAATTCACCGTTCGCGCTCCATCCCGCGAATTTCGCGCGCCATCGCTCGTAGTTGCCACCGGCGGTATCTCGATCCCCAAAATGGGCGCCACGGGATTCGGCTACGATCTCGCGCGCCAGTTCGGTATAAAAATCCGCGCGACGAAACCAGGACTCGTCCCGCTCGTATTCAATTCATCCGACCGCAAAAACTATTGCGATCTCGCCGGAGTTTCCACCGAGGTAATCGCCACGGCTCACGCAGCCGGGCAACTCGCAGCCACTTCGTTCCGCGAAAGCATGCTAGTCACCCATCGCGGCCTCAGCGGCCCCGCAATCTTGCAAGCCTCGTCGTACTGGAATGCTGGCGAGCACGTCCGCATCGATCTAGCCCCCGGCCAACACGTCACCGCTCCAATCCTCTCCGCAAAAACCAGAAATATCTCAGCCGCTCGCGCCGCCTTTCAACGCATCCTCCCGAATCGCTTCGCAACGCGCTGGCTCGACCTTCACGCGCCTTCCGCCTGGTCCGACCAATCGCTCGCCGCGCTTGAACGAGCCATCCATGACTGGGAGATCACGCCCGCTGGTACAGAAGGCTACGAAAAAGCCGAAGTAACGGTAGGAGGAGTCGACACAGACGAGCTATCCAGCAAAACAATGGAGTCCCGCAAAGTTCCAGGCCTCTATTTCATAGGCGAAGTCGTTGACGTAACCGGCCATCTCGGCGGCTTTAATTTCCAGTGGGCCTGGTCATCCGCAGCCGCCGCTGGCCGCGCGCTCTGACCCCTCGGTCTCGCTACCCGCTCAGGTTCTTCGACATCCTCACCACCGGCAAACCCTCGCCGTTCTTCAACGGCACCGAAATATCTTCCAACGCCACATAACCCTTCGCGCCGAAAAGTTTCACGCCCGTCAACGTCGCGCCCATTTCGCAACGCGTGAAGCCCGAAGCGGCGGCCGCATCCTCGCATGTCTTCAAAATCAAACTCCCGATCCCGCGCCGCGCCCAGTCCGGATGTATGAAGAACGCCCGAATTTTTGCCGCATCCGCGCGCGGATCAAGTAATTCATCTTCGCGCCCAGTCCAGTGATCGCTGCCGTACAGTGTTTTTCGTTTGCTCCAACCGCCGCACCCGACGAGCACCGTAGTCCCGGCCGCACGCCGCGCATTCTCAAGATCACTCGCGGATACCGCAGCCTCGGCCACAAAATACGTTCCATCCTCGATCAGCTGGCTATCCACGCCGAATACAGTCGCGAGCGCGCTCTCAATTTGTGTGGGAGTGTAATCCTCAGCCTGCAGTCCGCGAACGGACGCATCAATCAGTTCGCGCAATGCCGGAACATCGGCAGAAACAGCTTTTCGGACGGAAATCTTCGCAGAAGTAGACATGTTGGTTCGCACCCTCAACGCCTGGAGCGAGCTATCCGCCGATTCTATAGCGAATCGCCCCGTTCACGTAGGTCAAGGCGGCAGATGCCCGGTTCTCGTCCTCCGCGCCTCCGCGGAAGAGGACGCTTCCGAATCGCAGGCAGATTCCGCCGCTTCCAGCGCCACCGCCTGATGGTGTATTGTCCCTTCGCGCGTCTCGGGGGCGAAGCCGCTGGATGTTTTTGAAAACGTTTTCGAAAATTGTCTTTTTTGCGGGCCTTCTGTTGGCCGCTTCCGGATTTATTTCACCTCCCGTCGCGCTTCTCGGCGGACTGCTTTACGGTTTTACCCTCGCGCATCCCTACGTCGTCGAAAGCCGCACCCTCTCAAAGTATCTGCTCCAGGCATCGGTCGTTGCTCTCGGCTTTGGAATGAATCTCCACCAGATTTTGCGCGCCGGACGTTCCGGGTTCGTCTACACCGCTGCGGGAATTGTAATCACCATGCTGCTCGGCATTTTCCTGGGGCAAATGATCGCAGTACGCAGAAAGGTCTCGTTCTTGATCACGGTCGGCACGGCGATTTGCGGGGGAAGCGCGATCGCTGCAGTCGCGCCGATCGCGCACGCCTCCGACGAAGAAATCGCCGTATCGCTCGGCACAGTCTTCGTCCTGAACTCTGTTGCGCTGTTGTTGTTCCCACCGGTGGGTGCGTTGCTGCACATGACCCAATCGCAATTTGGCCTGTGGGCGGCACTCGCGATTCATGACACAAGTTCCGTCGTCGGTGCCGCCGCAAAATACGGAAATGAAGCGCTCGCGATTGGCATCACCGTAAAGCTGGCCCGCGCCTTATGGATCCTGCCCCTGGCGCTCGTCACCGCCTACAAAATGAAAAGCAAGAAAAGCGTGCAGTGGCCCTGGTTCATCCTGTTCTTCTGTCTCGCCGCTTTTGCGAATACCTATCTCCCAACCTTTTCCTCAGCGTATCCAATCCTAAGCCGCCTCGGCAAAATCGGCCTCACCGTCACCCTCTATCTCATTGGCACCGGACTTTCGCGCGCCACTCTAAAGCAAGTCGGCACCCGCCCACTGGTTCAAGGCGTAATCTTGTGGGCCATCGTGGCGATCGCATCGTTACTCGCAATCAAGTCCGGCCTGATCGCCATCTAGAAGCACAGTAGGGGCGCGTCTAAAACGCGGCCGCGCCGCTCGCGACGTCTAGGACGGCTCTCCACGCGCAATCGGCCGACCTTGTCATTCTGAGCGGAGAGTCGGCCGCTTTTTCTTTCGTCCCGCTCCTGCGGGACGGCCGCCTCGCAGTCGAAGAATCTCTCTCGCTCCGGAACGAGCTCACCACCGCCATCGCCTCTGACGAACCGCTCACGCAAAATCCAGTTCCACCTCACATTCTCCGGGTGTGCATTTTAGGGGGTCGGAGCTTCAGCTCCGACATTAATTGCTCCACTTCGGCGCGGGGCTTTAGCCCCTGAGGAACCGCTCACGCAAAATCCAATTCCACCTCATCCACATAACACCATCCCCAATTCTCCCCCGGCTCGATCGACCTCATGATCGCGTGCTTCGTCGCGTGAAAATGCTTCGTCGCATGCTTATTCTTCGACGAATCGCAGCACCCCACATGCCCGCACTCCAAACACAACCGCAGATGCACCCACGTATCCCCCATCTTCAAACATTCTTCGCAACCATTCGTTTGCGGCGTCACCTTTTTAATCTGATTCAAATGCGTGCAAGCCTTCATGTTCCGCCTCCGCCACTCCGACTCGAACTACCACCGGGAGAATTCTACCGCCATCGCCCCAACCTCGCCTCCCCCGATCTGCCTTTCGAGCGGCCGCCTTCAGGCAAGCGATCTTGTCTTTCTTCGCGTTAAACTCCCCGAAACCTCCTCGCATCCTCGTGAATCTAAGCGCAGAAGGCAGCGTGTTGCATAACGTCGCATAATCGGAGGCAAACGATGCGCCTTTTCACCTCATCCCGTTGGACCCGTTGCTTCAAGTTCTCCCGCATCGCGCTGATCCTTTCTGCAATGCTCGCGTCGTCTCAAGTATTTTCTCAAGCCCAATCAGAGCCCCAACAAACGCCTCAAGGAAAGGAACATCCCGTGGAACACCCGACCGTTTACCGCACCACCCAAATCGATGGCCTCTCCATTTTCTACCGCGAAGCCGGTCCCAAAGACGCGCCCACAATTCTTCTTCTCCACGGTCTCCCTTCATCCTCGCGCATGTTCGACCCTCTCTTTGCGCGCCTCGCCGATCGCTATCACCTCGTCGCCCCCGACTACCCTGGCTTCGGACACAGCGACTGGCCCGACCCGAAAAAATTTGCCTACACCTTCGATCACATCGCCGACGTCATGAATCATTTCACCGAAGCGCTCGGTCTCTCCCGCTACTCGCTCTACATGCAGGACTACGGCGGCCCCGTCGGCTTCCGCATGATCCTCGCGCATCCCGACCGCGTCGAATCGCTCATCGTTCAGGATGCTGTCGCGCACAACACAGGCCTCGGTGAAAACTGGAAAACGCGCCGCGCCTTCTGGGCCGATCGTGCCGCCTACGAAAGCGCCCTCCGCACCAATCTCCTCTCGCTCGCGACCACCCGTTCGCGCCACGTCGGCGATGATCCCAACCTCGAACGCCACGATCCCGATCTTTGGACCGATGAATTTTATTTTCTCAATCAGCCTGGCCAGGCCGACATTCAAAGCGATCTTTTCTACGACTATCGCACCAACGTCGAAAACTATCCGAAGTGGCAAGCGTGGATGAGAGAAAAACAGCCGCGCCTGCTGGTCATCTGGGGAAAGTATGAAAGCTCCTTCGATCCTTCGGAGCCAGAATCCTATCGTCGCGACGTTCCCAAAGCCGAAGTCCACATCGTCGATGGCGGCCACTTCGCTCTCGACACCGCCGCCGACGAGATCGCCCAGCTCATTCGCAATTTCATGCCACAATGACTGACCACCGTCGAAGTTGCCTCGGCTCGTCCTCCGGTCACTGAAACGCAGTGAACGTGCATCCTCCAGCTTTTCCCTTCGCCTTTCGTAGCGCCGACATCCTGCGGCTCTTACGCCTTTCCAGCGGCATCTGCCGGCTCTTTTGCTTCGCCTCTCGTAGCGCCGGCATCCTCCGGCTCTTTTGCTTCGTCATCGTTTGCGATCGTGCACCAGTTGCGGGACGCGTAGCCCCTCTGAACGGCCAACCGCTCCGACCAAGTCCATCCAATTGTATTGATTTCGGCTCCTGCTACAATCACCCCATGCCTTCGGTGCCGCTAAGCTCCTGTCCAACGTGCCTCGCGGAAGTCACCGTCGTCCTGGTCGACTTCGCCACGCAGCGCCGGTTCTGCCACGAATGCGCTACAACCTCTTCCACCGCCGTAAACGTGGCGCGAAAATCCACCAGACACAACATGAACGGCACGCTGGACGATTATCCGATCGAAGAAAGGCGCCGTGATCTGCAAGCGGGAGATGGAAGACACCCACTTCGACCACGCTGACACTTCGCATACCTGAAAGCTGCGACCATGCGCCGCGCTCTGCGCTTGTCCACGCTCATCCGGGCTCGAAGTCGCTGAGCGCCACTGAACGAGCTATCCCGATGCGTCGAACAAAAGCAGCCCCAATGCCTCGAATCGGGCGTGCTGGTTGGTTTCCTACCGCGAAGGCCTGCCGTATCCTGAGAGAACAAACTTGCAGAATCCTGTACCCTGTGCGGGAAGCTTTTCAGACAGCGAAGAACAATTCTGCGCGTGGCTCGCGGGCAAGCGCCTGGAGCTCCACCTTTGCCAGAAACTGTGCCCGCTCCATCGGAGTCTGGTAGCGCAGCCTGCGCCTCATCCTTCAATCTGAAGTTTCGCATTTCAAATCGCGCCGCCGCTTTCAGCAAGCGCAGCACTTCTGCAGGCGCCCAGCTAGCCCGGAACCTGCCCGGCCACTGCGCTTCATTCGAATTATTCGCGATGAACTTCTTCAAACCCAGTGTCAACGGAACCGCCAGGGATCGCGCCCGGCAGGCCGAGAACAAAAGCCCGGCCCACAAGCGATAGCGTGATTTCAAGAAAGAGACGTCCACCGCGTGCTTCATGAAAATCGGCGTCACCACATTGTCGACGATCACATTCGTCAGGATCAGGCCGCCAGCCACCAGCAACGCCCGATGCCAGCCGATACATAGCAGCATCGACGAACGTCGGCGGCACCAGCGCAATCACAAATCCCAGCGTCGAATGAAGTCGAGGAAGAAGATGAGGGAAGCCCAGATGACTGGCGTATCCACTCCCATCACAATTGGAAAAATACAAGGTTGACCAGCGCATCGATTCCGGCGGTCTTGGCTGTCACCGCCACATAGCTCCGCGAGTCCGCCGCATAGAAGCTCAGACGCTTTGCGAGGGAGCCTTTCCACTCCTGTTCCATCCCCCACCGACAAAGAGAAACGCCAGCGGATCAAGCAATTTTTCGAATAATATCGCCCTGCTTCCACGGAACCACCGCTCGCGCCACCTCGCGCAGTCGCTCCGGCGTGAACACACTTCTTCACAGAAAGGCTCGCGCGAAACGCCCCGCGCATCCATGAAAACTGAAACTTGCTCGTACAGACTCGCACATGTATTGCTCGTATGTCGGCAGCTTTTCCAAATTCGCACCGTCGCCAGATCCAGCGCCGACTACCCGTGTATTGCGCGGCCAACGCTGCCCCACTCCCATCGAACAAGCCCACGATCGCCGCACTCCGAAACCTTAAACCGCCGCATCAGCCGGAGTGGGAAGGAAGCAACGCCAGCGCAGCCCGAGCAGAAGTCACGGATTCCGACGCGGCCCCGATCCCCGAATCGATGATCACGACACATGCCGCGCCCAGCAGGAGTCGGCAGCATCGGCGAAGCTCAGGGTTTCGTTCACGTGCCCGAATATACCGCGATCACTCCGGTATGGAATTTTCTCGTTTTGCGGAGCGGGATTAGGAACCTGGTCGCCTACTTCACACTGGCAGTCCCGACGTGTAGTGATAGTCTCAGTTCTCGACACGATCCCGCGGGAGTACTGCCGCTCCAGTTTTGACGGCGCCGTTCAGAAGCGTCAGGAGTCGACGGAAAGTCTGCCATGTCTCTTCAAATCTGGTCCGATCGATCGGCTCCACTTCGGAGTCCGCATTATTGTCCTGCTTGCTGCCGCTGCGCAACTTGCCGCGCAGGTCTCGGCCGCGCGCCTATGTAATAACCCCGCTCCATTCCAGAACGCCGTCACGATCGCTGGCGGCTTCTATGACGGCGGGGGCCTGGACTTTCAAGTCACCGTCCCATGGATAATTCCGTCAACCGGGGCCTGCTTTGTTCCTCACCTATTATCACTCGCTGAATTTCTTCGGCCGCTCGGCAAAGTTCACCGCTTCGCTGCCCTAGGCGTCGGCAATTTCAAAGGAGATGTCAGGGCAATCCTCAAGTCTATCGCTCCGGCCGTCCATCCACCTTTCGGCTTTCCGTCAACCTGCTGCAGGGTTCATCATGATCGAAGAATTTGCCACGTGGAAGCAAAAGGTCGTTGGAGCAAGCATCACAGGATTGTTGCGCCTACTGGTCGATACAGTGGCACGAAATTAGTTAAATGGGCGGCAACCGTTGGGCTTTCAAGCCCGAACTCGCATATTCCCAGCGCTGGGGACATTGAAGCTCCCCACGGCTACGCGGGCGTCTGGCTTTACACCACGAACGACGAATTTTTTAATGGCCCCACCACCGCTCCGCAGGAACGAAACACCCATCGCCTCTTCTAAGGCCATCTCAGTTACGATTTCAAGCGCTACGCCTGTGGGCCTCTCTCGATGGAAATTTCTGGGTGGCGGTGCACCAGCCTCAGCGGCGTGCAAAATCTAAAAACGAAGCAAACAGGCTCGCGCATCGGAGGCACTGTCTTCATCTGGATTGGCAAAAACACCAAACCATTAAAGCCACAGGACAGCAGCGGCACATACATAAGCTTCGGTGGAACTATCAACACGTTTGTCGCCTGGCAATACTCCTGGGAAGGCAACCCAAAATAAGGTTCCGCCCTTTAACAGTGCTCTAGAAGACGAGACCGAACGCCGTCTGTCCCGAAATAATCTCACCTCAAAAACGCGCTGATCTCCGCAATCGGATCATTGATAATTCTCTGCTGTGCCGCCGCTGTCTCGTGTCAAAAATGCGCCACCCATCCTTCAATCCCCGCCTGCACATATGCAATCCGTCCCCACGTCTCAAATGTAATCCCGTTTCGAACGATCGAAATCTGGATGAACGCGTTTTTTCCCAGCTCATCCAGCTATTTCAGATAACAACCCTTCGCGCTGATCTCGAGAGGAAGGCGCCGCCAGCCGCGTTGCCGAGATCGGTTCCGTCACCGCGTGCTGCTGAAGCAAGGCCAGGCACCGATCGTCGATCTAAACCGCGACCCGCATCGATTTTTTCCCACAGCTGTACATCGCGGCTCGCATCTGCACTTGGTTTCACTGGTGGAGTGTGAAAATGCTTCGTGGGGACAGAACGGCCGGTTTCACGTAAGGCTTCTTGGTCACCGAGGGCCCCGTTTGGGCGAGGAAGATGATGAGAGAATCGCGTGCTCGTCCAAGTCCTAGAAGCGTCCCCACCCGCTATGTAGTGTTACGACGGCCCCCAATCGGTCTCCACGGTTTCGCCCGAAAGTCTCTCCTCCCAAAATCGGACACCCCTCGCGCCGATCAACACCTGCCCACAAACCAAGGACGGATCCGCAAACTGTGCAACAGCGACAGACGCTTGTCTGTACAAGTTCTACTATCCGCGCATCCGAAAAGAATGGAATCGCTTCATCGAAACGTGCGGAAGGACTCCATGAAGCCATCGACGACCGCCGAACTAGGCGCTTCACACGATTTGCTCCAGGAAGCCGCATCCTCGTGGGAGGTGACGTAAATCCTGGCTGCAGTGCGTCAGAACACTGCCAACGTCTCGCCAGGCCGCACGGGCGCAAGAGAAAGCGCAATTGACAAGCCGCTGCGCGCGGTTTTCCGCGACGATCGAAGCTTCATAAGGTCCTGGTGAAAATCGTTCAGCGGACGGCCAGCGACACTCGAATTCCTGATCGCGATCGATTCCACGCGCCGCTCTCCTCTCTCCGTTCGCCGCGTCGACGAGAACTAGTTAGCAGCCGGTTTTCGCGCGTATCGGGAGATTTAAAACCGAGTGTTGGTATAGCGGATCATTCTGCTAATGCTCGTTTCCTTACCGTTGTATTCGTTGTTGCGTGCTGTGTTAATCCAGAAGCGCCGCCGTTAACCCCCCTCGCGCCGCCTACGCCCGCCGCGAGGCTCTCTACTTCTCTCGCAGCGTTTCCGCTGCAAGCAGTTCTTCGTTCCAGATGGGCGCGGATCGCGGACCGCCCGAGTGCAGGACGGAATCCTCCCTCGGCCACGCCACATGTCGGGCAATGCACGGGGATATCTGCGAAGCCGTGAGTTTTTCATTCCGGCAGACTCAAAAATACGAATCACAAAACAGTTCAATTTGGGACATTTTCAAAAGTTTTCGTAAATTACCCCAGGAAGGCACTGCCAGCCGCACGGACGAACGAATCTCAGTCGTGCAATACCACGCTCAGAAGGGAATTGTTAACGCGAATCGTGCCTTTATACTGAATAAACCCGAGCTTTCCTGAATTTGTTCATGAAGAAATTCACCCGCGACCGCGTGGTCCCAATCATTTCCGCTAACATCTCCTGCGATATTTTGGGAAGCGCGCCTTTCAGGCATGCCCATCGCGCGTAACGAGCCAGCAGTAGCAAAGTTCGCGCGAGCCGCTTCTCGCTCGAGTTGAAGAGCTGGTCGATCAAGTCCTCTTCCACTCGTATATTTCGCGCCAGCATGTAGGCGATAAAGCGGTCGGAAAACTGGTGTTCCCCGTGAAGCACGCGAATCATTTCGTTTTTTTCGATCACCAGCACAGTCGTCGGCGCGATCGTCGTCGCCGTTGCCATCGTCACTGCGTGCCCCGCAAGGCAGCCCTCGCCGAAAAAATTCCGCCCAGAATTGCCACCACCGCCTCGCGGCCGCTCTTATTCACCACCGTCAGCCGCACCCCGCCTTCTTGTATGTACATCACGTTCTTGGCCCGATCGCCCTGCGAAACACTTCGTTTCCTTTGCTCGGAACTTCGCCACCATCCTCCCCAATCCGTCGAATCGAGAAACGATTTCACATCGAAACCCAGGCGCGACGATTTTGCTTTTTTGCGCGAACGTGCGCTCTTCTTGATGGGCAGGCGGCGGATTGCGGAGGGCCTACTCGAGATTACCCCGAGGACGTTCTGGAGAACTGTGCCGGAATATTGCACAGTCTCGCGCAATCGATTTGTGCCTTTACCGATTGCAAGCCAAAGCATTAACGCCCGCCGCGGCGATATCGCCCGCTTGCCTCTTTCCTACCGCCGCCGTCGCCTTTCGTGCCGCCAAACACTGAAACGCAGTGGAGTCTCCATCGTCGCTTTCGGGGGTGATACTCCACCGGAGTCTGGCATCGGACCTGCCGGCACTCTGACTCGGCCTCTCGTACCGCCGGCTCGCACTGAAACGCAGTGAATGTTATCCTGCGGGCGGTCTTGACTGTTCTTTAGCTTTCAGTCAGCTCCTCTTCGGATAACGAGGCGAAAAGAAAAGCTTTGAAACCTTTCGCCTTGACGTTCGCGGCATCGAACGTGCTAGCTTAGTCAATATCTGGGGCAAAGTCTCTCGTGACGGGCAAACATTTGCCTTTTTCGGGAACTTTCGCGGAGGCATTGATGAAACAGGCAGCCTGGGCGTTCCTCGTCTTACTGATCTTGCTCAGTGCGTCAAAGCGGATACGTTCGTGGTTACCGGGACTTATCAGCCAATGGGGCGCGTCAGGAGACAATATTTTCCTGTCGGGTGACGGATTCACGGCGAGCGGTTTCTTCAAATTGCGCCGTTCGGGTGCCGCGGCGACTTCGCACCGGGCCAGCCAATCACGGGGGTGTGAATCGAACTGGATAACCGGGATCGTCACGGTCACGACCAGCGATGGCGTTGTAATCCCCATTACATATGACCAGCCTCCTCAACTACATCAGCCAAGACGATATGTCTGTCTGGGGCGACGCAAGCGACACTCACTGACACCGCCGAGTGGGGCGGCTTTACTGGCTGCATCAATGCGATATTCATGCCAGACTGCCCTTATGCAAGTCTCTTGTTTTCGAATGACATCGTTACCTCACGATGTCAATTGCAAAGATTCTGGATCCGTTCCAACTTGCCGGAGGCTATAACGTAGTCAGCGAGCGCTACGACATCGTAGACTCGGCAATAAACACACCCGAACCCAACTCGCTACTACTCTTGGGGCTGGGTTTTGCGTCCCTCGCGATTTTCGGAGCTAATCGCCCATTAACTCGTGCCTTTCGATAAGCGCGAGCAGGGACGTCGATTTCGGGAACAACGGGTTATACCCGCCTTCAAAGCATCCTTCTTCGAAAGCGTGCCCGCATATAGTGTTGGAAAGAATGATGGGAGTTTTTGGAAGCTCGGTCGCAACTCAAACGCCGCTTCCAGTCCGTTCATCACCGGCATAGAAAGGTCCAACACGAGATAATGTTCGGCGGGTTCTGAATGCTGCCTCGAGGGTTCGTCCCGTTGTCGACGCCGATTGTTTCGAATCGATCCGCAAGGAAGGCGCCTACCACTCGATCCCTGATTAGTCTCGTATCATCCGCGACCAAGGCAATTTTGCCGACGCCCCGCTCGTATGCTCACCCTGCATTTGCGTTTTGAATGTCCCCGGTTGGCGACGTCTAGCAACGCGGTGGCCCGCTACCTGCGCTTCCGGTTCCCCCGATGGGGGCGGCGACGTTCAATCGGGGGAACGCTGTACTGCGCCTCGGTCCCAATCCCGGAAATCCGAGTCGATCCCGTTTGATCGTCCGCAGCATATTGGCAACTTCCTCAATCGCCTTCACTTCCGCATTCCGCTCGCCATTCGGGAGTTGCTGGAGCCGCTCGTAGATCAGACTCTCCAGGTGCTGTATTTTTGAGACAACTTTTCGCGATCGTATTCAAACGCCAGTTCCTCTGCATGTTTTTGCCATTCAGGGAATTCTGTTTTTCCGCTGTTCGATCGTCATTTGCTTCCTTCCCGCCAGCCCCTCGTTCCAGTTTCATCCTTGCGCCGAACTAATCCAATGCACGCCTTCTCTTTCCAGCTACAAGACCAAGAATGTTCAGACTTTCTGCTTTCCGGTCCGCGATATTCTTTGCCGAATCGCCTGCGTTCGGTTTCTTGCGCTTGCTCGCTCCGCCTCCTTTAACCGTCCCGTGATTCACGCACACCTCCACGCCAGCGATCTTCTTCACCACTTCCAGCGGTACTTGCTCGAAAAATGTCTTCGTCTTGGCCATTGCCTCTCTCATCTCGCTCCGTCAAGTGAACGCTAACAGGCTCGCTGTCGTACGGGTCGAATCTTTTCGGACCGCAAACTGCGTGCTAACTCGGAGCGCGCATTTCATTTAAGTCGCCCCGGCTGTTTTCGCCCCGCTTCCAGTTTCATCCATGCCGTTTTTGGTTTTTTATTCTTTACTTGCAGGTCTGGCTACGATTTGATACGTTAACGTGTCGTTGGTTTAACGTGTTAGCATGGAGGGGAACATGCCCCGCTCGACGGCGAAATCTTCACCCATGCACTTTAAGACCAGGTGCAAGCGGACGTCCCGCAAGGCCGCAACGGCAAGCACAAATTGATTGTCACCACGATTCTCAAAGATCTCGACGGTTTGAAACCGGAATCAGCCCTGGAGGTCCCCTTGGCGGAATTGGCGGAATCGAAGGAGAAAGTTTCGCTCCGCACTGAATCGCGCAACTCGCAAAGCCGGCCGCAAGGTCGCCACCGCGACAGACTCTACCTTCCTCTACGTCTGGAATTTGGCTGACTAGCAGGTCGTTTGCGGCTCTTCTGAGTGGAAAGAGAACGCGCGATCCGTTCTTCATTCCCGCCCTTCACTTCAGAATAAATTCGCTCCCCTGATAACGAAAGTCGTCTGTCTCGCGCCGACTCACTCTTTTGAGTAACTATTCGGATGGTATAATTCTGCCCGCAATCGCGCAGAAGTTCGGGCCGCACTCGATGTTTATTCCGCAAGGGAGTACCTACGCCATCCGCAGCTAGCCGCGAACCACAGCACAAGTCCGTTCTCGATCGTGGACGACCCCCCATGTGAGGCAGGCGATATGTGAAGCATTTGTTTCCTCGGGGTTCAATTCGTGCGTGCAAGCTGAAAACGGTGCTCGCGCGCTCGAGGAAGCGGCAAGGGTCAAGCCCAGCGCTGTGATTCTCGATCTTTCGATGCCCATCATGCACGGCCTCGAGGCGGCGCCTCTCTTGCGTGCAATGTTCCGCACACCCCGATCATCCTATACACGTTCCACGACACTCCCGAATTGCGGCAACTCGATCTGTCCAAGTTGGGCATTTCTCTCCTCGTTTCAAAGAGAGAACCCCTCAAGGATCTCGTCGCAAAAGTGAATCGCTCCTTCGGGCAGTTCGACGATTTGCTGAATCATTCGTCGAAATCTATTTCGTCATCTCCAATCCGCAATTCGCGCACCGCCGCACCAACACCTTCGAAATCCCGTTCGCGACAACGCGAGCCAGTCTCCCTTCGACGCTCGCCCACACCGCGGGCACCTCATGTCTTGAAATCGAACCGAAGTCAACAATACGAATCCCATCCACACAACATAGAACGCAGTAAGTCCCGGCGTCGCCCGTTTCGTGGATCAATGAAAACGTGGTTGACGATCGCCCCGACGGCCCAATCACCATCGCGAACAAGAACCACCAGCGCAGCCGTCTCATTCGCTTGAAATCTTCAGTGTAGGAATCATTCATAACGAATCATCCGAAGTGTAATCCACCTGCCGGTTGCCCTCGCCTTTCGTAGCGCCGGCAGCATCCTGCCGGCTCTTTCGCTGACTTCGCCTTTCGTAACGCCGGCATCTGCCGGCTTTTTGACTTCGCCTTTCGTAGCGCCGGCCTCCCCCGCCTGCTCTTTTGACTTCGCCTTTCCGCCCGGTACCGGGTGCACCGTGAAACGCAGTGACGTAGGCATCTTTCCGGCTTCACCCTTTTGTTTGCAAGCGGTGTCATCCCGACAGAGGCGCACCGTGCCATGAGGGATCTGCTCCTTGCAAGCGGTGTCATCCCGACAGGGGCGCATCTAGCCGACGCAGGGATTCTGCTTTTGCCTTCTTGTCCGCATCGCCGTTCCAGCCTCATGTAGCTCACCTCTTCAGAGGTGAGGCGTTTGAACCTGGACGCGGATTCACGCTGTCCTGCGTGCGTGCGACTTCGCCTCTCGCCGTTCGATCCCGGTGGGAGCCCTCGCCCGCCAGCAATATGGCGGGCGGGGGGAGGAGCGCTTTCGCGCTCCGAGCAATCCCTACTCCCGCGCTTCCAGCGCTGTCGTCTTTCCATTCGCCATCACCTTTGTAGCGGCCGCCTTCAGGCCGCGACTTCGTCCCTCGTCTTTCAATCTGAAATTTCCAATTTGAAATTTCAAATTGCTCTTCCGCTTGCAAACCACACAACAACTCGTGAGTTGACTCCCCGATTCCGTGGCCTTTCGTAGCGCCGGCATCTCCGGTTTCTGGAGTCCGACGGACTCCACCGGAGTCCTGCATCGGACTTGCCGGCTGTTTTCACTTTGGTGGGTCACCGGCGCCTCTTCCTCTTGTGACGTCTCGCTCCTGGTGGGAACTCGCCCGCCAACAATATGGCGGGCGGGGGAGGAGCGATTCCGTGCTCCGAAAAAGACAATCCCTGCTCCCGCGCTTCAGCGCTGGGCCTAACTCTTTCACATCGCCATCGCCGTTGTAGCGGCCGCCTTCAGGCGGGCGACTTCGCCCATCGTCTTTCAATTCGAAATTTTCAAATTTCCAATTTCAAATTGCTTTTTCGCTTTGCAAACGACACAACATAGAACGCATCAAGTCCGGCGTCGCCCGGTTGGTGGCATCACTGAAAACGTGGTTGAGATCGCCCCGACGGGCCCGATCACCATCGCGAACAAAAACCACCACCGCAGCCGTCCTCACTCGCTTGAATGCTTCAGCGTACGCAGCTATTCATCACGATTGTCGGGTGCCTCATCCATCGAATTCAGCCGTCGTTGATACTAGCGCGCCCCATCCTTTGTTTACCTCATCCTTTGTTTCCGTTCCTCGCAAGCGGTGTCATCCCGACAGAGGCGCATCTCGCCGACGAGGGATCTGCAGTAGCTTTCTTGTCCGCGTCGCCCCTTCAGCTTCATGTAGCTCACCTCTTCGGAGGTGAGGCATTTCGCGCGTCGGCCTCCCGGTTGCCCTCGCCTTTCGTAGCGCCGGCATCCTGCCGGCTCTTTTGACTATGGCGGCTGGCCGGGTGCCGCATCCTCCGCCCGTCGCGCGACATTCAGCGTTCGGGTCACCGGCTGAGCGTGTCCAATAATCCCCAGGCTTCGAAATACTTCGAGAAATCTTGGTACGGGTTCTTCACACCTCGATGCACGGCGTTCAGTCGTCCCGCTAGGTTGAGGTCTCGTACCGGTAGCAGGCTCCGTGGTCATACGCCCACAGATACAGGTTCCATTTCGATCGACAAGCTCGGCGGAATCGCCTTCGCAATTCTCGACTCGGGATCACAAAATATTTCTCGTGTCTCAACGTCATGAACACGAAAACCCACAGGTCAGCTTCGCTTTGTCGGATTTTTTTGGGGTCGAGCGTGTACCAGCTCGTGGCGAGAACATTCGAGACAATTCCTTGTGAATATCGAAGCTTCGAGGAGAACTTCTACCTGCAACCCAATGGATTTACGTTTGCGTCCCCGCGAGTGACGAGGAGGTCCACCCCACTGTCCTTTGTGGCACCCAGACATCGTATCTATGCCCAAACCTCCTGTTGATATAATCCCCAACGAGAAACTCGCCCTCATGGATGGTGAATAATGGTTTCATCTAACGATTTGTCTTGCGAGCTAATGTGGATGGAACTGAAGTCATCCCAGCCTTTCTCCTACGTCTACTCCGTGAAATCAAACCATTGATCGTGACGAATTCCCCGGATCTAGCCCTTTCGTAACGCCGGCATCTTGCCGGCGCCTTTGACTTCGTCAACGTGTGTGAGCTACGACTCCCTGCTTGTCATAGGGCACGACCGTGCCGAATCAGGACCCTCACCGTCTACAATCCGGAAGATGACCAACCCGCCTCTATTTGGATTCCGGCTCCAAGGCTTCCGAACGTCAGTCGTGGACACGGCCTGGCTTGCATCATGTTGCGACATTATCTCCGTCGACATATTTAGGAATGTTAGCGTGTGAGCCTCACGGGCGGCCCTGGGATGTGAAGGAAAAAGTCGGCGGAAATTCTCAATGCAAGTTTTGATCACGTCGTACGTCTCGCCTTGATGCCAGATCCTATCCCTATCCGCCCGCGTGGCGGTGCAGTGACAGAGGTATCGGGGAACTTCTCCGCTGTATGCCTATACGGCCGGTCATCCTGAATTGACAGTCGTTCTAAATCGGTTAGACTCCGCGGCGACCAGTCGACGGGCTCTCCAGCATTGAAGCCATCTCGGTTCCCAAAGAAGTTCGCCAAATTTCTATAGTGGATTAAAAACCCTTCGATCGTCAGATAATAGCTTTCTCTATTCATCCACTGATTCACGCGCAGCAACGCAAGACAGAAATGAGCATATCTATTTCTATAGGATCGTATCTACGTGATTAAGCTTCAACGGGTCGCGAAACGCTTTTTGGATCATTCATTGTACGGCTTATTCAAGTGAAACATTCTTGTCTTTAGCAAGCTTGATTATGTACTTGGCTGGGACCGCAAACGAAATACCTGAATTTTGAGAGCAAGGAGAACCGGTTCCGGTTCATAGAGTGCGTTCCCGCTGGCATCGTGGACCGGTTTTCCGGTCGCGGGCTTAGATGGTAAGGCTGAACGAATATCGAGGAATCATTTTCGTCCAGGATAGGCGATGTCAGATTACCTTCGAGAAGGCCAATAACGTCTCCCGTTGAGTCGAGGACCGGTCCGCCACTATTTCCAGGATTCGAAAACAACGGACAGCATTATTCTAATTCCTGCTGGCGTAGATTCCCGGAGCAGGGTTTTGGTCGCTGTACCTGTCTCGCAGAATCAAAACATGCCCGTTTAGCGGGTAGCCGGATAGGAGGAGCATCGCTCCGCGCGCGGGGAATTCGGAGCTTAGTTTAGCGCCCGCCGCCCATATCGTATTGTTAGAAGCGGAGGCAGCTGAGTTCGGAGGGACATCTCCAACAACGAATCGTCCAATCGATTCGGTGTTTCGGATGCCTTTAGGATCGCAACGTCGGTGGACGGATTCGGAGGCGACCAGAGTCCATCCGTAGGTTTATTGCCCCGGAAATAATGATCTTTGTATTTCCAGTCGAGACATATGGGTGACAAGGCTATCGCGTATCCTCAAGCGGCACGGATATACTTCTGACGACGTGTTCACAGGTTGCAAGATAGCCCTTTTTGAATCAAAACCGCTAGCTCAGTGGCTGAATGCCGTGGTTAGTCCGGGCCATTACGGCCAGTACGTCGCGCGAGGTCGAAGGGCAGTTGAGAGGCATCCTTCTGCATTCCTGTAGGCGATTTCTGCTCGTTTTTGCGCGAAACAGGTTATGACAGAAGGCAGGCAGGGCAAATCCAAAAACGGGAACGCGTGTGTTTTCACTCAAAAACCTCACGTCTCACACGCATTTTTAAACAGATTGGGTGGCAAACCGTCAAGAACTACAACATCACGCTCACCAGTTGCTAACATCATTGAGGGGTTAACGGCCGCGAAATACAGGGCTGGAAAATCTCAGCCCCGCCGCCTGCTCTCCAAATTGTCAATCGCTACTAAAAAGTGAGCCG
Source organism: uncultured Acidobacteriota bacterium (assembly GCA_963770575.1). Classification (GTDB taxonomy): domain Bacteria; phylum Acidobacteriota; class Terriglobia; order Acidiferrales; family UBA7541; genus Palsa-295. Next base: position 883,158 of record CAVYQD010000005.1, read on the forward strand.
CCGAACCCGACTGCTTTCCGGCTTGCGAACCGGCGCAATGCGGTACCGCCAAATTGCGCCGCTCCGGCTCGAGTCTTCCAGCGCCGTCGTCGACGCTTTCCCGCTCGTGATCGCTTGCTGCACCGTATCAAAATATCCGGTGCCGACAAACCGCTGGTGCTTCACCGCTTCGTAACCCGTGATCTCTGCTCTGGCGAACTCCTTCCTGCAGCTGGCAGTACGCGGTCATTGCGTCGTTCTTGTTCCCGCTCGCCAGGTCAAACATTCCGTGGTTCAGCGAATGGAAGCCCGCGAGCGTGATGAACTGGAACTTGTAACCCTCGCAGTTCGATCGCTGGAATTTTGCAATCGTCGCATCGTCCAGATGTTTTCTCCAATTGAACGAAGGCGAGCAGTTGTAGCCGCATCTTGTTGGATGCACGCGTGGCGTTCCTCGGCAAATTCCTTCGCTTCAGGTCCGGCTTCGACGTCTCGCACCAGACGTCCGCATACGGCGCATAAGCGATGCCGCGAGCAATGGCGGACTTCACTCCGCCATTCACGCGGAAGAATCCTCTGTGGTCCGTTCCCGTGCAAAAAATTCGCGATCGCGCGCGTCGATGTCGCTCGTAATCAAATTCGCGCTGTCCGCATCCGTCCGCGCCATCACCAGTGTCGGCACTCCCATCACGTCCGCCGCAAGCCGCGCTGCGACCAGCTTCTGAATGGCTTCCACCGTCGGCACCAGCACTTTGCCGCCAAGATGCCCGCACTTTTTTGCCGACGACAACTGGTCCTCAAAATGAACGCACGCCGCTCCTGCCTCTATCATTCCCTTCATCAGTTCAAACGCATTCAGGTTGCCGCCGAATCCCGCTTCCGCATCCGCCATCATCGGCGCAAGCCAGTACGTTTCGTGGTTCTCCTCTGGATGATGAATCTGATCGGCGCGAACCAGCGCCTGATTGATTCGCCGCACCAGATTCGGAACGCTGTCGGCAGGGTAGAGGCTCTGGTCAGGATACGTCTGCGCCGCCGCATTCGCGTCCGCCGCCACTTGCCAGCCGCTCACATAAATCGCGGAGAGCCCCGCTTTCACCTGCTGCACCGCTTGATTTCCGGTCACAGCTCCGAAGCGCCTGCACGTACGGCTGCTCGTGAAGCAATGTCCAAAGCCGCTCAGCGCCGCAGTCGCGCAAGCGAATGTTCGAATCCGAACGGAACCGCGCAGCTTCGCAACATCATCATGCGTGTAAGGACGTGTCACGCCTTCCCAACGCGGATCAGCCGCCCACTCTTTCGACAATTTCGAGTGCCCGTTGGCGTTCGAGTGCCCGTTCGCGCCGTTGTGATTGCCGTTTCCGTTCGCTGAACCGTTGGTGTTCGCCATAAAATTAGTGTCCTCTCGCTGCGTTTCCGGCTTCTTCTTCGCTAAATCTTCGCCTAAATTGCACCGTGCAAAAACACGTCCAGAAAGGCCCATTTAAGGTCCAAATATGGTCATCAACGATGACCAATTTAGAGCACAAATTTGTTTGCTTTGTTTTCGCCCTACGCTGCCGGCAGGCCTCGCAGCGTAAGATCCTCAATCAGGTCGTTCAACGCTTCGCGGTTCCAACCCGATAGGGAATTGAAGCCGATGCCGACGCCGGCATCGCTTGAATCTGAATTGCAGATGTGGCCATCTGCTTCAAAAAGCCGTGGCTCCTGGATGCGTACACGGACCGCCGAACCAACCGGCAGGCCTGCGCCGCGCAGAAACATGCCGCCGGCGCTCAAATTGTTCGTGGGATTCTCGACGCGGATCGTCTCGCCGCCAACCTGCAGCTCTACGGGCCTATCCAGCAACATCCGGGGAAACGTCCTGGTGTTTGAACCTTCCATCGAGATCTCCTTTTCTCTTCGCATCGCGAAGGCGGCGTCTGTGAATCGCCGGCGGGGCCTTTTACGTCCGTCGCGAATACTCTTCACGCGACCGTAACGCGATTGTCGCCGCGAAAGGCTTATCAGTCAAACTGATTGTCATTATCATCTTGATAGAAAATGGTTATCACTATAAAATGGCACAAAGTGGGAACTGTTCTTCCACTTTTGGCAAATCACGCCGCATTTTCGAGGTGATTCTGTGGAAATCGACCAGCTCGAAACCTTCCTCGCCGTCCTCACCTACGGTGGTTTCCACCGCGCCGCTCAAGCCTTACGTGTATCCCAGCCCGCTGTAAGCGCTCGAATTCGCGCTCTCGAAGAATCGCTCGGCGTCACGCTCTTCGCTCGCGACGGCAATAGCTTGTCGCTTTCGCCCGCTGGTAAAGCGCTGCGTCCCCACGCCGAGCAGCTCCTTCGGCAAGTCGCGCTCGCCCGCCAGGTGGTCCATGAACACCAGCCCTCCGAATTCGGCGCTCTGCGCATCGCCGCCGCTCTTTCGATTTGCACCTATTTCCTTCCGGACGTTCTGAAGGACTATCAAGCCGCCCACCCGAAAGTCCTCGTCACCCTTCGCTCCGGAAATTCCATGGAAGTTCTGAAAATGGTTCTCGACGGCGAAGCCGACATCGGCGTCGCTCGCTCGCTCCTCCATCCCGAAGTCGAAACCACCACCCTGCGCGATGACCCCCTCATCCTCGTCGGCCATCCCCGCCATGCAGATGGCCCGCAACCGCGAAGTCCGCATGGAAGAGCTCGAATCGTGGCCGCTAATTTTCTTCGATCGCGGCTCGAGCGATTGGACCCTCACGCAAGGCCTGTTCCGCCGCGCGGGCCTCCTCCCCAACGTCGTGATGGAAGTGGAAACCATCGAAGCCGCCAAAAGAATGGTCGAACGCAAATTGGGATTTAGCTTCCTTCCCCAAATCTCCGTCACCGACGAATTCCGCCAGCGCAAATTAGTAGGAATTCAAATCACAAATGTTGAATCGCTCCGCCGTAATCTCGACGTGATCCATCCGAGACACCGGGCACTTTCACGAGACGCCGAAGCGTTTCTTCGGCTCCTGCAGGCCGCGGCTGCAACCGCCGTGCCAACGGGAGCGAAACCAAACCGCGTTCGCAGGCGCGCGAAGAAATCGTAGTGAGAGAGAACGGCGCGCGCGATCGCTCACGGTCGTTCTCCGGTGCTCCTGAATCTGACATGGGCGGCTCCGCTCCATAATATTCGTCGATACGTTCCATCAGAAATTCGAATTATGGATGCGCGCCGATTGACTGTAGATTGCCACTTCAGAAAGCCGAATTCGGCAGCGGAGATTGACGGAAGTTGACAGAAAAACGCCTCATCCCGCGAATTACATATTCCTCTTCGTAATTATCTTCTTCGCTCCGCTTAGCCTGCTCGCACAGAACTCCCCATCGAATTTGACAGATTCTCAGCGGATTGCTGCGCTCGAGCAGCAGGCAGCGGAAGCAAAAAGTTCTGCCGACAACGCCTGGATGCTGACAAGTTCTGCGCTCGTGCTGTTGATGACGGGCCCTGGCCTCGCGCTTTTTTATGGCGGGCTGGTGCGCAAGAAAAATGTGCTGGGCACGATGATGCAGAGTTTCGCGATGATGGCTGTGATCACGGTGCTTTGGGCGATCGTTGGATACTCGCTCGCGTTCGGGACGGGCAATAGTTTCGTCGGCGGATTCCACAACGCGCTGCTGCGCGGCGTCGGGCTGCAACCCGATGTCGACTACGCTGCGACGATTCCGCTGCAGACTTTCATGGTCTACCAGCTGATGTTCGCCATCATCACGCCAGCTCTGATCACCGGCGCATTTGCGGAGCGGATGAAATTCAGCGCGATGCTTCTGTTTCTGATTTTGTGGTCGCTCTTCATTTACGACCCGATGGCGCATATGGTTTGGGGGAAGGGCGGGCTGCTGAATGCGTCACTTGGGGGACGATTTCCGACCCTGGATTTCGCCGGCGGCACCGTCGTCCATGTCACGTCGGGAGTATCAGCGCTGGTTTGCGCACTTTATCTTGGCAAGCGGCTGGGATATCCGAAAGTTGCGATGCCTCCGCACAGTGTGGTGCTCAGTTTTATTGGCGCGTGTCTTTTGTGGTTCGGATGGTTTGGATTCAACGCGGGAAGCGCTCTCGCAGCGGGCGGACTTGCGACGAGCGCGTTTGTCGCGACGCATTTCGGCGCTGCGGCGGCAGCGATTGGCTGGAGCGGCGCGGAATGGTTGCGCAATGGAAAGCCGAGCGCGCTCGGTGCGATTTCGGGAGCTGTGACGGGACTTGTGGCGATCACTCCGGCTGCGGGATTTGTTGGGCCAATGCCGGCGCTTGCGATCGGATTGATAGCGGGAGTGTTTTGCTTCTGGATGGCGACCAAAGTAAAATCCCGCTTTGGTTATGACGATTCGCTCGACGCTTTCGGAGTGCATGGAGCGGGCGGAACGATTGGCGCGCTATTGACCGGGATTTTCGCGTCGAGTGCGATCAATCCAATATTCAAGGATGCAAACGGCAATGCGTTGCCGTCGGGCGCGCTCGAAGGTAATGTCCATCAGCTTTTCAACCAGTTCGTAGGTGTGGCGATCGCATGGGTGCTGGCGATTATTGGAACACTTATTTTGCTCAAGATTGTTGATCGAGTGATCGGGTTGCGAGTAACGGAGGATGAGGAATCGCAGGGACTCGATCTTTCGCAACACGGTGAAGAGGGTTACATCTGGGAGACTTCCGCGTAAATCCAGCGGTGGTTTCTTCGAGACGAGTAAAAGATGACAAAAGTGGAAGCGATCATTCAGACTTCAAAACTTGACGCCGTGAAAGAGGCGCTGCACGAAATTGGTATTGAAGGCATGACCGTGCTGGAAGTGCGCGGCCACGGCCGGCAAAAGGGACACACGGAGTTTTACCGCGGCCGTGAATATACGGTCGACCTGATTCCGAAGATCAAAATTGAAATGGTGCTCGCGGATGACATGGTGGAAAAATCCGTGCAGGCGATCGTCACTTCCGCACGAACGGGAAAGATTGGCGACGGGAAAATATTCCTCACACGTGTGGACGACGCAATCAGAATTCGCAATGATGAGCGCGGCGAAAGCGCCCTCTAAGGGGCGCCAAGCCGCTTGTTCCTTTCGAAGCAAGTCGATGTACCCTCGCAACGCTCACTTCACTGTGCGTAAATGTATGAGTTCAAGTTGATGCCTGCGAACCCTACTCTTGCTGCGGAACTGCGAGCGACCTACACAAAGGAAATCGCGCGGCTGAAAGACGATTTCGTTGCAACACGCGACGGTGCGGCCCTGGTCGCGGGGCGCACAGTTCTAGTGGATTCGATCGCCAAGCGGTTGTGGACTGAAATCATTTCCGCCGACGCGGCGGGTCCGAAGGACTTTGCGTTGGTCGCGCTGGGCGGCTATGGGCGGAAATGGCTATTCCCATATTCCGATATCGATCTTCTTTTCTTGCACGGAGGTGACAAGACGGAAGCAAAGATTAAAGATCCGATCCGGCGATTTTCGCAGGAGCTGTGGGATCTCCGACTAAAGCTCAGCCCGGCGAGCCGCACTCTCGGCGAGTGTGACCGGCTCGATCCGGATAATCTGGAATTCACAATTTCGCTTCTCGATTGCAGGTATTTGGCGGGCGATCGGAAGTTATATGACCGCCTTCACGACGAGATAGTGCCCAAGCTCGTGACCCGGGAATCGCAGGGCATTCTCGCGCGGCTTGCCGAACTCGCGCGGAGCCGCCATGCAAAATTCGGCGGCACGCCATTTCACCTCGAGCCGAATGTAAAAGACGGCCCCGGTGGCTTGCGCGACTACAACGTTTCGAACTGGCTAGCGATTGTCGCGGCCATGGAAAAGAACCGCGCATGGCCGGAGCCGGGATCCGTCCTGCCTGAGCGTCAACGCCAGAAGCTTCTAGAAGCGCTCGAATTCTTGATGTCCGCCCGCTGTTTCTTGCACTTTCGGAATTCGCGCGACGACAACATGCTGGCATGGGACGCGCAGTCCGACGCAGCGGCAGCGAGAATTGGCGCGCCGGACGTACCTGACCTGACAGCGTCCGATTGGATGCGGATTTATTTTGGCCACGCGCGTTCGGTCTATCGCACCTGCACGCAGTTGCTGACTGAAATTCCTGCGGAGCGGCCGTCGCTGTATCGCCAATTTCAGACGATGCGCTCACGGCTGTCGAACGCCGAATTTTCGGTGGTTGACGACATGCTTTTCCTGCGGCAGCCGGAAAGCCTTGATGATCCGCATTTCGTGCTTCGCGTGTTTCGTTTTCTCGCGCGCCACGGAATTTCGCTCAGTTCCGTGGCTGAATCGCAGATCGAGCAGGCGTTGCCATCGCTCGCCGGTGATCCACCCGACAAAAGCGAGCTGTGGCACTTGCTCCAGGAAATACTACTCGGTCCCCACGCTGCGGATGCGCTTCGCGCGATGCATTCGCTCCGAGTGCTCACGATACTGTTGCCGGAATTTGCAGCGATCGATTCACTGGTGGTTCGCGACTACTCGCATCGTTTCACGGTCGACGAACATACATTCGTTGCAATCGAGAATCTTCACGCGCTGAGGCAGTCGCAATCCAAATGGGACCAGCGATATGCCGAACTTCTGGAAGAACTCGAGCAGCCCGATCTTCTATATCTTGCAATTCTTCTGCACGACACCGGGAAAGGCGTGAAGAGCGAGGATCACGTGCGTGCGAGCGCAGCACTCGCTGCAACCGCGCTGGAACGGCTGGATCTCGATGCGCCGGATCGCGAAGCGGTTCTGTTCTTGGTGACACGCCATTTGGAGATGAGCGCCGCGCTGCGTCGCGACATCTTCGATCCGGAAACGGTCCGTGCGTTCGCGGGGAAAGTGGAAACACCAGAACGCCTAAAAATGCTTTGCCTTCTGACGTACACGGACATCAAAGCTGTGAATCCCGAAGCCCTCTCGCCCTGGAAGGCGGAAAACATCTGGCAGCTCTACATCGCGGCTGCCAACCACCTGAATCGCAGCCTTGACCAGCGGTTTCATGCCGACGCTCACGATGAGGTTCTCGATCATCTCCGCACGCTGGCGCCGGCGGCCGGGAAGCGCCTGGAAGAGTTTCTGGAAGGATTGCCGCGACGCTATCTTCTGACGCATGCGGCGGGTGATGTATCCGTCCATGCGGAGATGGCCGCAAGAATCGCGAGCGATTCTGTACAAATTGATTTGCGCCGGGGCCGCCATTGGTATGAGTTGACGCTGGTCACTTCCGATCGGCCGTTTCTTTTTGCGACGATGGCGGGCGTGCTTGCAGCGTGGGGGATGGACATTGTGAAAGCTTCGGCGTTTTCCAATCAGGCGGGAACGGTGGTGGACACGTTCTATTTTACCGACACGTTTCGAACGCTGGAATTGAATCTGTCCGAATGGGAGCGCTTTAAGATCAGCATTCACGATGCGCTGCTGGGAAAGCTTGATCTCGAGCGGATGCTGCGCGACCGGTTGCGCGGGAAACAAAATCGCATTCTGAAAGTGAAGATCGAGACGCGAATCAATTTCGATGACGCGTGCGCCGAGCACAGCACTCTTGTCGAAGTGATTGCGCAGGACCAGCCCGGATTGTTGCACCGGATCAGTTCCTGTTTTGCTCACGAGAAATGCAATATCGAAATTGCGCTGATCGATACGGAAGGCCAGACGGCGATCGACGTATTTTATCTGACTTCATCGGGATCGAAACTGGATGCTGAGCACCAGCGGAGATTGGGTGAGGCTTTGTTTGGCGTACTCGGAGCGTGACTGCATCGTTGAAATGCCGGGCGCCACGAATGACTGCGCGGTGGCCGAGAATTGCCGTCGCTGCGGTAAAGAGCCGGAACGATGCCCTTCCGATCTCCGGGTCAGCCGGCGGTACGAAAATCGCCGGACAAATCGGGCTCGTTCAGGCAGCCGGGAAAGAGATCGGTCAGCTGGGATAGCTTCTACCCGGCGACTTTAGCTTGATCTCCCAATTGCTTGACGTGCGTCTGGAGAAAACTCATCGAGAGGCTCCACGCTTCGCTTGCCGCCGCGGCGTTGAAGGTCGGTCGCACATCGCAGAAAAATCCGTGGTCGGCGTCGGAGATTTCGACGTTGATATACGGCTTGCCGGCCGCTTTCACGGCGTCGACGACGGAGCGGATTTGATCCTGTGGGATGTGCTTATCGAGGCCGCCCCAGAAGAAAAGCATCGGAGCGTGGAGTTGGGGAGCACGCGGGAGCAATGCTGGAGCGATGCCGCCGCCATAAAACGAAATGGACCCACGCAGCGGGACGATCGAGTTCGCGAGGAACGAAATGCGTCCGCCCATGCAGAAGCCGATGCTGGCGATTCGCGCCGGCTGCACGTGACTGCTATCGCGCAGCCATCCGAAAGCTGCATGCACGTCGTCGCTCAAACCTTTCTCTGTGAGAGCTTTCATGTGAGGCATGCCGGAAGCAAAATCGTTGTAAGGAATTTCGACGCCGACGCCGGTGCGGTGATACAGCTCAGGCGCGATCGCCACATATCCTTCGCGCGCGAGGCGTTGAGCGACGTCTCGAATATGGCCGTTGACACCGAAAGCTTCCTGGAAGACGAGCATGCCCGGGAAAGGCCCCTTTTCAGCGGGGCGCGCGACGAAAGCGTTCATGGACGTGCCATCGCTTACCGCAAGTGTGTGGTTTTCAGTCGATATGTTCGTCATGCGCCGGACCTCCGAATATTTTCTGCGAAAAACCCGGCTATAGGATAAATGTTTCCGGGTAAAAATCGAAGGTCTCAGTGGCTTCTTCGCGTACACTGCGGCGGACGGGCTTGAAAAGCGGCTTCGACCGTCAATTTCATTGAATACGATGCCTCGGACCGAGCATCTAAGGCGTGGCGGCAATTTTCTGTGCGTTGAAAGCAATCGTTGACGACATTCCATTTTGGAGGAGACAAGAATGAGCCTGTACGAATATGTGACGCTGGGACGATCTGGCCTGCGGGTGAGTCCATTGTGCCTGGGAGCGATGACATTTGGCACGGAGTGGGGATTCGGCGTTGATGAGGTTGCGTCGCGATCGATTTTTGATCGTTACATTGAACTCGGCGGGAATTTTGTCGACACGGCGGATGGTTACACCGCGGGGAAGAGCGAGGAGCTGACGGGGAAATTCATTGGGGAGCGGCAGCTGCGGGACCGCGTGGTGCTTGCGACGAAATTCACATTCAACACCGATCCGGGCAATCCGAACGCGGGTGGAAACGGGCGCAAAAATATTTATCGCGCGCTGGAAGGTTCGCTGCGGCGCCTGAAGACCGATTACATCGATCTGTACTGGTTGCACGCGTGGGACACGGTGACGCCGGTGGAAGAAGTGATTTCCACGATGAACGATCTGGTGCGCGCGGGGAAAATTCGGCACTACGGATTTTCCGACACGCCTGCGTGGTATGTGGCGCGCGCTCAAACGCTTGCTCAAAACGAAGGCAAGGAGCCGCTGATCGCTCTGCAGCTTGAATATTCGTTGGTCGAGCGCACGATTGAACGCGAGCATGTCCCGGCCGCGCAGGAACTGGGAATCGCCGTTTGTCCGTGGAGCCCGCTGGCCGGCGGTTTCTTGAGCGGCAAATACAAGCGGGAGACGAGCGGCAGCGGTGCGGGCGCGGGACGATTGACGACGCCGGGCGGTAGTCCCTTCATGCGATTCACGGAACGCAACTGGCGCGTTCTCGATGCGCTTCTCGAAGTTTCGAAGCTGCTCAATCGGCCGCCTGCTCAAGTGGCGCTGAATTGGGTTGCGACGCAGCCGGGAATCACGTCGACAATTGTCGGCGCAACGAAAGTAGCGCAACTCGATGACAATCTCGCATCGATCGATTTCGCGATTCCCACCGATTTGCGAAAACGCGTTGACGAGGCGAGTGCGCTCGAACCGGTGCAGCCGTATATTTTCTTCGGCGGCGAAATTCAGTCGCGCATCGCGGGTGGAGTGCCGGTTCATCCGTGGGCGCCGGCGAGAATGTATGGAGTTCCGGTAAAGGTTGCGGCGAAAGTCAGCGGGAAAGAACAGTAGGGTTGGCGCAAGGATGACGCCACCGCTTGAAACTCCTGCGCGATTCAATATCGCGGAGTGGTTTCTCGATCGTCCGGCGGAAGCGCATCCGGATCGCGTGGCGATTCTTGGCGAGCCGGCTGTGGTCCGCTATGGGGGGCTTCGCGATCTGGCGAATCGCGTCGGGAATGCGCTTCGCGCGGATGGCTGCGCTGCCGGCGACCGTGTGCTGATTGTGCTGCGCGACTCGGCTGAGTTTATCGCAGCTTTTTTCGGTGCGGCGAAAATTGGCGCGATCGCAGTTCCGGTGAATTCGTTTGCCCGGACTACTGACTACGCTCATTACCTCTCTGATTCAGAGGCGTCGATCGCGATTGTAGACGAATCGGCGCTCAGTGAATTTCTGCCCGCGGTGAATAGCAGGGAACTTCGCGTGATCGTTGTTGGTTCAGGCGTTTCTCCGTCGGTCGGTCCCGCATGGTCGGAATGGATTGCCGCGGCATCCGACAAACCCAGCGCGCATGCTACTCGCGCGAGTGATCCCGCATTCCTGCTTTACACTTCCGGCAGCGGTGGGTCTCCGAAGGGCGCCGTCCATCAACACAAGGACATGCTCGTCGCAACGCGCAGCTATGCGGAAGACGTGCTGGGAATTCGTGCGGACGACCGGACATTCTCGGTGTCGAAGCTGTTTTTTGCGTACGGGCTTGGCAACGGAATGTATTTTCCGCTGTCGGCAGGCGCGAGCACGGTGCTAAACCCCGAAAAGACGCGCGTCGATCGAGTTGCGGAAATAGTCGCGCGGCACCGGCCGACGATATTCTTTGGTGTGCCTACTTTTTACGCAGCCTTGCTCCAAGAAGCGAATCGCGGGATGATTTGCGATTTGTCGTCAGTGCGATTGGCGGTTTCGGCGGGCGAACCGCTACCTGCAGAAGTGTTCAATCAATTTCGCAAGCGCTTTGGAGTTGAAATCCTGGACGGAATTGGGTCGACCGAAATGCTGCATATTTTTATTTCGAGTCGTTCGGGACGTGCACGCGCGGGAAGTTGCGGAACGCCGGTGGCAAATTATGATGTGAGGATCGCCAGTGACGATCGCGGTGAATCGGTATCGGCGGGCGAGATCGGAAATCTGTTCGTAAAGGGTGAGAGCGCTTTTGCGGAATACTGGCGAAAGTCTGAATATAGCACGCGAGTGAAAGTGGATGGTTGGGTGGCGACAGGCGACAAATTTTCATGCGATGCGGACGGCTACTACCACTATTGCGGGCGCAGCGACGACATGATCAAAGTTTCCGGAATGTGGGTGTCGCCGGTGGAAGTTGAGAATGCACTCCTTGCAGATAAGCGGGTGGTGGAAGCGGCCGTGGTTGGCGTGGACGACGGCGAGGGACTGGTGAAACCGGTCGCGTACCTGGTTCTTGCGGCGGGGGCCGCTACGGGGAGTGAAGTCGCGAGTTCGATTCAGGAAACCGTGCGGGCGGCGCTCGTGCACTATAAATGTCCGCGCGAAATTTATTTCGTGTCAGAGCTCCCTAAAACAGTCACGGGTAAGGTTCAACGGTTTGTGTTGCGGGCGCTTCGGGGAAGGGAATTGCCGGCGAGCTAGTTGCGGTGGCTGCGGGCGGGGCGGCCTAGAACGGCGTCGAAGAAAACTCCCAGCAGGTGCCGCATGTCGTCGCTCGGAAGTGTTTTGGAATCGAAGATGTGCTCCATCAGCAGGACATTTGAAAGCGCGCCGAGGCCGGTGACTGCGGCTTCACCGGAAATTCGGAGCGTGCGCCCAAGATCTTTTGTGATGCGGCGGAGAAAATCGCCGCCGCAAGTGCGCATCCCTTGCTGGCGAGCCCTCAGGCGCGCGTGCGCTTCGGGATGACGAATGGCGAATAGCTTAAATTCGAGCGAGAGCAGGGCGACGCGGCGGTCGTTCGCAATTTGAGCGTAGTGGGAGCGAAGAGCTTGCAGGCGGTCTTTGGGGTTTTCGTATTTGCGAAGTAACGCATTCACTTCTTCAATTCGTTGGGCGACGTACTCCTCGAGAATGGCGAAAAAAATGTCTTCTTTATCGTCGAAGTTTGCGTAGAACGCGCCGCGGGTGTAGCCGGCCACGGCGGCGATGTCTTCGAGGCGCGCGGCTTCGAAGCCGTCGCGGGCGAAAATGCGTTCAGCGGCGGCGAGCAGACGTTTGCGGGTGGCTTCGGTGCGGGCTTGCTGCTTCGTAGTTGCTACTGCCATTCGATCTCCGGAACTTAGACTTCGCGTGGGCTCGTCAGGACAGGTGTACAAGATACATACATGCATGTATATTAGTAGAGATGCGGCTCCGGAACAAGAGAAAACGAAGCAAACGGGATCGTAGCGAGAGGTATCGATGGCTGCATCGGTAGCTCTCCCCATAAGCCATGACGCATGGCGCCCGAGTCACAATCCGTGGCTTGTCGCGCTGACGGTGACGCTCGCGACGTTCATGGAAGTGCTCGACACGTCGATCGCAAACGTCGCGCTTCCGCATATCGCAGGAAGCCTCGGCGCGAGTTCGGATGAATCCACGTGGGTGCTGACGAGTTATCTGGTGTCGAACGCGATCGTGCTGCCGATCAGCGCGTGGCTCGCGACGCGCATTGGGCGCAAGCGGTTTTACATGATGTGCGTGGCGCTGTTTGCTACGAGCAGTTTTCTGTGTGGCCTTGCACCGAGCTTGGGAATGCTGATTTTCTTTCGTGTCCTGCAGGGCGTGGGCGGCGGAGGATTGCAGCCGAGCGAACAGGCAATTCTCGCGGACACGTTTCCAGCATCAAAGCGCGGAATGGCGTTCGCGGTGTATGGAATGGCGGTGGTGGTTGCGCCGGCAATCGGCCCGACACTCGGCGGCTGGATTACCGACAACTACAGCTGGCGATGGATTTTCTACATCAACGTTCCCATCAGCATTCTGTCGCTTTATCTGACGAACCGACTTGTGGAAGACCCTCCGTATCTGAAACAAGAAAAAGAGCGAGTGAAGGGAATCCGCGTCGACTACATGGGGCTCGGATTGGTCGCGCTCGGAATCGGATTTTGCAAATGGTGCTCGACAAAGGACAGGAGTCCGACTGGTTTTCGTCGCGCTGGATCACGGGGCTATTGATTGCAGCGATCGGGCTGCTCGTTACATGGGTGATCTGGGAGTGGCAACATCCGCATCCGATCGTGGAGCTTACGCTTCTCAAGAACCGCAATTTCGCGACGGCGATTTTTTTCATGTTCATCCTGGGAATCGTGCTGTACGGAACCACGGTGCTGATTCCGCAATTTCTGCAACTGCTGCTTGGATATTCGGCGATGAGTTCGGGAGAGGCGCTGGCGGGCGGCGGATTCATCATGATGCTTACGATGCCCATTGCGGGGCTACTGGTGTCGAAAGGCGATGCGCGAATCATGATGTCTTGTGGATTTGCGGCGACGGCGCTCTCTCTGTATTACATGACGACGCACATCAGCCTGAAGATGGATTTCAAGACAGCGGCGCTGTTGCGCGTGTACCAGACGGTCGGCCTCGCGTTCATTTTCATTCCTTCCAACACGCTTTCGTACGTTGGCGTGCCGCGGGAGAAGAACAACCAGATCTCGAGCATGATCAATTTCATCCGCAACATCGGCGGCAGCATCGGAATCGCGCTCATCAGTACATTTATTACGCGCGCGACGCAGCAGCGGCAGTCGTATATGTCTAGCCGTCTGAATCACGGTAATCCCGCATTCCGGAACATGATCGAAGGACTCACTGCCACGCTTCACACGCAAGGATTGAGCGCAGCGGACGCGACGCACCAGGCGTATGCGCGCGTGGCTCTCTTATTGCAGCAGCAGGCGGCGGCGCTTGCGTATAAGGATGTGATCTCGGCGCTCGCGGTTCTGATTGCCTGCCTGATTCCGATGGCGTTCATCATGAAACGCCCACCCGCAGGTGCCGCCGACGCACCTCCCATGCATTAGGGCCGCTGCCGGCCTGCAAGCGAAAGACGGCTATCGCTTTCGGCGAATCGTTTCGTCGGGGTAGGTAATTCTTGTGCCGCGCAGCAGCGCGAATGGTGTGATCTTGTGACGTTGCATGCGAGTCCTGCTCACGATCTCCTCCACGGGGACTTGGCGGACTGTAAGCGCGTCGGCGATCAGCGAGCGATGGCAGCGCCACGGAACAGCTTCGGCGCACATGAGGGCGCAAGGTTTTGTGGTGGCGAGCTTCAAGGCGCGCTCGAGTCCCGATACGAATTCCGGCGTTTGCATGTAATCGGCAAAGCCACGAAAGCTCGCATTGCGCCAGCCACGATTGATTGAATCTGGATTTGCTCGACGCAAGCCGCCAAGTTTCTTCAAGTGCGTGTATCCGATTCCGGCCGCGCGCAGGGATAGGCTGAGCGTTTCGCGATTGAATTGAGGATTGTGGCGCGAGCGCGGAATCGTGCGAACGTCGATCACTCTTTTCACGCCGTGCGATTTCAAGAGAGCGATGAACTCAACGATGGGGCGAGTGGAATGCCCGATGGTAAATACTTCAAATTTCTTCGATTTGTTCGTCTTCTTGTTCGTCTCCTTGTTCATTTTCCTGTTCATCGTCTTGTTCATCATTTCGTAATGCGCGGGCGTGCGCTTCAAGGGCATCATAACGCGCTCGGCCGAGAGCGTCGCGGATTGTTCTTTAGCCAGCGCCCTGGGATAAGCATAATAGGAGCCTTCCGGTATTCTGCGGACGGCGCTTTGAGAAAGTCGGGCGCGAAAGGAATCGAAAGTTTCATGGCGAACGTGGAAGCGCTTTTTTGGGACAACGGCGGCGTAGTCCTTACCAACGGATGGGATCGCGGCGCCCGAAAAAGAGCCGTCGAAAAGTTTCATCTGGACTGGGAAGATTTTTCGGACCGCCACGAGTTGATGCTGAACGCGTTCGAGATCGGGCAGGCGACACTCGATCAGTATTTGCAGCGAACCGTTTTCTACCGCCACCGCGATTTCACGCCGGATGATTTCAAGGCTTTCATGTTTGAACAATCGCAGCCGTTTCCGGAAGCCCTGCAATTTCTCGGACAGATCGCGGCGAGCCGGAAATTCATCATGGCGTCGCTGAACAACGAATCAAAAGAAATCAACGAATACCGGATTGCGAAGTTCAAGCTCCGGGATTATTTTGAAGCGTTTTTCAGCTCGTGCTACCTGGGCGTTCGGAAGCCTGATATCAAAATCTACCAGCGAGTGCTGGAAATCACGCAGCGCGAACCTTCCAAGTGCGTGATGATTGACGACAGAGATCTCAACCTCGAATGCGCGCGAGAATTGGGCCTGCAAACGATTCAAGTGAAGAATCTCGCGCAAATGAAGGAAGATCTTGCGCGAATCGGCGTCACGGCCGGGCAAAAATAGCGAGGAGGAACGGCGATGGAACTCGGAATGGTGGGACTCGGAAAGATGGGCGGATATATGACGGAACGGCTCGTTCGCGGGGGCCATCGCGTGATCGGTTTTGACCGCGATGCAGCGGCCGTTCAGAAGCTGGTTGAAAAAGGAGCAGGAAGCGCGGACTCGCTCGAGAAGATTATTTCGCAGCTGAAGACGCCGCGCACGATCTGGCTGATGGTTCCGGCCGGAGCGCCGGTGGACCAGACGATCGACGCTCTCACTCCGCACCTTTCTCCCGGGGACACGATCATCGACGGCGGAAATTCGTATTACAAGGATTCCGTGCGCCGCGCCGCGGCGCTGGCTCAGAAGAAAATGAATTTTGTCGATTGTGGTACCAGCGGCGGCATCTGGGGACTTACGGAAGGCTACAGCATGATGGTCGGGGGCGACGCGGAAGTGGTGAAGCGTCTTTCGCCGATTTTCGAGACGCTTGCGCCGGGGCCGGACAAGGGCTGGGGCCGCGTGGGGCCGGCCGGGTCGGGACACTTTGTAAAGATGGTTCACAACGGAATCGAGTACGGAATCATGCAGGCGTATGCGGAGGGTTTGGACTTGTTGCGCCACAAGCAGGAGTTCTCGCTCGATTTGTTGCAGATTTCAAAAATCTGGCAATTCGGCAGCGTAATTCGATCCTGGCTGCTTGATCTCACGGTCGATGCGTTGTCGAAAAATCCGACGCTCAAGGGAATTGAGGCGTACGTGACGGATTCCGGCGAAGGCCGATGGACGGTGATCGAAGGCGTGGAACTGGGCGTGCCGGTGCCGGTGATTTCCGGAGCGCTCGACATGCGATTCCGTTCGCAGGATCCGGAGCCATTTGCGAACAAGTTGCTCGCGATGATGCGTCACGAATTCGGCGGGCACGCGGTGAAAACAGAAGGAGCAAAGTAGGAAAGCGAAGCCAGATGAAACTCGATACACGCGTATTTCCGGATATCGGATCGCTCAGTGAAGCGGCGCTGGCGGAAATTCTTCGCGTGCTGGCGGATTCAGTTGCCAAGCGCGAGCGATTCGCGATCGCGCTGGCGGGCGGACATACGCCTGCAAAGCTCTACGGGCTGTGGGCGGAGAAGTACAAAGCACAGACTCCGTGGGATCGCGTACACCTGTTCTGGGGAGATGAGCGCTTCGTCCCCGAGGATGATCTGCTCAGCAACTACCGCATGGCGCAGGAGACGTTGATCTCGCAGGTTCCCATTCCCAAAGAGAACATCCATCCGATGCTGACGAATTTTCCGTCGGCAGAAAAAGCGGCCGAGGCCTACGAAGTGGAGATGCGCAAGTTTTTCACCGACGACGCGCCGCCCATATTCGATGTGCAACTTCTTGGCCTCGGGGTGGAGGGCCACACGGCCTCGCTTTTTCCCGGCTCGCCGGCGCTGGATGACGACGGGCATTTGGTTGCGGCAGTTACGGTCCCCGCCGAACCGCCGCAACGGCTGACGCTGACTCCGGTAGTGCTGAACCAGGGCCGCAACACGTTTTTTCTGGTCGCGGGCGAAAATAAGCGCGGGATTCTCGCCGCGCTTCGAAATGAGCCTGAAGGCGAGCCGAGCAAATATCCCGCGGGCAGAATCCGGCCCGCGGGAAACGTGATTTGGTATCTGGATCAAGCCGCCGCGCGGTAAGTCTCGATCAATTTCTGGAACCCAGATCGGGACATCGCTTCAAGAATGGAACTGGGGATCGTAATTCTTGGTCCTTCCGGTTGCATTGTGCGCCTCGATGGATTTTTTGATTGGCACTCCCGTAAAATTCCGGCGAACTGTACTTGCTTGCCCTCGCGGACAGGGTCACCTGTCGATCGGTACTATTGACCCGACTGTTTTCGACTCCTAGGATGGATTTCGGGAGCGCCAGGCGTTCCGAAAATCCGAACTGAACATGTGGGATTGGACCCCGTGTTTTGTAGAGATTCCACGGGGAGCACTTCAGGATGTCACTACTCGACCTGCCACGAGATATAAGAACTCGGCGCAAGCGACGGGGCTCGCGCATGAATTCGCACGTGCCTGTGTCAATTGAATGGAGGGGCGCGAGCGGGACGCTCCATTTTGAAACTGGTTTTACGCGAGTCGTCAATTCGTATGGCTGCCTGTTAGTGAGTCCAAAGGCACTCGACTTGCAACAGAGTCTGCGAGTGACAAATCTGGCCACGAAACAAAGCTCGGACGCGATTGTGGTTTGGAAAGGGCCGCAGCGGGCGGATGGATGGGATCTGGGGGTGGAGTTCATCGCAGCCGATCTGGAATTCTGGGGTGTGGAGCTTTGAAAATCGAAAACGTGAAGTTTGTTCCTGCAAAGTCAGGAATGCCGCAGGCGAAGAGTGCCGTAACACCTTTCCGAACGATCCACGCGGTGGCGAAGCCCGCGGATTTGGCGGCGACACCGGGAACGGGCGCGGCCGGCGTGAAGCAGTCTGTGGCGGGAGAGGAGCGGCGCCGAAGCCAGCGCGTGCTGCTTCGCGTGCGAGTGAAACTGCATGTAGCGCTCAAGGGGCAAACCTCGACGTTCGAGGTGACAACGCTCAGCGTGAACGACCACGGCGCGCTCGTGGTGATGCCGCGAAGCCTTCCGCTGGAAACCCGCGTGGTGCTCGAACATGGCGTTACGCAGAGAAAAGTGACATGCAAGCTCGTTCGCGCGCCGCGAGAAATGCCGGAAGGGTTCCACATCCCGCTGGAATTCGATTCGCCTGAGCCGAATTTTTGGGGAATTGCGTTTCCGGCAGCGGACTGGCGCCCGCCGGACGATTTATAGTTATTTCGCCGGGAGCTTTCGTTTCAGGATGTGAAGGGAAGCTTCGTTAGATCGAGATTTCCGCCGGAAAGAATAATTCCCACCTTACTGCCTTCGCCGCCAATTTTTTTCAGCAATGCCGGAGCAGCGGCTACGGCGCCAGACGGTTCGACTATCAATTTTGTGCGTTCCCACAGAAGGCGCATCGCGGCGACAATTTCTTCCTCGCTCACCGGAACGATTTCGTCCACGCGCTCGCGAAGAATTGAAAAAGTGAGCGGCGCAAGCGCGGCGCGCAGGCCGTCGGCCATCGTTTCGTTCGGCGAGATGGGTTCGATGCGGCCGGAAGCGAGCGAGCGGTAAGCATCGTCCGCATTGCGAGGCTCGCCGGCAATCACGCGAATCTGCGGCCGAAGGCTTTTCGCCGCGATTGCTGTGCCGCTGAGCAAACCTCCGCCGCTCACTGGCGCGCAGATCACATCGAGGTCCGGGACCTCTTCGAGAAGTTCAAGCGCCGCGGTAGCCTTGGCCTGCGATCACGCGGACATCGTTGTAGGGATGGACCAGATGCGCGCGCGTCTTTTTCATCACAGCGTCCGCGGTAGCTTCGCGCGAGGCGACGTTGGGTTCGCACTCCGTGATCTGGCCGCCGTATGCTTCAACGGCGCGTTTTTTGGCGGCAGACGAATTCGACGGCATGATGATGTACGCAGGAATTCCGCGCCAGCGAGCGGCGAGTGAAAGCGCCGCCGCATGGTTGCCCGACGATGGCGCGACGACTCCGTTGCGCGCTTCTTCATCGCTGAGCGAAAAAACCGCGTTCGTGGCGCCACGAATTTTGAACGAGCCTGTCTTCTGCAGATTTTCGCATTTGAAATACAGGCGCGCGCCGGAAAGCTCGTCGAGCGAGGCGGAAGTGACGACGGGCGTGCGATGAATGCGAGACGCAATGCGCCGATAAGCTGCGCGAATTGCTTCGATATCGGGTGCGAGCATGATCGATTGTGTCGCCATGGGACGAGCCAAGTGCATTATGGCACATCCCGTTGTTTTGCGATTTCTCGGGAAAGGCTGCAACTGCAGATATTTGATTTAAAATTATTAAAAGCCTTGACGGGCTCCCAGTGCGATGCGAATCTCGCGGAACCCCTTCCTCTCGTAAATCCTCAGAATGTCAGGTAGCGCAGCGCCTCAGGAGGCGACCATGTCCAGCGACGAACGCCGTATTGCACCGCGAAAATTGTTTTCGATTCCAATTCGTTTTCATGCGTTGGCGAGTGAAGCTATTTCCGTGGCCGCGAATCAGGCGGCGACCGCAGCGCCAGCGGCGTCGCTGAATTTGAGGCCGGCAATCGGGCCAACGCGGGTGCGTGACATGCAGGATGGCGTGACGGTGAATCTCTCCGAGCGCGGAATCTATTTCAAGTCGGCGCAAGACGTGCGGGTCGGGCAGTCTGTGGAAGTCTATTTCACCTTGCCGCGCGAATTGACGGGGCGAAATCCGGAGCCGGTGAGGTGCTCTGCGCGTGTCGTGCACGTTGACCAAACGGACGAGCGCGGATTGACGGGAGTAGGCGCGTCGGTGGAGAGGTTTGAGCCGCTCAATCGATTCCGCACGTGGGACAATTAGCTGCGCGGAGTGCGTGGGTGGGCACGCGCACGCACGCGCGAACTTACTTAGATACGCGCCCTGGCACCGTGAATGTCGTTTTCGCCGCAGCGGAATTTGAGAAGCCGTCGGAGACTTGGACGGCGACCGTATGTTCGCCGGGCGCGAGCCCTGAGAGCTGAAATTGATAGCTTTCCTTCGGGGCGTCAGAAAGAACGCCGACGGGAAAGACGATGAGCCAATCGCCGGCGTCGACGCTGTACTGCGCGCGATCCATCGCGGCTGACGGACTTGAAGCTTGAAACGATACTTTGACGTCTGGAGAATTTGCCTCGGCGCGCAGATTTTCAATTTGCGGCGGCGTATTTGCGATGATGAAGCGATCGGCTTCGCGTTCGGCCGTGAGGGCCTGATCCGGCGGATTGGATGGAGAGTCGGAGCCGACAATTTTCAGGTAGTAGGGGCCGTCGGGCATCGTGGTGGTATCCCACGACCAGAAGCGCTGGGTGATTTTGTCTTTCAGCAGGCGCCAGTTCTGCTCGCCTTCGCCGCGATAAAAAATCGAGAAAATTAAATCGTCGTCGTTATCGTCGTGCGCGCTCCATAGAACGCTTTGATAGCCCTTGTCCTGAAATCCCTGCGGCGGGACGTCGACTCGTGCCTGAGCCGCGGCGGACACCTGAGGGAAATTCACGACACCGGGCCGTTGCGGCATGCGCACTTGTGCAGGAATCGGCGAGCCAGGGCCGCCAGGCTGCTGCGCAAATCCCTGGACGCGGACGCCGGGATCCTGGATCGCAATGTCATCGATTACGGGCGCAACGTTTTTTGGCTGATACGCGAGGTTGACCCAGGAAATATTGGGCGCGCCGCTGTGGTCGGTGTCGAGGAAAACGGCTTTCCACTGGGCGAAGCGCGCGGGCGGACAGGTCACGTTTTCGCCGGCGGCATTCTTGTAGGGACCGGACCACGCGCTCCAATTCTTTTCCGGGCTGGAGGTGTTGCCGGAGCGGACGTAGAGCGCAACCTTTCCGGCCGTTGCGCCATTGTCGCCCCACCAGGTGAGCCGCCCCCATTGGGAGAAAATCTTTGCGTCAAAAGTATCGGATTCGAAGGATCCTTCCGGTTCAAAGCCGGGTCCGATCGCGAAGATTTTTCCGGGGTTTGCGCTCGCCGCAAAAACTTTGCCGCCGCCTGCGGAAACGAGACTGGTGACCTGCGCCGAGGCGCTCTTGGCGATGGTTGAGTAGACGCCTTGGCCTTCCAGCTCAATGATCGAGCCTTTATTCCCGGTGCCGAGCAGAACTTTTCCCGTTTGCGATAGACCCATCGAAAATACGAGGTCGTCGCGCGAAGTCCACAACGATTCGGGCGAGCCATCCGGAGATATTTTGACCACTTCGGAGCCGCCCGATTGCGATGGAAAAAACGAGAACGGAGCCGCGAGTTGAGTTTGCATTTGAATCTGCGATGGGGAGATGCCGCCCTGAGGAGAAACCACAATGGTCTGCTGTTGTCCCGGCAGGGGAGCGCCGCCTGGAGGCACGTTTGCATTTCGAACCTTCTCGCCAATCGCGCCGGCGTAAAGATTGCCCTTGTCGTCCGTCAAAAGGGATGTGACTTCCTTCTTGCTCGTTTCATAAATCACGTACGACGGGCCGGCGGTGGGCAAAGCGTCCGCAGATTTGCGGGCGATCTCGATTCGGAGGATCAAGCCGTTGGGATCGGTTCCAACGAGAAGATTTCCTTTGGAATCGAAAGCCAGCGAGCGCGCATGCCGCTCGTCACTCTGGTAGAAAAGCTGGCCTTTTCCGTCCGGGTTGACGACGAAGATCTGGCCGGAATCACCGGTGGCGACAAACAGGGAGCCCTTCGCATCCATCGCGAGCGCCCAGATGTATTTCGTTTTCGGCTCGAAGAAGACGCTCTTTTGCCCGTCCGGCGCGACTTTGTAGACTTTGCCGTCGGGGGAAGTACCGACAAAAAGATTGTCGTGAGAATCAAGCACGATTGCCTGGGCCGCAAGTTCCGGCGCCTGAAACACGATTGTAGGTTTGGCGGGATCGTCGAAGCGGAGGACTTTTGCGTCCGAGCCGCCCGCAGCGTACAAGCGGCCTTTGGAATCAAGGCGCATGGCCCAGAGGTAGGCAAGATTGGGATCGGAATAGGTGCTAAAGCGAGGAGCCGGCATGAGCCGTCCGTCGCTGCGGATAGCGACACCCTTCGCCGTGCCTTTCTCAAACTCGCTGGAATCGGACTGCCGCCAGGCGCGCGTATGCTCGGCGCGAGCGGGAGCGGTGGAAAGCAGGTTGAGTCCCACGGCCAGCAGGCACACCAGAATTCTTCGGCGTATCATCGAGCAGAATCTCCTTTAGCCCCGGGAAATCAACCGACCGCATGAAATCAGACCTGGTTACGGTTCCCTCGAACTACTTGACGGTGATCGTGAGCGTGCGTTCGCCGGCAATCACCTGATTCATTTCCACAGACCATTCGCCGGCCTTCGATTGCTGCAGGACGCGCGCGCCGCCGAAATTCTGGCGCTGATCGAGCACGTTGATCGCAGAAGAAGGAGCGTTCGGCATTTCTTTGTCTTCGACGAACAGCGTCGGGGTTTGTTGGAATAATGTTGCGTACAGGCGATCATTCTGGCGTTCACGATTGAGCAGATTGATCAGCTCTTCGAGCCCGGGCAGTTGCGACTGCGAATTACCGGAAAGCATTTGCACGTTGCGATTCAAAACTTCAGCGTCGCTAATCACAAGCTGTAAATTCCCTCGAGTGGATTGCGCCGGAATCGTGATGGGGATTTCCTGCACGAAAGTGGCGCCTCGATAGGGCCGCAGTTGAACCTTCACCGCGACGGTTTCGCCCGGCCGCACTTCGCTCTTCTCGATCCAGGCGTTGTCGATGGTCGCGAGGCGGCGCTCCGCCATAGCCGTCACTTTGATGTGAATCCGGCCGACGTGGGGCAGCTCGTATGGATTGGAATAGATTCTTGCGAACGCGCTTTGCACGGAAGAAGCAATGAAAAAACCCGTCGGCACCGGAGAGTCCGTTGGAGCAAATAGGTTTTCCAGCCGGACGGGCGAATGCCCTTTCAATTCGATCAGGCCTTCGAGAGCCAGCGTTGATCCTTCTGTGTATGCGGGTCTCGAGACGATTCCGTTAAACGTTGTGAGAGCGACAAGGAGCGGCGTGAGTTGCGGGCTCTCGATCACCTCGAAATGAAAACTCGATTCGCCTGCCGGGGTCACCAGCTGCACGTCCAGTGGAATCATTGAGGGCCCCGGCCCAAGCTTGCCCATCACGCCAGTGAGGCGATCTTGAGTCAGCGTGCCGATCAATCCGCCCGTCGACATGACTTTCGTCGAGGCCATTGACGATGCCAGCGTAAGAATCACATGCCCGCGCGTGAGTGGCATGGCTACGGCGCCCAGTCCAAACAACGGGTGACCGCAAGCGAGTATTCGGTCGGCGACAACGGTCGTCACTGTGCAGCCGGGCGCGATCGACATATCGCCGCGCACGAGTTCCGTTCCCACCATGTCGCCGGGCTTGAGTTTGGCGTCTTCCGGCGATGCCGGGACGCTCCCACCAGCCATCATCGACATGCCCCAAGCTGAAATTTGCTTGCCGAACTGCGCGATTGTTTCGGGGTAGAGGCCTGTGGAAATCAGCGGGGTTTCGATCGGAACGAGAAACTGGCCAGCGCCGACGCTGGTCTGGTGTACGTAGCCTTCGGGAAGCGGGATTCGTGTGTCGATGGCGGATGAGGCCGTCGATTGCGCTACGCCGGGCGCAGGAGCCGGACTCGCGTCGGCGGCTTTTTCAACCGCCAGCATGTTTTCGATTGGAGTGACCCCGCCAATCGCTTCTTTTGTGAACGTGCCGAGCTTTAGCGACAAAGCGCCCGCAAGTTTCCCGTCGATATAAACAGGACTGCCGCTCATTCCGGCGACGACCCCGGTGTGCTCGACTTTTTCACCAATTAACTGCACCAGTATGACGTCTTGTTTGGGGCCGAGAGCGTTGTGCATCGTGCCCAGAACAACAAGATCCATCTTCTCAATCTTATCGCCCTCGAAAATCGTGTACGCGACGCCTTTCATTCCAGGTTGAATCTGGCTGAGCGGGAATAATTTCGGGGAGTTCATCCGCCCGGAGGCGGGAGAAAGCGCAAACTGAGAGGACTAAAAGGACGACGGAACACAGTTTGGTTATCTTCATGGGCATGAACCTTCAATGATACGCGGAGGTATTTCGGGAAGCAAATAAGCGTCGAAGCCGGGTGCTTAAACCGCCGTGCTAGAATCGCGCCGTGAGGAAAAAGACAATTTCGCCCGGGGGAACTGTTGCAGGTGTTGTTGAGCTCCCGGGCGACAAATCGATTTCGCATCGTTATGCGATTCTCGCGGCGCTCGCAGAGGGAATCAGCGAAATTCGGAATTACGCGACGGCTGCGGACTGCAAAAGCACGCTTGAATGTTTGCGGAAGCTGGGCATTAGAATTGATGCGAACCGCGAACGGGTGCGAATCCATGGCGCCGGCCTTGACGGGCTGAAGAAGCCGAAACGCGCTCTCGATGCGGAAAATTCAGGCAGCACGATGCGGATGCTCTCGGGCGTGCTGGCGGGCCAATCGTTTACGTCGACGATTACAGGGGACGCTTCGCTGCGCAAACGGCCGATGCGGCGGGTGGCTGAGCCACTTCGACAGATGGGCGCTGACATTCGCGGCCGCGACGGAGATTTGGCGCCTCTGGAAATTCGCGGCGGGAATTTGCGCGCCATCGATTTCTCATCTCCTGTGTCGAGTGCGCAGGTGAAATCTGCGATCCTGCTGGCAGGCTTGTACGCAGACAACGTGACGACGGTTCGTGAACCAGTTCGGACGCGAGACCATACCGAGATCGCATTGCGTGAATTCGGTGCATCGATCGAGATTTCACGCGAGGCAATCCGGATTCATCCTCAACCAAACCTGGAAGCCCGCCAACTTACCGTTCCGGGCGACCTTTCGGGAGCAATCTTTCTTGCTTCGGCAGCGCTGGTGCTGCCGGAGTCTTCGCTGATGATTCATAACGTGGGCTTGAACCCCACGCGCGCAAAGGTGCTCGATTTCCTGATTTCGATTGGAGCGCAGATCAATCTTGCGTCCGTGCAATTGCGCGACGGAGAACTTGTCGGCGATCTTTCGGTGCGGCATTCAACACTCACCGGCGGAAATATCGCGGGACGGCAAGTGGCGGAAATGATTGACGAACTGCCGATGCTTGCGGCTCTCGGCCCGTTCACGGAGGAGGGAATTGAGATTAGCGATGCTCAGGAACTGCGCGTAAAGGAGAGCGATCGCATCGCGACACTCGCGGCGGGTTTACGGCAAATGGGCGCGAGCGTGGAGGAATTTGCTGACGGTCTGCGTGTCGCGGGACGCTCTGCGGGCCAATTGCACGGAGCGAAGGTAGATCCTCACGGTGATCACCGCATCGCGATGGCGCTCTCGATCGCCGCGCTCGGAGGGGAAGGGAACACTGTGATTCGAGACGCCGAATGCGTAGGAGTTTCGTTCCCGGAATTTTTCAAGACGCTCGAGCGGCTGCGCGGGGGAAGCGACGAGCAAGAAAATTAGGAAGATTTACGCAGATGGATTGTGCCGTAGCTTGTCGTGATCGTGATCTTTGGTCCGTGCGTTCCGACGTTTCCGCTCAACCTTCCGGTGTCGCCACCGTTTGCGACGTTCAACGAGGAGTCTTCGAACTCGTTTTCAATTTCTCCGGAACGAGAGGCTGCCGAAATCTGAAAACTTGAATTCGAAGGGAGCGTGAGATCCACTTCGCCGCTGTCGTTCACGATGTTGATTTCTTCGTGCGGCGGCTGGGAATAGTGAACTTCGATATCGCCGTGCGAATCGGAAATATCGAGGCGATCGGCGACGTTTTCCACGTCGATGTCTTTGTTGTGCGTTGCGACCTTTGCAAAACCCGCTACATCCGAAATTTCGATCTGGCCGGAATCAAGTTCGAGCTGCCCGGTGAGATGGAGCAGCGTGAGGTCGGTCTTCTGCGAGGCGTAGTGCGTGGTTTTTTTTACGTTGCGCACACGAATCGGGCCGTAGAAGTCGCCTTCGAGCAACGCGTCGCCGGCCACGTCGGAAACTTCAATTTCGCTGCCTTTTCCGCTGATGCGAACGTTGCCGGGAACATCTGAGATGCGCACGTCGCCCTTCTGCAGCTGGACGTTCACGTCGGCGCCTGCGTCGTGAATCTCGACGTCGCCGTTTTTAGATGAAGCCGTCACATCACCCATAATTCCGGAAATGCTGATGTCTCCGCGATCGGAGGTGGCAATGAGCGTCACTTTTTTCGGCAACTCCACATCGAGATCAACCGCGACGCTGCCGCTGGCTTCGTCCTGATTCGCGGGATGCACGACGTAACCGTCGCCGGATTTTTCGATGACGATCTTCACGTCCTTCAGGCGCTCGTGGGCCATCGATTCGCTGGGCGCGGAAGCCGATTTATCCACTCCGACGCGAATTTCATTGCCTTCGCCGGCATGAATGGTGAGATCGCCGCGGCCCGTCTGTATCGTCACCTGCGCCCCGGGGGGAATCGTTTGTGGCGGAAGTTCTTCATCTACAGAATGGCGGTGGGAAAAGATTCCCAAATTCACTTCGAGGTCGGGATTCCTGGTGTGAATGAGGTCAGTCACCCACATCCCTGCAAGCACAATCGCAAGAGCCGCGAGCAAAGCCGCCTCGCCGCCGGATAATACGGGTGGCCGGGGCCCTCCGCTCTTCTGCGCTGAAAGATGCTCAACTAACTTTGTGATGCCCCAAACGATCAGCAGCACCGGCCAGTAGCGCCCGATCAGATGTCCGATCCCAAGTTCGGGATTGAAACGGTGCAATAGAAACAAGACTCCCAAAACGATCAGGAGGAGGCCGCCAAAAATCGAACTTCTTTCCCGTCCGCCGTTGCTCACGCGCTCCTCACGACCCTACGTGCCCGTCACGAGACGCCATTGCCTGCGCCACTAAGACGATCCCAGCCACGATCAGCAAAACCGGCCAGAGATCGCCGATGCCAAAACGCGAATATTGGCGAATGAGAAAAAGCGCGCCCACCGTGATCAGCATCACGGGGCCCATCAATCCGCGGATTCGGCAGTTGGCGCAGGTGCAATGAGTTTTTATTTCGTCAGGCATTGATCATTCGCTCCTAAGCGTTTTTCCCCATGCGTTCCCAAACCAGCCAGCCGCCGAGGCCGATCAACCCAATCGGCCAGGCTTTCTCGAACCAATCGGTTTGCAGCAAGCCAAAATTCGAGAGGAGGAAAATAACTCCAATGAGGATCAGCAAGAACGCTCCAATTGGTTTCGCGCTCTTGCCCTCGATGATCGGGCCAGGCTCTTGTTGACCCAGGCGCCGCGCTTTTGCCACGCGATAGGCGTCGATCGGCATGTAGCAATAGAAGCAGGCGAGTCCAATGCTCAGGAATGCAATATAGCCGCCGGGAATATCGCTGCTGAGCGAAGCGATCAGTCCACCGAATACCAGCACTTGAATCAGCGCTTTCACGTATTCGCCGTTGTAAACTGCGCCGAGCCCAGGAATAAATCCGAGTGTTGCAGCCAATGCCGGATTCGTGTCGCGCGCGGCTGCGTCTGCCGAACCGGGAAGACCGGGCAACGCGGGCGACGCCGTCAGCAATCCCGCGAGGCAATCCTCGCAGTAGAGCGCGCCGCGAACTTCCCGCGTGCACTCCGGGCACAGCGCTTTGCCGCAATTCCGGCAATACCCGGTGGCGTCCACATCGGCGTGCACGGCGCATTTCATCGAGAGCTCCTGATTAATGTTGCGGTGAAGTCGAGCGGCAAATTCGCAGGCATCAACATGGCGAACATGCTTTCGTTGCGCAATTGCGAACGGTCGCGCGGCGGGTCTTTTTCCGATTTTTGCTGCGGCGCGGTTGAGGGCGGATGGGTTTGCTGTTCCGGCAATGGTGCAGACGCTGGCAAAGGATCCGGCCCCGGTTGCAGCCGCGACTGAATTTCGTAGACCACGCGCAAGTCGTTTACGAATTTCACGCTGCGCGCGTAGGTCAGGTGCGCGGTGCGATTCGCGGAGCGAGCGATGCTGATCGGGTTGAAGTCTGCTTTCTTGAGTTTTGCGGGCGTCACGCCGGAGGTGTGAATCACGATGGCGAACGACGCGGCGACAGTGATGGCGCCCATCGCAAATCGCGGCTGCCACAACGCAGGCACCCACGCGAACCATTTGGTCCAGCCCGCTTTCTTGGTGCGCGGACCAATCGTTGCGTCGAGAATGTTTTGAACGAGCAGCGGAGGCGCTTCGAGCTCTTCGAGCTGATGCAGCTGGCCAACGAGGCCGTTCACTTTAGATAGCAATTGCGCGCAGTTCGAACATCCCGCGGCGTGCGTGGCGAACGTCGCTGCTTCCGCAGGCGAAAGCAGGCCGTCGAGATATTCGCTCAGCCGCTCTTCCGATAATTTGCAATTCCAGTCCATAGCATTCACTCCAAAACGCTTATTACAAAAAGCCCAGCATTCTCAGAACTACGCGGGCCGAAGCCCCATCTCATCCAAGATACGCGCCAGTTCGATTCGTCCGCGATTGATTCTCGACTTCACAGTGCCTTCCGGCACGTCGAGCACGGTTTGAATCTCGTTGTAATCCAGTCCCTGCAAATCGCGCAAGATTACCGCTTCGCGCAATTCCGGCGAAAGGCGCGAGAGTCCGTGTTGCAACTGAACGCTCAGCTCCGCCGCTTCGGCCAATCGATCCGGTGTGCGCGCCGCCGAATGCTTTTCTTCGAGTACCGGCATCGCGTCGTCGATCGAATCGGTCATTCGGTCGTGGCGCGTTCGCCGGTAGTGATCGACCAGCAGATTGCGCGTCACGCTCGTGAGCCACGTCGGAAACGCGCCGTAGGCCGGCCGGTAGCTTGGCAGTGTACGGTAGATGCGCAGAAAAACTTCCTGGCTCAAATCCTGCGCGTCCGTCGAATTGCCTGTGAACCGGTAGCATAAGTTGAACACGCGCCTCGTGTGACGCCGCACGAGTTCCTCCCAGGCCGGCCCTTCGCCCCGGAGACATTGCTGCACCAGTTGAGCGTCGGGCTCCAATCTTCCTCAGCCTCGCAACTTGCTTCACCTCTCGGCCTCACTGAATGAAACGCAAAATGGGGTCGAAAAGTTCCACGGCTCCGCGGTGCATATTAGCTGCCCTGCGCGCGGGAACACAAGCCGCTATATCCAGCATTTGGCAACTGATACAGAGGCGCGGCTTGACACGTTCCAAACGTAGCTGTTAGCGTCTGCCACCAATGTCTAGCAAGCCGCGAAAATATGTCCTGCTATTTCTGGGTCTCGCCGTCCTCCTATTTCTTATTTACGAGTTTGGGCACTCCGGCGCGTGGAAGAAATTCGATTGGCACGCGGTGGGGGAATCGCTTCAGCACGCGAATATTGCGCTACTGCTTCTTTCGGTTGTCGCGATCTACGGGTGCTATGCGATTCGCGCGCTTCGTTGGATGCAATTTTCGCGGACGCTCGGCAAGAGCAATTTCTGGAACGTACTCAGCGCCACAATCATGGGATTTTCCTGCAGCTTTCTGCTGGGGCGTCCAGCGGAGCCGATTCGTCCGATTCTGATCGCGAAGAAAGATTCGTTGCCGGTGGCGGGAATGTTTGGCGTCTATTTTCTCGAACGGATTTCTGATATTGCGGCGACGGTGGTGCTCGCTGGCGTGGCTCTTTATCTGTTCGATGGGCATGGGCTCATCAACGAGCGCAACGCGCACTTGATGGCATTCGCGCGTTCCACGGGTCGCGTGCTGCTGATTGGGCTGCTCGTGGTGATTGCATTCCTGGTGTTCTTTCGATTTTACGGTGGCCATTTTCTTGCTTCGAAATTGCGTGAGTTCAATTGGAAAACCGGCTGGCGCGAAAAAGTGGTCGCGCTCGTGGAAGGCTTCAGTGAAGGGCTGCAGGGCATTCGCACATGGAACGATCTTTTCATGCTCGTGTTGTACACGGCGCTTCACTGGATACTCGTCGCGTTTATTTATTTGTGGATCGCGCATGCGTTTGGCGGCAATCTTGCGACCCTCACTTTTTCGAGCGCGCTTCTCGTGCTTGCCTTCACGATGGTCGGATCGGTGGCCCAACTGCCGGGAGTGGGCGGCGGCGCGCAGGCGACCAGCATTCTTGTGTTTACGCTGATTTTTGGAGTAGAACAGGAAGCGGCTGTGACGGTTTCCATCGTCCTGTGGCTGATTACATTTGCATCTTGCTGCCTGGTCGGCCTGCCGCTGATGTTTCGCGAAGGCTGGTCGATGGGAGATTTGCGGCGGATGGTGAAGGAACAGGAGCGGGCGAGCGAAGCGGCGCTACTCGCGGATGCTAAGCGCAAACCAGTTCATTCACATTCACATTCGAAAGCGAGGCCTCATTGAAGTGTCCTTTTTGCGCGCATCTCGATGACAAAGTAGTCGATTCACGCGAGGCGCGCACCGGCGATTTGATTCGCCGCCGCCGCGAGTGCTTGAAGTGCAGCCGCCGCTTCACTACGTACGAACGCATCGACGAAATTCCTTACATGGTCATCAAGAAGGATGGCCGCCGCGAGAAATTCGACCGCCAGAAAATTTTGCAGGGATTGCTGAAGGCTTGCGAAAAACGGCCCGTGCCGGTAGGGAAGCTCGAGACGATCGTTGACGAGGCGGAAGCGTATGTAAGCGAAGCGCCGGAGCGCGAACGGACTACTTCTGAAATCGGCGAGCAGTTGATGAAAAGCCTGAAGAAGCTCGACAAGGTCGCTTATGTGCGGTTCGCGTCCGTCTATCTTGATTTCAAAGATGTGAAGGAATTCATGGACGAGCTAAAAGGTCTGTTGAAGGACCGCGCGAAGAAGTAGGGAGGATATGAATGAGGCAGATCGTCTCGATTTGCGCGGCTATTTCGTTCGTAACATTCTTCCTTCCTCAATCGCCTGAAGGGCCTTGCGCGAAGCACGTTGAGTCTCCTGAGTATCCTCCAATTTCACGTACGGCTCACGTTCAAGGGGTAATCGATTTGATAGCGACAATCGACTCGAGCGGCAACGTCGTGGATGTTACTCCGCCGTTGCTAGCGCCCAATGACACGCGAAGTCTCTTGGTTTCGCACGCCGTCGACAATATTCGGGAGTGGAAATTCGATCCTCCCGCAACCGCCCCTTACATACTCTCGATTGCTTACGAATATAAAATTGATTGCTCACTGAAACAAACCGATCGGCCGACCACGAAGGTAACGATGGACCTGCCGAAGCGGGTAACAATTCTAACGAACTGTACCTATAGCACCTCCGCGCAAAACTAGTTTGCACTTCAGCCTTTATGCCTGCCAAACGCCCGCAGCAAATTTCTTGATCGTTTTGAATCCCAAATGCTCGTAGAGGCGCACTGCCGAAGTATTCACTGCGGTCACTGTGAGCGACAGCCACTCGTACCGACGGCGCTGTAGAGCTTGAATTGACGCTTCCATCAACGCGCGTCCCACGTGACTGCCGTGATAGCCCGGGAGCACGCAAATCTGAGTGGTGTGGCCAACGCCTTCCTGCACCGTTGACGTGAGCACCATGCCAATCAGTCGATCGCCTGTCACCGGACGCACCAGAAACGAAGCCTCCGGCAAAAACTGTCCGCATCCCGGCAGGATCACGATATTGCGAAGGAACTTCATTCCGCCCGCTTCGGTGCGGTATTGATCGTTGATTTCCGCGTCCACGTGATCCGCATACGCAAGCTGGATCAACTTGGCGGCGGATTCGAACGCGCGATCCGTCCACGGCTCCATGCGAAGGCCACTCGAAAGAGGCTGCGCGCTTAGCTTCGCTTCTGCAAGGCGCAGCAGCATGAATTGCCGGGTGTGCAGCCGCAAATATTTGGAAAGAATTTCCGGATTCAACTCCGTGCCGAACGGCATGAGCTGCGCTTCGATTCGTTCGAGGCGCGGCGTGGCGCGAAGC
Organism: uncultured Acidobacteriota bacterium; assembly: GCA_963770575.1. GTDB lineage: Bacteria > Acidobacteriota > Terriglobia > Acidiferrales > UBA7541 > Palsa-295. The sequence goes on from CAVYQD010000005.1 coordinate 914,949, forward strand.
GCCGTCAGCATTTCGTCCAAAATGTCTCTCGTGATCGTTGACTGAGCGTGCTTGGGCGAAACAAACAATCCGCCGATCAAACCTTTGTGATCTTCGAGAACGTAGAAGCCATATCCAGCAGGACGTCCGTCATCGAGCGCGAGATAGCCATTGAGCGAGCGGGAGTCGATGAATTTGCGGATCAGATCGATCGACGGGCGGTAGTCCCAATGAAGTTCGTCGCGCCAGTGGCGCGCTTCTTCCTGAAAAAGCACATCGAGGGTTTTCGAATGGACCTGCCGGAGGTCGACAATCTGCATGAACGCCCGCGCCACTCCCGGCAGGCATTATAGCCGCGACTGCGGGAAGAACCCAAACACGTGTGCAGGTTGGAAACCTTTCGGGCGTTCAAGCGGTGCGACCTAAGAATTGTGCTACCATCCGTTTGTCGAGGCGCAGAGGTCGAGCGCCCGCGCTCAACGGATGGCCGTCCTATCAGAGCTACGCTATCCCACAACGCGCCCCGCCAAAGTTCTTTCTGCGCTGCTGGCGATAATCCTCTTTGCATTCGTTTCCATCGCGACCGTTGCCGGATTTCTCCTCTATCAGATTCTGAAGCCTTCGCGCTCTACTACTTCTTACGATTTGACAGTGATGATGGGCCATCCCAACCCATTCACGTTTTCGATTCCGGGCGAACCGGAGCGTGAAGGCTGGTTTTTCCCCGGACTTCGCGGCGCGCCGACGGTGGTGGTGTGCCACGGCTACCTTTCACATCGCGCCGAAGTGTTGACGCTCGTATCGGCTCTGCAGGACCATCAATTCAATGTTTTCGTTTTCGATTTCATGGGGCATGGGACGGCGCCGGGCGTCACGACGCTCGGCTATCGCGAGACGCCTGAGCTCGAAGCTGCGATCCAGGCACTGTCGACGCGTGACGACGTAGACCCGAAGCGCTTTGGTCTCTGGGGTGTGAACCTCGGTGGCTTCGTGGCGCTCGAAGTTGCCTCCGCCGATCCGAGAATCGCAGCGTTCGCTGTGGATGATCCGTGGGACGACCCCCGCAACATGATTCAGTTCGAAGTACAGCGTTCGGGCCTCGCTGTGATTCCTTACGTGGGAAAGTTCTGCGATTGGGGCTTTCGCTTGATGAACTATCGCTACCGTTCGCAGCAGCCGATTTCTCTGCACATGGCAAAAACGAAGGGAATACCGAAGCTGTTTATTCAGTCTGACGATCGAGCGCAGCTATCGGACGAAACGCTCAGGATATTTACGCGTGCGCCTGAACCGAAACAATTGCAGCGCGACCGCTTGAGTTATTCCGATATGACGGACGACGACCGCCACAACTACGAAAACAGCATCGTCAGTTTCTTTCTGCAAAGCATGCCGCCCGTTTCTCGGTGAACTTTTAGCGCGGCGACGGCAATAGCGGAACAAACAGAATTCCTTGATTCGGTTCGTCCAGCGATCCCCGAAATCTTCCTAGCCTTTTGATTTCTTCGAAGCCTTGCGGATTTGTGAGAACGAGCGCCGGGCCAGGGTCTGAGGGTTGCCATTCCTGGACTTCTCGCTCGAGATAAAAATTCAGGCCGTACTGCCACGAGCGTTGCAGATGAAACGTGAAGAGGCGATTCGGATAGGCGTCGTTGCGAAGGGCGGTGCCTGGCAATCGCGCGGAGTGGTACGGGTCGAGGGCTGGAAGGATGCGCGCGCCTGTGATTTCGACCAGAAGCGCCACAATGAAAAACGTAAGGACAACTCCGGGGATGCGTAGTAGTCCCATGCCGACGGTGGCGGTTCCTCCGACGACTGCAACGATCACGCAAAGCAAGATTGCGCTGCCCGACATTTCTCGAACTCCCAGGGGGAGCCGTTTCATCCAGAGGGCCGCAGAAAGCGCCATCACGATCCAAGAGGCGCCGAGCGCGAAGCTGGTCCATCGAGCGGACGCTCTTGGGAATTCGGGAGCCGTGGAGGATGCGGGCGTCCAGCGGAAACCAATCGCAATCAACAGCGCGAGCGGCGGAATTGCGGGAAGGATATAGCCGGGCAACTTCGATTGCGAAAAGCTAAAAAACAGAAATGGAAATACCGCCCAGCAGGCAAAAAAGAAACCCGGCGAATCGCTCCAGTTTTTCTCCCGCCAGAGCCGCAATCCTTACTGCGCGGCGGACCACAGGCAACGCTGTCCACGGCAGCATAGCCTAGGATCAAAATCGGCACGAAATACCAGAACGGCTGGCGGTGTTGAAACAGAGGCGTGAGGTATCGCTCAAAATTGTGCTGGAAAATAAAAATGCGGATGAAATCGGGATTGCGCGCCGCGCAGAGAACGTACCAGGGAAGCGCGACGATGCAGAAAGCCGCAATCGCGATTGGATGCGCGAGTCGAAATGCGTCGCGCCAGCGCCTGGTGGCGAGAGCCCAAATCCCGATCGCGCCACCCGCAAGCACCACTCCCGCAGGCCCTTTCGCAAGCACCGCGAAACCAAGCCACGCTCCGAATAGCGCGAGCGCCGCATAATCCGAGCTTGCACCGCCGCGCGGAGCAGCGCTCCGGGCAAACCGCAACGCTCCGCGTCTCGCCAATACGGATGCGGCGCTCGCCATCGCAAGCGTAAGCGCAGCGCTGAACAACATATCGGGCCCCGCCGCCCGCGCAAAACCGATTGCGCCCACACTCGTAGAAAAAATCAGCGGCGCAGTCAACCACGGCGAAGCGAAAGGTTCAGCGGCGCCGCCGTAATATTTCCGACCCAGCCATCCGATCGCGAGCGCCGCCACAAGTGCAGCAACTGCCGACGGCAATCGCGCGGCCCACTCGGCCGGCAAATGCATCAGAAATCCCGCGCCGGCCAGCCAGTAATACAGCACCGGCTTTTCAAACCACGGCAGCCCGTACAATCGCGGCGTCACCCAATCGCCCGTCGTCGCCATTGCGCGCGCAATCCACGCATAGCGCGGCTCGTCCGGCCCCACGAGGCCAATCGCGCCAAGATGGCCGAACAAACACACGAGCGTCACCAATCCCGCAGCGGATAGCACCACGAAATTGCCGCGTATCTGATTTCGATCGTCGCTACTCATGTCTTAAGCATGTTCGCCGGTGTGATAGGTGGCCGGGAAGATCGCCATTCTCGTCGCCGGTCTTTCGCCGAATGTCACCCGGTCGGTCTCCGCCCGGAGTCGCGCGAATTCCGCGAATCGCAATTTCAGCGGCCCGAGTCTAACATTGCGCCAAACAATCTTTCACCACACATCGCTAGCATCCCCTTGCGACCCTCTTGCATAATGGCGCGCGATGCGACAATGGCTCGAATACGCAGCCGCATGGATCGGACTGAAATCGCTCGGCATACTCCCACGCGGTCTTTCGCGCGCGGTCGGCGCCACATTCGCCGCTGCGGCATACAGAATCCGCACTCCGCTACGTCGCGCTGCGATGTTCAATTTGAAGCTGGCATTTCCGGAATCGAGCGAACCAGGAACGCGAACAGATCATTCGCGGGATGATTCGCCAGATCGGCTGGATGGCGGGCGAGTTTTCGCAATTTCCAAGGTACACGCCAGAAAACATCGCGCAGATCGTCGTGATTGACGGCGCCGAAAATTTCGATCGCGCGCAGAAGCGAGGCAAGGGCGTCCTGTTTCTCACCGGCCACATGAGCGCCTGGGAACTTGCGCCGTTCGCGCACGCGCTCTACGGCCACCCTCTGCATTTCCTCGTGCGCCCGGTGGCAAACGCGCGCGTCGATGCGCTCATCAATGGCTATCGCTGCCTTTCGGGGAATCGTCCGATTGAGAAAAATCGTTCCGCGCGCGCCATCTTAAAAGTTCTGGCGGACGGAGGCACGGTCGGCATTCTCGCTGATACGAACACTTCGCTCGAAGAAGGCGTGTTCGCGGAATTTTTCGGGATTCCCGCGTCGACGACCTCCGGCATCGCGCGCATCGCGTTGCGGACGGACGCGGCTGTCGTCCCCGGCTTTCTTGCGTGGGACGCCGCGCAGAGAAAATACCGCCTGCAATTTTCGCCCGCGCTTGAACTGGTGCGCACCGATGACGAGGACGCTGACGTCCGCGCGAATACTGCGAGGTTCACGGCCGTGATCGAAGCCTATGTCCGCGCGCATCCCGATCAATGGCTCTGGGTCCATAAGAGGTGGAAGACGCGCCCAGAAGGCGAAGCGCCAGTTTACCCGTTTTAGTTGTTGATGATTTGCCAAGCAATAATCGCCATTCTCCACCGCGGCGAGGAATTGCGAATCGAGTGAAAAGAGGTTCCCATGAATCGCACAGCCGCTGAACTCGCAAAATATCTCGGCGCAACGCTCCACGGAGACGGAAGCCGAGCAGTCTCCGGAGTGGCCAGCCCGGAAAATGCAGGCGTCGACGACCTGATCTATCTCGACGCGCCGAAATTCACCACCCGCGCCGAGAAATCCGCGGCAGCTTGCGTGATTGCGCCGCCAGGCACGCGGCTCGTGGACAAGTCGATCATCGAGCACGCCGATCCGAAGTTTGCTTTTGCGAAAGCGGCGGCGTGGATTCAACTTCAACCAGAGTCCGCTCAGCATCCGCGCGCGCAGGCGAAACCCAACATCCATGCGACCGCGATTATCGCGCCGTCAGCCAAAATCGGAGCAACCACCGTGATCGGTCCTTACGCCGTGATCGAAGAGGAAGCTGAAATCGGCGCCGGCACTTCGATCGGCGCGTTCGCATTCATCGGCCGCGGTTCACGCGTCGGCGCGAATTGCACACTGCACCCGCGTGTGACGCTTTACGCGGGCGCGCGCATCTCGGACCGCGTTGAAATCCACTCCGGTGCTGTGATCGGCAGCGATGGGTTTGGCTACGTTTTCGGCGAAGGCCGCCACTGGAAATTCCCGCAGGTTGGAAAAGTCGAAATCGCTGACGATGTTGAAATCGGCGCAAACACCACAATCGATCGCGGCTCGCTCGAAACGACTCAAATCGGCATTGGCGTGAAAATCGATAATCTCGTGCAGATCGCGCACAATGTTCGCATCGGCGAGCACACCGTGATCGCGTCTCAAACTGGAATCTCCGGCAGCAGTACGATTGGAAAGCGCGTGATGATTGGCGGACAGGTCGGCATTGCCGACCACTGCACGCTTGAAGATGGCGCAATCGCTGGCGCGCAAGCCGGCATCCCCACCGGCAAGACCATTCGGCAATCCCAAATTGTTTGGGGAACTCCCGCGCGCCCGCTTGAGAAATTTAAGGCGCAATACGCCTGGTTCGCGCGCCTGCCGGAGTTCGCCCAGCGCGTGCGCGCTCTCGAAGAGAAAGAAAAACCCGAATGACCTCGCGGGAAGCCAAACCGGCGCTCCCGCGTTTCCTCCTCGTTGTGGGCGGACAGGCACGGAAAGTGGGGAAGTCGTCGCTGGTGGTCGATATCATCGCGGCATTCCCAAATCGGAATTGGACGGCCGTGAAAATCACGCCCTACGCTGAGTTGGGGTGCCCGGTAAACGGCCCAGCGTGCGGCTGCACAGCGGATGTGCATTCATTTGCCATCCACGAAGAGAAGAAGCGAGGCGCAAAAACGGACTCCTCCCGGTTTCTCGCAGCCGGCGCAGCCAGATCGCTCTGGCTGCAAACGAAGGATGGCCGCCTTAAAAGCGCGCTTCCGGCGCTCGCAGCGGAGCTGACCGGCGCTTCCCACAGCATTATAGAAAGTGACGCTCTTGTGAAATTTTGGAAGCCGTCGCTATTCCTGATGGTTGTCGATCCGGCCAATCCTGATTTTAAGAGGTCGGCCCGCGAAAACCTCAATCGCGCCGATGCTTTCGTATTCCGTTCGCCGTTCGTTCCATTCGAAGCCAGCGCGAGCTCTCCGATGATCGCCAGAACCCCGAAATTTCTACAAGAAATTGGTTTGCCCCTCCCAATGGATTTGAAGCACTTTTTGTCAGGCAGCATATTCGGCTGAAGCCCCATCTCACGTCTGGACACCAGGGACGGGATTTTTAGTTGACCGAGGGAGTAAAGCCGAACATAATGTTACTGTTACGGCAGAAGTGTACTTGCGCGACGGGCCCATCCGGTTTTTGACAATCTGGTAGTTGTTGCAGAATGAGAACTGCGGGTCATCAGTCGATTCGCAGGAAGTTTGGATGGCTGGCGAAGCAAGAAAGACGGCGTCGGGGACCCGGACAGAGGGGACATGGGGCTGGGGCTTCTAGAAAGGAGCCGTAGGGCGCCGGCGCGGTTTCGATCACAGCCAATTGAGGTCCTGGCTTGTTCGACTGGTTGCAGTTTGGGGAAGCGCTGAAGGCTTGTTAGATCCGAGCTCCACCGGCGATTTCCGGTTGAGCCGATTCATTTAGGCGGCCACGAGCAACAAGATGTCTGAGGGATTGATGACACCAGAAGCAAGACTGCGCATCGACGCCTCGCACGCCGGAGCCGGACAGGGCACGGCGGTTGTCCCCGACGCGAAATCTTGAATCGCAAGTAGAGCAGGCGGTCACTCGCAGCCGCGAATGGATGCTCGCCGCTCAATCGCAGGATGGCTATTGGTGGGGCGAGCTCGAAGCGGACACCACTCTCGAATCCGATTACATTCTCTATCTTCACATCCTGGGTCACCTTGATTCCGAGAAAACTCCCAAACTCGCGCGTTACATTCGCGCCCGGCAGCTTCCCGATGGCGGCTGGAACATTTTCCAGGGCGGCCCGTCGGAACTGAACGCCACTGTGAAGGCTTACGTGGCACTGCGTCTGGCTGGGGATTCCGCCGACGCTCCGCATGTCCAGCGCGCCAAGGATAAGGTTCTGGAGCTCGGCGGCCTCGAAGCCACGAATTCCTATGTGCGATTTTATCTGGCGATGGTCGGAGCCGTGGATTGGAGTATTGTTCCGTCGATTCCGCCGGAACTGATGCTTTTGCCGGATTGGTTTCCGATCAACCTCTACGAGATGTCGTCATGGACTCGCGGAATCGTGGTTCCGCTGGCGATTGTCTATGCGCACAAGCCGCAATGGCAACTGCCTGCCGGCATCACCGTCAACGAACTTTTCAAAGTTCCCGGCCAGAAGCCGCCTTCCTTCAAGTTCGATAAAAGCATCATTACGTGGCGCAATGTGTTTCTGACGCTCGAGAAGGGCCTCAAGCTCTACGAGCGGTCCTCGTGGAAGCCGTTTCGAAAGCTTGCGCTGAAACGCGCGCGAAACTGGATGTTGGAAAGGCTTGAGCGCAGCGAAGGCCTCGGCACGATCTATCCTGCAATGATGAATTCGATTTTTGCGCTGTTGGCGGAAGCGCGCGAAGCGGACGATCCGCTCCTGCAGCGCGAAATCAAGTTCCTCGCCCGCTACGAAATCGAAGACGAGCGCGAGAACACGATTCGCGTGCAGCCGTGCATTTCGCCCGTCTGGGATACGGCGATCGCGATGGTCTCGCTCGAAGAAGCAGGGCTTGATCCGTCGCATCCGGCGCTGGTGGCGGCGGAACGCTGGGTGCTCAAGAATCAGATTCTTGGTCCCGGCGACTGGCAGGTGAAAAACAAGAAAGCCGCGCCGGGCGGCTGGGCGTTCGAATTTCAGAATGATTTCTATCCGGATGTGGACGACACCGCGTTCGTCCTGATGGCTCTCGGCCGAGTGGCCGATCCTGATTCCGCCCCTTTGCGCGCTGCGATTCGCCGCGGACTGGCTTGGCTCGTTAGCATGCAGAATAGCGACGGCGGCTGGGGCGCGTTCGATCACGAAAACAATCTGCAATTCCTGAACCACATTCCGTTCGCGGACCACAACGCGATGCTCGATCCGTCTACAGCCGACGTAACGGCTCGCGTTCTCGAATGTCTCGGTCAGTTCGGGTGGCCGGCAAACGATCCGGTTGTCGAGCGAGCGCGGGAATTCGTGCAGCACGATCAGACGCCGGACGGCTCGTGGTACGGCCGCTGGGGCGTGAATTACATTTACGGGACGAGCGGAGTGTTGCGCGCACTGGAAACCGTGGGACTCTCGAAGACTCCCGATTGCCAGCGCGCCGCAAACTGGCTGCGCTCGGTTCAGAATTCCGACGGCGGTTTTGGCGAATCGATTCTTTCCTATTACGACCCTGCGCTGAAGGGCAAAGGGAAGAGCACTGCGTCGCAGACGGCGTGGGCGCTAATTGGCCTGCTCGCAACGGCTGGCCCTGACGATCCCGCCGCGGAACGCGCAGCCACATGGCTTGCCGAGCATCAAAATGAAGACGGCTCATGGGATGAAGAAGAATTTACCGGCACCGGATTTCCCTGCGTTTTCTACCTGAAATATCACCTGTACCGGAATTCTTTTCCGCTGTACGCCCTCGCGCGTTTTGACAACATGCGCAAGGGCCGGCGTAAATCCTTCGCTTTGCGGATTCCCGCGGAAGAGATCAAGCATCTAATCGGAAATAGAGTCGATCCTGGGGGTAATGGATGAGAGTACCGTTAAGTTGACTGCGAGCATGGCGGGATATCTCGCTCGCAAGGGCATGTCCGGAGCGGAGAAGTTTCCGCTGGTGATGATGCTCGAGCCGCTGCACGCCTGTAACCTCACGTGTACGGGCTGCGGCCGCATTCGCGAATACAAGTCCACGATCAACGAGATGTTGACCGTCGAGCAATGCCTGAAAGCTGTGGACGATTGCGGCGCGCCGATTGTTTCCATCTGCGGCGGCGAGCCGATGATTTACCCCGAGATTGGCCGGCTGACGAACGAAATTCTCGCCCGCAAAAAACACATCTATCTTTGCACCAACGGCATGTTCATCCGCAAACATCTCCACGACTTCAAGCCGACTTCACGGCTCTTTTTCAACGTACATCTGGACGGCCTGGAGAAGACGCACGATATTTGCGTCGAGCGTGACGGCGTGTTTCGCGAAGCAATCGAAGGAATCAAGGCTGCCAAGGCCGCTGGATTCCTGGTCACCTCGAACACGACAATTTACAAAGAAACGGACATCGAGGAAATTGCCGACCTGTTCGCTTATCTCCAAACTCTTGGCGTCGACGGTCACATGCTCTCGCCGGCCTATTCCTACGCGGCGGTGATGACGAAAGAAATCTTCATGTCGCGCGAAGAGATTCGCGAGAAGTTCCGCCAGGCGAGCCAGCTGCTTGAGCGCTACAACATCGTGACGTCGCCGATTTATATGGAGTATCTCCGCGGCGATCGCGAGTTGATGTGCACGGCGTGGGGTAATCCCACCTACAATCCGCGCGGCTGGAAAGGCCCGTGCTACCTGATGACGGACGCGCATCACGACAACTTCAAGGACTTCATCGAGAAGACGCCGTGGGAAAATTACGGCCGTGGCCGCGATCCTCGCTGCGAGGATTGCATGGTCCACGCAGGTTACGAAGCCTCTGCGGTACTCGGCGGCAACAAGAAACTCGGCGACACCTGGAAAATGCTCAGCTGGACGCTTTCCGGAAAGATGGGTGGCTTGCTCGGTAAGCCAACCGACCGGGAACTAAAACGCAACGCTCAAAATGACGGCAACGGCCATTCCAACGGCCATGGCAACGGAACCACGGAAATGGCAACGGCAACGGTTCAAAACGCGTGATTCCCGTTGCGCCTGCACAGCAGGGGGACGAAGTTTTCCGCATTTTATGACCACGCTCGTTACCGGGGCTACGGGCTTCGTGGGCAGCCACGTCGCCCGGCAGCTCGTTAACCAGGGGCACACGGTTCGTATCTTCGCTCGCAAGACGAGTAACGCGGAGATTCTCGCAGACCTGCCGGTGGAGCGCGCCGATGGCGATTTGCGCGATGCTCGATCCATCGAAAAAGCAATGGTCGGCGTCCGCCGCGTCTTTCACGTGGCCGCCGACTACCGCCTCTGGACCCCCAAACCCGAAGAAATCTACGAATCGAATGTGGAAGGAACCCGCCGTTTGCTCGAGGCTGCGCATCGCGCGGGCGTCGAGCGCATCGTATACACAAGCACGGTTGCGACGATTGCCGTTCCGCGCCACGGCGCGCTTCCGAACGAAGAAACTCAATCCGATATCGGTGAAATGATCGGGCACTACAAGCGGTCGAAGTTTATGGCCGAGCAAGAGGCGATACGCGCCGCGGCTGCAGGTGTTCCGGTGGTGATCGTTAATCCGACAGCGCCGGTTGGCCCGGGCGATTGGAAGCCGACTCCTACGGGGCGAATTATTCTCGATTTTCTGAACGGAAAAATGCCCGCGTACGTAGATACGGGTTTGAATGTCGTGGCGGTAGAAGATGTTGCCGCCGGGCACCTCCTCGCGGCTGAGAAGGGCCGTATCGGCGAACGATATATCCTCGGCGCGCGCAACATGACCTTAAAACAGATTCTGGACGCGCTCTCGGCGATTACAGGGCGTCCGGCGCCCCGTCTGCGCTTGCCGCATGCAGTGGCGCTCGCGGCCGGTTATGCCGATGAGTTCATTGCGCGCCTTCGAGGCCGCGAACCTCAGATTCCGGTGGAAGGCGTAAAGATGTCGCGCCATCGCATGTTTGTCGAGAGTGATAAGGCCGGAAGGGAATTGGGCTACAAGCCCGGCTCCGTGGAAGCCGCGCTCGAACGCGCTGTTCGCTGGTATGAATCGCACGGTTACATCCGCGGCAAAACGAGTCATGTGCCGGTAGCGCACGCAGCCGCAGCCTAGGGAGTTGCATTGAAGATTTTGGTTACATTCGCGCTCGAAAACGAATTCGCCCCCTGGCGAAAAATGCGCAACTTCGCCAAAGTCTCGGTAGACGCCTGGGACCATTCTTACCGCGCGCAGATCGACGATGCGGATGTTCGAGTTTTTCTCACCGGAGCTGGCCGATTCGCGTCCCAGCGAGCCGCGGAAATCGCTTTCGGTGAAATTCCAGATGTATGCATCGTTTCCGGCCTCTCTGGCAGCCTGCGCGCCGAACACCCGGTGGGCGCGGTTGTAGTGGCCCGGCAAATCACGGACTCGACCGGCTCGAAGCTGATTTACGCCGATCCGGAATTGCTCTCAGCCGCTGTGAACGAACGAGCAAAGCCGGTGGAGCGGTTCCTGACGTCTGATCACGTGGTGGGTGGCGCGGCCGAGAAACAGCAATTGGGCGCATCGGCCGATGCTGTAGATATGGAAAGCTTGTGGGTTTTATCGGCGGCAGCGCATCACGGAGTTCCGGCGTGTGCGGTTCGAGCGATCAGCGACGCGAGCCGATGCGAGCATGCCACTGGATTTCGATCGAGTTTTTAATAAGCGTGGTGCGGTGAGCATTCCCAAGGTGATTGGGCAGCTCGCAACCCATCCGTTGAAGATGGGGGGCCTGATCCGCCTTGCACACGACAGCGAAAGGGCTGCGTCGAATCTGGCAAGGTTTCTCGACTCATTCGTTCAGTCTTTGACCGCCCCTCCGCTAAGGGAAAACGCGAAGGCGGCGGCGCTGTCCGTCTGAAGCTTTTGAGTATAAGTGCAGGGTACGAGAGACAATCGGTGCGATTAGAAGCCGGAAGGTTTCTAATCGCCAACCTGCGATTAGAAATTGTTCTATGTGACTGAAAATAAGGGTTATGATTTTTTCTAATCGGCGGAAAACGGCGTTTTAGCAGTTTTGAAAATGAGCCAGACCACTACTTCAATCCGCGTAGGCCACAGGCCAATCGGCCCGGTGGATCACATGCGTGCCGGAGTCTATCGCGGCAAGGGCCGCGTCGTCGTTGAGTCCGTACCCATTCCCGAGATCGGCGAGGGAGAAGTACTCTTCCGCGTCGCCGCGTGCGGTATATGCGGCACCGACATCAAAAAAATTCAGCACGGATTCGTTCCGCCGCCGCAGATTCTGGGCCACGAGCTTGCGGGAACTGTGGTGAGAGTTGGCGCTGGCGTAAAGAAATTCAAGACCGGCGACCGAGTGATGAGTTTTCATCATGTTCCGTGCGAAGCTTGTTTTTACTGCGAACGAAAACTTTTCTCGCAGTGCGCGGGATACAAAAAAACCGGACTCACCGCTGGATTTGATCCGAACGGCGGCGGCTTTGCAGAGTACGTGCGCGCGATGCCCTGGGTTGTGGAGCGCGGAATGATTGCGCTTCCTCCCGACGTGACGTTTGAAGACGCTACGTTTGTGGAACCTGTGAACACGTGTTTGAAAGCGGTGCGCAAAGCGCGCGTCGCGCCGGGTGAAACGGTCCTTGTGATTGGCCAGGGTCCGATTGGAATGCTGCTGATGCTGCTTGCCAAAAACGAAGGCGCTGAAGTTTTCTCGAGCGATCCGATGGCGGGCCGGCGCGCCGCGAGTATTCGCTTCGGCGCAAAAGAAGGTTTCGACCCTGCGAGCGTGAAGCTCGTCGACGAGATGCGCCGCCGAACGTCCGGACGTGGCGCAGACGCTGTGCTTGTGGCGGTGCCCAACCCGTCATTAGTCCCCGAAGCCCTCGCTATCGCGCGGCCGGGTGGGCGCGTGTTACTGTTTGCGCATAACGATCCGGTGACTCAGCTCGAGTTTCCGGCGGCAGCGGTGGGCGTGGAAGAAAAAGAGATTCTTGGAAGTTACAGTGCGTCGGCGGAAGACCAGGCGGAATCGGCGGCTCTGGTATTTGAGCGCCGGTTGCCGATCCGGGAAATGATTTCGGACCGGTTCCCGCTGGAGCGGATCGCAGATGCACTGGCATTAGCGGCCCGGCCAGCGGATAATACTTTAAAAGTGGTGATCACGCACCAATGAGACGAGAACGAAACGGTCATATGAATGCGGCCGTGTTGTACGGCCGGGAAGATATGAAAATCGAGCGAGTGGATATCCCTCGCCTCGGCGACGACGAAGTGCTGGTGCGCGTGGAAGTCGCGCTGACGTGCGGCACGGATTTGAAGGTTTGGAAGCAGGGATTTCATGCGCGGATGATCAAGCCGCCTGCGCTTTTCGGACACGAGCTTGCCGGCGTGATTGAAGAACAGGGCCGGAGCGTGAACGGCGGCGTGCATAAAGGCATGCGCGTGCTTCCTGCGAATTCGGCGCCCTGTATGAATTGTTTTTACTGTCGCAAGGGGCAGCCGAACCTTTGCGAAGACCTTCTCTTCAACAACGGCGCGTACGCTGAGTACATTCGGATTCCGGGAAGAATCGTCCGCCAGAACATGCTGGAAATACCGGATGGGGTGTCGTTTGTGGATGCGGCGATGACGGAGCCGCTGGCATGCGTTTTGCGCGGCATTCATGAAACTGGAATTCAGACGGGCGACACAGCTGTGGTGATCGGTTGCGGACCGATTGGGCTGAAATTCGTGCGCGTGCTTTCGAATCGGGGCGTGCGCGTGATTGCGCTCGGGCAAGCGGAAGTCGCAGATTCGCGCCGCGGAACGGCTTGGCGCGGTGGCGGCGTTCGATATCTCGGAAATTGAGAACCCGGTGAAATTGGTTCGCGAATTGAGCGAAGGCGCGCGCGGGGCGGATGCGGTAATTGAAGCGGTGGGCACGGCTGTGACGTGGCAGTGGGCGGTGCAGATGGCGCGCAAGGGCGGGACGGTGAATTTGTTTGGCGGTTGCCCGCGCGGATCGCATGTGGAATTTGATCCGGCGTCGCTGCATTACTCTGAAATTACGATCAAGTCGACTTTTCACCACACGCCGCAGTTCATGCGCGAGGCGCTGCAGACAATTGCGCGCGGAGAAGTTCGCGCGAGCGATTTCATTACCGGCGAAGTGCCGCTGGCGGATTTGCCGTCTGTGTTCGAGCACATGAAGAATCGAAATGGCCAGTTGAAGACTGCCATCATCCCCGGATGATTCCTGGGCGCCGCTCTCTGCTGAATTTTTGGCTTGCGAGTCGCTCATTTTTCTTAAATTGATCCTGCGAGATTGAGCTGTTTCGCTTTTTTTGTTTTGTGTGTGAAATGAACTGGAAGGATTCGCCCTCGGCCGCGTCAGGCCTTCATGCTAGCCACACCTGAACTTGGAAATCGCGCGCAATCTTCCTGCGGAGGGTTGCGACGCCCTCGAAGCACAGCGCTACACGCGCTGGCTGGCGACCCATCACTACGAAAATTTCAGCGTCGTGTCGTGGCTTCTGCCAAAGCACCTGCACCAGCATTTTTATAATTTGTACGCGTACTGCCGCTGGTCGGACGATTTGGGCGATGAAATTCCCGACTCGCGCGCGGGCGCTCGTGCTGCTGGATGCGTGGGAAGACGAGTTGCGCCTGTGTTACGCGGGCGCGGACGGCGGCGGGCCGTCGCATCCTGTGCTGATCGCATTGCGCGAGACAATTCGGGCGAAGAATATTCCGATCGATCCGTTCAGCGACTTGCTGCGCGCGTTTCGGCAGGATCAGCGCGTGCAACGGTACGCGACGTGGGACGATGTGCTCGAATATTGCGTCTACTCGGCGAATCCGGTGGGGCGGCTCGTGCTTTACCTTTGCGATTACCGGGACGCCGAACGGCAGAAGCTTTCCGATTACACCTGCACGGCGTTGCAGCTTGCGAATTTCTGGCAGGACGTTTCGCGCGATCTTGAAAAGGGACGCATCTACATTCCACTCGACGCACTGGCAGCGCACGGGTTGACGGAAGCGGATATCGTTGGACGGAGATTCGGCGCGCGCTACGTGGAATTGATGAAACATCTCATCGCGAGGACGCGGGAGCTGTTCGCGCTGGGAATGCCGCTGATCGAGCGAGTGAGTGGTACGTTGCGAGTGGATCTCGAAATGTTCAGCCGGGGCGGATTGGCGGTGCTCGATGCAATCGAAGCGTCCGGATGCAACACGCTTGAACGTCGTCCGGCGATTACAAAGTGGACTCAGTTGGGGCTGCTCACGCGCGCTTTGGCTGCCCGCGCCATTTCGAGAGATTCGGGTGAAGGTCGAGCCGCGAAGTCAGCGGAAATGCCAGTGCGGGAAGTGAAACGCGCGATGTCGACGGCTTTTGAGCCAGAACCAGGAGTGGCACACGACCTGCCGACGAACCCTTTAGGGGACGGAGCGACGGGTTTTCTCGCCGCAGGCGCGAGCGCGAATGTCCTAACCGTTCGCGATTCGTATGCGGAGTGCAACCGAATTGCGCGCCGGGCGCGCAGCAGCTTTTATCTCGCGTTTTTTGGGTTGCCGCGCGACAAGCGCAATGCTCTTTTTGCGCTGTATGCGTTTATGCGATTGATTGACGATGTGTCGGACGAGCCGGGAGATATCGAGTCGAAGCGGCGGGGGCTGGCACGCTGGCGTGGGCTGCTGGACGATGCGCTCGCTGGCGAAACGAGCGGCCACGCGGTGTTGCCGGCGCTGGCGGATTCGATTTCGCGTTTCAACATCCCTTCGCGTTATTTTCATGATTTGATTCTTGGCGCGGAAATGGATTTGACTGTCGCGTCGTATGCGACATTCGACCAGCTATCAGAGTATTGCTATCGCGTCGCAGGAACCGTTGGGCTTACGTGTTTGCACGTTTTTGGTTTTCGCGATCCGCGCGACCCTGATCTGGCCGATCGTTTGGGGCTCGCGTTTCAATTGACGAATATTATTCGCGACGTGCGCGCGGACCTCGACATGGGCCGCGTTTATCTTCCTCAAGAGGATCTCGACCGCTTCCGCTGTACGGCGGATGACCTACGGGGGCCGCTCACCGAGCGCGTGCAGGAGCTTCTCGAATTTGAAGCCGATCGCGCGTGGCGTTTCTACGAAGAAGGTGCGGCGCTGATACCACGCGTCGATCCAGACAGCCGGGCGACACTGTGGGCGCTGACCCGGACGTACAGCACGCTCCTCGCGCGCATGGAAGAGCGCAATTTCGATGTGTTCACTTCGCGCGTTTCGCTATCGAGCGCCGAAAAAGTCCAATATCTCCTCACGGCCAATCTCGCCGTCGGCAAGACTGGCTGGTGGAAGGGTGATGCCCTCGCAAAGCGTCCTGGTAATCGGCGGCGGCCTGGCGGGCCTGTCCTCCGCCATCGCGCTGGCTGAAGCAGGCTTCCGCGTTCAATTGCTCGAGAAGCGTCCCCACCTCGGAGGGCGCGCTACGTCGTACACGCTGCCGGACGGCAGCGAAGTGGACAATTGCCAGCATGTGACGCTCGGTTGCTGCACAAATCTGGCGGATTTTTACGAGCGAGTGGGCGCGAGCGGCAAGATTCGTTTTTACGACCGGCTGTATTTCGCGGATGCCGAAGGGCGCCGTTCGACGATTGAGGCGTCGCCGCTCCCTCCGCCACTGCACATGGCGCCGTCGTTTTTGCTTTTCAGCGCGCTATCGCTTGCGGACAAGCGTTCGATTGCGGAAGCGATGCTCGCAATCGCTCGTGCCGGCGGAAATCCGCCGCACGCAGAGGGCGCATCGATGCTCGATTGGCTGCATTCGGTCCGGCAAACGCCTGGAGCGATCGAGCGATTCTGGCGCGTGGTGCTGGTAAGCGCGCTCGATGAAGAGTTGGCGCGAACGGATGCGCGATACGGGATCGATGTCTTCTGGAAAGCATTTCTTGGCAATGCTCGGGGATATCGAATCGGCATCCCGTCAGTGCCGCTGGCGGATTTGTACGAAGGTTGCCGCGCGGAAATTGTTCGGCGCGGCGGGGAAGTGCGCGTGCGCTGCGGAGTGCGCGAGTTGCGAATCATCGGCGGACGCTTCTCGGGGGCGCTGCTCGAAGATGGCTTGGAAATAGCGGCCGATGCGTGCATTGCTGCTGTGACGCATGACGTGCTGCAGGACATGCTGCCGCCGGACCTTTTTGCGAGTGGCGCGCCGCTGGAAGGATTGCGGCGCATCAGAACTTCGCCGATTACGAGCGCGCATTTCTGGTTCGATCGTACGGTGATGATGGAGCCGTTTCTCACGCTGCTTGACCACAAGACGCAATGGATATTCAACAAGACGTTGCTTTCGGCGGGAAGCGAAACGAAAGGACGGAGTGCGCGTCCAACGACATCAACGGAACATCAGGAAATTTAGACGCGAGCAATCATTCCGAAGCTTCTCATGAAGCGCTGGACGGCCAGTACCTGCAACTCGTGATCAGCGCGTCGTACGATTTGGTTCCGCGATCGCGCCTGGAAATTATCGAGCTTCTTCGGCGCGAGATGGCGGACGTGCTGCCTGAAACGCGCGAAGCAAAAGTGTTGAAGGCCACGGTCATCAAAGAAGTAAATGCGACGTTTTCACCGGAACCGGGCGTGGATCGTTGGCGGCCGCCGCAGAAGACATCGATCGAGAATTTGTTTCTTTCCGGAGATTGGACGCAAACCGGATGGCCTTCGACGATGGAGGGTGCGGTTCGGAGCGGGTATCTCGCGGCTGAATCCGTCCTCGCAGAATTTGGACAGGCAGCAAAGCTCCTGCAAGCGGACTTGCCGTTCGAAGGGCTATCGAAATTTTGGTGGAAGCAGCGGGCAGCAAGCAGGCAGTGATCGTAGGGCCGAACACCAATATGAGTGAGGCGGGAAGCCGAATTTAGCAGGGGTTTCGGACGGACGTTCTTTACCTTTCCACACGAAAGGCGCAAAAGCCCCTTTACACAAGGGGTTTAGGGGTATGATGAGTCATCCCCCGGGAGGATTTCATGGAGCGGAAGTATAGGCAGAGGGGTTATAGCGACTCGGATTCCCCTGATAAGAAGAGGGAGCGAGCCGATCGACCCGATCGTCCCTCTGAGCAGCAGCAGCCACGTCCCAAGCAGCAGGACATGTTGGGGCCGCGCACGCCGCGGATGGTAGGAACGGTGATGAGGGCGCGGTGTTCGAGTTGCGGCGCAGTACTTGCCCCGGGATTCGATCAGGCAGGCGAATGTCCGCGATGCCATGCGGCGATGCATTCCTG
The DNA here is from genome assembly GCA_963770575.1 of uncultured Acidobacteriota bacterium. Lineage (GTDB taxonomy): Bacteria > Acidobacteriota > Terriglobia > Acidiferrales > UBA7541 > Palsa-295. The sequence continues at coordinate 932,706 of CAVYQD010000005.1, forward strand.
CAAACAGTGCGTGAATTTCGATACGGGCGCGCAGTTCGAATGCACGCAACCGATACCGGAACGAATCGCAAACAAACTGGCGAAGAATGATTGCACGTTCTTTGAATTTCGAATGACCGTGGAAAAGGACACGTCGCCGGTGAATTACGCGACGAACACTCCAGCAGCGCCCGCACCGGGCCGTCCCAACGACGCGCGCAAAGCCTTCGAAGACCTCTTCAAGAAGTAGTTTCCAGCAACGACAGCGACTGCCATCAAAATAATTGTTATTGGCGGAGTGTAGATTTTCTCGCCTTATTGCCGCGATGGAGGCGTGGAGGCTTGCTTACTTGAAAGCCATGCCGCCGCAGTCAAACACAGTGTAACCACGATCGAGAAAGCAATCGGCAGGATGAACAGGTATCTCCAGCTCACAACCGTGATGGCCGCAAAGCAGAGTGCGAACGCCCACGAAGTGCCGCGCATGAGCGCCAACGTCGATGCCGGAAGACCGCCCAGCTGCCATGCCAATACCGCCGCGAATAGATACAACACGCCGACAGAGAATCCGGCCGCCTACGAAGAGGTCCCAATAGGTGCGGTTGAAGCCTTGCACGTCAAAGTGAATGGACCGCATGGAGGCAAGGAGGGCATCCACTCCCCATGTGGGATCAGACTCGCGAAAGCCGAGAGTGTGTCCTATGGCGAAAAGCAGCAGAAGAACAGCTGCGATTCGATACATCGTAGATGCTTTCATTCTTGCCCCCGGAGATCAAGGCAGCCGGCGCCCCATCCTGCTGCGTAGATTCGGCTGTACCAATACCCAAAAAACCAGAAGGGAGCAAGTGTGTTCATGACTGACATGTCGATTCGTACTGCATAAATGAATTATGGCGGGGGAAGCGGGAATAACAGTGGTTCCTTTGCGGGTTCGCTCGCGATGGATTCGAGCTGAGGATAGTGTTGCCGCAACGGTTCCGGTAGCTTGAGTTTTTTTCCGTTGAGCAAATGAATCAGCTGCAGGGCGTTCACGACACCCTTACCGAGGTAGTGATTGTTGGCAATCACAAATGTGGTTTCTGCGTTCTTTGAGACGTGCTCGATTCGTTTTGCCCAGGGTTCGAGTTCCTCTTCCGAATACAGATAGTTGTAACGCTCAAATGCCGGGACGGCTGGATCGTCGGTGAACCAGGTGTCATAACGGCGTCCGTGAAACCGGACGTAGCCGATCGGAGAGGTGGCACGTTCGGTGGGCTCCAATGATTTGCCGATGATGGGCTGGTCGATGTTACAAAATCCGACGCCGCGTTCGTGGAGAAGCTCGTAAAAATCCGGCGCCGCCCAGGAGGAATGGCGGACTTCGACGACGAGCGGATATTCGCGGAACCGATCGAGCAATGATTTGAGTTGAACGACGGTCTCTTTCGTGTGATGAAACGAAAAAGGGAATTGGACGAGGACGGCGGCGAGTTTTCCTGCGTCGATGAGAGGTTCGAAACCTGCGCGCACCGCTCGTTCGTCGTCCTGCGTGGTTCCGGATTCGTGAGTGAATTTCTGCCAGAGTTTGGCCGTGAACAGGAAACGAGGATTGTGAGAGACGCGCCGGAGCCATTGTGCAGCAAGTTGCGGCTTCAGTGGCTGGTAGAAAGAGGTGTTGATTTCGATCGCGTCGAAATATTCAGCTAGAAAGGTGGCTTCATGAAAATCGCGTGGGCGTGATGCCGGGTACACGACACCGTTCCAGTCATCGTAGGACCAGCCGGCGAGACCCACTCGAATCTCGTGAGGCTTGACGTTCCTGCGAGAGGTGGAGTTTGCGTGCATCGAAGATTCGGGCGTCATTGCAGACTATGATGCAGTTCGGGCGGTGTCAATCGATGGAACGCGGTATTGAATCAACGGAGGCGCGGGACTATTCTGAAGTTGCCTCCAAGTGAAAGCCTCTTCCCCTGGGGAGCCGACTCGAAAGAGGGTGCTCCAATGAGAATCTTCTACAGCAACATCGAACCAGAACATCGCAAGGCAGTCGACGCGGAAGCAGGGCACCACATCGAAAAATTGAACCGGCTGTTGAAGCATTACGATCCGGAAGTGGTGGAGCTGCACGGATCGGTGGAAAAGACGCCACGAAAAGTGGAGTACACGTTTTCGCTGGACCTGCGATTGCCGACAGGGTCACTACATGCGTCCGGCGCGGGCAGCGATGTGCGCATGAGCGCAAAGATTGCGTTTGCGGAAATTGAAGCGCAGGTGAAGAAGCACCAGGAGAAGGTGCGAAAGGATTATTTGTGGAAACGGAAGCGCGGGCGCGGAATCTCACCGAAAAACGAAGCGGCGGATTGATATTGGCGGCATGGAGACGCGCGACGACGCGCTCACGCTCGAATTCTTGCACCATTGATTGTTGCTCGACCTTCCGAATTGGCCGTGATGCTTGGTCAATCGTCAATTGAACCCGCCGTCCATCGGACAATCGCGTGTTGCTCGGTGCGCGGCTGCACGTTAGAATCACATGTTCCTCTGTAGGGGCGTAGCTCAGTGGTAGAGCAGCGGCCTTTTAAGCCGAAGGTCGTGGGTTCGATCCCCACCGCCCCTACCAAAATCTTCTCGATTCTTCTGTAGGCGACAAAATCCTCCCGCGCACGGAGGCGGACAGTTGGCGATTCTCGTGACAGGCGGTGCAGGTTACATCGGAAGCGCAACCGTCGAACTATTGCGCGCGACCGGCGAGGAAGTGGTTGTCGTTGATAATTTAGACCGGGGGCATCGCGAAGCGGTTGATGCCGATGTGCCTTTTTACCACGGCGAAACCCGGGATCGGGAACTGATCCGCCGCGTGGTCGAAAAGCACGACGTGAAATCCTGCGTTCATTTTGCAGCGCTCACGTATGTGGGTGAATCCGTCGAGCAACCCGAACGATATTTCGAAAATAATGTTTCCGCGGGAATTGCGCTGATGGGCGCGCTCGTTCAGTCGGGTGTGCGAGCGGTGGTGTTTTCGTCTACGTGCGCTACGTATGGCGAGCCGCAAGAAATTCCTATAACCGAGCAGGCGCCGCAGGTGCCCGTGAGTCCGTACGGTTGGTCGAAACTCATGATGGAGCGGGTGCTGGATTCGTTCGATGTTGCTTACGGGCTGAAATTTGTGGCGCTGCGTTATTTCAATGCGGCGGGCGCGACGGAAAAGTTCGGAGAGCATCACGAGCCGGAATCTCACCTGATTCCGAATGTGCTGACGGCTGCGGCGGATGAGACGACGACTCTACCTGTATTTGGCAGCGATTATCCCACGCCGGATGGCACGGCGATTCGGGATTACACACATGTAGTGGATCTTGCCGATGCTCACGCGCGAGCGCTCGCCTATTTGGGCGGCGGCGGCAGATCGGAATTTATTAATGTCGGGACGGGAGATGGCTATTCGGTGTTGCAGGTGATTGATGCCGCGCGAAAGGTTACAGGACGCGCGATTCGTGTGCGGATGGAACCGCGGAGGGCTGGCGATTCTCCCAGGCTGGTGGCAGACATCCGCAGAGCGAAGGCGGTTCTCGGTTGGGTTCCACGGCAATCGGATTTGGAGACAATTATTCGCTCCGCGTGGGCATGGCGATTGAAGAATCCGAACGGTTATGTAGCCCGGCGCGGGGTGTCGGTTTAAGTCGCTGAGCGTCGCTGAGTTTGTTTGCTCACCTGAGCGCACGAGAAATAGGACTCGCGCGACTGGCGTTACTTTCGCCAGAAATTTTCGATCTGCTCGAGCGTGCGGCCTTTGGTTTCGGGCACGAAGCGATACGAGAAGATCCACGCTCCGACGGCGCAAATCCCGTAGAGCCAGAAAGTGCGCGGGGCGCCAATGCCATTCAAAAGCGTAAGAAACGTTAAGCTCACCAGAAGGTTTGATCCCCAGTTGAAGGTCGCTGCCAATCCTTCCGAGGAACTGCGGACTTTCAGCGGATAGATCTCCGCAATCAAGAGCCAGAAAATTGGTCCGAGACTGATTGCGAATGACGCGACGTAGACCATCATGCTGACGATCGCGATGGACGAGAGCGAGCCGGCGTGAGTGGTGGAATGAAAGGCCCAGCCAAGAGTCCCAAGCGTGATGATCATCCCGGCGATGCCGGTAAGCAGCAGAGGACGGCGGCCGACGCGATCGATGAGCCACATGGAGACGATGGTCATCAGGACGTTGACGACGCCGATGCCGGCGGTTGCGAGAATTGCGCCGGACGCGGAGGATATTCCGGCGGACTGAATAATGAGCGGCGCGTAATAGATCACGGTGTTGATTCCCGTGACCTGTTGGAATATCGCGAGGCCGATGCCGACAGCGAGCGCGGGGCGAAGACTGGGGCTGAGCAGGTCGCGCCAGTTGCCGTGCTCGTCGGATTTAACGAGCGTTTGCTCGATTTCGTGCATTTCTGCGTCGACATCCGAAGAATCGCGAATGCGGCACAGTACGGAACGAGCGCGATCGCGATAGCCGCGCTTCGCGAGCCATCGCGGCGACTCCGGCAGATAAAACATTCCGATCAGGAAGATTGCAGCGGGCACAAGCGCGATGCCGAACATCCAGCGCCACCCTTCGATTTTTGCGAATGCGTAGTCGACGATGTAGGCGAGCAGAATTCCGAGGGTAATCGCGAGTTGAAATAAAGAGACGGTCCAGCCGCGGGCGTCGGCGGGAGAAACTTCGGAGATGTAGACGGGGACGGTGCTCGAAGCCAGTCCAATTCCGAGGCCGACGATGATCCGGCCGACGATCAACATCGCAGGCGAAGTGGCTGCCGCGCAGATAATCGCTCCGACTGCGAATATGATCGCGGTGCAAATTAACAGAGCGCGGCGGCCAAAAATATCTGCGAGGCGGCCGCCGGCAAGCGCACCCGCCGCAGCTCCTGCCAAGACGCCGCTCACGATTACTTCGAGATCAAAAACGGAAAGCGTGAAATCATTTTTGAGGAAAAGTTCGGCTCCGGAAATGACGCCGGTGTCGTATCCGAAAAGCAGCCCGCCCAGGCCCGCGAAAGCCGCGGCTAGATAGACGAAACGCCGCCTGCCAGTGCCGGAGGGAGCGCTGCTGATGTGCGGGGAAGTTCGCGAGTTCATGGCAGTAGAATAGGCGCGTTTGATGCCCATTGAAAAGCGGCAAAACGCTTATTTTTTTGCGACGTACTTTTGGATCGCAAGGGTCTTTCAGACGAGGCGCTGGTGCGGAGGCAATGTTCTGTGCGACGAAGGGTCCCGCAGGCTATCGGAAACGAAAACCCTGTTTGAGTTCGCAGCGATAGCTTTTGGATTTGTCTTTGCCGGTTTTCACATTGCACACGGCCCAACTTAAGGTGGGCGAGGGGGCGAGCGGGAAAATAATGTGGGTGCCATCGAGTTCTGCGACGACGCTGGGGCCTTGGGCTGCCGCCGGCAAACTGAAGTTCAGCGCGCGGCCATAAATCACAGGATAGGATTCGCGGACGATCGCGCTGATCTCCTGCCGGAAGACCTCAGCCTGAAATAAAAATGTAGTCGTGTCGGACCAGCCGAGGACGGTGACCGCGATGTTGCGCCCGCCCTGGGAAAATCCATCGTTTTCAACTTTGGTGAAAGGGCACGGGCCGGCGATGCAGGAAACGCGCGCGTTTTGAAAAACGTTTCCTTGCCCAGCATCGAGCGAGGCGCCGCCAATCCCGGCTTTCCACTTGCCGTCAGGAGAGCAGGGGTTGTGATGATCGCAAGGGACGTTTCCCGAGTTCGCGATTTGAAAGGTGGTGACGCCGGTTCCGATATTCACGGCCGCATTGGTTTCGGTGGTGTAGCGGACGAAGATATTGGAGACGACGGATTGCGGCCGATCGGTTTTCTCGTCCGTGTCGTCGCGATGCAGCGGAACCATGTGAACGATATAGAGCTTGTCACTGACCACTTCGGTCACAACCAGCGGCTGGTAATCCGGGTGGCGAAACTGGAGTGTGATCGGCTGTCCGCGCTTAACACCGGGAAGAAGAGTGAGTTTGAAGTAGCCGGAAAAATCAGATTTTGCGGTATGAGCGGCCATCGGACGGGCTGTTTCAATTTCGACATCGGTAATCGGGGATTGCTTCAGCGTGTCATCGTCCTGTTGGACAACCGCGCCGCGAAGAGAAATGGGTTTGTTGATGTAATGAAGCGCGACCGCAGCCAGCGCGATCATAAGCACCGTTCCGAAGCCTATAATGATACCAAACCAAACGCTGGCTTTCCCGGAGGTGGGAGTGAATCCCGTCACAACGACGATTTTAGCAAACAGCCGGGAATGGTGCGCGAGCGATCTTTACTACTTGCCACGGCGTCCTTCTCCCGTCTGGTCTGAGTCTCTATAATCAAAGGAATGGCCAACGAACACGATTCGTGGGGCAAGCTTACGCGCCGGCAACTGCTCCAACAGGGAGCGCGTATCGGCGGTCTAGTGCCATTGCTAGGCTCCCGGATACTTGCAGAGGCGCGACTGCCGCTACAGAAGGCCGGTCAACAAGCAACTGCGCCGGCGAGCTCGCCACTTTTTCAAGTGGACGAGGCGTTTCTCGAAGAAGTGGAGAGCGCGAGCTTCCGATACTTTTGGGAACAAGCGAATCCGGAGAGCGGGATCGTGCGCGACCGTTGCAATGCAATCACGCCCGACAAAAGCGATCTCGGAAGCATTGCGTCGACGGGATTTGGCCTGACGGCGCTTTGCATTGGGGATCAGCGCGGCTACATTCCGCACGCGGAAGCCCGCACGCGCGCGCTGAACACGATGCGTTTTCTGTGGAAGAAACTGCCGAATCACCGCGGATTTTTCTACCACTGGGCCAACGTGAATTCCGGCGAAAGGCTGTGGGATTCGGAAGTATCGTCCGTGGATACGGCAATCCTGCTGTGCGGAGTGTTGATGTGCCGCCAGCATTTCGTGCATTCCGAGATCAGCGCGCTCGCTGCCGATATCTTCAATCGTGTGGACTGGACCTGGTTATCCGAGGACACGCGTATTCTTCCGCACGGATGGACGCCTGAAACCGGCTTTCTGCAGTACCGCTGGGACAATTACAGCGAGATGATGATGATGTATTTGCTTGGGCTGGGATCTACTACGCATCCATTGCCGGCGGAGACGTGGACAGCGTGGGAGCGAATTACGTTTGAGTACGACGGTATCCGTTATATCGGTTCGTTCGCGCCGCTGTTCGTGCACCAGTACTCGCAGGCGTGGTTTGACTTTCGCAATAAGCGCGACCAGTACACGGATTATTTTCAGAACTCGATCACGGCTACGGACGTTCACCGGCGGTTTTGCATCGACCTCGCCGGCCAATTTCCCGACTACAGCGACGATCTCTGGGGCATAACGGCATCGGATTCGGTGCGAGGATATGTGGTGTGGGGAGGTCCGCCCGCGACGGGGCCGATCGACGGAACGGTCGTGCCTTGCGCGGCCGGGGGATCGCTCCCGTTTCTGCCGCAGGCTACGGTGCGCGTGCTGCAGACGATCAAGAACAAGTACGGTCAGCGGGGATGGACGCGTTACGGATTCGTGGATGCGTTCAATCCGCTGACGAACTGGTATGACAGCGATGTGATCGGGATCGATACGGGAATCACGATGCTGATGGCCGAAAATGCGCGCACCGGATTCGTGTGGAATACATTTATGAAGAACCCGGAAGCTCAGAGAGGGATGCAACGAGCAGGGTTCAAGAATTATGATCCCGGGAAAACTGCGCCGGCAAATGCAGCTTCCCGGAAGTGATCCATTCCTCGGAGCAAAATCTTCTATCGAAATTCAATTACGGCAAGGCTCTGCGGCGGAAGCGTGAGCGTGAATTGTCCTTTCGATAGGGTTTGGATTTCGGGCTTCGGAAGTTCCGCGGCGCGTCGGAGTTCGTCGATTTGCCCAGGAGTGGGGTACTTAGGGCTTCCCATTTGTTTGTAAGCGGCGAGCAATGAGCCGTGCGTCGAATCGACGCGGTAGATGAAAGCTCGGTGGCGGGCAGATGGCCCCGATATTTTAACTGTGACGGTTTTGGCGCTGCCTGCAGTTTCCGGCAGGAACAAATTCCAGGCAGCTATCACAAGCGTACGGTTCGGGCGTCGAGTAACCAGCGCTGACTCGGATGAGTTCTCGAGCCGCTCGTTCCCCAATTTGTGAAGAACCTTGAAAGCGTTGAACGACGGCTTCGGCAGGCCGTCTTCGGCGATCAGACCATACCCGCCGTAAAAGGGCTGTTTGACGACGCCTTGCTCTTCAAACACATCTGAAAACGTCCAGTAGGACATGCTGTCAACGAGGCCGTCGCACTGGCGAATCGTATCTGCGAGCCACGGCGCCATGAAAACGGCATCGGTGACTTCCGGTTCATTCTTGTAGCTCGCGTTGTACTCGCTCCAGATGAGAGGCAGGGAAGGGAGCGACGATTCCTTCACCTGGTCGTGAACTTTTCGGATGGCGCGGCAGACCATGTGGTTTCGGTCGATGTTTTCGGTGGTTCCGAAGACGTCTTTCGCAGTGTCGTTCGCATAGACGTGAGTAGAAACGAAATCGACCGGTACGTGATTCTCAACGCAGTGGCGGATGAAGCGGTCGACCCATGCCGCTTGAGCGGTAGCTGGCCCTCCGATTCGGAGTTTGGGATTTACGGATTTTAACGATTGCGCCGCGACATCGTAGAGTTGGTAGTAGGTTTGTTCTTTCGGGTCGCCCGCCCAGAAATCGATATTTGGTTCGTTCCAAACCTCGAAATACCACTGCGAGACTTCGTCGACTCCATAGCGGTCGATCAGATGCTGCGCGAGATGCGCGACCAGCTCGCCCCATTTTTCGTAGCTTTTCGGGGGAGCGACGATTGGCCGGTACCAGAACGGTTGCAGAATTTCTTTCGAGGCAAGCTTGCGCGGCATGAAGCTCAATTCGACGAACGGGCGGACGTGATTCTGAAGCAGGCCGTCATAAATTTGATCGATGTAGGAAAAGTTGTAAATCGGATTGCCGTTGGCGTCTTCGTCGTAGAGTCCGACTTCGTCATGCAGGATGGCGTGGAAGCGGACGTATTTGAAATCGGTGGCGCTCTTCACTTCGCGAAGGTCGCGCCGATAGGATTCGCGCAAACTCAAAATCGCGCGACCGGAACCGAACATCTGTTCCCAGAAATGTGGAAACGGATGAGAGGGAGCGGATGGATCGATGACAATCGTCTCCGAAAGGGAATTCGGTCGCGACGGTGAGTCTTGCGATGGCAGCTGCGGGGAAGGTGCAGCGACGGCGCGAAACGGGCAAACGAGAACGAAGCATAGACAAAGAAGATACGCGACCTGACCGAAGCACTTGTCGCGGATGTTCACGCGCGTCCCGATTCGAAAACGCGGAGTTCCCAGTGTCGCAGTCTCTTGCCCGCGCGCACGGAAAGCCTCCTCAGCGATAGCCGGCGGCCTGCAGTTCGAACATCTCCGCATACCGGCCACCTTCTTTTACAAGCCGGTCGTGCGGGCCCTGTTCGGCGATACTGCCATTTTCCAGGACGAGAATGCGATCCGCCATTCGAACCGTAGAAAACCGGTGAGAAATCAGCAGCGTCATTTTTCCGTGCGCGAGTTCGGTGAAGCGTTCGAAGACCTCGCGCTCGGATCGAGCATCGAGCGCGGCGGTCGGCTCGTCGAGGATCAGGACCTGCGCATCGCGCAAGTGGGCGCGTGCCAGGGCGATCTTTTGCCACTCGCCGCCGGAAAGCTCGACGCCGCCTTCGAACTTGCATCCTAACAGCTGGTCGTATCCGCCGGGAAGTTTTTGAATCAGCTTTTCTGCATAGCTCTTCATGGCAGCAGCGCGGACTTGAAAGGGATTGTTGGCGACTTCGATGCGGCCCATGCCGATATTTTCAGCGGCGGTCATGTCGTAGCGCATGAAATCCTGAAAAATGACGCCGATCTCGTTCCAGAGCGAATCGAGGTCGTAATCGCGGAGGTCGATTCCATCGAGGAGGATTTCTCCTTCGGTGGGATCGTAGAGGCGCGTCATTAATTTCGCGAGTGTGGTTTTGCCCTGGCCATTTTCACCGACCAGTGCGATGCGCTCGTGCGGGCCGATGTGCAGGTTGATGTTGCGCAGAACAGGTTTGGTATGTCCCGGGTAGGTGAAGGAGACGTTGCGGAATTCGAATCCTTGCCGGATCGGGCGAGGAGCGAGAATCGCACCGGATTTTTCCGCAATGCGCGGCCGAACGTGAAAGAACTCGAGCAGGTCCGTCATGAACAACGCCTGATCGGCGAGGCCCGAGAAAGTGGAGAACAGTGCCTGAATGTTCGTGGACGCGCCGGCGATGGCTCCCGCGAGAAATGTCATTTGTCCGATTGTCAGGGATCCAATCGCTGCCTGGTAGACAACGAACGCGTAGGTACCGTAATAGCCGGTTGTCCCGAGCACGGTCAAGAGCGAACCAAAAAGCAATTTCCGCTTTGCGAGGGCGACGTTCTGGCCGTGCAGACTGTCGGTGATATTTTTGTAACGTTGAACCAGAAATGGGCCGAGTCCGAACAGCTTGAGCTCTTTGGCGCTCTCTTTGCTGCCGCCGAGGAAACGCAGATATTCCATTCTGCGCCGCGAGGTGCTTTGCTCGAAGCTCAGCGAATAGCCGAGGAAAGCGAAGTGCGTCTCACCCAGAAAGGCAGGCACTACGCAAATCACGAGGAAGAAGAGCAGCCACGGCGAATAGAACAGGATACCGGCAGCGAGGCTGGCCGTGGTCATGAATTCCTGAACGAGTCTGCCGGCCATTTGAATCGTCATTACGCGATCGTTGGCCTGCATACGGGCGCGTTCCATCTTGTCGCAAAAAGTGGGGTCTTCGAATTGAGTGAGATCGAGCCGGGAAGAATGCTCCATGATGCGCGTGCCGATGTGGCGCGTGAACTTGTCGGCTACGACGCTGTCGCAGAAGTCGATCAGTCGCGCCAGAATCGTTGCGAGCGTGGCGAGTCCGAATTCAATGCCGATCAGCCACCAGAAGCGTGCGGGAAGAGGCGAACCGTGAGAATGGGCAATGATGGCGTCGATGATTTTCTGGGTTACGTACAACATGACGAGCGGAATCAGGCCGCCAAGAATCCTGCAGGCAAGGTTTGCCGCTACGGGCCTGGGCGCCGACTCCCACACCATCTTGAAAAGCGGGGGAATATTGTTGAGCGCTCGAATTCGTTCGCGCCACCTGGGAAGGGGCTGCGGAACGGGTTCGCTGGGTCGAACGTCCATGATTCAGAAGCTCCTGTCGATAGTGAAGGCTGCAGCTACACAACTTAGCAGAGCACGCAGTGTACCATGTAGAATTATAGCCTAAAGTGCTGATACTAATACAGTTGCTCTTATTCTTATTCTGAGGGGCAATGTTGATATTTATCGCTAATGGAAAGATTTACTTAGCGTTAGCTTCCGACGGAGAAACCGCGGTTAAGAGCGTGCAGACGCGCTGTGCAAGCGCCGCTTCGATATTCCTCGGCGGCGGAAAAATCAGCCTCCGTCGCTATTGGGGAGACTTGAGAGCGTTACGGGCGTTCTCAAAGAGCATGTGCGTTTCGGGAGTGATTGGAGACTTCTCGGAGGAGCGAACGACAACATTCGCAGCGGTCTGAGAAAGCGTACCGGTGCCATGATCGACGGTACCGCAACTGTTCCCGGTGAACTCGTAATCGACGTTGAGCGTGGCATAGTCCGGCGTGGGCGCCTGCGCCATCATCGTAATTGTGCCTCCGGAGTTTTCGAGTTCGAGGAGGCTGCCAATCGCGACACCTGTCAAGTTCAGCGTCGAGCAACTGCCGCCCGTGAGATTCGCAGTGAATGTGACATCGTTCGATGCGTCTTCCTGGACGACGGCGGACATGTTGAACGTTCGTTGGGTTACCAGCGACGTGAGAGAACCTGAGTACGCATCTGACGAATCACCAAATTTAGTGGCGACCCACGTGCCGGAATCGGACGAAGTGCAATCGCCCGAAGGAATTTTGTAATTTCCGGACATTGTGAGGCCATCGCTGCTTACCGTACCGCTGAACGTCATCGTGGGAGCGCTTGAGCCAAACGTGAGAGTGAAACTCACGGAGTTGCTCTTCACAGTTCCGTCGAGAGCATCGGTTCCGGCTTCACAAGGCGCATTCGACACGATTACTGCCGGTGCAGCCGAGATCGAGCCGGTGGCTTGCGAGATGTTTACTTCGAGGTCGAAATTTGTGCCGCCTTTGTTGGACAAGACGGACGTGGACCATTTGCCGGAGACAGTGGCGGGCGACGAGCTTCCCCCGCCGCCGATGATGTCGCCGAGGCTGGGAAAGCATCCCGACAGGACGAGAAGGGGAGCGACAGCGATTGCGGACATCATGATTCGCATTTTTCGCATGGGACCTGCTCTTTCGGCTTCCACGTGATTTTTCTGGCACGCGTCCAGCACTTCGTCTGAAAAGTTCAATCGCAGAGGAGCTTAGTCTAATAAACGCGTTCGCGGGTTTTTATTTCCGGCTTCGGTGAAGATGTTCCTAAAGGTCATGAGCGGGCTCCGGCCCCGTGGAGCCGGCAAATACGCGGGTTTCTGAAGTCCTGCTGGGATGGTTGTTGAAGCGGAAGGATAACGCAGTAGGCTCAGCGACACGCCTCGAGTGGCATCGAGTCAATCCATTCCCGGATGAGCGCTACGCCTTCCTGATGGATGAGGCTCCGACCATATTGCGGCATCATCACTTTTGGTTCGGTAGAATTCATCCGATAGAGAAGGACCGAAGCCGCGGGATCGCCCGGAACGATGTCGTATAGCAGCCGGCCGACGTTACCGGCAGACGCGGGTGATTTGCAGAAGCCCATCCGATCGGATTCGGTTTGCGTGAGGCGGAGATCGACTCCCGAATAGGCAGCGGAACTACCCGGTTCGTGGCAATGCGCGCAGTTGTTGTCAAGATAGGCGCGAGCGCGCTGTGCGACAGAACCCGTGGCGGGATCATCCCATTTCGCAACTCGCGGAACGGCGTCGAGGGTGGGAGCGCCTCGCAGATAGCCGATTCGAGTGAGGTGCTTGATCTGATTTTCCGGGCCGCTCTCGTAGGGGAAGTCTTTGTTGAGATTTCTAGCTTTCAGGCCAATCGGTTTCAATTGATGGGAATTGTCGTGGCACTGGCGGCATTCGTTGGTGTTTGGAACGTGGTAATTGAAGTCGTAGTGCTGGCCGCGGGCATCCGTCCACTTTACCGGGACTGGATCGGGCACGAGCTGCAGTGTTGCTTCGGTTTGGTTGTCGTTCCACACGTAGGGAAGGGGCGTCCATCCGGATTTTGTATTTACGAGGAGGCGAGTCTCGACGAGTTTTTCCTGGCCTGGATGGCCGTCGACGGGGAACGCGAAACTTTTCGCGAGGATTGTGCCGTCAGGAAAATCGAATGGACCATCTTCGGTGTAGGCAGCCGAACTGCCGGGCGGCATCCAGATGAAACGATACTTGGAGGCGTAGTCAGAAAAAAGCGGGGTGTTCAAATCATAGGGGACTACGCGATCGTTGGGCTTGAGGCCGTGCCTGCTGTCGGTAAACAGGTGCCATTGCGACAGCTTCTTAGGAAACGGTTCGTTTACGTAGCTGCGGACGCCATTGTGAAAAAATCCGCACGCGGAAAGCAGCGCGCTGCAAAGTAGCGCGCAGATGGCGGACAGTTTTGCGGCCCGGTGCCGCGAAATCATTTGCTTGCTCCCGTTCCTGCCGAAGGTGCCGGTCCAGCCTGAGACAGCGCGACTGCCGAAAGCGACGGCAACGTGCAAGAGTAGTTTTTCAAATCTCGATCGAGATGTTTGTTCTTGCTGGCGAGATTAAAATTGATGAATGTAGCGCTGGCATTGTCCTTCAGGCAAATCTCGCCGGGGTTCGGACCTTTTGCCGGCCACTTCGGATCCACCAGCCCGTCATAGAGGATGTCCGGCATTTTACCTCCGGCAACAGTCGTGAATTTCTTCACGGTCTCGAGGCGCAAATCGGGAGAAGTGCCACCGCCGGAAATGTCGTTGTCGTGCAAAAAGACGAGCTGCGTAAAGGGATAGAAACGCTTGTCGACGGGAGCGAAGATTACGCGAGTGGCTTCGGATGTAGCCGTTTCACGGACGCCTTCCGCTACGCCGGTGTCGTAATGAATGATGTAAACATTTGTGGTGTTGTTGTTCTGAATTTTGTTGTTGAACACTTCCACGTCGCGGATGGCCATGATGTACATGCCGGTTCCCGAAGGCAGGCTGTGGATGGGACCGAGGCTCTTGGGAGCGAAGTTCGCGGTATTGTTGTCCACGATCTGATTGTTGAACACGCGGATGTGCTTGCCGCCCTGGCGCTGCCAGTTGGGTAGATTGAAAACGCCCATTCCACCGACGTTGTGCGTCGAAATGTTTTCGTATGCGTCGACGTTCTCGCAATTTTCGATTTCGTAGCCGTCGACATTGAATTCAGCCTTGTTGCGGCGGATCACGGCATTTTCGCACTGCCCGACATAGATGCCCGCGTCGGCAGCGCCGCGCGCGATGGAATCCTCGAGGAGCAGGTTCTTGCACTCGACGGGATAGATGCCGTAGGGACCGTTGGCCTCGTTCGGCCCGCGCGTCCATTCCGTTCGCACGCGCCGGATGATTGTATTTTCTCCGCCTTGCACGGTGAGCGCGTCGCCAGCGGTGTCTTCGATTCCCACATCTTCGATGGTGAAGCCATTTGCTTTCACGAGAAGGCCCTGGCCGCTGCCTTGTTGTCCGGCGAAGGAGAGAATTGTCTTGTCCATTCCTTTACCGCGGATCGTGACGTTGTCGACCATCAAAGACAACGTGTCGGTGAAATGAAATTTGCCTTCCGGCAGATCGATCACGGCGCCGGGTTTGGCTCCAATCAATCGTTCCTGCAGGGATTTCTGAAAATCGACTTTCTTCGCCTGACAAGACATCAATAGCAACGCGGCGGGAAATAAGCACCACGGCAGAACCCGGCCAAGTGATTTCATCGAGCCTCTCCAAGAAGCGATCGCGGACACGGCGCCGGAATCGCGTCGCAGGTGCGTTCCGGTTCGCAAGTGGTGCGAGGATACATCAAATCGTGAAAGCGTTGGCGGGGGTGTTTAGAATTTGAATAAAAATGGTTCGGAGGAGTGCGGCGAGATCGAGGCGGTGCAATTCACGGATTTGGTAACAGCGGGGAACTTCGACCTAAGAGGCTTTTTCCTGGGCGTAGACGACGTATTCGGAATAAGGACCTTTGAAGTCCTCGATGCGGCCGCCTTCGAAATGCCAGATGCGGGTTGCGACTTCGTCGATGACGTCGTGATCGTGGGTGACGAGAAGTACTGTGCCGAGATATTTCTGCAGCGCGATGTTCAGGGCGTTGATGGATTCAAGGTCGAGGTGGTTCGTCGGCTCGTCGAGCACCAGCACATTCGGCTTTTGCAGCATCAGGCGGCAGAAAATCAATCGAGCGGACTCGCCACCCGAAAGCGCGCCCGTGGGTTTCAGCGCTTCTTCGCCGCTGAAGAGCATTTGCCCCAGTACGCCGCGGAGCTGTTCCTGTGTGGCCATGGGATCGAACTGGTGCAGCCACTCGATCGCGGTGGTGCCTTTCTCGATTGACTCGCTGTGATCTTGTGCGAAATAGCCGACTGCGACGTTGTGTCCCCAGGCGACCGTGCCACCGTCGATCGGGAAATTGCTTCTCTTCGTCGCCCACAAAGCCGGGTGCATTGCGCACGAGCGATTTCAGAAGCGTGGTTTTGCCGGTGCCGTTGCGGCCCATCAAAGCGATTTTTTCGCCGCGGGATACGCTGCCGCTGAAAGGAGCAAACACTTTTGTCCCGTCGTAGGCTTTTACGACGCTTTTGATTTCCAGCGGGTGCTTGCCGGAGTGCTGGTCCATTTGAAAGCGAATGAACGGACGGGCGATGTTTGAGCGCGCGAGGTCGGCGGTTTGCAGCCGCTCGACTTCTTTCTTGCGCGAGGTGGCTTGCGCGGAACGCGTGCCGGCCGAAAAACGCGCGATGAATTCGTTGAGTTGCGCGATCTTTTTCTCGCGTTGCGCGTTTTCGGATTCGATGCGGGAGCGAATCGACATCTTCGCAAGCACCATGTCGTCGTAGCCGCCGTTGTACATGATGATGGTTTGGTAGTCGATGTCGGCGACGTGCGTGCAGACACTGTTCAAAAAATGGCGGTCGTGCGAAATCACGATCAGGACACCCTCGTATTCGAGGAGATAATCCTGAAGCCAGTGAACGGAATCGAGATCGAGGTGGTTCGTGGGCTCGTCGAGCAGCAGGACTTGGGGATTGCCGAACAGAGCCTGCGCCAGCAGGACGCGAACCTTTTGGCCGCCCTGGAGTTCACGCATGGTGCGCTCGTGCAATGGTTCGTCGATACCGAGGCCATCGAGAAGAATTGCAGCGTCGGCTTCGGCAGTGTATCCGTCCTCTTCGCCGACGATTCCTTCGAGTTCGCCGAGACGCATGCCGTCCTTGTCGGTGAGTTTGTCGTGCGGTTTGGCGTAGAGGGCTTCGCGTTCCTGCAGCGCTTTCCAAAGCCGCGTGTTGCCCATGATGACGGCGTCGATCACGCGATATTCGTCAAACGCGAACTGGTCCTGGCGCAAAATGCCGAGTTTTTTCGGCCGCGTGACGTCACCTTTGGACGATTCGAGCTCGCCCGTGAGGATTTTCATGAACGTGGACTTGCCGGCGCCATTCGGGCCGGTAATGGCGTAGCGGCGTCCGGTGAAAAAAGTACAGGTAACGTCCTCGAACAGTATTCGAGCGCCGAACCGCATAGTGATGTTGTTAACGGTGAGCAAAGGAGATTAATTATACCGCGAAATCAAAATCTCTGCTCGCGGGGCGAGCCTGATAATTTATTTTGGAATGGGCCGGATTTCGTTGTTATCCGAGCGGCTGCGAATTTCACCGGAATGCGAGAAGAACTCGACCTTAGGGTACGCTGTGCTCGCCGCGGAGGTTGAGATTCTTCGAGCATCCTGTCCGGATGCTCTCAGAATGACAACCCGCCAATTGATCGCTATTGAAGGGAATCGAGAGAGCCAATGAGCTGTTAAACTTGTTTCGTATTGGCGGACGGAGTGGAGATATCTTTTGCAACCGACACTGATTCTGCAGCGTGCCGTAATCTTGTTAGTGGCTGTCACGGCGTTGGTGTACGCGGGCGACTATGCGTGGGCGCGGATTGAGACTTCCGGCGCGAACGCTGCAAACGGATTGGGCAGCGTGCAGGTTCGGCGTGTGTGGGAGATTCCTCGGAAGGACGGACGGGTGGAGTTCACGTGGGACCCGCCGGAAGCAGAGACGTGCGTGCATTCGCTGTTTCCGCATTTTGGCTACGTTCCGTGTTGGTACGCGGTTCGGCACACTACGATTCATGCCGCGCAGTAGACCTCGCCCACCGCAACATCCCGCTACAAATTCGTGGCGCTGAGGCTGTACAGAAGCAATCCAAGCACGACCAGGGTGACGAGGACATACATCCAATCACGCTCTTCAGCGAACGCGAACACGGAGAATGCAACGCGCGCCACAGGAGTGGCAATCAGCAGCAGCAATCCCAGTTGAATAATTCCCGCGGAATCGAGCGCCATGCTGGCCTTCAGGATTCCGGAAACATGGCGCAGCTCCGGCGGCACTCCGTGAAAAGTGTGATAGTTGGGCATCGTGGAGCCGTGATGTAAGAGGTAGGGGATGGCTCCTGCAAAAACCACGATCGCCGCGATGGTGACTCCTGTGCGCAGCAATATTCCGATGATTGCCTCAGCGCGCTTGTCTGACATTGGGTGCGGAGTTGAGTTCATTGGGCGAACTTCCCGCCGAGACCGTTGAAAATCATCTCGACGCCCAGCAACGCAATCACAACGCTAAACACAATTCGCAGCACCTTCACTTTTGCTCCGGCCAGGAACCGCGCTCCGAGGAGCGATCCCCCAAGGACGCCCAACATAACCGGCATCGCGAGGCCCGGGTCGATGTAGCCGCGATTCAAATAGACGCCGGCGCTGGCCGCGGCTGTGACGCCGATCATGAAATTGCTCGTGGTCGTGGACACTTTGAAAGGGAGCTTCATCGCGCGGTCCATCGCCAGAACCTTTACGGCACCGGACCCAATTCCGAGCACGCCGGACAACATACCCGCAGTGAACATCATGCCGAATCCGGCAGGAACGTTCGTAACGTGATACGACTCGATGCCTTGCGAAGTCGGAAAAGTTCCGTCCATGCGGAGAAGGGAAGCGATGCGATCCGGCTGTTCCGGCCCGCGCAGATCGCTTTTTACGCGAACCGCTTCAACCGCGGACGAGAGGAGGACCAGGCCAAACGTGATCGCGATCCAGGAAAGCTTCAGATGAACTGCCACTACAGCCCCCGTGATCGCGCCTACCGTCGTAGCAATCTCGAGGAACATTCCGACGCGAATATTGGAAAATCCCTCGCGTACGTAGGCGGCCGCAGCTCCGGATGAAGTTGCGATAACGGAAACGAGGGAAGCACCGATGGCGTAGCGGATGTCGACGCCGAATGCGAGCGTCAGTAGCGGCACAACGACAACGCCGCCGCCCAGACCGGTCAATGAGCCCAAAAAACCGGCGAGGAGCGATCCCAACCAGAGAAACAGGGTTAATTCGTACGTATTCACTTCGGCCCGCCGATTCCCGGGAGCGCGATCCCGGCGCTCTTCCGAACCTTTCCCGCGCATTCTACACGGGAACGATTCGCGCGGTATCGAGTGATTCTCTCACTTGTGAGAACGCGCCAAAAGATTCATCATAGAGATTCGGCCTGCGGGCAATATTCGCACAGAGGCAGTGCAACGGGAGACAAGCGTGAGCGAGGTTTTCATCTGTGACGCGGTTCGCACACCGTTCGGAAAGTTCGGCGGTGCGCTTTCGACGGTCCGCGCGGACGATCTTGCGGCGATTCCCATCCGCGCGCTGATGAATCGAAATGCAGCGGTCGACTGGCTCGCGCTTGACGACGTGATCTACGGTTGCGCGAATCAAGCGGGCGAAGACAATCGCAACGTGGCCCGGATGGCGTTGCTTCTGGCTGGGACGCCGAAAGAAGTTCCTGGCGCGACGGTAAACCGGCTCTGCGGATCGAGTTTGGAGGCTGTCTCAATAGCGGCTCGCGCGATCAAATCCGGCGAAGCGGAACTGATGATTGCAGGCGGCGTGGAAAGCATGACGCGGGCTCCTTTCGTGATGGGCAAGTCGGAAAAGGCGTTCGGCCGCGACGCTCAGATTTTCGACACGACGATTGGCTGGCGTTTTGTGAACCCGCTGCTGAAGAGCAAGTATGGCGTGGACTCGATGCCCGAGACGGCTGAAAACGTGGCGGAGGAGCACCATGTCTCTCGCGCGGATCAGGATGCATTCGCGCTGAGAACGCAGCAACGCTGGGCGCGTGCGCACGCCGCCGGGTTTTTCAAGCAAGAGATTGTCCCGGTGCAGGTGGCGCAAGCGAAAGGCGATCCGAAAATATTTGACACGGACGAGCAGCCACGGCCTGACACGACGCTCGAAGCTCTGCAAAAGCTCAAGCCGATCGTAAAACCGAACGGGACTGTTACCGCAGGAAACGCATCCGGAATCAACGACGGTTCCTGCGCGCTTCTACTTGCTTCGAAATCCGCCGCCGAGAAATACAAACTCACTCCGCGCGCGCGCGTGGTTGCCACGGCCACGGCAGGAGTGGCGCCGCGGGTGATGGGTTTCGCGCCCTCGCCGGCTTCGCGCAAAGTGTTTGCGAAGACTGGGCTGCAGATTTCGCAAATGGACGTGATCGAATTGAACGAGGCGTTTGCCGCTCAGGCGCTTGCTGTCACGCGCGATCTTGGTTTACCCGACGACGCGTCGCACGTAAATCCGAACGGCGGCGCAATCGCGATCGGTCACCCACTCGGCGCGAGCGGCGCGAGGCTCGCTACGACCGCGATGTATCAATTGCTCAGCACGAAAACACGTTACGCGCTGTGTACCATGTGCATTGGCGTGGGCCAAGGGATCGCAACAATCATCGAGCGCTGTTGACGACCTGAACGCAGATTTTGGAAGCTACGACGAGCGCGGTTCTTGTCGCGGGCCTTGGATTTGCGCGCGAAGCGCTCCTCAAAATCGCTCGCAGGTGCCGCAACTCGTGTAGCCCGTTTCATCGCTTTGCCCACGCACAACATCGCTCACCTTGTCATCGCTGAAGCCGTGGGATAGAGTAGCCGCCTTCTTCGCGGAGGCACACAAGATGCCGGGCGCAGGCCAGCCAAAATTGAAAGTGTTGATTCGACGCGCGGCAATTCAAAAGCGCGTCCGCGAAGTGGCGCATCAGATCACGAAAGATTTCAAAGGCGAACGCGTTCACATTATCGGCGTGCTCAAAGGCGCGTGCATTTTTCTCAGCGACCTTGTGCGCGAAGTGAGTCTCGATACTTCGATCGATTTCATCGCTGTGTCGAGTTACGGAAAAGGGAAGCAAAGCTCCGGCCAGGTGCGCGTTCTCAAGGATCTCGATAGCAGCATCGAGGGGCTCAACGTGGTTCTCGTCGAGGATATTCTCGATACCGGGCTTACTTTGAGTTATCTGATTCGCGTTCTGCAGCAGCGCAAGCCGAAGACGCTTCACATCGCCGCGCTTCTCGATAAACCGTCGCGCCGGATTAAAGAAGTGAAAGCAAATTATGTAGGCTTTACGATTCCGAACGAGTTTGTCGTCGGTTACGGACTCGATTACGCCGAACGCTATCGCAATCTGAAAGATGTTTGCGTTCTGAGCCTTCCTCCGGAATAAACGTGGCGCGCAAAGTCCTCACCGTGCGGGACATCGAATCCACTGCAGCAGGCGGTGAGCTTGTGGTCCCTCTCGACACGATTGTGACGCCACTCGCGCGCGATGAAGCGGAAGCTCGCGGCATTACGATTCGTTTCGAGGACGCGAAACCTGCGGGCAGTGCGGAAGGAGCAATCATCGCTCCCAAACGGACGATCGCGATTGGCGCCGACCACGGCGGCTTTGACCTCAAGGAGGAATTGAAAATTTATCTCGCCGCTTGGGGATACACGGTGCTGGATCAGGGGACGCACACGCGGGAAGCCGTCGACTATCCCGATCTTGCCGAAGCGGTTGCGAATGCCGTGGTGCGCGGCGAGGCATCGCGCGGAATCGTGATCGACAGCGCCGGAATCGGTTCATCGATTGCGGCGAACAAGGTCCCGGGAGCGCGCGCAGCGCTATGTTATGATAGAGCGACAGCGCGCAACAGTCGTGAACACAACGACGCGAACATACTTTCACTCGGGGCGCGCTTGATCGCACCGGAAGTGGCGCGCGAAATTCTGGCGGCGTGGCTGGAAACGCCATTTGCAGGCGGCCGCCACCAAAAGCGCGTTGATAAAATAATCGCGATCGAAAAGCGGCATCTGAAACCCTGAAGCGCGCCGCCAGCCGGTAACCTGCTTGCGGCGAAATGCAACACTGGAGCGCGGGGTGGACCAGCAGCAACTCGACAAAGTCATCCAGGCAATCACCGAAGAAATCCTCGGCTATCTCGGCACCGAAAAATGCACAGACTTGTGCGGTCTCGAAATTGACGAGCTCGTCTGCCCCGGCTGCGATCAGCGTTGCGCCGAAAAATGCGCGCGAAAAACTCGCAAAGTTGTGGAGGCAGGCGCAGCGCGGATTTCGGCGGGATCGGCAGTGGGGCCGATCGAAGCGGACATTGCGCGGCTGATCGATCACACTCTGCTGAAGCCCGACGCGACGCGGGAGGAAATTCGCAAGATCTGCGTGGAAGCGCTGAAATTTGGCTTCGCATCCGTATGCGTGAATCCGTGGAACGTGTCGCAAGCTGCTGAACTGCTTCGCGGTAGCGAAGTGCGGGTTTGCACGGTTGTGGGCTTTCCACTTGGCGCGACCCTGCCGCAGGTGAAGCAGTTCGAGGCCGAAGAAGCAATCAAGCTGGGCGCGCAGGAAATAGACATGGTCATTAATGTGGGCGCGCTGAAGTCCGGGCTCACGGACGCCGTGGAAGCGGATATTCGAGGTGTTGCCGCAGCGAGCCATCGAGGCGGCGCGATTTGCAAAGTGATTTTAGAAACTTCGCTGCTCACTACGGAAGAAAAGGTTCGCGGATCACTTGCAGCAAAAAATGCTGGCGCGGATTTCGTAAAGACGTCTACTGGGTTCAGCACCGGAGGAGCCACTGCGGAAGATGTTCGCCTGATGCGCGCCGTAGTTGGTGATGGTCTGGGCGTAAAAGCGTCAGGCGGGGTGCGCAGCCTGGAAGATGTTCAGAAAATGGTGGAAGCCGGAGCAACGCGCATCGGAGCCAGCGCGAGCGTGAAAATTCTTGAGCAAGCGCGGGCCTCAAATCCCGCCGAAGTCGCGTCATCCGCTGCTCCCAGCGGAAGCTACTGAACGTTTTTCCTGCAATAAATTTGCTCGTGCACTCAACTCCCGCCTGCGCCGCCGCACTCTGCTGATATAATGGATTGTTGTTGCGCGCGCATGCGCTGGAGAGGGATTGTGCGCGCATCCGATGGAACACCGCTGGGGAGCGGGCTCGCGATTCAAGCAAATGGACTCGACTCAACTCAATTCGAAAGCGGAAATCCCTGCCGAGACTCTCGCGATCCTTGCGGACATCAGCCAGGAGATTAACGCATCTCTGAATCTCGATGATGTGCTCGCCACCGCAGCAGCGCAGATCAAGCGGCTGATCGATTACGAAATCTTCGCGGTACTGCTTCCCGAAAAAAACACCGATCAAATGTACTTTCGGTTCGCGATTGGCCATCGCCCGGAAGTGGTGGAACACTGGCGGATACCGATCAACGAGGGAATCATCGGTACTGCGGTCGCAACCGGCCAGCCGATTCGCGTCGGTGATGTGACGAAAGACAAGCGCTATCTTAACGCGGTGGATGGAGTGCGATCGGAGATTGCCGTTCCTCTCGTGCTCGGCGGGCGCGTGATTGGCGTGCTGGACATCGAAAGCAGCCAGGTAGATTATTTCACGCCCGATCAACAAAATATTCTCACGCTTGTCGCGAGCCGGATCAGCACCGCGATTGAGAATGCGCGCCTGTTTGAACACGAACGTAACCAGGCGGAGACGCTTCTGCTGCTGAACGAGGTGGGACGCGAGGCGAATTCGACGCTGCGAGTGGAGGAAGTGCTCCGCCGCGCTGCAGAACTCACGAAGCGTGTGATCGACTACCAAATTTTCAGTATTTTGCTTTACGAGGAATCCGACCACGTTTTCCGTCATCGTGTGACCGTAAAATTTGGACAGCGCATTCAGGAAAAGCACGCTGTTTCCGCGAATGAAGGCCTTGTGGGGGCCGCCGCGTCCCTGAAGCGACCTGTAATCGTGCCGGACGTGACGCTCGACCCGCGATACCTCATGCTGAATCCTGAAACGCGCTCGGAGCTCGCCGTCCCGATGATTTTCAAAGATCGGGTGATCGGAGTGATGGATCTCGAGAGCCCGCAGCTGAATTATTTCACGCCCGACCACGTGCAGGTGCTTTCGATTCTCGCGGCGCAGTTTGCTGTGTCGCTTGAAAACGCGCGGCTGTACGAGCAAGTGGCGCGCGACGAAGCGCGCATGGAACGCGATCTCACCGCCGCGCGCCGAATTCAGAGCGCTCTGTTACCGCGCTTGCCGGGGCCGGAATATGGTCTCGACATTGCGGCTCGCGTGGTCTCGTCGCGCGAACTGAGCGGCGACCTTTATGATTTCTTGCGCTACGGGCCGCAGGAGCTTGCGATCGCGTTGGGTGATGTGAGCGGGAAGGGAAGCGCCGCCGCGCTGTACGGCGCGGTCGGGATCGGAACGCTCCGAAGCCTCGCGCCGCAAAAGCATCGTCCGGCGGAAATGCTGCGTGCAGTGAACGGGTTTTTGGGCGAGCGGATGATCGAAGGCCGGTTTATGACGCTGTGTTTCGCCACATGGCACCGGGGGCGTCGCAAATTGCGCGTTGCGAATGCCGGGCAGGAACAGCCGTTTTTATTTCACGCGGGACGGTGCGAAAAGATTCGGCTTGTGGGTTTTCCGCTGGGGATCTTTGAAGAAGCGACGTACGACCAGCGAAGTTTCATTCTCGATCCGGGTGATGTCGTCGTGTTTCATTCCGACGGTATTGGCGATACGCAGGAACCCGGCGGCGAGTTTTTCGGGCATGATCGTGTGTGTCAACTCATCTCCAAGCATCACGATCTGGCGCCGGATGCCCTGGCGGACAAAATATTAGAGGAACTCGACCGTTTTTCCGGCGGCGCTCATCCAGCTGACGATCGAACGTTAGTCGTACTGAAGGTGAAGTAAGAGTGATGCTCGGCGCGCTCGGATCTCCAAGCCACGTCGATTAGGTTTCAGCCACTACCTTTCTCCCCAGCGCAGTTTATTGCGAAGCACCTCGAAATAGGTTTTCTGCGGCGGGCGCACAAAGGTAACGGTGTTTTCGGACTTGGTGATTGCCACTCGATCCGCCGAACCCAGTTCATAACCGATCTGTCCGTCGAGAGTCATGTAGACGCGCTCATCGGCGGCCGAAAAATCAATTTCCATTTTCGAAGTGTCGGGGATGACGAGGGGCCGGTTGGTCAACATGTGCGGACAAATCGGGGTGATCACAAAAGCGTCGATGCCCGGCTGCACGATCGGCCCGCCTGCCGCCAGGGAATATGCGGTCGAACCGGTCGGCGTGGCGACAATTAATCCATCTGCGCGGTAGCGCGCCACGTGGTCACCGTCGACGTACAAATCAAAATCCAGCATGCGGGACAGCGCGCCCTTATTGACGACGGCATCATTGAGCGCCGTCTGTCGCTCGCGCCGGTTTTCCGCTGCGAAAGATTTGCGCTTCGAGCATCATACGTTCGCTGGTGCGGTGATGCCCCGCGAGCACCTGTTCGAGCATCGGATACAAATGGTCGAGCGTGATGGTGGTGAGAAATCCGAGGCTGCCGAGATTTACGGCGAGAATCGGCACGTTGTGCGCTTTCAGCGAGCGCGCGGCCGATAAGAGAGTGCCGTCGCCGCCGAGCACGATCAGAAGGTCTACTTTCTCGCCGATGGATTCGCGCGCGATGCAAGGCACCTTGAATTCCACGCAGCCCTGCGTTTCGACGTCCACGTAGACTTCAATTTTTCGGTCGCCCAGCCACGTGATCAGCGGGGGAACGACCGTTGACACCATTTCTTTGATTGGTTTGCAAACGATTCCGATGGCTCGAATCATGGTTGGAGCGTGAATTCTAACCTACCCGCTCCGGCGCGCGAGGAGAAAAAACTCCTGGTTGCCTTCGGTGCCTGTGATTCTGCTGGGGCGCACGCCGAGGATTTCCAGGCCGAGTGCCTGCGTTACGGACCGGACTTGGTCGACAGCCTTCTCCTGCAAGGCAGTGTCGCGCACGATGCCGCCTTTGCCCACGTCCCGCTTTTCGAGCTCAAATTGTGGTTTGATCAACATCAGGAATTCCGCGCCGACTTTTGCCAGCGGAACGATCGCGGGAAGGACTTTCGTCACTGAAATGAACGACACATCCATCGTCACAAACTCAACTGGCTCGCCAACGTCTTCGGGCTTCAAGTAACGCGCGTTTTTCTCAATCGTGCTGACGCGCGAATTTTTCTGCAATTTCCAGTCGAGCTGATTCACCGTTACGTCCACAGCGTAGACTCGCCGCGCGCCGCGTTGCAGCAGACAATCGGTGAAACCGCCGGTCGAACTGCCCACATCAAGACAGATTTTATCAAGCGGCGTCACACTGAAATCTTCCAGCGCACCTTCCAGTTTCAATCCGCCGCGGCTCGAATACTTTAAACCGTCGCCGATTAGTTCAATCTTCGCGTCTGACGCCACGCGGCTGCCTGGCTTTTCCATACGCTCGCCGTTGACACGCACCTGGCCCGCAAGCAGGAGGGCCTGCGCCCGTTCGCGGGAAGGCGCGAGGCCGCGCTCGACGATCAGCACGTCCAGCCGCGTCTTTTCGATTTTCGCGTTCATGTCGACGGGGAATTGTGTCACTACTTTACGCGGACCACTTGCGAATTGTCATGGATCCGGGCGGGTGTCGTACCAGTTCGCACGACCGGGTGTCAGGACCGTCGCGCCACTAGAAACTGAGCGAGCTCTCGCAGCCGCGAAGCGCGCTCGCCATAGCACTCAAGTTCTTTCATCGCCTTCGCGGCGAGGTCCGCAGCGATATCTCGCGACTGCAAAATTCCGTATAGCGCCGGATAGGTTGCTTTCTGCTGGGCTTGATCTTTACCGGCAGTTTTGCCCAGTGCTGCGGACGATTCTTCGACGTCCAAAATATCGTCGACTACTTGAAACGCCCAGCCGATGTTCTCGCCGAACCGGCGCAAGCGCTCGACATCTTCATTCGTTGCGCCGCCGGCAATTCCGCCTGACACAATTGACGCTCGAATCAGCGCGGCCGTCTTCGACCGGTGAATATATTCGAGCGTGCCGACATCCGGCACTTTCTTCTCCGCTTCCAAATCGGCTACCTGACCGCCAATCATGCCGCGGTCGGTTCCAGCTGCCTGCGCAATCGTCGCCAGAATATTCAGCCGTCGCTGCGGTTCAACCGGCACGAAGGCAAGCGTTTGAAACGCGAGCGTCAGGAGCGCATCTCCCGCAAGAATGGCAATCGCTTCGCCGAAGACTTTATGGCAGGTGGGCTTCCCGCGGCGCAGATCGTCATTGTCGAGCGCCGGCAGATCGTCGTGAATTAACGAATAGGTGTGGATGAATTCGAGAGCGCAACCGGTGGAGACTGCCGCAACGGGATTTGTGGCAAACATTCCAGCCGCTTCCAGGCACAAAATTGGCCGGACGCGCTTGCCGCCCGCAAAAACGCTGTAGCGCATTGCCTTGTGGATTGACGCCGGTTGAGCGTCTTCGCGGGGGAGCAGGCCATCGAGAGCTTCCTCGATTCCGGCGCGGTCAGCTTCAAAAAATTCAGGAAGGCTCATGTGGTAGGTGTAAAGAAATGTGAAACAGCAACTCGCGACTGCACGACTGCCCGCCTAGGAAGCTTCATCTTCCGGGTCAAACGGTTCGGCGGCAATTTTGCCGTCAGCTTTCTTCAGCAATATCTCGACGCGGCCTTCCGCCTCTTCGAGTTGCTTCTGGCACTCGCGCGAAAGTTTTACGCCTTCTTCGAAGAGCTTCATCGCTTCGTCGAGCGAGAGTTCAACGCTTTCGAGCCGCTTCACGACTTCTTCCAGACGCGTGAGCGACTTCTCGAAATCGCCTTTGCGCGGCGCTTCGGCCGTCTTGTTCGTGGCTGAACTCATCATGCCTCGCTGCGCCATGCCTATCGCTGGCATTTCGCGCAGAAAAACGTGGACCGACCGCCCTGTTCGATGCGTTGAACCGGCTCGCGGCATGCACGGCATTTCTTACCCTCGCGGCCGTAGACTCGCAAAATACTTTCGAGACCCTGGAACCACCAGTGCGGGTCGCGAAAGTCAGGAGCGGGATTGCAGCAGCATTCTAGCGCACGATGGAGAACGTCAACAATGGCCTTGTGAAGCCGGCGCGCTTCGGCAGCGTTCAACCGATTGGCCCGGCGCTTCGGACTGATCCGCGCACGCCACATGGCTTCGCTGGAATAAATGTTGCCGATTCCGGCGATGTTAGTTTGATCGAGCAAAAATAGTTTGAGCGGCCGCTTGCTTGCCTTCAACATTTCCGCAAAGCGAGCAGCGGTGAATTCGGGAGAGAGTGGTTCGATGCCCATGCGCTTGATTCCGGGAATCTCGTCCGGAGATTCGACCCACTGCACCCGGCCGAAATGGCGACCGTCCACAAATCCGAGTGTTCCGCGTTCGATTTCGAACGCGACATCGATGTGGCCGGCAACTGTGCGCGAATCGAACCAGACAAGCTGCCCGTCGAGCCGAAAATGCAGCACGAGCGCGCCGCGCTCAAGCTGCAAGATCAAGTACTTTCCGCGGCGTGCGACCGAGGAGATCTTTTGCCCACGCACGGCGCGTTCCATCTGAGCCGCGGCGCGCGCTGCACCACGTCCCGAAGATGGGCGCACCGCGATCGAATGAATTACGCGGCAGCGCCAAATCACTCGGCCTTCAACGAAAGGCCTCAGCGCCCGTGCCACGGCTTCGACTTCAGGAAGTTCCGGCATAGTTCTCCAAGGCGAGACGCCGATCGCCTTGCATGACAATATTGCGAATTCCCCGCGGCTAAAGCCGATTTCAAAATCGAAGGCTTTGCCGCTGGACTGAAGCCTGCCTGCAGCAGGCAGGTCCAGCTCCCCCTGCTGAAGCAGGGGGCTCCCACCGAAAGCGTTCTTGGCGGACCAATGCGCGAGCCATTGCTGTTCAACTCCCGCGCAAGCCATTGCTGTTCAACTCCGCTACTTCTGGATTCATTCAGCAGGCGGCGGGCTCCCGCCTGCGGGCACGAGCATCAGCCGATGCGAACGCACTTTGTCCTCGGCGGCCTCGCTGAAGGGCGCTGCGATGCCGCGGCCGGCAAACCACTCGGGGAATTGGTCGCGATAATAGGGGCTCGCGAATTGCCCGGATTCGCCGGTGGAAATTTCCATCAGTGAATTATCGAAATTCGAAAGGTCCGAGACCATGCGCATTGCGGGCCCGTGCCCTACTCCCATTGCTTTCACGGTATCGATTGTTCCGCCCATCGCGTAAGGCCCGATGCTGAAAAGAGAATGCAGAACACCTGTGCGTCCGATTGGGTGGAGCATATTCAAAGGGTGAAAGCGCCCCCATTTCCACTGCGTCACGTCGCTCGTCCTGGTTTCCTTCGCGATTTCGTTCACCGCATCGTTTGCGCTCGAGATGAGCAGTACGTCGTAGTTCACGACGCCTTTTGGCAACCACGCTGCGGGCCGCTCGCGCAGGATGTTTTCCAGAAAAATCTTGTCGCGCCACCAAATTTCGTTGTAGGCGCTCCGCGGCTCCCACAATTCGTATTTTGAAGTTTCGTCATTCAAGAACGGCGAAAGCAAATTACGAAAGAGCGCATGGCGCGTGCATTCCACGAATGACGTTTCGTATGAATCCGCGGTGGCTGCTGCATCCCAGCCGTTTAGACCCGCGATCAGCTTTTGCGTGCGCGGATCTTTCGGAGGCGTCGATTTCGCCGCATTCACAAGTTGCTGCGCGAGGAATTGGTTCGGCAGGCTCAAGATGTCGTTTTGCACGGCGTTCAAATCTTCCGGCTTCAAACCGGTGCGTCCCGACAGCAATTGATAAATGCGCTCGGTGCGAAAGGGGCTGGCCTGGCGGTCGCTCAGGAAATATTTATAGCCGGGACCGACGGTACGAGCATTGGCTGTGGCGATGATTCCTTCCGGCGGATTCAGCACGCGAGGCAATTCGTCAAACGAAATGTAACCCTTCCACTCGAAGTCGTCGGTTTCGCCGGAAACAGGCAACGATCCAGTCCCATTCGCTCGGATTGGGATGCGAGCGGGAATGGTGAATCCGATGTTGCCGTCGACGTCCGCGTAAATCGTATTCTGCCCAGGACCTGCGATGTGTTTGGTTACCTCGACAAACTCATTCCAGTTGCCGGCGCGGCCGAGCAGGGGAAAACCGAAATCGAGGCCGCCCGGTTCGAGCGCGGTCCAACGTAACGAATACGCGCGATTTCCTGCAGCCGGCTGGATCGCGAAAAACAACCGGCCCGTGCCTTGTCACCGTGACGTCGAAATCCACGTCCGGCTGACCGAGCACATGAATCTTTTCCTTCCGCACGTCTGCCGAGATCCACTGCCCGTTCGCGCGGTAGTTCAGAGGATTCGCGGAGTCAAATGTTTCCGAGTACAAATCCTGGACGTCTGCGTTGCTGTTGGTGAGCCCCCACGCAATCCGGTCGTTGTGCCCGATGATAACGAGAGGCGCGCCCGGCAATGCGAACCCCTGGACATTCCATCCCGGAGCCGTGAGATGAACGAGGTACCAGATTGACGGCACGGCCAGCACCAGATGCGTATCGTTCGCAAGCAACGGCTTGTGGGACGCGGTGCGCGCACCGTTCACAACAAAGCTATTGCTCCCGATGATTTCCGAAGACTCCTCGTCAAATTCAGCGAGAAATTTCAGCGCTACATCCCAGGCCTGTGAAGCAAACGGCGGGATCTCGGCCGAGTGAGACGTTGCCGAGCTGGTGGCGGCAGGCTTTGCGTTGAGGTGACCGGATTTCTGCGGAAGCGTCGTGAAGACGTGCCCGACGATGAAATGATCGAGCGGCGAATCCGCCGAAAACATTTGCGCAGCTCGTTCCGGCCCCACTTTTTCGGTCACGTACGCGCGATTCAATTTCGACTTCCACGTCGAAGTGAGCGTCTTCCACATATACAGGCTGATGAGGTACGTATCTGTAGGCGTCCACGGCCGGGGCTTGTATCGCAGCAGCGTAAATTCCACGGGAAGGCGCTTTTGCCGTTCTGCGATGTATTGGTTCACTCCGTGTGCGTACGCTTCGAGCAGCTCTCGAATTTCTGGAGTCGATTCCGTTGCCGCGCGTTCTGCCGCTTGACGCATGCCCAGGGTGCGATTCTCTTCGTCAAACTTCAGCGCCACCGGGCCAACAATTTCTGATAAATCCCCGGCCGCCGCACGTCGCAACAAATCCATTTGCCACAGACGGTCCTGCGCCATCACGTAGCCCTGCGCCATCACCAAATCATCCGTCGATTTCGCGCGGATCCACGGACGGCCCCAATGGTCGCGGTCGACGATGACTCCAGCCTTCAGCCCTGCCACCGGCACTTGGCCATCGAGCGCAGGGAGCGATCTCCGCACAATCCACCAGGCCACCAGCAGCGCGATCCCCGCCAGCAGCAATAGAGCTGCGACGACATTCCGCACAATTCGCGAACCCCGGGTCATTAATTTCCTTTCGTGTTCCTCTGTGAGGCGATCTTTACTCGTCGAACGCGCCGGAGTGTAGCCCACTGCTTCCGGGCTCGCAACCGCGTCCCTTCCTGCTGATTCAGCAATTTCCTCACTTCTGAAACGCGCGCGAGATAAAATGCGTGCAAGCTAATGAATTCCCCCGTGTCAACCGCGTCCGCTCTTGCTTCCCCTGCCGAAGCCGCCTGTTGTATCGTCGGCGGAGGTCCGGGTGGCGCGATGCTGGCGTTGCTCCTGGCTCGGCGGGGCGTTCGCGTCACGCTTCTTGAAATGCACAAGGATTTCGATCGCGAATTTCGCGGCGACACGGTTCATCCCTCCACACTTGATATTCTGGATCAGCTCGGACTATCCGAGCGACTTCACCAATTACGGCACGCCACCGTCACCGGTCCCACGATTCAAACTGCCACTGGCCCGTTCAAGCCTCTCGACCTATCGAGACTCGAGACAAAATTCCCGTACATTCTGATGCTGCCGCAGAAAGATCTTCTCGAACTTCTCACCGCCGAAGCCGGGAAGTACCCGAACTTTCGCCTGGAGATGGGCGCCAACGTCACACAGCTGATCAGCGAGAACGGGGTTGTCCGTGGCGTTCACTACGAGCAGGACGGCGATCAGCACGAAATTCGGGCGCTCCTCACGGTGGGAGCCGACGGCCGGTTTTCGCGGATTCGGCGCTTGATGGGATTCGAGCCGATCGGCACGTCGCCTCCGATGGATGTTTTATGGTTTCGGCTGCCGCATTTGCCTGAAGATCCTCCGTCCATCGGCGGGGCGTTTGGTGGAATCGGCAAAGGGCACATGGTCATCGGACTTGATCGCGCCGACTACTGGCAAGCGGGCTATATCATCATGAAAGGCAGCTATCAGGAAGTGCGCGCGGAAGGCATCGAAGGTTTGCGGCGGCACATCGTGGAAGTGCTTCCGGCGCTTGCGAAGCACGTCCTCTCGCTCACCGATTGGCAGCAAGTCGCGCTGCTTTCGGTGGAATCCAATCGCTGCCCGCGTTGGTACGCGCCTGGACTGCTTCTGATTGGTGATGCGGCACACGTGATGTCGCCGGTCGGCGGCGTTGGAATCAACTACGCGATCCAGGATGCCGTCGTTGCGGCGAATCTATTGACCAAGCCGCTTTTGGCCGGTCGGGTGACGATCGACGATCTAAAATCCGTTCAGCGCAAGCGCGAATGGCCGACGCGCTTCATTCAGTTCATTCAAACGCAGATTCAAAAGCGAGTGGTTGCCGGCGCGCTGCAATCGACGCAGATGATTCGCATCCCGTGGTACGTCCGGCTCTTTTTCCGCATCCCTTACCTTCGAGATATACCTTCGCGCATCATCGCTTTCGGGCCGGTTCGAGTGCACCTCGAGAATTAGCTCATCTCGGTGGCCCCGTGGTGGGCGGCGCAATTGCAGTGGTGTTAACGTGCGTCAAATCATTGCTTCGTTCGGCTAGCATCGCAGCGGATTTCTCCTCTAGCGCCGCACAACTTGCTAAAATCAGAATCGATGGACGTCCCGCTGTTCCTCTCATCGCGAGTCGCCAAAGCATGAGCGCTTTCGCACACGCTCGCGTGGATGGCCCGCGATGATTGCGCTCCAACTTTTCGCCGTTGTCTTCCTCGTCGGCATGAATGCATTCTTCGCTGCCGCCGAATTCTCTCTCGTTGCGGTGCGCGGCTCCCGAGTTCGCCTGCTGGTCGAAGCGGGCGACCCCCGCGCAAAAATCGTTGAAGTCTTGCTGAGCGATGTCGGCCGCGTGGTGTCTGCCGTCCAGGTCGGGTATTACGATCGCGAGCCTTCTCCTCGGCTATCTCGGGGAAAGCACGCTGTCGAATATTTTATCGCCGCTGGTGGCTACGATCCCGCGCCCCTGGGCGAAGGTCGTTGCGCATGGCGCGGGATTAATTCTCGCGTTCGGGCTGCTGACGATTCTGCAAGTGGTGCTCGGCGAACTCGTTCCCAAAAGCCTTAGCCTTGCGCGCGCCGAGCGCGTGGCGCTTCTCATCGCTCGTCCATTCCATTGGTTCGTGCAAACGTTTAGTTGGGCCATCGACCTTCTGGACGGCGTCGCTGACAAGATTGTGGGGGCATTGGGCGTGGTTTCGCCGCACAGCCACACGATGGTGCGTTCGACCGAAGAGCTGCAAGTGATGGTGCAGCAGGCACACGATCGCGGGCTCATCCCCGTGGCGGAAATGAAGTTCATTCAAAGCGCGATGGAACTGGGGCAAATCGAAGTTCGCGAAGTGATGGTGCCGCGCCCCGACGTTCACGCGTTGCCCGCCGACGCGACGCTCGAAGACACGATGCGAATGTTTGCCACTACCCAGCGCTCAAGAGTTCCCGTTTACGAAGGCTCGCTCGACCACATTCTCGGTTTCGTGCACATAAAAGACATGATCTGGATTCTGCTCGACCGCGCGCGTTCCGCCGAGGAGCATCAACCGGCGGCTGAGTTTAGTTTGCGCGGGATGCTGCGCGATGTGCTGATCGTTCCTGAAACCAAGCGCGCGAGCGAACTTCTGCTCGAATTTCGCGCGCGGCGCACGGGACTTGCGATGATCGTGGACGAATTCGGCAGCATCCTGGGGATCGCTACTCTCGAAGACATCCTCGAGCAAATGGTCGGTGAGATTCACGACGAGTTTGACGTGGTCGAGCGGCCGCTTACGCTGGCCGATGGCTCGATGATATTTGATGGGGCGACGAATGTCCGTGAGCTGGAAACCGTGTACAACATCCAGTTGCCGGAGGATAGCTCGTACGAAACCGTGGGCGGTTTCATCCTCAATCATCTCGGCTTCATTCCGCGCGGCGGCGAAGGTTTTGAAACGCACGGCTTTCGCTTCACCGTGATGGAAATGGATCATCGCCGCGTCTCGCGCGTGAAAATAAAGTCCGTACGGCCGACGGAGCCGCCCGTCATCGACAAAAAGACAGCGAATACGCCTGCTGAGGCAGCGGCCAAGTCAGCGGAACAAACCGCGACGCCGTCAGCCGACGCCGAAAAGCACCCAAGAAAAGAAATCGCAAAAGCGCGGCGCGCTGCCAGCGCCGCAAACGTGCGCCGAGAGAAATGACGATCACTCATTCGGCACGAAACCACAAATGTGGTTCGGAGATCAGCTGCGCGCCAATGTGGATTTTCGTGCGGTGTAGCGAGGAGACCGCAGTCCTGCCAGTCTTGCAGGTGCCTTCAACCGGCGAAGGAAGTCCCTGTGATTAGATTCATCTCGCTCCGCCTGCTGTTCGCCCTTCCGGCACTCTGGCTGATTCTCACGATGGTTTTTCTGCTCGCTCACATCGTTCCCGGCGATCCCGTCCAACAAATGCTCGGAGAAGGCGCACGCGCGGAAGACCTTCA
This sequence comes from uncultured Acidobacteriota bacterium, assembly GCA_963770575.1. Classification (GTDB taxonomy): domain Bacteria; phylum Acidobacteriota; class Terriglobia; order Acidiferrales; family UBA7541; genus Palsa-295. The sequence goes on from CAVYQD010000005.1 coordinate 967,004, forward strand.
GCAATTGCGCCACGCGCTTGGCCTTGATCTTCCGCTCCCAACGCAATACGGACGCTATCTTGCGGGAATTGCTCACGGAAATCTTGGCGAATCATTTCGCTTTCAACAGCCCGTGACGCGCGTTGTTCTATCGCACTATCCCGCTACGCTGGAACTCGCCATTTTTGCGCTCTTCGTCTGTGCCGGGATCGGAATCCCGGCGGGAATGCTTGCGGCGCAAAAGCGAGGGCGCACCACCGACCATGCCATCGGCGTCGTGACACTTTTCGGCCTCTCCGTTCCCAATTTCGCGCTCGGCCCGGTTCTTATTCTGATATTTTCCGTCATTCTCGGTTGGTTACCCGTGTCAGGACGCGGCGGCGCTTCTCATTTGCTTCTTCCTGCGATCACTCTCGGCGCTGCGCTCGCGGCCATTCTCACGCGCATGGTGCGAACCGCGGTAATCGAGGAGCTTTCGAGCGACTACGTCCGAACCGCGCGCGCAAAAGGCCTGTCGGATTCTGCGGTGCTGTTCCGTCACGCGTTTCGGAACGCGTTGATACCGATTCTGACGATTCTTGGTCTTCAATTCGGAACGCTGCTCGCCGGTACGATTGTCACGGAATCAATTTTCTCGTGGCCCGGAGTGGGCCGGCTGGCCGTTCAAGCGATCGAAGCGCGCGACTATCCTTTGTTGCAAGGATGCATACTGTTGATCGCCGTCTCGTACGTCCTGGTGAATCTGCTGACCGACCTTGTGTACGCAGCGGTCGATCCGCGGGTGCGATTCGAATGAAATTATTTTGGAAGGCGCTGCGGGATTTCCTGCGTCACAGTACTCCCGGCCGCGTTGGCCTCGCGCTCACACTGATTCTCGTCGTGGCAGCGCTCACCGCTCCGTGGCTCGCGCCGTACAATCCGATCGCGCAGGATCTACCGGCGCGGCTCGCCGCCCCAAGCTCCGCGCACTGGATGGGTACCGACCAACTCGGCCGCGACATCTTCTCGCGCATCCTTTTCGGCACGCGCGTATCGATGCTGGTGAGCATCAGCGTGGTGTTGGGTGCGGGATTGATAGGGCTTGCGATCGGGTCGTTGGCAGGCTATTTCGGCGGCTGGTTCGACCGCTTCGTCAACGTGGTGCTCATCAACGCGTTTCTTTCGTTCCCGGGAATTCTGCTCGCGATCGCGTTCGCCGCATTTCTCGGTCCGGGGCTTGGCAAGGTAATTCTCGCGCTCGTCATCACGGGCTGGGCCGGTTACGCTCGGCTCGCACGCGCGCAAATTCTGCAAGCGAAGGAAATGGAGTACGTCCTGGCTGCGCGTTCGCTGGGGGCGAACGATGCGCGCATCCTGATTCGCCATCTGCTGCCAAATATTCTTCAGCCGGTGCTCGTGCAAGCGACGATTGCAATGGCAGGCGCTATTCTCGCTGAGTCCACGCTGAGCTTTCTTGGCGTGGGCGTCCTCGCGCCGATGCCAAGCTGGGGCGCTATGCTCAACGACGCACGCAGCCACCTCTTTGACGCTCCGCACCTCGTAATTTTCCCGGCTCTCGCCGTGATGACTGCCGTACTGGCGTTCAATCTCCTCGGTGACGCGCTTCGCGACTGGCTCGATCCGCGGATGCGGGCATACTTGATCGTCACAACTCTGGCAAGGAAGAACCTGCCTTTGCGTAGCGCCGGGCTTCAGACCGGCAGGTGCTGCGTGACGAGACCGATGTGAAAACTCAAGAAAGGAAGGAAATCCGACTGCAGAAGAAAATTTCGCAGCTCCGAACCAATCGTTGTGAATCCGTGCCCAACTGTGGTTAAAGGCTCTAACCCAACTCCACCGAAACCTCGGCACCGCGTCCTACACCAAGCGTTCGCGCTGCGCTCCCTTTGTTCACCGAAATTTCCAAATATCCGCTCGATCCGATCACGCCAAACACTTCTCCCGCCGTCCCATTCGCAAACGTGGGCAGCAGCTTCGTCACTTCGCCTTTGCCGACTTTGATTGCAAACTTTGCGTCGGCGGCCACAAGAGCGGGAGCATCTTCCGCTTTTAAGTTCGTAATCAAATTTCCGAAGTTATCGATCTTCAGCACGATTGCTTTGATCGAATTGCCATTCACTTTGGGTTTCGGAATCGCGAACCGCACGAAATCCTCGATCGGATCGCCAAATGCCGAGGACTGCCACGATTTCGAAAGCCAGGCGGCTACCGGAGCAAACACGTCGCGCCCGTGAAAGGTATTGCTGATGGGCTGGCGGAAATAATGTTCAGAGGTGATATTCCAGACGTACAGCGCTTCCGTTTGATCGTAAACAGCCGAGAGCACTCCATTATCTGGCGCGACGAAATAGTGTTGATCGCTCGCTACAAGAATAGGACGGCGCGGTGTGCCGACTCCGGGATCGACCACGACCACATGAATCGTGCGCGGCGGGAAATAGTTGTAAGCCTGACCGATCGTAAGCGCGCCATCCAAAATATCGTGCGCGAGGACGCCGTGCGTGATGTCGAGAATGGTGGCTTCGGGATTGATGCTGCAGATCACGCCCTTCATCACGCCGACCAGATGGTCGTTCGTGCCGTAGTCCGTCGTCAGAGTAATAATCGGTCGATGTTGTGCCAACGTGTCCTCACTGGGCTTGCTGCGGCGCGATGAATCCGCGGAATGCTCTCGTGGACTACTCTTCGACGCTATCGGAGGCTCCCAACACTGTCAAGGCGAGGCGCACCAACCAGTTAACGCGCCTTTTGAAGGCGCCCGCATACACGGCGAGGGCACATCCGTGGCTTGCAATCCCAGCCCATCCTGCTAGCCTTGTTGTTTGAGTATTCGAAGCTGAATCGATGCGCGCCTACCTGGACTACAACGCGACGACGCCTGTCGACCGAGCCGTGCTCGATGCGATGCTGCCGTATCTCGCCGAGAATTTCGGCAACGCCAGCTCGATCCATTCTGCCGGTCAGCACGCGCGCGCCGCCGTTGATCGCGCGCGGGATTCTGTCGCTGCACTACTTGGCGCGAAGGCGTCTGAGATTGTTTTCACGAGCGGCGGCACCGAGGCCGACAATCTGGCGATTTTCGGCGTCGCTTCGGCGATGGCTACCAAGGTTGCTGGATCTCGTCCGCACATCGTCACAACAGCGATCGAACATCACGCCGTGCTGAATTCCTGCCAGGCGCTTGAGTCGCAGGGTTTCGACGTCACCTACGTTCCTGTCAGCGGTTCGGGGATCGTCGATCCCGAGGACGTTCGACGCGCTCTACGGCCGGAAACGATCTCGATCAGCGTGATGCAGGCAAACAACGAACTTGGCACGATCCAACCGATCGAAGAAATCGGGCGCGTTGCGGCTGAAGCCGATATTTATTTTCACTGCGACGCGGTTCAGTCAGCAGGGAAGCTCACGCTCGACGTGAATCGCCTCGGCGTGGATTTGCTGAGCATCTCTGCGCACAAGATTTACGGGCCGAAGGGCGTGGGCGCACTGTACGTTCGCACCGGGACGCCGATCGAGCCGCGCACGCATGGCGGACATCACGAGCGCGACCGCCGCCGCGGCACTGAAAATGTTCCGGGGATTGTGGGGCTTGGGAAAGCTGCCGATCTCGCGGTCGCAAATTTGCTGGCGGAGCCGCAACGAATCGGCGCAATGCGCGATCGTTTGGAACGCGCGATCGTCGATTCCGTGGAGTCCGTAAAGGTGAATGGTGACGCGGCACATCGCACGGCGAACACGACAAATCTTTCGTTTCTGGGAGCTGGCGGCGAAGCGATGCTGATTGCGCTCGATCTGCTTGGCGTTGCGTGCTCTACCGGCGCTGCGTGTTCTTCCGGGGCCGTCGAGCCATCGCACGTGCTCCTCGCGATAGGATTGTCGCCAGATGAGGCGCGATCGAGCTTGCGCTTCAGCCTGGGGCGCCAAACAACGAACGAGGAAATCGATCACGCGAATGCGACGATTCCAGAAGTCGTCTCGCGGCTCCGCGCACTTTCGCCGCGGTCTGTAACGATGGCGAGCGCCCGATGAACTCCACGTTGAATGTGACGCCTATAACGCAATCGATCTGTGAGCGCGATCTCGCACCGCAGCCGGCTGCCATTGGGACCGTCGCAGTTGCGATGAGCGGCGGCGTCGACAGCTCCACAGTGGCTGCGATGCTTCACGATCGCGGGCAGGCAATGGTCGGCTTGACGATGCAGCTCTGGAATCAGCGCCGTCTGCCGCAAGAAGAATCGAGCGCGCCTGCGCAGCATCGTTGCTGTTCGATCGACGATGTTTATGACGCGCGCCGAGTGGCTGAACATCTCGGCGTTCCGTTCTATGTGGTGAATTTTGAACGCGAATTCGAAAACAACGTAATTCGCCCGTTCGTCAACGATTACCTCGAAGGTCGCACCCCGATTCCATGCACGCTCTGCAATAATCATGTGAAATTCGATCAGCTACTTACTACTGCGCGCCAGATCGGAGCGGAACGTATCGCCACCGGGCACTATGCGCGTGTCCGACACAATTCGGATACGGGGCGCTACGAATTGCTGCGCGCGGTGGACGAATCGAAGGACCAGTCCTACTTTCTTTTTGGCCTGACGCAGGAGCAACTTGCGCGTACCGATTTTCCGCTCGGCGAATTGTCGAAGAACGAAGTGCGCGAGATCGCGCGCCGCCTGAAAGTTCCCGTGGCGGAAAAGCCGGAGAGCCAGGAAATCTGTTTCGTCCCGACGGGAAATTACGTGCGGTTCATCGAGGGCTATCTGCAGGAGCAGGGAACCAAGCTTGTGGAAAACCCCGGCGACATTGTTACGACCGATGGTGAGGTGCTCGGCCGTCACACGGGCTTGCATCAATACACGGTGGGCCAGCGCCGCGGCCTCGGACTTTCTGCGGGCCGCCCGCTCTACGTGGTCGCGCTTGACCGGGCGAAGAATCGACTGGTTGTCGGCGAAGATCAGGAACTTCGCAGCACCGTCTGCGAAGTTCGCGACATCAATTGGATGCCGTTCACGACACCCAGTGCGCCGATTGAGGCGATGGTTCGGGTGCGCAATCGCCACGAGCCCGCCGCCGCAGAAATCGCGCCACTCGACGCGACGTCAGCGCGCATTACGTTCCGCGATGCGCAACGCGCCATCACGCCAGGGCAAGCCGCTGTATTTTATGCAGGCGAGTCGGTTTTAGGCGGCGGCTGGATCCGATAATCCTCTCAAAGGTCAAAAGGTTTCGAAAGTAAGGCAGGCCACGGCGTAGCCCTCGCGACGAGCAATCTGCGCAGTTCTAATTCGCCGATGGATCACGATTTCGAGTTCACTTTAAATCACCTAAATTGTGTGGGAATAAAACCCGCGAGGACCGCGAGTCTTGATGAGATCAGAACTTCAGATGAAAAGTTCTTCGTCCTGCGTCGCAGCGTCCGGCTGCGGCCGACGCTGGCCGCGAATCATGTCGATCCCGACTTTCAGCCCCTTCAGGATTGCGGAAGCCTGCTGAATGGGAGTCCACAGCGTGCGTCGGAATTTCGTGCCGGACTCTTCGAGTACTTCGAGCGTGCCAGTCAAGATATGGTCGGCGCGAATCACCTGCACTCGCAACCGCTCGACGGCGTCGGTAAAAACGCGATCGATCTTTTGCGCGGAGCCGCGAGCGACGCGGGTGATTTCAGCCGCGTCGCCCATAATGCTCGCAATGCGATCTTCGGAATCTTCGAGGATACGGTTTGTGCGAAGCAGGATCGGATCGATCCGGCTCTGCAAGTCTGAGGCGATCCGCGTGAACTGCTCAATGGCCGTCTTCATCTGGACGAACATCGCCACAAGAATCGCCATTTGAATCACGATGGCAATCGCTGCGATGACGACGAACGCTTCCGCCCAGCCGGACATCGAGTCCTCCTTACAAATGAATCTGCAGAACTACGATACTTTCGATTCCCGTTTGTAGGTTTCTTTGCCCGCTTCCACGGCGGCGCTCAGGCCGTCCTTTTGGCGTGCCATAATTTCTTTGCTGCGCTCGATCAAATCTTCGGCGCGTTCGCGCAATTCGCGTGCTTTGCGCTGTGCATATTCGCGGCCTTCATCGGCCTTTCCGGATAGGTAATCGCGTGTGTCTTCGCCCGATTTCGGCGCGAAGAGGAGTCCAATCAGTGATCCAATTCCAAGTCCAACCAGGAAAAAGCTCACCTTCGAGCCAGCGCTGTTATCAGCCATCTTTTCACCTCCAAATTGAACAGTAGCACACGCTTCCGGGGGTAGCAATAGAGTGAAACATACGGTAGCGTACTGTTGTTCAGAGAGGTTCGCCGGGGAGAACCGTTTTGCGCAAACCTGCGAAGACCTTCTGGGCTTGCGCGCGAGGAAGCTCCGCGGCCAGGTCTTCCAGGGTCAATTCCTGCAGCCTTGCCACGCTTCCGAACTTTCGCAGAAGCTTTCGCGCGGTGCGCTCGCCGACGCCGGGGATTTCGGTGAGGGAAGTCCGCAGGCGCTTGCTGGAGCGCCGTTGGCGGTGAAACGTGATTGCGAAACGGTGCGTCTCGTCGCGAATCTGCTGAATCAGTTGGAGCACTGGCGAATGGCGATCGAGGATGATCGGCTCGTCTTCGCGTCCCAGAATGTAAAGAATTTCTTCTTTTTTCGCGATGCTGACCATGGGCTGGTTGATGATTTCGAGCTTTTCGAGCGCTTGCGCAGCGGCATGCAATTGGCCGATGCCGCCGTCGATCAGGATCAGGCTCGGCATCGGTTTTTGTTCTTCCTGCAAGCGCCGGTAGCGCCTGCCGACGGCTTCACGCATGCTGGCGAAATCGTCGCGCAGCAGGCCGGCGTCGGTCGGTGTGCCGTTTTCCGGCGCTTCGCCGCGAATGATGAATTTCCGGTAGTCGGATTTTTTCATTCGCCCGTCTTCCCACACGACCATCGACGCAACGGTTTCGGTTCCTTGCGTGTGAGAAATATCGAAACTTTCAATCCGTTTGGGCGGCTCGAGAAGGCCGAGGGTGGATTCGAGCGCCTCGGCAATCGCGGCGGATGACGGCTTGAGCACGCGGAAGCGCTGCACGAATGAATGTTGTGCGTTTTTTTCGACCAATTCGAGAAATTGGTGCTTCTGCCCGCGCTGCGGATTCAGGATTTCCACGCGATGCTTTGCCTGTTCTGTGAGAAATTCTTCGAGCAGTGCGCGATCTTCGAATTCCATCGGGATGTGGATGTAGCGCGGCAGGTAGGCAGCTTCGAGGTAGAGTTGTTTCAGGAGCGAGGGCAGAAATTCCGCGGGATTGAATTCCTCGAGATTCTCCCAGTAGAAATCGCGCCGGTCGACTACGCGGCCACCGCGGATGTGGAAAAGATTCACGGCTACCTGCGGCGGTTCTGCGTACCAGGCCAGGACGTCCGTATCGTCACCGGATGCGGCCGCGATTTTCTGGCGCTCTTCCATTTCCGCGAGGGTGCGAAGCAGGTCGCGATAGCCGCCCGCTTCTTCGTAGCGCTCGTTGTCAGAGGCAGCCTTCATGCGCTCTTCCAGGCTGCGGGAAAGATCGTTTCGGCGCCCTTCGAGGAACAGCCGGACGTCGCGCGCGGCTTCGGCGTACCGCTCGTCGGTGACGAGGCCCTCTACGCACGGGCCGAGGCAACGGTGAATGTAGTATTGAAGGCACGGGCGCGGGTGATGGCGAGTGAGGTCGACGGTGCAGGAGGGAACCAGAAAATGCTTGTGAATCAGGTGGACCATTCGATACGCGAGATTGGCGGGGAAATATGGCCCGAAATACAATGAGCCATCTTTTCGCAGCCGTCGTGTGACATACACGCGCGGATATTTTTCGAACGCGGTGTAGCGAATATATGGGTAGGTCTTGTCGTCGCGCAGCAGGATATTGAACTTGGGTTGATGCTTCTTGATGAGAATGTTCTCAAGGGCGAGCGCTTCTTTTTCATTGTCGACGACAATGAATTCGAGGTCGGCGACTTCGCGGACGAGCGAGCCGGTCTTTGCATCCTGCGAGCTTTTCTCGAGAAAGTACGAGCGAACGCGATTGCGAAGCGACAGCGCTTTACCAACGTAGAGAATCGTTCCGCCGGCATCCTGGAACAGGTACACCCCGGGCTGTTGAGGAAGGTTGGCGACTTTTTCGCGGAGTTCCATCGGAACGCGCTACACTATGACGCGAAATGACGCGAAGCTTTTATGGGCCTGCTCGGATAGCACGACGTTAGCCGACAGTCCGAAATAGTTTCGGTCGTGTGAAACAACAGCGACGGCTCGATACAACTTCGATGATACCAAATCGAATCAAAGCTCACATGGAATCGAAAATCACTCACATGCTGCTCACCATTGCGCTGATACTTCTGTTTGCTGCTCCGTCGCTGCGTGCTCAATCGCAAGGGCAGCAACAAGGACAAGACCAAGGTCAGCAAGACAAGCAACAGCCCGAAAAGCAAAAGCCGCAAGCGCAAGATCAGCAACGAGATCAACAACAGGCCGGCCAGAACCAGTCAGATTCCGACGATACCCCTGTTTCGCAAGAATCGAGTTCGAAGAAGGCGCGTCCGGACGAGGAGAAAGGCGGAAAGGACTCCCTGCCGGATCAGCCGCCCGCGGTTTCCTCCGATGCCGAAAAGGCCAAAGCCAATTCAAACTACAATCCTTTCCCGGCGGAACAGGACATTGAAGTCGGCATGTTCTATATGCACAAAGGCGATGTGGACGCGGCGATCGATCGTTTTCTCGATGCCATTCAACAGCGACCTAATTTTGCCAAGCCCCGCTTGCTCCTGGGCAAAGCCTACGAAAAGAAGCACGACAACGAATCCGCGGTGAAATATTACAAGGAATATCTGCAGGTTCTGCCCGGCGCTCCGGATGCGAAGGATGTTCGCAAGAAAATCGAGAAGCTTTCGAAGGAATAGTTACGGCGCCAGCCGGATTGTCATGGAAGATTTCTCGCTTCGCCCAGAATCACAACGCAATCGTCGGTAATTGTCGCGCCGGAGTAGTCCGCCGGTTCAGTTCGCCGGAAAGGTCTTCAGGAACTTCATCGCCCGCTGGTAATCCGCGAATTTCTTTTCTTCCGCGCGAAATTGAGGTGAGTGCGATTCCCGACGGCACCGAGCGAAGCGCATCGGATGTTTCAGGTGCAGCATTTCATGGTAGAGGACGTAAGCGACGACGTATTCCGGAACGTTTTTTCGATCGAGCTGCCGATTAATCACGATTTGTTCAAGCGCGGGATCGAAACAACCCAGCTGCGTGCGCCACACGCGGCTGCTCCAACCCAATCTAGGTTTCACGAGCGCGTTTTCAAAATAGTGTCCATTGAGGTGTTCGAACAATGGTCCGAGATCGTGATGGGCTCCCGCCGGACGATGTTCCGCGCGCCTCGCGCGCCTCTGGCGAAGCGTCAACAATCGGCGCCGCGTGCCGCGCGCGTAAGAGAAGCGCCGATACAGTTCGAGAAATTCTGCCGGCGGCTGCCGCCGATACAATCTGCCGAGCAAAATTCCAGCGGCGGCTTCAAAGATCGAGCGCGGAGCATCGCGAAGCAAATCGGAAACGCGAACGTATGCCGTATCTTCGCGCAAACGAATCGTGTGCGTGAGGTCCGCGTAGGGATGATATTCGACGACAAAATGAGGAGGGCGGCCTTCGCAACCGAGTCTGGTATAAATTCGCTGAAAAATCCGTTCGCCGCCCGGGACGAGGCGGGAGCGCTGCAACGATCGCTTCACGTGGGCCGTCTCCGAACGGGAGGCGCGGCGGCGGTCTTCAGCGCGTTATCGACATCCGTGAGGGCGTCTTTGGTGCCGTCGATCGCGTCTTCGAGCGTGTCCTTGTAGGTATCCAATTCAGCGCCATTTTGCTGGAGCTTTTCCAGAATATCCAGAAATTCGGTGGCCTTCGATTTCATGAGTTTCAAGGATGCACGAATGTCGGATTGTTTTTCCTGGCCGATCGCGATTTGGTCGGCGGCATCGTCCATGCATCCCGCGTATGCATTCATAAGATTGTTGAGAACTTCCGCGCGACGGCGATCCTGAACTTTGCGGTTGAGCTCGTATTGAAATTTCTTCAAGCGGTCTTCAGCAAACTTCATGTAGAGAGTGATGCGCTCGGCCGGCTCGTAGGCATCGCGAATTTTGTCGGCTTCGCCCTCGCTGAGATATTCTTTTTTACCCTGAGGGGACAGAGGTTCAGGCTGCGCCGCGCGAGCAGCGGCGAAGGACGGCAGGAGCAACGCGGCAATCATTCCCAGGACGATGAAAGGTGATCGCATGGCAGCCTCTCAATGCTTCGAAGGAGCCGGTTCGTTGTGACCCGGCTGCTTCGGGAACAACTGCTGAATCAGATGACGGTCCATTTCGTCGAGTTGGCCGCGGATTTCGACAAAAGGTTTCCGATCGTCTGCTGAAAGGCCCACGATGACGGCATCAAGGCGCCGAAGCGCCTGACGAAGGGAGATTTGCAGCTGCTTGAACCCGTTGGGATGCTTTTCCGGATCGGGGGTTTTCGTCTCGAGCGCTTTTGCGGTGGACTGCGCTTCGCCAACGTAAAGCTTGAGAATTTCCAGCGCCTCAGGAATTTTGTCTTGCGCGAGCGAAGTATCGATGTCTTTGAACTCCGAATCACCCAATGGCTGCAGCGCTTTTGCTTTGCGCACTCCATCGCTTTCACGGGTGAAACGCTCGCGGAGTTGCGCAGTGGTCTTGAATTCCTGGGCGGACGCAACAGCGACGATCGCCGCGAAAGCGAGCACAACAGCCGATGATAGGGAGGACTTGCGCACGGAATTACTTTTTCTTTTCCTTGAGTTGCAAGTTCAGAAACCTGACGCGCGAAGTCGCCTCGAAGTACATGTCGTTGTTCTCGTCTTTGTTCAGCTTCAGAAATTTCTGATACGCATCGAGCGCCGCAGGCACTTGCCCTAGCTTATCGTAACAGGTGGCCCGGATGAAAACGGTCCCGGCTGGCAGTTCCTCGCGCTGAGAAAGAAGATCGAGAGCCTTGAGCGCCGCTTCGTAGTTCTTGCCGAGATATTCGGCGGCAACGATTTCGCCGAGCACGTCGTTTGACTTGGGATCAAGTTTGAAGGCGACGAGCAGCTCGCGGGCCGCATCCGGATACGCCCGTTTCTCCAAATATAGATGACCGAGCCGTGCTGGTATATCCGGATCCTGCGGAGCGAGTGCTGCGGCTTTTTGCAGGACGGGAATCGCGTCATCGTAGCGCTTCATCTGAAAAAGGATTTGCGAGCGAAGCTTGAGCGCCGATAGGCCCTCCGGCCCCGACGCGGCAGCTTTGTCGAGTTCCGCGAGCGCGTCTTCATTCTTGTCCATTCTGGCTAGGGCAAGCGCATGAGCGACGCGCGCTTCCGAATCGGCCGGTTGCGTGTCGAGATATTTTGCGAGTTCTGCAGCCGCTGCGTCATATTTCTTCTGGGCCATGAGAGCTTGCGAAAGACCGAGGTGCGCCTGCTCGCTTTCGGAGTCTGATTCGAGGGCGGCGCGAAATTCGACCTCGGCGTCGGCAGGCAGGTTCGAGGCGAGAAGGACGCGTGCGAGCGCGAAATGGGTTTCAGAGCTTTTCGGATCCAGCTTTGCTGCGGCGCGATATTGCTCGATCGCGAGCGGAAGTTTGCCGGATCGTTCGTAGGCCCAGCCCAAGAGAAATCTAGGACGCGCGTGATCCGGAACCAGTTCAGCAGCTTTTTGAAACGCCGGTATCGCGGCGTTCACATCCGTGTCCATCAACGTGATTCCCATGTTGACGTAGGCCGCGTCCATCTTGGGATCGAGCGAGATTGCTTTTTCGTATTCAGCTTTGGCGTTGTCGGCTTGCTTCAAGGTGGAATATGCATTGCCCAAATCAAAATGTGCGTCGGCGTCTCCGGGCTTTTTGACGAGGTAACTCTTGTACGCCTCGACGGCCGCCGCATAGTCTCGATGGTCCATTGCTTCGCGCGCAGTGACGAGATCCGGATCCGGAGTGTTGTCCGGGACGCGGATGCGCGTTCTGGTCGTGTTCGTTTGAGCTGAAATTCGTGGCGAAGCGGAGAGAAGGAAGAATGCGGAGAGTGACAGACAATACGCAATCCACTTCGTTTCGCGCTTCATGGTGTAGGGGACGACGGCGCCGGCGGCGACCCGCCGGGCTTCGATGAAGAAGAATTATTGCCGTGATGGGAGCCGTTGCCATTACCGCTGCGGCCGTTTAACACGCGTGCGAGAAAATGACCCGTGTGCGACTGCGAGTTGCGCGCTACCTGTTCGGGGGTTCCGGCGGCCACCACACGTCCGCCTTCGTTGCCGCCTTCGGGGCCGAGGTCGATCATCCAGTCGGCGGATTTGATCACGTCGAGATTGTGCTCGATGATCAGCACGGAAGCGCCGCCGTCGATGAGCTTTCGAAATGCGGTGAGGAGCTTTTGGATGTCATCGAAGTGAAGGCCGGTGGTGGGCTCGTCAAAAATATACAGGATGCCGGCATTTTCCTGCCTGGTGAGATGCGCGGCCAGTTTCAAGCGTTGCGCTTCGCCGCCGGAGAGGGTGGTGCCGGATTGTCCGAGGCGGAGGTAGCCGAGGCCGACTTCGTCGAGGACGCGCAACTTCGTGGTGACCTTCGGATGCGCAGCAAAAAAAGTGAGCGCCTCGCGGGCAGTCATTTGCAATATGTCGTGGATGTTTTTCTCTTTGTAGTGCACCTCGAGGACGCTGCTCTTGTAGCGGGTACCGCGGCATTCCTCGCAAACAAGTTCCACGTCGGCGAGAAACCGCATTTCCACTGTGACGGTGCCGTCACCCTGGCACGCTTCGCAGCGGCCTCCGGGAATATTGAACGAGAAATGCCCGGCGGTGAGGCCGCGCTTTTTCGCTTCAGGCGTGGAGGCGAAGATTTCGCGGATGGCATCGAAAGCTTTTAGATATGTTGCCGGATTCGAGCGCGGAGTGCGGCCGATGGGCGATTGATCGACCATTTCGATTGCGGCGAGTGCGGAGTCGCCCTCAAGCCGGTCGCAAAACTCGCGCCAGTTTCCGCCGGTGCGCTTGGCTTCGAGCGCTTTGTAGAGCACGTCGTACACGAGCGTCGATTTTCCCGAGCCGCTCACGCCTGTTACCGCTACGAGAAGGCCGAGCGGAATCATTACGTCAACGCCCTGTAGATTGTGGCTGTGTGCGCCGGTAATTTTCAGGAACTTGCCTTGCGGTTTGCGGCGGCGCGTGGGAATAGCGATTTTCAAATCGCCCCGTAGGTAACGGCCTGTGAGTGAATTCGGATCGGCGAGTAATTGTTCGCGCGTGCCTGCAAACATCAGCTTGCCGCCGTGCTCGCCCGCGCCGGGGCCGAGGTCTAGAATATAGTCGGCAGCGAGAATCGTATCGGGATCGTGCTCAACGACGAGCAGAGTGTTACCGAGGTCGCGCAGTCCTTTGAGAATTTGAATCAGGCGATCGGTATCGCGCGGGTGCAGGCCGATCGAAGGTTCGTCGAGGACGTACAACGCGCCGACGAGGTGCGAGCCGAGCGAAGTTGCGAGTTGAATGCGCTGCGACTCGCCGCCTGAGAGCGTTGAAGTGAGCCGGTCGAGAGTCAGGTAATCGAGGCCGACTTCGTCGAGGAATTGCAGGCGCAGCTGAACTTCTTCGAGGACTTTGTCGGCGATCGTTGATTCTGCGGGGCTGAGCGTGAGCGAATCAAGAAACGGGCGCGCGTCTTTTACCGTCATCTGGCAGACTTCGGTGATCGAACGGCCTGCGATTTTCACCGCGCGAGCTTCGGCGCGGAGGCGTGTGCCGTTGCAATCGGGGCAAAGCGCGTAGCCGCGATAACGGCTCAGAAAAACGCGCACATGCAATTTATATTTTTTGCGCTCGAGCCAGCTGAAAAAACCTTTCACGCCTGGAAAATCTTCTTTCGGATCGCCTTCGATGATTGCATCGCGTTGCGCCGCGCTTAACTGGCGGAAGGGAACGTCGAGCGGGATGCCCTTGTTGCGTGCGTACGCGCGCAAGTCCATCGCTAGCTGGCGATAACGGGGTTTCGTCCACGGTTCAACGGCACCGTCGGCCAGCGATTTGCTCTTATCCGGAATCACGCGGTCGATATCGAAATCGATGGTGTTGCCGAAGCCCTGACAGCGCGGGCACGCTCCATACGGGCTATTGAACGAGAAAAGCCGCGGCTCGGGTTCCTGATAGGCGGCGCCACATTTTTTACATGTGAAGCGTTCGTTGAACACGAGCCGTTCGGGCACGGCGGCGGGCGCCGGAGGTGCGCCGTCAGAATCCCGCGCCGGCTCGGGAACAAATTCCAAAATCGCCTCGCCACGACCTTCGCGGTAGCAAATCTCGATCGAATCCATCAAGCGCGAACGAATGTCCGGCGAGAGCGCGAGCCTGTCGACGAGGACGTAGGTTGGCTTTGTGAAATCCATGTCGATCAGTTCTTCGGGCGTGGAGAATTCGTAGACACGTCCAGCCTGGTAAAGGCGATTGAAGCCGCGCTTCCGCAAGTTTACGAGCGCCTGACGAATGGCTTCGGGGCCGGGCCGCGCCGCTTTTTTGGTCTTCGATGCCTGCGAAGAGAGTTCAGGCGTCAGTTTCAGTTCGTAGAGAACATAGAACCGGCGTCCGGCGGGAAGCGCGAGGACGCGTGCGGCAATTTCGTCGAGCGTGTCTTTGCGGACTTCTTCGCCGCAATTCAGACAGAACGTGTGTCCCACGCGCGCGTAGAGCAAACGAAGGTAGTCATATATTTCGGTCGCTGTTGCGACGGTCGAACGCGGGTTGCGCGTGGAATTCTTTTGGCGGATGGAGATGGCCGGGGCGATTCCGGTAATTTCGTCGACGTCGGGTTTTTCGATGCGTTCGAGAAATTGGCGTGCGTACGCCGAGAGCGACTCGATATAGCGCCGCTGGCCTTCCGCATAGAGGGTGTCAAAAGCGAGGCTGGACTTTCCCGAGCCCGAAACGCCTGTGACGACGGTAATGGCGTTGTGCGGAATCACAAAATCGAGATTCTTCAGATTGTGAACTCGAGCGCCGCGCACGCGGATCTCTTCAATGTCGCCGGGTATGACGGGAACCGCGGGCGGCTCCGCAATCACCGCCGAGTCGGGTGTACGGGCCGGCTTTGCGGGTGTGACCTTCTCTGTGGGGAGCTTGGGCATGTGTGTAAACCAAAAATTATACGCCGACGAGTCAAGCCGGGCAAATTGAGCATACTCGCTGCGAAACGACTTCTCGTGCTATACAATCCCGGCAGTCGCAGCTTTCAGCGCAACCAGCTGCGGCACCTAGCCCAGTTCGGAGGAACTGTGGGGCGTGAGAGTCATCATTTCCAGCGCGTGATCTGGATCGTGCTGGATAGCGTGGGAATCGGAGAGTTGCCGGACGCGAAAGATTACGGCGACGTGGGCCGCGATACGCTTGGGCACATCGCGCGTTCCCGGCCGCTACAGCTTCCGAATCTCGTTCAGCTCGGAATTGCAAACATCAAACCGCTCGAATTCATAACTACGCCGGAACATCCGCTGGCGAGTTATGGAAGAGGCGCCACGAAGTCGCCGGGGAAGGACACGACTACCGGGCACTGGGAAATGGCCGGAGTGTGGCTCGATGAGGCTTTTCCGGTGTATCCGAACGGCTTTCCCAAGTGGCTGATTTCGGAATTCGAGCGACAAATTGGCCGGCACACGCTAGGCAATAAACCCGCGTCGGGAACAGAAATCATCAAAGAGCTTGGCCTGCAGCACGTCACTACCGGATTTCCGATTGTGTACACGTCCGGCGACAGTGTTTTTCAGCTGGCGGCGCACGAAGACGTGATTCCGATCGCGGAGCTTTACCGGATGTGCGAAATTGCGCGCAAACTTTGTGATGTTCCGAATCGCGTAGGACGAGTGATCGCGCGTCCGTTCAATGGGCCCCCGAGCAATTTCCAGCGGACCGAGCGGCGGCACGATTATGCCGTGGAGCCGCCGAAGCCGATGATGCTCGATGTTCTCGCTGAGCGGGGCACTCCGGTTTTTGGCGTCGGCAAAATTCACGATATTTACAATGGGCGAGGCGTCGACGATTACGTCACCACGAAAAGCAACGCAGACGGGATGGCGAAATTGACGGAAGCGCTGGAAACGCATCCGAACGGGCTGATTTTTGCGAATCTGGTTGATTTCGACATGCTTTACGGCCACCGGAAAGATGTGGAGGGGTTTGCTCGCTCGCTTGAGGAATTTGACGCGTTGCTCGGACCGTTCTTGAAACGATTGGGCGAATCGGATTTGCTGATCATAACGGCGGATCATGGGTGCGATCCCGACCCAGTGAATCCAACGACCGATCATTCGCGGGAGTACGTTCCGATTCTTGCGTACACATCGCGGGCGGCAGAGGGCAGGAATCTCGGCACTCGCTCGACGCTTGCGGACATGGGACAAACAGTGGCCGAGAATTTTGGCGGAGAGATACCGCACGGGACGAGTTTTTTGGAGTTACTCTCGCGGTAGTGCGCCGGCAATCGGTGACGCACAAATTTCGACAGGCTGAATCCAGCGGCTCGCGGGAAGAACACCGCGAAGGGGAGGCGGTTACGCGCCGTCCTTATTTATGTCGGAGCTGAAGCTCCGACCCCCTAAGCGGCAGAAGTGACCTCCAGGTGTTTTCCCGGTCGGCCCGATGAGAGTTTTGACCGCCTAAACGGCTGGAGCGACCTCCAGGTGTTTTCCCGTCCGGCCCGATGAGAGCTCCGACCCCTAGAGGGCAGAAGTGATTTGCGGGCATTCCTGAATTCAACCTGCCGAAAACTGCGCCCCGCGCAAAAAAGACAGCGTTAGAAGCTCGAGCTGCGGCTTGGTTCGGGAAATTGCAACAAGATCCGCTTACTTGGCGGGTGGGAGTTTTTGCGCGTAGTAACCAGCGCGGGTGCGAATCGTCAACTTGCCTCGACCTTTCGGCGGAATGACTTGCACCTGCACTGTGCGGAAAGTGCCATCTCTTGCGGTGTTCGTCGGATAATAGCCGAGTTCGTATTGGTTCCGGATGTCGCGGGCCACTTGCGCGCAGATAGCTTGGACTTGTTCGAGACTGTCGGGAAAATAGGCGAGGCCGCCGGTGGCCTGCGCGAGCTCCGTCAATATCTTCTTTGAATGGCGGACCATCCCCTTGCTGTGCTTGCGGTCTTCGTCGCTGAAAACTCCAATCGCATAAATCGCTGCGTCGGACTGCTGCGCCACTTTAATGGTGTACTCGAATGATTTGCGGCTCGCGTCGTCGTCGCCGTCGGTGATTACAAGCAACACGCGTTTGTCCTTGTGACCTTTCTTTAGATGGTCGAGCGAGCCGATGATCGCGTCATAGAGAGCGGTGCTGCCGCGCGAATCGATGCGTGAAAGAGCCTCGGTCAATTCTTTTTGATCGCTGGTGAAATCTTCGTTCAGGTCGAGATAATATTCGTCGTTAAAGTTTACGACGAACGCTTCGTCTTTCGGATTGCTGGTCTTCACGAAGGTGAGCGCCGCTTCGTTTACCTGAGCGCGTTTTTCCCGCATGCTGCCGCTGTTGTCGATTACCAGGCCCATCGTCACGGGGATGTCGTCGCGTGAGAAAAGTGAAATCGTCTGTTCCACTTTGTCTTCAAAAACACGGAAATTGGGCTGCTTTAAGTCCGCGACGAACTGGCCCTTCTCATCGTCCACGGTCGCGTGCAGGACAACCAAATCGACGGTGGCTTTGATGATTCCTTTCTGTTGTCCCGGATTCTGCGGCGGAGGAGGGCCGGGAATCTGGTCCTGCGCGAGGAGGGCCGGCGAAAAAATCGAAAAGGCCAAAAACGCGAGAATAAAATTGAGCGAGCGGGAAATTCTAGTGGCCGGGCGCGAAGTAGCCCGACTTTGAATACACGGTGAGGGGAGGGAGCCCCTTCGGCGGGTGCAGCTTGACCTTGATCTTGCGCCATCTGCCGTCATGCGCGTGATCGCTTGGTCTGTATCCGATGACATATTGGTTGCGCAGCTCCATGCTGATTTTTGAAGCTATGTCCGGCAGATCCGAAATCTGATTCACGACGAAAGCCCGGCCGCCCGTCATGGCCGTTAAATCTCCCAGGAGGGAAGGCCCGCCCAGTTCTTCCGGAGTGAGGCCGCCGTTGGGACTATAAAGACCGATGGCGTAAATTTGAACGTCAGCTTCTTTTATGAAATTGCGAACGTCGGCGATCGTGTAGCGACTATGATTATCGCCTCCGTCGGATATGATGAGCAACGCCTTCTTTGTGTTGTGTGCTCCTTTCATCTGGCTCAGGCCGAGATAAATTCCGTCGAAGAGAGCGGTCTCGCCGTGAGCCGCTGTAAACATCAGCCGGTTCTGCAATTCTTCGACGCTGCCGGTGAAGGAGCTCGCGAGCTCCGCCCGGTCATTGAAGTCAACCAGGAAAAATTCGTCCTGCGGATTGGCGGTGCGGAAAAATTGAACGGCGGCGAGGCGGGACTTGTCGATCTTGTCCTGCATGCTGCCGCTCATGTCGAAAATCACGCCGATAGAAATGGGTACGTCTTCGCTCGAGAAGCGCACGATCTCTTGTTCCGCATTGTCTTCAAATACTCGGAAGGCGTCTTGCTCGAGGCCTGTGACGAGTCGCCCGTAGGGATCTGCCACGGTGACGTTCACGAGCGTCATTTCCGTTTCGGTTTTGAGTTTCTTGCCAGGTTTGTCTGCGGCGGCAGGGCCGACCGGGCCGGTGGTTTGCGCCTGCGCCCAAATCGGAGATTCCATCACCGGGGCCAAGAAGAGAAGAGCGCTCGCACAGGCTGCCACGAGCCCCCATTGTGCTACGGGCTGCATGGCGCGGTGGATCACTGTAACCCCCGAAGGCCTGCGATGCGAAGAATTGTACCACTCCAATTCACGAAAACAATCCAGCTAATTATGTAAAACAGCAGAATCACTCCGCCAAAGGCCGTCGAGGTACTGGGCTGATCGTACCGTTGCCAAACTTCTCGTCCAAGCCCACGACCCGCGTTCAATGCCAGCGGGTGTTGGTGTTAGACTGGCACGGCTGGGAAAGGACAGCGCGCTCGCGCTTGTTATACCCAAATGGCTGACTCTCATAGCAAATCCGGCTCGCACGCGGTGTTTGCGGTGATTCCCGCGCGCTACGGGTCCACGAGATTGCCGGGGAAACCTCTTGCTCCGATCGCAGGACGTCCGATGATTCAGCACGTGGTGGAGCGCGCGCGGCAAGCTGAACGAGTGTCGCGCGTGATCGTCGCTACCGACGATGAACGCGTCAAAAAAGCCGTCGAGGAATTTGGCGGGGAAGCGATCCTCACGCGCCGCGATCATCGCAGCGGAACGGATCGCGTGGCGGAAGTGGCCGCGCATCTGGAAGCTGAGATCTACGTGAACATTCAAGGCGACGAGCCGCTCATCGATCCCGGCACGATTGATGCCGTGGTTTCCGAAATGCTCGACGACGAATCCATACAGATTGCTACGCCGTGCACCGCCATCACACTACCCAACGAAATCATGGATCCGAACATCGTGAAAGTGGTCCGCGATTTCGATGGCAACGGCCTCTATTTTTCGCGCGCGCCGATTCCGTGGGTACGCGACACCAAAGCGGCGATCCTGCCGCATCACTGGAAGCACATTGGGCTTTACGCTTTCCGTCGCGACGCGCTGCTCGAATTTCCGACGCTCCCGCCCGGCGAACTCGAGCAGGTGGAGCAGCTCGAACAGCTTCGCTGGCTCGAAAATGGCTTCCACATCCGCGCCGTCGAGACGGATTACGATGCCGTGAGCGTTGATGTGCCGGCTGACATCGAGCGCGTGGAAAAAATCCTGCAGGCGCGCGCTGCTTCTTGAAGAGAAGTTCTCTGTGCGCTCCGTGAGTCTCTGTGTCCTCTGTGTTAAATCTTTTCTCTTTTCGTTCGCGCACACTCCCACGCCCCCAATAAAATTTCTTGCTCGATTTGACACGCGACCCGTTTCTGCCCATAATGCGGAGTACGCCGATTCCAACGGAGGAATTCGAGCGCCTTGCGGGCCGCCCCGAAGTACATCTTTGTAACCGGCGGCGTAGTATCTTCCCTCGGCAAAGGCGTCGCTGCTGCCTCCCTCGGTTGTCTCCTCGAAAGCCGCGGTCTTAAAGTCACCCTTCAGAAGTGCGATCCGTATTTGAATGTTGATCCCGGGACGATGTCGCCCTACCAGCACGGCGAAGTTTTCGTTACGGACGATGGCGCCGAAACTGATCTTGACCTCGGGCACTACGAACGTTTTACGAACGCACACCTGACGCGCGACCACAACTGGACCACCGGCCGGTTCTACGAATCGATCATTGCGAAAGAGCGCCGCGGCGACTATCTGGGCAAGACGGTTCAGGTGATTCCTCACGTCACCGACGAAATTAAGGCTGCCTTTCGCAAGGTTGCGGATTCGGTCGACGTCGTCATCGTCGAAATTGGCGGCACGGTGGGCGATATTGAATCGCTGCCGTTTCTCGAAGCGATTCGGCAGATGCGGCTCGAGATGGGCGCGGAGAATGTTCTTTTCGTTCACCTCACGCTTGTGCCCTTCATTCCCACGGCTGGCGAATTGAAGACCAAGCCGACGCAGCACAGCGTGAAAGAACTTCTGAGCATCGGGATACAGCCGGACATTCTGATTTGCCGTAGCGACCGCCAACTGGGCGGCGACCTGAAAAGTAAAATCGCGCTTTTCTGCAACGTTCACGAATCGTGCGTAATTTCGGCTCCGGACGTGGGCAACATCTACGAAGTGCCGATGTCGCTCGCGGCGGAACGCCTTGACGAACAGATCTTGCGCCTGCTGCGCCTGGAAGCGCCGCCACGCGATTTGAGCCGCTGGCTTGCGATGCTGGAAACGCTCGAACATCCGCAAGGCGAAGTTCACATCTGCGTGGTGGGGAAGTACGTCCAGCTCGAGGATGCTTATAAGAGTTTGCGCGAGGCGCTGGTGCATGGCGGGCTCGCGAATAAGCAGCGCGTCGTTTTCGAATGGATCGAAGCGGAAGATATTGATTCCATCGCCGCGGCGGACAAGCTTTTGCGACACGCGGACGGAATTCTGGTTCCCGGCGGCTTCGGCAAGCGCGGCATTGCCGGGATGGTTCACGCGATTACGTATGCGCGCGAGAAGAAAATTCCGTTCTTCGGAATTTGCCTGGGGATGCAATGCGCGACGATTGAATACGCTCGCCAGGTTTCGAAGCTCGAACACGCGGACAGCACCGAGTTCGATCCTTCCACTCCGAATCGCGTGATCTACAAATTGCGCGAGCTTCTGGGCGTTGACGAAATGGGCGGCACGATGCGGCTTGGTGCGTGGCCCTGCAAACTCGAGCCGGGCTCGTTCGCGCACAAAGCGTACGGCGCGCTTGAAATTTCCGAGCGCCACCGACATCGCTACGAATTCAATTGCGAGTACGAACCGACGTTGACGCGCGCCGGCTTCCGAATCACAGGCCGCACGCCGGACGGCGTGTACGTCGAGATTGTGGAAGTTCCCGACCATCCGTGGTTCGTCGGGTGCCAGTTCCATCCTGAATTCAAGTCGAAGCCGCTCGCACCGCACCCGCTTTTTGCCGCATTCATTCGCGCCAGCCTTGAAAATCGCCGCGTGCGGCAAGGCGTCGCCGCGGATAAGCGCATTACGACTGCTGATCCCGCCGCGGATTGAGTTCTGTGACTGGTTGTTCGTGACTCGTGGCTTGTGTTGCGAAGCGTGATTCACGTGAGTTGGAAGCCATCCGTTTGACTGCGGACACGAAAAATGGTCAATGGAAACGTGGATTGGAGTGGTCGAAAATTCGTGGGACAACCGTAAGCTGTGGAAAAACTAACGATGTGTTTGGCGCTGGAACATCGACCTAGCCGACAAATACGTTTTCGTTATGCCATGAAAGGAACTCATCGGCTGGCCGCAAGGCGGGATCGCCCGGAAGCGAAGATCATTTTCCCATGCTCCGAGTAGTATTCATGTCCATTGTCAAATTCGACTTTAATGCGCCCGCTAACTTCGATACGGTGCTCGGGTGTGCACCGTGATATAGCCACGATCAAATAGGGTATGCACGTCTTGCCGTAGGAGCAGTCCGTTTCGAATTTCGTGGGGTCCGTCGTTGACGAAAGGTCGAATGTGAGCTGCCTCTAACACATGCTAAGACGGGTGACGAAGTAAAAGCGCAACGACGGTGATACGCGTCTGTGACCATGACCGAAAAATTCCTTGGCCGAGGCGAGGCGTCACGAGTTGCGGCTTCCCGAATCGATCCGTGGTCCGGATGGCGTCTTGAGATTGGGATTGAGATACGAGCGGAGCTCTCAGCCGGTCTTCGACTTGCCCCCAAGTCCATTGCCCAGACAAGTCATCAGTATCGTAAGTTTTGCCTTGGACAATGTTGGCGTCCCAGTCCGATGCCGGAATCCAATCGTCGGGAGCGAAGAAAAACGGAGACTGGAGCAGGATGCATCCAACCTGATAGTCCTCCATCGAACCCGCGTAGAATCGTCTGTATCGCTCAATTCTTAAGCGCATTTCGCTTTCAGTTTGAGCCCCGTTCCTAGTCCCGAAGGAAGCCCATGCAAACTCACGGGAAGACCTGTGAAATGCCTGAAGAACCCACCTCCGACAATGAAGTTTCGAGGACTATGAAGTTTGAAGAGGAACGGCTCATTGATCTCGAGCGC
This sequence comes from uncultured Acidobacteriota bacterium, assembly GCA_963770575.1. GTDB lineage: Bacteria > Acidobacteriota > Terriglobia > Acidiferrales > UBA7541 > Palsa-295. The sequence continues at coordinate 989,688 of CAVYQD010000005.1, forward strand.
GCGAAATCGACGGTCGCCGCTCGGCCGCCAGAAATTGACCTCTTCCAAAGATGTCTGGTTTGAGAGATACGTGTACCAATCCCAGTCGGTGATACCTACATAAAATTTCATCGTGCTCCGTTCTGGACGCGCGAAGTGTAGCCGTGCCGGCCAATTGATGCAACATTGGCGTAAATCTTGTAGCTACCTTCGAATGGGGCAGGCTGACGTCTCTACTCATGGTCATTGCAAATCAAAGGGAACCTGCTTAGGCTTGTCCGTGCCGTGACGGAGTGCTCTGGCATTCTTCAGGTGCTGCACGCTGGACGGCTTTGGAGATTCGAAAACAGTGTCAGCAAACTCATTCTCGATTGGGAAGATCAAGTTCGGCGCTGGGGCGCCGTTGTTTCTGATTGCTGGGCCTTGCGTGATTGAGAGCGAGGGGCACGCTTTGATGATGGCGGAGAAGTTGGGGGCGGTGGCGAGCGAGCTTGGCGTGCCGTACATCTTCAAGGCGTCGTACGACAAGGCGAATCGTACTTCGGTGACTTCGTATCGCGGGCCGGGGCTGAAGAATGGATTGAAAATTCTCGCGAAGATTAAGAAGCGCACTGGGTTGCCGGTTCTTACGGATGTGCATGATGTGTCGCAGGTGGGGCCGGCTGCGGACGTTTGCGACATTTTGCAGATACCGGCGTTTCTTTCGCGCCAGACGGATTTGTTGGTGGCGGCGGGAAAATCCGGGCGCGTCGTGAATATCAAGAAGGGGCAATTCCTTTCGCCTCGGGAGATGGCTACGGCTGCGGAAAAAGTGGCGAGCACCGGGAACGGAAAAATTATTTTGACGGAGCGCGGCAACTCGTTCGGGTATCAGAATCTTGTGGTCGACATGCGCGCGTTTCCTATCATGCGCAAAATCGGGTATCCGGTGGTTTACGACGTGACGCATTCTGTGCAGCTGCCCGGCGGCGAGGGGAAGTCGAGCGGCGGGCAGCCGGAGTTTATCGAGCCGCTGGCGCGGGCGGGAGTTGCGGCGGGTGTGGACGGAATTTTCCTTGAGGTGCATGACAATCCGGCGAAGGCGCTGTCGGACGGATCGAACGCGCTTGCGCTAAGCCAGTTTCGGCCGTTGCTTGAGAAAATTGTGGCGCTCTCGGCGCTCGTGAGGAAGTGGGACGCACAATGGCCGGCGCAGCGAAATCGATGAAAAGGGCGAAATCACGCGAACCATGCGAAGTCTGCGCTCGCCTCGGCGAAACGCGTTCTGCGAATTGAAGCTGACGCTATCGCCGGGTTGATCGATCGGCTCGACGAGCGATTCGACAAGGCTGTCGAACTCTTATATGCGTGCGAGGGCCGGGTGGTTGTCACGGGGATCGGAAAGTCCGGTCTGATCGGGCGAAAAATATCGGCGACATTTTCGAGTACGGGCACGCCTTCGATTTTTCTCCATGCAGCGGATGCGTTGCACGGCGATCTTGGGGCGCTGGCATCGGACGATGTGCTACTCGCAATTTCCGCGAGTGGCGAGACGGATGAGCTGGTGGAAATTCTTGAGTCGGTAAAGCGGATGGGGATTCGGCTGATTGCTCTGACGGCCAAGATGCGCTCTACACTTGCGAGCGCGAGCGACATCGTTCTCGACATTGCGGTGAAAGAGGAAGCGTGCTCGTTGAATCTCGCGCCGACTGCTTCTACGGCTGCGGCGCTCGCGATGGGTGACGCGCTCGCCATTTCGCTACTCGACCGACGGGGATTTAAGGAAGAGGATTTTGCGGCGCTTCATCCTGGCGGGCCGGCTCGGCAAGAAACTTCGACGCGTGGAAACGCTAATGCATTCAGGCGAAAAAGCGCCGCGGGTTCTGGCGTCGGCAAAAATGCCTGACGTGATTTACGAGATGAGCCGGAAGGGGCTGGGGCTCACAGCGGTTACCGAGCGCGATGGAAAGCTGCTCGGCCTGATTACGGATGGCGATTTGCGGCGGGTGATGCAGAAGCGGCAGCAGAACGTTCTTGAGCTTACGGCGGGGGATTGCATGACGCGCAATCCTGTAACGCTTGCGCGCACGGAACTTGCTGCGAGTGCATTGCGATTGATGGAAGAAAAGAAAATCACGTCGGTGATTGTGGTGGACGGCGATGGGCGATTCGAAGGCGTGGTTCATATTCACGATCTTTGGACATTGCAGTTGTTTTAATGGTGCGATTTCGATGAACTGAGGAGCGTCGCCGATGGGGACGCGGGCGGGTCTGAGACCCGCCCCTACTGGGAAACGCGGATGGCGATCAAGGAACTGAAATTTCCGGCGAAGGTGATGCGACGGGCGCGGCCGATTCGCGTGTTGTTGATGGATGTGGATGGCACGATGACGCCCGGATATGTCTGCCTGCAGACATTTCCAGATAACAGTGTGGCGGAAATGAAGATGTTCAATGCGCATGATGGCGCGGGGATTACGCTCGCGAGCATCATGGGCATTCGCACGGGTTTGATCACCGGTCGCGATTCGCCTGCAAACGCGCGACGGGCGCGCGAATCGCGGATGGAATTTGTGATCCAGGGGCAGCCGAAGAAGCTTGAATCGTACAAGGCGATTCTGGTTCGGGCGGGCGTCACGGATGAAGAAGTCGCTTACGTGGGAGATGATTTGCCGGACCTGCCGATTCTGGGACGCGTGGGGCTGGCTGTTGCGGTGGGAGATGCTGTGCTCGAAGTGAAGCGCGCAGCGCATTACGTCACGACGGTGAACGGCGGCGAGGGCGCGATTCGCGAAGTGGTCGAATTGATTTTAAAAGCGCAGGGGAAGTGGAAGAAGGCGATTCCGCTGGCGATTGCGTAGAAGTTCTCGACGGGCGGTCACGTCTGGAGTGAACGATATGCTGAGATCCTTCGGACATCCTGAACGGATGTCCTCAGGATGACAGCTTGGTCGACGAGCGACGCTACTGCTTGGAGTGAGCGCGACGGCTTTCGTCGAACCCCTGCTGAATCCATTTCGGTGGGTCGGGGCTCTTCTCGTAGTCTGGTTTTTGCCCGAATGATACTTTCCATCGCGTGAGCCAGGAAATACCTACGGGGCCGATAAACAAGTCGGGCGTTGCGTAGGCGGGATCGCCGAGCGCGTCGTCGAGCGAAACGAATTTGTAGCCGCGCTTTTCGAGTTTGGCGAGCAGAGCGTCGAGACATTCGGCGTTTAGCACGTCGTCATGGATCAGAAGAATCTGCGGAATTTCGCGTTTGAATAGGTCTCGAGAGACTCCCTCGTAGTAATCGAAAACCGTATCGACGTATTCGAGGTATTCCTTTTTCGTCTTTGCGATCTGCTTTTTGTCGTGCTTTTCCATCGCGTGACCGAAGACGTCATTGAACATGTAATCGGCGTCTTCCACGGTGACCGGAGCAACTCGGTAACCGCGCTCTTTCAAGAACGCTTCGAATGATGCTTTCGCTTCGGCGGTCGGACCCGTATTCAGAAACGGGTGGCGAAAGTATTTTTCCTGCTGGCCTGCGGCGGCCATGAGTGCGCGGGTGACGACTTCGCCGCGAATGGTTTCGTCTTCGTACTGATCGAGCGGCGTAGTCTGAAAATCGACATGTGTGTAGGTGTGATTGCCGAGCGTCAAACCGGCGTCCAGCCAGTTCTGAAGCAGCGCGGCACGGGCGTCGCGTTCGCGCGGTACCTGCAGCTTCCATTCGTTGACGAATCCAATCGCCGGGACATGATGGGAACGCAATGCGGCGGGAATGGAGCGATTGATTTTCTCCAGCTCCTTCAAATCGCCGAACGCGTGGTCGGTGCCAAATTCCGCGCCGGGTAGATCGTCCACGGTGACGACGACAGAACGTTGCGTTTGTTGCTGAGCGGGCGCCGTCGCATCCGATTGCGGTCGATTGGTTGCAGGCAGAATGTTTCCGCAAAGAAGCGCGACAGCGATAGCAGCGCAAATCCCCAGCGCCGGCCGGCGCTTGCTGAACATGAATGGCCCTCGGTACTCAGATTTTGGAATTGCTACAGCGCTAAGCGACACGAGAAGTAGTTTGCCTCAAGTGGAAGTTGCCGTGCGCATTCAATTTGGAGCGGGAGAAGGGAATCGAACCCTCACCTCAAGCTTGGGAAGCTCGCGTTCTGCCACTGAACTACTCCCGCTCAGGCACGAACACGGTCAGAGTAACACTGCGTTTGAGGTGCGCGCAACTGACGTCCCGCGGAAAGCGGGCGCGAAATTGCTATAAATTCTGGAGAGGAGACATTCGGCGGTCGAATGTGACGGCGGCGAAGTAAGCGCACCGTGAAAGCTCGCCGTAGGTCCATCGTGCGACGTACTTTGAAATTGGAGACAGAACCACGCGGACCAGACTCATCACATGGAAATAGGCGTGGATAATTCTGATTTCTGCGGAGTCGTCACCTGGATCGGGCGCCATGCGGACGAGCTGCATCAACCGGCCAAATGCCATCGGATCGACTTCTTGAATATTGATATCTATCAGCTTCTGGGTGCGGTTCGACACCTCTACCTTGCCGTACGCTATAAGCAGCGTGTGGCAATAGGCGATAGAGAATTGGGCGAGTGCGCCGATGCTGAAGAGCAGGATCAAAATGGACACAATCATGTCACAGAAGCAGGAGCAATCCGGGCGCCAAGAGCGGGAAATGAACTGAGGTATGAAAGAATCGCGCCGAAGGCTGAATTAGAAGCGGTTAATGATGGATTTCAGCGGTGCTGAATGGCGATTTGTAGAACTGACGTGCGCGTTGTATGTGCCGCGCTGAAACGTGGTGGTTCGTTTCGGTGCTCAACACAATTTCTGCAAGTACACCGGACGCGGGTTAGCGAATCTCGGGGTAATCGAGGAAGTAGCGGTGGAGATCTTGCACGGTCATTGGCCCTTTGCGGATGCGGACGGCGATGAGGTCGCCGTTTTCACTGCGAGTTGACGTCACCCAGACTGTGTCACCCGATCGGAGGCCCGTTAGCTGAAATGGTTTTCCGCTCGCGTCGAGAAACTGGGTCTTGTCAGTGACCTTCATAAGCTGAGTGACTTCGGTGGGTCGCTTGAGCAGGATCTGCGACTTGGCCGCGTCGGTGGATGAGATCATGAAAAATTCTTCGCCGGCAGGAGTTTTCTTGCCCTGTGCGTGAGCATTGGGCGTGAAGAACATACCGAGAGCGAGAGCCAGGCAAACTGCAAGGAATCGCGCGAACTTTTTCAAGTTATTCATAACGGAGTGCCTCGATCGGATCCAGCCGAGCGGCTTTCCGCGCCGGGTAGTATCCGAAGAAAATTCCTACGGCCGCCGAGAAAATTGCGGCCACACCCACGGACATCGGCGAAACGACGACCAGCCATTTGAAGACGTGGCCAATCACGAGGGAGGCGGTCATCCCGAATACGATGCCGATGATGCCGCCCAGCGAACTCAACACCAGCGCTTCGGTGAGAAACTGCCGTTGTACGTCTTCCTCGGTGGCGCCTACGGCCATGCGAACGCCAATCTCGCGCGTTCGCTCGGTGACGGAGACCAGCATAATGTTCATAATTCCGATGCCGCCTACGAGCAATGACACGGAAGCGATGCTCGCCAGCAACAGCCGGAAAATCGTCACCGTGTTTTCCTGCGCTTGCGCAAGCTCCACGGGATTGCGAATGATGAAGTCCGGATCTTCGGTAGGGCGCAGGTGATGGCGCTGGCGGAGTAGTGCCGAGATTTGCTTTTGCGCGGTGTCGATTTCGCCCTGAGAGGTGGCTGAGGCCATGATGTATTGCAGCCAGTCGATGCCGGAGATTTTTTTCTGCACGGTGGTGTAGGGAATCAGGAGCGTGTCGTCCTGATCCTGTCCGAACGTGGATTGGCCCTTTGTGGCCAGCTGCCCGAGCACGAGAAACGGAATATTTTGAACGCGAATTACCTGGCCGACGGGATCCTGGTCGCCGAAGATCTGCTGGACCACTGTTTTGCCGATCAGGCACACGTTTGACGCGACATCGACATCGCGTTGAGAGAAATTGCTGCCGTGATCGAGTGGCCAACGGCGAATCTGCAAATAATCCGAGCCAACTCCGGAAATCCGCGTGTACCAATTTTGATTGCCGTTGACTACTTGCACGGACGCTCCGACTCCCGGCGAAACCATCGAAATGGTCGGGACGTGCTGCTGGATCGCTTCGGCGTCGGTCACCGTTAGGGTCTTGGTGGCCTGGCTTCCCATGCGAACGCCGTTTGAATTCACCGAGCCAGCCATAATGAAGATCACGTTGTCGCCGAGATTGCTGATCTGGTCCTGCACTTGTTGCGACGCGCCCTGGCCAATCGCCACGGCGCAAATCACGGCGCCGACACCGATGATGATGCCGAGCATCGTCAAAATAGTGCGCATCTTGTTCCGCGCAAGCGCGCGCAACGCCACGCGGACTACTTCGCTGAAATTCATCGCGGGCCGCCTCGCGGGCCACTCGCACCGCCGCCAAACGCGGAAGATTTTTGTCCGCTGGAGGAACTGCCGCCGGTTTGCCCGGTGATCAAAACATCGCCTTCGTGCAAATCGCCTTCGAGAAGCTGCGTGTTATTGAAGTCCGTAATGCCGCAACGCACCGCGATCGGAAATGGTTTGTGGTCCGCACCGAACTTCCAGACAACCTGCCAGCCGCCGAGATGCGTGGTGGATGCTTCTTTCGTGATCTTGTTAGCCGTGTAGATGGATTGAATTTGCGAGCGAGGATAGTCGGGCGTGTATGTGAGCGCTGCGTTTGGAATGAGGACGACACCCGCGGCGTGGCCTGTGGGGATAGAAGCATACGCGGTTTCGCCGGGACGCAGCTTTTCGTCGGGATTGTCAAAGTCGATCACGGTGTCGTACGTCACTACGTTCTGCACGGTGTAGGCGTTCAGTCGGACGGCGCTGACGCGCCCGTGAAATTGCAAGGTTGGGAAGGCGTCCACCTGAAAAGTGACGGGGGTACCGACTTTGATGCTGCCAGTGTCTGATTCGTCGGTCTTTGCGTAGACCTGCATGCGTGTGAGGTCCTGCGCGATCGTAAAGAGCGTGGGCGCTTGCAATGAGGCGGCGACCGATTGCCCAACGTCAATGTTGCGGGCGATTACGGTGCCGTCGATCGGCGAGATGATCGTGGTGTAGCGCAGATTTGCTTCGGCTTGATTCAGCGCGCCTTGCATCGAGGTCACCTGCGTTCTTGCCTGCTCGAGCTGGGCTTTGGCTTGTGTGAGCGCGGCGGAGGCTGAGTTCACATCGGCTTGTGCCTGGCCGAGCGTCGATTGGGTGAGGTCGTTCGCGTCCTGCGAAACGACACCGGCGGTAAACAGATCCTGCGAGCGTTTTCCGGTGGCTTGCTGGTATTTCACATTGGCTTGCGTTTTGGAGAGATTTGCCTCGTCGACCTGCACATTGGCCTGCAGCGTGACGAGATTTGCTTTGGCGTTTGCCACATTGCCGCGCGCCGTCATCACTTGCGCTTCGTAGATCGCAGGATCGAGTTGCGCGAGCACCTGTCCGTTGATTACACGTGTATTGAAGTCCGCGAAAATATATTGGACGGTGCCGGAGACGTAGGAGCCGACCGGAACGGTGGTGAGGGGGTTGATCGTGCCGGTGGCTTGCACGGCGGAGTTGATGTCGCCCTTGCGGACGGTGACGGTGGAATACGTAGGAGCGGTCGATTTGCTCTTGAAATAGAAATAGCAGGCAGCCAGCAGCACGAGGCAGACGGCACCGGCTACGTACTTCTTCCGGTTCTTTTGATAGGACTCTCGCAGCGGCATTGCGCTCCACTTTCCGGAGAACGATTCCAGTCCAAATGAATGGCTGCTTGTTCTGGTCTGGGGGTATTGATCGTCCGATAAGGCTTCCTGTATTAAAAGACGTGCGCCGGAAGCGTTCGGTTACCGTTCGCTTCTTACATGATATCAGCGCGGGCGGCGTGGAGAACTCCTCTCGACCGTTCATCCCGCACGAGAGGTCGTGTTAGAGTGGCGGTTCGGTAAAATCCAGCCGAAAGCAAATCCGGGAGGCGAAGTGGCGTATCGAGACTTGCGTGATTTTCTGCGCACTTTGGAAAAGAAGGACGAGCTGAAGCGAATTTCCGCCGAAGTGGATCCTGTGCTCGAGATTGCGGAGATTACCGATCGCACCGTGAAAGCGGGCGGTCCTGCGCTTCTGTTCGAGAGGCCAAAAGGTTCGCGGATTCCGGTGGTTACAAACCTTGTGGGCACCGAGCGGCGCATGAATCTGGCGCTCGAAGTGGATTCGCTCGACGAAGTGGCGGACCGGATTCACTCGTTTCTCGATATGCAGTCTCCGCAGGGAATTTTCGAAAAAGTGAAGATGCTTCCGAAGCTGGCGGAGCTTGGGTCGTTCTTTCCGAAGACGGTGCGAAGCGGTGAATGCCAGGAAGTGGTGCGCGAGAAGGACTTCTCGCTCGATTATTTCCCGATACTGAAGTGCTGGCCGCAGGACGGCGGACGGTATATCACGTGGCCGATGGTGATTACGAAAAATCCGGAAAATGGCAAACGCAATGTAGGTTGCTACCGCATGCAGGTCTACGACGAGCGTACTACCGGCATGCACTGGCAGACTCAGAAGCATGGCGCGGATCACTATCGCAACGCGCGGGCGAAAAACCGCGAAGGGAAGCTGGAAGTGGCCGTCGCGCTCGGTTCCGATCCGGCGACGTGCCTTTCGGGGATTCTCCCGGTGCCGCCGGATATGGATGAATTTCTATTTTCCGGGTTTTTGCGTCGCGAGCCTGTTGAGCTCGTGCGTTGCAAGACGGTCGACCTTGAGGCTCCCGCGAACGCGGAGATTGTTCTGGAAGGGTACGTGGAAATCGGGGAGATGCGGACGGAAGGCCCGTTCGGCGATCACACGGGATTCTATTCGCTCGAAGGGCAGTTTCCAGTGTTCCACGTTACCTGCGTTACGCATCGTAAGGACCCGCTGTATCTAACGACGATCGTGGGACCTCCTCCGCAGGAGGACTATTTCATCGGGCACGCGATCGAGCGTGTGTTTCTGCCGGTGATGAAAATGCAGTATCCGGAAATCGTGGATGTCGCAATGCCGGCGGAGGGAATTTTTCAGAACCTGATGATCGTTGCGATCCGGAAAAGCTACCCGGGGCAGGCGCGGAAGATCATGAATGCGATTTGGTCGCTCGGACAGGCGATGTTCACGAAGGTGGTGCTGGTGGTGGACCACGACGTGAACGTGCAGGACTCGCGAGAAGTGGTGTGGAAAGCGCTTTGCGCCATTGATCCCGAGCGCGACATCCAATTTGTGCTGGGCCCCGTGGATACGCTCGACCACGCCGCTCGCCGCCAGGATTTCGGCTCGAAGATGGGAATTGACGCTACGCGCAAGTGGCCGGAGGAAGGTTTTACGGGGCGATGGCCAGACGAAATCAAGATGGACGAAGGCACAAAACGGCGAGTAGACGAAATTTGGCGCAACCTAAAAATCGAGCCATCGAAGAAAAGGCAATAGAAACCTGCCCTTCACGCGTTGCTTTTCCCTGCCGGTGATTGCACCGAAAACCCCTTACCACGCATAGAAACTGTCCTTTCACCTGTCCTTTTCGCCTACCTGTCCTTTCGGACAAGGTTTTAACCAAGAGCACACACGCACACAACCTTTCTTGACACTTCGTGGTGCGGATGCAATAAACGAGTGAAAGCGGAACGTACCGGGATTCACAGTACTTCGGTACTCCGGAGCGTGGCAGCCGCAAATGGGGTTTTGAGGCTGAAGCCACGCAGCAAGAATCTTGGCTCTTCTCAGGCTAAGCAAAGCAGCGCAGCAAAAGTAAAGTGAAGCTGGGACCGTCCTGCGAAGCGGGATGGAGTGAGGAGTGAGGGGCCGCGCGATGTTCAATCTGGGAAAAACGAAATCGTTGATTGGCCTGGATATCGGCTCGAGCTCGGTGAAGGCTATCGAGCTCAAGAAAACGAAAGAGGGTTACGAGCTGGTAAGCCACGGCATCGAGACTCTCGCCCAGGACACCGTTGTGGACGGCGCCATCATGGACGCCCCGTCGGTCGCCGAAAAGATTATCTCGATCTTCGATACGCAGAAGATCAAGACCAAAGATGTGGCCACATCCGTATCGGGACATTCGGTCATCGTCAAGCGAGTGAGTATGCCGTTGATGACGGAAGAAGAGCTGTTCGAGCGGATTAATTCCGAGGCGAGCCAGCACATCCCGTTCGACATCGCGGACGTCAACCTCAGCTACCAGCTCCTGGAAGCCACCGAGAATCAGATGGACGTACTTCTGGTGGCGGTGAAGAAGGACAAGATTCTTAATCATACGAACGTGCTGGCGCAGGCGGGGAAGACGCCGGTGATCGTCGACATCGATGCGTTCGCTCTGCAGAACTGCTTTGAAGTGAACTACGAGCCGGACCCGTCGCAGGTGGTTGCGCTGCTGAACGTGGGCGCGAGCGTGATGAACATCAACATCGTGCGCGGCTGGACTCCGCTTTTTACGCGCGACGTTTCGGTGGGCGGTAACCAGTACACGGACGCGCTGCAGAAAGAGCTCGACCTCAGCTTCGAAGATGCCGAGAAGTTAAAGATGGGCGGCACTCTGGCAGGTGTGAGCGAAGAGCAGCGGACCGCGATTCTGCGGTCGGTCTCGGACATTCTGATCCTCGAAATTCAGAAGACTTTCGACTTTTTCCGCGCGACGGCGAGCGGCGAAAACATTCGCCGGATTTACGTTGCCGGCGGGACGGCGCGAGTTCCCGGCTTGCTCGACTTGCTGAAGGAAGAGTTCGCGATGCCAGTCGAAGAGCTGTACCCGTTCCGAAAGGTTGCAATCAATCCTGGGCGTCACGATGAAAGCCAGCTTCGCGATTTGGCGCCGCGCCTGGCAATCGCTGTCGGCCTGGCGCTGAGGAGCTTTGACACGCCATGATCCGGATTAACTTACTTGGTCAGGCCCGTCCAAAGGCCACCAAATCGACCGTTCCACTGGAAGCGACGATCCAGATCATATTCCTACTGGTCGCGCTGGGTCTCGCGGCGGTGGTGCTGGGCATCACGTATTACCAGCAGAAGCGGGAACTGGACGCCACCAACGCGAAGATCGCTTCGCTGCAGGCCGAGAAAGCCACGCTGCAGACGATCAAAGCGGATGTTGACCGCTTTGAGAGCCAGAAGGCAGTCCTGCAACAGCGAATTAACGTAATCGAAACGCTGCAAAAGAATCGTACGGGCGGCCAGGAACTGCTCCAGATGGTCGCCAATACAGTGGTGCGAGTCGATTCGCTATGGCTCACAAGCCTCGAACGGAAGGGCGACAATCTGGACATCAAGGGGCAGGCGGGTTCCATCAACGCCGTCGCAAACTTCATCACCCAACTGAAGCGTTCCGGCTATTTCAATAATGTGGAAATCAAGGACGCGCAGGAAACCGATCTTGTGAAGTCAGCCCAAACATTTGGCTTCTCGATGACGGCTGCGATCGCGAGCGCACAGGCTCCTCCGGCAACGGGACAAGCAGCGCCGCGACCGGCGGGTGCAACATCGCCGCCTGCGCAGCCTGCAGCCAAGGGGAGGAGCTAACATGGCGACTTCATTCCGCGAGTGGCCCTGGCCCCTGCAAGCAGTTTTCTACGTGGCGCTGGCGTTCGTGATTGTGGCGCTGGGATTTTATCTTCCGATTTCGCCGGTGCGAACGGTGCGAAGCGACTTGGAAGCGGCGCAGAACAAAGTGAAGCCGCTCGAGGCCGAAGTGCAGAGCTTGCGTGTTTACAAGCAGCGACGGGCGGAATTGCAATCGGAGATGGACGCTCTTCAGAAGCAGCTTGAAACTTTGCAGACGATTGTCCCGGAAGAAAAGCAAGTGGATCAATTTATCCTGATGATCCAAAGCGCGGCACTGAGCTCGGGGGTTTCGATTCGCAAATTGACCGCCAAGCCCGTAGCAACGCAGCCGTACTACTTCGAAATGCCTTTTGATATCGAGGCCGACGGACCTTATTTTTCAGTTCTCGACTTCTTCGCTCGCCTGGGGCGTCTCTCGCGAATCATCAACGTAGGCGATTTGAAGCTTTCCGGGCTGAGTGGCGGACCGCAGGTGGCGAAGTTCCACACGGCGCCAGGAGCTTCGGTGACAGGCACTTTCACGATCACTACTTTCTTTACGAAAGCGGCAGACGGGACGTCGGCAGCCCCGCCAGCCGCACCAGCAAATAAAGCCGCAGGGCAAAAACGATGAAACTGGCAAAGTCATCCGCGAATTTGTGGGTAGTGCTGGCGCTTTCGTTCTGCCTCGTACCGGCAGCAGGGGCTCAGAGCAGCGCGCCGGCTAAAAAGGTCGCAAAGAAGACGCATGCGGCTACTTCCGGGTCTGCGCCGGCAACGAGCGCGGCTCCGGCAGCAGGCGCCCCGGCGGGGAAAGCCGAACCGGTGGCGGTGAAGAGAGACCCATTCGAGCCGCTGGTAAGCACAACGAAACCTTCGCACGGGCCGCTGCCTCCGGGCAAAGCCGGGTTGATTATCGGTTCCGTGCGCGTCGACGGCACGGTGAAATCGCCGAGCGGAATGCTGGCAGTCGTCTCCAATGAAGAGCAGCGCGTGTATTTCATCCGCGAGGGCGACAAGCTATACGACGGCGACGTGGAAAAGATTGGCTTGGATGGCGTGACGTTCAAAGAGAACTCAAAAGATGCGTTCGGCAAACCAGTAGAAAGAATGGTTACGAAACGAATCTACTCGAGTGCAGGAGAGCAGCAATGAGGATCATGTGGCGGGCGTGGGGCATGACTGCGCTGGTTGCAGCAAGCCTGATTCTGACGAACGGAGCGCTTCCGGCGAACGACTCACCGGTGGTGCATGTGAAGGCGGTGGTGAAGGATGGAGCGGTGCGCCTGGAAGCGCAGGCGAACGCGCCGTTCGAATACACTACCTATCGCCCCAGTGAGAGCCTCTTTGTGCTCGACCTGAGTGGAGTGGCGGCGGCTGACCCGGCCGGTGCTCGCGTGGTAGCTTCCGATCTGGTGAAGAGCTACCGCGTGATCAACTATGCCTCGGGCCAGAAGCCTGTGGTGCGAGTGGAAATCCTATTGAGCCAGGGGATCGAACCACGCCTGGAGCGCAAGGACTCGCAGGACCTCACTCTGCTGGTTTCGCGCACGCCTGGTTCCGCGACTGCTCCTACGCCGACCGCGGCGGCAGCCGCAAGCGCGGCGCCTGCGATCGTTCCGGCCTCAGCCCGTGCGAGCGAATCGAAGACGCCAGGCACGGCGTACGAGTCGATCCAACAGGTGAGGCTCGCACAAAATGGCGAACAGACCGAACTCAACGTAATAGGTTCCGGGCGCCTGACGTATCACGCTACCCGGTTGCAAAATCCGGACCGATTGGTGCTCGATTTTGCGGGCGCGCGATTGAAGACATCTGAAAAGCAGATTGCGAGCAACCTGGAACCCGTGCGCGAGGTAAGACTTGCTCAATTCACGCCGGAAATCGCGCGAGTCGTCATTGACCTGCGTCAGCCGGCCCGTTACAACATTAACGCCAGTGGAAATTCGGTGACCGTGGCATTCGTGCCGGCCGCGTCGGCTGCTGGCGCATCGGGTGGCGCGCTGAAATCCAAGCCGTCTTCCGAACCATCAGACTTGTCGACCGCGAAATCGGTTGCCAAAGCTGAACCTGCGCCGATCGAAGCTTCCGTTGCGCCTGCATCCGGCATTCCAGCGCCTGCTGCGGTTCTCCCTGCGTCTTACACGCAGCCTGCTGGAAGCCTTGCAAGCCCGTCAGCGTCGACGCCTGCGCCGGCTGCAGCAGCTTCCGAAGCAGCGAAGCCGCTCGTCGATGGCCAGTCGCCTGCGTCGGCACCGTCCGGGAAATACTCCGGCGAGCCAATCTCGGTAAACCTAAAAGACGTTGACCTGCGCGACTTCTTCCGGCTGATTCATGAAATCAGCGGATTGAATGTGGTGGTAGACCCGGCGGTGAAGGGCAATCTTACGATCGTCCTCGATGATGTACCGTGGGATCAGGCCCTTGACATCGTTCTCAAGAACAACGATCTCGACAAACAGCTCGATGGCAACGTTCTTCGCGTGGCCACAAAGGATACGCTCAAGAAGGAAGCGGAACAGAGCCGCGACTTGGCCAAGGCACAAGCCGAAGCCGCTGACGTGGTGACGACAACCCGCGTTTTAAGCTACGCCAAGGCCGCGGACATGGTCGGGACGCTGAAAAAGTTCCTATCATCGCGCGGTGACGTTCTTGCGGACAGCCGCTCGAACACACTTATCATCCGCGATATTCCGAGCGTTCTGCCGGTTCTGGACAACCTGATCCGACAGCTCGACCGGAAATCGCAACAGGTGGAAATCGAAGCGCGCGTCGTTGCGGCGAATCGCACATTCTCGCGTGAAATCGGTACGCAGCTGGCATTTGCAGCCGCCAGCAATAATGGCCGTAATATCTGGGGAGGCACCGGGGGCGTTGGCACCAGCCCCGTGGTTCGCAACTTCCCGCCGCTTCCGGCTCCGCCGATTGTGGTTGGAACGGGCGGCCCGAGCGCGACGAACGGCTCGTTGCCGCTGAGCACGAACCTGGGCGTTGGAGCACCGACGAGCGGCATCAGCTACTCGTTCTCGGCGGCTAACTTTGCACTCGACGTGATCATCACGGCTGCGGAAGACCGCGGCGTGGGCAAGCTGCTCTCGAAGCCCAAGGTCATCACGCAGAACAACCAGAAGGCGACCGTGAAGCAAGGTACCAAGATTCCGGTGCAGACGATCGTTAATAACACGGTATCGGTCCAGTTCGTCGACGCGGTGCTGCAGCTGGAAGTTACGCCGCAGATAACCGCCGATGGTACCGTCTTCATGGACGTGACGGTGACGAACGACCAGATCGACCAAGCCATTCCGCGTGTGCAGGGTATCCCTGCAATCGACACGCAGTCAGCCGAAACCAAAGTGTTGATTAATGACGGTGGCACGGTCGTAATCGGCGGAATTATCGTCACGAACCAGCAGACCGACGTGAAGCAGGTGCCGTTGTTCGGCAGCTTGCCGGCCGTTGGCAACCTGTTCAAGCACACTACGGTCAGCTCGCAAGCCCAGGAATTGCTCTTCTTCCTGACGCCGCGTATCATGCCGAGCTAGCCAGGGCGGAAGTCGGGAGACTGCTGTCGGTCGTGACAGGTAAATCGCGAAGAAGACTGTTAAATGGGCCATTCCACCGGAGCCGAATCGAACGGCTCCGGTTTTCTTTTTCCGAGGTTGGCGCGGACGCATTTCTCGTAACGCAACTCCAGAACATCCAGTATCTTTGCGGATTTACAGGCAGCGCAGCATTGCTGCTTGTCGAACAATCCAGCGCAACTCTTTTCACGGACAGTCGCTACACGTTTCAAGCCCATGAAGAAGTGTCCAATGCCCGGGTTGAAATCGCTCCGAAGGGTCTGGTCCGATCCGTCGGGGACGCCCTGCGGAAGCGCCGAGGGCGCGTGAGAGTGGCTTACGGCCCCGGTCACGTCACCGTAGCGCAGCATGGGGCGCTCCAGGCGGCTGCCGGCGGCAGGGTTCGTTGGGTGAACGGTGGTAATACGGTAGAGAGGCTGCGAGCCATCAAAGACCCGCAAGAACTGGAGACGATGAAGGCGGCCGCAGTTCTGATCAGTGACGTATTCACGGAAGCCATTCCGATCATTAAGCCGGGGCTTTCCGAACTCGATGTGGCCGCCGAGCTGGAATACTCAATGAAACAGAAGGGGGCGAGCGGGCCGTCGTTTGAAACGATCGTCGCTGCCGGTGCGCACTCGGCCTGGGCGCACGCTCGGCCCTCCTCCAAACCGCTCAGGAAAAGCGAGTTGGTGGTGATTGACCAGGGTGCTATACTCCACGGCTATTGTAGCGATATGACTCGCACCGTCTTCCTGGGACGGGCTTCGGCGAAGATCCGGCGGCTGTACCGCGCCGTGCTGGCGGCTCAGGAGGCGGCTCGGGCCGCAGTTCGGGCAGGGGTCACCGGGGAAACTGTCGATGCGGCTGCCAGGCGGGTCCTCAAGGGCGAACGTCTCGCCCAATATTTCACCCACAGTACAGGTCATGGGTTGGGGTTAGAGGTGCATGAAATGCCGCGCCTGGGCAAGGATGAAAAGACAACCCTCGAAGAGGGGATGGTCATCACGATTGAGCCGGGAGTATACCTGGAAGGCTTGGGCGGCATACGCATTGAAGACGATGTGGTAGTCACATCCGAAGGCGCGGTGGACTTAACCACTGCGCCCAGAGAATTTCTCGAACTCTAAATGGCGAAAAAAGAGAAAAGCGGTTCAACAAAGAGCGGCACTCCCCGAGGCGTGGATTTCAATGAAGTGGAACGCTTGCTCGCATTCATGGAGAAGCATGGACTCGAGGAGTTTGAGTACGAGCGCGACGGCGTACGCGTCCGGCTGAAGAAGCCGTCTGCGCATGCACCAGCCGTGGTTCGAACATTTCCGGTTCACGAGCCAACAGCTTCCACGCATCCGGCAGTGCACGCCAGCGCTGCTGGACATGCTCCAGTCGCAGGCGATGCGGCTTCTTCCGGAGCGACGGGTGCAGCTAGCAAGGCCGAAGACTTACATATCATCAAGTCGCCGATCGTGGGCACGTTCTATTCCGCGGCGAGTCCGGAATCGGATCCATTCGTCAAGGTCGGGTCGCAGGTAGAGTCCGGGCAGGCGCTTTGCATCATCGAAGCGATGAAACTGATGAACGAAATTGAATCCGACGTGGCGGGGGAAGTGGTTCGAGTATTCGTTGAAAACGGGCAGCCAGTGGAATACGGCGAGCCGTTATTCGGAATCCGCCCGATCGGCAAGAAATAGGCGCTGGACCTCCAGGCACAATGTTCCGAAAAATTCTGATCGCCAATCGCGGCGAGATCGCGCTTCGAATTCTGGGCGCTTGTAAAGAACTTGGCATCAGCACGGTCGCTGTTTATTCGGAAGCGGACCGCAACGCCCTGCACGTTCGGTTTGCCGACGAAGCGATTTGCATCGGCCCGCCGCGCTCCAGCGATAGCTACCTGAACATTCCGCAAGTTATCAGCGCAGCCGAAATCGCAAACGTGGACGCGATCCATCCCGGCTACGGTTTTTTATCTGAGAACGCGAATTTCGCAGAAGTTTGTGAAGCTTCGCACATCACTTTTATCGGGCCGAATCCTGATGCGATTCGCCTGATGGGCGAAAAAGATCGCGCTCGCCAGGAAATGGCCGCGGCCGGGCTTCCGATTATTCCGGGGAGTCCGGGAGTGGTTCCCGATGAGGACACCGCGCGAGCTTTCGCGGCCGAGATTGGTTATCCGCTCATCATCAAAGCTTCGGAAGGCGGTGGCGGTAGGGGAATGCGCATCGTCCGCGAAAAGTCCGAATTGGCGAATGCGTTTCAAACCGCGCGTACGGAAGCAGAACAGGCATTCGGCAGCCCCAATGTCTATATGGAGAAATTGATCGAACGTCCGCGGCACATCGAGTTCCAGGTGTTGGGCGACCGGCACGGGAAAGTGGTGCATCTTGGCGAACGGGAATGTTCGATTCAGCGCCGGCACCAGAAACTGCTTGAGGAATCGCCGTCGACGGTGGTCGACGCAAAGACGCGGAAAAAGATTGGCGACCAAGTCGTCGATGCGCTGACGAAGCTCGGCTATTCCAGCGCGGGGACGGTGGAATTTCTGCGCGAAGAATCCGGCAAGCTTTATTTCATCGAAATGAATGCCCGAATTCAGGTGGAGCACCCTGTGACTGAAATGGTCACGGGAGTGGACCTCGTTAAGGCGCAGATTCGCGTCGCTGCCGGAGAGAAGCTCGATGATGTGGTGGACGAGATCGAGTTTCGCGGACATGCAATCGAATGCCGCATCAATGCGGAAGATCCCGATACATTCGTGCCTTCGCCGGGACGCATCACTGCGTTTCGGGTTCCCGGCGGGCCGGGAATCCGGGTTGACACTGCGTGCTACTCCGATGCAGTGGTGCCGCCTTACTACGATTCGCTGATCGCCAAAATCATTGCGCACGGACGCAATCGCGCCGAAGCGATCGCGAGGATGAACGGAGCGTTGGGCGGTTTTGTGGTGGAAGGCATCAAGACTACGATTCCGCTGCAACGACGGATTCTTGCCAATCCCGACTTTATCGCCGGAAAGTTCGATACTCATTTCATCGAACGGTCAATAACCGCCTCAAAGAAGTAGCCGGGAGGCACGGTTGTTTCCACCTCTCTACGCGATTCTCGACCTCGCTTCCACAACCGGCCCAGCGGCCCACATTCCAGAAATACTTGCAGAAGCGGGCGTAACTCTGATTCAAATCCGGGACAAGAACGCCCCCGCGCGTGCCATATTCGAAGCATCGCACCGGTTGGTCGATACGCTTGGCCTTCGAGGCGTTCGCGTCATCGTCAACGACCGCCCGGATATCGCCGCAATTGCGGCAGCAGGCGGCGTGCATGTGGGGCAGGAGGATTTGCCGGTTGAAGAAGCGCGGAAGGTGGTTGGCCCTCGCCGCTGGGTAGGGATTTCGACACACAGTATCGAGCAATTCCACGCGGCCAACGCCACTTCGGCGGACTATATAGCCGTGGGCCCAATCTTCCCGACTGCCACAAAGGCGAATCCTGACCCGGTTGTTGGGCTCGACTTTTTGCGCGTGGTTCGTCAAATAACGCGAAAACCTCTGGTAGCGATAGGCGGCATTACGATACAGTCCGCCGAGTCAGTGTTTCGCGCCGGAGCCGATTCTGCAGCCGTCGCAAGTGATTTACTGAACGCGCCCGATCCGGGTCAGCGGGCGAAAGAATATCTGACAATTGCCTCACGCTTGACGCTTTTGTAGTGCCGGGCTACAGACCGGCAGGTATTGACTTGGGGGTTCGCGACTCGATGTCGGCGGAATCGCACACAATCAGCGCGGCTACCGCGGCGTCCGAGAAATCAGAGCTCCTCAAAGGCCTCGGCCTTTTTGACGCCACGATGATCGTTGCGGGCTCGATGATTGGTTCGGGAATTTTCATCGTCTCCGCCGATATTGCCCATCAGGTAAAAAGTCCTGCGCTGCTGCTCGCCGTCTGGATTGCTTCCGGAGTAATGACGCTGATTGGCGCACTCAGCTATGGCGAACTTGCCGCCGCAATGCCGAAAGCCGGCGGCCAGTACGTCTATCTCCGCGAATCTCTCGGCGAAATCTGGGGCTTTCTGTACGGCTGGACAATGCTGCTCGTGATTCAAACCGCGACGATAGCGGCTGTGGCTATCGCTTTCTCAAGATTTACGGCGGTGATGATTCCGTGGTTCTCGCCGACGGATTGGATTTGGAAAATGGGCACGATGGGCCCGTGGCATCTCTGGTTTGGCGATCTCGGGCCATACAATGTCGGATTGAACCGGCAGAACCTGTTGGCGATTCTTTCCATCGTCTTCGTAACCTGGATTAACACCCGCGGCCTGCGGCTTGGGTCGATCATCCAGAACATATTTACGGTCGCGAAGCTCGGTTCGCTCGGCGCGCTCGCACTTCTCGGTATCTGGTTTTCCACGGCAGCGGCGCGAGCAGCAAATTTCAGCAATTTTTGGCAGGGCTCAAGCCTCTCTGGAATTCATCCATATCCGCCAGATAATCCGACGTGGTGGATTGGCACGATCACTCTTGTCGGCGTCGCTATGGTGGGCTCGCTATTTGCGATGGACGCGTGGAACAACGTCACGTTCATCGCCGCCGAAGTAAAAAATCCCAGCCGCAACCTGCCGCTTTCCCTCGTGTGCGGCGCAGGCCTCGTCGTCCTGCTATACACGCTGGCGAACGTCGCCTATCTTCGCGTGCTTCCGATCAGCGGCGATCCAAACGGTGCGACAGCCATCTCGCGCGGAATTGAATTTGCATCGCAAGGGCGCGTCGGAACGGCCGTCGCCGAAGTGATCTTCGGACCGGCGGGCGCGGTTGTGATGGCGATTTTGATTATTATTTCCGGATTCGGTTGCAACAACGGCCTGATTCTATCCGGCGCGCGGATTTACTATGCTATGGCGAAGGATCGATTGTTCTTCAAGTCCTGCGGCAAAGTAAATCGCCACCACGCGCCGGGAGCTGCGCTGATCGTGCAGGGAATCTGGTGCTCGGTGCTTTGCCTTTCGGGGACATACAATCAGCTGCTCGATTTTTTGATTTTTGCCGTGCTGATTTTTTATATTCTTACACTGCTCGGTCTTTTTATTCTGCGCGTGAAGCGTCCTGACATGGAGCGGCCCTATCGGGCATTTGGATATCCATTTCTCCCCGCGCTGTATCTCATCATGGCGGTGTTTCTCGAAATCCAATTGTTGCGTTACAAGCCGCAGTACACCTGGCCGGGGCTAATTATCGTTTTGCTGGGAGTGCCGGTTTATTTTCTGTGGAAGATGGCCGACAAATCGAACGGAAGCAGCGCAGCTAAGTAGCCGGAGGTCCTCCAGATACATGAGCGAACGAGCGCAAGTGCCAGGCGGAGTGGAGCGAACAGGGAATCCGCTGTTTTGGAAGAAGCCGATGGATTGGCTTTTGAATGAGGCCAAGGCCACGGGCGAACACACTTTGAAACGCACTCTCGGGCCCGTGTCGCTCACGGCGCTGGGAGTCGGCGCGATTATCGGCGCTGGAATTTTCGTGCTCTCCGGACTCGGCGCGCATTATGCCGGACCGGGCCTGATGCTCTCGTTCGTGATTTCAGGATTCGGCTGCGCGTTCGCAGGGCTCTGCTACGCCGAATTCGCAGCGATGATTCCGCTGGCAGGCAGCGCATACACGTACGCGTACGCCACGCTCGGGGAACTCTTCGCGTGGATCATCGGTTGGGACCTGACGCTCGAATACGCGATGGGAGCGAGCACGGTTTCGTCGGGCTGGTCGAACCACTTCATGGAGTTCCTCAATATTTTCGGGATTCGATGCCGCTGTGGCTTTCCTACGACCACTGGACGGCCTTGCGCACCGCGGAAAACATGGTCGCAAGGCAAATGGCCGCTGCTTCGGACTCGAGTCTCGTGTTGGGCTCGCAGGCATACCTCGCTAAAGTAGGAGACATTCTCAGCGCGCAATCGCCGGAATTAGTTCGGCGCGCGCACGACCTTGTGAATGCTCCAACGCTATTTGGCGTGGAGATCGGGTTCAATCTGCCGGCATTCTTGATCGCGCTCATCATTACGGCGATCCTGGTGCGGGGAATTAAGGAGAGCGCATCGTTCAACGCCGTGATCGTGTTCATCAAGGTTGCCGTCGTTCTTTTCGTCATCGGTCTCGGTATCCACTACATCAATTTCAGCAACTGGGGCCACGATTGGAGCACGTTTGCTCCCATGGGCTTCGGCGGAATCGGTGCCGGCGCCGCTTACATTTTCTTCGCGTATATCGGATTCGACGCTGTGTCGACCACTGCTCAGGAAGCGAAAAATCCGCAGCGCGATTTGCCGATCGGCATCATCGCATCGCTGGTGGTTTGCACGATTCTTTACATTCTCGTCGCGGGTGTGCTCACGGGAATGGTTCCCTGGAAGGAAATCAACATCGAAGCGCCGCTCGCCGTCGCTTTTCTAGATCGCGGGCTTACGAAAGCTTCGTACCTGATCACCTTAGGCGCGCTTGCAGGCCTTACGAGCGTGATGCTGGTCATGCTGCTCGGCCAAACGCGCGTCCTGTACTCCATGGCCAACGACGGCTTGCTCCCGCGTAAATTTTTCGCGGCAATTCATCCGAAATTCCGTACGCCGTACAAGAACACGATTCTCGTGGGGCTTCTCGCGGCGATCGTCGGTAGCACTGTCCCAATTGACGACATCGGACGAATGGTCAATATCGGCACGTTACTGGCGTTCGTCATCGTCTGCTTTGCGGTGATCGTATTGCGCCGGACAAATCCGGGCCAGCCGCGGCCTTTTCGCACGCCGTGGGTTCCATTCGTCCCCATCATGGGAATTCTCTTCAACGGCTACATGATGTACAAGCTGGGCTGGATCAACTGGGCTCGCTTGATCGTATGGCTGCTGATCGGCCTTATCATTTATTTTGCGTACAGCCGGAATCACAGCCGCGTGCAGCAGAACGACCGCAGCGCGATGTAGGGACCTCCAACGGTAGCGGCGACGAATCGCTCAGCGGTTCGTCGCGGCGCTTTCGTGTACGTGGGCCTCGGAAATATTGACGCGCCGCAAATCGACGGCGCGCCCTCAGAAGTTCCAACCGCATCCATCCAAATCGTGCCCAAGTCGGGTTATCATGTTTCGGTCGAGTCAGTAAGCGCCACAAGCCTCGATGCCAACCATCGTGAACACACTCTCCCCGCGCCGTCTCTGGGTTTTTTTGCGACGAACCAAGCCGCTCGATCGGATCGCACTCATAATCCTGTTTCTCTACGCGATCAGCCGCCTCTCGGCGTTGGCAGGAGTGCATGTGCCGTTCACAGGCGTGCTCATTCTGCTCAGTTTTATCGCGTTGATCTATTTTGTCGTGCGGCTGATGCCATGGTTTCGCAATCAACTCTTGTGGCGCCTCCGCAATCGCTTGATCGTCGCCTACGTCTTCATCGCCGTAGTTCCCGTCGTGCTGCTGATCACGATGGCGGCTCTTGCGTCGTACGGCCTTTATCTGCAACTCGGCGCCCACCTTCTGCATGACGGGCTGCAAGACCGGATCAGCGTCGTATCGGGTGAAGCGCAGGCCATTGCAGGTGCAATGCAGGAAGAAGTAAACCGGGGAGCCGCGCCGGACGACGAATCGATGCTGTCTCGGCCCGAGGTTGCCGTATTGATCGAATCCGCGCGCCGTGAATGGCCCGATCTTCGCGTGCTCTTGAATCGCGGCCAGCGCTTACTCGGTGCGCGCAATGGACGCGACTATGCCGGCCTGGTCGAGATTCAGAACCAGCTGTGGATCGCGTCGATCCAGAGCCGCGCAAGCCGCCGCGGTTTGATCTACGTTTTTGTGGGCGCGCCGGTGACGCCAGCGTTTTTGGATAGTCTTGAAACCGAACTTGGACCCATCCAAATGATGTTGTTGCAGCCGACCGGCGAAAAGCCTCGTGGCGGAATTTCGCTGGAGATCCAGAATCGCCTTTACATGCCTGGAGCGCAAATTCTTAGCCGCACTCGAACGCTGCCGGCGGCGACAAATTTTCTGGACATCCGCGTCAATGGCGCATCGACGCTGGAAGCGTTGCATCATGATCCCGGGCAGGATTCTTCTCCCGCTCCCGTGCTCGCCTCGTTCGCGCTGCGCCCCTCTGCGCTGAATCATCGTTTGCTGACGTCGGTCGGCGCAGTGGGTCCGTTGCTCGTCAGCCTCCTGATTCTCGCGGGCATCATATTTCTCGTCCTAGAGTTGGCAGCGCTCGCGACGGGCGTGGTACTGACGCGGACGATCACTCGAGCCGTTGGTGATTTATACGACGCCACCCTGCGCGTTCGCCGCGGCGATTTCACGCACCGCATTCGGGTTCAACAAAGCGATCAGCTCGGCGCGCTGGGCGAATCGTTCAATGAGATGACGACTTCGGTCGCGGAGTTGATTCAGGAGCAGCGACAGCGACAGCGCCTGGAAAACGAGCTGTCGATCGCGCGCGAAGTTCAGGAGCAGCTGTTTCCACGCGAATTGCCGGAGCTCCCCGGATTGCAACTGGCAGCGATTTGCCGCCCAGCTCGCACGGTGAGCGGCGATTACTACGATTTCATTCGCCTCAGTCCCACGCGCCTTGGGATTGCACTTGCGGACATCAGTGGAAAGGGAATTTCCGCCGCTCTGCTGATGGCGAGCCTGCAGGCATCGTTGCGCAGCAATGCCGCGCTCAGCGAACTCACGGATCACGCAGGTCATACCGGGCACGATGGGCACAGCGGCACCGCTGAACTCGTCGAGCGGCTCAATCAGCATCTTTTCCGGAACACCTCTGACGACCGCTATGCGACTTTTTTCTACGCCGTTTACGATTGCGAAGAAAAATCGCTCACGTACACCAACGCCGGGCACCTCGCTCCGTTTTTCGTGAATGCAGGCCACGTGCAGCAGCTCGATGAGGGAGGAACGGTCGTCGGGCTTATTCGAGGAAGTGCCGTACACGCAGGGAACTCTGAAGGTTGCGCCGGGAAGCGTGCTCGTTGCGTTCAGCGACGGACTGACCGAGCCTGAAAATGTTTATGGCGAGGAATTCGGCATGGAGCGCTTGAAGCAGGAAATACTGCGCCAGGCCAACATGCCTCCGCCGCGCGTGGCAGAGAACCTAATCGCTGCCGCCGAACAGTGGGCAGGTTCTGCGGAGCAAGCTGACGACATCACGGTGGTGGTTGCGCGGATGGATTAGAGTCCCGTCGTAGCAGCGAGAAAATGATTGGAATCGATCACGCATCACTGTACGCCGCATTTCCAGGGAGCTTAGTCGCCTACGTCGCCACTGCGATACTCCGGCCAAAGCGCGGTCAGTGCCAGCCCCACGATTATTCCGATCGACACTTCAACGAATCGGTGAGCTGCGACAATCCACGCCTCCCGGTCGCGTGCGACCAGCATCACCACGGCGAGCGTTACTCCGGCGTACCTATACGCATTTCTCTCCAGGTGCAGCAGAGCGCAAATGAGGCCGAGTGCAAATACCCCACTGCCGAACGCGATGACGTTCGCGCCAAATTTGGCAGCCAAGAGTGCGCCGGCCACTGTGCCCAAAGCGGTGCCCGCAAGCCTTTGTCCCGAGATTTTCAGCGCTGCGCCCAGAGTCGATTGCATCACAATCAGCGTAGTGATCGCAGCCCAATAAGCCTCGGGCAACCGGCACACCTCTGCCACGTACATCGAGACGACGGCAGCGAGTGCCGTTCGCGCCGCATGGACGAGTCCCGCTTGATTCAACTTTAACGGAAGCAGCTCCGCTGACTCGGCCATGTTTTGGGCTCTCCTCAATACTTCGTGTTAACGCCAACAAGCGTCCGCCGTCGTATTTTCCAATGCCTGGAGATTGTACTTCGGCGCAGGAAACTATCGGGCATTCGACTTCGAGGAAAAACTACAGTATGGCGAGATGAAGTGGGCCTGAAGCCCAAAGCGGAGCGGCCGACCAATGCCGACCGCTCGCGCCGGCGTGTGTCAGTGAGTGCCAACCTCCGGAGAATGATTAATCCGGCTTTTTGATTTGTTCAGCTCTTGGATTCGACAATACTACGCACGCGAATCATATCGCTCCGTCCGTCGAGAGTGCCTGTGACCAGCACTTCCTTGCCGAAGAATTTTCGAGCTTCCAGTTGATCGTCCAGGTGGTACCACGCATTATTGACGTCGTCGCGCAAAATAAACCGATCGCCATTTTGCGAAAGTATTTTGCCCTTGAATGAATTCACCTCGGGTTCGTCGCGCGGCAGATCTCGCAGAACGGGTATCGACGCTGCATTCGCTGTCAGCCGTACTGTGGAACTGCTCATCAGCAGAAAGGCTGCCGCCAGCACTGAAAGTGCAAATCGCAAAACATATGTTTTTCTCACGGGCCACCTCAGTCGTTGATTGGGCGGGGTTATCGAAATACTAGGCTAGCCGTTTGAGAAACCCACTCGGGCATTTCCTGTACCGGCCCCGAGGCAAACGCCGTAAGGGTTTCGCCGCAGTACTCGCTCCCGGAGACTGATAAATTCAACGCTTCGCGGCGCCCCCTGAATGAAGATGCGCGATATACTGGCGGTGAACTCAGCGATGGCATTCAACCGATGAAAATTCTTACAGCAGGGGAAATGCGCGAAATCGACCGGCTCACGACCGAGCGGCTCGGCATATCTGGCCTTGCGCTGATGGACAATGCAGGAAAAAGCGTCGCGGCCTTCATGAACGCGCGCTTTCGCAACTTGGATCGGCGCCGGATCGTCATCCTGTGCGGCAAGGGAAACAATGGTGGCGACGGATTCGTGGCGGCGCGGCACTTGTCTGCGCTGGGCGTGAAATCGTCGATCGTGCTGGTGGCAGGGGAAGGCGAAATGCGCGGGGATGCGGCCACGAACCGCGAGCGGTGGCGCAAATCCGGCGGCGAACTGCACATGGTCCGGACGATGGCCGACTGGCAGACGGTGAGGCCGTCGGTTCTTTCGTCCGATATCATCGTCGACGCGATGCTTGGCACCGGCGTGCGCGGCGCGGTCGAGGGACTGCTTGAGCAGGTGATTCAGGATGTGAATCAACGCAGTCCCGAAAAAATCGTGATCGCCGTCGACATCCCATCAGGATTGTCCGCGGACGCAGGCGGCGCACTGTTTGGTTCGGTGTCGGGAAAGGGTGCCGGAGCGAGCAGCATAGTCGTCGCGAATCACACGGTCACATTCACGGCGCCGAAGCTCGGAATGTTTCTCGGCGACGCTTCAAAATTCGTCGGTCAATTGAGCGTTCAAGGGATTGGCTCGCCGCCGGAACTCATCGAAGAAATCGGGAAAGGGAAATCTGCGATGGCTTGAGCCGCGCGAGTTCGCTGCGTTTGCGGCTCCTCGCAAGCCCGGACGGTAATAAAGGGCAATTATGGTCACGCGCTGATCGTCGCAGGGTCAGTGGGAAAGAGCGGCGCGGCGGTGATGGCGTCGTGGGCGGCGCTCCGTGTGGGCGCCGGACTCGTGACCGCTGCAATCCCCGAGCCGGTGCTGCCGATGGTTTCGGTGCCGAATCCCGAAGTGATGACGGAGCCGCTTCCGGCAACCGACACAGGCAGCCATTTCGCTGAACGCTCTTCAGTACGACCGTTTCGATTCGATCGCGAAAGGGAAGAGCGTGATCGGAATCGGACCCGGCCTTTCCACGCACACGGAAACGGTGCAGTTTGTCCGCAATGTTGTCGGAAAATATTTAGATATTCCTGATTGTTCTCGATGCCGACGGACTAAATGCTTTCACCGGGCGAGCGCAGGAGCTGAAGGCCGCACACAAAATGCTTGTGGTGACGCCGCATCCCGGCGAAATGGCTCGCCTCACCGGAATGAGCGTGAAGGAAATCCAGTCGCGGCGCCTGGAGGTGGCGCGAAAAGGCGCAATCGACTGGAATGCGATCGTTGTTCTCAAGGGAAATCAAACCGTGATCGCCGCGCCCAATGGCGACGCATGGATCAATTCGACGGGTAATCCCGGAATGGCTACCGGCGGCACAGGTGATGTGCTCACCGGCATGCTCGCAGGACTGATTGCGCAGCATTTTCCGGCGCTGTCCGCAGCCGCTACAGTTTGCTTCGGGGTGTATCTACACGGGCTTGCCGGAGATGTTGCGTACGCAGATTCCGGCGGGGCGCCCTTACTGGCTACTGATTTGATTCGTGCGATTCCGCGCGCCTACCAACAATTCTTCGCCGAGTCTGGCCGTGGCTAGCTGCGAAATCGTAACGCACTCCTCGGATGAAACGATTCAGCTCGGCCGTGATCTCGGCGCGCAGTTGAAGCCGCCTGTTTTGATTTTGCTTACGGGCGAATTGGGAGCGGGGAAGACAACGCTCACGAAAGGGATCGTGAGTGGCGTGGGCGCGGCCATCGAGGATGAAGTTACAAGTCCCACGTTTACGCTCGTCCACAAGTACGGGGGCAGTGCGCGGGTCTATCACGTGGATCTCTATCGCATCGGCGATTTTCACGATCTGGAAACGCTGGGGCTCGAGGATGTGTTAGCTGAGCCGGGCGTTGTGATCGTCGAGTGGCCCGATAAGCTCACGCTGCGCACCGACTGGCCAATTCTGCGCATTCAGTTGGAACACGAGGCGGAAGACACACGAAAGATTACAATTCGCGATGATTCGGGAGTTCTGGCGACGCTTTCAAAGTAAGACTGCGAAAACCATCTACGACGGCGCATCGAGCGCCATAATCTGAAACCCGGAGTCGACGTAAATCGTGTTTCCGGTGACGCCGCGCCCTAAATCACTCGCAAGAAACACCGCGGTGTCAGCGACCTCCGCGATATCTGTATTGCGCCGCAGCGGCGCGTGCTGTGCGACGAATTCGAGCACCTTCGAAAAATCTTTAATGCCGCGAGCAGAAATTGTTTTAATAGGGCCGGCCGAGATTGCATTGACGCGGATCTTGTTCTTGCCCAGTTCGCTCGCAAGATACTTTACAGACGCTTCGAGCGCTGCCTTCGCCACTCCCATCACATTGTAGTTCGTCACAACTCGCGTCGATCCGAGATACGTGAGAGTCATGATCGATCCGCCATCGGCCATCAGAGGCGTGAGTGCCTTCGACACGGCCACGAGCGAAAACGCGCTTACGTCCAGCGCCAGTGCAAATCCGGCGCGAGAAGTACTGACGAATGGATTGCCAAGATCTTCGTGGTTTGCGAAGGCAAGGCAATGGACCACTACATCGAGATTGTGGCCCTGCGCTTTCACCGCCGAAGCGAGATTGTCGATGTCAGTCTGCTGTTGTACGTCGCACGGGAAATACGCTTTCGCGCCAATTTCGTTGCCGAGCTCCTCTACCGTTGGCTTTGCACGTTCATTCTGATAGGTGAGCAGCACCGTTGCGCCCTCGCGTGCGAACGCCTGCGCGATTGCGTAAGCAATACTCCACTTGTTCCAAACGCCGAGAACGATAGCTGTTTTACCTTCGAGTAATTTCGACATGGCGGGATTTTACCTTGAAATCCGGCGTGGAAGGAAGCCGAAGCCGGAAACTGAAAGGCGCGAGTGCAGCCGAGTCAACGAATGAGCCGGATTAGGGCGCTAGCCACTTTCACGATCTCGGGCCAAAGCATCGCGATGGCGACTCCGATCGCGGCCATCTTCTTTCCAGAAATTGCCGGAGCGCTCACGCCGATTGCGTCGGGTTGGTGTTGCAGGCAGAATCCGCCCGTAGCCGCTCGGCGGCTGCAACGCTGCCCCGCAGGTCCAAAGTAGAGGCACGGGCCCTGGTCCGCCTGGGACCCGGATGACTTCGGGGCCGGGGTCATCGCGCCACCCTGATAACGCATACGGTTGGAAGCGGTGGGCGGCGCGAAAACCGGTTTCGTCTCCCATTCGCCATGCAGACCGACGGGCTGCCAGCCCAGCTCGACGTCCGACGCCGATTCGGTCTCGCGATCCGACACAGCATTAACCCTTACGTTTCGTTCCATTGCGCCCCGCTCTGCCGGTCGTTAGAGTAAAAGTTGACCCGACATAGGTGTCTGCCATGCCGGATACTCATACTCTGCCTTCGCCCACCCATCCAGCCCGGATGAAGCTTGAGCCTTACTCTGCCGAAATTCGGCTCCCGAATCTCACGCTCGGCATTGACAACATTCATTATGACGTTTTCCTGAGCCCGCGATTCGTTGATTTTACGCGCAAGTACCTGCTGGAACTCATACGGCAGACGGTCAACGTGAGCCTTGTTTACGGGAAGGACAAGAAGCGCACGGGCACTCCGGAGCACGGCGCGTTCCGCAAACTGCTTACGGAAATTCTGCAAGAGTCGCTGATGCGCGCTAAGTATCAGCAGTCGGTTGAAACGGATGTGCTGCATCAGCTCGCGATCCTGAAATACCTCACAACCGAACTCTCCAATCAATTTTCGAGCATT
The DNA here is from genome assembly GCA_963770575.1 of uncultured Acidobacteriota bacterium. Lineage (GTDB taxonomy): Bacteria > Acidobacteriota > Terriglobia > Acidiferrales > UBA7541 > Palsa-295. The sequence goes on from CAVYQD010000005.1 coordinate 1,019,221, forward strand.
CTGGTGGAATGCAAGGAATGGATTCGCGGGCGCGGAGAACTATTCGAGCACAGCGAGCCCGCGCACGTGATGCGATCGAAGATCGCGGAAATTCAGGCGGACAAGAAGAATGTTTACCGCCAGGTGGGGGAAACACTGCATCGGGTGTGGCGCGAAGTGGAAGAGGGAATCATCTCGAAATCGCGGCGCGCGCTTTTCGGCGACGATTTTCGCGAAACATACGATTTACTGCAGAACCGTTTCCTGTTTGTTGAAAATGGCAACGACGATCATCTTTTTCTCGAGCACTACGTATTACTCGGGAATTTCGTTAACGATCCCGACCGCTTTGACGTTTTCGACAATATGCTGCTCGATTTCGTGCGCGATTTTGTATTGGCCGACGGTGATTCCGAAGAATTGAGCAAATGCCGCAAAGGTCACGACCGATTGATGGAACAGGCGCGTGTGCTGCGTGCTGAACTGGAACGAAATGAGGAAGAGCAGCGCGAACTTGCATCGAAGGCAGGCGAGAGCGACGATCTTTTCCGTCTTTTCAAGCGCAAGACGAGCTCGTCGGCTGAAATGAAAGTCGAACTCGAAACTTTACGGCGGAGGTTTGCCTCGCTCGAACAAAATCTCGAAGAGCTCGCTCCCCCCATCGATGCCGCGAAGCAACGCCTCGATTTCCTGACGGAGGAATACCACAGCCGGCTCGGAGACTACCTGAACCAGCCCGAAAATGCGCGGAGACTCTTCGGCAGTCAAGCTTCCACCTCTGATGGCGAAGCACCTCCTGAGACGCGTGCGCAACTGCGTGAAGAGTGGGTGCACCGCCTCGAAGAGCGCGATCTTTTGTTTCACGTCCTTGCTGGGTACGAACTGCGGAAGATCTCCGGTGATTACTGCCCGCCAATCCACTTGCAGCAGTTGAAAAAGGCGATCGTTCAGCGGGAAGAGCAGAAGCGCATCGAGACGATTCTGGAGCAATTCCCGGCGCGAAAGATTTCGATGAAGCGTCTGGATGACGCATCGCGGGCGATTCGTCGCCGCACGCACGAAGAAACTCTCGTAATCTGCACTCGATTCGCGGAAGACCTGATGCGCTTGCGTCGCGACCGCCGCAATTACCAGCAGGTGGCTTCGTGGCTGGAGCGGATCAATCTGGTGCGCTCGGAGCGGACGCGCGAACTTTCACGTGTCAACAAAAGCCTCTACGAGTTTCTGCATCCGGAAGAAGGCCGGCCAGTGGACGATCCCGTCAGTTCGCACGTGGTGATCAAAGCGGACGTGCGCGGCTCGACGGGAATCACGAAGGATCTGCTCGCGAAGGGCATGAATCCGGCGTCGCACTTCAGCATCAATTTGCACGAACCTGTGAAGCGCATGCTCGAACGCTATGGCGCGGCAAAGGTATTCATCGAAGGCGATGCGATCATTCTTGCGATTTATGAGACAGAATCGCAGCGCGCCACACAGCGCGCGGTGGCGCGAGCGTGCGTGCTGGCGCGCGAAATTCTGGCCGTCACGCAGGCGTACAACTTCCGAGCGAAGACCACCGATCTGCCACCGCTGGAACTGGGTGTGGGCGTTGCGTTTCAGGACTCAGCGCCGTCGCTCTGGATGGACGCCGATTCGAAAGTGATGATCTCGCGCGCCCTGAATTTGTCAGACCGGCTTTCGAGCTGTTCGAAGATGGCCAAACGCTTGTTCAAGGAGAATCCCTCGCCGTTCAATGTCTTCCTGCTGCAAACATTGATGGAAGACGCCGCCGAGGACGAGGGCGACGAGCTGGTAGTCCGTTACAATCAAAATGGGATTGAGATGAACGAAGACGGATTCCAAAAAATCAGCGCGGAGATCGCGCTCGCGCCGATGGCCGGAAATTTCCCGATGCCGTGGGGCAAAGAACGCGTCCAGCTCTATTTCGGCGAAGTTCCGATCGGCGACACGTTTGAGCCAATCATCATACGCAAAGGATTTGTCCGCCAGCTGTTGCCCGGCGGAAAAATCGGCGCGCAGGGAACGCGCGCGTACTTCGAAGTCTGCACCCATCCCAAGCTGCTCGAACTCGCCCGAAAAAAAGTAACGACTATTCCTGCCGCGAGTTGAATGCCGGCATCGCCACCCCTATAATCTCTGACGGAGGCGAAAGGGGTCCGGTGATTCTCGTGGCCTTCAAAGCCATTGATCCTGTCCTTCGCGGCCAGGATGGTGGGTTCGACTCCCACACGCTTCCGCCAACCGCATTAGATTGTCAGAAGACTAACCTTCATAATTCTGCTGCATCAAGGTAGACCGTTATGTCCCAGCCGCTTGTGCCGCAAGAAGAAGCGACAATTCGAGCCTTCATTGTTCGTGCTAGGCGTGCGAGATTTCTCGACCTGCTACCAAACCCCAAGACGAGGCGCAAAATCACCGAGTCGCTCGCCCATCCGAATCTCGGATGGTTCGACTCGCGGTATATTAAGGCAATTCCTACAACGGAGCACCATGCGGCTTCCATCGCAAAACTGCTCCACTCCAAAGGAGCAGCGGAAAAGTGCTGGGTTATTTCCGAGAATGTTCAACTAGATGGGCGTGAACTCGAACTCGATTCGATACTGCCTAAAGTAGTCGGCCACGGGATGGGAACTATCTTGTGTTGCGTGCCGGGCAGACTCGCCTTCGTTGAGAGCGAGGCTGGTCGTTTCATTTTGCAAAAGTGAATCCCAGGGAATCAGCTGCGCCTTTGAGCAAACATCCAGTCCACGAGAGCCGGCTCGGTGAACGCCCACTCCCAGACATTGTGGTCGACGCCGGCGTACTCGGTGTAGACGGGTCGGCCTCCCGCTTTGCGCCTCGCGGCGATCCGTTCGCGTGATATGGCGACGGGGACAGTTTTATCGGAATCGCCGTGGAAGTCCCACAGCGGCGTCTCGATCGATCCGGTGCCATCTTCGGTGGACCGGCTTCCGCAGCAGATCACCGCTGCGGCGAAAAAGTGCGGACGATGCGTGATTACATTCCACGTGCCGGCGCCGCCCATTGATTGGCCCATGATGTAGATGCGCTGGTCGTCGATCGCCAGTTCGCGGGTGAATTCGCGGCGCAACGCGTCGATCACCTCGAGCGCCATGCGCGACCCGTCGCCCAATCCCGGGAGCACTTTCGGCGGTCCGTCGCTCTGCTGCGACAAATCGTAGCGCGCCCATCCTCGGTCGGTTTGCGGAGCGACGACAAAACAGGGAAAGCGTTTCTGGTTTTCCGGAAGCAGCCACACGCGCGTGCCGAAAATATTTCCGAAGCTCATTTGCTTCACGTTGTCGTCGCCCAGTCCGCCGCTGCCGTGGAGATAGACCACCAACGGCAATTTCCCAGTCGCTTCCGGCCGGAACAGCCGGTAGGGCATCACCCAGTCACCCTTGTACGTACGCGGCTCGAATTTGTTTTCGAGCCCCTCGGATTGTTTCTTGAATGCTTCAATCAGCGCGAGCCTCTCCGGCGAAGTGGGGCTCCGGGAGCGAGCGGCGGAGTGGGATCGTTCGTTTCCGCAGAGGTGCTCCGCGCATCCAATAATCCAAGACCGAGCCCCGTGTTGATTTGGGTTGCCGCGAACCATGATCCGGCCGAGGCCGAGCCTAACAGTCGAATTGCTTCTCTTCGCGTGAGCATTTGGCTTAGAACCCTTCGCTGAACCTACGAGCTGTGTTGCTTATAAATTGTGTAGACGAATTGGCCAAAGAACCGGTAGCGAGCCGTTCGCAAATGCCCTTACTGCGTGCCGGGAAATAAAAAGGTGAGAGCCGCGGGAGAAACGCGCAGCCCACGCGTCCTCATCGTGTTGCCCGGGAGTGATATTAACCAGAATTCGATTCGCGCTCACACCATCGGCTTCGAGCACCTTCACTGCCTTGGCTATGTCGCCCGGAACTGTTTCGGCTGCGTCCGGCGGCGTTTCCTCGGTTCCTCCGCCAAAATAAATACGGGCCGGCCAGTCTTTATGTCCCGCAGCCTGCTTGAGCACCGCATAATCGTGAACGTACAGCGAAGGGCTTTCGATGAGGACGCGGCCAAAAACGCCATGCGCGTACAGCGCGACGTAGAAGGTGATGAGCCCGCCATAGGAAGAACCGCCCAAGCCGGTATTCTCCGGTCCGGTTTTCACGCGGTACTGTTTTTCAATTAATGGCATCACTTCGCGAGTGAGAAAGTCCGGATAATTCGCGCCGTGAACTTCGGCTAGAAAAGGTTTCAATTCGGAGTCGGTAAATGGAAGATATTCGTTGGGCCGCGATCCTTCCAGCGGTTCTAACGGCAGGCGTGCCGTTTCATGCCGTCCAGCATTGTCGATGCCAACGATGATCAAGGGCTGGACTTTGCCTTCGGCGATCAGACGGTCAGCCGTCTCGTCGACTTTCCACTCTCTGGGACCAAAAATAGCGGTACACACATCGAACAGATTTTGGCCGTCATTCAGGTACAGCACGGGATATTGCTTCGAAGCGTTTTTCCCCTCGTGGTAGCCCGCCGGCAAGAGAATACGAAGCTTTCTCGAATTGTGAAAAATCGCACTCTTGAACTCTCGAATTTGGAGATCGCCTGTAGCAGTACAGTTGTCAGGAGTTGCTCCACCAGCGCTTCGTGCAAGCGCGCACGCAGTCAGCGAGAGAAGTAATCCCAATGAGTAAAGCCGCATTGCGTCAGCTCAATGTTCCGGGAAGTCGACCAGGCGGCAAATGAACCCCCATCCGCCACCAAGTTCGCTGAGTGCCAGCATCAATTCGTTCGTGCCCTTTTTCAGGGGGAGGTAGATGGCGTCGTTCTCGGGATTCACGATGCCGAGAAATCCTGGATCGCGGAATCCTTGAGCGCTTCGGCCCGTGTAGAGAATTTTGCCATTGAGGAAAACGCTAACGTCGTCGCTGTAGCCAATCTCGAGCTTTTTCACTTGATCGCGGTCGGAATCGATGGAGGTTCGCGCGTAGATCACCTTCATTCCCGGCTGCGGTTCGAGGCGCTTCGAAAAGTCGCCCTGAAAAGTGACCTGCGGATGCGGAGCCTCGCGATAACGATACACCACGACAAAACCGGGCGGCTCTGCTTCCACATCCTGCCAATGTATCGCGGCGCTCTCAGCGGGCGCGAGCGCACGCTCCAGATTCCGCGCAAGCGCATCGTAGGACGGCGAGAGGCTCCATTTGATGAGAGTGTTCGGCGGCATCTGAGGAAGATGACGCTCCCACGGAGCATCGGGCGTTTTGAGAATTTCGAAATTGGAGAAATATGTGGCGCCGGTCAAATCGTACAAAGCCACCTGGCCTTTCTGAATGCCACTTTTCAGATCGTTCATTTCCAGCGCAGGCTTGTCCATGTCCGTGACGTACAGCTTTGCTTGCGCTCCCTGTACCACAAGCCGCAGATGGAACCAGACATCTTTCGGAATGTCGACTGCGCCGGTGAACCCGGGTCCATTGTAGATTTGCCAATTGCGGCCGGTGTTGAGAACGGGCGTGTATTGCATTGCGTCGGCGAGCCCGGACTTGTGCTGACGGAGATACACTTCTTCGGCATTGGCACCGTCGTCGGCGATCCGAAACTGAATGCCGAAAAAACCACGTTTTGCGGGAGTTGCCACATCGACGTCAATCACGCCGTCGCGCATTTCAAAGTCTTTTAGAACCGCCGCACCGCCATTGAGCAAGAGGCACTTACGACCTTGATACTCAGTAGGCTTCGCCTGCGCTTCAAAGTCCCAACGTGGCGAATCGGCGGGCACGGAGAGCGTCTGCGGGGCCTGCGAATAAGCCGCAGGCGCAGAGAAAAACAAAAGCGCACAAATTGCAGGACGTCGAAGCATATGTGATCTTCCTCAACGCCCGAACATGTAGACGATTGGATCGAAGAATCGATAGCAGAGCGGCTTGAGAGGTTGCGCCAGGTCCGTCACCGCAAGCTCGCCTCTTCAAACACGACTTTCACGAGATGAGCTGCCATGTCATCGAAGGCGGCGGCCAAATCCTTATCAGTGCCGGCAAAGCGTTGCCGGTACGGAGTCAAGTCCACTGCGCCTTTCACTTCGTCGAGGGTGCGAAACATGGCAGGGCCCGTTCGCTTCAGCTCTGCGTTCATTTGGTCGACGGCACTCTTTAATAGATCCCGGATCAGAAATATGTCTGCCTTGTCGTGCATCACCGGTCCGTGTCCGGGAACGATCGTATCTGCATCCAACTGGCCGAGGTTCTGCATCGTCAGAATCCACTCGTTAGGATAACCGTCATAGATATACGGAATCGGGTAGACCACGAGGTCACCGGCAATCACAATTTTCTCCGCCGGAAGATAGACGATTGCGTCGCCGGCCGTGTTGCCCCGTCCCAGAAATTTGATCTGCACCTCACGACCGCCGATATCGACGGAGAAGTCGTGATCGAACGTCAGAGTCGCGGTCTGAAACTTTACCTTCTTGAGTTCTTCCATCACTGGCAATCGCTGGTGCAAGGCGCTCTGTACCTCTGTTTTTTCTTCCTCCGTCAGAGGCCTGCCGTCTTTGGTCTTTCCCGTGTCCTGCATCTGCTGGAGAAACGACATCGTTCTTTCTTCCCGGCTCTCTGAACCGGGACCAAACATGTCCATGTCTTTCTTAGTTTCTACGTGAGCGATGATCGTGAGCGCGGGGAAAGCATCCATGTAGGCGCGGTTCCCGAGATTGTGATCGTTATGAAAATGCGTGTTGAGCAGAAAGCTGACAGGTTTGTCCGTCCACTGGCGGATTTGAGCAATATCTTCTCTGGCTGCCGATGGTAGAAAGCAGGAATCCACGACGAACACCTGTCGTTCGCCGATGATCACTGTGGAGTTACCGCTCGCGAAGCCATCCTGGGCATCCTCGTGTTCAATTTCGAAAACGCCATCGGCCAATTTCGTCACTTTTCGTTCTGTCTGAGCGGATATCGGCATAGCGGCAAGCAAAAGCCCAATTGAGCTGGCCATTAAGAGCAGCACCGCCAAGTTGCATCTGGTTAGCATTTGCGTCAGGCCTTAATTTTTCGCCCTTCTTGCGATTTGTTCAGCGAGTATCTAGACGGTTCGAGAAAAGAATCGGTAGCAGCCCGCTCGCAAAATGCCCGTCGCTATCACAGTGACGTCGACAAATGCCGCAGCGCCTGGTCTCGATACTCGTCGTTAGGATTTGTTACGGTCATCAGTCGAGGATTTTCTTGTTGCCGGGTTCTTGCCTGGTTTCATGCTGTGGGCGTTCCTGCGATCCCAAGGCCGCACACCGCGACTCTGGACGCTTGGTATGTGAGCGGTTCGATAAAGAAACGCGAGGCGTGCGGCCATCTCAAGGCAACAAGCTGTCGTGGTAAAGTCAGCTATATGGCCTACCAACCTGAACCTGCGAAGACAGCCATACCGATTTCATGTCCACATTGCAAAAAAGAGCAGTTTGTTCACGTTGCGCCCCGCGCCGGCATCGCACAGCCGGGCGCGCATACGATCCAGTGCATGAAGTGTAAGGGTGAAATTAGTCTGACGATCCTGGATCAAGTGGTGGGCGACCCATTCGAAGCGGAGTCGCCCAAGCCTTAGCCGACGGTTCTTCCCATACTCCGTCGAGGCGCCTATTTTTGTACGTACACGTTGGCAAGCCGAAACGGTTTCTGGCCGTAATTTTCGATTTCCAGCTCATGCTTCTTGTTGAATTTGATTTTGCACAGCGGAGCGAATGTCCCGGTCCCTTTTCCATCCTTGTCAACGTCGAGCACGACGATGCCGATCGGGTAGTCGCGCGAGCGCGTTCCATTGTAGAGCTCGCCAAACGTGATCGGCCGATTCGTTGCCAGAACGATATGCCATCCGCCGGCCTTTCCGGGCCGCATCCGAACTAATCGCATTCCGGTGCCCACAGATCCGGTGGGCGAAACGCGCCCGATGTCTTTCATGTTTTCCATCGCACTCACCACTCCATCCTGACCTTTTTGCTTTAGGGTAGCGATCAGCTCGTCAACTTCTCCATTGCTCGTCAATCCCTCCACGCGAATTGTGAGCCCGAAGGTCTTGCCGGCTGCAGCGCCGGCTTGCCCGAATGCAGTCGCAGCATACTGCAATGGCAAAGCAGGTGGCGCGCCGGGCCGCTGTGATTCCTGCGCGCCGACGTTCGAAGCGGCAAGGCACACGAAAATCGCTAGAACTGAAAGGAATCGAAATCGCGTCATGTCACTCTCCTGGGGAAATTGGGATCGGCCGTTGTCAGCATCGCCGCTTCAGCTTCGTTCGGCGACACGGGCCATCTCATTTCGTATTGCGAATAGCGTATCGCGTTCGCGGGGAATCCACGATGCATTTCTTGGGATCGTTACTCAGGCTTGGCCGATTTGCTCGACATGATTTCTTTGAGCAAGTCCAGCAATTGATGGAAAGCCGGCACGGACTCTTCATTTCCGGGAAGCAGTTCGATACCGAGCGCATCGGGTCCATTATCGGTCAGCTTCAGTTTGCCTTCGAGTTGCGCCCGCAGTTCTGCGAGCCGAGCATGCTGTTCGATCGGTATCGGCATCTATTCCTCCGTTCTCTTGGCTACGAAAAGCAATACTACGGCAGCTTATTCCGATTGCTGAGGAGTGCATGCATGCGCCCGTCGGAACGAAGGTCGTCGAACCGCGGATCAACACCGAGCCAGATCATGCTCGCGTCATTTTGCTGGCGAGCGCGTCCGAGCGTTTCGAAGGCCTTATCTTTTTCGCCGAGCGCAACGTAGACGAGTGCCTTGTTGTACTGGCCCACAAAAAGCCCGCGCTTGGCACTCTCGTCCATATCTGCGAGAGCCGCTTCGGCCTCGGCGCGGTTTCCCATCTTTGCGAGGGTATGCGCCAGATAGCTCTTGTACGGGAGGTTTTGGTTTGAGAGTTCGAGGGTCTTTCGAAATTCGGCGAGCGCCCGGTCGTACACCCCTTTTTGCTCGTACCCCAAGCCAAGCACAACATGTGCGACGACGAAGTTCGGATCACGCGCGATAACGGCGGCGCATTCTTCGATCGCTTCGTCATATTTGCGATCGTAGTAGTGAATGTACGCCGCGGCGGTGTGGACGATTGGAGAGAGCGGATCGAGCGTCTCGGCGAAACGAATTTCCTGATCGGCTTCGCGAGCGCGTCCCATCGCCGCCAAAAAGAGGGCATACCAGTGATGCGCCGGGACATAATTCTGATCCAGTTCGATCGCGCGACGAAATTCTTTTTCCGCTTCCGGCCATTCCCACGTCCACATGAAGTTAACGTATCCCAGCGCTGCGTGCGCTTCGGGGAGGGAATCGTCCAATTTCAATGCTTCCTCGGCAGCGGCTTTAGCGCGAATCATGCTTGCGAGGTCGTTGCTATAGCCGTAGAAAAGCAGGGTATTGTAGGAATCGGCGATTCCGGCAAAGGCGCGGGCATTCCCGGGATCCTCGTGCGCGGCCTCGTGGAAATAATTTAGTCCCTTTTCCATGCTTTCGCCCGTCCGTTGATTCCAGTAGTAACGGCCGAGGAGATAGGATTGATACGAGTCCGGCTTCACGTTCAACGTGCGCTCGATCTTTGCATGCGCAGCTGGCGAAAGTTGGATGGCGATCTCTCGCGCTACCGCTCGCGCGATGTCGTCCTCCATGGGAACCAATTCCTGTGACTCGCGATCAAAATCCTGCGCCCAGATGTGGGTCTGGTCGCGAGTGCGAATGAGTTGCGCGGTAAATCGCATCTGTTCCGGAGTCCCACGCAAGCTTGTTTCGACGATGTAGTCCACATTGAGATCTCGGGCAATGTCGGAGATGTTCTTACTCGAGTTCCTGAAAGACATTGACGAAGTTCGCGCGATCACACCGAGCTGTTGCGGATTCAGCCTGCCAAGCTGGGATATCAATTCTTCCGTGAGGCCATCGGTAAGGAAATCGCGGCTCGCGTCTCCAGTCAGGTTCTGCACAGGCAAAACCGCGAGCATCACTCGCGGTGATGCGTCTGCCTGATGGACGGGAGCATGGCGAAGCATTAAGAACACGGCAACCAGAATCGCTGAGGCGAGCGCGAATCCGAACGCAATTCGGTGCAACTTGCCGGGTGGCGGCGCGGTTTTAATCGGAATCGCTGCTGCCGCGAAATCGACAGGCTCGGTGGAAACGGACATAGCCGGATCAGGTTCGCTCGGCTCCGCTATCGGCCCCACATATCGGTACCCGCGCTTGGGAACGGTTTCAATCCATTCGCGGTCCTCACCTGATTCTGAGAACACCTTGCGGAGGAGAGAAATATTGCGCGTCAGGCTACCTTCCTCGACGAATGTGTCCGGCCAAATTTCCTTCAGGAGTGTGTCTTTGTCCACCACCTGGCCGTTGCGCTCAACGAGCAGAAGCAGCGTGTCGACGGCCTTGGGAGCCAGCGGAACGAGCTCGCCTCGTCGGAAAAGGACGCGCGCCGACCGGTCGAGACGGAACTCCCCTAGCTGGTAGAAGTGCCTTCCCGGCATTCAGTTAGCCTCAATCAGGAAATTGCTAGCATCTTATCAGGATTCCGGAAGGACATTCAAAGCTCGCGGGATACTCGTGAGAATTATCGTGCCGAACTGGCGGTTCAGACAGAGCGACGCGTACACGGAGGCTCCTCGGATTCATTGCGCCCTGGATATCCAGAATATTGATTCCGTCGAGCGAGGGCATCCGTCGCTATTCGGCAAATCATTTTCGGCGCGCCTTTTCCGCAGCAACGGGCCGGGGCGCGCCGACGACTTGGGCGATTGCGACAGCGGTAAGAATCATCACCGCGGGATCTACCGGCAGGCGGTAGCGCGGATAGGCCAGGGTGAGATAGTAGGCCCAGGGGAGGACGATCGGGAATACTGCGATGGGGAATGCCAACGCGCTACGACGCCTGTACAACACGTAAATACCTGCCACCGCACCAGCGGCCAAACAAAGATTGAAAAGCAGTACGCCGCGAAACCACAGTGACGGAGTTCGGCGGAAATCCGAAAATGGATGCGGTGTACCGCCGGACCAAGTAGCTACGAAGCGGCTCCAGATCAGAACGGCTTCGCGGGCCGGATGCGCGAGCATGTATTCAACTGCCTCTTGCTGCTTCCACTGCATGTAATCAATTTCGCCGAGCTTGATGTATTGCGCACGCTCCGCGGAATCGAAGATCGGGTGAAGCTGCCCCATCCATGTTTCCTGCGCGCTTGGATTGTTGCCGAGCCAAAGTTGAAGGCCGAGCACGGAGCGAAAGGGAACGAAACGGTGGAACGCCTCGTAATTTCGAATTGTCCACGGCACGCAGCATAGAAGTGTGACTGCGAGAGCGATGGCGGGCCTCTCGATCGCTCGCCCTGCGGTACTGCGATTCACTGAATCAGGATTGTCGCCCTCGCCGCGAATTTCCCAGAAGCGTCGATATCCAAGCCAACACAGAAGCAGCGGCAAAAGCGCGATGAGGGTTGCGTTCGTCATTAGTGCGAGGCCCCACAAGAGGCCGTACGCACACCAATCGCGCACCCGCCGCGACTTCTCAAGCGCGAGCGTCGCCCAGATAATCGTCGCGGCTAGCAGTGTGCCCAGTGAGGCGTCCCACATGCTTTCAAATGTATTGAGAATCGTGTTCGGGAAGCCAGCCCAGAGCCACGCTGCTCCTGCAGCGACGCCGATTCCACCGACACGTCTTCCTGCTGAGAAAATCGGAATGCAAGTGAGCGCCGAGCAAACAATGTTCAACATGACGGCAGCTACGAATGAATCGTAGGTACGCACTCCGAAGGTTCGAAAAATCAGCGAAAGCAGCCACGGATATACCGGCGTCATCCACGCCGTCGGGCCCGTCTCGATACGAAAGGGTGAGCTGAACCCGTGACCGGTGGCGAGCGCTATCGAGATATTCCCGGATTCCTGGAGGAAGGGAACCACCGCGAGAGCCTGGTGCGAATTCTGGCGCGTGTAATCGAAAAAAAAGCCGAAACGCACAATCAGCGCGACGAGAAGTATCAATAGAAGCGAAACTGCTGACTTTCTAAGAATTCCCATCATCGATTCCGATCGGTTGCTGGCACGGCTGTCGCTCCGAAGTACCGATTCGCGATTTGTACGCAAAGACGGAAGAATCAGTTCCGGGCGCGACTCATTCGAAACGGATGAGTACGATTTCCGGATTCGTTCCCAGCCTGAGAGGTGGTCCCCACGTTCCGGCTCCGCTGGTGGTGTACGCCCACATGCTGCCCAGGCGATTCAAACCGTAGGCGAATGGCCCATACATTCGCTTCACGAAGAGCGTAAATGGAAAAAACTGACCGCGATGCGTGTGGCCCGATAGCTGCAGCGAAATGCCCGCGCCGGCGGAAACAGGCAGGTGGTCGGGCGCGTGGGTAAGTAGAATGCTTGGGCGCGCTCGATCGATATCAATCGATTCGAGCACCGAACGGAAATGTTCCGCATGGGTCGCATCGTGATAGTGAACGCCGACGAGCTGCAAGCCGTCAATTTCAACTTTTTCTTTATTCAGGATGCGAATGCCGGCACTCGCAACAGCGTTCAGGTAGCGCGTGGAGTCAGTGAATCCTTCGTGGTTCCCCAGTACAAAATAGTTTCCGAGCGGCGGCACGATAGCAGTCCAGGGTGCCGCGAGGGCATTGTAGTCGGCAGCAGTGCCGTCATACAGATCGCCAGTGATAAAGACGATGTCCGGCTTCAGCTGCGCGACCATATGCACGATGCGGCGAACAAACCTGAGATTTCGTACGTGTCCCAGATGTACATCGCTGACGAGGATAGCGGTGCGGCTCCTCCATGCGGCCGGCAGATTGTCGAGCTTCACGCTGACGCGTTTTACGCGAGTTGCGGCCGCATTGACGATTGCGAAGAAGCTTGAAAGAAACGCGGCGATGAGAAACACCGATCCGAGGGTTCGCTTGTCTGGGTTGAGTCCGGCGAGGTTCGATGCACCGTACACGATCCAGCACGCGAAGGAATCCAGAAATATGAAATTGAATGTTCCGAGCCAAGCGGCAGCAAGCGTGTAGTAGATGCGCACGATCACACTTGACGAGCGAAATGCAAGCAGCGATGCGGTCACGAAACTGATCGAGAGCAGTGCGAAAGCGATACGAAGTGCTGAAACGGTGGCGCCGCTCATCGGAGCGAAGAAGAAAACGCACGTCCCATAGACGAAGGCATGCCCGGCAAAAAGTATCAGTTGAATGATACTGATGAAAACAGCTAGTCGGTGGCGCAAGCGAAAAGGTCCCCAGTTTGTTCACGGTAAGGCGGTGAAGCGGTCAACGCGAGAAGCATCATCGCCATCGTACGAGATGCTTGAGAAAATCCGACACTTCGCGGGACGGGAGCGAGAAATCGCTGGCTGAGCGTTTCGCGAATGGATTTATTCAGTTTGCGCACTAATTTAGGCTAACACTTTGCAGCGCGAGCGGGAAGTGAGGTGCGTTTGCGGTAGTTCTGGTGCGGGCCGATGCCGCACTAAACTCTCGCCAGATGGCATCGAGGGCCATCTACGCGGCACACGGGCGGTTTTACTCAAACCGTGACGATGTTTCCGGTCATGCACGGAGGCGCAGTTCGAAAAAAAGCGTGCCAGGGCGCGCTCCCGCGTAGTAGGCGGCGATTTCCTGAAACCCCAGCGACCGGTAGAGTGCGATCGCTTCCGGCATTTTGTCCGCGATTGTATCGAGGCGAATGTGAGAGTAGCCCATGGTCCGGGATTCCTCGATCAGGCGCTGGGCCAGCGCGCGCCCGATGCCGAGGCCATGAAATCCGGCGCGGACATACAGTCGTTTCATTTCGCACATCGACCGCTCAAGAGGCCTGAGCGCCGCACAGCCAGCAACGACATCGCCCACGCTCGCGAGGAAAAGGCGGCCTTGGGGCGTCGCGTACTTGCCAGGAAGCGACGCAAGTTCTTCTTCGAAATTCTGATAAGCGAGCGAAAAGTTCAGCCACGTCGCATACTCCCGAAAAAGATCGCGTACGGCGGCGAGGTCGGCGAGCGATTGGGCTTCGGTGAGCGCGATTCTATGAGCGGTTTGCATTCGGGCGCGTGCTCGTTGACAAGGTACACGTAGACGCGAAGGCTGGGAACCTTTGCAGGCCGAGCGAATACACTCCATTTTGGTCGCTCCAAATCACGAACGGCCAGCGACGACAGTCTGAAGCGGCCGTGACGGTGAGATCGAATGCAGAACAACGTTGAACTAACTTAAAATATAACGCAGTGTGCCGCGGCACTTCGCGGCGCCACACTCGCAGGGGACGCGCTGGAGATTAATCGGGTAGCGGTAGTTGACGGTGAGTTCTTCACCCGCGCGAATCCTTCGGCGGCTGAAAAACAGCAACCGATTTCGAACCGTCCGCCATGTAAGGTTCGGAGCACACGAATGATTGATGAACTGGGCGCCACTGCCGCCTCTGCTGCCGTCAATCGCGACGAGCGAGTTCAGTCCAGCGAGATATGCGTCATTGGGTGGGAGTATTCCTGCGGCTTTCGCGAGATCCAGATGCCTTCCGGTGTATTCAATGACCGGCCGCCTTGCGGGAATATTTTCAAGAGTAAAGACGCCGAAGCGGTGAAGAAGCGAGCGGCCCACGCGGAGGCGATATTTGGCCGCCTTCGCATTGATGCGGGGGAGTCGCTTTGGTCTGGTCGCAGGCACGTATCAACCACACAGAAAAAACGGCTGGAAGCGCTCGCCCCCAGCCGTTTCCAAAGGTGTCATCTGTCGCTGACCCGTTATTTCCAGCTGACTTTATTTCCGCCAGTTGTGACCATCAGCGGCTTCGTGTGTTCGATCTTCTTTGCTTTCTTCAAAGACTTCGTCGCTTTTTTCGTAGCCATGGCACTCTCCTGGGTTACTTGCCGCCCGACGGGCAGATGAGCATATATATGCAAAAGCAGGTCCAGAGTCTACAGGCCGGCTGGGCTTACAAGAAGTGGTTCTAATTGTGCTAGATAGATGGCGGAGCTCATGATCCGTCGGACCATCAAATATTGATTAAATCAACGGTCAAGCACAAATTCAACATTTGCGCTTGCGGACCAGGGAAATCCTTCGCCCGGTTCGATCCGCCGGAAAGGCTCGCGGGCGCCGCCGAAGCAAATAGCTACCCGAATATGATAGGTTGCCTTCATAGGGGTGAAGCGTGCCGTCCAAGAAGAGGAAATCAAAATTCAAAGCGGCTACGGAGGCTCGCAGGCGCGCGCGGCTTGGGATTGGTCTGCCGCCAGCGGAGCGGGTCATCGTCGAGAAACAATTCAAGAAGCCGAAGCACAAACAGACGCTCAAAGACGTGCTGAATGCAGAGTAAGAGGTCATGTGGGCCTGCAGGAAATGATTTGTGCAGCCGTGGTGTGCGCGGGGTAAAGGTTCTGACCGAACCTAGTTGCGGGAGCCTCAACCGGGCTTGTGTTCAGGAATCACTTCGCCGGGCTTGAACAGTGGGGTCGCAGGTTTGCCGGTGGCGCGCGCTGCTTCCTTCGCCATATTTTCAAGATCGCGTTTCCCGAAGCCGACTGAGCGGTCGAGAATCCTGCCTTCCTGCGAGATCAGAAAAATGCTGGGAACGTTGGTGATCCCATACTCGTTCGAAGCGGTGAAAGTGGAATCGTCATCGACGAGAAGAGGAAACCTCACCCCGTACTCCTCACCGAATTCACGGGTGTCCGCCGCGTCATTTTGCGAAATCCCCAGCAGCGTGAAATTCGTGTCTCCGTAGGTTTCGTGCATTCGCTCGAGAAATGGAAACGTGAACTGGCAGGTCGGGCAGCTGATTTTGAAAAACGCCGCAACAACCGGCCCTTTTTTAAGAGCTTCGTCGAGGGTGAAGGCCTGACCCGTCGTGTCGTTCAACGCAATCGTCGGTGCAGGCTCTCCGGCCGGCAGGGTGGTCAGACGTTTACCGCAAAAAATCCCTCGAACCGTGTTTTTTATACTCATTCCTAAATTCTAGCCTTCATTGATTGGACGGGGGCCTTAGCTTCCCGGTTTCGCGCCGAAAGCGTAACGGGTCGAGAATGCGCGAAACTGAGGTGCTTCGCTGCGCTCAGTTTGACTGACCGATTGTTCGAGGACATAGAGTTAATACGATCTGGATTGGGCAATCGTGGCCTAGTGAATATTGCGAGTCTTGCGCCCCACGTAGTCCATTAGCAAATACTGCCCGAGGGTGTAGGGTGTGGTGAAATACGCCTTGCCGCGGCAAAGTTCTGTCACCTTCTGGACGAAATGAACCAGGCTGTAGTCGCTGGCAAGCATGAACGTATTGATCAGAATTCCTGCGCGCTTGCACTTCGCCACTTCCTCGAGCGTCTGCGTGACGACCAACGGGTCGAGCCCGAATGCGTTCTTGTAAATGCGGCCATCCTCGAGCGTAAGTGCCGACGGCTTGCCATCGGTAATCATCACGATCTGGCGCATGTCTTTCTTCTGGCGTGCCAGAATCCGCTGCGCGAGTCGCAGGCCTTCGCGCGTGTTCGTATAGTAAGGACCGACCTGAACGCGCGCAAGCTTTCCGAGCGGGATTTCCTCGGCGCTATCGTGAAACAGGACGCAGTGAAGCGAATCGCCCGGATATTGCGTGCGAATCAGGTGAGAAAGCGCGAGGGCCACGCGTTTCGCCGGAGTGAAACGGTCCTCGCCGTACAAGATCATGCTGTGACTGCAATCGAGCATCAGCACCGTCGCGCACGAGCTCTGGTACTCGCACTGGTGGACCATCAGGTCGGGGTAGTCGATCTCGATCGGGATGCCCGTGCCATTCCTCTGAACGGCATTAAACAACGTCCCGCTGATATCCATGTTGAGGGTGTCACCGAACTCGTAGTGCTTCGATGTGCCGCCGGATTCGACGCCGGTGGCGAGATCGCGGGTGTCGTGCCGGCCGAAGCTGCTCTTGCCGAGCGACGCGAGCAAATCTTTTAAAGTTTTAAAGCCTAGAAAATCGAGTGCTTTGTCCGTGATTTCAAAACGCGCTTCCACGTTCGGCTGATCGCCTTTGCCCACCTGCCCCCCGGGCGTTTCCGAAGGCGCATGGGTTACATGTGCGGATTGCTGTTGCTGCTGCGAGATGAGTCCTTCCTGCTCCATCCGCTGGATAATCTGATTTACCAGATCGCTCAGCTCCTGATTTTGCGTGAGATCCGGATTCTCAAGGAGCTTCTCCATCATCTCGGGCGGAATCAAATCGCCTTCTTCGAGCGCGCGCAATATCGCTTCGCGCAGAGCTTCCATATGCTGCTCGCGCGATTTATCCATGTCGAGCTCGTAGATGCCGTACTGCGAATCAAAGCCGCTCTGCAGGAAAAAATCGGAAAGGCGGTTCATCAGTTCCTGCAGATCGATATCGTCGGCAGCTTCGGGTGCGTAGCGTGAGTAGCGGATGTATTTCATTGGGCCTTACGCTGATTCGAACTGTTGCATGCAGATCGTTCCGTCCCGTCGGTCGTGTCGGAGCTTGCCGAATCAGATCCTTCGGTCGCGTTGCTCCCTCAGGATGACGATGCTGGTCGCATCGTCAATTAAATTGCCGCCGCGGCGTCCTGCCGCCGGAAGGCTCGCGAGGGTCCCGCGGCTCAGGAGCCTTTCGCGCTTCGGCAAAATAGCCCCGCTCCTCGCTGCGGTTGATGCGCTTTTGCGACCACAATCCCTCGAGAATGAATTCAGCGGCGCTTGTGACGAAAGCTGCATCATCTTTCGGACCAACGCCGAGAATCGCGAGATTCTCAAAGAGCCCCTGGATCTTCTTGAGCTGCGTGAGAAGTTCGGCGCTTGAAGCCTGCGCGGGAACTTTCAACTCGCCGCCCAGCTCGAACCATTGCACGGTTGGCTGGAAGTTCACTTCGGAGAAATACTTCGTAAACGTCTTTCCGACCGCCGAACGAATCAACTCGCGCGCGATGTTGTCCGCTCCGCGAAGCTCACCCTCATACTCCAACTCAAATTTTCCAGTCATGGCCGGAATTGCTGCATACACGTCAGACACCCGCGCCACAGCCCCCGCATCGCGAGTGCGCACCGCGCGTTGTTCCGCGCTGCTGAGGACATTTTCAAGCGCGCTGATCGGAAGCCGTTGGCTTACGCCCGAGCGCCGGTCGACCCGCTTGTCGTCCCGCGCCTGAAACGCAATTTCCTCCACAACCTCGCGAATATATTGGGGGACTTCCACGGGCCGCGAGCCTTCGCGTTTCGTCCAGGATTCCTGGGAGGTGATCGACATGCCTTCAGCGATGCTCGCAGGGTAGTGCGTGCGAATTTCCGAGCCAATGCGATCTTTTAAAGGCGTAATGATCTTGCCTCGTGCGGTGTAATCCTCAGGATTCGCGGTAAAAACGAGCAACACATCGAGCGCCATCCTCACCGGGTAGCCCTTAATCTGAACATCACCTTCTTGCATGATGTTGAAGAGGCCCACCTGAATTTTCCCCGCGAGGTCGGGCAGCTCGTTGATTGCAAAAATTCCGCGATTCGCACGCGGGAGCAGGCCGTAGTGAATCGTCATTTCATCGGACAAATTCTTTCCGCTGCGGGCCGCTTTGATTGGATCTACATCGCCGATCATGTCCGCGATCGTTACATCGGGAGTCGCGAGTTTTTCCACGTACCGGTGATCGCGCGATAGCCACGCGATCGGCGTCGCATCGCCTTCCGCGGCAATCTTTTCGCGGCAAGCCCGGCAGATCGGGCGGTAGGGATTATCGTTAATCTCGCAACCCGCTACGACGGGCACCTGCGCATCCATGAAATCGACGAGCCCGCGAAGAATCCGCGACTTTGCTTGGCCGCGAAGGCCGAGCAAAATGAAATGATGACGCGACAGAATCGCATTGATGATTTGCGGAATCACCGTGTCGTCATATCCCTGCACGCCGGCGAAGAGCGGCTCGCCCTTTTCCATCTTGCAGAGCAGATTTTCACGCAACTCCTGCCGCAGCGAACGGTTCCCGATTCGCTCCTCCGACCAGTTGCTCCTGCGAAGGTCACCGAGCGTTTGTGGATATGAGTTCATGAGAACCCCGATTGTTTAGAAGTGCGGCGCTCCAAAAGAACGCGCGCTCAAGTCACATTATAGAGGAAGGGCGCGAACGCCGATACCTCCATTACTTTGATTTAGTTTGGGCCGTGGCCGTTGCCTGAGCCACGTTTGCGAGCAGAGTGCACGTGTGCCAGTTTGGGCACGAACTCCTCGAGCCACTTCTCCATGAAGTCGCAGCGCTCATCTTCGGCACGCATCTCGAGGAGCCATTGTTTTTGTTCGAGCCCCAGGGGAAGCCGCGCGGCGATGCGGTAAGCGAGCGAGAATTCGCGCTCTTCCTCTGACTCAACCCAGGCCTGTCCATAGAGAAGGATATGGCACTCCTGGAGCAGCTGCGCGAGGCGTGCATTTTTCTTCGGGTCATCGGGAGCAAGTTCTTCCGGCAGGTATTCGACAACACCTTCGTGGTAGTCAGTCTCCTGGAGCAGTTGAAGTAAACGAAACACCGCTCGTCCCCGCGTCAGAATATCCATTCGGCCGTCGGGATAATCTTTCATCTTCTGCACGATCGCAGCCGTGCAGCCCACAGTCGCAACACCTTTGGGCGTGGCATAGATCATTCCAAACTCGATCTGTTCGCTGAGGCATAGCCGAATCATTTTCTTGTAACGCGGCTCGAAAATGTGCAGAGGCAAAGCAGTCCCGGGCAAAAGCACAACATCAAGAGGAAAGAGCGGGATGCGGGTAGGTCTCAAAATACCCCCGGGCCGGTAGAACTTAATCCGCGTAAAGATTTTCAATCACGAGTAGTGAGCGGGTCGCGCATCCGCACAGGCTTGAGCCTGTACGCGGTTACGTCGACGCACAATCGCTCAACGCAACAAAGTCAAAGCCGCTTGCATTTCATCGCGCGCATGCATGTCACCGGCCCGCTGCGCCACAATCACGCCGTCCGAAAGCAGTTTCCGCGCTTCGTCCTGCCGCCCAATCCGCGCGAGCAGTTGCCCAAACTGAAAGTATCCCGCGACATAGCTCGGATTCGATTCAAGCAGCTTTTGGAAGTGGAGTGTGGCGGAAGCGTCGTCTCCAAGTTTCACGCATTCAAGCGCGAGTCCATACCGGGCAAACGCATCCGCCGGCTTGTCGGCGACAAATTGTTCCAGCGTTTCGCGGCGCGTCTTCTGTGCTTGGGGCATAGGTTGAATGAACGTATTATAGCCGTCGCTGGCGTGTGAGCCAAGCGCAAGCATTTCCATCGAACAATCAAGGATGGCGTCGAGTGGCGAACGCAACGAAAAGCAAAGCGAACAACTCAAAGAGCGCTACGATGAAGCCGGGACTTCCCGGGAAGCCGGTGAGCGCCTCGGCATCTGAAATCGTGGAAGCTGTGCTCCCGAACGACGCGAACCCGCTTGGAAAAATGCTCGGCGGCCGCGTGATGCACTTGATCGACATCGCGGGCGCGCTGGCCGCCACGCGACATGCCAACAGCCACGTTGTCACAGCCTCCGTCGACTATATGGATTTTCGATTCCCGATCGACGTAGGCGAATGGATCGTTCTGAAGTCGAGCGTAAATCGCGTATTTCGCACGTCGATGGAAGTGGGCGTGAAAGTGTTTGCGGAAAACGTGCTCACGGGCGAGCGGAAGCACACAAGCAGCGCCTATGTGACATTTGTGGCAATCGATTTAAACCGCAAGCCGCGCGCCGTTCCACCGCTAATCCTCGAAACGGTGGGCGATCGCCGAAGATATGACGAAGCGGGTGAACGCCGGCGGACGCGGCTCGCGCAGCGTGACAAAGTTCGTTCGTAACTTTTTTCGTTCCCGACAGGTTGTGAAAACGCGCCGACCTGAACGCCGGTGAGAGAGTTACGGCAAATACCTCTGGATTGCCTGCGCGGTCTGGTTTGCCGTCTCCACGCATTTTCCGAGCGAAGGTCCTTCCAGATAATTTCCGCAAAAAAACAGTCCGGGAAGGGCTCGTTCGCCGTCGCGAATCGACTCAACGATGTGCGCGTGACCGAGATTGTATTGCGGCAGTGCTTTCGGATGCTTCCAGACTGAGGTTGCGACGGGCGAACCGCTGATTCCAAGAATGTGCGCGTTCTCCCGCTGAACGATTTCGGCAATTTCGGCATCGGATTCTTCTACGATGGAAGGGTCGGTTGCGCCACCGATGAAGCTCGTCAGGGCGACCATCCCGTCCGGCGCGCGCCCTGGAAAAAGCGACGAATTCCACACCGTCCCCAACGTCCGGATATTTTCACCTCGGGGGATGAGGAATCCGAATCCAGCGAGATCGCCACCGATCTGGCGGGCGTAATAACCGGAGGCGACAACCGCGACCGGCGCGTAGGCGACTCCGGACAGCGTGTGCGCCAGGGGCGAAGCCAGTGAAGCGACGAGATGCGCTGCTGCATATGCCGGCGCAGCAATCACAACGGCAGCCGAAGAGACCGATTCGCTGCTTCCGTCGTGCGAAAACGAAATCTCGTAGTTGGAAGGGCGGCTGATCGACTTCACTTGAGCGCCAAGCTGAAAGTCCGCGCCAAGCTTCGAAGCCAGCGCGTTCCCGAGCGTTCCAACTCCGCGCGCAAACGAGCACAGCGCCGGGCGGCCCTGCGCGCTTTTCCGAAGCCGAACGCGACTTCATCGCTCCGCGAAGCACACTTCCATACTCGCGCTCCCATTCTTCAAGAGTCGGGAACGCGGCCTTGAGGCTGAGCTTTTCAGGATCGCCGGCATACACGCCCGATACAAACGGCGCGACGAGATATTCGAGAATTTCGTGGCCAAATTTACGCCGTACGAAATCGGCGACCGATTCGTCCGTAGCTGGCGGCTTCGATCGCAGGAAAGGCTCGGAAGCGATCTTGAATCTTGAATTCACTCCGAGAAACGAACTCGCGAGCAACGCCTGCGGAGTCATCGGGACTTTCTGCAGCTTTCCGCGAACATAAATAAAGCGAGGCGCTTTCGGATCGGCGCGCTGTAGCTCCTCGTCTATTCCGAGCTCGCCGATGAGCCCAAGCATGGCATCCGTGCCCTGAAAGCTTTGCGGCCCACGCTCGAAAAGGAAGCCGTCCTTTTCGACGGTGGCGACCACACCGCCCGCACGCGACGATGCTTCGAGAAGCGTGACGGGCACACCAAGCTGTTTCAGGCGATAGGCGCAAACGAGGCCCGAAATTCCCCCGCCAATCACGACGACTTGCTTGGGATCAGGCATCAGGTTGTCCGCTAGAGAGTTTTCGAGAAAAGTGGCCGCTGATCCATTTGCTGTTCGTGCAGGTATCGATCAAAAGTCATGGCCAGATTGCGAATGAAAATGCGGCCGAGCGGCGCAACGCGAATCTCATCCGGACCGAGCGTGACGAGCCCTTCGGTGCGGAATTGTTCGAGGCGCTCGATCTCGGGCGTAAAATATTCGTCGAATGAAATCGAAAACTCACGCTCCACTTCGCGCTTGAAAATCACGGTGTGGCAAAGCAGCCGACCGATTACGGCGCGCCGCAACCGGTCGTCATCGGAGAGCCGGTAGCCGCGCATCGTGGCGATGCCGCGCTCCGCCACAGCCGATTGGTAGGTAGGCACTTCGCGGCGGTTTTGCGCGTAAGCTTCACCGATCGAACTGATCGCGCTCACGCCCATGCCGTAAAGATCGGCGCCTGCTTTCGTCGTGTATCCCTGAAAATTCCGATGCAGCGTGCGATTGCGCTGCGCCACGGACAGCTCGTCGTTGGGCTTCGCGAAGTGGTCCATGCCGATGTAGGTGTAACCGGCGTTCAAAAAGCCTTCCAGCCCCGCGCGGAAGATGCGGAATTTCTCCATACCCTCGGGCAAATGGGCTTCGAACGAGCCTTGCTGCTTCTTGAGCCACGGCACGTGCGCGTAGCTGAACATCGCAATGCGATCCGGATCAAGCGTTAGCGTTTGTTCGATGGTCGCTTGAAGGTGTCCGCGGTCTGGTACGGCAAACCGTAAATCAAGTCGACGTTGATGCTGTCGAATCCGAGTTCGCGCGCGGTGAGAATCAAGTCGCGCGTCATTTCGTACGGCTGAATCCGGTGAATCGCTTCCTGCACTTTGTGTTCGAAATCCTGGACGCCCATGCTCAGGCGGTTGAAGCCGAGCCGACGCAGAGTTTCCAGGTGCGCGCGATTCGTCACGCGCGGATCCACTTCGATACCGATTTCGGCGTCCGGCGCGAACGTGAATCGCTCGCGCGTGTGCCCGAAGAGATCTTCCATCTGCGCGGGAGTGAGATACGTCGGCGTGCCACCGCCCCAGTGAAATTGAATCACGGGACGCTTCTTGGAAACAAGTGCGCTCACGTGATTGATTTCGCGCTTCAACGTCTCGAGGTAGGGAATTGCGACGCGCTTGTCTTTCTGGATTGACACATTGCAGGCGCAGAACAGGCAGAGGTTCTCGCAGAACGGAATGTGCATGTAGAGCGACAACGGCGTAGCTCGCTGGTCGGCAACTGAGCAGTACTTCTCGTAATCGCCGGGCCCGAAATCGTCCTTCCAGACAGGCGCGGTGGGATAGCTCGTGTAGCGCGGACCAGGACGATTGTATTTTTCAAGCGTAGCGTCGGAGATTTGGCCGATTTCGAGTTTGTCGGATGGGTTTGTGAATATTTCGCGCATTCAATTCACTCTTGCTACGATTCTCAACCGGCCTCGCCACTGTGTGCACGGGCAGGAATCCGCGCCGCCTGTCCTGCCTCAACGAAAGCACGTGCGTTCTCGACCGGGGTCGTCGGCAATATCCCGTGTCCAAGGTTCAAAATGTGTCCCAGCCCTCCGGTTTTTTCCACGGCGGCGCGGGCAGCCTCTTGAATGGCCGGTCCTGGCCCAAGCAGGATATTCGGATCGACGTTCCCCTGAAGCGCCATACGATCTCCGAGCAACCGGCGCGCCTCAGCTAAATCTGTCCGCCAATCGACGCTCAAAACATCCGCTCCGGTTCTTGCTTGCAGCTCGATGAGATGTGACGAGCCTTTGCCGTACAGAATCTTCGGCACGTCACCGGCGCCGAGCGATTCGAAAACCATCCGGGTAGCAGGCAACTCGAATGATTCGTATTCGCGAACGCTCAATTCGCCTGCCCACGTATCGAACAACTGCACGACTGCCGCACCCGCCGCGATCTGCAGTTTCAAATACGCAGCAGTGGCTCGAGCGATGCGCTTGAGCAACTCCCGGAGCAACTCCGGCTCGTTGTGCATGAATTGCTTCGCGCGCGAGATGTCGCCGCGAGTCTGGCCCTCAATCATGTAACAAGCAAGCGTCCACGGCGCAGCCGCAAAGCCGATCACCGGAACGTCTGGACCCACGGCGCTGCAGATCGCCCGAATGGCATCGCCCACGAATCTTGTATCGCGCTCAGGGTCGAAATCGCGAAGCCGCGCAATCGCCGCGCGGTCGCGCACAGGATTCGACAGCACCGGGCCAGAATCAGGCACGTCCAACGGCAAACCCATCGCTTCGGCGACAATCAAAATATCCGAGAAAACGATAACCGCATCGACGCCGATCGTGCGAAATGGCTGAAGCGAAACTTCCGCAGCTAATTCCGGAGTTTTGCAGATTTCAAGGAATGAATGCCTAGCGCGGACCGCCTGATATTCGGGCAGGTAGCGTCCCGCCTGGCGCATGATCCAAACGGGCACTCGCTCCACCGATTCGAAGCGGCAGGCTCGCAGGAAAAGCTCTTTTCGGTTTTCTTTCACCGCTGTCATGCGTCCCTGAAACTCAGTGTGAGGCCCGGATGATAATAGCAGAAGGCCCGAGAGCCCGCACCCTCGGGGCGCGAAGCCGATTATGGCAACCAGCACGCAGCGCCAGTGCGATTCAGCGTTATAATTGGAGGTCGCTCAGGAACACAAGCACCCAATGACGCACTACCATCTTGCCTATATGAGTTTGGCGCTCTACGCGGCGAGCTTTCTCTGCTACGCACGAATCCTTTACGTACCGGATTTGTGGGTAGGCCGGATTGCGACGCTTCTGCTGGCCTCCGGAATCGTGATGCATTACTTCGCTTTGCTCGAGCGCTCGCGCTGGATTCACACGGTGCCTTATAACGATTTGTACGGATCGATGTCGCTCTTCGCGTGGCTGCTCGGCATCACATATTTGGGACTCGAACTTTTCCACCGGCAGAGATCAGTCGGAGCGTTCGTGACGCTGCTACTCATCATCTGGATCGTGATGCTCGCCGCACTTGCCCCGAGCGAAGCACCTCCTCCTCCTCCGGCGCGTGGGCCATTGTTTGCATTCCACGTGACACTTGAGACGTGGGCGTACGCGGCATTCGCACTCTCCTTTGTGCTCAGCGTAATTTATCTCGGGCAGGACCGGGTGCTTCGTTCACGCAGGCTCGCAGCGCCCTTTTGGCGTTTTCCCGCGCTTGATGTGCTCGATCGGATGGCGCGAAGCAGCGTTTACGTGGGCCTTGCCGCGCTGCTGACGGGCGTGGTAATGGGATTTGTTTGGGAGCACCGGCTGAGCGGCGGCTATTCGTGGGGCGATCCAAAAGTTGTGATCACCCTCGCGATTCTGGCAGCGTACGCGGCATACCTGCGGCTATCGCGCAGCACAACGTGGCGCGGAGCGCGAGCGGCAAAACTCTGCGCGTTTAATTTTGTGGTGGTGCTCTTCAGCTATACGTTTGTAAATCTCTATCTCACGCGGTTTCATCGTTTCTTCTGATGCCAACAGCCACCAACACGAAACGTGCGGCTGCCGGACGAATCCACGTCGCCTTGATCGGGTGCAGTCACCGCACGGCTCCCGTTGAAATTCGCGAGCGCGTCACGTTCACTCCTGAACAAGCCGTGGCTGCGGGCGAAGAATTGCGAAAACGGGGAATCCTCGAAGAAGCTGTCGTTCTGTCTACGTGCAATCGCAGCGAACTGTATGGCGTTCCGGCGGAACCCGGCGTGATCGCGGCAGACGCAATGGAAGTCTTTCTCACATCGTTCCACGGCGTTCCGCGCGCTGATTTGGACGGGCGTTTGTATCGATGGATCGGCGCCGACGCTGTGCGACATCTTTTCCGCGTAGCCTCTGGACTTGACTCGATGATGCTGGGCGAATCGGAGATCCTCGGCCAGCTGCGCACCGCATACGGACAAGCTCTGGACCACGGCACCACCGGCCCGGTGCTGAACCGTATGTTTCAGGGCGCGATCGAAGTTGGCAAACGCGTTCGCTCGGAAACGGAGGTCGGTGCGCGGCCGGTGTCCGTGGCGCTCGCGGGAGTGAAACTCGCTGAACGCGTGTTCGGAAACTTGAAAGGGCACTCGGCGCTGATTTTGGGCGCAGGAGGAGTCGCCGAGCTCGTTGTCGAAAATCTTCGCAATCGCGGCATCGGAAATTTGCGTGTGGTGAACCGGTCCTATGATCGCGCGGAAGAACTCGCCCGGAGGGTGGGCGGGGAAGCGATCGAGTGGTCGTCGCTCGAGGGCGTTCTCGGCGTTCCAGATATCGTGATCGCATCAGTGGGCGGCACAGGGGCAGTCCTCACTCGCGCCCTCCTCGAACGGGCGATTGCGGCGCGCGAAGGGCGGCCCATGTTCGTGGTCGATCTCGGGGTTCCGCGCAATGTTACCGACGACGCGGCGGGTCTCTACAATCTCTACCTCTACAACATCGACGACCTCGGCGAAATCGTCGAACAAAATAAAAAAGCCCGCGAGACGGAGATTCCGCGGGCGGAAGCGATCGTTGCCGAGCACATCGCGAAATTTGAGTCGTGGCGGGCGGCGCTGGAAGCCGGCTCGATTGTTGACGATCTGCGCGATAGTTTTCATAAGCACCGCGAGATGCTGATCCGTGAAAAGCTCAGCGAAATGGACGATGTGTCGCCTGAAGAGCGGTCGCGGATCGCGCACATCACCGAAGAGCTGATCGAACGCGTGCTGGAGCAGCCGTCGCAGAAATTGCGCCGCAGCCGCGAAATGCGCGGCCATTTGGCGGGGCTCGACGCGCTGCGCCACCTTTTCGGCCTCGACGAACCGAAGGACGAGGAAAAAGATTGAAGGCGCTGCGAATTGGGACACGCGGCAGCGCACTGGCTCTCTGGCAGGCGAATCATTTGCGCGACGCTCTCGCAAAATCATTTGGTCTTTCCGCTGAGATCGTTGTGGTGAAAACTTCCGGCGACCGTTTTGCAGCGGCTCAAATCGAGCAAATCGGAATCCGCGGAATTTTCACCAAGGAGCTTGAAGACGCGTTGATTGAGGACCGCGCCGATGTGGCCGTGCACAGCATGAAAGACGTTCCCACCGAGTTTTCTGAACTTTGCAGGCTCGCGATTGTATTTCCGCGCGAGGATCCCCGCGACGCGCTCGTTTCGCGGCATGGTGAATCGCTGAAGAAACTGCCGCAGGGCGCGCGCATCGGGACGAGCAGCTTGCGGCGTGCCTCGCAGCTGCGCCAGTTCCGCTCGGACTTCGAAATCGTGGAAGTCCGTGGGAACGTGGATACGCGCTTGCGCAAAGTAGAGGCAGGCGAATGCGACGCGATGGTTCTCGCGAAGGCTGGGCTCGACCGGCTGGGCGCCCAATCGCGAATCGCCGAAGTGCTTCCGCCGGAAATCATGTTGCCGGCTGTGGGACAGGGTGCGCTGGGATTTGAATTTCTCGCAGCGAACACGGATGAATTTTCGTTTCTCGACAAACTTGTAGACGAGGACACGATGCTTGCGGTAAGCGCGGAACGAACTGTGCTGGCCGGATTGCAAGGCGGCTGCAGGCTTCCACTCGGCGCGTGGGGCCGGTTCGAGCGCGGAGAATTGGTTCTCGACGCTTGCGTCCTTTCTGCCGATGGCCAGGAGAATGTCCGGGGCCACGGATCGGCTGCTTGCGATTCAGTGGAGGGCTCCGCTGCACTCGGGCGTAAAGTTGCGGCAGATTTGCTCGCAGCGGGCGCTGATCGCATTTTGCGCCTCGCGGGGCGGTCCGTTGGACAGGACTAGCCAGCCGCTGGCGGGGAAACGCGTCGTCGTGACGCGCGCGCCGGAACAGGCGCAAGAATTCGTGCGCGAATTGGAACGGGTGGGTGCGGAAGTGCTCATACTGCCGACCGTGAGTTTTGCGCCGCCGGCGGATTTAACCGCGCTGGATTCTGCGATCGCTGCAATCGGCGGATTTGACTGGATTTTATTCACCAGCCAAAATGCAGTGCGATTTTTCGCGCAGCGATGCCGAGAGTTGAAAATTGAACCGCAGTTGATGCAAAGTCCGAGGCCGCTCGTTGCAGCCGTCGGCGCTGCGACGGCAAAGGCTGCGACCGGCGCAGGATTTCGAGTGGACTACACGGCCGCGAAACAAACGGGCGACGCGCTAGTGGGAGAATTGCTAGTGGAAGTGTGGGCCTCGGTCGGCGATCGCAGTGTGCTGCTGCCCCGAAGCGATCGGGCTGATGAACGCTTGCCGCGAGCGCTGCGCGAAGCAGAGGCGCGAGTGACGGAAGTAGTTGCGTATCGGACTGCGGCGCCGGAATCGCTGGATGCGGGAATTGTCGATCGCGTACTGCGAAGTGATGTCGATGTAATCGTTTTTGCGAGCCCCTCGGCGTACGAGAATTTAGCTGAAGCAATCGGAGTGGAATCGTTCGCGGAAGTTTCGATGCGAGTGGAATTTGCAGCGATTGGCCCCACCACGGCACGTGCTTTGCGGGAAAGCAGTGCGCGCGTCGCGATCGAATCGAACGAACCTTCTGCCGCCGGGCTAGCCGACGCGATTGTGAAGTATTATCAGCGGCAGGTTTCAGAATCGAAAGCAACCGCCACGAATGGCTCGACGGCGCCCCGAAAGTGATGGCAAGTCAATGGACACATGCATCGATTGAAATGAGGAGCGCATGACATTTCCAGTTCACAGGCCGCGGCGATTGCGGCGCACCGAGGCGCTGCGGGGATTTGTGCGCGAGACGCGGCTCACGACGAGCGGCCTTGTGTATCCGATGTTCGCGTGCCCGGGAACGAAGGTGCGCACCGAAGTCAGTTCCATGCCCGGGATATTTCAGCAGTCGGTCGATCAGATTGTGGAGGAGTGCCGCGAAGTGGCGGGCCTTGGAATCCCGGCTGTGGTTTTGTTCGGCCTGCCGGACAAGAAAGATGATGTGGGTTCGGAAGCTTCGGACGCAAACGGCGCCGTGCAGCGGTCGGTTGAGGCGATCAAGAAGGCGAAGCTCAATTTGCTAGTCATCACCGACGTTTGTTTGTGCGAGTACACGAGTCACGGGCATTGCGGAGTGGTTGACGCAGCCAAGGGCGAGATTCTGAACGATCCGAGCGTCGAACGTCTCGCAAACGCGGCGCTTTCTCACGCTCGCGCCGGCGCGGATATCGTCGCGCCGTCGGACATGATGGACGGGCGCGTGGGCGCGATCCGAACGAAGCTCGATGCGAATGGTTTTCAGGACGTCGCGATACTTTCGTACGCCGCGAAATATTGCTCCGGATTTTACGGGCCGTTTCGCGAGGCGGCGCAGTCGGCTCCGCAGTTCGGCGACCGCCGCAGCTACCAGATGGACCCGGCCAATGCGCGCGAGGCGCTGCGGGAAGTGGCGCTCGATCTCGAAGAAGGCGCGGACATGATCATGGTGAAGCCTGCGCTGCCGTATCTCGACATCATCCAGCGCGTGCGAGAACGATTCGACGTACCTGTGGCGGCGTACAATGTGAGCGGCGAATACGCGATGGTGAAAGCCGCGGCTCGCAATGGCTGGATCGACGAGCAGCGAGTGGTGCTTGAGATTTTGACGGGCATCCAGCGAGCGGGTGCGGAGATTATTCTCACGTATCATGCGAAGGATGCGGCCAGGTGGTTGAAGAATTGTTGAGGAAGTCTTGCGCGGAATAGTTGGGGAGAACGCGGTGAATTCAGGCGAAGGCACAAAGCAGGCAGCGCGTGGCGGCGGGCGTCCCAAGTCAACCGAAATGTTCGAGCGCGGCAAGAGAATTCTGGTTGGCGGCGTCGACAGCCCTGTGCGCGCGTTTCGAGCTGTGGGCGAGACGCCACTTGTCATCGACCGCGCACTGGGAGCGCGGCTTTTCGATGTGGATGGCCGCGAGTACATCGATTATGTCGGCTCTGGGGCGCGCTGATTTTAGGGTCACGCGCATCCCGACATCGTCGCTGCCGTGGCAGAGCAGAGCGAAGCGCGGAACAAGTTACGGGATGACGTCGCCTCTCGAGATCGAACTTGCAGAACAGATTGCTGGCGGCGCTCCCGTCGATCGAACGGCTGCGATTCGTCAGTTCCGGCACCGAAGCGACGATGAGTGCGATTCGCGTGGCGCGCGGATTTACGAAGCGCGATCTCATTCTGAAGTTCGAAGGCGGCTATCACGGCCACTCGGATAGTTTTCTGGTGGACGCCGGTTCGGGGCTTGCGACGCTCGGTATAGCTTCGAGCGCCGGCGTTCCGGATGCGCTCGCGAAACTTACGCTCAATGCGCCTTTCAACGACTCGATTGCCGTCGAAAAAATATTCAAAGAGCACGCCGGGAAAATTGCAGCGGTGATTGTTGAACCCGTGGCGGCGAATATGGGCGTGGTGGCGCCGTCGACTGGCTTCCTTGAAAAGCTGCGAGATCTCACGCGAACGGACGGCGCGCTCCTGATTCTGGACGAGGTGATCACGGGATTCCGAGCGGCGTACGGCGGTGCGCAGAAGTTGTACAAGATTGACCCGGACCTGACCACGCTGGGAAAAATCATCGGTGGCGGTTTGCCGGTGGCAGCGTATGGCGGACGGCGGGATGTGATGGAAATGGTGGCGCCGCTTGGGCCGGTGTATCAGGCGGGAACGCTTTCGGGAAATCCGCTCGCGATGCGGGCGGGGCTCGCGACGCTGCCGAAACTTGCGGCGGATGGCTTCTACGAAGAACTCAACCGGAAGTCCGCGTTACTCGCCGGCGGATTGCAGCGCGCGTTCGCGGAGAGCGGCGTGATCGGACACGTGAATGCGGTGGGCTCGCTCATGACGATGTTTTTTGCGAGCGAGCCGGTGAAGGATTATTCCGGCGCGAAGAAGTCTGACACCGAAGGCTACGCGGCATTCTTTCGCGAGATGCTGGATCGCGGCGTTTTCATCGCGCCTTCGCAATTTGAGGCGCTATTCGTTTCAGCGGCGCACAGCGATGCGGATATCGAGAGGACGATCGCGGCGGCGCGCGGAAGTTTGGAAGCAATTAGCCGTAGATGAATCGCCAGGGCTAAAGCCCATCTTAAAACGAACGATTGTTTCGCCGGACTGAAGTCCGGCTCCCCCTGCTGAAGCAGGGGGCTCCCACCAAATCAAGATGGTCCCGATGACCTCGAGGACTTTCACCGAACCTGGTTGACCCGACCGGATTGGTTATTTCGCGGTGTCGTTGCGAACTACCTTTCCGCCCTTCATAACGAACTTCACGTTTTCCAATTGTTTGATGTCGTCGAGCGGATTGCCGTCGACGGCGATCATGTCCGCAAATTTTCCAGGCTCGATAGCGCCGATTTGATCGGCCCAGCCCATCAAGTCCGCGGCGTTGATTGTCGCGGATTGAATTGCGGCGAGCGGCGACATGCCGTAACGCGTCATCCACTCAAATTCGATTGCTTGCGTGCCATGAGGGAAGGGCCCAGCGTCTGTGCCGAAAGCAATCTTCACGCCAGCCGCGAGAGCTTTCCTGAAACTGACTTCGTGAATTGCGACGCGGGTGGTCTTGCCTCCGGACATAGCGAGATCAACCTTCTCGAGATATCCGGCGTAGACGTAGAGCGTGGGAACCAGATAAATGCCCTTCTTTACCATTTTCGCGATCGCAGCATCGTCGAGCTGAATGCCGTGTTCGATCGAAGCGACGCCTGAGTCGATGCAAAAGTGCAAGCCGGGGCCGTCGTAGGCGTGGCAGGCAACTTTTAGTCCTTTCAGGCGCGCTTCGTCGACGATCGCATCGGTTTCTTCAAGGCTGAAATCGGCGATGCTGGAGATTTTGCCGTCGGGCGTGAAGCTGTAGCGATCGGTGCCATAAATCTTGATCAAGTCCGCGCCGTAATTGAATTGCTCGCGGACGGCTTTGCGCGCTTCCCAGGGGCCGTCGATCGTTTGGACACCGATGGGAACCGTAACTTCCGGCGAGTAGCCCTCGAGCCCGTAACCGCCGGTGGTGGAAATGCCGCGTGTCGAAACTTTCAACCGCGGTCCGGGGATCAGCCCTTGATTGATCGCGTTGCGCACGTCCACGTCGCTATACATTGCGCCTTCGGTTTCCACGTCGCGCATGGCTGTAAAGCCCGCTTCGAGATCCTTCTTTACGTTGAGCGTCGCGAGGATTGTGCGGTACTGCCAGGATTGTTTCAGGAGGATGTCGTCGTAGTGTGAGTCATCCGTATCCGTCAGCATAATGTGCGTGTGGCAATCGATCAGGCCGGGGAGGACAGTGGAACGGCTGAGATCGACGACGGTTGCGCCTGCCGGAATTTGGACTTGTTCAGCGGGTGAGATGCGCTCGATTCTTTCGTTCCGGATTACGATGATTTGGTTCGCAAGCATATTGCCGGAGCGGACATCGAGAAGTTGACCGGCGCGGATGTATGTTTCGGGACCGTCAGCGGCGCGGACACGTGCGGGTGCAATCAGTACGGTTAGAATCGCTGCTGAGAGCGCGAATGAAGCAAGAAAACGGCGGTGCATGGTTCCTCCTGAAAGGCGGCGAGATTTTACCGCCAAAGTTCGCCGCGCGGGTGAGCTTGTTTTGAAATGTCGGCTTTGCGTTCGACAGGAACACGTAACTTCACGTGAAACGATTTTTGCGCTGTTGCGTCTGAGAGTAGAACGTGACGGGTGTGGCTGTGCGGTTCGGGTGGGTTACTATCGGCCGTTTGTCGGCAGCTGCGAGTGACGCCGTGGTGCCGAATCAAATCGAAGGAGCCTTCTGAATGAAAGCCGCCGTGAAATTTGGATGGGCCACAAGCTGCGTTGCGAAATGGATATCAGTAGGCGCCGCGATGTCGCTGTTGGCTGCATTTGTGTTCATCTGCGTTGCCGCGAGCGGAGCTTATCCGCGTACGCAGGAGGCCAAATCCAAGTCGACGGAGCGCGCCCAAGCCGCGGACGAAAAAAAGGACGACAAGAAGGACGAGACACTGCCGCTGAAGACTACGCGCAAAGTGAATTTCACCACGGACGAAGGAACCTGGATGTCACTCGACATTTCGCCGGACGGAAAGCAGATCGTGTTCGATCTGCTCGGCGATCTATACGTGATTCCAGCGGTGGGAGGCGACGCGAAGCGCATCACCAGCGGGCCTGCCTGGGATTGCCAGCCGCGATTTTCTCCTGACGGAAAGCAGATCGCATTCATCAGCGATAGAAGTGGCAGCGACAATTTGTGGATCATCAATAGCGACGGCTCGCAAATCAACGGCAAAGAAGCAAAAAAAGTAAGTGACGAGACAGATGATCAGCTCGGATCGCCCGCGTGGTCGCCCGAGGGAAATTACATCGTTGTCAGAAAATACGGGGCGTATCCCGGGCCCACGGATTATTTGAGATACACGAGCCTGTGGATGTTTCACAAGGACGGCGGCAAAGGTGTGGAGCTAGTGAAGGGCAAGGGCGACACCGCGATCAATTCCGGCGCGGTATTCTCGGCGGATGGCAAGCTCGTATATTTTTCAAGCCACGGCGGGCCGTATCACTACAACGTCGACATCGGTCGATTTCAAGTGCTCAGTTTCAACCGGGAGACAAGTGAAGTTCAGAAACTAACCTCGGAATATGGCGGCGGTCTGCGGCCGATTGTATCGCCCGATGGGAAGTGGCTGGTGTACGCGTCGAGACACGACGCGAAGACGGGGCTGCGGATTCGTGATTTTACGACGCGCGAGGAGCACTGGCTGGTGTTGCCGATTCAGCGAGACGACCAGGAAGGATTTGCGGTGAACGACGTGCTGCCTGGATACGCATTCACGCCGGATTCGAAGGCCGTGCTGTTTACCCGCAATGGACATATCCAACGCGTGGATGTCGCGACGAAACAAGTGGTGATGATTCCGTTTAGCGCGAAAGTGGATCTAGATCTGGGGCCGCGCGTTCACAACGACTACACGATCGATGACGGGCCTCTCACGGTGCACCAGATGCGCTGGACGAACCAGTCGCCGGATGGGAAGCGAATCGCGTTCAGCGCCGTTGGGAGAATTTGGGTGATGGATTTGCCGGACGGAAAGCCGAGGCGCCTGACGAAGAGCGACGTTCGCGAATACGAGCCTACGTTTTCGCCCGACGGAAAATCGATTGCCTACGTGACGTGGTCTGACGCGAATGGCGGCGAACTCTGGAGAATTCCTGCGGCCGGAGGCAATGCGACAAAAATCAGTGCGGTGGCGGGATATTATTCGGCGCCGCAGTGGTCGCCAGATGGAACGAAGCTGCTGTTTGTGATGGGGTCGAAACATAATTGGCTTGCGGATGAAGAGGCGGGCAATGACGCGGACGTGCGCGAAATCCGCTGGGTCGGCACGGACGGCGGAGCGAGCCACGGTATCGTGACTCTGCCTGACGGCTACCAGCAGCCGACGTTCAATGGTGACGGAACGCGCGTCTATTACATGGACAACGTGCCGCCTGGGACAATCGATGCGCCGGCGCCTCCGGCGCGATTGCTGCGTTCGATCCGTATCGACGGCGTCGACAAAAAGGCTCACATCCACGTGGACGGCCGGTTTGTGCTGATCGTGCCTTCGCCGGATGGCGAATGGCTCGCGATTCAAAATCGTTACGATGCGTACCTCGCCGCATTTCCAAAAGTGGGCGATGCGACGGTGAACATAAACTTCAAGGCGCCGGAAGTTCCACTTAGGCGTTTGACGAAGGAAGGCGCGAACTATTTGTACTGGGCGGATGGCGGGAAAACGCTGACGTGGAGCTTCGGCAACGATTTCTATCGCGTGAAACGCGATGATGTATTGAACGCGGCGAAACCCGAAAAAGACAAGCCCGAGAACTGGAAGCCGGACACGTTTGCTATTTCGTTGCAAGTGCCGCGCGCCATCCCCAGCGGAGAATTGTATTTGCGCGGGGCCCGTCTCGTCACGATGAAAGGCGAGGAAGTGATCGCGCAGGGCGACATCCTGATCGAGAACAACCGGATCAAGGCGATTGGCGCGTCCGGAACGATGCAAGCTCCGGCGGGCGCGAAGGTGATTGACGTGAGCGGAAAAACGATCGTGCCGGGAATCGTCGACATCCATTCGCATTTGAAAACCGAGCGGCCGGAAATGACCGACGAGGAGTGGTCGTACGCCGAGAATTTGGCTTACGGTGTGACGACGACGCGCGATCCTTCGATCGAATCAAATACCGTTTTCGCGCAGGGCGAGCTTGTGTCGGCCGGCGATTTGATCGGGCCGCGGATTTACTCGACCGGTACAGCGATCACTACTACCGCGGGAGGGATTGCGAGTTTCGAGGACGCTGACAATCTCGTGAAGCGCTACAAAGTACACGGCGCCGATTCGCTGAAGGAATATATGCAGCCGCGGCGGATCACGCGCCAGTGGCTTGCGATGGCCGCCGCGAAAGAAGGAGTAAACATCACGGCCGAGGGCGGCGGCGATTTGAAGACGGATTTGAGCATGGTGCTCGATGGTTACACGGGCGTGGAGCACAGCTTGCCGATTGTCCCGATTTACAAGGACGTGATTGAGCTGGAAGCGCAGGCTCTGACGACTTATACGCCGACGCTAATCGTTTCTTACGGCGGCGAGTTCGGCCAGTTCTACTGGCGGCAGAACATGAACCTGCATGCGGATCCGAAGGTGATGAGATTCACACCGCACGAGCAGGTGGATAGCGTGGCGCGGCGTCGAGTCCTGCTTTTCGACGAGGAATATATCTTCCCCCTGATCGCGCAGGGGGCGGCGGGAATATTTCGCGCGGGCGGGCATATCGGCCTGGGTTCGCACGGAGAGCAGCAGGGAATTGGCGCGCATTGGGAATTGTGGATGCTTCAGTCGGGTGGCATGACTCCGTGGCAAGCGCTTTACTCGGCAACGATGAGCGGGGCGGAGAGTATCGGGCTCGAAAAGCAAATTGGGTCGCTCGAACCGGGAAAACTGGCCGATTTGCTGGTGCTGAATTCGAATCCGCTCGACGATATTCACAATTCGCGCGATCTGCAGTATGTGGTCAAGAATGGCGTGGTCTATTCGGCGGACTCTCTCGATGAAGTGTGGCCGGCACAAAAGAAATTCCCGGAATTCTTCTGGCAGAAGGATGACGCGGAACTGACGGTGTTGCCAAAGTAGGAATTGCGTCGCGACCGGCGACTTCGAATCGTCGTGGGCGTCACAATCGCCACGACACCTCCTGCCGGTCTGAAACTCGACGCTACAAAACGACGTGGCCGAAGGGAAGTCGGTTTGCCGCGCTGTGATATTCTCGCTGGACCATGATTTCTCCGTTGCCAACTGCCATTACACACCTTGAGTGCTCGAAATGCGGCGAGACGCATTCCCACGAAAAACTGCAAAATTTGTGCAAGTGCGGTGGGCCCCTTCTGGCGCGTTACGACCTGGCGAAAGCGGCGCGGACACTGACGCGCGAGGCGCTCCGGTCGCGTCCTGCAAATATGTGGCGTTATGCGGAAGTATTGCCGGCGCGCGAGGCGGTTTCGCTCGGTGAGGGAATGACGCCGGTGATTCACGCGCGGCGGCTTGGATCGACGATCGGGCTCGACAAGCTATACATCAAAGACGAGGGGTTGAATCCGACGGGATCGTTTAAGGCTCGCGGGCTTTCGGCGGCGGTGACGCGCGCAAAAGAACTCGGCGCAAAGACGCTTGCGATTCCAACTGCGGGAAATGCGGGCGGCGCGCTTGCCGGCTACGCAGCAGCGGCCGGGATTCCGTGCGTGATCGTGATGCCTGCGGACACGCCAAGCGCAAACATAATGGAGTGCGAAGGATTTGGCGCGGACGTAAGGAAGCTCAACGGATTGATCTCAGATTGCGGAAAATATGTGGGCGAGCACAAAGAAAAGGAAGGGTGGTTTGAAGTTTCCACGCTGAAGGAACCCTACCGGATCGAAGGCAAGAAAACGATGGCGTATGAGCTGTGGGAGCAGTTCGAGGGCAAACTTCCCGACGTGATTATTTATCCCACTGGTGGTGGCGTCGGGTTGATTGGCATGTGCAAGGCATTTGAAGAAATGGAAACGATGGGATGGATCGGAAGCGAGCGGCCGCGGATGGTTGTGGTGCAAGCAAGTGGCTGCGCACCGATCGTAGACGCATATGAGAAGGGCGAATCGAGCGCGGCGCCGTGGCAGAATGCCGCGACGATTGCTTCAGGCTTGCGCGTGCCGAAAGCGCTGGGAGATTTTATTGTGCTCGCAGGAGTGCGAGCGACGCATGGGACGGCGTTGGTCGCGACGGATGAAGAGATGCTGGCGGCGGCGAAGGAACTCGCATCGAGCGAGGGGATTTTCGCCGCACCCGAGGGAGCCGCAACAGTGGTGGCGGCGCGCAAGCTTGCCAAGAGGGAATGGATCAAACCGGATGACCGCGTAGTGCTGTTTAATACTGGTTGCGGCTACAAATATGTTGAGGCGTGGCAACAGGCTCTCAAGGCAAACTGACCGATGGCGACAAACGAAACCGAACGGCTTTATTATCACGATTCATTTTTGCGCGAATTCGACGCGCAGGTGCTCTCTTGCGAGCAGGAAGGCGATCGCTGGAAAGTGGTGCTCGATCGCACGGCATTTTATCCGACCTCGGGCGGCCAGCCTTACGATACAGGAAAGCTCGGCGACGTGCCGGTAATCGAAGTTGCCGACGCGGAACATGAAGTGGTGCACTACGCGTCGGCTGCGATCCCCGCGGGGCCGGTGCGCGGAACGATCGACTGGCCGCGCCGCATCGATCACATGCAGCAGCACACCGGACAGCATCTGTTGTCGGCGGCGTTCATCGAGCGGTGCGGTTTTCAGACGGCTTCATTCCACCTCGGCAAGGAAACTTCGACAATCGATTTGGATACGCCGGGCGCGAATGCCGCGCAATTGGAATCTGCCGAGCGGCGCGTGAACGAAATAATATTGGAAGACAAGCCGGTCGTGATTCGCTTCGGAACTGCCGAGGAACTGGCCGAAGCGGGAATTCGCAAGACTGTGGAGCGGGCGGGAATTTTGCGCGCGATCGAAGTGGACGGGTTCGACCGTCAGCCATGCGGCGGCACCCACCTTGAGCGCACCGGACAAGCCGGCCTTCTTTTGATTCGCAAGCTTGAACGGAGGCGAGACCAGTGCCGCGTTGAGTTTGTCTGCGGATACCGTGCACTCGCTGCGGCGCGAAACGATTTCGCAGTTCTCACGCAGGCCGCCTCGCTCTTGAGTTGCGGGACGCCCGAGATTCCTGCCGTGCTCGCAAAGTCAATCGAAGAACGGCGCGCTCAACACAGCTCGATGAAGCGGCTGGAAGAGCGACTCGCGGAGCAACAGGGAATCGGCTTACTTGCATCGCATCCTGCCACGAACGAGAACGAGACTCGCGTGATCGCGACAGCGATTGAAGATGCCACCCCAGGTTATCTCAGCTTGCTCGCTGCGAAGCTCGTTACCGAGGCGAACGTAATCGCGTTAATTTCCAGCCGCTTGAGCGGACACGTGGTCTTCGCGCAATCGAAGGGCATGCCGCATGACATGGGCGCGCTGCTACGCGAAACGCTCAAACAATTCGGCGGGAAAGGCGGCGGAGCGAAGGATTTCGCACAGGGGAGCGCCCCGGAAGCGTCGAAGGCTGCCGACGTAATCGGGCTGGCAAAAAAATCGTTGGAATCGGAGAAACACTGGTAGTCGCAATCGGGTTTGGCGGGTCCGCGCGCGTTTGCTAGAATCTATTGCGCAGTGGGCGTGTAGCTCAGTTGGGAGAGCGCATCGTTCGCAACGATGAGGCCGGGGGTTCGAGCCCCCCCACGTCCACCAAAAACTTTCCCGCCGCAATTTCTCGAAAGCCCTTAGCGCGAAACCTAACGCTCGATTTCGATTTCAGTGTTGCGCAGCGAAACGGGCTTAATGACGGTCGAAGGAAAATTGTTCTCGCTGCGCTCGCCTTCCGATAGATCTGCGATCAGCAGGCGCAGGTTGCCGGCGTTCGTTGAGTAAGAAACTCCCGTTTCGAGGTCGATTACTTTCGCGCGAATAAGCTTTTCGATTTCGCCGTCGAAATACTGCATGCCTTCGGTCTCGCCGTCGCGCATGGCATCGAGCAGCGACTTTCCTTCCGTCTCACCTTTTTCAACGTAATCGCGAGTGCGCATCGT
Source organism: uncultured Acidobacteriota bacterium (assembly GCA_963770575.1). Lineage (GTDB taxonomy): Bacteria > Acidobacteriota > Terriglobia > Acidiferrales > UBA7541 > Palsa-295. The sequence goes on from CAVYQD010000005.1 coordinate 1,058,507, forward strand.
GGATTTCAGCACTTCGAAGGCGGCTACGCGGCCTTTCCCATCGGCTCGCGGAATCAGGCGCTGCGAAACAATGTATCGAAATGCTTTTGCCAGGCGATTGCGGATCGCGTTCTGGTCGCTCAGCGGAAAAACGCCGATGATGCGTTCGATGGTTTTCGAGGCGTCCGTAGTATGCAGGGTGGAAAACACCAGGTGTCCCGTTTCAGCCGCTTCAAGGGCGACTTCGATCGTTTCCTTGTCGCGCATTTCGCCGACGAGGATTACTTTTGGCGCTTGGCGCAATGCTGCGCGCAGCGCGAGAGCGAAGCTCGGCGTATCGCTGTGTAGCTCGCGCTGATGAATCGTCGCGCGCTTATGCGCGTGCAGAAATTCGATCGGATCTTCGATGGTGATGATGTGATACGCCTTTTCTTCGTTGATCTTGTTCAGGATCGCGGCAAGGGTGGACGATTTTCCGCTGCCCGTGGGTCCGGTGACGAGAACGATGCCGTTGCGCAAATCCGCCGCTTCAGATAGCTGCTCCGGCAGGTTCAGCGATTTGAAGTCCGGAATCGAGCTGGGAATCACGCGCATGACGATCGCGCAAGTGCCGCGTTGGGTGAACACATTGACGCGGAATCGCGAAACTTTTGGCAGGCTGTAGGAAATATCGCAGGAACCCTGTTCCTTCAACTTTTGCAGCGCAATCGAATTTCGTCCGATCAAGTCGGCAGCAATGCGGGCGGTATCTTCCGGAGTAAGGACGCCGACACCGGGAATTTTTAGTTGGATCAGTCCTCCGTGCATATCCACCTGCGGCGCTCGTCCGGGCGAAAAGATCAAATCGCTCGCGTCCTTTGCGGCAGCCACCATGGATGCGATGAGCACAGGTGTTCGTACCGCTACGGTGCCCGCCGCGGCGGGCGCAGAAGTCTTGGGTGCGCCCGAGCCCGTTGTGGCAACACCTGCAACAGACGGCGGCGCTGATGGTGACGGAAGCGGTGATTGCGATGGCACGGAGGCCGAATCCGCCGCGGTGAGATTGGCGGCAAGCGTCTCTGGCGTTAAAGTTGGAGCGTCCATCCGAAATCCTCCACCGAATGCCCGGAGGGGGACGACTGGGCTGGTCCGGAAATACAAGTATGAACCTGCGCCGGGGGCATTGCAGAAGAACGAGAATATCGTGTCGTCAAATGATTAGCAGCGGATCGGCAATTTGCCAGCGAGGCGGGCGGGGCGTTGGGGCGCCGCGGGGGCCCGTTATTTTGTCCTGTCGACTACGACCGCGCCGCCCTTCATCACCCAGCGAACATTGTTGATGGCGACGTTGATGTCCGCGAGCGGATCGCCGTCAACGGCGACTACATCCGCGAAATATCCAGGAGCGAGCGCGCCGAGTTCCTTGTCTTTGCCGAGCAATGCGGCAGCGTTTGTGGTGGCCGTGGCGAGAGCTTGCTCGGGAGTCATGCCGAGTTTCACGAACCAGGCGAGCTCCCGGGTGTTTTGCCCGCACATGGTGAAGAGTGCGTCGGAGCCCATCGCGAATTTCACGCCTGCCTTGTTCGCTTTGCGCGCAGTTTCGAAATTCCGGCGGATGTAATCGTTCAAGCCGGCCGCAATTTCCGGAGTCCAGCCGAAGGCGACATAGTTGTCGACATAGTAGCGATTGTGATCGATCGTCGGTACGTAGAACGTGCCGCGCCGGGCCATCTCTGCAATCGTTTCATCGTCCATGTCAGTCGCATGCTCGACGGAATCGGCGCCTGCCCGTACGGCATCCTTCGCGCCATCGGGACCGTAGCTGTGGACCGCAAGGCGCTTGCCGTACTTGTGCGCGAGATCGGCGGCGGCTTTCATTTCTTCAAACGTGTAGGTTTGAAAGCCGGTGACGTCTTTGTCTGTCCCCGTCGAACCGTACATTTTGATGACGTCCACTCCTGCGGCAACTTCCTCGCGAATCACGCGCATTACGTCGCCCACGTTATCAGCGCGGCCACCGGAAGGGTATTTATAGCCCGGGCGCGGAGCCGCGTCCGCCACATAGAGGCCATAGCCGGCAACAAACATTCGCGGTCCGATCATCGAGCCGCGATTGATGAGATCGCGCATCGCAATGTCGTCCCAATCGTTCGCGCCCAAATCGCGCACGGTCGTTACGCCGGCTTCCAGCGTGCGCCGCGCATTTTCCTGCGCGAGAAACACGCTGACGGCGGGCAGGCGCGGACCGCTTTGCTGATCGAATGGATGCACACCCGAGGATTGGTCCCAGTAATACGTCATGTGCGTGTGAACGTCGATCAAGCCGGGAATTGCGGTGTATCGGCGGAGGTCGATAACTTCCGCGCCTGGGGGAATCTTTGATGCATCGGTTGTAAGGTCAACGATCCGCTCGCCGCGCACGATTACGATGGCGTCCGTCCAAACTTTTCCTTTGCCGTCAACGAGCTTGCCGAATCGCAGCGCTTTCGCAGGCGGCTCAGCAGCGAAACTGATGGAAGCATGGCCAAGCGCAAGAATTGCGAAATAAAAGCACACAAGAATCCGTCGCATATTCACCTCGCGGAGAATTTCCAGAATTTAACATCAAGAGGAGATGTGCGCCTACTGATTTCAGGGAGAAAGCGATTTCGAAATTTCGGAGAAATCGGATTCAGGGGCCGCCTCAGCCGGCAATGAAAAGCTTTCAACGGCAGGAAAATCAACAAGGAAAGTAGCGCCGCCCTCGGGGCGGTTCGAGCAACCGATGTGTCCTCCGTGCTCCTGCACGATGCCGTAGCAAATGCTTAAGCCCAAACCCGTACCCTTGCCCACCGGTTTGGTGGTGAAGAAGGGATCGAAAACTTGATGCGGAGATTTGATACCCGGACCAGTGTCTGAAAATTCGATGAACACCTTCTTGTCTACGTGGTGGGTGCTGATCACAAGTTTGCCGCCGCCCACCTCTTCGAGTGCGTCGACGGCATTGCTCATCAAGTTGAAAAATACCTGAAGAATCTGATTCGCATCGCCGTGAACGGCGGGTAATCCGGAGTCGGGAACTGTTTCGATAACGACTTTCTTGCCGCGCAGGTCGAGATTGCTCAAGTGGAGAGCGCTATCGATCACGTGATTGATGTCGAGGTTCGTTTTTTCCGAAGGAACGCGCCGCGCGAAGCTCAACAAGCTCGTTACGAGCGATTTGATTCGCCGCGCCAGTGTGCGAATTTTCTCCGCGACCACACGCTGGCGTTCTCCCATTGCGGGGTCGTCCGCTAGCAGGTCCGAATATCCCAGAATACCCGTGAGCGGATTATTGATTTCGTGCGCGGCTCCAGCGGCAAGTTGGCCGATCGAAACGAGTTTTTCGGTCTGAATCATTTGCGCCTGAATGTGCTTCAAATTCTCGAGGGAATCGCGTGACGCTTCGAGAAGTCGCATGCGGTCGCGGTCCACCACGCGCTGGCGCAGGAAGGCAAGCCCGGAGACGACCAGCAAAGCCACCTGTGTGACTCCAATGCGGAACGTGCGCACGGCGTCGCGGTTCGGGCTGTAACGCAAACTCCAGAGAGCCATCAAGGGGATCGAGACGACAGCCGTCATCGCGATTCGCGCTGGCCATTTGCTGGCATGCTCCGGCTGGCGCGAAGCGGTATCTGGCACCGGTTTCAATTGCCGCGCGACGATTCCGGCGGTCGCGAACCAGACAAACGAAGCGATTACGCCCAGGTCGTACGGGCCGCCTGTGTAGTAGTCCTCACGGCCAATGGCCCAATTGGCGAGGTACGATCCGGCGGCATACAGAAGAGACGCAGCAAAAAGGTGGGAATAAATTTCGCGCCACGCGCCTCGTGAACGCGCGACCAGCACAGCAAAACCGATCGCGAGCAGTCCATTCTCGACCGCCGCCAGGTGGTCATACGTGAGGTTGTAGGCCACCACGTCGGGCGTTACGTACTGCCAGGGAATTACGACGAAGAGATAGAGATAGACCCACCAGATTAGAAGCAAAGAGAAATCGAGATAGCCGATGTGAAAGTTCGAATCTTCGCGACGATCGTGCGGTTCAAGCGCGAGAGCCCACATCATCGGCACTGGATGTAAGAATAGAATCACGTCGCCGATAAACGGATTAGGAGCGTCTCGTCGGAGGACTACCTCGAAGTACGTCCACACAAGCTGACCCACTAGCCATGTGGCGCACCCGATGCCGAGAAGCAACCAGAAAGCCCGAGTCCGGCGCTCCGTTGCTGCGGCATTCATGAACAGGAAGAGACAGGCGAATGCCGCCGCGAGGGCCTGCGCAATGTCACCAAAGGTGGTCAGGGCCGCGCCGCGCTCTACCGTGAAGGATACGAGGCCATAGCAACCAACGAAGACAATCCACGCAAGCAATATCAACCACTGTGGCGTCGGAAGCTTGACCAGCAAGCGTTCGAGCGCAGCAAGGCGAGATTCTAGCCGTTTCAATTCAATGGCGCTGCGGGTTAGCATGGTTCTAGTACTATGCCCTCGAATAGGTTACGATTTTTGGTATGAGTGCGCGAGGGTGTTCTGCCTCGGGTTCCGTGGGCTGCAATAGTTAGGTTTTGGGCGCATTTCGTTGCGGGGACTCTTGCGGAGCGCGCGATTTGCGATGGCGACGGTACAATGCTGGCACTCGAATCGAGCAGTTGCTCTATGGCACTGCTCGTATTTCTAATGCGGGCCGTTCGGGCGGTGGGAGATCAAAGTGACTTGGATCAAGACAATTCCGATTTCAGAGGCGAGCGAGAAACTCATACGCGCGATGGAAGACCAGCGCGCCCTGTATCCCGTCGAGTACAAGACTCCGGTTTTCCCGACGGCTGGGGGCCCGTCAGGAATCGTTTCTTCGCACACGCTAATCCCCGAAGCGCTGTATCACGCATTCGCTACTTTCGGCGCGTTGATGTCTCCCGACTTGCCTCTTACTCGGCGCCAGCACGAGATGATCACGACCGTCGTGTCGGTGACGAATCGGTGTTTCTATTGAATCGAGTCCCACGCAGAGTTTCTGCGTCGCGTGACTTTGGACGATGAACTGGTGAATGCGCTGCGGCAGGACTACAAGAAGGCGCCGATTTCGGAACAGGATCGGGCGATGCTCGATTTTGTGGTGCAACTCACGAAGGATGCAACGAAGATAGGACGCGAGGATCATGCGAAATTGCACGCCGCGGGTTTTGATGACAAGGGAATATTGCAGATCACGCTGATTGCGTCTTGGTTTAATTACATCAACCGCGTGGCCGATGCGCTGGGTGTGGGCAGGGAATAGTAGCAGTTACCCTCAACTGACATCCCAAGTCAAAGGCTGCCGGTCTGAAGACCGGCGCTACGACGTCAAAAACACGGGCGCGGCAGGGTATGAGTGCTACGGATGATTAGGTTGCCCTGCTTGGCGTTCGGCGACGATCTTGCGTGCGTTCTGATAGAGCGCTTTGGCCTGCGGGATTAGATCTTCGGCTTTCTGGAGCTGCGGATCTTCTTGCAGTTCGACCTTGTAGCCGTCGTTCAAGCCAAACACAGTGGTGAACACCTCGCGCTTGATCTTCCACTTCAGCCACGCGGCGTTGTCCTGAATGTCCGGCTCGGTAAACTTAATGTGCTGCTGGTCAAGGTATTTGCGGAATTGATTCATTACCGCATCGTCCGCAACGAATTCCTTCGTGACCTCGGGTTTCTCGCCCAGATAAAACCGCGCGAAATCACCTACGCCTTGCGGAAACGGATAGAACACGCCGCGGCGCATCAGCATTTGCTGGAAGTCGTCAAGCTTGGGCGCTGCGACTGCGTCGTCCGGCGTAATGCCGCCCTGGCCAAATACCTGGCGCCCACTATCTGTAAGCTTCACTTCCGGCGCACGAGGCGGCTTCGGGTTGTAGTGGTAGTCGTAAAGCGAAATATTTTTGTAATCGCGCTGGATCAGGCGGCCGCTCGGAGTGTAGTAGCGAGCCGTCGTCAGCAGCAGGGCAGTGTCCTCGCTCAGCGGATACTGCGTTTGGACCAGGCCCTTGCCGAAGCTCGTCTCGCCAACAATCAAGCCCCGGTCATGATCCTGAATGGAACCAGCCACGATTTCCGACGCAGAAGCGCTCTGCGCCGTTGATCAGGACGATGAGCGGAACTTCAATGCCCTGATTGCCGCGCAACGCGTAGTAACGCCGCTCGGAAGAAGAGCGCCCGCGATGCGAGACGACGATTTCGTTCTTGTCGAGGAACATGTCCGCCATGCCGACAGCTTGATTCAGCAGACCGCCGCCATTGTTGCGCAGGTCGATGATGAGACCGTCGAGCTTCGAGACATCCAGCTGTTTGAGCGCTTCAGCGAGATCGGCGTCGGTTGTCTCATTAAAAGTGGAGACGCGTGCGTAGCCGATTCCCGGCTTCACCATCGTGAAATACTCGACGCCGGGGCGGGGAATTTCGTCGCGCACTACGGTGACTTCAATTGGCTTGTCCCAGCCTTCGCGGCCGAGCGAAATGTGAACCGGTGGTGCCCTTCGCGCCCTTCAGCATGTCGGCAACTTCAGTGGTCGTGAGGCCCGTGCAGGATTTCCCGTCAACTTTCAAGATGATATCGCCGGGACGGATCCCTGCCTTGTACGCAGGCGAGCCAACGAACGGCGAGAGGACGATCGTCTGGTTGTCGCGGCCCTGCACGCTCATTCCCACGCCGTAATATTTTCCCTGTTGTTCTTCACGGAAGAGTGCGTACTGGCGAGGATCGAAGAAATTGGAGTGTGGATCGAGAACTCGAAGCATTCCGGGGATTGCTCCGTCGTAGACGGCTTTGTCGACGTCGACGGGATCGGCGTAGTTCCGCTCGACAATCGAGAGGACGCGCGTGAAGCTTTTCACCGACTCCTGAAGGTCGGTGGTCCCCGCAGCCGTAGCTCGAACCGTCGGGCCAAACCACCCGCCCAGCAATGCAGATATGGCCAAAACTGCCGCCAGAAGCACGATTCCGCGTCTCGACGATTGACTCACGTCCATGCGCCCTCGCTTCGCCCTAAATTAAGAGTATACCATACCACTTTGGGCCGTTTGACACGCCTCTGGCCCTCTTCTATGATGCAAAAACGGCATCGGAGAAGCCTGAAATGTTGAGCATCCCACATCTGATCATCATTTTCGTCGTGGCGCTCGTCGTTTTTGGCCCCGAAAAACTTCCTGAACTCGCGCGCAACCTCGGAAAAGTGATGGCAGAGTTTAGACGCGCCACGGGCGATTTGCGCTCTACCTTCGAAGGTCATCTGAAAGACCTCGAGCGCGAGGCCGATCAGCGACGGATTGGCGCGAACATGGCTTCGTCGCCGTCCGCAGCGCCCGCACCGATCCCTGATCCGACCGCTGCGGCCGGAACGGTTGCCACTTTGCCGCCCCATTTCGGAGTTTCCGCCGATGAATCAGTCGGCACTATTTCTGAACCTGCGACCGTTGAACCTGCAGTCGATCAAGCGCAGCCGAGACCTTCCGACGGCATCGAAAAGCCCCGAAAATTCGACCCCGAATCTGAGACAGTGAGCGATGGCGGCACCCGCCCTGCCTGACCCAAATTCGCCGCAGCCTCCTGCCGAAGACGCCGCCGGGCGTATGTCGTTTTTCGAGCATCTGGTCGATCTTCGCAAACGCCTGGTAAGTTCGCTGCTGGGCGTTGGCGCGGGGATGGTGATCGGCCTGATCATTTCTCCGTATTTCATCGACTTCATTGTGAAGCCGATGCAGAACGCTCTTCGAACGCATCACCTTGACGACAAGCTTTACTACACCAGCCCTGCCGGCTACATCAGCCTGATTATTAGCTTGGGGCTTTATCTGGGAATCGTACTCGCGATGCCGTGGGTGCTCTACCAGATTTGGCAGTTCATCGCTCCGGGACTTTACAAGCACGAGCGCAACGCTGTGGCGGGCTTCATCGTCCCTTCCATGTTCCTGTTTCTATGCGGAATCGCGTTTGGTTACTTCATCGTGCTGCCTACGATGCTCGATTTTTTGATTGGGATGAGCGTCAGCGGACCGGTTAAGCCGTTGATCAGTATCAATGAATACTTCGATTTGATCCTGATTGTGCTGATCGGCCTGGGAATTATCTTCGAACTGCCGATTCTAATTTTTATCCTTTCGGTGTTTGGTCTTGTGACGCCGAAACTCCTCATCAAGAATTTCCGGTACGCGATGTTGATTATTACGATCATCGCGGCCGTCGCTGCGCCCACGCCGGACGCGACCACCATGTTGATTTTCATGGCGGCGCTGGTTCTGCTGTATCTTGTTGGCGTAATTGTTTCTTACTTTGTGGTCCGTAATAAGCGCGCGAAGGCGGCGCAGGCCGGCGGGGAGACGACATAGAGTGTTTCACGCGAAGAAAACAATGTGGCTCGGTGTCCCCGCTCTTGCGGCTTTATTGACGATTGCCTGCGGGCACGACGACGGCAGCTCTAAAGCGGCGCAGGATTCCCGGCCGGTTTTGAATACGAGTCAGAAAGCCAGCGCGCCCGCGGACGCCACGAAGCCGGGAGCGATGGCGAGCAGTTCGGTCGAGCCAGCCCCACCCGCGTCGGAAACAGGCGGGTTCGATGGACAGAAGGCGTTTGAACACGTCGCACAGCTTGTCGCTCTCGGACCGCGCCCTCCTGCCTCGGATGGAATCCATCGCGCTCAGGAATACATTCGGAATCAGCTGAAGAGTTACGGCTGCCAGGTGGACGAGGACGACTTCCACTCGCAAACGCCCATCGGCGATGTGGCGATGAAAAACATCGTCGCCAAAGTGCCGGGCGAAGGGCCGGAGAACTCGCAGGGAATTATTTTGCTGCTGACGCACTACGACACGCTCAGCTCGGTGAAGGATTTCGTCGGAGCGAACGACAGCGGCTCGTCAACGGGAGTGATGCTCGAGTTGGCACGGCTCTTGTGCACGAAGAAACAGCCGAACGCGGTTTGGATCGCATTTCTCGATGGCGAAGAAGCGTTTGTCACCTGGGATCAAAATGAAGACCACACCTACGGCAGCCGCGAACTTGCCGCTCGAATGGCTGTCTCGGGAGAGCTGAAGCGCGTGAAGGCGGTGATCCTCGCCGATATGATCGGCCAGACAAACCCGATTTTCATGCGCGAAACGAATTCGACGAAGTGGCTCACCGATCTGGTTTGGAAGAAAGCGGCGGCGCTCGGCTACAAGGATATTTTTGTAACTCACGAAAGCGAAGTGAGCGACGACCATCAGTCTTTTCTCGCGCGCGGCGTGCCTGCCGTCGATATCATCGACCTCGACGGATATACGCGCCTCGGCTACTGGCACACCACGCAGGACACGCTCGACAAAGTGAGCGCGCGCAGTCTCGCCATCGCCGGTTACGTGATCCTCGAATCCGTTGACGAACTGCAAAAGAAAGCCTCGACGGCTTCCCGTTAATCCCGATGCGCCGCCGATTTTTCGTTGACCGCTTCGAGCGTGAGTCTGCCACCTTACACTCGGAAGCTGCCGAGCACCTCGGCCGTGTGCTGCGCGCGGAGCCGGGTCAACTCTACGAATTGAGCGACGGCGAACGAGTGTGGCTGGCACGCGTGGAACGCGTTGCGCTTTCGAAGCGCGGCGACAATCGGATTGAATTTGCCTTGATCGAACCAATTGAGGCGGCAGCTCCGGCGCTGCGAATACAGCTGCTGGTCGCGATCGTGAAGTTTGACCGGTTTGAATGGTGCCTCGAGAAAGCCACCGAGCTGGGCGTCGACGAAATCCTTCCTCTCGCAGCGGCGCGCTCGGATAAGCCGCTGATTGCCGCGGCGGAAAAGCGGCATGAGAGATGGAATCGCATACTCCTGGAATCCGCGCAGCAATCCCGGCGCCTTCGCCCTCCGTCCCTGCATGCAGCGCTCCGACCCATTGAAGCTTTCTCGGCGTCGACCGCTTCGACAAGAATATTTCTTTCCGAGCGCCGCGACGCAAAGTTGCTCCGAGAATTGATGCCAGCGAAAGCTGCGGAAGCAGGAACAGCTTCAAAGCCAACTGTGGCGCTCGCGATAGGGCCTGAAGGCGGCTGGACACCCGAAGAAATCGACGCTGCCGTCACGAATGGATATCTGGAGGCCTCGCTGGGCGAAAATATTCTTCGGACGGAGACGGCCGTGATCGCCTCGCTGGCCGTGGTACAGTTCGCACTTGGGGCACACTAATTTCACGCGGCGAACCCCCAGGTCTTGGCGCGCATCTAACCTCGTGATATAAATTAAATGCAGTCCTGAGAGATTCATGCTCGACATCTCCAATCCAGGCTCGCCGAACCCTCCTGAAAATGTGCCCGCGCCGCAATTGAGGCATGACTTGCGGAGCTGGACCCGCGACCTCGCCGTCGCACTGGGCCTTGCGCTCGTCATAATCATTTTTCTGTATCAGCCGGTGAAGGTGGAAGGCACGAGCATGGCTCCGCTTTTGAGCGATCAGGAACGCATCTTCATCAACAAATTTGTGTATCGATTCGAGCCGATCGAGCGTGGCGACGTAATCGTTTTCTGGTATCCTCTCGACCGTTCAAAATCGTTTATCAAGCGTGTGATCGGCCTTCCGGGCGAGACGATTGAACTTCAGGGCGGCAAGCTCTACGTAAACGGCAAGGAACGCCCGGAGATTTACATTCCCGCGAGCTATCTGGATGGATCGAGCTACGGTCCGCTGGCGATTCCGAACGATGAATATTTTGTGATGGGCGACCACCGCGATAGTTCCAACGACTCGCGCGTATTCGGGCCAGTAGGTCGCGGGTACATTTACGGCAAAGCAGTGTTCGCGTATTGGCCCGTGGATCATTTTGGATCATTGACTTCCAGTTCGACGGTAAACGCGGCATCGAAATGAACGCTTCTGGAGGACACACTGACGCAGGACCTCGCAGGTCGCGCGATACTCGCGCTCGAGGACGGACGAGTCTTTAACGGTCGCTCGGCTGGCGCTCGCACGCGCCGCGGCGGCGAAGTCGTTTTTAATACTTCTCTCACCGGCTATCAGGAAGTTTTCACCGATCCCAGTTATTCCGGCCAGGTTGTCTGCTTGACGTATCCCCATATCGGAAATGTCGGTTCGAATCGCGACGATGACGAATCGCCGAAGCCCTACATCGAAGGCCTGATCGTTCGCGAGTTCGCGGGGCTTTCCTCCAACTGGCGCTCCACAGAATCGGTGCAGCAATTTCTCGAACGTTACGGCGTCCCCGTGATTTGGGATTTGGATACGCGCGCACTCGTCCGTCATTTGCGCGACGTGGGTGCTCTGCGCGGGATCGTCGCCACAGACGGGACTCCCGCGGAAAAATTGATCGCTGAAGCACGCGCACTGCCGACGATGGCCGGGCAGGAACTCGCAAGCCGGGTTACGTCGGCGAAAAAATATGATTGGGCGAAGGGTTCGATCGATCTCGCCTCTGCCCAGCCGCGGAGCGCTGCGAATGGTCCTGCGCAGGTGTCAGCTAAGAGGCAGGGTGGCCGCCGCTATCGAGTGGTCGCATACGACTACGGCATCAAGCAAAACATTCTCCGTCTCTTCGTAGACCACGACTGCGACATCACCGTGGTCCCCGCGAAAACGTCCGCTGAAGACGTCCTCGCGCTGAAGCCGGATGGAGTCTTTCTGTCGAACGGTCCCGGCGACCCCGAGCCGATCCATTACGCGATCGAAAACATCCGCAAACTTCTCGGTCGCGTCCCGATTTTCGGCATCTGCCTCGGCCATCAACTCTGCGGCCTCGCACTCGGCGGCCGCACGTTCAAGCTAAAATTCGGACACCACGGCTCGAATCACCCCGTGATGAATTTGCGGACGAAGAAAGTCGAAATCACGTCGCAGAACCACGGTTTCTGCGTCGACCCCGAATCGCTACCATCGAGCGACGTCGAAATCACGCACGTGAACCTGAACGATCACACGAACGAAGGCATGCGCCACCGTTCGCTGCCGCTTTTCAGCGTGCAATATCACCCGGAAGCCTCGCCCGGGCCGCACGACGCGCGCTATCTGTTCAACGACTTTATCGCGCTGATGAACGAGGCATCGCCTCGATAGCCTATGCCGAAACGAACTGACATCAAGAAAATCCTAATCATCGGCTCCGGCCCGATCATCATCGGACAGGCCTGCGAGTTTGACTATTCCGGCACGCAAGCCTGCAAGGCGCTGCGCTCGGAAGGCTACGAGGTCGTCCTCGTCAATTCGAATCCGGCGACGGTGATGACCGACCCAGACACCGCCGACCGCACCTACATCGAGCCGCTCGCGAAGGAATATCTCGAAGCAATCATCGCCGCGGAGCGGCCGGACGCGCTGCTGCCCACCGTCGGCGGACAGACCGGACTCAATCTCGCCGTCGAACTCGCCGAAGCAGGCATCCTCGACAAATACGGCGTGAAACTGATTGGCGCGTCACTGAAAGCCATCAAAGTTGCCGAAGACCGCCTGCTTTTCAAAGATGTCTGCCGCAGAATCGGCCTCGAAGTTCCGGCGTCGGAAGTCGTCGAAAACGTGCCGGACGCGGTGCGCCTCGCCGACGCGCTTGGCTATCCCGTCGTCATTCGACCGTCATTCACACTGGGCGGTACTGGCGGCTCGATTGCGTACAATCGCGAAGAATTTGCCGATTTGATCGCGCGGGCTCTCGATGCGAGTCCCGTGCACCAGGCGTTGATCGAAGAATCTGTGCTCGGCTGGAAAGAGTACGAGCTCGAAGTGATGCGCGACGTGCGCGACAACTTCGTCGTCATTTGCTCGATTGAGAATTTCGACCCGATGGGCATCCACACCGGCGATTCGATCACCGTAGCTCCCGCGCAAACGCTCACCGACAAGGAATATCAGCGCATGCGTGACGCCGCGGCAGCAATCATCCGCGAAGTGGGCGTCGAAACAGGCGGATCGAACATTCAGTTTGCGGTCGATCCCGAAACAGGCCGCATGACCGTGATCGAGATGAACCCGCGCGTTTCGCGCAGTTCTGCGCTCGCGAGCAAGGCCACTGGTTTTCCAATTGCCAAGATCGCAGCAAAACTCGCCCTCGGCATGACGCTCGACGAAATCCCGAACGACATCACACGCAAGACGCCGTGCTCGTTCGAGCCGACGATCGACTACGTGGTCGTAAAAATTCCGAAGTGGCAATTCGAGAAATTTCCCGGCAGCGAAACCACGCTCACGACGCAGATGAAATCCGTCGGCGAAGTGATGGCCATCGGCCGCACGTTTCAGGAAGCGCTCTGCAAGGGTATTCGCTCGCTCGAACCGCACACTCCGTGGCGCGCGCCTGCCGAAGTTACCACCGCGCTCTTGCGCGAGAAGCTCACCGTGCCGGGTCCCGACCGGCTCCATTGGCTTTTTGAAGCGCTCGAACGCAACATGACGCGCGATGAAGTCTGCTCGCTGACGAAGATCGATCCCTGGTTCATCCGCCACATGGAAGACATGGTCCAGCTCGATCGTCGCGTTGCTAAAAGCAGTTTGCTGCAAGCCTCAGCGGAATTGTTGCTTGAAGCGAAACGTTCGGGCGCGAGTGACGAAGAACTCGCCAAGCTCTGGAAGACCACCGCCGCAGAAGTTCGCGCCCGTCGCAATGAACTTGGAGTTCGGCCGGTATTCAAGCGCGTCGACACGTGCGCTGCAGAATTTGAATCGTTCACGCCGTACATGTACTCGACGTACGAAGAGGAAGACGAGTCCGCTCCTGTCGAACGGCCCAAAATCGTCATCCTCGGCAGCGGACCGAATCGCATCGGGCAGGGAATTGAATTCGATTACTGCTGCTGCCACGCCGCCTTTGCGCTGAAAGAAGACGGCTACGAAACGATCATGGTGAACTGCAATCCGGAAACGGTGTCGACCGACTACGACACATCCGATCGCCTGTATTTCGAGCCGCTCACTCTCGAAGACGTTCTCGCGATTCTCGATCGGTGAAAAGCCGCAGGGCGTGATCGTTCAATTCGGCGGTCAGACTCCACTGAACCTCGCGCTCGAACTGAAACGCAATGGCGCGCAAATCATCGGCACCGATCCGGAATCAATCGATCTAGCAGAGGATCGCCGCCGGTTCGGACGACTGCTCGACGAAATGAAAATTCCGCAACCGCGCGCTGGTACGGCGCTGGCGCCGCAAGAAGCAGTGCGCGTTGCCGGCGAAATTGGGCTGCCGGTCGTCGTTCGGCCGAGCTATGTGCTCGGTGGCCGCGCCATGGTGATTGCCTACGATTTGAAGACTGTGGAGGATTACGTCACGCAGGCTACTCAGTTGGGCACGGTGTCCGACCCGCGCCGGCCCATCTTGATCGACCAATTTCTCGAAGACGCTACGGAAGTGGATGTCGACGCGCTAGCTGACGGAGAAGATGTGGTGATCGCGGGAATCATGGAACACATCGAAGAAGCCGGCATCCACTCGGGCGATTCTTCCTGCGTGCTCCCGTCGGTGACGCTGAAGCCCGCGATCCTCGAACGCATTCGCGAGTACACGACGAGACTCGCGCGCGCACTGAACGTCGTCGGGCTGATGAATGTGCAATATGCGATTCAACGCGACACCGTCTATGTCCTCGAGGTGAATCCGCGCGCGTCGCGAACAGTTCCTTACGTCAGCAAAGCGACGGGTGTTCCCCTCGCGAAAGTGGCCGCTCGATTGATGACGGGCCGAAAACTGCGCGACATGAAGCTGCCGTGCATCGAGACGAATGGAGTGAAGGAGCTTGCTCTCAAAGATTTCTATTCCGTGAAATCGCCGGTTTTCCCGTTCAACAAGTTCCGAGGCGTCGACACGATTCTGGGACCGGAAATGCGATCGACCGGTGAAGTGATGGGTATTTCGTCCACATTCGGGCTCGCGTTCGCGAAGGCTCAACTCGCAGCAGGCCAGCGTCTGCCATCAGACGGCACCGTATTCATCAGCGTGAACGATCACGACAAACGCCACATCACGGGACTCGTGCAGGATTTGCTTGCCGCCGGGCTGAAAGTAGTCGGAACACGCGGAACTGCTGCAGCTCTCGCAACCACGGGCATCGAAATTGAATCGGTCTACAAGGTCAACGAAGGGCGGCCGAATATCGTCGATCTCATCAAGACCGCGAAAGTGAATCTCGTCATCAACACTCCGCTGGGCCGCGAATCCTTCTACGACGAAAAATCGATTCGCCGCGCCGCGATCCGCTACAACGTCCCCTGTATTACAACACTCTCCGCGGCCACCGCGGCGGCGAAGGGGATTCGCGCGATGAAGGGACATGCTGTCGATGTAGCGGCACTCCAGGATTTGCATCGTCGCAAGAAAACAACTCCCGGCTCGTCCGAACCGGCCTCCGACCACTCTCGATCGCGCTTGACAAGTAGCTTGTGGCGGGAGAGTGCCGTTCAGTCGCACGCGGCCCGTAGACGAAGGTCAAATCCGTTTTCCTGTGTCGCCCATTGCTGATGTAAAATGTCCGCGATGAATCTTCAGGGAATTTTTGTTCCGCTTGCCACGCCGTTCGCGCCCGACGGATCGTTTGCGCCTGCTCGCTTGCGCGAAAACATCGCGCGATACAACCGCATCGGCCTTGCTGGATACGTACCGAACGGCTCAACGGGTGAATCCGTGCTGCTTCGCTGGGATGAAATCTATAGCGTTTGGGAAACCGTAAAGGCCGCCGCGGCCCCCGGCAAAATTCTGATTGCAGGGACTGGCGCGGAAGCCACCGCTGAAACCATTGAACACACGAATCGCGCCGCTTCGATGGGATTCGACGCCGCACTCGTTCGCACCCCTCACTTCTACAAGCCGCAAATGAAACTCGAAGCGCTCACGGAATATTATCTTCGCGTCGCGGATGCGGCGCGGATTCCAGTGCTCGTATACTCGGTCCCGATTTTCACGAATTTGCAAGTGGATGCGGCGCTGATCGCGCGTGTTGCGAATCACCCCAACATCATCGGCATGAAGGACAGCTCCGGCGACGTCGAAGGCGTTCGCAAGATTATTGCGGCCGCTCCGAAATCCTTCCAGACTCTGGTTGGCTCGGCCGCGACGCTTTTCGAATCACTCGAACTCGGTGCGTGTGGTGCCATTCTTGCGCTCGCCAATGTGTTTCCCGAACTGTGCGTCGAAATCTACGACGCATCACGAGCCGGCAACTCTGCTCGCGCAAAATCCCTCGCGCAGCAGCTCGTCGCTCCGGCGAAAATGCTGGGTCCTCAATATGGCATCCCCGGGCTGAAATATACTCTCGACCGGCTAGGCTATTACGGCGGTCCGCCGCGCTCCCCGCTGCTTCCCGTCGGCGAATCGGCCAAGCTGGAAATTGACGGTATGCTGGCGGCGGTCGTGAGCGGCGACTCCGCCGCACGAAGTCGCGCTAATTGGAAGTATTCGCGGTCGGAAAATATTTCTTCAGCGGAATAATTACCGATCCAATCGTACCCGTTGTTGTGTCTCGCAGAATGACTCGGAGCTCGGAGGCTTTAGGATTGATCAACACGTCCTTCTTGTACGCGATGCCCGATTTCATTACCTGCTCGTACTGCTCCACCGTTAAATTCAACTTGAGAGCTGCGCTGGGAACTTCCAAGATATTGCCGGTTTCGTCCGTTTGGGCGTAGACCATCTCCGCATTCGCAGTCCAGATGGAACCCGTTTCTTGAAAAGAAATGTCTCGCGGATCGAATTCGAGAAAGATTTTCAGATGCGTGCCAACAGAAACATCTGCAAAACTCACGTGGACGTTCATTTTTATCGCGGTCGCTTCGATCGGGCTGTACGCTGCAGCTACAACGAACGTGTCTTGCTCTTCCTTGGTCACTGAGCGGTCAGGTCGGGCGAGGTAACCCGTGCGCGCACGAACTCGGGCGCCAGGCTGATTCACTTTGACGCGAATCGAGTGGAACTTGCCATCCCATTTCACGCCCTCCGGGTAATATCCGAGCTCGTACGTCACGCGGGCATCTGCAATCGCGAGCCGCACTCCCTCGACGAGATCATTGTTCGCATAATAGATTCTGCCGCCAGTTTGGTCCGCAAGGGTTGCCATCGTGGCGATATTTTCTGAACTCTCCGGCGGTGATTCTCCCGGAGCGGGAGTAGCGCTATTCCGGCTGGCTGCGCGCGACGCTGCCCTCGGGTCCATCGTCACCAATCCGCGAGCATCGACCGGATAGACCGCCACATTTGCGTCGTTCAACGCTGTAACTGCCCGCTCGACGTCACTTCGAAATTCCCATTGGTCGTGGAACTGTGTTGGCGTCACTTTTGAGGATTCTTCGTATCCCAGATTGATTGGAAAGCCTCCGGAGATCCAGACCAAGTTCTTGCGCCCCGGCAAACTTCCGAGATGTCGCGCAATGGCCTGAAGCGCGTCCGTGGTGATCAGCACACGCTTGCGAGTGTAATAGTTCGATTCCCGCTCGACACTCGAGCTGAGGAATATTGCCAAAGCGTCCGCGCCCGCTCCGACGGCGGCTCCGCCACCTCGCTGAGGAGGAGTATCAACCTTTCGCGGAACCGACGCTGCTTCGTCAGGAAGCCGTTCACCTTGATATTTTTTCAACGATTCGAGCAGAGCGCTGGAGTCGGTGGTGAAGTCATGCAAAACATTGAGCCGATAGTCGAGTGTGTAGATACCCACTCGGTCTTGAGGCTGCAACTGACTGAGAAACTTGATCACCTGCCGGCGTGCCGATTCCTGGTCTGAGATTTCGGTGTTCAGTGCGTCGAGCAGAATTACGGTGACGCTCTGTGGCACGGCGGATCGCTCTGCGAGCCGATTTGTATAGGTGTCCGGTGCCAGTGGCACCGGTGCGTGTTCCGGAATCGCGCTGGTTTCGACGGAGAAAAGCTGAATCGCTTGCGGGTGTTTTTCATCCAACAACGTGAAGTCGTTCTTCGTCAGGCCAAGGATTGGGTTGCCGTGTTTGTCTTGAACTACGACGCTCACTTGCACCATTCGCGTCGTCGAACGCAACAAGGGACCGCTCTGGTCCTGCGAGGTCTGTGGCTCGAAAGGGGCTGGACCGGCTCCGTGGGCCGCGCAAACCAGGATAAGTGCAGCACCTGCAAACGCCAATCGAGAATTCATCGTTCCGGAGTTTACTACTGGATGAATATCTTGCCCACATCTTGGGAAACCCGCTGTCTCTACCGGAACACGCTCGCGGATGGCGGTGTGGGTGGCAATGTCGCAAACTTCCGGCTGTTGTACACGCTATCCGTCCGCTCGCTATTCGTTCTTGCTAACTTCCCTCTGCCTGACTCGTCCCACCTGCGTTGCTGTCGCGAAAGGGCGCGTGTATCATGAGCACCTCCATGGAGCCTCACTGTCTTCCGTTTCGCGAAATTCCTCATACTACGAAGCTGTTCGCCACATTTTCTGACAATTTTAAGCGCGTTGAACGGTATTTTGGCCATCCGCCCACGGAAGCGGGAATTCTCGCCGCCGCGCGTGAAGTAGCACTCGATCCAGAAACGCGCCGCACAGTCGTAGAAGTCTTGCGTGAACAGAACGCACGGTTCGCACCCAATGGAACGCTTCCGGCAGCGACGGCGAAAAATCTAGATCGCCTGGCCGCAGGAGCAGTCGCGATTGTTACGGGCCAGCAGGTAGGGCTCTTCTCCGGTCCCGCCTACAGCATCTACAAAGCGATCACGGCTCTGCGTTGGGCCGAAACGATTACGCAGCGCGGCACCGATGCGGTCCCGATTTTCTGGCTCGCGACGGAGGATCACGATCTCGCTGAAGTGAATCACTCCGACTGGAACACGCGCGCGGGACTAAAGCGTTTTGAGCTGCCCGAACGCAAGCAGGACGCAGGCCATCGCGTCGGAGAGGTCTCTCTCGGCAACGCGATCAAGAAGCTCCTCACAAACGCAGCAGAGTCGCTCGAAGGTTCCTCCGCAGAAGAATTAGCAACTGCGCTTCGCGAGTCGTACGCTGCTGGGGAAACGTACGGATCGGCGTTTGGAAAGTTGATGGCGCGAGTGCTGGCGGGGAGGGGAATGATCTTCATCGATCCGCTCGACGCGCGGCTACATCGATTATCCGCTGGTGTCTACCGCCGCGCACTCGACGAAGCCGATCGGTTACGCGAAGAACTGCTGGCTCGCTCAAAGGAACTCGAACACGGCGGTTTTCATGCGCAGGTGAAAGTGACGCGCGAATCGACGCTACTTTTCTACAACGTCGATAACCAGCGCCAGCCCCTGCGCAGCCGCAACGGCAAATTCACGGCCGGCAAGTCCTCATTTACGATCGAAGATCTTCGCGACGCAATCGAAAAGACTCCAGAGGCTTTCACCGCGAATGTTTTGCTCCGCCCTGTGATTCAGGACACGCTTCTGCCCACCGCCGCATACATTGGCGGACCTGCTGAGATCGCCTACATGGCGCAGAATGAGCTCGTTTACAAATCTCTCCTCGGCCGCATGCCCGCGATTCTTCCGCGCGCGGCGTTCACCCTGATTGAACCGCCCGTCGCGCGTCTCCTCAAAAAATACGATCTCGAAGTGCGCGACGTGTTTCGCGGCCGCCAGGTCCTCCGCAAGAAAATGGAATTGAAGTCGCTGCCGCGTCCTCTCGCGCGCAAGTTCGAAGCCGACGAAAAAGTCTTGCGCAAATTGCTCAAGAACTACCGCCGTCCTTTCGAACGCCTCGACCGCACGCTTACCGGCGCGCTAGATCTCGCGGGCCGCAAGATGCTGCATCAGTTCCTCAAACTGAAATCCAAAGCCGGTCGCGCCGAAAATCAGCGCACAGGTGTTCTCGATCGTCACGAACGCTTGATTCTCGACGCCCTCTACCCGCACAAAGACTTGCAGGAGCGTTCGCTCTGCGCCATTCCCTGGCTCGCTCTCTACGGCTCAGAACTTCTCGACACCCTTGCCCAAAACATCGACCTCGCCGCTCCGCAGCACCACCTGCTGTTTCTATAAACACCGCGTACCTTCGCCAGAAACGCTGTCATCCTGAAGGCATGCGATCAGCATGCCCGCCGTGAAGGATCTCAGCGCCAAATCCAAACACGCACGAGCCAATGTGCTCAAGCCGCACCGCCAGCCCGCCCATCAGTGTTTAACTGCGTTCATCTGTGGTTCCCAATTTCCACGCGTGCTAAAATGCCGCGCACCTTACGACATCCTGCGGAGGCCGTACCGATGAAGATCACCCCGGGCAAGCAGAAGGGCATGAAGGCCGTTTCCGACGCGCGCGGTGTAATCGCCGCAGCCGCGATGGACCAGCGCGGCTCGCTCAAGAGCGCGATCGCGAAAGATAAGGGCATCGACAAGAACGCCGTCACGCCGCAAATGCTGGAAGAGTTTAAGACGATCGTCACGCGCGTCTTGACTCCTCATGCCAGCGCGATCTTGCTCGATCCCGAGTATGGATTGCCCGCCGCGCGCGCTCGCTCCTCAAATGCCGGACTTCTTCTCGCCTACGAAAACAGCGGCTATGACAACACGCGTCCCGGCCGCCTTCCCGACCTTCTCGACATCTGGTCTGTCCGCAGGCTCGTTGGCGCAGGCGCCGATTGCATCAAAATCCTCCTCTACTACACGCCGTACGACTCGTACGAGATCAACGACATCAAGCATGCCTGGGTCGAACGCATCGGCGGCGAGTGCGTCGCTTCGGATGTTCCGTTCTTTCTCGAATGCGTGGGCTACGAAGAGGGTGTGGACGAAAAGACGATCGAGTTTGCGCGCAAAAAGCCCGAAGTCGTCACCAAGAGCATGGAGGAATTTTCGAAGCCTCAATATGCCGTGGACGTTCTGAAAGTGGAAGTCCCAATCAATATGGCATACGTAGCCGGATCGAAATCCTGCAAGGGCGAATCCGCATACACGCGCGACCAGGCCAAGGATTATTTCCGCAGCGCCGCCGCCGTTTCGAAAAAGCCTTTCATTTACCTTTCCGCCGGCGTCAGCAATGATGTCTTCAACGAAACGCTCGAACTCGCCGCCGAAGCTGGTACAAATTTTTCAGGCGTTCTCTGCGGCCGCGCCACTTGGAAGGAAGGCATTCCCGTCTACGCGAAGCAAGGCGCGAAGGCGCTCGAAGATTGGCTCAACGACCAAGGCGTTAAAAACATCAACAATGTGAACGCGCGCCTGAAAGCAGCGAAGCCGTGGTTTAGCTTCTACGGTGCAAGCTCCGCCGCTGCGCTCGCTGACTGATTTTCTCCGTCATAAGGGCGAGGTGCTGGTCGTTAGTCGAATTGGGGCAATTTCATTTCTCGGGTATTTCTATGATTATTCGGGGGCAATTCGGCTTGGCCGCAATGGCGATGCTTTTTTCGGCTGGAAACCTGCCTGCTCAAAGCCCGCTCGAAGTAGAGGTGCGTTCCAGGATGACGTGGAACTGGGAATTGACCAGCGTTACGGTCAAGAATATTTCGAGTGTCCCCATCGAGCTCGCCGTTCCCGTAAACGAAAGCAAAGACCCTCATCAATCGAGCGTGAACCCGTTGCCCATCGATGTTGAACGCCACGACCGTCAGAAATGGAATGCGTGCCGTCCGAGCGACGGCTACTCAATCCGACAGACTCCCAGAAAGACTTTAAAGGCGGGCGAGACTGCACAATTCAAGTTTGCAGTGGGTGGCGGTTCCGGAGAGTATCGCGTACGAGTTTGGTATTTTATGAACTACGGCGATCCCGGGCCACCGTGGCACCCGCCAGAATTCGGTAGCGCCCTTTCCAACACTTTTCAAGTCGTCTCGCAAGCGCCAGCGTCGATGCTGGCTGACCATCCGCTGCGCCTGTGCGGTACAGTCATATTCTCGCGATGAATTTGGGCATCTACATCCAGATACCGTTCTGCCAAACAAAATGTACCTATTGCAATTTTCACACGGGTGTAGTTTCGCGCGACCGCTACGAGCCTTACGCGATCGCGATCTGCCGCGAAATTGCGGTTACCGCGGCGACGCAACTGCGCGGCGGTGAAAATACTCTTGGCGTTGCACCGGCGGCCTTCAGGCCGACGAATTTCCTTCCAGCCTCGAGCCTCTTAGGGGGTCGGAGCTTCAGCTCCGACAATAAGCCACTCTCAACCAATGGGGCTTTAGCCCCTGACGCTTCCGTCCCGATTGTTGACACTATTTACTTCGGCGGCGGCACTCCGAGCCTGCTAGCTCCATCCGCGCTCGCAAGAATTCTCGACACGCTCGGTGGTACCTACCGTTCGGACGCATCCGAAATCACGCTCGAAGCCGACCCGGAAACAATCACCGACGACAAAGCCGTCGAGTGGCGCGCCGCCGGATTCAACCGCATCAGCCTCGGCGTACAATCCTTCAACGACCGCGAACTCCAAGCCACTGGCCGCATGCACCGCAGCGCCGATATCGACCGCGCCTCGTGAAATTCTCCGCGCCGCCGGCTTCGACAACATCAGCATGGATCTGATCGCCGGCCTCCCGCACCAAACGCGCGAATCCTGGGATCACTCGGTCGCGGAGATTCTTCGCCTCCGCCCCGAGCATATTTCAATCTACATGCTCGAAATCGACGAGGGCAGCCACCTCGGGAAAGAATCGCTTGCAGGAGGCTCGCGATATAGCGCCGATACGATCCCTTCCGACGACGCACAAACCGAGTTTTACGAATCTGCGTGTGCCCGACTCGCTGCCGCTGGTTACGATCACTACGAAATTTCGAATTGGGCGCTGCCGAACTGCCGCTCGCGCCACAATTTGAAATATTGGC
The DNA here is from genome assembly GCA_963770575.1 of uncultured Acidobacteriota bacterium. Lineage (GTDB taxonomy): Bacteria > Acidobacteriota > Terriglobia > Acidiferrales > UBA7541 > Palsa-295. The sequence goes on from CAVYQD010000005.1 coordinate 1,081,186, forward strand.
AGCGCGAGCCGTACCTCGGTCTCGGCGCAGGCGCGCATTCCTTCGATGGCGCAACACGCTGGGCCAACGCCCACGATTCCGCCGCCTATGTCGCGGCAATCGAACAAGGCCGCTCACCGCGCGAGCAGGTCGAACTCGTCACGCTCGAGCAAGCTCTGGAAGAAGAATTCTTCCTCGGCCTTCGTCAACTCGACGGAATAGATCTCGCGCGCATCGAACGCCAGTACGCGACATCGGGAAACGGGACGAGCGCTCGCTACGCCGCGATCCGCAAAGAGGTCGATTCACTCTGCAGCGAAGGTCTCTTGAGACTCGAATCCGGCCAGTTGAGCTTCAATCCAAATCGCCTGGCAATTTCAAACTCGATCCTCGCCGAACTTCTTGCCTAGTACCGGACGGCGGTCGGACCGCTCTTGCATCTATTCCGCCGCATGCTAGCCTTGATGGCGCAAACCCGGAGCCCAAACCGATGAGCACTGTCGATCTGCGCAGCGATACCGTCACCAAACCCACTCCCGCGATGCGCCGCGCGATGGCGGAAGCCGAGGTCGGTGACGACGTTTACGGCGAAGACCCCACCATCAATCGCCTCCAGGAACGCGCTGCGAAATTGTTCGAGAAGGAAGCCGCGCTGTGGGTACCGACCGGTTGCATGGGCAATCTGCTTGCCATTAAGGGGTGGGCGCCGCCGACGAGTGAAGTGATCTGCGAGCAGCGCGCACACGTAAATCTGTATGAACTCGCTTCGATGTCCGCCATTGCCGGCTGCCTGCCGCGCACCACGCATGCTCCCGGCGGCATTCTCACCTGGGATCTGATCGAGCCGATGATCCGCCCGAAAATTTACTACGATTCACAAAGCGTGCTCGTCACTCTCGAAAATACGCACAACATGCATGGCGGCACCGTTTACCCGCAGCACGTTTCTGACGACATCTGCGACCACGCTCACGCGGCCAATCTTAAAGTTCACCTCGACGGCGCGCGCATCTTTAACGCTTCCGTCGCACTGGGAAAGAGTGTCGCCGACCTGACGCGCAAGTTCGATTCGGTGATGTTTTGCCTTTCGAAGGGACTTGGCGCTCCGGCCGGCTCCATGCTTCTTGGCCCCCGAGAATTTATTGAGAAAGCCCACATAGGCCGAAAACTTCTCGGCGGCGGCATGCGTCAAGTGGGAATACTTGCTGCGGCGGGCCTGATCGCGCTCGAAGAGACACCGAAAATTCTGCATCGCGATCACGAAAACGCGCGTTACCTGGCCGAAGGCCTCGCAAAAATTAAGGGCGTCGCGATCGATCCGAAAAAAGTCGCGACGAACATCGTCATCTTTGACGTTCGCGCAACGAACCGCACCGCGGACGATATCTGCGCCGATCTCGGCAAACGCCAGATTCGCTGCGGCTCTTCCGACAAATATGCGATTCGCATGGTCACTCACTACGATGTCGATCGCGCCATGATCGACCGCGCTCTCGCGGTTACGTCGGAAGTCCTTGGCGGGCGCGCGCCGGCCGCCGCGGCTCACTAGGAGATTCGAGTGAAGGCAGAAGATCGAACGCCCGACAAAAAGCCGCGAGCGCATCGCGTGTTCCGTCTTTGTTCATCCGTGGTTGCGTTGCTCATTCTCGCGATAGGTGGATTCATGACCTTACAAGCACGAAGCTCCTCTCCGGGTGTCTCGCAAGCCCCGGCGAAAGAAGGCGCAGCGACACCGGAAGCCGCGCGCCAATTCATCGAGGCCGCTGAAACGCTCTTGCTCGATCTCTGGATCAAAGCCGGCCGCGCGCAATGGGTGCAGCAGACTTTCATCACCCACGACACCGAAATTCTTTCCGCCGAGGCCGATCAGATCGTCAAAGCCACCACCGCCGACCTCTCCGCGCAATCAACTCAGTTTGAACACCTGAAATTGTCCGAAGATGTCGCGCGCAAAATTTATCTCTTGAAGCATTCGGTGAGCATACCCGCACCGCGCGATCCTGCCGAGCAGGCCGAACTCTCGCAGATTGTTGCGTCTCTCGAAAGCGACTACGGAAAAGGGAAGTGGTGCCCGGAAGGCGCGGGTGCGAAATGCCTCTCGATGAACGACCTCGAAAACATCATCGCCACGAGCCGCGATCCCAAGGAACTCGAACGCGTGTGGGCCGGTTGGCACGCCATCGCACCGCCGATGCGCCAGAAATATTCGCGCATGGTCGTTCTTGCGAATAAAGGCGCTCGCGAACTCGGATTCTCGGACGTTGGCGAGATGTGGCGTGCAGGGTACGACGTCCCGCCAGACGCCTTCAGCGCCGACCTCGACCGGCTCTGGCAGCAGGTACGCCCGCTATACGTTTCGCTGCACACTTACGTGCGATCGCAGCTTGCGAAGAAATATGGCACCGCCATCGTCGTTGAAAACGGTCCCATTCGCGCGGACCTGCTCGGCAATATGTGGGCGCAGGATTGGACGAACATCTACCCGCTTGTCGCGCCACCGAACGCCGATCCCGGCTACGATCTCACCGAAATACTAAAATCCAAGAACATCGAGCCGGTCGACATGGTTCATTACGGCGAGCGCTTCTTCATGTCGCTCGGGTTCTCGGCGCTTCCGCCTACTTTCTGGCAGCGCTCGATGTTTGTGCGGCCGCGCGATCGGGACGTTGTCTGCCACGCAAGCGCCTGGGACATCGATTACGTCGACGACCTTCGCATCAAAATGTGCATCGAGCAAAAGTCCGAAGACTTTTCGACGATTCACCACGAGCTCGGCCACAATTTCTACCAGCGCGCGTACGACAAGCAGCCGCCGCTTTTCCGCGACAGCGCTAACGACGGTTTTCACGAAGCTATCGGCGACACGATCGCGCTTTCCGTCACTCCGGAATATCTCAAGCAGATCGGTTTGCTCGAAACGGTTCCACCCGTTTCGGCCGACATGGGTTTGCTGATGCATCGCGCGCTCGAAAAGGTCGCGTTCCTGCCATTCGGTTTGATGATCGACAAATGGCGATGGGGAGTGTTCTCGGGAAAAATCTCGCCCGCGGAATACAACAAAGCCTGGTGGGATTTGCGACTTCAGTATCAGGGCGTCGCGCCGCCGATGGCGCGCAGCGAAGCCGATTTCGATCCCGGCGCTAAGTACCACATCCCGTCAAACACGCCCTACGCGCGCTATTTCATGGCCGCGATTCTCCAATTCCAGTTTCATCGCGCACTGTGCCGCGCAGCGGGCTACACCGGCCCGCTCCACCGCTGCTCGATCTACAACAACAAAGAAGCCGGCGCCAAACTCGAGAAAATGCTCGCGATGGGAAAGAGCCGCCCGTGGCCGGAAGCGCTCGAAGCGCTAACCGGCCAGAAAGAAATGGACGCCACCGCCATGCTCGAATATTTCGCCCCGCTCAAGCAGTGGCTCGACGAGCAAAACAAAAAGAACGGCGCCAAAGAGGGCTGGTGAGGAGTTTTCGCTGCAGCCCCTTCTAGCCGGTTGCATCATCTCGGACGTCGCAGAGGAAACGATACCGGTTACATCTGCCGTTCGAAATTCAGAGACGGACTGCCAGGTGATATCGCAATTCTCTTTGGTGGGCATTGAGACATGATTTCTGCACGCCGTACAATTCTGCGCTGGTTGCTAATCGACGGATTGGTGGTCGTTCTTGGTTTGGCTTTGGTGAGTTCCGGATTCTTGGATTGGGCTTTGGGATTCCGCGAGCTGGCTCCTTCTATACGCGAGCGTTCCATTCATTCGTTTAACATGAACGGTATTTCACTTTTGCTCTTGATCATCGGTGTGAGCGCTGCCATAGCTTTCAATATCCGATGGGCCTACGCAACGATCGCGTTCCTTCTCGCCTGCTCGTTACCTGCCGCCCTTGCATCTGTAGTTCGGTCTCCTGGCATACACTCCACTCCGGGAATATGGCTGATCTTAGCAGGGGTTCCAGGAACCTTTGCGGCGGTTTGGCTTTACGACTGGATTGGTGAAGGTTTTGCCTTCTATGCGGTCATCGCTGCGGTGAACTGGGTGTTCTACCTCGGTCTGGTAAAAGGCGTACTCGCACTTAAGCAGCTGATTCTGCAACGCCGTCCACAGGGTGTTCGATGATCCTCCAAAGATAAAATTCTCATTTTTTTAATTTCGAACGGTACTGGTTACCAGCGTTCCCTCGCATTCATCGGAGTCCCCTAGGTTTGTGGTATAAACAAAATGATAAGCCATCCATATACTCTGCTTATGAGCGAGGACCCTTGGAATTCTCACTGACAGACGAGCAGCTGCAGCTTCGGCGCACGGTGCGCGCTTTCGCCGAGGCCGAAATCCTTCCTCACGTGATGGAGTGGGACGAAGTCTCAAAGTTTCCGTCGGAAATTATTCCCAAGCTCGCGGAGATGGGTTTTCTCGGCGTCATCTTCCCGGAAAAATACGGCGGCGCGGGGATGGGCTACATCGAATACGCCATCATCATCGAGGAACTGTCGCGCGTCGATGGCTCGATCGGTATCATCGTCGCGGCGCACAATTCGCTATGCACGAATCACATCTACAAATTCGGCACCGAAGAGCAGAAGAAGAAATACGTCACGCCTCTCGCGCAGGGCAAGAAACTCGGCTGCTGGTCACTCACCGAACCTGAAGCTGGCTCCGACGCAGGCGGTACTCGCACGACCGCAGTGCGCAAAGATGGCGGCTGGCTGATCAATGGCTCGAAAACATTTACGACCAACGGGCACTACGCGGACGTTTGCGTCGGCATGGCCGTCACGGACCACGCGAAAAAGAGCCACGGGATTTCCGCGTTCGTCATTGAGAAGGGAACTCCCGGCTTTCGCCCCGGCAAGAAAGAAAACAAGCTCGGATTGCGCGCCAGTGACACCTCCGAAGTCGTCTTCACGGATTGCCGCGTTCCCGCCGAGAATCTTCTCGGCAAGGAGGGCGAAGGGTTTGTCAACAGCCTGCAGATTCTCGATGGCGGCCGTATCTCAATCGCCTCGCTCGGCCTCGGCATGGCCCAGGGCGCTTACGAGTGTTCCGTAAAATACGCCAAGCAACGCAAACAATTCGGCAAACCCATCGGCGATTTTCAGGCGATTCAGTTCAAACTCGCCGATATGGCCATGGAAATTGAAGCAGCGCGCCTGCTCACCTACAAAGCCGCGTGGCTCGCCGACCGCGCCATCGCCGCAGGCGATTACGACGCGCGCATCACAACCGAATCGAGCATGGCGAAGCTGTACGCCGGTGAAGTCGCCGTGCGTGTCGCCAACGAAGCCGTGCAAATTCACGGCGGCTACGGCTTCATCAAGGACTACCCGGCAGAAAAATATTATCGCGACGTGAAGCTCTGCACCATCGGTGAAGGCACCAGCGAAATCCAGCGCCTGGTAATCGCCCGCCAGATTCTCGGCAATAAATAGCGGTTACTATATTGATGAGCATCGCGCGGGTGTTTACCATTCGTGTGACTATACCGAATTGCATACTTGCCAGGAGTCGCGCCTCGCGGTAGAAATGTGCTGCCAGCGAGATCCAACCGATGAAGGTTTTGCGTATATGCATTTTGGTGTTAGCTGTGACGGCCGTCTTTGCCGAACGGGCAGGGGCGGATCGTCCGTGGGTTGAAATCCAGAGCCCGCATTTCACGATCGTTTGCAACAGCAGCGAAAGAGAAGGCCGCGAAGCTGCGGTGGATCTCGAACGCACCCGCTCGGTGCTGATGAAGCTTCTGTCAAACATGCATCAAGATCCGAATGTTCCGATTATCGTTTTCGTTACGGCCGATGAGGACACCTTCGTAAATCTGGTGCCAAGCTACAAGCAACGCGCTCAGGGAAACAAACCGGACAGCATTTTTCAGACCGGAAGGGACCGCAACTACATCGTGATGCGCGTAGTTTTTCACGGGTCTTCCGAGTATTCACTCAAATACGATTATGCGGGAATGATGGCGGGCATAAATTTCCGCGGTGCGCCGATTTGGCTTCTATCTGGGTTTGCGGAATTCTTTGCCCAATCGGAAATCGAGGATACAAAAGCAAAAATCGGGCTGCCGATTGTTCGGCACGTTCAGCGAATCGAAAGGTCGCCGCTGATCCCGCTTCCGAGATTATTCACGATGAGCACGGGTTCAAACGAGTATAAAGACCCAGAGCAAAGATGGGTTTTCGACGCGGAATCCTGGGGGCTGTTTCATTACCTTCTGCTCGGCGAAAATGGCGCGCATCGTGCGGACCTCCTGAAATATCTGGACCTCCTGGCTCACGGCAAGAAGCGGCTGGACGCAGCGGAAGAGGCTTTCGGCGACCTGAAGAAACTTCAGGACAAACTATGGTCCTACTACGCTCAAAAAGCGTATCCAATTTTGACCCTCGACCTGACCCGCGAGAATTTCAGCGCACAAATTTCGGCGCGGAATCTTCTCTCGGCGGAGTCCAACGCATGGCTCGCCGAATACTACCTGCGCTACAGGCGTTCGAAGGACGCCAAACCGTTGATTGATGCCGCTCTCGGAAACAATCCGGAAGCGCCACGAGCCCACGAAGCGTTAGGTCTTTATAACCTGGGGCTGGCAAACTACGATGATGCGTTGAAGGAGTTTTCAGCGGCCGCCGCGGGCGGCCCCTCTCTGTACCTGGCGTACTACTACAAAGCGATTCTCTCCAGCTATTGGAAAGCTTCAGCGGATGTGCCCGAAAGCAGCGAAAAGGATTTTCGCCACGCTCTCGACACTGCGCCGCGGTACGCTCCGGCAGCGCTGGCTCTTGCAAGACTCTTAGCCCGAAAGGAGGGAGATTTCGTAGAGGCAGCTGAGTTTGCCAGGCGCGCAGCGGAAGCCGAGCCAGGTATTCCGCGATATCAACTCGCCTACTCCAATATTCTTCTGCTTGGAGGCAATGGCCGCCAGGCCGAAATTCAAGCGGCGCAAGCGTTGGAGAATGAGCTATCGCCTCTCGAAGGGCTGTCGGCAAAAGCGCTCTTGCAGTTCGCCCAGGAATGCAAGCCAGGAAGTCCGTGCAAAGCGCTGGGCCGGACTGCATCCGGATCAGCCGGCGAATCGCCAGCCGTGCTCGCTATACCGGCATCGAGCAGCGCCGCAGCGGATCCCCCTGGTCCAATCTACCGTGTGGAAGGCGACGTGCGTGCAATTGAGTGTGCATCGGAAGGCAGAGTAGCCACTCTTGCCTCGAGCGGAAAAGAGGTGAAATTTAACCTCATCAAGGGCTCGCGCGTCTCATGGCCTGAAACGTTTTGGCTCGATTCCGCCTACCTCAATGTTTGCAAACACTTCGTTGGCGAATCTGCCGCGGTGAGCTACAAGGATGCGAACCCCGGGCCGAATATTCTGGACGCGACCGCTCTAGAGGTCCAAGACCGTTACTAGCAGGCGCTTGTGGGCTTGCCGCAGCCCTATCGCAGGAGTTTTGACTCCGCGGTTTCCGGCAATCTGCCGATGATTTTTCCGGATTCGTCCAGAAGTTGAATCACCGGCGCGCCTGCCGCGTTCACCTGCAGGACAATTCTGTCGCGACCGTTCGTGTCCTTGAGCCGCAGCGCCACCGACTGGTCCTGGTTTCGTCCAAGATAGACTCGCGCATGACAATTCGGATGCGCCGCAATAAATGCGTCCCGCTTCTCGGGCGGTGTCGCTAGCAGTTCCCCGATCGAGTATTCCGGGCGGTCCCACATCGTTACTGCCGACGAATGCAGGCCGTACTGATCGTTTGCATCGATCGTGAACACCTGGTCTTGCTCGTATTGATCGAAGCTCAGGTGGCCGTAGCTTTCGACGTTACCTTTAGCGTCCTTTGCACCACCGAAAATCAAGCCGCCATTTTCCGTTCCCTCGTCGTTGAAGAACAGCAGCCCGGTCGTCTTGCGGCCGGGATGGGGATATTCTTTTCCACGAATGATGGCGCCGGGAAAAGCGGACTTGTTCGAAATCACCATGCGCAAGGTTCCATCCGGCTCAACCACATTGATGCGGTGCACATCGATCTCATCGAAACTCGCGGGCTGCTTCGCGGGCCGAAATCCCGCGAGCCAAGTAATGCTAAGCAGTGTTGAAACGACGGCTGAGTAAGCCGCCAGAAATCGCGGACTTGAAATAAAGTTCATGTCCTCACCTCCAGCTTGAATCTTGTTGGAAACTATGCTCGCGAGCAAGCGTCCCTGCAAGTTTTGAGCTTTCCACTCGCCTCCAACTGTGGTTCCATTTGTAGTCCACATTGTGCCGAATATGATCGTTTCCGTCGAAAACTGGGCAGAACAGGTTCGCGCAGGTGATGTGCGCGCGATTTCGCGCGCTGTCTCTGCGATTGAAAACCGCTCGAGCGATGCCGAGGAAATTCTTCGCCAGCTTTTCCCGCACACCGGCAACGCCTATATGGTCGGAATCACTGGAGCGCCCGGGACAGGGAAGAGCACGCTCGTCGACCGGCTCGCGGGTCATTACCGCAGCGAGAAAAAGACCGTCGGCATCATTGCCGTCGATCCATCGAGCCCGTTCACGGGCGGCGCGATACTCGGCGACCGCGTTCGCATGCAAGGCCACGCGACAGACTCCGGAATTTTCATTCGCTCGATGGCAACGCGCGGCTACCTCGGCGGCCTTGCGCAGGCTACCGGCGATACGGCGCTGCTTCTCGATGCTGCGGGCAAGCAGATGATTCTCGTCGAGACGGTTGGCGTGGGCCAGGGCGAAATCGAAATCGTTCGCCTCGCAGATTGTACGATCGTGGTGCTGATGCCCGGAATGGGCGACGATGTGCAGAGCCTGAAAGCCGGATTGATGGAGATTGGCGATATTTTCGTGGTGAATAAATCGGATCGCGACGGCTCCGATCGCTTCGAGCAGCAGCTGCGCGGCATTCTGACGATTGTTCCCGAGCGCGACGGCTGGAAGCCTCCGATCGTCCGCACCATCGCCACGGAAAACAAAGGCATCGCCGATCTGGCCGCACAGATCGCGCTCTTCCGGCAACATTTCGATCAAGCGCACGAACGCCGCTCACGCGAAATCGCGCACTGGAAGGAATGGCTGCTGCGCCTGCTCGAAACGCGTCTGATGGAGCGCGTGGTCGGCCAGCACATGAACGAATCGCAATTCGAAGCGCTCGCCGCTGAAGTGGCGGCACGCAGGAAAGACCCTTACGCGGCCGTAAACGAAATCCTCGCGCGCGCGGGAATCGGAGCGAAACATTGAAGCTGGGTGACCTCGAGTTTCACATTCTGGAAGTGGGCCGCGTTCGACTTGACGGCGGCGCGATGTTCGGCGTGATCCCCAAGCCGATGTGGGAGAAGAAAGCGCCGCCCGACGAGCGCAATCGCATCACACTCGCGATGAATTCGCTGCTCGTCTACGCCGGAGGAAAACGCATTCTCATCGAAACGGGCGCGGGCGACAAAGTAAACGAGAAATTTCGCGACATCTACGCGCTCGAAGGCCCGCATCTCGCGGAGCGCCTCCGCCACTACGGCCTGCATGCGGAAGACATCGACATCGTGATCAACACGCATCTGCATTTCGACCACTGTGGCGGCAACACCAAAATCGTTAAGGACAAAGTGGTGCCCGCGTTTCCGAACGCTCGTTACGTAGTCCATCGCGGCGAATTCGAACACGCGCAAAATCCGACCGAGCGCGACCGCGCGAGCTACATCCCCGACAATTACATGCCGATCGAAGCGGCCGGAAAGTTTTCGCTGATCGGCGACGATCGCGTAATAGCACCCGGTGTCGAGTTGATTCGCACGCCCGGACACACGGCGAACATGCTATGCGTGCGATTGCACGGCGGCGGCAAGACCGCATTCCTCTTCGACGATCTGATTCCAATGACGGCACATCTTCCGCTGCCCTGGATCATGGGCTACGACCTCTACCCGATGCAGACGCTCGAAAACAAGCGCAAATGGATTCAAGAAGTCGCGAACAAGGAATGGCTCGCGCTTTTTGTGCACGACCCGCAAACTCCCGCCGCGTATCTTCGCGAACGCGACGGTAAAGTGGAAATCGAACCGGTGAAGGTGGACTGACGAATGGCAAAGGCACGGAAGGCTCAGCGCGGCAAAGAGTCAGTGAAGATCGGAATCATCGGCGGCAGCGGCCTCTATTCGATGGAAGGCCTCACGAACACGCGGGAAGTCCGCGTGAAGACGCCGTTCGGCGATCCTTCCGACGCATTCGTGATTGGCACAGTCGAGGGTCGGCGCGTCGCGTTCCTCTCGCGACACGGTCGTGGCCATTTGTTTTCCCCGAGCGAAATCAATTACCGCGCCAACATTTTCGCGATGAAGCTGCTCGGCATCGAGCAAATTATCTCCGTGAGCGCCGTTGGTTCGCTGCGCGACGATTTGCCGCCGCTGGATTTTCTTGTCCCTGACCAGTTCTTCGACCGGACACGCCTTCGCATCGCCACATTCTTTAGCGGAGGGATCGTCGCACACGTTGGTTTCGACAAGCCCACCTGCACACATCTTTCAGCGCATCTCGCTGAAGCTTGCGAGAAGACCGGCGTAAAAGCGCACCGCGGCGGCACCTACGTCTGCATGGAAGGGCCGCAATTTTCGACGCTCGCCGAATCGCACACGTACCGCCAACTACGCTTCGACGTCATCGGTATGACGAACCTCACCGAAGCGAAACTCGCGCGCGAAGCGGAAATCTGCTACGCAACGATCGCGATGATTACCGACTACGATTGCTGGCATCCCCAGCACGACGCCGTCACGCTGAGCGAGATCATCGCAAACCTGAATCGTAATACGGAAAACGTTCAGCGAGCGCTGCGCCAAGCGATTCGCGAGATTCCTGACGAGCGAAAATGCAAATGCGGCTCGGCACTCGCGCACGCGATCATTACGGACCGAAAGCTGATTCCTTCGGCCACAAAGAAGAGGCTCACACCCATCATCGGAAAGTATCTCGGGAAGTAGTTGAGAACACGGCTCGCCGGATCATTCGGTAAACAGCGCTTAATCTGGAGACTTCATGTCGCTTCTGGTAGTCGGTTCGGTTGCATTCGACGGCATTGAAACGCCATTCGGAAGAGTAGAACGCACGCTTGGCGGCGCTGCCAGTTATTTCGCTCTGGCGGCAAGCCACTTTACGCCCGTGCGCGTGGTCGGAATCGTCGGCGACGATTTCACCGAGCGGGACAAAGCCGTGCTGAGCGGACGCGGCAAGCGCATCGATCTTGAAGGCGTCGAACACGCACCCGGAAAGTCATTCTTCTGGGCCGGCCGCTACAACCAGAACATGAACGAGCGAACCACGCTCACCACCGAGCTGAACGTTTTCGCAAACTTCCAGCCCAAACTTCCGAAGTCCTACCTCGATACTTCGTTCATTTTTCTCGGAAACATCCAGCCCACGCTGCAGCTTTCGGTTCTGCAGCAAGTGACGCGCAAACCAACGCTCGTCGGCCTCGATTCAATGAACTACTGGATCGAGCGCACCGGCAGCGAACTGCGCGAAACGCTGAAGCATATTCAAGTGCTGGTCATCAATGACGATGAGACGCGCCAACTTACAGGCGAACATAATCTCACGCGCGCCGCCCGCGATATTTTCAAAATGGGTCCGAAGATTCTCGTGATCAAACGCGGCGAGCACGGAGCGTTGCTGGTGTGCCGCGAGTTTCTGTTTGCGGTGCCGGCATTTCCGCTCGAGGAAGTTCATGATCCCACCGGCGCGGGTGACAGTTTCGCTGGCGGTTTCATGGGTTATCTTGCAAGCGCGGGCCGCGTAAACGAGAAATCCTTGCGTCGCGCGATGGTTTACGGCTCCGTGATGGGCAGCTTCGCCTGCGAGCGATTCGGCGTGGAGCGTCTGACGACGGTAAAGAAAAGCGAAATCACGGCTCGCGCGCGTCGTTTCTCGAAGCTCACTTCGTTCACGTTGTAATCTGCGCTCGGCGAAGCACGCGGTCAAGTGCGCCGTCGGTTGAGCGCGTCTCGTAGTAGAATTCGCCGAGAGCACTCCAGGGGGTGCCATGCTCCACGACCTCAACTCCGTGATTGTCGGGAGGCTTTTGCTCGCAGCTCTGCTTGGCGGCGCCGTTGGCCTTGAGCGCGAACTTCGTCATAAGCCTGCGGGCCTTCGTACCATGATGCTCATCTGCATTGGCGCGGCACTGTTTACGATCATTTCGTACGAGATGGCTTCTGATGTTGGCGGTGATCATACTCGAATAGCCGCTCAGATTATTCCCGGCATTGGGTTCATCGGCGCGGGCGTGGTGATTCGGGAACGCGGCGCCGTAACCGGAATCACAAGCGCCGCCACAATTTTCGTGATTGCAAGCGTAGGGATGGCTGTGGGAGCCGGACTGCCCGTAACCGCGATTTTCACCACGTTGCTTTTGCTGGTGTCGCTCGTTTTCCTCGGCCTTGTGGAAGACCGCGCGGGACTTCGCACCCGCTTGCTTACTTTCAGAATTACAGCTCCCGTCGGGGACCCGAGCAGCCTCGAGCGCGTCCATCAAATCGTCGAGCAAGTGGGAGTGCAGGCGCAACGCTGGAAAACGCACAAAAATGAAACGGGAGCCGCGGTTGTCGATTTCGATGCGGAAGTCACAAGTCCGCACGAGCGAGATTTGTTGAAACGGCTCACTGCACTCAATATGCAGTGCGAAGCCCGGCCGGTCCATACTTGAGTCGCCACGGTTGATTCGTACTGAGCCAACCATTCCTCCGGCTCTTGAATCCGAGTTGACGGCCCACGCGGTGGATGCTATCAATTCAATTGCTTGCGTTTTCCGTGGAGTTATAAAGACGCTTCGATTATCTTCGTGTTCCCATCTGCGGGTCCCAAGCGGCGCAGGATTTACCGAAATTAGCTAGATTAGGAGGAACTGCTTGATACGTTCGCGGCGGACTCTGGTCGCTCAGATTGCTTCGATTGGCTTATTCCTCGCGGGTTGCTCGAGCAGCAATACTCTTCCGCCGGCCACTCCGATCCTCAGCACCATTTCCCCAGGAAACATCGTCGCCGGCAGCGCGGACTTCACGCTTTTCATCAGCGGAACCGGGTTTCTGAAGAATTCCGTCGGTCTCCTGGACGGCACGATGCGTCCCACCAAGCTGAACAACGAGACGAGCGAGCTCGAGGTGATGATTTCGGCGGCCGATGTGGCCGACGCAAATTCTTCGATCCAGATCACGGTTGTGAACCCTCAACCGGGAGGCGAGTCGAACGCGCTCACTTTCGTCGTCACTCCTCTGGCCAACGGCGCGCCGGCAATCACCTCGTTCGCGCCTTCGAGTGCCACGGCGGGAAGCATGGGGCCCTTCGCCGTTAGTGTTGCGGGCACTGGATTCGTTTCAACGTCCGTAGTGAGTTGGAATGGCAGCCCCAGGGAGACCACGTTTGTCAGCTCTAGCCAGCTGACCGTGAATTTCACCGCCCAGGATCTCGCCAGGCAGGGATTTGGCAGCGTTTCCGTTTCAAATCCTGCGCCCGGCGGCGGCGTTTCGCCTTCAAAAGATTTTCCGGTGAACTAGAACCGCTACTTTCCGCTTAGTCGCGCGACAAACAGATCCAGGAAGCGCTCCGCGTCAATATTCACCGACACAAGAACGTTAGGCTGCACCGGATCAAATCCTTCGAACACAAAGCGGTCGCCGCGCCACACGCGCCGTTCAACCGCGTTGATGCGGTTCGCAACTGTTTCTCCTCGTGTGAAAGCTCCTTGCGTCTCCACATCCACGTGCCAGAACTCCGTTTCAACCAGTGTTGTATCGAGCGCAACCGCCACCGCCGTCGGATCGTACATTCGCATCCCGCCCCATCCCTGTTTTTCGCCGTAGCCGATGATGCGGTTGATCACCTCAACGGCGAAATCGTTCTCCGGCCCGTGTGTGCGGCCGAATGTTGCAAGCCGCTCGCGCGTGAACACCGTCTTCGCGCCGATGCCGAGGGTGCACATCGTAACCTTCCATCCAGCTTGAAAAACGATTTGCGCCGCTTCCGGATCGCCGAAGATATTCGCTTCAGCGGCTGCTGTTGAGTTTCCGCCGTTGATCGAGCCGCCCATGAGTATCACTTCCTTGATGAGCGACGCGACGGACGGATCTTTCTGCAGCGCGAGTGCGAGGTTCGTGAGAGGCCCAATGGCAATCAACGTAATTTCATGTGGCATTTCGTGCGCCATCTGAATGATCAAGTCCGGGCCGAAGCGCGGGTCGGCATGGCACCGCGACGGCGGAAGCACGATATCGCCCAGTCCATTCTTGCCATGAACTGCGTCGTTGGTGATCAATTTTTGAAACAGCGGCTCCAGCGCGCCTGCCGCCACAGGAATGTCGCAACGGTTCGCGAGCGACATCAGGCGCAAGCCGTTTTCAAGCACTTGCTTGCCCGGCGCGTTTCCAGGCACCACGGTGATTGCTTTCACGTCGAGCTCCGGCGAATTCAACGCCAAGAGGATGGCCATCGCATCGTCTGTTCCCGGATCGGTGTCGATGATTACCTTTCGAACTTCCGCTGGCGCGCTCGCGTGTACGTGTCGGGGCGACGGTCGACTATATGCGTTACCTGAGTTAGTCAGACAGAGTGCTGCAAGAACACCTGCGGATGCGATGAAACCGAGAATCCTGTTCAAAGGGCCTCCTGTGGCGGGCAAACTAGCGACTGACGATTCTGTGGCGGCGGGATGATAACGCAAACGGATTCGGGCAGAACATTTTCGTTTTGGCCGCCTGCCGCTGCCACGGATGTAAACGCCTCGCGTTCCGCTTCTGGACTCGCCTGGCAAAATTCCTTATTCTCGTCTGCGCCACATGCCCCAACCACTTAAGCCGCCTGCGCTCCGCTCCGGTGATGCCGTTCGCATACTTTCGCTCTCGAGCCCGGTGGACGAGGAGCGAGTGAAAAGCGGCAGTGATGAATTGTCGCGGCTTGGGTACACGGTAAAGACAGATGGTAAGGGCGTATTGGCGCGCCAGGGATTTTTCGCGGGTACGGCGGAGGAGCGGATCACCGCGTTGAAGTCTGCAATCGGCGAGGCGGATACCCGCGCCATTATTTGCACGCGCGGCGGCTACGGTTCAAATTATTTGCTCGATGGATTGAGTGTCGCGCTAGCATCGCCGAAATTATTATGCGGTTTCAGCGATATCACTTCATTGCACGTTTTTCTGTGGGAGAAATTTCGATGGGTCACGATTCACGGCCCGATGGTCGCTGCGGGTTTGGACCGAGGCGCGAGCGCTCCTGACGGATACGATCGAGAAAGCTTTGTACGGGCGATTTCTGAATCGAAGCAAGGCTGGTCGGTCGACCTGAAGGGCGAGGCGCTGACGTCGGGTGTTGCCGAAGGCACGCTTCTCGGCGGCTGCTTGAATCTGGTGGAGGCGACGCTTGGAACGCCGTGGGAGCTGGACACGCATGGATCGATCCTTATTCTAGAAGATCGCGCCATGAAACCCTGGCAAGTCGATCGCGCGCTGATGCATTTGAAGCAGGCGGGAAAATTCCGAGGTGTTGCGGGCTTGGTTCTAGGCGAATTTCCCGAAAGCAATCCGCCGGCAGGGACTGCCACTGTGAAGGATGTTGCGGAGCGCATTCTGGGTCCGCTCAAAGTGCCGATTGCATGGGGCGCACCCGTGGGCCACACGCCGCGTCCGATGTTGACGCTACCATTGGGAGTTCAGGCGCGTCTCTCAACCGACGGCGAGACGACGCTCGAGATTCTCGAACCGGCGTGCATCGGCTGATTTTCGCGTCGGCGATTCGTACTTTGATTTCATCCGGCAGAATCTGAAGGAGACTGAACATCTCGACTCGCGCTGGAAAGAACGCTGAACACATTCATCTACTGGGCATTGCCGGTGCCGCGATGGCGCCCGTCGCGGGAATGTTGAAGGAGCGCGGTTTTCACGTCACCGGCTCGGACGTGAATGTCTATCCTCCAGCGTCCACGCTTCTCGATTCGCTCAGCATCCGATGGAACGAAGGATTCCGCGAAGAGAACTTGAAGCCCGCGCCGGACCTGACTGTGATCGGCAACGTGATCGCGCGCGGAAATCCGGAACTTGAACTGATCCTCGATGAAAAGTTGCCATACTGCTCGATGCCGCAGCTACTCGAGGATTATTTTATCCCTGGCCATACTTCGATTGTCGTCGCCGGCACGCACGGAAAGACGACCACCACCGCCATGCTTGCGTGGATCTTTCACGTTGCCGGACGGCGGCCCGATTTCCTCGTAGGCGGCGTGGTCCCCAACTTCAACGATCGCAGTTACGGACTCGGGGGCGGGGAAGAGTTCATCATCGAAGGCGACGAGTACGAGACTGCGTTCTTCGATCGTGGCCCGAAATTTCTGCACTATCATCCTGACGAACTGATTCTCACGTCGCTCGAATACGACCATGCAGATATCTACCCCAATCTTGAATCGATTGCGTTGCAGTTTCGACGCCTCGTGAACCTCGTGCCGCGAAAGGGACGCATTTTGATTTGGGGCGAAAGCGCAGATCTGAAAGCTGCCGCCGCGAAAGCATTTTGCCCGGTGGAAACGTTTGGACTTACTCCCGAATGCGACTGGCTTGCCGGCGACATCGCGTGGAATGACAACGCCACGGAATTTCGCGTCGCCTATAAAGGCAAGGAAGTTACGCGCGTTCGAACGCCTGTCGCGGGGAAGCACAATGTGCTCGACGCCGTCGCGGCCATCGCGATCGCGCACGGGCGTGGTGTCGAAATGCGACGCGATTCAGCGCGCGCTCGCCTCTTTTCAGAGTGTGCGCAAACGGATGGAAATCAAAGGCGAAGAAGATGGAGTGCTGGTGGTGGAAGATTTTGCCCATCATCCCACGGCGATTCGCATGACGCTCGAAGCCACGCGGACCCGTTGGCCCGGCCGCAAACTCTGGGCCGCGATCGAGCCGCGTTCGAATACGATGCGCCGCAAGATTTTTCAGGATGTATTGCCGGAGTCGCTCGCGGTTGCCGACGCGGTTGCGATCGGCCCGGTAAATCGCGCGCAATTGCTTGCTGATGAAGATCGTTTTTCGCCGGATGCCGTTGCCGAATCGATCCGCAAGCATGGACGGACGGCGCGGGCGTTTGCTTCAGCCGATGCAATTGCGGATTACTTCGCCGAGAAGGCGAAATCTGGCGACCTGGTGATGGTCATGTCGAATGGAAGTTTCGATGGTCTAAGCGGCAAAGTGCTCGAAAGATTAAAATCTCGCTCGGGAGTTCGTGGATGACGTTGTCGAAAATTATTGTGCGTCACTGTGTGCGCTTCATTGCGACGCTGTCGCTGATGGTGTTGTTTCTCGCAGCCCGTCCTGCTGCTGCGACGATTGACTACAAGGTTTCGCTCGCGCATCCCGAAAAGCACCGGTTTGAGGTTGAAATGCAGGTGCCGGTTGCGCCACCGCAGCAGAATCTGGTCGTCGCGCTTGCCCGCGTGGAATGCGCTGTATCAGATTCGCGATTTTGCGTATCGCGTGCGAGATGTGCGCGCCATTTTGCCCGGCTCCGACGGTTCATTCTTTCCGGGACACAAAGCTCGACAAGCAGACCTGGCAGTTTCCTCTTTCGAACACGCCCGGCAGTGTGAAAATTGTGTACTCGATCGAGTGGGACGACGCCGGCCCCTTCAATTCGCAATTGAATGCGCACCACGCGTTCCTAAACTTTGCAGAAACTCTGATGTATGTGCCCGATCGTCGCGCGGAGCCGGTCGAGGTTACATTTACCGACGTCCCTTCCGATTGGCACGCGATTGCTGCCCTTTCCGCTGGCGCTGCTGCGAACTCATTTACCGCAGACAACTACGACAAGCTCGTAGACGCCCCAGTGGACATCGGCAAGACTGACCAATTTGGGTTCGACGAAAACGGTGCGCATTTTCGCGTGGTCGTTGACGGCAAGGACGTGAACAAAGTCGCGCTGGAAGATTCGCTGAAGAAGATTACCGCTTACGAAACGAAGTTGATGGGCGGCCCGCCATTCAAGGAGTACACGTTCTTCTTCCATATTGGGCCTTATCCGATTGTAGGTGGTGGCGGAATGGAGCATTCGAACTGCACGGCGATCGGTGCGAGTTCCGTCGAAATGGCCGTCGCGATTGCCGCGCACGAATTCTTTCACGCCTGGAACGTGAAACGCATCCGGCCGCAAAGCCTCGAACCCGTCGACTTCACGAAGGAACAATATTCTCGTGCCCTGTGGTTTGCAGAGGGAGTGACGAGCACGTACGGCTCGTTTACGCTTCTTCGCGGCGGCATCTGGTCCAAAGATAATTTTTACAACGATCTCGCGCAGCAAGTGTGCGAGCTCCAATCGCGGCCCGCTCACAAATGGCAAAGCGCCGAAGAATCGAGCCTCGATACGTGGTTCGACAAATACGACGCATACAACAACGCCGATCGCAGCATTTCGTATTACAACAAAGGCCAGCTTCTCGGCGACATGCTCGATCTCGAAATTCGCCAGGCGACAGGCAATCACAAGTCGCTCGACGATGTGCTGCGCACTCTCAACGACGATTATGCGAAACAGGGCAAGTTCTACAACGAGAGCGCCGGAATTGAGACGGTTGTCGAGCAGGTATCCGGCCAGGATTTCGGAAAATTCTTTCGCAGCTACGTCGCAGGGCTTGACGAGATTCCTTACGATCAATTCCTGGAACATGCCGGTCTGTCGCTGAAATCTGAGATGCGGCAAAGTGCGGACCTTGGATTTGTTCCGGGGCGATCGCCATCTGGCGTGCTCGTCGCTTCGGTAGCGCCTGGCAGCCCCGCGGAGGCCGCCGGGCTTCATGCAGACGATGTGCTGGTTTCGGTGAACGGCGCGCCTGTTCCAAGCAGGCTCACCCGATGGCTGAATGAGCGGACGCCCGGGGAGACTGTGAAATTCAAAGTTCGGCGCGACGGGCGCGAGATCGAAATCTCGTTCGCGCTCGCTTCGCGTGACGCAAGCCGCTGCACGATCGTTGAATTGCCGCACCCGACGGAGCAACAAGCTCGCATTCGCGCCGGAATGCTCCATGGCTCGACGGACTAGCATGGGACGCGCTCGCACATCGTTCCGGACATGATCCGTACGATTGGCGTCGTCCTATTTTTTGCATTCGCGATTATTTTCGTGATGCCATTCCTGATTCTGCGGAGCTTCATCACCGGCAGCGCGGATTTCATGTACGAAGTCGCGATGTGGGTGGTTCGCGCGGCGCTGCGGATTGCGAAAATCCGCGTGCGTGTTGAAGGCGTCGAAAATATCCCCGCGGGTGTCTGCGTTTTTGCTGCGAACCATATTTCCAACGTTGATCCGCTCGCGTTTGTTCCCGCAATTCCGCGGCGCGTGTCGCTGCTGGTGAAAAAAGAACTGTTTCGCATCCCGATATTTTCGACGGCGATGCGCCAAGCGAAGTTTGTTCCCGTCGATCGATCGAATCGGGAAGCGGCAGCGTCCAGCGTCGAACAGGCGGTGCGCACGCTGAAGGAAGGGCTCTCGTTCGCCGTATATCCCGAAGGAACGCGAAGTCCCGACGGACGGTTGCGGCCGTTCAAGAAGGGAACGTTTGTGATGGCGATTCAGGCGGGAGTACCGGTGGTGCCCGTATCGATATCGGGGGCGCAACACTTGCTGCGAAAGGGCGAATGGACGATGCGGCCGGGCGAGATTCTTGTGAGGTTCGGTGCACCGGTCGACGGTGCCGAGTACACGATGGAGCGGCGCGCGGAAATGCTGGCGCGTGTGCAGGCGATCGTTGCGGCGGGATTGCCGGAGGATCAGAAGCCGGTTGCGAGATCTCGCGGCGCCGAGTGATGTGCGTGTCGCGATCTCAGTTGCATTGTTTGGCGTTGAGATTCTTTCCGGCAAGGCCGGAATCTTCGATCCGGCATCCTGATCGGAGCCCTCGCTTCCTTCGTCAGGGCAGGCAGAATGACAAGCGTGGAGTATTTGATCGGGGCTTCCGATCTATTCCTGTTTGCGGTCATTTGTCGCTTCATTTTGGTTTCGCCGAAGCGCTGCGATCTCGGTGCGTATGTCTCGCAGCTCTTTTTGCAGTTCCGGCAGGCGGTTGAAGACGGCGATGGATTTACGCCATTCGTGATTGTCCATCGCGGGGTAGCCGGAATAGAGGGCTCCGGCCGGGACGTCGCCGGGGACTCCGCTTTGTGCGGTGAGCGTGGCGCCGTCGCCGATCGTCAGGTGGCCCGCTGCGCCCACTTGTCCAGCGAGAATGCATTTGTTCCCGACGTGCGTTGTGCCCGCGAGTCCTACCTGGCCGCAGAGCAGCGTGTCTTCGCCGACTATTGAGGCGTGGCCTACCTGCACGAAATTATCGAGCTTCGTGCCGCGGCCGATTCGAGTTTCGCCGACGGTGGCGCGGTCGATGGCGCTGTGGGCTTGGATTTCGACGTCGTCGCCGATGATTGTGATTCCGGATTGGCGCATTTTGTACCAACTGCCGTTTGTTTCGCGCGCGAAGCCGAAGCCATCGCTGCCGATTACGACGCCGTTCTGCAGCAAAACGCGATCGCCGATGCGGCACCGTTCGCGAACGGCGGAATGCGAGTGCGCGAAAAAGTCGTCGCCAATTTTCGCGCCGCGATAAATCGAGACGAAGCTGTGAAGCACGGCGTTGCGCCCGATTTCGACGTCTTCATCGACGTAGCAGTACGGCCCGATGTGCGCTCCCGCGCCGATTTTTGCGGATTTCGCGACCACAGCGGTGCTGTGAACGCCGGAGGGAAACGCAGGCGCGGCGTGGAAGAGTTCAATCGCGCGCGCGAAGTCGAGATAAGGATTCGCGGAGCGGAGAGCTGCGATGCGGACGTGGCCAGCATCGGGCGCGACGAGGACCGCCGAGGCGCGCGTCGTCTCAAGCGCGGGGCGATATTTGCGGTTCGCGAGGAACGTGAGGTCGCCCTGCTTCGCGTCTTCAATCCCGGCGACGCCAGTGATCTCGAGTTGCGCGTCGCCTTCGACGGTGCAGGCGAGTCTCTTTGCGATCTCTCCAAGTTTCATGATTGAATCTCCTTCAGGATGAGGAAACGAGTGATGAGTGATGGGTGACGAGTGATGAGTGACCCGGCCTGGCATCGAGCGCCACGGCTCGATCGAGTGACGCGTGGCCTCAACCACAAGCTGTTGTGGGACCGAGATTCGGCATGCGTGGATTTGAAAGATCCCCGTTTACCGCCGATTAGAACGAGCGTCGGAGTCATGTTTTCAATGCCTTACGCGGGTTTCTAATCGCGGAACCGCCGATTAGGGCTCGGTGCCAGTAGTGTGTTGGGGTCTCGGTCATACGGCGGGTTTGGCGGTCAATTTTCATAGTACTGCGGCGACGGTAGCATAGTCGAAAGATTGATTGCAAACGGACGTTGGTGTAAGGATTTGGTGCTGCGCGAATAGTGAAAATGGAGTTGGCGCGAGACGCGACAGGATCTCCGGAGTATCTTGACCAGAAATATCATTAAGGACATTGCGATGACGGATTCTGAAACACACGACAAGCCTGACTGGAAGCATCACGGCATCCGCATCATTCGCAGCGGGGAATTGAGCAGCAACACGCCACAGACGGCGGGCATGACTCGCGCGGAAGCAATTTCTCACGCGCGAGTGGGTGCGCAGAAACTTTGGGCCGGTACGGTTACCGTTCATCCGCGCGCGAAGACGGGGCCGCATCATCACGGGGAACTCGAAACGGTGATTTACATCGTCAGCGGACGCGCTCGCTTTCGCTGGGGCGACAATCTGGAGTTTGTCGACGAAGCGGGTCCGGGAGATTTCATTTTCGTCCCGCCGTACGTGCCGCATCAGGAGTTGAACGCGCGAGCGGACGTTCCCGTAGAAGCGGTGATCGTGCGCAGCGGTCAGGAGCCGATTGTGGTGAATCTGGATATTCCGAGCCCAGAGCAGGACGCGGATCCGATGGAGCCTGATCCGTTTCATTCGGGGCGCTGAGGAAATCATGACGCATGGAACAGGGACAATTGATCGCAAACTCGTGTTGTTGGTAGGTGCAGTTCTGCTTCTGGCTTCAGCCGCACTCGCCCTTCAGTGGCGCATGAGCTACCTACCGGGAGATCCAAAGAATTTTACGTACCTTCTGTGGAAAGCCGGCTTCGCAAACATTGACTTGGACCTCGCAGCGGACACGATGATCGGTGACGCCCACCGCGACGAACTTGTTCTGGGCAAAACGAAGGCACAACTCGAGAAGAAATTCGGTTACACGTTAACTCGCGAGCAGATTACTCCGTACTTAAGGGGTTGTTCGCAAGCTCCTCCTTGGAGGGATCGGAATGTTTTGTTTATCCGAAGGAGCCCATGGATGGTTGTCTTCGACAATTACAAGGCTACGGAATTGGTACTCATTAAGGGATGTTAGAAATCGGCACTCGCCGCAACGAGTCAAGCCGTGCCGCCTATTCAGTGAACAGTTTGGGTTGCGACGCGGCAGCGGCGGCGCGGGAATCGCGCGATTCTCGCGGAGAGCGGCGGGCTACTCCGACCACGCCTAGCACTTTCATTTCTGCGAGGGCTGAGCGGGGGATGAACATGCGGAGATTGTTGCCGTGAAGATCGGGAGGCGTGAGCTGAACGCCTGTGTCGAGCATTTCGAGCAGGTCGTTTGAGACGATGCCTTCCATTACGTCGTCGTCGCGGAAGCGGAGACGGACCCAGAGGCCGTCGAGCTTGGGGCGGCTCAGGAATGTCTTGCGCTCGGGGACGAATTCGTCGGTGAACTCGCGGACGAAGTAGATGGATTTCACGTCCTCGAGATTCAGGGCACGATGCTCGCCGTCGGTGGTGAGCAGGTCGACGGCTTCGGAGCGGCCGAGGGCGGACGGGTTTAGGTAGCCCCGGATTGGAGTACGGTCGAGCAACAGGACGACGACTTTCTTGAGTGTCGACGCAACGGCGCGGGTTTTGGCGGCTTGCGCCACGGTTAGATGCCTCCCGCGGGGCAAGCTCCTGCGTTTCGGCACAGGCAAAACGGAAGCTCGCGGGAAAGGCACCGCGAAAGGGAGGCGCTTCGCGCCGTCCGTACCCAGCGCTTACGCGCTGGGCTAACTTCTGTCGCGCCTACGGCGCTAACCGGGGCTTGTTGCGTGTGCAAAGCTATTTCGACCTCAATTGGGACGTTACGCTAGGGGAGATTCTTGCTAAGTTCCCGAATGTTATGTTATCCTTACGCGATTTTTTGTCAAGTTATTGGTGCTTAAAGGGTTAGCACCGGAGCCACCTCCGATTGACGGTCAAAGGACAGCTCCTAAAGTCAGCCTCGGTAATAGCCCTTGTCACCGTTATCAGCCGGATTTGCGGATACTTACGCGATCAACGGGTAGCCCTACTCCTCGGGACGTCACCCGCCGCCGACTCCCTCGTCCTTGTGTTTGGAATACCCAACCTGATTCGCCGGGTAGCGGGAGAGGGCGCCCTCGGGGCTGCGTTTATCCCGGTATTCACGAAATATCTGCGGGAACGGCCGAGCGGAGAGGCGTGGGGGCTGGCGCAGAAGGTGTTCTGGGACATGGCGGTGCTGTTGGGGACGCTGGCCGCTTTGGGCGTGATTTTTTCGCGGCAAGTGGTGCATCTCTACACGCTGCTATCGCACAACCCGGCGCAGTGGGACCTGGCGGTGTACTTAAACCGGATCGTGATCCCGGCGATGTTCTTTCTCGCGCTGGCGGGGATTGCAGCGGCGATGCTTCACAGCTTTCGGATATTCGCGCTGCCGGCCACGACGCCGATCGTTTTCAATCTGGTGATGATTCTGTTTTCGTTCGCGGTTGTGTACCAGCCGGTGATGCGGCTGGCGCCGGAACGATTTCAAACGCCGGCGGTGGCGATTGCATGCTCATTCCTGCTGGGAGGAATCATCCAGTTCGCGATGCTGGTTCCGGCGCTGGCGCGGCTGGGGATGAAGTTTCGGCCGGATGTGTCGTGGAGCGATCCGGGCGTGCAGAAAGTGGGCTTGCTGATGGGCCCGGCGGTTTTCGGCGTAGGAATTTATCAAATCAATTTTTTTGTAGACAAGATTTTTTCGACGTCCTCGCGGATGCCGCCGGGAAGCGTGATGTCGCTGTACGTGGCGGAGCGTGTGATGCAGCTCGCGCTGGGAGTTTTCGCGGTGGCGATGTCGACCGCGATTTTGCCTACGATGTCACAGCAGGCGGCGGCGAAAGAGTTCGGCGAGATGAAGCGGACGTTCGGGTTTTCGCTGCGGATTGTGTCGTTCATCGCGATTCCGGCGGCGGTGGGATTGATTCTGCTGCGGCAGCCGATCGTGCAGGTACTGTTCCAGCACGGGAAGTTCGTGGCGGAATCGACGGCGCTCACGGCCCGGGCGCTTCTGTTCTATTCGCTGGGGCTGCCGGCGTTTGCGGCGATCAAATTGATCACGCCGATGTATTATTCGATGCACGACACGATGACGCCTGCGCGAGTGGGCGCCTACGCACTCGGCCTGAACATCGTTTTGAATGCGCTGTTTCTGTTCTTCTTTCTGCGATATTTGTCGAATGGGAGCCCGGCGCTGGCAAGTTCGCTTGCGGCGTATTTTAATTTTGGATTGCTGTTTTTGATTTTTCGGAAGCGTCACGGGCGGCTTGGGGCGCGCGGCATTGTGGCGTCGTTGATGAAAATGGGAACGAGCGCGGCGGCGATGGCTGCGGTGTGTTACGAGGCGCTGAGGATTTCGCACTTCGCGGATGCGGGGCACTTTTTACGGCAGGCGGGAATTCTCGGGGGCAATTATCGCAATTTCGACGGGGATCTATTTTGGCGTTGCATGGATGCTGAAGTGTGAGGAGTTGGGGGAGTTTTTTGTTCTGCTTCGACGGGCGGAGCGCGGGATGCCCGCTGTGGCTGGGGATGTGTAGCTGGGTTCTTGGCGCGGACAACGAGATTCTTTCCGTCAAGACCGGAATTTTCGATCGGGCATCCCTAAAGCGGATGCTCTGACAATGGTGTCTCTTTTTTAACACCAGGGGATATGGGGCTCGAAGCTGAAGTTCGGACATTCGTGAGTTATCTGCGAGTCGAAAAGGGGCTTGCGGATAACACTGTTCAAGCGTACCGGCGAGATATGGGCAAGTTCGCCGAGTTTGCGGCGAAGCGCAGACTGGAAACTGCCAAAATACGAAGAGCCGATCTGGTGGACTTTCTCGCGACGCTTTATACAAAGAAAATGGATAGCCGTTCAGTAGCGCGGCACCTGGTGACGCTCCGGCACTTTTTCCGGTTCCTGCTGCGCGAAGGAGTGATACGGGACGATCCGGCGGCGATGATTGAAGCGCCGAGGTTTCGCAAAAGTTTGCCGGATTTTCTGAGCTTGGAAGATGTCGACCGGCTGTTGACGCAACCGGACACGGCTACGATGGTTGGACTGCGTGACAAAGCGATGATCGAGTTGCTGTATTCAACTGGATTGCGAGTTTCCGAGTTAGTGGGCATGCGAACGGGCGATATGCAAATGGAATCCGGCTCGCTTCGCTGCATTGGCAAGGGAAACAAAGAGAGATTGGTGCCGGTGGGAAAGCGTGCGTTGAACGTAGTGGAAGAATATCTGAAAAAGGCGCGGCCCGAGCTTTTGGGCGACAATTCCTGCGTCGCGCTTTTCGTGAGCAGGAAAGGCCAGCCGATGAGCCGGGTTACGTTCTGGAAAATTCTTGCCGCCTATGGAAGAAAAGCTGGATTGCGGAAAGCGCTGAAGCCGCACATGCTTCGTCACAGTTTTGCGACGCACTTGCTCGACCGGGGCGCGGATTTGCGTTCAGTGCAAATGATGCTCGGCCATTCGGATATTTCGACGACTCAGATTTATACGCACGTGGTGGAAGAGAGGTTGAAGCAAGTTTATAAGGCGCATCACCCGCGCGCCTAGAAGCTCTCGCGCGGAAATTGCGGAAAGGCGTAAAAAGCTAATGCCCGATTACATGTATTTGCTGGAGAGCCGGCTCTCGCCGGAGCAGCGCGCGGTGCTGGAACGCGTTCAGGAACTTTCGCGCGTGCAGGATTTGAATATCTATCTCACCGGCGGCGCAGTGCGCGACCTGATTTCGGGGCAGCCGATCCGCGATCTGGATTTTACGGTGGAGGGCAATCCTGTCCGGATGGTGCGCGAACTGGAAAAAGGCGGCGCGCACACTCTGTGGGAAAGCGAGAAGCTGCGGCACTACGAGATGATTTTCGCGGGCGACGTGGACGGGTCCGTCTCCGGCGCGCGCGACGATGTCTATGAGAAGCCGGGCGCGAAGCCGGAGTACCGCTTCTCGGGCGTGATGGAAGATTTGCGGCGGCGCGATTTCTCGATCAATGCGATTGCAATTTCGTTAAACACGCAGTCGCGCGGGTTGCTCCTCGACCCCACGAACGGCCTCGCGGATCTCGAGAAGCAGGAAGTGCGCGCGCTTACAAATCACGCGTTCACCAACCAGCCGATTCGGTTGATGCGCATTTTGCGTTATTGCGCGCGAATGAATTTCAAGATGGAGTCGCGCACGCAGGAGTGGTTTGACCTGGCGATGGAGCGCGAGCTGCACACGCATTTGGGAGGCGCCGATGCCGGGAACGAGGTTCGTTCGCTTGCGCGTGAAGACAATCCGGTGGCGACGTTGAAGCAGTGGGAGTCGCACCAGATGCTCGCTGCGATTCATCCGCAGCTGCAGAAGCGGAAGCCGGATTACGACAGCCTCAATAAACTGGCGCGGGTGCGCTCGAATCTTGTGGGCAATGGCTTGCGGCCTCGGCTGAATGTGGCCGTTACGTACTACACGCTGGGGCGGCTCAAGGATCGAGAAGCGGCGGCGGCGATGCGGAATATGGAGTTTCGCGCGGCGGAAATCAAAGCGGTGGCGGATTTGGTTCCGGAAACACAGAAAGTGGTGCAGATGTTAAAGGGCCGCAAGACGAATGTGCCCAAGGACGCATATTTTTACATTGCGTCGCTGCAACCGGAGGTGATGGCATTTATCGAAGTGGAAATGCCGAATCCGAAGGTGATTTCGAAATTTCGGAGTTATTTACAGAAATGGCGTCCGTTGCGAATGGGGCTTCCTTTGGGCGAGCTGGATGCGCTCGGGATTCAGCGCGGGCCTAAGTTTGACAAGATCATCGAGCAACTTTTCGAGTTGCAGCTCCGCGGGCGGGGGCGAGATCCCGAAAGCCGCGTGAAGATTTTGCGGAATCTTGCGGGAATCAAGGAAGAGCCGAAGAAGAAGCCGGAAAAAGAAAAGAAGCGGAAAGGCAAAGACGCGGCGGCGCCCGAAGCGAAGCAAGAAAAGGGCAAGTCTGAGGCAGCGGCAGTGCCTGCTGCGGCGCCTGCCGCTGCGAAAGCGGCGCGAGGAAAGACGTCGGGTTCTGCGGCGGCTGCGATCGGCGCGAAGGCAAAGGAGAAACACGATAAGGCCGAAGTGCGCGACGCGAGTGCCAAGCGCGCTCGCGCGGCGGGGAAGTCAAAGGCGCGCAAAGCGAAATCGAGACGAAGATAGTATTTGGTAAAACGCCGCGAGATACGGCGGGAAGCCACGTACCCACGACGAAACAAGCCGCTCGTCGTCGCTAGGCGGTCCCGTTCTGCCACGGCTTGAATCTGCAGCTGGCGATTGCTGATAGCTGATTGCGGGCAGCTGGTTTAGAATAGGTTTCGCATGGCTCCTCCGAATTTTGTTCACTTACATCTGCACACGGACTACTCCCTCCTCGACGGTGCATGCGAAATCGGCGAATTGACGGCCGAAGCGGCGCGCCGGGGAATGCCTGCGGTCGCGGTCACCGACCACGGAAATCTTTTTGCTGCGGCGAATTTCTTCCATAAAGCTGGCACGCACGGCGTGAAGCCGATCATCGGCTGCGAAGTATATGTCGCGCCGGACAATCACAAGAATCGCGGGAGCGACGCCGAGCGTTCGAACCATCTCGTTCTTCTCGCTGAAAACGACGAAGGCTACCGCAACCTGATCAAGCTGGTTTCCACCGGCTTTCTCGACGGCTTCTACTACAAGCCGCGCGTCGATCACGATTTACTCCAGCGGCACAGCAAGGGATTGATTGCGCTTTCGGCTTGCCTGCGCGGAGAGGTGGCGGACGCGTTGATGTCGGAAAAGTTCGATCAGGCGCGAACGAACGCGTACCGCTTGCGCGACATTTTCGGCAAAGGAAATTTCTTTCTCGAAGTGCAGGATCAGGGAATGGAAATCGAGACGCGCATCAATCGCGATCTCGTCCAACTGTCGCGCGAAACCGGAATTCCGCTCGTCGCAACGAATGATACGCACTACCTGACGCGCTCCGACGCTCATGCCCAAGAAGTGCTGATGTGCATTCAGACCGGCAAGACGATGAGCGACGCGAACCGGATGAAGTTTCCGACCGATCAGTTCTATTTCAAGACGGCCGAGGAGATGGCGGAAGTGTTCAGGGAATTGCCGGAAGCGGTGTCGCGCACCGTGACGATTGCGGAACGCTGCAACGTGAAAATTCAGCGCGTGACAAATCCTTTCCCGGAATTCAAGGTCCCCGAAGGCCACACCACCGATTCTTATTTCGAAAAGGTCGTGCGCGAAGGATTCTTGACGCGCGCGCCGCTGCTCGAACGGCTCGCGAAGGAGAATCGGTTGCGGCATCCGATCTCGGTTTATGAGAGCCGGCTGACGTCTGAGCTCGAAATGATCAAGAAGATGCGTTTTGCAGGCTACTTCTTGATCGTTTGGGATTTCATACATTACGCGCGAGCGCAGGACGTTCCGGTGGGACCGGGGCGCGGTTCGGCGGCGGGCAGCCTGGTTAGTTACGCTCTGCACATCACGGACGTCGATCCGCTGCAATACGATTTGCTCTTCGAACGATTCCTCAATCCCGAACGCATCTCGATGCCTGATATCGACATCGATTTCTGCATGCGGCGGCGGGGTGAAGTGATCGAGTACGTCCGGAAGAAATACGGAGACGAGAGCGTCGCGCAGATCATCACGTTCGGAACGATGGCTGCAAAAGCGGTGCTGAAGGATGCCGGGCGCGCGCTCGACATGCCGTATGGTGACGTCGACCGGCTGGCCAAGATGATTCCGCCAACGCTGAATATTTCGCTCGAAGACGCGCTGAAACAATCACCGCAGCTGGATTCGATGCGCGAGAAAGATGAGCGCGTGAAGGAACTGATCGAGGTGGCGCTGCGGCTCGAAGGGCTTGCGCGCCACGCGTCTACGCATGCCGCCGGAGTCGTGATTTCGCCGCAGCCGCTCACCGAGATCGTCCCGCTATACAAGTCGAGCAAGGATGAAATCACAACGCAGTACGACATGAACGCGCTTGAGCGCATCGGCCTGCTGAAGATGGACTTCCTCGGGCTCACGACGCTGACGGTGTTGAGCGACGCGGTGAAGCTGATCAAGCAGAACCGCGAGATCGACATTGAGCTCGATACGCTGCCGCTCGACGATGCCATCACGTACCAGCTTTTTGCGCGAGGCGACACGACCGGGATTTTTCAGTTTGAATCGCACGGAATGCGCGACATTCTGCGCCGCTATCAGCCGACGCGCCTTGAGGATTTGACGGCGCTCAATGCGCTGTATCGTCCCGGTCCGATTCAGGGCGGGATGATCGATGATTTCATCGCGCGGAAGCATGGCAAGAAAAAGGTCACCTACGATTTGCCGGAGCTGCAGGAAATCCTGGCAGAAACGTGGGGCGTGATTTTGTATCAAGAGCAGGTGATGCAGATTGCGAATCGCCTTGCAGGTTTCTCGTTAGGCGACGCCGATTTGCTCCGCCGCGCGATGGGCAAGAAAAAGCACGAGGAGATGGCGGCGCAGCGAGAAAAATTCATCACCGGCTGCCTGGCTCGAAAAGTCCCGCAGAAGAAAGCAGAAAAGATATTCGATTTGATGGCTGAGTTTGCCGGGTACGGATTCAACAAGTCGCACTCATGCGCATACGCGCTGCTTGCCTATCAGACGGCCTATTTGAAAACACATTACCCGGTGGAATTTATGGCCGCGATGCTCACTTCCGAAACCGGGAACACGGACAAAGTGGTGAAGTACATCAATGAAGCGCGAAGCATGGGCATCACCGTGTTGCCACCCGATGTGAATTCGAGTGCCATGAATTTCACGCCGCTCGGCGATCAGATTCGCTTCGGGCTGTGTGCGATCAAGAACGTCGGCGAAAACACGGTGACGGGGATTTTGCAAGCGCGGGAAACGCTCACTCGGTTTACGAGCGTGTTCCAGTTTTGCGAATCTGTCGATACTCGCCAGCTCAACAAGCGCGTCCTCGAGAGTCTGGTGCGAGCCGGTGCAATGGACGGACTCGGCGCGCACCGCGCGCAGATGATTGCGGTCATTGACCGCGTGATGGAGCGTGCACAGAAATTGCAGCGCGCGCGCGAAGCCGGTCAGCACGGACTTTTCGGCGGAAGCTCGCCAAATGCGACGCACATGCCGCCGGAAGAGCTCCCGGACACGCCCGAATGGCCCGAGCACGAATTGCTCGCGGCCGAGTATGCGACGCTCGGATTTTATATTTCCGGCCATCCGCTCGACAAATATGCCGGACGATTGAAAGAACTCACCGCAATCGAACTCTCAACGGTGGAAGGGAAGCGCAACGGGGAAGACATCGTGGTAGCGGGGATTATCGCGCAGTCGAGGCCGATGCGTTCAAAGCGCGGAGCGCGCTGGATGATTGTGACGCTGCAGGATCGAACCGGCGTAATCGAAGCGCTCGTATTTCCCGAAGCGTTTCAAAAGCTGGAGCCGATTTTGAAAGCGGCGACGCCGCTGCTGGTAAAGGGTCGGGTGGCCGTGGAAGATGTGGGCACGCGGCTGATCGTCTCCGATGCGCGGGTTCTCGATCAGGTGACGGAAAAGCCGCCGAGCCTTTTGCGAGTGCGCGTGGATTTGAAGGCGCTCGACACTTCTGTGTTAGAACAGCTGGGCGCGCTTTTTACGAGCCGGCCGGGACGATGCCGCGTGGCGTTTGAGCTGATCCACGACGACGGTACGGAAGCCACGATTGAGGCGACGAGCGCCGTGCGTGCGGATAGAGAACTCGTGGAAAGGGTTCGCGCGATTTGCGGATCCGATTCTGTTGCCGTATTGCAATGAGGAAGCGCGATAAACTTCGAGAAAGACTTCGCGAGCGCCGCGAACGCAAAAAGGCGCTGAAGGCAGCGAAGAAAGCGGCACTGGAAGAAATAGCCGCCGCAGAAGGAAAAACAGTGACCTCCGATCCAACGCCGGAAACTCCGCGCGAGAAAGAGCGGCAGCGCCAGCGCGTGATCAATGCGCTCGAACGCGACGTGGAGGAATTAGGGCGGCTATCACCAACAGCGGAAGGGACGGCGGAGATCGACCGGCTGCGGCATGAAGTGGATGAGCTGCGGCGCGAGTTTTTTGCCAACATTAGCGCGTGGCAGCGTCTGCAGCTCGCGCGACACCCGCAGCGTCCTTACACCGACGATTTTATCCGTTTGCTCTTCGACAACTTCAGCGAGATTCACGGCGATCGCCACTTTGCGGACGACAACGCGATTATCACAGGTATGGCGCGATTTCACGGCGAGCCGGTGATGATTATCGGGAGCCAGAAGGGGCGGGACACGAAACAGCGTCTCGCGCGAAACTTCGGACAAGCCAAACCCGAAGGCTACCGCAAGGCGTTGCGAGCGGCGCAGCTCGCGGCAAAATTTCGCCGGCCGGTGATCGTGTTCGTCGATACGCAGGGCGCCTACCCCGGTGTTGACGCGGAAGAGCGCGGGCAGGCCGAAGCGATTGCGCTTAATTTGCGCGAACTGTCGCGGCTTCCGGTGCCGATCATCGTCGCGATCACAGGCGAAGGAGGATCGGGCGGCGCGCTCGCGATTGCCGTCGGCGATCGCGTTTTCATGCTGGAGAATTCGGTGTACTCGGTAATTTCCCCGGAGGGCTGCGCGTCGATTATGTGGCGCGACGCTTCGAAAGCGGAAGTGGCGGCTGAAGCGCTAAAAATCACGGCGCGCGATCTCTTGGAAATGAAATTGATCGACGAAATCATTCCGGAACCGGAGGGCGGAGCCCACATGGATCTCGAGTTGACAGCGAAGCTGATTGAACCGTATCTCGAACGCGCGCTCCACGAACTGGGGCGGCTTCCGGCAGAGCAGTTGGTTGCGCAGCGGTACGACAAGTTCCGCAAGATGGGGCAGTTTTTCGTATAGCTTTTCGAACGCTCAGCGCAGCGTATATTTTGCTTTAGATTGGATTGCAAGCGAGGTGCCATGGATACTTCTGACAGTCGCGCTGGAAAACTCGGAGTACTTTGGGCCTTGTATGGCGTGGTGCGGTTGCTGATCGCAATCGTTCTGGTGATCTTTAGCGGAACAGCGACCGTGATGTTTGGTACGCTGCTCTCGCGCGTGCCGAATCCGTTTGCGCTGATGTCTGATTTCCACTTTTTGTATCTGGTTGTGATCGCATGGAGCGTCGCGAGTGGCGTTTTCGCGCTGCTGGCGGCAGGCGCCTTTTTGTCGCGGATGGGATCGGCCCGGACAATCGCAATTGTGGCGGCGTTTCTGGCGCTGCCCGAGCTTCCGTTCGGGATTATGCTCGGCGTTTACACGCTCGTAGTTCTCGTGCCGTCCGAGAGTGGCCGGGTCTAACATCGGCCGAGATTTGTATCCGCTGCGCGCTTTAATTCTTACCGCATATGCGCAGCGGCGCTACCTTTTCCTTCGCTTTTCGTCTGCCATTGGAGCATTGAACACGAAGCGTGTCGTTATCGTTGCTCCCCGTCGCGCTCTGCTTTAGTTTCAAGTGACGGGGTAACGCGCAATGTCGGAAGGCGGAGCAGCGATGATGTCGGACATCTTTCGGCCGTACGAGAAACTCGTTGAAATTACGATCATGGGCAAGACGTTTCTCGTGCCGGAGCGGAATTCCGTGCTGCGTGCCTTTCAGTTCATCAGCCCCGAGACGATTCCTTATGGCCGCTTTTGCTGGAATCAGGAATGCCAGTATTGCAAAGTGAGCTGCCGCCTTTCGGACGACGATGAGAGCCGGCCGATCTTGAGCTGCAAATTTCTCGTGTCGGAAGGCATGGAAATTTCGGATCTGGCGCCGGAATTGATCGGCTGCTTGCGGACAAAGCTGGGCCCGGCCGCTACTCTGACTCCCGCCGAAGAAGATAAGACGCCTACGCTTTAGCGCCGCTGTCACGCCTGCACTACCCGATCCCCACTACACGATTCGGCGTCGCGATATAACGCCGCTTGCTAGAAATTCTCGCGTCATGCCATGCTCTCAACTTGAATTCGGAGGATTGTGAATGCATATTTGCGACGGTTGCGGAGCACCGGCTGACCAGAAACACATTCGCGACCGTATTGAACGGCTCGAACTGGCCACGCGGTTCCGCCCCATCCACATTCAGGTGTTGCTTCTTGGCGATGCTCCCGCGGCTCTCGCCGAGGATTATTTTTACCGGTCGCAGCCGGGCACGGTCGAAAGGTCGGCCGGTTCGCGTGCTTTCTTTCAGGAAATGCTCGTGGCGGCGGGGATGCCGGGGGACGCGGCTGCGAATGAAGAAGCGGCGCTTGCGGAATTTCAACGACGCGGCTTTTATCTTGCCGATGTATTGGAATGCCCTGTAGCGATGGTCGTGGATTGGCGAAAAAGCATCGAAGCGGCGGCCCCAACGGTAATCAAGAGGATCGAATTTTCCTACAAGCCGAAGCACGTGGTTGCAATCGGCCGGGAAGTGCAGGGGATTCTCCCGGCGATGCTGAAAACCGGGAGCGCAAACAAATTCGTCATGGTGGGTACCGGGGAACAAACGTCTGCGAGTTCGGGGGCGGCCACCTCGAATGCGGGCTCGATTTCGGGCAGGCAGATCGCCGCGGCGCTGGCAAGTTTATCGTGAAGCGAGACGCGTCGATCATCGTTCATTGCTGTACTACTTAACATAGTTGCTATAAAGTTCGTTCTCGTGACACCTTCGCGTTTTGCCTCCACCCAGGGAGAATACATTGCCGGCTTGTGAAGGTTGCGGAACCCGCACGGATGAGGCGCACATTGCGCGTCGCGCCGAGCGGATGGCACTGGCGTTGCGGTTCCGTCCGGACCGTATCCGAGTTTTGCTTCTCGACGGTGCGCCGCCTTCCCGTGCGGAAGATTATTTTTACCGCGCTGCCGAAAATCGCGCGGATCGGGCACTTGGACCCCGGCGGTATTTTGAAGAACTGATGAATTGCGCGAGCATATCCACGAGCGCGGACTCGAAGGAATCAACCCTGTTGGGTGAATTTCGGCGCAAGGGCTTTTTCTTGACGTATGCGGTTGAATGCCCTTTCGAGGAGCAAGATGATCCGAAAGCCGCATTGCGAAGGCTTGCGCCTACGGTCTTGAAGCGCGTGCAGTCTGTTTACGATCCCGCCTACGTGGTGCCGATCTCGCAACCGACGGCAGAGCTGATACGGCTTTTTGGAATGATAGGATGGGGCGACCGGCTCGTTCTCGACAATGGATTGCCGTTTGTCGACCCCTACCTTTCGGATCCGAAGAGGCATGGGGCAATGGGGACGTCGCTCGGGGATCGAATTAAAAAGGCGCTTGCTTACCTGCCCTGACGTGGTGTTCTTTCGCCTGGCCGTTCGTTCAGGGGCCAAGTCTATCGATGCGGGAGAGGAATCCGCTTTAAGCATTTTTCGCGCGGTGCTAGAATTGCATCGAAATTCGCTGGTTTTGCGCTTGGGGAGTACGAGATGAAAGGCCGCGGGAAATTTCTTATCGGTTCGGGAATCATTTTGATCACGCTCGTGTCGCTCGCCTACGTTGGATTCACGCAGAGCAAGACCTATTACCACACGATCACCGAACTCTCGACCCTGCAAGGAAACGCGCTGCACCAACGCATGCGCGTTTCGGGAAACGTGCGAAACGGTTCGATCGATCGCCGTGATGGCCGCGTGGATTTTTACCTCGAGGAGCAGGGCAAAGCCGTTCCGGTGAGTTACGTGGGCCGCGATCCGTTGCCGGATACTTTTAAGGATGGAGCGCAGGCGCTGGTCGAGGGCCGGTTGAGATCTGATGGCCGCTTCGAAGCGGAACAGGTACAAGCGAAGTGCGCTTCGAAGTACGAGGCGTCGCCCAATCAGACTCAAACTCCAAATCAGATACCGGGATCTTCACAGCCTGGACAGACCTCCAACGCACTGCCCGGCGCAGAAGGCAAGAGCTAGATGGAGGAGGGCCAGTAGTGGATATATTCGGTTCATTCGCACTTCTCCTCGCGTTCCTCGTTGCGGTGTACGCTTTCAGCGCGGGAATCGCGGGAATCCTCACGCGCCGCACGTTGCTGACGAAGAGCGCACACAATGCAGGGATGGCTGTTTTCGGCCTCGTGACCCTTGCCGTCGGATCGCTCGAATATTTTTTCCTCACTGATAATTTTTCGATGGAGTATGTGGCCGCGCACAGCAACCGCGCGCTGCCGGTGCAGTACAAGTTCGCGGCGCTATGGGCCGGGCAAGAAGGTTCATTGCTCTGGTGGAGTTTTCTGCTTTCGACGTACGTTTTCTTTGCGCTCTTCCTGAACCGCAAAAAACATCCGGAATTGATGCCATACGTGGTCGTCATCTGCGCCGGTGTACAGATATTTTTTCTTACGCTGAATAATTTCGTCGCGAGCCCGTTTAGCGTTCTTGGCGGAACCGACGCATCTGGGACAATGCACCTCGCTGCGCTTAGCGACGGCCACGGGCTAAATCCGCTTCTGCAATATCCCGAGATGGTGATTCATCCGCCGATTCTGTATCTCGGTTATACCGGGTTCACGATTCCGTTTGCGTTTGCGCTTGCGGCGCTGCTCGGCCGTTATCCCGGAGAGAAGTGGATTCACGTAACGCGGCGCTGGACGATGGTCGCGTGGGGTTTTCAGAGCGTCGGAATTCTGCTCGGCGCGCACTGGGCCTATGCTGTGCTGGGCTGGGGCGGCTACTGGGCATGGGATCCGGTGGAGAACGCCTCGCTGCTGCCGTGGATTACGGGAACGGCGTTTTTGCATTCGGTGATGATGCAGGAAAAGCGCGGCATGATGAAGGTGTGGAACGTCTGGCTGGTATTTACGACTTTCATGCTTTGCATCCTGGGGACACTGCTGACCCGGTCGGGTATCGTGAGTTCAGTGCATGCGTTCGCGCAATCCTCGATCGGGAACTGGTTCGTGGGATTCCTCGCGCTGATTTTTATCGTGTGCTTCTGGGCTTACTGGCTGAACCGCGATTATTTGCGCAGCGACAATCAACTGGACTCGCTCGTCTCGCGCGAGTCGAGTTTCCTTTTCAACAATCTCGTGCTGCTGGCGGCGTGCTTTGCGGTCCTCTGGGGCACGCTTTTCCCGGTGCTCTCAGAAGCTGTTGAGGGAAGCAAGATTAGCGTGGGGCCTCCTTTCTTCAACAAAGTGAATATACCGATCGCGCTGTTTTTGCTTTTTCTCACGGGTGTGGGCCCGCTGCTCGCGTGGCGAAAGACCTCGCTGGATACGCTGAAGCGAAATTTCGCATGGCCGATGGGCGGCGGGATTGTTGCCGGAGTCGCGGCAGCGATCGCTGGTTTTCGCGCTCCGTACGCGCTTGTTTGCCTGGTGCTTTCCGTTTTCGTCACGCTGACGATCGGCTCCGAGTTTTATCGCGGCGCGCGCGTGATTGCCGTGCGCGACAATACGAATTTGCTCACCGCCGTTGGCGAACTGACGATGCGCAACACGCGCCGCTACGGTGGTTACATTATCCACTTTGCGATGGTGTTGATTTTCATCGGCGTCGCGGGTTCGGCGTTCAATAAAGACATCCAGATGGAAATGGGACCAGGCCAAACAATGTCGATTGGCCCGTACACGGTGCTGTGCCAGAATTTTGACCGCGTGGCGAACAGTAATTTCGAATCAGAGCGCGCCACGCTGGAAATCTTCCGCAATGGCAAATCGGAAATGATGTTGTACCCCGAGCGGCGGTTCTTTCTGGCGAGCCAGGTGACGGAAACGATGGTCGCGGTGCAGACTTCGCCCATTTGGGATTTATATGTCGTGTATGCAGGCAGAAGCCCAGAAACGGGGCGTCCGGTAATTCACGCGTACCTGAACCCGCTGGTGAAATGGATTTGGTTTGGCGGAGTGGTTTTGATTCTCGGCACGATACTTGCGATGTTGCCGAACCGGAGGACCGCGTTGGTTCTTCGTCCTGTGGACTCTCGGGAAAAAAGCTGGCGGGATGCGCCTGCTTCGGCTCCGGCGGTCGGCGCGATCGCGCGATCGGAAGGTCATGATTAGCGCCTGCAACAAATCGATTGCCCGCCGGACTCGCTCGCGTTTGCAAGCCGTCGCTTTCAGTGTTCTCGCGTTCGGCGCGATGCTGCCGCTGGTCCCGCTTGCGCGGGCGCAGGAAACTGCCCGTTCGAAGGAACTCGGACAAAAGCTAATGTGCGTTTGCGGATGCAATCAAATCCTCGGCTCCTGCAATCACATCGGCTGCACTTATTCGCACGATATGATCAAGGAGCTCGATGATCGCGTTGCGCGCAACGAGCCCGACGATCTCACCCTGCAGGCATTCGTTCAGGAGTACGGGCCTACGGTCCTTTCATCGCCTCCCGCCACGGGATTCAATCGCATCGCGTGGATCGCGCCGATCGTTTTTCCGCTGATCGCGCTAATTGTTCTTTGGGATGTGGTGCGAAGGTGGCGGAAGCGGGGAACTGTTGCCACGGCCGCGGGTCCGATTGTGTCCGCCGATTTGCTCGCGCGCGCAAAGCGCGAATCGGGCAAGGATATTGATGAGTAGCATTGACATAGCCGTGGCGTGCGCGCTTCTGGCCATTGCTTGCATTTATTTTATTTTCAACGTACATCCGGATGCCTCCGATTCCGCGCCGCATCGCAGTAAACTCGATCAGCTGATGGATCGTCGCGACGCGATTTACGAGAATCTTCGCGACCTTCGCTTCGAGTACCGCGCCGGGAAGTTTTCTGAAGCTGACTACGAAGAAACGAAGCAAACTCTGGAGATCGAGGCCGCCAAAGTCCTTGCTGAAATGGACGAGCACACGGGCGGCACTCCCACCCCCGCCACCCGCCAAGCGGCCGCGGAAAGGCGACATTCATGATCGGTTTTTGTTCCATGGGATCCGCCGGTTACGTTCAGGCCCAACGGCTCAAGATCTTTCAATTATTTGCCGTTCGATGTTTGTCGATCGCCATTTTTGTTTGGGCGATGAGTTCCAACGCCGCAGCCGGAACTCTCAAGGGTACGGTCCGCAACGGCACGAATGGACAGCCCGCCGCGGGCGTCGACGTAATCTTGATTCAGCTTCAAGGCGGCATGCAGCCTGTGGCGAATACAAAAACCGACGCGCAGGGACATTTCGAATTCACGCACGCGGATATCGGCGCCGCGCCGATGCTTGTTCGCGCCGTCTATCGTGGCGTGAATTACCACGAGCCCGTTCCGCCCGGGAAGACCACTGCAGACATTCAAGTGTTCGAGCCGACGGAGAAAGCGGGAACATTTTCAGTGGCGGCGCGTGCCGTGATCTTGCAGCCGCGCGGTTCCGATTTGGCAGTGGGAGAAGAATTCAGCATTGAGAATAAAACGCAGCCGCCCGTAGCGTACTTCAGCGCGGCCGGTTCGTTCATTTTTGCGTTGCCCGACGGCGCGCAGTTAAGCCAGGTTTCTGCGGCGGGCGCGTCGGGCATGGCGGTTGTGCAAGGCACGATCGACAAAGGAAAAGGGCTCGAGGCTATCGCATTTCCATTTCGTCCCGGCGACAGCAACGTTCGGATCGCCTACTCGCTGCCCTACGCGAACAATCAGACCAAGATTCGCATCGTGTCACCTTATGCAGTTCAGCGGCTCGCTGTTTTCGCGCCTCCCGGAATGCAGATTTCTGGCGATGGATTTTCTGCGGCCGGCCAGGAACAGGGGTTCAACGCTTATCTCCGCGAAACCGTGGCGGCGAATACTCCTGTAATCGTCACAGTTTCCGGTACAGCTCCCATCCCATCGTCCGCTCAGAGCGGTGCGGGAGGCGGAATGCCGGCTGGCCAAGGCTCCGGCGGCGACCCGTCGCAAAATCCGTCGGTCAACTCGCGCGCGGATTCGGGCGGAGATGGGGCCACCGCGACAGCCACAACGATTCCCGCACGACTCGATAGCCTGAAATGGATTCTCGTGGGCGGATTTGCCGCAATTTTCGCGCTCGGTTTTGTTTATTTGCTTCGCCGTCCGCAGGTGGTGGCGGCGAGCGGAGGAAGCGCTGCCTTTGACGCGCCAATTTCGAGCGTCGCGGCACCAGTTGCGCCAGTAAGTGCGGGCGCCGTTGCAGCCGAGGTCGACCGGCAGGTGCGCGGCAGCCTTGATGAGTTGAAAGACAGTCTGTTCCGGCTCGAGCTGCGCCGCCAGGCCGGAACCATCAGCGAAGCCGACTACCTCCGCGAGCGCCAGCGTATCGATGCGACGTTGCGCGACCTGGTAAGAGGCTGAGCGCATTGCCTTGGTCGAACCTCGCGCGAACGTACATCCGCCGGACCACGCGTCTTCGATAAGTACAGTCGCGATCTCGTTCGAAGGCGTCGAGAAACGCTTTGGTTCGCTCGTCGCTTTGAAGAACATCTCGCTCGAAATCGACGGGGGCGAATTCGTCGCGCTGCTCGGTCACAACGGAGCGGGGAAAACCACCCTGTTGCGCATCGCCGCACACTTGATGACTCCCACGAGCGGCAAAATTAATTTTTCATCCAGTCCATCTGATGCTGCGGACGCGCGGCGGTTCATCGGCTTCGTCGCGCACAGCACGCTGTTGTATGACGAACTTACCGCGGAGGAAAATCTCACGCTTTTCGGACAGCTGTATGGCCTGCACGATGTCCTCCTGCGAGTTTCAAACGCGCTCGAAGATTGCGGACTCTCGTCGCGTGCGGGAAGCGCGGTGCGCACTTTTTCGCGCGGCATGCGGCAGAGACTGGCGATCGCCCGAGCTATGCTGCACGAACCGCGATTGCTGTTGCTCGATGAGCCTGCCGCGGGGCTCGACCGCCAGGGACTCGATTGGTTCGGCGCAACACTCGAACGGCTTCGGTCTGACGGATGCACGGTGGTAATGAGCACGCACGCACGAAACGAATCGCTCGATCTCGCCACGCGGGCAGTTTTGTTGGCCGGTGGACGAATCGAGCGTGATAGCGGTTGTGGCGGCGATCCCCGGCCACTGCTTGCCGAACTCCGTGAAAGGCAGACCGATGCACAGCGACGGGAGGCTTGAGTGACGACCTCCAGAGCCACCGCGATCCTCCTCGCCAAAGAGCTTCGCCTCGAATTTCGCACGCGCGAGCTTCTCACAACTACGGTGATCTTCGCGCTCGTCGTCGTCGTCCTTTTTAGCTTCGCATTCGAGCCCACGGCGACTGAATCGCGCCGTTACGGGCCGGGTCTGCTCTGGATTGCGTTTCTATTCGCCGGCTCGCTGATGCTGAATCCCTCTTTTGCGCGAGAACAAGCGAACGACACGTTGGACGCGCTGCGGATGGCACCCATATCGCCGTTTGCAATCCTGCTCGGAAAGATGCTCGCGAATTTTGTGTTTCTGGCGATAGCCGAGGCGATTCTCGTTCCCGTATTCGGCGTGCTCTACAATGTTTCTTTCATTGGCGTGGTGGGGCGTTTGGTGCTGGTGCTGGCTCTTGGAACGCTCGGCCTTGTGACCACGGGAACGGTTTTCTCCGCAATTTCCGCGCACGCGCGCATGCGAGAA
Source organism: uncultured Acidobacteriota bacterium (assembly GCA_963770575.1). Classification (GTDB taxonomy): domain Bacteria; phylum Acidobacteriota; class Terriglobia; order Acidiferrales; family UBA7541; genus Palsa-295. The sequence continues at coordinate 1,121,936 of CAVYQD010000005.1, forward strand.
CTGCTGTTGCCGCTACTGTTGCTTCCGATTCTCACGCCGCTACTGATCGCGGCGGTGGAGGCGACAGCATCCTTGCTTATCGATCAGCCGGAACTCGACCGCACCTGGGTCGCATTCCTCGCGGGATTTGATATTGTGTTCCTGACGGCGTCGTGGCTACTCTGCGATTACCTGGTGGAAGAATGAGGATTGTGAGGTCATGAAGGGCCGCATCGCATTCACGCTGGCGACTGCAGCGCTGATGGTCTTCGCGGGATACGCCGCGCTTTTCATCGCTCCTGATGAGAAGACGATGCATGCGATCCAGCGGATTTTTTATTTTCACGTGTCGAGTGCAATCACCGCGTTCGTAGCGTTTTTCATCGTTTTCATTGCGAACATCGCCTACCTGGGCACTCGCCAGGCGAAATGGGATTGGCTAGGGGTAGCCGCTGCGGAAGTGGGCGTTGCATGCAGCACGATTGTGCTGATCACCGGGCCCATCTGGGCGCATCCTGTTTGGGGCATCTGGTGGACGTGGGACGCGCGGCTGACTTCGACTTTTGTTTTGTGGCTACTGTACACGTCGTACTTGTTATTGCGCGGCTTTCTTGAGGAGCCGCAGCGCAAAGCTACGCTCTCTGCGATCTTCGGAGTGTTCGCGTTTCTCGATGTGCCGCTCGTATATTTTTCCAATCGGCTTTGGAGAACGCAGCATCCGCAGCCGGTAATCCTCGGCGGGGCGAATTCCGGGCTCGATCCGCAGATGAGCAAGGTTCTGATGATCTGTTGGGTCGCGGTTCTGTGCATCATGGTGATCGTAATTATCGATCGCTACCGGTTGGAGCGTTTGCGTTACGAATATGACGAGCTTCGATTCGATCTTGAATCGCGCGCCGCAGATACTGGCGCTGCGAAACGGAGCATAGCGAGAGAGGTGAGACCCCAATGAAACATTTCGAAAGTTTGTTCGCAGCATGGATGCTCGTGTGGGCTGTGTTTTTTGTTTATGAAGTGACCGTAGCGCGCCGCATCGCAAAATTGCAGGGCGAAATCGAGCGATTGAAGCAACAGCTGCGCGAAGGTTGAAGATTCTCGATAGTCAATGGCTGCCTTCGGCGTTCGGAGCGACCTGACAACGGGAACTCTCTTCTGGTATCGTACAAGTAGCCGCGGACGCAGATTGCCTGGCTCGTCAATTCTGCGGAGACTGTCCGCCGAGTAATATCTGGGTCGTGGGTCGGGTGAAATTGCAGATGGAAGCTCCGAAGAGAATCGCGATCGTCCTTTTCCAACTCGGCGGCCCGGATTCGCAGGCTGCCGTTGAACCCTTTCTCTACAATCTTTTCTGCGACCCCGACATCATCAATTTCCCCGGCGCTTTTCTCGCTCGCAAACCGCTTGCGAAATTCATTTCCACGCGGCGCTCGAAGGTTGTGGCGCAACACTATGCTGAAATTGGCGGCGGCTCTCCCATCCGGAAGCTTACTGAGCAGCAGGGAAGAGCGCTCGAAGCCGCACTGCGTCCGCATTTAAATGTGCGCGCGATTGTTGCGATGCGCTACTGGCACCCGGACACGAGGGAAGCAATCGATACACTCGGGCGCGCGCCGTATGACGAACTTGTATTGCTGCCGCTCTACCCGCACTTTTCATTTGCGACAACGGGAAGCAGCCTGAAGGAATGGAAACGCCAATTTCCTGCGCCGAAAGTTCCCGTACATCTGATCGATCATTTTTACGATCATCCGGACTACATCGCCGGAATCGTCGAGCGAATCAACAGCGTGCTTCGGAAACTGCGCAAGCCTGACGACGTTCAGCTCGTTTTCAGTGCGCATGGGCTTCCGATGTCGCTCGTCGAAAAGGGCGATCCCTACCCGCGGCATATCGAGGAAACGGTTCAGCTCGTGCGCCAGCTCGGTTCGTGGCCGAACCCGCATGTACTCTGCTTCCAGAGCAAGGTGGGACCGCAGAAATGGCTGCAGCCTTCGCTTTCGAGCACGATCGAAAGGATGGCGCACAGCGGCATCAAGCGGATGCTTGTGATCCCGATGTCATTTCTTACCGAGCACATCGAAACCCTGCACGAAATCAATATTGAAGCGAGAGAAGAGGCGGAAACGCTCGGCGTCAGCGAGTTCTACATGATGCCGGCGCTGAACGATTCGCCGCTGCTCATTCGCGCACTGGCTGATTTGGTGCTGCGTTCCGTGGGCATGCGGTCGGGAGTTGCGTCATTTGCCTGAGTGTTTCGTACGGGGCACAATTTCTCGCGAATTTTATGTCACTTTTCCTTGACACTTTCATTCCCGCGTCATATAACCGCGTGTCCGTGCAATGGATTAACGTCATAGTTAGAATTTACTAAAGTACAGGTGAAGCGAAGCACTTAAACGGGTCTATGCCAGATATCTCCGACGGGAAAGCAGCAGAAAACGCCCCTGTGTCAGCCGCAGCACCGGGAGCAAAAGCGTCTACCGCAGCGGCCGATGCGAAAGTCGCCGCAAAACAGGTTAATTTGGGGCGGCGGCGCCTCGTTTGGGCCTGTATTTGGGGCTATCTCGGCATCAACTTTCTGATGTTCCTGCGGTTTTTCTTCCCTCGCGCGCTGTACGAACCCAACACGATTTTCACGATCGGATATCCCGCCGATTTCAGCATTGGGAATCGATCAGCGCTATCTGATGACCAATCGCGTCTGGATCGTGCGCGAGCCGGATCGCATTCTTCGTGATTTTTGCGCGCTGCACTCACTTGGGCTGCACGCCGGAATGGAAGCCTGCGGAAAACAAGTTCAAGTGCCCGTGCCACGGCAGCGGTTACGACAGCGAAGGCGTGAATTTTGAAGGGCCGGCGCCGCGTCCGATGGACCGCGCGCATGTTGAAACTCGATCCCACGGGACAAATCATCGTGGATACGAGCCGGCTGTTTATGGACGATCCGCGCGCCGGCGTGAATCAGTTCAACGATCCGGGCGCGTTTTTGAACGTCTAGCTCGTGCGCTGCGCGGAGCGATTGCTAAAAAGTTACTGCAAGGCGGGAAGGGGTCTGGGGGACAGGATGGCCGAAGAGAACGGCGGAAAAAACAAGCACGGGCCTCATCGACCGGGTCAACGAGGACGCTGCCGACTCTTCCAAGACACGTCAAGGAAAAGGGCAAGGCAGCAAGTCGAAGAGCTGAAGGAGCCCGAGAAGACCCAGCTCTTCCGCTCGATTTTCCGCGTCAAGCACGACGAAGACGCCGCGCAATCGCGCGCTCAGCGTGCTCTCCAACGTTTTCTTCCACCTGCATCCGGCCAAGGTCAATCGCGACGCCGTAAAATACAAATTCACATGGGGCATGGGCGGCATCACTTTCTATCTGTTCATCGTCCTCACCTTCACCGGCGTCCTGCTGATGTTTTACTACCACCCGACAAAGGTGCAGGCCTTCCGCGACATTCTGTATCTCGAGAACGACGTGCCCGTTCGGCAAGTTGCTGCGCAACATGCACCGCTGGGCCGCGCACTTGATGATCATCGCCGTCTGGCTGCACATGTTCCGCGTGTTCCTGACCGGTTCGTACAAGCGGCCGCGCGAATTCAACTGGTGCATCGGCGTGCTGCTGATGGTGCTGACGATGCTGCTGTCGTTCACCGGCTACCTGCTGCCGGACGATCAACTGGGCTTCTGGGCCGTCACCGTGGGAACGAACATGGCGCGCGCCACTCCTTTGTTAGGCAACGAAGGCCCGTTCGGCGCGCTCAGTTGGGCATGACGCCGTACAACGACGTGCGCTTTGCGCTTGCTGGGCGGCTCGATCGTCGATGCGAACGCGCTACTGCGCGCCTACATCTGGCATTGCATCGCGATTCCGCTGATCGCGGCATTTTCATGGGCGTTGCATTTCTGGCGCGTGCGCAAGGACGGCGGAATTTCCGGCCCGGCTCCGGTGATGCTGGAATCGGAAATCAAGGAAGAGAAGGGCCCGCGGCCGGTCATCCTGCGGCCAAGCGGTATGGTGACAACGGTTGGACGGCAGTCCGAATTCGCAATAGCGAGGCGGGGTCTGAGGCTAGGAACTGGCATCAGATCTGGGAAGTTGCATCCGCGCCGGACAACGTGCCGATCGTGGCACTGCTGTTCCTGATCCCGTTTTACGTCTGGTACGCCTTCCGGCAGGCGCTTGAGAATGACCGCCTGATCGACAAACTCGCAGCCGACCCGGCAGCCGCCAAGACCGAGTATCGCAAGACCGAGCCGTGGAATCCGAAGTGGGAGCGCGAAGTTCACACCTGGCCGTACCTGATGCGCATCGAATTTGTCGCGGCGATCCTGGTCACCGTGCTGCTCATGGTGTGGTCGCTCACGTTGAACGCGCCGCTCGAAGAGCCGTCCAATCCGAACGTCACGATGAATCCTGCCAAGGCGCCGTGGTATTTCCTGGGCTTGCAGGAAATGCTGGTTTATTTCGATCCGTGGATGGCGGGCGTGGTCATGCCGACGCTCATCATCGTCGGCCTGATGGTCGTGCCGTACATTGACGCGAATCCGCTCGGGAACGGCTACTACACCTACAAGCAGCGAAAATTCGCGATCTGGACATTCTTGTTCGGATTCATCGGTCTATGGGTCTTGATGATCGTGATCGGGACGTTCATTCGCGGCCCTGGCTGGATGTGGTTCTGGCCAGGCCAAACATGGGACGCGCAGCGCGTCGAGTTACGCGGTGAACCGGAACCTCGATCAGGTTTTCGGGATCAATGGGGCGTGGCTCGCCCACATTATGCCGGCGTCGAATGCGAGCTACGCGCCGATCCTGGCGCGCATGATTTTCGGAATTTTCCCGATGGCGCTGTTATTTCATCGTCGTCGGGATTTTTGGTGCACTGGATCTGCATGCGCACCGAATTTGCCGCAAGATTTTCAAGCGCATGACGTCTGCTGCAGATCGTCATGCTGTACACTGTTCTTGATTCTGATGCTTTCGCCTGCCGGTGAAAATCCTGTTGCGTCTCGTCTTCGCGCATCAAGTACGTGTGGGTGACGCCGTGGTTCAGCATTTGACGATCCAGCGAGGATCGTCATCCTCGAGTTCGCCCGGGCGAACGAGCGAGGGATCTGCTTTTCGCCATTGCCGTGTAACGCCGCTGAAGGAGACACTGGGTGCCTGAAATTCCGCCCCTCGCAACATCCTGACGATCCAATCACAAGCTAGTCGTTTAGCCGTTGCTGCTCCTGATCTCCGTCAATTCTTCTGATGCTGACGGTGGCTTGGTCGCTTCTGGGATGAATTCTACGGCTTGCGCCCGTGGCGCGATTACCAAAGCCGTTTCGCAGACGCCTATTCCAAATATCTCGATAAAGCAGTAGGGGACCAGAAGAAAGCCGAAGCGGCCGTCTACTCGTCCGCCGAATACAAAGCGCTCGCCGCGAAAGTTGACGAGCTGCAAAAAGCGACGAAGACGCAGGACGATCAGATCGCCAAGCAGATCGCTCTGCTCGACGAACAGCGCGCAGCGCTGGCCGACGCGTTCAAAGATGCGCGCGGAAAAATCGGCCCCCTCGTCTACCAGTACGAGACGACTCCCGCATCGGACAAAAGCGCGAAAGCGAAAGCTCTGAAAGAAGTCACCGATGGGCGAGCAAGCAAGTGGTACGTCGATTGGCCGCTCGGCGACGGAAAAGTCGAACAAGAATAAAGCTTTCAGCGGCGACGAACTGAACGACACATTCACGGGGATCATGGCGCGAACGCGCCGCTCTCGTCGCCAAGCGCGGCGAAATCGACAAGCCTGCGAAGGACGCGCAAGGACACTCTTGACGCTGTACTGTGAAGGACAAACTGCCGGGGCTCAGCTTCCACGTCACTCGAAAGTCTGCAGCGCAGCATGAAGGACTTCGACGTTCGCATCGCTCAGATCAATGTGAATCCCTCCGGGGCGTCACTCAACAATCTTGGCGGCGCCGGCCTGGTCGATCGCTGCCAGTCCTGCCACGTCGGCACCGACCCGCTGCTCGTTCCGTCGCGATGACGCTTACGAAGGCCGATCTTGGAATGGCGAAGAGCAACGACGCGCCATTCACGAGCCATCCCGATCCCGATCTGCATCAAATGGCATCCGCTTGAGAAATTTGGCTGCTCGCCGTGCCACGGCGGCAATGGACGCGCACTCGACTCGGTCGAGAAAGGCCACGGCCGCTACGAGCACTGGCTCTGGCCGCTCTATTATCCCGAGAATTTTGAAGCCGGTTGCCAGCAGTGCCACGCGTCGCGACATGGTCACCGAGCACGCGCCGGTCCTGAACCAGGGCAAGCAGTTGTATCGCGAGAAGGGCTGCATCGGCTGCCATCGCTTCCAGGGCTTCGACAATCAGGACGAACAACTCGTCAGCGCTCGCCAGCGCATCATGGCCATCTGGAAAACCAGAAGTCGGACGACGAGCTGGAAATCCCGCGCCTCCAGAAACTGGGCGACACTGCTCCGGACAACGCCGCCGCCGAACAGTTTTACGCGCAAGCCACAAACCTGACCGTCGACAGTCAGCCGCATGGACGCCCAGATCGAACGAGCTCGACAGGCAGCAGCCACAACCTGCTTCAGGAAATCAAGAAAGTCGGCCCGGACCTGAAGGAAGTCGCGCATGAAGATTCACAAGGAATGGATTCCGTACTGGCTCGGCCACACGCACGAGTTCCGGCCCACCACGAAGATGCCGCAGTTCCGTTTCGCTGCAGGATGACGATTCAAGCAATTTCAGCCTTCATCTGGCAGAACGCGCTCACCGGTCCCGCGCTCGAACATCAGCAACCCGGAAACGCCGCTCACGGAAAAGAACTGCTGGAATCGCGCGGCTGCCTGGCTTGCCATTCGATTGGCGAAGGTGCGAACGTTGTGGGCGGTACTTTTGCGGCCAACCTGAGCCGCGTCGGCGAAAAGGACAATTACGATTACCTCGTTCGCTGGATGCACAATCCGCGCCAGCGCACGCGCCCCTATTGCCCGTTCGAGAAGCGCGATCTGGGTCCCGAAGATTACGCGAAGCACAATTTGCCGTTCGTGTTTGACCTGGACAACACTCGCGCTGCCCGAACGACGGTCACGAGATGATCGTGCAACAGCCGACGGTGATGCCGAGCCTGCGCCTTTCTGCCGGATGACGCGCGCGATATCGCCAGCTACCTGGTCACGCAGAAGCATGCGGACGCAACCTACGCTCCTGCGGACTTCATGGACGATCCGCAGCTAAGCCGCAAGGGCAAGGAACTCATTCAGCACTACGGCTGCGCAGGATGCCACGAAATTAGCGGCCTCGAAGACGAAGGCCGCATCGGCACCGAGCTGACGAACGAAGGCAGCAAGCCGATCGAGCGCCTGGATTTCGCGCTCTGCACCGAAGACGCCAAGCGCGGCATCTTGCCCGACGGCAAGCCATCGATGCGCACGGCGAGAGCGCGTGGTACGACCTGAAGGGCTTCTTCGAAGACAAACTCGACCGATCCGGCCGTCTACGATCGACGGCAAGTACAACCCGAATCCGATGGACCGGCTGCGCATGCCCAAGCCGAACGTGCAATCAAAGGCCGACATCGACGCACTGACGACGATGCTGCTCGGCAGCACGGATCCGACGCTGCCGCCGGAATACATGTACAAGCCCGCCGACCAGCGCGCCGCCATTCAAGAAGGGCTGGTGGATCGTCACGAAATATAATTGCATCGGCTGCCACCAGATCGACATCGGGCAGACGATCCGTGCTGATGAGACGCTGCCGTTCTATCAGGGTGAGAACAAAGCCGAATCTGCCGCCGGTGCTGACCAGCGAAGGCGCGCGCGTCAATCCGGAATGGCTGCAAGGCATTCCTGGCCAATCCGTCGCTCAGCACCACGGACACGAATCGCAACGGTGTTCGCCAATATTTGCAGGTGCGCATGCCGACGTTCTATCTCTCGGACGACGAGATTCGCACACTCGTTCTGTTCTTCCAGGCGATGTCCGCGCAGCCCCAGCCGTTTATTCCGCAGAAGGTGGCTCCGCTCGATCCCGACGGAGACGGCCATGGCTCGCAGCCTGTTCACGAGTCCGGCCGCGCCATGCTTGAAGTGCCACGCGACCGGCGATCCGGAGCACGACAAGAACGCCATCGCGCCGAATTTCCTGCTCGCGCAGCGATCGGTTGCAGCCCGCGTGGACCGAGCGCTGGATCACCGATCCGGCGAAGATTATTCCCGGCACGGCGATGCCTTCAGGCCTTTTCCGGCGCGACGGCGATCGCTGGGTTTTTGCGGGACCGGTTCCGCCATCGCTCGAACATTACACGGGCGACGAGGCGAATCTTCTCGTCCGCTATATGTTCTCGCTTACGCCGCAAGAGCAAGCCGCGCTTGTCGGCCACACGCCGAGCGGCAGCGGATCGAAGTCGAGCGGCGGGAACTAGCCGGGATTCGGTTGAAGAAGGTTTCATCAGTGCATTCCTGGAGGTCATAGCAGGGGCGTGCGCTTCGATGCAAGGTCGCTGGCCTGGAATTCAATAAATCCGGCGCTACGTGCAAAAAGTCTTGTTACACTATTTCCGCTTTGCTAAGGAGAAACAGCCTCACATGAACAATAAGCTCTTTCATCTCACGCTCGCATCCGTCCTGGCGCTGGCCATTGCAGGATGTGGCGGCAGTAAAGATCAATCCACCTCGCAGTCTGCAGCTCCTGCGCCGACGGCAGGGAAGACGGTCGACTCAGCGACCGCTGGTTCCGTCTCCGGCACCGTATCATTCGACGGCGCCGTACCCGCCGCGAAGCCAATCAACATGAGCGCCGAGCCGTATTGTCAGAAGGCGCATTCGAGCCCCGTTATACCACCGGAAGTCGTCACCGGCGATAAGGGCGCGCTTGCCAACGTCGTGATTTACATCAAGGACGGCCTGCCGGCCGATTACACGTTCACTGCGCCGACGGATGCCGTGCCGCTCAATCAGAAGGGCTGCATGTACGATCCGCACGTGATTGCAGTGATGGCTGGCCAGAATGTGGAAGTGAAGAACGACGACCAGACCACCCACAACATTCACCCGATGCCGAAGGACAACCGCGAATGGAACAAGTCGCAGCCACCCGGCGCCGCGCCGATTTCGGATAGCTTTGCCCGAGCGGAAAATGCGATTCCGGTGAAGTGCAACGTGCATCCCTGGATGAAGAGCTACATCTTCGTTTTCAAGAATCCTTACTATGCTGTGACGAGCAAGGACGGCAAGTTCGAACTGAAGAATCTGCCTCCTGGCACGTATACCCTCGAAGCCTGGCAGGAAAAATATGGAGTGGTGGATCAGACGGTCACCGTGCCTGCAAAGGGCGCAGCGACGGTTGCGTTCACCTTCAAGCCTGGTTCGGGCGACTAGTTCTTCGCAGGGCTCTGGGATGTGATCTGCAGGGGCGGGAGTGCAATCCGCCCCTGCGGATTCTTCTTGTCTCGATGAAACGGTAGCGAAACACGATTCGGATCGAATCAACTTTGGTCACACTTGGCTGAAAACTCCAACACCCGCGGCGTTCATGGCTTTGCAATCGTCACCGCTTGCAGCACGATATTGCTGCTCGTGGCGGGAGCGCTTGTTACGAGCAACGACGCTGCGGATTCCGTCCCCGATTGGCCCCTTGCCTACGGACGAATTATTCCTCCGCTGATTGGCGGCATTCGCTACGAATTTGCGCATCGCGTTATTGCGGGACTTGTCGCTGTTCTCACTTTGACGCTCGCCGTATGGCTCTGGCGCAGTTCCGTGCGCGGCCCGGCGCCTCGCTGGGGATGGATTGCGCTTGGTTTGGTGGTGGCGCAGGCGCTACTCGGAGCTGCGCGCGTCTTGCTCGGCCACGCCGCTCTGATCGCGACAGTCCACGCCACGCTGGCGCAAATATTCTTCATCACGGTCGTTGGCCTCGCGCTGATGACGAGCGATTGGTGGCAGCGCGATCTGCCGATGCTTGACGACGTTGGCTCTCCGCGCCTTCGCTCCCTCACGACGTGGCTCACCGTCGTGGTTCTTGTGCAGCTGGTGCTGGGCGCGGGCTTTCGCCACGGCGCATTCGGAATTTTGCCGCACCTGATTGGATTTCTCGTCGTCACATTTATGGTGATATGGACCGCTCGCACTGCAAATAAGCGGTTCGGCAACGTCGGCGATATTCGGCGCTGGGTCGCGATGCTCCATGCGACGTTCGGCGCGCAAGTGATTCTCGGTTTTCTTGCGTATTGGGCCGTCAGTCAGGCGCGCCTTGCTACGCAGCCCGTGTTGCTCTACGTGGTCATCGAAGTGGCGCATGTGGTGATGGGTGCGCTGGTGCTGGCTTCGAGCGTGCTGCTCGCGCTTTCGTGCCGCCGATTGATCCGGCCAGGTGCAGAAGTTGCGGTCGAATCGCGAGGTGCTAGCTCGCAGGCGCAAGGTTCGAGGGCATGAAGCGATGAGCACAACGCGCGCGGCCGCAGTGGGCTCTTTCGACAAGCCGTGGGCCTACGTGGTGCTGACGAAGCCCGACGTCACCTTTCTGGTTGTCATCACCACCGTAGCTGGTTTCTACCTCGCCTCCCCCGCGCATCTGGATTGGGCTTTGCTGATGCATACGCTCATGGGCACCACGCTTGTCGGTGCCGGCACGGCGGCATTGAACCAGTACGTGGAACGCGAAATGGACGCGAAGATGCGCCGCACTTCCGCGCGTCCCCTTCCAACAGGCTTGCTGCAGCCGCGAGAGGTGCTGATCTTCGGCGTCGCTACAATCATTGCAGGAGCCGCGTGGCTCGCCCTCGCCGTAAATTTGCTTTCGTGCCTGCTAGCGCTCGCGACGAGCGTGCTCTACCTGGGCCTGTACACGCCGCTGAAGACGCGCACGACGCTCGCTACGGCCGTTGGCGCGTTTCCCGGAGCAATCCCGCCGCTCATCGGATGGGCCGCTGCGCGGGGCTCGCTATCGGCGGGCGCATGGATTCTTTTTGGCATTCTATTTTTCTGGCAGTTCCCGCACTTCATGGCGATTGCCTGGATGTACCGAGAAGATTACGCACGCGCGGGGATCAAAATGCTGCCTACGGTCGATCCCAGCGGCGACGCGACCTTTGCGCAGATTGTCTCAACCTCCGCGGTTCTGGTTCTCGTCAGCCTGCTGCCTTCGGTGTTCGGCATGGCGGGAATTCACTATTTCTTTGGCGCGCTCGTGCTGGGGATGATCTTGTTGCAGGTTTCGCTGTGGGCCAATCGACACCGGACAAATGTGCGCGCGAAATGGCTGATGCACGCCACGGTGGCGCATATTCCCATTCTTTTGGCCTGGATGATTTTCGATAAGGTTGTTCGATGACGGCTACTGTCGTGGGGAGGGAACTGGGGATGGAGTCCAAGGGCAAAGCTCTCGAGATCGTCCTGATTTGCGCTGTCTTCATCTTGCTGGCGCTCTGGGGCATCATTTGGGATATTTCGAGCGGCCTGCTCGCGAGCGGCATTGACGGCATCATGCTGCTGGGCGTTTGCGCGATGATGGCAGGAATTTTTCTGCTGATCGCGCTGGTCCACCTGAACCATACGGGCGTGCTGCCGACTCCAGGTTTCTTGCAAGCGAAGGAAAAGCCTGCAGCTGCAGCGAAAGCTCCTGCGGCAGCGTCTGCCGCTCCAAAGCCCGCGGCTCCTGCTGCGGCGGCTGGTGCTCCGGCGACTGCACCCGCAAAGCCAGCGGCGCCTCCGGCATCACCGTCTGCGGCCGTTCCGTCAGCGACTACAGCACCTGCAAGACCGGCTGCGCCAACTACTGCTGCAGTTCCGCCAAACGCTCCGCCGAAGGTGCCGGAGCAATAGCCCGCCGAGCGCGTATAATCGACACTCTCGCGATGGCAAACATTCCGCTTTCAGATTTTCCGGTTATCAACGCTTCGCTAAACGCAGCCTGTACGTTCTTTCTGCTGCTCGGCTATACCTTTATCCGGCAACGCAAGATCCTGCACCACAAAATCAGTATGCTCAGTGCGTTTACTTGCTCGATGATCTTTCTCGTCTGCTACGTATACTTCCACCTGCATGCCGGGATCATCCGCTTCGGCGGCCAGGGCTGGATTCGCCCCGTATACTTCACGCTGCTTACGTCGCACACGATTCTCGCCATCACCATCGTCCCACTCGCGATCATCACGCTCGGCTACGCCCTTAGCGACAAGTTCGCGAAACATAAAAAAATCGCTCACTGGACGCTGCCGCTCTGGCTCTACGTCTCGATCACCGGCGTGATCATCTACTGGCTCCTATACATCGCCTACACTCCAATCGGCGCTCCTGCGTAGAAAGTTACGGAACCAAAACGCTTTAACACAGAGTACGCAGAGATAAAACCGCACAGAGCACACAGAGAAATCCAATCCGCACGAAGTTCCGCTCTGCGAACTCTGTGCGCTTTCCTCTGTGAACTCTGTGTTAAATCATTTGAATCTGCCCAACGCTCAAAGCGCGCAACCGACGAAGATGCGAGCAACGCCGCAAGCGCCGCCACTCATCACTTGTCACTCTGCATCGCTCCAAGTAATCTATTTGCCGCATGACAACTGACCCAAAACCTCGCCCGTCGTTCGGCGGCCGCTGGACATTCGCCATCCTGATCGTCGCTTTCCTTTTCGTTCTGATGCCGTTCTTATTCTGGAACGCAACATGGTTTGGCCGCCCGATGACGGACGCGCAAATCGCGAAAGCGCTCGCCGATCGCAGCCACCCACGCGAGATCCAGCATGTATTGGCGCAGCTCGAAACCCGCATCGAGGCCCGCGACCCGCGCGTTAAACAGTGGTACCCGCAAATCGTCGCGCTTGCGAAGGATCCGGTGGACGAAATCCGCGTCACAGACGCCTGGGTGATGGGACAGGATAATTCCTCAGATGATTTCCATCGCGCGCTCGTCGCAATGCTGAACGATCCCAACGTGATGGTGCAGCGCAACGCCGCGCTCTCGCTCGTTCGCTTCGAGGACGATTCGGGCCACGCGCAAATTCTCGCGATGCTCCGGCCCTACGCGATGCTTTCGCCGTTTTCAGGCACACTCGACACGCGACTGAAACCTGGAGACGTGGTAAATCCAGGCACAATGGTCGCGCATATCGAGTCGGATGGTTCTAGGAAGGAAGTGCGTGCAAACGTCCCGGGTACGCTGGCGCAATGGCTCGTGGCGGATCACGCGCCCGTGACGGCGGGCCAGCCGCTCGTCTCGCTCGCGCCCAGCGACAGCATGATGTGGGAAGCGCTCCGCGCGCTTTATATCGTAGGCCGATCCGAAGATTTGCCGGACATCGACCAATTCACCCGCGCCGTCTACGGTGCCTCGCCGCAAATCGGCCAGCAAGCCCAATCCACAGCCCGCGCCATCCGTGACCGCAGTTCTTCCTAGGGGATTCATATCGCCGTAGATCGCGCAAGCTCGTCGGGGCAAGACGTCCACTCTGTAACGCCTGCGTCTCGCCGACTTTTTTGACCTCTATTGCTGGCGCCACGATAGCGAGCCTGGGGCTCATCAAGAGTGACAAGTGGGCCTTCTCTGTGCCCTCTGTGCCCCTCTGTGTTCTCTGTGTTGAGACTTTTCCATGTGGGGCGCAGCGCGCGTCAAATTCAGTAGGCGACTAACAGATTCAACACAGAGGACACGGAGAAACCCGTTCACAGAGGTCACAGAGGAAGCCACAAACGTTAACGACGACGCTGATCGTATATTGAAAGACTGCAGCTCATTTGTAAGTCATCACAGCATGTCCATCCACAATCTTGATGTCGCTAATGTCCGGCGGCAGCCGCAATTTCTCGCGATTTTCAGGCGATGCCATTAATTTGTCGACGGCTGAGTTCAACGTTGATTGAGGCAACGGCAAAGATCCAAGCATTCCGCTGATCGGTTCAAATTTCAGGTAGCCGTTCTCGGCGCTCAAGTGCCCGTCGAGTTCGAGCGACATATCCTTGCCGTGAAAATCAAAAATCACGTATGCCTTTACGACGTCGCCAACCATATCCACTTTCACGTCTTTTACTGACGATTGCACCTGGTCGAGTGTCGGCTGGTCCGCTCCCGCCACACCGGTCAACGTGTCGCTCGCGGAAGCAGCTCCGCCGCCCGGAGCAGCGGCATTCGCGGCGCCGCCATTTCCTCCAACGGCCGCATTGGAAGCCGGTGCAGCGCCGCCCTCGAGCTGCAAATTCTGCGCGAGGTACGAATTTAGCTCCGTACCATCAAGCGCCACCTGACCGGGCTGACCAGCGGCTTTCGCCTGGTCTGCTGCTTCGAATTTTTTCTCCGCGCGCGCGGCAGCATTGGGATCGTTCGTAACTTTCGGCGCAGGAGACGTCCGCAGCACAAGCAGGATAACGACGATAAGTCCCACAAGGCTGACCCAGCTCAAAATTCGATAGGCTTGCTTGAACGGCCCGAGATCAGGCATAACGCCTCCACTAGCTCAATTCGAGCGTAGCAGACACAAGCTTGCACACCTGATTCGAGCTACAGAGGCGTACTCAAATCACCACTGGTCCAACGGGCAGTCGGCTGGCAATTCCGCGTGTGAAAACACAAATCCCTGCTTGGGATAAATTCAAAAAGGGCAAATCGAGGAAAAGCTAAAACGGCATCGCGCCGTACTTCGCTTCAAACTCCACCAGTGGGACCATGTCAATCGCGTCCCACGGACACCCTTCCAGAAACGCTCCGTCCGGCCCCTTGCTCGTGCAAAGCTTGCAGCCAATGCACAGCAGTGGGTCCACCATAATTCGCCCAAACGGCGCATGCTCGGAGTCAGGCACCCAGAACATGCAGTCAGCAACAGGGCAATAATCTACGCACGCCGGAGAACCCGAGCAGCCCGTGCACATCTCATTGATCACGGCAACGATATGCGGCTTCCGCTTCCGTTTCTTCGTGTCGCCTTCCGAAATCGGATAGAACTTCTCGATGTCGCCGTCAACGAATCGCGCCACATCCAGCGTAGCTTCTTCAGCCACCAAACCCTCCGGGTACCCGTTGTCGCTTCACAAGTTGCTTCCCACATTCTTCACAGCCGGAGCAGGGAAGTCAATGCCCTCGCGAGGTGCCTACTTCAGCGCGCGAATCACAGCCGCCGTAAATTCTGCGGTCGTCGCAGTGCCGCGAACATCCTGCGTGAGCGATTTGCCCTCGCGATACACCTGATGCAGAGCGTTCTCCACTTTCCGCGCTGCTGCCATTTCGCCGATGTGATCGAGCATCATGATTCCGCTCATCAGCAACGCAGTCGGATTCGCAATCCCTTTCCCCGCAATGTCCGGAGCCGTTCCATGCACGGCTTCGAATACCGCCACCGTCTCGCCAATGTTTCCGCTCGGCACCACGCCGAGGCCGCCCACAAGCCCGGCCGCGAGGTCGCTCATGATGTCGCCGTACAGATTCGTCAGCAGGAGCATATCGAACTGCCCCGGATCGAGTACGATTTGCATGCAGGCGTTATCGATAATCAATTCCTTGTACTCGATGTCCGGATATTCAGCCGCTACTTTGCGCACGGACGTGAGAAAAAGCCCGTCGGACAATTTCATGATGTTCGCTTTGTGAATCGCGTGGATCTTTTTTCGTCCGTGCTTGCGCGCATATTCAAACGCGAAGCGGCCCACCCGCGTGGAAGCGCGCTCCGTAATGATTTTCAGACTCTCGACGACTCCCGGAACCACGGTGTGCTCGAGGCCCGCATACAAGTCTTCCGTGTTTTCGCGAATCAGCACGATGTCCACGCCCTGAAATCGCGATTGCACTCCTTCGAGATTTTTTACTGGACGCAAATTCGCGTACAGATCGAGCGCCTGCCGCAGCCCCACATTAATGCTGGGTGCGCCGCCGGCCACCGCCGTCATCATCGGCCCTTTCAGCGCTACTTTGTTTTTGCGGATTGAGTCCAGCACGCCCGACTGCATAAACGTCATCCCGCGCCGTTCAATCTCCGCGCGCGCAGGGATTTCGTCCCATTCGATGGCAACGCCCGCCGCCGCAAGAATTTCCTTCACGGCTTTCGATACTTCCGGTCCAATCCCGTCGCCGGGAATCAAAGTGATTGTTTGTGTCATGTAGGATATTTATTTTAAGGAATTTGCAATGCTCTGTATATGGTTACAGGCACACCTGTTGTTTCAACCAAGCACCGTGGGCTTTAGCCTTTGTAGCGCCGGGCTTCAGACCGGCAGGTGTTGACGTCGAGCTGTCGGTGCAAGACGTAAGCCGAGACCACATGAATCCAGATAGGGTGCTAACACATCTAAGCAATGAGGCTACAGCCGGTTAGCAGTACGAATCCGCGTCAATATCCGGTGCTTTCGGGAGAAATTTACTCGAATCTGTTATAATGCATTTGTACCTGCGCGGAGTCGGGCGCAATTCAGGAGGGTATCAGAATGGTTCAGCTTACGCCGGTGGCAGTGACGAAGGTAAAAGAGATTATCCAGTCGCAGAATCCGAATCCGGCCGGTCTGCGCGTGGCCGTTGTCGGTGGCGGCTGCTCGGGCTTCAGCTACCACATGGCTTTCGAGAATTCGATCAACGAGAATAGCGACAACGTGTACGAGTTTGACGGCTTGAAAGTCCTGGTCGACCAGATGAGCGAAATGTATCTCGACGGCATTTCCATCGACTACATCGAGACCATCGAAGGTTCCGGCTTCAAGTTCAACAACCCCAACGTGAAGAGCACCTGCGGCTGCGGCAGCTCCTTCAGCGTCTAAGCGGGTTGAAGCGCGAAGCGGCGGCGAATTTGGCCCGCCACCAACGCGCGATTCTCTTCAATCAACTCCCGGATGGCAATCGCCTCCGGGAGTTTTGTTTTTAGCTCTGCTTCGCGTCCCGCTCGGCTCGCATACTTTCCATCACGCTCTGAATCAATTCTTTCGCCTTCGAGATCTCCTGCGTAACGATGCGAATGTCCATCACCGGCTTTTGCGGATCCCAATTGCTGTGGCAATAGACGCCGTGTTGGCCCACGAGCACCAGCGCATTCGTCAGCAGATCCAGCGTCACCGCCAGCCTGCCGCGCTGCGGTCCCATCATCGTTTCGTAGTGCTCCAGTTCTTCGCGATGCTCATCGAATGCCGTCATCAGACTCGTTTCCTCCGTTCCGCCAACCATACGCCACCGCACCTAGTCCTAGAACCATCTATTGCGTGCTACGGAACACCTGCGCCCAGTTTCCTTTACTCCGTCGCATCACACAAAGGATAATCTCGCCGTTCGCTATCTTCTCGCAGCGCCAGATTGCGACGGTACGCCGGACAGCTTGGGTTCGCACACGGGGCTCATGGGAATGTAGCAGGCCCTCGACCGAAACGTTCATAGCACGACTGGGGTGATTGAAACATGAGACGTTCAGATCTAGTTCGCAATCCTGGGAAGGGAAAGGCCGTGCGCACCTCGCAGATCGTTTTCGGCGAGCGCCAGCACCTGCTTCGCGTACTTGATTCCGTGGAACGCAGCGCACTACCCGCGCCGCGCCTCGATCAAGAGCGCCGCGTGATCGAAGGCTTGATTCACGCGCGCACGCAAGAGCTGAATCGCATCAATGCCGGCTGGGATGAAAAAGTTGGCACGGTGCTGAGCGCCGAAGTGAAGCCGGAACTTCTCGACCAGCTTTCGCGGCAGGCTCCGAAGGAAGATTTCTATTTGCTTCGCCTGATCAGCGAGCATCCGAAAGTTACCGCAAAGACTCTCGGCCGCCTTTCGCACCATCCGTATTCTGCGATCCGCGAAAATATCGCGCGACACCCGAATAGCGACGCCTCCACGCTCTCGCGCCTGAGCCGCGATCGCTCGCAGCCGCTGTGGTATCTCGTCGCGTTCAATCCCAACGCACCGGCTCCGCTGCGCAAGAAGCTGCAAGAGCGAATGCGGCGGCTGGGCGAAAAATCGGCGACGCAATAGCGACGCGGAGCAACGTGCTGTCCACATATGGGTCCGATCTCCTCTTAGGCTTGTTGTCCGTTACGATTCTTGGGTTTGGGCTGCTTCTAGTTAGTCGGCCGTCATTCTATTTTCGCTCTTTCAGTAATTCGAGGATGCTAGACACGCCTTGGCACAGGACAGAAATTAGAATTATCGGTTTGGTCGTTAGCTTGTTCGGGCTGATTCTGCTATCCGCAATTCTGACCGAAGTCGTGAAGTCCGAGTTGGTGGAACGTTTGAACAAGAATCTGCTGGCCGCTTTGTGGATTGCATTCGGCGCGGCATGTATCACAGGTGCGGTCAGTTGGATCGGCTGGCAATTCGCGGCGGTTCGCGTTTTTTTACGTAACCATTTCGTTCCGGAACAATTTGGAAGTCCGGCGTGGGAACGTCGAATGACCATTATTTTTTGTTCCCTCATCTCCGCTATTTTGGCGATCGCACTGATTTTGGCCGCAAAAAACCACCCGGCGGTTTAGCTACCGTTCGGTTTTCCCGATTGTTTCAATCGTTGTCTGCCTTCTAAAGCCTCTCGCCGGTGGTCTTCCTTTACGCTCCTATTGCTAGGTGCGATAATCACCGTCGTTCAAGGCGGAGGCCATTCCATGAAATTTGTGATTATGCTTGCACTCGTATTTGCTCCGGCGGCGACCCGCGCACAAAACTCCTCTACACCTCAGGGATCGAGCGACGAGATAAAGCGCGACCTGATCGAATTGGAAAAGAATATCGGCCGCGCCAATTTCACTTGCGACTACGCGTTTTTCTCGCGCGTGGAGGCCGACGAGCTTATCTTTACGGAGCCAAACGGAAGTGTGATCACGAAGCAGGAGGATTTGGCTGGCGAAAAAGATTGTCACAAATCCGACACGACCTTTGACCTTGATGACACGAAGGTTCAGCTCTATGGAAATGTTGCGGTCGTGACCGCGCACGTCACCCTCACCGGCAAAGACAAGGAAGGGAAGCCTTTCACGCGCCACAGCCGCTTCACGGACGTATTCGTCTGGCGCGACGGCCGCTGGCAACTCGTCGCAGGCCAATCAACCAATATTCCTGACGCAAAAGCGTCATAGTCGACCGAGTCCGTTCGATCAAGCTACACGCCGTTTTCGCGGTGCGCTGGACCATGGCAAGAAAAATTCGGAATAAAGACAAATTGGCCCTTTACTGCTAAAATCTTCCTCGTATATTGGCCTACAGGATCGAGCCAATGCTGCCACTCCATTTACAGCCCGAAAGCCACATCCCGCTGTATGTTCAGCTTCGCGATCAGCTTCGCGCCCTCGTCCATTGCGGCGAACTGCGCGATGGCGATCGCATCCCGGCTAGCCGCGAACTCGCGACGCAGCTGGGAGTCCACCGCACTACCGTCGCAAACGCCTACGCCGAACTCGAATCCGAAGGCCTGATTCAAGGCCACGTCGGCCGCGGCACATTCATTTGCGGCTCGACGGTTCGGCAACTCACGCCGGCTCCGCGCACGAATGGCAATGGCGGCGGCATGCGCTGGGAATCGCTCTTTGCCGATGAGCGCGGCGAAGAAGGACTGAGCCGGCTGATGCCGGAAGTTCCGCCCGACGCGATTGCATTCGTTACGGCGCGACCGTCCGAAGAGTTTTTCCCTGTCGAGGAATTTCGCCGCTGCTGCAATTCAGTTCTGAAGAGCAACGGCCGCCACATCCTGCAGCTTGGCTCCACCGATGGTTACGAGCCCCTGAAGAAAGAAATCATTGAGATGCTGCGCGGCGAAGGCCTCGCCGTAAAGGGCGAACAGCTTCTTATCACGGACGGCTGCCAGCAGGCGATCGATCTGCTCTGCAAAGCGTTTCTGCGACCGGGCGATTCCGTAGCGCTCGAGAATCCGGCATATCCGGGAGCGATTGCAATTTTCGCAGGTGCGCGCGTTCGCACTCTCGCGGTCGGAGTCGAAACCGATTCCCGCCGCACGGGTCATGTGGGGCTCGATCTTGACGCACTCGAATCGGTTCTGATGCAGAACCGCGTGAAATTTATTTTTGTCACCACCGATTTTCAGAATCCGACGGGAACCACGCTCCCCGTCGCCGCGCGTCGCCGCCTTCTCGAACTCGCCGCACATTATCAAGTCCCGATCATCGAGGATTACATCTACGCGCGTCTGCGTGTGCGCGGCACCGCGGTGCCGTCGCTCAAATCGCTCGACCGCTCCGGCAACGTAATCCAAATCGATAGCTTTTCAAAGATTGCATTCCCAGGACTGCGCGTCGGCTGGTGCATCGCAGCTGAGAGCGCGATCGAACGATTGCGTCTCGTGAAGCAATCCACCGACCTGCACACCGACCAGCTCGCGCAAGCGACGCTCGCGGAATTTGTTCGCCGCGGCTATCTCGCGCGCCATCTCACCAAAATCAAGAAAGTGTATCTCGGACGACTGCAGGCGCTCGAATCGGCGCTCGAAAAGCACATGCCCGAAGAAACCACATGGACGCGCCCCGAAGGTGGCATGTCCATCTGGGTCACGCTGCCGCCGGGCTTCGACGCCGGCGAACTCCTGATTCACGTACGCGAACGCGGCGTGCTGTTCGTCCCAGGCCGCTATTTTTATCTGCAGAATCCGCAGATGAATACGCTGCGGCTCGGTTTCGCGGGTCTCGACGAAAAACGCATCGCCCGCGGCGTTCAAACGCTCAGCGAGCTTCTGAAAATAGAACTTCGCAAGCGCCAGCGCGGCGTGCGCAGCGAATCGCTTCCACGGGTCGCACTGGTTTAGCGCAAACACAAAATGCTGCTTACTCCCAATCCGACCAATTCCTGCTTCGGCTGCGGCGCCGCAAATCCTCGCGGCATGCTCCTCACGTTCGAGCAGGACGATGCCACGCAGCGCATCCGCGGCAACTTTCGCCTCGGCGCCGACTATCAGGGTGGAGGCGGCTTCATCCACGGCGGCATCATCGCGCTGGTCCTCGACGAAGCGATGGGTAAAGTAAACCGCTTCAAGAATGTCCGAGCCGTCACCGCCGAATTGACGATCGAATACATTCGACCGATCCCGTTCGACGAGGATCTGGTGGTCGAAGCGCACGAAGCTGAGCAAAACGGTCGCAGCCACTATCACGTTGGCCAAATCTGCAATCGCGCCGGAAAAGTTCTGGCCCGAGGGAAGGGCCGCTTTGTCGAAGTGAATCCTGAACGATTCAAAAACGAAAATTCTGCCGCCTCCGCTGCACCGGCCGGCAATCCACATCCGTAATTCTGACAAGGGAGAACGAAATGGAACTGATGAACAATAGTTTGTGGCGCGTGAAGGTCGGCCTCGCCGAAATGCTCAAGGGCGGCGTCATCATGGACGTCACCACTGCCGAGCAGGCAAAGATCGCCGAAGACGCCGGCGCGTGCGCCGTGATGGCGCTCGAGCGCGTCCCTGCCGACATTCGCAAAGAAGGCGGCGTCGCGCGCATGGCCGCGCCGAAAATTATTCGCGAAATCATGGACGCCGTTTCGATTCCGGTGATGGCCAAAGTCCGCATCGGACATTTCGCCGAAGCGCAGGTGCTCGAGGCGCTCGAAGTCGATTACATCGACGAAAGCGAAGTGCTCACGCCGGCCGACGAAGAGCACCACGTCTGGAAGCACGACTACAAAGTGCCGTTCGTTTGCGGCGCGCGCAATCTCGGCGAAGCGCTGCGCCGCATCGCCGAAGGCGCGGCGATGATTCGCACCAAGGGCGAAGCCGGCTCCGGCAACATCGTCGAAGCCGTGCGCCACATGCGCGCGATCGTCGGCCAGATGAAGAAGCTCACGATGCTCGGCGAAGAAGAACTCGTGCACGAAGCGAAGGAACTCGGCTCGCCGCTCGAACTGGTTGCCTGGGTCGCGAAACACGGCAAGTTGCCGGTTCCGAATTTCTCCGCCGGCGGCATCGCCACGCCCGCCGACGCAGCTCTCGTGATGCAGCTGGGCGCTGAAGCCGTATTCGTCGGCTCCGGCATTTTCAAGTCCAACGATCCGGCTCAACGCGCTCGGGCCATCGTCAAGGCCACCACGCACTACAAAGATCCAAAGGCCGTCCTCGAAGCTTCAGAAGATCTCGGCGAAGCGATGAAGGGACTCGACATCCGCCAGATGGACGAAAAGGACCTTCTTCAAACCCGCGGCTGGTAACGATGCGACCAGCATCCTTACCCTGAGGAGCAGCGCGACGAGCGGTGGCCACTCGCACAATTTGCCGCGCAATGGCGCGGCGGCGCACGGTGGTTCCGTCGCGAATGCAACACTATCATCCTGAAGGCATCCGTCCAGGATGCCTGAAGGATCTCAGCCATCGGCGTCAGCACCAAATCGCACTACGAGCAAATGTCAAAGTGACCGCACCACCAAAAATCGGAATTGTCGCCATTCAAGGCGACTACGAAGCCCACGCCAAAGTTCTCGATACCCTCGGCATTCCGTACACCTTCGTTCGCCGCCCTGAAGAACTAGCCGGGCTTTCCGGCGTGATTCTTCCCGGCGGCGAGAGCACCACACACCTAAAAGTGATGCGCGAAGAAGGCCTCTTCGACGCATTGAAACAATTCGCAAAAGACGGCGGCGCGTTCTTCGGCACCTGCGCCGGAGCGATCCTTCTCGCCACCCAAGTTCACGGCCCCGCGCAAGATTCCCTCGCGCTGCTCGACATGTCGATGCTCCGCAACGGTTACGGGCGCCAACTCGCCAGCGATGTACATTCCGCACGAACCAAACTGCGCGCCGAGCCGCTCGAAATGGTTTTCATACGCGCACCTATCATCGAATCCGTCGGCCAGAATGTCGAAGTTCTCGCAGAAGACGCGGGCCATCCCGTCCTCGTGCGCGCTGGCCGCATCCTCGCCGCTACATTTCATCCGGAGTTGACGAACGACACCGCAGTGCATGAATATTTCATGAAGCTGGTTCGCAACGGCGGCTGATCAATGCCCGAGTCAAACGCAAAACACTATAAAGTTCTGTTTGTCTGCGTGGGGAATTGCGTGCGCAGCCAGATGGCCGAAGCCATCGCGCGCCGTGATGCCTCTGACGTGATTAGCGCAGAAAGCGCCGGACTCCACCCGCTCGGCTTCATCGATAAAACCGCCATCGCTGTGCTTAGTGAGCGTGGCGTTTCGGTCGCCGGTCAGCGCTCGAAAGGCTTGCACGACCATTCGCTCTCGAAGCCCGATCTCGTCATCAACATGTCCGGCCATCCCAGCGCTTCGTTTTTTCCCGGACATCGTTACGAGGACTGGCCCGTCGAGGATCCTTTCGGTGAGAGCATGGAACTCCACCGCCGCATCTGCGATGATATCGAAGGTCGCGTAAAGGCGTTGGCAGAGCGCCTACGCACTGTGGAATGACGCCGCGAGTTTAGACGTCTGCCCTGCGTTTGCGGCGGCGGCTTTCCGGCCGGGAGCTTTTGCTCTTGCCAGATTCGTTTGCCCAGCAGTATCCGCTGGAGGCCATCAAACTTGCGCCGCGAAAAAACCAGCGTCTCTCAGGAAGACTATCTCAAAGCCATCTGGGAGCTCGTCCAGGAAGAGCAAGCGCCGATCAGCGCGCGACTGGCTGAAGATCTCGGTGTCACACCTCCCGCCGTCACCGCAGCTTTAAAACGCATGACGCGCGGCGGCTACCTGCGCGTTCGCCGCACCGGACACATCGAGCTATCCGCGAAGGGTCGCGAAATCGCCGAACACCTCGTTCTGCGCCATCGCCTCGCCGAAAAATTGCTCACCGACGTGATCGGTCTCGAATGGACGCGCGCCCACGAAGAAGCCGAGCGCCTCGAGCACGGAATTTCGCCGGAAGTCGCCGCTCTGCTTCTCAAGCGTTTCGGGCGCGACGGTCGCTGCCCTCACGGCGTTCCTCTCTTCGGCGGCATGCAGAATCTCCGCCGCAAACATGGAGCGGTGCGCCTTTCGGAATCAGAAGTGGGCCACTCGTACGAAGTTCTGCGCGTTTACGAGAAAGATCCGCACTTTCTCGAGTTTCTCGTGAATTTCAATCTTCGACCCGGAGCGCGCCTTCGCGTTCACCAGCGCGAATATGACGAAACCATGACTCTTTCCGTCACCGGCCGCCGCCCTCCGCGCATTCACGTCGGCAAGACCGCCACCGAACGGATCTGGGTCCGGCGAGTCAGCTGAGCGCGAGTTTTTGCAAGCTTGCAATCGGTCTTGCCGCTCACAATAATACTTGCATGAGACAACGGGCCACCTGGGTCGCATCCTTGCTTCTCGTGCTATTCGTCTCCGCGGATTTAGGCGCGCAAACGGAAATTTCGCCTGGAACCATCCTTCCCGCCAGCCTGGAGTCGTCGATCTCGTCACGCAAAGCCCTGCCCGGCAAGAAAGTCAGCGTGCGCATCATGCAGAATGTCCCGGTGAGCGGGCGGGCGGTGATACCGGCGGGAGCAAAAGTCGTCGGTGAAATCATTTCCGTTGAACGAGCCAGCAGCGGCAGCGGCGCGCGGGTTTCGTTGCGATTTGATACGCTCGTTGTACGCCACCGCCCGCAAGTCCGCATGTCCACCCATCTCCGCGCGCTCGCTTCGAGCATTGACGTCCAGAGCGCACAGATTTCGATTTACGGGGGCGATCGCGGCACGCCGCCAACCTCCGAGACAACCGTGCAGGTGGGCGGCGAAGTCGTCTACCGCGGGGGCGGGCCAGTCGCTCATGGGTCGCGGCGTGTCGGCGTACCGGTTCCGGACGGAGTCCTTGTCCGCGTGAGCGGCGACCCCACGGTCGGGTGCGGCGGGGAAGCATACCGGGGCGAGCGCGTGCAGGCCCTCTGGGTGTTCTCATCGGATGCGTGCGGCGTTTTTGGTTATCCCCACGTCGAAATTCTGCATGCCGGTCGCACCAAGCCGCTCGGCACCGTCATTCTCGAGACGCGATCCGGTGACTTCATCATCCACGATGGAGCGGGCGTATTGCTCGGTGTGGACGCGGTCGAGAAGTAGAATTCCCGCGGTGCCCAGCGTACGAATCACAAGGGAGCGAAATGAAGCAACACAATCTCGGAAAGTCCGGCTTGCAGGTTTCGGCCATCGGCCTCGGCTGCAACAATTTTGGCTGGTACATCGACCTCGAAGCTTCGCGCAAAGTGATCCACAAGGCGCTCGATTCCGGCGTAACGCTCTTCGATACCGCGGATATTTACGGCGGAAATGGCGCGTCCGAAACAATCATGGGCCAAATCTTCGGCGACCGCCGGAAGGACCTAATTCTCGCGACAAAATTCGGAATGGCAATGGACACGGCAGGCGTGATGAAAGGCGCGTCGAGGCGCTACATCATGTCAGCCGTGGAAGACAGCCTGCGCCGCCTGCAGACCGATTGGATCGATCTCTATCAGCTCCATCAGCCCGATTCGCTCACGCCCATCGACGAAACGCTTCGAGCCCTGGACGACCTGATCCATCAGGGAAAAGTTCGCTACATCGGGTGCTCGAATCTTCCTGCGTGGCAAGTGGTCCAATCTCAGTGGACGTCGCGCGAGCTCGGCATCAATCGATTCATCTGCTGCCAGGACGAGTATAGCCTCCTCGTCCGCGAGCCCGAGCGCGAACTGATGCCCGCCATCAAGGAATATGACTTGGGATTACTCCCGTTTTTCCCGCTTGCTTCGGGAATGCTCACCGGGAAGCACAAGCGCGGCAAATCCGCTGAAGGCTCACGTCTCGCGAAAACCAAGAGACTCTCGGACCGGTACATGACGGACGCAAATTGGAAAATCGTCGAGGAATTGGAAGCCTTCTGCGAAAAGCACGGCCATTCGCTGCTCGAACTCGCATTCAGCTGGCTCGCCTCTCGGCCCGAGGTGACGAGCGTGATTGCCGGCGCCACAAGTCCCGAGCAGATCGAACAGAACGTCAAAGCCGCGGACTGGCAGCTGACTCCAGAAGAAATCGCTGAGGTTGATCGCATCTCTCAGAAGAATTGAGTACAAAATACTTGTGGTTCGGTCGCGAGCGTTTGAAATCGACTCGACGGGATCGAGACGCTAGCTTCCTGGCAGGCCAACAATTTGCAAGGCGTTCACTCTCGAATCGTCGACCGTAAGCCCCCAATGAAGATGCGGTCCTGTTGCGCGCCCGGTGGCCCCTACATGGCCCAGCACCGCGCCCGCTGCGACTGTGTCGCCTACGCGCACTCCGATCACGCTCATGTGGCCGTAAAAGGTGTAAACGCCGAGACCGTGATCAATGACCACGGTGTTCCCGGAAAAATATAAGTTCTCGGCCAAAACAACGCGGCCGCGTTGCGATGAGTGAATCAGCGTGCCTGCAGGCGCTGGAATATCCACACCGCTGTGCGGGGAACTCGGCTCGCCGTTCAACACGCGGCGGCGGCCAAAATTCTTCGCCGTATGAATGCCTGGCAGCGGAAGTCGAAACGCGCCTTGCCACAGTTTCTCGGGCGTAGCGGTTGTGAAAATGGCGCGCAAGCGATCGCGCTCTTCGTTAGCTCGTTTTGTTGCTTCTGGATCTGGCGTGACGAATTGCGGCGCCACTTTTAACTTTTCTACAGCAAATCTGCCCGCCGCCACTGAGATTACGGTTCTGCAGACGATTGGTTTAAAATCCGCGCGGTTGACTGAAACAATGAGGTCGTACTTGCCCGGAGGTTTCTCGAGGTCAACGCCGAGGAATCCGCGATAGATGCTTGGCGACTTTGTATCCGACCAGAAGGGAACCGCCCGCGGCAACTCATGCTGCGTCCATTTGCCAGTGACATCTTCAAGTGCGCCTTTGCCGCGCACCTCAAGCCGCAGCAAGCCACCCTGCGCCGCAGACGCGGGAATCACCCGTAGTGAAATCCCGTCACTGCATTCAAATATTCCTGCGGTCGCTGACTTTGGTTTCGCTTTCGGCTTCGATTGTGCCGAGACACAAAGAGAAACCAAAAGCATCGTGACAACGGCAAGCACGATGCCGCTGCAAACGCGCAAAATCCGGTTCGTCGATTTTCTCAGCTATTTGCTCCCGGTGTAAGACACCCGCCACACGCTGTCCGATCCATCATCGGTGAAAATCAATGCACCGTCCGATGCGACTGCAACGCCGACCGGACGTCCCCAGACGTCTCCGTTTGGCTTCACAAACCCAGTAACGAAATCCATGTACTCGCCACTGGCTTTTCCATTGTGCACCGGGACGCAAATAATTTTGTAGCCTGTCCGCTTGGCGCGGTTCCAGGATCCGTGTTCGGCCGCGAACGCATACCCTGAATATTCAGCCGGAAACATTTTCCCATCATAAAAGGTCATCTCGAGCGAAGCTGAGTGCGATTGAAGCAGTACATCCGGCACGGTCACTTTGCCGTTGAGCTCAGGATGTTTTCCAGCATGCCGCGGGTCCTGGTTCGAACCGATGTAGTACCACGGCCAGCCGTAGAATCCACCGTCGATCACATGTGTGATGTAATCCGGTACAAGATCGTCGCCCAGCGCGTCGCGCTCGTTCACTGACGTCCACAGTTCTCCCGTGGTTGGTTCGATCGCGATGCCTACAGGATTTCGAATTCCAGATGCGTAGATTCGTTCGCCCGATCCATCGGGACGAAACTCCAAAATATCCGCGCGGTGATCCTCGGACGGCGCGTCATCAACATTCGAATGCGAGCCAACCGACACGAACATTTTCTGGCCATCCTTCGAGAACGCAATGTCTCGCGTCCAGTGGCCTCCGCCGCGCAACTTGCCGCCTCCGGGAAGCGAACTCACGACCGTCTGCGCTTTTCCGCGCGCCTTCAAATCTCCGGACTGATACGCAAACCGCACCACGGAATCCGTGTTCGCAACGTATACATATTGGGGACTCAGTCCCAGCGGATAAAACGCAATCCCGAAAGGCTTGTGAAGTCCCGTCGCGAACACGGCGACCGTCTGCGCTCTTCCATCTGCGCCGATTCCGCGAAGCACGCGGATTTGTCCCTTTTCACTTTCAGCGATAAACAGATCACCATTGGGAGCCGTTCGAACAAGCCGTGGCCCGCTCAGCCCCGTGGCGATTTGATCCACCTTAAATCCCGGCAGCACCTGCGGCCACGCATTCGTTGGCCGCGACACCACGTGTGCATCGTTGCCCGCGGATTTAGTCGCGAACGGCTCGGGCATATCGGCGGGTGTGATCAACCGGCGCACCCCCGGCGCATCTTCGCGCCAATCGCCATATGCGCCTTCGCCCTTGAGCAGTTTTCCCGATTCGTCAGCTCTCGCTACCCCCACTCTCCGAGCTTCGTCACCTTCAGCTTTTGCGTAACGCACCAACGTCCCTGCGACTAACAAAATCACCGCGCCGAGTACGATCAGGATTCCCTACGTAAGAGTTTTACCGAGAGCGTTCACGAGTCGGGTCCCCTTCGAGCTGGATGTATACATTCGCTTTTATGAGACGTACTCAAATCGGATTTGGACTCGCGATTTGCCGCCGCTAAGCGTGGAAAATTTCGCCCTGCTGTATTTCCCTCCTGCCAAATACTGGGAATCGTGGACTGCTGCGCTGCCTGGGGCGGCCTATTGCCAGACGCTACCCCACGCGCCTATCATAGGCGCTGGCGCGTCCCCACCAGCTCATGGCATCTGGCACCGCAGAGACGGGGAACCCGGACTAAACGCAACAGTGAATCCGCCAGTCAAACGCACGAACGCCATCGTCACCAAATTTAATTCGAGCGCGTTTCGGGCTCAACATTTCCAAACAGAACCGACCCTCTGAAGGAGGAATAGACACATGGCAACAGCTACGTCCGCGGTAAAGCTCGACGACAAGGTAACAACATTCGTAGGCAAGAAGCAGAAGATGCTGATCAACGGCAAGTGGGTGGAAGCCGCTTCCGGCAAGACGTTTCCCACCTACAATCCCGCCACCGGTGAGGTTCTCTCGAATGTGGCCGAAGGCGACCGCGAAGATATCGACCGCGCCGTGAAAGCGGCTCGCGCTGCTTTTGAATCGGGCCCGTGGTCGAAGATCTCGCCGTCCGAACGCGGACGCATGATGTGGAGCCTCGCCGACCTGATCGAAAAGAACGCCGAAGAATTCGCGCAACTCGAATCGCTCGACAACGGCAAGCCGCTCAAGATCGCGCGCGTCGCCGATGTGCCGCTGGCAGTCGATCATTTCCGCTACTACGCGGGCTGGGCCACCAAAATCGAAGGCAACACGATTCCGATGTCGTTCGCGAAGCAAGGACTCGTTTCCTCGCATACACGGTCCGCGAACCGGTCGGCGTCGTCGGACAAATCATTCCGTGGAATTTCCCGCTGCTTGATGGCGGCGTGGAAACTCGGCCCAGCTCTTGCGACCGGCTGCACGGTGGTCCTCAAGCCTGCGGAGCAGACTCCTCTCACCGCGCTTCGCCTCGGCGAGTTGCTGCAGGAAGCCGGCTTCCCGGACGGCGTCGTGAACATCGTCCCCGGCTACGGTGAAACGGCCGGCGCTGCGCTTTGCCGCTCATCCGGACGTCGACAAGATCGCCTTCACAGGTTCCACCGAAGTCGGCAAGCTGATCTTGCAGGCCGCTGCGGGCAATCTGAAGAAAGTTTCGCTCGAACTGGGCGGCAAGTCGCCGAACATCATCCTGGACGACGCCGATCTCGAGTCCGCCATTCCCGGCGCTTCCAGGCCATCTTCTTCAACCACGGCCAGTGCTGCTGCGCGGGCTCGCGGCTCTTCGTCGAAAAGAAAATTTTCGACAAAGTCGTCGACGGCATCTCTCAAGCCGCCAGCGAAAATCCGCGTCCGTCCCGGACTCGATCCCAATAGCGACATGGGCCCGCTCGTTTCCGAAGAGCAGCTCAATCGCGTTTGCGGCTATCTCGAATCCGGCATTCAGGAAGGCGCAAAGGCCATCGCCGGCGGCTCGCGCGACGGAGACAAGGGCTACTTCGTTAAGCCCACGGTCCTCGTGAACACCAACGACAAAATGAAAGTGGTGCAGGAAGAAATCTTCGGGCCCGTGGTCACGGCGATTCCGTTCAGCGATCCCAGTGAAATCGTTGCGCACGCCAACGACACGATCTACGGCCTCGCAGCAGGCGTCTGGACGCGCGACATCAAGAAAGCCCACGCCATCGCGTCCAAACTCCGCGCCGGCACGGTGTGGATCAATTGCTACAACGTGTTCGACGCCGCGCTCCCCTTCGGCGGCTACAAGCAATCCGGCTGGGGCCGCGAAATGGGCCACGAAGTCCTGAAGAACTACACCGAAGTAAAATCCGTCTGCAGCGCGCTCTAGCACCTCCCTGTAGGGGCGGGTCTCAGACCCGCCCGCGCGTCAATCGCAGCTCGTTTCGTGAAAGGGGCCGATTTTCTCGGCCCCTTTTTCTCTTGAATTTGTAGCGCCGGGCATCAGACCGGCAGCCTCTTCTTAGCCGTTCATCAGCGTTAATCTGTGTTCATCTGTGGTTCCCGAGATTTTCACGCGCCGCCGGGCTTTGCCTTCTGCTCGCGCAGCTGCTGCTTCCAGCCCAGCACGCGCGCCTTACTTCCAGCTTCTTCCGCTTCCGGGACCATGCCCTTGCGCTGATACGCACGAGATACTGTGGTCCATGCCAGAATATCTTCGGGATCGATCGCGAGGATGCGCTTCGCGGTTTCAATCGTGCGGTCAAAATCCGGGACGGCGTAGTATGCTTGCGCAAGACCATGCAGCGCGTCGGCAAATTTCGGATCGAGCTCGATCGCGCGCTCGTATTCCGCAATCGCGGCGTCGAGTTTGCCCTCGCCGAAAAGATCGATCCCGGCGTAGTAGTGGTCTTCGGCAGTAAGCGGAGCGGTCATCGTCCTCTCATGGCAGCAAGCCTGCCGATTCTACCATTCGCCCGGCACGCGGCCCTTGCCAACTCCCTGCGCCCGGCGCACTCCTGAAAATGCTGAACGCTCTCCGCTACTACTGGATCATCTCGAAGGGCTATCGCCTGCGTCCCTGGGCCTCGCCGTACATTCAATGGCGCCTCGAAACATTCTTCGGCAAAGAAGCCGCCAACCTCGACGCCGCAAAATTCTTCGCGCTGATGTGGCGCGAACGCGCCCGCATGGAACGCTTCCTTGAGTGGGT
>CAVYQD010000006.1:0-38839 GCA_963770575.1 uncultured Acidobacteriota bacterium
GCCGAGCAACGGACGCATCGTTGCGCGAGAGGACGAAATGCCAAACACCTTCCGAGGCACGCTCTGCTCCAACTCGCATGCATCGCGCTTCTCTCCGCGATTCCCGCCGTCGCGCAACAGCCCACTGACGCCACCGCCGCGCCGCTCGCCCCCATACCGCCGGCGATCTACGCCGCGAAAACGGCCTTCGTCTCAAACGCCGGCGCCGACAGCGGCCTATTTCCGCATCCATTCAGCGGCGATCCGGATCGCGCCTACAATCAGTTTCATGCAGCCTTGCAGGATTGGGGCCGCTACCAACTCGTCGCCGCGCCCGACGCAGCCGACCTCGTTCTCGAATTGCGCCTCTTCGCGCCCAACGGTCCCGCCAACGCGAACAAGCAGAAGGGCGCATCCGATCCATTGCCGATGCTTCGTCTCACCGTCATCGATCGCAAGACGCACTACACACTTTGGGCGCTAACCGAGTCGATCGAATCCCGCCAATCTCCAGAAAACCCACGATCGCAATTTCGACGACGCGCTGAGCGCACTCACTCTCGACCTGAAGCGACTCGCGACCAAACCGCCAGCCGCCACGCCGTGAAGTAGTCCGTTAGTGCTTCCCTCGCCCCACTTCCATAGTGGCGGCGCGGCAATTCAAACGCCTTGCTTTTTAGGGGTCGGAGCTTCAGCTCGACATAAACTCCGTCGGGCGAAGCGCACACCGAGAACAGAGCGAAGCGAGGTCCCCGTGCACCGCAGTTTGACATCAGCGGGCGGCCTGCGGATGATCGCAGCTGGACTGCATTTCGGTTCGTCGTAATGTACGTATCGTGAGGCGCATCCTTCCAGCCGCCGTCGCATTGATTTCCATGATGTTTGCCAGCGCTGCCCAGAAAACCAAGGAAGGTCCAAACCATATCGCCAAGAACGGGGCGTACATTGGACTCGAAAGAGATCCAAATCTAGATCCAGAAGAGCCTGACACCTTGTGGTTTCATGAGAATACGCTTCTGATTCGGAACGACGAGGCCATCTTGGACAAGGTGCCAGTCACGATCCGTCACGGGAAAAAGGAGTACCAGGCGGCTGAAGGTGGCTTCTTGACCTACAGAGCAAAATTCCTGATACACGATGGACAGACCGTCGTCGAAATGCGGCTATGCGAATCGATGTACATCATTTTTCGAGTGGGTCAACATGATCAATACACTTCGATAAAATCTTCCCCTGTAAAATTGGATTCCGGCCAAATTGAATTAGAAGGCGTGCGATATCACTCCACCGTATTGAGTAGGAATAAATTCGACCGTCTAAATAATTTGCTGAGCGCAGAGCCGCTCGAGAAAGAAATCGCAGGGAGTGAATGACCAACATCCTCCGCTTCATCCAGTTCCTCGCGCTCGGCACCTGGCTCGGCTCGATCATTTACTTCAGCTTCGCCGTCGCTCCAGCGCTCTTCGCATCGCTCCAAAATCGTGACCAGGCCGGCGCCGTCGTCGGCATCGCTCTCGGACGTCTCCACCATCTCGGTGTAATCGCCGGCGTGCTCTATCTCGTCGCCACTCTTTGCCTCGCGCGCTCGCCGAAAGTTTTCTTGCAGCCCGCCGTCGTCGCCGTAATTGCGATGCTCGCGTTCACAATCATTTCGCAGCACCACATCGCGCCGCGCATGGCGCAACTCCGCACCGAAATGGTTTCCGTCGATGCAACTCCTCCTTCGAATCCCCTCCGCGCCGAATTCGACCGCCTTCACAAAGTTTCCGTCCGCCTCGAAGGCTCCGTCCTCCTCCTCGGCCTCATCGCCCTGTTCCTGACAGCGCGCGCCCCGCGGTAAATGTAGCTCACCTCTTTCGCGCTCTTTGCGTCCCGGACGAATTCGCGGGAAGAGGTGAGGTCTTTCCGATCGAACCGCATCTCAATCCGAATTTGATTCGCCCCCGTAGGGGCGGGTTTAGGACCCGCCCGCGTATGATTCGTCCGCAACTCTTCTGCTTGGCAAGGCCGTGAATTTTCCGCTCTGTCACGGCACCGCTTAAGCCGCGGAGGAAATATTGCGCACATCTGTTGCACAGGTTCTTTCATTCCCATTTTGGAACTCCCCTGCATGGGGATTTTGTTTGACCATTAGTTACCACTATGCTAACATGTCGCGTGAAATCGAATCGCAAGTCGACGGCCGCAGCAAGTCACACCCTCAATCGCCGATTTCGCGCTCTCTGCTTTGGACCCAGCCCGGCTGTAACGCACCCCCTAAACAATTGGCCAACGAAAGAAAGATCGGTGCCTGGAAATGAGACGGTAGCCGGTCAGTTTCTAATCGCGGATCCGCGATTAGAATTCACTGCAACCCATTCAAAACAAAGGATCGGGTCCCAGTCTAATCGGCGGTATGAGGGGTTAATGCGCTTAGGATTGTGTGATCAATTTCTTGGGTCAACGGGACCTGCGTCGAATCTTTTTCGCAGCAACGATGCGTTTCTTTTTCGGCCCAGCTTTCTTGATCTTTCGCGCATCCTTGCCCGCGAGTCCAACTGCGCGCCACATATACCAGCTAGCCACCGTCCGGTAAGGCCGCCAACGCTCACCGAATTTCAACAGCTCCTTCGGTTTCGGCATCTTGCGCTTCCGATACGTAATCGCCCAACCCTTCTGCACTCCCAAATCGTGAATCGGCAGCACGTCCGGACGTCCCAGCCGGAAAATCAAAAACATCTCCACAGTCCAGGCCCCAATCCCGCGCACAGAAATCAACCGCTCCACCAATTCCTCGTCGGACATCCCCGCCGCCGCCTTGAGCGTCGGCACGATTCCATCAATCGTCTTTTGCGCGAGATCCTTCATCGCCAGCGCTTTTGCGCCCGACAATCCCGCCTTCCGCAGCGCCGAAATGCGCGTCTTCAAAATCTCCGCGGGCGTAGGGCAAATCCCGTTCGCTCCGAGCGCCTTGATCCGGCCGAAAATCGTCGCCGCCGCCTTGCCGGAAATACTTTGATACGCGATCGCTTCGAGCAGCGATTCGTAGACGCTATCGCACTCATCCAGCTTGAATTGAAATTCGCCGGTGCGCGCGATCAAGTCCGCCATACGCGCGTCCTCACGCGAAATATGTTCGTGCGCAGCAATATGGTCAAACGGAAGCACAAGTTTTTCAGTCGTCATAGGAGCAACCAGCATATCGAAATTTTCGCCAGTCGTATCAATTCGGCAAGATGTAACGAAATGCTCCGGCGATCGATCAATGTAGCTCAGATCTTTCGCGCAGTCTGCGTCCCGGTTCTCCACCGGGAAGACCTGAGGATTTTCATTCCGTTAGCACAGGCTTCAATCTACCCACCGCCAGATGGCGCTCATGTGCCTCCATAAAACGCACCGCAATCGCCCCTCCGAATTCGTCACGCCACTTTCTGAGCACACGCATCCAAATCAGTGGTGCAGGGCGTCCAACGATTGGTGGCAGAATGAAGATGCGGCTGGAGTACAGCAGAAGAATGGTGGGCGACAAAGGACTTGAACCTTTGACCTCTCCCGTGTGAGGGGAGCGCTCTAACCAACTGAGCTAGTCGCCCGCAGAACCTACTTTTTGTAGCAGAAGGCCAGGCGAATTGCAATCAACCACGAACGTCCCAACAATCGCCGCCAGCAGCAGGCTTGCCGAGCTTTTGCGCACGATTTCGCGCGTCATTAACGGCAAAGAAGACGCCATCCAGCTCGCGCTGATCACCCTTCTCGCGCGCGGCCACCTGCTGATTGAAGACGTTCCCGGCGTCGGCAAGACCACGCTCGCCCAGGCACTCGCGCGTTCATTTCGCTGCTGCTTTCAGCGCATCCAATTCACTTCGGACCTGCTGCCAAGCGATGTGATCGGCGTCAGCGTCTACAACCCGACGACGCAAGAATTCGAATTCAAGCCCGGCCCGATCTTCGCCAACGTCGTCCTCGCCGACGAAATCAATCGCACCACGCCGAAGACGCAATCCGCGCTGCTCGAAGCGATGAACGAAGCGCAAGTCACGGTCGACAATCACACGCATCCGCTGCCGCAGCCGTTTCTCGTGATCGCCACGCAGAATCCGATCGAGCATCACGGCACCTATCCGCTGCCGGAATCGCAGCTCGATCGCTTTCTGATGCGCATCCGCATGGGCTATCCTGATCGCGAAAGCGAAAAAAATATTATTCGCAACAATGCAGGCGCGTCACCAGTGGACTCAGTTGTGCCGTCGATGGACGCGACGGACGTTCTCGCCATGCAGGAATCGGTTTCGCAAATCAAAGTGGACGACAGCCTGCTCGATTACGCTCTCGAAATCGTCGAACGCACGCGCCAAACCGAACAACTGAGCCTGGGCGTGAGTCCTCGCGGCGCCGTGATGCTGCATCGCGCAGCACAGGCCCGCGCGTTTCTCGAAGGCCGCGACTATTGTCTGCCGGACGATTTCAAGCGGCTGATCGTTCCGGTGTTCGCGCACCGCGTGGTGGTGAGTTCACGTTACGTCTCAACCCAGAAAAAATCCGAGCAGGCTGAAGCCATCCTTCGCGAAATCCTCGAAACCACCCGCGTCCCACTCTAATGGAAGAAACAGCCGCAGCACGATGGTGGCAGGGACGCGATCGTCCCGGCTGGAAAAATTTCGGCATTGCCATGCTCGTGCTTTCGTTTGCTTTGCTGATCGCGCTTTTTTCCGCAGCGGCGGCCCAAGCCGGCCGGATTCGCGTCGCCGCGATCTCAACAGCCGTTGCACTCGGTCTCGCCGGATGGGTTGCGATTGCAATCGTGCCCGCCCTTGCGCGGAGAACGAGTTTGCGCTGGTTCGTCTATCAGGTGGATTACAAATTAACGCGCGACGGAATCATTTACCTCGGCGCCGTCTTCATTCTCGTCCTCGCCGCCGTAAACACTGGCAACAATCTTCTGTTCATGATTTTGGCGTGCTCGCTCTCCGCGATCCTGATCTCTGGAATCCTTTCACGTGCTGTGCTCACAGGTGTGGAGTTGAAATTCGATCTGCCCGAGCACATTTTCGCCGAACAGCCGGTGCTCGCCGAACTTGAATTGCGCAATGAGAAGCAAACCTGGCCGTCGTTCTCGCTGCTCGTGGTGGGAGAAACGAAACGAAGCAAAGCGGAAGTACTCACGCGGCCTGTTTATTTCCCTTACATTCCTCGCCAGAGCGCCGCACGCCAGAAAGTGGAGCTTATTTTTCCGAAGCGCGGCGTCTACCGCCAGGACGCTTTCGGAATTCGCACACGCTTCCCGTTTGGCTTCTTCGAAAAAACCCGCACGGTGGACTCTAAAATCGAAATCACGATTTACCCGCGCGTCCAGCCAGCCGATCAATTCTACGAAGTGCTGCCGCTCTTAAGCGGCGAGATGGCCAGTTATTTTCGCGGACGCGGGCATGAACTTCATTCGCTCCGCGAGTATCAACCGAATGACAGTGCGCGCTTCGTCGACTGGAAAGTAACCGCCAGAACGGGACGCGTGATGCTTCGCGAATTCGCCCGCGAAGACGAGCGCCGCGTAATGCTCGTCCTCGATCCCTTCATCGGTCCGCCGCGCGGTGATTTGGGAACGCTTGCGGCAGCCGAGCACGCCGAACGCTTTGAACGCGCCGTTTCGATGGCCGCATGCATCGCCTGGCACTTCAACGAAATAAATTCCGTGATGCAATTTCGCACCGATCGATTTTCCACGCCGATGGCCACAGCCAACGAAATTATTTACGACACGTTGCGCGAGCTCGCGCTTGTGCAAGCGAACTCCTCGGCCACTGGCGGCACATTCTTGAACGATCTCGTAGCACAGAACGAAATTTTCAAAATCATTATCACCAGCCGGCCGCAAACAGCAATCCCCAGCGCGCTCTGGTCCTCCTCCTATTTCGTCTTTATGGACTCTCTGTAGTCCGTCCGCACCGAGGCCGCCGCGCTCAATAATTGATCCAGCGTCCGACTCCTTCCTCAGGGGCACGGCACGCCGTGCCCGCTCAAGCACGATCATGCGCGGTGCGGCAATCTGACGTCTTCATGCGAGAATACCCCGCGCATGATACTTCCAGCGACGCCGCGAGCACTTAAGACATTCCAATCGACCCTTCTCAAATGGTATCGCACTCACAAACGAGAGCATCCGTGGCGCGCGAACAAAGATCCGTATCGCGTATGGATCGCGGAAATCATGCTCCAGCAGACGCGCATCGCAGCGGTGCTCCCTTACTTCGATCGCTTTCTTCGCCGATTCCCAGACGTTCGCTCGCTCGCACGAGGGCGCCAGCCGGAAGTTTTGAAGCTCTGGTCGGGCCTCGGTTACTACAGCCGTGCGCGAAATCTGCACGCCGCCGCAAAAAAAATCGTGGCAAAACACAGCGGTGAGTTTCCGCGCGAGTTGGACGCTGCACTTAGCCTGCCGGGAATCGGCAAATACACAGCAGCGGCTGTTCTGAGCATCGCTTACGGCGTGCCACTCGCTGTGCTCGACGGCAACGTAGCGCGCGTACTTGCTCGGATCGGAGCTGTGCTCGGCGAACTGCGGGCGCCGCGCATATGGAAATCGCTTTCTGAAATCGCGCAACAGTTACTCGCGCGCAACGCCGCGGGCGATTGGAATCAGGCCCTGATGGAATTGGGCGAGACGATTTGCACACCGCAATCTCCTCGCTGCCCTGTGTGCCCGATACAGCGCTGGTGCGCGGCTTACTCGCAAGGCTTGGTGGATAAGATACCGGAACCCCGGCGGAAGCGATCCGCCGTCGAAGTGAATATCGCGGCCGCGATTCTTCGCGATCCGCGAGGGCGTACGCTCCTCGTAAGAGATCCCGGCGCGCACGACCACGTGCTGTTTTCGCGCATGTGGCAATTCCCCGCTATCGAGGTGAAACGCCACGCAAAGCTGGAACTCGCGCGCCATCTCCGCGCAACGCTCGGCGTGAATGGCATCGTGCTCGACGCGCTGCCCGAAGCGCGCCACAGTGTCACCTTTCGCAACGTCAAGCTCCTTCCATTCCTCGCGCGCGTTGAAGAATTGCCCCCAGCCGCTGGCTCACGAACCCGCGTGCTGCCACTCGATCGCATCTCGCAGCTGCCCATCTCCAGCGCCACTCGCAAAATCGCCGCGGCAGTCCCACACTCTGCGCTCACTTCCCGTTCGAGAACCGCTGCGCCTGCCCCCTAGACACGGCAGTGTCCATCGTGTCTTTCGGTCGTCGCACCTCGCGTTAACTCGCGAGAAACTCGTGCGTCAGGGTTCCCGGGCGCGCGCGCGCCGCGATGCTAAGATTGTATGGAGCCATGTCCGCATCCGCAGCACGTCTCAACGCGCCGCCTCTCTCGGCGGTGCAACGATATTTCGAAGTGTCGCTGTACCTGCTCGTTCTCACAAGTGTGTTGGCCGTCGTTTCCACGGGGAAGCTCGATCCGTTTTCGACGTTCGTCCCTGTCGTCGCTCTGGGCTACAAAGGAATCCGGATCTGGCGTGGCAAAGGACCGGAGCTTTCGGTGCGCCTTGCCACGTGGATGGTGCTCGCCTATTTCTTGTTTTTCCCATTCGACCTGTGGGTGATCTCGCGCAGTCTGGCCGGCGCAGCTCCGAATCCGGCCCTCTATTCGGCATTGCTCGCAGCCATTCATCTGCTTCTCTTCGCAGTGCTCGTGCGACTCTACTCGGCGCGCACAAATCGCGATTATGCGTTTCTGGCAGTGCTCGCGTTCGCAGCGATCCTCGCTTCCGCGATTCTGACAATCGAAACCGGATTTCTGATCTCGCTCGCCATTTTCCTGGTGCTGGCCGTTTCCACTTTCGTTGCGCTCGAAATTCGCCGCAGCTCGGTGGGAGCTACGTCGCCGCCTCTCGAGCCGGGAACGCCGCTGGCGCATCAATTGAATCGCGCGCTCGGCCTCACGTCGATTTTCGTCGCCATTGGAACCTTGATCATCGGCACGGCATTTTTCTTCGTGATTCCGCGCTTTACAGCTGGCTATTTGAGCGCGATCAATATCCAACCAACGCTGATGACCGGCTTCAGCGACAACGTCACGCTGGGCGCGATCGGGAAGATCAAGAAAAATCCCGCCGTGGTGATGCGCATTCACGTGGAAGGCGATCCGATGCGCGCATCCGAGGTCCACTGGCGCGGAATCGCATTCACGGATTTCGACGGCAGGCGCTGGTACACGCCGAACCACGATCCCACCGTTGTCAGTCCAAATGGTGACGGCGTCTACCGTTTGATGGGCGTCATGCCGGCCCGAGGCGCGTACTACCCGCTGCATTACACAGTCCTGATGGAACCGATTGCGAGCGATGCTCTCTTCGTCGCTTCCAAACTTGTAGCGATTCGCGGAAGGTTTGCGAACGAAACGGAACGGCCAGACGGTGTAAAACGCGGCGGCTTTTTAATCTTCGATAAAACCGGTTCGCTTTCGAATCCAATGCACAATGAAACGAAGGTTCGCTATCAAGCGGATTCATTGCTGCCGGTGATACCGCCAGCCGAATTGCGCCAGGCATCTTCCGACTATCCTGAAGTCAACAAGCGGATGTATCTGCAGTTGCCGCAGCTCGATCCGCGCATCGAGAAACTCGCGGCGCAAATCACGAGCGGTGCTACCAACGAGTACGATAAAGCTTCGCGAGTGGAATTGTATCTTCGAACCAAATACGGTTACTCGCTCGATCTCAGCGATCCCCACGGAAAAGATCCGCTTTCCTATTTCCTTTTCGATCGCCGCGCAGGCCACTGCGAATACTTTGCGACAGCGATGACGGTGCTGCTGCGCACGCAGGGAATTCCGGCGCGCTATGTAACGGGATTTCTGCCCGGCGAATATAACGACCTCGGCGGTGACTACATCGTCCGCGCCAGTGATGCCCACGCGTGGGTGGAAGTCTTTTTTCCCGACTACGGATGGATCACATTCGACCCTACGCCTCCGGGAAATGCGAAGCCCGGAGGACTGCTCGAGCGCCTCGCGATGTATTGGGACTGGTTTCAGTATTCATGGGGCGAGTGGATCATCAACTACGATTTCGTCCATCAGGTGACGCTCGCGCAGAACCTCCAGAAGACGTCGCACGACTTCGGCGACCGCGCGCAAAAACTTTACAAAGAAAAACAACGCCAGGTGATGACGCTTCTGCTTTCGCTCGACAAGCGAATCGAAGCCTCGCCCTACTTTCTGCCCGTAATGCTCGTGATGCTGGTTGCGCTGCTGATTTATCTACGCGGCAAGCCGCTGATTTCGTACGTGGTAGCCCGCTGGAGCCTGCGTGCGCGCCGCGCCGGAAATCTCACCGCATCTCTTGCCGCGCTCGAATATCGCGAAATGCTCCGCCTGCTCGAAAAGCGCGGCTGGACGAAATCGCCGTCACAAACCCCGCTCGAATTCGCTGCCGCCATTCCGTCGTCGGAAATCGCAGCCCCTGTCGCTCAACTGACCGAACTCTACCAGTCCGCGCGCTTCGGCGAGCACCCGGCTCCCATCGAACAGATGTCGTCATTGCTGCGAGTGATTCGCGATACGCTCCGCTCGCGCAAATCGTAACGAACGCGAGACGCTACGCGAGGATCGACTGCTGTGACGGAATTGGACATCTGCGATTCGTTGCTATTTAGTTAATTCTCGAGCAACTCGGGCTTGTGTGCGAGAATCTCATTGCTGTGCCGCAACCGCAATTCGTCGGAGGGCTCCAAGCCGTGCATCTGCACTTCAGAAGGCCGGTTCAATTTTTCGCTCTTCTGAGTATGTACCTGGGCGCGGCGGCCAGCATCTTCGGACAAACGCCGGCGCAAGGCCAGAGCGCGAAACCTCCCGCGATCTCGGTTCACAGCGAGATCGTTCTCGTGCCAACGGTCGTCACCAATCGCGCGGGCGAGCGCGTTCCCGATCTCACTCAAGATCAGTTCACCGTTTTTGAGAACGGCCATCCGCAGCAAATTGCACTTTTTCGCCACGTCACTACGACCCCAGAACTCGTGAAGCGAACCGAAACTCCCCAGAACGAGTTCTCCAATTCATTGCAGACCGGCTCGGATCGCTTGACCATCTTCGTCCTGGATCTTCTGAATTCTTCCTTTAATGAACAAGGCACCGCGCGAAAGGAATTAATGTCGTTCCTCGGCAAATCACTGGACTTCGCCGAACCGACCTGCCTGATCACAATCGATATCGACGGCGTAAAGGTACTTCACGATTTCACCACCGATCCCTCCGTTCTCTCGAAAGCGCTAAAAGACGTGACCGGACATCACTCCTCCAAGGAAACGCCGACGCCAGATCCCGATTCATTCGTCACACTCTCCGGACATGGCCAGAGCACGAGCCAGCCTTCCGACGTACGCATCGCCGCGGAAGAAAGCAGACTGGAATTGCTGAAAGTGACTACGAATGCTCGGGAGTTGGCGGCAAGCCAGCGCGTCCATCTCACGCTCGATGCCTTGCATCAGATTGCGGAGGCATTTTCAGGAATTCCGGGGAGAAAGTCGTTGATTTGGGCCACCGCCGGAGTGCCCGTTCAAATTGACAGCATCATCGAGGTTCCCGAATGGTCTCGAGACCAGCATCCCGTTGACAAGATTCCCTCGAACTTTGGCGCACACGAGAGAGAGTTGAAATCGGCCTATGAAAACACCTGGGGCGCTCTCAATCGAGCCAACATCGCCGTATATCCAATGGACATCGAGGACCTGGTGAATCCTGTTTACGTCGATCCGTCCTCCGGCACCCCGCCGTTCAAGCGCTCCGATCTTCAATCCAACATTTCGAACTTGGAAACTTTTGCAGACATGACGGGCGGAAAACTTTGCGACCGCCGCAGCGACGCGCAAGGTTGCTTTCAGGAAGCAGCGAAGGATTCGAGCGACTACTACCTGCTCGGTTACTACAAGAGCGCGAACGACACAAAGCCCGGCTGGCGAAAGCTGAGCGTAAAAGTGTCGCACCCCGAGATGAAAGTGCGAGCGCGAGCCGGCTATTTTGCTCGGGGAAATCAGGATGAGAACTTCGGCCGCAAAGAGGATTTGCAGCTCGGACTGATGTCGCCGCTCGATTTCACCGGTCTCACGGTAACTGTGCGCTGGACGCCGATCCAAAACCAGGGGACGAAGAAACGGATCGGCTTCGAGTTTCGGCTCGCTGCAGGCCAGGCAACGATTGACGAAGCGGATAAGAACCGGGTGAGTCTGGATTTCGCCGCAATTGCCACGTCGCCGGTTGGACTTCCCGCCGGAAATTTTTGGCAGAGCTTGAACGGAAATTTGAACGCCGCAACCGTGGCAGCGGTGAAATCGAACGGCGCCACGTATCCCGGGCACATCGATTTGCCTCCCGGCGATTACACGTTGAGATTCCTCGTCAGGGATAATCTCAACGGGCAAATGGGCTCGGTTTCGGCGCCCTTGAAAGTCCAATAGAATTCAGAAACGCCCTCCCAAAATCACTCGCGGCGCCGCGCAGACTGCCGAGTCGTCCCCCCAGCCGTGCTAGAATTGTGTGTTTGTCGCTTGCCAAGGAAGCTCGCTGAGTTATGCCTAAAGTTGGATTTGTCAGCCTGGGATGCCCGAAGAACCTCGTGGATAGCGAGGTGATGATGGGTATTCTCACGCGCGCGGGCTACGAAATCACGCCGCGGGCGGGCGATGCCGACGTTCTCGTCGTCAACACCTGCAGCTTCATCGCGCCGGCGCAGCAGGAATCAGTGCAGTCGATCCTCGAGATGGCGGAATACAAGAAATTCGGCCGCGCGCAAAAATTAATCGTCGCCGGGTGCATGGTCGAGCGCTATCGCAACGACATTCGCGAGCAGATTCCGGAAGTGGACGCCGTGATTGGCACGGGTGAAGTCGACAAGATTCTC
Organism: uncultured Acidobacteriota bacterium; assembly: GCA_963770575.1. Lineage (GTDB taxonomy): Bacteria > Acidobacteriota > Terriglobia > Acidiferrales > UBA7541 > Palsa-295. The sequence continues at coordinate 11,837 of CAVYQD010000006.1, forward strand.
GCAGCGTGCGAAGGCCAACTTCGTCCGGACGGTTCCTCAAGCGCTGCCGATTTGCCGACGTATCTTTACCACGACCTCACGCCGCGCGTTCTCGCAACGCCTCGACACACCGCCTACATCAAAATCAACGAAGGCTGCGACCATCCTTGCACTTTCTGCGTAATTCCGCAGTTGCGAGGAAAATTCCGCAGCCGCCGCTTCGAGTCGGTGGTGAAGGAGGCTGAAAATCTTGCCGCCGCGGGCGTGCGCGAGATTTCGTTGATCGGACAGGACACCACTTTCTACGGCGAAGACCTCGGCATCCGCGACGGGCTTCCTGTCCTTCTCGAGCGGCTCGCTCAGATCGAGGATTTAAGCTGGATTCGCTTTCTCTACTGCTACCCGAACCGGATTACGCCGCGCCTGCTCGATACGATTGCGGCGCATCCGCGCCTCGCAAAATATCTCGACGTGCCGTTGCAGCACGCGAGCCGCAGCGTCCTCGCGCGAATGAAGCGCGGCTCGAACGGCGACGCATTCCTGAAGCTGCTCGAGCGCGCGCGAAAAGCGATTCCCGGCGTTTCGATTCGCACTTCGTTTCATTGTCGGCTTCCCCGGCGAGACCGAAACAGATTTCCGCGAGCTGTGCGATTTCGTGCGCGCCGCCGAATTCGACTGGATGGGGGTTTTTGCGTACTCCGATGAGGACACGTCGAAAAGTTTCGAGCTCGCGGACAAAGTTGACGAAGAGACAATTGCTCGCCGCCGCGATGCTTTGATGTCAATCCAGAAGAAAATTTCAGCGCGCAAACTGCGCAAGCGCGTAGGCCAGCGGTTGCAGGCGATGCTGGAAGGGCCGTCGAAGGATACCGATCTCGTGTGGGAAGCGCGCCTCGAAGGCATGGCACCCGAAATCGACGGCAAAGTCTACATCACCGATTTCGAGGGCGTGAATGACGCCGCCGATCTGCCGCACCCCGGCACGCTCGCTACCGTCGAAATCACCGAATCGAATGATTACGACCTGGTCGCCCGCGTCGTTGAATTTGTTGCTCCGACCGCGACTACTAAGAACGACGGAGCCGCTTACGCGCCGTCCTTGCCATCTCCATTTCCAATCCTGGTCTAACTCCTCGTCCGCAAATCTAATTCGCCGGCCTGAAGGCCGCCGCTACAAAACCTTTCGTGTTAGGCTTACTTATATCGCCATGAAATTTCGCTGCCCGATTTGCCGCAAGCCGACCGATTCCGAAGCCAACGCCGATTTTCCGTTCTGCAACGAACGGTGCCGCCTGCTCGATCTGGGAAACTGGTCGAGCGAGAAGTACGTGATCAGCGAGCCAGTTCTCGACGAGTCGTTGCCGGAGATTCCCGGCCGCTCCGATCGGAACGACGACGAAGACGAGCACGAAAGCCGATGAGCACGACAGCCGCATCACCTGCCAACTCGAAGCGCAAGCCGCGTTTCGCCGCGTTTATCGCGACCGCTTGCGGCCTCGGGTACATCCCTGTCGCACCGGGCACTTGGGGCTCGATCGCGGGTGTGGTGATTTGGGTCATCACGACGGTCACGACGCTCTACACGCCCGCTGTTCACGCTCAAGGCGCCGATCCGGTCCGGTCTTTTGCAAGCTTCTCCGTATGGAACGGTCTCGCGGTTGCGATTCTTCTGGCAGCGGTTGGGGTCTGGGCATCGGATCGCACGGCAAAATACTCGGGAACGAAAGATCCGCAGTTCGTGGTAGTCGACGAGGTATCGGGGCAGCACCTCGCGTTGTTTCTCGGAATCGCCCTGCCCGCTTTGCGGCAAATGGTGCCCGCGGGCCCGATCGGGCTTGGGGTGAACGGCACGTACTTCGTCATCTATCACCTCAATTTGAAATACTTGCTGCTGGGTTTTATACTTTTTCGATTGTTCGACATCTGGAAACCGTTTCCGGCGCGCCAGGCCGAGTCACTTCCGGGCGGCTGGGGCATAATGGCAGATGATTGGGTGGCAGGCATCTACGCGGCAATCGGATTGTGGTTAGCGCGCGCAGCAGGGCTCTAGATTTTGTAGCGGCGGCCTTTTACCCTGAGCCACGCGAAGGGCAGGCCGGTGATTTTGAAATTGAACGCAACATCGCCACAATAGGCGGCACCAGGACGACCTAAATACGTGACGACCAACAGCGCGCCTCGAATTGAAAGCGTGAATCCCGCGGCAGCTTTGCCGGGCGGCGAAGTCTCGATCAACGGCAGCGGCTTCGGCGCTCGGAATCACACGCGCGCGCAGGTGCAATTCGGCCCGGTGGAAGGCAGTCTCGTGTTGGCCGCCGAAGACAAACTGATCGCGCGAGTGCCTGATGGCGCCGAAGGCGGCGCTGTCCGCGTGAAAATGGGCAGCGTTGAAAGCGCGCCCTTCCCGATGGCGCTCGGCGTGCAAATTGCCGACAATTTGCACCCTGTTTCGAGTCCCGCAGTGGACTCAGATGGAAACGTTTTTGTCACCTTCAGCGGCCAGCGCGGCCAGAAAGTTCCCGTCTCGCTCTACAAAATTACTTCGAATCACACCGTGAAACCGTTCATCACCGAGCTGATGAATCCCAGCGGCCTCGCGATCGACCGCAACGGTTTTCTTTTCGTTTCCTCGCGCAACGACGGCACGATTCACCGCATCTCGCCCGACGGCCGCGCGATGCAATGGATCGAAGGCATGGGCATCGCGACGGGACTCGCGTTCGACAAAGCGGGCAATCTGTACGTGGGCGATCGCAGCGGTACCATTTTTAAGATTGGCGCCGACCGCGAAATTTTTGTTTTTGCAACGCTTGAGCCATCGCTTGCGGCCTACCATCTCGCATTCAGCCCAACAGGCGATCTATTCGTCACCGGACCAACGACATCGAGCTTCGACCGCGTGTACAAGATTACTCCCGGCGGCGACGTGAGCGTTTTTTTCCGCGGCCTCGGGCGGCCGCAAGGCCTCGCGTTCGATCGCTTCGGCAATTTGTATGTGGCAGCATCGATCGGCGGCAGGCGCGGGATTGTCCGGCTGACGCCTCACGCCGAGCCGCAACTCGTTCTCAGCGGCAGCAACATTGTCGGCCTCGCGCTGATGCCGAGCCGCCGCGCAATGATCACCACCAACAGCGCGATCTACTCGCTTGATTGGGACGTCGAAGGACTTCCGCTAAACGGTTAGCGCCATTCATGCGGGCAGAAATCATCGCGATCGGTTCTGAACTTCTCACGCCCTACCGGCTGGATACGAATTCCCTGTTCCTCACCGACGCGCTCAACCAAGTAGGCATCCGCGTAGTTCATAAAGCTGTGGTCGGCGATTCGCTCGGCGACATGCGCGCTTCGTTTCAACATGCACTCGAACGCGCGGATTTGATCGTCGCGTGCGGCGGCCTCGGCCCGACCGACGACGATCGCACGCGCGAAGCCGTTGCTGATTTGCTTGGACGCAAGCTCCACTTGAACGAAGGAGTACTGCTCCACATTCAGGAATTGTTCCGGCGATTTGGCCGCGTGATGCCGGAAATCAACAAGCGTCAGGCGATGGTCCCCGAAGGCGCCACAGTGCTTTCCAATCCGCGCGGCAGCGCTCCCGGTCTGTGGCTTGAAGCGAACGGGCACATTGTCGTTTTGCTCCCTGGCGTTCCGTCGGAGATGCGCGCCATGTTCGAGCAGGAAGTTCGCCCGCGCCTTTTGAAAATTGGCGGCGACGAGCGCCTCTACACGCGCGACCTGCGCATCACGGGCCTGCCTGAGTCGGAAGTGGAACAACGCGTCTCGCCGCTCTATGCGCTGTATCCCGACACGGAGACTACAATTCTCGCTTCGCCGCCGGGAATTCAGCTCCACCCGCGCGTCTGGTCCAGCGATTCCGCGAAAGCAAAGCAAGTGCTCGACGAAATCGTGAAAGGCATGGCGCTCGCTCTCGGCGAACATCTCTATTCCACCGCGGGCGAGACGATGGAAGAAGTCGTCGCCCGCGTGCTCACGGAAAATCGCGCGACGATTGCCGTCGCAGAAAGCTGCACCGGCGGAATGCTCGCCGAACGGCTCACGAACATTGGCGGTAGCTCGAGCTATTTTCTCGGCGGCGTGGTTTGTTACAGCAACGAGCTGAAAGCGACGCTCGTCGGCGTCCGTTCGGAGTTGATCGAGGCGAAAGGCGCGGTAAGTCCCGAAGTGGCCCTCGCGCTTGCAGACGGAATTCGGAAAATCACCGGAGCGACGATCGGCGTCGGCATCACCGGAATTGCCGGGCCGGGTGGCGGCACGCCCGAAAAACCCGTGGGACTGGTGCACATCGGCATCGCCGACGAGCGAGGACCGCGAGAGCGCCGGTTCCAATTCCCGGGCGACCGCGAACGCATCCGCATGCACGCCACGCAAACCGCTCTCGATTCCGTGCGCCGCTATTTCCTATACCCGACGCGCGGCCGGGCGTAGCCGGTGCGCCTGTTTGTCGCGCTCGATTTGGCTGACGGCGTTCGGCGCGCGCTTGCCGAACTGATCGCGAAACTCAAACCAAAATCCAGTGGTGCTCGCTGGGTGAACGCCGAAAACCTGCATGTTACGTTGAAATTTATCGGCCATATTGAAAATCACAAGTTGCGCCCGATCCAAGAAGCGCTCCGCAAGATTCATTCCGCGCAAGTAGTTAGCCTTCAATTCCACGGCATGGGCTTTTTCCCGAACGAATTTCACCCGCGGGTCATCTGGTGCGGAGTAGCTGCTTCTCCCAATCTCGCCACTCTGGCTGCCGATATCGATCGCGCCCTCGAACCAATCGGAATCGAACGTGAAGGAAAGCCGTACACGCCGCATTTGACGCTGGCGCGGTTCAAAACCGAAGCAGGCGTCCCTGAACTGGTGAACGCGGCCAACGAAATGAAATCCTATGACTTCGGCGAGGCGCGAGAGACAAGTTTTCATCTGTACGAAAGCCTGTTGAAACCATCCGGCGCGCAATATAATCGCATGGCGTCGTATCCAATTGTCGGCGAACCAGCTTCGAGTTAAATAAGAATCAGACAGGCGATTCAGACACGCGGAGGCAGGCTCAGAGAATGCACGTGAACGTCACCACGCTCATCCCGGTCGTGGCCTACGTGTTGGGCTCGATCCCGTTCGGCTTGCTGATCGTGAAAGCCCTCGGCGGTAGCGACATACGGAGCGTAGGCAGCGGCAATATCGGCGCCGCGAACGTCACGCGCAATGCAGGGCCGCTTGCCGGCGCGCTCACGCTCTTGCTCGACGCGGGAAAGGGCTATGCCGCCGTCTGGATTGCCGGTCATTGGACCGGCTGGAACATCCGCTGGATGATGCTCGGCGCAATTTTTGCGGTGATCGGCCACGTGTTTCCGGTGTGGCTGCAATTTCGCGGCGGCAAAGGCGTTGCGACGGGCCTTGGCGTTTTCATTCCGATTTGCTGGCAGGCTGTGGTGGCCGCGGTGGTTCTGTGGCTGATCGTGGTCCTCTTCTGGCGCTACTCTTCTCTCGGATCGATCGTCGCTGCGGCTATGATGCCCGTATTTGTTTATGTGCTCTACGCACCGGGCCACGCGCCTCCCGAGTTCGTTACCTTCGGCACAGTCCTCATCGCCGTGCTGATTCTGGCAAAACACAGGACGAACATGGAGCGATTAATCGCCGGCGAAGAATCCCGCCTTAATTTCCGCAAGTAAGCCATACGACACTGAGACGAATACCTGCCTCGCACGGGCACTAGAAATTAGCTAAGTAAGATGCAACGAATGAGCCCCATTACCCATTTCTTTACCGGTTGGGTGATTGCCAGCACGGTTCCGTCGCTGACCATCCGGGACCGAGGACTCGTCACGCTGGCGGCCGTTGTGCCGGACATCGACGGACTCGGCATCATCCCCGAACTCATCACACGAAACTCTGCTCATCCGTTACCCTGGTTTACCCTGTATCACCATCAGCTGCACAATCTCGCGTTCGGCATACTGATCACGCTCCTCGCTTTCTCGTTCGCAAATCGGAAATGGACGACGGCATTTCTTGTGTTCGTAAGCTTCCACTCTCATTTGCTCGAAGACTTGCTGGGGGCACGCGGCCCGGACGGCTACGCCTGGCCCATTCCGTACTTGCGACCGTTTTCGAACGCGTTTGAACTGACTTGGAGCGGCCAGTGGGCGCTAAACGCTTGGCCGAATTTCGCGATCACGCTTTTACTTTTGGCGATTACTATTTATTTGGCATGGTCGACCGGCCGTTCTCCGCTCGAATTTGTCTCCGCTCGCGCCAACGATGCTTTCGTAAAAGCGCTTCACCGGAGATTCCCAGGTGATAAATCGTCCGCTGGAACCTCCTGAGCCTGTGTGACTTATATGCCAACTCTAGTACTTTCGTTCTGTTGTGCCGCTGCCCTGCGCCCGATAGCATTTGTATCAGGGAATCTCTGTGCCCATAAACGCCTTCAATCAAATGACGACCCGGCGCCTGCGGATCCTCTGGATCGTGATGGGCGCGCTGCTGCTCGTCAGCGTAATGCCGCTCTGGCTCTATCACCGCCAGGTACTGCGGCTGAGCGAAGAAAAACTGCAGGATACCGAGCGCGTGCAGCAAAACGAAATCACGCGTTCTCTCGCGAGCGAAACCGTGCAGTTCGAATCGAACTTGCGCGAACAGCTCCTGAGCCAGCGCCAGGTGCTCGCACTGACGGGCTGGATTCAGAACGTCGACGACGCATCGCACGCACCGCAAATGACGCGACTGCTGCAGAACTTCATCGAGAACAACCCCAATATTCTGTATGTGACCGCCGTCAATACCCAGGCGAAGGGCGAGTCCGCCGGAAGTTTTCGCGCCGACGCCGATCCTTTCGTGCAGGTCGCACTCAAACGCGCATTTACTGCGAGCATTCAAGGGCTCAACTATGTGAGCGAGCCATTCGCCGTTGGGCAGAATAATCGTCCGGCGCTGGTGGTTTCCGTTCCGCTGCTCGCCGATGGGCAATTCACGGGAATGTTTGCGTCTGTGGTTTCGATCGACGGCTTGCTCGCACGGTTGCGCGATGCGAGCGTTCGCGATCGCTCGGTCTTCATCGTCGACGTGCACGGACACATTGTCGCGCATCCAAACACGAGCGAAATGGTGCCGGGCCGCGATCTTTCCGCAACGTCTCCTCTCGTGACAAAATTCAAGGACATGCCGCAGGAGCTGCGCGCCACGGAAACGTTGCGCTTCTCCGAGCCGGGAAAAATCAAAGGCCGTAAGGTGGAAATGATCGGCACGTACAGCACGATTCCGGAGCTTCGCTGGGCGGTGATTGCAGAACGCGGCCTCGACGAAGCGCGCATCGACGCCGGAGTGCAGGAATTGACGACGCAGGCTCTCACGTTCGTCGTGGGCGTCACGTTCGTCGCGCTGATGTTCGGATATCTCTTCGCCGTGGGGATCACACGGCCGATTCGCGGTCTCGTGTTCTCCACACGCGCCATTAGCCGCGCTGAATTTCACGAGCGAGTGGAAGTCCGCGGCGCCGCCGAAATCCGCGAGCTCGCCGAAACGTTTAATCATATGGCGGGCGACATCGAGCAGTACGTCGAACGCCTGAAGCAGGCCGCCGCTGAAAATCGCGATCTCTTTCTCGGCTCGATCCGCATGCTCGCCGCAGCCATCGACGAAAAGGACCCGTATACGCGCGGCCATTCCGGTCGCGTTGCTAAATATTCGATGATTATCGGCGAGTACCTTCAGCTCTCATCCGAAGAGCTCGATCGATTGCGAATTTCTGCTCTGCTTCACGACGTAGGCAAAATTGGCGTAGACGACCGTGTCCTTAAGAAGCCCGGCAAACTGACTGACGAGGAATTCGAGTTGATGAAGCAGCACACGGTGAAGGGCGCGAACATTATGCGTCCTGTTGCGCAGCTGAAGGAAATGCTGCCTGGCATCGAGTTGCACCACGAGCGGTTGGATGGCGCCGGCTACCCCTACGGCTTGCAGGCCGATCAGATTCCGACGATGGCGCGCATCATCGCCGTCGCCGATACGCTGGATGCGATCACGACGAACCGCCCCTACCAATCCGCGATGGATCTCGATTTTGCGATGGATCGGATTCGTTCGCTCTCGGTTTCGCGATTCGATCCTAAAGTGGTTGCCGCCCTCGAATCAGCCGTCAGCGCGGGCCGCCTCCGCCTCACCGCCACCCTCGTCGAAGTGTAGCGCTGTCGTTGAACAAGCAATCTGCAGCGGCACCCTCGCTGTCTCTTGACAGGCTTCGGGCGGGATTGGGACTGCAGATTCGAGATTCGCTTCATGTACTTCGAGCCCCGTTCGCACAGGGGACGCGAAGTCTCGCCGAGCGCGCAGTCGAACGCACTTGGGGACGATACGACTCCCGACAACACCACTCTGCGCAAATTTGAAATGGAAAGAATCGATTCAGTCTAGCGATTGAGGAATTCGACCAGCTTAGGAATCACCTGCTCGGGTGCTTCTTCCATGAGCCAGTGGCCGGAGCCGCGTACAATGACGCCTTCGACATTCGTCGCCACAAGCCGGCCCTGCTGAATTAAGAAATCGCCCGACGCTTTTTCGCCCGTCAGAACGAGCATGGGCATTGGCAAAGGCGTCTTCGCCAGCTCTGCGAAATCTTTCGCGTCCTGCTCGAAAGCTCGAAAATACTCAAAGCCTGCGGCCATCCCGCCGGGCCGGGCGTATTCCTTTGCGTAGAATTTGCGATCGCGCTCTGGAACCGAATGCTTCGGGTTCGCGGCGAAATCATTCCAGAAATGCTCAAAGTAAATGCGCTCGCGGCCGTGAACGAGCGCAAGCGGCGTCTTGCCGTAGAAATGAAAATGCCACAAATCGCGCATCAGCCAGACGTCGCGCCAATTCCCTACGCCCGGCAGAAACGCATCCATCAGCGCAATCTGGCTCACTTCGTCCGGATACTGCGCGGCGTATGCGTACGCAACCATCAATCCAATATCGTGGCCTACGATCTGAATGCGCTCATAGCCGAGGCCACGCGCCAATGCGTGAATATCCTGCGCCATCGCAATCTTTGTGTAACCAGCTGCCGGCTTCGATGACTGCCCCGCTCCGCGCAAATCCGGCGCAACCACCGTGTGATTTTTCGCGAGTTCCGCGATGAGCGGGAGCCACATATGGCTTGTCTCGGCGTATCCGTGGAGCAAGACAACCGGATCGCCTTGACCCGCGAAGAGATAGTGAAGCTTCACACCGTTCACGCTGGCGAAGCGGCTGCGCGGCGTTTGCGAAGAGTTGGACTTCGATGATTTGGCTGGCTTGGATTTCTTGCGAATCGGCATACCCTAGTTTACCTCGCGAAGTGATGTGAGTAACCCACCGAGAAGAGGAATCGCAGAGCCTATTCGAACCGGAACTGTAAGCCGAATCGCACCTGAAACGGTTCGACCGGGTGGAAAACGTCGGTGAATGCCGGCGTGGCGGTTGGCGTTATTTGAGAGGTATAGGCGTAGTCAATGTCGTGATCGCGGCGGTTCAGCAAATTCAAAAATTCGGCCCGAAACGCGCCATCGTCTTGTTAATTTGATAACCGATCTCCGCGTTGAGCAACGCTGTTGAGTTTGAGCGATAAATTCCGTCGGACGTCAAATCGCGCGGCCCAAAGTAGCGCAGGCGCAAACTCGTCGAAAAACCTTTGAGATCGTGCAGTGTGATGCCGGAGGAAATCACCCACGAAACCGCTTCCGGCACCCGCCTGCCACCCGGGCTGCCCGGGGCGGCATCATCTCCGTCGATCGACGTAAAGAGAGCTTTCGAGTCCGCGAGGTCAAAATCAAAAGCCAAATGTTCCAGAGGCGTGTAGTAGTTCGCCCATTCGACGCCATAGCGATCGCTCGGCTGTCGTGAAGCCGTCGTGCCCCCGGTGTCGCCAGACTGCTGCAGTTCGGAAGCACTGTGGAGATACCAGAGCGACAGGGTGCTTTGCAGATGTGGGACGGCCAAAGTACGAACGCCGATTTCCGCGCCCTTGGTTGGGATCAGGGCGGGAATCGGCGTGGTGGGCGTGTTGGGGAAAGGATTTTCCGCCGAAACCGGTTCGACCGTTTGCGTTGTGCCACGCCCGTCGTTGCTGTGAAATCCGAATCCGCCCTGAACATAGAACTCGGTATTGGCCCACGGGCCGAAAATCAAATTTAGTTTGGGGCTGGGCAGGAACTTGGAGGCCGTGCCGGAATTGGCCGGTTCCACCAAGCTGGTGACGTCAAAGTATTGCAGATCGCCGCGCAGGCCCGCGACAGTGCGGAATTTTTCCGCCCACTGGATTTTGTTTTCGACATAGAAACCTACTTGCGTGTCCGTAAAGCGATCTGCTTGCGTGATCGCCGGCAGAGTGTTTCCGGTTTCGGAATCAGTCTTGTCCACGCGCACGCGATTTTCCGACTGGAAAAGGCCGTTGTGAATCCAATCGTTGCGGACCTGCAGCGCCGAACGTATTTTCCACCTTGCGGCCAAACCATTGGCTGAAAATCGTGTGGCGTGCGTCCAGCCCAGCCACCCAGCGGTTGTCCTTCTGTTCGAACTGGTCGCCGCGAACGGGGTCCGTCAGGAAGTAGGTGAAATCAGAAAATAAATCGAGATCATAATAAAATCCGTAGGCCATGATCTTCGTCTCGGAATTTGCGCCTTGATGATGCCATTCAGCCTGCAGGCTGTAGCGCTGTGAATTGCCACCGTCCGTCGGGTTCAAGGTGCCGAAGAAACCAACGAGGGGCACGGCATTCTCGGCGATTTGGTCGCTGGAGTCCCATTTTCCATGGTAACCGCGGGCCGTGATGCTGAAACCGTTGGCTTCTCCGCCCTGGCTGTAGGTTAGAAGCCCGTTGAATTTGTAATAATTGTCCGGATGCTTCCATGGGCCATCATCGTGATAGATCTCTCCGCCGTACAGCAAATTGCCCGAGCCGAGCTTTTGCGATACGCCGAAAACGGCCCGCCCGTAGCCATACATGCCGCCTTCGACGTTGAGGAAATTCTCGGGCAGCGTCTTGAAAAGCACCACATCGGCCGATCCAGCTGAGCCGTAGTTGCCGACATCAGCGTAATAAGGACCTTTCCGGAAATCCACCCGCTCCACAAACTCCGGGATGACGGTGTTCATGTCCGCGTACCCTTCGCCGTGCGCGTGCGACGGCAGATTAAGCGGCATACCGTCGATGAAAATGGCGAAATCCGTGCCGTGGTCGAGATTGAAGCCGCGAAGAAAATATTGGTTCGCCTTGCCGCCGCCGGCGTGTTGCGTGATGATGACGCCGGGAATCGTCTCCAAAATTTCTCCCGAACGAAGAATCGGACGATCTTGGATTTCCGTTGCCCCCACGGTTCCCTGGGTGGCGGAATCGGCAATTCTGAGGAGGCTATCCTCCCGGCCCTGCACGTCTATGGTTGTGCTGACGGAGCTCACAGCGAGTGAGATGTGCAGCGGGGCCGGCGCCTCTGTGGTTCCGATGGTGACGGGGATATCTTTGGTTTCAAAACCGGAATTAGATACCACGAGCCGATAATTACCTGCCGAGAGTCCGGAAATAATGAAAAAGCCGTTCGCGTCCGACAGTGTCGTTATTTGTACAGTACCGTTCGCGTTTCGAACATGCACGGTAGCTCCGGCAATCACCGCGCCAGACGTGTCAGCGACAGTTCCTGAAAGCTGGGTGATTCCTTGAGCAAATAGAGTGGTGGGAACGAGGAGCAAGGAGAACAGCACGCGTTTCCATTTCATTGCGGCAACACCCTGCTCGCGTGAGGCCTCATCGTCTCATCAACATACGAATTAAGCATTCGTGCTACTTGCTACCGCCACTCTGTAACACAGAATTGAGACTCGTGCTACCTGATATTTCGCGTGCGGCGCTGTCCGCGTCCGCCGGTTCCGTCACAAATCAACCCGCCACAACTCAGGAGGGACGGAGGCTCGCCACCGGTGCGCCCGATACGCTATAAATAGGGGGATTCAATCTGACGAAGTTGCCGCCGCCGGGTTCAGAGGTAAAGGAGCACTATGGCTGGCTTAGCGCGAACGGGATTCTCGATCGATCCAGATCTGCTTGCGAAATTTGATGCGGCGATTGCGGGGAAAGGTTACAAGAACCGTTCGGAAGCCGTGCGCGATTTGATGCGCGACCATCTTGTCTCCGAAGAAGCCGACAAAAACAAAATAATCGCCGGGACGCTGACGATCGTGTACGACCACCATCGCCCCAATCTCACGGAAAAACTAGTCGACGCGCAGCATGACGCCGGAAACCAGGTTCTCGCCGCGACGCACGTCCATCTCGATCATCACAATTGCCTCGAAGTCATCATCATGAAAGGTCGCAGCGGCGCGATTCGCGATTTGGCGAATCGAATTCTCAGCCTGCGCGGCGTGAAGCATGGCCAGCTCGTGATCACCAGCACCGGGAAACACCTCAAGTAGACGCCCTCCGGCGGAATTTCACAGCTTGCCGCAGAAGTTCCGCGCCGAACGCCCGGCAAAAAAAAACGACCAGAAACTTCGCCTTGACAGAATCCGGGGAATGCAGTCCAATCTGAAAACTAGTTGTTACTGTGTTGCAACTGGAGTCGCAACTAGCGCCGCACGATAAGAATCGCATTGAGACGGACTGGAAAAGCCAAGGAGACGATATCCCGATGCGCTCCGTTGTTGCGAATGGGTCGCAACTAGGTAGATCGAAAAATGATTCGGCTATCACCCGCCCTTCCCTCATGAAGGAACTCGCCGCCCATGGCGTCCGCATCACCGCGCAGCGCCGCCTGCTCGTCGGTATTATTCAGGATTCGCCCCGCCACCTCGATGCCGCCGCTCTTCTGGCCCTCGCCCGCAAGCAGGACCCCAATATTGACCGCGCCACGGTCTATCGAACCATTCATTTGCTGAAGCGCCGCGGGTTGATTGACGAATTGGATCTCATGCACATCGACGGCGAGAAGCACTTCTACGAAGCGAAGACGAATCGCGATCACAGCCACATGGCTTGCTTCCGCTGCGGCGCGATCATGGAATTCGCGAGCTCTTCGTTCGAGAAGTTGAAGGACGAGATGGCCAGGCAAAGCGGCTTCCAAATCCGAGTGGTCCGCCTTGAAGTGGGCGGATTCTGCAAGCAATGCCGGAAGGCCGCGAAGTAGCGCTCTTTTGCAACTTCTTCGAGAAAACCTTGCAACTGAGTGTTGTCTACGTTACCGATGATTTTTGAATTCTGGCGAGGTGAATAGAAACCGTGTTCATTGTCATACCGGAAGTTCTGAAACCGGACCATCTAGCGCGCGCGCAGCACCTGCTCGCCACCGCGGATTGGCGTAGCCCTCGAATCGCGGCGGGGCGTCCGCAGGCCCGCGATAACGGCAAGCGGCGGCTCTCCGAGAATTCTCCGGCGGCTCACACGGTGGGTGCATTGATCCTCGAAGGACTCGAAAAGAGCCTTCTGTTTAGTGCCGCGGTTCAACCTGTAAGGGTTTTTCAACCGCAGTTCAACCGTCACGAGGCTGGCCCCTCCCCCGCCGCGGAGGCGGACGACGCAATACGCCGGCTGACCGGGACGCGTCACCGGGTTCGCGCTGATCTTTCGGCAACTCTGTTCCTTACGGAACCAGACGAGTATGAGGGCGGCGAACTTGTCTTGGAGGACACCTATGGGCTTCGCAGCGTAAAACTCGCCGCTGGTCATTTGGTCCTCTACTCTGCCAAAAACCTTCATCAGGTGCGTCCGATTACTCGCGGTGCGCGGATCACATCGTTTTTCTGGATTCAGACCAAAGCGTTTCCAAGAGTGGGAGATTCGCCGCTGCCTCGGCCCAAAAATCGAGCCGTGCAGCGATAAAGGTTTAAGCTTCTCGCGGGCGTCCAACTTAGCCACTTCTGGTGCGTCAAAGCCGCGCCCCTCCGGCACGGCGGAATTTGAGCCTTCCGTCTTTTCGACCGTCTCGGAAACGCCGTTCATTTCGCGCTCTGTCTCTCGCTCCCATGCTGGCCTCTGCTAGAATGTTTGTTTCCGCCTCGCGCGGCGAACCGACATGATTTCACTCTTCGGACCACCCGAACCGACGCTCCTTGAGCGGCTAAAAGACTCCGTCAGCAAGACGAAGACGGAGCTGTCCGCAAAAGTGGAGCAACTTCTCACGGGCGATCGTCCCGTCGATCCGGAGCTGCTGCGCGAACTCGAATCCGCGCTGCTGAGCGCCGATATCGGCGTTCGAACCACAAAAGAAGTTCTCGCCGCGCTCCGCCAGCAGGTGAACGAGCATAAGCTCGTCGATGCAAAAGATTTGAAGCGCGAACTGAAGAATCAAATCGCAAAAATACTCACGTTTCCTTTGCCGCCTGCTGATGGAAACGGCGATTCCCATGTTCATGCGCGTGCAGATAGTGCTGCTCCGCGGGTCATGTTCGTCGTAGGCGTGAATGGAACCGGAAAAACCACCACCATCGGCAAGCTTTCGAATCGACTGAAAAAAGAAGGCCACACCGTGATGCTCTGCGCTGCCGACACCTTTCGCGCTGCAGCAATCGAGCAACTTGAGGTGTGGGGCAAACGGTCCGGAGTTGAAGTTGTCAAACAGAAATCCGGCGCTGATCCTTCGGCCGTCATTTTTGACGCGCTCTCGTCCGCTGTCGCACGGCGCATCGACCTGGTGATTGTCGACACGGCCGGTCGCTTACATACAAAATCGAATTTGATGGCGGAGCTCGAGAAAATGAAGCGTACCGCTGCAAAAATCGTTCCGGGCGCTCCGCACGATGTACTTCTTGTGCTCGACGCAACCACCGGCCAGAACGGCTTGAATCAAGCGCGCGAATTCTGGAGCCATGCCGGCGTCACTGGAATCGTTCTCACAAAATTGGATGGCACCGCGAAAGGCGGCATCGTCGTCGCCATCGCGCATGAATTGAATCTTCCGATTCGCTTCGTCGGCACGGGCGAGCAGATGGACGACCTCGTTCCTTTCGATCCCGAAACCTATGTCAACTCGCTATTCGACTAGCGAACTCGACGAACTGCACATGACGCGCGCTCTTGCGCTCGCACTGCGAGGCACCGCGCTCGCGCATCCGAATCCTGTCGTCGGCGCCGTGATCGTGAAGAACGGGCGCGTCGTTGGCGAAGGATTTCACGTCTACGACCGCCGCGATCATGCCGAAATCGTTGCGCTGAAACAAGCAGGCTCAAAAGCGCGCGGCGCATCGTTGTACGTTACGCTCGAACCCTGCTGCACCACTGGACGCACCGGCCCCTGCACCAAAGCGATTGTTGATGCGGGCATCAAACGCGTCGTCGCGGCGATGGATGACCCCAACCCAGCCGTCGCAGGAAAAGGCTTAGCACAACTTCGTCGCGCCGGGATTCGCGTGACCGCCGGGATTCACGAGACGGAAGCGCGCGGACAGAACGAAGATTTCGCGAAGTACATTCGCACGGGGCTTCCATTCGTAACGCTCAAGTCCGCACTCACGCTCGACGGCCAAATCTCCGCCCGCGCCGGGAGCACTACCTCAATCACAAGCGAAGCCTCGCACGAAGCCGTTCAACAATTGCGCCACAAAGCCGACGCGCTTCTCACCGGCATCGGAACAATCCTCGCCGACGACTCGCGCATGACCGACCGCACCGGCAAACCGCGCCGCCGGAAACTTCTTCGCGCCGTAGTCGATTCGCGACTTCGCATGCCGCTGAAATCGAAGCTCGTGAAATCCGCCGGCGGCGATCTCGTGATTTTCACCACCGAGCCGGCTGATTCGCCAAAAGCTCGAGCACTTAAGCACGCAGGCGCGGAGATCGTCGGCATCGATTCGAAACGTAGCCACGTAGACCTTGCCGCGGTGCTCCGCGAGCTTGGCAAGCGCCAAATGCTCAACGTCCTGCTCGAAGCAGGCGCCACTCTCAACGGCGCTGCACTCAAAGCCGGCATTGTCGACAAGCTCATTCTCTTTTATGCTCCGAAAATCATGGGAACCGGCGGCGTGCCGATGGCCCGGATCCCAGCAAAATGGTTTCCGAATTCGCCGGCACTAACGAACATCACGATGAATCGCTACGGCCCTGATATTGCGGTCCAAGGATACTTTCACGATGTTTACAGGCATCACCGAGCACGTCGGAAAAATTGAAGCATTCGCGCACGACGATAACGGCGGCCGCCTGCAGATAAGTATCGAAGGCGCGCCTGCGATCGCCGCCGAAATGAAGCTTGGCGACAGCATATCCGTTAACGGATGCTGCCTTACCGTGGTTGAATTCGACGCGCGCACATTTGCCGCCGATCTTTCCGGCGAAACGCTGCGCCGTACCGCCTTCGGTGAAAAGAAAACCGGCAATCCCGTAAATCTCGAACGACCGCTTGCCGCTACCGCTCGGCTCGGCGGGCACTTTCGTGCAAGGTCACGTCGACGGCGTCGGCCGCGTGACGCGCCTTACACCCGAAGGTGAGAACTGGTGGCTCTCCGTGCGGGTGCCGCAGGATTTGCGGCGCTACGTCACCGAAAAAGGTTCGATCGCAATCGACGGCATCAGCCTCACCGTCGCGCGTTGGCAGCCGCAAGACGGCATCGCGGATATCGCCGTAATTCCATTCACGCATCAGCACACGAATGTCCACGCGATGGTTCCCGGCGACGCCGTAAATCTCGAAGCGGACATTCTTGCGAAATATGTCGAGAGCCTGATTGCCGCGCGCAAGACGCCGGCAAGTTCGCGCCTCTCGGTCGGCGCGTTGATCGAGGAAGGTTTTTGATGCCCGTTCGACAATCGGGCTCGTACGACGTTGCGGTAATCGGCGCCGGCGTTTTTGGTTCCTGGACTGCGCTGAAGCTGCGAAAAGCTGGGGCGCGCGTGGTTCTCCTCGACGCATACGGGCCCGCACATGCACGAGCAAGTTCGGGCGGCGAATCGCGCATCATTCGCATGGGCTACGGTGCCGACGAAATTTACACGCGCTGGTCGCTGCGCGCACTTCCGCAGTGGCAGGAGCTTTTCGCCGAAGCCGGCCGCCCGGAATTATTTCACCGCACCGGTGTTCTCTGGATCGCGGACGAGCTTGAGCGCAGCGAATACGCACGAGAAACGGCAGCTACGCTCGGTGAGCTCCGCGTTCCGTTCGAGAAATTAACCGTCGACGATCTTCGCCGCCTCTATCCACAAATCTCCGTCGACGATAGTTCGTGGGGAATCCTCGAGCCATCGAGCGGCGTCCTCATGGCTCGCCGTGCAGTGCAAACGGTCGTCGAACAAGCGCACAAGCTTGGCGTCGACTATCAAATCGCGGCGGTGTCGCCGCCGGCATCGCATTCAGCTCGCAGCGGAAAACTCGCCTCGATCGCAACCGCGAGCGGCGAAACAATCTCCGCGTCGCAGTATGTTTTTGCATGTGGCCCGTGGCTGCCGAAAGTTTTCCCCGTCGTACTCGGCAATCGCATCTTCGTCACCCGCCAGGAAATCATTTTCTTCGGCGTTCCGCCTGGCGACACGCGCTTTCAGCCTCCCGCGATGCCCACCTGGCTTTTTCTGCGCGATGAATTTTACGGCATGCCCGATCTCGAGAACCGCGGCTTCAAGGTTGCAGACGATCGCCACGGAGCCGCCGCTGATCCAGACACGCAATCGCGCATCGCCACCGCCGCAGCACTCGCAGCCGCACAACAATTTGTCGCGCGCCGCTTCCCTGCTCTGAAGAACGCGCCCGTCGTCGAAACGCGCGTCTGCCAGTACGAAAACACGTCGAACGGAGATTTTCTGATCGATCGCCATCCGGATTTCGAGAATGTCTGGCTGGTGGGGGGTGGTTCAGGGCACGGCTTCAAGCATGGCCCGTCGGTAGGTGAGTACGTCGCAAATCAAGTTTTGCAAAGTGGAGCGACCGCAGAAAAGCCCGAACCGCGCTTCTCGCTCACTACAAAAGAATCCGCTCAACATCGTGCGATCCACTAGAACGCCCGGCGGTCGGTACAATCGAATCGGTCTTGTGGAGAATCCTCACACCACTTCCCGCGACTTCTGCCGCGATCCGCGCAAATACAACATCACGCCCAGCAAAACGGAGAGCCCCGTCGCGCCCACCAATTTCACTTCGAACTGCAGCTTGTTCAAACTATCTCCCGGCGGAACGAGTGAAAGCAAAATCCCAGCGAGCGCGATCACAAATCCAAGCCCGCCCGCAATCCACACACCTGCTCTGCCTCCGGGTATCAGCACAGCCCCCGGCGTATTTTCGCGATCCGGCAGATAAGCGAGCTTGATAGCGGCGGCATACATGTAAAGGAACGGAATGAAATACAAAATGTTCGTCGCGTCCACCAGCACCTGATAGGCGCCCACCGTCGTCTCATTAATCTGACTCAATAGCAAAATCATCCCCGAAATAATCGCCTGCACCAGAATTGAAACGTACGGCGTTTGCCATCGCGGATGAACTTTTCCAAACGCGCGAGGCAAGTAGCGATCGAGGCCAATCACAAACGGAACGCGCGCGATTCCCGCTACGGTTGATCCCACGCCGCCCGCATTCCCGACGGTGACGAGCATCGCCGCAATCATTCCCAGCGCGCCAATCTTCAGCGTCCCGGATGCAATCGTCAGCGCCTGGAACACGCCGCTCTTCGGATCGACTGCCACGCTGCTCATCAGCGAAAGAACTGCGACCGTCCCGGCAATGTAAATCACCGCAATCACGATTCCCGAGCCGAGGATCGCGCGCGGAAATGTTTTGCGCGGCTCGCGCACTTCTTCACTCATTGACGACACAAGCTCGAGACCCGCAAACGCAAAAGCAATCTGCGGCCAGAAATTTACGGTCGCCCAATCCCAGTGCGGACGGATGTTGCTCCAGGTGAATTGCGTCACCGATCCTTGCCGGTGCCAAATGAATGCAGCCACCGCAATCAAGATCGTCAGTGGAAGAAAAGTAGAGACGCCGCCTGCGTTCTGCAGCCACTTACCAATACGTAGACCAATGATATTCATGAAGACGGCAACGAACAGCAGCACGAACGAGCCGATCAAGAGGAATGTACGATTTTGCGCGAGCGGCGCGTACCCGATTCCGCCGATGTACGCTGCCATCGAAGCGCTTGCGAAAAGCAGCGCCGGAAAATAAAAAAGCGTGTACACCCAGTACGTCCATCCGGCGACAAATCCGTGAAATTCGCCGAACGCGGCTTTCGACCACGCGTACAATCCGCCTTCTTCCGGAAAGCGCGTCGAAAGCTCGACGATCACAAGTCCAGTGGGAACGAAAAAGAAAATCGCTGCGAGGATCCACAAACTTACGGAAGAAGTTCCGTTGTGTGCTGCTGAAGCGATCCACCTCGGGCCTAGCACCGTGGCAATGTTAAACAGCAGAACGTCCCACAGGCCCATTACGCAAGGGAGCTTCGCTCTTTCGGCGGGTATGGCCGCAGAACTCACTCGACGAGATCCAAAGCCGGAATCAATTCGTCTTCTTGCAGGAAGTTTCGAAGAAACGAATCTTTCGAATCCACCAGCTCCTGCCACGTCCCGAAAAACGACACGTGCCCCTCTTGCAGGAAAATCACGCGGTCGGCGAGTTTCTTCGCAAGGTGCGTGTCGTGCGTCACGACGATCGATGTCTTGTGCAGCTTTTCCTTCAGCCGGGCGATGATATCGCTCATGTGCGCGGCCATTATCGGGTCCACCATTGTTGTCGGCTCATCATACAAAATCGCCTCGGGATCTTCCGCCAGAGCCCGAGCAATCGCCACCGAGCGCTTCATTCCGGTGCTCAAGTCCGCCGGCAAACGGTCGGCATACTCGGTTAGCTCGAGCATTTTGAGCAATTCAGCTACTTTTTTCTCAATCTCCGGGTCGCCCGGTTTTCCTCCGTGCGTCTCGAGCGGGAACGCGACATTCTCGGCAACTGTGAGCGAACTGAACAGCGCGCCCGATTGGAACACCATCGTCACCATGCGCCGAATTTCTGAGAATTGTTCCTCGGTGTAATGCGTCACATCTTTTCCGGCGACGATAATTTGCCCTTCGTCAGGCTCCAGAAATCCCAGCAGAAGTTTTAAGCTGACGGATTTCCCCACGCCGCTGCGTCCCATGATGACGGCCGTCTCGCCGCGATCGACAAAAAAGCTCACGTCCTTCAATACAGCGTGGTCGTCAAACGCTTTCGAAACATTTCGAAATTCAATGTAATGTTCGGTCATCGATTCGCTTGTTTGCCGAGCCTCGATTTCGCTTCTTCGTAATCCGCAGGCGAGTTCATATTCTTGAATAGCAGGCCCTCAGAATCAAAGCCTTTCCATTCCGACGGTTCTACGTAATCAGTTTGCACGCCGGCAAGGCCAGCCGTTACTTTTCGCGTGCCGCTATCGAGCGCTGCGTGAATTGCCGACAAGCACTGCTTGCGATACATCGCGCACAGCGGCTCCGCGCCGCGTTCATTCATCGGCACGACGGCATGCGCGTCCGATCGAAACGCCCGCTCGATCAAGAAGCGGAGCCACTCTCGCGTGAGATACGGCATATCGCACGCGATCAGCAGATTCCATTCTGCGCTCGAACTTCGCAGCGCGGTTGCAATTCCGCCCAGCGGCCCGGCTCCTGGAAAATCATCGGCAATTACCCGCAGCGACAATCCTTCCAGCCTGATCGAATCGCCAATAATCGTTGACGCTCCCACAACCGACTCAACCAGCGTTGCCATTCGCAGAATCAGTGCGACTCCGTTCAATTCGAGCAGCGCCTTATCGCGCCCCATGCGCGAGCTTTCGCCTCCCGCCAAAATATACCCGCCAACTTTTGACTCATGCGCCAAGATTTACGTTCCCCGTAGGGCACGGCCCGCCAAGAATGACGGCGGATCTCCGACATGCCTGCCGCCCGGGCAGGCCGTGCCCTCTCAAGCACTATCGCGCGCCGCGCTCTTACTTCCCCGGCCGCTGAATCCCCAGCTCTCTCAGTTTCTCCTGCAGACTTTGCCTGTGCAAACCCACTTCGGCAGCCGTCTTCGAAACGTTCCAATGATGCTCCTCAAGTTTTCGTTTCAAGTAGGCAATTTCAAACTTCCGCTTCGCATCACGAAAATCCGCTTCAGCCAAATACGCGTCGGCTCCTGAATGCTGCGATGCACCTGCTGCGCCGGTTCCGGGGCGAATTTCTTCGGGCAAATCCGTCGGCTTAATTTCGTCGCCCGTACTCAGCACCAGTGTGCGCTCGAGCGCATTCCGCAGCTCGCGAACATTCCCAGGCCATTCGTACCGTTGCAGCAAATCCATCGCGGCGTCATTCAAACGGGCTCGCCGTCCGTGGCGTGCTCCGAGCTGCTCGAGAAATGCGCCAACCAGGAGCGCGAGATCTTCTTTGTGTGCGCGAAGCGGCGGAAGCTCGAGCGTCACCACACGCAAGCGGTAGTACAAGTCCTCGCGAAAACGACCTGCGGCAATCTCGTCCGGCAGATTGCGATGCGTCGCACTGATCACGCGCACGTCCACTTCAATCGAGCGCGAACCGCCCAGTCGTTCGATCGTGCGGTTTTCCAGAGCGCGGAGCACTTTCGCTTGCGTCACAGGATTCATGTCGCCAATTTCATCGAGAAAAATTGTGCCGCCCGACGCTAACTCGAATTTTCCTTTGCGCTGCTGTGCGGCTCCCGTGAAATGCACCTTTCTCAAATCCAAATAGCTCCGACTCGATCAAATTTTCCGGCAGCGCTGCGCAATTTACCGCAACGAACGGCCCCGCAGCTCGCGGCGAACGCGCGTGAATTTCCTGCGCTAGCAAATCTTTCCCTGTGCCGCTTTCGCCGAGAATTAAAACAGTCGCGTCAGTTGCTGCCACCCTGTCGGCCATCTCGAAGACGCGACGTATCGCCGCGGACGCTCCTAGCATTCGTCCGAACTGTCCGTCGGCGACAAGCTCGCGACGCAAGCGCGCATTCTCGGCGCCCAGCTCAGCGAGCTTCAAAATGTTTGCGACGCGTGTTCGCAGCTCTGCGATGTCAAAACCTTTCACGATGTAATCCGCCGCGCCACTCTGGAGCGCTTCCACGGCAGTTTTCGCGGTGTCGAGCGCGGAAACCACCAGCACAGGCGTTTCATTGGCGCTTTCGCGCAGCCACCGAAGAAACGAAAGGCCGTCCTCTCCCGGCATCACCATATCGAGCAGAATTAGATCCGGGCGATCGCTCGCAACCGCAAGGCGCGCAGCAGCGGCGGACTCGGCTTCCACAACGCGATAATTCGATTCGAGGGCTCGCCGAGTTCCATAGCGCGCGGAAGCTTCATCATCCACAATCAGAATCGTGCGCTCAGCTTTCATATCCCGCCACTTTTCGCCAGATTGCATTGCAAAACTTTACACAGAGTTCGCAGAGAGACACAGAGGGCACAGAGGACCCCTCGCACGCGCCACCGCCTCTTCACTCCTGAGCGAGGGGCAGCGTAATTCGAAAACGCGTGCCGGCTCCATTTCGCTGCGGGCTTTCGCAAGTCACTGTCCCGCCCATCTCGGTAATTCGACGCGCCACAATCGAGAGTCCCAGTCCAGTTCCCGTAGGCTTCGTCGTAAAGTATGGCTGAAAAATCTTTGCGCGCAGGTCGTCTGAAATTCCAGTGCCGTCGTCGTCCACGCGAATTTCCATTTGCTCCGCATCGCGCGACAACGCAACACGAATCCGCCCGCCCTGCGGCTGCGCTTCCATGGCATTCACGATCAGGTTTGACAGCACTTCGCCCAGCGCTTCTTCCGACGCCAGGACCCAAATCTCTTCGCGCGGCTGGTCGAATTCGAGACGAATGTTTCGCTGCTCCGCATCGCGGCCGAAGAGCGACGCGGTTTGCCGCGCCAAAGCTACTGCACCCACGCGCTCGCCGTTCACCGACGGCTTCGCGTATCTCAAAAGTTGCGTGAGCTTCGCGCTCATGCGATCGATTTCATTCACGACTAACGCGCAATCCCGGCGCATGTCGATCGGTAAGTCCGGATTTTCGAGCTGCACCTGCAGCACCGTCTTCATCGAGCTGAGCGGATTGCGCAAATTGTGCGACACATTCGCCGCCATCTGTCCCAGCACTGCGAGCCGCTCGCGCTCCGCAAGCTCACGTTCGAGCCGCAGTTTGTCTTCGAGCAGGCGGCAGAGATCGATGCTTGCGGGTAATTGTTCGGCGAGAAATTCCAGTGCCGCCGACGTCTCGCCCGTAAGATACGACCCGGTCGTCGCCGCTTCCAGCAATCCAATCTCGCCGCCATCTTTCATCAATGGGAGTCGCGCGACATGCCCAAGCCCGCCCGGCGATTCGACGGGCGCAAGCGACGGATCGCGCGGAACGGTTAGCCGCACTTCCGCCAATCCAAAATCTTCGCGAATCCGTCGCTCCGCAAATCCAATTAGATTTGCCACATCTCCGTGGCGCGCTTGTTCTTGAAATTCGACTGCCAGTTTCTGTACGCGCCCGAATCGTTGCTGATGAGCACGGTGTAGCGCAGGTCCAATCACGCGTTCCAGCGGCTCGAATAAGAAAAGCAGCGCAAACAATAAAATGCTCGCCGTCGCTTCTGGCGGCAGTGTTGGCTCAATCCATCCGCTGATGCGCCGAACAAGCGCCAGGTAAAGGAGCGCAAGAAATGTGGCCGAAAGTGCATATACGAGATTTCGCTGAGCCCGATACTGCAGAAAATTGTGTTTCAGCGCGTAGTAGATCAACAGCGCTCCCGGCAGGACGGATAACGTCACGAGCGCGGTCGAGAAAAGCTGTCCGTTCATCGGAGGGAAGGTAGCGAATCCTGTTCGAAGCGCGAGCGGAACGAATATCAAGCCCAAGAGAATACCGAGCGATACAAAGAATTTGCGCTCGACCGGATCCTTCGAATGATTCGACAGGTCGAAGTCGCAAGCAACTCCGGCGAGCACCGCCGGAATAACTAACCCCGTCGCCCCAGCGGCGAGCCAGCTGGAGAGATCCGAGATGCGTAGTGCGCCGAGCCGGTGAAGGACATATGCAGTCCCCAGGACACTTAGGAATGGTAGAACATAGAACAGCGCAACGATCGACCGACACCACTTCGGTATCCGCCTACCCTGAATTGTCCTGATATATGCAAAGTGAAAATGAATTAAGAGGGCCGGTAGAAAGGCGATCCCGAGCTGGTCGAGCAACTTGTAAACAAATCTAGTGGAGTCTGGAGGAGAGCCGTATTGGATACTTGAATTTATTTCCAGCAAGCCGCCCGCATACATCAAGAACGTCGAAAGACTGAGGAAGAACAACAGGCGCTCAAGAAGCCGCGGACGGCGGTGCCCAAGAATCAGCGCGAGCAGGAACAAGTAGACGAGCGTTCCGGCGGTGAGCGCGATCAAGCGGACGTAGAAGAGGTATTGCACTCCGAAGCCTCGGCTGGCGGGATTCTAGCTGCTGGCTCGAAGCAACTCAACAAAGAAGTGTCGGAAAAACCATACACACCTATTACATATTGATTACAATGGCTTTAGCGCTTAGCAGCGGTGTTCCAATACGTGAGTGCCGAATTGTCAGGTATTTGCTTGACACCCGACCCTCTCCCAAACTATATTAGCACTCGCTTGAGAGGAGTGCTAACACTCGGAACCTCCTCCCCGAGCAACTCAGAACGATCTCTCCATCGGAGGAATTGCAAAAATGGCAGTCAATATCACACCGCTTCACGACCGCATCCTCATCCAGCGGCCGAAGGACAAAGAGACCATCAAGGGCGGAATCATCATCCCGGACACGGCGCGCGAAAAGCCGTACGAGGGCAATGTGATCGCCGTTGGCGCTGGTCGATACGACAACAAGGGCCAGCGAATCCCGATCGACGTGAAAGTCGGCGACCGCGTTCTCTTTGGTAAGTATTCCGGCAACGAAATCACTGTCGACGACGAAGAGTTCTTCATCATCGAGGAAAAAGACGTCCTCGCGAAGATCGGCGGCGCGGCCAAAGCGGCCGGCAGCAAGAAGTAACGACCGGATTCAGCCGCATTCCCAGCACAAACGCTCGGGACGCAAGCTCCTCAAAAGGGGCAAGCTGTACCGGCACAACCAATCTGAAAAAGCGAAAGAGGAGATAGACACATGGCAAAGCAAATCGTAACTGGCGAAAATTCTCGCCAGGCGATCCTGCGCGGCGTCAATATTCTGGCGGACGCAGTGAAGATCACGCTCGGTCCCAAGGGCCGCAACGCGGTCATCGAAAAGAAGTTCGGCGCGCCGATCATCACCAAGGACGGCGTCACCGTAGCAAAAGAAATCGAGCTGCCGGATCCGCTCGAGAACATGGGCGCGCAGATGGTCCGCGAAGTCGCTTCGAAGACTTCCGATGTGGCCGGCGACGGCACCACCACCGCAACCGTTCTGGCTCAAGCCATCTTCCGCGAAGGCGTGAAGACGGTAGCAGCCGGCGCGAGCCCGATGGCACTGAAGCGCGGCATCGAACAAGCCGTTTCCGTTGCTATCGATGAAATCAAGAAGCTGCACAAGGACGTGAAGGGCGACATGATCGCGCAAGTGGGCACGATCAGCGCCAACAACGACCGCCAAATCGGCCTCATCATTGCGGAAGCGATGAAGAAGGTCGGCAAGGACGGCGTCATCACCGTGGAAGAATCCAAGACCATGGAGACGACGCTGGAAGTAGTCGAAGGTATGCAGTTCGACCGCGGCTACCTCTCGCCCTACTTCGTCACCGATCCCGAGAGAATGGAATGCGTACTCGAAGACGTCCGCATCCTCATCCACGAAAAGAAAATCAGCTCGATGAAGGACTTGCTTCCCCTGCTCGAGCAGACCGCCAAGATGGGCAAGCCGCTTTTGATCATCGCAGAAGACGTTGAGGGCGAAGCGCTCGCAACTCTCGTGGTGAACAAGCTCCGCGGCACGCTGCAGTGTTCCGCAGTGAAGGCGCCCGGCTTCGGCGATCGTCGCAAGGCCATGCTTGAGGACATTGCTACCCTGACGGGCGGCAAAGCCATCACGGAAGATCTCGGCATCAAGCTCGAGAACGTGAAGCTCGAAGACCTCGGCCGCGCGAAGAAAGTCACCATCGATAAGGACAACACCACGATCGTCGAGGGCGCAGGCAAGTCCACGCGAGATCGAAGGCCGCGTGAAGCAGATTCGCGCGCAGGTGGAAGACACCACATCCGACTACGACCGCGAGAAGCTCCAGGAACGCCTGGCGAAGCTCGTGGGCGGCGTCGCCGTAATCAAAGTGGGCGCGGCAACCGAAACCGAGCTGAAGGAAAAGAAGGCTCGCGTGGAAGACGCCATGCACGCAACCCGCGCGGCGGTCGAGGAAGGCATTGTTCCCGGCGGCGGCGTGGCACTGGTTCGCTGCATCACGGCGCTCGAGAAGCTCAAGCTGCACGATGACGAAGCCATCGGCGTCAACATCGTGAAGCGCGCGCTCGAAGAGCCCATGCGCCAGATCGCTCACAACGCCGGCCACGAAGGCGCCGTTGTGGTGGGACGCATTCGCGAATCGAAGGACGATAACTTCGGCTTCAACGCTGATTCCGGCGAGTACGGTGACCTGGTGAAGGCGGGCGTGATTGACCCGGCCAAGGTTACCCGTCTGGCTCTCCAGAACGCGGCGTCGATTGCCGGCTTGATGCTCACCACTGAAGCGCTCGTGGCCGACATCAAGGAAGATGACAAGAAGGGCGCAGCTGGCGCCGGCGGCGGAATGCCGGGCGGCGGCGGTATGGGCGGAATGTACTAAACCCGCGACGATCCATAAACGCTCGGTGTCATTCCGAGCGCAGCGAGGAATCTGCCGTTCAGCAAATTCCCGCGCTTCGCAAAAGGGCGCCCCGGTGAATCGGAGCGCCCTTTTTGTTTTTCGGAGCTGGATTACCACGCGCTCAGCGGACTTACGGCGTGCTATGCGGACTTGATGCTCTGCGGACTTGCGACGAGGCGAGTGGTGCCGTGCAGCTGAGCTGTCAGCGAATTGAACTGCCAGCTAGTTGCGCTGCCAGCAGCTAGCTATACGTGAACCGCGCCCAGCAGGTACAGAATCAAGACGATCACCA